>JAXLUK010000001.1:0-1200216 GCA_046329555.1 Chitinophagales bacterium
TAGTACGGCGATTTTTGAAGGAGTAGCGGAAGTAGTAACGGGAAGCGGCGAGCGTAAGCGATGGGAGCGAAAAGCGTTTTTGGCCAAGGCAGTTTTAAGCAAATGGCGGAAACACTGCGGCGATGATTTATTGAAGCTGCAGGCGCGGCCAAAAACCTTGGGAGCGTACAGCGCGGCCCCGAAACCCGCATGAACGCTGGGTTTTGAGGATGGCGCCTTATTGCTTAGCGGGTTGAGGGGATACGCCAAAAAAACATCTTTGGTTTTTCGTTATCTAGTATTTGATAGAAATGCGTCCGTGTTGCTATACAAAAAACTAACGTTGAAAGGTGCCGTGTTGCGTGCTTGTGGCGATACGATGTGGAGGGGAATTTATTTCTCTGCCCCTGGTGCTACGCTGGTAACCACCAGTGATAGTGCGGGCAGGCGCACGCAGATTTGGGATGCGGATAATGGTGCCAAGTTGGAATATTCAAATGGTACCTATCAGTTAGAAAAGACGGATTTTGTTAATAACCGGGTAGGTGTTTATGTGAATCAGGTAAAGCCCAATAGCAGTAGTTATATTAGGGGTTGTAATTTTTATACCGCAACCGATACACAGCCGATTAAGAAGGTGTTGGCGGCATCAGTGACGAGTTACGACAGCTTGAAACGGAATAAAACGCTGTTTGGGGTGCAGTTGAATCTGGCCGATGGTGTGGTAGTGGGTTCGGCGGTGGAATGCCAGAGTACGCAAAATCGCTTCTTCAACTTGCATTGCGGCATGTATTCTTTCTCATCGGGCTTTACCGCCTTGAATAATTCATTTGAGGGTTCTACGGATACGGCGGTTACCACGGTTGACGATTGGTGGCGGACGGGCATATTTGCCAATGGCGATATTTCCCCGACACGACAGCAAAAAATTCAGATTGGCGATGGTTCAGATTGCGGCATGAATCGCTTTTATAATGGTCGATTTGGGATTTGTTTGAAGAATAACAATGCATCGGATACCTTAATCATTAACCGCAACCGGTTTACGCATGCGTATCTGGCGGATGTGAATATCAACAGCGCGCAGAACGCACCGCGTGTGGAGGTGATGTATAACAGTATGGATTCGGGAGAGTTGGCGGGTGATGGTATTCGCGCGCTGGGCTGTGTAAATAGTGCGTTGTACATTCATCATAATTTTATTGTAAATGTTCCATTGACGAAGGTGTATACGGCGGCCAGTCCGTACCCCAAGCGCAGTTGTGGTATTGTGGTGGCGGGAAGGACGAACTCGGTGGCGAACAGAGCACTGAAAATTTATGAGAACTATGTCAATCAGGGCATTTATGGTATTTACAGTTTGAATAATAAGGCGGCGCAGATTTTTAATAACACGGTTAGTACGCTGCAAGTTCCCTATAGAGCCAGTAGTTATACCGTTGCGGACACAACACATTTGTTCAGCGACAATATTGGTATCATGAGTACGATGGATGATAGTACGGTGATTTCATCGAACACCGTTGGTGTTACCGGAGCAATTGCCGGATTCACACAGCCGGATTCTTTGAAGAGCAAGGTGATTTCTGTGGGTGTGAATAGCAACAAGAGTACCACCTTGGTGTATTGTAATTACCTGAGTAGATCGCATTGGGGTGTTGTAGGATTTGGGACGAATACGAATGGTGTGAACATTAGAAACAATGTTTTGGATGGGCATTGGAGCGGCATATCCATTTTTGGGACGAATGCAAGTATTGGCAATCAAGGAGTAGTGGCAACGGCCAATTGTCAGCCGTTACCCAGTGCTTGTCAGATTAAATTAGCGGGCGAGTTTGCGCCTGATAATCGTTGGATCAACAATACCTATCACTTAGGTGTATATGCCAGCGCGAATGGAAGCGGTCAGCGCATGTTATTGAGAGAGAATGGCATTCCTGCGGGTTTGGGAAGCCAAGTTAATCCGTTGTTGCCAAGTTATTGTGGGAATCCGGGAAATTTCAATTCGTCTCTTACCCAAGATGTTTTTGCAAACCAATTTCGATTTTATGCACGTTGCGCGACATTCAACAGTACGCTTCACGAAGCTTACTCATTCAATACTTGTGCAGACTTTGCGGGTAATTTAGATGAGCTTCCTAAGTTTAGAATGGCGCAAATTGATTGGTGGGAGAGAATAGCTAAGGGAGAAGATACTATAACGAATATACTTTTAGCGGAGGATATCAGGAAATGGCGGCAAACGGAATTGATGAGTATATTGTTAGAACATCCGGAGTTGAGAGATAGTAGCGTTGTTTTAGATAGTTTTTACAACGCTCGCCTTCTTATGGACGCCGAGATGATACATTTGAAAGCGATATACGAAGCCGCAAATAAAACTACTGATAGCATAGGTCTACAAATGTTATACAATGAAAATGCGGGTGTTTATGCATCTGGCATACAAGAGCAGAACATGCAAATTTTAAACAATATCTACATCAATTATTTTGCCAACTACCTAGGTACAACCGCGATGCCTGATAGCCTTAAGTTAAAGTTGAAAAACATCGCCTCTCAATGTTATGTTACTGGTGGCCCTTCGGTTTTCTATGCGCGCTCATTATATTGGAATTGCACAAATAACGTGGTTTGGGACTTTACGGACAATTGCTTGTATCAAACTGGGTTTTACAAAACGAATACTGCACAAGTATCGAATGAAAGTTCGAAAACGTCTCTTTATTTTAAGATTTATCCCAATCCATTAGACAATACGAAACATTTGGTGATTGAAGCTATTGATACTGGAGTTTTCGAATTATTCAACCCATTGGGACAAGAGATGTTTAGTATTAGTTTAAAGAAAGGCGTAAATAAAAATTTATTGCGTGATATATCTGATGGTGTGTATGGCTATTGTGTTAAATTAGAAAATGGACAAATTTTTAATGGTAAGCTCGTAGTAAGAAAATGGTAAAAAAATTCTTAGGATTATTTTTTCTAATAATTTCCGTAAAATGCTCAGGGCAGATTTATTTTCAGAATCCAAGTCTAGATGGCATTCCCAATGGTAGCTTTTGTTTTCCATATAATTGGGACTATTGTAATTATCATGTAAGTGTAATTAATCCAATGCTAAATTTTTTCCCTGGCATTGCACCTAGTAAACCAGTTGATGGAGTAACTTATTGTTCAATTGAAAATAAATTACAGGGGAAAGGGGATATCTCTCAAATCTGTAGTTGTCCATTCGTAAAGAGTAAATGTTATATTTTCAGTGTTTATGCTGCGTCGCTGTGGGGTCCAAAGGATACGGTATGGAGTGCATATTCTATTAATGGCAAATTTAAGGTGCTCATAGGAACTGATAGTTGCATGATGCAACAACAAGTGTATATATCCGAAGTTTTAGATTCTGCTTGGCACAAATTGTTCATTGCATTTACCCCCGATTCAACATGTTCAAAGATTGGATTTTGGCCCGTAAATGATTCTTTGCAAGTTGGCATTGTCGACATCGCCCTCGACGCGCTTTCCCCCATCTACCTCATTAACGCCAATGCAGTGCATGTGGCGAACAAAGACACGGTTGTTTACACCCAGCCTAATGAGCAGAAGTGTATTTCGATGAAGGCAACCAGTACGATTACTACTTATGATACGGTGCGGTGGTATAAGTTGGTGGATACGGTGAAAGTGCCGGTGGCCGCGGGTTTGCAGGCATCGGTGTGTGTGGATAGTAATACTACTTTTTTGATTGGTCTGCGCGATAGTGTGGTGGGTTGCGCAGGAGTAGAATGGAGTTGGGATACGTTGCGGGTGTGGGTTCGAGATACGGTGTTGGGCGTTCGGGAAGTGGATGCGGTAGATGCTTTTTCCCTGCAACCCAATCCGGTGGTGGATGTGTTGACGATTACGCCATCGTTTGACGGTCCGTACGACTGGACCATCACAGATGCTTTGGGTCGGTTAAGCGCTAAGGGCAGGGGAAGAAATACTACCGAGGTGCCGCTGCAAGGCTTGTCGCGCGGGGCGTATTTGTTGCAGGTAGAAGGTGTAGTACTGCGATTTTTGAAGGAATAGCGGAAGTAGTAACGGGAAGCGGCGAGCGTAAGCGATGGGAGCGAAAAGCGTTTTTGGCCAAGGCGGTTTTAAGCAAATGGCGAAAACACTGCGGCGATGATTTATTGAAGCGGAAGGCGCGGCCAAAAACCTTGGGAGCGTACAGCGCGGCCCCGAAACCCGCAAGAGCGCTGGGTTTGGAGGATGGCGCCTTATTGCTTAGCGGGTTGAGGGGTACGCCAAAAAAAACATCTTTAGTTTTTCGTTATCTTGTATTTGACAGAAATGCTAGCGTAGTGCTCTACAAAAAACTAACGTTGAAAGGTGCCGTGTTGCGTGCTTGTGGCGATACGATGTGGAGGGGCATGTACTACGCGTACCCTGGCGCTACGCTGGTGACCACCAGTGATAGTGCAGGCAGGCGGACGCAGATTTTTGATGCGGATTATGGTGCGAGGCTAGAGGTAACCAATGGTACGTATCAATTGGAGAAAACGGATTTTATTAATAACCGGGTAGGTGTTTATGTGAATCAGGTGAAGCCCAATAGCAGCAGTTATATCAGGGGTTGTAATTTTTATACTTCCACGGATACGTTGCAGCCAATAAAGCAAGTTCGTTTGGATGCCAGAGCGAGCTATAAAAGCACGTCTATGAAGAAGATGTTGTATGGCATTCAACTGAACCTGGCAGATGGGGTGGTAGTGGGATGGTCGGCTAATGCGGGATGCAGCAATGAAAGTAATGTAGTGCAACATCAATCGCTTAATCAGTTTTACAATCTGCATTGTGGATTGAAATCAGAGTATTCTTGTTTCACGGTGTTGAGCAGCAAGTTTGACGGCTATCCGGATACGATAGTGTCGGTGCCGGATTCGCTTCAATGGTTACGCACGGGTATCTATTCATTTGGCAATGTAGGAGTGGGAAAATCGCATCGTCAGCAGATTGGTGATGGCACCGTTTGCGGCATGAATTATTTTTCGGGAAATCGCTTTGGTATTAATTTGTTACAGAATACCTCGGTTGATACGTTCATCATCAATCGCAACAGGTTTTATCATGCTCGTTTGGCCGATGTGAATGTCAATAGTGCGCAGGGAGGGCAGATAAAAATATTATCAAACACCATGATACCGGTGGCGAACAACAACAATTCGGGATTGCAGTCGAGAAATCTGGATAATGGTGAGTTAGCCGGTGATGGGGTTCGGGTGTTGAATTGTGGTAATTCAGAGTTGTTGATTGCGAATAACAATATTGTGAATGTTCCGGTAGATAGTGTTTATACGAATCAACATCCGTTTGCGAAGCGGGCTTGTGGCATTGTGCTGGCGGGCAGGACCAAGAGCGCCGCGTTGCGTCGGCCGGCCAGTGTGGAGAATAATACGTTAGAGCAAAGTATTTACGGTATTTACTCGCTTTACAACGATAGTTTGGTAATACAGAATAATTCTGTTGTAACAAGGCAAACGCCTTATTTGCCTTCGTTGCAGGTATATGGAAGTTATGATACGGCGAGGATGAGCGATAATGTGGGTATTGCGAGTACGTTGGATAATGCGGTGGTGGTTCGGCAAAATAATGTTGCCTGCCAAGGAACCATCACCGGATTTGGAGCTGGTGGAACTTTGAATGGTAAGGTAACTGGTGCTCTTATCAATAGCATTAGGAGCCGGGCAGTTATTTCTTGTAACCAATTCTATTCACATCACTTTGGCATCTTAGGTATCGGGTCAAATTCAAGTGGTATTGATATAAGAAATAATGTTTTAAATGGATCTGTCACAGGAATAGCCATTTATGGTTTTGGCTCGAAGATAGGCAATCAGGGTGCAGCACTTTGTGGCGCAGGTACTGGCCCTTGTACAGTTACCGCTTCAAGTGATTACACACCGGATAATCAATGGATCAATTGTGTCAATCATTTAGGAGCATATAATTTGGCTTCGGGTAGTAATCAACAAGTGTTACTACGGAATCAAGGCGCCCCTGCTGGTTTAGATACGACGTACAACCCTGCAATGAAAACCGCAGGCGGTTGTAATGATCCAAATGCCTACAATTCAGGCTTTAATCAAAGCGGTTTGGGTCCGAATATATTTACGGCACGGTGTGCAGCTTTTGCGAATGTAAATTTACCCAGCTATTCAACTGATAATTGTTTCGTCAGTAGCGGTGGAAATCCTCTTGTTTCTTATCTTCAAATCCAGATACCTTTTTGGGAAAAAGTTGTACGAGGAGAACTAATAGATACAGGCAGTTCCATTCTTGCTGGCGCTATCCGGGTATGGCGAACCAATGAAATTTATAGAACGATAACTGAAAACCAGTGGATTGCTGATAGTAGTTTAATATTAGATAGTTTCTATCAAGCCTATAAGTATGAGGGAGAAAACTGGGTAGATTTGAAGTCGATTTTTGATAGTGCGTTATTAGTTACTGATACTAGTGATTTTAATAGGTTAGCTATGAGAAATGGAAGCATCTATCCTGTAAATATCCAAGAACTAAATCAGCAAAAGCTAAATTCTTTTGTTATTTCTTACTACAATCAGTATTTAGGAACTCAAGTCATGCCTGACACGATTAAGGCGAAATTGTTGAACATTGCTCAACAATGTTATGTTACCGGTGGACCGAGTGTATTTATGGCTAGGAGCTTGTTTTGGACGTTAATGAATGATATTAAGTGGAATTTTCAAGATGAATGTATTATGCAAACGGGCTTTTATAAAACGGAACTACCTGCGCGAAGTGAAATTAGTGTGAATAGCTCAGAAGTATTTTTCAAAATATTTCCAATCCCGACAAATGGCCGATTGACAATTGAAATAAGATCTAGTGATTCGGGTGAAATTACTGTTGTTAATAGTTTAGGAGTAAAAGTGCTATGTCAAGAATTTTCTGACAAAGGAAGTCAAGTTGAAATTGCACATTTAGTTAATGGTATTTATCTTTATTCAGCTAATTTAAGAAATGGAAAAATTGTAACTGGTAAATTAATTGTAACAAATAAATGAAATATGTTTTTCTATTAAGTTTAAATGCGCTTTGCTACTTGTCAGTACTTAGTCAGGTAAATATTACGAATTCTTCCTTTGATGGTGGGGTTTGTGATTTTTGCGTGGCAAATGGTTGGACTTTTTGTAATTATTTAAATGCGGTTGTTGACCCTAATCACCCAGCTTATCAAGGAATAATTCCAAAAGTAGCAGTCAATGGTTTGACATATGCAGTAATGGAGAATCAACCATTTAGTTCTACGGATCAAGGTAGTTTGGCTACGAAGCTGCCTTGCGTATTAAAACAAGGTTATACTTATAGATTGGAATTATATGCCGCGTCCGTTCGGGGAAATGATAGTTCAATTTTTAAATCTAATAAGAATGGTAGAATTGAGATATACTTAGGAAATGATAGTTGTTCAAAGATGCAATTGCTATATAGAAGCAGCATTTTAGATACTGTTTGGAATAAAATAGCATTAAAAATTCAGCCGCAATTACCCCTTTATTATTTCACATTTTGGCCTATTAATTTTCCAAATGATAGTCTCGTCGACATCGCCCTCGACGCGCTTTCCCCCATCTACCTCATTAACGCCAATGCAGTACATGTGGCTAGCAAAGACACGGTGGTTTACACCCAGCCTAATGAGCAGAAGTGTATTACGGTGAAGGCAACCAGTACGATTACTACTTATGATACGGTGCGGTGGTACAAGTTGGTGGATACGGTGAAAGTGCCGGTGGCCTTGGGTTTGCAGGCATCGGTGTGTGTGGATAGTAATACTACTTTTTTGATTGGTCTGCGCGATAGTGTGATCGGCTGCGCGGGCGTAGAATGGAGTTGGGATACGTTACGGGTTTGGGTGCGAGATACGGTGTTGGGCGTTCGGGAAGTGGATGCGGTACATGCTTTTTCACTGCAACCCAATCCGGTGGTGGATGTGTTGACGATTACGCCATCGTTTGAGGGGCCGTACGACTGGACCATCACGGATGCGTTGGGTCGGTTAAGCGCTAAAGGCAGGGGAAGAAATACTACCGAGGTGCCGCTGGACGGCTTGTCGCGCGGGGCGTATTTGTTGCAGGTAGAAGGTGTAGTGCGGCGATTTTTGAAGGAATAGCGGAAGTAGCAACGAGAAGCGGCGAGCGTAAGCGATGGGAGCGGAAAGCGTTTTTGGCCAAGGCGGTTTTAAGCAAATGGCGAAAACACTGCGTCGATGATTTGTTGAAGCGGCAGGCGCGGCCAAAAACCTTGGGAGCGTACAGCGCGGCCCCGAAACCCGCATGAATGCTGAGTTTGGAGCATGGCGCCTTATTACTTAGCGGGTTGAGGGGGTACGCCAAAAAACATCTTTGGTTTTTCGTTATCTTGTTACCAGCTAGTTTTGAAAAGAAATGATGCCTCAACTGAAATCTGATGAAATGGCTCGGCAATGTAATGTTGCTGGCGGCCCTAGCGTGTTTATGGCGTGGTAGAAACTTTTAATTAATTGGTAATGAAAAAACTTCTTTCGGTCACATTAATAGTATTCTATTCTTTCAGCTTTTTAAGTGCTCAAATATTTTTTCAAAATCCTTCTTTTGAAGGAGATGCTAATTGTATCGGATTCACAGTTCCTGAAGGCTGGACGGTTTGTGATGATCATGTCGGATTGTTATCAGACACCCAGAGCGCTGTTTGTCAACCACCTTGGTTTCCACGAAAGTCAATTTCTGGAGCTGTGTTCGTAGAGTTAGATAGTCGTAAACCAAATGTTCGAGGAACTCTTGCACAAGGTCTGATTTGCGAATTTAGTCCTAATAAAGAATATGCTTTTTATGTATTTGCAGCCTCTTTATGGGGGCCGCCAGACAGCTTATGGGCTCAAGGAATTATACCGGGAAACTTGAGTGTTTTTTTAGGATGGGATAGTTGTGATAAAAGACAAACAATTTTTCGCAGTACTAATCTTGACTCAAGCTGGCGAAGATTAGAGGTTGTATTTACTGCGGATACAAATTATAACTGGATAAGTTTTTCACCTAATAGGGATTCTATCGACTATGTTGCTGTTGTTCTTTTAGATACAATTTCCCCCATCTACCTCATTAACGCCAATGCAGTGCATGTGGCGAACAAAGATACGGTTGTTTATACCCAGCCAAACGAGCAGAAGTGTATTACGGTGAAGGCAACCAGTACGATTTCTACTTATGATACGGTGCAGTGGTATAAGTTGGTGGATACGGTGAAGGTGCCGGTGGCCTTGGGTTTGCAGGCGTCGGTGTGTGTGGATAGTAATACTACTTTTTTGATTGGTCTGCGCGATAGTGTGATGGGTTGCGCGGGCGTAGAATGGAGTTGGGATACGTTACGGGTGTGGGTTCGAGATACGGTGTTGGGCGTTCGGGAAGTGGATGCGGTAGATGCTTTTTCCCTGCAACCCAATCCGGTGGTGGATGTGTTGACGATTACGCCATCGTTTGACGGTCCGTACGACTGGACCATCACAGATGCTTTGGGTCGGTTAAGCGCTAAGGGCAGGGGAAGAAATACGACATCGGTACCGCTGGAAGGCTTGTCGCGCGGGGCGTATTTGTTGCAGGTAGAAGGTGTAGTACGGCGATTTTTGAAGGAGTAGCGGAAGTAGTAACGGGAAGCGGCGAGCGTAAGCGATGGGAGCGGAAAGCGTTTTTGGCCAAGGCAGTTTTAAGCAAATGGCGAAAACACTGTAGCGATGATTTGTTGAAGCGGCATGCGCGGCCAAAAACCTTGGGAGCGTACAGCGCGGCCCCGAAACCCGCATGGGCGCTGAGTTTGGAGGATGGCGCCTCATTACTTAGCGGGTTGAGGGGTACGCCAAAAAAACATCTTTGGTTTTCGTTATCTTGTATTTGATAGAAATGCATCCGTGTTGCTCTATAAAAAATTGACGTTAAAAGGATCGGTGTTGCGTGCTTGCGGCGATACGATGTGGAACGGCATTTACTACACTGCCTCTGGCGCTACGCTGGTGACCACTAGTGATAGTGCGGGCCGGCGGACACAGATTTTTGATGCGGATAATGGTGCGCGGCTGGAGGTAACCAATGGTACGTATCAATTGGAGAAAACGGATTTTATAAATAACCGGGTGGGTGTTTTTGTGAATCAGGTGAAGCCCAATAGCAGCAGTTATATCAGGGGTTGTAATTTTTATACTTCCACGGATACGTTGCAGCCAATAAAGCAAGTTCGTTTGGATGCCAGAGCGAGCTATAAAAGCACGTCTATGAAGAAGATGTTGTATGGCATTCAACTGAACCTGGCAGATGGGGTGGTAGTGGGATGGTCAGCTAATGCGGGATGCAGCAATGAAAGTAATGTAGTGCAACATCAATCGCTTAATCAGTTTTACAATCTGCATTGTGGATTGAAATCAGAGTATTCTTGTTTCCAGGTGTTGAGCAGCAAGTTTGACGGCTATCCGGATACGATAGTGTCGGTGCCGGATTCGTTGCAATGGTTACGCACGGGTATTTATTCATTTGGCAATGTAGGAGCGGGAAAATCGCATCGTCAGCAGATTGGTGATGGCACCGTTTGCGGCATGAATTATTTTTCGGGAAATCGCTTTGGTATTAATTTGTTACAGAATACCTCGGTTGATACGTTCATCATCAATCGCAACAGGTTTTATCATGCTCGTTTGGCCGATGTGAATGTCAATAGTGCGCAGGGAGGGCAGATAAAAATATTATCAAACACCATGATACCGGTGGCGAACAACAACAATTCGGGATTGCAGTCGAGAAATCTGGATAATGGTGAGTTAGCCGGTGATGGGGTTCGGGTGTTGAATTGTGGTAATTCAGAGTTGTTGATTGCGAATAACAATGTTGTGAATGTTCCGGTAGATAGTGTTTATACGAATCAACATCCGTTTGCGAAGCGGGCTTGCGGTATTGTGGTGGCGGGCAGGACCAAGAGCGCCGCGTTGCGTCGGCCGGCCAGTGTGGAGAATAATACCTTAGAGCAAAGTATTTACGGTATTTACTCGCTTTACAACGATAGTTTGGTGATACAGAATAATTCTGTTGTAACAAGGCAAACGCCTTATTTGCCTTCGTTGCAGGTATATGGAAGTTATGATACGGCGAGGATGAGCGATAATGTGGGTATTGCAAGTACGTTGGATAATGCGGTGGTGATAAAAGGCAACGTCATTACTGGCGAGGGTACTCAAAATAACTTTGGCGCGGCCAATACATTAAATGGAAAAATTATTGGCGTTCTGGTAAATAACGTGTCCAGTAAAGCGTTTGTTAGCTGTAATCAAAGTAATTCCCAACATATGGGTATTTTGGGAATTGGCAGCAATACCGCAGGCGTGGATGTCAGAAACAACTCATTTCAAAATGACGTTGCTGGTATAGGAATTTATGGGATTGGATCAAAGATTGGCAACCAAGGTGCGGCAACTTGTCCTACTGGAACTGGGCCTTGTCAAATTTCAAATAATACCGATTATACCCCTGACAACAAATGGGTAAACTGTGTTAATCACTTTGGAACATTTAATAATGCTAACGCAAATAGCCAAAGAGTTTTATTAAGAAGCCAGGGTATTCCAATAGGTAGTGAAGTATTATACAACCCAGCCTTAACTATCAATAATGCATGTTTGGATCCTAATGGCTATGGTGCTATCAACCAATTAGGTTTATCCATCACTAAATTTTCCGTTCGCTGCACAAACTTCGATAGCACTACGCGACCTTCATATCAGCTTAGTTTATGCAGCGATAATGCAGGGCCCAATTCGGGCATTGCTTATTTAAATGCGCAACTGCCTTTTTGGGAAAAGGTAGCCAAAGGAGAAATTATTGATAGTTCTACTTCTGTTTTATCAGCTTACCTATCTATTTGGCAAAAATATGACTTGTATGTGTCTCTTAAAAATAATCTCTGGCTCTTGGATAGTAACACGGTTTTGAATAACTTTTACACAAATTTTGCGTATGATGCCTCAAATATGGTTACGCTTAAGACCATATTCGACAGTGCCCTAACAACAACTGATACTTCCCGTTTAGCGTACTTTGCCGGATTAAACGGGAATGTGTACCCAGCAAACATTCAGGAAGCCAATATGCAACGTTTAAATAGTATTTACTTAAGCTACTATTGTAATTATCTGGGAACACAAGCAATGCCTGATTCCCTTAAAAATAGGCTTTTGCAAATTGCTCAGCAATGTTATGTAACTGGGGGGCCGAGTGTATTTATGGCAAGAGCGCTTTACTGGACATTTACCAATGACCTTCCATGGATTTTTCAAGATGAATGTCTGATGCAAACTGGGTTCTATAAAACTAATCTGCCGGATACGAACGAAATAATACTAACGCCTCTAAACTTTTTCAAACTATTTCCAAACCCATCATCGGCTCAAGCAGGGATGACTCTTGTTTCTGGAAGAGTGGGCAAATTGGAGTTGTTCAACGCATGGAGTGGTAAAGTCCTTCAAACAGAATTTAGAGAAGGTAAACAATACATTAGACTAGAATCATTGCCATCAGGATTTTATACCTACCGGGCTGTATTTGAAAATGGAGAAATTACCAATGGAACTATAATTATTAATTAATTATGAAGAAATTATCGTTGATTCTATCGCTTATAATCCTATTTAGTTGTAATTCGGTGGGGCAGATTAATTTCCGAAATCCTTCTTTTGAAGGAGCAGCTTGTGGTATATGCTCACCAGATAGTTGGTCTTGTTGTTATCTGATTCCTGTTAATTTCGTTCTAGATTCACACGTTATTCAAGCATCGTATCCCGGATTTTTACCAAGAAAAAGCTATTCCGGTAACTCCTTTGTCGCAATGGAGAAAGAATACCCCAACCAATTCGGTTCAATTGCCCAAGACTTAGGGTGCTTCTCTAAAGGAAAGCAATACTTGTTTTCGTTTGTAGCTGCTTTCACATGGGGGCCAAGAGATTCAATTACATTTGCGGTTACCAGTGACGGCTATATGACTATTTATTTGGGTCGAGATAGCTGTGATCGGAGGGAGTTGATCTATAAAAGTCCCGTACTTGATTCTTCATGGAATTTTATTTCTGTCACCTTTGAGCCCGATTCGGATTATAATTGGATTTCCTTTTGGCCGGAAAATGATTCGGTGCACAATACCGTCGATATAAACCTCGACGCGCTTTCCCCCATCTACCTCATTAACGCCAATGCAGTGCATGTGGCTAGCAAAGACACGGTTGTTTATACCCAGCCAAATGAGCAGAAGTGTATTATGGTGAAGGCAACCAGTACGATTACTACTTATGATACGGTGCGGTGGTATAAGTTGGTGGATACGGTGAAAGTGCCGGTTGGCAGTGGCTTAACTACCACGGTTTGCGTGGATAGCAGCACCACTTTTTTGATTGGTCTGCGCGATAGTGTGGTGGGTTGCGCGGGTGTAGAATGGAGTTGGGATACTTTACGGGTGTGGGTTCGAGATACGGTGTTGGGCGTTCGGGAAGTGGATGCGGTACATGCGTTTAAACTGCAACCTAATCCTGTGGTGGATGTGTTGACGATTACGCCATCGTTTGAGGGGCCGTACGACTGGACCATCACGGATGCTTTGGGTCGGTTAAGCGCTAAGGGCAGGGGAAGAAATACTACCGAGGTGCCGGTAGAAGGCTTGTCGAGCGGGGCGTACTTGTTGCAGGTAGAAGGCGTTGTACGGCGATTTTTGAAGGAATAGCGGAATTAGTAACGAGAAGCGGCGAGCGTAAGCGATGGGAGCGAAAAGCGTTTTTGGCCAAGGCTGTTTTAAGCGAAAGGCGAAAACACTGCGGCGATGATTTATTGAAACTTCAGGCGCGGCCAAAAACCTTGGGAGCGTACAGCGCGGCCCCGAAACCCGCATGGGCGCTGAGTTTGGAGGATGGCGCCTTATTACTAAGCGGGTTGAGGGGTACGCCAAAAAAACATCTTTGGTTTTTATTATCTTGTTACCAGCTAGTTTTGATAAGAAATGATGCCTAAACTGAAATCTGATGAAATGGCTCAGCAATGTTATGTTACCGGTGGGCTGAGTGTATTTATGGCTTGGTAGAAACTTTTAATCGATAGTTAATGAAAAAACTTCTTTCGGTCACATTAATAGTATTCTATTCTTTCAGTTTTTTAAGTGCTCAAATTTTTTTTAGAAATCCTTCTTTTGAAGGAACTATTTGTACAACATGTGCGCCGGATAGTTGGAGTTATTGTAATTTTGAAAATCTTGTTTTAGATTCTTTCTATGCTGGTCAATTATATCCGGGTATTATACCTTACAAGGGCATAAGTGGAAGTAATGTATTGTTCATGGAAAAGGAGTATCCTCATGACTTTGGTGGAGTTTCTCAACGAATGGGATGCATCCTTAATGGCAATGTCTATAGTTATAATTTCTTTAGCGCTTCATTATGGGGCCCTCCGGATTCGTTTTATTCAAGATTCTCTGTTCCAGGCTACATGACCATTTACCTTGGCAACGATAGTTGTGATAGGAGGCAAAAGATTTATCAATCGCCGGTTTTAGATTCATCGTGGCATCATATAACTGTTACGTTTCAACCAGATTCAAACTACCAGTGGATTTCTTTTTGGCCGGAAAATGATTCACTGACAAAGATTGTCGACATCGCCCTCGACGCGCTTTCCCCCATCTACCTTATTAACGCCAATGCAGTGCATGTGGCTAGCAAAGACACGGTTGTTTATACCCAGCCTAATGAGCAGAAGTGTATTACGGTGAAGGCAACCAGTACGATTACTACTTATGATACGGTGCGGTGGTATAAGTTGGTGGACACAGTGAAAGTGCCGGTGGCCTTGGGTTTGCAGGCATCGGTGTGTGTGGACAGTAATACTACTTTTTTGATTGGTCTGCGCGATAGTGTGATGGGCTGTGCGGGTGTAGAATGGAGTTGGGATACGTTGCGGGTTTGGGTGCGAGATACGGTGTTGGGTGTTCGGGAAGTGGATGCGGTAGATGCTTTTTCACTGCAACCCAATCCGGTGGTGGATGTGTTGACGATTACGCCATCGTTTGAGGGTCCGTACGAGTGGACGATCACGGATGCGTTGGGTCGGTTAAGCGCTAAAGGCAGGGGAAGAAATACTACCGAGGTGCCGCTGGACGGCTTGTCGCGCGGGGCGTACTTGTTGCAGGTAGAAGGTGTAGTACGGCGATTTTTGAAGGAATAGCGGAAGTAGTAACGGGAAGCGGCGAGCGTAAGCGATGGCAGCGGAAAGCGTTTTTGGCCAAGGCAGTTTTAAGCGAATGGCGGAAACACTGCGGCGATGATTTGTTGAAACTGCAGGCGCGGCCAAAAACCTTGGGAGCGTACAGCGCGGCCCCGAAACCCGCATGAATGTTAGGTTTTGGAGAAGGGGCAGTATTACCCAGCGGGTTGAGGGGTACGCCAAAAAAACATCGATACGAACTACTCGTATCGCAGCGCATCTACCGGATCGAGATTAGAGGCTTTTACAGATGGATACCATCCGGCTAAAACGCCTACCAGGAAGGTGAAGACAATGCCTGCAAAAATCCATTTCCAGGGCATGATAAAACCTGTTTGCATCAATACCCCTACGCCGTTTCCTAAAATGACGCCCAGCACAATGCCAATCATGCCGCCAATCATACAAATGGCCACAGCTTCGGTGAGAAATTGTCTTCGGATGGTGCGTTTATTGGCGCCAATTGCTTTGCTGATACCGATTTCTCGCGTGCGCTCATTCACGCTCACTAACATGATATTCATTAAGCCGATGCCAGCCCCGATAAGGGTGAGCAGTCCGATAACAATAGTGGCATATTGAATGTAACTAAGGTTGCCGATCACTTCTGATGCCAGCTTATCGCTCTTGATGATCACAAAATCGGGGTCTTCGCCCAGCGGTACTTTTCGGATACCGCGGAACAAGCCATTCGCTTCTTCAGCGGCGCGATCGAGCTCAGCGGCCTGCCCCACCATCACATTTATATCGTAGCTGGTTTTATCGTCGCCAAACGTTCGCTTCGCGTTAATAACCGGCACCATCACCAGGTTATCGCTGCTTACCTGACTAGCGCCCTTGGGGGCCAGGAGTCCTACTACGCGATACTTTCTACTGCCGATGTTTACCATGCTGCCCACCACGGTATCGCGCGTTTCAAAAATTTTAGCTACCACATCTTTTCCCAGCAAAATAACCTGCTGGCCATTGTCGCATTCCGATTTAGAGAAGTTGCGGCCCTGGAGGGTAGTCCAGCCGGCTGCGCGCAGGTAGGCATCATCTACTCCAAACATTTTGACATTGGGGTTCGTCTTTTTAGAGCCGAATTTAACTACGGCGGCATTATCGATATTGCTGGCTACGGAAATGGTTGCCGGGTAAGAGAAGTGTTCTTTAAAGGCGTTGGCCTGCGCCATGGTGATGGGCGGCATTTCTGATTGCGCGCGGCGGTTGCGGCGGCGGCGCAGGGCGCCTTCATTCTTGATGGTAAACGTATTGGCGCCCAGCTCGGTAAATTGCTTGAGCATTTTGCGATTGATGCCTTCAGTAGCGGTTAGGATGGTAATGAGCGCACTGATGCCCACTACGATGATGACGAGCGTAAGTGAGGTGCGGAGTTTGTTACTGGCAATGGCGCGCAGGGCCAGTCGGATATTTTCGCGGAGGGTCATTTTGTGGGCGAAACTACAGGTTTCCCCTTAATTTGTTCCTTCCACAATAATTTTGCTCGTGACCGTAGCAGCTGTACCGCAAAGGCGCAACAGATAGACCCCGCAGTGGAGATGAGCGATATCGATTTGAAATTGACCTTGCACCGGCTCAGCCAGTTGGCTTATCTGCGTATTTCCCCATGTATCCAGCAGCTCTATCCGGGTTGGGCCAGCAGCTTCCGGCCAAAGAACCTGGAGGTTATTTCGAGCAGGAATGGGGTAGACCGACCATTGTTGCCGATCAGGGCCTAGCGGTAATATAGCGGTTGCAGAAAGCGATTGTGAATCGAGCGCCAGCCGATCGGGCAGCAAATGCAGCAACAAATTGCTGTAGCAAGGTTGCGCCGCGGTTAGGGTTAGCCTGGCGTTGAGTGAATCTACGATACCGAAACGATCGGCCCAAAATTGGTAGACACCTACTGGAAGATTTGTAAAGCGAAATGCCGTGCTGTCGGCATCTATAGCCGATTTGGCCACAACTGCTTTGGTAATATTATCGACCAGATACAAGGTAAATGGATTATTAAACAAACCGTTTGGAGCCACATTACCCGAAATACAACACGAGCCAGAAGTTGTAGTTAGCTTTTGTTGTTGAATGACCATGGTTGAAGTAGGTTGCATCAGGTTGAACTGAATGGCTTCTTGCCGAACGATAGATGATGAAGCATATGTTTGCAGCGTATTATTTGTTTCTGATGAAGCTACATATAGGTCGTTGCTTTTGGTACTGGTACAAAAACGAAATCGTCCGAAGCTATCGGTAAACGTTTGTCCGATATCAAAAAACTGATTGCCGGTCCGTTTGTAAAAGGTAACTGGTTTTTTCACGGCGGCTTCCTGGTTAGGTGTGAAAACATTTCCATGGATGGTCGCGTAAGTTAGGCCACAATATTCAAGGTGATCTAAGGAAAAATTTGAGTTCATTCTTTCATTCGGCAGCCATACACTGCATGGTCCGTCAAAGGCAATGGCTTCCACGTCATTGTTCGATAGTGCGCTATTGCAGGTAGTAAAGCAAACCCAGCCGCTGTCTTGCAGCACACAAATTCCGCCCGGACTGTCGGTAGCCACCCACGGCCGATAATTATCGTACGGGTTGAAAGCGATGTATTCGATATCATCGCCACAGAATGGACTGTTGGTGCCAGTGTAATCGGTCCAAACGCTGTTATCATAGGTAACCAGTCCTGCATTGGTGCCAATCCACTTCATACCCAATTGGTCAATGGCAATACATTGAACGGTGTTGCCAGGCAATGGCGATGATGGGTTGGTTAGATGCGAGAAGCCGGCATTTGTTTTAAGTATTACCCCACCCCCATCGGTACCTATCCAATAATCGTTTCCACCCATGGCGGTATCTACAGCGATTGACAAGATGTCCTCTGTGGCGGATCCAAGAGCCCTCAGGGAATAGTATTGGGTATTACCGCCGGTGTCCAATACTACCAAGCCGGTATCGGCGCCATTAAAACCAATGAGCAAGTTATTGTACCGATCAAAACGCAAGGCACTGATGAATTTATTTGAGGGATTTGACGGAGTAGTGATGGTATCTAGGGTCCAGATCTGACCATCGTATTTCGCTAGCAACCCGACATTCAAGCCGGCATACACCCAGTTATGGAGCGGGTCTACAGCAATTGCCCCAACGTGATTATTACGGACTTGGGGAAGTTGAAAGATCGAATCGAGGTTGAATTCATCAAAGTCTGAACCATTATACCTGCAAACGGTGTGGCTATTAAAAGATCCTACCCAAATTTTGCCCTGAAGGTCGGTCTGTATGGCGTACCAGAAATCGTCATAAAAGGCAAATGCCCCAGTTTTTCTGCCTAGCGTAAAAGCGGTTGTTAAGGTGGAATTGGTGGCATTATACTTCCACAAACAGGAATCACCTTTTAGCCAAATAAAGCCATATGGGTCATCCACTACATTCCATATATAGCCTGGTAGTATTAGGGTACTACAGGTTCCTTGATTGTTCAAGTAAAGATTGTTCATGTCAAGTGCTACATAACGATCAGAATACCGCAGATTATTGAACCCAAAAGTTGGACTGCCGCACATAAAGGTGCTGTAGCCGGTTCCGATTAGAAATCCATTAGGCGTTTGTTGATATACTGTGGTAATACTCAAAGTATCCGTGGCCATTATCGTCAATTGCCCGTTAGTATTCAATGTCACCTTACCTAAAAAATCGATAGCTCCGTTAATGGAACCGGGTGTCACTACACTCCATGACGCCTGGTCGTAGGTGCAGATGTTTCCAGTTGGTGATCGGAATGCAATCTTTCCACCGCCTACGGCTAGCTCATTGATATAGGTGTCAGAGGAAAATGGTGCGTTTGACGAGTCAAAAACCGTCCACGTACTACCATCAAACTTTGATAAACCCCATCCAAAGAGGTATACGTTTCCAGATCGGTCAGTTGCAAGCGATTGCTGGTTAGCGAGCTGAGGGGAGGGAAAATTATCGAACAAGGTCCAATTCCCACCTTCGTAGCGAAGCAGGCCCCGTTTATTCAACAACCAAATTGTACCATTATCGCTTACCGCGGCTTCCAACGGGTTTACTGTCTTTTCACAGGGCTGCATATCGTCAGGGATCAAAAGCGTATCAATTTGCGCTGTCGATTGGTGCACACGGAGTATGCCGTTGGCGAAGCTGATATAAACAAAAAACGAATCAACCGCAACAACAGAAGAATAACGGGTATTGGGCTTTGGGTAATGGGTCCACACCTGTGCCCGGGTGTAATGCCAACTGATGGTAATTAGAACGATAAGGAGAAAATAGCGCATAGAGCAGGATTATTTGAAGGTTTGATTGGTTAAAGATAACCGATCTCAATCGTGTTCTCTGTCATGGTTTTATCACAAGAGAAGAAAATTTCAGCGAAATTTCGCTAATCCACCAAAATATCCACAAAAGCCCTTTACTAACCGCAGGCGGTGAACGTACTTTGCCGCCGATTTCGATATTTGCAGTCCAAATTTAACTGCACTAACAAAAAACTAGCACTATGGCTTTTGATTTAGATATGATTAAGAAGGTGTATGCGGAAATGCCTTCGAAGATTGCAGCAGCGAAAAACCTGTTGAATCGGCCGCTTACGCTTTCTGAAAAAATTCTGTTTGCGCACTTACACGCCGATATGAAACTGGAAGATTTCCAACGGGGAAAATCTTACGTTGATTTCGCGCCCGACCGTGTTACTATGCAGGATGCCACGGCGCAAATGGCGCTGTTGCAATTTATGACAGCCGGCCGCAAAAAGGCTGCGGTTCCTTCTACGGTACATTGCGACCACCTGATTCAGGCGAAAGAAGGTTCTGCCACCGATTTATCAGTAGCCAACAAGGGCAACCAGGAGGTGTACGATTTTCTCTCTTCTGTTTCCAATAAATACGGCATCGGCTTCTGGAAACCGGGCGCTGGTATCATCCACCAGATTATGCTGGAGAATTACTGCTTTCCGGGTGGTATGATGATTGGTACGGATAGCCACACGGTTAATGGCGGCGGCTTGGGCATGATTGCCATTGGAGTAGGCGGTGCGGATGCGGTGGATGTGATGGCTGGCTTACCCTGGGAATTGAAATGGCCTAAACTGATTGGTATTAAGTTAACCGGAAAGTTGAACGGCTGGACATCTGCCAAGGATGTAATTTTAAAAGTTGCCGGCATTCTTACTGTTAAAGGTGGAACCGGAGCCATTGTTGAATACTTTGGCGAAGGCGCCACCAGCATGAGCTGTACCGGAAAAGGAACCATTGCCAATATGGGCGCAGAGATAGGCGCTACCACTTCTACTTTTGGATACGATGACAGCATGGAGCGTTACCTGCGCGCTACCGGGCGCGCCGATGTGGCCGATGCTGCTAACGCCATCCGCGAACACCTCACTGCAGATCGGGAGTGTTACGATCAGCCCGAAAAATATTTTGATCAGGTGATAGAAATCAATTTGAGCGAACTGGAGCCGCATATTAACGGACCGTTCACGCCTGATTTAGCTACGCCAATTTCTAAAATGAAAGAAGCAGCTAAGGCGAATGATTGGCCTACAACCGTGAAAGTTGGCTTAATTGGAAGTTGCACGAACTCATCTTATGAAGATATCTCCCGCGCGGTATCGCTGGCCGAGCAAGTAGCCAAAAAGAATTTGAAAGCAAAGGCCGATTTCAGCATCACGCCAGGTTCTGAACAAATTCGTTTTACTATAGACCGCGATGGATTCATTGAGACCTTCAACAAAATTGGCGCCACGGTTTATGCCAATGCGTGCGGTCCGTGCATCGGTATGTGGGCACGCGCCGGCGCCGACAAAAAAGAGCGCAACACCATTGTACATTCTTTCAACAGAAACTTTGCCGCCCGCCAGGATGGCAATCCGAACACGCTGGCCTTTGTGGCTTCGCCTGAATTGACCACGGCATTGGCCATTGCTGGCGATTTGACTTTCAATCCGCTAACCGATACGCTGACGAACGAAAAAGGCGAGCAGGTGAAATTAGATCCGCCGGTGGGTGATGAATTGCCGAAGCGCGGTTTTGCCGTTGATGACCCGGGTTATCAGGCGCCAGCCGCCGATGGCAGCGGTATTGAAGTGAAAGTAGATCCATCATCAGACCGCCTGCAATTGTTGTATTCTTTTGCTCCGTGGGAAGGAACCGATTTGAAAGGATTGAAGCTGCTGATTAAGGCGAAAGGTAAGTGTACTACCGATCACATTTCGATGGCTGGCCCATGGTTGAAATACCGCGGTCATCTCGATAACATATCGAACAATATGTTGATTGGCGCTACGAATTTCTTCAATGAAAAAGCCAATTCAGTAAAAAATCAAATGACTGGTGCTTACGATGAAGTACCCAAGGTGCAGCGCGCCTACAAAGCAGCCGGAATCGGTTCTATTGTAGTGGGCGATGAGAACTATGGGGAAGGTTCTTCGCGCGAGCATGCCGCTATGGAACCGCGCCACTTAGGCGTTCGCGCTATTCTGGTAAAATCATTTGCCCGTATCCACGAAACGAATCTGAAGAAGCAAGGCATGTTAGCGCTTACGTTTGCCAATAAGGCTGATTACGAGAAGATTCAGGAAGATGATACGTTCGATATTATAGGCCTGACTGCTTTTGCGCCCAATACGCCATTGCAGTTGGCTATTCACCACAGCAATGGAACTACAGAAACTATTGAGGTGAATCACACCTATAATGCCCAGCAAATTGAATGGTTCAAGGCCGGTGGCGCATTGAACATCATTCGCAAGCATGCTGCCGGAAATTAATTCTTAACCGTGAGCAAGCGCGCTCGTATACAGCGAAAGACAGAAGCCATTCCGTCTTTCGCTTTTTATTGTTTGCCCGGGGGCTCTATGCACTTTATTAAAGGGAAGCTGGTGAATCAATTGCCCGCCGATGGCCAGGGTTTTGCGGTTTCGCCCTTTCGTGGCCGGGCGCAATATATTTCAGGCCAACCGCAACGAATCAGCCACAAACAATTCCGGAAGATTTGGGCGGGTTTACAGTGGCCTTTGCCCACTGAAAAAATGGAAGGCATCGACCGGAGTAAAAAAGCTTTTGTGGCCTTGGTAGAACAAGCGGTTGCGGATATTCATGCCGGAAAAATGAAAAAGGTAGTTACCGCCAGGCGCTATCGAATGACGCAACAGGATATAGCGCCCAACGAGCTATTCCTGGAAATTTGCGAGCAATACCGCAATTGCTTTTGTTCGATGGTTTATTTGCCGGGAGCAGGCCTATGGCTGGGCGCTTCTCCGGAAGTATTGGTTCAACAACAAGGGGCTGAAACCAGAACTTTTTCATTGGCGGGAACGATAAGTAAAAACGGGGAGCAGTTTACCGACAAGGAACGCCAGGAACAGCTTTTGGTGACGAAGTATATAGCCGATATATTGAAGCAGGAAGTGGATGCGGTAGCGGTTGGCGCTACGCGGACGATAGCTGCGGGCGCTATCAGGCATTTACGCACCATCATTAAATTTTCATCCAGGGAATTGCCGGTGCTGAAAGCCGCGCAGCTATTGCATCCTACGCCGGCCATTGCCGGCTTACCCAAAAAGGAAGCGCAACAATTCATACTCCGCCAGGAAGGCTTCCCACGAGCCTTATACAGCGGATTTATCGGTCCGGTGCATCCTCAAAAAACGTCGCTTTGGGTGAACCTGCGATGCATGCAATTCCATGGCCGGTATGTAGTTTTTTATGCCGGATGCGGCATCACGGCCCAATCGCAACCTGAAAAAGAATGGCTGGAAACCGAGAGGAAAATGGATATTTTGCGCCACCTGCTGGCATGACTACCAACAAACAACAAGTTGCTGCACTGGCTGCGGTATGCTTTCAAAAAGGCATTCGTCAAGTGGTGATTTCGCCTGGTTCGCGATCGGCGCCATTGGTGATTGCTTTTCAGGCCTACCCCGATATCAGCAAGTACGTTATTGCCGACGAGCGCGTTGCCGGATTTTTCGCCCTTGGTTTAGCGCAACAAACCAGGCAAACAGTGGCGCTGATTTGTACGTCGGGCACGGCAGCCTTGAATTTTGCACCGGCTGTTTGTGAAGCCTTCTACCAACAAGTACCCCTATTAGTTCTTACGGCCGACCGCCCTGCCCATGCTATTGGCGTAGGCGAGAATCAAGCGATCAACCAGCAGCAACTTTACCAAAATTATTGCCGGCACTTTTTCAATTTATCGGAAACTGCTCACGAGGCCGCACAGCAAACTGCTGATGCCATTCATTTGAGCCGGCAACCGTTTCTTCAACCCGTACATATCAATATTCCGCTGGCTGAACCGCTTTATGAAACTACCCAAGCTACCACGCCGCATTTCGTTTTACAGGAATTGGCAATTCGTTCTGAACAACCTGTGGTACTACCCATGGTTGGCAGCGTTATGGTGTTGTGTGGACTTCGACATGAAGATGCGGCAGAAAACGCCCTCCTGGAAGATTTAGCCAAGCGGGAAGATACCGTGGTGGTTGCCGAACCCGTGGCGAATGTTACCGGAAAACGAATAATCGCGCATCCCGATAGGTTACTTTCCATAGCCTTGAAAAATCAATCACGGCTGCCCACGCCTGATTTCTTAATTACTGTTGGGAAGCAAGTAGTATCGAAGCGTTTGAGGCAGTGGTTGAAACAACATCCAGTAGCCAATCATATCCATTTATCACCCGATGAAGGCACATGGAATGGATTTGGCGCGAAGCATTACACCCATTTTTTTACCCGGCCTGCAGAAGGCCTACAACAGTTAGTGAAGCGAGAAGAAAGTAACGCCCCTTTTGCGACGCATTGGCATCAGGCCAATGAAATGGCCCATAGCCATCATCAAGAGTTTAGTGAAAAGGTAAGCTACAGCGATTGGCAGGTTTTTGAATCGCTGATTAAGTTGTTGCCGGAAAATGCGATAATGCAATACGGCAACTCCTCTCCTATCCGCTATGCCTGCTTGTTTGACCACCCTGCAACAGTGCGGGTTTTTAGTAATCGGGGCACCAGTGGGATTGATGGCTGCCTGAGTACGGCTGTGGGCGCTGCTCTTGCACAACCACAGCAGCTCGTGGTTGCTATTCTTGGTGACATCAGTTTTCTATATGATTCTAACGCCTTATGGAATCCGGAATTGCCGCCTAACCTAAAAATTGTGGTGATTAACAACGGTGGCGGGAATATTTTTGGCATGATTCCGGGGCCCGACACCGTTGATGGATTCGAGTCTTTCTTCCAGACCAAACATCAACTTTCTGCCAGGCACTTGGCAGCAATGTATGGCATTTCCTACCAAACCATTCACCATATAGAAGCGTTACGGCAAGTTCTTCCTGATTTCTATACCAGCAGACAAACCGCCATAATGGAGGTTTTTACAGATAGTAAGTTGAATGCCACTATCTGGAAGGAATACTTTTCCGGATAACCCGGTGGTTCCTTCAAAGCATTATATTCGCGCCCACTATGAGCAACAGGAATTGGACCACCATAAAACCCTACGAAGAAATCAAGTTTGATTTTTTTGAAGGTATTGCCAAAATTACGATCAACCGGCCGCGTTTCCGTAATGCATTTACGCCACTAACGGTGCGTGAAATGATTGATGCCATGAATATTTGCCGCGATCAGTTAGATATTAAATCAATCATCTTAACTGGCGAAGGCGATATGGCTTTTTGCAGCGGCGGCGATCAGAACGTACGCGGGCATGGCGGCTATGTAGGAAAGGATGAAGTGCCTCGTTTGAATGTACTGGATTTACAAAAACAGATTCGTTCCATCCCAAAGGCCGTGATTGCCATGGTGAATGGATATGCCATTGGCGGTGGACATGTATTACATGTTGTTTGTGATTTAAGTATTGCCAGCGAGAACGCTATTTTTGGTCAAACCGGCCCGCGCGTGGGCAGTTTTGACGGTGGTTTTGGAGCCAGCTATTTGGCTAGAATCGTTGGGCAGAAAAAAGCGCGTGAGATATGGTATCTCTGCGACCAATACAATGCACAAGACGCTTTAGACATGGGTCTGGTTAATAAAGTAGTACCCTTGGAAATTTTAGAAGATACGACTGTAGAATGGTGTCAGAAAATCATGCAAAAATCGCCGCTGGCTATTCGCATGCTGAAAAGTTCTTTCAACGCAGAATTGGATGGACAGGCCGGCATTCAGGAGCTAGCTGGCAATGCTACCCTGCTTTACTACCTCAGTGAAGAGGCCAAAGAAGGCAAGAATGCCTTCATTGAAAAGCGCCAGCCCGATTGGGATAAATTCCCCAAATTCCCATAACCCAGGCCATGTGGAAAACCTGATACCTGCTGGATTAAAAAACGTATCTTTACACTTCCTAAAATGAATTAAATTATGACGATTTCGGGTAGAAAAAACAAACACTTCAGTCTCGACCAAATCAACATTAAAAATACAGGTAACCAATATTGGAACCTCACCCCTGAGGAGCTAGTTGAAGAAACCATTAAACGCGGGCAAGGCGTTCTGAACGACAGCGGCGCTTTAGCTGTAGATACCGGCGAGTTTACCGGTCGTTCTCCGCAGGATAAGTTTATTGTGAAAGATTCAATCACTGAAAATTCGGTTGATTGGTCCAGCAAGTTTAATCTGCCCATTGAATCATCGCAGTTCGATAAACTTTACGATCGCATCACCGCTTATTTCGCTGGCAAGGACGTATTTGTTCGCGATTGTGTTGCCTGTGCGCATGATAGCTACAAATTGAATGTTCGGGTAGTGAATGAATATCCATGGGCGAATATGTTTGCTGGAAATATGTTTTTGCGTCCTGATGCGGCGGCCATTGAAGGTTTTGAGCATGATTGGCTGGTGATTCAGGCCCCGGGCTTTTTAGGAAATGGCAAGGAAGACGGTATTCGTCAGCATAATTTTTCTATCCTCAACTTCACGCGTAAAATTGCCATCATCGGCGGTTCGGCCTATACAGGCGAGATCAAGAAAGGCATCTTTACCGTATTAAATTTTGTGCTGCCTCATGATAAGAAAGTGTTGAGCATGCATTGTTCTGCCAATCAGGGAAAAGATGGTGATGTGGCGCTGTTTTTCGGATTATCTGGTACTGGAAAAACTACGCTTTCCGCCGACCCGAATCGTCCGTTAATTGGCGATGATGAGCACGGCTGGGACAACAACTCCGTTTTCAATTTTGAAGGCGGTTGCTATGCGAAGGTTATTGATCTATCGGCAGAAAAAGAGCCGGATATTTTCCGGGCTATCCGGCATGGTGCCATTCTGGAAAACATTGAGTTTCTCCCTGGCAGCCGTACGGTAGATTACACCAGCAAGAAGCGAACTGAAAATACCCGGGTATCGTATCCCATTAATTACATTGATAACGCATTGCCAGTATCGCGTGGTAATGAGCCTCGGAATATTTTCCTGCTTACCTATGATGCTTTTGGGGTTTTGCCGCCAATTTCAAAATTAAGTGTTGGTCAGGCCATGTATTACTTCCTCTCGGGCTTCACTTCTAAGGTAGCAGGTACAGAGGTTGGCGTAGTTGAGCCTCAAACCACTTTCTCGGCTTGCTTCGGCGCCGCATTCCTGCCATTGCATCCAACGAAGTATGCTGATTTATTAGGTAAGAAGCTGGAAGAGAAAAAAGATATCAACGTTTGGTTGCTTAATACGGGTTACACCGGCGGCGCTTACGGCACCGGCAAACGTATGAGTTTACCTCATACAAGGGCCCTGATTACGGCTGCTTTAACCGGACGATTAAATCAGGTGAGCTATGAAACGCATCCGGTTTTTGGCGTGTCCATGCCAACAAGTTGCGAAGGTGTTCCGGCTGAAATTCTTAACCCAAGAAAGGCCTGGAAAGATGCGAACGCCTATGACGTTAAAGCCGACGAGTTAGCAGAGCAATTCAATAAAAACTTTGAAAAGTATGCGGCGCAGGCCTCGGATGAAATCCGGAATGCAGCACCTAGAGTACTCCACAACTCATAAATGTTAAAAACTTAATTGTATATACAATTTGGTTATATCAATTAGTTCATTATTTTTACCTAAGATTAATATGCCGATAATGGAAAAATCAAATACACGTGACATGCAAAGATTTGCTTTGCGTTTTGCACTTACAGGCGTACTGTTCGTGTGTGTAGCTGTAGTTTTCGCTCAGCCACCGCCACCACCACCACCACCACCGCCGCCGCCACCAGGTGTTCCATTGGATGGTGGAGTGATAACAATGCTGGTAGCCGCACTGGGTTATGGCATCCGTAAGAAATTTAGAGACTCAGCTCCCGCAGCTGTAGTATCTTAATACATTTATTTTCAACACTTTTGAAGTGCGCCCAGTTGAGCGCACTTTTTTTATTATGGGTATAGAAACAGAAGGCATTATCGCTTATCACCATGTGAATATCGAACAAAGCGGCGGCATGGTACTTACTGATATAAATTTTGATGTAGCCGCCGGAGAATTCGTTTACTTAATAGGCAAAACTGGCTCAGGAAAAAGCAGCTTACTAAAATCAATGTATGCTGACGTTCCCGTGGCTGCAGGTACAGCACATGTTTGTGGTTATGCACTCCATGAAATGAAACGTGGCGACATTCCCTTTCTGAGGCGAAAACTCGGAATCATCTTCCAGGACTTTCAATTACTATTCGACCGCACGGGAGAGGAGAATTTATCGTTTGTGCTGCGCGCCACCGGCTGGAAAAACCAGAACGAAATCCAGCATCGCATTGATGAAGTTTTGAACGAAGTTGGGATGACCGGTACGGCACGAAAAATGCCCCATCAACTATCTGGTGGAGAACAGCAGCGACTAGTTATTGCCAGGGCATTGTTGAATAACCCGCCGGTGATTATTGCCGATGAGCCCACAGGCAATTTAGACCCTGAAACATCGAATGAAATCATGAACCTGTTGATACGCATTAACCGTCAACACAACACAGCGGTGTTAATGGCCACCCATAATTATCAGGTGATTGAAAAATTTCCAGCCAAAATCTACAATTGCATGAATAATACCGTGCTACTGGAAAAAGGAATTTTACTGCGTTAATCAGATTAATTTCTCAATCAGATGCAGCGCTACGCGCTCAAATTGCTGATGATGGTGACCGCTGCGGAACATAGCTTCTAAATCTGTTCGTACGCGTTGTTCAGCTGCAGTATCTGCCAGATAACGCTTTTTAAAAAGCGCTAATATTTCCATGCTTTCGCTATCAGATAAATCTTTTACAATGGCGTCGTAATAGCGAACGTTAGCCAATCCCGTTCTTTGCCGAACAAATGCAATTTCTTCTGATGATAGTTGTCCGTCCAGCTCTGCAACATAAACCAACGCAAAAGCCAGAAACTCCTCGTACGTCCAGTGTTCCACCAATTTTTGATCTATTCCTGCCATAATGAAGTGAAGTTAATGATTCTGCGCTATTTCCTGTTAAAGCCAGTGGCATGTCCAATTGTCAAGAATTGCAAAAAGCAAAGCCCCCTTTAAACCACTTTTTTCTTTCTTTATCATACCAGAAAACAAAAATTATGAAAACGATCTTTTTTGGAATAATGGGTGTTGCGCTCTTGTTAAGCCAACCCGTAAGCGCTCAGAATGGCCGTCAGGCAGTAGAACAAAAGCGCATTGTTAACGGCGCAAAAAGCGGTGCATTAACGCCTCGTGAAACACGCAGATTAGAAAATCAACAGCGGGCTATTCATCAGGAGAAGCGGGCTGCCCGGGCAGATGGTATTGTAACCAATGAAGAGCGCCGGGAAATCAGACGATCGGAGCAGCGTGCGTCCCGAGGCATCTATCGGGCTAAACACAATGCTCGTAGGCGCTAAACGAAAAAAGCCGGTATCACTACCGGCTTTTTTGTTGTAATTCGGATTACTATTTTTTTACCTGCGCTACGATGGCAGAGAAAGCTGCGGCATCATTCAATGCCAAATCAGCTAACACCTTGCGGTTCAGGTCGATACCTGCAGCCGTTAACCCGGCCATGAACTTCGAGTAGCTCATGCCTTCAGCGCGTACTGCCGCATTGATACGGGCAATCCACAAACTGCGGTAATTGCGCTTTTTTTGCTTACGGCCAGTGTATGCATACACACCAGCTTTATCTACCGCGTTCTTAGCTACGGTGTAAACATTTTTGCGATTGAGGAAGAATCCTTTCGCTTTCTTAAGTATCTTTTTCCGGCGCTTACGACTAGCTACGGCATTGACTGAACGAGGCATGACTTATCTTTTTTGCTTTGAGACAATTAATTAGACTAACAATAACTTGATACGCTTCTCATCTGAAGGATGAACCACAGCATCCTTACTCAGGTCTTTCTTCCGGCCTTTTGCTTTCCGACCCAGCAGGTGGCGGTGAAACGCCTTACCGCGTTTGATTTTACCCGATCCGGTCACCTTGAAACGCTTTTTAGCGCCGGAATTTGATTTCATTTTTGGCATTGCCTTGTTTTTTGGGACGGCAAATATAATTATTCCACCGGAATTAAAAAGTGTTTATGCACAGAATTCCACTGCCTCTAAAACTAACCACTTTCCGCTACGCAAATACATTGCGCAGACCGTAGTGATATTTGCCCCTGGCTGTTGATTTTTTGTTGATTAAGAGGCCCGGCAGGTAAATATAATACATTTACTTGCCGTACCCTCTTGCCTCGCCCCTGGTTTATGCTCAATATCTACAAATCTTCTGCCGGCAGCGGCAAAACATACACGCTGGTTCGTGAATTTCTGCGCATGTCGCTCCAGGCCGACGGTCCGGGTTACCGGAGTATTCTGGCCATAACCTTCACCAACAAAGCCGCCAATGAAATGAAAAGCCGGGTATTGCAGACGCTGGAAAGCCTGACATCAAATAATCCGCCGGCTGAACTGATGAGGGCGCTCTGTAACGATTTAACGTTGCCCGAAGAAGAACTGCAGCGAAGAGCAGCGTTCACCCATCACCACATGCTACACCATTACGCTGACCTATCTGTATCTACCATAGATAGTTTTGTGAACCGCCTGGTACGCAGTTATGCGCATGATTTGCATTTACAAGCTGATTTCAGGGTAGAACTGGATCAGGAAGTACTGCTCAGCCGCGCGGTAGATCAGGTACTTCAAATGGCTAACAGCCAGCAGGATACACCGCTTACGCGGGCGCTAATCGACTTTGCGGAAGACCGGCTGAGTGAGGGCAAGGGATGGCACATAGAAAATGACCTGATTCAATTAGGAAGGCAGCTATTTCGGGAAGCCGCGGCGCCCTATATCGAACAACTGGGTTCCATTACCGAAAATCAGTTTCAGGAAGCCCGCAAACTGCTTCTATCAATAAGAAATCAATTCGAAAAGAGCATTCAGGAACACGGTGCGCAAATGATGCAACTGATTGCCTCTCGTGGTCTTCAAGCCGCCGACTTCTTTCAAACCTCCAGGGGTATTTGGAAATACATGGTTGGCTGTCGCGATTTTAACGGCCAGATGAGTCTGCAACCCGATGGCTATGCCGCCACTACCATCAACCAAAATAAATGGTACACGGCCCGGAAAGGCAAAGAAACCGAACAGGCATCCATAGAAGCGATTAAGCCGCAACTTTTGGCGCTTATCGACCGTGTTATCCAGTTGTCAGAAACAGCAGGAGCATCCTACTTTTTAGCGAAACTGCTGCTGAAAAACAGCTATTCCTTTATGCTGCTCAGTGAGGTCCAAAAACAAGTGCATCAAATTCAGGAAGCCGAGGGATTGCTGCATATCAGCGAGTTTCAAAGGCGCATCGGACATATTGTACGCGACCAGCCCGCACCCTTCATTTATGAGCGGATCGGACAGAAATATAATCAGATTCTGATTGATGAATTTCAGGATACCAGCGTATTGCAATGGCAGAATCTGGTTCCCTTGGTGGAAAATAGTTTGATGGAGCTCAAAGACAGCCTCATCGTAGGTGATGGGAAACAGGCCATTTACCGGTTCAGAGGCGGGGAAGTAGCGCAGTTTATCTGCCTCCCAAAGCTGTACGGCAGTGACCACAATCCGGTTTTAAAGGAAAGGGAAAACGTCATTTTAAACTATGGTTCCAGGGTTTTGCAACTGAACAAGAACTACCGTAGCCTGCCACAAATTGTTTCCTTCAATAACCAGCTTTATGGGATGTTGAAGCAAGACGCAGATTTTGCTCTTTCTACAACTTATGAAGGCGTGGAGCAGGAAGCCGCTACCCGGAAAACCGGTGGATATGTGCGTCTCGAGTTCCTGCCTGCCGGAAAAAAAGACGAGGTCACCCAAAACCGCCACCATCGCATGAAGGAAATCCTTCATGAATTAATGGCCAAAGGATTCAGATGGAAAGATATCGCGCTATTATCCCGAAGTAACCAGGTGGGCAGCGCCGCCGCCGCATTCCTGCTGGAAAACAATATTCCCGTAGTTAGTGCAGAAAGTGTACTCATCGATCAATCGCCATTGGTACAATCCGTTCTATCGGCATTGCGATACCTGACCGATCGCAACAACGCCATTGTTCGTTCAGAAATGATGCATGCGCTCAATACCGCGCTACTACAAGATATCACGGCTTCTTTCACGGCAATACCCGATACCACTTACCGTGATTTTATCCGCCAACCTTATCCTGATTTCGAGCAACAGTTCTCCATTTTATCGGGTAGCCACCTCAACAGCGACCAACTACTCACACAACGCCTTCCGGAAGTAGTGGATGCCATTGCCGCCGCGCTACAGATTCCGCTAACCGGAAATCCATTTATGCAATTCTTCCGGGATGCGGTGCTCGAGTTTTCCAGTGTACACGGCCACCGCATTAGCGATTTTCTGGAATGGTGGTCAGATAAACGCAGCACCGCATCGGTCATTTTTCCCGAAGATTTGGATGCAGTTAGGATTATGACCATTCACAAATCAAAAGGGCTGCAATTTCCGGTGGTATTGTTGATTGAAGCAGATTTCAATTGTATCGAGAATAACTCTTCTACCCTATTCTGGGCCTCAGTGGAGGAATGGTTGCCAACACCGCTTCCCTTCTATCCCATTAAAGCAGATAGTAGTTTGTTGCAAACGCCATTGCACGGCATTTACGAGCGCGAGCAACACGAACTGCAATTGGATATGCTCAATGCGCTGTATGTAGCCACCACACGACCGGAAGATGCCCTATTCATTTTAGGAACAGCGCCTAAAACCGCCACCGATCAATTGAAAAGTGTTACTGCAGTCTTAACCCGTTTCCTTCAACACCAAAATAATTGGCAGGGATTTGAACAGATTTACGAGTGGGGTGAATGGCAACCGGCGCAAAGGGGTGACGAAAAGAAATTGCCCACCTACGACCCGGGCCAACTATCTGCGCACCAACAAAAACTTTCACTGCGTAAAGTACACCAATCCAGCCAGCAAGACGCTCAGGAGTTTGGCAACCTGCTCCATCAGTTAATGGCATCAATTTCTTACAAGGACAGCGCACCACGTATTCAAAGAAAGTTCTTCTATGAACAACAACTGCCAACTGGGCTTCAGGATCGATTGATAGCAACCGTCAATCAAATTCTTGATGACCCGCAACTACGGCATTACTTCCAGCCGCCCTGGCGTGTTCTGGCTGAACGCCCGCTGGCCGATGGCAAAGGACAACTGCTCATACCAGATAGAATTGTATTCCACCCGGAAACGCAACAGTACGCCCTTTTCGACTTTAAAACTGGTGCACCTGAACCGGCGCATCATCAGCAAATTCTATCGTATGCAAAAATCTTAAAACATCAAGGATTGCAACTGGAAACAGTGCTGCTGGTTTATACTTCTCCATGGCAAATAACCCCTGTTTCCCTATGAATTTCCTTCAACATATAGCCAACCACATCTGCGAAGAAACCGCGGGTCAATTTCGCGACGTACTCATTCTGGTTCCCAATCACCGCGTGGCCAGCCACCTGCGGCGCATCCTGCGCGAACTTCCGGGGCATCAGGGCTGGCTGCCAGAGCTGCAAACTTTTCCCGATTGGGTCATGCAACACGCGCCAACGGCACTGGCTCCAAATGCTACATTAATCACGCTGCTTTATGATGTTTATGTGCAACAGCAGGGCGATGACCGCTTTGAACAATTCATCGGTACCGCGCAAACCATGCTACACGATTTCGATGAACTGGACTTTCAACTCGTACCTCCAGCATCATTTTTCAGAGACCTGGAACAGTTAAAATCGCTGCAGTTCTTTTTAGAAGATCAGGAAAGCCTAACAGCATTCCAGTTGCGTTATCAGCGATTCTGGTCGCTTTTTACAGCCTGTTACACTAACTTCAAACAATTACTTCACCATCAACATCTGGGTTATCGCGGCAGCATTTTTCGTGAGCAGGCAGAAAACCTCATTTGGCTTCAACAATGGTCTGATTTTAAGATTTACATCGTTGGATTCTCGCAACTATCTAAATCAGAAGAAAAAATCATCGATTACCTCATCAACCAATGTGATGCCCGGTTTATGGCCGATGCAGACACCTGGTACCTCGATGATGTGCGCCATGAAGCCGGTGATGCGATACGACCCCGATTAAAAAAGAAACAAGACCAACGTCCGCCCTGGATTTCTAATCAACTGCGTACCGCCGATAAAACCATAGATGTTATTTCAGTAGCCAAGAACATTGGCCAAACTGTAGCCGCAGCAGGGATTTTGCAACAACTGCCGCCAGATAGTTCTACGGCATTGATTCTACCCGATGAAAAACTACTTAGCCCTGTAATGCAGTTGTTGCCTCCTGAGCAAACAGCCAATATCACCATGGGCTTGCCATTGAAAGAAACCAGCATTGCTGAATTTCTCAACTTATGGCTCGACCTGATTACTTACGCTCAAAAAGACAACCGCCAACGGTTCTATCACCGCCTACTTCTTCCCTTGTTGCAACATCCGTTTACCCGCCGCCTGGCCACGGATGAAACCAAATTGCTGCAACTACAACAATATATCATTAAAGGCAATAAAATCACACTCAGTCAAAAGCAAATCAGCACGCAACTAATCAACGAAGCGGCCTTGCTCGATCTGCTTTTCGACCTTCCCGAAAACCATCTTCAACTTTTACAACAAGCTATCAGATTGCTGGAAATCATTTCTTCCGAAGAAAAATCAACTGACCCACTGGAAGAAATAGATGCCATCAGCGCAGGCGTACTTTTGCAAACCCTCCGATCGTTGTATACGGCTACCGCATCCTGGCAAGATCAAATTAGTACCTCCGCTTTTGTGCCATTGCTGATTCACGAGTTACGACAAGCGCGTATTCCTTTTGAATCAGCCAACGATGCTTCCCTTCAAGTGATGGGCATTTTTGAAACCCGGGCACTGGATGTAGATCATGTAATCATCCTTTCCTGCAATGAAGGACTATTTCCCACCGGAAAAAAAAGCCAAAGCTTTATCCCATTTGAACTGCGAAAAGCCTATGGTATGCCCACGCATCACGAGCGGGATGCAAATTACTCCTACCTCTTCTACCGCATCTTACAGCGAGCCAAGAAGGTCTACCTGCTGTATAATACCGAAAGTGATGCGCTGGGTGGCGGAGAACCCAGCCGGTTCATTCTACAAATTCAAAGTGAATGGAAGCACTGGCCCAATATCCAGTTGAAGCACTGGGTATATGCCCCACCGCTTACAACCAGCGTTGAACAAGAACCTATTCTCATCCGCAAAACGCCTGAAATTCTTCGGGTAATGGAAGCACGCGCTGCCAACAACGGTTTTTCACCATCAGCTATTAACAGTTATCGGCTGTGTACGCTTCAATTCTATTTCCGCGCCATTCTTGGATTGCAGGAACAAGATGAAGTTGAAGAAGAATTACAAGCCAACACCATCGGCTCTGCAGTTCACCATGTACTGGAACAATTGTACCAAACCATGGTGGGCCAGCAAGTCACAGCCGCTTACTTACAACAATGGCTACAACAACCCGATGCAGTAAAACAACTGGTTCGGCAGTACCTGCTTCAATCTTTCGATGAAGAGAATTTGAATGAAGGGAAGAATTATTTACTCCACCGCATCTGCGAAACATTAGCCTCCAATTTCATCAGGCAAGAACAAGAACGTATAACCGCATCCGGCCAACCTGTAGAAATTACCATGTTGGAGCAAGAACTGCAATACAGCATTTCGGTTGGCCCATATCGTATTCAACTAAAAGGTTTCGCCGATCGTATCGAAAATATGGGCCATGCTACAGCCATAGCCGACTACAAAACCGGGAAACGCAGCGAGCCTCGCTTCCTGGAAATCAGCGATTGGGATGCGCTCATCAACGATCCGGGTTACGCCAAGGCATTCCAGCTATTGTGGTACGCCTGGCTTTATAACCAACAACACAATACCGAAAAACGCCCGGTGATGTCGGGCATCTACTGGCTGCGCCACGGACAGGTGGGCTTTGATGCACTCACCATGAATAAAGAGCCGGTGTTGCTGCACGAAGCAGATTTCCAAAAATTTGAAACTGTACTGAAGCAAATCTTTACAGAAATGTTCCATCCCGAAATTCCTTTCAAACAAACAGATGATGAAAAAAACTGTTTGTACTGCGACTTTAAAAACATTTGCAGACGCGGATAGCCGGGCGAGTATACGCGCAGATTCACTATTTTGCCGCTCATGAGTGAGTTATTCCGAAAAAAGGAAATCGATAAAATACTGGCAGACGCCCGCGCCGGATACGGCGATGGCGAAGCCGGCCAGGGCTTGCATAAAACACTAAATGTTCGCGACCTTACTGCTCTGGGTATCGCCGCAGTAGTTGGCGCCGGAATTTTTTCTACCATCGGAAAAGCCAGTTACGACGGCGGTCCGGGCATTATTTTTCTCTTTCTTTTCGTCGCTATCGCCTGCGGATTTTCTGCACTCTGCTATGCCGAATTTGCCAGCATGGTGCCGGTAAGCGGCAGCGCCTATACCTATAGCTATGTCGCCTTCGGCGAAATTGTAGCCTGGATCATCGGCTGGGATTTACTCATGGAATATGCCATCGGGAACATTGTTGTGGCTATTTCATGGAGCGATTATTTCACCACCTTGCTGGAAGGCCTGGGCATCCACCTGCCTGCCTGGCTCACCATGGACTACTTCAGCGCCCAAAAAGGCGCCACCGACCTGGCCCGTGAAGCCTGGGCAAACGCACCACAAATTGGTGGATGGCACCTAGTATGCGATGCACCAGCCTTTCTCATTACCTGCGTCATCACCGCCATCACCTACGTAGGCATCCGCGAGAGCAAGCGCAGCGCCAACGCCATGGTGGTCCTTAAACTGGGCGTCATTCTGATGGTCATCTTCGTGGGCGCTTTCTATGTAACCCCGGCCAATTGGATCCCATTTTTGCCTAACCACGTAGGCGGCGTATTGAAAGGAATATCTTCCGTATTCTTCGCCTACATCGGCTTCGATGCCATTTCAACTACAGCAGAAGAATGTGAAAATCCGCAGCGCGATCTTCCTCGTGGCATGATCTATTCGCTCATTATCTGCACCGTCATTTATGTGGCTATCGCCCTGGTGCTTACCGGAATGGTCAAGTACGATCAACTCAATGTGGGCGAACCGCTGGCCTTTGTCTTCAATCAGGTGGGCCTGCACTGGATTGCCGGCATCATCGCCATCAGCGCCGTGGTGGCCACAGCCAGCGTACTTTTGGTGTTTCAGGTTGGTCAGCCGCGTATTTGGATGAGCATGAGCCGCGATGGATTACTACCTCCGGTCTTTGCCAAAATTCACCCGCGCTTTGGAACGCCTTCCTTCTCTACCTTGCTCACCGGAGCGGTAGTAGGCATTCCCGCAATGTTTGCCAATATGGACCTGATGGTTGATCTAACCAGCATAGGCACCTTGTTTGCCTTCGCCTTAGTGGCCGCCGGCATTCTCATTATCGAAACCGATCCCAACCGGCCGCAACCCAAATTCAAAACGCCCTATATCAATGCGCGATTTTGGTATCCCGGCGCCTTATTCATCACAGTAGCTTACGCCTGCTATAGCGCTCCTGAGTTCGTCTTGCAGTACTTCGGCCTCATCGCACCCCTATCTGTACATGCGCTCCGCGAAGCCGCTCCGCATTACTTGTTCGCCCTTACCTGCCTAATCCTGGCCTGGTACGCCTGGAAAAAAAATCTGTCGCTCCTACCCTTACTCGGATTGCTTTCCTGCGCCTATCTGTTATCAGAAAGCGGCGCCACCAACTGGGAACGATTTCTGATTTGGCTGATCATTGGTTTAGTCTGCTACTTCCTTTACGGTAAAAAACATAGCCGGCTAAACGCAAAAGGTTAATCATGGCTACCGGTAAGCGAAGTCAGTTCATGCGTGATGTCAACACCAAGCAATACGGTGAAGGCATGGTCAATGGTCCATTGAAGATTGCCCATGACCCCGAGGTTTACAATGACCATTTACCATTTGAAGTTGTCATTGTTTTTGGCGTTACGCCGGCGCAGCACTGGCGCGCCAAAAGTATTGCGCAACACATCAGCGCCGGCGCCCGGGCTGCTTCGGGGTACGCTTCGCTCCCGCCCGCCTGTGGCGGGCCGCTCGTTCCTCGCGCCCTGCGCATCCCTAACGCGTCAGGCGCAAGCAAGCCTGCTGCCATCAAAAAAATGTTCCATCGGGCTTGGCCACTTCATCAGCTAATTAGCACAAAAGATAAATTGAAAACTGAAAATGCGCCCATAAAACATCGCAGGGGCACTTTCCCATCTGTTTCCAATGTACAATTGGTCATCTGCCATCTGTTTCTGGCGCTGCTTGTTGCTTGTAGCGCTCATGGCCAAACCAATACCGATTACTCACACCTCAGGTTCATGCCCCTGGATAGTTTCTATCGCCATCATCAACTCGATATTGTACAGGCCAACAACTGCGATTTGTTTTTTGAAACGTACGATTGGCTGGGCACACCGTACAGAATGGGCGGCCGCACTAAATCAGGTATTGATTGCTCAGATTTCGCCTCGGTCATTTACAACAAAGTGTATGGGAAAACCCTCACTGGTGCCGTTACCGATATCCTCAAAAAGTGTGATTTAATAGACACTTCCCAGCTCAGCGAAGGCGACTTGGTTTTCTTTAAAATTTATAAAAAACAAGTTTCGCACGTGGGTGTTTACCTCGGAAACCGCCGTTTTGCCCACGCCACCGTGCACGGGGGCGTCATGGTCAATTCGTTAGATGAAAACTACTACCGACGCTACTTTTTTGGGGCGGGTAGACTTGTTGAATAAAAATTACCCTGATATCGGTATTCCGCTTAATTTCACCGCTCTTTACATTATGGAAAATACGCAGTTGAATTTCATTCCTATTCTGATGCAGACGGCATTTGCCGCTGCCTTCGTTGCGGCTATGATTGGCCTGTCGCACATCGTAGGCCCGCGCCGGAAATCACTCAAAAAAGATGAGAACTTCGAATGTGGCATTCAGAGTTACGGGAACGCCCGCATTCCCTTCTCGGTCAAGTATTTTCTGGTAGCCATTCTGTTCGTGCTTTTCGATATTGAAGTCATCTTTTTATACCCATGGGCAGTAAATTTCAAAGCATTGGGTTTCGCCGGTCTATGGAAAATGTTTCTCTTCATGGGTACCTTGCTGATTGGCTTCTTTTACATCATTAAAAAAGGCGCTCTGGAGTGGGAATAACAGCCCTTTCAACAACCTTAATTTTAACATGAGTCAGGATAATTCTATCAAAATGGTTCCGCCTCCGGCAGGCTTGCAGGGCGAGGGATTTTTCGCTACTTCAATTGATGCGGTAGTGGGCTTGGCCCGTTCGAAATCGATGTGGCCCCTACCCTTTGCTACGTCTTGCTGCGGTATTGAATTTATGGCCACCATGGCTTCTACCTACGATCTAGCCCGCTTCGGGTCTGAACGTCCTTCGTTCAGTCCGCGCCAGGCTGATATGCTGCTGGTAATGGGTACCATTTCAAAAAAACTGGGTCCGGTGCTGCGCAATGTGTATGAGCAAATGGCAGAACCTCGCTGGGTAATTGCCGTGGGCGCCTGCGCTTGCTCAGGCGGTGTTTTTGATACTTACAGCGTGCTGCAAGGCATTGACAAAATTATTCCGGTAGATGTATACGTACCGGGGTGCCCGCCCCGACCGGAACAAATTCTGGATGGCATCATGAAATTGCAGGAAATTGTGAAAAACGAACCCATGCGCCGGCGCAATTCCCCAGAGTATAAAGCACTATTGGCCAGCTATGGCATCAACGTAAACTAATCGCTCACTATGGCATTAGACAATCAAATCGTTCTGGAAAAATTAACAGCTAAGTTCGGAGAAGCAGTTCAGGCCGACCCTGCTTCGCTGGATATATTGGCAGTAATTGCCGACCGCTCCATCGTGCGCGAATTATTGAAATTCCTGCACGAAGACGCGGAGCTGCGCTTCAGCTTCTTCACCGATATCTGCGGTGCACACTACCCTGAAAACCAACCAGCGCAACAATTTGGCGTCATTTATCACTTGCACAACTGGCAGGATAACATCCGCATCCGCGTGAAAACGCTGCTGCCCGCAGATGCGCCAGTGGTCGATTCAGTGGCCGATATGTTTTTATGCGCGAATTGGTGTGAGAGAGAAACCTATGACTTCTACGGTATCGAATTCAAAGGCCACCCTGATTTGCGTCGTATTCTGAATATGGATGAAATGACCAGCTTCCCACTGCGGAAAGAGTTTCAGATGGAAGATCCGTACAGAACTGATAAAGACGATCGTTACTTCGGTCGTATTCCGCAAACTAATAACGTAGCCCTTAACTAACGATATGAGCTCATTAACGCTTTCAAAAAATATTGAGTCGAAGTACCAGCAGATGATTAAGCTGCGCGAGAACGAAGACGGCAGCGAGTTATCTATTCTAAACCTGGGACCTTCGCATCCGGCAACTCACGGCATTTTCCAGAATGTATTGCTGATGGATGGCGAGCGCATCGTAGATGCTGAACAAACCGTGGGTTACATCCATCGGGCATTCGAAAAAATCGCCGAAAACCGTCCGTTCTACCAAATTACGCCGCTAACTGACCGCCTCAACTACTGCAGTTCGCCCATTAACAATATGGGCTGGTGGTTTACCGTTGAAAAATTATTGGGAATTGAAATTCCAAAACGGGTGCAATACATGCGCGTAATTGTGATGGAACTATCGCGAATTGCCGATCACATCATTTGCAATTCCATTCTGGGAGTAGATTCCGGAGCTTTTACAGGCTTCCTGCATATCTTCCAATACCGCGAAAAAATCTATGAAATTTTCGAGGAAATTTGTGGTGCCAGGCTCACTACGAATATGGGTAGAATTGGTGGATTTGAGCGCGACTGGAGCGATGCGGCCTGGCGAAAATTAGATGCATTCATGACCGAGTTCCCGGTAGCCTGGGAGGAATTTGACGCCTTGCTAACGCGAAACACCATCTTCATGAACCGCTGTATTAATGTGGGTGCTATTAGTGCTAACCGCGCCATGCAATACGGTTTTACCGGACCTAACCTCCGTGCCGCCGGCGTTGACTACGACGTTCGTGTGGCTACGCCATATTCTTCCTACAACGATTTTGAATTTAATATTCCTGTAGGCAACAACGGCGATACCTACGACCGTTACATGGTTCGCCAGCAAGAAGTTCGTGAATCATTGAAAATTATTCGTCAGGCATTAGATAAAATGCCGAAAGAAGGTGGCTGGCATGCTGATGTTCCGGACTATTATCTTCCTCCTAAACAAGAAGTATACAACAACATGGAAGCGCTCATCTACCATTTCAAAATTGTGATGGGTGAAATTCCGGTGCCAAAGGGTGAAGTATATAGCTGTGTAGAAGGCGGCAATGGTGAATTAGGCTTTTACCTGGTGAGCGATGGCAGCCGCGTACCTTACCGCCTGCACTTCCGCAGGCCTTGCTTCATTTATTATCAGGCATTCACCGAATTAATCAGAGGAGGACTGTTGAGCGATGCCGTGTTAATCATGAGTTCATTAAATGTTATTGCTGGAGAATTAGACGCATAAATTGTATGGGATTAAATATCAAAACGAACCGCACGGTAACTATTAGCGACAAGACGATGCAGCGCATTGCTACGCTCAAATCCCGTTTTCCGGAAGGAAAACAAAAGAGTGCCTTACTGACTGTGCTGCATGAAGTACAAGATGAAAATGATAATTGGCTAACTGTTGAAGCCATGGATAAAGTGGCTGAGTTGTTAGGCATTCTTCCTGTAGAAGTATATGAAGTAGCCAGTTTCTATAGCATGTACAATCAAAAGCCAGTGGGTAAATACATGCTGGAGTTCTGTCGCACCAGTTGTTGTGCCACACGTGGCGCCGAGGATATGATGGAATATACCTGTAGTAAGCTGGGCGTAAAAGAGGGAGAAGTTACTGCTGATGGATTGTTTAGTGTAAAAGGTGTAGAATGTTTGGGTGCCTGTGGTTACGCGCCCATGTTGCAACTAGGCGACTTCTATCATGAATTTCTAACAAAAGAAAAAATCGATTCGCTCCTGGATGCGTGTCGTTCAGGAAATGTAACGTTGCTAAGCAAGGTGTAGTCTACAAATCGCCTGCTGAAAAATGCAGCGGTAACAAATCAGAAATAGAATCAACCTGATATACGGGTCCTTCCTTTGCAGCCATCAAGATGCCTATTTTCTTTCCGAATCTATTTTCATACTCAAAAATAGTTTGCCGGCATTGACCGCAAGGCGCAGCGGGTTGACTGGATGTTTGATTGCTGCTGGAAATGTAAATGGCCATCTTTACCGGAGCCACTCCAGGATGCTGTGAAGTGGCTGAACTGAGTGCCACTACTTCGGCGCAAACACACATCGGATATGCGGCATTTTCCTGATTTGCGGCAGCAACTGTAACGCCATTTTCAAGTAAGATTGCGGCACCAACAAAGAACTTAGAATAAGGCGCGTAAGCGTGCTGAATAGCTTCGGTGGCACGCTGTAACAACTGTTGATCAGCTTCGTTCAATTCTGCCCTGTTATCGAATACAGCGAGTCGGAATGAGATTTCTTTTTTCTGCATGCGTATGCACAAGATACATAATTCTTACAAAGCCCGGAAAACTTCCAGTAACTGACTTCCTGCTAACCCATTTTCTTCAAGGTGCCAGCGCTGGCTGCCGTAGCGGCCGCTGAGATATCCTTTTACGTATAAAGGTATATACCGCGTAACCGGCATTTGCTGTTGCAGCAACTGTGAAGCCAGGGCTTCGTGCATGCCGCACTGGCCTTGATGTTCTTCTATGGTAATCACCGTTCCGGAAACTGCAATATCGTCAACTAATGCTTCAGGAAGCGTTTCCAGAGGCAATACACTAGTTACCCAAACCGAGTAGCCTGCGATGATTTCAGCAGGTAATTGCAGCACTTGTTCTAATACCGGACCAACGCCGATTACCACGCCCTTGTGTCCTTTTTGCAAACAACGCCATGGTGCGAAATCAGGAACCGGCATAGGTACTTTAGCGCCTAAATTCAATCTTAAATAATTCGGCCTGCCGTCGCCCAACATCATGCGTAGTGCCGGTGCCACATCTTCTGCCACAAAGGGCACGTAAACCCGCATATGGGGCAATACCCGCATAATGGCGATATCTTCGAGGTTGTGATGGGTTGCGCCCATAATACCATAACCAAAACCGCCTCCATTACCCACCAGTTTTACAGGCAATTTGTGTAGACATACATCATCGCGCACCTGCTCGTAAGGCCGGTGTGTAACAAAGGGCGAAATAGAATACACCAACGGAATGAAGCCCTCATGCGCCAGGCCCGCAGCTACGGTCACCATGTTCTGTTCAGCAACGCCGGCATTGATGAAATGCGAACCAAAGCGTTCCTGCACTTTCTCTAAAGCCATATAGCCTAAATCACCGGTAAGAAACACCAGTGCATCCACTTCTTGCTTCAACGCAATGACCGCTTGTGCAAATTCATTTCTCATGACTGCAGCGCTTCTTTATCTTTCATATACTGTGCCTGAACAGCCGATTTGATTTGTTCAAAATGTTCCTTCATGGGTAAGTAATGACTATCCAGCCGATCTTCGTATGCGGCCCAAGAGCGCCCTTTGCGCGTTTCGCAGATTATGGCCAATGGCCGGCTATCAGCCATTTTCAAAGCCGCTTCCATGGCATTAAAATCATGCCCATTACAAACAACTACCTGAAATCCAAAAGCGCGAATTTTTTCATCTAATGGCTCTAATTGCAATACTTGCTCTGTTCTGCCATAACCCTGAAGCCGGTTCCTGTCAATCATCCAAACCACGTTGTGCAATTGATGATGGGCAATAAATAATGCCGCCTCCCAGGTACTTCCTTCATCAATTTCCCCATCACTGGTTAAGCAGAAGATTCGCTTCCCTGATTGCTTCAATTTCGCTGCTAATCCCAGTCCGGCAGCCAGCGACAGCCCATGTCCCAAACTGCCAGTGGCAAAGGGAATGCCCTTTATTTTATTCGTAGGTGGATGAGCAGCCAGATGGGTATTATCTTTATAGAAAGTTTTAATCTGTTCTTCACTAATCACACCGGCTTCAGCCAAAACACTATACAAGGCGGCTGCAGCGTGCCCTTTTGAAAGAATCACCTCATCATTTTCGCGCATGGCGTGAAACTTAATGAAGGTGAGCATTTCAGCACACGATAGCGAACACCCTACATGTCCTGCCGTGGCCGACTGATACATATCCAGAAACCGATTCTTAACAGAAAAGGCCCTGTTTAATAATTCCAGATGTTGCTGCGCATCCATTAGCGGTGCAATTATAGCGTTTTATAGGCGGTGCGCCCATCGGTTTTTTACTAACAGAAAACAGCCCAGAGCCACTGCCGTACCCAAAATAGCGCCAGCATATACATCGCGGTAGAAATGCTGCAGCAAATAAACCCTACTCAGCGCCACCAATCCAGCCAACAACAATAAAATGGTTTGCTGCCAGCCCTTGGTGTAATGCAACCCCAGGGCTACCGCCATGGCAAAAGCAGTGGAAGTATGGCCAGAGGGAAAACTGTGTTGCCGGAGGATTTCAAGTCCGGGTACAAAGTTCAGCGTAACCGACTCAGGGAAGAAGCGCGATGGGCGCACTGCGTCCGGGAAACAGTATAATTTCAGGAAGGCTGTAAGCACTCCATTCAAAGATAAAGCAGCGGCGTAAACCACGATTCCATGCCTATTCTTATTCCACAGTAACAGGATGGCTCCGGCAACAATGCCCTGCCACTCGGCCAAACGCGTAACGGCTACAAAAAAATAATCCAACATTGGAGCGTGATGCTCACTCATCCAAAGCGTTTCCCGTCCTTGATGATAAAACATCAACACCAGCCCTCCCAGCGCCAGCACCAGTAGCTGAATGATAAAATAGAATTGATTTTCGCGCCAGGTAGCCCGCATGGATGCAATTTAGTAAGCCATTTAGTATTTTATACATTCGCACCGTTTCCGGGGGCGTTTGCTGCGGCAATCTGAGAAGTACCCTTCGAACCTGATCACGGTAATGCGTGCGCAGGGAGCGAAAAGTGCCAGGGCACGTGTAAATCCGGGAGCAACATGTTTATGAAAATAGGCTACCTGATGGCATGGCTTCCGTTGATTACTTTGGCGCAACAGCCCGCAGATTCTACCCAATCCATTATAAGCGCTGATGTAGTGGTGACAGCAAACCGTGCTGCAACCAATGACCCCACCACCAAACAAACCGTTACAGCTGCTACTTTGCAGAAAAACAATTTCGGCCAGGACCTGCCGTACCTGCTGGATCAAACGCCAGCGCTGGTGACCACATCCGACGCCGGCACGGGAATTGGGTACACCGGACTGCGTATACGCGGAACGGATGCCTCGCGAATCAACGTCACCATTAACGGCGTTCCCATTAATGATGCGGAATCACAGCAAATGTATTGGGTGGATATGCCCGATATCGCCTCCAGCACGAATGACATTCAGATCCAACGAGGTGTTGGAAGTTCCACCAACGGATCGGGTGCCTTCGGCGCATCCGTAAACGTGCGTACGCAGACCGCTTCCTTGCGGCCTTTTGCCGCCTGGAGTTCGTCGTTCGGTAGCTTTGCTACGCAGAAACACACCATAAAAGCGGGAACAGGCTTCTTCGGAAAATACTTTTTTGTGGAGGGACGCGCATCGATGATTCGTTCCAATGGCTATGTTGACCGGGCTAGTGCCAACCTATGGTCGTATTGGGTTGCTGCGGGATTTATGTACAAACAGGCGATGCTGCGTTTCGTGCATTTCAACGGACAGGAAAAAACATATCAATCATGGTATGGTACGCCACAAGATTCACTCACCACAAATCGTCGCTTCAATTTAGCAGGCACCGATTACGGTGCCAATCCAGTGCCATGGAATAACCAGGTTGACCGCTACGGCCAGCAATATTTCCAGCTGATTTACACGCAAGGGATAGGGAAAAAATGGGCATTGAATATAACCCCGTTTGTTACCCTGGGCAAAGGTTATTACGAAGAATTTAAAGTGCAACAGGAATTAAGCCGGTATAAGGTGACAGACACCACCGCTTATGCTGATGTAATCAGGAGGCGATGGCTGAACAATAAATTCTTTGGAACTGTATTTTCACTTCGTTTTGAAGATAAAAAGTGGCAAGCCACCTTGGGCGGTATGGCCGCTCAATATGAAGGGAAACATTATGGCACTGTTTTCTGGGCACAACAAGTGGCCGTAAATCCAAACCAGCATTATTACGATAGTCGTTCACATAAAACAGATGCCAACATCTACCTTAAAGCCAATTATCAACCGGTACAATGGCTAAACATTTACGCCGATGTGCAATATCGATTTGTGCAACACCTGATGAAAGGGAACGACAACGACGGACAGCAGTTTGATTTAAAATATACCTACCACTTTTTTAATCCGAAAGCGGGCGTAACATTTCATCTGAGCAAAACCAGCAGCGCCTACGCCTCTTATGCGCAGACTACCCGGGAGCCTTCTCGCGACGATTTCATTTCTAACCTGAATCAGGTTGCACCAAAACCGGAACGTTTGCATGACATTGAGGCTGGATATGTATTTACTGACCATTGGCATGGGTTGAACTGGCAGGTCTCGTTTCCATTTCAGGCGAATGTCTACTACATGCATTATCAAAACCAGTTAGTGGTAACCGGCAAACTGAATGATGTAGGCAATCCGGTACGTGTTAATGTGCCGATAAGTTACCGCGCTGGATTGGAATGGTGGGGGCAAATGCAGTTGCGCCATGGCCGCGACTGGCTGCATTTGAATTACCAACTGGCCTTTAATTATTCCAGAATTAAAAATTATTCAGCATACATTCCGGCTTACGACGAGAATTACACGCCTGTACCAATAGCCTCCTCCACCAAGCTGTACAAAAACACCGCCATCGCCTTCTCTCCGAATTGGGTGTTGGGTATTGAGCCAGAAATTTTCCCGGTTAAGGGTTTGAGCGCCGCGTGGAGTTTTAAATATATCAGCAGGCAGTATCTGGATAATACCCAGAGCAACGACCGGGCTATCCCAGCCTATTGGTATAGCAATTTGCGCTTTAGTTATACGTTGCCGTTTTTTACAAGATGGAAGAAAACCGACCAGCCAATCACCAAAAATGGTGAAGTGCGTTTCAACTTTTTAGTAACCAATTTGTTCAATAAACAATACGTTAGCAATGGTTACACCTATCGCGAAATCTATCAATCTGCCGATGGCACGGTTAGCGGTCCATACCACTACAACTACTACTACCCACAGGCAGGAGTGGCATTTTACGGAGGCATCGACCTTCGCTTTTAGAAAAAGGACAATAAAGTACTTTCTTTGCACCCTATGAAACCGTTGTATTCCTTATATATTTTACTGCTGGCCGCCCTATGGATGGCCTCTTGTACCAAGGAAATTAACGGGAAATTGCCTGATACCGGAACGCACTTAGTTGTAGATGGCTACATAGAAAAAGGTCAGCCTCCTATCGTGATTCTCACCAGAAGTTCAAAGGTTTTCGGTGACCTGAACATCAATAACCTTTCCGCATTTTTTGTTCACGGGGCCAAGATTAGCATCACCCGTGATTCTACCGATAAATATGATTTACAGGAAATTTGCCTTCGCGACCTCCCGCTACCCGACTCGCAAAAAGTAGTGCTCTTGCGCTCATTGGGAATTCTTGTTTTCGATTCTAACAAGGTTCCTGATGTATGCGCGTATAGCCTGCCAGCCACAGATCTTATCAATTATTTCACTTCCGGAACCTGCACCCTGTGTGGTGCCGTAAATCACCGCTACGATTTAAGTGTAGAAGCCGGTGATCAAAATGTAACCGCAACAACCACTATCCCTTCCGGCAATGGCATCGACAGCTTAAGTATAGGATATCCCACTGCGGCAGCATTAGATTCGTTCGCAGAGGTTAAGATTACCGTGACGGTCCCTCCTTCTTATGGTAATTTCATCAGATATTGGACGAAAAGGAATGACGAACCATTCTACCCTCCTCAATCACAATCGGTTTACGATGACAAACTATTTGTAGGAAAAACCTATACACTGCCCATGGAGCGCGGATATCCGGCCTATGAAAAAATTGATCCGCAGTATTTTGGTTATTTCCGGAAAGGCGATACGGTGCAACTGAAGTGGGCGCATATCGACAGCAAGACTTACGACTTTTTCTATAGTTTGGAAAGCGATGGCAGTCAAACCCCATTCACGTCCTACCTGGTAGCACCGAGTAATATTCGCGGGGGGCTGGGGATTTGGGCTGGATATAATTCCAGCTATTATAAAATCATCATCCCGCCTATGCAATAGCCCCTGCCAGGAATTGATTTAACGGCCTTCCGGCACTGAAAATTTTCAGCACAGTTTTATCGAAATTCCTTGACAACACATCCTCCTTAGTTAAAGCCTTCATGTAGTAAAACTGCTTGTTCGCAATGAGTGGTTGTTCAACAAGAAAGTCTTTGTATTCAGAAGGAATCATTTTATTGGTTTCACCTTGCACCGTACCGAAAGTAGATCGGAATGTTTTATTATTTACGAGAGCAGAAAAGTCGGCGTTATTGTAATAAATCTCCTGCCTGATTTTTATCAGTTCTTCTTTTCCCGGCTGATACCAGCCTCCCCCAACAAAGATTTCCTTAGCGCCTAAATGCATATAGTAGCCCACACCGTTGTCGGTAGTTCCACCCTTGGCAAAAATAGCACCAACATTGTTTTTGTAGGGCGATTTATCTTTTGAAAAACGAATGTCACGGTTAATCCTGAAAATGGCTTTGGAGGGATTGGTGTTAACCGCTTCTCCCTGAGCTACGAGTTCCTCAATAATTTTGGTCACAAACGCTCTAAAGGGTGCTTTAACATGGGTTTCATAATCATCCCGATGCGCATCAAACCAAGGTTTGTTATTGTTCTTTTCTAATTGCTGGAAAAACGTAAAAAAACGAGGCGTAAAAAACATAAATCAAATTTGAATGAACCTTTTAGGCCAGTGCGGCACCCGCTTGCGTTGTTTTATAACGGGCAATATGAGCATGCATTACTTTAAACCATAGCGGCGGAAACAATGAGAGCACCATCATTCCGGGATAGCCGGTAGGCATCTGCGGACTTTCATCAAAATGCCGAAGTACCTGATACTTTCTTGATGCCATGTAATGATGATCGCTGTGGCGGGTGAGTTCGAATAACATCATCCTGCCAATGGGGTGGTTGGAATTCCACGAATGAACAGGCAGTACTTTTTCATAGTATTCGCCGTCAATTTTCTTTCTGCGTAACCCGTAATGTTCAATGTAATTAACCGTTTCCAGCAGCAAAAATCCAACCGTGGCCGACATTAAATACAGCGCCAGAATTTTGAGTCCAAAGGCTACTCCAATTCCTATCACCACTGCAAATTGAATTAACTGATATTGCAACATTTCATTTTGCAAGTAATACCAGGGCAGCGTGAGTTTGCGCAACCGGTCGTTCTCCAAACGCCACGCCGAGCGCCAGCTATTCACTACAGATCTAATCCAGAAACCATATAACGTTTCGCCGTACCGCGCCGAAGCCGGATCATCATCCGTAGATACATTTTTATGATGCCCGCGATTGTGTTCTATAAAGAAATGCAGGTACAGCGTGGTGAGTAATAATAATTTCGACATCAGTTGCTCGTGCCGGGTGGCCCGATGGCCCAATTCATGCGCTACATTAATGCCGAAAACTCCGCAAGCAATGCCAAAAGCCAGCGTCATACCCAAGGTTTCCCATAAAGGCATCGCTACTGTTTTGAGCCGGTACAGAAAAATGCCCCACATGATATATTGAATCGGAACGACAATCCACAAGATATAATCGAACACAGGCGATTTCTTTAGCACCTCCTCCTCTTCTCTCGAATAATTTTCCGTGGTGCCTTCCATAAACAATTCAAAGGTCGGAATCAAAAAGAAGGCGTAAACAGGCGCAAAAAACACCCAATAACTCCCTGCCGTAATTGAAATCAGAATAACAAAAACACTTACAAAAGCTGAAGTGTAGCGCAATACCCGGAGATTCATAATTACTGTTTTAGGCAGGTGGAAAAGTAATGAAAATTAATTTCCGATTAATTGTAATTTCCTACCTGCTTTTCCGTTCCAATTGTAAACAAAACCGTAACCCAAAAAGTTCCATGAAACGTTTGCTTCCGCTGCTTCTCTTAGCAGTACTTGCCTCCTGTAATCAAAACCGGGTAAAACTATCATCAACCAACGCCCGCGAAGAAGTTCCGGTATTGGGGAATCTGATTTTTACATTCGACCGCGACCTGGTTCCCGATAGTTTGCTGAACAGATGGGACAGCACCGCCTATCTGGAGTTTACCCCCGCCATCACCGGAAGATTCCAATGGCAGAGCCCGTATGAACTCATTTTTTCACCAGACCGCGAGCTATTGCCTTCTACCGCTTACAAAGCAGTGATGACGTCAAAACTCACTGCCCGTTCCCGCTACCATCTCGGCTATAGTGATGCACTATCATTTCACACACCCTGGCAGCAAATGATTCAGGCGCAAGGTATGTGGGCACTACCCAGCGAAAACGCCACACAGCCGGTGATTCAAACCGAAGTAGTTTTCAACTATCCCGTTTCTGCCGATGCTGTACAAAAGCACGTCCACCTTTTCATTGATGGGAAGGAACACGCATACCAACTGACACAAAAATCGGATGCCAAATTATTCCGTTTACAAATAAATGATGTACGCCCCGACGAAAGCGACCATGGTTTAGTGGTGCAGGCTACGGCCGGCCTACCCGCAATTGGCGGAACAACAGGGAGCATAGAAGAAACCAAGCTAACCAGCGCCCTTGCTTCTCCTTACCGACTAACCATTACAGGAGCAGAAGCGAACCACGATGGCACCGAAGGCACCATCCATTTCTACACATCACAACAGCCTTTGGCTCAAGACCTCGCCGCCGCTATACATATCACACCAGCCGCTACCTTTAAAACGCAGATAACGGAAGACGGATTTCTGATTGTATCCGACAAATTCAATGCTGAAAATTCCTACAACGTAACCATTAACCCAGGCTTAAAAGGTCGTTTGGGAGGCACCTTGCGCGATGAGTTCACACAAACTTTCATGTTCGGAGAATTGGAACCAGCTATAAAATTCACCAATAACAAAGGGGTTTATCTTACACCAGCCGGATCAAAGAATATTGAAGTGAGTTTGATTAATGTTCCGAAGGTTACCGTTTCTGTGTATAAAATTTATGAAAATAACCTGATGGCAGCGCTGCGCTTCGGCCAGTCGGATTACAACTATGAAGATTACTATTATAGCGACAATGCCTTGCGGTCTGAGTTCTCATTGGGCGATGTAGTCTATGAGAAATCTATTGAAACGCAATCGCTGCCGCGACGGGGAAGTTCGCGTTTATTAAAATTTGATTTCCCTGATGCCCTGAAAGATTATAAGGGCTTGTACCGCGTCACCATCCGAAGTGATCAACAATATTATTTGAGCGAATCGCGATTTGTATCATTATCGGATATTGGTTTAATCAGTAAGCAGAACGCCGATAAAATATGGGTGTTTGCAAATTCCATTCACAGTGCCCAATCGCTGCCCGGTGTAACCATTACCGTTATGGGCGCCAACAATCAAAAAATAGGTTCTGGAACAACCGACAAAAACGGGGTAGCCGAGATTACGATATCCAAACGCGATCAGAATGGCTTTAAGCCAACCATGATTATGGCCAAAACGGCTACCGATTTCAATTTCCTGCCATTTAGTTCTACACAAGTTGAAACTTCGCGATTTGATGTTGGCGGAAAAAATATCAATGCTTCCACACTGGACGCCTTCATCTACAGTGAACGCGATATGTACCGACCGGGCGAAAAAATCAACCTGAGTTGTATTGTGCGCAACAGCTTATGGCAAAGTCCGGGGCAGGTACCGGTAAAAATGACCATACTGCTTCCAAACGGACAAGAATTAAAGACCATCCGAAAAACGCTGAATGAAGAAGGAAGCATGGAAGCAGCTATTGAATTATCGCCAGCGGCCATTACAGGTTCTTATACCGTTGAGGTCTATACCGCAAATGATGTGTTGTTAAACAGTACTAACTTGTTGGTGGAAGAATTTATGCCAGACCGAATTAAAGTAACTGCTTCATTAAATCAACCAGCGCTGCAACCCGGGCAAACCGCTCAACTAGATATTTTAGCGGAAAATTATTTTGGTCCGCCTGCTGCCAACCGCAATTACGAAGTAGAAATTCAGGTACACACCAAAAACTTCTCACCAAAGCAATATCCTGGTTTTGATTTTTCATTAAATACAGGTGATAATTTCAACACCATCAACCGGGAAGGTAAGACAGATGATCAGGGCCGCGCTAAAGAGAGCTGGACAGTTCCTGCAGAGTACGCCAATAACGGCATTCTGGAAGCGGGTTTTTATACTACCGTTTTTGATGAATCCGGAAGACCAGTAAATCGTAAATGCGGCGCCGCTATTTATACACAACCCGTTTTTGTTGGCTTAGGAAGCACCGAGTATTACTGTCCGGTGAATCAAGTCATGCAGATTCCGATCATTGCTTTAAATAAAGATGAACAGCCAGTTGCCACCAAGGCGCATTTGCTTATTCTAAAAAGAGAATACAAAACCGTTTTGTCTAAATCAGGTTCTTATTATCGGTATGAATCGCAGCAAGAAGTAAAGACTATCGTGAACGAAGACATTGTGCTGCCTGCTGGTACCAGGCAATATCCCTTCATTCCAAAAACTTCTGGTGATTACGAAATTCAGCTGTCAGTTCCAGGCGTAAACAGGTTTGTAAGTCACACCTTCTTCAGTTATGGCTGGGGCCTGGAATCCTCATCCTTCGATGTAAACAACGAAGGTCAGGTAGATATTTCGCTGGATAAAGCAAAATACAAAACCGGTGAGTCAGCCAAGATTCTGTTTAAAACACCTTTCAACGGAAAACTATTGGTGACCATCGAAACCGATAAAGTTTTGGAACATTTTTATCTGCAAACAGAAAAGCGTACCGCTAGTGCTTCCATCGACATTAAGCCTGGATTTCTTCCTAACGCCTACATTACGGCAACACTGATTAAACCCCATGAAGAAACGGAATTGCCTTTAACTGTTGCTCATGGATTCGCACCAATACTAGTTGAAGAAACATCAAGGCATATGTCGGTTCAAGTGCTGGCGCCCAAATCGGTGCGGTCTCATACACATCAAAAAATCACTGTTCGGGCTGCACCTAATGCCATGATTACACTGGCCGCCGTGGATGAAGGCATTCTGGCTATGACCGGCTACAGAACGCCTGATCCTTATGATTTCTTCTACCAAAAACGCGCCTTGAATGTGAATGCTTATGATTTGTATCCGTTGCTTTTCCCTGAGGTGAGCAGCATCAGACTGAAGACTGGTGGCGATGGATTCAATCTAAGCAAGCGGGTCAATCCAGTGCAAAATAAAAGGGTGAAGCTGCTCACCTATTGGAGTGGCATTCGTGCTACCAATAGCAACGGCGAAGCAACATTTGAATTTGATTTACCGCAGTTTAGTGGTGAAGTGCGTTTGATGGCCGTTGCGTACAAAGCAAATGCATTTGGCAGCGGCGAAGCGCATATGAAGGTAGCCGACCCCATTGTTCTGGCTACGGCCTTGCCGCGCTTTGTTGCTCCCCGAGATACTATTGAGGTTCCGGTAACCATTACGAATACTACCGCATCGGCTGCTAATGTTTCGGCCAACATTAAAACTGAAGGACCATTACAAATTATTGGTCCGGCTAGCAAACAATCTTCGGTTTCAGGCAACGCAGAAACCCGGGTAAGTTTCAGACTTACCGCCAACGGCGCGATGGCTCCTGCGAAGGTGGTAGTTGAAGTGAATGGCGGCGGGCAGAAATACACCGAAGAAACCGATATCACGGTCAGGCCAGCGGCTTCCCTTCAAAAAGCTTCCGGTTCGGGATCCGTTGCGGCAAATACCGTGACCACCATAGACTGCGGTAATTCCGCCTACATCCCATCCAGCCAAAGTTATAAGTTGCTGGTAAGCAGATCACTACTTACCCAACAAGTGAAAGATCTGCGGTATCTGATTCAATATCCGTATGGCTGCACAGAACAAACCATTTCCGCGGCGTTTCCCCAATTGTATTATGGTGATTTAAGTGCTGCCGTTGATCCTATAGTAGCTAAAAATGCCAACTATCACATTCAGGAAGCTATTAAAAAAATTAAGATGCGTCAATTATATAATGGCGGTGTTTCGCTGTGGGATCAGGGCGAAGAACAATGGTGGGCATCGGTTTATGCAGCACATTTCCTGGTAGAAACACGTAAAGCCGGTTATGAAGTTGATGAAGATTTAACGGATAAGTTGTTCCAATATCTGGAGGCGAAGCTTCGTAATAAAGAAATGATTACGTGGTACTACAACCGCAATCAAAATCGAAAAATTGCACCTCGTGAAGTGGCTTATAGCTTGTACGTGTTGGCGTTGGCTGGCAGGCAGCAAATTTCTACCATGAACTATTACCGCGAGAATCCGCAGTTGCTGACGCTTGATTCACGGTATCTGCTGGCCGCAGCCTATGCGTTATCCGGCAATAAATCGCAATACGCCGCCTTGCTGCCGCAATCGTTCGCCGGCGAAGTTTCAGATAAGGAAACCGGCGGTAGTTTTGCTTCACCCATGCGTGATGAAGCTATTGCGTTAAATGTTCTAGCAGAAACCAATCCGCAGCATCCACAGGTAACGGTAATGGCTTCGCATATTGCACAGGAGTTAAAACAACAGCCATACCTAAGCACGCAGGAACGATGCTTTGGCTTGTTAGCCTTAGGCAAGCTGGCGCGCGATTATGCCAACAGCAATAGCACAGCGCAACTCTACATAAACGGTAAAGTAGTTGCGGAAATGACAGGGACACCTATCCTGCTAAACAGCAAAAACCTTGCTGGATCAAGATTGGAAATACGCACAAAGGGCAATCAACCTGTATTCTATAGTTTCGAGAATGAAGGTATCACCGCCGATGGTTCATTCAAGGTTGAAGATAATTTCTTAAAAGTGCGCAAGCAGTTTTACGACCGCTACGGTCATCCAGTTAACGCCACTAATTTCACACAGAACGATTTGATTGTGGTGGGTATTACCTTGCAAAGCGCATACAGCAGAACTATTGAAAACATAGTTGTTACAGATATGTTGCCAGCCGGTTTTGAAATAGAAAATCCGCGCGTAAAAGAAATTCCGGGAATGGATTGGATTAAGGATGCTACACCAACATCAGCAACCGATTTCAGGGATGACCGGGTGAATATTTTCACCAATATTTATTCGGGAACAGTGCAGCACTTTTACTATGCCGTTCGCGCTGTATCGCCGGGTACGTTCACCGTAGGACCAGTTAGCGCCGATGCGATGTATGCCGGCGAATACCATTCCTACTCGGGCGGTGGCAAAATTACGGTTAAAGCGAAATAAGGAAACGAATGGTATCAACGCCATCGGCATAATCGGCAAGGCCCGGTTGCTGCGCTGTGCCAAACACTACCGTTGGAACTTCCGGTAAAACGCCAGGGGAAGCTACGACGCACTGGATTTGTGGCGCCGCCACCTGAAGGGCAGCGGTTAAGGCCTCCGTGTTTTCGTAGGTCTCGTAATATAGCACCGCAATAGGCGAAGCAATAGCGTTCTTCTCTTCCAGCATCACAAAATCGTTGGAATAGTGCTGCGTTTTATTCATCAACAAAATGGTACGATTGTAATCGTAGTTGTTCATGTACTTGGTGTGGTGATGCAACCATTGGTAACGCTCGAAATAAGGGAACAAAACACGTACATCGTAATCCTTCGGCACATACAATTTCGATACATTCCTGCATCCTAAACCAAAGTACAGGAAGATGTCATCGGCCAGCGCCTCCAGCTCCTCCTTCGTTTCGTTCCCGTTTAATACAGCCACCGAGTTGCGGTTACGTCTTAAAATAGCCGGATAATTCCTGAAATAATGTTCAAAATATCGATTGGTATTATCACTGCCCGTAGCAATAACCGCATCAAATTGCGTTAGCTTATCCACCAACTGAATCTGCTCAGAAAATCCCGGATCAATTTTTTTCAAAGAATCCAATAGATAAAGCAACAAGCCATCATCCTTGCTCGATAATTTCAATTGTGCTTTATAACCGGTAAGATAAACACAAAGGAAATCGTGAAATCCTACCAATGGTATATTTCCTGCCATCACCAAGCCTACCCTCAGCAATTTTCTCGGTTGGTCAGGTATCGAATAGGCATTCAGCCACAACCGTAAAGCAGAATCATTTAACATCGAACCACGAACGGCTTCCCATGCCGATTGCATAAAAGCTGGAACGAACCAAGGGTTTAAGCGCTGTCCGCCTTCAATCATAGCAGCCAACAGAGAATCATTGTCCATTCTCTCGCCTAGTTGCGCGATATACCCGATGCGTTCTTCCAATGTGGTCATTATTCCCATGATTCAAAAAACTTCTTATCGTAACTCAACAGCTCCCCATTTTGGCACAATAAAAAATGAGAGCACTCCTTTCTGCACAACAACATCTTTCCAACTCGCTGCATGAAACAACAACCCCGCAACACCGCCAGTGGGAACATGATCAATGCGACTATCGGTTAGTGTTGCAATAATTGAGGTGAACGAAGGATTATGCCCTACCAATAATACCGAGTTAACCTGATCATTCAAGTCAGCAATAACGTGCAATAGATCTTCAACACTCGCTTCGTAAATGGCATTTGCCGAAGTGATCTCCTGCTCGGGGAAACCAGTTTCTTTGCAAAACAGTGCGGCCGTTTGCCTGGTGCGTTTAGTAGGACTGGCCAACACCATATCTGGCCGGAAACCCGTTTTACGCAGCTCGGCCGCCACCAAATTCATATCGGTTTTCCGGTGCTCAGCTAAAGGACGATCAAAATCTTCCATTGCTCCCTGAGGAACCGCTTTGAGGTGACGCATGAACACCAGTGTTTTCATAATTCGGTGAAACGGCGTTTACCCTGAATGAAATAGGCCCATACCACTGACCCTGAAAATAAAGGAACCTGCGCTGTTATCTGCTGTCTTTTGCTTAACATCTTTCCTGCCCCTTGCAACGCATGAATATGCGCCTTGGCAATGGCCAAAAAATCAGCGGTCTTCTTGGCTTTTAGCAAACTTTGCCAGGCCGCTACTACATCTAAAATCCAGCGCAGCGGCAACTTCCACCATAATGCCGATGCCGGCAAATTCTTCATCAGCAAAAACAAATTATTGCGGAAGTTAAGATACGTTTTGCGCGGATTGCCTTGTGGTAAGCTGCCGCCACCAACGTGGTAAACAATCGATTCAGGAATCACCACAATGCGATGGCCGTAATTCCATATTCGCCAACACAAATCAATTTCTTCCTGATGCGCAAAAAAATCTTCATCCAATCCCCCTACCTCCCAATACACTGAAGATCGTACAAACAAGGCCGCTCCGGATGCCCAGAAAATATCAACTATACTCTCGTATTGGCCATGATCGGGTTCTACCGTATCAAACAACCGTCCCCTGCAAAACGCATAACCCAGCGAATCCATAAATCCACCTGATGCGCCTGCATATTCAAAACTGTTGCGTTCATGAAAAGCACGCAGTTTAGGCTGGGCCGCTGCCACTTCCGGATGTTGGTCGAGATACGAGATCAACGGTTCTAACCAACCCGCACTCACCTCTACATCCTGATTCAGCAACAAAAAATATTCGGCATCTAACTGTTTCAGTGCGTAGTTATATCCGCCTGCAAATCCTCTGTTGGCGCCGGTTTCAACAATGTGCACCGAAGGAAAACGTTCGCGAACAAAAGCTACAGAATCATCCGAAGAAGCATTATCAGCATATACTACTTGTACGCCGCTGATTTGAGAATGCTGTACAACCGAGGGTAAAAACTGTTCCAGAAAACGTTTGCCATTCCATCCCAGAATAACCACAGCTACCTTAACACGATTCGTCATATCTAAACTACAATGGAATGTTTCCGTGTTTCTTCCTCGGCAGTTTCACCGCCTTGGTGGCACACACACTAAACGCACGTATCAGCTTCTCTCTGGTTTTCGCCGGCTCTATCACTTCATCCACAAAACCGCGGGCCGCTGCTTTGTAGGGATGCGCAAAATTGTCGGTATATACTTGCACCATCTCCTGCAACTTCGCTGCCGGATCAGATGCACTTGAAATTTCTTTTTTGAAAATAATCTCCGCCGCGCCCTTGGCTCCCATCACTGCAATTTCTGCATTGGGCCAGGCAAAATTCATATCTGCGCCAATGTGCTTCGAATTCATCACATCGTACGCACCGCCATAAGCCTTGCGCACAATCACCGTAATTTTGGGCACGGTAGCTTCACTGAAAGCATACAATAACTTCGCACCATTAGAAATAATACCATGCCATTCCTGATCGGTACCGGGTAAAAATCCGGGAACATCCACCAAAGTCAGCAGCGGAATATTGAAACAATCGCAGAAGCGAACAAAGCGCGCCGCCTTCTTCGATGAATTAATATCCAGAACACCGGCCAGCACGGCTGGCTGATTGGCCACGATGCCAATGCTGCGCCCGGCCAAACGCGCAAAGCCTACCACAATGTTCTCGGCATAGTCTTTATGCACTTCCATGAAACTCTCGGCATCGGCCAATTCAGCAATAATATCGCGCACATCGTAGGGCTGCGAAGGATTTTCAGGAATAACGTGATTCAACTTCTCCCGGCATTCATTGCCTATCGTGTAAGGCAGCAGCGGCACGGTGTCCTCGCAATTCTGCGGCACATAACTAAACAACCGCTTGATTCCGTTGATACACTCCACCTCATTGGCGAAAGCAAAATGCGTGACGCCCGATTTGCTGGCATGTGTATGCGCACCGCCCAAATCCTCACTGGTTACATCTTCATGGGTAACTGTCTTCACCACATTCGGACCCGTCACGAACATGTACGACGTCTGTTCCACCATCGCAATAAAATCGGTCATGGCCGGTGAATACACCGCTCCGCCGGCGCATGGCCCCATTATGGCAGAAATCTGCGGCACCACACCCGAAGCCATCACATTGCGGTAAAAAATATCGGCATAGCCGCCCAAAGAAACCACCCCTTCCTGAATACGCGCACCGCCTGAATCATTCAAACCAATCACCGGAATACCATTCTTCATGGCCAAATCCATTATCTTCACAATCTTTTCAGCATGCGTCTCGGAAAGCGAACCGCCAAACACCGTAAAATCCTGTGAAAATACATACACCGGACGGCCCGAAATACAGCCGTAGCCGGTTACCACACCATCGCCGGCATATACTTCCTTATCAATACCAAAATCCCGTGCCCGGTGTTCTACAAACATCCCAATCTCTTCAAAAGAACCTTCATCCAATAGCAGATCGATGCGTTCCCGGGCGGTGAGTTTGCCCTTTTTATGCTGCGACGCAATGCGGTCTTTTCCACCGCCTTCCATAGCCGCCGCAGTCTTCGTTTTTAGCTGTTCCAATTGTTTCTGCATGGGGTGCAAAATAGAAATTTAAATTTCGTAACCTTGCCCTGATTATGGGCATAAAAATATTACTGGAACACGCCGATGTTCCAAATATTCACACCTATGAGGTGTACCGCAGCAAGGGCGGTTATCAGTCGGTGGAAAAAGCGCTGAAAATGGCGCCGAATGATATCGTGGAAGAGGTGAAGAAAAGCGGTCTGCGCGGACGCGGCGGCGCCGGTTTTCCCACCGGCATGAAATGGAGCTTCATCGATAAGAAAAGCGGCCGGCCGCGCCACTTGGTTTGCAATGCCGATGAAAGCGAACCGGGCACCTTCAAAGACCGCTACCTGATGGAAAAACTGCCGCACTTACTGGTGGAAGGCATGATTTGTTCCAGCATCGCGCTGGAGGCGCATCTCTCCTATATCTACATCCGCGGTGAATACATGTGGGTGTACCGCATCCTGGAACGCGCCATCAACGAGGCATATGCCAATGGTTGGTTAGGCAAAAATATCAAGGGCAGCGGATACGACTTAGACCTTCACGTTACCTGCGGCGCCGGCGCCTACATCTGCGGTGAAGAAACCGCACTCATTGAGTCACTGGAAGGCAAGCGCGGCAATCCGCGCATTAAGCCGCCCTTCCCGGCTGTAGTAGGTTTGTATGGCAATCCTACCGTGGTCAACAATGTGGAAACTATCATGGACATTCCGTGGATTGTAAATCACGGCGGTGATGAATTTGCCAAAATTGGCGTGGGAAAAAGTACAGGAACTAAACTCATTTCGGCCAGCGGCAACATCCGCAAACCGGGTGTGTATGAAATTGAATTAGGCATTACGGTAGAAGATTTTGTGATGAGCGATGAATGGTGCGGCGGCATGCAAACCGACCGTCCGCTGAAAGCCTGCGTGCCGGGCGGCAGCTCAGTTCCTATTCTTCCGGCCAACCTGTTATTTAAAACCGCAAAAGGCGAAACCCGTCTGATGACCTACGAAAGCATGAGCGATGGTGGTTTCGCCACGGGTTCTATGATTGGCTCTGGTGGATTTATTGTTTATGACGACCGCCAGTGTATTGTGCGCAATACCTGGAATTTTTCGCGCTTCTATCACCATGAAAGCTGCGGACAATGCTCGCCTTGCCGCGAAGGTACCGGATGGCTGGAAAAAGTGACCTGGCGCCTGGAACACGGCTATGGCCGCATGGAAGACATCGATTTGCTGTGGGATATTCAGCGCAAGATTGAAGGCAATACCATTTGTCCGCTGGGCGATGCCGCCGCATGGCCGGTAGCCGCGGCGCTGCGTCATTTCCGCGATGAATTTGAATTCCACGTAAAGTACCCTGAGAAAATTAAAGACCGCAAACATTTTGAAGCTGAGCCTTGGGAAAAGGTGAAGCATCTGGTGCAAAAAGAAGTGGCAGTTTCTGCGTAACTTTGTACGAAACAAAGCCGTGTTAACACGCGATTTCATACTGCATAAACTTCGGGCTTCCTTACCGGATTTAAAGCTCTTGGGTATCACCAAAGTGGCCCTTTATGGCTCCTTCGCTCGTGGCGATCAGCACGCGCAAAGCGATATCGATATTCTGGTAGAAGTTGATTATGATCACTTTAGATTCAGCAGATATAATGAAGCTTGTGATCTGATGGAACAATTGTTTAAAGGCCAAAAAGTTTCTATAACTACCAAGGCCGGTTTGCCTGCAAAAATTGCTGCATTAGCCTTGCATGACGTAGTATATGCGTAAAGACTATTTACTTTTTCTGGAGACCATTCAGCAGGAGTGCCTCGATATAGAAGCCATAAAATCTAAAGGTCTCACGTTTGAAGACTTGAATAGTAACATGGAGAAAAAAAAGGCGCTCTTGTTAAGTTTACTGAATATCGGAGAATACACCAATAAAATTCCTATAGACGTCAAATTGAAATGGAGCGAAGTAGACTGGATTAAAATGGTAGGTATTCGCAATAGAATTGCGCATGATTATTTGGGCGTTGATTTGGCTATCGTTTGGAAAATTATCCAATATGATATCCCGGCCATTCTGCCGGCTCTGAAAGAAATCATCGCACAAGAACAATTTTGAATGCTGCCGCTCGCTTACTTAAAGGCAGTTAAGGTTTAATCTTCACGATAATTTTGGCGCGTGCCCCCGCTTGTGGCGGGGGCACCGTGCTTTCCGCTTGTAGTCCTCGCTCGGCTCGTACCTCACCTCGCTGCGGGCTACCGCTCCAATCACTCGCGCGAAGCACCAGTGTCAATCAATGTCTTGATTCCGGAAAATGGCAAAAATAGTAGTGCCGTAATTTTTGGATTTCCAAAAATGGGGATGCTGCTCAAAATTGTGATCGGGATTGTGCTCCAATACAAACCAACCCGCTCCTTCTACCATCTGATGCTGAAAAATCAAATCGGGTATGGTAGCCAAATTAGGTAGTGGATAAGGCGGACCCGCGAAAATTAAATCGTATTGCGTAGTGCAGGTTTCAATGAATTTGAACACATCCTGTTGAAGCACATGAATACCATCTAAACGTAAATCCTTGGCCGTTTTTCTGATGAACTGCGCGCATTTCGGGAAAATTTCCACCGTGGTAATATCCGTACAGCCTCTGGAAGCCAGTTCGTAGCTTATACTTCCTGTTCCACCAAACAAATCCAGCACCTTGATATTATCAAAATTGAAACTGTTCGAAAGCACATTAAACAGCCCTTCCTTGGCCATATCGGTGGTAGGCCGCGTAGGAATATTCTGTGGCGGATGAAACTGTCTGGCCTTCAAAGAGCCACCTATGATGCGCATAGCATTAATTGATTAAAAACGAATAACTGAGATCGTTTCATGAATTGCACATTCCCAAAAAACTGATGTATTCGATCTGCAATGGCAGAATTGCTAGCCACCATTCCATAAACATATACCGGATCATTTTGCCGATCAAAATCACAATCGCGAGCCGCCGCCAGCAAAAAATACATAAAATCTGCCACCGACTGGTAGGGATAAAAATTCATCAGTTGAATCCCGTTGTTGCGTACCATCATCACATAAAATCCATCTTCCAGAACCAAAACATGTGATCCGTTCTTTTGATGTTCCATCAGTAACAATTGGGCACCCGGCTTCACTGTAATGGCGGATAGTCCCAAATCTGCCAAAACAGCCGGCTCCTGATAAACTACCACTACATCGTTCACCACAGCATACTTGGAAGCCACAGGCAAACTGGCTGCATTAAAAAAAGGGGCAGGCACCAACTCAAAGGTGCTATGCACAACAGCGAAACAGGCGGGATACGACCGCTGTAACAATTCATCCTTGGCAAAAATCGCGCGAAGCTCAGTGCGATACACGGCTTCATCAGGTGCTTCCTGAAACCGATAATCACCCGTAAAAATACCGCCATCGGTTTGCTTTAACGCATATGAAAAACGTTTGGCTGCCAGTTCAATAAACAAACTGCTTTGCCGGTCAATCAAACTTCTGTCGCCCTCAGAAGAATAGGTATTTCTAATATTTGGAGCCACCGTCACGGGTTAAAATTCTAAAAATTACCGAAGAATTCCGCTTTTTCAAAAAGTTGCACCTCGCTTTTATCCTTACAAGAGGCTAACAGCGCCGCTATGGTTTGATGCGAAATAGGATGCACTAGTTCGCCCGCTATTTCTGAAAGCGGCACCAGCGTAAATCGCCTTGCTGCCAATAACGGATGCGGAACGGTGAGTGAAGGCGAAGACCATGTTGGAGCATCCCACAACAAAATATCAATATCAATCTCTCTCGGCCCCCAATGTTCACGGCGCTTCCGGCCTACTTCAGCTTCAATTTGTTGTGTAGTGCTCAGCAAAACCTCAGGCTCCAAATCTGCACGCACCTGCATACAGCAGTTCAAAAACGCTTGCTGCCGGGTGTTTCCCCATGCTGCTGTCTCATAGATAGAAGAAACTGCACAAACAGGGCCAACCTGTATATTAATTTGCCTGGCAGCAGTGCGCAAATAACCCAGGCGGTCGCCTACATTACTGCCTAAAAGGAGCCAAATGTTCACGCTGCAAAATATTATTATTGCAAGGACGTCAAAAATTAAAAATCGTTATGCGACAATTTCTAAAGTTCATCCTGGCCACCTTGGTAGGATTATTCCTGTTTTGCTTTTTGGGTTTCTTATTCATCATGGGTATTGCAGCCTCCGCTTCAAAAGATTCGAAACCAGAATTAGAGGCAAATTCGGTGCTGAAACTTGATCTCAACTATCAAATACCTGAGCAAAGTGTTGCTAACCCATTTGCCGCCTTTGACTTTAACACCATGAAAACACGGAAGGCAACAGGCGTGCAAGATGTTATTGAAGCTATTCGGGCGGCCGCTAAAGACGATAAGATTAAGGGAATTTATCTGCCCATGGGCGTGAATACCAATGGCATGGCAACGCTGGAAGCCCTGCGCAATGCCCTATTAGATTTTAAGAAAAGTGGGAAATTCATCTACGCCTATGGTGAAACGGTTTCACAACGAAGCTACTATTTGGCTTCTGTGGCCGATAAAATTATCCTGAATCCAAGCGGTGGTATGGAATTGACCGGATTTGGACGAGAAATTATGTATTACAAAAATATGTTGGAGAAAATTGGTGTAGAAGTACAGGATTTTCATTGCGGTGCCTTTAAAAGCGCCATTGAGCCGTATCTGCGAGATAAAATGAGCGATGCCAACCGCGAGCAACTAACGGCTGTTTATAGCGACTTGTATGCCGGTTTCCTGAAAAACATAGCCACCTCACGGAAAATTGATGAAGGTACATTGAACGATGCCATCAACAATTTACAGGCCGTAATGCCCGAAGATGCGATGAATTTGAAACTAGCCGACCAGTTAGGCTATTACGATGAGATCGAGAGCGCCATTAAAGATAAAGTGGGCCTTAAAAAAAGTGATGAATTGAAGATGGTTGATCAGGCTAAGTATGTAACTACTTTGGATAAAGAAACTGATGCCGCTTCAAAAATTGCGGTGATTTACGCCGACGGTGAAATTGTAGATGGCGATGGACAGGAAGGAGAAATTGGCGGACAGGAATTCGCCAAAATAATCCGCAAAGCAAGACAGGATGAGAAGGTAAAGGCTATTGTACTTCGGGTCAATTCACCCGGGGGTAGCGCGCTGGCTTCCGATATCATGTGGCGCGAATTAAAACTAGCTAAAAAAGATAAGCCATTGGTCATATCAATGGGTGATTTGGCGGCTTCTGGAGGATACTTCATTGCCTGTATGGGTGATCGAATCTTCGCGCAGCCAAATACCATCACCGGTTCCATAGGCGTATTCGGATTGATTCCGAACGCCAAAAAATTGCTTAATGAAAAACTGGGTATAACTACCGATCAGGTGGAAGTAACAAAGCACGGTTCTATAGGCTTAGTCACGAATCCGCTGGATGAAGAAGAAAAGGCAATGATTCAGCGAAGCGTTGAAAAAACTTACCGGGAATTTAAATCGCGTGTGGCAGAAGGCCGGAAGAAGGATACCGCTTACATTGAAACAATTGCCCAAGGCCATGTTTGGACGGGCAATCAAGGTATGAAGAACGGCTTGGTTGATGAAATAGGCAGTCTGGATGATGCCATTCGTTTTGCCGCCAAACAAGCGAATTTGAAGGAGTACAAATTGAAAGCTTACCCTGAGGAGAAATCCCTGGGCGAACAAATCGCCGAGAGTTTTGCCGATACCAAAGCAAAATGGATGCGCGAAGAAATGGGTGAACAACAATACAATATGTATCAAACATTAAAGCGACTGGAGCACTTTAAGGGCGTACAAATGCGGGCTCCGATGGAGCTGTACTAGTCGGTTAACAACCACTGCATGTCATTCCGGAAGGGATCTGAGAAATCAAGAATCGCTTCCGGAATTTTTTTTGCTGTCTGATCAAAAGTCAACAGATTTTCCACGCGTTCCTGCCAACTATTTTCAGGGAACATGACCTGATACACTTGCCTGATCTGTGCCACACCTTCTTCATGACGGCGCTTCACTGCTTTCAAGATTTTCCCCTCGAAGGTTGCCAGACTATTCAGCGCCTTTTGCTTCTCGGCTTCCGCGCTGCCAGTAAGGGTTTGGTCGGTTTCAGCAGCAATTCTATTTAACGCTGTGTAGGCCTGCTCTACTTGAGCGCGCACTGATGACAAATCGGCAACCCCCTGGTTTTTCACAAACTGATTGACCGTTGCTTCTATTGGTTGATACCACTGCAAAGGCTTAATTCCTGATTTCTGGATTTTACGATTAACAGACGCCTTAAGCAAGGTGAAGGCCGGGCGCATCAACAACACCGGAAAAGGATGATTATACCAATCAAACAGCGCTTTCAATTCTAACCAATAACTCAATTCGCCTGCGCCGCCAATAAAAGCCAGATTCGGCAATACCATTTCCTGATACAATGGCCGGAAAACAACATTCGGACTAAACGCTTCGGGATGTTGCTGAATTTGATCTGATAATTCCTCCCTGCTAAAAGAAACTCCGGTATCTACTACGGCAAATTTTTCTTCTGCCAACACCAATCGTTTCCTGAAATTCTTCCCAACATGAAAAAAATTGATTTCTCGGGGCTGCACTTGCAGGTTGTACTGCCGGCTGAGCCCTGCTAATGGTTCTGCTAATACCGCTTTGGCTCTTGAGTTCGTGATTTCATCAATCATTACCGGTACCAGCAAGCGCTTTAAACGTGCATCATCCGGATTCAATACAACCAATCCTTCCGCTCCAAACCAGTCATGTACCAGTTGTTGGGTGAATGCCCCAAAATGAGGCGCCTGATTAGCCCATTGCGCTAATTGTTGAAGTTTTGCCTCGTCATTCATTCCGGCCACCTTCAACTGCGCAATAACCGCATCGAAACCGGTCATCGGTATCCGCCCAACAGGACCGTTCGTATCTTGTGCCTCCCAGGAAATGCGCTGACCATTCACGTAGGTATGACCTAACTCTTCCCAATCGTGATCTTCGCTGCCCATCCAAAAAACAGGCACAAAATGATAATCCGGATAGGCCGCTTTTAATTGACGAGATAAATTGATGGCGCCTGCCATCTTGAACACATTAAACATCGGCCCCATTAGTAAACAAGGCTGATGAGCCGCTGTAACGGTGAAAGTATTGGGTTGGGCCAACAACTCAATTTGCTTAAACACCAAAGCCTCATCACTGCACCAACCAGCGTATTGCTCTATTAAGACCTCAATCAAAATGGCGCGATTTACCGGAACAGCCGACCTTCTTTTAATGGCTTCAGCAAATGAACCGATTTCGGGCTTTAGCGCATAGTAATCGGCAAGCTGTGGTTCACCTAAAAGATAATCTTTAACCAATGGCGAAAACCCCGGAATACCAGCCAGCGGAATAGATTCCAGGCGTTCCAGCTTAAACGATTTCTCCATACAAATCGAATTCTTCTGCACGTACGATGCGAACATTGGCAAAATCGCCAATGCGCACATACTGATCCGCAGCATTCACCAGCACTTCGTTGTCTACTTCTGGCGAGTCATAGGCTGTTCTTCCAATGAACCACCCTCCCTCTTTGCGGTCAAACAAAACCCGCATTACCTTTCCAACGCGTTGTTGGTTCAACTCCATAGAAATACCTTCCTGAAGCGCCATCACTGCTGCGGCACGTGCTTCCTTTTCTTCCTGAGTAAGCGTGTCCTCCAGACCATACGCCCGCGTATCTTCTTCGTGAGAATACGTAAATACACCTAACCGATCGAAGCGCATGCGCTTTACAAAATCCAGCAACGACTCAAATTGTTCCTGCGTTTCACCCGGATGACCTACCAACATCGTGGTGCGAATAGCGATATCCGGAATTTTAGCGCGTATGGCCTGTACCAGCGCTTCGGTTTCTTCCCGCGTGATATTACGGCGCATCGTTTTTAAAACGTCATCCGCAGCGTGCTGCAATGGCATATCCAGATAATGACAAACTTTGGGATTTTGTGCCATTTCATCAATAATTTCCATGGGAAATTGCGCCGGATATGCATAATGCAGCCGGATCCATTCAATGCCATCTACATCAGATAGCGCCCGAAGCAATTCCGGCAATTTACGCTTGCGATAAACATCCATGCCGTAGTAAGTCAGTTCCTGCGCAATCAAAATCAATTCCTTCACACCTTTAGCGGCCAAAGCACGTGCTTCTTCCACTAAACTTTCAATAGTACGCGAAATATGTTTGCCGCGCATCAAGGGTATGGCACAAAACGAACAGGTACGGTTGCAACCTTCAGAAATTTTCAAATAGGCAAAATGAGCGGGTGTCGACAACATCCTTTCGCCAATCAGTTCCTGTTTGTAATCAATTTTAAAACGCTTCAACAGCCTGGGCAATTCCGCCGTTCCGAAGAAAGCATCAACTTCCGCAATTTCTTCTTCCAGATTGTCTTTATATCGCTGCGATAAACAACCGGTAACATATAACTTCTCGATTTTACCGGCAGTTTTAGCTTCGGCGTATTCCAAAATTGTGTTAATACTTTCTTCCTTAGCCTTATCAATAAAGCCACAGGTATTCACAATTACGATATTCCTACCCTTACGCCATTTATCGTGCGCTACGTCGTATCCGCCGTCGCGTAAATGAGCCATCATCACCTCACTATCTACCAGGTTTTTGGAGCAACCCAGCGTAATCACGCTGACTTTATCTTTTTGAAACGCCTTGGTTTTCACGGAGGGCGAAGCTACTAAAACTTTTTCCGCCCAAAACCCGTTTCGTATATTAGCCGCAGTATTATGGAACGTGAAGTGTTATCAATCAAGCGCAAGGCGCTGCGCATCAACCTCGAACCTTCAATTTATGGCACCTTTGCTGAGATTGGCGCCGGACAGGAAGTAGCCCGTACTTTCTTTCAGGTTGGCGGTGCTTCAGGCACTGTAGCTAAAACCATGTCGGCCTACGATATGTCGTTCAGCGATGCCATTTACGGTGAAGAAGAATCAGGGCGGTATGTCAGTGATTCCAGGCTGAAAAGCATGCTGCAGCATGAATATGAATTACTGACACAACGTTTGGTGGGCGAGAAATACGCGCACCGACGTTTCTTCGCCTTTGCAGATAGCTGTACCACCATTAACTACCTGCGTAATAATGATCCGCACAGCTGGATGGGTCTTCGCTTCCAATTAGTTCCGGGCGGACCGGTGAACGAAGTTCTCATGCACCTTCGCCTGAAAGAGAAGGACGCCTTGCTGCAACAACGCACCATTGGCGGCATGGGTGTGAATTTAATTTTTGCCTGCTTCTGGTATTCATCAAATATGGACGCCTTTATCGAATCGCTGATGGATAACCTCACTACCGATCAGGTGGAAATTGATATGTTGAGCGTTAAAGGCGATGATTTTAAACAGGTGGATTGCCGGCTGATAGCGTTGATGCTGGTGAAAAAAGGATTTACTTCAGGAACCATTTTCGGGCCAGATAAAGAAGTTTACCATCCGAAAGATATTCTATACAAAAAAGATATCGTTTGTTTACGCGGCCGATTCCGGCCGGTGACCCGGGTAAGTGAAGATATGTTTCATTGCGGCGTAGCCACGTTCAAAAAAATTTATCCTACCACTGCAGATGATGTGGTTGCCTTGTCGGAATTGACCATCAGTAATCTGGAAGCAGATGCCGGTTTAGATGCCAAAGATTTTTTAGACAGAACGGAAATCCTCTGTAATCTGGGCCACACGGTTATGGTATCTAACTGCCACAAGCACGATGCCTTGATGGAATATCTGCGGCGCTGCCGGCCCAAGCACATCGGGATCGTAGCAGGAGTCATGAATTTGCAGGAATTATTTAACCCTGATCACTATGAATTTGCTGAAGGAGAGATTCTGCGGTATTTCGGAGAAATCTTTCAAAATAATACCAAGATGCTGATCTATCCGTATCAGCCAGATGCGCATAGTTCTTTAGTTACCCTGGCCAATTTTAAAGTTGAACCAGCCTATCAGCCATTATTAAAATACCTGGTGGATAGTGGCTTTTTGGTAGATGTAGAAGGCTGCGATGCTTCCCTGTTGCAGATTTATTCCAACGATGTGATTGCACGCATCAAAACCGGTGAATCCGGCTGGGAAACGGCAGTACCTCCGGGCGTTGCAGAATTTATCAAAAACAATTGTCTGTTTGATTATCCTTGTGAAGTAAAATACAGTTCTGATGCGGGTTAAGCCGCCGGTGAACTACCTTATTTTTTGAATTGAATTTGATGTGATGCAGGAAGATCAGGATCCCGTTTGGAGTTATGAAATGGAGAAACATAAACCCGTTCGCCCGGGGCAGTTATTGCTGGCCGAGCCGTTTATGTGGGATGAGAATTTCAAAAGAACAGTGATTTTGATTTGTAATCACACGGAAGATGGCACCACCGGCTTATTGCTTACTAAACCAGTACAATTGAAGTTAAACGAACTAGTTGAAGACTTTCCTGCGGCATTTAATGCTGAATTATATTTCGGCGGGCCGGTAGGCACTGATCTCATCCAGATTTTACACACCTTAGGCAATGAATTAGAAGGAAGTCGCAAAATATGCGATGGCGTGTGGTACGGCGGCGATTTTCAGCAATTAAAAAGTAGAATTATTGCTGGCAAAGTAAAGCCCGATCAAGTGCGCTTCTTCCTGGGGTATTCGGGATGGGAAGGCGGCCAGCTAGACCGCGAACTCAAAGAAAACTCGTGGATTGTTTCAGGTGCCACCAAGCGATATGTGTTGAACTACGCCCACGAAGGACTATGGAAGAGCATTATGAGTGAATTGGGTGGCATCTACGCTACCATGGGCAATTATCCGGAAAACCCGATTTTAAATTAATGTATAGCGAACTGGCATTCGAATCTGCTGAAGCAATTGCCGAAAGACAACAAGATTTACTAACGGCGCAATTGCATTATGCGTTGCGGCATTCTCCTTTCTACCAAAAACATTTCGCCGGGTTGCCGGGAACGCCCGAAAATTGGGCCGCTAATTTGAGCCAGCTTCCTTTTACTACTAAAAACGATTTACATCAACACAGCGACGCTTTTCGATGTGTTTCCCATCAAGATATTGTGGAATATTGTACCACCAGCGGCACCACTGGAACCCCGTTGGCAATCGTGCTTACCGAGCATGACCTCGACCGACTCGCCACCAATGAACAACTATCGTTCACCGCTGCCGGCGTTACATCCGCCGACATTGTGCAGCTCATGCTCACACTGGATAAGCAGTTTATGGCAGGTATGGCTTATGCCATGGGTTTGCGCAAAATAGGCGCAGGCATCATCAGGGTTGGGCCCGGTGCTCCGGCGCAGCAATGGGAAAGCATACAGCGCTTCTCGCCTACCGTACTCGTGGCAGTACCATCTTTTGTAGTGAAGCTGCTGGATTACACCCGAACACACCAGCTTGATATCAGTACTTCTTCAGTAAAAAAAATTGTAGCCATAGGAGAACCGTTGCGCACGGCTACCGGCGAATACAATGCCCTGGCTGCGCGCATTCTGGCCGACTGGCCAGTGGAGCTATTCAGCACTTATGCCGCTACGGAAATGCAAACAGCTTTTACAGAATGTACGGCTCATCAAGGCAATCACCTAATCCCCGAATTACTCATCGCAGAAATTGTTGATGATAAGGGAAAGTCCGTCGAACCGGGAGCTGTTGGTGAATTGGTGATTACCCATTTGGGTGTTACCGGTATGCCGCTATTTCGCTACCGCACTGGCGATATGGTTGCCGGTTACACCGGCACCTGCAGCTGCGGCAGGCAATCTTTGCGTATTTCCAGCGTGGTGGGTCGCCGTAACCAATTGATTAAATATAAAGGCACCACCTTGTATCCACCAGCTATCATTGAAGCTATTCATATGGTTGCAGCGGTCAGCGATTTTCTGATAAAAGTAAGTCGTAACGAATTGGGCATTGAGCAACTGGATGTTTTCATTGTGCACCATGGCGATATTGATGCTACAGAAGCCGCATTGCGCGCCGCCATGCAACATAAACTACGTGTGTTGCCTGAAATTCATTTTGTATCATCCCGCCAATTAGCAGAAATGCGTCCATCAGATACCCGAAAGCCTGTTTCTGTAATATTTGCTTAAGTATCTTTTCCTATCATTGCAACTATGATTCTGCTACGCTGCTACGCCCGCATCCCGGATGTGTTTTATCACTTTACCAATGGCGCTATCGATATTCGCTTTTTGCCCGTATTTAGTTATGGTTTTATGGTGGCCTGCGGCTTTTTGGCAGCCGCTATTGTGGTAACTCGGGAACTCCGCCGGCGTGAAGCGCTGGGCGTAATGCCCTCGTTAGGCGAGCGCGATGGCCAGTTGCTTTGGGCCTCCGATTTAGTGGGCGATATGGTGATTATATGCGCCATCTTCGGTGTGCTGGGTTCTTGCTTATTCAACTATTTGGAAGCGCCGGATTCTTACAAAGATTTTTGGGATCACCCGGTGGAGTCGTTGTTCAGTGGCTTGTCGGTTTATGGTGGCATGATTTGCGCTGGTTTTGCCTTATTGGCATTTAGTTTTTGGAAGAAAATTAAAGTCCCGCATCTTTTCGACGCCCTGGCGTATTGCTTTATTCTGGCTAATGGTATCGGTAGATTAGGGTGCCAACTCTCAGGTGATGGCGATTGGGGTATTGTAAATCTGGCGCCCAAACCCGCTTTCCTGCCGCAGTTTCTTTGGTCAACTCATTATGCGCACAACATCGTCAATGAAGGCGTATATATCGCCGGTTGTGTAGAAGAACACTGCATGCAACTGGCCGATCCCGTTTATCCCACACCGATTTACGAGTTTCTGGAGTGTACCGCCCTGTTCCTGTTGTTACATGTACTGCGTAAATCGCTTACCAATAAGCCGGGGATGCTGTTTTTCATTTTCAGTATCGGCATCGGCATCCAGCGCTACAGCATTGAACAAATCAGAGCGGTGAGTGATCGCGATTTGTATCCTGTATTAGGCGGCCTGTTTAAGCAAGCTGAGTTGATTTCCATCGCCATGGTCATCATTGGCGTGGCCGGTGTAATAGGCCTTCAGTTCTATTACCGCAATCAATTAAAAGTAGGCACTGAAAACGGCTAAATCAATTCGTACCTGCCAGCCATTCTTCTTCCAAAAATCATGCGCAGGTAGATTGGTTTATTTTACGAAGAAGAGGCACCTCGCGATACCTCCGCTTTAAAGTTGTTGGGTAGCTCGTTTCAGCAGCTCTTGCACAATACCCGAATTTCTGCAATGACCTGCTTCGGCGAAATGATTAATACCCCACACTCCCCTCTGAACCACACAAAATAATACCACTCAGTTTTTTTTAATCGGCCAAGGCCACCCAGCTACAACCCGGGTTTCGGGCAAGAAAACGGGGCAGTGCGTCATCGGCATCGCGTATTGCCGATTCAATCTCCTTTATTGCTTCCCAAAGGCTTTGGGTAGCAGGAACATTTGCTGGAGTGAAAGGCTGAAATTCCGGCAGCTACGGATAAATTTCCCTGAACCAGGCTAAAATTTCAGGCAGAATATCATCTACGTTATCGCTCATCAACGCATGCCCCATGCCTTTGAAAAGAACAAACTCTTTTTCACAAGTGAGGCGCTCATATAGTTTCTTGGTATAAGCCACCGGGAAAATAGTATCCGCATCGCCCTGAAAAACGAACACGGGCACTTTAACTTCTTCCATCGGAACCGCCATGGGCGTGCTTCCAAGCGAATGCAGTGCGCGCAGCGAAATCGTTTTTACGGCCAAAGGGTCGGCATCAATAAACTGCCGTATAGAACCGAAATATTTGAGTTTAATGGAATCCAAATCGATGTAAGCCGACATAGGAATGGAGGCATTCGGCAAACTATCGGCATTGCCAATGAGTTTACGCATATATTTAAACAAACGCGGATGGCGTGTTAGTTGCGTGGTGTCCTGACTGGTTAAATCAGCAAAATTCTGACAAACCACCGTATTCAAACGGGTGTCTTTAGCTGCAGTATACAAGGCAACTATCCCCCCTTGTGAGCTTCCAACCAAAGAAACCTTTTTGCTAAAACGGCGCAACGCAAAATCAATGGCGTGCTTTACATCCCGCATCAATTCTTCCATCGTGTAATCGCCGCGAACACCTTCGCTTTGACCGTGGCCTCTTGGATCGAGCCCCACCACATTATAACCAGCCCGGCCCAGCTTGTACATAAACTCTGCATAGCACATGGCGTAAATCGCCGTACCCGGTATGAATACAATGGTAGGCGCCTGTTTCGAATGCTCGTACACATCCAAATGCAGTTTCAACCCATCGGAAGTAACTTTCTCGCTCTTAAAAAAATGGTGATATGGGGTCTGGCCCAGCGTTTCCGCCATATAATCGAAATAGTCGGAAACATTAAAAAACGTCTTATCCTTTACTGAAAACATACTGCTCCAAAAACAATTAAGCTCCTTGTTGTTCTAACATGCCCTTACCGATGAGATACTGTGCAGCACAATACAACACCATAATCCACACGCCCGACAAGAAAAGATGATCGTTATAAACAAATTTATTTAAAGCAATCAAGCTATCTGAAAACATAAACAGCAATCCGCCGCCGAAAACCAGGGCGAAACTTTTATCATTAACCCGCCCGTACCGATTCATAGCAAACACCACCATTACAGCAATAACGGTAGCATACACCGCCACCGGAATTTTCATATCAGCCGGAACGGGAGGAAATATGACACTAATCAAACCCGCAAAATAGATCAGCAAGGGAATCAGCAACCACCATTTGGCAGGCAATAGGGCTTTCTTATCTGGCCATGCGACTCGCGAAAAAGCCACCGCATAGAGCAAATGGGTAATCAGAAAGCCCACTAAACCCAACAGGAAAAAATTAGGATTGCGGTCAACAAACATCAGCGCCACATCGCCAACCCAGGAAAAGAAGAAGGCCGCAATCAGCAAACGGATGATGGAAGACAGTGGTTTGGGAGCGGCCATCACCAGCCATACCACTAAAACGGGCATTAAAAGGGGTTTAACCAATAGCCGTAAGCTAGTATTCCCCGAAAATTCAGCTACCACCTCAATTGCCGTCACCAAACCATATAACCACGCCAAATAAGCCACCATATTGAGTTGTTGTGTTGTAAAGCAAAACTTTTTTTTGAATCCTTCCAAATATCTTTCACCATTCACTACTTAACATGATTTCACTTTATTTTTTATTCATATTTGTTATTTTTATTATTTATGACAAATGGGGTAATTTTAAACGCCATTATGACAATCGGAATTTTTGACTGATAATTAATCTTGTTTAGCTGAAAAGCGCTTGCCTAGCGGGATATTACCCCGTACTATTGCATCACAAAATCGAACTGTTTACATTATTTTTTATTCATATTTGTATTTGGCACGATTTATGAAATGATTACTTCAAAACAAAAATTAAAAAAAATGGCAGATCAAAACAAATTCCAGGAGACCCTGAAAAGTCTTCTTTACGCCGGCGTAGGTTACGCGGCTACCACCACTGAGCGGGTACAAAAAAGTGTTGACGACCTGGTAAAAAAAGGTAAGATCAACGAACGCGAAGGCAAGAAAATTGTTGATCACGTAGTACACAATGCAGAAGAAAAACGCCAGGAACTGGAAACGCGTCTGAACAAGGCCGTTGAGAAGTATAGCAAGAATGGATTGAACCAAATCCAGACGCTGACTTCAAAAATCCAGAAACTGGAAGGTGAATTAGCCAAGCGCATTCAGCAAGGTACGGCGAAGCCAGCTGCGAAAGCTAGTGCTCCGGCTAAGAAAGCAGCTCGTAAGGCTCCAGCTAAAAAAGCAGCCCGCAAAGCAAAATAATCTAAAATCTCGTTTTGGTTTTGAGAGCCGTTCCGAAAGGGGCGGCTTTTTTTTATTTTTCCCTCATGATTCTGGATCAAACTTTTCGAAACCTGGGTCGCACCCGCGAAATTCTGGGTATTCTGATCAAATATGGATTTGAAGACCTCGTAATTAACAGTACGCTGCGCAACCTGGTACCCGAAAGTACCCGCCTGAAATGGGTACGCGAAGAAAAGCCGGTATCCGAATACACGCGCTATGAACGCATCAGAATGGCGGCCGCTGAGTTGGGCCCCACCTTCGTGAAACTGGCACAAATACTCAGTAACCGCCCGGATATTATTCCGGAGGGATTGGTTAAAGAATTTGAAAAACTACAAGATCGCGTTCCACCCTTCGCCTTCGAGCAGGTAAAACGCATCATTGAAAAAGAAACAGGTCAGCCACTCCAGGCTATTTTCGCCTCCTTCACTGAAACACCGCTGGCCTCGGCCTCAATAGGTCAGGTTCATCGCGCTCAATTGCTGACGGGCGAAGAAGTAGTAGTGAAAATTCAACGCCCGGAAGTGCCTGACCTCATCGAAAGAGATCTTCAAATTATTAAGGATGTAGTACAGCGCGCCGACCGGTACCTGAAGAAACAAGGCGTGCTACAGGCTGATGAAGTGGTTCGTGCCTTCGAACGTTCCATGCAGAAGGAACTTGATTACCGCAACGAAGCGCGCAATCTGGAACGCTTCCGGGCTACGTATCAGCACCGGCCCGACTTCTATATTCCCAAACCCTACCGTCAGTATTCTACCGATAAAGTGCTGATTATGGAATATGTGGAAGGGTGTAAGATTACCGACGTTGATCAACTGCGCCAATGGGGAATTGATCCTAAAGTAATTGTGGAACAGGGGATGGATATCTATCTCACCCAAATTTTTGAATATGGTTATTTCCATGGCGATCCGCACCCGGGCAACGTACTGGTGAACAAAGAAGGAAAAATCATCTTGCTTGATTTTGGTATGATTGGTCAGTTGATGAAAAAGGATAAGTATGCCTTTGCCGGAATTTTCATCAGCATGTCGCGAAATGATCCGAAAGAAATGGCTACTAATCTGATGAAGTTAGCGGTTGAACATAACATCACCGATTTACGGCAGTTTGAATACGACCTGAATGATTTGATTGAAGATTATGCGCATCTCGACGTTAGTGAGTCCAGCATACAGGATGTTATTCAGCGGCTGCAGAAAATCATGTATGATTATCATATCACCGTGCCAAGTGGTATTTTCATCATCTTCCGCGCCTTCGCTATTCTGGAAGGCATCGGAAAGAAAATGTACCCGGAGTTCCGCACCTACGATTTCATTCGCCCTTATGGCCAGCGGCTGCTCACCGATCAGCTCAAACCGGAAAATCTTGCCGACGAAGCAGCCAATCGCTTTAGTACGCTTTACAACTTTTTAAATGCCGTTCCCAACGATCTGAAAAATATTATTCAGAAAACAAATAAGGGAAAACTGCATTTCGAAATCGAATTGCAAGGGTATGGATATGCGCTGAAAAAGTGGGATAGTGTAACTAATCGCATGGCCATCACCTATGTGATTTGCGCCCTGATTATCGGTTCCTCTATTGCCTTACTGGCCCCCTACCCTGAAGAAATGCAATTCTACTACGGCATTAATAAATGGAGCTTTTTTGGCTACCTGATTGCAGGCGCCATGTTTATGGTGTTGTCTTATACCATTATCAGAAGACGCGTGTATAAGTAATGAATCTCATTGTAAAACACTTCAGCGAGCTAACCTTGCTTGAATTGTACGCCGCAATGCGACTGCGTCAGGAAGTGTTTGCGGTAGAACAACAATGCGCCTACCTGGATGCCGATGGCAAAGACCTTCTGGCCTACCACGTTTTGTTGTACGATCATCAACAGCATTTGGTAGCCTGCAGCCGCTTACTTCCTGAAAACGTATCCTATGATGGCTATGTATCAATTGGCCGTGTGATGAGCGCAGCCACGCATCGTAGGTTAGGTTTGGGCAGAAAAATTATGGATATCTCTATCGCCAAGGTGCAGGAGTTGTGGCCCGGAAAGCCCATTAAGATCGGCGCACAGGAATACCTGGAAGCCTTTTATGGTAGCTATGGGTTTGTAAAAACCGGTGAGCCTTATCTGGAAGATGGCATACGGCATATTATCATGGTGCTTTCCTAAGCGCGTCCAATAATCCTGCCATTTTACCTGTCAAAGCCTCCCGCGTATACGCTGTGATATCGGCACGGGAATTACCCAAGGGCGAACCGGATTCAAATTGACGATAGGAATCAACCAAATATTGCTCGATTCCGGAATTATCATCAGTCTCCAAAAAAGCCCCGCACTGCGTTTCCTCTACAATGCCCTTTACTTCGAAATTGGATACACTGCTTCCTATTGCTAATACCGGGCGTCCCGACCCCAGATATTCAAAAAACTTGCCCGTAAGCACGGGCGTTTTTATTTCCAGCGCCAGTAACAATATACCTGCGCGCTGCTGAATAGCCGTTACCTCTTGATGAGAAACATATCCATGTAACGTTACCTTATCGGCAAAATTATACCTGGCTATTTCCTCCATCACGCCCCCTTCTACCTTTCCATAAAAGTGAATTTCCAGGCGCTTCAACCCGCCCTTTTCCCGTTGTCTATGAATGGCCTGCCATAATCCTTGAAGCTGATAAATGCTGAGCAATGAACCCGTGTGCACCAGCGTAAATGCATCGGTTCTTGATGCTGGTGCCATTTCTTTAAAGTCACTGCGATCGAAACCATTAGTCACCACAGCAGCCCTGATATCGTGATCGGCTTGAAAATCATGTTGCATGCCCCTACCTACCACCACTACCTGATCAGCCGCATGCAACACAGCCTTTTCCAAACGCTCATGTTGCTTTTTCGCCCACGCGGTGAGCGTCAAATCATCAAAATAGTAAATTTTCGTCCAGGGATCGCGGAAGTCGGCCAGCCAAGGCAGTCCCAATGCTTCCTTTAGCCTCAACCCAATCAGATGCGCGCTATGCGGCGGTCCGGTAGTTACCAGCGCATCTACGGGATGCTCAGCCAAATACTCTTTTAAAAACGTCGTGGCCGGCCTGATCCAAAACATCCGCGCATCAGGAATAAAAACATTGCTGCGAATCCATAAGGCCAAACGCTCTTTCCAATTGCCTTTCCGCGCTGCTGCCATCACCCCTAATTGCACGCGCTTGTCAGCATCTTTTCCGGTAAACCGTTTATACCAGGTGAACGGTTCGAAAATAGGCTGACGGATAACTTCAATATCTTCGGGAACCTCCTTTATCAATGAATCGTCAAGCACCGGATATTCTCCGTTTTCTACAGTGAAAATCACTGGTTCCCAACCGTACTGCCGCAGGTACTTGGCAAACTTCACCCAGCGCTGCACGCCGCTTCCGCCAGAAGGCGGCCAATAATAGGTTATGATTAGTACGCGCTTGATAGTTGTAGCTTTATTCCGTTGTTTTACGCTGCTGACGAACCATTGTAAACAACGCCAATCCAATTAAAATCAACACACCGGCTGATGCGGCATAAGCCACCTTCTCACCGGTAAAATAACTAGCCGGTTCAAAACGCATTTCCAATTTATGTTGTCCGGCTGGCAATAACATGGCGCGCAACACGTAATTCGCTCTCACTATAGGCACTTCCTTCCCATCTACCATCGCCTTCCATCCTGGCTGATAATAAATTTCTGAAAATACCGCCAGTTGCGATTTCGGGGCACTGTATTCGTAATCAATTTTATTCGACTGATACGCAGTTACGCGAATACCGGATGCGGCATCCTTGCCACCCTGAAATCCACTGATATCGTTTTGAAAACGCTGATCGATAATGGCTGTTTTGGAAGGGTCAAACTGATCCAGTGCCTTCATTTCTTCATCTGCATTTTTTACCACCTTAACTTCATCCACAAACCAGCAATTACCTAAAGCCGCAGGATTGGTAGCCACCGCCGGACCACCATCTGCACCTTTTTGAATGATGTATTTTGTATTCAACATATTCAGCACCGACATATTGCCCTTGCTGATTTGATTTTCGATCAGTTCCTGATAGCGGCGCAATTTCGCGGCATGATAACCTCCTATTGATTTATGATGATAAGAGGTGGAAGCATCGTTAAACGTATTTACGGTTTGATTTAATACCCGATACCCCGGTGTTCGGTCTTGCATAATCTGATTGTCGGCAGCCGTTGGCGTGAAGCGATTAGCCATTTGCTGCTGATCCGTGAACGTATCGCTGTTAATGAACCGCTTACCCACACCGATATAATCAATAGCAAACAACAATACCAACCCTGCAATCATCGCATGATCCTTCAACTTGTCACTAAGATATGACCAAAGCAAACCAGCCGCTGCTGCAATTAAAGCGAAGGAACGGAAAGCATCCATTCTAAGTAATGAGCCGCGATCTTCTTTTAATGGCTTGATGAGCCATTCGGGCAATTGCTTATCTGAGGCGCTGCCGAATTGAAACAAGGATGGGCCTACAATGGCCAGCACCAAACAAATACCGCCGGTGAGGCCTGCCGAAATGTACAAGGCGTTTAATGTCTTTTCTTTATCCAAACCTTTGCGCAATAACTGCTGCACCGCTAATATGCCCAGCAAGGGCACCGCCAGTTGCGTAATAACCAGCACCATGGTCACCGTTCTGAACTTGTTATAACCGGGGAAATAATCGAATACCAGATTATTAAACGCCGGTAAATTGTGCCCGAACGACAACAGCACGGATAGTAGCGCTGCAGCGCCCAGCCACCACCGCATCGGCCCTTCCACCAATATTAATCCCATCAAAAACAAAAAGCACATGATGGCGCCAACGTACACCGGACCCGAAGTAAATGGCTGATCGCCCCAGTATAACGGGAAGGCATGCAAGTATTGCGCAATCTGCTGCGGTGAAACACCTTGTGCCGTCATGGCCTTACCTACAGCGCTTTCTTCATCTAAACTGCCATGCGAAGAACCGCCCATAATATTCGGAACTAATAAGCTGAGCGCTTCTGTTTTCCCATAGCTCCAGCCAAAGGCGTAATCGCGGTCCAGTCCGCCTTTCGACTGGGTATTACTCGTCAATTCCGACTTCCCGCGAATCGTGGCATTGCCGTAATCATACGTACTCCATAACAACGATGCATTGGCCAGAACACCCAAAACCCCGCAACCGGCAAAAATGCTAAACGCCAGAGCAAAACGCTTCCAGTTGCCATCCTTAATCGTAAAAATGAATTGCACCACGCCTAAAATCAGCAGGGTGAGGAACAGATAATAAGCAATCTGCACATGGTTCGCCCAAATCAGTAAAGAAAATCCCAAAGCACTGACGGCAGCACCCAGCAGATAACGTTCCTGCCATAACAACATTAAGCCACTTACTACAATAGGTAACAGACCTATGGCGTGCATCTTGGTATTGTGACCAGCTTCAATGATGATGACATTGTACGACATCAGCGAATATGCCAAAGCGCCGCCAATGGCCAGCCACGGGTTCACTCCCATCACCAGCAACAAACCATAAAACGACAATGCTGCCAGAAATAGAAAGGCCGTATATTCGGGCAAGCCCAAAGTGAAAATCTTATCAAAAAATCGGGTTAGGTTGCCATTAAACTCGGTGGAAATCTGAAAAGCCGGCATCCCACCAAACATGGAACCACTCCACAACGGCTCTTCATGATGTTGCGCCCTGAAATCCACAATTTCTTTAGACATCCCGTCATACTGGGCTATATCACCCTGTGGAATCGTCTTATCATCAGTTAGTCGCGGCCCAAAAAAGATGAACGTTATCACAATAAATGTGAGCAAGGCCGCTGCATACGGCATCCACTTCGGAGCTGCTGAAGCAGAGGCGGCATTGGTTTTGGTAGAAGTTGTTTTTGCTTTTGCCATGAGCGTGAAAATAGAATTTTTACCGCACCGCAATGCCAACGGGTGTTAATACCTACAAGAGCTGTTGTAGCGCCTCTTTCCGGCTCTCGCGCCAGGCCAAAACCGCATGCGCTACTACCGAAAGCAAGATTAACGCGCCTCCAACAAAGAAATTGGGATGCAGTTCCCGGTTTTCCTGAAAGAAAATAAAAGCCAGCGCCACGCCGTAAACCGGCTCAAGATTGATGGATAAATTCAACGTAAATGCCGATAACTGTTTTAAGGCAGCCAGCGATAGCGCCAGCGTTACATGTGTACAGGCTACAGCCAAAACCAACAACAACAGCCAATCTTTTATATCCGGTAACAACTTCGTAGTCGGAAAAAAATGCAGATACAGCGGTAGCATACTCGTTAACAACACCACGCCCGCGGCAATCTCATAAAAAGATACCAGCACCGGCGGGTATTTTTGCGCCAATGGTCGATTAAAGATGTTCAGCGAAGCACCTAAAAATGAGGCCACTAATCCAAGCATAATACCAGTCACATAGCGGGTCTCAAATTGAAAAATAATCCAGATGCCCGCCATACCAATCACACTCAACAACACTTCGCTCCACTTCAAACGGGTACGCAACAAAAGCGGTTCCAGCAAGGCGGTAAACAAACTGGAAGAAGCCAGCATACTCAACGTAATGCTCACGTTGGAATACTTAATAGAACCATAGAAAAATAGCCAATGCGTCACCAATATCGCGCCTACGCCCATCAATCGCCAGCCATCGGCCCGTTCTACCCGAAAAGAAGTTTTGGTGATTAGCAATCCAATACCCATGGAAGCCACCGCAATCAGAATCCGGTACCACACCAGCAATCCTTCATTGAGCTCAATAGCCCGGCCTATTACTCCGGTAAATCCCCACAAAAAAATGGAGAGATGCATGTAGCCGTACGCCCGTAGTTTGCCTTGCTCCACTATTTCGGTTTAGGAATTCCCATGATGCGCTGCGCATGCGATAACATAATTCCTTCGCGCTCAAAACGCTCTTTCACCAGCTGAAGCAAATCACATTTCATATCAAAAGCAATATCGTTATTGCGCGCCCAAACATAGGCCCGGCAACGCACCCCATTATCTTCCAATGCAACTACCTTAGCTACCACAGCGGGCTTTCCGGCTTCTTTTTCTGCCGCCCTTCTTCCATCCAGAAACATGGGATGCTTCATGGCCTCATCCTGCATCAGCTGCAACACCTTTTCCAAATCGTTTTCATACGTCACCACCACTTCCAGATTAAACATCACCCGTTCATCCTTAATCGTGCTGTTCAAAATTACTTCCCGGCTAATCACCGAATTCGGTATCACAATACGCCGGTTTTCAATGCTCTTCAAAATGGTATGTCTGATGGTAATATCTTCCACCACCCCAACATGATTATTCGATAACAACTTAATGTGATCGCCCACGCTGAACGGCTTAAACACCACAATAAAAATGCCGCTTACAATATTTGAAAATGCCTCCTGCGAAGCAAAACCGATAATCGCCGCTATAATCCCCGCACCGGCAAACATGGTTTTTCCAATGGTGTGGAGCTGTGGAATTTTATAAAACACAAACACTACCCCAAAAACAAAAACCACAAAACTTACCGCATTCTGTAAAAACGAGTAATTGGTGGGATCGAAATGCATCACCCGCGCCGATTTGCGGATATACCGGCGAATCAGCCAACTGAGCGCGCGGCCCACCACCACGGCCACCAACACCACCAAAAACGGCTCCAGAAAAGTCTCAATCCTGTCGAGGCGTACTTTAAACATGCCGCGAAAGTAGTATTTTGCCCCTACCCCGCTGCGCCCTTAAAAGTTTTTGGCAATCACCCGAAACGGCACGATTTTTACCATAACAAAAACACAAAAAATCCGACATTCGCTACTATGAGCAACGAAAAATTCCAGCAAGCCATCACCGATGGCTATACCTTTAAAGGAAAATCTATCGACCTGGGCGCCGCTATGATAGACGGCCAACCGATCCAGAAACTGATGGTTAAAGCACCCTTGCGCACCTTCAACCGCCACGGCCTCATCGCAGGCGCCACGGGAACGGGTAAAACCAAAACCTTACAACGCCTGGCCGAAAGCCTGAGCGCTAACGGTGTGAGCACCGTGCTCATGGACGTAAAAGGCGACCTTTCGGGCATTGCCGTTAAAGGAACCGAAAACGATAAAGTAAAAGAACGCGTAGAAAAAATAGGTATCGAATTTCAGGCGCATGATAATCCGGTTGAGTTTTTAACCCTCTCTAACGAGAAAGGCGCTAAACTCCGCGCCACCGTCTCTGAATTCGGTCCGGTGCTGTTCTCCAAAATTCTGGAACTCAACGATACCCAGCAAAGCGTGGTAGCGTTACTATTCAAGTATTGCGACGACCAAAAACTACCGCTGCTCGACCTCAAAGATTTTAAGAAAGTGCTCAACTACGCTACCGATCAGGGCGCTGCTGAAATCGAAGCTACCTATGGCAAAGTATCCAGTGCCACCACCGCTACCATCCTGCGCAAAATCATTGAACTGGAACAACAGGGCGGCGATAAATTTTTCGGCGAAAAATCGTTTGAGGTGGATGACCTGGTGCGCGTAGACGAGAACGGCCGCGGATTGGTTTCCATCATCCGCCTCACCGATATTCAGGATAAGCCCAAGCTCTTCTCTACCTTCATGCTGTGCCTGCTGGCCGAAATTTATGCCACCTTCCCCGAAGAAGGCGATGCCGATCAACCCAAGCTAGTGCTCTTTATTGATGAAGCACACCTGATTTTTGAAGAAGCCAGCGACGCACTGCTCAATCAAATTGAAACCATCATTAAATTAATTCGCTCGAAAGGCGTAGGTATTTTCTTCTGCACCCAAAACCCGGCCGATGTACCCGATGCCGTTCTCGCGCAATTGGGTATGAAGGTACAACACGCGCTGCGCGCTTTTACAGCCAAAGACCGCAAATCCATCAAGCTGGCGGCTGAAAACTACCCGGAAACCGAATTCTACAAAGTGGAAGAAGATTTAACGGCACTGGGTATCGGCGAGGCCTTCGTTACTGTACTTAACGAAAAAGGGATTCCTACCCCGCTGGCGGCCACGATGATGGCGCCCCCGGGCTCGCGCATGGATATCCTCACGCCGCAGGAAATAGATGGCATTCTGGGCAATTCTAAATTGGTGAAAAAATACAACGAGGAAATCGACCGCGAAAGCGCCTTTGAAATGCTTACCGCCAAATTACAAACTGCGGCAGTTCCTGCTGCAGGTGGAAATACAACCAGCGCTAATACCGCCAATGCCGAACAGGAAGAATCTGTTGTAGCCAAGGCCGGTTCCTTCATCAGCGATATGGCCAATTCTACCGCCGGCAAAATTGTGATGCGCGAAGTAACGCGCGGCCTGTTGGGCGTGTTAGGCCTGGGCGGAAGAAATACTACGCGCAGGAAATATTAAAATAAATGATGGCGGCTGCTCCGCTTCGCTGCGCACCGGGCTTTCCGCTTGTAGTCCTCGCGCGGCTTCGTACCTCGCCGCGCTGCGGGCTACCGCTCCAATCCCTTCCGCACGGCGCAGCACCAGTGTGTTCAAGGATAACAAACCAATTGCGCCGCCTGAAAATTCAACAATACCAATCCCGGAGTACAACCCCGGTTTCCATCAAAAAAAAACCTCGCAGTAATAAAACTGCGAGGTAAACATCAACAATAAGTAAGTACTATTGCTTTGTTATGGAAAATGTTTGGATGCTGCGGTTATCTTGGATCAGTTGTACCACGTAAAGGCCAGCTTCAACGTTCATCATGTTCAATCGGGTTTCTTGTTCAAACGTTCCTGTTTGAATCAATCTTCCGCTGATATCCCGCAACATATACATCCATGAACCGGCCTCATTGGTGCTTATCACCAACTGCTCCTGCACCGGATTAGGATACAAGGAAATGGAAACGCCGCTTTCAATTGTTTTCACCCCTACACCATTCAACAAAATAGGTGCACTGGTAGCCTGGCAGCCATATACATCCGTCACTTGCACGCTGTAGTTGCCACTGGCTACTGCGGTGTAATCAGATCCGTTAGCGCCCGCAATCGCGTTGCCATTCAAATTCCATTGGTAACTGGTAAAACCTGCGGTAGTGGTCAAATTCCAACCATTATTATTAATAGCAACAATTAACGCCTGCCGCACAAACAAATTCAACGTAATCACAGAATCACATCCTGCAGCATTCAGTATGGTGCGGGTATAAGTACCGCTGGTGTTCAAAGTTTGCGCGCCAAATGAGTATGAACTGCCGCTGCAAATGGTATCCTGAATAGTGCTTGCTGTTGGTTGCTTTATCGTCAGGTTCAACGTAATGAAGCTATCGCAGCCGGCAACATTGGTAATCGTATCCAGGTATGTGCCGCTGCTGGTAATCGTTTGTCCGTTAAAAGTATAACTGCCACAAACCGATACCGTCTGCTGCGCCGAACTCGATTGCGCCACCGTTACGGTTAACACCACAAAACTATCACAACCGGTTACACTGGTTAAAGTATCCAGGTAAGTTCCTGCAGTAGTAATGGTTTGTCCGTTAAACACGGTGCTGGAACCATTACACAACGAGCGACTGATACTGCGCTGTATTTTCTGACGAACGGTCAAATTCAACGTCAGCAGTGAATCACAGCCTGCTGCATTAGACAACGTATCGAAATACGTACCGCTCTGCGTTCTGGCCACCCCATTAAAGGTATAGCTGGCACCAAAACAAATGGTTTGATTGATCGTTCCGGATGTGGGTTGCTTCACCGCAACAGTCACAGCATTCGATGTAGCCGTACCACAACTGGAAGTGATGTTACATACGTAACTTCCGGCATTGGCCGCAGTGATATTATTCAGATATAACGTATCGTTGTTTGAATTCGCGATAGCGGCGCCATTCCGACTCCAGCTATAACTGAGGTTGGCACCATTTGCTAATACGGCCAGGTAGGCATTACTTCCGGCACAGGCATTCACCGCCACCGGCTGTTGCGAAATTTGCAACGAGCCTGTAACCGTCAGTACAGCAGCGTTCGAAGTAAGCACCGGTCCGCAGGTACCGCTCACCTCTACGGTATAAGTACCCGCATCACCTGCCACAGCAGAAGAAATAAGGTAGTTGGCACTGGTAGCCAAAGGAATATTCACACCACCTTTCTTCCATTGATAATTCAGGTTGGCGCCGCTCGCCACAACCGATAAAGTAACCTGACCTCCCACACAAGTAGTTTGTGATTGTGGCTGCGTTGTAATGGCAGTTGTAGGCAATACGTTTACTGTAGCGGTTGCCGTATTCGAACAGGTATTTCCATCGGTACCGGTAACGGTATAGGTAGTAGTTAAGGTTGGTGATACGCTCTTGGTAGTACCGGTTCCCAAACCATTACTCCAGTTGTAAGAAACAGCGCCTCCTGCAGTAAGATTCGAAGGGAAACCGCTGCAATTATCCTGAGTGGCCGGAGTGAGTGTAACCACCGGCAATGCATTTCGCGTAACCAGCTTCGTTGCCTGAACAGTACAGTTATTGACATCAGTAGCAATAACCGCATAATTTGTATTGGTAGTGGGTGTTACGGTAATGGCCGCGGTAGTGTTACCACCCGGGCTCCAGCTATATGAACTGGCACCGCTGGCCGTAAGCGTTACTGAACTTCCTGCGCAAACCGAACTGGGGCCGCTAATCACTACATTGGGCAAGGCATTCACCGTTAAATATGCACCGGCAGAAGTTAAAGTACCGCAACTGCCACCCAACACATCACAAGTATACGTTCCTGTATCAGTAACTGCTACAGCAGCCAGATTCAAAGTTGATGCCGTTTGTCCGGCCAACACCACGCCATTCTTCTTCCATTGAAAACCGGTTCCACCGGTTGCCGTAATGGAAAATGTAACTGGCTGTCCCACGCACTTACTTTGCGCTTGTGGCTGCGAAGAAATGCTGGTGCTGTTCGCTGAAACCGTCACCGTTGCCGCTTTCGAAATAGCGCGATTACAAGCTACAGCAATAACACAAGTATAGGAGCCGGCATCCGCCACTTGTGCATTCGCCTTGGTGTAGGTGGCGCTGTTGGCACCGCCAATATCTACACCGTTCTTTTGCCATTGGTAGGTAGCCGCAGGGTTCTCGGCTTGCACCGATAAAGTGATGGTATTACCTGAACATACCGATACGTTTTGAGGATGTTGCAAAAATTGCGGCGCATTCATTAAGGGTAAAATTTCTGCTGCATTTAAATCTCTGTTAAAGATGTTGATCTCATCCATCTGTCCTAAGAAGTTAGCCGATGGATAGCTAATTGTTCCAGCACCAAGAATATCACCGAGAATAAATGATGAACCTGCAGCCGACTGAATAGTTGGCCGGGCAGCATTGGTAAATTGCGCAGCCAAAGTACCATTGATATAAATTTTCATGGCACCGCCGTTGAAGGTCATGGCATAGTGGAACCAATTGGTACTGAGTGTAGCCACCGGAATAGCTGGCGTGTTGTTGCCAAAAGTATTGTAGGTGTAGTTGTTGAAGGAATAATCACGGCAAAACAAACCGGCTGAGTCAATCACCTTACTAAAGTATTCGTTGCTCAAGTTGTTGTTGGTCCGCTTAAACCAGCCGGTTACCGATAACTGTCCTGCGCCATTCATTGGTGTAATATCGCCCATATTGATGGTGCCAGAAGCTGTTCCATCGAAGTTGTACGCCTTATTCGCATTACCATTGCGATCTGCTGTTAAAGAACAGCCGGCGTTAACCGTACCGTTGTAAAGCGCTGAAGCCGCATTATTGGCATTGCCACTCATCGGATACGAAGCAATGACGCCGGTAAAGTCGAAGGTGGTTACATTGGTATTGGTAGATACGGTGAATGATGCCGTACTTAAGCAACCGCCATTCTGAGTTGCTTCGCAAGTGTAGGTGCCGGCCTGAGTGGTCACGTAATTAGTAAAGAAAAGGGTATCGTTATTGCTGTTGGCGATGGCCACACCATTCAACTTCCATACAAAGTTATTGGCAGTAGGCGCATTCACCCAAAGAATGCCATTAGAGCCAGTGCAAAGTGACAGGTTTCCAGACTGCCCATTGATACTTCCCAACTTTAAACGAATACTTTTTGATGAATCGGTGGCACAGGTGGATGACGAAACAAAACATTTATACACGCCCGTATCACCGGCCACCAGGTTATTGAGAAAAAGGGTATCGTTATTTGAGCCTACTGTGGTGCCATTTTTCTTCCAGGTGTAGGTTGAAGCCGCATTTGCTGACTTTACATAAAGGAATTTACTATCGCCTGGGCAGAAGTTAAGCACCGTATCAGATTGCGCCGTAACTTTGTTACCGGGTAAAACGGTGATAGCCTGAGTACCCGACTGATAGGTAGATGGGCAGCCGTTTACATTGTTCTGAATGTACACGTATACATTGCCCGAAGCCGTAGGGGAAATGTTGTAATTGCCGTTACCAGGTATTTGCAGCACGCCACCGGGAAACACGATGGAGGCGATCCAGTTAGCATTCGGCAGGTAGATGCTGGTAACCGCTACGGTGACCTGACTACCGGCGCAAGGCGTGTAATTAGAGAGCGCAATGTTGGGCGCATTCGGCTGCGGCGTGCACTGCGCGCGCGCCGCTTCAGTGCCTCCGAAAAAGATAAGGATGAGTAATAAGGGCAAGAGGTAATACCTGCCGCAGTTTTGGTTGTTGTTTTTTTCCATAAAAACTTACTTTTTGTTGAATAATGGCGCAAAAGAAGGCAGGCTGCGGCCCCGCCTTCGGCCAGATGTGTTTACTGCGCGGCTAACCTTGTGAACGGTAGGCCACCACTTGTGAGCGGTAATTTTTATTTGAGGTTACCTGGCTCCCAACATCTGGCTCAATGTTCCCGAATTCCCTCTATAGCAAGGTTGAAACCGTCGGTGTGTAGGCGCATAACTATTCCAATCGGATCATGGGTTATAACTGGCGAAATGAAATGGCTAAAGCTTTGTTATTACAGATTAGGCGCCCCCCTCCTTAGCCGAAGTTGCAGCAGTAACTTGACACTAGCCCGGCCTAATTTTAAGCATGTAAGATGTATTACATTTTGAGACCGTGATGAACCTCATTGAAACAGAAGCTTAGAAATGTAGCGGGTTCTTATCCGAGAACTGCCTTTTAAATACAGGCACTGCTGTAAGGGCGAATGACTATCCAAAGTATTCACCATCGGCGCACAGGATTTACAGGTGAATTTCCGGCATTGGGCAATCACCCATAAAAAAACCGCTTCCCTTTCAGGAAGCGGTTAATGAAAATTTCTAATCGAAATATGATTACTTCAAACCTAAAGCTACGCGCTTGAACGCAACAACGTTCAAACCCTTTTCGGCTTCACCTAAGAATTGCGCCACGCTTTTGCTGCCGTCTTTTACGAATGGCTGGGTCAACAACGTGTTTTCCTTCAGATAGCTTTGAGCCGCGCTTTCCGCAATTTTCTGCAGAATGTTTTCAGGCTTGCCCGAAGCAGCTGCTTTTTCCTTGGCAATGCTCACCTCGCGTTCAACAATCTCTTTAGAAACACCAGAAGCATCAACCGCCAGCGGATTCATAGCGGCAACTTGCATGGCTACATCGCGACCTGCGGCTACGTTGGCATCGCTCTTCGCATTGTTCAATGATACCAACACTCCAATTTTATTTCCAGCATGGTTGTAAGAAACAATGTTCTCGCCTTCCAAACGCTCGAAAGCAGCCAGCTTAATCAATTCACCAATAGCGGACACCTTCTCCTGAATTTTGTCGCCAATGGTAACGCCATCCATTTTCAGTGCCAATACTTCGTCCAGTGTTTTTGCATCAGCAGCCAAAGCGGCTTCAGCAATTGATTTCGCCAAACCAGAGAACTCTTCATTCTTAGCTACGAAATCCGTTTCGCACGACAAGTAGGCTACCACGCCTTTTTTGCTGTCTGCCGTTGTTACGGCAACGATGCAACCTTCGTTGCTATCGCGGCCAGCGCGCAGTTCGGCTACTTTTGCGCCTTTTTTGCGCAGATAATCTACAGCAGCTTGTAAGTCACCATTAGATTCAGTCAGCGCTTTTTTGCAATCCATCAATCCTGCGCCAGTCATGTTGCGCAGTTCATTTACCTGTGAGGCAGTTACTGTTGCCATTTCGTTCTTCTTTAATTAGTTTTTTAATGCAGAGCCTGGGCTCCTAAATGCTTTCCAGAATTAACGACGGGCAGAAGGACGTGATTTTCCTGCACCACCGCCGGCGTTACCGCCCGGTCCGCGCTTACCACGACCGCCACCGCGCTTGCGGTCGCCGCCTTCTTCACTTTTCAGATCGTTATCGAACTGATTGTCGCCGCCTTCTTCTTCCATTACCTCTTCTTCCTTGCTATCTACGCGCTCAGCCAATCCCTCAGCGATGGCATCAGTGATGAAGTTAGTAAGTAAGGCAATAGACTTTGAAGCGTCATCATTACCAGGAATCGCGAAATCCACTTTAGTTGGATCGCTATTGGTATCAACAATTCCAAAAGTGTTGATGTTCAAACGCTGTGCTTCGTGTAAGGCGATATGCTCGTGAGAGATATCTACTAAGAATACAGCGGCCGGTACACGCGGCATAGCCGAGATACCACCCAGTACGCGCTCCATTTTCTCGCGCTCGCGGGTCAATACCAATTTTTCTTTCTTGGTTACGCTATCCAATGTACCATCAGCCAACATCTTCTCGATGGTCTGCATTTTCTTAATGCTCTTGCGGATGGTAGCGAAGTTAGTCAGCATACCGCCTAACCAACGCTCGGTAACATAAGGCATATTCACGCGGCGAGCCGCTTCTTTTACTACTTCCTTACCTTGCTTCTTGGTAGCAACGAACAAGATTTTACGACCGCTTTTAGCAATTGATTTCATTGCAGCAGCAGCTTCTTCCAGCTTCTCGGTGGTGCGGTTCAAATCAATGATGTGAATCCCTTTTTTCTCACCAAAGATGTAGGGCAACATTTTTGGATTCCACTTTTTGCGCAGGTGGCCAAAGTGAACACCCGCTTCCACCAACTGCTCATGTGATATTTTCGACATACTATTTTTCTGATTATCGTTATTAAAATGTTTCTGGAAGGATTAACGCTTAGAGTATTGTTCCTTCTTACGGGCCTTGCGGATACCGGTTTTCTTCCGTTCTACCACACGCGAATCGCGGCGCAGGTATTTTTCCTTCTTCAGGGCCGGACGAACATCTGCATCCAATGCTACCAACGAGCGGGCAATACCCAACATGATGGCTTCGGCCTGACCTTTCACGCCACCACCGGCAACGTTCACGTTGATGTCCCATTTTCCGGCAGCATCAGCAGTAGTTAATACCGCCTCAATTTTTGTTTGCAGGAAGGTTTGAGGGAAATATTCTTTATAATCTTTTCCGTTCACGGTAATGGTACCGGTTCCGGCGTTCAGCACCACACGGGCTACTGCGGCCTTTCGACGGCCTACTTTTATTGCGTCGCTCATATCTTACAGTTGTTTTGGTTTTTGAGCCGCATGCGGATGACTCGCTTCGGCGTAAACAAATAATTTACGGAACATCTGACGGCCCAGAGAATTCTTAGGCAGCATACCTTTAACAGCCAGTTCAATCAGTTCATTCGGGTTTTTGGCCAGAATTTCTTTCGGACTGCGGTGAATTTGTCCACCCGGATACATGGTATAGTGAACGCGGTCTTTAACGTTCATTTTGTTGCCTGTCAACCGCACCTTGCTGCTGTTGATAACAATAACGTTATCGCCACAATCGTCGTGCGGGGTAAAAGTTGGCTTATGCTTGCCGCGTAAAACCGAGGCAATTTTCGATGCCATACGGCCCAATGTCTGGCCTTCAGCATCCACGATAAACCACTCGCGCTTTACTTCTGCGGCGGCTACCGATTTAGTTTTGTAACTTAATGCGTCCACTTGTGTTTGTTTTTCTTCTTATAAAATGGAGCGCAAAAGTAGCCTTTCTTCCCGAAAAAACAATAGATGATTTTAAGCTAATCCATAAATAGCCTGATAATCAGCGCATTTATGGCCTATAAATTATCATACTCGTAAAGTGGATCGAGTGGATCACCGGCTTTCATATCAAAAACCGGGTGCAAAATGCCATCGTGCAAACCGTACACCCAGCCATGCAAATCAGGCCGGTTCTCGTTCTTCCAGGCTTTCTGAATGATGGCCGTTTTGGCAAGATTCATCACCTGCTCACGAACATTCAGTTCAGTTAAGCGGTTGGTGCGCAGTTCTTCGTCAGCAATGGCACCTAATTCATCGCGATGAATCCGATACACATCTTTAATATTCCGCAACCACTTATCAATAATACCCAAACTTTGGTTGGTCATAGCCGCGCGCACCCCACCACAACCATAGTGTCCACAAACAATAATATGCTGCACTTTGAGAATCTCTACAGCGTATTGCAAGACACTCAGCAAATTCAAATCAGTATGTACCACCAGATTGGCAACATTGCGGTGCACAAAAATTTCTCCTGGCTGGGTACCTGTAATCTCATTCGCCGGAACACGGCTGTCGGAACATCCAATCCACAAAAATTCCGGCGTTTGCAGCTTCGATAATCGATTAAAGAAATCGGGGTCGTGAGCAATCATCTCCCCGGCCCAATGCCTGTTTTCTGCTAAAAGTTTATCGAGTTCTTTCATGCTGCTTCCTGATACAAGATTAGAATAATTCGGAACTCATGCGACCTACTTACTTACAAATTTCCTAGTTTCGCCCTATGCTGCGGCAGCTTCAGGCAATTTTTCTGGCCATCATTTTGCTGATTCCTTCAGCCGCAGAAGTGTGCCACCAATGGCAGCACAACGATGACGTTCATTGCAGCGAAAAATACACCCTTCATTTTCATCAAAGCGAGCACCATTGCTCGCTCTGTGATTTTCAGTTGTCTATGGCCGACGCCGAATTACAGTCGCCACTACTTATTGGTTCAAGGCAGACAATTGTTCCTTTCCAACCAGAAAAGGCATCCCTTCATATCCCATCTTTTTGGGGGTTCTCTGATTCCCGCGGTCCGCCCACGGTTTGAAAAGCCCTAGGCTTCTTTTTTCAAACCAATAATTGAAATCATGACATCAAAAACATTCGCCTTGATGGCGGTTTGTTGCCTATATGCTATTACGGTACTAGGCGGCGGAACTTCCGTCAACGGATTTATATCCAATCAAAAAGGCCAGCCCGTTGTTGGCGCATTGATCAGTTTTCCAGATTTAAAAGCAAGTACCAGCACAGATTCTTTAGGGCATTTTTCTATTGCGAATCTTCCCAAAACATCCTTACACCTGATCATCAGTGCGCCGGGCTACGAATTATTTTCCACGCAATTGAATCCCGATTCTACGCCAAACTTAAATAGTGTGTTAACCGAATCGGTGGTTGAACTGCATGAAGTAGCGGTAACCGGCTTATCGCAAAGCACCGAGTTGCGGCGCACGGCTGTTGCCATGTCGGTAGTGAGCACCGCCGAATTGCGACAGCAGGGAAGTACAAACCTCATTGATGCGATAGCACATGTACCCGGTGTATCACAAATTACCACTGGCAGTGGCATCTCTAAACCCGTCATTCGCGGAATGGGATACAACCGCGTGTTGGTGGTTAGCGATGGCGTTCGTCAGGAAGGCAATCAATGGGGCGATGAGCACGGCGTGGAAATCGACGAATATTCGGTTTCAAAAGTAGAGGTACTGAAAGGACCCGCCAGCTTAAGTTTTGGCAGTGATGCTTTAGCGGGCGTGATTCAAATGTTCAGCGCGCCTACCTTGCCTGTAAACCACATCGCCGGAAATGTGCTATTCAATTATCAAACTAACAACGGGTTGATTGGAGGCTCTGCCAACTTGCAAGGAAATAACAATGGCATCGTGTGGAGCGCGCGATACTCGGGCAAATGGGCGCATACTTATCAGAATCGGTACGACGGCTATGTATACAATTCCGGATTTCAGGAGCGCTCATTTAGCGGATTACTGGGTATCAATCGGTCGTGGGGCTACATCCATGTGCAAGGAAGTGCGTATCGGCTTCAGCCAGGAATCATAGAAGGTGAACGAGACAGTACCGGTGCTTTTTTAAAGGAGGTTAATCAAGGTGGTGTGGCAACCGATGAGCAGGCAAGCAAACGTGATTATCTTTCCTATCAACAAGGGTTTCCCCGACAACAGGTTGACCATTACAAGGCCATCCTCAATGCCAGTTTTATTCTTCGGCACGGTATTCTAAAAACTGTGCTGGGCTATCAGCAGAATCAACGACGGGAATTCACTGACGTGACCATGCCCAATCAATACGGACTATATTTTCAACTGCATACGTTTACCTACGATGTGCAGTATCGGATTACGGCATTAAAAGGAATCCAATTTACTTTTGGTGCCAATGGGATGTACCAGCAATCGCGCAATCGCGGCAGCGAGTTTTTGATTCCCGAATACCGGTTGTTCGATATCGGTGCGTTTATTTTAGCACGAAAGAATTTTGGCAGATTAGATATTGCGGCAGGTTTTCGAACCGATGTGCGCACCCAAAGTGCAGATGCATTATACCTGCATGCTGACGGCAGCGCAGGTACACCTTCCGATTCAGGCGCAGTACAAAAGTTTTCAGGTTTCAATAACAACTTCACCGGCCTATCCTTCAGTGTGGGCGCAACTTATCAATTCAATGAGAACTTCTACCTAAAACTAAATATGGCCAAGGGCTACCGCGCGCCCAATCCGGCAGAATTAGGTTCGAATGGTGTTCATGAAGGCACCGCAACCTACCAGATCGGATCTTCGCGGCTGCGCCCTGAAAATAGCTATCAGGCCGATTTGGGTTTTGGTTTTCAATCGCGTCATATCACCATAGATATTGCTGGTTTCTACAACTACATCAACAATTACATTTTTCTTCAAAAAGTACGCGGTGCTATGGGTGACTCCATCACCGAAGGCGCGGTAACCTACCAATATGCTTCGGGAAACGCACATCTTTTTGGTGGCGAGGTGGCAGTTGATATCCATCCCCATCCGTTAGACTGGCTGCATTTAGAGAGTGCGTTTTCTTATGTGCGGTCGCAACAATTCGGGCAGCCTGATTCTACTCGCTACTTGCCTTTTATGCCGGCACCGCGATTACAAGGGGGTATTCGGGTTACTGCAAAGAAATTAGGACGAATTTTACAGCAAGCTTATGCAGGTGTAAGTTTCGTTTACACGTTCCGGCAACCGCTGTATTATGCCGCTTACGGAACCGAAACCGCCACTTCCGGCTATGGCCTGCTAAACGCTTCTTTAGGAACTGATTTTGTTTGGAAGAATAGAACCATTTGTTCCATTTTCTTCAATGCTGATAACCTTTTGGATGTGGCGTACCAAAGCCATTTAAGCCGGTTAAAATATCTGGATGAAAATCAAGCCACTGGCAGAAGGGGTGTTTTTAATATGGGTAGAAATTTCAGTATTAAACTAGTGGTACCGTTTGAGTTTAAGGTGGCGAAAAATGGTTAAATAAATTTGGGATGAGCCCTGGAAATAATGATATTCATGTATTCTTGCAGTAAATCTTAAACTATGTCTTTAATAAAAATTCCATTACAATTTGAGGGAGATTTGGGCGAGAAGAATATCTATTCGCTCTTCGATTCCGGCGCATCATTCTCCTGCATTAGTGAGGATGCGGTGAAAGATCTAGCCTTGACGCTCAAACTTTACCGCCCGTTGGAAATAGCCACGGCCGCAACCCATCAATACTTAAAAATCACGCATCGCGCGGTGGTTGATTTTTACTTGAACGATATCCGTCTTTCTGATGAATTCATGGTCATTCCGGGTTTATCGGAAGATGTCATCATCGGCGCCAACACGTTACAGAAATGGCGCATAAAATTAGATTTCGAACATGATACGGTTATTGTAGATCCCAAAGTAGCCAAAGCCATTTTAAAGAAATTAGAATGTGCTGCCTAAAGCAACCAGCCGTGATGTATTTCCTTTCTGTGTATAAATCTGAATGATGTAAATGCCTTGCTGCAGATCGTCAACATTCATGCTGGCCGTTTGCTTGGAAGGCATCACCAACCTTAACAATCGGCCTTGTTGATCTCTGATAGTAATGCGATCAATTTCAGCGGGACTTGCAATTTGTATTAATTGAGTAGCCGGATTAGGGAAAATTGAAATTTCAGAAGCGATTTCTTCATCGATTACGGCTGTGCCTAATTGACAAATTGCACCCAAATTGTAGTAATACTGCACCACATCAATATCTTTCATCAACTGCCTGATTTCAGGAAAATTATTAGTGGTGGAATCGCTAAGCGAGGTAATGTAGGCCATATCAATCACCTTCATAGAATCGCTGCCAAAGGAACCCAGAAAAGTGCTGGCTATCATACGTCTATCGCCAGGATTAATCACTGGCCCAATCTGAGGATACCGTTCGGACCATTGGGTTGAATCCCAAGGATGGCCCGGAAACAACCATGGAACAGCAGTTGTTGAAAAACCGTAACCTGTCCCACCGTAAGTTACTCCGGTTCCATCGTTCCAGCGACTTTGCTGATAGTTTGCAATTGCTCCGCAACCTGAAGGCTCTCCTTGTGCAGGATTAGTAGTCTGGTTGGCACGAGAAAAGGTCATAAGTGATGTCAAATGATGATTGAGGAAGGTCATACCCTGCGTAATTTTTTTGCAGTTATAGCCATTGGTTCCAACTAAACATGCATTCCCATTATCGCATGAGTTACCTAAAAATTCATCATTGTAAACATAACATGCATTTTGGCCGGGAAGACTTCCCATCCTATCATTATCGCTACATCCTAAATCCATATCCAGCATATTTGAAAACCTTACTTGGCTAAGCGGCAAGCCTCTGTTAAAAATTTCTACATGAATTAAAACCGTGTTTTCAAAGGGCGTATATGGTTCGTGGATGGCGTAAGCTAATAGGTGATATTCGAACTGGCTCACTGAGCATGGCATTCTATTCACAGTTGTAGAGTCATCGCGCCAAATCATAAAGACGGCCTGATCTCCACAAATTTGCGGGTAATCACCTATTGAAGGCTCGTATAAACCGTTGCCATTGACATCTACAAATGGTGCTAACCTATTGGCTTCGTGATTTGATGCTTTTCCGTTTCCCGGCCAATCTGTTATAGCAGCTACCGGCTGATATCCGGCATCTGCAAAATGCACCCGGTGATGAAATATTTGGTTAGCTGTAATTTTGAATGCCCGATCATAGCGCTGATGATAGGTGGAATTATAGCTATCGCCATAAGGACCATTGGCATAAGAACCCTTATTGTAAATCGCTGCCGATGCACAGATATTGCCGCCTGCATCTAACCCGGTAATCCAAAAACTTGAGCTAAAAATAGAGGTAACGCCACTATCCTTGGGCACCTCATAACGCTGAAACAACGGACTGTACCCAGAATTATCAAGAGACGTAAAATCAGCCTTGATACTATTGGCATCCAGTGAAACAGTTTGCGCCGAAATTTGATGCACAGCGAAAATGGCGAGGAGTAGTTGTAAATTTTTCATTGTGTGTTTTACCACAAATTTGCATCGAAAAACTATCTACATCGTCATTAAAACATCATAAAATCGTCAGTGCTTTGTCATAATTCTTCCAACACAAAAGTTCATTTTTAAACCAACATGAACGGCTAAAAAATCAGAGCTGATTTTTACTTCAACTCCAATTTACCACCTTTCACCTTGAAGCGGTAAAGCTCTGCGCTATCTACTTCTCGCCCATTAAATTTTCCGGGTAACCAGTTTCCTAATGAATTAAACACCGCTAACACTTGCTGATCCAACACAGGTTGTTTCGAAGCTTTTTCTATTTTACACTGAATCACTTCCCCCTTGCAATTAATCATCAACGACACCTCGCCCTTTTCTTCCAAATCCCGCTTCTCTTTAATGATGGAAACTTCTTTATTCAATCGTGCCTCAATCTGCGCCTTCGTAAGCGGGCATTTGGCCTGATCTTGTCCTTTAAACGCCGAGAAAAGCGCATATACTTCGTTTTTATCGCATAACCCCGGAATGGTATCCGTGATATCTAAACGAGAAACAAATTGTGCCGCGAGAAATAGCGGCATCATCGCACCACACATCAAACCCAGCTTTCTTTTCATGCGAACAGATAAAATTTAGTTCCAGGCGGAAGATAGCTTTTTTCGCTTTACAGTTTTGTTAGTTTCGCCCTCCTATGGTAATTCTAGGTTTTAATAGCTACGGCCACGATTCGGCGGCCGCCATTTTAGTTGATGGCAAATTAATACATGCCGTTGAAGAAGAACGGCTCAATCGAAAAAAACATGATGGCGGCTTGCCGCAACAAGCCATGGCGCAATGTTTGGAAGCTGCCGGCTTGACGATAGCGGATGTAGATCACATCACGTTCTTCTGGAACCCTTGGATTTCCTATGCCCACGTGCCCGAGTTTGCCCTGCGATTCTGGAACAAATTGCCTACGCTGTTGCGCGAGCAAAGCAACATGAGCATGGAAGAAGGTTTGGGTTTGTTGGGCTATTTGGGCGATATGCGCCGGCTACCCGATACCATCAAGCGGCTGTTTCCTTCTGAAAAAGGCCACAAGTTCAAATTCCATTTGATGGAGCACCACCTCTGCCATGCCGCCAGTGCCTTCTTTGTTTCACCGTTTGAAGAGGCCGCCATCCTCACGCTTGACGGCGCCGGCGAATGGAGTACCTCTATTTCAGCCATGGGTCGCGGCAACCAAATTGAAGTCTTAAATCGCGTGAATACGCCGCATTCGCTGGGTGCTTTTTATCAGGCCATCTCACGCCACCTGGGTTTCAAACTGATTGAAGGGCCGGGTAAACTGATGGGATTGGCTTCTTATGGTAATCACGATTCCGATATGTATCGGGAAATGAAGAAGCTGGTGAAGCTGACGGATAAAGGTGGTTTTGAAATCGATTTATCTTACTTCAGCTACCACTATACCCGTAAGCGCCCGGTTACGGAGAAGTTTGAGGCTATTTTCGGAAAAACAAAAACCGAAGGAAAGGATTGGTCGCCGCAGGAATTGGATGTAGCCGCTGCAGCGCAACACGTAGTGGAAGATGTGATTCTGCACATGGTGAAACACCTGAAACAGCGCACCAATGCCGATTATTTGTGTATGGCCGGCGGCGTAGCACTGAACAGTGTAACCAATGGGTTAATTGCAAAAACCGGATGGTTTAAGGATATCTTCATTCAACCTGCTGCCGGCGATTCCGGAACAGCGTTAGGCAGTGCCTTGTTGCTCTACCATCAGGAATTGAAACATCCGCGTACCTATGTGATGGATACAGCCTTTTTAGGCCCAGGCTACGGCGATGCCGAATACGAAGCAGCACTGAAGCAATTTGATCTGCCATGGGTAAAAACAGCATCCAATTACACTTCCTTCGCAGCTAAGAAGCTGGCAGAAGGAAAAATTTTAGGATGGTTCCAGGGAAGAATGGAGTTTGGTCCGCGAGCACTGGGTAATCGCAGCATTCTTGGATCGCCAACGGTTTTAGATATGAAAGAAGTGCTGAATGCCAGGGTAAAATTCCGCGAGCCTTTCCGTCCTTTTGCCGCTATTGTTTTGGAAGAAGATTGCGGCACCTATTTCGACAGCAACTTCCCCAATCCATACATGTTGTTGGTTTACCAGGTAAAACCAGAATATCTGGGTAAAATTCCGGCCATCACGCACGTAGACAATTCTGTTCGTATTCAAACGGTTAATGAGCAGGAAAACCCGCAAATGCGCGAGCTGTTAGAAGCTTTTAAGAAAGAAACGGGATACTCTGTTTTGGTTAATACTTCATTCAACATCAAGAGCGAACCCATCGTTGCCTCGCCATATGATGCCGTTTATAGTTTTGCACGCGCAGACATGGATTATCTGGTTATGGGAAATTATGTGGTGGCGAAGAAAGGAGATGAAAAAGCGCTCGACTCGCTTCGCTAAACATTCCGCAAGGGCATAAAAAAAGGGACATCTTGAGATGTCCCTTTTTCTTTATACCGAACAAAAGCCTACGCTTCTGTTTGCAACTGACGTTTCTCCGTAATACGCGAAGCTTTGCCTTTACGACCGCGCTGGTAGTACAACTTAGCGCGACGAACACGACCAACTTTGTTTACCACGATTTCATCAACAAAAGGAGAATACAATGGGAATACGCGCTCAACACCTACGCCATTCGAAATTTTACGAACGGTGAAAGTTTTGGTAACTCCGGTTCCGTTGATTTGAATCACATCACCGCGGAATTCCTGAATACGTTCTTTATTTCCTTCTGTAATTTTGTAAGAAACTGTAATGTTATCACCAGGACCGAATGAGGGGTGTTTTAATTCCTGGTTCATTTCTTTGTTCACATATTGAATAGTCAGATTCATATCGCTATATTTTTGAGGTGGGCAAAATTAGTCAAAAGTTTCAAAAAGAGAACTTTTAGAAGAACTTTTCCTCTAAATTGGTTACAAACTGTTCGTTTCTTCGTCTTCCAGCAAGTCGGGCCGCCTGATACGGGTGCGTTCCAGTGCTTGTTGGTATCGCCATTGCTCTATTTTCTTGTGGTCGCCACCGGTAAGCACCTCGGGAACAGCCAGTCCTTGAAAAACCTCCGGGCGGGTATACACCGGGGGCGATAGCAGGTTATCCTGAAAGGAATCGGTTAGCGCCGAAGTTTCATCATTCAAAACTCCCGGTATCAAACGGCCAATGCTATCTACCAGTACTGCCGCGCCCAGCTCTCCGCCGCTCAGAACATAATCACCAATAGAAATTTCTTTGGTCACATACAGTTGCCTGATACGCTCATCGATGCCCTTATAATGCCCGCAAATCATCATCAGATTGGTTTTCAATGACAAACCGTTCACCATTTTTTGTTTCAGCGTTTCGCCATCGGGCGTAAGGTAGATGATCTCATCATAAGTACGTTCCTGCTTCAATTTTTCAATACACGCCGCCAGTGGCTCGCACATCATTACCATACCGGCACCACCGCCATATTGGTAATCATCCACCTGCCGGTGCTTGTTCAGCCCAAATTCCCGAAGCGCATATACGTGCACTTCCAGCAGTCCTTTATCGCGGGCGCGCTTCATAATGGAATGACCTAGCGGGCTATCCAGCAATTCGGGCACCACAGATATAATATCAATACGCATTTCCGGTTTGTCTAGAATTACAAATCCCGCATTCCTTCGGGTAAGGTGAAGATAATCTGCTTTTTCCGTTTGTTAATATCCGTTATCAGATCGTCTGTGAGCGGAACCAGCAACTCGCGGCCCTGGTAGTTAATGGTAGCCAGAATTTGAGCCGGCAGGGTCATCAAATCTGTAATGGGCCCCAACAATTCGGTGCCATCCATGGCCTGATAACCAATCAACCAAACCAAATCATCTTCTTCTTTTGCCAACCACTTTTTTGCATCGGCTTCGGTAAGAAAAAGTTCCTGGTTGTTGAGTTTACGCGCCAGTTCTGGTGAGTTGATATCTTCCACCTTCAGAATGGCGTCATTCAATCCTGTGGTGGTCCAGCTTTCTATAAATAAGGGTTGAAAGATGCCATCTTTCTCCAGGAACAAATGAGGAGGGGTTTTAGCCGGATTTTTAAGCATCCGGTACAGGCTAAAATGAAAAGCCCCACTTAATCCGTGGGGCTTCTTTATTTTTCCTACTGCCAGGTAGTTCATTATTCAGCAGCTGGAGCTTCTGTGTTTTCGGTGGTTTCTGCCGGAGCTTCTGCAGTTTCAGTAGTTTCTGCCGGAGCAGCAGCTGCTTGTAAAGCCGCGGCGCGTTTTGCCTCGCGATCTTCTTTCTTCTTCGTTTCTTCAGCCAACAATTTTGCCAAACGATCTTCTTTAGAAGCGTGTACTTTCTTCTTGTGGTCAATAACCGAATTTTTGTGCGCCTCTAACCACTCGTTGTACTTCGCATCCGCCTGTTCCTGAGTCAATACGCCCTTGGCAACACCACGCAGCAAATGCTTGCGGAACAATACGCCTTTATATTTCAGAATAGCATTTACCGTATCCGTAGGCTCTGCACCTTTCATGATCCAGTCAACAGCCTTATCTACATCCAAATGGATAGTAGCTGGTGAGGTCAGGGGATTGTAATCGCCCAGGCGCTCGATAAATTTACCATCGCGGCGCGACCGTGAATCGGCGGCTACAATGTGATAAAACGGGCGCTTGCCTCTTCCGTGCCGTTGTAAGCGTAATTTAACTGCCATGTCTTAAAAGAATTTAAAGTCTGGTTAAAAATTGGGAGCGCAAAGGTAAGAGAATAATGTGGAAAACCAAACATAAAGTTGATTTACCGTGAAATACTTCGGTTAGCTTGCCTGCTTAGCCCCATAAAAAACAAACCCAGGGCAATTGCAGGCACGCTCAATAACTGGGTCCGGCTGATCATACCCAAAATCAGACTCCCTTCAGGAACCTTGGTGAATTCCAACAAAAATCTAACTGAAAACACCGTCACAAAAAAGAACCCCACATATATCCACGGCTGTTCCCCTTTTTTTCTGTACCAGGCAATTACCACTAACTGTAAAAACGCATAGGCCAGCGCCTCATACAAAACCACCGGATGTCTTGGCAATCCATCCACCCGTTCAAAAATGAATGCCCATGGAACATCGGTTACCGTTCCATATAACTCAGAATTGAACAAATTTCCTAACCGAATCAGCGAAGCCGGTAGAAAAATGACCAGCGCTACCCTATCGAACAACCACTGCAGGCTGTATTGCGGATAGTACCGATGGAACAATAAAATGGCTGTCAAGCCCCCCAGAATAGCGCCATGACTGGCCAAACCGCCCTTCCAAACTTTAATCACCTCAAACGGATACGCCAGAAAATAAGCGGGATCGTAAAAAAACACCTGACCCAATCGCGCGCCTATGATTGCGCCTATGAAAATATACTGAATCAATAATACGAGATGCTCTTCATTAACGGATTCCTTTTGCATAATCCACCGCCCCAAAAAGAACGAGCCCAGAATTGAAATCGTCCACATTAATCCATACCACTGCAAGGTAAACCAATGAAATGGCAGTGGAATATCGGGGTTTACGGCCCAATGAATAAACAGAACTGGCATTCGTTAAAAAAATCTGGGAACAATGAAAAATGCGATGTACTGGCCGATGAATCCGGCGGCATAACCCCAAAGCACTTCAGGCTCGGTGTGAGCCTCTAATATCAGGCGCGCGGTACCAATTAAGCCACTGAGTAAAACAACGGCTACCAGGAACAGTTTCAAATCATAATCTGAAATTCCCATCATAATCATGGCCAACGCGATAAACCCTCCGGCGGCGATGGTGTGCAGACTGATTTTTGCAAAAATGTTGACAAAGAATCCAATGAAAACAGCAAACGTAGCCCCTAACATCATCAACGACAAGTATCGGTTCGCGAAGAGATTGGCATGCGCCCCGGGTTTAAACAACATGAAAGTCCAGAGGTAGAATGTGGCGGTAGCGATATAGGGAATAATGCGCTCTTTACGGTCGATCAGGTGCAGACTATCTATCAATTCTAACTTTTTCATCAAAATCACCCAAACAACGGGCATGATGAAGGTGAGCAGGAAAATCATGCCCATCCAAACCAATTGATCCGTTTTTCTGGAAAAAGCAAACAAGTGGGGATTGGAATAAATGAGGAATGCTGCGGCATAGGTACTCGCCAACAATGGATGAAACAGATAAGATATTATAGTTGCAAATCGTCTTGACATAGTACCGCGGCAATCAAAATGTAAACATAAATAGTTTTCCGTGGGTCCCCACCACAACGCCGCTTTGTGCCGAGGTCATGTACACGCTTCGCAAATCTTCATCGGTAAATGGCTTCACCCGTTGCCAATGGTGCCCGCCATCATCAGTTACCATCATCAATCCACTTTCACCTACAGCGCATCCGTGATTTAAATCAAAAAAATGAATGCCATAGAAATGATCTTGCTTTCCCCAGGCTGTATTCAAACTTTTTTGCCGATCCCAAGAGTAGCCGCTATTAGACGTGTGCTCAATCGCGCCATTGTAACCTACGGCAAAGCCGGTATGCTCATTCGGAAAACACATGGCCACATAGATATCACCATGTTCCAGAACCGGAGCAAACTGCAATCCGCCATTAATAGAACGTGTTATGGTACCATAACCCGCTACCAAAATCACGCTATCGGATAGATAAGAACAAGCATAGCATGCATGTTGATTGTCGGAATCAAGCTGCCATTGTTGTCCCCCATCGTGGCTAATTGCCCAACCGCCATTCGAGTAACCATCTCCGTAGGCCAGAACGGCAGAATGTTCATTCAGAAAGGAAATTGCCCGATACGGTTTGTAGTTAGCCTGATGACCACCGGAAAAAGTTTTGCCGCTATCACTGGTAACAGCCCAAAAGGCATCGAAACCGGCAATAACGCCCTTTTCAGGCCGAAAGAAATGAAGGTCATACAACGCCTTATCGGCCACCGAATCTACCAACCAGGATTTTCCGCCATTGCGCGTACGCAACAGCACCCCCTTGCTATACTTTTCGCCACCGCAAGCAAAACCGATGGAATCGTTAACCATAGTTATTTTGTACAGGGTAGCATCCGTCCCAGTAGCAATGGAAGCGACGCCAACCAGCGCTTCCTTGTTGCAGCCCGTAAGCAAGGCCAACATGATCAAGCCGCTAATCCATCTCTTCATTGCAGGCAGCTAATATAATTTCACAGGCACTTCTAATCTGCGCTTCTGTGATGATTAAAGGCGGACAAATCCGCATGCAATTCGAGGCGAAAAGAAACCAATCGGTAAAAACGCCTTTTTCAATACAGCGATCAATAATCCTTTTATTTCTTTCAAAAGAATCGAATTTCACAGCCAACATCAGTCCCTTCCGATTTACTCCGGTAATTAACGGATGCCTGAGCAGGGTACTAAATAATGCGCCCTTTTCTTCTACCGATTGCATCAAATCTTTTTCCTGCAGCACCTTCAAAGCGGCTAATCCGGCGGCACAACTTAGCGGATGTCCGCCAAAAGTGGTAATATGTCCTAAAACGGGCTGGTCGGTTAGCGTGCGCATATTTTCTATGGAAGAAATAAACGCGCCCAGAGGCAATCCACCACCCAAAGATTTCGCCAGCACCAAAATATCCGGCGCCGAATCTTCACCAAAATTGAACATGGTGCCACATCGCCCAAAAGCGGTTTGCGCCTCATCCAATATCATCAACGCACCATGGCGGGAACAAACAGCCCGAACCTTTTTTAAATAATCTGCCGATGGCACGGTAACGCCAGATTCCGCCTGAACGGGATCCAAAATTACAGCGGCTGTATGCGCGGTAATCTTCTCCAGTTCCTCATGCACACCATATTCCAGCATGGTAACATCAGGCAGTAATGGACGGAAACTTGTCTTAAAATATTCATCACCTATAATGCTCAATGCGCCTTGTGTACTGCCGTGGTATGAATGTCGGAAGTGCACAAAATTAGTTCTGCCTGTAATACGCTTGGCCAACTTCATGGCACCTTCAATCGCCTCAGCGCCACTATTGGTAAAATATACTGACTGCAAATTTTCGGGTAACCAATCTGTCAGTGCCTTAGCAAATTGTACCTGCGGCGTTTGAACTAGTTCACCGTACACCATCAGATGCAGATATTTGGAAGATTGTATTCGAATCGCTTCCAACACCTCCGGATGACTGTGGCCTATATTGGCCACTGCAATTCCGGAAATCAAATCAAGTATTGGGCGCTGTTGCGTATCATAAAGGAACATCCCCGCTGCCCGTTCAATCTCCAGCGCCAGAGGAGCCGGGCTGGTTTGTGCTACGTGTTGCAGAAAAAGTTCTCGCTGCGTCATTTAAAGAAGGATCAAGTGCCTGATGCTACTTATTTCTTTTGTTGCTCCTTAACCATTGCTTCTTTGAGCGATTGCGCTGAGTTAGGATTCACATTTTCTTCCTTTGCTCTGATCAAGGCGTAATCACAGGCTTTGGTGGCCTCTGAAAAGTTACCGAGCTTATATTGCAAATAGGCGTAGGTGATATCGTTGTTGTAAGTATCTTTCAAATCAACAGCGGTTTTGGCCCATTTGTTGGCTTTTTGAAGATACTTGATTTCATTGGTATTCACGTAATATTTCCAGGCTGTTTCACTGAGCAGTTTATCGTCTTTAGCACCATATTTTTTCAGGTAGGCAGATACATATTTATCGTATTTATCGGCACTGCTGGTATTGAGGTAGAATTCCATTTGCATACGGGCAGCTTCCTTAACGGCATCAGTGCCCTTATTCAATTTCACTAATGCCGTTGCCTGATTGAGTTTATTGACCTCGTTTTTGCGAATGGCTTCCTTCAAGGCGTTACCGGCAATTGATTTAATTTTTTCATCAAAAACCGGAGCGGAAACAGCGGGCATAATGATCGCCTTATTCTTCATCAGCAACTCCAGTGAAGGCGAGTTAATATCATTGGTAAGATTAAAAATGGTCTTTTTTACTCCATCGCGCTGCCACTCTTTTTCGTTCAGCAAGCCAAGGTATTCCTTGTAAACCTTGGTAATATCTTTACCAGAAGACTTCATGGCCACGAGATAATCCTCCAGAAAAGGTAATTCTCTGTTTCCGCCTTCATATTTCTTATCCATACCGGAAACCATATCCGGCAGCGGATCAGCCGCTTTTTGGGCCACGCGAATCAGTCCTTCCGGATCTAAACCGCCCACTTGCTTTTGTTTCACTGCACCATTTCCATCTAACCACAACATGGTTGGATACGCGCGGATTTGATATCGTGTAGCCACATCCAATCCTTCGCCTTTTTCCATGTCGATTTTCATATTCACGAAATTGCGGTTGAAATAGGCTCCAACGGCAGAGTCGGGAAAAACCTGCGCGGCCAACCGCTTGCACGGTCCGCACCACGTAGTGTAACAATCTACAAACACTAATTTCCCTTCGGCGGCTGCTTTATCCAGTGCCTGCTGGAAGGTAAGTTCGTGTTGAAACTCAATGCCCTGGGCAGCAAGCTGCATCGCTACTGCCATACTGATAATCGATAAAAAATAACGCATGTATTCTGTAAAAATGGCTTAGCGCCTGATTTTTTCCTGCAACAAATTTATGTTTTCTCCATAGAAAAAAGAGGCCGATTGCCGGAACGATTCGGTTAGGTCAGAAACATAAAACGTATCGGCTCCTGCCCTTTTTGAACTCAACAGTCCTTCCTTTCCTAAAATAGCCTGCAACTTTTCTGCCACAATGGTGGTGCTGTCGAACAAGGGAATTTGACCTTTATAAAAAGTATCGATCTGATCGCGAATCATCACATAATGCGTACAACCCAAAATCAATCCATTGATACCCTGTAATTCCGGCTGCGACAAATAGCCTTCAATGACGGCTGTGCTAATCGATTTATTGAAGAAATTTTCTTCAATCATCGGCGCCAGTAAGGGCGTAGCCAGTGCGGCATAGGCCAAAGATGGTTTCCGGCGCGACAGCTTTTCCTGATACACGCCTGAGGCCACCGTAGTGCGCGTGGCAATAAGGCCAACCTTGGTGATGGCATCATTCGCTATGACCGCTTCTACGATGGGATCGATAACATTAAAAACCGGCACGTTGCCTTTATGCGTATCGCGTAAATGTTCATAAGCCGCAGCCGACGCCGTATTGCAGGCAATCACGATACACTTGCACTGTTCTTCATTTAGCAAGAAATCAGAAATTTCTAAGGAATACCGCTTAATCAGTTCTTTCGACTTATCGCCATAAGGCATGTGGGCCGTATCGCCAAAATAAATCAGTTGTTCATTAGGCAGTAATTTAGAGATGGCATGCGCCACGGTTAACCCTCCAATTCCAGAATCAAAAATGCCAATAGGTGCGTTCACTGCGGCTAAGGTGGCAACAAATGCCGAATTACGCAACGGCGCTACTTCTGGTGGTAAATTTGTTTCTTCGCCGGTATGGAGTTACAAGACACCATAGCAGCTATCGCCACGGCAAACGGCATGGGAGCCATCGGCATCGTCCGTTTATCGGGTGCGCAGGCTATTCCTATTGCGGCATCCGTTTTTCGCGGTACCGATTTACGGCAGGTGCCTTCGCATAGCGTGCACTACGGCACTATTGAGCAAGAGGGGAAGCTGGTGGATGAAGTGATGGTGACAGTTTTTAAGGCCCCGCGCAGTTTTACTACAGAAGATATGGTGGAAATATCCGCACATGGTTCGCCGTATATTTTACAGGAGATTTTGCGGTCCTTGTTGCAGCACGGCGCCCGCGCTGCCGAGGCTGGTGAGTTTACGATGCGGGCTTTTATGCATGGCCGCATTAATCTGGCGCAGGCTGAAGCGGTGGCGGATGTGATTGCTGCTGAAAATGAAGCGCAACAGCGCGTGGCCTTGCAGCAATTGCGCGGTGGATACAGTAAGCAGATTCAGTTGTTAAGGGAAGAATTGATACAGTTCGCCGCCTTAATAGAACTAGAGCTCGATTTTTCAGAAGAAGATGTGGAGTTTGCTGACCGCACCCGGTTGATGCAATTGTTGAATCATTTGTTGTTGCAAGTAAATCAACTGCGGCAATCTTTTCAACTAGGTAATGCCATTAAGAACGGCGTAAACACGGTTATTGCAGGAAGACCTAATGCCGGAAAATCTACTTTGCTGAATGCGCTACTGGAGGAGGAACGCGCTATTGTTTCAGATATACCGGGAACCACACGTGATGTAATAGAAGCAGGACTTCATATAGGCGGGGTTCGTTTTAGATTGATGGATACGGCGGGTTTGCGGGAAGCCACGGACGCTATTGAGAAGATTGGTGTAAGCAGAACGCTGGAGAAAATTGCGCAGAGTGCGGTGGTGCTGTTTGTTTTTGATGTGGCCAGTATGGGTGAAGAAGAAGTATTAACCGATTTACAAGCAATTGAAAAGGACGGCGTACTGCTAATACCTATCGGTAATAAATGTGATTTGTTATCAGCAGAAGAAGCACGAAAGAAATTCAGGAATGTAAAGGACGTACACTTCATGACGGCGCAACAAGCTTCATCTTTAGAGACATTGAAGGAACGTTTATTGAATGCAGTACAGTTGGGTAAGGTTGATTTGAATGCCACTATAGTAACCAACGAAAGGCATTTTCATGCGTTAGAGCAAGCCGCGATGACACTCACCAAGGTGCAGCAAAATTTTGAAGACCAGCAACCCGGCGATTTGATTGCGGCAGATTTGCGGGAGGCCTTGCGGTGGTTATCGTCTATTACTGGCCACATCGATGCCGACAGGGATATCCTTGGGGCTATCTTTGGTAAGTTTTGTATCGGAAAGTAACTATCTTTCCTTTGTTTCATAAATGCTTGTTTTTGTTGGGTTTTAGCTGATTTATCCTTCTCTTTTTTGTTGCCCAACTCTACTTTTTTACCTATATTTGTTGCCTAATTGTTGCCCAGATTTGTTGCCCACAAATCAGGCAACAGTCGGGAGAAATCTTGCTACATACAGCTACAAGCTGCAACATGTAGCAACAACAGGCAACAAAATGAGCAGTAACATTCGTCTTCAAAAAACTTGTCAGCACTGCGGTAACCGCTTTACCGCCAAGACTACTGTTACACAGTTTTGTTCAGATACCTGTGCCAAGAGAGCATACAAACAGCGGAAGCGGAACGAGAAAATTGAAGTGGCCATCAAGGAGGAAACCGAGAAAGCCTTGTACAACCCTGCCATTGCTCAAAAGGAATTTCTAACCGTAGAGGAAGCCTGCCAGTTAATCAACGCCAGCCGATGGACCATTTACAGGCTCATTGAGAAAGGCGAACTCAAAGCAGGCAAACTGGGCAGAAGTACCCGTATTCCCCGGGCAGCTATCAATGAATTATTCAAACTAACTGAAGCATGACAGTAACACTTAGGCAACGCAAAAAGGGCGATAAAATAAGCCTGTATCTTGATTACTACAGCGATGGTAAAAGAGATTACGAATACCTGCAACTCTACCTGATACCCGAGCCGGAGAAAGGCAAGCTCACAAAAGAGCAGAAAGAGGAGAACCGTAAAACAATGGTATTGGCAGAGGCCATCAGGTCAAAGCGATTGTTACAGATAAAGAATGAGGAATACGGCTTTCGTGATACCGACAAGGCCAAAGGCAGTTTCATTGCCTACTTTGAACGCCTTACAGAGAAAAGGAGAAACAGCCAGGGGAATTGGGGCAATTGGGATAGTGTATTAAAACACCTGAAGAAATTTGCCAAGAACGGGGCATCATTCAAAGACATTGACAAAAACTGGTTGGAAGATTTCAAAAACTACCTCCAGTATGAAGCCAAGAGCAAAACCAACAAACGCCTTTCGCAAAACTCCCAATCTTCCTATTTCAGCAAGGTAACGGCAGCATTGAAAGAAGCCGTAAAAGAAGGCATCATTCAAACCAACCCGGCAAACCAAGTAGAGGGCATCAAAGCTGATGATCCAGATAGAGAATTTCTCACATTGGAAGAATTACAGGCAGCCGCTAAAGTGGAGTGTGAAATGCCAGTGCTCAAAGATGCTTTCATATTTTCTGCATTAACAGGGTTGCGTTGGTCAGATATTGAGAAGCTGGTCTGGTCAGAAGTGCAGCACTCTGAGCAGTCAGGTTATTACATCCGTTTCAGGCAGAAGAAAACAAAGGGAGCAGAAACCTTGCCCATTTCAGAACAGGCTTTTCAGTTGTTAGGTGAAAGGAGAAGGCCCGAGGATAAAGTATTTGAAGGCTTGTATTACAGTGCCTGGCATAACTTAAAACTCCGTGAATGGGTGATGAAAGCCGGTATCACCAAGCACATCACTTTTCACTGTGCAAGGCACACCTACGCCACCCTGCAAATTACATTGGGTACAGACATTTATACCGTTTCAAAACTGTTAGGTCACAGACACCTGAAAACAACCGAAATTTATGCGAAGGTGATTGACCATAAAAAACAGGAGGCAGCCAATAAAATTAAATTAGACTTATAGCGATGGAGATAAAAGTATTAGATAGCATTATGCACGGTGCTTTGAAACCGTGGAAACTGGATACCACCAACACAAGGCGGTTTACTGAACTGGTGAAAGCTGCAAAAGCAGCTTCACCGAAAACAATGGCCGAGTTGCAGTCACAAATGACTGCCCTGCTGGCTGACTATCCGCAGTTAAAGAAAGTGCTGGCTGATACTACAATTACAAACGACCTACTAAAACCGCTGCCATACAAAGCTGCATTACCTAAGTACATTGACCCCATCACCAACTTTTATTTTTTGGTAATCACCACAGAAACACTCAGGGTATATAATTCCATCATACTGAAAGCTGCATCACTTACTGAGTTGGTTGATATTCAGTATCAGATTAACAAGGTGCTCAACAGCATCAAAGTATTGGTAAAGCAAACCGCAGCCGAGTTAATTGAAAGAGATTTCACAACAGACCCCAACGAGCAAAGCAATCATCTACACTTTGCACTTCATTATTTAAAACACAGTTTAATACAGCTTTACTTCAGTGTGCAACACTCATTTGAAAACAGCTTGCAGCACACAACGAGTTTGGAAGACTTTTATGTATTGGATTTGGAACTGCCATTGTCCAGTATTCAACAGTTAGAATACATTGGACAACAGGAGCCAGCCAGTAAGCAAAACGAAGAATACACCGAAAGCCAGGAGGCAATTTGCTTCGGATATAAAGATGATATTGAAAAACTGAAAACGGTGGTAAATCAGTTGTGCTATCAAATAGAGTTGCTGAATGATGATGTTACAAGTGCTGATGAATTGATAAAAGCCTTCACAGCAAAAAGCATCCTGCCGGGTGCAGTTAAAATACAATTAGGCTGCGAAACAAAACACTTCCGTTATTGCATTGATAAGTTCATGCCTTACTTCAATAGCCTTTCATTGGCAAACATTGAGAAGTCAAAAATCTTCTATTCAAAGAAGGACACCCTGATAACTGCAAACAACCTTTCTGCCAGTGGTTCAAAGAACAAAATTGAACCGAAGGAAAAGGCAACCATTGACAAAATCTTCAAACATCTGCAATAAAAAACATTAAGATTATTCAGAAATCTGAGTAAGGGATTAACCCCTTAACCTTTGCCCCTCAAGCATTTGAGAGGTTTGTGCCATCAAACTTTAAAATGTAAAAAGATGGCAAACGAAGATTTAATCTTAGACAAGCTCACCGAAATCGCTAACAAGCTGGATGAGCAAAACCTGTTACAAAAAACAGTACTGAACTTTAATGAGGCTTGCAAGTATTTGGACGTAAGCCCATCGCATTTGTACAAACTCACCAGTACAAAGCACATCCCCCATTTCTGTCCGCAGGGTAAAAAACTCTACTTCAAACGGGAAGAGTTGGATAACTGGTTACAGCGTAACCGCAAATCAGCAGCCGATGAAATAGATCAGATGGCAGCCGATTATGTTATCCGCAACAAACGCAAGAAGTAAGAATTTTTTATTAACTGAAAGAACAGAACAATGGCATCAAGTACCATATTCAGAAACTTTACCGTTCCGGTTGAAAAGAAATCATTGCTTCTTATTGGCAATGATATAGCCAACGGTAAATACAAAGCGGAGGTAGAAGAAATCAGGGCATTGCTGGAGCAAGGTAAAGCGGAGGAAGCCGCCAATAAGAAAAAGCAATTATTGGCTTTCACTCCATCCGCAGTATTCACCGAGAAAAGGCAAATGCCTTACCTGGAAATGTACAGTGGCTTTGTGCATCTTGATTTTGATAAGCTGACACCGGAGCAGTTAGACAAGGCCTTCAAAGTCATTGCCGAAATCCCCTACACCTTTTTATGCTTCATCAGCCCAAGCGGTAACGGCCTCAAAGTATTCATTGAAGTGAATACCGGCATTGAGCACCACGATACAGCCTATTTGCAGGTGCAGCAGTATTATGAGGAAGCAACAGGATTAAAGGCAGACCCAAGCTGCAAGGACATCACTCGGCTATGTTTCATGAGCTATCACCCTGGGCTGTACAAGAACATTCGAAACGAAAAATTCAAAGTGCAGTTGCCCGAAATCTTCACACAACCGGAGCCGCAGCCCAAAGCAAAGCCTGTAATCCCGGCAGTTCAGGAAGAACCCGAAGAGGATCTGAACACGGCTTTCATCTTCAACCAACAAATTCAATTTACCAACCAAAAATCTCAATACACAGATGGAAACAGGAACAATTATATGTATCTGCTTGCTTCTAATTGCAACAGAGCTGGTTTATCGCAGTCCGATGTTGAACTTTTATGTACACAGCATTTTGACCTACCTGAAAGAGAAATTCTCGAAGCGATAAAGAGTGCTTACACCCACCACAAACCCGAGTTTGCAAAGTTTGCAAACACTGCAAAGCTGCAAACTACAGAGCAGCAACCACCACAGGAAGACTACCTGAAAGCTACGCCAACCATTCCCGAAGAACTCTATTTGCAAATGCCTGAACTCTTGCAGCATGGTGCTATGGCTTTTACCGATGAAAGGGAGAGAGATGTTTTCCTGACGGGTGCATTGGCTATTCTCAGCGGATGCCTGCCGGGTGTAAAGGGAGTGTATGCAGGCAATGAAGTATTCCCTAACGTATTTTCTTTTGCCATTGCTCCGGCTGCCAGTGGTAAAGGTGCTTTGAAGTTCGCTAAAATGCTGGCAGACGATTACCACAGCTTTGTACTCAAGGCAAGTCGTGAGGCAGAATTGCAATACAATCAGGAGTTGTCAGAACACAAGCAACGTATCAGTAGCAAGAAAAAAGGCGATACCTCCACAGAAGAGCCACCCACCAAACCCACCTTTAAAGTGGTGTACATTCCCGCCAATACAAGCTATGCAAAAATTCTTTGGCACTTGGAGCAGAACGAGGGTACAGGCATCATTTGCGAAACCGAAGCCGACACCCTGGGCAATGTATTCAAACAGGAATGGGGTTCCTATTCCGATATGCTTCGCAAATCCTTTCACCACGAGAGGCTTTCCAGTTCCCGTAAAGGCAACAACGAATTTACAGAGGTAAATGCCCCCAGCTTGTCTATTGCCCTATCCGGTACACCCAATCAGGTAACAGGCTTGATAGCATCTTCCGAAGATGGTTTGTTCAGCCGTTTCCTGTTCTATGCCTTCAAGGTAGAGCAGCGTTGGAAAGACGTTTCCCCCAATGCCAACAACATTAACCTCACCGAGCATTTCAAAGTTCTTGCTGGCAGGGTGTTTAATATGGTCCAGTTCCTGCAACGGGAGGAAACCATTATAGAGTTAACCACCGAACAATGGCAGCAATTGAACCAACATTGTGAAGCATGGCTCAACGAAGTAACCATGTTCACAGCCGAGGAAGCCGCCAGTATAGTAAAACGCCTGGGCTTGATCCTGTACCGCATGGCCATGATATTTACTTCCCTGCGGAAGTTTGAGAATGGAGAAGCGGCCACCCGGATAGTTTGTTCCGATGAAGATTTTAATACCGCCCTGCGGTTGGCTGAAATCTACCTGCACCACAGCATCCTCATGTTCAATAACCTGCCTAAGCAAAGCGAAGCCACCCAGTTTAAAACAGGCGACAGCAAACGCAAATTCTTTGAGGCGTTACCGGCAGAGTTTACCCGCCAGCAAGCCGTTGAAATCGGCAAACAGTTCCAGCTTTCACCCCGTACCGTGGACGACATCCTTCACAATGCCACCGGCAAGGCATTGGAAAAACTCAAAGCCGGCCACTACCGCAAAATTTAACCTTCATCTTTTCCCAGGCATAGCTCCCCATACGGCATACCCGATGGGGTTTTTGCTTTGTTTGCAGACTTTGCAAGGTTTGCAGCCCTGCCCACCCAATGAGGTAATTTTGCTATTCTTTTTAGTATTTACTTTCACTTGTTTGCTTATATTTGCCAATATCTGTCAAGACAATAAGTTTACAATGGCAACACAATTTGGTGAGCGAATAAGGGAGCTTAGGACAAAGCAAAAATTGCTTTTGCGGCATGTTGCTTCTAAGTTAGATGTTGACACATCCATTATCAGCAAAATTGAACGTGGTGAACGTCCAATCAAGAAAGAGCAGATTGCTGTTTTAGCTGAAATCCTAAAAGCTGATAAGATTGAATTGGAAACCCTTTGGCTGGCCGATCAGCTTATGCAGTTGGTAAAAGATGAACCTACTGCTGATGAAGCATTAAAGAAAGTCTCAATAAAAATCAAGAAATCAAAATAACATGGCACTTCAAGTAGAAATAAAAGGCAATAAAATCAAAGCACCATTAAAAGGTAATGATGTGTGGCTTGTCTTGAAGCCGGAGGAGGAAGTACGCCAAAGGTACATTTGTAGATTAGTGAATAACTACGGCTTTTCATTAGAGCAAATGGAGCAAGAGGTTTTAGTAAGTAATACTAAACGAGGTACAGGTGGTGCTCGGGCTGATATAATTGTTTACAAGAATGCTGAAGACAAGAAGAAGAGAAAGAATGCAGTCATAATTGTTGAATGTAAAGCAGACAACATAACCATTCAGGTAGATGACTACTTTCAGGGTGCAAACTATGCAGCCATGTGTGGAGCAGATTTTTTTGTAACCACAAACCTAAAGGAAACAAAGATTTTCAAAGTTGTAAAAGGTGAAATCCCGAAACGATTAGATGAGGTTGTAAATATTCCCGATGCAAAAATTATTAACGATGAGAAGAAGATTAGTGAGTTATTAAAACAAACAAAAGCATTTACAAGAGACGAGTTTTCAAAACTTCTATTTAAGTGTCATAATATCATTCGTAATAATGATAAGCTTTCACCGGAGGCTGCTTTTGATGAGATAAGCAAAATCCTATTCATCAAAATAAGGTATGAAAGGGCAAACTCTGAAAATCAGATTTTTTCTAAGGAGGCTTTTAAAGCAGATAAAGCAAGCTATGAAAAATATAAGCCTAAAGATGGTAAAGACTTTTATCAATTCTTATTTGAACAAACCAAAGAAGACTTTAAAGATGATGATTTGTTTGAGCCAAACGAAATTATTCGCATAAGAGAAAATAGTTTTGAGGCCATTGTTGAAGAACTTGAAATTTATAATTTATCAACTACCAGCGATGATGTAAAAGGTATTGCATTTGAGCAATTCTTAGGCAAGACCTTCCGAGGCGAACTAGGCCAGTTCTTCACGCCAAGAACCATTGTTGATTTTATTGTCGATGTATTAGACCCACAGGAAGGCGAAATTATTTGTGATCCATGCTGCGGTTCAGGTGGCTTTTTGATTAAGGCGTTTGAATATGTCAGGGCTAAAATTGAAAATGAAATACACCAGGCAAAAGAAAAAATAAAGGCAAAGTACTATGATGCTTCCTATGAAAAGTTATCTGATAAAAAGAAGGCTGAAGTAGATGAAACAGTAAACGATTTGTTTCATAAGCTGAATGCTGAATTGGATATAAACAATCCGAAAAGCAGAATTAGAACACTCAGCTATGATTGCATTTTTGGTACTGATGCCAACCCTCGAATGAGCCGTACTGCAAAAATGAACATGATAATGCACGGTGATGGTCACGGTGGTGTGCATCATAATGACGGACTGCTTAATGTGAACGGGATATTTGAAAACAGGTTTGATGTTATACTTACAAATCCTCCATTTGGTAGTAGGGTTGAAAAGAGCTTAAAAATAACGGAGGCTGATAAATACACAGACCAAGAAAGGATAAAAAAATATCAGAGGCGGTATGGTAAGGCGTATGATGAAGCCCTGAAACAAGTCAATGACAACATAGGTAAGTCCTTACTCGATTTGTATGAAACCGGCAGCATGAGTACGCTAACAGAAGTGTTGTTTATTGAGCGTTGCTTAAACCTCTTGAAGCCCGGTGGTAGAATGGGCGTTGTTTTGCCGGAAGGTGTTTTGAATAATACCAACCTTCAGAAAATTCGTGATTTTGTTGAAAGCAAAGCAAAAATTCTGCTGATAACCTCTATCCCTCAGGATGTATTTATTGCCAGTGGAGCTACTGTAAAGCCAAGTTTGTTGTTTTTTAAGAAGTTCACGGAGGAAGAAGCAAAAGAATGGCATAACATAAATACGAAGGCTGAGAAGAGTGTTAACAAGAAATATGCCTCTCAAATGAAGGCCCTACAACAAAAACTGGAACTAAGAGGTGCAACTGCACCATCTGCCGATGAAAAGAAGCAGTTAAAGGCAGAGTTAAGGGTAATTGAAGAAAAAGTAGCTTCTGAAATTAAAGCCCTTGTAAAGAAGGAGTTTAATTATTCTATTCCAATTGCGGAGGTTGAAAAAGCAGGCATTAGCACCACTGGAGCTCAAATTGAAAACGAGTTAGTGCCATTGGCACAAGAGTTTAAAACATACAGGGAAGCCAATAAGCTTTGGAAAACTAAATTCAGCAAAATATCCTATGAGATATTGGATGATGAAAAAATTTATCGAATCCCTGTTTCGGAAGATGAAAATGTAGTGTCTGAGCCTGAAATATTTTACGGAAAATAACCTAACACTGAAATGCAACAAGCCGTAAGTTCATACTTAAAGTTAATTCCGTTCTCAAATTTCAATCTTTGGGATGTAAAGAGGTATTACGACAATACACAACTTGAATTTGAAAATGTTGTGTCTTTGTCTGAAATACTTATACCATATCGTAAACCTGTTACAAAGCAGGAAATGATAAAGAATAAATGGCGAATTATCTCAAAGATTAATTTCAGTGGCGAACTTTTTTTAAGGGATTTTGATGAAATCAATACTTACAAAGGCAATCTGAACTTAGTACCAGAGGATGCTATTATCTACTCAAAAATTAATGTTAGGCATGGGTGTATATACTATCATGCTAAGGGGGAGGCACCTTTTGGAGTGAGCTCTGAGTATCCTACATATAAGTTTGATTCAACTAAAGTTGATGGCAGATTTTTACACAAACTATTACGCAGTGGTGCTTTTAAAAAGTTATTGAATACCAAAACAACAGGCATCTCAAAAGCAAGGGTTAAGCAGAATGAGTTTTTAGATACACAAATTCCATTACCATCTATCGCAGAGCAAAGAAGCATAATTGAAGCATACAATGCAAAGGTTATAGAAATCAAGTGCCTGAAAGAAAATGCCGAGAAAATTGACAGAGAAATTGAAGAATACTTTTTTCAAGCATTGCAGATTAAAACATCTCAAAAGAGAAGTGTTTCAACAGCTTTAAAGGTTGTTCAATTTGATTCAATTGATAAGTGGGGGGTTGAATATAATTTGGGCTCAAACTCAAATGAATTACTTAAATCCATCAAATTCCCAAATCAAAAGTTGAGTGAAGTAGTTTCAATAAATCCAATAACCAGAATGCCAAAAGAGAATAAGACTATTTCTTTCATACCGATGGAATGTGTTTCTGATGATTATGGTGAAGTTGTTGAATTGAGACAAAAGAAAGTGAGTGAGAGTAAGGGTTATACAAAATTCCAGGAGGGTGATCTTATATGGGCAAGAATTACCCCATGTATGCAAAACGGTAAATCAGCTATTGTTAGAAATTTGCAAAATGGTCTTGGCTGTGGTTCAACAGAGTTTCATGTAATAAGAAAGGATTCCGAAAAAGTTAATTTGGATTATGTTTATCACATACTTCGCTTAAATGCTGTATTGACTAATGCAATGTCTCATTTTACAGGTTCTGCCGGACAACAAAGAGTTCCAAAGTCATTTTTAGAAGATCTACTTATTCCTATACCCCCTCCTTCTATTCAGCGGTCTATTGCTGATAAGTTGGCTGACATGAAGGCAAAAATTAAATCTTTAAATCAAAGGGCTCTTGTTGTTGCCCAGGAGGCAGAAAAAGAGTTTGAGAAAAAAATATTTGGTTAATCTATGAAAATACAATCCATCAATATTACCAAGTTTAAGAATTTTAATAAGCTGACGTTAGATATGAGTCAGCATAACGGTCTTACTTTGGTAATTGGTAATAATGCAAGTGGTAAAAGCAATTTGCTTGAAGCGTTAAGTGAGATATTTTATACTCAGTTTCAGAATGAAAAGCCGAAGATCAAATACGAAATAAAGTATAAGAACTTTGCTGGCAATGATGTAACATTCACAAACAAAGTGAAGTCAGCAGATTTGCCAAAGAGGGTTGTTGCAGTGTACAGTGGCGAAGAAGACAGGCTTTGGAAAATGTATTATGAGAAATTATACAAACAGTACATTGATGATATTTTAAAAAATGCAGCTATCGAGTTCCCAAAAATGCTTTACCTGAATAAGTATTATTGGGAGATTTCTTTATTGTGCCTTTTAATTTCAGACGCTGCCGATGTTAATGAGTTTGTCAGTAAAACACTTGGTGTTAAATCGGTTGAAGCTATTGAGTTTGTAAAAGTAAATCCACCCAAGGCCAATAGTACAATTAAAGCATTTGTAGATAGCTTACAGGGCAGCTACACACTGGATGAGTTCAAGCAACAATTTAATAACGACCCGGATTTGTTTTTGAAATTGTATTTGGCCTTCACCGATAAGGATAATAAACTGATTTCAAGTGTTGTAATCAAATTCAATAATGGCTTATTGGTTAGTCATTTAAGTGAGGGCCAAAAGAAGCAGTTGTTGGTAAAAGCTTCATTGGAATATGCAGGGCAGGAAGACTCGTTATTCTTATTTGACGAGCCTGATTCTCATATCCATATAAGCAACAAAAGCTCAGTCTATAATATCATAAGCAATCCAAATTACTTAAACAGTCGGCACATTATTATCACTTCTCATTCTCCAACGCTGACTAAGCTTTTTCCATCTGCAAGTATTGTGCTTTTAGAAAATGGCACTAAGAAGGAGTTAGCAACATCTTTTGAGGCTTCGAGGTATCTTGTTAATGACAATGATATTTATCGTCTTTTATTCACAGATAAGCATGTGTTAATTGTGGAAGGAAAGACAGATGATTTATATATCAGTAAGGCCATAGAGCACTTTGCTGTTGACTATCCTGATTTAAACTTTGAGTTCCTCAGAGTTGGCGGCACAGATGAAGAAAACATTAAAAGCCTTTTAGATAAGATAAAGATTAACAGCAACCGTAAAATTATAATTGTTGTTGACAGAGATGATGCTGGTTACAAGGTTTTCAAAAACCTCTTCCCATTAGTTCCGCCTAAAAAGAATTTTAAGGAGAAAAAAATAATAAGTATCGAGAAGTATGCAGCAAACACCTACTACCTGATGATACCTCATAAAGTTGCAGATAAACAAGATGGAGAATTTTTGGTAGAGGATTATTTCAAAAAGGACAAAGTCGTGGAGCTTTCAAAGCAAATAATTGATGCGAAGTTTACCGATAATGTTCCTTGTAGAAACTTTCCCAAATTAGGTGAGATGTTAAAATCCGAGGCGTTACCAAATCATTGCAAAACAAGTACACCTGCGGATATGGAGGACTTCAAAATACTTCTTGATAAGTTGAAGGAGATTGTTTTAAAACCAAATGACAACTAATCTGACTTAGCAGAATAACAATTAAAATAAAACACTTAAAAGAATAATGGCAGCAGCACAGGATATTTTCACACCGGCATCACTCACAGTTAAGCAACTGTTCAATAATTCTGACAGCCTGTATCAGATACCCCGTTATCAAAGGCCGTATAAGTGGGCAGACGAGCAAATTGATAAACTTTGGGATGATCTGACCGAAGCATACGAGAACCAAACAGAGAGTTACTTCTTAGGTTCAGTAATTACAGCAGCACCAAAAGACACCAGTTCTTATTTGGATGTGGTAGATGGCCAGCAGCGTATCACAACGCTGATGATTTTGTTTGCAGTAGTCCGTGATTTATTCCCCGGCCTAAACCGCAATCCGGCAAATCCCGACCCTTCAAACATTACCAGTAAAACAATCAAAAGTTCGATACTGGCAGATGATGAGTTTAACAGGTTGAAACTATACACCCACATCAATCACCAAACCGATTTTGAAAACCTCATCATTAATGCAGATACCACCAAAATACAAAAGCCAAAGAAAAAGGAAATCGAAAGTGACGAAGAGCCACGTTTTAAATTCCTGAACACTGCGGCAATGTTTAACGATAAACTTGCAGCAAAGGGCGAAGATTATGTAGGCAAGTTCATGAACTACCTGTTTAACAGCGTAAGGGTAATTCGTATTGACTGCACCAGTAAAGAATTTGCCATTAAGTTGTTCCAGGTGCTCAATGACAGAGGGCTTGACCTAACCAATGCCGACCTCATTAAGAGTTACCTCATTCAGAAAATAGAGGAAGAATACAAGGCAGATGCTAACCTGAGAACCTTGAAGGAAAACCAGTTCATGCAGGAGTGGGTTTCTACAGAGCAAATCATTAAGAAGTTTGACGACAGCCTGAATGATGTTTTAATCCTTTACGAATACCATTTGTTAGGCTCAAATCCCAAGAAATCACTCTATGATGAATTGGTGGTACAATTCAAGCCCAAGAACTCACTGGATATAATCAAGGACTTTAAAAAATTTGTAGAGAACTACAATCAACATCTTTGGGAGGCAGACAATACCGATGTTTTTGCATTGTGGTACTTACGTTGGAATTTCTACTGGAAAAGCATATTGCTAACAGCATACCATACCAATTACGCAGACATTCCAAAACTGACTACTGCACTCAAACGCTTTTATTACCTCTACTGGATAGCTGGTAAAACGCTTACCGCAATTAAGCAAACTTCGTTTAATCTTATCGGCTACGTTAAAGACCAAAAGCCTATTGCAGATATTGAAGCCATACTGCAAAAGAAAATAGATGATGATAAAATCATCCCAATGGCACTTCAGGCACTTAACAACAATTTGTATTCAGAGCCTTGGGGCAAACCATTGTTTTGCTTACTGGAATACAACGCCACAGATAAGAGTAAACTCACCTGGATACCACTTGCAAAAGACCTGCATTTGGAACACATCATTCCTACTAAGCTCAGGAATTTTGCAGAATGGAACCACATCACCGATGAAATGTTTGAGTTCTGGGGCAATTCAGGAGCTAACCTCACCTTGTTAGGTGGTTCAAAAAACATTGAGGCAAGTGATAATCCGTTCAAGGATAAAATCAATGTGTACAAAGGCAAAGGGCTTTATCAAAACAAAAACACAAAGGTTACAGGGTACAACATCACTCAAAAGATTGTAGCAGACTTTGATAGCAAGAAGTACAACGAAGAGTGGAATGAAGATGCCATCCGTGACCGTTGGCAATGGTTCTGCACCGAAGTAGCAGAAGTACTGCAAATAGATACATCCTCATTGCTTGAAGCAAGAAAGAAAATAGTTGATTCGGCAAACCCTTAAATTTTTTAAATGAAATAGAACAGACTATGCAGCAAGAATTACTCTTAAATATCATTCCTTTCCATCCTCCGGCAGGTAAACAAACTTTTGCATTCTACAGGCAGAAGCAGCCTGGCTTTTATCCGGTGTTTAAGGGTGATCTGCAAGGGCTTCTTGATGATAAGCTGTCTGCATTAGAATTGCTGGAATTAGAAAAGCTGTACACCGATTTTCAGCCACCCAGAGAAGGTGCAATACTGTTGGATATTGATTTATCTGTAAGCACCCGTTTTGCCAATCATTACTATCGTTACCTGATTAGAAAACACTTTGAAGGCATTGCTGATATCATGCACCAGGATTTTACCAGCGAAACAGAAGTATGGTTTCATAGTCCTGAGAAAAGCACTGCCAAATACAAAGTGTACAACCAGTTTACGCTTAAAGTCCAATATGGTAGGGTAACAGATAAACCCGAGTTGGTACTTTCTTATGATGGCACGACCAAAGTATTTGCAAAGCCCGTTTCAGAGATTTACAACTTCAATACCAACCTGTACAACTGGGTAGTTTGCAATGGCGTTATCTACAAATGGAAATTCAGACCACAGGAAGTAATCAACCAGCCGCAGAACTGTTACCCTATTCTGAGCAATGAACTAAAACCACATTTGGAGATTGCTTTTGATGTTCCGGATTTGAAAAACCGTTACCCCAAGTACTTGAACATTCTGCATGATTTTTACACCAAGTATCTAAATACACCGGCCTTCCGAAAAATCATTCCTATAACAGAAGAAGGTTTTTATCGGCCACAGGTGGAGCAATACCGTGTCATTAGTTCAAGCTCCAACGATTTGTTGTATGCCGGTGGCAGAACAGGTAAAGAACCAAAAAAAGATTTTAAGTCAAAAGGTCCTTACCAATTGCCACAGAAGCCAAGCAACTTCAAATTCTTTTTCATTTATCAAAAAGCAGACAAAGCCACTGCCGTAACTGAACTATACAGGTATCTGCATAGTGGATGGAAAGACGACCGTTTCCCATTCCCTAAAATGCAGGACTACATCAAAGTGCCTTTTGAGTTAGACATTACTAAGAATGTAGAGTTTGAAAGCGTTGAAAATGCAGTAGCCGATGTTCGCAATGCGGTGAAGAATGCAGACTGGCTTCCTGATACGCAATACATGGCACTCTTTGTAAACCCTGTGCCCAAATTAGAGAAAGACGAAAGCCGGAAGAACATTTACTATAAAATCAAAGAAATCCTTTTGTATGAAGGTGTGCTTTCGCAGGTAATCAAAAGTGAGCACCTGTATAAAAACGGAAAGCCAAATTCATACTTCAACACATTCCTGCCACACATAGAAATTGCCATGCTGGCAAAATTGGGTGGTGTGCCGTGGAGGCTTAATAGGCCAACCAACAATGAACTTATTGTGGGTGTTGGTGCATTCTATTCTGTTACCCGAAAATCAAGATTTGTAGGTTCAGCTTTCTGCTTTAATAACGAGGGCATTTTCAAAGGCTTTGATTGCTTTAAAGGAGATGATACCATAAGCCTTGCAGGTTCCATCAGGGAGGCAGTTGCGAAGTTCATTGCAGTAAACTATACCGCTTCACGGTTGGTTATTCACTTTTACAAAGACATTGGTAAAAAGGAATTAGAACCCATCCTGCGAACACTGCACACCTTGGGCTTGAATATACCTGTGATAGTTGTTACCATCAATAAAACAGAAAGCAAGGAGTTGTTAGGCTTTGATGTAAGCGATGCGGAGAACCTGATGCCTTACAGTGGCACAATTGTAAAAGTGGGCAAGTCTGAATACCTGTTGTTCAACAATACCCGGTACGATGCAACCTCAAAGCCAGCACAAAAGGAATATCACTTTCCGGTGAAGATTGCTTTATCCTCAACTTTAGAAGGCATGTTGGATGATATGAATTTGGTGGAGCAGCTTATTGACCAGGTATATCAGTTCAGTCGTATGTACTGGAAAAGCACCAACCAGCAGAGTTTACCTGTTACCATCAAATACCCTGAAATGGTAGCCGAGATTTACCCTTATTTCCAACACGACAAACTGCCTGACTTCGGGAAGGAGAGTTTGTGGTTTTTGTAAAAAAATATCTGGAAGTATATGTCAAACTGGTTTGATAAGTCACCGAATGAAATCTTAGCGTACTTGCAAAAAGAGTATGATAGCACTGAAATGATTTTCATTGGTCAGTATTATAATTATCAAGGAACTTGTCGGTTTGTAAATGTCAAAACTACCGATTACTTTTCTCTCAACTTTCTGGGCAATGATGAATTAAATACAAAGTTAAAAGGGAAAAAGCTTTGGGTACATATTCATAACGAGCTTTCAGATCTTAAGCCAGGTGTATTTTATCAGTTTAAAGCAAAACTATCATCAAAAGCAATACGAGAAAGACATGAAAATCCTTTTGCTCTTCAGATTGATGAAACATATAAGCCAATAGAATACAATCCTGATCCAAGGGAATTTATCAATAAACGATTTTTAATTGCTGAAAATACTCATTTTGCAAACAATCAACAATTAGCGAAAGCATTAAACTCGATTCAGCGAGAAATCAATAAATCTCCTGAAACATTCATTTTTGAATTGCTGCAAAATGCAAGTGATTACCCAGATAGAGCAAGGGATAACAAAGTTTATGTCTCCTTTAAAATATCTGATAATTATTTGCTTTTTTGTCATTCTGGTGCTGTATTTAAAGTTAATAATGTTCATTCGATATGCTCAGTAAATGAGAGTGACAAATCCGATTCAATTGACAAAATAGGCTTTAAGGGGATTGGGTTTAAGTCTGTATTTAAAGATTGTAATTTCGCCTATATCAAAAGTGGAGGTTATTCTTTCCGATTTGATAGTAGCAAATTTGTGACAGAAAAACCTTATCAAATAATTCCGATATGGACTGAGCCGTCTGAAATGGCTGCTGAAATAGTAGAGACTACAATTTTCAAAAATTCATCCGTCTCAATCGCACTAAAACCTAGAAGGCGAGAAAAACTCGAAGAATATCATCTTATATTGAATCGTCTTTTTACGGATGATAGAATACTACTTTTTTTGCCAAATATTGAAAACGCTAAAATCATCACACCAACAGGATTTAAAGAATCCAAAAAAAATCTTCTCGACTATTGGATGGGAAAAGAACAGGTACTAATTCCCGACAATATCAGAGAATGGATTAACAAAGAAATTGATGACAATGAATCAGTAGTTCCAGAAAAATATTATGACATTCAGAGTTCGGTAATTCAATTTGCAACCAGTCGTTCATCAAATCAAATTATAAAAACGCCTAATGCAGTATTATATAACTATCTACCTACAAAAGTAAACTTAGGCTTTGATTTTCTGATTAATGGTGATTTTATTCCAGATGGTACAAGGGAGTTTTTTCACAACATTAAGTGGAATGATTTTTTGATTGAGCAATCTGGTTTTTTGTTTCTCAAATGGATAAGGTCAATAGGCTTAAAAAGAGAGGAACGAAATTCTGGTAATTTTAAGTTTAACAGAAATTACTTATCAATTATCCCTGATTTTGCCATAATAGAAACCCAAATAATTGATGAAAGAAACAAGCATCTGTTATTATCATTCAAGAGAGGTTTTGAAACTGGATTATTAGGAACCGATAAAGAAAAGGCAATTGCATTTATTCCAACTCAATCAGGCGATTTGGAACCATTAAGTAATATTTTGATTGACAAAACTGGAATTGCCGAATTGCTCGCAGAAGATTTTGAAAAGTTAACTGAGTTATCTCAAAAACTAATTAGCTCAGATTCAGGAGATGGCTTGCATAAAGTGGAAGCCTTGATTAAGGCATACACAACTGTGGGTAAACTGTATTTAGTTGAAGATTTAAAATCCGACTTAAAAAAAGATGCTTTTCAAACATGGCTGAAAAATCCAGAAAACAATTTTAAGCTAATAAAACACCTTTACTCTTCAACAGACCCTTCTTTAAAACACCTGTTGACAACCGAGAATATTATTTTATCAGCCAAAAATACCCTTTCCCTTGCATCTGATTTATTTAATGAAGAACCGGAAGAAGTCTCATTTATTGGCGTTGATAAAATTAATCCTACTTTAAAGATATTGATTGATAAGGAACAAATACAGCTAAATTTAAAACCTTTCAAAGCAATTGATTTTTATAAGTCAAATCTAAAGGGGCTTATTGCTTTACTAAATAATGAGCAGAACATAATTAATACATGGCATTTTATTTATGATAACTGGTCAATTTTCAAGGTAGATGATGAAATTAAAAAATCATTAACTCAATTATCAATTGTTTGCAAACCCATCGAGGAGGGTGTCCTTAATATTAAACCTATTTCATCCGTATACCTTCCAAAAGAGTTAGCCAAAGAAGATGAGGTTGAGACAATTATATCAAATTTAAATTTGAAGGGGAAATATTTCATTCTCCCCAAGTTCGACTTTGTCAATAGACCTAATGATAAACAACTTTGGAACGAAATATTTAGAACGGCAAAAGTCAAAATTGGTTTGAGAGATGTGATTAGTGAACTAATATCACAGTTGAAAGAGCTCGAGGATACTTTGCATTTTAGAGCAGGTATTGAAATATGCAAATACTGGCAATTAAATAAAGACAAGCCTGATTCTCAACTAACACCTGCTCAGATTTCATTAATTCAACAAACAATAAAACTAAAAACGAGTTCAGGGTATCAGATTGCAAAAGAATGTATTATTCCTGAATACTATACAGCAGACAAGCGTATTAATGATATACTCCCTTCTATTGAACTATCAAATCAAATAAGTCGGGAATATCAGCCTAAACAGGCTTTTGTAGCTGATTGGAAGGCTTTTTTTGTATTGCTTGGATGTAAAGACCTTAATAGTGAGCAAAGGATATTTAATGAAAAAATCGATACTTTAATTGCAACCCAGGCCGATCTTTTAGAAGAACATTTTACGATTTTAAACGACCTTGACCAATTCTATCATGCTAATAAAAAGGAAGCAGTTCCTGTAACGTTTGATTTTATAAATAAGCTTGGTAAACTAAAATTAAAAACATTAAATGGTGATAATTGGCACTTGCCTAATGATATTCATTTTCCAAACGAATATCAACCCGAATTAAATTTAGAAAATGATCAAGAGCTACAACCCCATTTTAAGTTCTTGGCAAAAGGTTATTTTGAAAGTAAAATTAGCTTTGAGTTTTTGAAAATGATGGGGGTTCATAGTGATTACAGTTTAAGGTTGATTAGCACAAATCAATACCAATTTTATCCATCGCAAGTTCTTACCAATTCAAAATATCTTCCAGGTATCTGGGCTTACATTACGTCTTCTGAAAATAACATTAAAGCATTTGCCGCAAGTAATGCACTTAGTATAATTAAAAGCAATTCTACAGTAGAAGTGACTGGCGGTATCTTTAAGAAACCAACAGAGTTATTTTCAATTCGATTAGCCCCTTACATTAACGATAAAAGTCTTATTCCAGTAATGGATTTGACTAAGTTTGCTTACAATAACTCAACATTGGAGGTGTTAATTGGCATTAATCAGGAGTTGAGTATTGGTCAGTGCCTGGAATTGCTTAAAGGCTCTAATCTGCCAACACAACAACAGCTAAACGCTTTGAATATCGTTGATATAATGAAACGATATAAATACTCTTCGGAAAACCTTTCGGGTTTAAGATTACCAAATAGTAACTATGAATGGTTTCTTATTTCTGATCTATATACATCTGCAGATGCAGAAATAATTGGAAAGCACCCTAATCGGCTGCTTCATGTTGATTTCATGCCCTTAGTATCACAATTGGGTGTAAAAAGCATATCGGCTAATGACTGCGTATTTCATTTTGAGAAGGATGTAAGCAGTACAGATGATTTGGAGATCAAGTCTCTTTTTAAGAATCGAGCTGAGTATTTGGCTTTTAGTATTAAAAATGGTGCTGGAGATTATCTAACTCTTTCAAAGCAACTTTTAGCTTTAGTAAACAATTTGTCATTTATAAAATGTGACGACTTGTCGAATACTATAATTCATGGTGATTTGGTATGGAAATGGGAATTAAATATCAAAGTTGAAAATAATAATATTTACTTCATTGAAGATTTCAAATCGAAGAGGAGTGCAATAAGAAAGTACCTTTTTGAGCTTGTCTCCAAATATGGTACAATTAAGGAAAAGGTGTTTAACCGGCATGTTTTTGACGATTCCGAAAAAAGCATAATCGAGGAGTTGGAAAAAAACTTTGACAGTCTACCTGATGATTGGAAAAGTTCATGGATTAAAGAGGTAGAAGAGTTCATTCAAGTTGAACTAGAAAATACGGAATGGAATGAATATATACCGGAATTACAAAATATTCTTGAACTTTCAAAAAGCCATCCGAAAGAAAAGCAGAAATTATACAATTTGATAGCTAAGCTAAAATTAGCAAAAGCAACTTTAATCCGTTTTGATAAAGCAGACAAGGACTATAATCATTTATCTGATGGCGTGGAAAGATATTTTGTTCATAGTGCTAGGGGCTCTTTTGCATATATACATCCTAATGAAATATTGCGAATGAGAGATGAAGGATATAAGATGGCGTTAGATTTTGGCTCTAAGAAGAAGATAAAAATTTACAATACGGCCGAAGAAATATTGAGCCTCAATACTAGCCATCTCCTCGCTTACCAATATGAAAAGACATTCGATGAGCTATATGCTTTCTGTTATGCCAATCGTGATGCAAATAAGCATTTACTTATTATTGATAAAGAGAACTCAACTGATAAGTCAAAGGATATTTTCAAGTTACTAAACCCTGAAGATGATTATCAATAACAATAAACACATCAACCTGATTCAGGACGAACTCACTTACCAGACAAATGAGTTTGAAAAATTACTGCGAAAGCAAGCGGCCAAAATGTTTATTGATGGTCAATTGTACTTATGTCGTTATCAGGGATATGACGAAATAAGGGGTAACCTGATTGTTAAGTTCGATCATAAAATATGTTTACCTCCAAGAAAAAATGAGCATTTTCAGTGTTTTGTGTCTGTAATGCAGAACGATGCTGTTCGCAATTGGGGTGGTTTAACTTACAAAGATTTAAGGACAGCGGTAACGGCCCAATTTGAAGCAAGAACTGTTTTTTTTACCTATGAAAAAGATAGCTCTATTGTTGGGTTGTCTGGTGTGAGAGTGGAAGATGTCGAAAAATATCAGAAAGATTCATTGGTGTTTTTAGCACCAACTGATCCTCCTTTGAATTATCTTTTAAATCTGCTAAACTTCTTAAAAGAGACACCTCCTAATTTAAATGAGATATTATCGTTAGATATTAATGAGGCTAAATGGAATCCATCACCATTATTTGTTGATAATGATATTGTTGCTAGAATCCAAACAGACTTATTACAAAATGAAATAATTATCATACAGGGCCCACCCGGTACAGGTAAAACATATCTAATGGCACAGCTTTGTAGTGCCTTTTTGAAAACAGATTATAGGATTTTAGTAACTGCACTAACCAACAGGGCTTTAATTGAATTGGCAGAAAAAGAGCATCTGAAAACAGGATTAGCAGAAGGTAAAATATATAAATCAGCTTTGTCTGCCGATGAATCAAAGAACAAGAAAATAAAAGGTATTCAGGCTTTTAAAAGCCTTAGTCAGCAAAAGCCTCAAATGTTATTGTCAACCTATTACGTTATGTCTCAGATTGCTTCAAAGGCAATGTTTGATGATCATTTTGATTATATTATTATCGAGGAAGCAAGTCAGGCGTTTTTATCAACGATTGCATTAGCAAGAAAGCTGGGTAAAAAATGTATAATTATTGGCGACATAAAACAACTTGAGCCAATATTCCATAAGGAATATGCACCTGAAGATATTAATAATTACCACTGGATGGTATGTGGCCTAAAAGCGATAAGTTATTATTTGCCGAATACAAAGCAATACATACTTACTGATTCATACCGGCTAACACAAAACAGTGTTGATGCAACTAACTCGTTTTATTCCGGGATGTTAAAGAGCAAATCAGAAGCTCAACTTCCATTGAATTTTAGTCAATTTCCATTGTTAAAAAATACGTTTCAAGATAATGGAGGTACTTCATTAAAAATGTTTGAATTACCAGATGGTCGAATACCTTCTGGGGAGTGCTCTAAATTTATTGTTGACTTGGTTAATGATTTAAAGCAATATAATGCTAAATCAGAAATCGCTGTATTGGCATTTAATCGGGATACTGTTCGGTTTCTACAAAAAGAGATTTTTTCTAAGTGCTCAAATACAGAGGATGTATTGGTAGAAACTATCGACAGAATACAAGGCTTAACAACAGACTTCTGTATTTTCTTCATACCAACGGAAAGCATTCCGTTTGCGTTACAAGCGAACCGTTTTAATGTGGCGACTTCGAGAGCTAAACTATCTACAGTTATTATTACAGATGAAAATATCCACTCATTTTATCCACTTATTAATAATGATGTAAAAACCTATCTACAGAAAACAAAGCAAGTATTTTCGCCAGGCCATCAAACAACAACAACACCAGAAAATGATAGTTCTGAAAAGGAAACTCAGGACAAAGTCGGCATCAAAGTAGTTGGGAAAATAGACCTTTCAAAGTTTGAAAAGCCAAAAAAGGAAATAGTCAATGACAAACAGAATATTTACATCATCGACACAAATGTATTCGTTGACCAACCCGATATAATATCAAAAATTGACCACAAATACAGTATTGTACTTTCTGCAAAAGTCATTGACGAATTGGATTACTTGAAAATATCATTGACCGAAGAACAAAAAAGAAACGTTCAAAAGGCTTTGAGATTTATAAACGAGAGTATTGACAAGCGGGGTATTAAGATGGATACAGCTGATTTATCATTACTTCCAAACGACTTTAATAAGAAGTCACCCGATAATTTTATTCTTTCAGTTGCCTTACGATACAAAAGTGAAAATCCTATACTGCTTACTTCGGATAACGCATTGCAAATAAAAGCAAAAGGCATGGGCATAACGACAATTACACTGAAGGCATTTTTGAATCAAGGAAAATATTGATCATCCCCCAGCCAACGCACAAGCACGGCTTATGCAGTGGCTAACCCACAATGCCAACCCTTCCACTGCATCTATGGTGTTGCCGCCATTTTTAACTGTCATACTTTTTGTGGCTATGCTCCCCACGCTTTTGGCACATTGCCTGTTCCGCTTCGCTGCACAGCCAAAGAGCCAAGCCAACCCAAGCATAGCAACAAAAAGCCGCTACACTCCAACCACCACCACCGTTTCGCTTATGCCAGTATAAAAAATGGCGGAAGCATACTTAAACATAATGCGGTCTTATGTGTTCGCTTCGCACAGCCACCCCACGCTTATGCAAGCATCCCAACGCAGTGGCTGTCACATAAGTCGCCATTATGTTAAGTAGCCAACACCATAGCATCCCGACAACGGGATGAAGCCGTGCTTTTGCCAACGCACCCCACCCGAAGACCCACGACACCCCGCCACCCTTTCAGCGGTGCAGTAAAAAATAAAGCATGAGTTGTTTGATGGCCATGTGCTTGCGGTAGGTTCATTCACTTCATCTCCATTCCGTTCAGGCGTTTCGTTCATTCCGCTTCGCTTCATTCTCTTCACTATCCTTCACTGCATTTCGCCTCCGTTCATTTCACCAACCTCAGCACCGCACAGCAAAAGCAATTCCCTCTCTTCATTCCGCAAAGCCAACACACAGGCTTTCCGTGTCATGGCGTTTGCTTATCCTTCGCTACAATGGCTTTTGATTTTTGAAAAGTTACAAAAGCCGCCAACGCTTCTAAGCAAACTGCTCATGCCACTCCAAGCCGCCAACCCGGTTTGCTCCATTCCGTTCAGTCATTGCCTTTGCTCTTAACCCACCGCACGATTGAAAGCGGTATGCTTTATTTTTTCCTGCGAAGTGTTTACCCCAGCCGACCCACGAAAGCCATTATCGGAATATAAATACCGTTGAAATGAGATGCTGCGAAAAGACTACAGCGTTTGATATTTCTTTCTCTAAATAAGGAATACAGATAAGGAGGATCTGATTGAAAAAAATAAAAATAAAAAGTGCAGCAAAGTTAGGTGGCTGGCACAGGCCAACGCACTAAAAAAACCAAAAGACTACGGCATAATGAAAGGCAAATAAGCTGTTTATTTTTTATAAGGTATTTGCCTTTCACCCTTCGGGACTTATTCCGTTTCCTTTTGGTTTTTTAGCCACGCCACCTGTGGGATTGCTTTCTTTTTTTTTCTGTTTTTTTTCTTTGTCAAATTATATATGTGCTGCGGAGCGTAAGCGAAGCAGGGCTGAGGCAAAGGCTTAAAACAGGCTCAAAATTTAAGCACTCATTATGCACAGTCCGAAGTTTCAAACGTACAGCGTAAAGCATCAAAGCACAGGTTTTGAATTTTACATTTTATCGAAAGGGTTAAACAGTGGTAAGCCTCTGGTAACTCCCTGCCCCAACTCATTTGTTTGCATCTGCAAAAGCCAGGAGCAGAAAGATTTTTATTTCTGGTTGCTGTTTGGCTTGTGGAAGGCTAAACATTTTCATCAGTTTCTTACTGGTTCCGTTATACCGTTTATTCGTTTATCAGATTTGAAAGATGAGGTTTTCACTCAGGCTGAGAAAGTAAGTAAGCAGGAAAAGGAGTATAAAAGCACAGTAGATAAAATCAAGCAGCTTGAAGAAAAGGAAAAAGCCATCCGGCAAAATCTGGCCTTAATCAATGATTTGAAAAGGGCAATGATTTACCGGCATCTTAAAAGCAAATAGTAAGGCTGACCTAAACATGATGCTGCACCGTGCATAAATAAATTTTGATGTGCAAAGGTAGCATGGCGGGCAGACGCACAAGCCCGACCTAAAAAAACAAAAAGACTACGGCATAAACACAGACCCACCGCACAAGGCTATCATTTATTCCGTTTCCTTTTGGTTTTTTTATCCGCCATGCAGAGAGATGCACATAAAATTTATTTACTATGCACAAGCATCCTCGTATCAGTTCTGGCAGCCATTCAGGTATTTGCCCATTCACACCGCAGGTTCTCCATCAGCACTTGCCTTTGTCACCCTTTGCGTTTCAGCGTTACATCCGCAGGTCATCCTTAGCCCATCAGCCAGTCTTTGGCATTAAGGTTTATCGGCTTCCATGTGGCTGCTATGTTTGGCGTTATCCTTCGGGTGTTCGTGAGCTTTCAGCATTGCCCTTTTAGGGGCTTTGCTGAAAAGAAAAAGCCCCACCAAACTGGTGAGGCCATTTCCTAACTGAAAGAAAGAACAGCTTTTATGCTACTTCAACAATGTTGAGCACGTTGTAAGCACCGTTTTTGAGAGAGTACTGAACACCGTTTACTTCCTGGAAGAACTCAATCAGCATCAGGTAAAACTTAGTTCCAGTTCCGGCAGGTACACCGGCAGGAGTAAGCGTTACAGGTGTGTTGGTTCCGTCAATAGGAAGATTGGTTACAGGGCTGTACTCAATTGCACTGGTTCCGTTGGTGAAGTCAACAACTGCATAAGCAGATTTGAAGCTGACATGAGTTGCACCGGAAGGATATGCAATATCATTGATCGGAATGAAAGCGGGAATGTTGATTGCACCTGTTCCACCTGTTACAGTGAACGGAGCAAAAAGCACACCGCCTAAAGCTGCATTGTCGTTGAAGTCAAAGTCTTTCAACAGAGCCAATGCCGCAGGGTCAGCAATACCGATTGCAACAGTACGTTCACCCCTTGGAGATGTAACGTCATAGTTTTTAATCTGCGTCATGATTTGAGTTAAACGACTGGTAACACGATTGTCAGCAGCGTTCATCATGAGGTTACGGACAGCGTTGCGGAGCAACTTGCCGGCAGTTGCAGAACTTCCAAACTCAGCTCCGTTTTCACGGGTACGCTGGAAGTTCGGGTCATTTGCAATTCGTTCAGCAGATACGCCACCTTTGGTTTTTACCAAGTGGCCATCTTGTGTTTTGTAGAAGGTCAGCTCATCCAGAGTGCCTTCAATTTTGAGGATACCTTTAAGTTTTGCCATTGCTTTAAACTTTTATGAGTTAGTAAATTTGTTTCGACTGATACGCTTTAATCAGCTTACGAAAACAAAATTAGAAGCACTCTAAAGCCTCTGCAAATGAGCCGTGCCATCCGTGCCGATTGTTCCGCATTATTCCAACAAACACACTTTTACCGCCCTTAAAAAAGATTTATATTTGCAATGTCACTGCCATATTTGAAGTATATCATCGGTATGGTTAGTGTATGAAGTTGAATAATTGAAATAATGAATAGACTGTGCATTTATCCGAAAGACATTCAGGTAATCACAGGCAGAAGCGACAGGTATGGTAGAAACCTTATTAAGAAGATCAAGGACCATTTCAACAAGCAGCAGCACCAGGTTGTTACTGTTGAAGAGTTCTGCCAGTACATGGGCTTGCAGCCGGAAACGGTTGTCAAGCAACTTCGATAGGTTGTAACCTTATCTTTGCTTTTGCTTATGATAAGGCACAGCACACTCTACACTCAACAACTTTTTTTCCTTTCTTTGTTGAGCAGTTTCCTTTGATAATACAGCCTTTGTTGGCTATTTGTTGCCCAATTAGCTGAAAGCCTTGATAATTAAGGGCTCACTATTTTTTGTATCGGAAAGTAACCGATATAAAAAGGCACACCATTAGCGGCATTCAAATCAGCTGAAACATAGTAGCAGCATGACTTTCGAGCAATTTTAGATGCCTTCATTGCAAATTACCGAAACCACCGTTTTGAAGCCATTTTGCCAATTTTTGTACCTTATTTGTACCACGGATAACGAATTACCTTCCATGGTACAAAATTCTACCGGCTCTTCCAATACCAACATCAGCTAATTGATGAGGCATTACTGTCCTACCTCATCCAACGTTTCAAACTCATGAAACTTTTTGGTATGGTTACGCATGTAGACACTCTCAAACATCAGCGGGAACACCAGCATGGTTACAAACGTAGCCATGATAATTCCTCCAATCACAACAATAGCCAGCGGTTTTTGCGTTTCGCTTCCGATACCAGTAGAAATTGCCGCAGGTAACAGGCCCAATGCCGCCATCAAGGCAGTCATTACAACCGGTCGTACCCGGCTCTCTACCCCTTTAAGTATCGCATCTTTTAAGCTCATGTTTTCGTCCAGATTGTGCTTAAATACACTCACCAGAATTACGCCGTTCTGAATACAAACCCCAAACAAAGCGATGAATCCGATACCTGCAGAAATACTAAAGTTGGTTCCGGTAATCAATAAGGCCAGAATACCACCAGCAATCGCAAACAACACATTACACAACACCAACAGCGAATCCTTCAAATTTCCGAACATGATAAACAACAGAATCAATACACCCACCATAGCTGCCGGAACGGTTCTGGCCAGGCCCTTAGTAGCACGAATCTGATTTTCAAAATCACCTTTCCAAATAATTTTATACCCGGGAGGTAACTTTACGTTTTTCTCTACTTTATTTATTCCTTCCATCACCGCACTGCCCATATCGCGATTGCGCACGCTGAATTTCACCGCTGAACAACGCAAATTTTCTTCATGGAATACTAATACCGGCCCCGTGATATACTTGATATCAGCAATTTGCTTAATGGGCACCATGGTTTCTTTATCAGTGGGTACCAGCAAGTTGCCAATATCTTCTTCATCGCGACGGAATTCTTTGGCATAACGAATACGCAAATCGAAACGTTGCTGCCCCTCATAAATTACGGAAGCCGCTTTCCCACCAATGGCCATTTCTACTACCGTACCGGCTTCTTCGGCGCGTACGCCATAAGATGCCATGCGCTTTTTATCAAAATTAATTTGCAACTCAGGCTGTCCGATATTCCTGATTACGCCCAAATCTTCAACACCTTTTACAGATTTGAGTTGCTCATTCACTTTTTCCGCCAAATCCGTTAATACGAATAAATCGTTACCGTAAATCTTAGCCGCAATAGAGCCCTTCACACCGCTTACTGCTTCTTCCACATTATCCATAATGGGCTGTGAGAAATTAAAATTGATACCCGGAAAACCGTGCTCCAATTTATCCTGCATTTCGCCAATCAATGCCACCTTGGTCAACGGCCGCTTCCATTCTTCTTTTGGATATATATCAACGAAGAATTCAATATTGTAAAAACCAGTTGGATCGGTACCATCATTCGGACGACCTGTTTGCGACAATACTTGTTTCACTTCAGGATACGATCTGAAAATTTTACGCATCCGTTGTGTCAACTCCGTTGACTGCTGTAATGAGATACTCATCGGGCATGTGGCGCGAACATAAATGGAGCCTTCGTTCAACTGCGGTAAAAATTCGGTACCCAAAAACTTCGCCATCGCAATACAAACTGCAATGCCGATACTGGATACCACCAATACGATGCGCTTGTTATGGTAAACCATTTCAAACAACCGCATATATCCATTGGTAAGTCCGTTTACTATGGGGTTATCTTTCTCACGAACGTTCTTGTTTAACAAAACACGGCTTAATGCCGGAACCAGTGTAAGTGTAAAAATTAAAGCGCCCAAAAGTGCAAATCCCAAGGTATATGCCAGTGGAGAAAACATCTTTCCTTCAACTTTTTCGAAAAGGAAGATGGGCATCAAACAAGTGAGGATAATGAGTTTGGCAAAGAAGATGGCTTTACCCATTTGCACACCGGTTATCCGTATAACACCCAATTTGGCGAGCGCATTGAACTTATCCATACCTCTTTTGTGCGCTAAATGATCCAGTGTAACAAATATTCCTTCTACCATCACCACAGCGCCATCAATGATAATTCCGAAGTCAATGGCACCCATTGATAACAAATTAGCGCTCATGCCCTTCAAACGAAGACAGATAAAGGCAAACAGCAACGCCAAAGGAATGATGATGGACACGATTACCGTAGTACGCCAATCTGCCATAAAAACGAACACAATCACGGTTACCAGAAAGATTCCCTCCAGCAAATTGTGCGTAATGGTGTGTGTGCAGAAGGAAATAAGATTGGAACGATCGTAAAAGGGACGAAGCTTCGTATCATGCGGCAGGTAGGTTTCATTTATTTCAGTGACTTTGTCATGAAGCCGATCCAAAACAGCAGCCGGATTTTCCCCTTTGCGCAACAACACAATGCCTTCTACCATATCTGCTTGATCATCCTTGCCTACTTGTCCCAAACGCGGTTGTGCGCTCTCGCTCACTACAGCCACATTTTTAACCAATATAGGTGTTGCCTTAATGTTTTCAATGACGATATTTTCAATATCCTCAACATTCTTCAATAAGCCAATGCCACGCACAACGTAGCTTTGCCCGCTCTTCTGAATAACATCACCGCCAACATTGAGGTTACTGGCACTTACCGCCTTGTATAAATCAAGAGAAGTGATATTGTATTTCCGCAGCAGATAAGGGTCAACAGTAATTTCATAGGCTTTTACTTCTCCGCCAAAACTTACTACATCGGCTACGCCGGGAACTGATTTCAAATGGCGCTCTACTACCCAATCCTGCAATGTTTTCAGTTGGCGAGAAGTTCGCTTGCGGCTCTGTAAGGTATATCTGAAAATCTCACCGGTTGGGGCATACGCCGGCTGTAACTCCGCTTCTACGCCATCAGGCAAATTAACGTTTACAATGCGACTCATCACCTGCTGACGGGCAAAAGGATCATCTACCCCATCTTCAAAAATGATGGTAACCACAGAAAGGCCAAATAACGAAGTGGAACGTAAATTGGTCTTCTTCTGCACCGAATTCATCTCGATTTCAATTGGTACCGTGATGAATTTTTCTACCTCTTCAGCAGATCTACCTGGCCATTGCGTAATGATGACAATCTGTGAATTAGTTACATCCGGAAACGCCTCCAAAGGAGTATTCAGATAACTCCAAATACCGGCCAATACCGCAATACCCGTCATTGAAAAAACAAAGGCACGGTTCACTAGCGAGAAGCTAATGATAGCTTTTATCATTTTATTCATACCTTATTTTATGAGAGGTTTAGAGCGCGTTGAAAATGAGCAGTTGATTTCTGGAAACAATTTTAGTTCCCGGCGACACACCACTCCGGATATAAACTAATCCATCGGAATCATTATGCATGGGGTATAATTCTACCTGCTGTGCTTTTACATCAGTCTTGCTATTATAGATAACCACATAGTATTTACTATCGTCAAAAACCAAGGCGTCACGGGGAATTGCTGCAACCTGAAGCATTTGTTCATAATCCAAAGTAACCCGCGCAAACATTTCCGGTTTAAGGTCCCGATTTGGATTATCTAAAACCACGCGAACTTTCATGGTCTTGGTCTCAGGATCCAAAATGTTGGTGATGTTACTGATGGTGCCGCGGTACACTTTATCGGGGTAAGCAATAGTATGTACGTTCACCTGTTCGCCGATTTTAACCTTATTAATATCCGCTTCATAAACACTGGCAATTACCCATACCTGTGCTAAATCAGAAACTACAAACATCGGATCGCTGGCACTGCCATCAACCACCTGATTAGGATTTACTTTCCTATCAACAACATAGCCGTTTTGTGGTGCCAGAATAGTTACTTCGCCTCCGTTTTCCATTCCGCCAATCACTGAAAGTTTCTTTTTCGCAGCATCCACATCTGCCTGCTGGCGAAAAACTTCCTGTTGTGCTTCTAATACCTCACGCTGTGAATTGATGCCTTTTGCTTCCAGGTCTTTAGCTACTTCTAATGCCTTTTGTGCTACCCGCAGCTCAGCCATATTTGAATTCAACTCGCCTTGAAGTCCCGCCAACTCAGTACTCCGCATGGTGGCCATTACTTGACCCTTGGTTACAAAATCACCTAACTGTACACGAACTTCTGTGATTGTTCCGGTTACCAACGGCATCACCCGAACTACCGCATTATCATTATAGGTAACCTCGCCATTCAATTCCAGGTTGCCCTGCAGCAAATGCGATTGAACCGTATCAATTGTAATTAATTGTGCAATGGAATCATTCATCCTGAATTCGTCATCATTAGTTTCAGCTTTCTGCTCGTGATGACAGGAAGTTAGCGCCAATAGCGCAGCGATGATTCCCATTAAGATTGAGCTGTTTATTGCTTTCATATTATTTATAGCCTGATTTTAAAGTATGTCCTTTCCTAATTCAAAGTTTAAACGCTGTACTTGCAGGCGCAGCGAAGTTTCAATGTCAATAAGATTAAAGCGGGTGTTGCGGTAGGCATCAAAATATTCCAAAAATTCAATCAACCCAATGGTTCTCGATTGGTAACTATCGTAGATACCTTTGTAAATCTCATCCGCTCCGTTTCCCAACTGTTTTTTGGCCCTTTCATACATTTGCTGCGCATTAAGCAATCTAGTATACTCACGAACCAGGCTATTATGCACCTCGATTTCCTTCAATTGCAATTCATACTGGCGCTTTTGATTTTCAGCTTTAGCAATTTTGATGTTTCCCTGATTATGGTTGAACACCGGTAGCGGTACACTAACCACCAACCCGGTATAGTTATTTTCAGAAGAACCGTAGCGATCATAATCAACACCTAAACGAAGATCAGGTGCGCCATTCATCTTAGCTAACTGTACTTCTTTTTGTCCGATTTCTGTTTGCAATCGTGCTTCTAAAACATCCTGACGATTAGCGAAGGCTACCTGTTCCAGAGAATCTAAAACCAAGGCTTTGATATTGCGATTTACCTCATCGGCTGGCTCTGAAGCAATGATTACTTCATTACCACTCAGCCCCAACATTGATTTCAAATTTGACTGATTTTGGATGCACTGATCTGCTATATTTCGCTGGTCGTTTTGTAACGACAGCAACTGGCTATTTAGTCGAATCAATTCTTTGCGTGCTACATTGCCCTTTTCTACCTGATAATTAACTACGGCAATCAAGCGTTCTAATGCCGTGATACCATCCTGAAATACGGCGTATTTGCGCTGCCCATCTACCAATTGAAAAAAGCTTTCACGTAATTCATATCGTAAGCCCCGCAGTACATTGTAATATTCCAATTCGCTGAGCTTGACGCGGTCTTTATTGATCGCCACTTCTTTCCAATGCTTTCCAGCTGTAGAAATTAATTGGGTTACCTGAACATCAAACTGTGTATTGGGATTATGTGAAAGGAACTCCTTTCGGTTGATGCTATAGAGCTGCCGATTCAGGTCAACCTCGGGATTATCAAACAATTTTGATTGCAGCAACAGGCCTTTGGCCACATCGATATCTGTTTTCGCCAGCAATAGTTCCAGGTTATTATCCAGGAACAATCGCTCACACCCTTTAAGATCAAGGCGTAGTGTGTCGCCCGCAGCCCGGGCGCCAGCGCTCATGAAAACGCAATAGAACAGCAACAGCCATTTATTCATAACTATCTTACAAAAAATTGTGGAAAAAGAAATATAGGTCAGCGTGAAAATCCGGAACTCATCCGCAGATTTTCATCGATTTAAAGAGCAAATACAAGGGCGGCGTTCCGCATTTATCTGTACACGCGGATTTAAAAAAAGTTCCGTTGATATCGGCATCCGTTGGTAGATGCAGTAGATCGGGATGTTGAGGCGTAAAGTCAGAAATCAGCATTTCGCCTGAATCATCATTTTCGCTATCCTCTTCTACTAACCATATCATATCAGCAATAGACCCCGAGCGATCCGCAGCATGTTGCACCGCAGCGCCCTTTGCGAGAGGTACACCAGCAAACCAATCAACTGCAAAACAGGTGCTTTTAACTACCAGCAGCAGAAACAATATGGTGATAATTCTTTTCAATTACCGGCAAATTTAACAACCTGCAGCCATCAGCAGGTTATTCAATTTGCAAAAGTTGTTAATTGAGATGAATTACTTTTTAGACTCCAGCCATTTCCAAAAAAAGAAAACGGGAATTCCGGCTAACACCAACATTAAGCCCGGAATGCTGTTAGCCGGTTTAGTATAAAGAAGATTTAAGCAGAACAGCGAAGACATCACTATGTATAACATGGGAATGATTGGATAACCCCAGGCGCGATACGGCCGCAACGTATCTGGCTGCAGTTTTCGTAAACGGAATATACCAGCGATTGTTACAATGTAGAATAGTACCACCGCAAACATTACGTAATCGAGCAAATCACCGTACCTACCGGAAAGACAAAGGAGGGCGCTCCAAACAAATTGAATCCATAAAGCTGCACCAGGAACACCATATCTATTATCATCTTTCATCGCACTAAAGAATAAACCGTCTTGCGCCATCGCCTGGTAAACCCGAACGCTTGACAATACAATTCCATTGTTACAGCTAAAGGTTGAAATCATAATCAGTACAGCCATAATGATCGTTGCCGTGCTGCCGAACATCATTGTTGCCGCGGCAGTGCCCACACGGTCATGCAAAGCAAAAGTAATTCCCTGACCAGGCACGTCGGTTGCCTGCGGGTTGCCTTGTAAGGGAAGTAAACTCAGGTAAGCCAGATTGGCCAGAATGTATAGTAGGGTAACGACGGCCGTTCCCACTACCAAACTTAAAGGGATGTTGCGTTTAGGATTATCAATATCACCGGAAATGAACGTGACATTATTCCACGCATCACTTGAAAAAAGCGAGCCCACCAAAGCAGAACCCATTAAGGTAGCAAATACAAATACCGAAGGATGAAAAGAGGTCCAACTATCCCCCCGATGTGCGAGCGACCGCAAGGCCCATGCGTTGTTCCAGTTTTGTTGCCAAACACCTGCATTGCGAAACACCAATAACCCCAGGATGATAATACCGAACAAGGCAATCAGCTTCGCGGAAGAAAACAACCGAATTATCCATTTGCCATATTGAATACCAAAGTAATTGATAACGGTAAGCAGCAGGATAGAAAAAATACCAACAACTTGCGCTGCAGACAGAGAAAAACTGCCATGCGCAAGCAAGATATGCTGATCACTGAAAGGGGCATACAGCACACCGGCAAACTTGGCAAAAGCAACCGCCACTGCAGCAATGGTACCACTTTGTACTACAGCAAACAACGACCAGCCATAGAGAAAGCCCACTAAGGGATTATAAGCTTCTTTAAGATAAACATACTGCCCGCCGGCCTTGGGAAACATACTCGCCAACTCACCATAGCTGAGTGCAGCGAACATGGTCATCACGCCTGAAATGATCCAAAGCAGGACCAACCAGCCAGCGCCATTAACTGTTCTGGCCATATCTGCGCTAACAATAAAAATTCCGGACCCAATCATGGATCCGGAAACAATTAGTATCGCATCAAAGAGGGTTAGTTGCTTCATTCATCAATATTCACATGGCGCATGCCATAGAAATAAAAAATCACCATTCCTATTGCCATCCATACAATTAGCCGGATCCAGGTATCTAATGGAAGGAAGACCATCATGAACAAGCAGGTGGCCACGCCCAGAATGGGAACAAGCGGTACCAGAGGGGTACGGAAGGCGCGCGGCGCATCGGGCATTTTATAGCGTAATACCACGACGCCGATACAAACCAGAATAAATGCAAACAGGGTTCCGATGCTGGTCATTTCACCAACCACACTACCCGGAACAAATGCCGCGAACAAACTCACAAATACAGCCATTAACAAATTCGATTTCCATGGGGTATGAAAAACAGGATGCACATCGCTGAAAAATTTTGGTAACAAGCCATCCTTACTCATACTAAAAAATACGCGCGATTGCCCGAGCAACATCACCAATATAACAGAAGAGTAGCCTGCCAGAATGGCCACAATGATGGCCTGCTTCATCCAGGCGTAAGGCGTGTGACTTAATGCAGTTGCCACCGGTGCCAAACGGTCTGTTGGATCTGCCTTGAATTCGGTGTAGTGCGCCAAACCCGTCATCACATGGGCGAATAGAATGTACAACACCGTGCATATGGCCAGTGAAACTAAAATGCCAATGGGCATATCACGTCCCGGATTTTTTGCTTCCTGAGCAGCAGTAGATACCGCATCAAAGCCGATGTATGCAAAAAATACAATAGCAGCAGCCCGAACAATACCACTCCAACCATAGTGACCAAATTCACCGGAATTATCAGGAATATATGGTGTATAGTTTTCCGTGTGAATGAAACTCCAGCCCATTACTATAAATGCAATCACCACGGCTACTTTCAGCAACACGATGATGGCGTTCACGGTGGCTGATTCGTGGGTGCCTCGCATCAGCAGCAACGACATGGCCGCAACGATAAATACTGCTGGAAGATTGCAGATACCATGTACCATGGTGGCTTGCGCCAACAGTGGATTGGCAACGCCATTAATCATTTCAGGAATCGCCTCGCCATTCAATAAATAGATATGTTCAAAAGGCGTCATAAAAAACTGCCGCGGCATGTTAATGCCCGCACCATGCAGTAGTTTAAACAAGTAACCCGACCAACTGCTGGCCACCGTTGCCGCGCCAACGGCGTATTCCAGCACCAAATCCCAGCCTATAATCCAGGCTAGCAAAGTGCCCATAGTGGCATAGGTGTAGGTGTAGGCACTTCCCGCAACGGGAATCATAGAGGCAAATTCAGCATAACACAATCCGGCGAAGGCACAACCAACTGCGGCGATAATGAACGATATCGTGATGGCGGGGCCTGCATTCTCACCGGCAGCCACACCCGTAATAGAAAACAGCCCGGCTCCAATGATAGCACCAATGCCTAGTGCAATAAGATGATAAGCGCCCAACGTTTTACGAAGGGTGTGCCCTTCACCGGTAACGGCTGATTGTTCAATGATTTTGTTCAGGGGTTTCTTAGCAAACAAATTGGCCATGAAACAGATTTATATGTGCAATATAAAAATAGTAATGGGGATGCACACCTTTTCTTCCTACACAAAAAAAATGGCAAGCGCAGTACGCTTACCATTTTCATTTTTCTGTAATTCAAATACTATGGGAAGATACCCATCGCGCGGTAGCTTTCTTTAATTTTGTTGATCGATAATCCGAAGGCTGCTGTGCGCAAATCCTGAATTTTCTTGTTCTTTTTATAGAACTCACGAATATCGTGATACGAATTGATCATGGTATCTTCTAATCCAGAATTTACCAAATCAATTTCATCGGCACCGTGAATCACGGTTTCGATTTGCTTCTTAGTGGCACCTGTTTTGGATAATTCTTCCATCAACTGAATCATGTTGCGTTGTGATTTTTCTTCAAACCGCTTTTGCATTCTACCGAAGCGCACATGCGACAGATTTTTCAGCCATTCAAAATAAGATACCGTCACACCTCCGGCATTGATGTAGATGTCCGGGATAACCATAATGCCACGCTTATTCAAAATTTCGGCTGCGGCCGGAGTTACAGGTCCGTTTGCTGCTTCGGCAATGATCTTTGCCTTAATTTTTGGAGCATTCACTTCAGTGATTTGCTTCTCTAATGCGGCAGGTACTAAAATATCGCATTCCAACTCCAGCGCATCACTACTTTTCTTCAGCATTTTAGCACCCGGGAACCCAATCAATGAAGGCTTACCGTCCTTCGTTAAGTTAGCCATCCGGTATTTGAAAACGGCTTGTGGATCTAAACCTTTTTCATTGTAAATGGCGCCTTCCGCTTCGGCAATAGCTATCACTTTTGCACCGTACTGGGTAATGATATTTGCCGTATGGAAACCCACGTTACCTAAACCCTGAACCACCACGCGCTTTCCTTCCAGGCCAGTGGTAAGACCGAGTTTTTTCATATCATCCGCATAACTGGTAACTTGATTCAAGGCATATACCACCCCGCGGCCTGTTGCTTCTGTTCTTCCTTTAATACCGTTCTGAGATACCGGCTTTCCGGTAACGCAAGCATATCCATCCACATCACCTGGTTTCAGCGTCATGTAGGTATCCATGATGATCGCCATTTCCTTCTCGCCTGTGCCGTAATCCGGAGCAGGAACATCTAATCCGGGCCCAATGAAATTCTTTTTCACCAATTCAGCGGTATAGCGTCGTGTTACAGCTTCAATCACCTCAGGTGGCGTATTGCGCGGAGAAATTTTGATACCTCCCTTCGCACCTCCGAAAGGAACATCTACAATAGCGCATTTGTAAGTCATTAACGCCGCCAGCGCCATTACTTCATCCTGATCAACATGCATGGAATATCGAATCCCGCCCTTGGTAGGCATGCGGTGATGCGAGTGCTGCACGCGATAGGCTTCAATTACCCGTATTTCGTTACCGAATTTTACGGGGAAGTTCATTTTGTAAATAGAGTTGCAAGCTTTGATCTGTTCCAACAATCCAGCAGGAGCTCCTGTGAATGGCGCCGCCTTGTCGAAATAGTAAGATACCCCCTGCGAAAAACTAAGATCTTTCAGATCCATCTTTGCTGCTTTCTTTTCAGCCATGTGTATTTTTTTAATGAAGAAATTTCAGAGTCCCCTTTGTTTGGGACATCGAATGAAGAAAATTTTTTGGAATTGCAATATTATGTACTCTTGCCGCACATTTCCATACACATGATGTTGAAAGAAAATCAGTCACTTTTATCTTATAACACCTTCCATATCGACGCCCGGGCTAAGTACCTGGTAGCTATAGATTTCATAGATGACTTACGGGAATTGCGTGAAACGAAGGTTTTTAGAGAAGAAAAGCGATTGGTATTAGGTGGGGGCAGCAATGTACTATTGACAGGAGATTTTAATGGTTTGGTTATAAAAGTGAATTTACCCGGAATCACCTTCATGCGGGAAGATGAGCATGCATTTTATGTTCGTGCCAGTGGTGGGGTAAAATGGCATGACTTTGTGATGCACTGTGTAGCGAACGGATTTGCCGGTGTTGAGAATATGTCGCTTATACCCGGTCAAGTCGGCGCCTCTCCTATTCAAAATATTGGTGCCTATGGCGTTGAGTTAAAGGATGTTTGCACCCATGTGCACGCCGTCAATTTGTTCACGGGTGAAATGCATCAGTTTTCCAACAGCGATTGTAAGTTTGGATATCGCGACAGTATTTTCAAACACGGAAAACGTGATGAATGGTTAATTACCCACGTTGATTTCCGGCTCACGCGCGTGCCGCGATTTCATACGAACTATGGTGACATCAAGGCAACGTTAGATGAAATGAAAATTACCGAATTGTCGATTCAGGCGGTAAGTGAAGCCGTAATGCGTATCAGGTCTTCCAAGCTACCCGATCCGGAACAGTTGGGTAATGCCGGCAGTTTCTTTAAAAACCCCGTGGTTTCTAAAGAACAAGCCACAGCGCTTTTGGACCGCTATCCGGTTATGCCCCATTTTGATCAGGAAGATGGAGTAAAAATTCCGGCGGGTTGGTTAATTGAACAATGTGGGTGGAAGGGTAAACGCGTGGGCAATACCGGATCTCACGCCCGCCAGGCGCTTGTACTGGTAAACTATGGAGGAGCTACCGGGGCTGAAGTGTATCAATTGGCTTTGGAAATCATTGCATCGGTTCAGGATCGCTTCGGTATTACCATAAGCCCTGAAGTCAATTTGATTTAAACTTTCAGCTCACCGCCTATAAAGCAGTTGATCGAGTCTAAGCGGTATCATATCTTAAATTTTTCCGAACCCATTCGCTAACCATGGCTCGTTGACTTCCTGCTACTTCTGCCCGTTCTTGATTACTCATCGTCAGCATTCCGATTTTACCGCGATTGATACTCACAATATGCCTAGGATTGATCAAAAAACTTTGATGTGTTCGCATAAAACCAAACCGCGCCAATTGCGACTCATAGCGCTTCAGTGTCTGAGATACCAACAGGCGTTCTCCGGTTGTCATTACTACATGGGTATAATTGTTGTCGGAACGACAATAAATAATGTCATCCGGCGAAATAAGTCTTAAGCCCTTATCGGTAGGGAATGCCACTTTCGGGGGGATGGAATTAAACTCCCGAACTTGCCGCAACACATCTTCCATTCGCTCCCATTGCCGGCGTTCGCGGTACTGTTTTATCTTGCTAATGGTTAACTCCAAATCGCCTGTTTTGAGTGGCTTTATAAGGTACTGAAAGGCGGTTGCCTGCAAGGCGGCAAAGGCGAATTCTTTTGAATCAGCCAGCACCACCAATTGAAAATCCAATGGTTGAAGGCGCCGGGCGAAATCAAGGGCCTCCGTACAATAATCGGCATCCAGAAACACCACATCTGGTTTCGACGTAAGAAGCGCTGTGCGCCAATCTCCCGTTTGTTGAATGTTGACCACGGCCCATGCCGGGTTCGAGAGCCGCTGTACAGCAGCCTGTATTGGCCTGGAGCCTTCTGCGGAGGCTATGATCAGGCAGTTAAGTTTGGTCATTCGGCTAGTTTTGAGCATCAAAACTACCTTTTGGAAATACTGAAATCAAGACCTTTATCAATTTCTATGTCTAAATGTAGTCATGCAATAATTACGTTTAATGCTGTTTATCAATGATTTATAATATTTAAAAACACCATTATCTATGTCCAAAATAAACATGAAACCTTTCTTAATATGATGCGTAAACCATCCGACAAGCAAAATCGGGTGAATACATCTGTACTACCATGGCAAAATAGTAGCTTTACGAAAGCTGCGGCAACAACCGGGCGAACGGCATATATTATTTCTATGTCAATGAAGGTTTGGAGCAGATTCTTTGAAGAAGGCTACAGTGCCATGCGTTTCATCCTGATGATTACAGGAATCATCTGTATACTAATGTCGTTAACCAGTACGCCGGAATATTTCTATGGCGTTACGAACGCGGCAGAAGGTATTTTGGCGATGACCATTGCAGGGGTTACTTTCACAAAATGGGGAAAACGAAACTATCTCCATCTCGGTACCAGCTATATTATCATTCTTGATTTTTTGAATCTGGTTCCGGTAACAGCCAGTCAATATCTGGATAAATATAGTTATCAATACCTCATTTTCTTCTTTGTATCCAGCATCTTCTGTTCAGATAGAAGGAGCTTATTATTAACTGTCTTCCTCAATGTAGTTGCGCTTATTGTATTGAGCGGCTTGCCTTCCGCCAACTCATCATCCATCGTGGATTTCTATTTTTCTTGTTTACTGTGTTTCGGTACACTTACTGTGTTAATGTTGTATCGCTTTCACGTAGAGATTAAGCTGGCCCAAAGCGAAAAGCAATATCGGTTGATAACAGAAAATAGTGCCGATATTATCTGCACGCACACCATGGACGGCTCTATTGAATTTGCAAGCCCCTCGCTGGCTATTTTAACAGGATATACGCCAGAAGAACTACACGGAAAATCACCATTTGATTTTGTTCACCCCGACGACAGAAAAAGGCTTGATGCATTTAATGAGTTAAAATCGGGACAAGACCGATTCTTTCAATATCGTTTCAGGAAGAAAAATGGAGCGTATATCTGGCTTGAAACATTGGTTAAAGGTATAACGCCTGATCAGGAAGGACTTGGCGAAGGGCATTTCCTAAGCCAAACCAGAAGTTTTCAAAAAAATCATCAGTATCAGGAAGAGATTGAGCGAAAAAATCAGGAATTGAAATCGAGTTACAACGATATGGAAATGTTCGCGTACATCGCTTCGCATGATATGCAGGAGCCGCTGCGCATGATTTCCAGCTATATGCAGTTGCTGAAGCGGCGATATGCAACAGCCGCGGATCCTGAAAGCATTGAATTTATAGAATACGCTTTGCGCGGCGCATCTAATTTACAGGCGCTCACTCGCGATTTGTTGGCCTATTCTACACTGAATAAAAAGGATTTAACCATCACAAAAGTTGATCTTCAGGAGTTATTAGATGATATTACGAATGACCTGAAGATGCTTTTGGTAGAACGCAATGCCATCCTGGAAATTCCGGAGCGCTTTCCGATGTATTACTGCGATAAGAATGCTATTAGACAGCTACTGCAGAACCTGATTCAAAACGGTATCAAATACAACACTTCGGAACAACCGGTTATCACCATCACGCATCAGGTTGTGGGCAAAGGCATGTTATTTAGTTTACGTGATAATGGCATCGGTATTGAAATGCAATATGCGCAAACCATATTTGAGCCTTTCAAGCGTTTACATACTAAGAATCAATATGCCGGAACTGGCCTTGGCTTATCCATTTGCAAACGTATTATCGATCGCCACGGCGGAAATATTTGGGTAGAATCGGTTGTAGGTGAAGGCTCTAGTTTCTTCTTCACGATTCCAAGCGCGGAGCGATTACAATCACTCCAGAATAATGTCAATGGAGTCAACCTTTAAATCAAGTAGAATTTTCTGTGCCTGAACAATAGCCTGATGAAGAATCTCGCCTGCCTGAGCCAACTGCTCGTAGGTCATGGTTCGAATCATTTGGAACCGTAAGATTGACTTATCCCTTGGCACCGCAGGAAACTCAACAGAATTCGCCAATAAACCTTCTGTCATCGCTTCCCGTTGCAATAAACGCGACAATCTGGAATCGCCAATCAGCACGGGAATAATTGGACTGATAATGCCGTTAGTTATGAACCCATGCCGGTTAAACTCCTTGACTAAAAATTCGCTCTTGGCGTACAATTCCTTTCTCATTTGAGTACCCTCGTCAGAGAAAGCAATATCCAGCGCTTTTAGTACTAACGCACAAGATAAATTAGATAGTCCTGTTGCAAATGTATAGCACGGAGAAAAAATGTCAATTTGATTCTTGATACATTTCGGCCCGCCCAGGAAACCGCCGGTTACCCCTAGTGCCTTGGCGAAAGAACCAGATATCACAATATTGTTACTTCCTTTTACCGGAATATCGTTCAACAGCCCCCGGCCGTTATCCTGCATTAAGGCGAAATCATTGGTGGCATCAACGTACAAAATTGCCTCGTAGCGCTGGCACAATTCATAAATGCCCCTTAAATCAGGACAATCTGAATTCATCGAATACAACGTTTCTACTGCAACAAAAATTCCGGCGGAATCACTCTTCCCTCTGCAGAAAATCAATTTCTTTTCCAAATCCTCCAGCGAATTATGCCGGAATTTATACACGTATTCTGTTGCAAACCGAGCCCCAACATCAGATGAATTATGCATCAGCATATCCATGATGATGTAATCGCGATGCGATGCCAAACCTGCCAAACCGCCGAAGGCAGATGCCCACCCACTGGGATACAACTGCACCTGATCCACTTCCAGAATATCTGCCAGCCGCTTTTCCACCTGCGACGTCAGCAAATTTCGACCACCCAAAACAGGTGACCCCCCTGAGTTCACCCCGTATTGCCGAATAATATCTACCGCAGCTTCTACAATCCGGCTGTCATTACTTAAACCCAAATAATCTTGTGAACCAAAATTCAGCATGGGCCGATCGCTATCTACCCAAGCACCCTTTACCGTAATTTCCGGTCCTAATTTATTTGTCAGAATTCTGCTAAAGGGCCAAAAACCATGAAGTTTAAGTAAATCCACCCATTGGTTAAATGGTTTGTACCGCTCTTCCAAGGTTTTTCCCTGAACATTCCTAAATAAATACCCCCCACCTAGCAACGCTTCGTATTGCGAAGTACTAATGTTTGACATTGAAAGTTTTCTTAATAAAAGGGTTCCCTCAAAATTAAGTTTTCAAAATACCTTTGTCAAGTTAGTTAGCACACATTATTGTTAAATGCCTGATATTCGCAACACTTTCCTTATACTTTTAAGTAAAGCAATACTACGCGTGGTCTCGCCCAATATCGTTAAATGCCCCAATTTTCTTCCCGGCTTAGTATCGTGCTTACCGTACCAATGCAGGTAAACCCCTTGTAAACTGAGCACCTCCTGCAATCCTTCCAGTTTCACGTTACCCGATAATCCTTCTGGCCCGATGATATTCGCCATCAAAGCGGGTTCCGTCATATCGGTATTACCCATGGGCCATTCCAGCAACAAACGGATAAGCATATCAAATTGCGAACAGTAATTTCCCTCTATGGAGTGATGCCCGCTATTGTGGACCCGAGGTGCAGTTTCATTCACCCAAAATTTACCGCCTTTATCCATCAGCAATTCAATGGCAAATAAACCCGGCGATTGAAACGCTTCAACAACCTGATGGGCCAAAGCTACTGCTGATTCCTGCTCTGCTTCCGACAAGTTTGCCGGACTCACCAGATAATCCACCAAATTGTAAACCGGGTCAAAAATCATCTCAACCGGCGGATAGGCAACCGTATTACCCGTGGCATCGCGAGCCACCAACACGGCTACTTCCTTTTCAACTTCTACCTTATCCTCTAGTACAGCAGGCGCATCAAATGCTTTCTCAAAATCGCTTGCGCTATTCACCATTTGAACGCCTTTACCGTCGTAACCGCCCTTGCATAACTTATGTACAGCCGGCAACCGCTTTTCATATTGGGCCACATCCTGCCGATTCTCAGTCAGTACAAAGGCGGATGTGGCAATGCCGTGAGCCTGATAAAATTCTTTCTGTAAACCTTTGTCGGCAATGGTTTCTAACACAGCCACCGACGGAATAACCCGCTTGCCTTCTGCCTCCAACACTTTTAATGCCTCAATATTGACATGCTCAATTTCAATGGTCAACACATCTACGCTTCTGCCAAAAGCCAGAACATCATCGTAAACTCGGATATCACCAGTTACAAAAACATCACAAAGATGAGCAGCAGGCGCATCTGTACTTTTCTCTAACACATAGGTTGTACAGGGATAATTGGCCGCTGCCTGTAGCATCATACGCCCCAATTGCCCACCACCCAGAATACCGATTTTCTTCATACGGCAAAACTACGAATACCACGGATTTACCGGAAAGTAACCTTACGAACGCCTTAAGTGGTGTAAACTAAACGCATCAGCCATCAATTCAAAAAAAACGGCCGGGGATTTCCCGGCCGTTTTCATTTTATCAAGTCGATATTATTTGATACCAAACTCTTTCTTCACCTTCGAAACAAAATCCAGTTTTTCCCAGGTGAATAGTTCCACTTTCATTTGCTTCTTGCGACCATCCGGAGCAGTAAAGGTCTTCTGAACCACCTCGTTCTTTCTGCCCATATGACCGTAAGCCGCCGTCTCACTATACATAGGTTGACGCAATTTCAGGCGTTGTTCAATGAAGTATGGGCGCATATCGAAAATCTTCGAAACGCGCTTCGCAATTTCACCATCGTTCATATTCACTTTGGCCGTGCCATAGGTGTTAATGTAAACCCCCATTGGTTCAGCCACACCAATAGCATAAGATACCTGTACTAAAACCTCGCTGCAAACACCGGCAGCCACTAAGTTTTTGGCGATGTGACGCGTAGCATAAGCCGCTGAGCGGTCTACCTTAGATGGGTCTTTTCCGCTAAAAGCGCCGCCGCCGTGAGCTCCTTTTCCGCCGTATGTATCAACAATAATTTTACGACCAGTCAAACCGGTATCGCCATGCGGCCCGCCAATCACAAATTTTCCGGTTGGATTGATGTGATACTTGATTTTGTCGTTAAACAAGTGCGCGTACTTCTTGTACTTCGATTTCACCCGTGGAATCAAAATTTTAACGATATCCTCCTTGATTTTAGCCAACATTTTCGATTCTGAATCGAAATCGTCGTGTTGCGTAGATACCACAATAGCATCAATGCGCACCGGGCGGTTTTTGTCGTCGTATTCCAAAGTTACCTGCGACTTCGCATCGGGGCGCAGGTATTTTACTTGTTTATTCTCGCGGCGCAATGCAGCTAATTCAATCAGAATCTTATGCGCCAGATCTAGCGCCAAAGGCATATAATCATCCGTTTCATTGGATGCATATCCAAACATCATCCCCTGGTCGCCGGCTCCCTGATCTTCTTTCTTTTTGCGCTCAACACCCTGATTGATGTCAGCACTCTGTTCGTGAATAGCAGAAAGAATTCCACAAGAATTTGCTTCGAACATGTAATCCGCCTTGGTGTATCCAATTTTGGCAATCACTTCGCGGGCAATCTTTTGTACATCCAGCGAAGCTTTTGATTTCACTTCACCGGCCAAAACCACTTGTCCGGTAGTCACCAACGTTTCACAAGCTACTTTAGATGAGGCATCAAAGGCCAGAAAGTTGTCAATCAATGCGTCAGAAATCTGGTCTGCCACCTTATCCGGATGGCCTTCTGAAACCGATTCTGAGGTAAATAAATATGGCATAGTTTTCTTTTTAAGCGTGCCAAATCTAAATTAAAAAACCAATCTACCCTGCCCCTGCAAAGAATTTTATCTTTGTCGAAAATACTCGCTTGGGGCTGTTCTCAAATCTGTTTAAAAAGAAAGAACCGGAGTCTTCGTTAACCGATTACTCCGCTGTTGGATTAGACTTTCATTCTCACCTGATACCGGGCATTGATGATGGCGCACCAACCCTGGATCATGCGCTATTCCTCATCAAGGGTTTACATCAATTGGGCTTTCGGAAAATTATTACCTCGCCACACATCATGACCGATGGCTACCCGAATACGCCAGAGCGCATTCTATCCGGCCGCGATCAGGTACGTGAGGCTTTGATGCAACAACAGATACCGGTGGAATTTGATGCCTGGGCCGAGTACTACCTCGACGAAACCATCAAGAAAAAGATAGATGAGCGCTCACTGCTCACCATGAAGGGCAATTATGTTCTGGTGGAATTGTCGTACCTGATTAAATCATTCAGCGCTACTTCCTATTTCTACGACTTGCGCTCGGCTTGCTATAATGTAGTACTGGCGCACCCGGAGCGCTATCCTTATTACTATGAGGAAAGTTTAGAGCAATACCGCGAGATTAAAGACCAGGGGGTACTTTTCCAGTTGAATATTGCGTCGTTAACCGGCATTTATGGCAAAGGCGCGCGCAACATGGCCGAGAAAATGATTGATGCCGGAATGATCGACTTCATCAGTACCGATTTGCACAACGAACGCCACATGGGATATATCCGCGATTCGCTGAAACTGCCGTATCTGGAAAAAATTATCACCAGCGGTCAACTTAAAAACGGCATTTTCTTCTAGTAATGAACCTGAGCGCGTACCTCGAACATCCGATTTTTAAAACGGTAGGCCAGGTGGCCGACCAAAACCAGATGGAAGCCTATGTGGTAGGCGGTTTTGTGCGCGACCTGCTGCTAAAACGCGGCGGTAAAGACATTGACTTTGTATGCGTAGGCAGCGGCATCGCACTGGCCGAAAAAACAGCTGCTGCCATCCATCCGAAAATCAAGGTGAATGTGTTTAAGAATTTCGGAACCGCGCACTTTGCACACAACGGCTGGGATTTTGAATTTGTAGGCGCCCGGAAAGAATCATATCAGCGCCATTCGCGAAATCCGATTGTTGAAGAAGGAACCTTACAGGACGATCAAAATCGGCGCGATTTTACCATCAATGCCATGGCCATCTCACTCAATGAAGCCAATTATGGCGCGTTAATTGATCCGTTTAATGGATTGGAAGACATCGGCTATGAAGTGATCAAAACACCACTTGATCCCGATATTACTTTTAGCGATGATCCGCTGCGCATGATGCGCGCCATCCGCTTTGCCACACAGTTGAATTTCTACATAGAAGAAAAAACCTTAGAAGCCATCACGCGCAACCGCGAGCGGATACGCATTATTTCACAGGAGCGCATCACCGATGAGCTGAATAAAATTATTCTATCGAAGAAACCCAGCGTGGGTTTTCGGTTGTTGGAAGAAACCGGATTACTGCCGCTGATTTTTCCGGAAATGCAGGCGCTGAAAGGCGTTCAGACGGTTGACGACAAAAGTCATAAAGACAATTTCTACCACACCCTGCAAGTGTTGGATAATATTTGTTTGACCAGTAAAGATTTGTGGGTGCGCTGGGCGGCCATTCTGCACGATATTGCCAAGCCCGTAACCAAGCGCTTCGAACCCGGAACGGGCTGGACGTTTCACGGCCATGAGGTGGTGGGCTCGAAATGGGTGCCTCGGATTTTCAGACAATTGAAATTGCCGCAAGGTCATGAAATGAAATTGGTGCAGAAGTTGGTTTACCTGCATTTGCGGCCTATTGCCTTATCGAAAGAAGAAATTTCGGATGCGGCCTTGCGCCGGTTATTGTTTGAAGCCGGCGATGATTTAGAAGCGCTGATGACGCTGTGCGAAGCCGACATTACCTCGAAGAATAAGGTGAAGGTGACGCGCTTTCTGAAGAATTTTGAAATCGTACGGCAGAAATTGAAAGATGTTGAGGAGCGCGACAGCATTCGCAATTTTCAGCCACCAGTAAGCGGTGAGTTGATTATGCAAACATTTGGCATTGGTCCTTCGCGAGAAGTGGGTTTAATTAAAGACCGCATCAAGGAAGCCATACTGGAAGGTGAAATCAAAAATGATTACTATGAAGCCCATGCGCTCATGATGAAATTAGGCGCGGAGTTGGGTTTGAAACAGGTCTCAGGTTGATTTCTTTCGTTGACGGAGTAATCTTGTTCAACTAAAAGGACGATTTCGCAATATGAATGATTACAAAATTCACTTTCTTATTGACGCACACTATCACCTATGATTAATCTGCTCATTTTGTGCTCTTGGATAACCTTAAACCCTGGTAGTACCGCAAAAAGTACATTACACCATTGGCAACCACAGGAAGCGCTCGAAGTAAAGCCATCCATTTTAAACGGACCAGTGAAAACGGTTAAGGTAACTAAGTATACCACCAGCTTAAATCAACAGCAACAATTAGCAGAAAGTTGGATTTATGAGTTGGATAGTGCGAAACACTTTTTGGCAAAATATACACTACTGAACTCAGGAGACACGGCGTATCAAAAATTTTATCTAAATCGTAAAGGTCATGCCGATAGCATCATTTGCCTACGCCATTGCGATTCAACTATATACGAAATCCGAAGTACCTATGACGAACAAGGCCGATTGGCGCTAACCGAAAGGCAACGAAACGGAAAGTTAACACGTGGCCGGATCATTTGGCATGGGGAACGCAAAGCTGAAGCTCAACAACAAGTACAAGATAATAACAAAGATAAATGGTTAACGCTAACCACCTGGACGTTCAATAAGTTCGGGCAATATCAGTCATTTAGCAATGGTAAAGGTGTTTACAAAGTATCATTTGACCGAAATCATAACGTCAAGTATTTTAACTACTTGGATGAAGAAATTTCAAAACGAGTGGTTGAAAACTATAATCATTCCAATAGTGAAGTGGTGCATTACAGGCCCTCATCCGATAACGAAATCGTTCATAACTACGAGTTTATTTTTGATGATTGTGGCAATTGGATTCAACTTACGGATATTAAAGATAACGGCAAACGCGTTCTGAGAATCAGTCGGGAGTTTAGTTACTATTAGAAGTCCAATTTCTGCGCATTATGAAAATTCATTGTTGCCCGACAAACCAAGTTTCTTCCAATGAATCAGAAATCAAGGAAGCCATACTGGAAGGTGAAATCAAAAATGATTACCATGAAGCCTATGCGCTCATGATGTCTCTGGGCGCGGAGTTGGGTTTGAAGGTGCAGGTGTAATCAACATTGGCAATCAAAATGCCTGAAACAGCAAAACACCAACTGTTGAAACTTCAAGGCTTTCGTTTCTTCCACGACGCTGGCGCACGCACCAAATGCAACACGGCAAGAATGATAGTTTCATTGTTCTGCACTACGTAAAACACCCCGAAAGGGAACCTTTTGAGGTTCACTTTTCGCATATTTTTGTACACTTGGGCAAACAACATTGGATTTCTGTAAATCTCCGCTAAAGCAGCCTCCACTGCCAAAATAAAATCATCGCCCAACCCGGCGCGCTGCTGCTCATAAAAAAGATAACTTTCCTTGAGATCAGCCTCAAATTCAACCCCGAAAACGAGTTTTGGCTTCACTTTTTACGCTTAGTTACTTCGCGTTTAATGGCGCTCCAGCTCTTACCAGAAACTTTGCCCGCGAAAGCATCTGCCTCACGACGGTCCAGGAGCTTCTTTTGCTGCGTATTCAACACCACTGGCGCATCATTGGCAATGCTATCCCAAATTTCTTCCACGAGCAGAATTCGTTCGGCTACCGTTAAGTTCAGATATTCTTGTTTTAACATGGTGTAATAAAAATAAACAATTCAAAAGTAATCGCGAAGCACAGTTCATCGCAGGTTTCCTACCTTACCCATTGCAGCAGTAGCGTTGCTCTGATAATGACACCAGGCGCGGAGTTGGGTTTGAAGGTGCAGGTGTAAAAACACCCTAACTAATTCAGCCGTTCTATTTGAATCAGATATTTCAGGGCGGCTGCCGCTGCCGGCCGCTCGTACCTCGCGGTGCAGCGGCACCAGGCTTTACGCTCCTACTCCTCGGCCGCCAGGCCTTCCTATGCTAAGCTTTCGAAAGGAATATCCTAGTGCATTTCCTATCAAAAAGGAAGGCGGCCTGCGGGGTATCCGCTGCAATCCTTGCCGCTTGAAGGCAACGAAAGCGCCCGCGCTAGAAATCAAACAATCAGTTAACTGATGCCAGGTTTAATGGCTCTTTCAAGAACTTAACGGCGAGCAATAGCGATGGTAGTGGTGTGCGCCAAAGGCGCACAGTGCAAGGCATGCAGCACAGCGGAATGCCTTGCACCGCAGCGAAGCGGAGCCACGAACAGCGCGGGCCGAAGGCATTGCCATCCTGCTTATTTTTTTGCTACGGCATCGGTGGCTGCAAAACGACTGAAATCAATGCCGCCCTTAATCTTGTTAGGCAGCAAAGCCGCGGTAATCACTTCGTCCATGGTTTGCACAAAGTGGAATTTCAACCCTTTGATGAATGCCTTCTCCACTTCCTCCACATGTTTGCGGTTTTTATCGCTCATGATAATCTCGCGGATGCCGGCGCGTTTGGCCGCCAGAATTTTCTCTTTAATGCCGCCTACGGGCATCACTTTGCCGCGCAAGGTAATTTCGCCTGTCATGGCCAGAAACGGCTTCACCCGGCGCTGCGTAAACAGCGAGGCCAGCGAGGTCAATATCGTAATGCCGGCACTGGGCCCGTCTTTCGGCACCGCACCCTCAGGGAAATGCAAATGCACATTCACTTTTGAAAAAATATCGGCATCAATACCAAAGGCTTCGGCATTAGCTTTTAGGAAGGTCATTGCCGTTGTGGCCGACTCCTTCATCACATCGCCCAGGTTTCCGGTAAGCGTCAGCGCGCCTGTGCCTTTGCTTAGTGTGCTTTCAATAAACAGAATATCGCCACCTACCGAAGTCCACGCCAGGCCAACCGCCACACCCGGAATATTTTCTTCAGTGTAAATGCTTTTGTCGAATTTTTCAGGGCCCAGCATGTCACGTACGGCTTCAACAGTCAGTTGTTTTTCATACGGCTCATCGGTGGCCACCTTCTTCGCAACCTTGCGCATCACGCTGGCCAGTGTACGGTCTAACTCGCGCACCCCTGATTCGCGGGTATATTCTTCTATCACCGTCTCTACCACCTTTTCAGGCATCGTAACATCTTTCGGTTTCAACCCGTGATTAGCAATTTGTTTGGGCACCAGATGTTTTTTGGCAATCTGCGTTTTCTCTTCTATGCTATAGCCTTCCAGCGGAATAATTTCCATACGGTCGCGCAGGGCAGGCTGAATGGTATTGAGCGTATTGGCCGTGGCGATGAAGAGAATTTTTGACAGGTCGTATTCCAGTTCCAGATAGTTATCGTAGAAGGTGCTGTTTTGTTCAGGGTCCAGCACTTCCAACAAGGCGCTGGAAGGATCGCCCTTGTAATCGGCACCCACTTTATCGATTTCATCCAGAATCATGACCGGATTAGAGCTTTGCGCTTTTTTGAGCGACTGAATAATGCGGCCGGGCATAGCGCCAATGTAAGTTTTACGGTGACCGCGTATTTCGGCTTCATCGTGCAGACCGCCCAGCGCCACGCGCACATATTTGCGGTTTAGCGCCTTGGCTATGCTTTGTCCGAGTGATGTTTTGCCCACACCCGGAGGGCCAACCAAACAGAGAATGGGCGATTTCATATCGCCTTTCAGTTTCAATACGGCCAGATATTCCAGAATGCGCTCTTTCACTTTTTCGATGCCGTAATGATCTTTATCTAAAACCTGCTTTGATTTTTTCAAATCAAAGGTATCGGTAGTGTAGATGCCCCAGGGCAAATCCAGCACCAGTTCGATATAATTCATGACCACGCTGTATTCGGCTGCCGCCGGATTCATACGTGTGAGTTTTTCCAATTCTTTTTCAACGGTCTCTTTGGCGTTTTGCGGCAGTTTCAGCTTGGCAGCTTTATCGCGCAGGCGCTGTACATCACGGTCGGGAGAATTTTGTCCTAATTCATCCTGAATGGCCTTCAGTTGTTGGTTGAGGAAGTATTCACGTTGTTGTTTATCGATATCCAGACGGGCTTTATTCTGGATTTGATTTTTCATTTCCAGCAGTTGTAATTCCTGATTCAGGTGTTGCAGCACCAATTGCACACGCTCCTGCATATCGCCAATTTCCAGCAATTCCTGCTTGCGTTTCATTTCCACGTTAAGATTGGAAGAAATGAAATGCACCAGCGTAACCGGATTGGAAATATTTTTGATCATGATGGCCGCTTCAGAAGGAATTTGCGGATTGATCTTGATGATATTGGTGGCCAGATCTTTGATGGTGCTGATGGTGGCTTCAAACTGTTTATCGCCTACCGGATGGTGGTCGGTTAGCACTTCGATGCGCGCCTTGATGTAAGGCTCGCTGGCCAGCAGTTCTTTTATCTCAAAGCGATTGCGCCCCTGGATGATAGCGGTACTGCTGCCATCCGGCATTTTGATCATGCGCAGAATTTGCGCCACTGTGCCAATTTTGTAGACGTCGGCATATTCCGGTTCTTCCACATTGCCATCAATTTGCCCCACCACACCAATGAGTTTATTGCCCTTGTGGGCTTCTTTCACGGCCGTGATGGATTTATCGCGACTAATGGTGATGGGCAGCACTACGCCCGGAAACAGCACCGTATTGCGCAGGGGCAGGATAGCCAATTCATTGGGAATTTCCGGCTTTTTTCGGTCGCTGTCGTCTTCGTCATCTGCCAAAATGGGCAGAAACTCCATATCTTCTTCCGCACCGGAAAAATGGTACGGATCTTCACTAAAATGTGTCATACTAATTACGTGATAAAACCCAGCCAGAAGGCCAGGCTGATTAGTTTAGGGTGAGCGATTTACAGGTGTTTCTGGATGGTAGCTTCGAGGGTAGCTTTAGGCACTGCGCCTACTACTTTATCCACTACTTGTCCGCCTTTAATGAACAGGATAGTAGGAATGCTGCGCACCTGAAACTGCATAGAAACGTTTGGATTAGAATCAACATCCAGCTTGCCGATATTGGCTTTTCCTTCGTATTGGGTAGCCAGTTGGTCAATCATCGGTCCAATTGCTTTACAAGGTCCGCACCATTCTGCCCAAAAATCAACTACGGTTAGTTTGTCTGACTGAAGAACATCGGATGAGAAATTTGCATCTGTGAATTTTGCTGCCATTGCGTATTTGTTTTGATATTGTTTTAAAAGTTTGGAAAAGATGGCAATTACCCTGCTAGGGTTTAGAAACTGCCATCTTTTCCTGAATTATGGAAAACATTTCATAGGGATTGTCAACCGAGTGGCTATTAATCAGCCAATCCGGCAGAGACCCTCCGGGGTCAGAGCTATACTCATTCATCACCTCTACCCCATTCGCTCGCGGGGTAATTTTCCATTTTCCCACCATTTGGGTAACCCGAACCACGCCATTTTCTTCTTTGATGTATTTGGGTTCACAGGTGCTGGTGATGGTGGTAGTGCCGTTCGCTTCGCGGGTAATTTTCATACGTGAAACACAATCGCGGTCGGCCACCGGCCAAGGCAAGTCGTAGCAGATATACACTAAAAATTCATTTGGGTTAATATGAGCCACAATGCGGGCGCTTTTACAACGGGGCAACCATTTCGGGTATTGGTTCACATCGGTAATCAGGCGTATTACTTCATCGGCTGTAGCGTGAATGGTCATTACTGCCCTGGAGTCTTTTAACTTACTCCAGCTACTTTTTCGGGTAAAGACTTTGATCCCCTTTTTTTCCCGTTGCAGCAGCCAATCATCTACCTGAAACGGCATCCGGAAAGAACAGAGCAATAAGAAAAAGAGGATTGCGGAGCCGTATTTCACCCATCGAAGTTAAGGGAATTCAGCGCAATTTACAATCAGGAAAGGCGCTGTTTAAGGGCGTCTAATTGTTGTTTGGAACCCATAGCGATGAGTTTATTGCCTGGTTCAATCAGCGAGGATGCCTGCGGATTCAGTTCGTATCCAGCGTTTCGCTTAAGACCCAGCACTGTTGCACCGGTTAATGCAGGAGCCACGTCAGCCAGTGTAGCGCGCTTGTTTACCGGTAGTTCTGTTATGGAGAATGCGCTGGTATTTTCGCTGCTCATCACGTCTAAAAACTCCTTTACATCGGGGCTGATTAATAGCGAGGCCATGTGAGAGCCGCCAATCTTATCGGGCATAATCACATTATTGGCGCCGGCGGTTTTCAGTTTCATTTGACTGGTATCTTTTGAGGCCCGGCTAATAATGTTGATAGAGGGATTGAGTGCGCGGGCCGTTAAAACGATGAACACATTTTCCGCGTCATCGGGCAAGGTACAGATCAGCGCCGCGGCGCGTGTAATACCTGCTTGTAGCAGCACGTCATCTACCCGCGCATCGGCATGCAGGAACAACGGCACTTCAGGATGATGCTCGGTAGTTGCGCTGTTTTCAATTACCACTACCTGGAAGCCGGCGCGTAAAATTCGTTGAGCCGCCTCAGATCCATTTCGGCCATAACCGCAAATGATGACATGCCCATTGAGACTATCGATAACCTGTTGCATTTTATACTTTTTGAAATTCTTAAAGAAATCGCCGTCCATTACATAAGTAGTAACCGTACTCACTACGTAACCCAGTGCGGCGAAATTGGAAAGGATAAGAAAGATTGTGAACAAGCGCCCCGGATTGGAAAGGGGGTGTACTTCCATAAAACCGACACTGGCCACGGTAATCACACACATATAGAAGGCATCCATCCAAGAGTAGCCTTCCAGTACCACATAGCCAAGTGTACCAGTGAGCAACAGCAACGCAAATGCTCCTAGCGCCACATAAATCCGAAAGAAGGGATTGGCTGTTTTCACGAGGGGAATTTAGGAGTTTCTGGGAAGTAATCAGATGCCAATGTTTTGAGCATCATTATACATTGTAATAATGATTGGCGATAGCGAATACCACCAACCCTGCCACATTTTTAGCACCTGTTTTCCTGATTAATTCATTGCGGATAGATTCTACCGTGCGGGTACTGCGAAAGGTGCGCTCTCCTATTTCGGCACTGGTTAAACCGTCGCAAACCAATTTCAAAACTTCCACTTCTGAGTCGGTGAGTTGCCCCCCCAAATCAGAAAAAACTGGTCGCAGTTGCTTTCCCTTCAAAACACGCGACAACATCGCTTTACTCACTTTATCATTGAAATAAAATCCTGTTTCATCCACGCTATTGAGTGCAATTTCAATTTCATCAGGTTCAGCGTTCTTATGAAGATATCCCGACGCACCGCTTTCAATAGCTGTCAGAATGTGGCTGTCAGACTCATACATGGATACAACAATTACCTTCACTCTGGCATACTTCTTTTTCATAACAGCCAGAACATCGTATCCGTTTTTTTGGGGCATGTTAATATCAAGTAGAACCATATCCGGACGTTCGACCTGAAGTAATCTCAGCAACTCTTCTCCATCATTAGCTTCGCCTAAAATCTCTACACCGTTTATTCCCTTTAGAATTGTTATTAAGCCGGCACGGAAAAGTCGATGATCATCTGCTACCAAAAGTTTTATGGACATAATCAATACTTTGTTTTCAATTGGATGGTTGTTCCACTACCAGGAGATGATTGTAAATCAAAGTGAATATCTGCCAGAGCCGCCCGGCTTGACATGCTTTTTACACCCAATCCATTGGCATGTGCCTTGCCGTCAAAACCCTTACCATTGTCGGTAATAGTGACGGTGCAGCCTTCTTGATCAACATTAAAATTTACGGTGATGCTGGTTGCCTGCGCATGCTTAATGGTATTATGAATTCCTTCCTGGGCAATGCGGTAAATAGCCAGTTCCGTATTTCCCGGTAATCTTCGTTGGTAATTACCTGTTGCAGCATATTCGCAATTTACCTGCTTCATTTCGTTGATTCGGAAAGTGAGTTCCCTTAGCGCTTCTAGAATACCAAATTGTTGCAGGTTTGATGGCATCAGGTTGTGTGAAATTCTTCGCTGATCCTGATATATCTTTTCTAAAAGCTCATTCAACTGAGCGCATTGTTCAGCCGCCTGCTGCGGTAAATTTGAGCTATGCGCTATTTGCCTTACCATCTGCTTGGCAGCGATAACTTCCACGCCCAATCCATCGTGAATTTCCTGAGCGATACGCGACTGCTCCTGTTCCTGTCCGCTTATTACGGCCCGATTTAGGTCGCGTTCCTGCTGTAACAAATTTCTTTGCTGCCTTAGCAATATCATGATAAAACCGACTGCCAGAGCCAAAACTACGAGCGAGAAAACCACGACGAATCCGATGATGGGAGACATAGAATTGCTTTGGTAAACATAAAATTACAAATCATTGTAGAAATAGGATGTACTAAAGACCAGACCAGATTTTGGATTTGGTCGTTACCTCTAACAAACAAAACGATGGTTGTACGAACAATAACATCAGGTATAGAAAAACACAAAACTGCACAACATATCCAAAAGGTGGCCAATGAAACCGACGGATTTCGCAAGACCTTGTTAGTCATCATCACCAAGGCGTAGAGGCTTATACACATCACTATAAATGACTCGAACGACGACTGTCCATCAAGTTCGAAAAACGAAGTATTACGCATGATACCCGGGTATAAGCCTATTACCACCACTGCGCCTACTAAGCCTAGTTGTAACCATTTCGGTGTAAAACCAGGTATTTCTGCATTCAGAATCTGGAACAAAATAGCCAAATCCAGAACCGGAACCCAAAACGCAATTCCAAAATTGTGTATCCCCAGGAAGGCGGTTGTCAAGAGCAACATTTCCGCCGAGATTAAGAAGAAAGCGTAGAAGGCAATTGGCAAACTGCTTCTTGCCTTATCCGGATACAAACAACATGCTGCGAAAGGAATAATACTCGTCAAAGACGAGCCATAAATAAAGAAATTTTGTAAGCTACGAGGGATTAAGGTCATTTGGAGTACTACAGTTTATAGGGCAGCTCGCACCGTTATCAATAATGCAATCCAGCATATCGTCTCCATTGTTGTCAATGCCTACTATAACTGCGGTATGTTGATTACTTTCATCCAGGCCAAAATAGATTCGCATTCCAGTGCAGCCATCTTGTATTAAAATGTCATTGATCAGGGACTTATCAAAGCATACCGCTCTTACGTCAGTAGAGAAGGCGTTTCGGTAATTAGATGTCAATTTAGCACCTGTTTCCAAAGTAATAATACTTCCATTAGCCATATTGTTAGTTTTAAGTTTCGATAAATCTAAGTAGAAATACGAAACCATAAAAACTTGGTTCGAGTGCCAATACCCTGATTCAATGGTAAAATGAAGTGATATCAAGGGACAGGGCTAAATGCATGTCGCGCCACTTACCGTATTTCTACCAAAACTTACCGTATTTCTACGAACAAATATTTATAGTAGAAATACGGTAAATCATGTATTTCTACGCTTTTTTCATGTTACAGCCGCATTTAATAAAAGGCCTCAAATACTTGATTTTCAATATATTGAAACCAGAAGACTGCATACTCTTAGTAGGGCACACCGAATATTAGGTGTTGTATTTAGTTATGCCGGTGATAGTTTTGTTTACGTCAACCAAATGCCATGGCTTCGGTAAGACCTTTTCACAGTATAAAACAACCCGTTCATCATCGCTACAGTGAATGTGTTGAAGGTATGCTGGTTAGCAAGGGTGATTTGCGGCCGGGCACCGGAGCAAAGCCGCTGTGCCGGCTGTGCTCAAAAATTGATAGCGTCCTGAATCGAAACGAGACCTTTCACTTGCCAAAAGATACCCACGTACTCCATGATGCCGTATGATAACTCATACGGCAATGGAGTGGTGAGTACAGCCTAATGTAGATCCTTCTTCCGAACCAAAGCGCCCAGTTTTAACTTAAAGCCGACATTCAGTATGCGCCCTTCCAGGGGTGCATACACTTCGGCAAAGCGGGGCTGACGAAAGGTTGGAGCCGCAGTTACAATGGGGCCATACTTGCTTTGACGGATATCCAGAAGATTCTCGAGATTAGCAAAGAAATTAACCCATTTAAACATCACCTGAGCCACTACTCCCATTTCCCAAATTCCCCTGGTCATCCTACCATTAGTGAGTTGTTGCGGGCTATAGTAGTAACAATCAATTCCCACAGAAAAACGGTTCGGCATTTCATATCCGGCCAACATAGATACAATATGCTTTGAGGTGAGCGGAGCCACACTTTGAATCTTTTCAATTACCCTGCTTTGGTCCTGTAAGGTATATCCTAATAAAACATTGATGCCCCGATAACTAACCTTGAAGCTACTCTCCAGACCTACTGATTGGATATGCCCTTGTGCTGATCTGAAACTCAATTGTTCGGGAATCACCCGGTATACTGCCACCAAAGGATTCCAGATTCTGGTATAGAAAACCAATTCAGAAATGCTTACCGACCAGCCACGTTTCACCGGTACCTGTATTTTGAAATCCATTGTGCCACCTACCGACCATTCCGGTTTAACTGAATCCACTATGGCCTGAACATTCCTGAAATTATGTTCCTCTGCTTCATCCTGAAAAATGGTGGGCAGCTTGTAGCCCATCGCTATGTTCAACCGGGTTTGAACCACTTCATTCCAACGCTGCAACCATGATGCGTGCGGTAATGGGAAAACCCGGCGTTGAACATGATAATCGATTCGGAAACCAGCTTCCAAAGAAGTCTTTTCATTCCAGCTAAAAATTTCCTGAACAAACAGTCCGGTGGTGTAGTACTGATAGGATCGATTCACAAAACCCGCTTGCGGACGTTCTAAAAAACAATCTGTTCTAAAATCCACTCCAGCCACAACGTTATGCCTGCGGTTATGCCATTGATAATTGAATTCTGAAACCGAAGACCATTGGCCACCGTTGAACCCGTAAGAATATATACTTAGTGCACGGTCAAAATAATTCACGCTGGAACGGAAAGTCAATTTCCCCTTGGTTTCCCAGTCGTACTCCCATTTCAAATGCCCACCGTATCGCATCGTGGTATTCAGTTCCAAATAATCATAGGTGGTGTCCTTACGATGATAAAGAGCCGGCATGGCCCCTCCTTTCCTAATCTCACCCTGATAATTCAATCCTAACTCCAACTTCATTCTCCGGTTCATGTCGAAGAAGAATCGGGGCGCTACTGCCCAGCGATCCAGCTTAGGAATATCAGAGAAAGAGTCTACATTCCAATCCACTGCCTGCTGATTGCGGTATTGAGCCATCACACTATAACCAAACCATTTCACCTTTTGCGAAGCAAAAACGGCGGCGTCAATACTTCTGGTCGTTTCCATGGAAAACAAAACATCATAAACTGGCTGCTCATCTGGCTCTTTCGAAATCAAATTAATCACCCCGGAAATGGCATCGCCACCATAAAGCGTAGATGCCGGTCCTTTAATGATTTCTATCTGGCGTATATCTAATGGCGGAATCTGCGAAATACTGATGTTCTGAGACAATCCGCCAAAAGTGGGAAAGCCATCTTTCAACACCTGAACGTACTTACCCCGTAAACCTTGTAACCGGATGTTAAACATCCCGGATGAAGCACTGGTACGTTGCAACTGAACGCCCGGCTGTTCTTTCACTGCGTGAGAAATATCAGAAGGCTTGTCGAGCATTCGCTCAGCCACTTCTTCTTCACTAATTACTTCCACCCGCTGCGGCAAACTTCCTGCATCAATCCTGGTACGCGTTGAAACCACCGTCACTTCCTCCATCTCCTGCTGAGCAGGCTCCAACGTGATTCGCACCACTTCATCACTTTTCAGCAAAGGCAACTGAACCTTGAATTTCCTATTGAAATAACCTATAAAAGAAGATTTAAAGTTATGGATGCCAGCACTCACCGAAGGAAAACGCACCATGCCAAAAGTATCGGTCAGTTGCGCAAGCGTCGATCCGGTATCCGTACATTGTACAACCGCGCCTACTACCGGCTCGCCCGACTGGAAATCAGTGATCTGAAGCTGGATAGCGTATTGTGCTGCAACCGGAATTGATGCAAAAAGAATAAACACCGGTAGCGTCAACGCTCTTATCCACCAAGGCATGGTCAAACTTAACTTTTTACGTTAATTTCGCCCCGTAATTTTAAAGCGAAATATGAAAAAGATTCATATCGTAGCCTTGGTGGCGGTGGCGCTTTGCGTAGGTACTATCATTGCGATGACCGGTGATTATACAACCTATGCCAACTTCGCGCAGGCGAAAGCCAAGAAAGATGATGTAGTGCATGTGGTGGGTTACTTAGTGAAAGATCGTGAAATGATTTATGACCCCCAAAAAGACCCGAATTACTTTGCCTTTACGATGACTGATAAAGAAGGAAATCAGGAGAAGGTGTGGTATAAAGGATCTAAGCCTCAGGACTTCGAGCGATCAGAACAATTAGTGGTAAAAGGAAAAATGGAAGGTGATTGTTTTCATGCATCAGAGATATTGATGAAATGCCCCTCTAAGTATGTGAACGATGAAATCGTTTTAAAAGAAAAGGGCAACGGATAAATTTTTCCGGAAATGCCTAATGCACTGCAATCTGAGCGCAGCCTCTATCTTCGTCAACACGCCAACAATCCGGTACTGTGGTTTCCATGGGGCCATGAAGCCTGGCATCATGCCCGTGAGCGAGATTGCCTGGTAATCGTGAGTATTGGCTATTCTGCCTGCCATTGGTGCCACGTCATGGAACACGAAAGTTTCGAAGATAATGAAGTGGCTCAGGTAATGAACGATGGTTTTGTGAGCATTAAAGTTGATCGCGAAGAGCGTCCGGATGTAGATCTGGTTTACATGGATGCTGCCCTACTCATTTCAGGCCGAGGCGGATGGCCTTTAAATGCAATTTGTTTGCCGGACGGCCAGGTGCTGTATGCAGGCACCTATTTCCCTAAACAGCATTGGTTGCAGTTGTTGCGGTACTTTCGTGATTACTACCTCAATCACCGGCAAGAAGCCATTGAAAACGCTCAGCGTATTACTGAAGGCGTACAACAAATGGAACAACTGCAATGGCAGCGAGAAGATTCAGTGGTTAGATTGCCGATTAATGTACTGGCTGAAAAATTAGTAGCTGGTTGCGATACCCAACATGGCGGCCGACCCGGAGCACCAAAATTTATGATGCCAACCGTGATTTCCTGGCTGTTGCAGCAAGGCGCATTAACGGGCTTAAAGGCTGCTTCCGAGGCGGCCATGTTACAGTTAAATGAAATGCTGCGCCGAGGCATATATGATCAGGTTGGAGGCGGCTTTTTTCGCTATTCAGTAGATGATCATTGGGAAATTCCTCATTTTGAAAAAATGCTTTACGACAATGCGCAGCTTATCAGTGTTTATGTAGAAGCCTTTCAAATTCATCAGCAGGAATCCTTTAAAAATGTGGCGATAGGTGTGGGTGACTTTTTATTGGCAGAAATGTATAATGGGAAAGGTGGTTTCTACAGTGCCATAGATGCAGATTCGTCAGGAAAAGAAGGTGCTTTTTATGTTTGGAGAGTTGATGAACTTCAGCAAATTATTGAAGAAGATTGGCTGGCCTTTCGCAATCTATATCAGATTAGTGAAGAAGGAAACTTTGAAGGATTTATTCACTTGAATCGAGTTGAAGGTCCTGAACATCCGAATGAAAAGAAATGGCTTGCCAAATTGTTGCAGGTTAGAAATAATCGCGCCCGGCCTTCAACTGATGAGAAACAAATCTGTGCCTGGAACGGTATGGCTATTACTGCACTCTCGAAGTTGTTTGGCATCTCTGCCAATGAACCCTATCGTTCAGCCGCTATAGCTACGGCCCAACGTTTCCTGGGTAACTGGCGTGGTACCAAACTGCTCAATCGCTGCTTTCATGGCAATGAGGCTCACGGACACGCGTTTTTAGATGATTACGCATTTTTGATTCAAGGATTGTTACAGCTTTACGTTGTTACATTTCATGAAGAATGGCTGCAAAGTGCAAAAGACCTGTGCATCGAGGCTATTGATTTGTTTTACGACGAAGGCGAGCAAGTGTTTTTCTACACCGCTAAAGGGTCAGATGCGCTCTTAGTTAGGAAAACAGAAATTCAAGACAATGTTATTCCTTCTTCCAATGCGGTGATGGCCGAAAATCTGATTCGACTTCACGCCTATTTTCCAAACCATCATTTTGAAGCCTTTGCCGATGGCATGCTTAAAAAAGCGGAACCAGCCATCCGGCAGCATCCCTATTTTCACGCGTGTTGGGGAAGGATTATCGGATTAAGGCAACAAGGTATTAACCAGTTAGTGGGAACTGGTAATCTAGCCTTTGATGCACTTTCTGGCTTAAATAGCTATTACCTTCCTAATCTTCAAACCGGCTTAGCAACAGCTTTTAGCAATATCCCGTTGTTTGAAGGTAAATACCATGCAACGCAAACCTTGTTTTTTTGGTGTGGAGAAGGAAGTTGTTTAGCCCCGGTGAGCAGCCTGGACGAAACGCCAGTTCACAACATTAAAGCAGGCCTTGGTCGGCAAAACTGAAGTAAGAGTTTTCTGCAACAATGAGGTGGTCATTAACTACTATATCAACGCAGGCGCAGGCTTGAACAATGTTTTTTGTAAGTGCGATATCTGCATCTGAAGGATGCAGCGTTCCACTGGGATGATTATGCGCCACTACAATAGAAGCTGCCATTCGCTCAATAGCCAGTTTTACGATAAGTTTTACATCAGCTACGGTACCACTCTGTCCGCCAACACTTAACCTGTGATAACCTAATAAGGCAAGTCTGCGATTCAGGAAAACTACCACGAACTCCTCATGCTGCAAATCACTAAGAAAGGTTTGAAGAAACTCAAAAAAGTCGGTAGACGACCGAAGGAAAACCCTTTTTGAAGGCTCTGCCCCGCGGCGCCTTCGGCCCAACTCCAATGCAGCCAACAACGCTACTGCTTTCGCATCTCCAATTCCTTGTACCTTTTTGAGGTCTGAAACGTGCTGTCTGGACAGTTCAATCAGATTGTGATCAACACGTTGTAACAGACGCCTCGCCAAATCCAGCGCACTTCCGCTTGTTCCGCCGGAACCAAACAAAATGGCAATCAGCTCGGCATCACTAAGTGCCGCTCTCCCCTTCTGAAGAAATTTTTCACGAGGACGATCGTCTACCGACCACATTTTAATGGAAGATTGGTTTTCGGGTTCCATGGAAGCAAATCAATCAAGTTGTTTCTTCTGAAGAAGGATTATTGAGAATTTGAGTACCCTTAGTTAGCAAATGTTAAGATTATCAATGGATTTTGGAGATATTTGTAGATACAACTATCTTTGCTAAAATTTTAAAAAATGAAAAAACTAGTATTTGCTCTAGCCACAGCGCTTGCTGCCTTGGCTGCTCAGGCTCAGGAATGGAAACTGGATGCTTCGCATTCCTCCGTAAACTTTACGATAACCCATATGATGGTTAGTGAAGTACATGGCAATTTCCGCAATTTCTCGGCAGTGGCAACAGCTACCAAGCCAGATTTTAGCGATTTAGCTACCACTTTTACTATTGATGCCAACACCATCAACACAGCGGATGAGAAGCGCGACGAACACCTGCGCAGCGATGATTTCTTTGCTACTTCAAAATATCCCAACATCACATTTAAAAGTTCATCTATAAAGAAGATTGACGACAAAAAGTTTGTGCTAGAGGGTGAAATGACCATGCATGGCGTGACTAAGAAAATAAGCTGGGATTTAAAATACAACGGAACAGTAAATGACGGCCGTGGCGGTAAAAAGGCCGGATTCAAGGCTACTACAACCATTAATCGGAAAGATTACGGTATCTCTTTTGGCCGGGTTTTGGATAATGGCGGTGCCATGCTTAGCGACGAAGTGGAAATTGTTGTGAGCGTGGAACTAAATCAATCCGGAACCAAGTAACTTGCTTTTTCAGCCAATTAAGCTATATTTGCGCTCCCAAAACGCTCTCATAGCTTAACTGGATAGAGCATCTGACTACGGATCAGAAGGTTAGGGGTTCGACTCCCTTTGAGAGCACTAAAGCGAAGTTTCGGCTTCGCTTTTTTATTGGTGGAATTCCGGCATCAGTACAAATCAGAAGGTTAACCGTCCGAATGCCTTTGAGAGCACTAAAGCGAAGCATCAGCTTCGCTTTTTTATTGGTGGAATTCCGGCATCAGTACGAATCAGAGTTAAACGTCCGAATGCCTTTGAGAGCATTAAAGCGCAGCACCAGCTTTGCTTTAGTATTGGTGGAATTCCGGCATCAGTACGAATCAGAAGTTTAACCGTCCGAATGCCTTTGAGAGCATTAAAGCGCTGCACCAGCTTTGCTTTAGTATTGGTGGAATTCCGGCATCAGTACGAATCAGAAGTTTAACCGTCCGAATGCCTTTGGAAGTACTAAAGCCAAGCACCAGCTTTGCTTTAGTGCTTAACGGGGTCTATCTCCTATGCCGATGAGCCAATAGCGAGTAGAAAGTCAGCCTCACCTAGGCATAAAATGCTCTTATCTATTTTACTACCTTCACGCCTAATGAAAGCGCGCGATATCGGTTTTGCCCTCGTTCTTTGGGGAATGCTGATTTGGCGTTGGGGGTACGCCTTTGGCACCGGCGACCATGTAGAATTACTACCATATGTTTTATTCCTGCACAATCTTCATTTGTTCCCGCATGATTTGTTTATACAAAGTCTTCATGCCGCCCAACCTAATGAAAGAACCATAGTCGCCAACCTCCTTCTCCCCTGCGTCAACTACCTTCCCATTACGTTATTCCTGCTTCATGTTTTGAGTACTGTATTAATTGCCGTTGGATTAAAAAGAATAGCTGCATTATTCCTCAACGATATTATGAGCTGGCTGGTGGTATTTGCGGCCTTAGTGCTATGCTACGGTCAACAACCTGGTAACGATGAGCTTTACGATGCAGCTATGCAAGCCAGTTCCTTGAGCACCGCTTTTTCGGTTTGGGCGCTTTTTTTCTGGATACAAAAACGTTGGCTAACCAGTAGCCTCTTGATGATTGTAGCCACTTACATGCATGTACTGGCAGGTATGGATGTGATGCTAGCGCTGATAGCTGCTTCCGCGCTACAATGCCTGACCACCCGCGATGTGAAATGGCCGGAATTAGTCAGGTTCAGTCTTCCCTGGCTCGTTTTAGCAGGCCCGTACCTGATGGCAATCTACCTGGCAAAAACCGCTGGAAATAACTCTGTATCATCAGGTACTTTGTTTTGGATTCAATTTGAATTCCGGCATCCGCATCACTTTATTTTCAGAACATTTCCCGTGATGCACAAAATCCTTTTAGTTGTGTATAGCATTCCGGCACTTTATATTTTCTCTAGAAGGAATAATTCGCTGTTTTATTTCTTCTGTACTGCTTTAGCCGCTTTGTGCGCATACATCGTGGCAGTAGATTTTTTTCATGTCACCTTTGTGGCTAACTTTCAATGGTATAAGCTGATGCCTTATCTCAAGTTCCTCGGAATACTGGCCATCGTCATGATGTGCTATACCCCTTCGGTGGCAAGAAAAATATCTTCTTTAAATAGTGAATCAATACTCAATAAAACCTCCATTATAGGAGGATTGGGCATTACGCTATTCGCAGTAACACTTTGGCAACAAAACGCCTTTTCACGCGGGTTTCACATTGATCTGGAAGATGAAATTAATATATGCGAACGCACCAAAAACTGTACCGACACCTCGGCTGTTTTAGTAGTTCCCTTCCAATTTACCGCAATGAAGTATTTCGGGCAACGTTCGTGCTACGTTGAATTTAAAGCAATAGCCAAAAATCAGCGTGACGCGCTGCATTGGTATAACAGAATACATCAGGTTTACGGATTGAATTATAATGAACCTCAAAGTGGATTTTCAATGGAAGAAAAGGCCAATGCCAATTTAAACCGACTTAGTACGCTGCAAATTGACTCGCTTAAAACGGAAGGGGTTACGCACATCATAAATACCCATCCCGGCTTACAGGAAAATCACCAGCTACTGGCAAAGGAAGGCCCTTATTATCTGTATAAATTGTAGCCCTACGCCTCGCGTAGTTTATTCTTCAAATTCTTGGAAATGGTGATATGGAAGGTAGTACCCACGCCTACTTCTGATTCAAACCATATTTTCCCATCGTGTAAATCAGATACCTTTTTACAAATTGCTAAACCGATACCGGTGCCCGGGTATTCATTTTCAGCATGTAATCTCTGGAAGATATTAAATACCTTATCCTTGAATTCAGGTTTTATACCAATACCGTTATCGCGAACACTGAGTTGCCAGAATTCAGGCAATTCGGTACATGTAATAGTTATCTGAGGTTTACGATCTTTTACAAACTTCATTCCATTATCAATCAGGTTCTGTAACATTTGTGTTACCTGATAAGGCTCGGCAAAAATCTCTGGCAAAGTACCGTATTCTACTGTTGCTTCTCTCGATATAATCGTGCTTTCCAGATTCTTCGTTACTACAAACAACAACTCATTCAATTGAACCGGAACGTATGGCCGTGGCACTGAATTCAAGCGTGAATAATTCAGCAAATCGGTAATCAGTTGTTGCATGCGCTTAGCACCGGCCACTGAGAAATTGATGAACTCTTTAGCATCACCAGTTAATTGTGTGGTATAGCGTTGATCCAACAATTGAAGATAGCTGGCAATGGTACGCAATGGTGCTTGTAAGTCATGAGATGCCACATAGGCGAAGCGCTCCAATTCCTCGTTCGACCGCTTCAATTTATCGGCCTTCTCCTCCAACTCTACCTGTGCCTTCTTCAGATCGGTAATCTCCAGTACCAGTACCATACCATAAATGATATTACCTTGAGCATCCTTTATCGGCAAGGTATTGATGAGGTAACTCTTTCCGTTGGCATCATAGTGACGAATATCTGTTTCCCCCTGGAAAATTACTTTTTCATATCGCTTTTCGCAGTCGGCTGGCAACTCTTCATCAATCCGTACTTCGTAAATCGTCTTTCCTTCAATCTCTTCTTTGGGCGGTGAAAACAACCCAACCAAATCTCCCTCTGCCAAGGCATAACGATATTCCTTATCGAAAATAAAGATACCGGAATTAGGCACATTACGGGCTATCTGACGATACAGTAATTCTGATTGCCGAAGTCTTTCTTCGGCTTTCTTGATTTCAGTTACATCCGTTAGAATGCCCAACACATTGTTTTCATCTTCATTTAACGCCTTAATAGGCCGCTTTAAAATATTGATGAACATTTTTTCTCCGGTGGTAGGCTTATACAGCACTTTTTCATTGTAGTGTCTGGTGGTATTCGTAGCCAGAACTTCTCGATCCTGATCCAAAAAGATCTTAACCAATTCGCGATTAGAAGTATAATCGGCTTGTGTTTTACCAATCATCTTTCCAGGATCAGTTCCATAGAATTTCGCAAAAGCATCGTTTACCAGAACAAACCGGCCGTCGCGATCTTTTACAAAAATCATATTCGGGTTCATGTCTATCAGCAATCGTAAAAAATCCTTTTGCCGCTGAATAGCCACCTCTGCGTCCAATCTAAAACTAATCTCATTTTGCAGCGTTTGGTTGAGTTGTTCTAATTCAGCAGTACGTGCAGTTACCTTTTCTTCCAAATCCAGATTGGCCCGTTGCAAAGATTCCTGATAAAGTACGCGATCAGAAATATCACGGGCATGAAGTAACAAGGCCGGCTTTCCGTTGAAATCGATAACTGCCGATCTAACCGCAACTGGTATCAACTTACCATTTTTCTGCAATACCTTGGCTTCAAACGATGACAACTCGCCCTCCGCTAGTTGTGTTTGCCTTATTTCAAAATCGGGGTGATCTTCAGAGGGTGAGAAACTGCGAATGTTTCTACCCAACATTTCTTCTCTTGTATAACCATGAAGCGCTGCGCCGGCATCATTGAGATCCAGAATGTTCCCTTGCATATCTTCAACAAATACGCCTTCAGGGGAGCTATAGAACAGATCTCTAAAACGTTTCTCACTATTCTTTACAGCAATTTCTGCCAGTTTACGCTCCTTAATTTCACTCACCATGTGATAGTTGGAAATGGTGAGCTCCCGGGTACGTTTTTGTACGGTGGCCTCTAATTCTTCTCTGGAGTGGGCCAACTTTTCCTCCAATTCCTTTTCTCTGGATATGTCGCGTAAAGAAGTAAAGCATCCAATAAATTGGTGCTGCTCGGTAAACAAAGGCAAACTGATTACCTGCACATACAAATCGCTACCATCAGCGCGAAGCAACTTAGCTGCGTAATTATCTGCTACCCCCTTTTTGCGTAACTCCATGGAGGCAATCGCTTTAGCCCTTCCCTCTTCAGGGTACAGCAACAAACAATTAGTCTTGGCTAAAATATCGGGCTCTGTTTGGAATAACTGCGCAAATGCCGGATTCATAAACAGAAATCTACCCTTATCATCAACAACTGAAGATGGGAGACAGAAAAACTCATTGAAATATCGCTTGATGTCATCTGCGCGTAGGTTCAATGATTTGAGCACCTCTAACTCGTCGTAATGCCTGCTAAACGGACTGTCTTCGGCCTCCACTCTCGGCTTTTCATTAAGCTTATGCTCCTCTTTAGATACTAACGCATTCAGCTTACCTGACAAAAACTGGGATATTTTAGACGGGCTTTCGGCCATAGTTAAAAAATTGCGCACCTTAAAGGTACGGTATCAATTATAGTATACGAAAACTCAGGAAGGAAGTTGTTCCATACCGTACTGTGACTTGTGCACGATAATGGAGTTCGAAAAGGGCTTACCTTTTCAAGAATTGTTTGGCCTTCTGGTTGTCCCAAAAAATGAAGTAGTTTCCCGCGGGCAAATCGGCAACTTCCTGCATGGTGACCACCTGAAAACCAGCAGTTTCACGAAAGACCGTTTTTGCTAAAACTTCTGTGCCGTTACTATTACAGATGTGTAAACGGTGCCAACCTGTAGATACTTTTTCACCAATTGCCACTTCCAAATAATTATCGATTGGATTCGGCCATATCCTCACTGCCTCCTGATTTGCCGTAGGAATAAACCATTCGGGATGCTTTAATCGAAAATACGCGGATTCGAAATTGGGAATACCATATCCGTATTGATAATTGGGCTGATGCGCATAGTTCGCGCTTTCCTGAACAGCCAGTTGCAACTCCCTATTCGTTTTCTCCGGAAAGGCTTGTCGCAAGCAGGCAAACGCACCTGCTAAAACCGGACAAGAAAAGGAGGTTCCATTGCTGTACGTTACAATGCCGGCAGTATTGACCACGGTTGTACCGGCGCCCTGGGCACACAAATCTGGCTTCATTTTACCAGCGGCATTCGGGCCATGGCTGCTGAAAACAGCGTAGTGTCCGTCTTTATCAACCGCACCAACCGCAATCACACTATCGCCATCGGCCGGTGCGCTGATAAAGTACCATGGTGAATTTCCTTCGTTACCTGCGCTGTTGATTACTAACATCCCTTTACTGGCGGCACGGTTGGCGGCACGGGTAATGGGCGTGCTGTTGCCGTTTAAATCACTATACTTATGGGAATTCGCGCTATCTGAAGCATCAAAGGTGGTGTAACCCAACGATGTGGAAAGCACTTCTGCGCCCATACTATCGGCCACCTCGGCGGCGCGAGCCCAGTTGTATTCCTCCAAAATCGTTTCCGATTGATCATCTTCCGTAACAAACAACATAAACTCAGCCGATGGCGCTGTTCCCACCATTTTTTCAGGAAGGTTGGCGGCAATACATGACCAGGTACTTAGTCCATGTCCACCAGCGCTGAAAACATCGCTATTATTTCTAACAAAATTGTAAGTACGCAACAGCCTGCCCGTTTGAAATACACTGTCGAAGGCGTGGTTGTTAGGCGCTCCAAAAAAACCATTATCCATCATACTGATGCGCACGCCCTGACCTTGATACCCACGCCGATGCAATTGTTCCAATCCAAGCATTTGCAACTGATTAGCCGCATTGCCATAATAACTCAAGGGAATATCCTTAAAGGAAGCCGATTTTAGCTGTTGTTCTTCAGAAGCGAATTTAGAGGGCCGGTTGGTACGCTGTACCTCCACTTCTTTTACCGATTTAACACAACCAAGTTGACGTAAATTTTGTTGCAAACCGGCGGGTCCCCGGAAAACAGCGGCGTTCTCACCCTTCAAGGCGTATTGAAAAGTAACCGGCCATTGCAAAACTGCCTGAACATAGGAGGCACTCACTGGAAGATCATCATTAAATATGGCCACCCCCTCGCGCTGCCGTCTGAGAATTGCTTCAGGAGAAAGAAACTTTTCTGGTTCCCGAATAGAAAAACCGTTATCACGTTTGTCAGTAAAATGAACAATGTAGAAGGTTTCAGCGTGCAAGCCGAAACTGAACAATAGGAACAATAACCACGTATAATTTCTCAACGCTGATACGAATTTACTCGCATAAAAATTCTAAAGCCGTTCGCCTGTTGCGGATTATCCCATGTGGAAGTAACATCCTGCTTATTAATCAGTTGCCACTCTTTATAAATCAATCCCACCTGCCTGGCGTAACGCGCTACAGACTTTTTCTTATCAATCAAATTTTCCTCATTCACTTCATTAACGGTAAGTGTTGAATCAAATTGTAATCCGTTGATAACACCAGGTGTATTCACATCGGCATATTCATATTTCCAATTGGCAAAAACCTTGAACGCATCCTCGGTGGTATCATTAGCCGGCAGATAACTATTTCCAGACCAAGTTACTCCGTTTAAAGGAGGAAAAACAAGTTTTATGAAACGCCAGTCATTTTCTACTTTTTCATAAACCGTTCCCGAACGATAACTGTACCACACGCGATCCAAACTCCAGGCGTCAACTGATGTAGACCTGCGCGATACTTCCAACCGTTGCACCATTCGCCCAAGATTATCATAAAAAGTATCGGTCAATTCCTCTTTTAGCTGATATCTTATGGTATCAACAAGCTGCGTTGAGGGCAATATGAATTTATACCGAATGGAATCCACATCATAAACTACATAATGTCCTACGTTGTTAGGTGCATAATCAAGCAGGTAATCAGAAGCGAATTCGTAATTCGTTTTTTTACAGGCAGCCAACAGCAACAAGCCGACGCCAATAAATCCAATCAGTACTATTCTTTTCATGAATGAATTGCTGTGGTTTTAGAAGCTTGGGCACCTGCTTCAATCTGAAAATTAGAAAAAATAACCCCACCGCCAATCACATCGTTTCCTTCGTAAATTACGGCACTTTGCCCGGGGGCAATAGCAGATACCGGAGCCATGAATGAAATCTTCAATTGATCTCCTAACTGAGTCACCACGCTGGATTCGCCGGCATGTTTGTAGCGCACCTTAGTGATAGCCGGAATCGCTTCATTAATTTGGGCGTACTTCTGTAAATTCAATTTTCCTACCCACATACCATTTCGTTCCAAATCATGCTCTTCTCCCAATACTACTTCATTGCGCTCAGGAATAATTTCCGTTACAAACATTGGTTTCCCAAAAGCTAATCCGAGGCCCTTTCTTTGGCCGATGGTATAAAATGGATAACCCTGGTGTTTTCCTAACACCAAACCATTTTTATCTAAGAAGTTGCCTCCGGCTACCCGCGATTCCAGATCCGGTTGACGGCGTTTTAAAAAGCCACGATAATCATTATCGGGTACAAAGCAGATTTCGTAGCTCTCACTTTTATTGGCGATGGCCGGGTAGCCCATATCGCGAACCATTTTCTTGATTTCCGGCTTATGATATTTACCCATGGGGAAAATAGTTCGGCTCAAACAAGCCTGCGAAATTCCCCATAGCACATAAGACTGATCCTTATTTTCATCTAATCCTTTCTGAACAAAATATCGACCTTCCTTCGAACTCAACTGGGCATAGTGACCGGTAGCAATAAACTCACAATCCATGGCATCCGCCCTTTTAAGTAATGCTTCCCACTTGATATGCGTATTGCAAAGCACGCACGGATTTGGCGTCCTTCCGGCCAGATATTCTTCAACAAAATCATTAATCACATAATCCCCGAATTCATCGCGTATATCGATAATGAAATGGCTAAAACCCAAATCTACCGCAACCTCACGGGCATCGTTGATAGAATCTAACGAGCAGCAGCCCGTTTCTTTCTTGGTGCCACCGCTGTTAGCATAATCCCACGTTTTCATGGTGATGCCCACTACTTCATATCCTTGCTCATGTAACATTACTGCGGTAACCGTACTATCTATACCGCCACTCATAGCCACCAAAACTTTTCCTTTTTTACTCACTTGGCAAAGATAGCCAAAAAGCGTCTTCTGCCCGACAGTTGACCTTTTCACCAGAATTGGTTTCTTAACACAATAATTTTCGGCAATATTCGCCTATATCTAAAACAACTAACCATGCGACAAAACCACGAAATTGACTTTAAAATTTACGGAGAAGAGCTGCAATACGTAGAAATTGAGCTCGATCCGCAAGAAACCGTTATTGCCGAATCGGGTGCTTTCATGTATATGGAAGACGGCGTTCAGATGCAGACTATTTTCGGAGATGGCAGCAGCAATGATGGCGGCAGCATCATGGGAAAGATTTTTTCTGCCGGGAAGCGACTGCTTACTGGTGAAAGCTTGTTTATGACCGCTTTCACTCACATGGGTCAAGGTAAATCAAAGGTGGCTTTTGCCGCGCCTTATACAGGTAAGATTGTGCCCTTAGATTTGCAGCAATTAGGCGGTAAAATTATTGCCCAAAAAGACGCCTTTTTATGTGCCGCTAAGGGTGTTTCAGTAGGTATTCACTTTCAAAAGCGGCTGGGCACTGGTTTGTTTGGAGGCGAAGGATTTATCATGGAAAAATTAGAAGGCGACGGCATGGCCTTCGTTCACGCCGGCGGATTTATTAAGGAAGTTGACCTGATGCCTGGTCAAACACTTCGAATCGACACCGGCTGCGTAGTAGCATATACCAAAGACGTTGATTTTGATATCCAATACATCGGCGGGATTCGCAATACCTTGTTCGGTGGAGAAGGCGTATTTTTTGCCGTACTCCGCGGACCTGGAAAAGTGTGGCTGCAATCGTTGCCGATTAGCAGACTGGCCAGCCGCATCTTCTCTTACGCGCCGCAAACCGGTCATCGCAAGGAAGAAGGAAGCATTTTAGGGGGATTAGGTGATTTGTTGGATGGAAACAGTTAAATCAGTTTCCAGATAAAACAAAAATGGGTCAGCATGCTGACCCATTTTTGTTTCTTGCTATGCGAAAACATCAACTGGAACGGTGTGCACCCAACCAAATCGGTCTTCTGCCTTTCCGCTCTTGATGTCCATTAAACGTTGTTTTAATCGATTAGATTTTTCACGAACTTCCAGCGGAGGTAATTCATAATCTTCACCGCGGAAATGGAACGAAGCGATGTGCGATAACACGGCTGCGGTCCCACATCCGAACATGTCCTCCAACTTATTTTCATGGAAGGCGTTAACCACCTCATCCACGGAAACATCGCGCTCTTGTACAATGTAGCCTTCATCCTGAGCTAAGCGGATAATGGAATCGCGGGTTACGCCGTCCAGAATGGTGCCTTGATCTAAGCCCGGTGTCACCAGCACACCATCAATCACAAAGAAGATATTCATCGTACCGATTTCCTGAAAATACTTGTGATGAATACCATCCAGCCAAAGTAATTGATCATAACCCATGGCCTGAGCTTCGCGGGTAGGCATCATAGCAGCACCGTAGTTACCGGCAGCCTTCGCAAAACCAACACCGCCCGGAGCAGCACGAACATACTTTTCACTTACAAATACCTTTACCGGCTTGGTATAGTATGCACCAACGGGGCAAGTAAAAATGGCGAAACGATAATTTTCAGCAACTCGAATACCGACATACTTTTCAGTAGCAAACATAAACGGCCGGATGTATAGCGATGACATCGGGGCAGTTGGAATGAAATCTTTATCGAGCGCCAGTAATTGGTCTAAAGCGCTCATGAATAAATGCTCAGGGATGGCAGGCATCGCCATTCTTTCGGCAGAAATGTTGAGGCGATTCCAGTTTTTAAGCGGACGAAAAACGATTGGATTACCATCCATATCCCGTTCTGCCTTCATGCCTTCAAAAATGGCTTGACCGTAGTGAATTGCCGACGTAGCCGGATGCAAGGAAAAGTCGCCAAAAGGTACTATCCGGGCATCGCGCCATTCACCATCATAATAATCAGCAATGAAGACATGATCTGAAAAATATTTTCCGAAGGGCAGGTCATTGAAATCTATGTGGGAAAGTCCGGAAACCGGGCTCTTCTCCACTGATATTTTGGTTTTCATAATAGTTGTTTCAAAGATAAGATAATCCCTATGCACCACAAGTGAGCAACTTTATTTCAAGAAAAAATAATGCCGTTAACTTTGTGGGCATGTCAGGGCTGCTATTTTCAGAAACCAAGCTATTCAGAATTCCGCAATATTCTGATATTCAATACTTTCCAGATGGTTTCAACGGACTACTGGTGGTACTACCTGCTGCCGCTGATCCGGCTGAACGACAGTTATTAGATACCATTTTAACTGCCGGGTTGAAGCTACTACCGGAAGCAACTGCGGTTAGCGAAGGTGCACAACTGAACATGGGGCAAATCAAACGCAGCGGGGTAAAACAAATTCTGGCGCTGGGTGCTTCTGAATGTCTGCCATCGCTGAACATCAACTGGCCGTTGAACGAAGTAGTTCATGTTCTAGGCATTCCAGTATTATGCAGCCAAAGCCTTAGTCAATTGCAAACCAATAGTCAGGCTAAAAAGGCGTTGTGGTCGGCATTAAAACGCGGCTTTCTAGATCTACCTAAAGCTGAATAAATCCTTCACTGCTACCGGACGGCTGGCAGTGAATGCTTCGGCGTAGCGGCATCCAGCCGGAACGCCATGGTGAACTGCCCTTGCACGCACAAACTCCAAAAATTCAGGAGTTGAGATGAAAGTAGTGGCCTCCTTGGAATCCGGGTTGTAGAATTGCGTGGCATAGGCCTTGATGCTTGCCAATTTCTGTTCCATGAAATCAGAAATATCTACTACAAAATCTGGGGCAATATCCAGCGACTGAACGTAGTGAAAGCAATGCTGCGGCCGAAATGCTTCTTGTTTTTGTCCATCTAACGAGGTTTCAATTTTTGCCAAACCGGCAAGGAATACGGCATCCCGAACTAAGGCCGCCGCCCTGCCGTGATCGGGATGGCGGTCAGTGATGGCATTGGCCAAAACGATGGTGGGCCGATATTTGCGCAGCACTTTAATTAACGCCAATTGATGCTCTTCGTCATTCTGAAAAAAACCATCCCGAAATCCCATATTTTCCCGAAATGCCACACCCAAAATTTCAGCGGCCGCTGCGCTTTCACGTCTGCGGGTTTCCGCTGTTCCGCGGGTACCCAACTCACCTTCTGTCAAGTCAATGATTCCTGTACGGTAGCCGGCTTCAGCATGGCGCAGCAATGTTCCTGAAGCACTTAGTTCAACATCATCAGGGTGTGCCCCAATAGCCAGTAAGTCGATTGTGTTTACCACTTATAACTTCCCTTTAAATCCAGCCTGATATTCATCCCACTTCGTGGTCTTATAACTTTCCGAAGCAAAATAGTTTAAAACTGGTTCCGTTTGACGGGCATCCATATAACCGGGCACAGTGGTAATCAGATTCAACTTTTCGTCGAGATAAATGGAAGTGGGAAAACTCATCTGATTGCCCATTAGAAAAGTGGCCAACTTATTATACCGACCCTCCTTTTCAAAGGTTTCTCCTTTAAACTGAACAGCACCATTCATTTCTGCATTAAATTTGACACAGTAATAATTCTTGGACATGTATTCCACAATAACGGGATTTTCAAAAGTTGTAGCATCCATACGTTTACACCATCCGCACCAGTCGGTGTACACATCCACGAATACTTTACGCGGTGCCTTTTTCTGAGCCTGTTGCATTTCTTCCCAGGTCATCCAATGAATTTTAGATTCCGGAACAGCGCGGAATGAACTTAAAATGGTGGCCAACAATAGTAACGGGAGGAACTTTTTCATACAGAACTAAATTAAAAATTACAGTTGTTAATACAAGAATCGAGCCAGTAATTGTTACTTTATAAATCCCCGATCGACACCAAAATGCCGGTAGCGGTCCATAACCACCTTCGTAATTTCATAATCGGAATTATATCTCAGAAACTCTGATGGTAGCCCTAAATAGTCAATAAATTCATCATAGTATTCATTGGGAAGATCGAAAAGATGCGCTTCTTTATAGTAATCAAACAATTCTTTGAAAATTCTTCGGCGATTATCATCTTCCATCTGCTGACGTAACTTCTTACGTTCCTGAGCCCGGTTGCTTAGCAATTCATATAATGCGCTTATCGGGCTGGTATAACTGATTTCAGGGGTTTGGAGTTCCTTAGGAATCTGACCGAGTTTTTTTCTTTCTGCCTCTATATCATCCAGATCCTTCTTAGGCTTCACAATAATCGGCCGGGTAGATCCATAAACCAATCGTTCAAAAGATAGCAGCAGTTTGTATTCAGGTTTCATTGCACTATCAGCCATACTAAAACGAATGGTTTGATAGCCCGAAAGAAACAGAAACAGCGTATCCCGCTTCTGACAACTGATGTTAAAGTTCCCCGAGAAATCACTGACATACGACTGTCCTTCCCTTGGGTTAATTACACTTACACCTGATACCGGCCGTTGATCCCAGGCATCAGCGATATGACCACGAATAAAAACCTCCTGATTTTCCTGCGCCATTGCCGGCAACACCCATAAAAACGCTATCGCGAAAAGCCCACTGCGCACAAAACGAATATAGGCACATCCCGTGCCAGCACCAATATTTTTAATATTCATTGTGAATTAGGCGCTCAAGGTTCAGCTTTTACCGCCCTGCCGCGCCACGTTCTGTGTGCGTCAGTAACCGATATCACGTAATACCCGGTAGGCCAGCACGACGCATCAATATTGACCAAGCCATCGGCAATGCCAAAGGCCAAAATACTTCCGTCCATTGAAGATACCTGCCACTGTTTATGTTCTCCTGTTTCAGTACGCAACTGCAGTATCTTATGGAATGGATTTAACACAATCGGATTTTCATCTATATCAATCGCGTTAATACCGGCATAAGCAGTATCATTATCAACTATGGTAAATGTGAACTCCCTGATAAGCGTCCTAACATTAGGTTGTATATCTATTAAGTCTAACAATACCTGTTCGTTGCTCTCATCTACCTGATCATCAATAATTCTGACCACTACTTCCTGCGTATCTAACTGATTTGCCGGAAACACCAGTGTGGTGTCGTTATATACAAAATCAACATTGCGAGTGGCATTTCCCCCTGAATAAAAAACTGAAACGGTGAAAGGATAATTCAGCGGAGAGGTATTCATAATTTTCACCACGCCGCTGCCAGCACTTTCATCATAGCTGTATTGGGCCCCGAAGAAGGTGACATACGGGCTATCTGTATCCAATATTGTGAGGTGAAATGTAGTATCCACATTGCGCTTGGTCCAATCGCATCCCAGCCTGAAATAGACCTCCTCAGTGGGTTCTGCGATATCGTCATTCATCACATTCATTACAAAAGTATCTACCCATGAGCCATTGCCGTGATGGAATGCGATGGTGCCGTCGTAAACATAATCTACTCCTGCCGTAGCCGTGTTCTGCGGTAAATCGGGTACTGGTAAGTAATAGATATCAAAATTATTGGGGTTATCGAAATACACCGGTATGAGCAAGCGGGGCGCGGTATCTTCCCAAACGGTGATAGCCGTATCGCCAAAACGGATAGCCACAGGCTGATAATCGTTATCGGTTATGCACACCTGCAACGAATCATATACAATTCCACTTCCTGTTGAATCAACGGCGATAGCATAAACACATTCGGTATGTTCTGGCGTAGGATCGTCATTCACCCTGAAGATCTGACAAAAACTTGAAATGCCAGGAGGCGCCAGATGGAATCCCCAATCAAAAAAATAGTCTGGTCCGCCTTGAGCGGTAACTTTGGGATCGTCGGAGGGAAACAGCGTTCGTAAAAACCATGGAATAGGCACAGTGTCGGTGTTATTGAGTTCAATGCACACCGTGAAGGTATCCACTGATTCAGGAACCAAGTAGCTGCGGGGAATGAAGTGCGCCGTCAATTTTGGCTGCGCAATAGCATGCAGCATGCTTCCTAAAACAAAGAAAGCGGTTAGCGCCCACAATTTTTGCATGAACCGAAAATAAGGTTAACCCAGTTGTTTCCAAAAATTTCCTTTCTTTGCCGCGCATCGCGGTTTCAAATGCACTTTTCCAAAGGTGCTGCGAATTAAAAGGGAACCATGTGAAATTCATGGACAGTTCCCGCTGCTGTAAGTTCCGTCAGATGCTTTTGTGTTTTCTGCCACTGTTATACAACGGGAAGGCCACAAAAGCGGAACAAGTCAGAAGACCTGCCAGGATGTATTGAAATTCAAGCTTTCGGGAAAAAAAGCGGGGAATTACACGGGAGTGTTTCCTATTTTTTTTCTCTATTTTTTTTAGAAGACATAAAACCCATTATGAAACAATCATTACGCGATTTTGTTCTGGCCGCAGCGCTGTTTTTTTCTTTTTCAGCCTGCGCGCAAACCAGAAGTACTTTTGAAAATCTAACACTTCCAGTTGATACTTATGCCAATACCACCAGCTTCTCCAGCGGGTTGGCGCAATTCAACAATGTTTTTTCAGGCGGCTTCTTCAGTGGCTTTGCCGCCAGCACCATGCGCGATTCTGTAACTGCCGGCGCTGGCAACCAGTACAGTTGCATGCCGGCGCTAGGTGCATCGGGCAGCCGCACCTTTGCCGTTGGCAATACTTACGGGCAAGCCATAATTAGATTACAAGGAGCGGCAGCAGGTCATGCCGTAGTTGGCTGCAATATCACTAATACCACTTTTGCCTATCGCAGCATGGAGCAGGGCGATGCCTTTGCGAAAAAGTTCGGAGGAGCCTCAGGTAACGACCCTGATTGGTTTCGGTTAACAGTAAAAGGTTGGTTACATGATACTATTGTACCAGGTCAGGTTGATTTTTACCTGGCCGATTATCGGGATGCCAATAACGCTAATGACTATATTGTAAGAAATTGGCAATGGTTGAATTTGCAATCTTTAGGAGCTGTTGACAGTCTATTTTTCGAATTAAACTCAAGCGATACTGCAGGCGGTTTTGGCATGAATACGCCAGCCTATTTTGCTATTGATAATTTTGTGACTAGTGACGGCGGCACTTATTCTAAACCAAATGCCGTAAATGATTCGATTATCACAACTTATCAAAATGTTCGTACGGTAGCCCTTCTTGCCAATGATACATTTGCAACTGGAGCAGATATTACTGTTTCCATTATTAGCGGGCCACAAGTATTGGGCGCCACGGCTACTCTTGATTCCAATCACATCACGTATACTCCGGCGCTGGGATTAATAACCAAGGATACGATATGGTATAGCCTATGCGATGTTGCCGCGGGCTGTGATACCGCAATGTTGGTGGTGGACATCAGAGGGTTAACAGCAAATGGCATTAGTGATGTTCCTGCTGATGAATTAACTATAGCGCCAAATCCGTTACACAACCAGTTTATCCTTCAAGGCGTTCAGGATAATACAACAGTTGCGCTCACTGATGTACAAGGTGCTCAGGTAAATATCAGGCACCTGGGCGGGGGGCAATATTTTTTAGATGAATCGATAATACCCGGAATATACGTGCTTCATGCACAACATCATGGCGTTGCTCAACATATCAAAGTAATTGTAAAGTGACCCTTCGCGCAGTCATAGCGTTTCTGGTTATTTCTACTTCGGTAAAAGCACAGGATACCACACTGCCGCTTAAAGCGGTTGTGGTTGAAGGCATGCGTGACAACCGCAACACACCCTTTGAGCGTGAGTTAACAGATGCTTATGGCGCTGCCAGTAAAGAAGGCAAACGGCTATCAGATGCTTTGCAGGAATATGCCGGAATCTATTTAAAAAATTACGGAGCCGGGCAGACCAGCTCGCTTTCTTTAGCAGGCAGTTCTGCCGCGCAAACCGCCGTTCTGTGGAATGATGTGAAGGTAAATTCCACAGTTACCGGACAGGCAGATTTGTCGCTTTTTGCGGCGGAAGGCTCCCGGTTACTCATTGCAGGCCCCGGTAGTAACGGGCAGATTGGCGGAAGTCTTAATTTACAAGATAGGCCGGTTGATTTACCTTTTGAAAGCAGAACTTCAGTTCGAGCAGGAAGTTTTGGCTTATTCGATGTATTGTCAGAGACAAGATACCGTGACAAGTGGTTTTCTGGAAGTAGCCTGTTGGCATTTAACACTGCTAAAAATGATTTCACCTACCCAGATCCTTTCCGGGAACAGTCATTCATCAGGCAGCATCATGCCACGTCATCTGTGATGACATTTAAGCAATCTTTCGATTTTCGTGTGCCCAAAAATCATCAGGTAGGGATTCGGTTTTGGGTAACCAACTCATCTCGCGAAATTCCCGCAACGGCTACCGCCTCCTCTTCATCACAGTTCCAAACAGATGCTGCCTATCGTTTTTTATCGTGGTATATTGGAAATTGGGGGAACCTAAAATGGAAACTACTACAAGCCTATTTCAATGAATCGCTTCACTACACTAATGCTTCACCACAAATTAACAGCAGCATCCGAACCCATACCGCCCGCCACTTTGCATGGGTAGGCTATCAGCATTCGCGCTGGCAGGCAGAAGTGAAGTTGCATTACAATTGGGAGTATGCGGTTTCTACAGGATTTGAAGGTGGTCAAAGTCGTCATCTTTACGGGCTTTCCGCTAAGGGGCAGTTTGCTATTACTAGTCAATTAAAAATACAAATGAGCCTGGCGCAGGAATGGAACGGCAACAAGGTTCTTCCCTTCTCGCCATCCATTCAACTAAACTATAGTCGATCAATAAAAAATAGCTGGCAATGGCAAAGCGCCCTTCAATTTTCAAGATGCTACAGGCTACCTGGTTTGAATGATTTATACTGGAAGGAAGGCGGTAATCCTACACTAAAACCAGAGACATCATGGCAAACCGGGGGCTGGTTCTGTGTGGAAAAAAAAGGTGCTTTCAGATGGGATTTGCAACAATATTTCTCAGTCGTAAACGATTGGATTCTTTGGCATCCGGACGGCAGTGGCTTGTGGCGACCTGATAACCTTCGTCAGGTTTGGAATGCCACAACTCAAACCAGTGTTTACTGGCGAAGCAATCCTGCCGAAAACACCCGTAAAGTTTTAGTGCAATGTTGGCTTAACTATGCGTACACCCACGCTGAAAACAAAAAGCCTATTTCAGTAGCCGATCAATCGGCACAAAAGCAACTGATTTACGTGCCATACCATCAGGCAAATAGTTCTTTACAATTGAACTACTATGGCTGCTACGTGAAAGGTACCGGCCAATTTACCGGCCAGCGGTACATTACCACTGATAACACCGCTTCATTACCAGCATTTGCACTATTACATCTGGAAGCAGGGAAAACAATCTATGTAGGAAAGCAACAATTGTTGTTGTCGTTCAGAGTACAAAATGTTTTAAATACACACTATCAGTGGGTGGCGCAATATCCCACTGCAGGTCGTTCATTTGAAGGAACCATTCAACTGCATTTATCGAAATGAAGCAACTCCTATCACTTCTGTTTATGACCGTTTTTTTTTGCAGCTGTAAGAAAAGTAGTTCGCCAAATGTCATTGCCGGAAATAAAATCGGTTTAGTGTTGAATGAAGGGAACTTCAATTTTGGAAATGCTTCTGTAACATCATTTGATATGCTTACTGGTATCGCAGTGGCCGATCAGTATAAGGCCACTAATCAGGTAGCACTAGGTGATGTAGTTCAAAGTTGCTACGTGCGCGATTCCACCGGCTATCTTGTCGTAAATAATTCTGCCAAAATCACGGCTGTAAGCCTAGGCAACAATTTGAAAAAGCGATTTGATATTGTATTACCAGGCAGTTCGCCCAGATACATGACAGCAACAACTTCTGGTAAAGCATTTATAACAGAACTATATGCCAACAAGATTTGGTTGGCAGATTTAACCACCAACAACATCACCGGTTCCATCCCGGTATCAGGATGGACAGAACAATTGGCATTAATAGGGAATCAGCTTTTTGTGGTACAACGTAAAAAATTGGGTGGTGCGGATGCTGCAGCGCTATTGGTGATTGATGCCAATTCCAACCAAATTATTCAAACCATTTCGTTACCAACCGACCCCAATGGAATGGTTGTAAACAGCAGCGGCACGAGTGTGTTCGTAATGTGCGAAGCCAAATCTACCACACCAGCAAGAATATATTCCGTTGACGTGGCATCCCTAGCCAAGACTGATAGCCTCATTTTTAGTGCATCAGATAAGCCATCGCTTTTGACTATCGACCGAATGAACCGCCTTTATTTTGCTAATCAGAATGTATATAGAATATCCGGTTTAAAGGCGAGCAGAGAAGAGCTGATTCACGGCGAAAACCAGCAATGGTACGGCTTAGGTATTGATGCCAATTACCGATTGTTTGCTAGTGACGCGATTGATTATGTTCAATCCTCTAATATTACCTGCGTAGATAGTACCGGACGCACGGTGTTTTCATTCAGAAGTGGAATTAATGCCAATGGATTTGTCTTTCCGCAATAGTGCGTTGGTGTTTTTGTTGTTGATTGCAGGCTGTAAGCCCCGGCTATCCAATTCAATAGCAGAAAGGCCCCTACCCTTGCGCGAGAAGCGGCCAATTTATAGCCATCATTTTCTCATTCGGCATTACCAGTCGTTCAAGGTTATGTTGGTTTACGGAGAGGATACTATCCAACCGTTACACACCTTCGCTATGGGTAATCAAGACTCGTTTAAGCGATGGTTTCCTGAGGCCACCTGGATTCCGGAAGTGAAGCGCGCCGTTTGTTTCAGTACGTCGCATATTGCTGCATTCGCCCTGTTGGGGGATCAGAAAAAGATAGTAGGTGTTACCAATGCTACCCGGATATTTGACAGCACAACGCAATTACTGCTGCATTCCGGAAAAATTCTGGATGTTGGAAAAGATTATCAACCCGACTTTGAGAAAATTGCTGCACTGCAGCCTGATCTCGTTTTTTGCGATGGTGAATCGGGTAATTCAATTACTGCCAAAATGCGTGCCTTGAAACTTCCGGTGGTAGCCTCCCGCGACTTTTATGAACAGCTTCCGCTGGCCCGCGCTGAATGGCTCCATTTTTTCGCGTTTTTTCTAAACCGGGAAGCGAAAGCCGATAGTTTGCTAACCGTGATAGCATTGAATTATCACAACAATCAATTTCAAAATAAGGATAGAAGACCAACGGTATTCTTTAATGTACCTTATAACGGAATATGGTACATGCCGGCTAAAGGAAATTATATCACTCAATTGGTTGAGCACGCCGGAGGCGCACCCTCATTTGCTGCCGAGGCACCGAATAACGGATTTAATCTAACCCTACAATTTGAGCAGGTTTTTGCTAGGTGCGCGCATGCCGATTATTGGCTTCATACCAGTCCAGAACATACCCTGTTACAGTTAACTGCCCACGATGCCCGATTCAACTACTTTGATGCAGTGAAACATCATCATGTTTTTTCGGGAAACAAACGCATGACAGTAGGAAACGGCAACGATTGGTGGGAACAAGGTGTATTCAGGCCTGATCTTCTATTACGCGATCTGCGGCTGTTACTGCACCCACCAGTAAATTCTGATTCTTTATTTTTTTATCAGCAACTGCAATAAACAGATGCGACAAAAAAAAATAACGATACTACTGCTGCTGCTTGGGATTATTGTAGCCTTTGTCTTCAGTATGATGGCAGGCACAGTAAGTATTCCGCTACGTGCATTAATTAGCTACGATGCCTCAGATGCCAGCAGTGTCATTATTTGGCAAAGTCGTTTACCGGCAGCCATCATGGCCATTGTAGCGGGCAGCGCCCTTGCGGTAAGCGGATTGCAGATGCAAACCATTTTCAGGAATCCGGTTGCCGGTCCCTACGTTATGGGTATTTCATCAGGCGCTCAATTAGGTGTTGCGCTATTCGTATTGACCACCAGCCACCTTTCGGTGCATTGGATTTCTGATCTTAGCATTACCATCGCTGCGGCAGGAGGCGCATTAGTGTTGTTTTCATTTATATCATTTATTGCGGCCAGAAAACATGCGCCAGCTACCATCTTAGTTATTGGCCTATTGATAACAGGAATGTGCGCCGCGGTAATTAACATCATTGAAACATTATTACCGGATGGCGCTTTGAGAAATTTATTATTCTGGTCGTTTGGTAGTCTTCAAGGTATCACCCTGCAACAAATCCCAATGGTTACATCCATTGTTATGCTGGCCTTGGTAACGTCCATGTTTTATGCCGGAAAAATGAATGTGCTGTTACTGGGCGAAAACTACGCTCAAAGTAGTGGCATAGAAGTGAAACAAACCGTTTTCGCGATAACCACGTTAACTTGCATTTTAGCTGGAACAGTAACTGCCTTTTGTGGCCCTATTGCATTTATTGGTTTGGCTATACCCCATGGCGCACGCATATTGATGCGCACTTCAGATCACCGCATTTTGTTGCCCGTTACAGCACTATTAGGGGCTTTGTTTTGTCTATTGTGTAATATACTAACACATCTCAGTTATGGCGGCCTCACGATTCCATTGAATGCCATTACATCCATCACAGGAGCCCCCTTCATTATCTGGTTGTTACTTAAAATGAAAGGAGACCAACTATGATAGCCCTACGGGATTTAAGTATTGGCTTCGGTACACGGATTGTGATTCAGCATATTAACCTACTGTTACCTTCGCCGTGCTTTATGGCCGTTATTGGCGATAATGGAACCGGGAAAACCACTTTAATGAAAACGATGGCTGGCCTTGCGAAACCCTTAACAGGTGACATTCATTGGCAAAGTCGGAACTTCAATGCGATGAGCGCAGCCTCTAGAGCCGAAATTTTATCAGTGGTGCTTACCGAACGCCAGGTGCCCGGGCAGCTTACTGTTCGCGAGTTAATACAATTAGGTGCGCCAAGGTATATTCAACTTTGGCAGGGTTTGACTGAGGAAGATCAAAATCAAGTAATACTCATCGCCAAACAATTACACTTAACGGCCTTGTTAGATCAACCGGTAATGAGCATTAGCGATGGTGAACGCCAAAAAGCATTTATTGGCCGTGCACTTATGCAAAACACCCCGGTAATCTTGCTAGACGAACCAACTGCATTTCTGGATGTCACCAACAAACGACTGATTTTCGCATTACTTCGGAAGATGGCTGATAGTGGGAAAACTATTATTTGTGCTACCCATGATTGGTATGATGTGAAGCAATATGCAACTCATTTCATGCAAGTGAACGCCCAAGGAGTTGCGCTGGTTGCGCCTGATGCCATTGATTACTTGCGCAGCTGAATGGCTCGCTGTTCGTATTGATTTGCTTTGGCCATATCCCCTAAATTTCTGTAGCTTATAGCCAGATTAAAATACGCCGGCGCATAATCCGGAAATTTCTTCAGGCAGCGTTCGGATGCGTTAATTGCCTTGGCATATTCCTTCATTAACCCATAAGCAACGCCCAGATCCTCATAATACAAAGGCACCTCTGGATTGAATTCTATAGCCTTTTCGATATGGACTACAGCCGCAGCAAGATTATTCATTTGCTTCCCGTAAATAGTACCGATTTTATAATAGCAGGCAGGATCATTAGCTTTTAATTCTAACGTTTTATTGTACCAGTAAATTGCAGAATCAGGTTGGCCTGTTTTGGAGTAAGCATCAGCCAAGTTATAGCGACAAGGAAATTCATCGGGCTTAATGGATAACGCTTTTTGGAAATTCACCTTGGCGAGTTCTGGTTGATTGCGTTCCAAATAAACACACCCCATGTTATACCAGGCATCATAATAACCGCCAACTCTGTACTTAGCGGCATATTGATAATCGGCGATTGCTTCTTCTGAATTGTGGTTCAGTTTATACTCCGCATTGCCAAGCAGAAGCCAGGTATTGGAATGCGTGGGATAGATCGATAAGGCTTTGCGTAAATGCACAATGGCTAAGGAAAGTAATCGTTGCTTTACAATAGAATCAGGAAGATTTTTGACCTGAATACCCATTTCCAGCAGATCGCAATACCGTTGGAGATTACCGCTTGCCTTTGCTTTCTCATAATTTTCATCTGCCAGCTTGGTCAAATCCCCACCTAATGAAGTTTGTCCTTTGGCACTATTCTCTGAAACTTTACCATCTACTATGAATAAAGTCATGTTATCAACCCAATCAAAGTTTCGGGCAATTGTTTTGGCAGAATACAAAAGCAATACGGTTGCAGTAATGCCCATTATCACGTTAGCTGACCAGCGAAAACGAGAAGCGGCCTGCAATAGTATCCAACCTGATAAAAGCGCAAATCCTACTGAACTCAAATAAACGAAGCGCTCATTCATTAAGGCCCCTACCGTGAAAACAAGATTAGATACGATAGAAAAAGTGATGAAATAAAAACAGATAGCATAAACCGGGATAGTCCGTTTCCTGAAATTCACGACGACATAAACCAGAATACCCAGATGCAACAGTGCCGAGAGAATAAATCGAAAATCAGAAAATGGAATGATTGGAATTTGATTGAAGTAATAATCCTGTGTCAGCGGATGAGGAAAGAGCAGCAATTTTAAATACAACAGGAAGGTATAAAATATGGCGGGGTAACGGTCAATGAAACTACTGGTGTAAGCAAACGGGTTATTGAGGATTTCTGTAGAATCACCTGATGTTGCGGCATTGGTGAAAATATGCCGCATATACATGAATACGATAACCGGGACAATATAAGAGAGCACCACGGCAACATATTGCCAGCTTTTCGGACGGAGGAAGAAATACATGGTGAGCGGAATAATGGCCATGAAGGTTATGGCATTTTCTTTAGAAAGTAATCCTAGAAAATATACCGGAACACCGTAAACTAAATGCCACCACTTTCCTGTTCTTACCAATTGAACAGCAGCCAACATGGCTACCAACGAGAACAACATGCCCATCAGTTCGTCGCGGCCTTTGATATTGGCAACAACTTCGGTATGGATAGGATGAGCTGCATAAAGTACTGCGGTAAGAAATGGTAAGGAAAGGTAGAATGGTGTGCCAGATTTTGGCGGAAACAGTAATTTCAACAGATGATAAAGCAACACGCAGGTAAGGGCGAAGAGCAACACGTTGATAGCATGACTTATTGCAGGATTTTGCCCGAAAAATTCTACTTCTACAGCCAACGTTACAATACTTAACGGGCGATATCTGCCTCCGGTAACCAGCGCACTGCCTTTCTCTCCGAACAAACCCACAAAAGCGTCGTGGGTCATAATATCCTTAATACCCTGAAATCCCTGCAAGGTGAACTTATTCTCAGTAATTACCATGGTATCATCGATGGCATACTTATTCCACAAGGTATTGGCATAAATGGCCATGGTGAAAAAAAGAATAATCCAATATGGCAAATAGCTTCCGCCTGCAGCTGATGACGCGTTGCCCGTTTCCATCCGTTGTTCAGAAGGTACCACCTTCTTCTGCTCCATTCGTACTTGTCGCTTTGTAGCCACTTCTCTTATTGGTTTAAATAACAAATGCCGAATCGGCACTGCATCCACTTACTTTTTACCTTCTTTAATTTCACGGAGTTTCCTCTTGGTATGCTCCGGAAAATCACCATTTAACATCCAATTATAGTAACTCGGTTCCTCTCTGAAAACCTGTTCCACCGGTTTTCCTTTGTGTTTACCAAAATTGAAATGCGGTTTCCCATGGGTATAGATGATCCTGCGCCCACTATCCAAAAATCGCTCTTCATTACTGAACTCATGAAGGTAACGCATATCGTTTTTTAACTCCGGGGCATATCGTTGCAGTTGGGCGTAGAACACTTCAACAGTAGCCATGGTGTCGGCTTCAGCGCCATGCGCCCCTACCAATTCTTTATTGCAATAAAACTTGTAAGCAGCGGTCAAATCCCGTTTTTCCATCAAGGTGAAAATTCGATGCACATCGATGAGATTGCGGTTTTCAATATCCAGCCAAAAACCGGCACGAATAAATTCTTCCAGCAACATGGGTACATCAAACCGGTTACTATTGAATCCTGCCCAATCACAGGGATCCATGAAGGCATGTATTTCCTTTGCCAAATCAGAAAACTTCGGCGACATGGCTACATCTTCATCGTAAATACCATGTACTTGAGATGCTTCTATAGGAATAGGAATAGTTGGATTTACACGCCAGGTTTTAACCTGCCTGGCTTGATCAGGATCTATACGCACCACGCTAATTTCAACGATGCGATCTTTTACAAAATCGATTCCTGTTGTTTCAAGATCGAAAAAGGCAATTGGTCGTTTAAGGTCCAGACGAAACTGGTCTGAGGTAAGTGTACTATTGAATAAATCCATAAAATTGGATACGAATCTAAATTTTATAAAACAATTTTATCCGCCAACTCCTGCACATTCATTCCTGCAAATCGGCCGCTGCTCATCAATAATAAATTAGCGTGGGGCCAAGGCATTCTTTCCAATAATTGTTGCAACTGCCGTGCTTCACGCACAATCAGCAAATCTTCACGATTAAAAGTTTCTTTAATGAGGCCGTCGCTTATAGGCGCCATCTTTTTTAATTGAATCGCATCATCATCCATAAACACAATCGCTTCATCGGCATCTTGCATCGCATCTTTATACTCAGATAAGAAGTCGGGGGTTAAACTGCTGAAGGTATGCAACTCCATCACGGCCGTGAGCCTGCGGTTAGGAAACTGTTCTTTCATAGCAGCTACAGTGGCGCGAAGTTTAGAAGGTGAATGCGCAAAATCTTTGTAAACTGCGGTATGGCTATTCTTTCCAAGCAACTGTAATCGGTTGGCAGCACCTTCAAAATCGGCAATCAAGTCCCAGAATTTTTCAGCGCTTATGCCAGCCGCAAGGCACACCTGAAGTGCCCCGCCGATGTTCTGCATATTATGCCTTCCGAAAACCGATAGTGCGTGCGCGCCAACATAGGTAACCCCATCGCGGACCTCATACTGCGGGGCATCATACGGTACCAGATTCGCCTTTCCTCGATAATGTTCTGTTATACGTTTGAGTTCTTCATCCTGTTGGAAGAATGTTAAAGTGCCACCTGCTGCTACCGTTCCAGCAAAACGCGAAAACTGCGCTACGTAATCTTCATAAACTGGAAATACATTGATATGATCCCAGGCTATTCCTGAAATCAACGCAATGTGCGGTTTATAAAACATGAACTTAGATTCGCGATGAATAGGCGAAGCCAGATATTCGTCTCCTTCAATCACCATGATTGGTGCCGTTTCTGAAAGACGTACACCGGTATCAAAGCCCTTCACCTTTGCGCCCACGATGTAATCGATCTCAATGCCAGCATTGTGCAGCACATGCATCACCATGCTGGTAATGGTTGTTTTGCCATGACTACCCGCAATAACAATTCTTGTTTTGTTCCGGGCAATTTCATAAACGTATTGCGGGAAGGAATAAATGGGTATGCCCAATTCCTGAGCACGCAACAACTCGGGATTATCGGATCGGGCGTGCATGCCAAGAATAACCGCCTGCACATCTGAAGTAATGCGATCTGGGAAAAAACCGATGGCATCAGGCAGCAATCCTTCCTTTTCGAGATTAGTACGCGCCGGATCGGCAATCGCATCATCGCTGCCCGTCACTTGATATCCCTTCCGTTTCAAAGCAATAGCCATACTATGCATGATGGCCCCACCAACAGCAATGAAGTGAATTTTCATGGCTCGAAACTGCTCATTTTTGTGGTGCCTTTATCCACAAGCCAACGGTGATTGTTTTTGGCATAAAACAAAAAGGTCTACTTTTACGTTGAAATTTAAAATTATCTCTATGAACAAGAGTCGCATCCAATGGGTTATTGCCCTTAGTGCCGTGGTTTTCTTTTTAACCAGTTTAACATCATGTGAGCGCCACACCTGCCCTACCTATTCTCAAGCCAAAGTAGAGGTAAGCAAGCGCGCGTAAGTCATGAACTGGGTTGCTTTAACGGGAAAAGAGCAATGGGCCAATTTGTTGCGTTTATCACATGAGCACCCTATTGCCGTATTCAAACATAGTACCCGTTGTTCGGTAAGCCTGACAGTTAAGCGGCAATTAGAACATGATTGGTCAGGATACGAAGAAGCTATATATCCGGTATATCTGGATCTTTTAAACTATCGCAGCGTGTCGGATGACATCGCTGCCTCATCTGGTATAAAGCACGAATCTCCTCAATTGATTCTATTTTTGAAAGGAGTTCCGGTTTATGCTGCCAGCCATGCTTCTATCGATTTCTCCGATTTTCTGGCTAGGTTAAAAAAAGAATCCCACCTGTAGTCAAGTGGGATTCCCAAACCTAATTAACCCTTAAAAACTAAACTCTGGAAATAAGACGCACCCCATTTCAGGAGGTTGCATTTCTGAATTCTTAATAAATGTAAAAGAGAATGAATCTGGTTTGGAAACAGATAGAACAATCCAATTCAGGCACTTTTAATCCCAATAATCTACTTGAACAGGATATAATTAAGTAGTTATAATTCAATTTATTATAACTAATTAGTAAAAGCACTATTTATAGCCACCACCCAACCATTTCCGGTCTGATAGTCCCTGACGATTAAACCGGAATTGAACACAGGCCTCATGCGTACCGCCGATATCATTGCGGTACTTGCTTAACTCCAAATCGTAGGCATAACACAAGCGCACCACCCCTTTTAGTTCTAAACCGAGATCAAATATCACGGCGTTCAGCGAACGGTAGTTGGCTCCAATCCAAATAGCGTCCAGGAAGGTAAACCGCAGGCCGATGTCACCCTGAGGTGGCGCATTATTTTCCCAACGTAAGGCGGCCACAGGGTCAATGCTGAACTTTTCTGGCTTAATGTTAATCTTTCCACCCAACATAAAATTCAGGTGTTGAACCAGCTTAATGCCCGATGTTCCATCCTTTCCTATATAGTTTACCTTTAATCCAATAATTTGCGGAACCGAGATGCCCGCATAAAATTTTCGTCCCCATTGATACCAAACTCCCAGCGACATATCTGGCAGTAACTTGTAAGCATGGCTGGTGTACAATTCCGGATCGCCTTGCATTTCAGGATGCAGCAACGTAGCGTTTAACCGGTATTGCATCAGGCTGAACGAAAGACCCACGCAAAGCATGTGACGGTCTTCGGTATTGTAATGCACATTCTCTTCCTGCAACAACTCGTATTTATTAAACCTAATTTGATAGGCAGCAGAAAGCGTGACACCCGTTTTACCAACAGGGCCCGTGTTATCATGAATAAATGAAGCCCCTATACCAACATTTTTATCCTCTACCTGGCCTTCCATCTGAACAAAGGCGGTATAAGGTGATTGATTGATATTAATGTACTGCCGCCGGAAGGTCGCTGTTCCGGCAAGAAATCCCTTTGCACCAACCATAGCCGGGTTCAGCGCCGCGGCATTCTCCCGAACCAAAGTAAACTGTTCAATTTGCTGCGCATCTACCTTCATGAGGCTCAGCATGCATGCGCTGATAGCGCAGTAATTTAAGATCCGGTTTTTCATCGCACTACGGTTATAGGTCCATTAAATACCGCTTCTTTTCCTTCATCGTTTCTGACGCGAATCACGTAGTAGTAGGTAGCTCCGGGAAGATCCTTTCCCTGCCAGGTACCTCGCCATTGCTGATCGTAAGGATGTTGATTCAACACTTCATCACCCCACCGATTAATAACCCGCAAATCATGATCAGGGTATCGTTCCAAATCGCGGATATGCCACACATCATTCACACCATCGCCATTAGGGGTAATCACATCAGGTATGAAGAAATTGGTTAGCGGCTTTTCTCTAACCAACAGGTAAAGACTATCAAAGTCGAAGCACCCTTTGGCATCTTCAACGGTTAAATAATAGATAGTACTCTGAAGAGGATACGCCAATGGTGAAGCACAATTTGCACAACTAAGCGCAGTTTCTGGAGACCATTGATAACCCACACCAGCTTGAGCAGCCAACTGAATCGTATCAAACTTCCAAACAATCGTGTCTATCCCAGCGGTAGCAAATGGCTCTGAGACAATCGCCAATGCAAATGGAGCATAGGTGAAATTGTTCCAATGTGTTTTATTGATTTTCGTGAAAGGTGAAGCCGGAAGAATCGTATCACGCCGAATACGTTCCCATTGTGGTACAGTCTGCCAATGAACAATATCTTCCCAATTGCCATCGGTAGCATCATCATAATAAATGGCTATTTCAGTGGAGTCTGTTCCCTGTGGGTGATAAAGACGATGGTACCAATTTGGATTTATCTGGCAAACCAAATGAAACTTTTTCTCTCTGTCGAATCCTTCCAGCGTGGGGTCAATGTTGGCAAAGCGTGCTTTAAACTGATTAGACGCTAATGTAGCTGGCGTAATTGTTATTGGGCGGTAGCGAGCCGGTGTTATTGAACTGCCTACTGGAAAGAAATACGTGCTGTCGCTATCTGTGTAGCGCAGCAGTCCGCCATCCTTCAGGGAAGACAGAAAACCAGAAGAGCGTCTTACCGAATTCAATCGAGGATTTCTGACCCAAATTGTATTGGTATCTACAGAAAACTCGCGATCTGTTAAATCAAGGAACCCATCTACTTTGGCGTCAATATCGGCAAACTTCTTACCTTGATTTTTTAGAATCAGGTTATAAAAATAAGTTTGGTCTTTTCCCTGAATGCGCTGATCAGCTGCATAAAGATAAACATAGCCGGCACCAATAGAATCAAAGGCGCGATTACCCGCAGAATTATCCCAATTTCCAGTTAAGAAAATTGAATCGGCGTTATTGTAGTGCCCACCATTTTTGTTGTACATATCACCGATAACGGAAAGATATGTACCTGACTTAATGGACACCAGCGCACCCGAGTTGCTCCAAAAACCTGATTGAGCCTGAGAACGAGTTACCGCCAAAAAAGTAATGATGTATAAGAGGTGTTTCAGCGCAATGAATTTAGAACGGAAATTAGGAAAGAAATCCGATTCCCATACAATCATTCGCCACTTTTTCACGCACAATTCGTGCAAAACCTTTTGTTTCCTTAGAAACGCTCCAGCCCACTGAAATGGAAAGCGGCCTCAATGGCTGCATTTTCATTGCTGTCGGAGCCGTGAATAGCATTCCGCTCAATATCCTTGGCGAACTGCTTGCGAATTGTTCCATCCGCAGCATTAGCAGGATTAGTAGCGCCAATAAGTTTTCTAAAATCCTCCACGGCATTCTCTTTACGAAGCACGGCGGCAACAATCGGCCCTTCCGTCATGAACTTGATTAAGTCTGGGAAAAAACCCTTTTCCTTATGAACGGCATAAAATTCTTCGGCCTTTTCCTTGCTCAGGCGGCTCAGTTTCATCGCTTCCACTTCAAACCCAGCGGCAATGATTTGGTCAATAATTTTTCCGGTATAACCAGCTGCTACTGCATCCGGCTTAATCATAGTTAATGTGATGTTGCTTGCCATTATTTTTGTTTTGCGGCGCATAGATAACGCAATAACTCAAAAGGGAAAAGTCTTTTCCATCTCCATATTAAAATTTAACCTTGCGGTATGGATCAGAACGTATATTACAGCAGCTACCTGCAACTCGATAAAATTCTGAATGCACAGGCACCGGAGGGCGAAAAAGCTGGCGATCCGGCTCACGATGAAATGCTGTTTATTGTGATTCATCAGGCCTATGAACTATGGTTCAAGCAGTTGTTGTTCGAAGTCAATTCCATCGGAAACATTTTCGCTCAAGATACTATTCAAGACAATTCTCCCGACTTATACACCGTGTGTCACAGAATGAAGCGGGTGATTGCTATTTTGAGGTTGCTGATTGATCAGATCAGTATAATGGAAACGATGACCCCGCTTGATTTTTTGGATTTCCGCAATCGCCTAAGGCCGGCATCAGGGTTTCAGAGTATTCAATTCAAGTTGTTGGAAGCGGCGCTGGGTTTAAAAATGGAAGATCGGTTCGGAAAGGAATATTACACCTCGCAACTAACTGCTGCTGATCGTGAGCGTGTGATGGCAGCTGAACATCAGAAGGGGTTAATTGATTTGGTGAACGCCTGGCTGGAACGCATGCCGTTTTTTGATCATGCCGACTACTGGCCTGAGGGCACTGATGGCTTCTGGGAAGCTTACAAGTCCGCTTATAGCAAGGGTTTGCAGCCCATGGAGCAATTCAATTTATCGCGCTTCGAGGCAGCCATTGTGGAAAAGGTACAGCAGGAAGGCGAACGACTGAGTTGGCGCGCAAGGCGGGCTGCACTTTTCATTATGCTTTATCGCGATTATCCGATGCTGCAGTTACCCTTCGAACTCATCAATATGTTATTGGAAATTGACGAATGTTTGGCAACCTGGCGCTATCGGCATATGCATATGGTGCACCGGGTAATTGGCATGAGAAGCGGCACAGGAGGCAGTACTGGTAAAGATTATCTAAAAGGTGCACTCGACAAGCATTTTATTTTTTCTGAATTTGCAGCACTCACCAGTTTTCTGATTGAGAAAAAGCAATTGCCAGAGCTAAGTCAACGTTTAAAAGAGAAGCTGGGCTTCCAGTAAATCATTCTTCATGAAATTTACCGCAGGTCAAATTGCCGCCTTAGTTGGTGGAACGGTTGAAGGCGATCAGCACTATGCTGTTACCGGTATTGCAAAAGTGGAATCAGCCACTGCGCTTGAACTTTCTTTTATTGCCAACCCGAAGTATGAGCAGTATGCCAACACCACCAAAGCAGGCTTACTTCTGACTGATCAGCAATTGACAGTTAAAAATGATGCGGTAAAAGCCGTCATCAGGGTTGATGACCCTTATGGGGCATTTACCAAGCTGTTACAAGTTTATCAGGACATGTTGCAGCAGCAGCGATCAGAAGGAATAGAACAACCTAGCTTTATTCATCCTTCTGTTCAGTATGGCGAAGGATTCTTTCTGGCAGCATTTGCCTACGTTGGTCCCGATTGTCGGCTTGGTAAATATGTGACCATTCACCCTCATGTTTCGTTAGGAAGAGGGGTTCAAATCGGAGACCATTCCATAATACATGCAGGAGCCAGAATTTATGATGGCTGCATTATTGGAAGTGGCTGCATTATTCACGCCGGAGCGGTAATTGGTGGCGATGGATTTGGTTTTGCACCGACAGCCGACGGGCGTTTTCAAAAAATTCCGCAAACGGGAATTGTGGTTTTGGGTGACGACGTAGAAATTGGTGCCAATACGGTTGTTGACCGTGCTACCATTGGTCAAACTGTGGTTGGCAATGGCGTCAAGTTGGATAATCTGGTGCATATTGCGCACAATGTAGAAGTGGGCGACCATAGCGTAATTGCGGCTCAAACCGGAATTTCAGGAAGTACCAAACTAGGGAAGCGCGTTATGATTGGCGGACAAGCTGGTTTAGTAGGTCACATTCAGATTGCTGATGGGGTAAAGATTAACGCACAGAGTGGCGTATCAAAGAGTATAACCGAAGAAAATACAGCGGTTAGTGGCTCTCCCGCAGCGGCATTTCGGGAACATTATAAACAACTGGCTTACCTGAGGCAGTTGCCGGAATTGTTCCAATGGGCAAAAAAGATTGCAGCCGAGAAATGAAAGTTGTTTGTTTTGTAAAATACTAGTGAATTGAATCCTTTGACACATCCTGAGGAAGAACGTTCCGGTGAGGAACAAGAAGTGGAGCGCGCGCTCAGGCCTCGGCGTATAGATGAGTTTACCGGTCAGCCGCAGATTATTGAAAATCTGTTCATATTCATGGAAGCAGCCAAGCGACGGGGCGAGTCGTTAGACCATGTGCTGCTTCATGGCCCTCCCGGATTAGGAAAGACCACGCTGTCACACATTGTGGCCAATGAGATGGGGGTGAACATGAAAATAACCAGCGGTCCGGTTTTAGAAAAACCCGGTGATTTAGCTGGTTTACTCACTAATCTTCAACCGAATGACGTACTTTTCATAGATGAGATTCACCGGTTGTCTCCGGTTATTGAAGAATATCTTTACAGTGCCATGGAGGATTTCAAGATTGATATCATGATTGAAACCGGCCCGAATGCGAGAAGCATCCAAATTGGCCTGAATCCTTTTACGCTGGTAGGTGCTACCACCAGAAGCGGGTTGTTAACGGCTCCGTTGCGATCAAGGTTTGGCATCACCTGTCGTTTGGAATACTATGGTCCCGAGGTATTATCCTCTATTGTTAAAAGATCATGCGGTATTTTACAAGTTCCGATTCAGGAACAAGCGGCCTTTGAAATAGCCCGTAGAAGCAGGGGTACGCCTCGAATCGCCAATTTATTGCTCAGGCGCGTACGGGATTTTGCGCAAATAAAGGGAGAAGGTATTATCACCTTGGAGATCGCCCGATATGCCTTAGAGGCGCTTCATGTGGATGCGCTAGGTTTGGATGAAATGGATAACCGAATCATTCAAGCCATCATTGAGAAATTCAAAGGAGGCCCGGTTGGGCTAAACACCATTGCCACTGCAGTTGGCGAGGAACCGGGAACAATCGAAGAAGTCTATGAGCCTTATTTAATTATGCAAGGCTTTTTGAAGCGAACGCCACGAGGGCGCGAAGCAACGGAGTTAGCTTTCCGGCACTTAGGAAAAACACCTCCCGCCTCTGCGAACTCTCTTTTTTAGCAGAGGGTCCGGAAGTCCCCATTAGGGCTTTCGTAAGAATGTTACAATTCTGTGAATATTCTGCCTAAAAAAAGTAACCGGATTCTAGTGGTTTTGACTACATTTGGCATTCTTAAAAAAAAATTACGCATGAAAAAGACTGTACTGTCGTTGGCCCTGGCTTCGTTTGCTGTGGGTACCATTCTGGCGGGTGAACCCGTTTTTACCGGGTTTAAAAGCAAGGCTATTAACGCCCCTGCTGTTGTGAAAAAGCCGCTTGTTTTACCTGGTACGATTCCGGCCGCTGACGCATCACGTGGAGCGCGTGCACTGGATAAAATTGACTTAAGCACGGCTGGTAACCTTTATACCGTACTCAATTCGGCTTGTAATCAGATTTACGCCAGTGATTCCCTGAACAGTGTTGTTTTTATTCACCGCTCCGACATACCACCGGCAACTTGCTGCCCCGGTTCAAATATTGCACAATACCGTTTTGATATTTCTAAAAATGGCGGTACGTCCTGGACCTCAAATATCGGAACCTTAAACCCCGCTGCGAACAACACAGATTACAGCAGCCGTTATCCGCAAACTTCTATTTACCGTGCGCCTGGCGTTACAAATGTGGATAGCGCCTACATGGCATATTCCGGAACATGGCACAACGGTGCTGCAAATGCCATTTGGTATGGAGAAGCGCACGGTGCGGCTCAATTGAGCGGTAATCCTGCAACATTCAAGTCGCGCCGCGATACCTTGAACAACGGAAATATTGTTCCAGGCTATAGCTTTACTCAAGGAGCTTCAGGCAAATTCTTCAATTTAAACTATGATTACCGCGATTTGGGTAATAATATCTCCTGGATTGGAGGTATTATCATGCAACGTGGCGTTTGGGTTGATAGCTTGAAAGACGTGCAATGGTCTTCTCAAATTATACCGATGCAGTTCGATAGCTTCTTCGATGCCAATGGTGCCTTTCAAGGCTCTGTAGTGGGTTCACCGGTGGTTGCATTTGATCCTACCGGCCAAAAAGGCTGGCTCGTTTTCAAAGCAGATATGAACCACGACCAACGTCACCTGGAGAGTCTATGGTTTATGCAATCTTCTGATTACGGAGATACTTGGTCGGCGCCAGCAGAAATAGATCTTTCTGCTGTAAGCGGGATGTTCGACTTGCCGTTGTTCTCAGTTAACGGCGTTGACGTTGGAGCCGGTCATACCTTGCAAGGCGACATTGACATTGCAGTTGATTACAACGGCGATGTTCACATTGGATGTATTGTTGCTGTAGGTGATACTGCCGATGCGCAGTACAGCTACTATCCAGGCCAGGGAATGTTTGCTTATGACATTTATTCTTCCGGCACAACCTCTTGCTGGAAAGGGCATTTGTTCCGCCGTGTTTTTGCTGTTCAAGGTCAATACACCGTAGCTCAGGGAACAGATGCCGCGGTGAACGAAGGAAATCGCTTCCAGGCGGCGCATACGGAAGATGGCAAACGGATTTTCTTCTTCTGGAACGATACTGATTCAGCTCTCGTTGCAGCCCAAAGTTCTACAACCAATAACGTATCTCCTAACTTGTATGGTGTTGGTGTAGATGTAACTACAAAGAAGACAACTACCTTCTATAATTTTACTGTGGGTGACCCTGAATTTGGTGGCCAGGATAACAGTCATTCAGAAGGAACAGTTGGCGGCTCACTCTTCCCGGTTGTTTCAACTACAGCCTTTACACGCACCAATTCTTATAACGTTCCAGTGGTTCTTACTCAGCCTGATTATAACAACACCGGTTCTAACAAATTAGGCGGTAACCCGGCTAAATTCTTCTACTGCCGTAATATCGATTTCCCACAATCTGCATTTACTATCAATTTAGACAATTCTAAGCCAACGCTTACCCTGATTGGTGCAGATACCGTTTACGCCCGCGTAAACAATGTTTACACCGATTCAGGTGCCGTTGCTTTCAAATGTGGCGAGGTTCTGCCTAGTCCAACATATTCCGGCAACGTAAACAAGGATTCGATTGGCCAGTATTTGGTTACCTGGACCGTTCAGGATGCAAACGGAAACCAAGCGCAAGTAACACGTGTAGTAATCATCTCTGATGTTCCTGTTGCTCGTATTTGGTACAGGCAAAACTGGGGAAATAACTTCCAGTTCCGCGACTCCAGCTTGAACTTCCCTACTGCCCGTACCTGGAAATGGGGTGATGGCACTGGTAAGACAGGTGTTACGGTGTTTACTAAATCTTATAATGCCGCTGGTCAGAAAATGGTTACGCTTGCGGTAAGCAACCAGTTTGGTGCCGATAATGATACCGTTTATGTAAATGTAGCATTAGGTATTGAAGATCCTGAATTTGCAAATGCAGTGCGTGTTGCACCGATTCCTTCGTCAGGTGTATTCTTTGTTGAAGCACCAGAAGAAGCTGAATTGTCAGTAACCGTTTATGATGTAGCCGGAAAAGCAGTGGCTACTAAGATGGCTGGCGTAAAATCTAGTGCTAACAATACCCGTTTTGATCTGGGTTTCTTATCAAACGGTGCCTACCTATTGAAAGTTGAAAGCGGTAAATTGATGACGGTGAAACCCATCACCATCGTTAAATAACCTTTAGATAACTTATGATTGAAAAGGCTGTCAGCAATGACAGCCTTTTTTTTTGCGGGCTAAAAAGAAAATGCCGATTCGTTAGGAATCCTTTTTTGCGTATAGTTGCTGCAACAATGGCCGATCAGCAGCAGTATAGAGTAGCATTTTTTGAGGCATACCAATTGTTCGATACAGCCAGCCAGTTTGGGTTTGCCGGCACTTTTCAAGACCTAACAAACGGCTTAACTGAGATCCCGATTCATTGTAGGCATCCGCATAAAAGCCTGAAACCATCCGATTTAATTTAGCCTGCTCAATAAGCGTATCTGCAAAATATTGCATGAGCGCATACATGACCACAGAACTTGAAATCTTTTCCGACTTTGGAATATGAATAACCTCCAATAACAACCCAAACGTAGTTGGATTGGTGGAGTTATGAACGAATCCCTTTTCAGGAAAACTTAAGTTTGAAAAAATTAGATCGTGACTACCATTACACCATTCACGAACAAAGTTGGTTTGAAGGGGAATACTAAAAAAGAATCCAACAGGAGCCGATTGGTACCACGCCGCCATGAAGAAAGTTGGGTTACGCTTAAAACAATTCAATAGCGCCTTGCCATAAACTTCACATTCCTGAGCAGATAGTGATAACGTACCAATGGCGGCAATGATATCAGCTTCTGCTAAATCAAATCCACTTTTAACCAATAACGGAGGCGTAGCTCTGTCTATCATGCCGTCCAAATGTAATCACTTTCATTGGCGTTATTCGTCAATTTTTTAAATCTGAAAGTAAAATCTGGCCAGATAGCAGCGCTTCTTCCCTGAGCATTCAGGTACCAACTCATACATCCAGAATTCCATACGGTTCCTTCCGCCTTTTTATCTAAATCACGATTGAATGCTTCCTGTACTTCCAATCGAACCTCCAATGCCCTGGCCTGCTTAGCGCGAAGCTTATGTATACTATCCAGAATCAAAGTAATCTGCGATTCAATCATGTACACCATCGAATTATGACCAAGACCAGTATTGGGCCCAATCATAAAATACATATTGGGAAATCCATGCACCATAGTGCCCAGATAGGCTTCCGCACCATTTTGCCATACTTCCGTCAGGCTACGGCCACCCCTACCTTTGATATCAGCAAATTGAAATGAATCGGTAACATGAAATCCCGTTCCGCAAATAATAACATCAACCGGAACTTCTCTGCCATCCTCAATTACTACGCTATAAGGAGTAATTTCTTTAATCGCATTGGTCACCACCTCCACATTCGGTTTTTGCAGCGCAGGGTAGTAATTGTTACTCAGCAAGATTCGCTTGCAACCCATCGCATAAATGGGTGTCACTTTGCGCAGTAAGGCTTCATCTTTGATGTGCCGGCGCAAATGATTGGCCACTAACTTTTCTGCAAGGCGCAACCAAAACCGCTGACTCGTGAATCCCAGCACCTGTATCTCGTTAACCCAATATATACTATTTCGATAGGCTTGTCGCACCAAAGGTATTCGCTCGTACAATTTCTTTCGCCAGCCACTAATGGTACCATCTGCTTTTGGGATTACCCAGGGTGCAGTGCGCTGGAATAGAAACAATTGATTCGCTAATGGTTGAATTTCCGGAACAAATTGAATTGCACTGGCACCAGTGCCAATTACCGCAATACGTTTTCCCTTTAATGAATAATGATGGTTCCATTGGGAAGAATGAAATTTCTCACCGGCAAATTGCGCTAGACCCTTAATGTTTGGCCAATTGGGAATATGCAAAGGGCCGGTAGCCAACACCAGATGTCGGGCTTCAATAATAGTTCGATTGGCTCCGGTAATTATCCAACATTGGCGCTTCTCATCAAAAACCATCTGATTTACTTCCCATCCAAAACGAATCTGAGGTCGCAAATTGTTTCTGTCTACACATGCAACCAGATAGTCTAGAATTTCCTTTTGTCCGGAAAACACGCGCGTCCAGTTGTTATTGGGTTCAAATGAAAATGAATACAGATGTGATTTTACATCGCATGCCGCGCCGGGATAGGTATTTTCTCTCCAGGTTCCTCCAACTTCATGAGCTTTTTCCAGCACAACAAAATCGGTAAAACCTTCTCGCTTTAGTTTTATAGCCAGACCAATTCCGGAAAAGCCAGCGCCAACAATGGCCACTTCATGTATTTGCGGTTCCATCAATTTCTGATGGCTGCAATGCCAGGTAATTCCTTCCCTTCAAAGTATTCCAATAAGGCACCGCCTCCGGTGCTGATATAACTTACTTCGCCAGCCAATCCAAATTGATTGACAGCCGCTACTGAATCGCCTCCTCCAATCAAACTATAAGCGCCTCCCGCTGTTGCCTTTGCTACCGCATGCGCAATTGCTACAGTGCCTTTGGAGAAAGCTTCCATTTCAAAAACCCCCATAGGGCCATTCCATAATATTGTTTTGGAAGATTGAATCACTTCGCTAAAAGATGCAATCGCTTCCGGTCCGATATCCAATCCCATCCAGGGAGATACCAAATCATCTGACGCTTTTACCACAACATTTGCCGCAGCGTCGAACTTATCTCCGCAAACTGAATCCTGCGGTAACATCAATGCAACGCCTTTATCGCGTGCCTTTTGAATCAACCCAATAGCTAATTCCAACTTATCTTCCTCGCATAACGAGTTTCCCGTTGCACCGCCCATAGCTCGAAAGAAAGTATACGCCATCCCTCCACCAATGAGGATGGTTTGCGCCCTATCCAACAAATTCTCGATAATCAAAATTTTATCACTCACCTTAGCCCCGCCAATAATCGCAGTGAACGGTTTCTCGGCTTTTAGTAAAACACGTTCGGCGCTTTCAATTTCCCGGGCCATCAAGTAACCGAAAACGCGTGCTTCTCTGGAAAAACTATTCGCTATAACCGCCGTACTTGCATGTGCACGGTGAGCCGTCCCGAAGGCATCATTAACATAAACTTCACCATGCTTAGACAATTTTTCTGCAAAACTTACATCGCCTTTCTCTTCCTCTTTATAAAAACGTAGATTTTCAAGCAACATAACTTCTCCAGATTTCAATGCGCCGGAAAGTGCAAACGCCTCGGCGCTGATACAATCTGATGCGAATTTGACCGGTAGTGCCAGCAGCGACGATAAATGATTTACAACATGTTTTAAACTATGTCGTTCCAAATCTACGGTACCATCCTCTTTCAATTTCTTCAACGGTCTGCCTAAATGGCTCATTAACACCACACTTCCGCCATCAGCCAAAATTTTCCGTATTGTAGGAAGTGCTGAGGTAATACGCACATCATCGGTAATCGCCATTGTTTTTTTGTCCAATGGAACGTTAAAATCAACGCGCACCAACGCACGTTTTCCTGCAAAATTTATTTGATCAATAGTTGGTAACATGAGGGCGAAAATAAGGATTCTATGGCACTACAACAGGCTCCTTGGGTTTATCCCCTTCTGACGGCGGCCGCTGGTCAACCTTTGGTTTTCGCTTACGACGAAACAAATCACGCAAATTATCGAAATCCTGCCGGAAGCCAATACCTACACCAGTACGGTTCCGGTTCTTTTGATAGAAGTTATCATACTCGCCCCGATTAAACGCCTTCGCCCGCCAAACGCCATTCTTATCTAACACATATTCAATTTGGAAATCACCCGTAATGTTGGCATTCGTTTTATTCTGATAGGAACTACTACTTTGATCGTAGTAACGATTATCACCAAAATCCAGATTGCCTCCGGCACTAACCAACAAACGATTATTTAAAAAGCGTTTTGTTAGAGCGAGTTGCAATTCGCGTCGGGTATCGAATAATCCGCTATTGGTATTGGGTGAATTAGTAATGTTGGAAGTTTGATCGTACTGCCTGAAATTGAAATTAAAGTCGAGATCGTGAACGTTCAGATTATCAAACAAGTTGCTGACATAGTGCGATAACTGAGAAGAAAGGAACTCGCTGACCGTATTAGTAACGCCCCCCCCTACCAGGTTGCCTGTGCTAGCCCGGGAGTCTCCGGCCGGATTGCCAAACAATGAGTTATTGGTTGGCAGAAAACGGTTCATCACCAGTAATCCAAATACTTGCTTGTTCATTTCCGCATCAGCGCTTTTCACCAACTGCATTTTACTTTCAACATAATTTCTAATTAGCGGATCTAAATCCTGTACGCGAATGTCGAAGCCAACTTCAGGGCTTTGCAATACACCTTGTAGCTTCAGTAAAAGCTTCACCAATACCCTGTTCTTAGCACGGTCACTTAGACTATTGGATAAAGAATTACCGGTACTTCCCGAAGCATCGGTTGTTATCTGGTCGCTGATCAAATCATAAACTGCCGTCCGGACATTGTACGTGGCATCGGCATTCAACTGCGCGTGATAAATATCACCCGTAAACTTGATGGTTCCCCCTTTCTCTAATAGAAATCGCTTATTGATAATATTCTGAAGGGTAAACAGATAATTCCCGTTGTCTATTTCGTACAATCCATAAATGTTAAACTCCCCTGTTCGCAACAACTCAATCTTTAAATTCCCCCTACCACTACTTGAAAGCACATCACCGGCAGCAGGATCTAACTGAATATCAATGATACCATCTGGAGTAACATCCAAATCCAATATAAAATTGACACCAGTTGGCACCGTAAAGGTTTGCTTGGCCTGCTTTGCCAGTGAGTCTTTGGCCGGATTTACAAAACGATAAAAAGCATATCGGTTGGTCTCGTAGGTTGAGGTAACCGGAATATAACAATGCGTACCTGGCGCTACACGTGCTGCTGCGCGAATTTCAATATTAGGTAATGTTCCAATGAAATCTACTTTGCCGCGGCCAAAGGCATTACCGTAAAAATTTGGCTGCAGTTTGGCATTGGTATTTAAGAACTCTGCATTCTGCGTATTCACATGAAGATCGAATGTAAACTTCCTGAAATGATCATGCGTTATTTTGCCATAGCCCTGAGCCGTATTTCCAAATCTATCATAAACGGTTACTTGTCCGATATCAATCACGCCATCACGCAAAGTGATGTCTTCATCTTGAAGCGAGTAGGTAGTATTAAGGAAAGAAACCGTAACATTTGCGGTATCAACAGTAACGCGCCCTTGCAGCACAGGTGCTTTCGCCGTGCCGCCTACGTGAATGTTACCTCTAACCTTGCCACTACAATTCTTTACATATTTGATGAAGAATGGATAATTTAAGAAACCAATACCCAACGCACCTAAGTGCACATCAACATCTAAATCATTATTAGATATTCCATAAGACCCGCCTGCGCTAATATCATTCTTATCGCTTGCTAAAGTCAACTGAAGATTCACCCGCTTTAAACTTTCATCTAGTTGTGAGCGAACTTTTAGGTTACCCAGTAATTCGTTTCCAAGCGTGAGTTTACTAGCCTCCAGATCAGCCAGAATTGCGGGCTTGGTAAGCACATCTTCGATAACTGCTGTGCCATTCACCGTACCTTTCAGGTCGCGGGAAGATTTATTAAAAATGCCCAAAAAATCTGCCAATGAGGTTTGGGTTAACTGCAACTTCACTGAAGTAGATGTATCATTCTTAAGAAATGCGTCCACTTGAATGGATTGCTCACCACTTTCAAAAAACAGCCCATCACTTGTGATACGCTTCCCTTTAATATTGATGGTATTACCCTTGCGGAAAGTCCATTTATTTCTGCCCAACCAAACTTCAGATGGTTCAAAGTGAATATCTGCGCTACCATTCTGCCTGATAAGGTTTGCAGTAATATTGGCCCGGTTATAAAAGGTTTTATCAGCGGCAATCAGATTAAACCGAAAATCGTCTCCAACAGAAACGGCCTTTGCCACCAAAGTATCCATGGCCAGACTATCATTGATTAACACTTTATCCGCTGTGGCAGTAACATCAATTTTTCCTTCGGCTGATATGGCATTCATATCTAACCTCCGTAATTGGTACTTATCATAAATCACTTCAGGAACAGATAGCTGCACATTAAACTCTTGTCTTTCGCTGTTTACATTTCCACGGATCACCGAATTCCGGATGGAGTATAATTTTGGCAGCACAATTCTCGCTAATCCGGTGCTATCGTAAATTTTCAAATTGAAAGTAAACTGCTGTGGAGGAACCTTGACCTTTTCTTCAAAATTGCGGGTAAACGTGTGGTTGATGTAATTGCGAAATACCTTCGGCAAATCGGCATAAGAAAAACGCCCCTTTACTTCACCTTCCGCCTGTTCCGTTTTTAGCTGAATCCACTTTTCCTGATTTCCAGTAATAGTTGATGAAAGAACAGCCTGATCAACATGAGTAACATAGGAGCCACGGCGCAATTGCACATCGTTCAACCGAAGATTTCCAACCAAATCATCCACTCTTTTACCTCTAAAATCAGCAACCAGTTTTCCTTTAATAGAAAAAGTGTCTTTCAGTAAGTTTAGCTCACGCAATTCCGCCTTTCTCACTTCTGCATTAAATCTAAATTCAGGTATTTCTTTCCCCAAATCCACCAAACCTGAAAAATCCATATCCAAAAATTCATCACGAACCTTCATATCACCTGTAAACGACTTTCCTTTTACAACGCCATCTACTTTTAAATCCTTGTAGGTATGTCCTTTAAGTGTGATTTCCTGAACATCGCCAGTTAAATTTGCCGCCAACGTTTCCAGTTTAAGACCACCGCCTTTAACCACCGTGGTAAGACTTACTTTGCCCAGGTTTTGCGCGTCTCCAAACCAGGTGCCCAAATCAAATTGCTGCAAGGCCAAATTACCGCTATAAGCGCTTTTACCTAATTGCTTGTTGTACTTAAAATTGAGATCAGTAGTTGCCGAACCGATTGAAGTAGTTAGCCGGCCGCGGGTAACAAAGTCAGATACAAATCCGTCAAAATCTCCGGTAAACCGAATGTTTCCAAGCGTATTAAAATTGGGAGGAAGGGTAGCACCGGGATAAAACTGGCGGATATCATAAACATTACTCGCAAGTTCTTCAATACGAAGGTTAATTGATGTTTCCTGAAGATTAGGTAGACCTCGGGTATAGAAGTCCCCTTTCAATCGGGTGCCAACGCCTGTACTAATCAATACATCGCGGGCCTGTAAATTGTTGATTCGTCCGGAAATCTTTCCATTTATAAATACGGTGTTATGTGCAACTGGCTTAACTTGCCTGATAAAAAAATTCAAATCCTTTAGTGCCAGTTTTGATTGATGAAAATTCGCTTCTAAACGAACGGCATTCATAAAATCACCGAAATCAGTAAAGTTATTGAAGTACATGGCCAACCGGTGGCCGATTTTTGAGTTAGGCGTTTCAAGATTCAGGCTATCTAGTTCTATGCCATTAGTAGCCACACGAAGCGCCGTGCGTAACTCCTTTAACTCAAAACCTGATTTTTCGCTGGCATGCAGATGACCAATATCGGTGAAGATGGTATCGGCTTCCATACGTCCATGTTGGGCGCCCAATGCAATCTGACCTATCTTCAAATGTCCGAAATCAATACCACCAGCGATTGGCAATTTATTGGCATCATCTAATTGAAAGGATGCATTTCCCAGATTAAGGCGATCCCAGGTAATCTTCCAGCCATTCTTTAAAAAATGAACTTCAGGAATGCTGTCGTGATTTATTGGTCGCTGAGCCAATTGAATGTTCACGGCCAATCCCGACAAATCAACATCTTTCAGATTAATCCACTTTTTATTCAGCCCTAATTCATTGACCGAAATATGGAGGTTACTGAGCTCAACCAAATACTTACCATGGCCTTTTTCATCATCAAATAAGAACCGTGTATCCTTAAAATTACATTCCTTTAAATTGACGATTCCCTGAAAAGGTTCACCCTTACTTTTTTCTGGACCATTATTCCCTGTAGAAAACAACTCAGTAAGGTTTAGTTGACCCGCAGCATCCTGCTTCAAACGGATGAAAGCGCCTTCCATCATAACCCTGTCGATATTGACCTGCTTCTTTAACAAACTCCAATAGGCAATATCTGCACCCAGGGTTTTCACGTACAGCAGGGTATCGTTCTTCTTATCGGCGATATATACATCGGAAAGCCGGATGTTTCTAAACACATCCCATTGAAAGTATCCCACACGAACGGATGTTCCTAATTGATTAGAAAGAATTGCTGTAACCCGCTGCACTACAAAATTCTGGACGGCAGGAAACCGTAGTGCTATGCTTACCACTCCCGTGAGCAGCAATAGTAACAACATCATGATCCCTAAAACCCGCAGCGTTTTCTTCACCCGATTCTTTTATGGCAATTGGCGTGCCTACCTAAGTAGTAAGCCCTTTAACCCGCTAATTTGGCAAAATTTAAGGGAAAGCCAGCAAAGCCTTGCGCTTAATTCCTAATTTCGCCCAGTGCCCGTAATTCTTGCAATTGAATCCTCTTGCGACGATACCTCCGCTGCTGTGATCGCGGATGGTATTATCTGTTCTAACATCACGGCCACCCAGGCTATTCATAGCGAATGGGGCGGAGTTGTTCCGGAATTAGCCTCACGCGCCCACCAGCAACATATCAGTGTAACCGTGCACGCTGCACTTCAGGAAGCCGGAATCGAACTGGATTCTCTTGATGCGATAGCGTTTACGCAAGGTCCTGGATTGGCAGGTGCCCTGCTTGTTGGAATGAGTTTTGCGAAAGGTTTGGCATTGGCGCTCAACAAACCTTTGATAGCTGTTAATCACATGCGGGCGCATGTAATGGCCAATTACATTGAACACGATGTACCGAATCCGCATTTGTGTTTGACAGTGTCAGGCGGCCATACGCAATTGGTTTGGGTAACCGGAGATACGAAAATGCAAGTAATCGGCGAAACTATTGATGATGCTGCAGGTGAAGCCTTTGATAAAACGGCTAAATTACTGGGACTTCCCTATCCCGGGGGGCCACTGATTGACAAGCTGGCTCAAAAAGGCAATCCCAACAGGTTCACATTTGCCAGCCCAAAAGCAGGTCAACTTGATTTTAGCTTCAGCGGATTGAAAACATCTGTTCGGTATTTTTTAGAGAAAGAAGTTCGTCAACAACCAGATTTTATCGAAAGAAACAAAGAAGATTTGTGTGCTTCCATTCAACAAACCATTATATCTATTCTGCTTAAGCAAACCCAACAAGCGCTGCAAACTTACCCGGCAAAAGCACTGACATTGGCCGGTGGGGTATCCGCCAATTCCGGGTTACGCCGCGCATTTGGTGAACTTGGGGTAACATTAAATCTTCCCGTTTTTATTCCTTCCATGCAATATTGTACCGATAATGCCGCGATGATTGCCAAGTCGGCGCACTATCAATTTTTGGAAGGTGACTTTGCCGGTCAGGATGCGGAAGTTTTGCCGCGGTTCAGTATTAACGGCTAATCCTTCAACGGCAATGAACTATGGTTGCGCTACTAATGGGTCAGGCTATGTTGTTGAGATTAGTATGATGCCCGAAAGGAAAGAATTTTCAATTCCTATTGCTCATTAAGTGGCTTAAAGTTGAAAAGCCGGATATACTTCTCAAGAGCTTCCCGATTTAAATCGCCACTTCCACTAAATACTGGGTTTTCAAAAAAACTCTTCATCAATGCCCGATACTCGAGATTACTTTTAAATGATAGTTCAAAATCAGAAAATCTGAGTTCATTGTACCAGTAACCGCGATCCCCTTTATAGTCGTAAAAATGCTTGGTTATTACGAATAAGAGTTTGCCGGTTTCGAAATTTGAAATTTTTGCAGGATGATTATCCATCATAAAAGAACCACCATCAATCTTCAACAGTGGCTTTCCATCGATATAGGTAACCCCCTTTTTATTTTCAACTTTCTGGGCAATTACTGAATTAACAAGAAAGGAAAAGGTGCAAACTAGGAAGAATACTCTTACTGTTTTGATAAGAAAGGCAATTTATGAAAAACCACTCTACCACAGCATAAATTTAAGTTCTGATTTAACCAGCGTTGCAGATCGCACGAAAAAAAAGGCAGCCGAAGCTGCCTTTTAAGATTTACTTTTTCGGTTTACGACCGCGTTTTTTTCCTGATCCCTTTGGACGACCACGTCCCTTTTTAGGCGCTTCAACCATCACCTCAGCTGGAATAATTACGCTGCTTGAAGCTGTATTTTTTACCCCTGGTTTACGTCCACGCTTCTTACCTCCTTGTTGTTTACCGGAAGTGGAACCCTTAGGGCGACCTCGTCCTCTTTTCGGTGCTTCAACCATGGCATCCGATGATGGTGCCGACGAGCTTTCAGCCACTTTTTCTGTTTTCGGCTTCCGTCCACGCTTTTTGCCGGTTCCTTTCGGACGACCACGTCCCCTTTTCGGACTAGCAGCCGGAGCACTAACTTCGGGGGATTTTCCGGAATCTCCCTTGTCATTAGAAGCTTCGCCTGTTAACTGAGCCAGAATGTCACGTAGCTCTTCCAATTTTTTTAACAGCTTCCTTTCTTCTTCCCGAAAAAAATCGGCCATTAGGCTAGAGTGGCTTTCTGAAACAGAAATTTTTTTCATGGTTTACTAAATTTCAGGCGAAAGTAAGAAAATCAATCAGTCGACCTGAAAAAATTGTTTCTACAAATAACAAAATGGTATCAATTCTTACTTTAATAAGGTAACCGATCCTTTTTCATTAACTGTTTTATTATCCAGGAACACGATATCACATTCGTAAACATAAACACCAGGTTCCTGCATCACTCCTTTAAACGTTCCGTCCCATCCTTGCTTTTCACTATTTGATTCAAACAATTTCTCGCCCCACCGATTAAATATTTTCATGCGAACTTCTTTAAACGCCTTTCCATAAATCAAAAATTCATCGTTGGCACCATCACCATTAGGCGAAAATACATTAGGAATATAGAACCGATTATTGTTTACCACATGGATAGTTATATAATCTTTTGCTACACAATGCCCGTTATAGGTAACGGTTAAGTGATACGTCATGGTTGCATAAAAATTAAATACCGGACTGGCGCAATCGTTGCAACTTAAACCGCTTGATGGGCTCCAGGCATAGCTATTAATCGAGGTTTCACTAAACGGAGAGAATGCGGTATTCAATTCCAGAATTTCACCTAACTCGATAGACGCCGTATCGGGAATAATTTCAACAACACCCTCATCGGGCATAACCACTGGAATTTGAATGGTAGTATCGCATCCAAAGTTATCGGTCACCACAACAATATGATCACCTGCGGCAACATTGGTAAAAATACCTGAAGATTGATTAGCCCCCTGATCTAAAGAATATTGATAGGGTGCATTATTAGGTTCTCCCCCTGCTACCTGAATAGTGGCATCGTTATATTGCGTTCCAAAGCAACTGGTAGTATCACCAATTGCTGTATAGAAATTTTGAGGAGCAGTTGGGACGGTAACCGGAATGGCGAACTGACATTGATGTGCATCAGTTACTACCGCCCAGTATGATCCACCGGCCAGGCCTGTAAACAAACCATTTGGATCGGATCCCACTAATTGAATAGAATCCAACAATAATGAAATTTGGTAAGGCTGATTACCTCCGCTGATCGTGATGGTTGCCTTTCCATCGTTGATATCCGCACAAGAAGTACGCACTGATGATGTTATACCGGTCATTCCCGAAGGCTCACTGATTGCAGTAGTTGCAGTAACCGTACATTGATGCATATCATAAACCGTCACCGAGTAATTTCCGGCTACTAGCGTATCAGCCGGATTTAATGAATCGCCATTCGACCAAATATACCGGTAAGGTAACGTTCCGCCTGATGAAGTGGCCAAAATCGCCCCATCATTGCCACCATGACATTTCACTGCAGAAGGCACCAAACTTACCCCTAGTGCTGCCGGTTCACTGAGGGCAACGGTCAAAGTGGCCGTACAACTATTGGCATCCGTTACGCTAACACTGTAAGTGGTAGCAGAAAGTTGGTCACCAACAGAATCAAGCTGAGATGGAGTTGTGTTCCAGGAATAACTGAAAGGCGGCGTTCCGTTGGTGGTAGCCACCTGCGACTGTCCATCATTACCGCCGTGGCAACTAACATTCTGATGCTGAACCTCACTCAATACCAAAGCGGGCGGATCATTCAACTGAATTGATGCGGTAATGGAACATAAACTATCGTCAGTAACAGTTACCTGGTAGGTATTAGCAGTTAGGGCAGATGCGGTAGCACCTTGCTGCTGAGGCGTGGTATTCCAAACGTATTGATAATGCCCGGTACCGCCATGGCCGGTAGCAGTTATAGAACCTGAACTACCCTGATTGCACTTGGGATCTACAGGTGTTAAAGTTGGCGTTGTTAGTTGAGCTGGTTCTGCGACGGTGTAAGACGCCGTATCAGCACAACCGATATTATCTTGTACAATCACCTGATAAGTTCCAGCAACTAAGTTGGCCGCGTCTTCTGTGTTTTGCGCCGGAGAAGTGTTCCACGAATAGGCATATCCAGCAGATGCTGGCGAAGTAGAAATATCGATAAGACCAGTGTTGAGACTGAAACAACGAACATTTCGTATACCATTTAAGCTGATTGTAGGAATGGTATGTACCGAAATACGCGCAGTATCAGAGGCCACACAAGTACTTAGTGTATAAGTGACGCTATAAGTGGTGGTGCTTGTAGGATTCACGGTAATAGTGCCAGTTGTGGCTGAATTACTCCATTGATAAGAACCGCCACCTGGATTTACTAAAGCGAGCAGATTAACAGGTTGACCGGCGCAAATCAACGTATCGGCTACTTGAACAGTTGGTACGATTCTGCCGAAAGCATTTGCGGACAATGAAGTGGTGCAACCATGAACATCGGTGTAACTAACGTTATAAAAGTGATCCCCAGCAGTTATAGAAGGAATAGCAATACTGCTGGTAACTGCATTACCGGGTTGCCAAAGGAAGCTGCCTCCAGTGCCCGTTATAGTTGCAGTTAAGTGCGAAGTAGCCCCTGCACAAACAGAATCATTTGGTACACTTAAGATTGGTAATGGCAGAACGGTTAAGTTAACCACTATCAGGCTATCACAACCAGATTGGGTTTGAAACAGATTATTGTGAATACCTGAAATGTTAACGATTGTGCCATCAGGCATAGTGTAGGAACTACCTGTGCAAATAGTATCATATACGTACGCATAGGAAGTATCTTTAACGGTTACCGAAACTAAGGCGGTATCAAAGCAACCTGAAAGTTCATAAGTAACCGAATAGGAAGTATTGACGGATGGATAAACCAAGAGGGAGTCATTGTTTACTGTACTATTCCAGTTAAAGATTCCTCCAATAGGATTACCAGTTGCCACAAGATATACCGAATCCCCAAAACAAATTAATTGGTTGGGCGAAGTTATGGTAGGAATCGGATTGACGATAACTGAACCTGTATCGGCTGCCGTACAACCGTTAGCAGTATACTGCAAGATATAATCAGTAGTAACTAGTGGCGTAACCGTTAAAGAAGTTGTGGCTGATGGAAATCCTGTCCAAACGAAAGTGCCACCAATAGGATTAACGTTTGCATGAAGCACCGCTTGCTGTCCTGTACAAACTGTATCGTTGGCTACAACTACATTTGGCAAAGGCTTTACGAATAAAGCTGTGATAACGAAGCTGTCGCAACCCCATATGGTTTGGAATGTATCAACATAGGTACCGGTTGCGTTAACGACAGAACCACCGGGCAAGGTAAATGATTGACCTTGACAGATACTGTCGTTAAGCGCCGTAGCGGTTGAGTCATGTACGCGGATAATGACAGAGTCACGATTAAAACAAATCGGGGCGAATTCGATGTCATCTAAAGCGAAATCATTTCCTCCGAGAGTAGTATTTTGATTAACGATGGTAATGGTTGCCGAGGTATTGCTACCTGAAGACCAGGTGGTATAGAATTGTTGCCATGAACAAGTGGATACAGGCGCATTAAACGGAGTTCCTAGTAAGGTGCCATTAATACTAAACTGAAGAAGGGCCGGACTGCCATTGGCCAGTGTATTCACCCAGGCGCCAAACAAATACTGCGTACCAGGGTTTACCTGAATAGTTTGCTGCCACACGATCTCATTTGGATTGGCGCTGCCGTTCACTATCATATAATTTCCGGAACCCGAAGTATGGTCTGTACATGAAGCAAACCCACTGTGCACATTGGTGGCGTTATTGTTAACGCTATAAGTACCTTCCAGAGTAACATCAGAAGCGCTGTAGGTGTAATTAGATGAGAATCCTGAATTACCCGCAGAAAAATCAGCATTCAGCAGTTGATTTGGACCAGGCACATAACCAGTTACCACATAGGTAGTAGTTTGAGGCGGATTAACCACAGGATTTGCGGAATCTGGATGGTCGATATAAGTAGTTGGAGACCATTGATAGTATAATCCCCCGGAAGCATGAATCGGCGCTGCACTGCCTTTACAAATATCGGTATCACCATCTGCAAAAATAGCTGCGGGAAAAACCGTTAACTGCGTTTGAATTACGCTATCACAACTATTGATCGCAGTTAGGGTATCGTAATAAGTCCCGGTTACATTCACTACCTGACCACCAGGAGTAGTATAAGAATAACCACTGCAAATTGATTGTAAATTAAGAACCACTGCCGGAGGTGATTTGACTGTAACTGTCATTGTATCCGTACAACTACCTACCGTCCATACAAATTGATATGAACCAGGGGATGAGAATGGACCAACAAAAGACGTTGGCGAGGTTCCGTTCAAAACATTGACTACTGCAGGATTTCCCGACGCAGCGGACCAAACCCCTCCTACCGTTGCCGCATTCATTGTAATACTTTGATTAAGGCATACTTGTTGGTCACCACCAGCATCTGGTTTCAATGTAATGTGGATATTCATGGTATCGGTACACGTATTTGTATCGGTCCATATAAATCCGTAATTGCCCGCTATGGTGAAATTGTTTACCGCGCTGGAAGAAGAGCCAGGAGTAACAATAGTATTAGTTCCGGAATTAGAAACTAATGGCGACCATGTTCCCGTTCCAGATGCGGCTAAATTTGTAGCTGCTGCGCCAATATTGATAACACATAGCAACTGCTGATCGGCGCCCGCATTAGGTTTTTGGGTAACAGTAGTCTGCATCGTATCGCTGCAACCTGTTCCATCAGTCCAAATAAAATTATAGGTACCTGCTGAAGCAAAAGCATTAATTACCGTATTTGCCGTCCCCGGATTTACAATTACCGAACTTCCCGGATTAGCGCCCATGGCACTCCAAATGCCCGAACCCGTGCCCGACATATTGATACTTCCGCCCGGCAGAATCGGTAAACATGAAACTAGTTGATCAGGGCCAGCTGAAGGCTTCGGACTTACTGAAATTTGTGCAGTATCTGCGCAACCACTCGGGTTGGTCCAGATATAATTATATAGTCCTCCCGAATTGAAATTGGAAATGACTGTGGTAGGTGAAGTGATATTTGCGATAATAGCCGTTCCGGAATTGGTTGGATCAGCTGTCCATGTCCCTACGCCAACACCCGACATCGTTATACTTCCACCAGGCAAGGAGGTTACACATACCAAAGATTGATTGGCTCCCGCATTCGGTTTTGCAGTTACAATAACCTGAGCAGTATCGGTACAACCTGAACTGTTCGTCCAAATGAAACTATACGTACCCGCTACACTAAATGTAGTGATGGTTGTTGTGGTAGAAGAATTGGTCGTAATCGTTGCTGTGCCTGGATTGGTAGCCATAGCCGTCCATGTTCCTGTACCAGTTGCTGCCATCGTCGCCGTTCCACCCGGGAACGTGCCGACACAACTCACCGTCTGATCCGCGCCAGCATTTGGCTTTGATGAAATCGCAATTTGAACCGTGTCCTTACAACCTGATCCATTCGTCCAAATGAAACTATAGGTACCCGCTACACTAAATGTAGTGATGGTTGTGGTTGGCGAAGTAGCGTTCGTAATCGTGGCTGTGCCTGGGTTAGAGGCCATGGCCGTCCATGTGCCTGTACCCGTTGCCGCCATCGTAGCCGTGCCACCCGGGAACGTGCCGACACAACTCACCGTCTGATCCGCACCAGCATTTGGCTTACCGGTAACAGTAACTAATGCCGTATCCGTACAACCTGAACCATTCGTCCAAATGAAATTATATGTACCTGCTACACTAAATGCCGTAATAGTAGTAGTTGGAGAAGTATTGGCCGTTATCGTTGCTGTGCCCGGGTTCGAGGCCATAGCGGTCCATGTTCCTGTACCAGTTGCTGCCATCGTTGCCGTTCCGCCTGGGAAAAGACCAACGCAATTCACCGTTTGATCTAATCCAGCATTTGGCTTAGCGGTAACAGTAACTAGTGCCGTATCCGTACAACCGGAACTATTCGTCCAAATGAAATTATACGTACCTGCTACACTAAAGGTCGTAATAGTAGTAGTCGGGGAAGTATTGGCCGTAATCGTTGCTGTGCCTGGGTTAGAGGCCATGGCCGTCCATGTTCCTGTACCGGTTGCCGCCATCGTCGCCGTTCCACCCGGGAAAAGACCAACGCAATTCAATGTTTGATCTAATCCAGCATTTGGCTTAGCGGTAACCGTAACTAATGCCGTATCCGTACAACCTGAACTATTCGTCCAAATGAAATTATACGTGCCCGCTACACTAAAGGTAGTGATGGTTGTGGTGGGAGAAGTATTGGCCGTAATCAATGCTGTGCCCGGGTTAAAGGCCATGGCGGTCCAGGTACCCGTGCCAGATGCCACCATCGTCGCCGTTCCGCCCGGGAAAAGACCAACGCAATTCACCGTTTGATCTAATCCAGCATTTGGCTTAGCGGTAACAGTAACTAATGCCGTATCCGTACAACCGAAACTATTCGTCCAAATGAAACTATAGGTACCCGCTACACTAAATGTAGTGATGGTTGTGGTAGGCGAAGTAGCGTTCGTAATCGTGGCTGTGCCTGGGTTCGAGGCCATGGCTGTCCATGTTCCTGTACCCGCTGCCGCCATCGTAGCTGTACCTCCCGGGAACGTGCCGACACAACTCACCGTTTGATCTAATCCAGCATTGGGCTTACCGGTAACAGTAACTAATGCCGTATCCGTACAACCGGAACTATTCGTCCAAATGAAACTATAGGTACCCGCTACACTAAATGTAGTGATGGTTGTGGTTGGCGAAGTAGCGTTCGTAATCGTGGCTGTGCCTGGGTTCGAGGCCATGGCTGTCCAGGTGCCTGTACCCGCTGCCGCCATCGTAGCTGTACCTCCCGGGAACGTGCCGACACAACTCACCGTCTGATCCGCGCCAGCATTTGGCTTTGATGAAATCGCAATTTGAACCGTGTCCTTACAACCTGATCCATTCGTCCAAATGAAACTATATGTACCTGCTACACTAAATGTCGTAATAGTAGTAGTTGGAGAAGTATTGGCCGTAATCGTGGCTGTGCCTGGGTTAGAGGCCATGGCCGTCCATGTTCCTGTACCAGTTGCCGCCATCGTTGCCGTTCCTCCGGGGAAAGTCGCGATACAACTGATATTCTGATCTGGAAGCCAGCATTCGGTTTTTGCAGTTACAGTAACCTGGCAGTATCTGAACATGAACCATTCGTCCAAATGAAATTATATGTGCCTGCTACACTAAATGTCGTAATAGTAGTAGTTGGAGAAGTATTGGCCGTAATCGTGGCTGTGCGGGTTCGAGGCCATGGCTGTCCATGTTCCTGTACCAGTTGCCGCCATCGTTGCTGTACCTCCCGGGAACGTGCCAACACAACTTACCGTCTGATTCGTGCCAGCATTTGGCTTAGATGAAATCGCAATTTGAACCGTGTCCTTACAACCTGATCCATTCGTCAAATGAAATTATATGTACCCGCTATACTAAAGGTAGTGATGGTTGTTGTTGGAGAAGTATTAGCCGTAATCGTTGCTGTGCCTGGGTTAGAGGCCATGGCCGTCCATGTTCCTGTACCAGTTGCCGCCATCGTAGCTGTTCCTCCGGGGAAAGTCGCGATACAACTGATATTCTGATCTGGGCCAGCATTCGGTTTTGCAGTTACAGTAACCTGTGCAGTATCTGAACATGAACCATTCGTCCAAATGAAACTATAGGTACCCGCTACACTAAAGGTAGTGATGGTTGTGGTTGGCGAAGTAGCGTTCGTAATCGTGGCTATGCCCGGGTTGGTGGCCATGGCTGTCCATGTTCCTGTACCCGTTGCCGCCATCGTAGCTGTACCGCCCGGGAACGTGCCGACACAACTCACCGTCTGATCCGCGCCAGCATTTGGCTTTGATGAAATCGCAATTTGAACCGTGTCCTTACAACCTGATCCATTCGTCCAAATGAAATTATATGTGCCTGCTACACTAAATGTCGTAATAGTAGTAGTTGGAGAAGTATTGGCCGTAATCGTTGCTGTGCTCGTTAGAGGCCATGGCCGTCCATATTCCTGTACCCGTTGCCGCCATCGTCGCCGTTCCTCCGGGGAAAGTCGCGATACAACTGATATTCTGATCTGCGCCAGCATTCGGTTTTGCAGTTACAGTAACCTGCAGTATCTGAACATGAACCATTCGTCCAAATGAAATTGATAATGCCTGCTACACTAAATGTCGTAATAGTAGTAGTTGGAGAAGTATTGGCCGTAATCGTGGCTGTGCCCGGGTTCGAGGCCATGGCTGTCCATGTTCCTGTACCAGTTGCCGCCATCGTTGCTGTACCTCCCGGGAACGTGCCAACACAACTTACCGTCTGATTCGTGCCAGCATTTGGCTTAGATGAAATCGCAATTTGAACCGTGTCCTTACAACCTGATCCATTCGTCCAAATGAAATTATATGTGCCTGCTACACTAAATGTCGTAATAGTAGTAGTTGGAGAAGTATTGGCCGTAATCGTTGCTGTGCCTGGGTTAGAGGCCATGGCCGTCCATGTTCCTGTACCAGTTGCCGCCATCGTTGCCGTGCCTCCCGGATAGCTGGTAACACAACTTATCGTTTGGTCAGATCCCGCATTGATACCGCCTGTAACAGTCACAAAAACGGTATCTACACAACTACCGCTTCCCCAAACAAAACCATAAGTACCTAGAGCACTAAAACTTGTAATTGTCGTAGTGGGTGAGGCATTCGAAGTAATAGTGGCGGTACCCGGGTTAGAAGAAAGTGCTGTCCACGTCCCAGTACCTGTCGCTGTCATGGCAACTGAGCCTCCGGGAAGACTGGTTACACAACTAATTGTTTTATCCGTTCCGGCATTTGGCTTGCTCACTACATTTACCCGAACTGTATCCCGGCCAATGCAGCCGTTAATATCGGTTGCTGTCAAAATATAATCCTGGGTGGAAGGCGGTGTTACAGTAGGTGACAGACTGGTGCTATTCACCATGTTCGTGGTCGGGCTCCAAAGATAGGTTGGTGCTGGAATGATATTGTTAAAGGTAATGCTCCAATTATTTAGCTGCCCTATATCGCCTGACGTAAGATCGGCAACTAGTAAAGTCCAGTTGCCATTAACCAAACAACCATTTAGGTTCGTAAATGGCTGAGAAGGCGCAAAACTACCAGCATACGGAGGAGATGCTGTAGTAATGGAAGTGGCACCAGTTACGAAACACGTACCCGACAAATCGTCCCCAGATGTAAATGAATTGTCAACCGGCAGTAGTGTCATGGTTGTGCCACCAGGACAACGTAGCCGTATTCTTAAATCATCGGCATAGGTATGCGTAATATCTACACATACAGAAACAATAGGATTAGTTGCTACCGTTGTAGGATTGATCCCTGAAACGGTCACTACAGATGAGATACCTGTGGTATTATTATCTGGAATACTAACCGCAGTAGTATTGGAAAAAGTCGTATTCACGGATGTTGGATATTCCGTAATAGTGCCTGAAATATTTACACTTTGGCCCGCACAGATACTTACATCTGAAGAACATGTAACTTTTGGACCTTGAACCGTTATAGTCCGATAATCGGTGCATCCGTTCGCAGTGTAATAAACAACATATTGACCCGGCAAAACCGCACCAGGATTGAAAGTCCCTAACGAAGCATTAGTAATTCCTGTGCCCGACCATGTTCCACCAGCCGGAGTTGCACCTGACAAATTGAAAGCAGCAGCATTCGAACATACCGTTTGATCGGGTCCCGCTTCTGTACCCGCAATACCTGTTGTTGTAAAATCGAAATCAACCGTATCATCCGGAAAATTATCCACCAGAACGTAGTATGTCTTACCAGCAGTTAGAAAAGATGCCGGTATAGTTTCAACGCCCGTACCTGAAGATGCATTGCCACATGGAGGATCGAAGATATTATCGATTAGTGAAAGCCAATCGGAAACAAAGCTTCCGCTACATGGCGAACCTGTTCCGGTATATTCGAATGGTTCAAACTGTAAATAACCACCTTGATGGGTGGTCCAGTTCACGTTAAAAGATACATCCTGAGGTGGTGTAGTAGCGGTAAACTTAAACCAGATAGCATTATTCAAGTCACCATTGCAAAGCCAATTCGAAATGTCAACATCATTCGCACTGGTGGCACCAGCGGTGGTTGCGAAATAGTGTTGATTGGGACATAACGCTATAGCTCCCGTACAGCCATCATTCACTACGGTCGAAGTGACCGGATGGTTATCGATACAAATACTAAAAGGACCATCGTTATTACCTACCGCATCCACTGCTATGTAGTAGGTGGTACCGGGTACTAAGAAGTTATTGTTCAGAGTAACGGAGTTACTTCCTGTTGCCGCTTGTACGCATCCAATAGGCGTATAGGTACTGCTGGAACAAGGCGTTAACGTATACAAGGCTACTTGCGGCTGTATTCCGCCAGAAACACCAGAGACGGTCAGGGTTACACCAATTTGAGTTGCCACAAACTTAAACCAAACGGTTCGAACATTCTGACTGCCTCCCGTGGCATCGAAACAAGCAGGAATGATATCGGGTGTACTTCCAGATGTAGTATAGGCACCGGGAGGTGAACACCAATTACTGATAGAAGGCGGGGTGATGGCCGTGCAAGGATCATCGTTGGTAGCCGGTAAAGGACTACTTACGCATAGCTGAAAAGTTCCGGTAGTGTTATTTTGCCCATCTACATAAACATAGTAAGTATTGCCAACGGTCAACCCTCCATAAGAAGCGATAGTCGCAGAACTTGTTCCAGGACTTGTGCATGATATGATGGTGAAAGCTCCTGAACCCGAGCAGCCGCCGGTTGGTGGCGTTAGCAATGCCATTTGAGGCAAGGTTAGCGTACCGCCATTAACAGTGACAACGGCAGTTGTTGATGACGCCACAAAATAAAACCACATCCCATTGTTGTTTCCTGTAGTGAAACAAGTAGGTGGCGTTAACGTACCTGAAACGCCTGTATTGTCATAAGCACCGGTAGCAGAACAACCATTTGAACTTACTAAAATGGCTGTTGAACAATCATCTCCTGGTGCCGCCCTTAACAGCGAACCAGCAAAAAGCAAGATACTGAGTAAAAAATTCTTCATCTAGTAAGTTTCATTCAATCGTTTGTATTCAATGCGCTTTTCCCCTTTACCAACTGGCTCGCTTGGTTTTAAACCGAACCCTATATCTATCACTGGAATGATACCATAACGATAGTGTGTTGTAGCCAATTCGCGACTTTTGGCCACAACAATAGAATCAATCACTTTTCCCCTTGATTGCTCTTCAATAATCGAAAGTAGTTGCACATTAGGTCCATTAGTAATGTGCACTTCCTGTCGGTAATTATATCCGCGATAAGCATTTAAATCAGCCCTTCGCAACTTCGCTAAATCTGCGAATGAATAAACGGTTACATCGGCTGTTGCCACAACGCCATTAGTCAAAAGCGAATCGGCATACCATTGTTGAAGTGATGTTGGTGATTGTTGTGCATAAGCGCCGACATGCGCAGCCATCAAGGTGATTAAGAAGCAGTAGTTTTTTAGAATAGTTTTTATGTACACCATAATATTCACTTCATTGGAGTGAAAGTTAATAATTTTGGTTGCATTAATCAGTGTTAGCACCGCACTTTTTCAACGAATCCGCCTCGTATAAGAACTTTCGTCAATACAACCAGCTGAACTTCCTAATCTTCCGGGTGTTATACTACCTTTGCGACTTTTATGGCCACCTTTCTACGCTACTTTCTGGTTCTTTTTGCCGCCCTCTCGAGTTTCCTGGCAACGGCTCAAACTAAATATTCCATCTCAGGCTATGTGCGCGACTCCGCAACGGGCGAAACACTGATTCAAGCCCAGCTTTATGTCAATGAATTGGATAAAGGCACGACTACGAACGAGTACGGTTTTTACTCACTCAATTTACCAGAAGGGAACTACCATTTGCGAATTAGCTACGTAGGGTTTCGAACCAAAACCATCACCGTTGCCTTAAAAGGCGACAATAAACTCAATATTGACCTTCCTTCGCTGGCCATTGTAGCTCAGGAAATTACGGTTTCAGCAGAACGAAAAGACGCGAATGTTACCAGTACCAGTGTTGGTCGCCAGGAAATTCCCATGGAAATAATTAAGAATGTTCCGGTACTTATGGGCGAAGTAGATATTCTTAAAACATTACAGTTATTACCAGGCATTCAATCAGGTGGTGAAGGTAATACAGGTTTCTACGTACGAGGAGGTGGCCCAGACCAGAATCTTGTTTTATTGGACGAAGCAACTGTTTACAACACGGGCCACCTTTTTGGCTTCTTCTCCGTTTTTAATTCAGATGCCATCAAATCAGTTTCCATTGAAAAAGGCGCCATTCCGGCCAACTACGGCGGCCGGCTTTCCAGTGTCATTGATGTGAAGATGAAAGAGGGTAACCTAAAAAAGTGGAGCGCCGAAGGGGGAATAGGTTTGATTGCGTCCAGACTCACCGTTCAAGGCCCTTTGATTAAGGATAAATGCTCAATTATTCTCTCGGGAAGGCGAACATACATTGATCTCATTACCAAACCGTTTTTAAAAAACTATCAAGGCGGAAAATTTGCCGGTAACTCGTACTACTTCTATGATATAAATGCCAAAATAAACTATAAGTTCTCCGATAAAGACCGTCTTTTTCTGAGCGGTTATTTTGGAAAAGATGTATTCAATTTCCGTGATCAAAATGGCACTTTCTCTTTCGATTTCCCTTGGGGTAACACCACCTTCACGGGCCGATGGAATCATGTGTTTGGCGACCGGCTGTTTATGAACGCCATGGTGATGTATAACAATTTCAAATTTGAAGCAAACAGTACCTTCCGCGATATCAAATTCAATATTAATTCACGAGTACAGGAAATTACGGCAAAGATTGATTTCGACTTTGCCCCTTGGGTAGGTCATAATATGAAGTTCGGAGTACAATACAACCACCACATCATGGATCCCTACCTAACCAATGGAACCGCCAGCGGTACTTCATTCTCGGCCGATAATAAATCCACCAAATTCGGGCATGAAACAGCGGTGTACTTGCTGGATGATTTTGATGTAAACAAATGGCTGCGCATCAACCTCGGTCTGCGCGCATCGAATTTCACTTTGGCTGGTCCCTATAAAAAGGTGAATTTCGACCGGAGCGGGCATGCCATAGATACCGTTCAATACAGTTTGGATCAACCTGTAAAAACCTATTGGGGGCTTGAACCTCGCATCAGCGCGCGCTTCAAAGTGGCCAAATCAACAAGCATCAAGGCGGGCTTGTCTCTGACGAAACAATATATCCACCTGGTCTCCAACTCCACTACTACCCTACCCATCGACTTATGGGTGCCCAGTTCACCAGCCGTTAAACCCCAATTGGCGCTTCAGGGCTGCTTAGGCGTATACCAAAACTTCTATAACGATATGTTTGAAGCCAGCATCGAAGGCTATTACAAGCACATGTGGAATCAGATTGAATATAGCGACACCACAGCCGGTAACATCGCGCAGGATGTTGAAGATTTTTATCGATTTGGAACCGGAAGAAGCTACGGGGCGGAATTCTTTTTTAAAAAGGCACGAGGCAAATTTACTGGCTGGATAGGATACACGCTGGCCTGGACGAACAGACAATTCCCGGATGTCAATTACGGCATTCGCTTTCCTGCAAAATTCGACAGACGACATGATTTAAATATCGTTTTGATGTATGAAATCAATAAAAAATGGAAGGTTTCAGGAGTGTTCGTATATGCATCCGGAAATACAACAACACTGCCTACGGAACTCTATTATGTAAACGGAAGTTTTCAATTCAAATATGGCTACAGGAATAGCTACCGCCTTCCTGCATACCATCGGCTCGACTTAAGCGTAACCTACACGTTCCCGGAAAAGCCAAAGAAGAAACATCATGTATATTCCGATGTCAACTTCTCTATTTACAACGTGTACAATCGCCAAAATCCGTTTTTTGTTTTTGTTGATGTAACTGGCGATCCAACTAAAAACAACCAGCGCGTAGTCTTGAAACAAGCTTCTTTGTTCCCAATTCTACCGTCCCTTACCTGGAATTTTAAGTTCTAGCGAAATCACTCTTCTATTACTTCTTTTATTGGGCGACCAACATGTTTGCCCGCAATTTTGTAATCCTTGCCCATTAATTTCATCAACGTTCCTGCAATTTGATTGTGGTAGGCGATGTGAAGTCCCTTTTGCTCACCTGTTGCTTTCACCCCGGGCCCTATCACTGCCAACCAGGTAAAGCGCGAGCCTGGCCATAACATGCCGTGCCAATGCCACATTCCGGCAGCCCAACCGCCGCGGCCATGATCGCAAGTAACCGCAAGAATGGTCTGATCCTTATAAAAAGAATCAGCCTGCAGCGCATTCCATAAATCCTCCATGTAACTATCAAACTGACGAATCGCCCCGATGATTCCCGGATAATTGCCAACGTGACCCATGTGGTCAGTTTCATCAAAACCGATAAAGGCTACCTTTGGATGAAAACGATGCAAATATTCTTTTGCAAAACGATACACCAGCGTATCCTTTTCCGAATACGGTGAATGACCCGGAATTGTGGTTTCGAAATTTTTGAAATAATAGCAATGAGGCTTTTTCCGCACAGAATCACCGGTTACAAAATCATCATACATACATACTCCGTTGCGATTGGAATTCAGTATTCTTGAAAAAGCACTCCAGTTACTAAATGCAACGATATCGTTGCGGTAAGTGGTATCCGTCTCACATAAAAAATCAACCATACCTTTGTTCGGATTATCGGGATAGTTATTGCTGTTAACATGCCGATCTACATAACCACAAAACAATTCACTATAACCCGGATAGGAGAACAAATGAGGATTGGTAAGCGCCAAGGTACTTCCCTTATCGCGATTTCCAATCAGCATACCCTGTTTGGCTATAGTATTCCAGAAAAAAGGTGCCAGCGCCGCGCGCTTTTCTTCGTGATTTCCCTTAGAAACAGCCTCAATCAAGTTGGTATCTAATTTAGAACCAACTAGCTGTTTGGCAAGATGGCGGTCTGCACCGCGAAAAATCTCCTCCCACCTACATCCATCAAAGGTCACCAAAACTAATTTCATTTCCTTACCCTGCTGACTGAAACAATAAATCGGTGTCCCAACAAGTAATATGAAAAAGAATCTTAAACTAAATCGTACCGATGGCATAATCATTTGAATTTTTCAGAGATGCAAGGTGCCAATTATGAAAACAAACCTCATGTGGATTCAACGAATTCAATTAATCATTAAGTCATCGTTGATATTTATTGAAATTGACTTAATTTCTCCAATATCCAACGTTTGTCCGCAATTTGGGCAGCTGCTGCTACATCCTTTTTGATTTTAGCTAATCTGGCGTTGTCGCCCGGCCTGAGATTGAAAAGTGCTTTTGCAAAACGCAATAGGTTCAGGTAATTGCGCCGGTGATTGACAGAAACTAATTTCTTCCGATTCACAAACTGCCGGAAACTATAATAGGAATTTAAGAAAGCCTCCTTTTCATCCAGCTCGTAAAAACACTTTAGTGTAAGTGTACGGGCATCTAACCCGTAGAAAGTATCATTTAACGCCACACTCTGCAACGCCCGCAATGATTTGTTGTAATCCTTTTGGAAGAAGTGGTACTGCGCCCAATTGTAATTGACCGCATTTTCACGGTCAATGGCAGGTAAGTACTTCTTATAGGTACTGATGAAGTATTCCACCCATTGCAACTTTCCGCAGCGTAAAGCAATAGCCACAATATTCTTAAAATTGCGCGGATCCAATCGATTTTCCTGTAACAATACGCCTTGTTTCAACCCCTCAGCATACCATTGAAATAAGCGGATATGATAAGCCTGTTCACCCGCATTAATTTTGGCTATACAAAAGTTGGTGCCATAGGTATGTAACTCCGCTGCAATTTCTGCAGATAGATTGCGATGTTTACTGAACTCGCTCACGAATGCTTCAAAGTGGGTATCATGTCTCGATTGAAGCGCATGAATCAGCTTGGTGTATACCCGTATGAGTGCGTGTTCCTGAAATGTATTTTGTTGGGTCAATTGCCATATTTCCGATTCCATAAAAATCAATCGGTCTGATTGATATACTGCTCTTTCATTTATGGCTTCGGCTATCTGGCGCAACTTCTGAAGCACATAAAAAAAATCGTATTGGTCGGGCCTATTGGAACGAGTTTGCGACTGATACTTAGTAAAAGATTTATGCGATTGATCAGCCATTGCCTGCAACAACTCATTGGCTCGCGCTGCCCGTAACTCCTGCGCAGGCTCCATTACGTCCGGATTTTCTAATTGTTTGCGAAGTAATACCGCTACATCATGCATTTGAGCATCGAGGGCGCGGCGCCTGTAGGCCAAAAAGCAATACTCGGCGTAACCCGGAAGTTGCTGACGTACCTCCTCGAAATACAAAAAGTCTTGCACTGCAGTTAAGGTTTCACTAACTGCGTGGCGCAGCCGCTTTTCGCTATAAACCCGCATGCCCATTACCTTTCCGGCCTGCGCACTACCTGCCTTTATCCCGTCTTCAATATGTGATATGGCCAGTTGTGTTAACTGCAAGGCAGTTTTCTTTCGAAAGAAATAAGGGGCATCCAGAAACAACAACAATTTGCGCCTCTCCGTAACGGAAAACGTTTGTAATAACTGAATCAGTTTGTTACTAAAGAGGGTTTCATTCATATTATTTTTTTTTAATATTGGATAAGTAGGAATAAATGTATCATTTTCCCTATGGTGTTGGAAATATATTTGTACCGTGAATAAAAAGATGAGCCCATGGTACAGAGAAATGTGATGCGGATAGGGATGCTGATCGTGCTATTGTTTGCAATGGCCCAAATGAATGCACAGATTCAGGCCGGCACCGACTATATTGAAGTTCAGACCAACGGATGCCAGACGAATATAGACGTTCTGGCCAATGATAATTACAGCGGTACGATTCAACTTAACCTGGTTGATACACCGCAAAATGGAATAGCTTCAGTGCAAGGCAATGTATTCACCTATTGTGCCAATGCAGGATATGTAGGCGCCGATCGCTTTTCTTATCGAATCAGCGGTTCAGGAAGTACGGCGGTGGCTAATGTTTTTGTGAACATTTTAGCCGCTAACGCCAGCTATTTTTCAGGTGACGCCGACAATAATGGCCGGGTCGAAAATCACGATATTCTAGCCATTGGTTTATCTTATGGTGCCACGGGGTCTCAGCACCTTTTCCCGGATTCAGGTGCCTCTCTTGCCTGGGATCCCCTTCCATACATCAACAGCGATCCCGGCGCATGCGATGGTGACCGTAACAGCCTGGTAAATTATCTTGATGCCGGGCTGATAGACTTACGCTATGGTCAAAACAATCCCTTCAGAACTTTTCAACCAAAAGTAATGAGTGATCAGGTACCTCAAGGTTTACCAATTGAGCTAGTCCTTGCTGGTGATACCAATATTGCCGATGGGGATACGATGCAATTGACGTTACGCCTGAAGCCCGGCAGTCAGAATAATTCATTTTACGGATTGTCTTATGTCATTTCCATGGATACGAGCTGTATGTCACCTTTCATCGCTTCCAGCCAACCAACCGGAAACTGGCGCTACAACAGTCCTGATTCCGTCATCAACTTCTATAAGCCGGCAGGGCAATATGCCTTTCATGGTGCTGTTGTACGAACTAATCATCAGAACTGGAATGGCGGCGGGGATATTCTTACCATCAAAATTCCGGTAATTGACAATATCGATGGCATTAAAAGACCACCGGGTAGCTATCCCATTGTCGCCCGGTTAAGTGATGTGCGTGTTATCAACGCCTATGATGTGGTGTTACCCATTCAAACATTAAGTGCTACCCGGGCGAATCTTCAAATTTACACTACCGGCGAGAAAGAAATTCCAAATGTAATTGTGTCTATCTACCCTAACCCTACTCGCAACTTGCTACAGATTTCCAGCAACACCTCTTTGAAACAACTAAAAATTACAGATGCTCTGGGCAGAATAGTATATATCGAACAGGTTTCAAACGGGCTAACCAATGCTTCCCTTACACTGCCAAATGTTGCGCCAGGCTCCTATTCGGTTTCTATTGAAACGAAGTACGGATTCATTAATAAATCGCTTCTCATCATTCCATAAAAAAAAACACCACCACATATGAATACCTCATAAAAAAGCCGGCTGCGGCCATGGAAGGCCGCCCCGGCAAAAAAGAACGGTTAAATTCTCTCTGTAAACCTAATTATTAATTGAAAGACTTCAATATGAAAACAATGATTAAAAAACTGCTGGTTGCTTTTTCCTTCGCTTTTGCCGTGGAATCAGCCATCGGCCAATGTCAAATTCAGGTCAATACCACAAATAACCCGCTATTGGCAGTGTGTAGCAGTGCCATTATTGCACAGGTATCTGGTGGAACTCCTCCCTATAGCTATACCTGGTCTGGTAATGGATCTAACGTCAACGATACCGTGTTTTGCTGGCAAGGTTCGGGAGCCGTTACGGTAATTGTAACTGACGCGAATGGCTGCGTCGGCATTGATACGTTTAGCAGTAGCCCATGTATGAATGCGTGGGTAGAAGCGATACCAGACTCCTCTATTCACTGCGCTAATGGCGGAGTACCCTTCGTTGCATCTACCAATTTGAGTTCTGGCAATTTGCAGTATAGCTGGACCTATAATGGCGCCGTTCAAGGCACAGGTGCAACGCACTGCCTACCTATTGGTATCACAGCAACAGTGGTAGTAACCAACGGTACATGCACCGCAACAACAACAGCCAGCTCCACGGCGTACTGCGGTAATATGAGCGCCAATGCCATTCTGGATTCAGGCACCGCCTGCTTAATTGGAAGCGCATACAATATCGTGGTTACCGGAGGCATTGCCCCATATACTTATTCCTGGAGCAACGGTGGTGCCGGTTCAAACAGTTGCGCCCAAAATGGTGACACTGTGATAGTAACCGACAGCTGGGGTTGCAAAAATATTGTTGTTATCGGCCAAACTCCGAATTGTAATTCCTTACATGTTTTTGTTCTGCCTGATACCCTTTCCATCTGCCCGCAAGGCGCACCATTTACTGCATATGTAAACGGAGGTACTCCACCATACCAATATCAATGGGCCAATGGCAGTCAAACACAATCCATCTGTAATCCTGCAGGTAACCTTTGTGTTACCGTTACCGATTTAGTTGGGTGCGTAACTACTTCTTGCCATTCAAACACACCTGCATGCCAGGCTTACTTCTATTGGTTTCCTGATTCCGGAAGTAATAACAACATCAGATTCTACAACGCCTCAGTGTATAATCCGGTTGCAGCATTTTGGGATTTTGGAGATGGCGACAGTTCTTATGCTTTATTCCCAACCCATGTTTACACTACCCCGGGAACCTATACCGTATGTTTAGTTTCCACTGATGCGAATGGTTGTAGCTCTACTTCCTGCCAAGCGGTTACTATTCAAACCCCACACAGTGATGTTGCCGCCGAGCTATATCACTATAGTACCATTACCCCTGGCTTCCCGTTGTATACGTATGTAGCCGTAACTAATATGGGTAGTTTTCTGGAACAGGGAACCCTAGTGTATAAATATCCTCAAGGTGTAACCGTTACGAATTCCGCTGGTGGTGTAGTGAATACCGCCAACCGTACCATCACCTTTAGTTATTCCGGATTGATGCCTTACAATGCTGAGCCATTTGCGATTGGGCTTCTGGCAGATGTTGGCCTTACTTTGGGCACTATCGCCTATGATTCCGTTTGGGTAACTACCACCAATGCAGATAGCGATTTGTCAAACAACCTGGCCGTGGTGCAAGATTCCGTGGTAGGTTCATGGGATCCGAACGACAAAGCCGTTTCCCCTAAGGGCATCGGTGAAAAAGGAGTTGTGCCGTCTAACACAAAAACATTCAGTTACCTGGTACGCTTCCAAAATACCGGCACCGCACCAGCACAAAATGTTAGAATCAACGATATGCTCGACAATCATTTCGATTTAACTACCCTGCATGTAACCGCGTCCAGCCATGCGCATCGCACCAGTGTGGTTAATGGCGAACTGATTGTGAATTTCGACAATATCATGTTGCCAGACAGTAACGCCGATTATGCCGCCAGTCAGGGCTTTATTGCTTACACCATTGACCTCAAGCCAGGCGTTTCTATTGGTACAGAGATGACGAATACGGCGAACATCTACTTTGATTTCAATCAGCCGGTAGTCACCAACACCACCACCAACAAGCTTGGCTTTAATCCTAATGGAATTGAAGAAACACTGAACACTCGCGTATCTGTAGTGCCCAACCCTGCTACCGACCGCGTGTTTATCGGAGGCATCGATGGCCGCACTACCAACTACGCCTTGTTCAATACCTTAGGTCAGCAAGTGGTATCGGGTTCGTTGAATACCAACCGTACTATCTCCGTAAGTTCATTCGAAAACGGTGTTTACTCACTTCGTTTAAATGTTGAAGGAACCACCATTACCCGTCAATTGGTAATAGCCCGTTAAACCTGATTCACTTATGAAGGTAGGGGAAATGAGTTCGCTCATTTCCCCTTTTTGTTTGGATAAGTACCGTTTAATTATTGGTAAAAACCAATTTCCCGTTTTGTAAAGAAACGGTTATCCTGCCTTCTTTACCCACTTCACCGCTCAGAATTTTTCTGGACAACTCATTCACAATTTCCTTTTGCACCACCCGCTTCAGCGGCCGGGCGCCGTATTGCGGATCATACCCTTCTTCGCCTAAAAAGTCAAGTGCCTCGTCGGTTACCACCAACTCCACTTCTTGCTGCGACAGCAGCTTTTTCAATTGCGTCAACTGCAATTCCACAATAGCGCGAATCTGGCTGCGCATCAACGGTTGAAACAAAATGATGTCGTCAATGCGGTTGAGAAACTCAGGGCGCACCGCCGCTTTCAAACGCTCCATCACTTCTACCTTGGTGGTTTCCACTACAGCAAACAAATCAGATGATTCGTCGATGTGCTCAAAATTTCTTTGAATAATATCGGAACCAATATTGGAAGTCATGATGATGATAGTGTTCTTGAAATTTACGGTTCTACCTTTATTATCTGTTAGCCGACCATCATCAAGTACTTGCAGCAGTATATTGAAAACATCAGGATGCGCTTTTTCGATTTCATCAAACAACACCACCGAATAAGGCCTGCGGCGTACCGCCTCAGTTAATTGCCCGCCTTCATCATAGCCTACATAGCCCGGAGGCGAACCCACCAACCTACTCACCGCATGCTTTTCCTGATATTCACTCATGTCGATACGCACCATGGCGCTGTCATCATTAAACAACACCTCACTCAGGGCCTTACTCAACTCCGTTTTACCAACTCCGGTAGTTCCCAAAAACAGAAAAGAACCAATTGGTTTGCGCTCATCCTGTAAGCCAGCCCTCGAACGCCGGATGGCATCAGAAACCGCCGCTATGGCTTCAGTTTGGCCTTTCACGCGCTCGCCCAAACGAGCCTCCAAATGCAACAATTTCTCTTTCTCTCCTTCCAGCATTTTCGTTACTGGAATACCGGTCCATTTGGCCACAATGGCGGCAATATCTTCGGCATTAACTTCTTCATTCATAATTCGCGTTTCCGGAGAAATAGCCTGCAATTCCGCTTCTGCTTTAGCAATCTGATCTTGAACTTCCTTCATGCGGCCATATCGTATTTCCGCCACTTTCCCGTAATTACCTTCTCGCTCGTATTGCTCAGCCTCCAGCTTAAACTGCTCTGATTGCGCCTTGAATTGCTGGATGCGATCAACCGCCTCCTTCTCCTTTTGCCACTTGGCTTTGAACGCACTCCGCTTTACTTGCAAATTCGCCAGCTCCGCTTGCAACTCACCCAACTTTTTGTCGTCGTTCTCGCGTTTAATGGCTTCTATCTCAATTTCCAATTGCATCATGCGCCTTTCAATTTCATCTAATTCTTCGGGCATCGAATCCATCTGTAAACGCAGCTTCGCTGCCGCTTCATCAATTAAATCAATCGCCTTATCTGGTAAAAACCGGTCGGCAATATAACGGTCAGAAAGCGTCACGGCTGAGATAATCGCCTCATCCTTGATGCGCACCTTGTGGTGATTTTCATAACGTTCCTTTAAACCACGCAAAATGGAAATCGCATCTTCCACGCTCGGCTCTTCAACCATCACTTTTTGAAAGCGGCGCTCCAGCGCTTTATCCTTCTCAAAATATTTTTGATACTCATTCAGCGTGGTGGCGCCAATAGCGCGTAACTCACCACGAGCCAATTCCGGCTTTATGATATTGGCAGCATCCATGGCGCCTTCTGTGGCGCCCGCACCCACCAGCGTGTGAATTTCATCTATAAATAAGATGATTCTTCCGGCAGATTCCTTCACCTCCTTCACTACCCCTTTTAGCCGTTCTTCAAAATCGCCGCGATACTTGGCACCTGCCATCATCGCGCCCATATCCAGCGCGTAAATGGTTTTTGATTTGAGATTTTCCGGAACATCACCCTTGATGATACGATGCGCAATGCCCTCGGCAATGGCCGTTTTACCTACCCCTGGCTCACCTACCAGCAACGGATTATTTTTTGTTTTCCTCGAAAGAATATGCATCACCCGCCTGATCTCTTCATCGCGACCAATAACCGGATCCAGCTTACCGCTTTTCGCCTGCTGATTCAGGTTGATCGCATATTTGTCCAGCGACTGATAGCGGGCATCCGCATTCTGGTCGGTTACCTTCTCTCCTTTCCTCAATTCCGTAATGCCTGCCCTGATCTTTTTTTCATCGGCACCACACTCTTTCAGTATTGCAGATGCCGCATCCCCGTTTTTTAGCATGGCTAAAAGAATATGCTCTATGGTGATGTACGAATCGCCCAATTCCTTCAATAGCTTATTCGCCTGTAACACCAATTGACTCACCCTGGGCGAAGAACCCGGTGTACCTGACTCACCTGAAACTTTTGGAAGTTGCTTCAGTTTTTCTTCCACTTTACCCAGCAAAATATTGCGGTTCACGCCCGATTTTTCCAATAAGAAGGGCAGCATATCTGTATCCGTATCCAGCATACCCTTTAATATATGCAGCGTATCCAGCTCGGGATGCGAGTAATCAAATGCCAGCTGTTGGGCATGATTAATGGCCTCCAGTGCCTTGTTGGTGAAATTGTTTGAACTCATAGGTTAATTATTTTGGGAAGAAGGAATCTAAAACTGTTCCGAACCATAATTTCAGCCATAATTTCTGTCATTATCAGTTGCTTAGGAATGATTGACAGGCCTTTTCAAAAGATTTGAGAAAATTTGTCAGAATCGGCATAGTGATTGCCTTCATGAGCAGCAACCAGATTATGGATCAAGTCATTGCAACCTCTTTGGGCAAAATCCGTAATAAGGGTTGAACTTTTAACAGATGAAAACGATAACCTTTATCGGGGCGCTTTTATACGCCCTCACGTCACAGGCTCAAATGGATACCACCGTTTGGAAGGTAGAAAAGAAGATCGAAGACAACCGCTACATTCTTAACCTGCCTAACGATTGGAAAAAAGTGCCACTTACCGAAGGCAGCGGTTTGGAATACAAATTTGAACTTACCGGTATAGGCATTACCACCACCAGCAACAGCGCACCGGTAACGGCCTTTTTCACCATTACCAGAACCAAGGGCAACGACCTGAAAGCCGCCCGCGAAGCCGTTATCAACGAATTTATGGTGTTTAACGACCGGGTCATGGAACCCAATTACCAGTACGACAGCACTACCCTCACCATAAGAACCAAGCAAACCGGCGAAATGCTGCATACCCGCTATTACCGCCGCAGCAAGGTGAGCAATTATTCCAGATATTACTTCAATATCTATGCGGAAAAAGCCGATGCCGTATTCACCCTCACCATGACCTTCCAATACAAGGATGCGCGCTACGACCTGGAACGCAGCAACAGATTCCGGGAATACGCAGAACGCACCTTCCGCAATATGGAATTGCGATAAGTGGCTTTTTGTAGCCAATCCCGCAATTTTTCCACAGCAGGAAAAACCCTTTACTTTCTCAGAAAACTACCTATTTTCGCACCGCTTTTAAAAAGCACAAAATATCAGCAATGGCGAACATTGGTAAAATCAAACAAATTATCGGTCCGGTAGTAGACGTGCGTTTCGATGCACAGGGCGCTACCTTGCCGCAAATCATGAACGCCTTGGAAGTAACCAAGGATAATGGTCAGAAAATCATTCTTGAAGTACAGCAACACCTCGGTGAGGATTCTGTGCGCACCGTAGCGATGGACTCTACCGATAGCCTACGCCGTGGCATGGACGTAACCGATTTGGGTGCGCCTATTACGATGCCGGTAGGTGATAGCATCAAGGGACGTTTATTCAATGTTATCGGCGATGCCATCGACGGTATCAACGTTCCGGTAAGCAAAGCCGGTGGATACCCGATTCACCGTATGCCGCCAGCGTACGAAGATTTGGCTACCGATGCAGAAGTATTGTTTACGGGTATCAAGGTAATTGACTTGTTGGAACCGTATGCCAAAGGAGGTAAAATTGGTTTGTTCGGTGGTGCCGGTGTAGGCAAAACCGTATTGATCATGGAATTGATCAACAACATCGCCAAAGCTTACTCTGGTTTATCCGTGTTTGCCGGCGTGGGTGAGCGTACGCGTGAAGGTAATGACCTGTTGCGCGAAATGATTGAATCAAACGTGGTAAAATACGGCGAAGCCTTCAAACACAGCATGGAAGAAGGCGGCTGGGATTTAAGTAAAGTAGACCCTGCGCAACTGGCGCAAAGTCAGGCTACCCTGGTGTTCGGACAAATGAACGAACCACCGGGATCACGTGCTCGCGTGGCCTTGAGCGGTTTGACCATTGCCGAGTATTTCCGCGATGGCGACAAGAACGACGCTAAAGGCGGTCGTGATATCCTTTTCTTTATTGACAACATCTTCCGTTTTACTCAGGCGGGTTCAGAAGTATCGGCCCTGTTAGGTCGTATGCCTTCAGCCGTAGGTTACCAACCTACTCTGGCTACCGAAATGGGTCTGATGCAAGAGCGTATCACTTCTACCAAGCGCGGTTCTATTACTTCCGTTCAGGCGGTTTACGTACCAGCGGATGACTTAACAGATCCGGCTCCGGCCACTACCTTTGCCCACCTGGATGCCACTACCGTATTAAGCCGTAAAATTGCCGAATTAGGTATATACCCTGCGGTGGATCCATTGGACTCTACTTCGCGGATTTTGAATGCTCAGGTGTTGGGTGAAGAGCATTACAAATGCGCCATGCGGGTGAAGGAAATTCTGCAGCGCTATAAAGAATTGCAGGATATCATCGCCATCCTGGGTATGGATGAATTGAGCGAAGACGATAAGCTGGTGGTGCACCGCGCACGTCGCGTACAGCGCTTCCTGTCGCAGCCTTTCCACGTGGCTGAGCAGTTCACCGGTCTGAAAGGCGTTCTGGTATCTATTGATGAAACCATCAAAGGTTTCAACATGATTATGAATGGTGAAGTAGATAAATATCCTGAAGCAGCGTTCAACCTGGTAGGTACCATTGAAGATGCTATTGCAAAAGGAGAAAAAATGCTGGCTGAAGCCAAGTAATTATGACGTTAGAAATTCTTACTCCGGAAAAAAAGTTGTTCTCGGGCGAAGCCGTAAGCGTTACGCTGCCCGGAATAGATGGTCAGTTCCAGCTACTGAATAACCACGCGCCCATTATTTCTGCCCTGGGCAAGGGAGAATTATCCTACAAAACTTCAAACGGTATTCAGAAAGTGAATATCACCGGCGGTTTTGCCGAATGTTTGAAGAATAAAGTGGTTATTCTGGTAGAAGCGTAAATTAACCCATTTAACTTTTCAAAAGGCTGTCTCATCTAATGGGGCAGCTTTTTTTTTCGGGCGTGCCCCCTCAGGCAGCGGCACCAAGCGCTTTAAGCAATAGGTTTCATAGCTGCCTTCGGGGTCGGGCTGTTCACTACAAGCCCGGCCTTCGTTCCTCGGCCGGGGCTTTTCGTTGCCATCCCTCACGCTCAACAGTAAATTTCGGTGCATGCGCTCAATGATAAGTTGATATAAATGGCTACTAATCTCATACAAACGTCAGCTTGCTAAGCGAAATACACCGCTTCATGCTTTTCCTTTTACAAAATTGATGCAAAGCCAACTAAGTCACATCACCCAACAATGCGCAATTGTAGTTTAACTAAAACTACCTGGTTTTTCTTCGCGGCAACCATTCGGTAATCAACGGTCTGCAGCAGATCATCTTGCTGCTTTATAGCTACATGAAAAGGCCGCGGATTAATCCGCGGCCCACAACTACAAATGCACCTTGCTATAACAAGTTGAATAATTAATCGTTCCTATTTAGCAGAAGGTAGCAATACCGCATCTATCACGTAAACCATGCCGTTAGAGGCAGGTACAGCCGCCAAAACATTGGCATCATTTACCTTAATTTTTCCATCGGCGCCCTTCGATATTTTTACAGTACCACCATTTACCATTCCAATTGACATTCCATCTTTTAAATATTCTTCTTTTAATGCACTGGTAGTAACGTGGTATTCTAAAATATTGCGCAAATCGGCTTTCTTTTCTGGCTTTAGTAAGCCGTCAACGGTTCCCGCCGGAAGCTTCTCAAAAGCCGCATTGGTAGGAGCAAATACAGTAAACGGTCCAGCATTCGATAGCACATCTACATACTCGGCGGCCTTCACTGCAGCAACCAAAGTGGTGTGATCCTTTGATCCGGCAGCAACTTTTACAACATCCTTTTGACTTTGATCATCTTGAACAGCCGACTGGCCGGCAGCCGTTTCCTGTTCATTGGATGGAGCTACGGGAGCATCTTTACCTTCCTTATTGCTGCACGCAGCCATCACCGCCATCACGGTTGAAATTAGCAGTATTCTTTTCATAATTGCAATATTTTGGGACAAAAGAATCTTTTTTTCCTTTTTTGATTTATGATTAAAATCAATGGGCTCCCTGTTTATAATCATGGAACCGTTATTCGTGCATCTTTTAATTCGTTCCAATGAAGACTTTAGGTTACTTAATGCTCTTGTTGCAAATATCCGCCTGTAAACCTCTGGCAGAGTCATCACCAGCATCACAACAATCATCACCATCACAGCAAACGCCACTTGATGGGTTTTCCGTTGATGCCAATACCCGGGAACAACTATATATTTTACATCATACAGTAGAGAATTTTACGCTATTAAATAGTAGAAAATATGAGAACATAGCTGCTTACCATCAGTTTGCCGATTTATTGGAAATGCAACTGGCAACAATTTTAAAAGATGAAAAACTTTCGCAACCAGCGGGAGAAAATATCACCCGGCACCTACGTGATATACAGCAGCAGATTGGTGTATTACGCGGCGAAAACATGATAAAATGCAAAGAATCGGTAGGCCTGATCAACAAGGATTTACAAGCCCTTGAAACAAATACAAGCAACATAGGCAAGTAAATCTTAGCCTGGCCGCCTTATCTGGTATCTAAACCAAACAATCTCTTAATTTCACCTCTAAACCAACAGTTCCCGAGGAATATGATGTTTTCGAAAAGTTGTGAATATGCAATAAAGGCGATGCTTTATGTATGCGTGGAAACACGTGATGGGAAACGTTTGAGCATTACGCAAATCGCTAAAGAAATTAACGCGCCTGAGGCGTTTACAGCAAAAATTCTACAAACGCTGGCCCGTCATGAAAAAATTAGTTCTATAAAAGGGCCAGGTGGCGGCTTCTATATTTCCGCGGACGCGCCCCCGGTGAAAGTGATGGAGATTGTAGATATCATGGACGGAAAAGCAGCCTTTGAGCGCTGCGGATTAGGTTTAAAAAAATGTGGCGACAAACGACCTTGCCCCATCCATAAAGAGTTTAGAAGTTATTCCAGCCGACTAAAAAACCTACTGGAAACCAAGACGATAGAAGAAATGTCGCGCGACATCCGTTTGGGAAAGTCGTTTTTGATGAACTAAAAGTTCTATTTAAAGACATAAAGGTCTTTTTATTGACTATAATCATACTATCGCCTGATTGCACTCATTGGTAGGCGTTAAAGCACTACGCACCTTTGCTTCCGAATCAAAAGCAAAGTATATGAGAACCAATGTTGTCATTCTATTATCTGCTGCATGGTTAGCCATAGCAGGATGTAATAACACCTCACAACCGGCTAACACCGATAACCTGCCTCAAAGCATGGTAGCAGATGCACCAAAGGATGACGGACAGGGCATTGGGAAGTTCAAAAATATTACGCTGGCTGCAATAGATGATAAAAAGGCAGAAAGCGGAAAACTCATTTTCGAAACCAAGTGCTCGGCCTGTCACAAGGTAACCGACCAAAAAGTGGTTGGTCCGGGATTAAAAGGTGTCACAGACCGGAGGCAACCGGCTTGGATATTGAATATGATGACTAATCCCGTAGAAATGACAAAGTCTGACCCTACCGCTAAAGAATTATTAGCCCAGCATCTAACGCAAATGACTTTTCAGGATGTAAGCGACGAACAGGCCATCCAAATTCTGGAATTTCTGCGTAAGAATGACAGCAACAATAGTTCAACCGCATCTTCTAAATAATTCTCCACTATCAATTCAAATCATATGAAAACAAAATCAAGGAATCAAATGATTGTTCTGGCGTTGGCAATAGGTACTGGCGTCATAATGAACAGTTGTAAACCCCCGAAAGTAGACAATGTAATTTCCGGGGATGCCGCCAAAAAGGTGTACGTAGCACCAGGTAAAAAAGATGAAATCTACCTATTCACATCGGGTGGCTTTAGCGGTCAGATTGGGGTTTACGGCCTACCTTCTGGTAGAATGTTTAAGCAAGTGCCGATTTTCTCACAAGATGCTGAAACTGGTTACGGGTTCAGCGAAGAGACTAAACCAATGTTAATGACATCACATGGTTTCACGCCGTGGGATGATTCCCACCACCCACAACTATCAAGAACAGATGGGCAAGACGATGGCAGATGGCTGTTTATCAATGCCAATAACACGCCACGCATTGCGCGGGTTGATTTAGGTGTATTTAAAACCGCAGAAATTCTTGAGTTACCTAATTGTGGGGGCAACCACGCTTCGCCATTCACTACTCAGAATACTGAATATGTAGTTGGCGCTTCCCGGTTTTCTGTACCGAACGATAAGGAAGGTGATGTTGCCATAGCTGATTACAAAGACAAATTCAAGGGAACCATATCTTTCATCAAAGTAGATAAGGAAACGGGGCACATGAACCTTAACTTTCAATTGTTGGTTCCTGGGGTAGATTATGATCTGTCTCGCGCAGGTAAAGGGGTTTCCCATGGTTGGGTGTTCTTTAGTTGCTACAACACTGAAAAAGCGCATACCTTACTTGAAATGAATGCCTCGCAACGGGACAAGGATTTTGTTATGGCCGTAAATTGGAAGAAAGCTGAAGAATACCTTGCTCAAGGAAAAGGAATGAAATGGCCTGCTAATTACGCCCATAATGTAATGGACGAGCAATCACATACAGCAACTTCAACCTTAGAAAAGGAAGTAACCGTGTTAGACGTAAAAGACTTGCCAGGTATATGTTACTACATACCATGCCCAAAATCTCCGCATGGATGTGATGTTGATCCAACCGGCGAATATATTTGTGCATCAGGGAAGTTGGCTGCTGTAATACCTGTTTATTCCTATAGCAAAATGTTGAAGGCCATTGAATCCAAATCATTTGATGGAGATTTTGATGGAATACCAGTAATAAAATATGAAGCCGCTTTAGATGGCGAAGTGGAAAAACCAGGCTTAGGCCCATTACACACTGAATTCGATGCTGATGGCCATGCATATACCTCATTTTTCGTTTCATCAGAAATTGTAAAATGGGATGTTAAGACTAAAAAAGTACTCGATCGTGCACCTACCTACTATTCTATTGGCCACCTTTGCGTACCAATGGGAGACAACATCAAACCTTACGGCAAATATGTAATCGCCTTAAACAAAATTACGAAAGACCGTTACTTACCTACCGGCCCTGAATTGTGCCAATCAGCGCAATTGTATTCCATTGAGGGCGAAAAAATGCAGCTGCTACTAGATTTCCCAACTATTGGAGAACCGCATTATGCACAGGCTTGTCCTGCCGATATCGTTACTCGGCACGAGGTTAAATTCTTCAAATTAGATGATAACAAGCACAAATATCTGGCAAAAACTGAAAAGGATGCCAAGGTAATTCGGCAAGGAAATGATGTACACATCTATATGACAGCAATCCGTTCCCATTTCACACCAGATAATATCGAAGGGGTTAAAGTAGGTGACAATGTTTACTTCCATGTTACCAACTTAGAGCAAGATTGGGATGTTCCCCATGGTTTTGCCGTTAAAGGAGCCAACAACGCAGAGTTACTCGTTTTGCCAGGTGAGACACAAACCTTAAAATGGATACCTGACCGCCCTGGAATGTTCCCAATGTACTGCACGGACTTCTGCTCAGCCCTACATCAAGAAATGCAGGGATACGTCCGCGTTTCTGCAGCCGGAAGTAGTACACCTCTAAAATTTTCAACAGGTGAATAAACTGGTTAATAGTTAACCCTGGGGGGAGACGGATATGCCTTACCGCTCCCCCTTTTCTTTCCTCACCCTTAAGCCCTATTAATATTTTGTATGAAAAAAATAAAGCCCCTTACACAAATTTTACTATTCATTTGTGCCATCGCCATTATCCCCTCCAACTTCCTTTCAGTGTGGCAAATCCAATTAGAAGCACCACAATATCCGGAGGGATTAAAAATGGAAATATGGAGTTCCAAAATTTCCGGAGATATCGATAAAATAAACGGCCTTAACCACTACATTGGCATGTCGCAAATAAAAGAAGAAACCTTCCCTGAATTCAAATTGATGCCTTGGTTAATATGGATTATGGTAGCCTTGATAGGAGCCAGTGCAATAACAGGGAAACTGCGATTGCACATCGTTTCGGCGAGTTACCTGGTACTTTGCGGTATTTGGGGCATTTATGATTTTTGGAAATGGGAATATGAGTATGGGCACAACCTGAACCCACATGCCGCCATTAAAATTCCCGGCATGGCGTATCAACCGCCTCTTTTTGGATGGAAGCAACTGCTTAATTTTCTGGCTGGTTCTTTTCCGGATATCGGCGGTTGGTTAATTATTATACCCAGCATTGTTGTTGTAGCACTTCTATTATTTGAATTATGGAGAAGAAAATAATTTACTTGTTGATGAGCATCTGCTTCATAACAGGTTGCAATAAAGAACCTGAGGCTATTAACTACGGTAAAGACAGTTGTGCATTTTGTAAAATGACCATCATGGACCGCAAATTTGGGTGCGAGTTAATTAGTATGAAGGGCAAAAAAATAAAATTTGATTGTATTGAGTGTATGATAGATTACCTGCAAAGTGAAGACGATTTCATTCCATTTAAAACACTGGTAACTAACTACAATCACCCGGGGCATTTTATTAAAGCCGAAAACTCTTTCTTCCTGCACGGTGGCGAGGTTAAAAGTCCTATGGGTGGGAATATCTGCGCTTTCAACAAACGTGAAGATGCCGCATTCTACCAAAAATCACTGAATGGTGACATACTCGATTGGTCAAAAGCAATTCAAATAAAGTTTGAATGAAACTCCCACTATTTTTAATTCTGTTAATTATAGGGAACCATTCCCTTGCAAAAAAAATTATCTTAACACCAGCTAAGAATGCCCTTGTCCTCAATAGTGCTTTGAAAATAGCTGAACCATTTGATACGATCGTTCTAAAAGCAGGAGTTTATGATTGTATTAATGAATGTATTAATAAACCGATAACTTTATTGGGTGAAAAAGGAGCCATCCTCGATGGGCATGAGCAAAACGAAGTTCTGGTTGTTACTGGACAAAAGGTCCGTATCTGCGGCCTTGAAATAAAAAATTCTAAATGCGGTAGTATCAAAGATTACGCTGGAATACGCGTTTTCCATACTGAAGATGTAACCATTGAGGAATGCCTATTGCAAAATACCTTCTTTGGCATTTACCTCAGTGATGTAAAGCGAGTAGTGATACGCAATTGCTCCAGTAAAGGCGCACACTTCGGGAAAAGCGATACAGGAAATGGCATTCACCTATGGAAATGTGATAGCATTTTAATAGAAAACAATACTTTTCAGGGACATCGCGATGGTATCTATCTGGAATTCGCAAAACACTGCCTGATTAAGAAGAACGCCTGTAGCAAGAATTTCAGGTATGGGCTACATTTCATGTTTTCAGACAATGACGAATACCGAAATAATCAGTTTACAGAAAATGGTACGGGTGTTGCCGTGATGTATAGCCAAGGTGTCCATATGTTCAACAATATATTTGCAAACAATTGGGGCGATGCCTCGTATGGATTACTCCTGAAGGACATGACTAATGGTATCATCCAGGGAAACACTTTTACCAACAATACGGTTGGCATCACTATGGAAGGTGGTAACAATATGCGCTTTACTTCAAATCGCTTTACTTTAAACGGATATGCAATTAAAGTGATGGCTAATTGCCGATTAGACACCTTCCGCTACAATTCATTTTATCAAAATACGTTTGATGCTGCAACCAACGGGGAATTACAGGATAATTTGTTTGAATTCAACTTTTGGGATAAATACGAAGGGTATGACCTCAACCGGGACGGATTTGGAGATGTACCTTACCGGCCGGTCAGCTTGTATGCCGTATTAGTAGAAAAGCTTCCTTTTGCCATAATGTTAATCCGTAGCTTCACCATTGATGTTATCAACCGCGCGGAACGGAGTATCCCAAGCTTGTTGCCGGAAACGTTTGTTGATATTAAACCATTAATGAAGAAAATCAAAACCCATGATTAGTGTCTCTATACTAGAAAAGTCGTATGGGGAACTGCCGGTACTTAAAGGCATTTCTGCAGATTTACAGCCAGGCGAAGCGGTAGTCATCATTGGACCAAATGGCTCTGGAAAAACTACTTTCATTAAGAGTATTTTAGGAATGATCATTCCAGATAAAGGTCAAATTATTTGTAATGGTCAAAACACCAACAACAATCATCAATACCGGACTTACATCGGATACATGCCCCAAATTGGACATTATCCGGAGAACATGAAAATCGGGCAGTTGTTTAATATGATGAAAGACCTCCGCCCGCAGGCTTCAGGGTATGACGAAGAGCTGCTCGAGCTCTTCGGCCTGCGCACTATGTTCCATAAAACGATGCGCACGCTTTCCGGTGGAACTACCCAAAAAGTAAGCGCGGCTCTGGCCTTTTTGTTCCAGCCCAGGATACTGATTTTAGATGAGCCAACAGCAGGTCTCGATCCGGTAGCCGCTGAGATTCTGAAATCCAAAATCACGAAAGCCAAATCGCAAGGATGCCTCATCGTTGTTACCTCTCACATCATGAGTGAAGTGGAAGAGATTGCCGATCGTGTATTGTACCTGCATGAAGGCAAAATTCAGTTCTTTAACACTGTAGCCACGCTTAAACAACTGACCTCTGAGGAACGCCTGGGAAGAGCCATAGCCAAATTAATGACCACCGTTAATCATGCTTAAGATTACCAAGTATATTGCCTACGATATTTTACGAAGCAGGGTATTAATTGCTTATACCATCTTTCTGTGGTTAATTGCCATGGCACTATTCGCATTCGAAAGTGATTCATCCAGAAGCGTAGCCAGCTTATTAAGCATTGTATTGATTATAGTGCCTATGGTGAGTATCATTTTTGCCACCACCTATTTTTACAACTCCTATCAATTTATTGAACTCTTGGCAGCGCAACCCATTCAGCGACGGGTTATTATTTTAGGCGCCTTTTCCGGCGTATCAATTTCACTATTGCTTTCCTTTTCATTTGGAATAGGAATACCGGTGCTCTTGTATTCGCTCAATACTATCGGATTCGTCCTTTTAGTCTCGGGATGCAGCCTCACGCTCATTTTCACCGCTATCGCCTTTTTGGTGGCGGTGCACATCGATGATAAGGCAAAAGGAATCGGACTGGCAATGATGGCTTGGTTTTATTTTGGCGTTATCTACGACGCCTTGGTTTTGGCTATTCTTTTTGCCTTTAGCGAATATCCGCTTGAAAAAGCAGTGGTAGCGTTAGCTTCCTTTAATCCAATAGATTTGGTTAGAATTTTGGTTCTAATGAAGTTAGATGTTAGTGCCTTAATGGGATTCACAGGTGCCGTTTATAAGGAGTTTTTCGGCACTTTTTCTGGTTTCTTGTACATTTCAGTAGTGCTAAGCCTTTGGCTTTTAGTGCCATTAGTATTTACTGTGAGGCGCTTTAGCTTAAAGAACATTTAGTTCTTTAACAATGTGGCATGCACTATCCTAATCTATATGCATCCCTATGACAATGAATCATTATTGCATCTTGTTTACTCTTGTTACTATTGCAGGCGTTTATCGACGCCGGCATTATGAAACAACACGGATTACTTCCCGTAATGGCTTGCTTGCTATTACTCTCAGCTTGTAAAGGGAAAAACAGCGAGCCGCCGCCGGCCACCATGCCGGTAGCCAATATCACCGGGTACGTTGTTTCTCCCGAAAAGATGGAGCATAGCGTAGAAGCTTCTGGAACCATCATTCCGTTAGAAGAAACAGAATTACATCCTGAAATTTCGGGCCGCATCACCTTCCTTCAAATTCCGGAAGGACTAGCCGTAGCGGCAGGAACACTATTGGTAAAACTATATGACGCCGACCTACAGGCGCAACTGAAAAAACTGCAGGTTCAACTAAAAATCAATCAGGATATTGCTGCCCGTCAGCAGAAATTACTGGCTATTAATGGCGTTAGCCAGCAAGATGCCGAATTAGCCAACTTAACCGTAAGCAATACAGCCGCCGATATTGATTTGGTTAAAGCGCAAATTGCGAAAACAGAAATTCGCGCGCCGTTTTCAGGCGTGATTGGCTTGCGTAAGGTGAGCGTTGGCGCCATGGTTACCCCAACTACGGCCATTGCCACTATTCGGGCCACCGGAACACTGAAACTCGATTTCAGCGTACCGGAACAATACAGCAGTCTGGTAAAGGTGGGTGATCAGGTGCGCTTTAAAACCGCAGGCAGCGATTCGCTGTTCACCGCGCGCGTGATAGCCAACGAGCGCCAGGTTGCTGAAAGTACCCGCAATATGAATGTGCGCGCCACCATTCTTCCCCATACGCCCATGCCTACACCAGGCTCGTATGCGTTGGTGCATCTGGAGTTGAGCGAAAGTCAGTCGGCACTGATGGTGCCTACCGAAGCCATCATCCCCGCAGCCAGAGATAAAAGCGTGATTGTATCGCGCGGCGGAAAGGCCGAAATGGTGAAAGTAAAAACCGGTACCCGCTCCAGCAATAAAATAGAGGTGAAAGAGGGTTTGATGCCGGGCGATACGGTGGTTACTACCGGCATACTTTTCATCAAGCCAGGGGCTACATTGAAGTTCAATACCATTCGACACACATGACACTAGCCGAATTACCTGTGCGCCGGCCGGTGCTGGCGACTGTGATGAGCATTGTCATCCTGCTTTTTGGTGTCATTGGTTATACCTTTCTTGGGGTTAGAGAGTATCCAGCTATTGATCCGCCCACCATTAGCGTGCGCACTTCATACACCGGTGCCAATGCCGATATTGTAGAATCGCAGATTACCGAACCACTGGAAAAAGCAATCAACGGGATTTCGGGAATTCGCTCTATTTCTTCTTCATCCGCTTTAGGCAACAGTAATATTACCGTGGAGTTTAATTTGGGCGTAGATCTGGATCAGGCGGCCAATGATGTACGCGATAAAGTGTCGCAGGCCGGAAGGAATCTGCCGCAGGATATTGATGCGCCACCGGTAGTAGCCAAGGCTGATGCCAACGGCGATCCCATTATTTTTATGCCGGTGCAAAGCACCACGCGGAATTCCGTACAACTCACCGAATTTGCAGAAAATGTATTGCAGGAAAAACTGCAAACCATTCCCGGCGTAAGTGCGGTTAATATTTTTGGTTCAAAAAGGCCGAGTATGCGCCTTTGGATTAAGCCGCAACAATTAGCGGCTTATCAACTCACCTTGCCAGATGTAATTGCCGCGCTTAACCGCGAGAACGTAGAACTACCAGCGGGCAAGGTTCGCGGTGAAAGTACCGAGTTAGTGGTTAAAACATCCGGGCGTTTGTATACGGAAGAAGACTTCAATAATCTCATCATCAGCCAGAACAACCAGCAGGTCATCCGCTTCCGTGATATTGGCGAAGCGGTAATTGGTCCGGAGCTGGAAGAAACGGCGATGAAGAAAAACAATGTGCCCGGTGTGGCATTGGCATTGTTACCACAGCCCGGTGCCAACTACATTGAAATCGCCAATGAATTCTATAAGCGCTATCGCGATATTCAAAAAGATTTACCGAAGGATATCATTCTGGATATCGGTATCGACAAAACACGTTTCGTTAGAAAAGCCATTGAGGAAGTTTCAGAAACCATCTTTATTGCCTTCTTCCTGGTAGTTATCATTGTGTACCTGTTCTTCCGCGATTGGGTGATTGCGGTACGGCCGCTTATTGATATTCCCGTTTCGCTGATTGGCGCCTTCTTCATCATGTATGTTTTTGGCTTTTCCATCAACATTCTCACCCTGCTGGCCATTGTGCTGGCCACGGGATTGGTGGTAGATGACGGCATTGTAGTGACCGAAAACATTTTCAAAAAAATGGAAGAAGGCATGTCGAAGATGGATGCTGCTATTGAAGGCACCAAAGAAATTTTCTTCGCTGTTATTGCCACTTCCATTACGCTTGCCGTGGTTTTCATTCCGGTTATTTTCCTTCAGGGATTTACAGGCCGGTTGTTCCGCGAGTTTGGGATTGTAGTGGCCGGTGCCGTTTTGATTTCAGCATTTGTTTCGCTCACCCTTACCCCCATGCTGAATGTCAAACTCGCGCGCAGCCACACCCGCCGCTCCCGGTTTTACGAGTTAACAGAACCTTTTTTTGTTGGTTTGGAACAGCGATATCGCAGTTCGCTACAGGCGTTTATGCGCTTGCGGTGGCTGCCTGTATTCATGCTAATTGGATGTATTGCCATCATTGGCGTGTTGATGAATACCTTACAATCAGAATTAGCCCCTTTAGAAGACCGCAGTATCATTCGTTCGCCGGTAACCTTACCCGAAGGAACCGACTACGATGTGACAGAGCAAGTGATGGACCGACTGGCGCAGACGTATATGGACTCCTTAACTGGCTACAAAGCTGTGTTTAGTATCATTGCGCCATCATTCAACGGCGTGGGTGCCACCAACAGCGGCTTTGTCAGCACCATGCTCAAGGACCCAACTGAAAGACCCGTAACCCAATTCCAGATTTATGAAAAGATGAATCGCCTGGTAAAAGGTTTTCCGGAAGGAAGAATTTTCCCTAATCAGGAACAAACTATTTCTACCTCGCTGGCCAGCGGCTCTCAGCTACCGGTACAATTCATCATTCAAAACCTTGATTTCAAAAAGATAGAATCCGTGCTGCCCAAATTCATTGACAAGGCGAGAAAAAATCCGGTTTTCGGTAACGTTGATGTGAATCTGAAATTCAACAAACCAGAATTATTGGTGAGTATCAACCGCATGAAGGCTACGGATCTTGGTGTTAGTGTAAAAGATATCAGCAACACCTTGCAACTGGCATATAGCGGCGGCCGCATCGGCTATTTTACCAGAAACGGCAAACAGTACCAGGTGATTGGTCAGGTAGATCGGGAAAACCGAAATACACCGGTGAACTTAAAATCGCTGTATGTCAGAAATGGCAAGGGCGATATGATTCAACTGGATAACCTGGTTACCGTTACAGAAAGTAGTGAGCCGCCTACCCTGTTCCATTACAACCGATATAAAAGTGCAACGGTTTCGGCTTCGCTGGCCCCGGGCAAAACATTGGGCGAAGGCATTCAAACCATGCGTGATTTAGCGAAGGACATGCTGGATGAATCATTCACCACCGACTTAGGCGGCACCTCGCGCGACTTTGCGGAAAGTTCTTCAAATACCTCATTTGCCTTTTTGTTGGCGCTGGTGTTGATTTATCTTATTCTTGCCGCACAGTTTGAGAGTTTCCGCGATCCGCTCATCATTATGTTCACCGTGCCGCTAGCTATTGCCGGTGCCTTGCTATCGTTGTTCATTTTCGATCAAACGCTGAACATCTTCTCCCAAATTGGGATGATTATGTTGATCGGATTAGTGACCAAGAACGGTATTCTCATCGTTGAATTCGCAAACCAAAAGCAAGAAAACGGACTGAAACGTTTACAGGCTGTTCAGGAAGCAGCGGCGGCGCGTTTGAGACCTATTCTGATGACCTCACTGGCAACCATTCTGGGTGCCATGCCTATTGCCCTGGCTTTAGGTTCAGGCTCAAGAAGTAGAATACCGTTGGGTGTAGTAATTGTAGGGGGCTTAATGTTTTCGTTACTACTCACCTTGTACGTCATTCCCGGCATGTACGCCTTATTAGCCCACCAACAACATCAAGATGAGGAAGTATAAGGTAGCCATGGCGCTGCTTTTATTAGCAGCTAACTGCTTGGGGCAGACCGCTGCGGTGCTCACCGTTGAACAGGCGGTTCAAAAAGCGTTGGCGAAGAATTACGATATTCAGCTAATCAGAAATGTTGCCGACGAAGCGCGCATCAACAATACACCGGGTAATGCTGGCATGCTACCCAATGTGAACCTCCAGGCTTCCGATAACTTTTCTTACAACAGCCTGCACCAGAAATTAAGTAATGGCAGTGATGTGCGCGTAAACGGTGTTCAGGGGAACGCGCTGAGCGCCGGTGTGGTGTTGAATTGGACGGTGTTTGATGGCGCCCGCATGTTCATGGAAAAGAAGCGGCTGAGTAAATTACAAGAGGTTGGCGAACTGCAATGGAAAAGCCAGATTCAACAAACCATCACGCAAGTAGTGGCGTTGTATTACAGTATCGTTTCGTATAAGCAACAATCAGCCGCTTTACAGGAATCGATACAATACAATACCGAGCGCGCCAATTTGGCCCGGAACAAATTTGAAATAGGCGTTTCCGCCAAAACGGATTGGTTGCAATCGCAAATCGATTTAAATGCGCGGAAAAGTGATTTATTACAACTGGAATTGAATATCGCCAATGCCAAACACCAGTTAAATGAATGGATGGGTGAAGCACCCGTGGTTGCCTTCGAGGTAGTGGATTCCATTCGGCTCTCACCGCCAACCACCATCCAGCAAGCCGTGAGTAGAGCCCAAGAGCAAAACGTTCAATTGCAACTGCTGCGTCGCCAATCTGACATTGCCCGAATCAACCAACAGGAATTGCAAGCCCAACGCTGGCCCAAAATCGCGCTAAATGGAGGTTATTATTTCACCCGAAACAATAACAGCGCCGGTTTTCAGTTACTCAATGAAACGTACGGACCGCAAGTAGGCTTTTCAGCCAGTATGCCATTGTTTAATGGCTTAAACATCAACAGACAGGTAAAAGCAGCCCGCTTTGAGCAGCAATACGCCGATTTAAAAGTCAATCAGTTTAATCTCACCATTAATCGGCAGTTATCCGATGCGTACCAGAGCTATGCGGTGCTGATGGAGCAGAAAAAGCTGGCAGCGGAAAGCGTACAGTTCAGTAAAGAAAATCTGGTAATCGCCACCGAGCGTTTTCGTTTAGGCGGTACTAATACACTGGAGGTGAGGCAGGCGCAACTCAGTTTTGAAGATGCAGCGAACCGGTATGCCCAGGTGCTCTATCAATTAAAACTCAATGAAACGGCCATAAAACTATTGCTGAATGCGTGGTAAGATTTAATTTGCGTTCATGCCGCTGTTGCGTGACCAAATCAACCAGTTAAAGCTAGCACTCGCAGAAGCCGATGCTCATGCCAGTGTGGATGCATGGATACGCTTATCATTATTACAGGCAGATGTAAGCCCTCAGGAAAGTTTGCAGGCCGCTCAAAAAGCCAACGCTATTGCACTTTCATCGGGAAGTGCTCAAGAAACTGTTAATGCGAAAATTGCTTTAGGAAAAGCCTTTTACAATGCCATGCAGTTTCAACAGGCTGTGGCCTCCTACGATAGTTTACCCAAAGAGCTTTACGAACAAGACCCATCAACGGCATGGCAGTGGCGGATTCACCGCACAGGGGCGGCCATGCATCTGGCCAAAACATCAGAACATGAAATGCTATTGACTCAGGGGCTGGAATTCTTCAGGCAACAACAGGATGCAGTGGCTCAGTTGGAGACCCTAAACTATCTCACGGCGCTATATCTGGAAACCGACTTTGCCAAGGCTACCGCATATTGTATTCAAGGCATCCAATTTGCTCAGGAGAAAAACGAAGCACTGTGGATCGCAGCCTTCTCGGGTAAACTATTCTATGCTTCACAAAAGGCAGGAGATAAAGTGCGGGCTATCGAATACTTCTACCCTTATTTTGAAACGTACTTCAAGCATGGTGCTTACTACCGGATTTTAGGCAGCAGCCGGCAAGCAGCAAATATTTTAAGGGAACTAAATCTACCAGAAGAAGCCGAAAAAGTGTTGGATGGTGAAATTCAGGTGGCAGAACAGTTAGGCGGTGGATTTGCCCTAGCCGTAGCCTCCGATATTTTCAGGCAGCGCCAACAGCATCAGCAAGCCATCAACTTCGCTTTACGCGCTTGCAGTGCCGCAGCACATAGTAACACCCCTCACGAAATTTACTTCACCAGTCATGCATTGGGTCATGCGTATTATAGTGCAGGAAATTACGCCTACTGCATTGATATCCTGAAACCAATGTTGGAAGCGGGAAACACCGCCATCAATCTGAACAACAAAATAAAATCGCTGCAACTGCTACATGATGCCTACGCCAAAACGGCTAACCACCAAAGCGCCTATTCCACGTTGTTGCAACTGCGTACCGCGGAACAGCAGCAAATGAACGACCAGCGTATGAAAGAGGTGGCCGCTTTGAACGCGCGATATGAATCAGAAAAGAAGGAATTGGAATTACAACGCCTCAAAATAAAACAGCAACAAACAGAACTCGATAGAGCCGATAGCGAATTAAAAGCCATTAAGGCGCAAATGAATCCCCACTTCATTTTTAATGCGCTGAACTCCATTCAGGAAATGTTCTTTTTGGGTGATAAGAAAATGGCTAATGAGCATTTAGGTAAGTTCAGTCAACTCACCAGAGCTATCCTTAAGGCCAGCGGTAAAGCACACATCACGCTAGCGGAAGAAATTGAAATGCTAAAGCAATATTTGGATCTGGAAGCGTTGCGATTTGAGCATAACTTCCATTATCAGATTGATCTGCCTGATCCATCATGGGAAGAAATACCACTGCCGCCTATGCTAATTCAACCCTACGTGGAAAATGCCATCCGGCATGGATTATTACATCAGGTTGGAGAGAAGCAGCTACAGATTCACTTTCAGTGGCAAGAAACGCTTCAACAATTAGAGGTGACCGTTTCCGACAATGGCATTGGCCGCCAGGCAGCTTCCCGCATGAATGCCAGCCGAAACGCCCTTCATGAGTCGTTTTCCACCGATGCCAATGCCCGTCGCTTACAACTGTTGAATCAGGGTAGGCCAGATAAAATAGCAGTAGCATACCGCGATGAACATCCCGGTACAACGGTAATCATTCGCATTCCCGTAAATTTCTGATATTTCACCGATGATTAAAGCCGTTATCATAGACGATGAACCCAGAGCTCAACGGATGTTGGCGGCACTGATTACCGAATACTGCAGCGATGTGGAAATAGCTGCCGTGGCTAATGATGTGCCTTCCGGCGTGATTGCCATCAATAAAGTACAGCCCGATGTCCTCTTCCTGGATGTTGAAATGCCGGGCTATACCGGGTTTCAACTACTTGATTTTTTCAAGGAAATCAATTTCGAAATCGTTTTCACTACCGCCCACAGCGATTATGCCCTTCAGGCATTTCAGGTGAGTGCCATTGATTTTTTACTGAAACCCATACAGATTTCAGACCTACAGCGAGCCGTGGAGCGCGTGAGAACCAATATACCCTTGCGACAACAGCGTATGGATACCTTGCGCGAAAATTTTGAAACAACCAGCATCCGGAAAATTGCGCTTCCTATGAACGATGGCATTGAGTTCATCGCCACGCAGGACATCATCTACCTGATGGCAGATGGCGCTTATACCAATTTCCACTTAGTGAACGGACGGACAATTGTGGTGAGCAAAAAAATCAAGGAATTTGAGCAAGCGCTGGTCACTTACAACCAATTTTTCCGTTCGCATCGAAGCTATATCATCAACACAGCCAAAATTGCCCGCTATGTGAAACAAGACGGCGGCTTTATCAAAATGGACGACGGCACCGAAGTTCCTTTAGCACGCGAGCGAAAGGATGAATTCAATGCGTTGATTAAAAAAATTAGCTGGTAAATCAGTACAGTACTGCTAAGACGCTTTCCTCGGCGTAGTGATTTTCTTCACCGCTCCGGATGGCTTCGCTGTTGCTTTTGTTTTAGTAGTAGCTGCCGTTTTGGCCTTTGGCTCCTTCTTCGGCTTGTCTTCCTTCACTGCCTTTTCCTTCTCCGTGGCTTCCTCTGTAGCGGCCGGCTTATCCGATAATAATTCCTCTATCAGATTCTTCTGATTCAGAATATTGAACCAGCTTACCATTTTCTTGATGTGGCTTACATAAACCTTCTCCTTATCGTAATCAGGCACCACCTTTTCAAAATAAGCTTTCAAATCGGCATCCGTCTTCAAACTGGCGGGCGAGTGCTTTCCTTCCTGCTTCTTCATTTCTGCGAAAATCGCCTTCAGCTCAACATTCTCTCCGGTAGTGTACACGGTAATGTTATCCAGCGTGCTGAACAAATGCTGCCGGCCGGAAACAAACTTCGTTACCCCGTCTACTAACGACGTAACAATTAAACCATCATTGCGCTTGGCGCCGGCTTTATACAAACCCGGTAAACCTGTAATTGAAACTATCTCTGAAAATGTCATATCGATTAAATCTTTGGCGAAAATAGAAAATCAGGTGTATGCAGCAACCATGAAAAAGGGCGCCCGTAAAGGCGCCCCTTAAACCCAACTACCCTATTATCTTTACTATCCCGTATATTTCTTAAAAAGCTGGCATCAGATGCCGACTCCGGTTGCGGCCTACGCTTGAAAAGCCGCTCAATTTTTGCTCATTGCCATCGTTCTTCGAAAGCACCGAGCCAGCTTCAAACCATTCTGTCACTTACACCCATCTTCAACATCCAGGGTATTTTTTTTCCACCTGGAACATGATTTCCCAACTGCTCCATGCGGCCGAAATAAAACAACCAAAGCAACTTCATCTTAACAATCCACCCTCCTGCATGGTTCGCATTCGCCGCAGCAGAATCAGCTTGCTCTTTACAAAAACAATACGCTGCCTGCATTTAGTTTAATTAAGATTAATGATTGTTCCGCATCAGCAATTGTAGCCCGAATCCTACGCACCAACGCTGCCGGATGAAGCCACGGTTGCGGCGCTTGCTTCAGCCAACTCATCAACTCAGTTTGCAACACAATCAAATGCTGCTGCAATTGCCTGATCTGCATTTCTACATATTCCACCTGCCGGAATGCACCTCGCTGGTACGAAGCCCGTTTTACTGACCTAAGCTGTTGTTTTAATTGTCTGAGCTCTCCCAACAACTGCGTCATCCTTTGTGCCGCCAGCAACAACCTTTTGCGATTCTTACTTCTTCCTTCCAGCTCCTCCTTCGTTTTCATATCCGCGCTTTATTACTAAACGCATAAAACACCGTGCCAGTTCGCAGTGGTAGATATGAATTAACATTTGGTAGGAAATTTGACGCTGCTATGACAAACCACTCACTTGGGCAGTACGGGCTGTCGTTTCGGCTCGCCGAATAGCGGCACCGGAATAGGCGGATTATCGTCCTCGTCAATAGAGAATGTAAACACCTTTTCAATCCATTCCCAATGATCGGTAACCCACTTAAAGCCCTCATACGTGCCATCCTGTACGTACGTAAAGTAAGCGCCCTTCGCCCTTGGATTGGGCGGCGCCAGATGATCAACCACAATCAAGTTCAGATTATCATCGTAGTTTAAAGTTGGGCTCGCACTCCATTTGTATTCGATGAAGAACCTGCTTAGCGTATCCTTCATTTTCAACCGGGTGGTATCACTATAACTAAAGTTGAACACAGGAGCGCCAAATCGCGGACGACCAAGACTATCAAAGGTCATCACATCCAAAATTTTTCGCTTTGAAATGAAATCAGCGGCTTCGAAACCGAATAGGGTATAATAGGTTTTCTTCTTCACCGTATTTTCCAGAATGCGGTAGTAAATCTGACCATACCAGTTTTCATTGGTGAGTGTTTGCTGTGTATGAAAAGGCAAGGTATCGCGCAGATCTTTCAACGGGAACAAGCGCGCTTTTTTCCCCTTCATCTGCAACACCCCATAGTAGCGGAATCTTCCTTTGGGATAGTGCAGTTGCCAGGTAAACAGACGGAAGGAGCTATCGGGTGGATAAAGGCGGGACACATTAAACAGCGAATCAAATCCGTAATAGAATGAGTTATCATTCTTCAAGGTGTGCATGAACTTCGGAATGAAACGATAGCACGCGGCTTTGCGATTCACCAAATCACCCGTATCCCACATCATTATTTTGGCCAACAGCAACAATGAATCTTCCGCTTTCTGAAACAACTGCAATTGTTGCTTGGTGAGTTGGGGCTTGTTACTCACCACGGGTGCGGGGCCCGGTTTTACCGGATGCTGACCAGCAGCACTGGCCACCATGCAGTAACATACAATAACTATACTGAAAATCTTCCTGTTCATATTGGCTCTTCTCCCAAAAACCGTGCTATAGCCACAGCCGTTTCTCCCGGTCTTTCAATCATCGGTACATGTCCGCATCCTTCAAACATCAATACCTGGCTATTGGCAATATCGCGTTTAAACCGGTTGGCATGGTCAGCAGGCACCACCTTATCTTCCTTACCCCATACAATAAATGTAGGACACTGAATCGTTTTGATCCATGCGCTATCCGGAAAATCAGCCTGTTCCACCAACTTAAATAAAAACGACATATTCCCCTTTTTATTGGAAGAAGCATTGTTGATGGCTACGAACCGGTCGCGTATTTTCGAGTCATCGAAAAACACCAACTCTGCATTGCGCTTCGACATAAACATCGGCATCCCTTTTTCGGCCAGGCGTTTCATGGCACCGAATTTCAGCACGAACAAATTCTTTTTCACGGCTTCAATATCATACCCTGCAGCAGCCAGTAGTACTAATTTCTTTACGCGCTGGGGTTGTTTGGCAGCCAGCGTCCAGGCCATGGCACCACCCATCGAATTGCCAATCACATAAGCAGAATCGATGTGAAGTGAATCAAAAAGCAGTTGATAAAATTCTGAATATGCGGCAAGATATCTTTCGCCATTTTTTAAAGTTGGAAAGTCGGAAAGACCAAAACCCGGTACATCAATACGGATGCAGCGATAATGCGATTTCAGCACTTCATTCAAAGAATCAAAATTGTGAAAATTACCGCCCAAGCCGTGAATCATCAGCACTGGTATGCCTTGCCCTTCATCGGCATAATGAATCTCCGCATCGCGCCAGTGAAAATAGTGCGATGATGGCACCGCAATGCGCCGCTTGCATTCATCTTTCGAAATCGTGCAATCAGGCGCCCAAAACGGAAGCGTGAGCAACGCCACAACAGCTAACAACACGAATACGCCCAAACTTTTGATCCAAACTTTCATGGTACAAAGTTAAGTTTAGATCAGAGACTTCGATTGACAAATTCGACGGCCTTCAGCCTGCCGCGCACCGAGCACAAGGTGACGATAGCGGATATGGGTAACGAAGGCGCTTTAGTTGATATTTTTTTAAATGATGGCGGCTTACGGGCTTTGCGTGGCTACGGTGCTCCGCTCGGAACTCGCTACGCACTGCTCCTTACAGTCGCACCACTCCAATCCCGGCCGCTTTTCCGTCTTAACCTGCAATACCCTGCCCGCAAGCGCAAAAGGAAAGACATGTGCACCTTTTCCAAAATGCTTGGGAATGCTTGTGGGGCTGATAAAAACAATCAAAATCGTAGCGCCACTTGTCGAAAAAGAACGAATTTGTATATTTGCCGCCCCGGTGAGATGGGTGAGAGGCTGAAACCACCAGTTTGCTAAACTGACGTACGGGTTAAACTGTACCGAGGGTTCGAATCCCTCTCTCACCGCACGGTTGAACAGAAAAAGTTTCGGGGTGTAGCGCAGCCCGGTTAGCGCACCTGCTTTGGGAGCAGGGGGTCCCAGGTTCGAATCCTGGTACCCCGACTTTAGAAAGGTTGTCATTTGTGGCAACCTTTTTTTGTTTTTGGGAAGTGTTACCGCTTAGCGCATCCCGATGGAATCGGGAGGGTCCCAGGTTCGAATCCTGGTACCCCGTTTAGAAAATGAAAGCTGCCTGGAAATTGATTAGTTTATCCCTTTTTGCAAGTACACTTGTAATCACTCAGGATTGGGATAAACGGTGGTTAACCGGGAATGGAATCGCTTCACCACCGGCTAGGCCGAAGCATCGAAAAATACGCTATCTCCAGCCTGCATTAACTTTACCCAACTTGAAGAAAAAAATCTGAAATCATAGATCATAATCTAAACCATTTTGATAAAATCATTCAACTTATGAGGAGTTAAGACCCTATTTAGTGCTATCCGAAAGCTTATTTGTAATCTCATTTTGGTGGGTCTCAATTCGACCGGAGGCTTCTTCAATTTCTTATTCTAAAGTCGCAGCACTCATTTAGATATATTAGTTTACAAAAAGCTTGAAAGCTGCCACTTTTCCATTCGATCTAACATTGAGAATATAAACTCCAGGCCTAAGATTGATTGGAATAATATTTTCACCACTTGTCCAATCGCTCATCACCTCCAACCCTGCAATTTCGCAAATCGAATAAGAAAACGTTCTTCCTGGTTCATTCGACAGGATACGGAAGTGGTCGTGTGCCGGGTTGGGATAGATGGAAATCCCATCGCTCAAATCCGCTTCTTGAATCCCAGTGATGGTATCACACGCACCGGCCAGCTTGCCACTTTTGAACCACACGGCATTGGGAAGCGGGCTGGTTTTGTCGGGGATGGGCAGATACATCGGCTGGTAGTTGCAAGCGAGGCCTTTTTTATCCGGCTCGCGGATGGAATGAATGGCATAAAGAATACCGTATGTGTCGTAATAGATTTCTTTGTTCGGCGCAAGAAATGGATAGCCCAGAGGATACGGCTCGCCGTTATAGGTCGCAGAATCGTACCGCATTACGGCGACACCGGTGCTATCGGGATTAGGTGCCCATAAATCATATTGAACGATGGAATAGCTGTTGTTGAAATAAATAAACTGTCCAGAGGGTGAAAATGCCGCGCCTCTTAGGCGGTATAGCAGATTGCCATGACTATCCTTGAGTGTATCGCCGTTTGGTTGGATAAACGGACAATGGACGATCTGCATATCCGTAAATCGCCCTTCGCAGCGGTCAAAGGTCAAGACCTCAGGTGCATGGTTGAATGAGGTGAAAATATATTTATCGCCTTGTGCTGAAAACTTAGACATACAGATTGCATCACTGTAATATCCTGTGGAATCGCCAAAAACCTGAGTATTGAATAGGTGTATCGTATCTGGCGTTGCGAGAAAAATGTAATAAGTATTGCCGCAAAAGGCTTTTTGAATAATCCACCAGTCGCGCCCGTTGGCGTGTTGGGTCGCAGTCATTTGAGTGGCAACATTCCCATCTTTCAAAATAATTTGCCGCTTTCTGATAACCCGAAAACTCCCATCCTGCTGCCGCGAAATCACCCCGTAATAAGTGCGGTTCAAGGGTGAGCTGTCTTGATGGAATGAATCGTCTGAACAGGACACCGTGACATGGTAATATTCGTTACTATCTTTAGGAAGCAATAATGACGATTGATGGCCGGTATACCCCCCATGCCAATAATTCGCAAAAAGACTATCCGGCATTGGGTACGCGCCGGGAATCGTATCAAAATGATCCGTCACGATATCGTTTCCATTGGTGTAAAGCAATTTACCGGAAAGTGAATCGTAGATACACGCCGTGTTTGCTGTTGAATACAAATAAAGATGGTAGTTAGTTGGGACAATCGGATTACCGACCCCGTTTTTAAAATCTAACACGACATTGAATTGCCCTACCGACCATTTGCGGTCGTACTGCGCTTTGCAGGGCGCTACTGCCGCCATCAATTCGATGGCGATCAGCAGCACCCTTATATTTTGCAAAGCGTTCATGTCATGCGCGTTTTAGCGGTTTCGGTTTATCAAAAGTAAAATCATTAGGCGGATAAGAAATTAGGTTTAGGGTGAAGGGTCGCGCAAAAGCGAGGCCTTTTTCTTTTCCTATGCGGCTCCTAATTTATCGGTTACTAAATTGTTTTAATCATTTAGTCAAGCCTAATGGGTGGTTAAGACAATATAACCGAGCATTACTTTCGCTTCCCTATCTTCGCGCCATGCTAGTAGATACGCACACCCATATTTATCTCAAACAATTTGATCACGACCGCGAGGTGATGTTGAAGCGCGCTGCGGCAGCAGGCATCCGCGCTGTTCACCTGCCTGCTGTAGATTCAGAAACACATGATGCCTTGCTGCAAACAGCACAACTGCAAATTCCCGATTTGGAAATCTGGCCCATGATGGGCGTACATCCGTGTAGCATCAACAATGATTTTGAGACCGAATTAAGCAAGGCGCTCGCCCTGCTCGATAATGGCACGCAATACAGCGCGGTAGGCGAAATTGGTCTGGATTTCTATTGGGATAAAACGTATACGGCACAGCAACTGGAGGCGTTTGAACGACAAGTACAGTGGGCTATTGACCGTAACCTGCCGGTAGTGATTCATAGCCGAAAGGCTACCTATGAATGCATTGGTGTGATGAAGAAATTTCAAGGGCGCGCGAAAGGCGTATTTCATTGCTTTAGTGGCTCGGTAGAAGAAGCCAAAGAGATTTTAAAACTAGGCTTGTTCCTTGGCATTGGCGGTGTAGTAACCTACAAAAACAGCGGATTGAAAGAAGTGTTACAGGAAGTTGGATTAGGACAGGTAGTACTGGAAACCGATGCCCCTTATTTATCGCCGGTGCCACATCGCGGTAAACGCAACGAGCCAGCCTATGTGCGTTTGGTAGCTGAAGCCATTGGCGACATCATGGAGATGAGCTTCGCGGAGGTGGCCCGAATTACAGGCGAGAATGCCCGGCGGTTGTTTCCGGTGGCAGCGCTTTAAAGCGATAGCCCTTTTCACTAAAATGCTTCAGCACTTGCGGTAGCGCATACAACATGTTTTTTGACGCCTTCACACTATCGTGAAACACCACAATAGAACCAGATTGAATATGACGCATCGCGTTAGCCAAAACTGTTTCGGGCGTTACTTTAGGATCGTAATCGCAGGTGAGTACATCCCACATCACCACCTGGTTGCGGCGTTTTAGTGCGTTGTATTGCGCAAAGGTAAGCTTACCATAAGGCGGCCGGAATAGCGGTCGCTCGCCTAAAGCATGCGGCGCTAAATTTCGTAAGGTAGCCTCGCCTTGTCTCACGTCTTGTAAGTATTCCTGCCATTGTGTTTTCCATCCGTTGAGATGCTGCTGGGTGTGATTACCAATGGCATGCCCATCGGCTATAACCCGGTGCAACAGTTCAGGATTTTCTTCAGCGTTTTTTCCAATACAGAAAAAAGTAGCCTTCGCCTGATATTGGTATAATAAATCCAATACTTTATCGGTTACGGCTTCCTGAGGTCCGTCATCAAAAGTGAGGTAAATCACCTTTTCGGTAGTGGGTAATTGCCACCAGGCGCGCCGGAAAATTTTTCGTGCCCAGCGCGGGGTTCGCACCATGGCCAGTGAATCGAGCAATCTACAGTGTTTAGTGACGATGAAATTAAAAAATCACATGAATTCACCGCTTGCCGCGCTCCCTGCGGTTTGCTATCTTCGCGGGCTATGTCAACAAGAAGGACCCGTGTGCGTTTTGCACCCAGCCCAACCGGCCCGCTTCATCCGGGCGGCATTCGCACCGCGCTATACAACTACCTTTTAGCCAAACAAACAGGGGGTGATTTCATCCTTCGCATCGAAGATACCGACCAGCAACGTTTTGTGCCGGGCGCTGAAGATTTTATCATCAACGCTTTGAAATGGTGTGGCATTCCACCCAATGAAGGGGTGGGTTTTGGCGACGGTCCACATGCACCCTACCGTCAAAGTGAACGCAAACATTTATACCGAAAATTTGCCGATCAACTTCTGGAAAGTGGTCATGCTTACTATGCTTTCGATACAGCAGAAGAATTGGAAACCATGCGCAAGAATCTGGAAGCGCAGGGCGTACCCAACGCTTCCTACAATGCCGTAACGCGCCAGTACATGAAGAATTCCTTGTCGTTGCCCAAAGATGATGTTGATCAGCGCCTGGCTTCAGGCGCGCCGTATGTGATTCGGTTCAATATGCCGCGCCATGAAGAAATTAAATTTTACGACGAGATCCGCGAATGGGTTTCCTTTCACTCATCGCAATTGAGTGATGCGGTTTTACTGAAAAGCGACGGCATGCCCACCTACCATTTAGCCAATGTAGCGGACGACTACATGATGGAGATCACGCATGTGATTCGCGGCGAAGAGTGGCTGAGTTCAGCGCCGTTGCACGTGATGTTGTATCGCGCCTTAGGCATCGAACATGTGATGCCAAAATTTGCGCATTTGCCGCTCTTGTTGCGGCCCGATGGCAATGGCAAGCTCAGCAAGCGCGATGGCGACCGTTTAGGCTTTCCGTTTTTTGCTATTAACTGGACGAGTCCGGAAGACGGCACTGTAACTGAAGGCTATCGGGAGAAAGGATTTTTTCCGGAAGCCTTCATCAATTTCCTCGCTTTGCTGGGATGGAATCCGGGGGATAATAAGGAGGTGATGTCGTTGGAAGAAATGGTGCAATTGTTTTCGTTAGAAAAGGTACACAAGGCCGGCGCGCGTTACGATTTTGAAAAAGCGAAGTGGTTTAATCATCACTATCTGAAAGATAAAAACAATGCCGAAATTGCTGCTGCTCTTGCGGATAAAATGAAAGCGGCGGGATTTCCGGATGAACAGGAAAAGCTGGAAGCGTACTGCGGCTTACTGAAAGAACGCGCTACGTTTCTCAATGATTTGGTTACAGCCGGCGATTATTTGTATCAGCCGATTCGAGCCTTTGACGAAGAGACCTGGAAGAAAAAATGGAAGCCAGAAGTGGCTGAGAAATGGCGTGCTTTCAGTGCGAATAGCGAGATATTAAACACCGCGCCTGAGGTGATGGTGCATGATTTTATTCAATTCACCGGAATGAAGACCGGAGAAATTATGCCTTTATTGCGATTGGCATTAGCGGGAACATTACAAGGACCACCGGTGATGGATATGGCCAAATTTTTAGGAACGAAGGAAGTGTTTGCGCGTATGGCGCAGCGTTTCACGGCGTAGGGTAATGCGCATAGTTCACGCTATGCGGCAGCACCAGCGGGCGGAAAGGAACCGCCACAGGCGGTTGTGCGTAGCGCAGCGAAGCACCGAAGCCTTGCAGCACGCGGCCGCCACCCTAAGCAGTACATCACGAAATTAGCGCTAATGGAAACGGTGGCGGGGTGCCAAAAAATTTCCAAAAATTTTCATTTTTGATTTTCTAATTTTATACAATCAAATTTTTCTAACATACCTAACAGAAAACTATGCCACGCAAAAGGAAGCAAGAAGAAGAAGAGCCGGAAATGAATGAAGATGATGAGTTGGAGGATTCGTTTGACGAAGAAACCGATGAATATGAAGGTGCGGAAGAAGAGGGTGAAACAGAAGAAGAACCTTCTGAAGCTGATTTGAAAGATTTGGACATGGAAGAGTTTGAAGACATGATTGAAAGTAAATCGCGCGGGCGCGGCCGAGCTAAGAGCGGCGATGACGATGATGATTATGGCTTCGACGACATGGAAGAGGAAGATAGTTTTGATGATTTCGGCGAAGGTGGCTTTGACGATGATTTTTAATTGATGCGTCCGATTCGCATATTGATGGCCAAGGTTGGCCTTGATGGTCACGACCGCGGCGCGAAAGTGATCGCATCGGCCTTGCGGGATGCCGGCATGGAAGTAATTTATACCGGGTTACGTCAAACGCCTGAAATGGTAGTAAATGCCGCGATGCAGGAAGATGTGGATGCGATTGGCGTGAGTATTCTTTCAGGTGCACACAATACGGTGTTCCCGAAAATTATGGCCTTAATGAAGGAGCGTGATATGCATGATGTGTTACTCACCGGCGGTGGCATTATACCGGCCGATGATATGGAAGCATTGCGCAAGATGGGCGTAGGTACTTTGTTTGCGCCCGGCACACCGGTAAAAGAGATCAGCACCTATATTACCGATTGGGTAAAAACGCATCGTAAATTTTAGTTGCATCGGTTGATTCTACTTTAAAATTTTAGGATGATACGTTTGTTTGCGATTGCCGTGATGATGGCGCTATGGGCCGATGTACGTGCTCAGGTAATTCCTGTGCCCAAAGGTTACACACTGATTGATAGTGTATCAGGGGATTTAGACAAGGATGGGCTATGGGAAATGGTGGCGCTGTACAATACGCGCAGCGATACGTTTAATATTCCCAGAGAGCTGATCATTTACAAGCCGGATACGGCGGGATGGAAAGTGTGGAAGCGATCTAATCAGGTAGTGATGGGCAGTGCTGATGGCGGCACTATGGGAGATGCCTATAACAGCATGGAAATTAATGAGCAGTTTTTGCTGATTACGCAAAGCGGCGGCAGCAACTGGAAATGGGGCGAAGTAGATAAATACAAGTACATCGACAGTGCGCTCTACTTAGTGGGCTACACGGCCACTAATGGCCATCCCTGCGATTATTGGATGGAGGTGAATTTCAATTTGCTTTCCGGTAAGTTAGCGGTAAAGAAAGAATTTGAAGATTGCGAAAAAGATCAGGCCATTTACAAGCGCGAGAATGAATCGTTTATTCAGAAAGGCATCAGGATTACGTTGGAAAAAAGGCGCAGTGCCGAGGTGCAGTTTTTCTCACCCACGTATCACCATGAGATTACTATTGCCCGAAAGGAATTTACTTCCCCTTAAAATTCGCTTTCCGTTTATCCAGAAAAGCTGAAGTACCTTCAACAAAATCTTCGGTGGCTACGCATTTACCGAACAGTTCTGTTTCGGTATCAAAGCCATCGATACCATCTTCAAAATGCGCTTTTACTGATTCAATCACTTTGGCGATGGCGATAGGCGCTTTCGAGGTAATTTTGCGCACCAGGGCGCGGCAGGTATCAATCAGCTCAACTGTTTGTACTACATCATTCACCAGACCTAACGACTTTGCTGCAGGCGCATCAATCATATCAGCCGTCATCAGCAGCTCCAGCGCCTTTCCTTTTCCGATTAACTGTACCAGACGTTGCGTTCCGCCATAGCCCGGTATGAGGCCCAGATTCACTTCTGGTTGTCCGAAGCGCGCATTTTCACTGGCGATACGCAAGTGGCACGCCATGGCTAGTTCGCAGCCGCCGCCAAGTGCGAAACCGTTTACTGCTGCAACAACTGGCTTTGGGCAATCTTCAATTTTATTGAATACCGTGTGGCCACGTTTAGCCAATGCCTTTCCTTCTGCTTCATTCAAACCTTTAAATTCGGCAATATCTGCACCAGCGGCAAAGGCTTTGGCGCCTTTCCCGGTAAGTACAACGCCCTTGATGGCATTGTTCGTGTACACTTCATCCATTACCTTTCCCAAATCAGCAATCACTTGCTGATTGAGCGCGTTGAGTTTTTCTTCCCTATTGAGCGTAATGAGCAAAATTCCGTCGTCAGACAAATCAGTGAGTAGCGTACTGTATGTTTCCATGGAGCGCGAATATAGCCGCTGCGGGGAATTCGCAAGGATTATTTTGACCTTTTAAAATAGATACCCAGAAACACCAGCGCCATGACAAAGAAAATAGCTGCTGCGGTGAGTAAATACCATTTTCTGGATAAGAAAATGGTCCATTTCAGATTGCGTATTTCCCGGGATAAGTCGGTGGAGTAACCGCGTTGTTGCAACCATTCAAAGTAGTACAACGCCTTCTCGGGCTGTCCTGTTTTCATGTAACAATGTGCCAGGCTGAACAGCGCATCTTTGTAGTAGTAGCGGCAGGTATCTACCTGACAGCTATCCCAGGAGGCCGCAGCCGCCAGCCAGTTCATTGAAGCCGAGTCAAAATGTTGTTGATGATAATAGGCCAGTCCTCGGTTGAAGTACCCCTCTCCCATTTGCCAGTTGCTATCGAGCGCCAGGTGGAAGTATTGAATGGCTTTTTGGTAATCGCGCAATTGGTAATAGCAGATACCGATGTTATTGAAGGAAGCGGCATGCTGCAGGTTTTCATGCCCAGCGGCGGTGTAGCGTTGCAGTGCCAGCGCGTATTGTTTTTGAAACACGGCAATTTCAGCCAGGTATTCCAACAAGGGCGGGTAGGCCGGCATTTGTTCCAGACATTGATCAAAATGAGCTTTAGCGGCCGCCCAATCACCTTGCTGGCGCAATAATAATCCCAGGAAGTAATGAGCCATGAAGTGGTTGGGTTGCCGAGCAATCAGGGTATCACAGATTTCTTTGCAGATTGGGGCCTCATGCATGGCGAAAGTTGCCGGCAAGCGGCCTTCATGCCACAGTAGCGATGAATCGGAACGAAGCAGGGAATCTACTTCAGGAAAATGGCGCAGATCAAGATGAAGTAACGCACGGCGCAAGCGCCATGCTGAAGATTGGAGGGCCATGTCCATAGAATCGGCATACAACAACGCCGAATCAGCAAGTTGCAACTGCTGGTAGTAATCAACTTTTTGATGCCAGCGCGCGGTATCAGCACGATGAAACGGCAGCAGCAACAGCAGAAGTACAAACATAACCTTAGTACAGTGGGAAGGCGCCCATGAATTCGTTCACTTCACCTTTTACTTTTCCGATGACTTGTTCATTATCGGCATTCATAATGAGGGTGTCTATCCACAGCGCTACCTGCGACATGTGTTTTTCTGTTAACCCACGAGAAGTGATAGCCGGTGTACCCAGCCGTAAACCGGATGTTACAAACGGACTCTTATCATCAAAGGGTACCATGTTTTTGTTAGCGGTGATATCGGCCCGAACCAAGGTTTGTTCTGCTTGTTTTCCGCTGATATTTTTATTTCGAAGATCAATCAGCATCAGGTGGTTATCGGTACCCCCTGAAATGATTTTATAGCCCATGTTTACCATGGCCTCGGCCAGTGCGGCCGCATTCGCCTTTACTTGCTGCTGGTAGGAAATGAAGGAAGGATCCAGCGCCTCTCCGAAAGCCACTGCTTTAGCGGCTATCACGTGTTCTAAAGGTCCGCCCTGTGTGCCGGGAAACACGGCTCCATCCAGTACTGCGCTCATCATTTTTAATTCACCTTTTGGTGTTTTTTCACCCATAGGATTTTCGAAATCACGGCCCATCATGATGATACCGCCGCGTGGACCGCGCAATGTTTTGTGGGTGGTAGAGGTGATGATATGGCAATGCGGCAGCGGATCGCTCAATAATTTTGCTGCAATCATTCCGGCTGGATGGGCGATATCTGCCATCAGCAAAGCGCCTACTTTATCGGCAATGGCGCGAAAACGAGGGTAGTCCCAATCTCTTGAATAAGCTGATGCACCACAAATAATCAACTTAGGTTTTTCGTTTAGCGCAATGGCTTCTACCTTATCCATATCAATAAGCCCGGTAGCTTCTTCCACGCCATAAAACACCGGACGATATAACTTACCCGAGAAATTCACGGGTGAGCCATGCGTGAGGTGGCCGCCATGCGATAAATTAAAGCCGAGGATTGTATCGCCCGGTTTTATACACCCGAGCATAACGGCCGCATTGGCCTGAGCCCCTGAGTGCGGTTGCACATTAGCCCATGCTGCGCCAAATAATTGCTTTAAGCGGTCGATTGCCAGATTTTCTATTTCATCTACAAACTGACAACCGCCATAATATCGTTTACCGGGGAGTCCTTCGGCATATTTATTGGTGAGGCAACTTCCCATGGCGCGCATCACTTCTGCTGAAGTGAAATTTTCAGAGGCGATCATTTCGATGCCTTCGCGCTGACGATGTAATTCTTTTTCGATATATTGAAAAACAGCAGTATCTCTCATGGCGCTAAACTAAGAATTAGCGCCCAAGTTGGCGCTGTTGAAAAATAAAAAAGGCGTCAGAAGACGCCTTTCCAAATTTTAGTGTATCGAGTTTAAAATACGTTCAGGATGCTACGCATGTGCTGCCAGCTGCCGCCTTCATAGGAGAAGGCAATGATGGCCCAAATCAGGAAGCTGAACGAGAAGGCTACAGTTAAGAAGAACCCCCGGGTTTCATGCTTTAAGTGCATAAACGTACCCATGATATACACCACCTTAATTACAGACATGATTGCTACGAACAAATTGATCGGCCATTTAGGTTCGCCCACCAAGTGATCATAAGCCAATGCAGCGGCTACCTCAATAACGGTTACTGCTGATAGAATAAGAATCGTTTTCCAAACATCTGCGCGGCTTTCGGCATATTCCCCTGCGGTCCAGTGCAAGTGACCTTCCGGCATTTCATGATTTTGTGCTGACATAGTATCTTAATATTTTAATGTTATTGAAGGAATTAAAGCAGATAAAAACACAGGAATACGTAAACCCAAACCAAATCTACGAAGTGCCAGTACAGACCAATTTTTTCTACCATTTCATAGTGGCCGCGTTTTTCATAAGTACCGTTAAGGGTATTGATGAGCAACAGCGTTAATAAAACCACACCGCCAATTACGTGCAACCCGTGGAAACCGGTGATAACGAAGAACAACTGACCGAAATTTACCAATTTAGTTTCGTGGGAAGCCGTTGTTGGGGTCATTCCTTCGTGAATCAAATGCGTCCATTCCAGATACTGGCAACCAACGAACAACAAGCCACAAATGATGGTAGGAATCAGAAACTTTACGACGCCATTTTTGTTCATCATATATCCTTCCTGCACCGCGCGAACCATGGTGTAAGAACTAACAATCAGGAGGAAGGTCATAAAGCTTACAAAAACCAGCGGGGCAGAAATACCATCTAATCCATGCACTGGAATTGAGCGAAAAACCTCTGCCGGTTTAGGCCAGTTTACTGATTGCGTAAAACGCAGGGATGCGTACGTAATCAGAAATGAGGCAAATGTGAAGGTATCGGAGATCAGGAAATACCACATCATTACCTTTCCATAGCTAATGCCGAAAGGGCTATGACCGCCTTTCCAAAGTTCTGCTTCCGATTTAGTGCCATGCCCTCCGGCATGCTGCATTGTTGCTTCCATTTATTTTTATTTAGTCGTTATGCTAAGGATAGTTCAGGTAGAAAAAAATATACAAATACACCCACACAATATCAATATAATGCCAGAAAGTAACAAGCAGTTCCATGTGTAATTGCCGTTGCGGATTGATGATATTGCGCAATTCAAACAACTCATCTTTACGGGCCCTGACGGCGAAAAACAATACCACCAAAGTAACTAGTAAAGCCACTACAATATGCAAGCCGTGCATAGCCGGAATCAGGTATAAAAACTGACCACTAATGTTTCCATTAATGGGCTTGCCCATGGCTGTAAGTACCTGCCATCCCCTGATTTGCGTCAACAGGAATATAATGGCCAGAATAAATCCAGCAAAAAGCAACCACCTAAATGCACTAAAATTCGCCTTTCTATACATCATTAGCGAGACATGCATGCAAATACTAACCGCAATAATCACCAAGGTGCTAATCATGAAAATACCGGGAAGTTTAAAACTTTCCCAGGCCTGAAAATCACCCCGGCGCAGAATCACGGCGCTTGTCAATCCTGCAAAGAACATTGTCATGCTGGCCATAGCCACCCACAGCGCAAATTTTTGGGGATGGATACCGGTGTATTCCGTATTCGCCCGCAAATCCTGCATATAAGCATCATCAGCCTTCATCGTAAACCCTCCTATCAATATCTGCCCAGAACCAACGCCACCTGCACCACCGGTAAATAACCGAATGAAGCAAAAAGCACTTTCTTAGCAGAAACATCATCACACTTTTTATAAAAATCCAACGCCAGCCACAGGAAATAAGTTCCGTAGGCGGCAATCACCACGGCCGTAATCATGCCTATCCAATGCATGAAAAATGGCACTACCGAAACAACCAATAAACCAGCACAGTAAATTACAGAATGAATTGCGGTTGCTCTAGTTTTTCCGCTAGCCGACGGCAACATCATAATACCAGCCTTCAGATAGTCATCGAAGCGCATCCAGCCGATAGACCAAAAATGTGGAAACTGCCACAAGAACTGAATCGAGAATAAGGTGATGGCGATGAAATAATCTATTTCTCCACTTCCACATGCACAAACGTAGCCAATCATTGGAGGCAATGCGCCCGGAATAGCCCCGATGAAAACAGCAATCGGCGAGATGCGTTTCATGGGCGTATAAATAAAAGCATAACTCAACAAGGATACCGCAGCCAAGACGCCAGCGGTTAAATTGAATTTAAAGGCTAGAATTAACACGCCGGTAACACCCAGAATGCCTGCAAAAATCATCGCTTCAGCAACCGACATATTGCCCGTCGGAAGCGGCCGAATCTTGGTGCGATCCATGAGTTTATCGGTATCCTTTTCAATCACTTCATTGAGCGCATTCGAAGCACAGGTGACCATCAGACCAGAGATCGTAAACAATGCAAAGTTCAACCAATTAATCGTTGAAAATTCAGCGCCAAACAAATAGCCCATCATGGCTGAAAAAGCGACAGTTGTACTTAACCGGAACTTTGTCAGTGCCGCATAATCACGCATTTTCTGAACCAGAAAACCCGCTTGTGCCTGATGTGACTGCGTTGCTTGCATGAATTACTTGTGCTCTACTTCTCCGGGTGCCAGCGGCGTAGCTTGTGAAGTATATGGTTTACCGTTTACACTGTAGTCATACGGCCAACGATGTACAGCCGGAATTTCTCCTGGCCAGTTGCCGTGAATACGTTCAACTGGTGCAGTCCATTCCAGGGTTGTAGATTCCCATGGATTAGCATAATGATGTCCGTCTTCCGACTTAACACCTTCTACTTTTCTTCCTTTAAAAATGCTATAGAAGAAATTCACTACGAAAACCAATTGCGCCAGGAATACCAAAATCGCTGCTATCGAAATGAATTCAGTCAGGAAATTAAAATTATTGAAGGTCTCGAAATTCCCGAAGGTATAATAACGACGTGGTAGACCAGTCATAAAGTGCATCGGGAAGAAAATGGCATAACCACCAATCAAGGTACTATAGAAGTGAATGTAACCCAGTGTATCATTCATGTAACGGCCATAGAAGCGAGGGAACCAATGGTAAACACCGGCAAACATACCAAAGAAGGCTGCCACACCCATTACGATGTGGAAGTGTGCCACTACGAAATAGGTATCGTGCAACTGAATATCAATAGCTGAATTACCCAGCATTAAACCGGTAAGACCACCACTGATGAACATCGATACGAAGCCAATAGCAAACAACATGGGTGGGTTAAGACGTAGGCTGCCGCGCCACATGGTACCAATCCAGTTAAATACTTTAATGGCGGAAGGAACCGCAATCATCAAAGTAAACAAAACGAATACAGCTGCCAGATTTGGATTAAGACCAGTCACAAACATGTGGTGTGCCCAAACCAGGAAGGAAATGATTACGATGGCCATGATAGATACCACCATCGCACGATATCCGAAAATTGGTTTGCGGGAGTGTACTGATAATACCTCAGATACAATACCCATGGCCGGAAGAATGATGATATATACTTCGGGGTGTCCGAGGAACCAGAATAAGTGCTGGAACAAAATTGGTGAACCGCCTTTGTAATCCAACAAATTACCGTTGATCACAATTTGGTTCAGATAGAATGAAGTTCCCAACAGCCGATCGAACATCAACAAAGTCACCCCAGCCAACAATGCCGGGAAAGACAAAATACCCAAAACTGCTGTAAACATGAATGCCCAAATTGTTAGCGGCAGACGCATCATGCTCATACCCTTGGTACGTAAATTCAGTACAGTAGCTACGTAGTTCAATCCACCTAACAACGAAGATACAATGAACAAGGTCATAGCAAGCGCCCAAAGATCAAAGCCAAGGCCAGATCCCTTATTGATGGCGACATCGCGCATGCCATTCAACGGAGGATATGCTGTCCAACCACCTGAAGCAGGACCTGTTTGAATGAAGAAACTAGAAAACAGGACTACCGAAGCGGCGAAGAAAAACCAATACGACAGCATATTGATAAATCCTGAGGCCATATCCCGTGCACCAATTTGATAAGGAATCAGCAGGTTGGCAAAAGTACCTGATAAACCTCCGGTTAATACGAAAAACACCAGGATGGTTCCGTGCATCGTTACCAGGGAATAATAAAACTCACTGCTGATTTTTCCGCCCTCGGCCCAACGCCCTAAGAAGGTTTCCAGAATGGGGAAACTTTCATTTGGCCATCCCAATTGCAGACGGAAAAGTACAGATAACAAACCACCCACAATACCCCAAAAAATACCAGTAATCAGGAATTGCTTCGCGATGGTTTTATGGTCGGTTGAAAATACATAGGTCTCCAACCAGGTTGGTTCATGGTGGTGTTCATGACCATGGATGTGTGCATGGTCGGTGTGGACGTGTGTTTCTGTTACTGTTGCACTCATAATTTTCTCCTATTTTTTAATCAACAGAGCGGTTGGTTTTGCCATATCAGCTTTCGCAGTATCGGTAGTTTCTTTGACTTCAGTTGCAGCAGCCTCGGCCGGTGCATCTTTTTGCAAGGTTGGTTTAATGGTACTTTCGTAGTAAGAAGTTTGTTTGCTTACCCACTCTTTATATTCAGCCTCATCTTTCACTACCACCACTTCCTTTTGCATGCCATAGTGAGAGCGACCACATAGTTCAGTACATGCCAGTTCATACTTAAACGACTGCCAGCGAGGCTGTCCGGTTTCAGGGTTGATTGTATTCCACCAAGGCAATGTGCTCAAATACTGGCGCATTTCTTCAGTGGTATATTTCGGTACGAAATAAAATTGCGTAGGAATACCTGGAACGCAGTCCATTTTAACGCGGAAGTGCGGTAAATAAAAGGAATGCAATACATCAAGGGCGCCTAATTTCACCAGAACTGGTTTATCCTTAATCAGAATCAATTTATCGGCCATGAAATCGTCCTTGCTATTCTGATCTTCCCAATCGATACCCAATTCGTTTGTAGGCGTAATATGTTGCTTGTCGATTACACGCTTCCCGAATTTATTGTCTACACCCGGGTAGCGAATCATCCAGTTAAATTGCTTGGCGGTTACCTCCACCACCATGGCGTTTTTATCACGCGTTTCTATATTAAAAATCTTGAACCAGGTTTGCATGCCTAGTACTACCAAAACAGTTAATACTACTGCAGGAATAGCGGTCCAAACTACTTCCAATTTGTTATTATGAGAATAAAAATAAGCCTGCTTGTTTTTTGATTGGTTATACCGGAAAGCAAAATAAAATAGCGCTGCTGTGGTTAAAACAAACACTATTGAAATGAAGAACAACGTGATATAGAACAAGCGGTCCGTTGCTTCGCCGTGATAAGAAGCTGGCTTTGGAATCATAATCGGCACCAGCAAATCCAATTGGTACATGATGCTGATAAAAAATAAAATGACAAATGCCAGTAACGCGTAGCCATTCCAGCGACTCTTGGCGTCGTAATTGTCTGCCTTTCCAGCTAAAACTTCTGATAATTCATTGGCTCGCCCAATCAACACCAAAATGGTGAAGAGTAAAACCAGCACTGCAAAACCTATAAAAGCTACCATATCTCGTTATTCCTTTTTTTAATTAATAGAGGGCGCGGATTTAAGCGTATTCTACATGGTGCCTCAGACTTTCCTTGATATAAGGATCATTGGCATTAATCAATTCATCTTTCGACAATTCTGTAAAGAACATGAGCAGGAAACCGCCCAAGAAGCCGCAGAAAATCATCAGTTCGGCCAGTCCTATTCCAGCGTAGGTTGTTACTGCTTCCTCGTCATGACCAGCATGATGTTCTTCACCAGCAGCTTCACCTTTTGAAACAACTGAACCCTCTTTTTGTTCAGCAGCAGCATCGTGATGTTCTTCCATTTTTGCATCTGCTGCAGTTGCTGTTTCGTGTGTGTTTTCAGCAAACTGAGCCGTTGCCGTGTGATCAACAACTGCTTCGTGTTTCATGGCGCTGTGTTCATGATGCTCAGGGAAATTAGGCTCTGGGAAGATCATATTGAAGAAATCTAACCAGTGACCAATAATCACTAAAACGGCAATAAACGAAGCTGTTTTGAAATTACGCTTGGCACCGCGTTTCAAGAAAATCAACAGTGGAGAAACGAAGTTCAGAATCAAGGCCAGAAAGATTGTAACCTTGAACATTGGAATGTTAAAACGCTTAACCCAGTAGTTCGTATCTTCCGGAATGTTGCCATACCATTGCAACATGAATTGTGAAAACCACAGATAAGTCCAGAATACTGAAAAGCCAAACATAAACTTCCCCATATCGTGTAAGTGGTTTTCATTTACCTGAGCCAGATATCCTTTAGATTTCAAAAACACCACCGCCAGGATTGCAAAAGCAAATGCTGCACATCCGTAGCTGGCGAAATTGTACCAACCGAAAAGTGTAGAATACCAGTGCGGATCTGTACTCATAACCAAATCCCAACTAACAAACGACTCCGTTACCGCAAATACCACAATCCATGCGGCAGCCATCAACTTAGAACGCTTGTAAACCGGCTGGTTGTTGATGTCTTTGCGGGTAATAGCCTTAATGGTCATACCTCCCAAAACAATCCAGAGCACGAAATATAGAATCACGCGAATCGTCCAGAAAGTTGGATTCAGGAAGGTCTGCTTCGTACCATCTAGTTCATGACGGTGCTCAGCCAGTGCCCAATGATCGAACAGGTTATGATAGTGCATCCAAATTCCACCAACTATCAATAAAGCGAATACCGCTCCCACCTTTACAAAGCCAGACAGCGACAGATACACTCGTTTTACCAGTGTAATCCATCCTGAGTAGCCCAGTTGGTTAGCGGCAACGAAGAATATACCAAAGATGCCAATCCCCGTGAAGTAATAAGTGTTCAACAACACATTACTCCAGAACCGGCTATGGTGGTTATCAGGAAACATCAGGAATGCCGCTGCAAGGCCCACCACACCAATGCCTATCATAGCATAGAAGGTTTTCTTCAGCGAGTCACTTAATTCGAATTTTTCGACCATGGTTTATATTTTAAATCCCCCTTAAACTTTCTTGTTATCTTTCTTTTCTTCCTTTTTAGGCTCTTCCGCTTTCACTGCACCAGTGGATTCGCCATTGATTCCAGCCAAACTCTTGATGTAGTGAATCACCTGCCAACGCTCTGTAACGTTCAATGAGTACCCATATCCACCCATCATTCCTTTTCCGTAGCTCACAGAATAGAAAATATTGCCGTCCTTAATTTCAGGAAGGCGCTTCTTGTAATCTGGTGGAACCGCAGTATAAGGGCCATCCTGACCATTTTCAAGAACAATCAAATTACCTTGTCCATTTCCAGCCGAGCCATGACAATTCACGCAGTGAATTTCATAAAGCCGCTTACCTTCTGCATTATTCTCATCAGTGAATGGCAGCGGGTCTTTCAACATGCCAGCGGCTTTGTCATACTCTTCCTGCCACTTAGCAGGATCATGCGAGAAAATTTCTTTCGATAAATAAGAATTCAGGAAAGCTTCATTGCTCCGGATGTGCTCATCTGCAGGAATCCATCCACGTGGAATAGTTCCTTTAACAGGCTTCCGGGCTGACATGACGATACCATCTTCATTAGGAATAACGCCCTGTGCGTAAGTCTCTGAAGCATTGCTGTAAGTCATATCTGGCATATAGATTCTGCCAGGCTTTTTAGCGTCAAAAGCGCAGGAAGACAGCAGGAATAATCCTACGGCAACAGCGCTACATTTTCCTATTGTTGTATTCATTGCTTACAAAGATTCGTTTTCTTTAAATACCCGGTTCTTCACTTCTACCGCGCCATTGGCATTGCACATGGCTTTAATTTTTTCCACTTCTGCATCTGTTTTTCCTTCGATATCGAAAACAAGACAAAAACGATCATCAGTTGTACGCTCATCATAGATGCGCGGCACATAACCCGGGAATAGTTTGTTTCGAACGCAGTACACCAACACCATTCCTACTGCCGCCATCAATACCGTTAACTCGAAAGTAATTGGAATGAACGAAGGTACCGGCCAGTAAGGCTTTCCACCAATATTTAGCGGATAGTTGGTGGTCATTACCCAAGTCATGAACGAGAATGCCAAGGTTGTTCCTGTGGCTCCAAAAAGGAAACCGGCAGTATGTAAGCGCGTGGGGCGATATCCCAAAGCGTCTTCTAATCCGTGCACAGGAAATGGCGTCAGCGTTTCATAAATCGCCTGACCATCGTGGCGGATATGTTCAATGGCGTGGAGGAACACTTCTTCGTGATCCCACATACCGAGTATGAATTTATTGCTCATAATGATAATTCTGTTGGATTATTTATCGTCTTTATCAAGAATGCCAAAAGTGGTGTGCCCCACGAAACCGCCTGTTTGCGAACCTTCTTTCAGTGCGCGTTCTTTCTTGGAAACTTCGCTTGATGTGCGGAATACCGATTTCACCTCTGCTATGGCAATTACCGGGAAGAAACGGCAGAACAGCAGGAACAAGGTCATGAACAAACCAATAGATCCGATGAAGATGCAGATATCAACCCAAGATGGTGTAAAGTAGTTCCAGCTTGAAGGCAGGAAGTCATCAGCCAACGAAGTAACGATAATCACAAAACGTTCGAACCACATACCAATGTTAACGAAGATGGAAAGAACAAAAGTAATCCATAGGTTACGACGGAATGGCTTGAACCAGTACAATTGTGGAGATAATACGTTACAGCTCATCATCCAGGCATAAGCCCACCAGTATTTACCCAAGGCGCGGTTGTAGAACGCGAACTGTTCGTATAGATAACCAGAGTACCAGGCAACGAACATCTCCGTGATATAGGCAATACCTACAATTGAACCTGTAAGAACGATGATTTTGTTCATCGATTCAATGTGGTTAACGGTGATATAATCTTCCAGACTAAATACTTTGCGAACAATCAACATCAACGTTTCTACCATGGCAAAACCGGAGAAAATCGCACCGGCAACGAAGTACGGTGGGAAGATGGTGGTGTGCCAGCCTGGTATAACTGAAGTGGCGAAGTCGAAGGATACGATAGTATGTACTGAAAGTACTAATGGTGTAGATAAACCAGCCAACACCAGCGATAAGGATTCAAAACGTTGCCACTGCTTGGCCGTACCCGTCCAACCAAAAGAAAGTACATTGTAGATCTGCTTGCGCCATTTTCCTTTCGCGCGGTCGCGAATGGTAGCAAAATCAGGCATCAAACCTGAATACCAGAACAACAACGATACCGTAAAGTAGGTGGAAATCGCGAACACGTCCCACAACAGCGGCGAGTTAAAGTTCACCCAAAGTGGACCACGAGTATTAGGCAACGGAAAAATGAAGAAGGCATCCCAAACGCGACCCATGTGGAACACCGGGAACATCCCGGCGCAAATTACCGCGAAAATCGTCATCGCTTCTGCGGCCCGGTTAATACCCGTACGGAAACGCTGACGGAACAGCAATAAGATCGCAGAAATGAGGGTTCCTGCGTGACCGATACCGATCCACCAAACGAAGTTGGTGATATCCCATGCCCAGTCTACCGTTTTATTCAAGCCCCATGTACCGATACCGTAATAAACCGTCCAGGCCAAACAGAAAACAAATAATCCTGCAAGGGCGCCAAAAACGCCCAAGAGTAACCACCAGCCTTTATAGGTAGTTTCTGTAGGCCGCACCAGCTCATCGGTAATTATGGTGTAATTCTTGTTCCCGTTAATTAACGGTTCCCTGAATTCTGATTCGTATGCACTCATTAGTTCTTAATTTCTTTTTATCTAAATCGTTACGCCATTTCTTTTTCATCGCGGTTACGCACCTTGGTCAGGTACAGCACATTCGGCATGGTGTGAATTTCTTCAATCACGCCAAAAGAGCGCTCGTCCATGAAGGCCTCGTAAACAGCACTTTCTTTGTTATTGCGGTCACCGAAAACAATGGCACCGGTAGAACAAGCCGTTTGACAAGCTGTAGTAGCTTCTCCATCCTTTAACGGACGATTATCTTTTTTAGCCGTCAACTTAGCTTCCTGCAAGCGTTGTACGCAGAATGAACACTTCTCAATTACGCCACGAGAACGAACGGTAACATCTGGATTTAATACCAGACGCGTCATCGGCTCTTGCAACTGTTGTGTGATACCCGATAAGGCATCTTCATTCGCCCACATGCTACCAACACGCTTATCGAAAGCGTCAGCGCCTTGATAATCGTACCAGTTAAAGCGACGAACTTTATATGGGCAGTTGTTAGCGCAATAACGGGTACCGATGCAACGGTTATAGGTCATCTGATTCAATCCTTCAGAAGAGTGCGTTGTTGCTGCTACCGGACAAACGTTTTCGCAAGGGGCGTTATCACAATGCTGACACAACATCGGCTGGAACACCACATCCAGTTTCTCAGGAGCCAGTGTATCCGCGCCATCCTGAATCATTTCAGAATAGGTAAAGTAGCGGTCGATCCGCAACCAGTGCATTTCGCGTGAGCGAATCACCTGATCTTTTCCTACAACCGGAATATTGTTTTCAATGTTACAAGCCGTAACACAAGCACCACAACCAGTACAAGAATTCAGGTCGATTGACATCGTCCAGTGATGTCCGGGTTTCGCATGCTCGTAGTACAGCGTCACCATTTCTTCCTTAATCTTCTCGCGGTCTTCATTACCAGCGGAAACGTTCTTCACGTACTCTGGCAATGTCGTTTCTTTAACCACTTTACGACGCTTCACACCACCCAAGCTATCCAGGGTAATGTTGTGATGCGTTTGGGTAATCGCCAGTTTTTGAGTTTTTGAAGTTACTTCAACTGTGGCTTTCGTAACAAATGAAGCATTATCACCCATCATGCCCATCAATGGATAAGCATTAGCACCCACTTTTAATTCTTCGTGATTGGTCACTTTACGGCCATAACCAACAGCTATGGCAAAAGTGCCGTCTGCCTGACCGGGAACCGCAACCGCAGGCAATTCAATTGATTTGCCATTGGCGGTCACCTTCACTACCGTATAGTCTTTAAGCTCGAGATCGTTCTTTACATTGTTCTTCTTCATCCAGGAAACCGGCACCATGACCACGTTATCCCAGGTTACTTTCGTGATGGCATCCGGATTCTCTTGCAAGTATGGATTATCTGCCCAGTATCCGTTACCGATATTGGAAGATTCAATCAATTTCAGTTGAACATCACCCATATTTCCGTAAGCCGCAGCAACTGCTGCTGCTGCTGAAGATGCTGCTCCGCCGTTAAACTTCGCTTCTGCTCCCCCACCAGTTACTACTTCACCGTCGTGAACGGCTACATCCCAAAATCCACCAAAACCAACGGTCTTGTTTTGTTTTGGATAAACCATTTTCTCCCAACTGTTGCGCAAATAGGTATAGTAATCGGTGTTGTTTCCAGCCCATTTCAACAGGGTTTCCTGCGCCTGACGGGTATCAAACAACTTAGTGATTGTTGGTTGACAAATATTATAAACGCCTGCTTTAGGACTGGCGTCGTTCCAGCTTTCTAACCAATGATTATCCGGACAAACATACTGACAGGCAGCGGCGGTCTCATCGCGGCGTTCGCTCAAAGAAACTGTCAATTCAGCATTCTTTAAGGCCGCCTCTAATTTGTCGGCATTCGGTAATGTCAACAATGGATTAGCATGATAGAAAATGACTGCTTTCACCTCATTACCGATACGCGCGGCCAAATCTGCAGCAGCTTTATCATCGCCCATTTTGGTGCGATAGGCCCCATCGAAAGAAATGGTAGCACCATAGCTTCCCAGCGCGTCATTGATGGCGTTAACGCACAGTTGCACATTAGCGTCATTAGAGCCGCTAACCACCAGTGCGCTACCTTTAGCAGCCAGCAATTCTTCCGCTACTTTTTGGAATTTAGCGTTAGCAGAAGAACCTCCGGTTACAGCCTTCAGAATTTCGGCGGCCGCCAATGCTTCTTCACTAGGCTTCACCGGAATACGTTTATCAGCATTCGAACCGGTGATAGATAACGCAGATTCAATCTGAATATGGCGTGACATGGTGCGATTTGATTTGCTCACCTTGCGGTTTTTCGCCCAATCGGCGGCAAACTCTTCTGGTGACAACCATGTTCCCAGAAAATCACATCCCAGACCAACAATCACTTTTGCTTTATCAAAATGATAGGCAGGAATAGCACGTGTTCCGAATGATTTCTCGTTAGCATCCAGCATACCGCTGTAGGAAACGGCATCGTTTACGATGTGCTCAGCACCATAGGCTGTTGCAAATTCATTGATAGCTTCCTGTGTTGTTGGAGATGCGATGGTTGAAGAAAACAACACAATTTTACCTCCAGCCGCTTTGATGGCTTTCAGCTTGGCACCTATTTCTTCATCAGCCTTCGCCCACGTCAGGTGTTCATTTCCGTGCATGGGGCCGGTATATCGCGCGCCGTCGTACAAACTCAGAACGGATGCCTGAGCACGCGCACTGGTTCCACCATTAGCACCGATAACGGATAACTTATTCCCTTCAATTTTGATGGGACGACCTTCACGGGTTTTAACTAAAACAGGTACTACTTCCCCACCCTGAATCATAGTGGAAGCATAGTAATTCGCCACGCCGGGAATAACTTCCTCTGGTTTTAGTGCATAAGGAATAGATTTTCGTACTGGCATTTCACAGCTGGCGGCGATTACTGCTGCCGTAGTGCTGAAACCCAGCATTTTTAAAAAGTCGCGACGGCTGGTAGTGCCTTGCGTCGTAATTGGTTCTACGATAGCATTCAACACCGGCAATTCCGCGGCAAATTCCTGATTGGCAGTTGCAACAAACTCAGGGGTTTGTTCCAACTCTTCCATTCCTTTAAAATATGTTTTTTCCATATACGCTTCTGAGTTATTCAGGATGCTTTTAGGCAATAAATTAATAGTGACACTTGGCACATTCTGTACCGCCAATTTTTTCAACCGTTACTTTATCAATCTTTTTGTTCTTCAAATCTTCATGTAACTTCTCGTAAGTGCTGTAGTAGTTGTTGGAAGCAAACTGAACCTCCGTTTGGCGGTGACAATTTACACACCATCCCATCGAAAGCGGAGCAAACTGCTTCACTTCTTCCATTTCCTGGATATTACCGTGGCAGGTCTGACAAGCCACCTTACCGGCTACTACGTGTTGCGCGTGGTTGAAGTACACATGGTCAGGTAAGTTGTGAATACGCACCCACTCAACCGGTTTTGGCTCACGTACGTAGGCCATTTGCTTAGGATCCCAACCCACTGCGGCATAGATTTTACCAATTTCTTCCGTACCATACATCGGTCCTTTCTGCACATTCTTGTGACAGTTCATACAGGTATTCAATGAAGGAATTCCTGAGGCTTTACCTTTAGCCGCGGAGGTATGGCAATATTGACAATCGATTTTATGCGTACCGGCATGCAATTTATGGGAGAAGCGAATTGGTTGGGTTGGCTGGTAGCCTTGCTGACGACCCATGCGAATACCATTTTCTCCTAACCAAAACAGGGTACCTATTATAACAACTAGAATAGTGGCACCTTTAAATTTTCGAGTTTTCCAGAAAGGTGTCTTGTTTAGTGTTTCGCCTTTTTGTTCTGCAAGAACCTTATCCAAGCGGCTAGTTACAGAAATTAAGATACCCACCAATACCAACAACAGGAAAGCGAATAAGTACGTAGGCGTTCCAAGCCCTGTTTCCTGATTGCCGGCTCCGGCACCCTGAGGACCGGCTACTGCAACGGCTGGTGCTGGTGCTCCTGCGTCAGGATTTTCCACGTAAAGTAGAATTTTATCGATGTCCTCATCTTTCAAATTGGTGAAGACGTTCATCTGAGAAGGGCGAGAATTAGCCATAGCAACCGCGTATGGAACGCCAGCCGCTACCGCATCATTCCAGTTATGAATCCAGGTATGCAACCATTGCGTACCCGTTTTACCCTTGTAGTCGCCACCGCCCTCCCAGCGTTTGGTAACGCCCATAAGCGCCGGGCCTGTTCCATCCGCTTTCGGATTGTGACAACTGGCGCAATTGCTTTTGAAAAGCGATTTCCCTTCGTTCCACTGCGCCTTGTCCACCTCGGCAAAAGCAGAGGCAGTAAACAGATGGAAAAAGATAGCCAGTAAAACTGTAGAAGTTATTGTTGCAGAGGGTTTGGGGAAGCGTAGTATTCGTCTCGACATTGCGTACTTAATTGTCATTATATTGTCAAAAAAGACGCGGCAAATATAATGGCACGAGTGAGAAAATAACAATATTTAAAAATAAAATTTGCACCCGTTCGTTACTGGCTGTAAAATAGCTCAAAACCCAGTGACATCAACGGTTTCAAGCTTTTTAGAATGATTCTAAAAAGAAATTGTTAACAAGTTTCAACTCAACTTACGGCTGTCATCCTGTGCCGAATGGTGATTTAACAACCCCTTAACAACCAATCACTCAGAATTTAGGAACGGTGAGTTAAAATAAACCTATCTTAGTAGAAACAAAATCCACTTTTCTATGTACCGTTCACTCCTTCTTCCACTTTTGACCTGCTTTTATCTGACCACATTTGCCCAGGTTGATTTTTGTATTGAGCACAGCCATCTGGAACAATTGCTTGTAGCACACCCGGCAATTCTCCAGCGGCACACACAAATTGAACAAGATTACCTTAACAACATCAACAATTTTCATACTTCCGCCAGTAGGAGCGGTGGCCCGCTGTACCAACTACCAGTAGTGGTGCACATTATTCACAATGGCGGTACCGAAAACATCAGCGACGCCCAGGTGATTCAGGGTATACAAGATTTGAATGACGCCTATGCCAATGTTGGGTATTATGATTCCCTTACCGGTGTAGACACCAGGATACAGTTTTGTTTAGCGAAAAGAGACCCTGCAGGCGTTATCACTACTGGAATAACCAGAAATCAGAGTTCGTTAACGAATATGGATATGGATTTGCAAGATCTTGCCGTAAAGAATTTGAACCGCTGGAATCCGGATTGCTATATTAACATCTGGTTGGTTAAAGAAATTTGCAGTAGCAGCAGTGGCAGTTGCGGGGTTGCCGGTTACGCATATTTTCCGTCTGCAGCCGGTACGAACATAGACGGGATTATGGCTGAGGCCAGATGGTTTGGAAGTACCCGCGCAAATAGTTGCGTACACATTCACGAGATGGGCCACTATCTGGGGTTATATCATACCTTTCAGGGAGGATGCACGAATAACAACTGTTTGACCGACGGCGACCACGTTTGTGATACCCGGCCGGATGCCACCACTGCGCATGTGGCCTGCAGTGCAGCACCCAACTCTTGCACTACGGATGCGCTGTCAGGTTTCACCAATGACGGACCCGATTTGATTAGTGATTATATGGATTACAGCGATTTATCCTGTTATTCTGTTTTCACGCAAGGACAGGCTACAAGAATGCAATGGCACATTCAAAATTACCGGCTGGGGTTGACCACTTGTCCAAGTTGTTTGAATCCCTGTGCGACACCGGTTACCGCCAGTATCCAAATTTCTGCGCATCAGATTGTAACTGGTCAGCAGGTAACCATGAGCGGCACTGCTACGAATGCAGTGAAGAAAAAATGGTATGTAGATGGTGTATTGATAGATTCTACTGGAACAACGAATTATACGTTCAATTTACCAGGCGTTTATGTACTTAAATTCAAAGCAGAGGGCGGTACACCAAGTTGTTATGATGAGAAATTAGATACCATTACTGTTACCTGTGCGGTAGTAGCGAATTTCACGTATCCAAATTCAACTGTTGCGCCGGGTGTGAGCACTACCTTCACGAATACCGGCACATTGACTGGTAACTATCAATGGCTGGTGAATCACCAGATAGTAAGCACTTCAACCAACCTCAACTATACATTTCCGGCAAACGGGGTTTATTGGGTGCAGTTACGCACTATAGGATCCAATTGCTCTACAGAAAGTGATTCAATCAGAGTTTTTGTCTGTAATCCATGTATCGAGATTTGCGATAACGGCATAGACGACGATGGGGATAATCTGTTTGATTGCTTAGACCCTGATTGTCATTGCCAGGAATGCAGTGGCAAGCAGGCGAATAATTGGTATTTTGGATTAGGTGCAGGATTAACCTTTAATACGAATCCTCCGACACCATTAACAGATGGGCAGCATTACCAATCAGAAGGGTCTGCGAGTATTTCAGATGCCAACGGCCATTTACTTTTTTACACGGATGGTCATAGCGTTTGGAATCGCAACCATGTGTTGATGCCAAATGGTAATAACTTACTCGGTTATGGCTCTAGTACATCTTGCTTAATTGTAAATCACCCCGGCGTGAAACACAAGTTCTACATTTTCCATACCGGAACAGCCGACAATGTAACTACTATGGGGATACGGTATACCGAGGTTGATCTTTCGCTCAACTTTGGCTTAGGCGATGTGCCTGTAAACCGTAAAAACCTACCGTTAGTAAACATTGACTCTGCCAGTGAACAACTTTCAGCAGTAAGGCATTGTAATAATAAATTTATCTGGGTAGGTACGCACGATCATGCCAATAATCTATATAGGGCTTACCTTATCGACTCCCAAGGTTTACATACCACTCCTGTAAGATCACTTGGATTGGTAACAGGCGCTGCGACTGCGGGCTACGACTGCATTGGTTACATGAAGTTTTCTCCAGATGGTAAAAAAGCTGCGCGTTGTTTCTATAACTCTCAAAAAATAGAGCTAATGGATTTCGATAATGCTACTGGAAAGTTCAGCCATCCGGTTATAGTCGACAATGGAACAAACAACAATTATTACTATGGCTTAGAATTTTCGCCCAACAGTAAACTTCTATATTGTTCTACCCTCAATACGCCGTATACATTACTCCAATATGAGATTTCTAACAACTTTACCACTCAATCCATCCAAAATTCCAAAATATTATTGGCAACCGGTTCTGGCTATCCGTGGATGGGGGGAGAACTTCAATTGGGGCCAGATAGGAAAATTTACATGGTTAAACCAAGTTCAACTAGTGCGATTCACTACGATTCGTTAGATATCATTAAATTTCCTGATATCCCTGGACTAGGATGTGCTTTTACACCTCATGCAATTTATATGAATGGGCCACAAGTAAACTTTGGATTACCGTGCTTTATCCAAAATTACTTTATCAGCAATGTTAAGATTGATGGGGTAGATTCATTTTGTCAAGCCGGGCAATCAGTAACCTTGAAATTATTAGCAGAGAAAAGTTGTGAGGCTGTTACTACCTGGACTTTAATCAATGGTCCAGCTTCAATCACTCAACAAAACGACTCGAACTGCACACTATCAATAATAAAGGATGGTATAATCAAAGTTGCTGTAGACGTTCAAAACACCTGCAATTCCGGAAAAGACACTTTCACTATAAAAGTTGGAAAGGCTAGTAACCTTAACCTAGGCCCGGATACCTCCTTATGTTACGCAGGTATTAAAGTTCTACACGCAGGACCTGCCTTTGCGCAATATCGATGGAATGACGGATCCATAGATTCTACCTTGACCGTTTATTCCGGAGGAAAATTTTGGGTTAACGTGGTAGATTACTGCGGAAACGCCTTCAGTGACAGCATAATCTTAAACATCGATAGCTCGACAGCCTTTAATTTTCACGATACGACATATTGCGCGAATAGGAAAGATTCTATAAGTTTTCATGCTCCAGATGGATATCAAACATACCAATGGACCCCATCGTTGGGTTTATCATGCACACAATGCCAATCTCCACATGCCAAGCCTACAACAACCACAACATATACTTGCAATGCTACCACCAAGGACGGATGCGCAGCAACTGGTAGTATCAACGTAAAGGTTACAGAGTGCTTAGGCGTCCTTGAAGAAGTTACAGATAATTTTAGGGTCTATCCAAACCCCGCCAACAAACAATTGACAATCCACTGGCCTAGCCATCTTAACCCAAGTTCGTTTGTAATATACGATGCACTAGGACAAGTTGTACTCATAAGGCCGTTGCGCATGCAAGAGAAAGACTATACACTAGACTTAAGGAACATCGCTTGTGGTGTATATATATTACAATTAGAAGGTTTGCAAGAACATCTTATGTTCGTCAAACAAAATTAGAATGACAAATGTGCGGTTTAGCTGGATTTGTAAGCACTAAAAAATCGTCTACAGAGGAACTTTCGTTGTTAAACCGTATGTTGGCTGTAATCGGTCATCGCGGTCCAGATGCACGAAATTTAGAAGTGTACGACGAACATGTGCACCTAGGGCACAATCGATTAAGTATTATTGATTTAAGTAATGATGGTACGCAACCTATAGAAAAAGATGGTTGTTCCATTGTTTTTAATGGAGAAATCTACAATTACATAGAAATAAGAGCTGAGTTATTGCAAAAGGGATATTCCTTTAAAACTGCGACCGACACCGAAGTCATTATTGCTGCCTACAAGGAATACGGCTTTGAATGCGTGAGTAAATTCGTAGGTATGTGGAGTTTCGCCTTGTATGACAGCCATAAGAAATTACTATTCTGTTCAAGAGACCATTTTGGGATAAAGCCATTTTATTATTATCAGGATTATACTGGATTTTATTTTGCTTCTGAGTACAAATCCTTCTTTGAGGTATCAACTTTTAACAAAACAATTAATACCAACCAAGTTTCAAGAGCGCTGCAATTTGGTTGGCTATGTTACAAAGATGAAACCTTTTTAAGTTCGCTAAAGTCATTAGAACCAGGTTACAATTTAATTTTACAGGAAGGTAAAATAGCCATCCGACAATACTGGGACCTACAAAAAGTAGAATCACCTCAACTATCAGCTACAGAAGCTCAACGCAGACTAGAAGCCCAGATCATAGATAGTGTTAAGTTACACATGCGTGCTGATGTGGAAGTTGGCGTTTGTTTAAGCGGAGGAATCGATTCGTCAATACTTACAGGGGTGATCGGAACGCATTTACCCAGATTAAAATTCAAAACTTTCTCCATTTACTATGAAGGAAAGGGAAAGGTTGATGAACGTGAATATATGCATGCAGTAGTAGATAAGTATCCGCAAATTGATGCCGACTACTACCAACCTACTGAAAACGAAGTCTTAGATAACTTAGGCGAGATTATCAAGATGGCGGATGTTCCGATTACCGGGTCATCCAATATCTCCCATTACTTTCTCACCAAGCGCATTCATGAAAAAGGCGTTAAAGTGGTTCTGGATGGACAAGGTGTAGATGAGTATTTCTGTGGGTACCAACATGCCGGGTATCGATTTTTTGCAGATCTGTTAAACTCCGGAAACATTACTTCTTTTGTTTCTGAAGTAAACATGCTTCGTAAGAAAAAGGCTTTGCCATTATCAGGAGTGATGGATTTATGCGGCAAATCTTTTTTGTCGACTATTTTATCTGAACAGGCTATCCATGAGTTTGAGTATAAGCATTACTACCCTAATGTTATTGATAACAACCTTACCCCACCATTTAAACTAACAGCGGAACCCGGCCTTACCAAGCTTCAGCAGTTCAGCAAACATATGCTGTTCTGTACTAGCCTTCCAACAATCTTGCATTATGTAGACAGAATGACAATGGCACATTCGTTGGAGTCGAGAGTACCTTTTTTAGATCATCGTTTAGTGACACTAGGATATTCTCTTCCTAACAACTTCAAGGTCAAGCGCGGCACAACTAAGTATCTTTTGCGGGAATCGGCTAAATCTGTTTTACCCGAAAAGGTATACTCAAGAAATGACAAAAAAGGGTTCGTCACTCCAGGCGAGAATATTTGGTTGAGAACCAGTTTGCGCCATCTTCTTGAATTTGACTTCAGCGTCATTCCATATATTGACAAAAAAAAGACGCAAAAGGTGATCAACAGATATCTTCATGGATCAAACAAAGATGCGCGGTTGGTTTGGCGTTTGGCCATGCTTCATTATTGGGTTAAACTAAACAAACTAGGTTGAAAAAATTATCCTACAAAACCACCTGTCAGTGCAAGCCAGAATTGGAATATTTCATCCAACTGTTAGAGCAAAACTACGAGGTATCCCTTTACGAAACAACCACATCTGAAGCTGATGTCAATTTCGGTAACCTGCCCAATAATTCCTTTTTTGCCGATAGCAATTTTCTAGAATTTAGAAGTCAAACCTTCAAGCCGAATAACTTTCTTAAGCATACTGACTTCATTTATCACCAGGATCAGGAGGACATTCCTGCTACAGTTTTTTTCTTGATAAATTGCTTACAAGAACGAAATGTTGATTTTAATCAACTTGATCACCTCGGGAGATACAATCCCGAATTTTCGTTCCAAGTAAACCAGCAAAAAGTTCAGGTTAACTACGTTGGCCAGTTGATTGATTCCTATGTGGAGAAATTTCTACCTTCTATCGCAAACTTAAAAAAGAAAACACCATCAAAAATTTTTCTATCTCATGATATGGATACTATCTTCGGATCTTTAAGACAAGATACGTTCTGGGCGGTAAGAAATTTGAAGTTAGATACCGCATTTAAAGTATTTTTGAAAAATATCTTCCAAAAACCTGAATGGCTCAATATCGATCAAATCATGAAGATTGAGTCTGAATACGATTATACTTCCACTTTCTTCTGGATGACAGAAAGAGGAAAAACCATAAATAACCTGAGTAATTCTGACTACAACATTTCAAACACAAAAGTAAAAGCAGCTATTCACACAGCTAACGTGAATGGTTGGGGCAATGGCTTACACAAAGGAATAGGGCCAACAACATTTAATGAAGAACTGCAGAAGCTACCCCTGGCGGTCAAATCCAATCGGTACCATTACCTATATTTTAATCCTCATGTAGACTATGACAAAATAGCGAACGCTGGTCTTCTTCTCGACTGCACTTTGGGTTTTGCGGATAGGATTGGCATGAGAAACAGCTACGGCTTACCATTTTCACCTTTCAACTATTCTACCTTAAAACCTTATTCATTTGTAGAATGCCCATTACATATGATGGATACCACCTACCACTACTACAACAAGAAAGGAGCTAACGAATTTGTCAAGGACGTCATTAGCTTCGTTGAGGCAAACCGCACGAATTGCGTTCTTTCCCTACTTATTCATAATAATTACATCAGCGGTTATAAGTTTCAGGAATACTTAAAGGCATTCAAATCATTATTAGCCTATTTCTACGACAACAACTTTAGGTCAATAAACGAAACGGAAATCATAACAAGTTATGGTACCAGAAATTGAAATAAGACTTATTCATAACGAAGAGTATGAACAAGCAAATACATTTTACAATGCCGTTCACGGAACGAATAGGACATTCGAACAGTTTCGTTGGGAGTTTATTGAGGGACCCGGCGGACCTGCTATATATGTAGTAGCCGTTGATAAGTCAACAAAACGGATTGTGGGTACCCAATGCGCTATCCCTATTGAATGGATTGATCCGGATGGCAATGTCATTTTAACAGCAAAAAGTGAAGACACCCTTATACATCCTTCCTATCGAGGATTAAAAATTTTCGAAAAGATGTATGACTTGCTTTTTGCTGAATGTAAACGAAATGGCATCGTAGCCATTTGGGGTTTCACCTACGCCATCAAACCGTTTGCCAAGGTTGGATTCGCCATACCTTATCACCAAATACAAGGACTTTATGTATTCAGTCCTATACGCGCATTCAACATAATTTCATCATTGAATGCGAATAATACCTTTTTAACTAAACTCAAAATTGCCGGCTTTACAGCATTGAGCTGGCTCACGGGTGTTTTTTCAAAAACCGCTAATAAATCAAAGGTAGAAACAACATTTAATACAATTGGGAGCAGCTTATCGGTTGACGTTGCTAAGGCCGTTTCAGGGCAATATTTCCTCAGCGAAAATCAAAAATACATCGAATGGCGATTACTTCAGAATCCTTACGAGAATGATTACTTTGAGATTTGTGGTCTGGGCGAAAACGGCGATTCACAGGTAAGCATTATTTTAAATTTTAAAAATAAAGATGTTTGTTATCTGGAACAGATTATCTTTAATACTTCCGAAAATCAGCTTATTGAAAGCACATTGACCAAAGCCATTCAGTTCGCAAAAAGTAAAGGGGTGGCAATGATCAGATTTTGGGCTTTTGATTATTCTGAAAAACAAAAAACCGATTTACAATTCATAACCAATGCCGGATTTAAGGTTGCCCGACGCGGCATTAGTTTCGTTTGGTATGATTTTTCGCAAAAAATAGATCCTAACCAGATTTATCTTAACAGAATCTATACACAAGGGAACTTATGACTACCCTCTCCCCCCTCCTGCTCATTGTCGGAAAATCTGTGGCAGTTTACCTGTTTATCCTTGTTGCCATCCGGCTGTTTGGTAAAAAGGAATTGGCGCAATTGTCTATTATCGATCTGGTGTTTATCCTGCTGATCAGCAACTCGGTTCAAAATGCGATGGTGGGGCCCGACACTTCGCTAATCGGCGGCCTTGCCGCAGCAACCGGCCTTTTCCTAATCAATTACCTGTTCAAATTCCTGAACTACCGATTTCCTGCATTCGGGAAAGCCCTGCAGGGTGAAGCTATCATGCTGATCTATGAAGGAAAAATACTTACCGAAAATATGGCTCGAGTTCGCCTTACCATAGAAGAATTAGAAGCGGCTGCGCGCGAGCATGGCGTTGAATCATTGAACGATGTGAACCTGGCGGTGATGGAAGCCGATGGCAACATCAGCATCCTGTCAGAGAACTACCAGGCAAAAACCAGAAAGAAACGCCGCTCCAATAAATTGGTGACCAGAATGAATTAATATTGCCGCGAAATGATACCTATGAACGGCAAAACTCCGAAGGACTCTACCATCATGATGACGGAAATAGTTCTTCCTAACGATACGAACGCCTTACACAACCTGCGCGGTGGAAAAATTCTTCATTGGATGGATATCGCCTCTGCCATCGCAGCAGGCAAACACGCGAATGCCGTGGTGGTAACCGCTTCGGTTGATAATGTTTCCTTCGAAAATCCCATTAAACTGGGCGATGTAGTGACCATTACGGCAAAGGTGACCAGGGTATTCAATACCTCGATGGAAACACATATTCAGGTTTGGGCAGAAAATCTGCCTACCCAAACCCGCTATCGTTGCAACGAAGCTTATTACACCTTCGTGGCACTCGATAGCAATGGCCGTCCTAAGAAATCAGTACCCCTGATTCCGGAAACAGAAGAAGAACAAAAACAATACGAAGGCGCACAACGCCGCCGTGAGTTGCGCCTGGTGTTGGCCGGACGCATGAAGGGCGAAGATGCCAAAGAACTCAAGGCCATGTTCCAATAAAAACCGGGATAAGGCTTCCCCTATCCCGGCAATTTCTTGTTTGCTATAAGTTTACTTTACTGTTCTCACGATGGTCTGCGATTCTACCTGACCATTCACCAATGCGAAAACATTGATAAAATAATTGCTGCCGTGAGGTAACTGAAATTCATCAAAAGTGATATCGGTACCAGTTCCGGTGGCTAAAATTTTTCCGTAATCCGTTTTCACGTCGTAGTTGATAAGGTCGCTGCTCACTTCTGCTGCTTCTGTGGTTTTGCAGGAAAGATGCAGCATTTTAGGTGCGGTTTCCCGGCACTCTAATACAATGACCGAACTGCTTAGGTTATCGATTGCGGCCTGTGTGGCACCTGCCAAACCCATTGCCAGAACGGCGAAAAATGTCCGTTTAAACATCATGTTTTTAGTTTTCTGTTTTAACGGCGAGGCAGGCAAAAGGTTACACCGGCCTGCCCCTAATTTCGAAAAGCCATTGTTGTAATTGAATCGGGTTCCTTTAAATGATTGAGCGCTAACACCTATTTTGAAGGTTTATTTTAGTAGCTTCGCGCCGCTTTTCCACCATGATTACTGTTTCTAATGTTTCGCTGCGCTACGGCAAGCGGGTGCTGTTTGAAGATGTTAACCTGAAGTTTACCTCGGGAAATTGCTACGGCATTATTGGCGCCAATGGCGCCGGCAAATCCACCTTTTTGAAGATTCTGCAAGGTGATATTGAACCCACAACGGGGCAGATCGCCTTTAGCAAGGGTATGCGCGTAGCCGTGCTCAAACAAAACCACTTTGAATTTGACGAGATACAGGTGCTGCAAACCGTGCTGATGGGCCACAAAACGCTTTGGGGCATTATGCAGGAAAAAGAAGCGCTGTACGCCAAGGAAGATTTCAGCGATGCCGATGGCGAGCGCGCCGGCGAACTGGAAAGTGAATTCAACGAATTAGATGGCTGGAATGCCGAAAGTAATGCGGCCGAATTGCTGAGTAAATTGGGGATCCGTGAAGACCTGCACTACCGGCAGGTTAAAGAGCTGGATGGTAATCAGAAAGTGCGGGTGCTATTAGCGCAGGCCTTATTCGGCAATCCCGATATTCTGTTTCTGGATGAACCTACGAACGACCTGGATGTGCAAACCATCAGCTGGCTGGAAGATTTTCTGGCAGATTATAAAGGCATCATTCTGGTAGTGAGTCACGACCGTCACTTCCTGGATGCCGTGTGTACGCATGTGGTAGATATCGATTTTAGCAAGATGACGATCTACACCGGAAACTATTCCTTCTGGTATCAGTCTTCTCAGCTGGCAGCCCGTCAGAAGGCCGATGCCAATAAAAAAGCAGAAGACCGCATCCGCGAATTGCAGGAATTTATCCGGCGATTTTCAGCCAATGCCTCGAAATCGCGGCAGGCCACCAGCCGTAAAAAGGCGTTGGAAAAAATTAATGTGGAAGAAATCAAGCCTTCCAGCCGAAAATACCCGGGTATTATCTTCAATAACATGCTGCGCGAAGCAGGCAATGAAATTCTGGAGGTTAAAAATCTTTCTAAGTCAGTGAACGGGGAATTGCTGTTTAGTCAGGTTAACTTTCAAATGAAGAAAGGTGATAAAATTGCCGTGCTCAGCGATAATAGCCTGGCTACTTCTGCCCTATTCAATATTTTGGCAGGATATGACCACGACTTTGGCGGCAGTTTCCAGTGGGGTGTTACTACGTCGCAAGCCAGCATTCCCAATGATAACTCCATTTATTTTGAAGGAAAAACGGATAACCTGATTGATTGGTTACGCGAATTTTCTCCCGAAGAAAAAGATGAAACATTTATCCGCGGGTTTTTGGGTAAAATGTTGTTTTCCGGGGAAGAAGTGCTGAAACCCTGCAATGTGCTTTCAGGAGGCGAGAAAATGCGTTGTATGTTCTCGCGCATGATGCTGATGCGTGCCAATGTGTTGCTATTGGATGAACCCACTAACCACCTGGACCTGGAATCCATTACCGCATTGAACAACGGATTGAAAGATTTTAAAGGAAATATACTCATTGCCTCGCGCGACCATGAATTGGTGGAAACCGTTTGTAACCGCGTGATTGAAATTACCCCGTACGGCATTCTGGATAAGGAAATGACTTACGATGAGTACATCAACAGCGAGCGGGTTCAGGAGCAAAAAGCGGCGCTGGTAGGTTAAAAATCACCATCAGGCGGTAAAAAAGAAAATCGCTGGACAAGGGGTGCGCAAATTTTCTTTCTTCTTAGCCGCTAAAAATTACTTTTGTGGCTTATGGCGAAAGTTACGATTGACGGTGTTACGGTAGAAGTTGAACCGGGTACCACCATTTTGAACGCCGCCCGCCAGATTGGCGGCGATTTGGTTCCACCGGCCATGTGTTATTACAGCAAGCTGAAAGGCAGCGGCGGTAAATGCCGGGTTTGTTTAGTAGAAATATCCAAAGGTAGCGATGCTAACCCCAATCCGATGCCCAAGCTGCAGGCAAGCTGCTGTACACCAATTGCCGACGGCATGGAGGTGAAAAATATGACCAGCGCCAAGGTGCAGGATATGCGCAAGGGTGTGGTAGAATTTCTACTCATGAACCATCCGCTGGATTGCCCGATTTGCGACCAGGCCGGTGAGTGTGATTTGCAAAACCTGGGATATAATTACGGGGTAGAAGGTACCCGCTACCAGGAAGGTCGCCGTACTTTCGACCGTATTGATATTGGCGATAAAATACAGTTGCACATGACGCGCTGTATTCTGTGCTACCGCTGCACCTATGTGGCCGACCAGCTTACACCGGAACGCAGGCATGGTGTGATGAACCGGGGCGATGCCGCTGAAATTTCTACCTACATACAAAATGCCGTTGACAACGACATGAGCGGCAATATGATTGATGTTTGTCCGGTTGGCGCCCTCACCGATAAAACCTTCCGATTTAAGAGTCGGGTTTGGTTTACCAAGCCATACGATGCCCACCGCGAATGCACCAAGTGCTGTGGCAAAACCACCTTGTGGATGTTTGGCAAGGAAGTGCTGCGCGTTACCGCCCGGAAAAATGAATATCACGAAGTGGAATCAGACGAAACGGGAAAAACACAATGGATTTGTAACGAATGCCGGTTCGACCATAAGGACGCAGCCCACTGGACCATTGAAGGCGTTCGCAAACACGAAAAATGGAGTGTGATTAACACTGGAAAATATCTGGGTGGAAAACAGCAGGTGGCTATTGAAGCCGACCGTACCTTGTTGTTCGGCAGAAATGAAGACCGCAAAGCCATTAGTATGAACGGCACCAAAACCCCTGAACAATCGCTGAGCAACGGCGAATAATTTTAACCGCAGGAACGATAAAACATGGAACTATTTTTCATAGAGAAAGGGGTCATTATTCTGGTGGTTTTTGCCATCACCATGCTGATTGCCCTGTACAGTACTTTTGCTGAACGGGTATTGGCGGGATATTTTCAGGATCGGCTGGGACCGAACCGCGCCGGACCGCTGGGCTTACTGCAACCGCTGGCCGATGGCGTAAAAATGTTTACCAAGGAAGATTTTATTCCGAATACGCCGAACCGGCTGTTGTTTATCATCGGGCCGGGTATTGCCATGAGTACATCGCTGATGACCAGTGCCGTCATTCCCTGGGGGAAGAGTATCACGATTTTCGGACACGAAGTTCAGTTGCAGGCAGCCGATGTGAATGTGGCTATTCTCTATGTGTTTGGTGTGATTTCAATTGGTGTTTACGGCATCATGATAGGCGGCTGGGCTTCTAACAATAAGTTTTCCTTATTGGGTGCTGTGCGCGCTTCTTCGCAAATGATTTCTTATGAAGTAGCCATGGGCTTATCCATTATCGCGGTATTGATGATGACCGGCTCCTTAAGTCTCAGAACTATTTCTGAACAACAAGGTGGTTTCCACGGCATGAATTGGAATGTATTTTACCAACCCATTGCGTTTTTGGTTTTTCTGATTTGCGCTTTTGCCGAAACCAACCGTACGCCCTTTGACCTGCCTGAGTGTGAAAGCGAATTGGTGGGCGGTTACCATACCGAGTATTCCTCTATGAAGCTGGGCTTCTTTTTGTTTGCCGAGTATGTGAACATGTTCATTTCCTGCGCCATCATTGCCACCTTGTTCTTTGGTGGTTATAATTACCCGGGCATGCACAAGGTGGCTGATTGGTTAGGAAGTAATGTTGCGAATGTTATTGGCGTACTGGCCTTCTTCGCCAAAATATTCTTCGGGATTTTCTTTTACATGTGGGTACGCTGGACGGTACCGCGCTTCCGCTACGACCAATTGATGAATCTGGGCTGGAAGATTTTGATTCCGCTGTCTATTGCGAACATTATCATTACCGGATTAGTGATTCTGGCGCGCGGTTAAAACCGGTTCTTCGCAGGTTCTTACAAGAGTTAGTTTGCTATCTCTTTTTAACGGCTTGTGTGCGGTAATTTCGGCTCACCGGCCAAAATGAGCAATAGCCAGTACTGCTCCCACAATAGCTAAAAGCTGTCCTGCGCCAACTAAATAAATAGTTCGCATCAGATCTACCTTATCTTCCTTTGTGAGGAAAATTTGTTTCCATTGATTAACGGTTTGTTCCATTTTTTCTTCTTGAAAAGTTACCAAAATCAAGGCTTCCTCATCTTTAAACTGCCGTTTAAGCAATTCATACGCCTTCCATTGTGCTGTGGTCATCGGTGATTTTTACCGAAGATAGGAATTTGTTATCATAGAAAACTTCATTGCATGTGCCTGATGCTATTTAGCATTCGTAAGAACGTAGGCGGTATTTCCCCCAATGCGTGAGCGACCCGGAAGGAGCCCCGAAGGGGCTGTGCGAAGGCGCAGTGCAACGGAGCCGCAGCACCGCAGCGATAGCGGAGCCTGTAGGGGCGCGACCCCGGCCCTGGCGCCAAGGTGCCCCATTACCGCCACCGGTTCACGGCCGGGGGCACGCCCAAAACTTCCTCTTTTTGCTCTGCTTTATAAATTTATTTTTGTCGCACTAAGAAAATGACTGATTTCTCTACCATATCGCTCAGCGGCAGAAAGATGGACGTTTCCAACAAGGAAATGACCCTTTCTGAAAAGCTGTATTTGCCCGGCATTATCAAGGGCATGGGCATTACGCTGAAACATTTTTTCAGCAAGAAAGCCACCATTCAGTATCCCGACGAGAAACGCGAGTTTAGTCCGGTTTACCGGGGCAGGCACATCCTGATGCGCGATGAAAATGGCGCAGAGCGCTGTACGGCTTGCGGATTGTGCGCACTGGCGTGCCCGGCTGAAGCCATCACCATGACGGCGGCAGAGCGCTTACCCGGAGAAGAAAATAAGTATCGGGAAGAAAAGTACGCAGCTGTTTATGAAATTAATATGCTGCGTTGCATTTTCTGCGGCTTGTGCGAAGAGGCTTGTCCGAAGGAAGCGATTTTCCTCACAGAAGATATGCCGCCGGCCGACTATCAGCGCGAAGGTTTTATTTATGGAAAAGATAAACTGGTGATGAAGGACACCCAACAGGTATTATGATGACGATTCAAGCCATTTCATTCTGGGCCTTATCAACCATCGCCTTTATTTGCGCCATTTACACGGTGATTGCACGCAACCCTATTTTCAGCGCTATTTCATTGCTGGTTTGCTTTGCTTCCATTGCCGGTCACTACCTGCTGTTGAATGCGCAGTTTCTTTTTATTGTGCACATCATTGTTTACGCTGGTGCTATTATGGTGTTGTTTCTGACTACCCTGATGTTGATGAACCTGAATGAGGAAACCGAACGCAACAAACCCGCTATTGCACAAATTGCGGCCTTACTGGTAGCCACGGTTCTGGGCATATTGCTTTCAGCCATGGTGTACCAATTCCAACCGGCCCTGCCCGATGGCAGCGCATCGGCCGAGGTGGGCAACATCAAGGCATTAGGCCAGGTGTTGTTAGATGAATATTTCTTTCCGTTTGAATTTATTTCGGTGCTGTTGTTATCTGCCATGGCAGGCGTTGTTTTATTAATGAAGCGCGAACGGCCGGATGATCGTAAACTAAGTGAAGCAGTAAAATGATACTTCTCGATATTTTTCAAAATCACGGCATTACCATTGCGCATTATGTAGTGGTGAGCGCGGTGCTATTCAGCATTGGTGTGTTTGGGGTGCTCTACCGCCGCAACGCCATTACCATGTTCATGTGTATAGAATTAATGCTGAACGCCGTGAACCTGTTGCTGGTGGCCTTTTCTACTTACCACCACGATAACAGCGGACAGGTATTTGTATTTTTTATTATGGCCGTTGCCGCTGCTGAAGTAGCTGTTGGACTGGCTATTCTGGTCACTATCTTTAGAAACATTCACACCATTGACATCGACGAATTGAAAAGTCTTAAGTGGTAAACTCAGTAACTGTGATAACACCAATATATATTGTTTTATTCCCGCTCATCGGATTTCTGATCAATGCCTTCTTCGGCAAGCGGTTGTCGGAAAAGGTAGCCGGTTCAATAGGAGCGGCGGCTATTTTGGGTTCGTTTTTATTGTCGGCCGCGTACTTTTGGGGATTGGCCACAGGTAATAGCCAACCCTTCGAAACGCACGTGTTTGATTGGTTTAGCTTCGGCAGTTTTCATGTTGACTTTGGATTTTTCATCGATCAACTCAGCGCCAGCTGGCTGATGATTATTACCGGTATCGGCTTTCTGATTCATGTTTACAGTATCGGCTACATGCATGGCGACGAAGGTTTCTCCAGGTTTTTCTCTTACCTGAACCTGTTCGTTTTTTTCATGCTGTTGCTGGTGATGGGCAACAGCCTGGCCGTGATGTTTATTGGCTGGGAAGGGGTTGGTTTATGCTCGTACCTGCTGATTGGTTTCTGGTTTAAAAATCAGGATTACAACGATGCCGCGAAGAAGGCTTTTGTGATGAACCGCATTGGCGATTTATTCTTCCTGCTAGGCATGTTTTTGTTGTTGTTCTATGCCAAAACGCTGAACTATAATGAACTGTTGAAGGCCTCTTCAGGCTTAGACCATCACGTATTGTTTGCGGCTTGTTTGTGTTTGTTTATCGGTGCTTGCGGCAAATCAGCGCAGTTGCCCTTATACACCTGGCTGCCCGATGCGATGGCCGGTCCTACCCCGGTATCGGCCCTGATTCACGCGGCCACGATGGTAACGGCAGGCATTTACATGATTTGCAGAACGAACTTCCTGTTCAGTCATGTACCCGGAGTATTGCACATCATTGCGGTTGTAGGCGCAGCAACAGCCCTGTTTGCCGCCACTATTGGGGTGTTGCAGAACGACATTAAGAAAGTACTCGCCTACTCTACCGTTTCGCAGCTCGGCCTGATGTTTACCGCTTTGGGCCTGGGGGCTTATTCTTCAGGAGCGTTCCACGTGATCACCCACGCTTTTTTCAAAGCCTGTCTCTTCCTGGGCAGCGGCTCAGTGATTCACGCTATGCACGGCGAGCAAGACATCCGCAAGATGGGCGGCTTAAAGAAATGGATGCCCATTACCTATATCACCTTCCTATTGGCATCCTTGGCTATTGCCGGAGTGCCGCCTTTCTCAGGATTCTTCTCGAAAGATGAAATTCTGGAGCACGCTTTTACCAGCAACAAAGGCATTTGGGTAGTGGCTTCATTAGCTTCTATTCTAACGGCCTTTTACATGTTCCGACTGGTATTTCTCACCTTCTTCCGTTCATTCCGCGGTACCGAGGAACAGGCACACCACCTCCATGAATCGCCGGCCACCATCACCCTACCGCTGATTGTATTGGCGGTGCTTTCAGTAGCAGGCGGTTTATTGGGCTTGCCCAAGGCTTTTGGTTTCAACCACTGGTTAGATCACTTCCTCAACAGTTCGCCCTTGTTCGCGGCGGGTACAGCCGCACTGGCCCACCACCACGAGGCCGGTCATGAGAATGTGCTGGTGCCGGTGTTGTTAGCCGTGGTTGGTGCCGCAATAGGCATAGGCTACGCCTGGATGCGCTACCTGCAAAAAGGCGATTTACCGGCAGAGGAAGGTACACTTACCGGTTTTGCTGATTTGGTTTATAAGAAATACAAGGTAGATGAGCTTTATACGGCCTGCATTGTAAAGCCGCTGTTGCGCTTATCGGATCTGGCTTACGATGTGTTAGACAAAACGGTGGTAGATGGCCTGGTTCATCTTACCGGAAGATTATCGCTGCAAGCGGGTAAACAGTTGCGTATTATTCAAAGCGGTAACATCGGTTTTTATCTGCTGTTAATGGTAGTTGGGATGATTGCCGTATTTGCTTACTTATTCCTCCATTTTTAAGATGTTGTTAATCCTCATATTTATATTTCCGTTGTTGGCTGCTGTGGTCACCTATGCTTTAGGCGACAAGCCCGCGCCTAAAACAGCATTAGGTCTTAGTTTGGTTACCCTGGCCATGAGTGCAGCCGCTTACCTTGAGCTGCGCCACGGCGCCACACTGGCATATACCCACGCATGGGTGGCAAGTCCGAAAATTGATTTCAGTATCGCTGCCGACGGACTCAGCTTCCTGATACTGGCCCTCACCAATTTCCTGATTCCCGTAATTGTTCTTTCCACTTTTGCCAAAAACATCGTCAATGGCCGCATGTTTTATGCGCTCATTTTACTCATGCAGTTTGCGCTAAACGGTGTTTTTCTGGCTACCGACGGCTTTGTGTTTTACATCTTCTGGGAACTGGCGCTACTGCCCATTTATTTCATCGCCCTGTTATGGGGTGAAGGGCACAACAAAGATTTTCGGAATACCGCCATCTTTAAATTTTTCATCTACACCATTGCCGGCTCACTACTGATGCTGGTGGCGTTTATTTATCTGTATGCCAAAGCCGGAAGTTTTGCGTTAGCCGACTGGTACGCGCTATCGCTTTCACAAGACGAGCAATGCCTGGTAGCCGCCGGTATTTTCATCGCCTTTGCCATTAAAATTCCCATTTTCCCCTTCCACACCTGGCAGGCTGAAACATACAAAGAAGCGCCGGCAGCCGGTACCATGTTGCTGGCTGGTATCATGCTTAAAATGGGCCTGTACGGCTTGCTGCGCTGGCTGCTGCCGGTCGTACCGCAAGGCGTTCAGTGCTGGACGCCGCTAATCATCGCCTTATCGGTTACCGGAATTGTTTACGGATCGGTAATCGCTATCATGCAGCGTGATATGAAGCGGCTGCTCGCCTACTCCTCTTTTGCGCACGTAGGACTGATTGCCGCGGGTATTTTCGCCCTGAATATTGAAGCGTTTCAAGGTGCCGTAGTGCAGATGATTGCGCACGGTATTAACGTAGTAGGTGCCTTCTTCGCCGCAGAGATCATCTGGAGAAGAACCGAAACACAAATTGTAGATGAGTTAGGCGGCATTCGCAATGTAGCGCCAAAATTCGCTACTGCCTTTATGATTGTGATGCTGGCTTCAGTAGCCCTGCCGGTTACCAATGCGTTCATCGGCGAGTTCCTGTTGCTCTACGGCGTGTTTCAGTATAACACCGTACTATCGCTCATCGCCGGGCTAACCATCATCCTGGGTGCGGTGTATATGCTGCGCATGTACCAACGCAGTATGCTGGGCGCCGTGCATCCGCGCACGCTGGCATTCGACGATTTAAACTGGACCGAACTCACTGTTTTTGGTGTGCTCACAGCCGCCATCTTTATCTGCGGTATCTATCCCAAACCCATGATGACGCTGGCTCAGCCGGCGCTGGAAAACATTTTAAAAAATGCTTTGCCATAAACTGAATTCATGAAAGCATTAACATATACTTCCTTTCTGGGCCTGCTTTGTCTGGTACTCGAGTTATTCAACCTCCGCAAGATGGTGGTGTCGCTGGTGCTTGGTGCGCTGGCCGTCATCTTCTATCTCAACCTAAGCGAATGGAACACCAACACCGCCTATTACCACAACATGCTCAAGGCCGATAATTTCAGTGTAGCCTTCACCGGATTGTTGCTGGTTATCGGTTTTGGCCTCACCGCCCTAAGCGGCGCATTTTTTAAGCAGGAAGAAAGCAAGCTGGCGGATTATGTGGCCATAATCGTTTTCACGCTGTGCGGTGCCATTGCCATGGTATCGTTTGCCAACATGGCCATGCTGTTCATCGGCATCGAAGTGCTGTCTATCTCGCTTTACATTCTGGCCGGAAGCAAGCGCCGCGATGTACGTTCCAATGAAGCGGCCATGAAATACTTCCTGATGGGCTCTTTTGCCTCAGGTATTCTGCTTTTTGGCATTACGTTGATTTACGGGGTAACCGGCTCATTTGATTTGGCGCAAATTGCCTCGTATGCCGCTGCCAACGGTGCCAATCATCTGTTCCTGTTGGGCATGGTAATGATATTGATTGCCATGTTATTTAAAGTATCCGCAGCGCCGTTTCATTTTTGGGCGCCTGATGTGTATGAAGGCTCGCCCATGCTCATCACCGCCATGATGGCTACACTGGCTAAAGTAGCTGCTATGGCCGCCCTGTACCGCTTGTTTTCCATGTGTTTTACCGGTCAGTTCCCGGTAATTGCCGCATTGGTTGGCGGCGTGGCCGCAATCACCATGTTAGTAGGCAACTTATCGGCACTCAATCAGGAATCGTTTAAAAGAATGCTGGCGTTTTCCGGTATTGCCCATGCAGGATACATGCTGTTGGCTATTGTAACGCTGGATAAAAATACGCCAGATGCGCTCTTCTTCTATGCTACGGCTTATGCGTTAACCTCTATCGGCGCTTTTTCTGTAGCGGCCGTGGTTGCCCGTATTTCGGGCACAGAAAAGATCGAAGGATTCAACGGCTTCGGAAAAAAATCGCCGCTATTGGCAGGTACGTTAACCCTGCTCATGCTCAGCATGGCTGGCATCCCGCCTTTCGCCGGATTTTTTGCTAAGTATTATGTGTTTCTGGATGCCATCCGCAACGGACATGTGGCTCTGGTATTAGTGGCTGTTCTGACATCTATCATCAGCATCTATTTCTACTTAAAAGTAATCATCGCCATGTGGGTGCGCGAAGGCATTGATCATGCCCCGGCTATTGAATGGCCGTACAAAGTAGCGGCAGTCATCTCTTTATTGCTGGTCATAGCGCTGGGCATTTCGCCGGATATCCTAGCCGGCTTGTTTTAAGCCGCAACACTTCATTAGTTTCTCTCATTAGCCGCCGGTGTGGCAGTGCTACTGCATTTGCTATGATTCATTTTATGGCGTGCCCCCGCCAACCGGTATATGGCGGAACTGGTGGCATGCCGCTGCATAGTTGGCGGGGCCGCGCCCTTCGCTCCCAAGGTTTTTGGCCGCGCCTTTTCCGATGCCTGCAGCCCGCTTATACTTTGAATAGGGCGTTAAGAAAAACCACAGCGCGTTTTAAAGAAACCATCAACGCTTTTTCTTCCGGCCATGTGAAGGCCAAAAACGCTTTCCGCTGCGGTCGCTCACGCTTAGCGCAAAGTGGGGAAAGATGTATTGCTAGCGAGCAGCCCGGAAGTCCACAATCTGGTCGAAGTTGCTGCTTCCCTCTCGTATCAGGCTGCTACAGCACGAAGCACAAACGAGAAACTGGATGTAGCGAAAACAAATTTTGCGTATATTCAGGAATAAGTGTGAGCAGTACATCCTGCTTTGCGCAACTGAATACGCTATGGAGAGATAATGGTTAAATGAAAAAATAAGCAAATCTCAATGAACAAACTTACGGTTATATTATTGTGCTCAATGGTCTCAGTTGAACTAACGATAAATGAATATTGGAAAAAGATAAATACGCTGGTTTCTCTGGGAAAATATCTTGAGGCAGTAACAGACCTTAACTTTTGTATCCGGCAATATCCTTCAGATTCTGCGTATTACTTGAGAGGATGCTTAAAAGAAAGTGAACTACATGATAAGAGAGGCGCAGCATTGGATTTTGACAGTGCTTTAGCTTTAACTAAAACAGACAGCAGCAAGATTCTTTTTGCCAAAGGTATGCTCTTCCCGGTTAGAGACTACCGGCGAGAGCAATGCCTTATCATGGCAATGAAAGCGGATTCTACGTCAGAAGCCGTTTTGAGGCTAGCTGAAGTTGAATTCGTAAAAGGTAATTATGATAACGCTAAAACTTTACTTACACGCTGGGTGTCCACTACTCCACCCAGTAATCCATTGTTCTATTTAGGGTATGAAAATCGGGGTCATGTAAATTATAAAGAGGCTAACTATGATTCAGCATTAGCTGATTTCAATCAATGTCTCAAATTTGAAAACAGGGCATTCATGTGCTCGTATTACCGTGGACTGATCAAACAGCGAAAGGGCGATTCAACGGGGGCGTGTGAGGACTTTAAAATGGCAGCAGAATGGGGAGTATATCGCGCAGATTCTCTTTTGAGGGAAAAATGTAGGTAACAGTAAAAAAGGTGCGTGGTCACAACCAGGTCTAAGTTTATACCGCTACTTTTCCTAATTAGCGTAATACTGCCCTAACTTCTACCCGATACTGCTTTTTGGGGTTAGGTGTAATCATTTTTAGCAGCCGGCAATCCATCCGTTTATTACGGCAAAAGGCTTGGAAGCATTCTTGCCCAAAATCACGTACCCTCAACTTGCCCCACTCTCCACATAAAATCACTAAAATCTATAATTATCTCATTATAAGCATATTGAATCAAAAACAACAGAAAATCATCAATACGCTCAAAATGCTACTATTTTTAGTTTTTACTAATTATTTTAGCGGTATGCAATCCGATATTGTCCATTTTGATTTAGATACCTTCTTTGTTTCGGTAGAACGACTCGAAAACACAAAACTGCAAGGCAAGCCAGTATTGGTAGGCGGCGTATCAGAACGAGGCGTGGTAGCCAGTTGCAGCTACGAAGCCCGGCAGTTCGGTATCTACTCGGGCATGAGCATGAAAATAGCCCGCCGCCTTTGCCCGGAAGCCATCGCCATACGCGGCGACTCGGGCAAGTACAGCAAGTACTCTAAAATCGTTACCGAAATCATCCGCGAAAGCGTCCCCCTTATGGAAAAAGCATCCGTAGATGAGTTCTACATCGATATGACGGGCATGGATAAACTATTCGGCATTCAGAAATACTCCGAAGCCCTGCGCCACCGCATCATCCGCGAAACCGGCCTGCCCATCTCTATGGGCCTGTCTGAAAACAAAACCGTTTCGAAAGTAGCCGCCGGAACCGCCAAGCCCAATGGCCGCAAAATCATCGACCACGGCACCGAAAAAATCTTTCTGGCGCCGCTTTCCGTACGCAAGCTACCCATGGTGGGCAGCGAAACCTATGACATACTCAGCGAACTGGGCATTAAAACCATCCGCACCCTCCAAGACATGCCGCGCATGGCCTTAGAAAAAGTGCTGGGCAAGAATGGCGATACCCTCTGGCTGCGCGCGCAAGGTATTGATCAAACACCCGTAAAACCGTTCTACGAACGCGAATCGCTTTCCGCAGAACGCACCTACGACCGCGATACTATTGATGCCGAACAAATCAGAAATACCCTGCGCGCCATGGCCGAAAGTCTGGCCTTTCAACTGCGCGCCGGCAACAAACTCACGGCCTGTGTAACCGTTAAACTGCGCTACTCTGATATGCAAACGTATAGCAAACAACAGCGCATCGCCTACACCAGTTGCGATCATATCATTCTGCAAAAGGCCCTCTGGCTGTTCGATCAATTGTTCCAACGCCGTCAATTGGTGCGCACCGTTAATCTACGTTGCAGTCACCTGGTGGGGGGCGGCCATCAAATTAACCTGCTGGAAGACTCTATTGAACTGATTCAGCTCTATCAGAAAATGGATTACCTGCGCCGCAAATATCACAACCAAAAACTGGTGACCCGCGCCGGCATTCTGCACCAAGATACGATGGGCGACTGGAACCCCTGGAGCGGCGAGCCCCCTACCCCACCCGCACACCGCAGGCAATAATGTACTTCGCTTCGTTCTTTTGCTATTTTTGACAAAATTTCTTGCGTGAACAACCAAACCAGGGTCGGCATTTTCGCTTTTGTCACCATTGTGATTTTCATTTTTGGGTTTTACTTCCTGAAAGGCACCAACCTTTTCGTTACCAAGGATAAATATTATGCGGTTTACGACCGGGTAGACGGACTATATAAATCGAATCCGGTGGTGGTAAACGGCTTTCGTATTGGTACCGTCAGCGATATGAAGATTAACCAGGAAACCGGTAAGATTGTAGTGGAAATTATGGCCGAAGAAAGCTTTGATATTCCAGACAGCTCTATCGCCATTATCGCCTCAACCGATTTGGTGGGCAGCAAAATGATTAACATCAAACTCATCCCCAGCAAGCGAACCCTGCAAAGCGGCGATACCATCAAAACCCGCTTTAAAACCGATCTCTCTGAAACCCTGGGCAGCGCCATCGATCCGCTCATGATCAAAATCTCCAGCACCCTGCACAATCTCGATTCAGTACTCAATGGCCTCAGCAGCGTGCTCAACAAAAACGACCCCAACAGCGCCATCACCCACCTGAATGCTTCACTGGCGCACATCAATGCCATTACCGCCTCATTGGAAACCACCCTCAACAGCGGCTCACTCAACAAAAGCCTGAACAACATTGAAGGCTTTACCGATAACCTGAAAAAGAATAACGACAAAATTACCGGCCTTTTAACCAATCTGCACGGCCTCAGCGATTCACTCAGGGAAGCGAATCTAAAAGCGACCATTCAAAATGCATCTAACGCTATTGCCGAATTAAAAACTACCCTTAATAAGGTTAATCACGGCGATGGCAGCATTGCCAAAATCATCAACGGTCCGGAACTCTACCAACACATCGACTCCGCCATTGTAAGCCTGAATCTGTTGCTGGTAGATGTGAAAGAAAACCCCTACCGCTATGTAAACGTTTCGCTGTTTAGCGGCAAGAAGCGCGACGAAAAATACAAGGCCAAAATGGAAAAGGAAAAGGCTAAAAAGCAAGCGGCTGGTCAACAATAAACGTAATCTCTTTCGTGTGAACCATCACACCTTCCGGTTATTATCACTAACCATCCTGTTGTTATCGGGGGTGCCTCATCCATTGCAGGCCATCGCCCTGGTCGCCAACCGCATTTCGCTTCAGGATGACACCGCTAAAAAAGAAGTAGAAATCATTAATGCTGATGTGCTGCACTTCAGTGAAATCAACGGACAAAAACACACCATCCTCACTGGCAATGTGGCGTTAAAACAAGATGAAGTGCTGATGTATTGCGATTCTGCCGATTTGAATAAGGAAGAAAACAGCATGGAGGCCTGGGGTCGGGTACACATACAAAACGATACCATCGACGCCTATTCCGATCACCTGATTTACAAAAGCGGGGAACGGTTGATGACCCTGCAGCGCCGCGCTTCTATCTCTGACGGCAAAGCAAAAATTGTTTCCGATGAGTTGTTCTACAACACCCGCGATAAACTGGCCTACTACAACAACTGGGGCAAGGTGTACCGCGAAAAGTCAGTGATTGTTAGCCGCGTAGCCACGTACTTCACCAAGCAATCGGAAGTGTACTTTCTGGATCAGGTTACCATCACCGATCCCGAATACCGGCTCACCTCCGATTCGCTGATGTACAACACCAGCACCGACATCTGCACCTTCTTTCGCAACACCACCATCTTCAATAAAAAAAGTCGGATTAACTGCAACACTGGCTCGTTTGACACCAAGAACAACCAGGCTGTTTTTGGAAAAGATACGCGGTTGTTTGACGATAAACAGGTGCTGTATGCCGACAGTTTGTTTTTCGACCGAAAGAAAAACTATGGTCGCGCCATGGTGCATTTTCATTGGATAGACAGCACCATGGATTTTGAATTGTTTGGCCGCGATGGCGAGTATTTTGAAAAGCGCGACCAGATGAAAGCCTGGAACAACGCCTACCTGGTTTATAAAATGGAAAAAGATTCGCTTTTCCTCACCGGTGATACGCTGCGCACACAAACCGAATCGGAAACCGATAGCACGCGGGTATTTTTTGCTTACCACCACATGCGCATGTATATGCGCAATATGCAAGGCGCCTGTGATTCGCTCAAATATTCATTCCGCGATTCCACCTTCAACATGTATTACTCGCCCATTCTTTGGGCCGATACCACACAAATGACCGCCGATACCATTTTACTGACGGTCAAAAACAAAAAGGCCGATCATTTATCGCTACTCACCAGCGGTTTTGTGATAGCGCCTTCGGGTAAAAAATTCTTTGATCAGATTAAGGGAAAGAACATTTACGGCTATTTTGTGAACAACGAGCTGGACCGGTTGTTTGTGGATGGCAATGCCGAGAGCTTGTATTTTGGCAAAGACGAGCGCGGGAAATACCAGGGCGTGAACAAATCGCTGAGTGTGACCATGTGGTTGTATTTCAGGAATAGAAAGATTACTAAGATCAATTTCATTCAGAAGCCAGAAGCGGTGTTTACGCCCATGAAACTAACGGCACCCGATGATTATCAATTGAAAAATTTCAATTGGCAGATTACCAGACGGCCGCAATCGCGGGAAGAAATTATGGGTATTCAGGGTACCCGTAAGGAAAAGCTATGAAAATATTGTGGCGGCGCCCACTTCCATCCCCACCATTCGCCGCTTTGCGTATTTCCTACATTGCGCCCTTTGCGTTCTCCCTTTGCGTTCTTTGCGTGTTTTCCCTTTGCGCCCTTTGCGTGTATTCTCTTTGCGCCCTTTGCGTTTTATCTCCTTTTGCGTGTTATCTTCCCTGTATTTTTTCTTAATCACAATTATCTCCCCAATGACATCTGGCGAATTGAAGATGTACTGATGCGAGCTGATCATCACTTCAGGAATGATTTACCCGTTTCAAATAGCAGCGCTAAGCGGAAGGGATTGGAGTGGCCGCGCCACAGGCGCGGGTGCGTAGTGTAACGAAGCACCGAAGCGAAGCGGAGCCACGCAAAGCCCGGTGCGCAGCGAAGCGGAGCAGCCGCCATCATCATTATCTCCTCGATTGCTGCTGCCGTTTAAAAGTCATTTTCCTGCCCGATACCATCGCGAGCCACCATTTGCTACCGGTACAAATCACTTTTCATCAGGCCCATCTTGCAAAACAAATGAACCAGCGACACCTGCAAACAACCGAGTCCGTACTTCATACTCCTGGAAAAATTAATACTGGAGGCTTCATCAAAATATTTGGTAGGACAAGTCACTTCACCAATTTCAAATCCTTTGAAAAAAATCTGCGATACCATTTGATTGTCGAACACAAAATCATCGGAATTGGCTTCCAGGTTCAGTGATTTAATTACCGTAGCCGAGAAGGCGCGGTAGCCGGTGTGGTATTCGCTGAGTTTTTGGTTAATGAGAATATTCTGTGTTAAGGTGAGGAAGCGGTTAAAGATGTATTTATACATCGGCATGCCGCCTTTCAACGCTCCCTTGCCCAAAATACGCGAGCCAAACACTACCGGGTACACCTCGTTGCCGATAAGGCTAATCATGGCCATTAACAACTTGGGGGTGTATTGATAATCGGGATGCAGCATCACCACAATATCAGCACCCAGTTCCAGTGCTTTGCGGTAGCAGGTTTTTTGATTGCCGCCATAGCCTTTGTTCTGATCATGCCTGATAACATGATGAATGCCGAGCTGCCGGGCTAACTCAGCCGTGTTATCGCTACTGGCATCATCCACCAAAACCACTTCATCTACCCACTCGAACGGAATCTCGCGATAGGTTTGTTCTAACGTTCGCTCGGCATTATATGCCGGCAATACCACCACTACTTTTTTATTCTTATACATGGATGTTTACGCCATTACGAAGGCGGCAAGATAGCAACTTCACGATTTACGGGGAATGACCGAGCCGGTTTGCTGCATAAATTCCTTCTGCTGGGCCACCAGGGCTTGCTTCATTTTCAGCAGCTGATTGATTTTATCGGGATCGGTTTCTGTTTTTAGCAATTCATCAATTTGCGCGCTTTGTTCGGTAGTAATCAGGCTTTTCAAATGCGCGGCCACCGAAGAAATTTCCTTGGTAAACACTTCTGTTTTTCCCGGTACGCGAACTTCAAACCGTTTCCACCAGTTATCACTTAGCTCATATTTGGAAATCAGCAAGTCAGTAGCCAATGCGGCAATTTCCTGATCGTGGTGATGGAGAAAGAAATCGGTATCGTGCACTACACCTTGCATAAAATCCTGACGCACCAAATCAAAAACGGCCTTGTATCTGGTACGAAAATCGATGCCTTCCAAATCATCCAGAATAAACTGTGTAGCTGTTTCGGTTGCGGCATCACTCACATAAATTTCCCAGATACCGCATTCCATCAACAATCTGGCGATATCTCTTTCCAGGCTTTCTACTCCTGAGACGGCATTTTCGCGCAATTGTTCGGCATGGACTTGTTGTTCCTGTTGGGCATTTTCAACGGCCTGTTGCGGCGCCACATCTTCCTTGAATTTTTCTTTCAACTGCGAGCGGCGAATTTTATTCACTTCTGTAATCAGCAGTTGTTCGGAAATATCCATGAGCAGCGAACATTCTTTGATGTACACGCTGCGCTGGATATTATCAGGCACTTTGGCAATACTCTGCACCATATCGCGCGTGAGCGCCGCGCGCTGAATCGGGTCGTTCTTGGCTTCTTCGGCGAATAAGGAAGTTTTAAACAGAATGAGGTCTTTGCGGTGGTAGCGCAGAAAATCGCGCATCCCCTGCTCGCCTACTTTACGCACATAGGAATCAGGATCTTCTTCATCAGGCAGTATGGCGATACGCACATTCATGCCTTCCTCCAAAATCATATCGGTGCCGCGCAGTGCCGCTTTAATGCCGGCTTTATCACCATCATACAACATGGTGATATTATTGGTAAACCGTTTAATGAGTTTGATCTGATCAACCGTTAAGGCCGTACCACTGGAAGCCACTGCATTTTCAATACCCGCCTGCGCCAGTGAAATCACATCGGTGTAGCCTTCCACCAGCAGGCATTCATCCTGCTTTCTGATTTCATTTTTTGCGAAAGCAATGCCATACAGAATTTTACTTTTTACATACACCTCGCTTTCCGGTGTATTCACGTACTTCGGCATTTTATCATCTTTCACCATGATACGCCCGCCGAAGGCGATTACCTTGCCCACTACGCTATGAATGGGAAACATCACGCGGTTGCGAAAAAAATCGTAGCGACTATTTTCTTTTGCCGAGGTGAGGCCGGCATCCTTTAAAATTTGCAACTGAAAGCCTTGTTGGGTAGCTGCTTCAGTAAGTGCCGTGCCGCTTTCAGGCGCAAAGCCCAATTGAAATTTTTCGATGATGGCTTTTGAAAAGCCGCGTTCTTTCAGATAAGCCAGACCGATTTTGCCATCTTCCTGTTGCCACATATACTCACTGAAAAAACGTTGCGCAAAAGCATTGGCAATGAGGATGCTTTCGGTGTGCGACTGTCGTAATTCTTCTTCTTTGCGTTTTTCGTCAGAAACTTCTTCTTCTACAATTTCGATATTGTACTTGCGCGCCAGGTAGCGCAAGGCTTCGGGATAGGATAACTGCTGACTTTCCATGAGGAAATTCACCGAGTCGCCGGCCTTACCGCAACCGAAGCATTTGTAGATTCCTTTGGAAACGGAAACGTTGAAGGAAGGTGTTTTTTCGCCGTGGAACGGGCACAGGCCAATGAGGCTACTACCGCGCTTTTTTAACTGCACGAACTCGCCCACTACTTCATCGATGCGCGCTTCTTCCTTAATCCGGGCTATGGTTAACTTAGGAATCATTTGGAAGGCGGAAATTAGCAATTCAGCCGAAGGAATTCCAATGGTGGTTGGGCCTCTGCTGTAAACGGATTATTAAGGCTTCCGCCCGCGCAGCATTTCGCGCTTACCCGGAGGGCCTGGCAGGCGTTCTACTAAAAAGCCCGCCTGTTGCAGCTTTCGGCGCACCTCACCCTTGGCGCAATAGGTAACCAGAAAGCCCCCTGGAGCCAAAATTGCCAACAGGTTATGGAATAAGGATTCGGACCACATTTCAGGCTGCTTTTCAGGGGCAAAAGCATCGAAATAGATGAGGTGGAAAGGGTGTTGCCCCACATTTTCCGGATTCAGATCAAGGATAGATTCCTGCCTTTTTTCCAGGGTAAAGTGCTCAGACAACTGATGGACTTCATTCCACGACAACTGGTGCATACGGTGGAAAACCGCTTGCAGCGCGGTTAAGGATTCAGGCAGGAAGATACGCCACAAATCTTCTGCTACCGGATACAGCTCATATCCGGTATAATCAATTTTTTGCTGCTGTTGTTGTGCGTATTGATACGTCAGCAAGGCATTCAGACCGGTGCCAAAGCCCACCTCAAGAATGGATATCACATCAGCTTTTATATGTGCCAAGGCGGATTGAATAAACACATGTTGTGATTCGGTAATGGCGCCGTGGCGCGAGTGATAAATCTCATCAAACACCTCGCTGTACAAGGTGTTCGAGCCATCGCCTGTCAGGAGCAGCTTCATATTTTTGCCGGCTGACATCCGCCGCTTTGCGCACGGATCCATTTTTCAATCAGGGCCACCCCTTCTTGATGTACTAGCGTTCTTCCCAATTCAGGCATTTTGATGCCGGCGTCGGTGCTGGCCATTCGGTAATAGAGAATTGAATTTTCGGGATCGCCGGGAACAATATCAAAAGTATGATTTCCGGTGCCACGGCCTGCCGCCACCGGTGTTTTACAAATGCCGAGATGCTCAGGGTCGGCATTTCGATAGTCCAGAAACAAGCCCGAAGTGTATGCTGGTCCTTTTGCATTATGGCAGTGCGCGCAGTTGATATCCAGGTAGGCTCGGGCGCGCTCGTCAAGGTTAGCTTGCTCATCGTCGTAGCGGCACATTACGGGCATCGCTTCGCGGGCCGGCGCGCCTTCCAGGATACCCGCCTGCTGCCACTTGGTTAACTGATTCAACTTGCCGTCATCATATTGAAAATCGTGATTCAGGTTGCGCACTTTGGGGCCTATGGGCATAATGGCATTGGCATACCAGTGACAGCCTTTGCATTGATTTTTATTCGGAATGATATAATCGATTTTTTGCGACTGACCCTTTTCGTCGATCCAGGCCACTTCTTTCACATCACCGGCTACATCCAAAACCGCATCGGTTTGATCTTCATTCCAGATATAATCCAAAGCTTCCCATCCCGAGGCACGGTGAACCAGCAGGCGCGTTTCCAGGATGCGGCGGCCCTTTTCAGGATGGCGGAAATCATTGGGGTAATAGAAGGTTTTGATGTAACAACTGCCCACTGGCAAATCGAGCACGGCGGTATCATTGTAGGCTACTTTCTTTCCACCCGGCACATAAACAAAGCGCGCTTTCCAGGCATAATCTGAAAACAAAGGAGACGCCAGGTCATAAGGTAACACCTGCTCATTTGGTTTCAGATCTTTTAGAATTTCTTTAAAGAAATGGTATTCCGACAGCATGCCAGCCGGCTTGGCAGCAACGTCGAGATGAACAAATTGTTGCTTTTCGGAACATCCTGCCAACCATAACAGCGTCAAGCCTACCAAAACCGTGCTGAATTGAATCCATCTAGTCATACGGCAAAGGTGTTGTAAAATGAGGAATTCATAAAAACCTTTCTGGTCATTTAATTTTCAGATTCGCCGGATACCTGTTCAGGCAGTTCTACGAAGAATGAAGTACCCACTCCTTCTACCGTTTCGAACCAGATTTTTCCATTAGCCCCTTCAATAATTTGCCGGGCGATGGCAAGGCCCAGTCCGGTTCCCGAGGATTTGGTGGTGAAATTGGGCTGGAAAACTTTTTCGAAAGCGCTGCGCGGGATGCCGCAACCGTTATCGGTTACTACGGTACGGATGATTTTGTTTTCGATGGATGTATGAATGCGCACCTTGCCCTCGCGTTCTTCGGGGATGCTTTGAATGGCATTTTTTACCAGGTTAGTAAACACTGAAAGCAGCTGACTTTTATCGGCATAAACCATGGCCGGGTCAAAGGTTGCTTCGAAGGTCAACTGCACGGTTTCTTTATCGAAAAGAACAATGAGTCCGGCCAAAAGTTCATTGAGATTAATTACCTCATTATTAGATCTGGGCATTTGAGCGAACGAAGAAAATGCTGTGGCAATGGTGCTCAGATTTTCAATTTGTTCGATCAGCGTCTTATTTACTTTTCGCGCCATTTCCGGAACATTCGGATTGTTTTCATCAATGGCCCGTTGCAGGTATTGGATGCTCAATTTCATCGGGGTGAGCGGGTTTTTAATCTCATGAGCAATTTGACGCGCCATTTCCCGCCAGGCCGATTCCCGTTCACTTTTAGCCAACTGCTGCGCGCTTAATTCTAATTGCGCAATCATCTTATTGTACTCAGTAATTAAAGTTCCCAACTCATCACGGCTATTCCATTCAATGGGTTCATTTCTACGGGTAAGATTTAGCAATCTGAATTTTTCGCTGATGAAGCGCAGCGGCCGTGTAATAGAATTCGAAATGAAATAGGCCAGCGCAGCAGCACATAAAAGCAGGAATACATAAGCGTTCATGAGCGCTACCAGAAAGGAGGAAACTTCATCTCTAATGGTTTTACTTTTTTCGAAATAGGGTACAGATAGATAAGCAAGAGTTTGTCCGTTACCATTGCGAACCGGCGCATAAGTAGCCGTATAAGAGAGCCCCCCAATATTTTCCTGCTGGGTGTATTGGGTTTCATTTTGAACACCCAACTCATAGAGTGCCGCCGGGTGCATGCGCCGGGATACTAGTCCGTTTTCGAAGATTTCAGGCTGCGAGGAGATGGCCAGTTCACCTTTCTTATCGAAGATATTGATGTCGATATTGTGAATCTGCGACAGTTTGGCCAGTTCAACATTCAGTAAATCTTCGATACTGTTTCTGGTGAGCGATAACTTATTGGCAGCTTCAGCATTTTCCTGAATAAAGTATTCCACATCGGCGAGGATGGCTTTTTCTTTTCGTACCAACCGATCGGTATAAAATGAGTCGTACTGGCGGGTGAAGAAACTAATCGTTACAAAACCGATTATCACGAAGGAAATGGCGATAATCAGCAACATGGCGCTGTTGATGCGGGTTCTGAAGGACAATTGAATTCCGTCGGTAAAGGCGCGCGTTCTCACCCGCTCTTCTACATTGTAAATAGTAATGAGCACGGAGATGACGATGAAATATAAAACGAAGAAATAGGAAGTGGCTGCTACAGGTTCAAAAAAACCTTCCTGAGGTATGGAAACAATTACTTTGCGATCGTTTGGGTAATAGCACACCAAATGTTCCCAGTCATTCGTTTCCAGGAACCCTAAATGCTCGCCCCGGGGTGTATTGAAATGATGATCCCAGTAGTAACTATAAGGGTAATCGCCGTGTTGAACTACCAGTCGGTCTCTTTGGTATATCGCAAAATTATAGTCCACCGAATTGGCTGAGCTCATGTTCTTGTTCAGCAACAATTCAGGATAAACGCTCTGACCATTGTATAGTTTAGGTGAAAATTTCAGGGCCAGTGTTCCAATTAACTGTCCTTCTTGCTTGATACTGAGGTTGGAGATGTAACAATTGTTACCGGCAGAATCAGTGAGGTAAATCAGCGTATCGGCAGGTTGTGTGGTTATAGCACCTTGAGCCAATTGCGTTGAATCTGCGATGTGAATAGGTTCACCCTTGGCGTTAAATGCAGAAACATGGATATCATATTTATTAAAGTATCCACTAAAATAGAGCGACACAATGCGATCGCGTAAGTCGCGCGGGGCAGCAAGCGGATTATTGAAATAGGATTTGATGTATCTATCATTAACGATGCGGGTAGCAATCTCGCGATAGGAAAACTCAGCGATATAATCATGTCCCGAGGCCAGTTTCCCCGCAAAAAACTCGCGATGCTGCCGTTCTTTCTTCTCATAAAGGTTCTCAATGAGAAACATCGAGAAAACGCTGTAGAAGATGATGAAAACAATCACCTTTTCAGGGGCCCGGATTTGATCATCATCCTTAAACAACACAAAACCTGAAACTCCAAACAAACAACACCAGATAACGGTGAAACATACGATTTCACCAAATCCAATTGGCATCAGCAACAGGTAAAATGGCACACCCAACAAAAGCGTTCCCCAGAAAATTGTCTGTATACTGGTACCCATATCCCGAAGGCGGCGGAGCGCTTTAACCGTAAACAGGAAATGACTGGTTAGAATCAGACCTAAACAGGCCATACCTATGATGCTATATGGCGTTAAGCTCAATACATTGTACACTTCGAAGGAAATGGTAGAGTCTAATACCATCGACTTCATCAGCCAGATGATAATACCGGCTGCTACATATTGCAGTGTCAGCAAATAAATTTTCTCAGCTAGTGGCCATCGATAGGGTGCCGTAAAGAAGTGATGTGCCTTGCTTCTGGCGAAATAGAAGGATACCAGCCAGAAGAACATGATACAGGTGATAACCAAATCTCCCAGCGATTGCGCAAAAAAAGCGGTAGCGTAGTAGGAGGAATCAAAAATATCAAGTTCGTAAATTGCCGAAGGGAATTTGAAAATAATCATGGCAATCCGCAGATTGACCACGGCCAGAAGCAACACAAAAATGCCCGACAGATTACCAAAACGGCGGGCCACTTCACCCGCAAAAAAATTCACATAATAACATAGAAAGAAAAGCAGTAAGCTATACACCAGAACCATCACCGGACTTGATTGCCGTTCTACTCTGGTTTCGTCGGCGTATAACCAAAAGAGTTGCCTGCCTTCAATATTCCGAACCGGCAAGGCGCCCTTCAAAGCAAATTCTGAAATGGTGTATTGCGCCGGAATCTTGAAGCATGGCGGAAAGGCATTGCGAAGAAATTTATTCTCGAAGGGATAATCATTTTTGATTAGCGCCAGGGCAGCAACATCAAAGGTGCCAACCGTTTGCTTCTGCACATAATACCAACCATTCTTCAGATGCATTAAAGAATCGCCGGAAGGCAGTCCGGAAATTGCCGGGGCATCTACATCATTGGTGGTGTAATAGATTAAAGAATCCGACCGGTTGTATACTTGCCACTGTACGGCACCAGCGGCGGGAAATTGGTTGGCGGTGAGCTGCTGCAGGCCATGATTGAAAGCGGTTCGCATAGCTACCAGTTGGGTCTCCAATTTCACCTGGGCTTCGGGCAAGGTGGTGCCCGTATGCGTTACCGTTGCCAATAGCACTAATAGCGCAATCAGCGCTGGAAAAATAAATTTCTGATAGCGTTCAATCAGCGCGTTCAAGAGGACTGCTTTAATTTTTTTGCTTCATTCCAAATCACATCCATTTCAGCCAACGTCATATCCGTTAGCGCCTTATTTCTTTCTGCAGCAACCGTTTCAATATGCGCAAAGCGCTTCAGAAATTTTTGATTGGTGCGTTCTAATGCCGTTTCCGGATCAATATTTAAAAATCGTCCGTAGTTCACCAATGCAAACAACAAATCACCGAATTCTTCTTCTACTTTCTCATTAGATCTTTGCTCCACGGCCTCCTTCAATTCCTGGGTTTCTTCTTCTACTTTTTTCCAAACATCCTGAACATTGTCCCATTCAAAACCCACTTGCCGCGCTTTATCCTGAATGCGCCATGCTTTGATGAGCGCAGGCAGCGAGGATGGTACACCGCCCATCACCGATTTCCGGCCTTCCTTCATCTTTAGCTTTTCCCAATTCTGTTTTACCTGTTCTTCATTTTCAACTTTTACATCGCCGTAAATGTGCGGATGCCTCGATATGAGCTTCTCGCATAAAGCGTTAATTAAATCGGCAACATTAAAAGCACCTTGCTCATCCGCTATCTTGGCATAAAAAACAATATGAAGTAAAACGTCGCCTAGTTCTTCCTTCAGCAACTTCATATCTTTCTTGATGATAGCATCTGAAAGTTCATAGGTTTCTTCTATTGTTAGCGGCCGAAGCGATTCCAAAGTTTGCTTTTTATCCCACGGACATTGCGCCCTTAACTCGTCCATGATGCGCAGGATACGGGCGAAGGCCTCCAGTTTTTCCTCCATAGTCACGAATGTACACAATTGCACACGGATAACCGACAGCAGATTAGCCGCTTTTTTTTTCTTTGCCCTATGAAAAAAGTAATTGAATGTGTTCCCAACTTCAGCGAAGGGAACGATATGAGCATTATTAATCAAATCAGCAATGCCATAGCAAGTACTGCCGGGGTGAAGTTGTTGAACGTAGATCCCGGCAAGGCCACCAACCGCACCGTAATTACTTTTGCAGGCGATGAACAATCGGTAGTTGAAGCGGCTTTTCAGGCTATTAGGAAGGCGGCTGAACTGATTGATATGCGGAAACACAAGGGTGAACATCCGCGTTTTGGAGCAACCGATGTTTGTCCTTTCATCCCTATAGCCAATGCCACCATGGACGATTGTATACAATGCGCCCGAGCTCTGGGCGAGCGTGTTGGACGTGAATTGAATATCCCCGTTTACCTGTACGAATATGCAGCCAGCGCCCCGCACCGGAAAAATCTGGCCAGTGTGCGCTCCGGCGAATATGAAGGCATTGCCGATAAAATAAAGTTACCGGAATGGCAACCTGATTTCGGGCCGGCCAGGTGGAATGAACGGAGCGGCAATATTGCCATTGGTGCACGCGATATGCTGATTGCGTACAATGTTAATCTGAACACCACCTCAACCCGCAGGGCGAATAGCGTTGCCTTTGATGTACGTGAGCAAGGGCGCAAAGTGAAAAATGAGAAAGGAGAAGAAATTCAGCAGCCCGGCACCTGTAAAAGTGTGAAAGGAATTGGTTGGTATATTGAAGAATACGGATTAGCGCAGGTTTCCATGAATCTTACCAATATTCACGAAACGCCTATTCACAAAGCCTTTGATGCTTGTGTAGAAAGCGCCCACCGCCGGGGTATGCGCGTTACCGGATCAGAATTGGTGGGATTAATTCCGCTGCAATCGATGCTGGATGCCGGACGTTATTTTTTGGATAAGCAACAACGCAGTACGGGTGTATCGGAGTCGGAACTTATCAGAATAGCAGTAAAAAGTATGGGCCTGGATGAATTAGCGCCGTTTAAGCCCGAGTCGCGTATCATAGAATATTTGTTGCGGTCAAATGAAATAGCGCCATTGGTAAATATGACGTTGAATGGTTTTGCCGATGAAACCGCCAGCGAATCACCGGCACCAGGTGGTGGCTCCATTTCAGCTTATGTTGGCGCCCTGGGTGTTTCATTGGGTACGATGGTGGCCAATTTATCATCGCATAAAAAAGGCTGGGACGATCAGTGGAAAACATTTAGCGATTGGGCCGAAAAGGGCCAGCGTTTGAAGGAACAAGTATTACAATTGGTAGATGAGGACACCCGGGCGTTCAATCAAATTATGAATGCCTTTGGTTTGCCTAAAGGCAGTGCAGCCGAGAAAGAAGCGCGCAAAGCTGCGATTGAAGCTGCCACTCGATATGCTATTGAAGTTCCGTTTAAAGTGATGCAGTTATGTTATGCCTCATTTGATGTGATAGAGGCTATGGCGCAAACCGGTAATCCCAACTCGGTGAGTGATGCAGGCGTAGGCGCGTTATGCGCCAGAAGTGCCGTGTATGGTGCCTTTCTGAATGTAAAAATCAATGCTGCCGGTTTGGCGGATCAATCGTTTGCTACAGAAAAAATAAAAGCGGGAGAAGCACTGTTACAGCAAGCTATAAATCGTGAAAGCGCCATCTTACAAACGGTTCTGGCTAAAATCGGTTAGCGCACTAACATCATCTGGGCAACCTGTTGCATCATGCCATTTTGAAAACGGGCATAATAAACGCCAGGACTATATTGTTCATTTTCAAACTGCACCGAATATGTGCCGGCGGCCATGTCGCTCTCAACAGGTGTTTTAATGAGCTGTCCTTCGCAATTGAATATCTGCACCAGCGTTGGCCCTCCGGCAGTGGTGAATTGGATAGTTGTAGCAGAAGTAAACGGATTCGGATAGTTAGTAATGAGCTGAATTCCGGCCTTACTATTGATTTCGTGAATTGCAGTAGTACATGCGGCCGTATTCACCATCGGAATATTTTGATATTGCTGGAACAGGATGTTTGGCAAATCGCTTTCCGGAACGCAAAACCAATCTCTCAATAAACTACCGTATACCGAGCGAAAATCATACTGCATGGGCAGATTATCGTCTACCGAAACACTGGCACCGATTTGCGGATTAGTACCGCTAATTCCCGGCAGAACCTGGTTACCGAAAACAAAAACAGGCGCTGCCGCCCCGTGATCGGTTCCTAATGATGCGTTGGATTTTATTCTTCTTCCAAATTCAGAAAACGTCATTCCTAAAACGCGATCGGCAGCACCCAGATGCTGCAGATCATCCTGAAATGCTTTGATGGCGGCCGATAGTTCGCCCAACATATCGGCATGTTCACCAGTTTCTGTAGCAGAACTCACCACCTGATTAGCATGTGTATCATAGCTGCCATCCTGCTGCGTACTAACCAGATACACACGTGTCTTCAATCCACCTGCTATCAAACGGGCTACTGCTTTCAATTGCGCGGCCAACTGATTATTTGCCGGATAAGTCAATTGAGGCGTGGTTACTGCATTATAGGCAGATGTGATAACCGAGGCGTATTGATTCGTTTGTTTGGCAACCTGCCGCACATAAGTCAATTCCTTACCAGCGTTGTTGGCCGGGGCAGGGTCAGCAATTCCGGCAGCCAGATTATAAATTGAAGAAGGATCCGCAATACTCATAGCCATATTCACCTGGGGCCCTTGAAAAACCGGCGAAACAAAATACCCTATTTGAATAGCCAGCGGATCAGGCATAGTACTATTGGGATAACCGGTGGGATAGTTCGTATATTCATACGCTAAATGCCGGCCTGACCAACCCGTATTCAAGACCTGATTGGCATCGGATCCGGTTAACCAGATATCAGTAGCTCTGAAATGAGAAAAGTTTGGATTCGGATAACCTACCCCTTGAACAATACGCAACTTTCCATCATTGAACAGTTGTTGCATCCCGGTCATTGAAGGATGCAAGCCTGTACCAGCAACTCCATTCAGTGGCAGTACCTTGTTCGCAGCAATGAGGATGTTACTGCGCGCTGCAGATAAATTACTGTATTGATCGAGTGGAATTACACAATTCAATCCATCATTACCACCCACCATTTGGATCAATACTAAAACATGATCTGTTTCAACTGCAGAAGCGGTGAGCGCCTCCAACAAGGGTGATGCGCCAAATGCCTTAACCGGCCACCCTCCTATCAAGGCCGGAATTGCTGCAACAGGAGCAGCTTTTAAAAAGTCGCGACGTTTCATAGCATTTGTTTAAGACAGTTGATATTCAGAAGAGTCCATCAGGTATTTCAACACATATTGCAATCTGGTTTGAACAACATTTTTCTTTACCGCATCAGTCGGATTATTGATGTAATCGGTCCATGCTGTTGACCAATACGTGTTGGATGTTTGGCCTCCAAGTAATCCATAGATGCGCATATAATCTTTAGCCGATTGCGACACATCAATCATGTACAAATGCGCTACGATATCATCAATCAGCGCCACCGGGTCACCGGGATTGCTGAATCCGGCAGCATACGCTAACACATCAATAATGAGCTGAAATTGGCCGCCATTGAAAGAAACAGAGAATCCGGTATACAATAACAAATCAGACACCTGATTGCGGAATGGTAAAGTAGAGCTATTAATCCATAACTCGTGATATTGCGGGTATTGATAATATTCCGTCCATCCGGATACCGAAGGAGGATCCAACAAATCCTGAGATAAAGTCATGCAAAAATATTCAGCCGTCATCCAGGTACGATATTGCAAAGGAAGATTGGTATTGCCGGGCAAGGCCACTTCCATTTCCCGCACAAGGCCAACTAAGAAGTCAACCGGACTCTTAATCATACAGCCGTAATTCAGCGCATCAAAAAAATGTTCGCTTTTGAATAAAGTTGATAGCGTTGCAGCGATGTCGTAATTACTGTTTCTAAAAACTACGGCCAGCGGTTCTATGATATTGGCTTCTACCGACGCATCAATATCATAATAAACGAAGAAGCGATAGATCTTTCTGCAGATATATTTGGCCACTTCATCCTGAGCAAAAATCATGGTCAGCAAATCATCCAGTTCATTGGCGCCTGCGGCCCCTGTTCTTCCCGTAATCAACGTATTGTTATAAAATGCAGAAAACTGCTTATCCGTTGTATCATGCTTGGTACTGTCGAAGTAGGATGTAAACGTACTGGGATCAATACGGTAACCGGTTAAAACGCGAGCAGCAGCTTTCACATCATCTTCGGTAAAATGATTGGGCAAATCTTTCCCTACCGTAAACAACTCTTGTAACTCGCGGCCATAGTTTTCATCCGGGGCATTTTTAGTATTGGAATCGCCATTCAGGAACCGCAGCATGGCAGGATCAAGGGTGATGGCTTTCATCAGTTGTTTGAAATTACCAAAAGCATGCTGGCGCAGTGTTTCAAGGTATTTATACCCTGCCTCGGCACGCATATACATGGAAAGTTGCGTAGCCAAATGATTGTGCCAAAAGAGTACCATCTTCTGTTCAGCACTTCTATTTTGAGTAGCCATCAGATTCCACCACCAGGCCTTAATGGATTGTTGCCGGTGACTAACGGCCATAGGCTGCGTTGAAAAATCATTGACCCATGTAGCGCCGGCTGCTACAACCGTATCGGTATATTGGTTAGAATAGTTGTTTAAGGGCGGCGACGGTGCATTACCCGGAGTTAACAATTCATCGACGGCCTGACTCATCGTTTTGGTTAAAAAATAGTCGATGTCGCTGCGCCTGGCACCAAACATGGTGCGCTTCAGTAAATGCACTACCTGCTTCTTGGTCCAAGCGCCTGTGTAGGCAGCTAGTGTAGTGGATGTTCTATTGCCGCTTTTACTGGATACCACGCCATCAACGGCAGCGGCGGGATACAACAAATCATTCATAGCCTAATTTGTAGTATTAAAGATAAGATTTCAGCGGGAACGAAAACGACTATTCCGTTTTGATGTAGGGGTCGTGATTCAAATGGAAATAGAACGTGTCTAGCATCTGTAGCGGTCTGTTTTTCCAAATGGTGATCATATCGGTGGTGTTGCCATAAACCCACTGCAATTCACCCGGATTCCATTCTGCCAAAACAATTTTTCCTTTTCCTTGATGATCAGTAGACCATAATAAGGTTTCATAACTTAGAAAATCTGAATTATTCATCAACTCCTCCAAAGGCAAGTGTTGGCGCGGCACAATCACTTTTGACCTACCGGGCGCAGTATAGGTTTCTACTACCGTTTTCAACGTCGTTAGTCGATTGGTGTATTTCGGATGCGTTTCCCAAATGGCCCAGATGCGAAAGGCCAGAAAAACTGTCATTAATATGGCGAAGGCCGGCGATTGCGGGCGCTGCAAACACGCATCCAGCACGGGGATAGCCACCATAAAACCGGCTGGCAACAACATACTTTCTTCATAGTAGGCAAATGGTTTGGGATAACACAACAAAATAAAAAGGATGTAGCCCACAGGCAGCAAGGTCTGCAGCGCAAGGCGCCACCAACTTTTCTTGATAAACAAAAGATAGGAACCCAATAAGTAAAGCACTAACCATCCTGCATATTCGAATCGCAGACCAATTAAAAACTGTAAAATGCTTGGTGTTTGCAGTGGATGAAGCAGGTGCTGAAAAAAATCAGCTCCGGGTCCGAAATGCGATGCTTCATAGGGGCTAAGTAAACCAACGGCTATTCTTAACATGAAAACACCTACCATGGCCAACATCCAAAACCACGTAGATTTGTTGAAAGCAAATGACGGCTTCAGGAGCCAATAGGCCAGCATAAACCCCATCGGGAAAACAATGAGTGGGTGGAAAAACTGCACCCAAATCATCAATAAGACGTTCGTTAAACGGAATGAAAATTTTGTTTCATCGCCCGGTTGCGAAAACAACCAAGCGCCATAAACACAGAGCCACGCCATTCCTTGCTGGTATTCTGATTGACACCAATAAAAGGCATGGTTGCTAACTACCGTCAAATACGCTAATAGCACCAAGGCGAACAAGGTGTTTTGAAAATAAAAAAGTATGAACAAAAACAACGCCAGGTAGAACAGCATCATGCCTGTAGAATGGATGATGGTAACACTATGCAAGGGAACATGCGCATATATGGCGAGGAGCGGAAATACTTGCGGTATAATGGCGCCCGGGCGGAAATAGTTGATGGAAAATGTTTTATCCGCTAACAACAACACTTGCTGGAACGACATATCCATAAAATAGATACGCGCTTCAGCAAAGTAGGCTGCCAGGGCAGTCAATACCAGCATAAAAACTGATGCTATCCCAATGTACCAGCCGTGGGTGGCTTTAAGTTCAGAAATTCTTTTCACGGATGATGTATAACGGACGGTTGCGAACATTATCGCTGATTCTGCTCATGTATTCACCAATTACACCCAAACAAATGAGTTGAATACCACCTAGAAAGAGAACCGCAATCATGAGAGAGGTCCAGCCTCTAACGGTATTGTGTGCAATCAGCCGGTCGTATAAAGCAATAAGAATCCAGATGAACGACATTCCGGAAACCATAAATCCTGCGATGGAGGCAATACGCAGCGGGAAGGTTGAAAAAGAAGTAATGCCATCAATGGCCAGACGCAACATTTTCATATTAGAATAACCCGAAGTACCCGAATGCCGCTCGTTTCTGGTATAGCTAATGGCGCTTTGAGAAAAGCCCAGCCATGGCACCTGCCCCCTGTAATATTTATGGCGCTCCGGCATTTGCATCAAGGCATTCACTACGCGCCTGCTCATCATTCTAAAATCACCCGTATCTACCGGAATCGGAACGTTAGTGATGGAAGAAAGCAGTCGATAGAATAGTGCTGCCGCCCCGCGTTTCACCATGCTTTCGCCGGGCCGGGCTAAGCGCTGGGCATAAACCACATCAAACCCCATCTTCATACGCGCGTATAAGTCGGCAATAACTTCAGGAGGATCCTGAAGATCGGCGTCCATAATTACCACATACTCTCCCAGGCTGTGCTCTAATCCTGCAGTTAGCGCTAGTTGCTGACCGAAATTTCGACTCAGATCGATATACTTTACCTCTGGCATGATAAGCGCCTGAGCGCGCATCGATTCTAGTGAACCATCTACAGAACCATCGTTCACCAAAATGATTTCAAACAACAAACCCATATCTTGTGCCACTGCGCTAACGCGCTGACATAAGGCCGCAATGTTGCCGGCTTCGTTGTAAACGGGAACAACTACCGAAAGCTGAATCACGATTGAAAAATAACAAGGAAACCGAAATTCAGCCGGCTATTCTTCTATTTATTCGGAAATATCAAAAGTATTTCGGTCGTACTGTGCGGCTTTAAGATCAACGCGATCATTGGTTACGGGAAGCAAAATCGAAATAGGGTCATTTTGATTAGGAAGAAAATAATTCACCTTCAGGGCAAAATTTCCGATGTCTTCCGACTTGAAATTTCTGGGTGCATGGGCCAAAATTACGGTTTTACCTTCTCCTGCTATCGTATTGCCACTACCTTCAGCGGCCACCATGGTCAGCTCGGGCGTGTATTCCGGAAAAATCTTGTTTGCTTTTAAACGAATATTGAGGCGTTGAATGGTGGCATCACTACCAGTGTAGGTGATGGTAGCGAAACCTTCCGGCCGCTCGCCGGCCGCTTGCTTCGATAGATATCCGAAGAAACGCTTGTGTGACGTATTCGGAATCAACGCACGCACTTCTCCATAAGTATATCGCATTAATGAGGTGCCGTTAAGGAGAGAAATCATGGTGTAGGTATCTTCTTCTCCATCTTTAGCCATTTGATGGATGACCAGAACTTTTTCATCAGTAACCACCTCGGCACCTGCAGCTTCCGCGGTCCAGTCAGCACCTTTCCCTCTTAAGCTATGACCTTTCAGCATAAACTGATGCTGCCCACCGTTGGAATCAATCAGTTGCTGCTCACGCTTAATCAATTTCAACAGCACTTGCCGATCTTCTGCTTTATCAGCAAAGGCAATTAAATCGTAGTAGGTATTTTCACGAGTCAATAAGGTTCCTTGCGGAGTTTCTACAACCTGAATCACCGAAAGCGCTGAATCAGCATAGGATACCGGTCCTTTTGGTGTTGCGGGATTTTGATGACATGCGCTTAATGCACCTAGTAAACTTCCCACCACCAATAAACTATACTTCATGTTGATAAGCTTTCAATGTATTCAACAACAACGAAACTACAGTCATAGGTCCAACGCCACCCGGAACCGGTGTGATAGCGGCAGCCTTAGAGGCTACTTCATCAAATTTCACATCGCCCTTCAAGCGCCATCCACTTTTAGCAGTAGTATCCGCCACCCGGGTTGTACCTACATCTATTACTATAACGCCATCTTTCACCATTTCTTTTGTCAGAAACTCAGGTTTCCCTAATGCCGCAATGATAATGTCGGCCTGACGGGTAATTTCCGGCAGATTGTGGGTTTTGGAATGACAAACGGTTACCGTGGCGTTACCCGTTTTGGAGGAATTGCTGAGCAGCATACTCACCGGCCGGCCAACGATATTGCTTCGGCCAATAACCACGCAATGCTTTCCGGATGTCTCAATATGATAGCGCTCCAACAGGGTTACAATACCCAGTGGCGTAGCAGAAACATAAGAGGGTAAGCCCAGTGCCGTTTTACCCATGTTTACCGGATGAAATCCATCTACATCCTTAGCCGGATCAATCGCCAGAATCACGCGATTGGCATCTATGTGCGGAGGAAGCGGCAGCTGCACAATGAATCCATCAATGGCATCATCTGCGTTCAGCTTCGCTACTTGATCCAGCAGAAAAGATTCTGAGATTGTGGTATCTTCAAAATGGAGCAGCGTAGAACGAAAGCCTACTTGTTCGCAAGATTTTACTTTATGCCCGATATAAGAAAGGCTACCCCCATCATTGCCTACCAGAATAGCCGCCAGATGGGGTGGCCTTTTGCCGCCTGCTGTTGCCTGAGCAACTTTTGCCGCAATTTCCTGCTTGATTTCATCAGCCAGCTTCTTTCCATCCAATAATATCATGGGTACGTATTTATCTGCGCTGTATTCAAAAGAGCAGCGCTAATCGTTTAATTTCAGAACTGCGATAAAGGCTTCCTGCGGTACTTCTACCTTACCAAACTGCCGCATTTTTTTCTTCCCTTTCTTCTGCTTTTCCAACAGTTTTCGTTTTCTGGAAATATCACCGCCATAACATTTGGCGGTTACATCCTTGCGCATGGCGCTGATATTTTCCCGTGCAATAATTTTCGCCCCAATAGCAGCCTGAATCGGAATCATGAACATTTGCCGCGGAATGATTTCCTTAAGCTTTTCACACATTCTCCTGCCAAAATCTTCCGCCTTGGTACGGTGAATCATGGCGCTAAAGGCATCTACTTTTTCTGCATTCAATAAAATATCCAACTTCACTAAATCACCCGGGCGATAATCTGTACGGTGGTAATCAAACGAAGCGTATCCTCTGGAAATGGATTTTAGTTTATCGTAGAAATCGAAAACAATTTCCGCCAATGGCATTTCAAAATGTAATTCAACCCGATCTTCGGTCAAATAGTTCTGATTAATCAAAATACCGCGTTTATCCATGCACAGCGTCATAATAGCGCCTATATACTCCGGCTTGGTTATTACCTGAGCTTTAATGTACGGTTCTTCCAGCCGTTCTATTCGTTGTACTTCGGGCATATCAGCCGGGTTATTAATCACCAAACTAGTACCATCAGTTAAGTAGGCTTCGTAACTAACCTGCGGCACAGTAGTGATAATGGTCATATCAAATTCCCGCTCCAGCCGCTCCTGCACAATTTCCAGGTGTAGCAACCCCAAAAATCCGCATCGGAAACCGAAACCCAAGGCAATTGATGTTTCCGGCTCATAAACTAATGATGCGTCGTTCAGCTGCAATTTCTCCAGCGAATCGCGCAAATCTTCGTAGTCATCATTATCAATTGGATAGATGCCGGCAAACACCATCGGTTTTACATCTTCAAAACCGTGAATGGCTTCCTGACAAGGGTTAGCAGCCAGAGTAATCGTATCACCCACTTTAATTTCCTTGGCGTTCTTGATACCGGTAATGATATAGCCCACATCGCCGGTTTTCACTTCATGACGTGGTTCCAGGTCTAGGCGCAATACGCCTACTTCATCGGCATTATATACAGCGCCGGTATTGACGAACTTTACTTTATCCCCTTTCTTTAAACTGCCGTCGATAATCCGATAATACGCAATGACGCCGCGAAATGAATTGAACATGGAGTCAAAAATCAAAGCGCGCAACGGGGCATCCGGCTGGCCTTTAGGCGCCGGAATGCGGTCAATTACGGCATCAAAAATTTCCTGAACTCCCTGACCGGTTCTTCCGCTGGCGTGAATAATTTCTTCCCGCTTGCAGCCAATCAGGTTCATCATCTGATCTTCTACCACCTCAGGCATGGCACCCGGCATATCAATTTTGTTGATAACCGGAATAATGGTGAGCCCTTGGTCTACCGCCAAATATAAATTTGAAATGGTTTGCGCCTGAATACCTTGTGAAGCATCCACCAGCAACAAGGCACCTTCGCACGCAGCCAGTGAGCGCGATACTTCATAGCTAAAATCTACATGACCAGGCGTATCAATGAGATTAAACACATACGGCTGCCCGTTACGGGTGTAGTTCATTTGGATAGCGTGGCTCTTAATGGTAATACCGCGTTCGCGTTCCAAATCCATATTATCCAAAACGGTATCCATCATTTGCCGTTCAGAAATGGTTTTGGTGGTTTCAATTAACCTGTCGGCCAAGGTACTTTTACCATGGTCGATATGCGCAATAATGCAGAAGTTCCGAATGTTTTGCATAAGCGCGCGAAGGTAGCATTTTCTACTTGCTCTTGCAGGTATAACCTTGACCTTCGTAGGTAGCCAAAGTATTATGGTAGGTTAGGTCGTTCTGATTGTTCGTGTTGCAGACTTCTACATCGGCAGCGCCGTTTTTACTGCATGTCGAACAAACTTTACAACCGCTGCTAATGGTGACACTCAGCAATAGCAGGCCAGCGAGGAGTTGTGTTTTCTTCATGGTTTCTTGTTTTAATTAAATAAGTATTTACTCCCTTGTCAAGTATCGTACCAAAATATGGCAGGCCACACCATCAGATTACTCTCAAAACTAAAAAAAATAAGGTTTTTGGCTACTTTTGGCCAACAGGAAACGCATCGTTTCCAGCCACATTTACCTCATGGATAAGTATACTTTTATTTCGAATGCCACGCCTGAATACCTTGAAAAACTCTACTATGATTTTAAAAGGGATTCTACCTCGGTAGATGGCGAGTTCCGGAAATTTTTTGAGGGCTTCGATTTTGCCACCTTGCACTATGGCGGTAAGGGAGGCGGCGTGTCGGCCGACGAATTCAAGGTTTATAAACTAATTGACGCTTACCGCAAACGCGGTCATTACCGCGCTAATACAAATCCTATCAGGCCAAGGAAAGACCGAAATCCGGAACTGGATTTGGCGGATTTTGGCCTAACTGAGGCTGATTTGGAAAAACCGTTTGCTATTGGTGCGGAAATCGGCCTGGCAAACGCCACTTTAAGTGGTATTCTAGCCAAATTACAACGCATTTATTGCGGCACCATAGGTTTTGAATATGGCTATGTTCGGAAACAGGAAGAAGTAGCCTTTTTCCGTGAGAAACTTGAGCAGGGTGATGCCTTGTTCCGCTATGCTGTTGAGAAGAAAGAACATATCCTGAGGAAGTTAAATCAGGCGGTGATTTTCGAGAAGTTTTTAGGCACCAAGTACATGGGTGAAAAGCGATTTTCACTGGAAGGAGGCGAAACGACCATTCCGGGCTTCGATGCCATCATTGAAACCGCTGCTTCTCTTCAGGTAGAAGAAGTGGTAATTGGCATGGCGCATCGTGGTCGTCTCAATGTTTTGGCCAATATCATGGGCAAGACCTATGAAGAAATTTTCAATGAATTTGAAGGAAATGCGGCTTTTGACCTCACCATGGGCGATGGGGACGTAAAATACCATCTCGGATTTTCCCATCAATATCCCACTAAAAACGGGAAGAGTGTCTATCTGAAATTGATGCCCAATCCTTCCCATCTGGAAGCCGTGAATCCTGTAGTAGAAGGTTTTGTTCGCGCGAAGGCGGATGCCATTTACGGCAGTGATTACGATAAAATTCTGCCGATTTTGGTGCATGGCGATGCCGCCGTAGCAGGGCAAGGTATCGTTTATGAAGTGCTGCAAATGATGACGCTGAAGGGCTACGAAACTGGCGGAACCATTCATTTTGTGATTAATAACCAAATTGGGTTCACCACCAGCTTTGATGATGCCCGTTCCTCCGATTACTGTTCATCCATTGCGGCAACAGTTGAAGCCCCGGTGTTGCATGTTAACGGCGACGACATTGAAGCTGTGGTGTATGCTTGCGAATTGGCCGTTGAATACCGGCAGAAATTCAATAAGGATATATTCATCGATATGGTATGTTACCGGCGCTGGGGCCATAACGAAAGTGATGAGCCTAAATTTACCCAGCCGGGCATGTACAAGTTAATTGAAAAGCATGCCAATCCGCGAGACGTGTATACGGCGCAGTTAGAACAGGAAGGTGCAATCACTGCAGAAATGAGCAAAAGGTTGGAAAAGGAATTTTGGAGCGATTTGCAACAGCGACTGGATGCCGTGAAACAAAAGCCACTGCCGTACAAGCCGCAACCCACCGAAGTAGCCTGGCAGCGACTGCGTATGGCTAATGGTAAAGACTTTGATTTGTCTCCTGTTACCGCCATTTCGAAAAAAGCCGTTGATCAGCTCATCACGGCACTGACCACTTATCCTGAAGGATTCCAGCCATTGCGGCAAGTATTGAAGCACCTCGAAGACCGTAAAAAACTGATGGTTGACAATCAGGTTATTGATTGGGCTGCTGCCGAGTTGATGGCGTATGGCAGTATTTTGTTAGAAGGAAAAAATGTGCGCCTCAGCGGAGAAGATGTGAAACGCGGCACCTTCACGCACCGCCATGCGGTTATTACCGACCAAAACACCGATCAGGAATACAATCGTCTTTCAGCATTGAGCAAAGACCAGGGCAAATTCTTCATTTATAATTCGCACCTCAGTGAATATGGCGTATTAGGATTCGAATATGGTTATGCCATTACACATCCCGATGCGTTAGTTTTATGGGAGGCACAATTCGGTGATTTCAGCAATGGTGCGCAAATTATTATCGATCAGTTTATTGCCGCAGGCGAATCGAAATGGCAGCGTAAATGTGGCCTGGTGATGCTGTTACCACATGGCTATGAAGGTCAGGGGCCTGAGCACTCTTCAGCACGATTAGAGCGGTTCCTGCAACTTTGCTCTGAGCTGAATATGGTAGTGGTGAACATCACCGATCCGGCCAATTACTTCCACGCCTTACGCCGCCAACTGGCCTGGGAATTCCGCAAGCCGCTGGTGGTGATGTCGCCAAAATCACTCTTGCGTTTACCAGCCTGCCAATCGCCACTTGCAGCAGTAATGGAAGGCGGATTCAAAGAGTTAATTGACGATGCCGCGATAAGCAAAACCGGCGCGGCAAAAGTTCGTCGTGTACTGCTCTGCTCCGGAAAAATTTATTTCGATTTATTGGATCGCAAGAACAAGGACCAAGTAACCGATATCGCCATTGTTCGTTTGGAACAACTTTATCCAATTCCGGAAAAAGGACTGATGGCCTTGAAAGAAAAGTATAGCAAAGCCGAATTTGTTTGGGTACAGGAAGAACCACAAAATATGGGTGCCTGGAATTTCTTGTTAGGAAGATTGTATGAAAAACTTTCTATGAAGGTTATCGCAAGAAAGAACTCCGCTTCACCTGCAACAGGTTTTAAGAAGCAGCATGTGAAGGAACAAGCAGAATTGCTGGATAAAGCCTTTGGGGCACCTCTAAAAACCTAGCATGGTGAACTATTGTTAATAGTTGACCATCGCGCAATTGCTTGAAGGCTTGAAAATTTGGTGTAATACATCGTTGCGCCTCATTTAGTTACATCATTCATGTAACTGCATTCGTTGCGCATCGTCTTACACCAAATTTTCTGCGCATTTCACTCATGCTAGGTTTTTAGAGGTGCCCTTTAGTTAACTGGATTGCTAACGGTTTTAAAACTGCTTTCTGCGCAGCACAAAATTCTGGCCTAAATACACCCGCCTAACTTGCTCATCAGCAGCCAGCTCTTCGGCCGTTCCTGCCTTTAGTATTTTTCCCTCAAACAAAAGGTATGCCCGGTCGGTAATAGAAAGTGTTTCCTGCACGTTGTGATCGGTAATGAGCACCCCGATATTTCGGTGCTTTAGCTTTTCTACGATGCGCTGAATATCTTCCACTGCAATAGGATCAATACCGGCAAATGGTTCATCCAGCAAAATAAATTTCGGATCGGTAGCCAGCGCCCGCGCTATTTCTGTACGCCTTCGTTCGCCACCGCTTAACACATTGCCCATACCAGTGCGAACCCGGTTTAAACCAAACTCTGATAACAAATTTTCAAGCCGTTCTTTCTGTTCCTTTTCATTTAAATCGGTCAGCTCCAAAACTGCCTTGATATTATCCTCCACACTTAAATTCCGGAAGACCGATGCTTCCTGAGGTAAATAGCCTACGCCGGCCTTTGCGCGCTTGTACATCGGCAAGCTGGTAATTTCCTGATCGCCAAGAAAAACTTTCCCGCCATCGGGTTTTATCAATCCTACCGTCATGTAAAACGACGTGGTTTTACCGGCACCATTAGGCCCCAACAAACCCACAATCTCACCTTGATTTACTTCCACACTCACATCGTTCACCACCGTTCTGTTGCGGTAGCGTTTCACCAAATTTTCTGACCGAAGCTTTAACAAGTTCTATTATAGTTTGCTTTTGACAATTACTTCACATAAACGCGATACTCCCACGGCTTTAAACTAAAATTATACGATTCAAACAACTTTACTTTATCGCCGCTAAACAGTTCCAGATAATCACCAGCCATGCGCTTTTCAGCCAGCACATCTTTCACCTCAGTAGCCGATAAGTTCATTACTACTACCACTTTGCTTCCACCTTTGATGCGCATAAAAGCATACAAGCCCGGCTTCTTTGAGGGCATTCTTACCCAATCGCCACCATTAATGCCGTTCGCCAGCGCAGCATTATTATGCTTGAGCTGAAAAAGTTTAGTAAAAAAAACTTCATCCTTTAATCCGGTGAAATCAATCGGATCTTTATCGAAGAATTTCAAACGACGGTTCAATCCTGCTTCCTGACCGCTATACATCAATGGCATACCCGGCACGGTGCTGCACAGTACAAACATCGCTCTGGCCGCATCACCCATTCTTTCAAACTCAGTTCCGTTCCAGCTATTTTCATCGTGGTTAGTGGTGAAGTACATACGATAATCTCCCTTCTGGTACATCGCGTTGTTCTTCTCAAAATAACCATCCAGATCTGCCGCTTGCTTTTCACCTTTTGCAATCAGATTCAGCAGGTGATGTAGCTCCCAACCGTACGTCATATCAAAACCATTTTTATGGAATTCAGGGCCTTCGGCCTCGGCTAACATGAAAACAGGTTTCACGGCATCTAATGCAGTACGACATTGTTGCCAGAAATCAACCGGCACCATCATGGCTACGTCACAGCGAAAGCCATCAACATCAGCATTAGTGAGCCAATACTTCATACTTTCTATTTGATATTCCCTCAAAGCCGGATTAGCATAATCCAATGCTGCTACATCCGTCCAATCAGCCACCGGTGGGATAATTTTACCAGTTGAATCATGCTTATACCAATCGGGGTGTTGTGTAATCAGTGCATTATCAAAAGAGGAATGATTCGGTACCCAATCCAGAATCACTTTCATATCCTTTTTATGCGCTTCCGCAACCAAGTGTTTCAGGTCGTCCATTGTACCAAACTCAGGATTCACCGCGCGGTAATCCTTAACACTGTAATAACTACCTAATGTTCCTTTTCGATTCACTTCCCCTATCGGATAAATGGGCATGAGCCAAAGGATATCCACGCCCATAGCGCGCAACCGTGGCAACTGCGCTTCCACCGCTTTCAAGGTTCCTTCACGCGAATACTGACGTACATTAACTTCGTAAATAGTAGCGCGGTTACTCCAGGCTACATGAGTTAATCCTTGTGGTTCCTTACCTGCAAAAATTGCGGTACTCCACAACAAAAAAGCAAAAAGGTATTTCATAGCATCCATTTCAAATAGTTTTGATTCAATCATAATCAACATCCAGGCCAAATTGCTTCACAAAGTTGCGCAGGGCCGGATGCACTTCAATCAACCGCTTCATTTTATCCTGAGGGGTGTAGTATTTCGGTCCGGTAGGTTCAACTTTGTTCACCACAATTTCAAAGGAAGCCTGTACACCTGTATGCTTCAGAACATAATTCAGAAAACCGGCCTTTAATGACATAAATTGCTGGTGTTGGGTATCACTGGCTACATCAATGGTGATAGCAGCGTCTTCCAGCAATGGTTGCTTCAACTGCATCAAAGCATACAATCCACCCTTGGTTTCTTTTATCTGCAATGAAAACTCCTGCCACAAATCATGCACCGTGGTTTCATCAAATGGTCTTATCACCGCTGGTGGCGCAGTTGCATCTTGTTGCAGCATGGGATCAAGCGTAGAATCAGGACGGTTCTTCAGGGCATCAATGGTAAGCAGTTTTGGTCCTTTCTTAATTGGCCCTTCTTTGTCAACAGGAGGTTTCGCCGCAGGAGCTACAGGTTTTGACGCAGCCTGAGATGTTTGTTTTACTGGTTCGGGAATAGCAACGGGTGCTGCTGGTTGTTCAACTACTTTTTTTTTTGAAGCCTCCATGGAAGCTTCTAAGGTGGCATTCACATAACACATGCGAATCAGCGCCAGTTCTACGGTGAGCCTTTTATTCTTGCTTTGTTTATACTGAATATCGCATTGGTTGCCGATGTGCAAACAATTCATCAAAAAACCGGTATCGGCAACAGCGGCCTGAACGGCATACCGGTTTTTTAAATTTTCACTTGTCTCCATTAACGCTACCGTTTCGGGATTCTTGCAGAATATGAGCTGCCGGAAATGCTGGCATAAACCCAGAATAAAATCATCTCCTTCAAAGCCCCTGCGCAACACCTCATCTAATTGTTGCATCAATGCCGGCACGGCCTCGGCTAGCAGCGCTTCGGTCACTTTGAAGAAATAGTCGTAATCCAGAACATTGAGATTCTCCAGTACCGATGTATAGGTGAGTTTTCGATCAGAAAAACTACTTAACCGGTCGAACATACTTAATGCATCACGCATACCTCCGTCGCACTTCTGCGCAATGATATGTAGCGCATCTTCTTCTGCCGTAATATTTTCCAGATCACAGATGTGCTGCAAATGCTGCACTACTGTTTCTATGCTCATTCTTCTAAAATCAAAAATCTGACACCTCGATAATATAGTAGGCAGAATTTTGTGCTTTTCCGTGGTAGCTAGTATGAATTTGCAATAGGCAGGCGGTTCTTCCAGTGTTTTCAAGAATGCATTGAAGGCAGCCTGACTAAGCATGTGCACCTCATCAATGATATAGATCTTGAACTTACCGCTTTGCGGCGGGAAACGCACCTGATCAACCAATGTTCGAATATCTTCAACAGAATTATTCGAAGCCGCATCCAGCTCGTGGATGTTAAATGAACTATTGTGATTAAAAGCTACGCACGACGGGCAGGTGTTACAAGCTTCAATATCCGCGCTAAGATTTTCGCAGTTGATGGTTTTGGCCAGAATACGTGCCGCGGTCGTTTTCCCTACGCCTCTGGGACCGCAGAACAAGAATGAATGCGCTAGTTGGCCAGTGCGAATGGCATTCTGCAATGTGGCGGAGATATGCTCCTGCCCTACCATGTCTTTAAAACTGGCAGGCCGGTATTTTCTGGCCGAAACTAAGTACCCCATTTGCAGGCGAAAATAAAAATTACGAATTATGATTTGACATTTATGCAAGAAGATCAGCAACATGGTGCCGGACCGGGGCTTATGCTAAGCCTTGGGATAACATTAGGTATCACTGCCATATTATGGTTGGTGTTTCTGGCCACCATTTTTTTTTCCGTGGATCTTACCCCTTGGGGAATCAGGCCGCATGAGGCTGCGGGTTTGGTAGGTATTGTCACTGCCCCTTTCATTCACGGCGACATCTGGCACCTCACTTCGAATACCCTGCCATTCGCCGTGATGTTCTTTGTTTTGCTGAATGCGTATCATCGGGTGGCCTTCTTTGTTTTAGTGATGTTGCATCTATTAACCGGATTGGGGGTATGGTTGTTTGCCCAGCCCAACAGTTCTCATATTGGCATCAGCGGTATTATTTACGGACTGGCAGGTTTTCTGATTGCTTCCGGATTCTTCAGAAAAGATCGATTGTCATTAACCGTTGCAGTATTCGTAGTACTGCTGTATAGTAGCTTGTTAGAAGGATTTATCCCGCAACCTGGCATTTCATGGCAAAGTCATTTATCGGGGGCAGTAAGTGGTGTGGTTTTAGCCTGGTTATTAAAGCGCATTGATCCGCCGGCCGATAACTACTTTGATCAAGAACCTGAGGAACGGCCCTTTTTCGGGTAGTTGCCCGCGTGTTTCCAATTATTATCTTTGGCAGAAGGTTAAGAACGAATGCAACGCATCATCCCGTATGCTATTCTTACCAAGTAGGATTATGAATAAGAAGATATGGGCGAGCGCAGCATTTGCGATTTTATGGGCGGCTAATTGTTTGGCCGGAAGTGGTGTTGATTTAACCAAAGTAAATGGCAAGTGGCAACTCATGGGAGAAAGCAACTCGCTACTAATGAAGGTTTTACAGCGATCAGCCGGTTCGTTTCAATTCATTGTTTTACCAGGGACCTCCACTACCGCCGTGCCTGTAGAGGTAGTGCAAGCATTGCGTGATAAGCGCATGAAGGATCATGCTACACTCGTACCACTTTCAGCCACGGTTTATCTTTATCTCGTGCCATTCAATGAACTTGGCCATGCCCCATTGTCACAAGGTATAATTGAGACTCAAAACCTGGATGCCTTTTCTGCTGTTGAACGAAAAACCCTGAATTAGATTCATGAAGCGTTTACTCCTTTTGGTGAGCCTGATTACGGCCACATCTCTTTTGGTTGCACAACCGTCAAACGATGATTGCACGGGAGCCATTATTATCAATATTCCGGCATCTGGAAATGCTTGTGTTAACTCGTCAACGGCAACAGCAACTGATCTCACTTGGGGTTCAGCCACCTGCGGACAAACCGTTTGGACGAATGACGTTTGGTATACCTTTGTTTCAGCCGGGACACTAAATACCATTACCGTCACACCAACTGGAGGCACCGGCGCAGCGCAACAACTGGGAGCCGCAGTATTTACCGGTGGATGCGGCTCCTTAAACGGCTTAGGCTCCTATTGTCAAATTTCAGCTACTGCCGGGGGAAGTATCAGCATCAATCAAACTAGCACGCCGGGGACACAGTATTGGATAGAAGTGAGTTCTTTTGGTGCGCCGGGTACTTTTCAGTTGTGTATTAATTCTAGAAACCCTGCTCCCTCTCCTGGATCCTCGTGCGCAACGGCTACCACCATTTGTTCATTAGATCCGTTCACATTAGGAACTGGTCCTGCAGGCACTACCACCTTCATTCCGGATTGTTTCACGTTTGGCGCAAACTCATCCGTATGGTATCAATTCACCTCAGCTACCGCTGGCACGCTTGCATGGCAGGCTACTCCATCAATTGCTAGTACCGAGTTAGACTGGGCGCTTTATGACATTACGGCTCTAGGAGGTTGCCCCGGAACCACCAGCATCGCTGATGTATGCAACTATAATTTCAACTTTGAAGCTGGTAGCCCGATAGGCATGAGTCCCTCTTCATCGTCTACTTGTCCAACTTCAGGTTCAGCAGGCGCAGCGGCAGAAATTTGTCCGTCTATTACCACAATTGCAGGTCACACCTATGCTCTACTAGTTGATAACTTCTCAACCAATAATTCTGGATGGAACTTTAACTTTAATGGCAGCACTTTTCAAATGCCTGTGGCTAAATTCACCGTTTCAGACTCGGTTTTCTGTGGATCAGGGGGCACCGTAACATTCAATAATTTGAGTGTTGGGGCAATAACTACAACGCTTAATTTCGGAGATGGCTCCCCCGCAGTTGTCAATCCCACGTTTCCGATAAGTCATAACTACTCCAGTATAGGCAATTATGCGGCATCCCTAAGCATTACCACTGCCGCCGGCTGTCCGAGTGTTGCTGTGCATTCTATCATCGTCAATAATAATCCTTCAGTTAGTGTGGATACCGTTAACACCTGTAGCGGTACCCCCGGAACCCTTCATACCACAGTTAGCCCTACCAATGGAACGTATCAGTGGTCGTCGGGAGGTGGAACGAATGCTACAGCCAGTTTTTCACCAACAACCAGTACTGATTATACCGTAACGTACACTGAAAATAGCTGTACCGCATCAGCTACAGGCAGAATCATTGTTCAGCCGGCCATAGATGGTGGTCCGAACCAATCGGCCACTTGCGTCGCCCTGCCGGGTGGCAGTGTAACTATGGCTGCGGTCGACCCAGGCACCTGGAGCGCTTTGTCGAGCAACCCCGGAACCGCGAATATCGTCTCACCCGCCGCGCAAAATACCGTTATTGATCAATTCAGCACCTTTGGCGTATATCGTTTCGAGTATACCGATGGCGTAGGATGCCCCGATACAGTTTCTGTAACCGTATCGGGTAATCCTGATGCAGGAACCAATCAAACAGTTACCTGCGCGGTGCTGCCTGGTGGCAGTGCAACGATGAATGGTATCGGTATCGGTTCATGGGTGGCCATGACCGGAAACCCGGGAACAGCTAACATTGTTACCCCAAATTCGCCAACCACTGTAATCAATACCTTCAGCGCAGCAGGAACGTATTCCTTTATTTTCCAAAGCGGAAGTTGTGCCGATACGACGCAAATTGTAGTCACAGCAAAACCACAGGCCGGCACCGACAAAAACCTGACCTGTGCCACGCTGCCCTCAGGAAGTGTTACTATGAGTGCCACTGGCACCGGTACCTGGAGCGCCCTAGCAAGTAATCCTGGCACAGCAACTATTACCAATCCATCATCTGCAACCACAACCATCAATAACTTTAGTACTGCGGGTAACTACCTTTTTGAATTCAGTAATGGCAGTTGTACCGATACCGCCTTGGTTACCGTAACCGCTAAACCAGATGCCGGTTTAGATCAACAAGTGAATTGTGTTGCTTTACCAGGTGGTTCAGCTACGATGGCAGCCAACAGCCCGGGCAACTGGAGCGCCATTAGCGGAAATCCCGGAGTAGCCATTATTGCAAATCCTGCGTTACCCAACACCACTATTAGTAATTTCACAGCGGCAGGAACTTTTTATTTCCTTTATACATCAGGCACTTGTTTCGATACGGCCCGGATTATAGTTACCGCTAAACCGAATGCTGGTCCTGATACCAGCACTTGTATTTTTGGTAGTGCACCATTGCTGGCATCCGGTACGGGTAACTGGAGCGCAGCACCTGGCAATCCGGGATCTGCCATCATTGCCAATGCAGCGTCCGCAAATACCACGGCTTCCGGATTTTCTGTACCAGGCAATTACCTATTCATTTTCACCAGCGGAGGTTGTGATGATACCATGCTGGTGGTGGTGCGCCCGCTGCCCACTATCGGAGTTTTATCAGATACAGTTTGTCAGGGAACAACGGCAATTTTACAAAGTATCAATGCCTTGCCTGCCGGAGGTAGCTATTCATGGAACAATGGCAGTACTTCCGATTCACTTCATCTCGATAATTTGCCTGTTGGAACCAATTCGTTTAGCGTAATTTATACCGTTAATGGATGTTCTGCTAACGCTGCAGGTGTAGCCTTCATCCGAGCTACACCTACTGTTGTTGCTCTAGACACTCAGGTTTGCTCAGGATATGGAGCCGCGCCTTATGCCAATGGTTTACCGGCAGGAGGAACTTATCTTTGGTCAACGGGCTCAGCCAGCAATCAAATTGCCGTTACCCCAGTAAACACTACCGACTACTATGTGAGCTATACCGAATCTGGTTGCACGGCAGTAGATACTGCAACCGTTACAGTTAACCCTAATCCTGTAACCAACATTGTGGTAACACCAGCCATTTGTACGGCGTTCAATGGCACCGCCAAGGTATTTACTACTTCCGGTACTCCGGCCTACCATTATGTATGGAATGTAGGTGGAGTGGGTGATGTAGATAGCGCCGGAACGCTGGCACCCGGAGCTGTTAGTGTAACCGTAACAGATAGTCGCGGATGCGTTGATTCGGCCACTAACACCATCACCATTGTCAATACCGCGGTAAGTATTTCTTTAGTTGATAAAAAAGATATCCGCTGTCATGGCGGAACTGATGGCTTCATTACGGTGGATGCCGCACCTGCCGGAACCTATTCCTATATCTGGAATTCACTGCCTATTCAGAATACGGCTAGTGCCACGGCGCTACCAGCTGGAAATTATTCGGTTACTGCAACCGATATAAACGGTTGTTCTGCCTTGGCCAGTTTCACCCTCACACAACAGCCGGCATTAACGCTACCTGCATTAAATACCGTGAATCCAACTTGTTACGATGGTACCAATGGCGCTGCTACCGCCAATCCATCGGGTGGCACAGGAAATTACACCTACTTATGGACCCCAACCGGACAGCAAACAGCAACTGCCTCAGGGCTTCATTCCGGTAATTATACGGTGGTAGTTACCGATGATAGTTTGTGTACCATTTCAGGTATTGCGCAGTTATTTGATCCGGCGCAATTCTTTGCCTTTATTACCGCCACTAACAATGTAAGCTGCAACGGTTTAACCAATGGTTCAGCAACAGTAGGATCAGCCGGAGGCGTGGGTACCTTAACTTACAATTGGTCAACAGCGCCTGTGCAAAATACCCCCACCGCTTCTGGCTTAAGTGCGGGTACTTATGATGTAATCGTAACCGATGGTAATTCATGCACCGCTACTTCTACCGCCTCTATCAGCGAGCCGGAATTGCTCAGCGTTTCATTGGTTGTTGATAAGGTGAAATGCAATGGTGGATCAGATGGGGCTGCATCTGCATCCGCTACCGGAGGAACTCCAACTTACACTTACGATTGGAATAATGGCGCATCAGGGAAAGATTTAACCGGCCTTCAAGCTGCAACGTACACAGTTACCGTTACCGACCTTTCAGGATGCACAGCTACCGCATCTATGGCGGTAGTGCAGCCTGAACCGCTACTGACGCTGGCCACTTCTGCCCGGCCTCGCTGCGTGACCAGCTATGACGGTACCATGGATTTAACCACCACCGGAGGAACACCTCCTTATCGGTATGATTTGATTCTTAACGATAGTGTAGTACGTGTTCAAACCAGTAGCCCGGTTTCTGGTTTAGCCGGGGGCGATTACCGGGTAGTGACCCTTGATTTATGGGGTTGTGTTGATACGATGTTTACGGGAGTTCCAATAGTGAGTGCGAATACCTTTGCCGTTTTGGTAGATTCTACCAGTTGCTACGGCCCAGAATATGTGGATGGCGCCCTACGCATTGAACCACAAAACTTCGCTAATGGTCCGTTCCGGTTTAGAGTAGATAATCGGCCGATGCAATATGAACAAGACTTCTTTGATTTGGCTTCCGGCATCCACCAAATTGAAATCATCGATAGTTTTGGTTGTGATACGGTATTTACGGTAGTGGTACCGGAACCGCTGCCCGGAGTAATCGACATTCAACCCGATGGTGATACGATTTTACTTGGCGAGAGTCTTCAGCTCAACTCCACCTTCCTGCCTTATGGTGCCGGTTCTGTAGTATCGTATCAATGGACACCACAGGGTAATTTAAGCTGTAATGATTGTCAGAATCCGGTGGCTACACCATACCAACCTGATAATACCTACCGTTTAACTATTGTGTACAACAACGGATGTGTAGCCTCATCGGATGTTCGCGTGTATGTGCTAAACAACCTGCCGTTCTTTATTCCCAATGCGTTTTCGCCGAATGGCGATGGCAGCAATGATGAGTTCCAGGTATATGGCAGCGGGTTAAAGACCGTGACCATGCGGGTGTTTAACCGTTGGGGTGAAAAAGTTTTTGACAGCACTGGAAGCCAATTAGCTGCGTGGGACGGCATGTACAAAGGGGTTCAGTCGTCGCCGGGCGTTTACACCTACTCGGTTGAATTGGTTTATCTGGATGATAAGAAAGAAATCAAGTCGGGTAGTGTAACGCTGGTACGCTAATGTGGCTGAATTGCAGGGGAAGGCTTCTTGATTTGCGGACGCCCAAGATTATGGGCATTCTCAATCTTACCCCGGATTCATTTTTTGATGGCGGGAAATATCAGGGTGATGAAGTTTTAGCGCATGCGAAACAGTTGATACAAGAAGGCGCTGCTATCATTGATGTTGGCGCCATGAGCTCCCGACCGGGCAGTACAATTATTAGTGATGAAGAAGAAGCACAGCGCTTACTGCCAGTATTACGCGAGCTCATTCACGCATTTCCGCAAACTATTTTTTCGGTAGATACTTTACATGCGGCCACTGCGCATGAGGCACTGCAAGCCGGCGCTCATATCATCAATGATATTTCGGGGGGAAGTTATGACCCGCAGATGTATGCGGTGGTAGCCGCCAGCCGTGCGGCTTACGTAGCCATGCACATGCAAGGCCTACCTGCTACTATGCAACAAGCTCCCGCCTATGAACATGTTGTTACGGAGGTGTTTGCTGTTTTGGCAGCCCGTGTGCAGCAGGCACGAACCTCGGGGATTCAGGATGTGGTGGTTGATCCGGGTTTTGGTTTTGGAAAAACGATGACACACAATTACGCGCTGCTTAAACACCTGCGCTATTTTCAGCAATTGGGCGTACCGGTATTGGCTGGTGTTTCCAGAAAAGGGATGATTAGTAAACCGCTGGGCATTACAGCAGCGGAGGCGCTGAACGGCACTACGGCACTACATATGATGGCGCTACAGCAAGGCGTGCAACTATTGCGGGTGCATGATGTGCGGGCGGCGGCTGAGGCGGTTATGCTGTGGACCTTGGCGCAGTAGGGAAATTCCAAGAGTTTAACAGTTCGGGCCTTAGAAATAGGTCACTAATTAGTTACCTTTGTGGGATGTTCACCCACCGAAAAATCATTTTCTATAAAAGCTATTTCCAGGAGTTTTATGTGCAGCAAAATCAAATAGTTCGTGAAAAGATCGGTTTTGTTTTTACCCTCATCCAAACCGCTGAGCGCGTTCCAGAGCGATTTCTAAAGCATATCGAAGGTACGAATGGCCTTTATGAAATACGAGTTATCACAGGAAGCAATCACTATCGCATCTTTTGCTGTTTTGGCAATCAGCAGGTGGTGGTCTTGTTTAACGCATTTCAGAAAAAGTCAGCTAAAACCCCGCCGAACGAAAAAGCCAAAGCCCTGACATTTGGGCACCTCTAAAAACCTGTAATGGCGAAATGTTGCAATTAGTTGGCCAGGAAGCGATAGCTTCAAGACTAGGAAATTTGATGTAATACTTCGTTGCGCCTCATTTAGTTACATCATTTATGTAACTGCATTCGTTGCGCCTCGTCTTACATCAAATTTTCTACGCATTTCACGCATTATAGATTTTTAGAGGTGCCCATTAATGAAAGAATATAGAACAACAAGTATAAGTCATGAAAAAAGATGAAGTAGTTAAGCAAGTTAATACCTGGGAAGCCCTGTTGGACGCCGAATACGGCAAAGTGGGAACGCCCCGGCGAGATGCGTTTGAAAAGAAAGCACACTATTTTGCCATTAGCGAAATGCTGAAAGAAGCCCGTCGCAACGCCAAAATGACCCAGAAGCAACTGGCCGAAAAGGTGGGCACTAAACGCAGCTACATTTCAAGAGTAGAAAACGGGAATTGCGATATTCAAGTATCCACCTTATTCAAACTATTTGAAGAAGGGCTGGGAAGAAAGCTGTATTTGTATATCGCCTGACCATTTCATTCTAAGCTAGTAGCGCGCGGTGATTCCGCCAGCGATGCGGAAGGCCTGGCCCGGAACGCAGTGGAGGGCGGAAGCGAAGCGTACCCTGTAGCAGCGCGGCGCCGCGCGCGGTTGGCCGGAAATAATATACCTGGAGCCGGCGCGGCGGGCGGCCCACTACATATCCATATTTTTTTTACTTTCGCCCGCTACTTTTCGAAACCACATTTGAGTTCCGTAAAATTCAAAATCTATGAAGCTATCCAGTTTTAATTTCAACCTTCCCAAAGAATTAGTTGCGCTGCACCCGGCTAAAAACCGCGATGAATCACGTTTGATGGTGATTCACAAGAAAACCGGCAAAATTGAACACAAAGTTTTTAAAGACTCTTTAAAATATTTTGATGAGGGCGATGTGCTGATGCTGAACAACACCAAGGTATTTCCGGCGCGGTTGTACGGCACGAAGGAAAAAACAGGTGCGAAAATTGAGGTTTTCCTGCTTCGCGAACTCAACGCCAAATCGTTTTTGTGGGATGTACTGGTAGATCCGGCGCGTAAAATCCGCGTGGGCAATAAGCTGTATTTCGGCGCTAACGACGAATTGATTGCGGAAGTAGTAGATAACACCACTTCACGTGGTCGCACGATTCGTTTTCTGTACGATGGCGATTACGACAAGTTCAAGCGCATTTTGTACGGCATGGGTGAAACACCGCTACCCAAGGCGATTAAGCGCCCCGTTGAAAAAGAAGACGAAGAGCGCTATCAAACCATTTATGCCCGTCATGAAGGCGCGGTGGCGGCTCCTACCGCCGGAATGCACTTTAGCCGTGAACTGTTGAAGCGCTTTGAAATTAAAGGCGTAGAACTGGCTGAAGTAACTTTACATACCGGTTTGGGCACGTTCCGGACTATTGATGTAGAAGATTTATCGAAGCACAAGACGGATGCTGAGTATATTGAAGTGGGTGAAAAGCCAGCTAAGATTGTAAACATTGCCAAGGACGGCGGCAAGAAGATTTGTTCCGTAGGTACAACTACCATGCGTTGTGTAGAATCCTGCGTTTCGGCACAAGGTTATTTAACGCCATACAAAGGTTGGACGAATTTATTTATTCATCCGCCATACGATTTTGAGATTGCGAATGCGATGATTACCAATTTCCACATGCCTAAATCCAGCTTAATGATTATGGCAGCAGCTTTTGGTGGTTACGATTTGATTATGAAGGCGTATGAGACTGCGGTGAAAGAAAAGTATCGTTTCTTCACCTATGGCGATGCGATGCTAATTTTATAGTGGCGGTAACTCCTTACAACAGCAACAAGCCCAAGAAGGCGCAGGTAGAAGAAATGTTCGACAACATTGCGCCTACCTATGATTTTCTGAATCATTTTTTATCGGCTGGCATTGACCGCCGGTGGCGTAAAAAGGCCATTGATTACATCGGCGGGATTGAACCCAAGGTCATTTTGGATTTGGCCACAGGCACTGGTGATTTTGCGGTGGAGGCGTTGCGCCTTAACCCTACGGAAGTGATTGGCGGTGATATTTCTGAGCAGATGATGGCGGTGGGCAGAGGAAAAGCGAACCGGTTGAATGCTTCAGACCGCTTAACTTTTCAGCAAGTGGATGCCGAAAAAATGGCGTTTCCTGACAATAAATTCGATGCCATCACCGTTGGATTTGGCGTGCGCAATTACGAACATCTGGAGGCGGGTTTACGAGAGATGCACCGGGTGCTAAGGCCCGGTGGAAGAATAGCCATTCTGGAAGTGTCGCAGCCGACATCGTTCCCCATGAAACAGTTGTTTGGGATTTACTTCTTCGGTGTACTGCCGTTGTTGGGAAAATTGTTTTCTAAGGATGCCCGGGCGTATACCTATTTGCCGGAATCTGTTGATGCTTTTCCATCCGGAACCGCTTTTACCGATATTTTAAACCGTTGCGGTTTTGTACATTGCACCTACCAACCGCTTACCTTTGGTATTTGCGCGTTTTACACATGCGAAAAATAACCGCCATAATTGTTTTACTGACCATGTTTAGCATGGCCAGCCGGGCTCAGTTCAATATTCACGAACTGGGGCGGAAGCAGATTTACTTTGGCATAGCCTTAGGCGCCAATGTGGCGAATTACAAAATCCAGCAGAAGGCGCGTCAGCCCGATACGGATTCGATTAAAGCCATGCGGCCCGTACTGGGCGCAGGATTCAATTTGGGCATTATTGCCAACTGGCAGTTCCACCGCAATTTTGATTTGCGCCTGATTCCTTCGCTGATTTTCTCAGACCGCAGCATTGAATACACTACCACCAACAAAAAGCTTTCAGTGGTGAAGCAGACGGTAAGTAGTATTTATCTGGATTTTCCGCTTCAAGTGCGGTTCAAATCAGAACCTATAAAGGATTTCAGATTGTATTGTATTGCCGGCATGCGCTATGATTTGGATTTGGCATCGAATAGTAATGCCCGCAACAAAGCGTTGCTTAAAGTGGGGAAGCATGATCTTTGCGCCGAATACGGTATAGGGATGATGTTCTACTTCCCATACTTCATTCTTTCACCAGAGTTCAAGATGAGTCATGGCGTGATTAACATCAACTCCCCTTCCGACAATTACATCTATTCCAGGGTGATTGATAAATTGTATTCACGCAGTTTCACCTTTACGCTTAATCTGGAAGGATAATTCCTAATGGACTAAACGGTATCGCTTACCGGGTAAGGTTACAATCCAATTATTCATTTCCATTTCCAGCAGCAAACCAGCCATTTCGCTGGATGAAAGTCCTACAGTCAGGCTTAACACATCCAGTTCCACTTCTCCTTTTCCGCGCAAAACTTCGGCCACGGCACGCGCTGGTGGAGGCAGGTCGAGCGGCAATTCCAGCACCTTGCTTTTAATGGGAGCGCTACCATCTGTCCAATGCATGACCTCCAATAAATCTTTTGCTGAGGAGAACATCACGGCTTCATTGTTGGCAATAAGCTGATTACAACCTGCGCTCATAGGATCGGTGAGTCTTCCCGGCACCGCAAAAATTTCGCGGTTGTAACTGGTGGCTTGTCGCACCGTAAGCATACTGCCCCCATTAGCTGCACTTTCCACCACCACCAACGCATCACAAAGGCCCGCCACCACACGGTTTCGGCGCGGGAAATTGTGCGGTGCAAATTCTTCTTGCGAATGAAATTCTGTAAGTAATCCGCCATGTTCCAACATTCTTTTTGCAGTGGTTTTATGTTGATCGGGATAAAGCATTTGCAATCCATGACCCAGTACGCCTACCGTAGGTAATCCGTATTGCAAACAAGCCTTGTGCGCCTGAATATCCACGCCATAAGCTAGTCCGCTAATTACCAAAATGCCCTTGCCCGCAAGCGCTTCTACCAATTGCTGCGTTTGTTGGCGACCGTAATCGGTAATTTTTCGTGTACCGATGATGCCCAGCACGCGTACCTGATTAAGATTGGCGTTTCCTTTGTAATAGAGCATTACCGGCAAATCGGCGCACTGCCTAAGGCGGGATGGATAATTTTCATCGGTAAAGAACAAAGGGGTGATATGGTGATCGGCCATGAACTTCATTTCACGGTCGGCCAAGCGAAGCACATCGCTTTCGGCAATACGCGCGGCCCGTTCGGCACCGATACCCGGTACGCGTTGCAGGCGCGCTTTAGACAGTTTGAAAATTTGTTCACAACTGCCGCAATACGATAACAGATTTTGAGCGAGTACGCTTCCAATATTGGGTAGCATACTTAGTGCTACGCAGTAGCGCATCGATTCGGTAGGTGATGGAGTTCCCAAAGTTGATGTAGAATGAAGGGCGAAAAGTAGCGATTGAGCGGCATTTCTTACTTTCACCCGATGCGAAAATGGCGTCTTCTTAGCATTTTTTTGGTAACTACTTCGTTGCAGGCACAGCAGACCTATTGGAAGAACAAATTACCCTATACGGGATATTGGCAGCAGGATGTAGCCTATCAAATTGAGGCTACGCTGGATGAAACAACCGATATCATTACCGGTTCGGAGCAACTGACGTACACGAATCAATCGCCGGATACCCTCTATTTCGTGTACTTTAACTTGTATCAGAATGCCTTTCAGCCTGGATCTTACTTACACGATCTGCAATTGCACAACGGTGAGCAACCGCGATATGGCCGATACGAAGCCAAGGGATTGGGAACGAAAATAGACAGCATTAATACCGCAGATGGCAGGGCACTGCGTACCCAAATAGATAATACCGTCATGAAGGTGTTTTTAAAAGAACCTTTATACCCGGGTGGAAAGACCATTTTTCGATTACGGTTCCGTACGTTTTACGACAGTGGTTCTACGCGCCGGCGAATGAAGAAATACCGTACTTCGCAAGGCGTGCATTACAACGGTTGTCAATGGTATCCGAAGATTTGTGTGTACGACAGAAAATCGGGCTGGAATGCTGACCAGCACCTAAATCGGGAGTTTTATGGGGATTACGGCACCTTTGATGTGACGCTGAATGTGGCTTCTAATTATGTTTTGGAAGCAACCGGAGTATTGCAGAATGAGCAGGAAGTATTACCTGATACGCTGAAAGCGAAGTTGCAGATTTCGAATTTCAAGAATAAGAAATGGGATGAACCGGCATCTGTAGTGATTCCTTACAAAAAGGGCGAACGCAAAGTGTGGCGCTATCATGCGGATGCCGTGCACGACTTTGCCTTTACGGCTGATCCTACCTATCGCATCGCTGATACCTTTTGGAATGGCATACGTTGTGTAGCTATTTGTCAGGAATCGCATGCAGCAGGCTGGCAGACTGCGGCGGCTTACTGCGCCAAAATCATCCGCTGTTTTTCTACCGATTTTGGGATGTATGAATATCCGAAGATGGTGGTGGCCGATGCGGCAGATGGTATGGAGTATCCGATGTTGACCCTTGACGGCGGGCGCGATCCTGAATATTATAGTTTACTGATTCACGAGGTAGGGCATAACTGGTTCTACGGCATGCTGGGAAATAATGAAACCTATCGCGCGATGCTTGACGAAGGTTTTACGCAGTTTATTACGAGTTGGGGAATGGAACACATCAACGGATGTTATCCGGTTGATTCGCCTTCGAAGAATGCCTATGTGCGTCATTTTGCTGAACCGGCGCCCATTCGGGATACGCGCGTGTACAACGGTTATTTAAGCGATGCAACACTGTTTAATGATGAACCTTTAAACACGCATAGCGATATGTTCAACGGCGCGTTGGGACAAGGCGGCGGGTACCGGCATGTGTATTCCAAAACAGCTACGATGTTGTACAATCTGCAGTATGTTTTGGGCGATTCACTTTTTCAAAGAGCCATGCAACATTATGTTGCACAATGGAAGTTTTGTCATCCTTATCCGGAAGATTTCCGCAATAGCATCATTCAGTTTACGCACATTGATTTGAATTGGTTTTTCGACGAATGGATGGAAACGACGAAGAACATCGATTACAGCATTGTTGGTGTAAAGAAGATACGCGCATCCAGCGATTCAACGGCGCAAAACGATGGGTACCGCATCAGACTGAAGCGCAAAGGCCGCATGCAGATGCCGATTGATTTACGAATTGAAAGTAAGTTGGATTCTGTTTATGATTTTCAGATTCCCAACACCTGGTTTGAAAAAAAGGAACCCTTTAAGAATAGCTGTCCATCATGTACCCCTGCTGTTCAGCCGCCGGTAACTTTAAAAAAGTGGTATGGCTGGGATAAGTTGCAGCCCGTGTATGATGCAGCAGTAAACATTCCCGGCGGCATTCGCCAAATAACCATAGATCCCAGTGGCCGATTAGCCGACATCAACAACTTCGATAACGAATGGAAGCGGCGTCCGGAATTCCGCTTTGATTCTCATCTCTATCCTGCTATGAGCTGGAGAAAGTACCGATTGTGGTTGCGTCCCGATATCTGGTACAACTCTTTTGATGGGGTAAAGTTAGGATTAGAGTTAAGAGGCAGTTACATGTATTTCAAGAACGCCTTTTCTCTTAAAATTTGGATCCCAACGCGATTAGGACAGGGCGGCTTCTACCCTATTGCAACGGCTGATCAGTTGCGGGTGAGTTGGTTTCAATATGCGTTCACATTTCAAACGCCGCTTGACCGGGTTATGAGGCGTACTACGTTCTATTTTCAGTCGCGGTGGTTAGATGGATTCGAGTTGTACAAACCAGGTATCACTAAATCTTTCGGCAATGGGTTGGTATTAGACATCCACTTAAAAGCATTCACCCGCAATCGCAACTGGTACCGTAATTACCTCATTCATCAGGATGAGTGGAGTACGTATTGGAAAAGCGCTCAACCCTTCAATAGCTCGCTAAATTTAACGTTATCGTATGCCTACAACAAACACGGCGATGCCGGCCAATTAGTTGCGAAATGGCGCTCGGCTACTTTGTTCAATAGTTTCAATTATCACTATTTGGAAGTAACGCATACCAACACACTTAGTTTTTGGCGATTGGATTTACGCACGCGTGTTTACGGACGAATAGGTACCGGTACTAGCCTGCCTTCAGAATCGGCCTTGTTTTTGGCTGGCGGCAATCCGGAAGACATGATGGAAAACAAGTATATGCGTGCCGCAGGATTCACCCCATCAAGTTGGGGTGGTTACGGTGCCGATATTAATCACCTTCATTTTGGCGGTGGTTTGAATCTTCGGGGATACGCCGGTTATCTGGCACCAGAAATAGATCGGTATGGAAAGATAGTTTACGCGCATAAGGGTAATAGCGGTGCAGCCATTAATGCAGAGTTAGATTTCAATCGAATTATTCGCGTGAAAAACGCCAGACTGCGGGAATATTTTTCTGTAAACTCCTATTTGTTTTTTGATGGCGGAATTCTGGCTTACACGAACTCTAAACAGCAACAGGAATTTTCCCATTTCCGGTTAGATGCCGGTGCCGGCGTAGCCGTAACCATCAAAAAGTTCTTCTTACAAGATATTAAACCGCTGACCCTGCGTTTTGATGTGCCCTTCTTTGTCAGCAATACGCCTTACGAATCACCCAATCCGGTGAAATTCCGTTGGGTAGTTGGCATCAACCGGGCATTCTAAACAGCTTATTTTTTTAGCCCCCAGGAAACCATGTAGGCATTAAACGCTGTAAGTGCCGCTGACAACAACAGACTGAAATAGCCGGCTATGCTGGCGAAGGAAAATTCACCGCTCCACAACTGATTCAGTTTTTTAAACTGGAAGAAAACGTCTTCCAGGAAGAAATTGTCGACGATGGCAAAAAGTGCATAAACACTAAAAGTTACCGCGTAGGATAACCATTGAATTTTCTTGGAAACAAACGAATGGATGTTCGCCAATGCCATGAGCACAATAAACCCGAGATTGAGAAAGTAAATCAGCATACTCTCAAAATCGTTGTATATAATCATCTTGTCTTCAGCCAGCGTTTTCTCATTAAACGCCAGAATAGCGCGATAGCTGATGTAGCTGCAAAGGATAACACCAATGGCCACCATGACATAAAACAGCCGATTGACGCGCGCCGGTTCAAATCGAAAAAATTCAATGTTCGAGACCGATCTTTTGTAAACAGTTCCCATCATCAGGCCAATGAGCCCCACCATTACGTATGTAAAAAACGATAACACTAGTCTTCTTTACTTCTATCAATTAATGCCTGCGGCAAATTCTTCGATGCTTTCTGACTTAACTCCTTCATATTTTCCGCGCGGCGAACCAAATTGCCTCTTCCTTCTGTCAACTTATTCATGGCTTCTGAATACACTTTCTTACTGTCATCCATTAACTTTCCTACCTTAATCAAATCTTCCACGAATCCCACAAACTTATCATACATATCACCGCCTTGCCGGGCAATTTCCAGATAGTTCGTCTTAATGTTTTCTTGCTTCCACACATTGGCCACCGCGCGAAGTGTGGCCAGCAAGGTAGTAGGACTGACCATCACCACATTTTTTTCAAAAGCCTCATTGTACAACTCAAAATCACTTTGAAGCGCCAGTGAAAATGCCGGCTCGATAGGTACAAAAAGTAAAACAAAATCCAACGAACCTCCACGGTGGAGATTCTGATAACTCTTACCGCTTAATCCCCGAACATGAGCACGCAATGACGCCACATGCTCTTTCAGGTACTGTGCCTTTAAGTTTTCATCATCGGTTGCCGCGTAACGTTCATAAGCTACTAGACTCACCTTCGAATCAATAATCAATACCTTGTCATCCGGCAGGCGCAATAATACATCTGGTTGTAAACGGCTGCCCTCCTCGTTGGTAAAGCTTTGTTGCACATCGTATTCTCTGCCGCGCACCAATCCCGACTTCTCCAGTATTTTCTCCAGAATAAGTTCCCCCCAATTACCTTGTTGTTTCGAATCGCCTTTCAGCGCTCTGGTCAAATTGAGCGCTTCTTCGCTCATGCGCTTGTTGGTTTCACTTAACATGCGCAATTGCTCCTTTAGAGCACTGCGCTCCTTCTCACTCTCGTTATGCGTTTCATTCACCCGTTTTTCAAAATCGCGAATGCGATCTTTTAATGGATCTAATAGTCCTCGCAGTTGATTTTCGTTCTGTTCGGTAAACTTTTTTGTTTTTTCATCCAGAATCTTGTTGGCCAAATTCTCAAACTCCTTTCTAAACCGTTCTTGCAAGGCTTCCAATTCGGCTTTTTGCTCGTTCATTCTGGATTGAAGCGTCGAATATTCCTGACGAGCCAAGGCCAATTCTGTTTGCAACGTAACTGCTTTGTCGCGTTGTTGTTCGGCCTGTTGACGGCTATCGACCGCTTCTTTACGTGCTGCATTCAATTCCCGGATAAATTGTTCCTCTTTCTGCGCAAGTAACAATGCAGAGGCCGAAACCTGCGCACGCATCAGCAGGTAAACCCCAAGGGCACCTACTAATAAACCTACAAAAAGAAAGACCAAATCATACATCATACCAGATACTGCTATTTTGGGGAATCGGTAAAGTTAACAGACTATTGACGGGCAGCAAGTTATTTAGGTTTCTTTTAGAAACCCGACCCTTGATGGATACCAACCGAGGTAAAAAGTGAAGGCCATGTAAAATTTGAGGTACCCTTCTATCTTCGCACCATGAAAATTGCAGCGGATTTATTTGAAGATACCGCCACGGCCTTTGCCGCTAAATCAACTGCCGAATTACAAAAAGCGCGTTGGTTGTTTCAGTTAATCGCCAACAATCAATTAGTAACTATCGGTAGCGGATTGGCAGACTTTGCATTAAAAATTCACTTACCCGTAGCGCCCCTATTCCGGTATACCGTTTATGATCACTTTTGCGGCGGTGAAACATTTGAGGAATGTAAAGGAACACTGCAAAAACTTTCCGGTCAACGCGTTGCGGCTATGCTCAATTATGGCGTAGAATTGAAAGAATCGGAAGAAGATTTCGAAAAAACAATCGAAAAAAATCTGGAGGCCATTGCCTTTGCGGGATCTAATGAAACAGCGCGTATTGTTTGTATCAAACTAACAGGATTCGGACGGTTCGCCCTATACGAAAAAATTCAATCTGGCAAGGCGTTGACGAAAAAAGAAACTTCGGAGTTAGACCAGGTAAAAGCCAGATTACGCCGGCTGTGTGATAGCGCGCTGGAAAAGAAAGTACAGCTTTATGTGGATGCGGAAGAAAGCTGGATACAGGATGCATTAGACGAATTGGTAGATGAAGTAATGCCCGAATACAATCGTCAACAAGCCATATTGTTTAATACCTTTCAATTCTATCGTCACGACCGCCTTGCTTACTTGAAGAAATGCACGGTAGCAGCGCAGAAAAAAGGATTTATACTGGGAGCGAAAATTGTACGAGGCGCCTACATGGAAAAAGAGCGGAAGCGCGCGGAAGAATTGGATTATCCTTCGCCTATTCACGTCAATAAAGAAGCTGTTGATATGGATTTTAATTCAGGCTTGAGCTGGTGTTTGGAACACCTAGAGCATGTGGCTTTATGTATTGCCTCTCAAAGTGAAGCATCCAACCTATTGGCGGTTAAAACGATTGTAGAAAAGAAGATTGCGCCTAAACATCCACATATCGTTTTTTCGCAGTTGTATGGAATGGGCGATAACATCACCTTTAATTTGGCAAAAGCCGGATTTAATGCGTATAAATATCTTCCTTATGGTCCGGTAAAAGAGGTCATTCCCTACTTAATTAGAAGAGCACAGGAAAACACTTCAGTTGGTGGACAAACGGGCCGCGAACTCGGATTGATTCAGCAAGAGTTAAAACGAAGAAAAAATGAGCGCTAAAACGATTGTAGTCAGTGGCGCCTCCAAGGGAATTGGCCGCGCCATTGTCCTGAAATTTGCAGCTGCCGGCTATGCCGTAGCCGTTTGCGCCCGGAATCAGGATGATTTGAAGCAATTGGAGCAGGAAGTATCAGCCGTTTCCAGCAGAAAAGATCACTTGTTTGTATCAGCAGATGTACGCCAAAAAGCGGAGTTAAATGCATTCGCGAAGGCGATATTGGTGCAGTGGCCAGCTATTGATATTCTGGTGAATAACGCCGGCGTTTTTATTCCCGGCCAGGTGATTCACGAGCATGAAGGCACATTAGAACAGTTGATAGAAACGAATGTGTACAGCGCGTATCACCTTACCCGCGCCCTGTTGCCGAACATCCAAAAACCAGGTGGCTCTATTTTCAATATGTGTTCTATAGCTTCGTTACAGGCGTACGCCAATGGGGGTTCTTATAGCATCTCTAAGTTTGCGCTTTTGGGATTTTCAAAGGCGCTGCGGGAAGAGCTCAAACCGATGGGCGTGAAAGTAACGGCTGTGATGCCAGGCGCTACCAAAACCGATTCATGGAAAGGAAGTGACTTGCCTGATGACCGCTTCATTGCAGCTAATGATATCGGAAAACTTATTTTTGACTTAGTACAATTATCACCAACGGCCGACGTTGAAGAAGTTACGATCAGGCCGCTACCCGGCGATATTTGATTTAAAACCCATGACAGAAAAAAAAGTAATTGCCGTAATCACCGGAGGGGAAGCAGCAGAGCGCAGTATTTCATTGAAGAGTGCTGCAGTGGTGTGCGACCATCTTCCTGGTTCAAAATACGAAATTTATAAGGTGACAATCAATCCGGATAACTGGCCGGTAGAATATCAGGGAAAGGTGGTAGGTACGGTTGATTGCAATGACTTCTCGGTTGTTCACGAAGGCAGAAAAATCAAATTTGATGCTGCTTTTGTTGCCTTGCATGGAACGCCGGCGGAAGATGGTAAGCTGCAGGGTTATCTTGATTTGAAAGGAGTTCCGTACAACTGCTGTGGCGTATTGACTGCTGCTTTAACCTTCGATAAAAACAAAACGAAAGAATATTTATCTGTCTTTGGAATTCGATCGCCACGTGCTGTGTGCGCTTCAACAGTTCAGACAGCTCACGAGATCAGCCAGGCGGTAATACAACAGCTCACCTTTCCGGTGTTTGTTAAGCCCAATAAAAACGGTAGTAGTTACGGTGCTTCAAAAGTGGGAGGCGCTGATGAATTGGCGGCAGCCATCAGTTTAGGTTTTCAATACGATGATGAAATTTTGATTGAAGAATATATTGCAGGAACAGAAGTGACCTGTGGCTGCATTCGCTACAAAGGCGCCATAACGCCATTGCCGATTACTGAAATCAGAAGTAAGAAAGGTTTCTTCGATTTTGAAGCGAAATATGAAGGTGCCTCACAGGAAATAACGCCTGCTGAAATAGATGCCGGTATTGCTGCAAAAATTCAGCAGACCGTAGCCTTCATCTATCGCCAGTTGGATTTCAAAGGCATGTGCCGGGTTGATTTTATTATCCGGGATGGTGAATTCTTTATGCTTGAAGTAAATTCCATACCAGGTATTTCTGCTGAAAGCATTGTACCACAACAAGCGCGCGCATTCGGATTAACGCTGGAAGAACTATTTGCCGGAACGTTGCCGGTGTAATAGGAAAATTACTAATTATTGGCATAAGCCTACGCCCAAACCCGGGTACCTTCACTGCAATTCGTGCAGATATCTATTTCTTTACGCGAACGCAACAGCCGCGCGCGAAATGATTGATAGGGCGCCCCCTGCCAAATAGCGGCAAAAGTTTGTTGATTAACATCGCCTACTTCATACTTCGCATCTTTATCAAAACAGCAGGGCACCACCCGTCCATCCCACGTCACTACGCAACTATGCCACATCTTCCAACATTGATTCAGCAATGAATTCTTGATGGAAAAACGTCCGTCAACGCCTTTCTTATACCTCGAGTACTTTTCTATGGTAGGAATTAACGGATGACCATTTTCAAAGTCATATACCTGTGCCGTTTTAAATTTCACCTCATCAACTTCTAAATCATTAGCGATTTGCCTTACTGCTTCTATCTGGTGTTCATTAGGCCGCACCACTAAAAATTGAAAGATAATATGCGGTGTAGCCGATCCTGCCGCTTTTTTGGCAGCAACCAAATTCCGCGTTCCTTCTAAAACTTTCTCTAATTTACCATCCACCCGGTATTGCTCATAAACCTCCTGGGTAGCCCCATCAATCGAAATCAAGATGCGGTCTAATCCACTTTGCACGGTTTCCTCTGCCTTTCGTTTAGTTAGAAAATGAGCATTGGTTGAGGTAACGGTATAGATATTTCTCGCTTTCGCCTGCTTCACTAAATCCAAAAACCGCGGATGCAAATACGGCTCTCCCTGAAAATAGAAATACAAGTACATCAACCGATCGCCGATTTGCGTCAATAAAGTTTCATAAAAAGCACCATCCATTTGTCCTGTTGGCCGCGTAAACTGTTTTAATCCGCTGGGGCATTCGGGGCAACCTAAATTACAACTGGTTGTGGGTTCTACAGAAAGGGTCATCGGCAGTCCCCATTGGCGTGGTTTACCCGTGTAACGCGATAGGTAAAAGGAGGAAATTACGCATGCGGCATTCCAAACTTTCAATAGGGTTAACGTACCCAGAAATCGTTTTGCATCGCGCCACATGCCTCAAAAATATGATTCCCGTAAGAAAAACCGCTGGTCCGTTTTTCAAACGTTCCGCACCACGGGCTTTTTTCCCATTTTCGCACCCGCCATGAAACACTTTGTTTTTCTGATTTGCGCTTTGCTGTGGATGGTTTCCCATGCTCAGGACACCAAGAATATTCGCGGTCAGGTGCTGGATAAAGATTCTAAATTCCCCATATCCGGTGCCAATGTGGTGGTGGTTAACTCGAATCCGTTTTTAGGTACAGTAACTGACGATAATGGTTACTTCACCCTCAGCGGTGTTTCGCTGGGCCGCGTGAACATTAAGATAAGTTACATCGGATACAAAGATGCTTTCCTGAATGAAATATTGGTAATAGCAGGAAAAGAAACGCAGCTCAATATTGAACTGGAAGAAAAAGTGAATGAACTGAAAGAAGTAGTGATCCGGGCGGAAGCAGACAAAGCCCGCGCTAAAAATGAATTCGCCACGGTGAGTGCCCGGTCTTTCGATGTAGAACAAACCAATAAATTTAGCGGCAGCCGGAATGATCCTGCCCGGATGGCTTCTAATTTCGCCGGCGTCAGTGGTGCCAACGATGCGCGTAACGACATTATCATTCGCGGAAACTCACCACTGGGATTGTTGTGGCGCCTGGATGGCGTAGACATCCCCTCTCCCAATCACTTCAGCAGCTTTGGCAGCACCGGAGGCCCGGTAAGCATGCTCAATAACAATACGCTTTCTAAAAGCGACTTTTTTACCGCCGCATTTCCCGCAGAATACGGCAACGCCCTGGCGGGCGTATTCGACTTGAAAATGCGCGCTGGCAACAAAGATAAATACGAGTTTCTGGCGCAATTGGGATTCAACGGTTTGGAAGCAGGTGCTGAAGGCCCTTTCAACAAAAAGAAATCACAAGCTTCATGGCTCATTAATTACCGCTACTCCACACTGGCACTGTTTAAATTGATGGGCGCCAACTTCGGTACTGGCACCGCTGTGCCATACTATCAAGACTTATCTTTCAAAATTGATGTACCCACAAAAAAGGCCGGAGTATTTAGAATTTTTGGTTTAGGTGGGTTGAGCTCTATCGAGTTGCTGGGCTCAAAAGCTAATCTGAATAAAAAAGGAACTGATTTATACGGAAATGAAAATCAGGATTTGGTCAACCATTCGCGCACTGGCATCATCGGATTCTCACACACCTATTTCATCGATTCAAAATCGTTTTTCCGAACTACCATTGCCGCCTCACACCAACTGCAAAAAGTAGAAATTGACACCATCAATTTAACTACGCATCTGGATAAAGCTCGTTTCAACAATGTTTTCCTTCGGCAGAATAAATATTCAGCACACTTGGTCTATAATCGAAAAATAAATGCCGCCAATACCATCATGGCAGGCGTGAATACCAACGTTTACGACGTATTCTTTAAAGATAGCTTATCCTACAACGGCCAGTTTATTCCATTAAAATACGGCAAGGGCCAGAGCGCTTTAATAGAAGCCTACGCCACCTGGCAACATAAATTTGGCGATCGCCTGGTGCTGAACCTCGGGTTGCACGGACAGTTTTTTACACTCAGTAAAAGTATTGCACCCGAACCGCGCCTGGGCCTGCGATACCAACTGAACGAACGGATGTACCTGAGTCTTGGCTATGGCATGCATCACGAGATTCAACCGTTACCAACCTATTATAACCGTGAGCTGACTTTAGCCGGTAGTGGCGCCTCCACTAATCTGAATATGGGTTTTTCGCGCAGCAACCACGTAGTAGTTGGTTATGATTTGGTATTCTTAAAGGATTTTCATTTTAAAACGGAAGCCTACTTCCAGTATATTGATAAGGTTCCGGTAAGTGATACCAGCAGTTCTTTCAGTATGCTGAATGCCGGCTCACAATTTACCACGCCAAACAATAACTACCTGGTGAATAAAGGTATTGGCAGAAACTACGGACTCGAAATTACCATGGAGAAATTCTTTACCAAAGGATACTACTTCCTGGTCACCGGATCCTTCTTTCAGTCGGAATACCGCGGCAGCGACGGCGTTTGGCGCAACACCGCTTTCAATGGCCACTACGTGGTGAATACACTGGCAGGTTACGAATACAAATTCGGCGGTAAAAAGAATAAGACCAAGAAATACGCAATTGCTGCAGATGGAAAATTCACGGCCGCAGGCGGCCGCTACTACACACCGGTTGATTTAGCTGCCAGTGCCCTGCAACGCAAAGAAGTAGAAATTGAATCGCAGGCGTACACGAAGCAATATGCTGATTATCTGCGGCTCGATTTGAAAATTAGTTTCCGCATCAGCCTGCGCAAAATGACGCACGAATTCTCCTTTGATTGTCAAAATGTAACCAACCGGAAAAATGTGTTCCGAATCAGTTACAACCCGCGCACCAATCAGTTGGTCACTGAATATCAGCAGGGATTATTTCCGTTGCCACAGTACCGGATCTATTTTTAAATCTATACTTTCGTAAAATGAAAGCCGATCATCCCAAACGGTTAAATGAAATTCTGGAAAAAACACGATTGTTGATAGAGCAATTGAATTCCAGTAAACAGCAACTGCAACAGTTACAACATCAATTGAAAGAAGCCCATCAGCAAATGACCGCCCGCGATGAAACCATTGCGCAACTGCGGGAACAAAACAAAATTGCCCGAATTGCCAGTCAGCAATCCAACGCCGAAGATACGGCCGAACTGAAACGCAAACTCAACGAGTATATTCGGGAAGTAGATAAATGTTTGGCACTGCTGGGCAACTAGAATTACCAGGAACCACTGAGGAATAAATTATATTTCCACCATGAGAAAAATCTTTTTCACCGTTGCTACCCTAATTTTACTGGCCGCTTGCGGAAAAAAATCATCCGATAGCACCAGCAATCAGGATATCGACGACCAGTACATCACGCTGAAAGCAGATGGATTAGACTATGGCAAATTTGGAACCCATTTGGTGAACGGCAGCACAGTTCCCTATACCGCTAACAATGGTACCGCTACCGCCGCTCCAATAGTGGCCTTTGTTGATTCTTACCTGGTGGTTAACGGAGGTAACCATCACGATGGGGCTGCACAGCGTGATTTGCTGTTCAATTTTAAAGTAACCGCCAAAAATACCGGGGTGGGTACGTATGCTTTCCTTCCAACCGACCCCAACAACCAGCTAACCATTGTAGTGTATAATGCCGATGCCACGGTGGCACTTAGCTACCAGGAGTACGAAAAAGTGCGCACAGGCTCATCAACTTCCTGCATCGTAAGCAGCGCAGCCAAAAAAGCATCTGCTACCTTTACCTTCACCAAATGGGATGTAGCAAATAGCAACGACGTAACTATAGAAGGCAGTTTTTCCGGCACTTTGTTTGAAGATGCCGTTTCTGCTACCAATTGCGCCAATACCCCTGGAAGAACCTTTGAGGGAAGTATATATATTCGCCACAAACACGTAGTTATCTGATTATCAAATAATCACGTGATACCGGTGCGGTTAACAATGGCTCCATAATTCCGGAATTTTGATTAGATTCGCCACGCTTTGGCAGTTGGTCTGCCCGGGCGAAGGGCTCGCAGTAGATATATAGCGAACATTACCAAGGTGAATATGGATGATTTGATGCAGTTGAATGTAATGGTTGCCGACCGAATATACCCGCTGCGGGTGCAGGAGAGCGAAAAAGAGGAAGTGCTGACTGCGGTGAAGTTGGTGAACGAAAAGATAAAGGAATATCAACGCACGTACGACGGCAAAGATAAACAGGATTACCTGGCCATGGTGTTGCTGCTTTTTGCAGTAGAACATATGCGTTCACAGGCGAAAAACGCCCAGACCGACACGGCCCTGCAGGATAAACTGAATCAACTCGAATCACTTCTCGCTTCGGTATAAAACCCGATTTCCTTCCCCTGGTTGCGCAACTGTCTGCACCTAACAATTAAAAAATTATAACAACCATGGGTATCGAGACATTAGTGGTAGGCGCCATTCTTGCCGTGATTGGTGTGGTTGCGGGTTTCTTCATCGGTAAAGGCAGCGCAAAAAGTGCCGCCGACCAGATCGACGCCGCAGCACGCGCCGAAGCCGAAAAGAAGGTGGCCGACGCTAAGGCAGCAGCCGAAAAAATTATCGCCGACGCACAACGCAATCACGAAAACATCAAAAAAGACAAAATGCTGGAAGCCAAAGAACACTTCCTGCAACTGAAGTCGAAGCACGAAAGCGAAGTCAACGAGCGCAACAAAAAAGCCGTCGAAAAAGAAAATCAACTTAAACAACTGCAACAAGAGGTGAACCAGCGCCAGGCAGAATTCGGAAAGAAAGAAAAGGAAACAGAAGCCCTCCGCGATAACCTCAACAAACAACTCGAAATTGTTTCTACCAAGAAAGAACAACTGGAAAAACAACATGAGATTTTCGTGAAGAAGCTGGAGCAAATCAGCGGCCTTACGAAAGATGATGCCAAGCGTGAACTCATCGAAGGCATGCGCAAAGAGGCCGAAACGGATTCTTTGGCCATGGCCAAAGAAATTGTTGATACCGCTAAAGTAAACGCCAACAAAGAAGCCAAGAAAATTATCATTCAAACCATTCAGCGTACCGCCGCAGAAAACGCTATCGAAAACACGGTTTCAGTTTTCAACCTCGATGGCGACGATATGAAAGGTCAGATTATCGGTCGCGAAGGCCGCAACATCCGCGCTCTGGAAGCCGCTACCGGTTGCGAATTTGTGGTGGATGATACGCCTGAAGCCATCATCATTTCCGGCTACGATCCCATCCGCCGCGAAATCGCCCGCCTTTCCCTGCAACGCCTCGTTACTGATGGCCGTATCCACCCGGCCCGTATCGAAGAAGTAGTGGGCAAAACCAAAAAACAACTCGACGACCACATCCGCGAAATCGGGGAAAGAACAGTGATCGATCTGGGCATTCAAGGTATGCATGCCGAACTGATTCGCTATGTGGGTCGTATGCGCTTCCGTTCTTCCTACGGTCAAAACCTGTTACAACACAGCCGCGAAGTAGCTAACCTGTGCGCCACCATGGCCGCTGAATTAGGACTGAACCCCAAATTGGCCAAGCGCGCCGGCTTACTCCACGATATCGGCAAAGTGCCTGATGAAGAATCAGAACTGAGCCACGCTCTGTTGGGCGCCAAGTTGTGCGAAAAATATGGCGAACATCAGGCCGTGGTGAATGCCGTAGGTGCGCACCACGATGAAATGGAAATGAAATTCGTGATCTCCCCTATCATTCAGGCTTGCGACGCCATCAGCGGCGCTCGCCCGGGTGCCCGTCGCGAAATCATGGAAGGTTACCTCCAACGGATTAAGGATCTGGAAATGCTGGCGCAAAACTTCGACGGCGTGGAAAAAGCTTATGCCATCCAGGCCGGCCGTGAATTGCGCGTCATCGTGGAAGCTGATCGTGTTGACGACAAAAAATCTGATGAGATTTCATTTGCCATCGCGCAGAAAATTGAAAAAGAAATGACCTATCCCGGTCAGGTAAAAGTGACCGTAATCCGCGAAAAACGAGCGGTTAACATAGCCAAGTAATCAAAAACGGCCTCCGAAAATCCGGCGGCCGTTTTTATTTTGCGCCCATGAGTTGGAGCCTGCTGCTATCACTTCTCTTTATTGTCGCCGCAACAGCGCAGGTACTGTACTACCTGCTGCTGTTCCTCCGACTGGCCTTATACAAACAAGGGCATTACAGCAATAGCGCCGATGCCCTGCCTCCCGTCAGCATCGTTATTTGCACCCGCAATAATGCTGAGCAACTATCGCGCACCCTAAAGCTGGTGCTTATTCAATTATATCGCGAATTTGAGGTAGTGGTTGTGAACGATGGTAGCAGTGACCATACCATGGAAGTGATAGCCCACTACGCGGCCCGTACCGGAAACCTGCGCGTTTTTACCCTGCCCGAACAAGCGCGCCACCTGGGTAAAAAAGCCGCCTTGCGCCTGGGTGTGGAACAAGCCCGGTACGATATCGTGGTGGTTACCGACGACGACTGCCGGCCAGCCTCTACCAACTGGCTGTCGCTGCTGGTGGCGCACCTATACCACGATACGGCTCTGGTCCTGGGCTACTCGCCAATCACACCGCGCAACAGTTTTCTTTCGTTATTTCAACAATACGAAAATGTACTTACCGCCACACAATATTTTTCCTATAGTCTGGCCGGAATCCCCTACATGGGCGTAGGGCGCAACATGGCCTTCAGACGCAGCCTGTTCCTGAATTGGCGCCAGCAACCACATACCTCTGATCGCATCGCCGGCGGCGATGATGATCTGTTCGTAAACGCCGTAGCCCGGGGTTCATCCACCATCAACTGTATCGAAAAAGATAGCTTCGTACTCACCGATGCGCCCCCTACCTTGAGCGCGTGGCTCAACCAAAAACGTCGCCACATCCGCGCCGGATTCTACTATCGCTGGTGGCATCAATTGTTGCTCTTCGGCTTCGCCTTCTCTAAAGCACTCTTCTATTTTCTTATTCCCGTAATGACCTTCCATACCCCATGGCAACCCTTCACCTGGGCCGCCCTGGGTACCGCACTATTCACCATGTGGTTCATTCAACTGCGTATCAACAATAAACTACACCAAACGCTGCCCGGTGTATTGTTTCCGGTTTTCGACATGCTGTACACCTTATATTTGGTCGTTATATTTTTCCTAACTTCGGTTAGGCGCAACGACACATGGAAGGAAACCAACCAACAGCAAAAATGAATGCCGACCTCGAGCTCGTGAATCTGGCGAAAGGGGGCGACCAAAAAGCGTTCGAGAAATTGATGTCGCGCTACCGCGAATCGGTGTTTTTCATGGTCCTCAAAATGGTGCATAATCGCGATGATGCCGAAGATTTGACCATGGTGGCCTTCAGCAAAGCGTTTAATAACCTGGCCAATTACAGCGCCGATTTTGCCTTCAGCACGTGGTTGTTCCGTATCGCTACCAATAACTGCATCGATCACATCCGTAAAAAGAAGTTACAAACCACTTCCATCGATCAAACTACCACTACCGAAGACGGTGAAAGTACGCCTATTGCAGTAAAAGATAAGGAGCTGACGCCTGAAGAGACTATCATCAAAGACCAGCGCGCCGCGAAAATGCGCGCCGTTATTGAGCAGCTCAATCCCAAATACCGCCAGCTTATTGAACTGCGCTATTTTCAGGAATTGAGCTATGAAGAAATTGCAGAGCAGTTGGATTTGCCCCTGGGCACCGTAAAAGCACAGTTGTTCAGAGCTAAAGATTTGCTCTACAACCAAATGAAGGTGACTAAAGACCGGTATTAATTAGGGCACCCCGCGCGCCGGATCGATGGCTTTCACTCAACCCAACCGCGCGCGCGGCCGGGCTATTCATTCCATTTTTTTTTGGCCGTAACTTCTTCCCGAACCATGCCTTAAAAATCGCCTGTTGAAAAAGTGCGATGGCCAAAAAAAATTTCCATTGCTATCCCTGGTGCAGGCTACAGCGCCTATCCCGCATACGAAAATTCGCCGTAAATACTTTTAATCAGCACCTCCTGTTGTGCAGCAGCTTCTACGTGGCCAATTACTTGTGCGGCAATACCAAACTGTTGCGCCACGGCCATTATATCAGCCGCATCGGCTTCGTCAACATAAACTTCCATACGCGTGCCGCAATTCAACACCTTGAACATTTCCTGCCACGGTGTTCCCGATTCCTTTTGTATCAACTCGAACAAAGGCGGCACAGGCAGCAAATTATCCTTCACCAATCGCAACCCTTCAACATAATGCAACACCTTAGTTTGCGCCCCTCCGGTACAATTAATCAATCCGTGAATTTTTCCGGGTAACACTTCTTGCCACTTTTTCACCACGGGTGCAAATGTCCGAGTAGGCGACAGCAGCGCTTCGCCAACGGTTAAAGGTGTTCCTGCTAATGTATCGGTTAACATTTTCGAACCGCTGTATACCAAATCCTCAGCAAGCAATTCCTCAAAAGTTTCCGGATATCGCTCAGCATAATAACGCCCCAGCAAATCGTGCCGCGCTGCGGTCAATCCATTGCTGGAAATGCCGCTGTTGTAGGTGGCTTCATAAACTGCCCTTCCCGCTGATGCCAGTCCCACAATCACATCGCCCGGTTTGATGCGCTCGGTGAGAATTAAATCGCTACGCTTCATGCGCACCGTCATGGCCGCATCCACCGTAATCGTTCTAACCAAATCGCCTAAGTCTGCCGTCTCTCCGCCGGTCAAACAGATCGTAATACCGTGCTGCCGCAGCATCGTACAAAATTCATCAGTGCCCTGAATAATGGCTGCAATAACCTCACCGGGAATACGGTGCTTGTTGCGATTGATAACCGAGGTCAGCAAAAAATTATCCGTGGCGCCAATGCACAACAAATCATCCAGATTCATCACCACAGCATCTTGCGCAATGCCTTTCCATACGCCAACATCGCCGGTTTCCTTCCAATACAAATACGCTAAAATTGATTTCGTGCCGCTGCCATCAGCGCTCATGGCATTGCACCACGCTGCATCACCGCCTAAAAGATCATCGTATATCTTACAAAAAGCCTTCGGATACAATCCGTGATGCAACTGCTTCACGGCCGCATGTACCTCTTCTTTGGAAGCCGAAACACCTCTTGCTGCGTATTTGTCCATATGCCTGCTTTAGCTTGGAAACAACTGTTGCAGCTGCTGCCAAAACAAAGGAAATGATTTTTCCACCACCTCGGGCGCTTCAATGTCAACAGGTGCCAACACACCCAGTGGCGCAAAGGCCATGGCCATGCGATGGTCGCCATAAGTGGCAAAGCGCGTTCCCGGTTGCAACTTAAACGCACCTGTTATACTAAAAACGCCTGCTTCTTCTTGTAATGTCACGCCCGTTTTGCTGAGTTCATGTTGCATGGCCGCAAGGCGGTCGGTTTCTTTAATCCGTAATGAATCTAATCCGGTAAAGCGCCATTTCAAACCCCGGGCTGCCGCTATCACCATCATCGTCATCGCTACATCCGGATGGCGGGTAAAATCGATGAGCCAATTTTCATCCTCCACCTTACCATTCGTTTTTTTAATAGTCGTGCCATCGGCCAAAAAGGAAGTTTCTATAGCTAACCGCCGCAGCCATTCGCTAATTACTTTATCCCCCTGCGCCGACTGCCCATCCAACCCCGGAAAAGAAACCTGCGCCTGAGGCGATAAGGCAGCCAAAGCATAAAAATAACTGGCAGCCGACCAATCCGCACCGATTCGAGCCGTGATTGGTTGCACTTGCTGCGGCGCCACCTGCCAACCCTGTTCAGTGGCGGTAATGGCTATGCCACATTGCTGCAAACAAGCCAAGGTAAGTTCTACATAAGGCGCAGATACCAATGCGTCCGTTAATTGAATGGAAATACCATGCGGAAGAAAAGCACCGATGAGCAACAAAGCAGAAATATACTGACTGCTAATGGAGCCGCTGATGCGCACCTCACTACCTATTTTTTGTTGATTCACCGGAATACATTCCAATGGCGGAAAACCCGGTGTACCCAGATAATCAATTCTGAAACCTAATTGCATCAAGGCTTTCACCAATTCACCAATAGGCCGCTGATGCATGCGCAGGGTTCCTTTCAGCATGCGATGCTGACCGCTGGCGCAATAGTAGGCACACAAAAAACGCATGGCCGTGCCGGCATCGGCAACATCCGTTACAAAAGTGGTTTGTTTTAACGCTTGTTGCAGCAAACGCGTATCTCTGGCATCACTGATATGCGGCATTTGAATTTGATTTCCAGCCAAAGCCTGTAAAATTAACCAGCGGTTGCTCTCACTTTTCGACAGTGGCAATTGCACCCAACCTGAAGGCGCTTTTCCGGTATAATCAACCACCATAATTTTTGATTTGTTGCGATAACTCTTGCACCGCTGCAATGGCCTGTGCTTCACCCACGGTTACATCCAATTCCACCTGGCCAATTCCTTTCAGCAAAACAAAGCGAATCTGGCCGTTGCGATTTTTTTTGTCATTTTTTAAATAGGTGATGATTCGTTCTGTATAAGGCTCCAAATCCCATTCAAAGCCATACAAGCCCAAAATGAATCTTGCCAGCTGCTGATAATCTTGCGCAGGCAAACGACCCGTGCGCCAGGAAAGAAACGCAGCTGCCATTAATCCTAGTGCCACCGCCTCACCATGCAAAATATCCTGTGCATCTTCCAGCAAGGCACTTTCAATAGCATGACCCAAGGTATGCCCTAAATTGAGTGATTTGCGGATATTCTTTTCTTGCGGGTCACGGGAAACGATAGATAATTTGATAGCCGCAGCGTGCTGAATATCCTCGAGGCTCACCTGTTGTAATGTAGCCGTATCGGTTGCTACCATTCGACGATAGCCGGCCTCATCAGCCAGCAAAAAATGCTTGAGCATTTCAGCAAAGCCGGCACGCCATTCTCTGGGCGGCAAGGTTTCCAGAAATGCCGTGCACGAAAAAATTGCTTTAGGCATACTGAAAGTACCTATCTGGTTTTTATTTCCACCGAAATCAATTCCTGTTTTACCACCAATGGAGGCATCTACCATCGCCAGCAGTGTAGTAGGAATATGAATAAAATCAATGCCTCGCTTATAAGTGGAAGCCGCAAATCCCCCTATATCACCTACCATACCGCCACCTAAATTAATCAACACCGCGTGGCGGTCGGCAGCAGCACGAGAGAGTGTTTCCCAAATAAAAACGCAATTATCCAGCGATTTTTGTGATTCACCGCTGTCCATTTCAATACCGTGATGCGGTGGCAGATGATGCTGTAGTAACGGATAACAATATTCGCGTACTTCAGTATCCGTTAGTACGAAGATAGACGAATAATGGCGTAGTGCCGGTATGAGCTGAGCCTGCAAGGTATCTATAGAATCCGCATAATGTGGTGCAACTATTTTCATTGGCAATAAACGGTTTTCACATTTACAAATTCCATCAATCCAAAGGTACTAAGTTCGCGCCCGAAGCCGCTGCGTTTAACACCGCCAAATGGCAACCGCGCATCGCTCTTCACAATATCATTAACAAATACATTTCCCGTTTGCAATTCACTTAACAAAGGCATTACAGCAGCCTGATTGGAAGTCCACACCGATGCACCCAACCCGTACACCGATGCATTCGCCAGATTGATAGCCTCCTTTACGTCGCGAACACGGGTGACCGACCATACTGGTCCAAATACTTCCGTTTCAAACGCCGTCATTCCCGGCAATACTTCTTCCAAAACCGTTGGCATCACAATATTCTGGCCATTTACCACAGCATCCGAAAAATGCGCCCGCGCACCAGCCTTAATAGTTTCCTGAATTTGTGTTCGTACTTTTTCCGCCAAATCCAGTCGTGCCAAAGGGCCAATCTGGGTGCTGTCCTGCATCGGATCGCCCACACGCAGTGATTTCACCGCAGTAATGAGTTGCTCCAAAAAATCATGATAGATCGATTCATGAACTAAAAAGCGTTTGGCAGCGTTACACGATTGCCCACTATTAATACTTCTCGATTTTATGGCACCGGCAACCGTAGTTTCCAGCGGCGCATCGGCCAAAACAATAAAGGCATCGTTTCCGCCCAATTCTACCACAGCAGGTTTAATGGCTTGTCCAGCCAGGCCGGCAATGATGGACCCTGTTGCATCGCTTCCCGTGAAGCTGACGCCACTAATGGCTGTATCAGCAATCAGTTTGGCCGTATCTTCATTCGACAAATAAAAATTCGCGAATTGATTTTTCATGCCACATGCCGCAAATAAATCAGCAATGGCGGCTGCGCACTGGGGTACGTTAGGTGCATGTTTCAACACCACCGTATTACCGGCAACCAAGGCCGGAATAGCAAAACGAAACACCTGCCAGAACGGAAAATTCCAGGGCATCACGCATAAAATCACGCCTAATGGCTCGAATGCTACAAAAGACTGCGAAGCATTGGTTGCAACAGCTTGTGGCGCCAATGAAGTTGTTGCGGTGCTGAGATAGTAATCAAAAGCAGTTTGCACTTTCGCCAGTTCATATCGTGCTTCGGCAAGTGGCTTTCCCATTTCCAGCGTAATCAAACGGGCAAACGTATCCTGCTGCGTTTTTAGGTGATCCGCTACCTTTTTTAAGCGCTGCAATCGATCCGTCAACAACAACCTTTTCCATTCATCAAATCCTGCCTGTAATGGCCGTACATCTGGATAGTGATCCAGGGGATATTCTTGGAGAAGTTGACCGGTAAAGGGATTGACAGAGCAGTAATTCATATTGCTTTATAGGCTGGGTGAAAATACGGTATTGCGCGACTTTTACCGCTTCTTAAAAAAACCAAAAAAAACTGGCGTTGAAGGTTTTGGCAAAGCGTTGGCATGATAGGTTCAAAAAAGGAGTTTATTATGAAACGCTTTTCAACCATCGTCACCAGCCTGCTGTTAACGGCACAGTTGTTTGCTCAACGCGGACCAGCCTGTGTGCTGAGTTTATCCAGTGAAAGAGGATCTTCATTCATGGTATCTGTAGATGGAGCACCATCGTTGCTTGCGCAAGGTACCGTAACTTTCAACGATTTGAGACCAGGTCGCCACTACATCACCATTTCCGATGTGGCGCGCCACTGTGCCTCCGCAGCCAATCGTCCTATTTTCGCAGGCGAGTTATGTTTAAAGCCGCGCATGCAAACTACGGGTGTGTTTAGTAGATGGGGCGTTAACTGGCAGGAAACCGCGCTGTATAATCGCCCCCATTGCCACGACGAGGACGACCGTCCACGCGCATGGAATCAGTGGGAGCAACAACAACAACAAAATTGGTATTTTGACAACATCGATATGCAGCGGCTGACCGGCACGTTGCAACATACCACTTTTGAAAGCACCAAAATTTCAATCGTGAAGCAGGCCGTAGCCAACCGCACCTTGTATACTGATCAGGTGGTGCAGTTGCTTTCTTACTTCAGCTTTGAAAGTTCAAAATTGGATTTGGCCAAGTACCTCTATGGCAACGTGGCCGACAAACAAAATTATTACCAGATTAGTAATGCCTTCGCTTTTGATTCCAGCATTAACGATCTCAATAATTTTCTAGCTTCGCGATAAGTAACTCAACGTCGAAAACACATCAATATGGGGTCCCGCTCAGGCGGGACTTTTTTTATGGAAACAGTAATGCCCTTATATCTGCTGCCGGCTCCCGGATACTGGCACACCCTGCTTTCAGCATCTGCGGTGACCATTGAAGCGCAGGAGAATTTTATTAAAAGTACGTATCGCAACCGTTTTTGGATATCCGGAGCGCAAGGATTACAGTTGTTAAGCGTTCCGCTTCTCGGCGGCCGCGACAGTCACCGGCTTTACCGCGAAACACGGATATCGTATGAAGAACCTTGGGCACGAAAACATCTTCAGGCTATTAGAAGCGCCTATGGCAGCAGTCCATTTTTTGAGCATTATGCCGCATCATTTTTCCCTTTGTATGAACGCCCGGTAGCATTGCTTTGGGAGCGAAATTGGTTGTTGCTGGAATGGGTCTTAAAACAATTGCGAATGACCATTTCGTTACCCCTAACGGAAATTTACGAATGCCTTCCTAAAACGTCGGACAACAGATTACAAACTTCCTGGGAAGCCCCGCTTCGTCCCTACCTACGGCCATTCGAACCCTCTCCCGCCGTGTTACCACAAGTATCCATATTAGATTTGTTGTTTAACACTGGCCCCGAAGCACTTCATTACATTGGTCTGAATAAATAAAATCACTTCGCTATTTTGTTGCCATGAAATATTCCGTTTTCTGCTTGTTGATATTACTCTCAGTGGTGGGCCGGTCGGCCAACCCAAAGGCTGATTCGCTGTGGTGCGATGCATTGCATCAAATGATTAAAGCGGCTAGTTTAGATATCGTTTTGGTAGAACTCAAGCAAGTAAATGACTCAGCAGATGTGGCGCCATTCATTCCCAAATTACAATTATCGCCACTCCACGCTGATACGGTTTGTAAACGTTACGGCAAGGTCAGTTATCGCGGCCTCATGTTCCCCCCTTCTTCAAAAGACCGTGCCGAACTGTATTGGTATGATTTAGCGAAAAAGGTGAGAACTTGTCTGGAAGTATGGCAGGAGCAGCCAGTGCCTCAAAACGATGGTGCTGTGGAGAAAGACATCCTGTTTACCAATACAGAAGATGAAACCGTGGTTCGCTTGCAACTGCTGAAACAAGGTGCCTATCGGGTACTAATGCAGGTGTACTAGGCTTATCCACACCCTGTTAACATCGCGTTAAAAACTTTCAAAAATTACGGGGCGGCTAAACTGTATTCTTGCGGCCGTGGAAGTAACACCATTAATACGGGATTTGTTGTGGGAGCACGATTGCGTTATTGTGCCCGGCCTGGGTGGCTTTCTGTTGCGTTACCATGAGGCGCAGTACCACCCGGTAACGCACCTGTGGCGCCCTCCTTCTAAAATGATTTCGTTCAATGCTTCGCTTTCTGTTTCTGATGGCGTTTTGGCGCATGCATTGGCCAGAAATTCCGGCATTTCATTTCGCGAAGCAGAACAATACTTGTTAACCTGGGGCGAGCGCATGAACGCCCTTTTGAGGGAGCAACAAGAGTTAGTGTTTCCGGGCATTGGAAGGTTGTATCGCGATGTTGAAGGACATGTGCAGTTTCATCCTGAAACAGCGGTAAATTATCTGGCTTCAGCGTATGGCCTACCTAACTTTGAGGCTGCTCCTGTTTTGCGTCAGCGCGAATCTATTGAGGTGCCGCTGTTTGAGAAACATCGACCTTCAGTCATTGTTCGTAAAAGAAATCGCTGGCCGCTGGCCGCCGCAGTTATTTTCCTGTTAGGATTGGGTGTGCTCATAGGACTTATCAATACCAATCTGGATATACCGGCATTACGCTTAAATGAAGCCGGCATGTTGCATTGGGTAGAAGCCGTGCATCCGGTGGCGCATTTAGATGTTCAGCCCAAACCGGTAATGACAAACAATCCCGAAACCTGGCCGGGAATTGAATTTAACGCAGTTAATCCCATAACGCCATTAAGCCTTGACACGAATAACATTTTGCCTGCTGTAGAAACTGGCAATGGATACTTTGTGATGGTAGGTGCTTTTAAAGAAACCGGTAATGTAGACCGGGCCGAGCAGTTTATTCATGAACATTTTCCCGGCGCTGTAATTTATAAAGATACTTCTCCGTACTTCGTGCGCATCGGATTCAAAGCCGGCGATTCCTATGCCGAAGGCTTGAATGCTTTGCGCGAAGCAAGGCAATTTGATACTGCATTTTGGCTGTTGCGCAAATAGGCCTTATTCCAACTGTTTAAAGAGTAAATCTTCCGCCATTTTATGAAAGTAGAATGGCTTCACTTTGCGCCATTCAACGGCCTGATAATGCGCACCCATGTTCACGTAGTAATGCAACTGATGTTGCTGCATTTCGCGCACCACATGCGCCCTGAAATTAAGTGCGATAATCCATCCTGAAACATCCCTTATAGAATCATACCAATCTTCATAATAACTATCGTCGGAACCGTGGAAGTTCAGTACATTTTCACCAATCAGGACAAAGCGAGAAATGCCGCTTTCCAGCATCGGATCTATCACTTCTTTGCGCAACAGCATGATATCATTGGAAATGGCATCATTCCATTCACCCAGCAATTCAATCACAGCGAATTGCTTTTCATAATTCACAAATAAAATCTTGCAAAACAAGGTGGGTGAACCGATGTCGTCCCATTGCGGATGGATATAATAATTATACACCTGATGGTGATAAGCCATTTCGCTATACCGCCGGCGGTAGAACGGCGATTGCTTGTCGTTTGAGGCTATGTAATAGTCGCGCCACAAGAAGAAAGGCTCTATATCATGCATGAACGGAAAATACAATTTTCAGGTAATTGCTATATTGCTGCTATGAAACGGTTAGCATCTTGGTTAAAATTTACGGCATGGGGAATGCTGGCAGTTATTGCGATACTTTTCTCTTCCTGTAAAAAATGTAAGTATTGTGAGAATAGTTGTAAGGTTTGTACCGATGCTCATTACCGGATTACGGTTTGCAGTGATCGCCTTTCTGCAGATTATTACAAATTATATATCGATTCACTCACTTCCCCCGGTTTAGGCTGGAGTTGCCAGGATACCACGCCCGACCGCGGCGAGCAGGTTTGCGCAACGCGCAATTTTGATTCCCAAATTACCTGGAAGGAAGCTTCAGGTTATACCTGCAGAAGTGTTGATTAAACATTAACGCTTGGCCCAGCGCATCAGAAAAACAGAAAAGGCTAACACCACGCATTGTCCTGTAAGTGTTTCTACCGTTGGAAATATACCTAACCAATCAATGGAGGTGAGCAACGGAACGCCATGAACGGTTAGCCATCCGGTTTCCTGAAAACTATGTAGTCCCTTTCCAGCCAAAATAACTGCCAGCGCAGCCATAAGCCACGAGGAAATTGCAAACAACCGCGGAATAGGCAAGCGCGCTGAAAAGCGCAGTGCTAAAATGGTTAGAGCCGCCACCAAGAAAAAGGCCAAAATCACACCCAAGGCAATAGCGCCACCTTGCTTACCATGTGATTCCATATGTAAGGTAGAGAGGAATAATACCGACTCAAATACTTCCCGAAAGACCACGATGAAAGACAGTATGAATAAGCCCCACAAACTGCCCCCTTCAAGGTTTTTCAATTTCGTTTCTACGTATTCCTTCCATTGGCCTGAGCGACTTTTTCCATGCATCCAAAATCCAACATACAACAACATCGCTACAGCCATTATCGCCACAACACCTTCCATTAATTCTATGCGGCTCATATCCGGTAACAATTGCGTACCTGCCATCCATAACAGAAAACCTCCGGCAACGGCCGCAATCCATCCGGCATGCACATAATGTTTTGCATCGCGCATTCCGGTGTTCTTCAAAACCGATAAAATCACCATGATAATCAGGAAGGCTTCCAATCCTTCCCGCAACAAAATAGAAATGGCTAATAACAAGGCCAGACCGAATGAAACATCCTTCTTCTCTAAAATTTTTCCTGCCTCAACAATCAGTGCTTTTGAAGATTTGATAGAATCAGACACCTCATGCAGCGGCCGATTTTCTTCCAGCATTTTGCGCACATTGGCCATCTGTTCTTCCATTCTGGCAATCAACTCGGGGTCAGTGGCACGCAGTTGTTTTTCTACTGGTTCAAAACCTTCCAGATAGGATAAAGTGGCTAGTTGGCGCGCTTCTTCGTAATTGCCGTTTCTGGCAGCATTCAAAGCCTCATCCATATACTTTTCTGAAAGCACAATAAACTGCATTTTGCTTACTTCTGGCTGGAAGAAGCGCACGCCCGCAATTTCTTCTTTAGTATAGTGCTGCTCAGAAAATTCCTGATCACTAAAGGTTGCAATTGTTTTGAGATCTGTAGTGCGGGGTGCCTTACCCGGATTTTGCTGCCGTAGCGTCATTACATAAAACGATACATTCCAAACCTCTTCATCGGTTAGCTCGGGATGCGCCTTCATGCCAGTACCATTTACCCCTAAGCGAACCGTATTGAAAATACCGAATGCAGAAAGCATCTTCATTCGTTCCTGATCGTGAAAATTTCTGGGCGGCGGATTGAGTTGTAATCCCTCCTTTCCATCGCCCATCCCCCTGCTGCCATGACAACGGGCACATTGCGCGGCAAACACAGCTTTACCCGCAGCCAGACTTGGATAGCTGGAAGGGGTTACAATCATAGACGAAGCAGCAATTACCTTCGCCTTTAAACTGTTGGCCTGATCGCGCACCACACCAAATGGTGCTTTACCAGATACTAAACTATCTAAGATATGAACGCCTGATGAAATTTCTGAAGCGCTGGCTGGGGTCCATTCCGACTTAAAATCAGCGGTGTATTTTACTGCTAACTCGCCGAACTCCGTCATTTCTTTATACTCTGCAGCACTCTTAACACCACCTTTATCGTCAATAGCGTTGGCATAGTCTCTGCTCAAATAATTCAAGGTATGAACCAGCAAACGGGCATGTTCAGGATTGGCTGCTGCATTGGCGCTACCTACTACCGTAAAAAGAAGCATGGCCGCACCAACAAGCTTTCCGATTTCCTTATTTAGATTCATTTTAAACAAGGGCGAAGATAAGAACGGTTCTGGTTCCTGCAATATGATTTTTGTTAGCTCCTGCTTCTGGCATCCAGCATTCGAGCTACATACTTGCCAATGATATCAAACTCGAGATTCACCATTTGGCCGGGGAGCAATCCTCCGATATTGGTATGGGCTGCAGTGTAGGGAATGATGGCCACGCTGAAAAATTGCTCATGGCAATTAAATGCCGTTAAGCTTACGCCGTTTACAGTAATCGAGCCTTTCTCTACTACCATTTGTGATTCACCGGGATGGTATTCGAAAGTGAAGACGGTACTGCCCTGCTGATCGCTACGGTCAACACATTTTCCAGCCTGATCTACATGTCCCTGAACAATATGTCCGTCGAATCGGCCATCGGCTTTCATGCATCGTTCCATATTCACAGATTGACCAACAACCCATTGCTGTAGATTGGTTTTGGAAAGTGTTTCTGCTATGGCCGTCACGCGGTGTGCGCCGGGCCGAAGTTCTACCACAGTAAGGCACACGCCATCGTGCGCAACACTTTGATCAATTTTCAATTCATCAGAGATAGCCGATGAAATCCAAAAATGAATGTTGGATAATTCGCGCGTAGTTTCTTCTACGCGTCCTAAATCTTCAATAATTCCTGTAAACACAGGGCAAATATAGCAGGCTTATTTCTTCAACGCATTCAGGGCTGCTTTAACCGAGCCATGTTCAAGCAAAAGCAGGCGGGCTGCTACCAAATCGGTTAACCCACCCAAGCGAAGCACCATCTCCGCACCGCGTTCAATCAACTTTTCGTTACTGAGTTGCATATGCACCATTCGGTTGCCTTCTACCCGGCCAATTTTTATCATTACCGAAGTAGAAATCATGTTCAATACCAATTTCTGTGCGGTGCCTGCCTTCATACGGGTGCTGCCGGTAACGAATTCAGGGCCCGTAACCACCACCACTGGAAATTCTGCTACTTGGGCAACCAGTGCGCCCGGATTACACGTAATACAACCAGTAGCAATACCTGCGTCCCGCGCAGCTTTCAGGGCTCCGATAACATACGGTGTAGTACCTGAAGCCGCAATACCAACAACCACATCGCGCTCGGTGATTTGATGCTCTTGTAAATCGGACCAACCCTGGGTGCGACTGTCTTCTGCAAATTCCACTGCTTTCCTTATCGCCGCATCGCCGCCGGCAATTAAGCCGATGACCAGTCCGTGAGGCACGCCGAAAGTGGGCGGGCATTCACTGGCATCAACAATGCCTAATCTGCCGCTGGTTCCTGCGCCAATATAAAACAGCCTACCACCGGCCAGCATCCGGTCGGAAATTACATCTACCAAAACTTCAATAGCCGGAATGGCCTGTTGCACCGCCATGGGCACCGATTGATCTTCCTCGTTGATATGTGTAAGCATTTCCCGGGTGCTCATCTTTTCCAGATGCTGATAATGTGATTCCCTTTCGGTTATTCGTTCAATTGCCATGGGGCTAAATTAAGAATAGTAGTGCGGCTTACAGGGTCGCCTTGAACAACAACTCGTGAGTTGTACAAAATGATTCACCTAAATCTTGCATCGAAGCACATTTCTGGGGTTAGAAAGAAATAGCCGAAACTACTTCCAGCCAGAACCCATACTTTCGTAGCAGTGAAGCAACGCAGCACGGGAGAAACGGTTATTCGAGACTGGATGCAAGCCAAAAATTGGTCGCCCTTCAAGTTTCAGGAAGACGCGTGGCAAGCCTATATGGATGGCCAATCAGGCCTGGTGAACGCGCCAACGGGCGTAGGCAAAACCTTTTCGCTATACCTGCCGGTGTTGATGGAATGGATTAATCAACACCCGGATGATTGGCAGTTTAAGAAGAAAAACGGATTGCAGTTGCTTTGGATTACACCTTTACGCGCTTTGTCAAAAGATTTAAAGCGCGCCATGGAAGAAGTGTGCGATGCCATTTCGTTACCCTGGCAAATTGGTGTTCGAACTGGCGATACCGGCGCAGCAGAAAAAAAACAACAACGTCAGCAATTACCAGAAGTGCTGATCATCACCCCGGAAAGTTTGCATTTATTGTTATCGCAAAGCGGCTACGCCAATTTACTACACACGGTACAAGCAGTAGTAATTGACGAATGGCATGAACTACTAGGCACCAAGCGCGGTGTGCAAGTGGAACTAGCCTGCAGCAGGTTGAAAGCAATTCGCCGCGATAAAAATCAAGTATTCCGGTTATGGGCAATCAGTGCCACCATTGGTAATTTGGAAGAAGCCATGCAGGTGGCCTTGGGAAACAACTACAAGGATGGCATTTGCATTAAGGCTCAACTCAAAAAAAATATTGAAGTCGCCTCTATTCTTCCCGAAACCATTGAGAAATTTCCATGGGCTGGTCACCTGGGGCTGAAGATGGTAGAACATGTACTGCCTATCATCAAGCAGAGCCGGACCACGTTGCTGTTTACCAATACCAGAAGTCAGTCAGAATTGTGGTATCACGCGCTATTGGACGCCGAGCCCGATTTAGCCGGTTGTATAGCCCTGCATCATGGCTCAGTAGCGGCAGAAACGCGGGCTTGGATTGAAGGCGCATTACACGATGAAATATTGAAGGTTGTGGTATGTACCTCTTCGCTGGATTTAGGGGTAGATTTTCGTCCGGTAGACACCGTAATACAGGTGGGATCGCCCAAGGGTGTGGCGCGATTCGTGCAGCGCGCCGGCCGCAGCGGACATGCACCCAACGCACTCAGCAGGATTTATTTTCTGCCAACACATTCATTAGAATTAGCTGAAGCGGCAGCATTAAAAACGGCCGTTAGAAACGGCATTATGGAACAGCGACAACGAGTGGTGGCTGCCTATGATGTACTGGTTCAATATTTATGCACATTGGCTGCTGGCGATGGTTTTTGCGCAGATCAACTTTATCAGGAAGTTAGTGCAACATATGCCTATCACCAACTTTCCATCGAAGATTGGCAACAGGTGTTGCACATTATTACGCAAGGTGGCGCGGCATTGCAGCAATATGATGATTACAAAAAGGTGATGTTGAATAACGGTGTATACCGCATGGCCAACCGCAAGGTTGCATTCCGGCACCGGCTCACCATGGGTACTATTGTTGGCGATGTTATGATTCAAGTGCGATTTCTGAAGGGCGGATATATCGGTAGTGTGGAAGAGTCGTTTATTGCGCGTTTACAGCCTGGTTCAGTGTTTTCATTGGGCGGCCGGCATCTTGAATACGTGATGCTGAAAGATATGCAGGTGTTGGTACGCAAAGCGAAACCGGGTAAGGCGGTGGTGCCCAGTTGGTCGGGCGGCAGAATGCCGTTAAGCGCTAATCTGGGCGAAGTATTACGCACCACTTTTCAAACCGCATTTTCTAAAGAGAAAAGAGAGCCCGAAATTACTTTTTTGTTGCCGCTGTTTCGTTTGCAGCAGGAACGCTCTCACGTACCCGCCGAACAAGAATTACTAATCGAATACATCGAAACAGATGACGGCCATCATTTGTTTGTCTATCCATTTGAAGGGAGGTTAGTGCATGAAATAATGGCAGCATTAGTGGCCTACAGAATTAGCAGAATTAAGCCCATCACCTTTTCTATAGCCATGAATGATTATGGGTTTGAGTTATTGAGTGATCAACCCATTCCGGTGCACGAATTACCTTTAGCCACATTGTTTTCTTCCCACCATTTAATGGAAGATATGCAGCGCAGCATCAACAGTACCGAAATGGCGCGAAGAAAATTCCGGGATATTGCAGTAATATCCGGATTAATTTTCAGGGGATATCCCGGAGCGGGGGTAAAGAATAAGCATCTGCAAGCCAATTCATCGTTATTGTTTAATGTCTTTTCAGAATTCGAACCACACCATCTGCTTTTACGACAATCATTCCATGAGGCGTTCAATGACCAGATGGAAGAAGTTCGGTTGCGGCAGGCGTTGGAACGGATTCGTCAATCTTCCATCATCATCAAATATCCAAAGCAATTGACCCCATTTGCGTTCCCGATAAAAGTAGATTCGCTGCGCGAAACACTAACCAGTGAAGCGCTAGCCGATAGAGTAAAAAAAATGCAGCAACAATCGCAATAAGATGATCGTTTGTAAGCAAGAACAACACCTGCAACTCACTTCAGAACGCGCCATTTTTTGGATAGAAGCGCAGTTGTTGATTATTTCCGATTTGCACATTGGAAAAGGCATGCATTTCCGAAAAGCGGGCATTCCCATTCCACGGGAAATACAACATCATGATTTGGATCGGTTAGGGAGGCTCATAGAGCGCTTTCATCCAAAGGAACTGGTGATTACCGGCGATATGTTCCACAGTCACAGTAATGCCGAAGTTGATTTATTCCATCAATGGCGCCAGCAATATCACCAACTGCCCATCATACTCACCAAGGGCAACCATGATATTCTTCCCACACATCAGTATATTGGTTTAGGTATCCATTTGGTTGATCAGCACGATGTAGGTCCATTTACTTTTTCGCATGAACCAGCAGTTGAAGCGCGCTATTGCTTTCATGGGCACTGGCATGCCGGCGTTCAATTAGCCGGAAAAGGGAAACAGCGCCTAGCCCTACCCTGCTTTCATTTTTACCAGAATGCCTGCGTGCTACCGGCCTTTGCTACATTTAGCGGATTAGGTTTTCACCCTCCACAGCCGGAAGATGAAATTATTGCCATAGCCGACGGACAGTTAATGGCAGTTTCGTAACTACTCCCATTCAATAGTGGCCGGTGGTTTAGATGAAATATCATACACTACGCGATTGACACCGCGTACTGAATTGATGATATCATTCGAAATTTTGGCCAGCAACTCGTGCGGTAGATAACTCCAATCGGCTGTCATACCATCGGTAGAATTCACCGCTCGAAGCGCCACTACATTCTCGTAGGTGCGTTCATCACCCATTACGCCAACCGTCTTAACGGGTGTCAACACCACTCCAGCTTGCCACACTTTTTCGTACCATCCTGATGCTTTCAAATGATGGATAAAAATGGCATCAGCTTCTTGCAAAACGCGCACCTTTTCAGGTGTAATATCACCCAGAATGCGTACCGCCAACCCCGGCCCCGGAAACGGATGCCGGTTGAGAATATCAGGATGTAAACCCAATTCCTTACCAGCTCTTCTTACTTCATCTTTGAACAGATAACGCAAAGGTTCTACAATGCGCAATTTCAATCGCTCCGGCAATCCACCAACATTATGGTGGCTCTTAATTGTAGCGGAAGGTCCTTTCACGGAAACGGATTCAATAACATCAGGATAGATTGTGCCTTGCGCCAACCATTTCACTTCAGGATGCGCGTGAGACACTTCTTCAAATACTTCGATAAAAACACGTCCGATAATTTTGCGCTTTTGTTCAGGATCAGCAACAACCTTCAATTCCTGCAAAAATCGATCTCCGGCATCCACACCTTCCACGCGCAAACCCATATGCTGGTATTGTTCCAGTACTTGTTTGAACTCATCTTTTCTTAACAAACCATTATCTACAAAAACACAAAGCAATTGATTGCCTATAGCGCGATGAAGCAACAAGGCGGCAACTGACGAATCCACACCGCCTGACAAACCCAATATCACTTGTTCATTGCCAATTTGCGCTTTCAACCGGTCAATTGAATCGGAAACAAAATGGGCTGGCGTCCATTGATGTTGCAAACCACAAACGTCAAAAAGAAAATTCTTCAGGATAGTAGCACCCTCTGTGCTGTGATACACTTCCGGATGAAACTGCAAAGCATGAACGGCATGAGGAAATGCGCCCGGTTTCGACTGAAAAGCCGCTACCGGAATAGCATCAGAAGCCGCGGTAATGTCAAATTGAGTTCCCAGGGAAGTAATGCTATCGCCGTGACTCATCCATATTTGCGAATGATTGCTAACGCCTGAAAATAATGCCGCCTGTTTGTTGAGAATATCCAGATGTGCTCTACCATATTCACGTTTACTGCTTTTTTCTACCTGGCCGCCGAAATGTTTGGCCAGCAGTTGTGCACCATAGCAAACCCCCAACACAGGGCGCTGTGCAATGAGTTCTTCTAATGGAATATGAGGCGCATCAACGTCGCGTACCGATGCCGGTGAACCGGAAAGGATGATCCCCATGATGTCATCCGTAATTTCAGGAAGATGATTATAAGGAACAATTTCGCAATACACCTCTGCCTCGCGCACCCGGCGAGCGATGAGTTGGGTATACTGCGAACCAAAGTCGATGATGAGCATTTTTTCCATGGTTCTGCGTATGATTTTCTACGTGGTTTGAATTTTCTTTAAAGTACTTTCCATCTGTTGCAGCAGATAATCCAGCCGCTGATTGGAGCCGCGTTCTATCATCAAATCGAAACAATGAAGATGAGCGGGATGATACGCGCCAATACGACAAGTTGCCGCCGAAAAGGTAGCCAGATATTCCAGCGGCGCAATAAGATCAACCGTGGCACAAAGTAGTACGTCAAATGATTTTTTACAGAAGCCCAGCGCCTTCTCATCAACCGGTACACCATACCAGTTAACGGCGTTTCGGTTAAAAATTTGAATGTCGGCCTTATGATCAATTTTCTTATCATTCAAATAACCATACACCTGAACTTCTTTCCCGACTCGGCGTAATTGCTCAGCAAATTTCGTGATAGTAATGTCATTATCAGGAAGGGTAGAATCGTAGATAATGGCAAAGGTTTTGGCCTGATCAAAATTCAGCAGGCGATGTGGCGCTTGCTGCGCTTTTCGCTGTTGAATTACCGATCGGAATAAGGAACGCTTGAGTTGCTCAAACCACTCCATCAGGCGGTCTCTTCTTTAAAAACCCCCATTTTAGAATAGCGCGCAATCCGGTTGTTGATGCGCTGTTCGGCAGATAAAGCCTTTAATTCATCCAATTCCCTGACGATGGCTTTTTTTAGTGTTCTGGCCATATCTTCAGGATTCTGATGAGCACCTCCCAGTGGTTCTTTGATTATACCATCAATAATACCCAGTTTTAGCAAATCCTGAGGCGTTGGCTTTAAAGCGTCAGCCGCTTTTTCTTTGTGTTCCCAACTGCGCCAGAGAATAGAAGAACATGATTCAGGAGAGATAACCGAATACCAGGTATTTTCCAGCATCAGCAGTTTATCACCAATGCCGATGCCCAGTGCACCACCTGAAGCGCCTTCGCCAATAACAATACATAACACAGGTACCTTTAGCGAAACCATTTCAATGAGGTTGCGGGCAATCGCTTCACCTTGTCCGCGTTGTTCGGCTTCCTCTCCAGGATATGCACCCGGGGTATCGATTAATGTCACCACCGGCAAACCAAACTTTTCCGCCAACTTCATCAACCGCAACGCCTTTCGGTATCCTTCAGGATTAGGCATACCGAAATTGCGATACTGGCGCATCTTGGTATTCTGGCCTTTCTGTTGCCCGATAAACATTACACGATGTCCGTCAAATTCTGCCAATCCGCCTACAATCGCCTTGTCATCTTTAAAGTGCCTGTCGCCAAACAATTCAATAAACTTCGTGGCGATATATTCCATGTAGAACAGGGAATACGGGCGTTCCGGGTGACGCGATAACTGAATGCGTTGCCAGGTAGTTAGATTTTGGTAGATGGCTTTCTTAGCTTCCAGAAGCGCATCTTGCGCCGCGCTAACGGCCGCATGCAGATTCAGTTCACCCGATGCTTCCCGTTGCTTTAAATCATCTACCTGCGCTTGCAGGTTCTCTATCGTTTTTTCAAAATCCAGATAAATCATGCCTTCGAATTAAATAACGTCAATCGTTCATGAATCAGATCAAATGCCATTGATACGTACTTGCTGATGGCCACATAAAACAACACCAGCGGCGCATAGCAAAACAAGCCGCGTTTGTAACCCGATTGCATCCAGCCGCCCGGCGCAAACAGCGAACCATCAGCATCGGTCATTTGGTAGAATAACAAAGTATATCCGCCCAAGGCCACCGCAATAATGGCCAATACTTCCCATTTGTCGCGCTGCTTTACAATAGCCAAAATATTGATGACCAGCGCCAGTATAAACAAATAAAAAGTGATGCCATAAATATTGCTGCTGCTCATAATTTCCCACGCTGCAGAACAAACCTTACCCAATTTTCCGGCATCGAAGAAAAGATGCTGAATGAAAAATCCGGTTTGTGCTCTGGGGATATGCGCCTTGGTATAAGCATTCCATACCAGAAACGGCACCAATGGGATCAAATACAATAACAGATGCCGGAAAGTTTTGGTACGGTATGAATACCAGGCCAGCACCAGTAAAATAGCGCCGATAAATACCACTACATCAGAACGCGTCCAAATAGAAAAGCACATCGCCACCACTGAAAGCGTAAAAAAACCTTCCAGTTTCTTCTCAAACCAAATCACGAATGACATCACCGCGATAGTGGAGTAAATAGCACAAGGCAAATTGGTTAAAGAGAAAGATGCGTGCGCATACATCTCAGGTACCACAACCACCCAAAGTGTAAAGAAAATGGCATTAGTAGCATTCACTAACCTGCGGAGCAGCAAATAGAATAAGGGTACCCACGATAAATAAAACAGGCTATTCACCAATTTAGGAGTTTCCATGCCGGTGAGGTAGCATAGTGAATTACTAAATGCCAGCAATGGCGGATACAGCAGGCGCGGCCCGCATTGCTCCACAATGGTTTTGTTTGTTAGAATAGAATTCGCCAATACGCCTTCCCGGGCGATTGCCTTCGAGAGTAAATCATAACCTAGAATTGTATCGAATTCAGCCGGTGGCCAGTACAAACACTTTCGTGTTATACCCCACACCAGATAAACAATCATTCCAGCCAAAACTACCCATGCGGCATTCACAAAAGACAAATCAATCACCGGCCGCGGCTGCTGCCAGGGCAATTGTTGTTGCCTGTACATGTTGAAAAACGCCAAGGCAGAGCATAACAAAGTCAAAACTGCAAGAGAAAATTCCACCGTACTTGCAGTGAGCTTAATGCCAACCAAGGTAAAAGTGAACATCACAAAAGAAGCCGTACCAAAACCCAGTGGAAAGGCCATAGCCAATCGTTCCATCTGTTTAAATTGGCTGGAAATCAGTAAGGCCAAAGAAAGGCCCAGTAAAAAAATGATGATGAACATTATTTCTTAATTGGTAAAACCATAAATGCCTGAGGTTGCTGCGGCTGATAGTTTAATTTATCCAATCCCCATCCGTTAATACTCACCAAGTGCGTAGCCTGAGCATATTTCGGATCAGTACTTTTATCATCTTCATACACCACTTTTCTGGGATACAAAAAATAAGTAGCCCATGGCAGATCCACTACACTTTTAAAGCCTGCTTCTTTCAACATGGCCTTGGTGGGCAGCAGTACAACGGCATTTTCAGGAGTTTGATTTTTCACCTGATTGAAGTAACCAATCTCGCCACCCCATTTGGCTTCGTAGCGTTGCTGCACCGTTAAATCGGGATGTTGGTCAATGGTTTCCAGATTGTTCTTCAACATGCTGTTGAGTAACCAATCGTAACCGCTATTCCAGGCTGGCTCGGGATGTTGTGCATCTAATTCTGTATGATTAAACAACACCATCAGGAACACTCCTGCCACCAGTGCTGCACCTACATTCAACAAAATGGCGGTAAACCGTGAAGCGCCAGCAGAGGCCGGCTTCCGGGCGGTTGCTGAGGCTTTCGTTGCGGCGGGTTTTGGCTGCTTTGACGGCTTCATAAGCAGCAAGTATAACAAATATTATGCGCCCGTTTGCAGCCGCATAACGGTTTCATAAGCCCGTTGAATATTACGGAATCGCTGCTCGGCTAATGCACCGCCTCCCGGATGTTTATCAGGATGATAAAGCAAAACCATTTTCCGGTAGGCAGCCTTAATTTTCTGAATCCCGGCATTTTCATCTATACCAAGCAGCGCATACGGGCTACATTGCCTAATACGCTCCTGAACAATTTGCCATTGCGTTTCTTCAATGGACAGATAATCGGCAACTTTTTCTAACCAACGGATATCGCGTTGATTGACCCATCGTTCTGTTGCCAGCAAATCGGTTAGTAATAGCATCAACATCGTTCGAGAAGGTAAATCGGCCAGCGCTTTCACCACTTCACAAGCCATTTTAACCAATGGCTGAGCGCCCATTTGCACATGCTGCTGCAAAGAATGCCGGCGCACTGATTGCCTTTTGTCGCCAAACTGTTGTTGAAGAAAGGTCAGTACCACCTCTTCCTGAGCGCTGGTGCCCATGTTTCCCGGTTTAATGGCTGCTGCACTCAGTGCTATGATGGCCTGCTCCATCTCTATTAGCCGCGCCTGCCGGGTGGCCGCTGTAATTCCACCGATGTTTTCATCGCTTCCATTGGCTAACTCGTTCAGAGAATCGCGTACTGCTTTGAAGAATCGCATCGCAAAAAATTATGCGCCTAACTTGCCCAATATGTAATCCCATTCTGCGGGCTTTACCTGCTGTACCGAAAGCCGGCTTAAGCGCAGTAAATCCATTCCACCTAAAACCTTATCCTTTTTAATTTCAGCTAATGTCATCGGCGTCTTAAATTTCTTCACAAATGAAAAATCCACCACACTCCAATCTTCTGATGTTGATGGATCAGGGTACGCCTCGCGAACTACTTTGGCCATACCAACAATGCCGGGCTCAGTAACAGAATGATAGAAGAAAGCCAGATCGCCCTTTTTCATAGCACGCAAATTATTTCGTGCTGCATAATTACGAACACCGTCCCAAACTGTTTGCTTTTCTTCTTTAAAACGATCAATACTATACGTTCCGGGCTCTGATTTGATTAACCAGTAATTCATAGTTTATGCTTTTCGGATTTCTGCTCCTGCCTCAGTTTCCAACCGCTTAATGATTCGGCTCACAGCTTTATCTATATCGGCATCGGTTAGCGTTTTTTCTTCATCACGGAAAGTACAACTCACCGCTAACGACTTCTTCCCCACGCCTATCTTTTCGCCTTGATATACATCAAACAACATCACATCGCGCAGCAATTTTTTGTTTTCTGAATGAATCAACGCCTCAATGTTTGCGAATGGCAATGTGGCATCTACTACAACAGCTAAATCGCGTCTTACAGCCGGATACTTCGGCAACTGATTAAAACGAATGTTCGCGCTCATGGCCCTATTAGTAAGCATTTCCCAATCTATTACCGCAATATAAACCGGCTGCCGTACGTCAAACTGCTTGAGAATGGCCGGCGATACCGATCCCAGTCGCGCCATTGCGGCTCCCGAATCAGCATTCATCCATGATAAACCAAACTGAAATGGCTGTTCTTCTATTGCCGTACCAGCCGGTACAGGATATCCAAAACGCCGAAGCAATTGTGACGCATACGCTTTCAAATGATAAAAATTATATCCTTCGCTTTTCTGCAGCCAGTCATCTTCTTCGCATTTACCGGTTAGCAACAATACCAGGTGCGAACGCTGTATATACTCATCATTGATTTTGTGATAGGTCTTGCCAAACTCAAACAAACGAAGATCAGCCTGTTTTCTGTTTTGATTGTAAGCAATAACCTCTAGTGCTGAATACACCATTGACGTCCGTAACACATCCAACTCAGCAGTTTGCGAATTCAATAGTTTCACCTGTTGCTGCTGCAATTGCGCATCCTGTTCCCATTTTGCCTGCGCAACCGAATTGGTGGAAATTTCCCGAAAACCGGCACCAATCAGCCATTCGGCTGCTTTATTTTCCAAATCCTGCAGCGAGCGCACTCCGTACGTAATAGAAGCGTTTAGTTTAGCAGGAACCGGAATGTTGTTATAGCCATAAATCCGCAACACTTCTTCAATCACATCTGCTTCGCGAAGCACTTCTGTTTTACATGTTGGAATCATCAAATCCCAAACGCCATTGGCTTCCTGTTCAATATTGATATCTAACTTCTTTAAAATATCCCGTACGATACTTTCAGGTAAAGCTACGCCGGCATATTGCGCCAATCGCTTCAGCGAAAACTGAACGGGAAAACCCGCGATGGGTTGCGGGTAATAGTCAAAGGTTCCGGAGGCGAGAGTAGCGCCAGCATACTCCATCAACAAGCTGGCAGCGCGCTGAAGCGCATAAGGCACGGCATTGATATCAGATCCTTTCTCGAAATGCTGTGCTGCATCGGTGTGCAGTTGATGACGACCCGAAGTTTTTCTAATCCGCACTGCATCAAAGCAGGCGCTTTCCAGCAATATTTCAGTAGTTGAATCACTAACGCCACTATTGGCCCCTCCGTAAACGCCCGCCAGGCATAATCCCCCTTTGGCATCAGCAATCAACACATCATCCTGATGCAGCTTGAGCTGCTGGCCATCCAGCGTTTGAAAGGACTCTCCGGCAGCGGCCAAACGCACTTCTAATCGACCATTAATTTTTTGCGCATCAAAAGCATGTAGCGGCTGTCCGCATTCATGCAAAACATAATTGGTGATATCCACCACATTGTTGATAGAACGCAGCCCTATCACCGCTAATTGATCGCGCAACCATTCAGGCGAAGGACCCACTTTGACCTCTTTCAGCAGCAAGGCAGCATAACGCCTGCATCCAGTTTCGTGGTTAACCGTTATCGGAAAAGGTAATGTGGCTGAGCTGGTCAGGGATGAAAGCGCTGGCCGCTGCACGGGTAAGTCAATTTTATATACGGCCTTTAGAGCCGCGGAAAGATCGCGCGCTACGCCCAAATGTGAGAACGCATCGCCGCGATTTGGTGTAAGTCCAATTTCCAGCAAATGATCTTGCTTCAATTGAAAATACTTGGCTGCCGGCAAACCATTAGACGCTGCTGAATCCAATTCCATAATTCCCGCATGCGATCGCCCCAAACCCAATTCATCATCTGCGCAAATCATTCCAAATGATTCTACACCGCGGATTTTGGCTTTTTTGATCGTTAGTTTTTCTCCGCTGGAAGGAAACAAGGTGGTGCCAACCAAGGCGACAGGCGACTTCAAGCCGATGCGACAATTGGGTGCTCCACAAACAATTTGCAACAATTCGCCATTGCCTATATCAACTTTAGTAACCTTCAGTTTATCGGCATCCGGATGTGGCTCACATTGCACAATTTCACCAATCACCACACCAGACAATCCGCCCTGCACCTTTTCAAAAAGAGAAACTGATTCTACTTCCAGTCCGGTGTTGGTCAGAATTTCGCCCAAATCTTCCGGGGTGAGATTGAAATCAATATATTTTTTCAGCCACTGATAGGAAATCTTCATAGGGCGAAATAATCAATTTCAGCAAAGATTAAATAATACCTTCAACCAACTGCGCATAAATACGGGCATTGAACCGGTACAACTGGGCAGGCTTATGTGCCACATCCCGTTGCTTCTCGGCCAATGGCTGCAGGATATTCAATTTCTTCATCTTTCTTCTAAAATTCCGCTTATCCAACTCATCACCCAGTATGGCTTCATACAATTTCTGCAACTGTCCGAGGGTAAACTTCCTGGGCAGCAATTCAAAACCAATAGGAGTATGGTGTGTGCGCCGTTTGAGCGTTTGAACAGCCTTGGCAAGAATATCATTATGGTCGAAGGCCAGCTTCGGAATTTTATTTAGCGGATACCATTCTGATTTACGGGCGAAGGAATCGGGGCGCAACACCAGATTTTCCAACTTGATGAGCGCAAAATAGGCTACCGTAATCACCCGTGCTTGTGGTTCGGCACGCATTTGCTGCAACCAGGCTGCATCCTCATCGCGGCGAACCCGGGAAGGATCGCCAAAGGCATATAGTTGCTCCAGATAAATATTGTTTAAACCGGTCAACTCATTCAAAATCCGCTGGGCCGATTGATCCAAATCCTCATCATCGCGCACCAGATTACCCGGTAGTGCCCAATGCGCACCACGGGTAGATGCCGGATCGCGTTCTATTAATAACACCTTCAAATCCTGTCCATCGTATCCGAAAATGACACAGTCAACAGAAACGTGCGGATTCAGCGCCGCACTTCCTGAAGCAAGTTTTTGCATTTGTTTTTTGGCCATAGCGGGGTGCGCAAAGTTTATATTTCGTTAAGAAATTCCAAATAAATTAGTTCGTGTCATTTTGACACTAAGTAAAGAGTTATTAGCTTAGCATCAGAAAATACTACTTTCCTATTCAGAAAGTTTCAATCATGCAACTACAAAATCCAGCCATCAAAAAAATTGGCGTACTCACTTCGGGGGGCGATGCCCCGGGCATGAATGCGGCCATCCGCGCCGTGGTGCGTACTATCATTCATTACAAAAAAGAGGCCGTGGGTGTTTACCGTGGTTATGAAGGTTTAATGGAAGGCGATTACGAGCCGATGAATGCGCGCTCGGTAGCCAACATCATTCAGCGCGGCGGTACCATTCTCAAATCAGCACGCAGCAAAGGTTTCATGACAGAAGAAGGCCGGAAGCGCGCCCTGGCCAATATGCAGAAAGAAGGATTGGATGCGTTGGTGGTCATTGGCGGAGATGGCACTTTTCGGGGAGCCTCAGTGTTCATGAAAGAAACCAGCATTCCCATAGTTGGCATTCCCGGAACCATTGATAACGACTTGCCGTTCACCGATTTCACTATCGGCTATGATACAGCCTGCAACACCGTAGTTCACGCCATTGACGCGATACGCGATACCGCTTCATCTCACAATCGATTGTTTTTCATTGAAGTGATGGGGCGCGATGCCGGTTTTATAGCCTTACGCGCCGGTTTAGCCGCCGGCGTGGAAACCATTGTGATTCCCGAACAAGTTTTCAGTTATGAAAATCTGCTCCGCCGTATGGAGCGCAATGAGCGCACCAAGCAGTCGTCGGCATTGGTTGTTGTGGCAGAAGGGAACCATTTGGGCAATGCGCAGCAATTGGCAGAAAAAGTATTGGCCACATTCCCAACTTACGATACCAAGGTAACCGTTTTAGGCCATGTACAACGCGGCGGTACGCCATCGTGCCTCGACCGTGAAATAGCCAGCCGCATGGGTGTGGTAGCCGTTGAAGCTATTCTGATGGGAAAGAGCGATGTGATGGTGGGTATCGTCAACAATCGGGCCGTATTGACACCCTTTCAGGAAGTAGTAAAAAACCGCCAGCCCATTCCTATTGAACTGATGCGGATTAATGAAATTCTAAGTGTTTAAAAGCAGCAAAATGTTATCAATTGATCAAATACCGGCGCAGTACCGGGTAGTGCCGGAAGAGCAGCGCACTTATTTAAAAGATGGCGTTCTGGTTCGTTGGGAAGGCGGGATGAAGGAAGTTTACTCGCCTGTAGCCGTAGATGGAAAACCATTTTATCTGGGGGCACATCCCATGTTAACTGGTGCGGAAGCGCTCAGCGCCTTAGATGCCGCCGTGAAGGCCTATGATTTAGGCCGAGGCGCCTGGCCAACCATGACCGTGGCGCAGCGTATTGACCACCTGCTGCATTTTACCAGAAAGATGAAGGAGCAGCGCAATGTTGTAGTCAATTGGCTGATGTGGGAAATTGGAAAGAATCTGGCCGATTCACAGAAGGAATTCGATCGCACGGTGGATTATATTATTGATACCATTGAAGCGTTGAAAAACCTGGATCGCGAAAGTTCGCGCATCCGGAAAGAAGGTGGAATCTATGCGCAAATCAGGCGCGGTCCTATGGGTGTTGTGTTGTGTATGGGGCCTTACAATTACCCATTGAATGAAACCTTTACTACCCTTATTCCTGCCCTTATCATGGGGAATACCGTGGTATTCAAACCGGCAAAATTCGGGGTGCTGTTGTTACACCCTTTGTTAGAAGCATTTCGCGATTGCTTTCCGAAAGGTGTGATTAACATTGTTTACGGCAGCGGACATGAAACGGTGGGCGCTATTATGCAAAGCGGTAAGATTGATGTACTGGCTTTCATTGGCGGGCATATTGCAGCCAATGAAATCAAGAAAATGCATCCGAAACCGAATCGATTGCGATCAGTTTTAGGATTAGATGCCAAGAATCCCGCCATCATTTTACCCGATGCCGATTTGGATGTTGCCGTGGAAGAGTGCCTCAGCGGATCATTATCGTTTAACGGACAGCGCTGCACCGCATTAAAAATCCTATTTGTTCATGAGCAGATTGCAGCAGCCTTCAATCAAAAATTTGTGGCGCGCGTAGAAGCGTTGAAAATGGGTATGCCATGGGAAGATAAAACCGCCATTACCCCATTACCGGAAACTCATAAGGTTGCGTACCTGAACGAGCTCATCACGGATGCCCAGGCCCATGGCGCGCAAGTACTCAATCAGGGAGGTGGTGAAGCTGATGGCAGTTTAATGCGGCCGGCTGTTTTGTTTCCGGTAAATGACAAGATGCGGGTGTATCATGAAGAACAATTCGGACCCGTGGTTCCCATCAGAACGTTTAAAGATTTGAATGAACCAATTGAGTACATCGTCAATTCTAATTACGGACAACAGGTGAGTATATTCGGTACAGATGATGCGCAGATTGCCGCATTGATTGATCCGTTAGTAAATCAGGTTTGCCGCGTTAATATCAACTCGCAATGTCAGCGCGGACCCGATAGTTATCCATTTAACGGAAGAAAAGATTCGGCGGAAGGGACGTTGAGCGTAACGGATGCTCTTCGCGTATTTTCGATACGCACACTGGTTGCCAGCAAGGACAACGAAGCGAACCGTAAATTATTGGCTACTATTTTGGAAAAGCGCGAAAGCAATTTCCTTTCTACTGATTATATTCTTTGATTACCATTGTGAACGATTAATAAAAAACTATGATTGTAATTGCAGATTCAGGAAGTACCAAGTGCGACTGGGTACTTTACGACCCAAAAACTGGCACTAAAACAGAAACGAATACTATCGGATTGAATCCATTTTTTCATGATGAATGGTTCATTTTAAATGAAGTATTCTCGAACCCCACCCTGCGGGAGGCTGGCCCCAAGGCTACGCATGTTTATTTCTATTGCGCTGGCGGTTCCAGTAAGGAATTGCAAATGAAAGTTGCCCGTGGTTTATACATCAACTTCAAACATGCCCATATTGTAGTGGATCACGATTTGGATGGTGCTGCTTACGCTACCTGTAATAACCAACCAGGCATTGCCTGTATTCTGGGAACAGGCTCTAATTCCTGTTATTTTGATGGCACCAAGGTGCATGAGGAAGTTCCTGCATTAGCCTATATCCTTGGGGATGAAGGAAGCGGCAGCTACTATGGAAAATGGCTGCTGCGCGACTACCTCTACAAGCGCATGCCCGAAGGCATCAGACGAGAGTTTGAAGCCTGGTTTCATCCGAACAAGGATGAGATTTTCGAGCGAATTTATATGAAGCCTCATGCCAATGTATATCTGGCTTCATTCATGCGTTTCTGCAGCGAACACCGCGCTGATCAATATATCAGCGATATGGTAGATGAAGGCATGTACGAGTTTTTAAACATCCATGTTTGCTGCTATAAAAACTATAAAAGTGTGCCTACCCATTTTGTAGGTTCTATTGCTTTCTATTTTGAAGAAATCCTAAAAAAGCACTGTAAAAACCTACAAATAATTCCTGGTGTGATAACCAATAAACCCGTTGAAGGCTTATTGAAATATCATCTTGAAAAGTTGGCCATTCAAACTAGCTAAATAAAAAAGCCGCCTTTTCAGGCGGCTTTTTTATTTATTTATCGCTGTACAACTTATCAATTTCAGCTTCATATCTTTCCATCACTATCTTTCGCTTTACCTTAGCCGTTGGGGTGAGTAAGCCTGATTCTGTGGTCCATTCATCCGCCAATAACTTAAATCGCTTAATCGTTTCCCACTGCCCAAATCCTTTGTTTTTCTTGTCAATTTCCGATTTAAACAGTTGTAAAACGGCATCATTGGTTACCAGCTCCTGATTAGAAGTTCCACTCACTCCATTTTTTGAAGCCCAATCTTTCAGTTGCGGAAAATTAGGCACAATCAACGCGGTAACATAGTTTCGGTTTTCTCCAATTACCAGCATCTGTTCGATGTAAGGAATCTCCTTCATCTTACTTTCTAAAGCCAGCGGTGCTACATACTTTCCGCCTGATGTTTTGAAAATCTCTTTAACACGGTCTGTGATATACAGGTACGATCCATCTTTGTATTCCTTCAATTTACCCACATCACCAGTATACAACCAGCCATCACGTACCGTTGCCGCCGTTAGGTCGGGGCGTTGGTAATAGCCCATCATCACATTGGGTCCTTTACAACAAATCTCACCTTCACCCGGCTGCATGCCTTCGCGGTGTTCCAGCCGAACCTCTACCCCATCAATTACACGACCCACTGAACCAAAATGCAACAGCGATTTATCGAATGGATTCACGGATATAACTGGTGAAGATTCCGTTTGGCCATATCCTTCGGCTATAATAATTCCTGCAGCGGTAAAAGTGCGCGCCAGCTTTGGATTTAACTTAGATGCACCCGTGCAGATGGCCTCTACATTGCCGCCTAATGCATCTCTCCACTTGCTATAAATCATCCGGTCGAATAACTTATACTTCAGGTTATCGATAAAGCCATATTCCCTTTCATTATCGTAATTAGCAGCAAAGCTAAGCGCCGCTTCATACAACGTCTTCTTAAATCCCGACAATCCAGCAGATGCCGACTCTAACCGAATGTATACTTTCTCGAGAAGTCTCGGCACAGAAGTGAAGAAATGCGGACGCACTTCTTTGAGGTTATCACCAATGGTATCAATGCTTTCCGCATAATAAACCGAAACACCATTAGCCATGTAAACATACACCACCATTCGCTCAAAAATGTGGCAAAGCGGTAGAAAACTCAGTACGCGTTTCGTTGGATTTACAGGAAGAATGGGCTTCACCGCCTTCACATTGCTCACCACATTTTGGTGCGACAACATCACCCCTTTTGGATTTCCTGTAGTGCCGGAAGTGTAGATAATTGTTGCCAAATCTTCCGGCTTTATGCCCGCCTTTATCGCTTCCAGAGCGGCGCTATCACCACCATCACCCAATGCCAGAAACTCAGAAATATGCTTGCAGCCTGGCACCGTGTCGAAGCTGTAAATTTCTCTTAACGTAGGTACAAAAGTGCGTATGCTATTAATCTTTGCAAAAAGTTGTGCATCGCCCACAAAAGCAATTTGGATGCCAGCATCATTGAAAATAAACTTGTATTCTTCCTCACTGATAGTAGGATAAATAGGAACATTGATTGCCCCTGTTTGCAGCACACCGATATCTACCGAATTCCATTCCGGTCTGCTGGTTGAAACGATAGCAATCTTATCGTTCTTTTTAATCCCAGATTGCATCAAGGCTAAGCTCACCTTATTAGCCTGCTCCAGCATTTGACTAGTGGAAAACTTAACCCATTGGCCGTTTTCTTTTCTACAGAAAGCATCATCCTGGGGAAAATGTTCCTGTTGAAAATACAGCACATCAAATAAGCGTGTAAAATCTTTCATGAGCGGAAAATATAGAAAACCATGAAGGCGCGAAACCTAATTTCTGTTATCGTTTCTTAAAAGCCAGCGTATATAAAACTGGAGCAAAAAACACGGAAGCGGTTATCGCTGAAAAATAAGCATCCATAGCTTCATGCTGCAAAATAGGCTGCCATTCCGGGAAGACGGTATTTCCCAAAAACTCCGCAACAAGTTTTAATCCCAGCAATCCTATCACTACAAAGGCCAGGGTATCTAAAAAAGGGAAGCGTTCCATCAACCAAACAAAATAATTCGCCACCAATCGCATGGCAATAATGCCAATGAACACACCAATGCACACCAAATAAATATTCTCTGTGAAAGCTACCGCCGCAAAAACATTATCAATTGAAAAAACCAAATCCATTGCTTCAACCATGAAAACCGTGCGCCAGAATGGCGATACAATTCCTAAGAGATTTTCAATCCAGTTGATTTTTTGTTCAGCAACGGCTTCTTCTTCCGCTATTTCCCTTGGATGAGATTGTTTGTTCCAAAAGAAATGTAAGCATAAATAAAGTAGGTATCCGCCGCCCAATAGTTTCAGCCATGTGAAACGCACCAATACGCCGGCGAAAACCAGTGCCAAACCACGGAATAAATAGGCAAAAAACACCCCGATGCGCAGCGCCCGCGCCCTTTCTTCAACAGGAAGTGGCCGCACCAACGTGGCCAGCACGGCAGCATTGTCGACAGATAAAAGGCTTTCAATCAGAATGAGGTTCAGTATGATAACCAAGGCCACGCCCAAATCGGGGCCTACATATTGATGAAGAACAGAAATCAATTGCTGCACCGCTCAAAAGTAGCAAGATTTCTTCTGAGCGGAACTTAGCTTCATTGTGGAAAACAACAGGTAGGCAACCTACGCAGCTTCGTTTACTTTGCAGGAATGAGTAAAATAGAAGCAGTTATTTATGATATGGATGGATTACTGATTGATTCAGAACCATTCTGGCGGCAAGCGGAGATAGCAGTCTTCAAAACGGTAGGTTTGGAACTCACCGAACGCGATTGCATGGAAACTACTGGCTTTCGTTTTGATGAAGTGATTGACTTGTGGTACAGGAGGAAACCCTGGACGAACAAATCTCAGGAACAAGTGCATGACGAGGTGTTGGATTGGATGGAAAAAGCCATCGCAGAGACGGCAACGCTAATGCCCGGCGTAGAAGAATCCATTCGTTTTTTTGAAGGCCGCCAAATGAAGATGGCCATTGCCTCCTCCAGCGCATTTCGACTTATCAAAGCCTGTTCGCGCCGGCTGCACCGTGAAGATGCCTTCCACCACCTGGTTTCTGCTGAAAACGAGGCCTATGGAAAGCCACATCCGGCTGTATTCCTAAGAGCAGCGGAAATATTAGGCGTTGCTCCCGTAAATTGTTTGGTGTTAGAAGATTCTGTAAACGGTGTAATTGCAGCTAAAGCCGCACGGATGCATTGTGTGGCAATACCTCATATTGTAGAATTTAGTAATCCGAAGTTTGCCATCGCTGATTATAAAATTAGATCTTTGCTTGAATTACCCGACCTGTTTCTCAACAATTTTTAGCTTTGCAAAAACCTTTTTGAATATGAAGCAAACCCTTACATTCTTATCCATATTAACATTGGGTACTGCGGTAGCACAATTGCCTACGCTGAAGGATTCCACATTTTTACCCAATAAACGTGTTTTTCGTCAATACGATTACGAACAACACAGTTATCCGTTTCCGGCTAAGAAGAAAGATAAGTGGGTAATCGGCGTTCATGGCGGTAGCGCCTTTATGATTGGCGATGTATCCGGAAATCCGGGATGGGGCGTTGGCTTGCGAGTACACAAAGCTTTGGGCCATGTGTTTTCTTTGCGTCTGGAAGGATTATACGGTCAGGTTACCGGCCAGGATTACTCACGCCGGGTTAGTCCGTATGTTTCAGGTGCAGCCTACTACGGCAACTATAAAATGCAATACGGCGAAATTTTGCTGGAAGGTATGGCATCCTTGAACAACATCAACTTCTATAATAAGCAACCTCGGGTTTTGGTAAATGTGTTTTTAGGAGGTGGTGTGATGTTTTCAGAAACGCGTAAAGATGAAACAGATGCCAGCGGCAACTACTATGATTACAGCACTGTAAGTCAGTTTACGAAGTTTTCTGACCAATGGAAAATCAGAAAGGAAATCCGTCAGATTCGTGATGGCAATTACGAATCGGTTGTGAATAATGTAGAAGACAAGTTATATGTAAAGAATTGGAAAGTAAATCCGGCAATTACTTTTGGTGTAGGCTTGTCTTTTCGTTTGAGCAAGTTAATTGACCTTACACTGGAAGATCGCATGACGTATTATAATTCCGATCAGTTAGACGGAACTAATTTGACCCGACGTGGACAATATTCCGGCAGCAGCGATATCATCAACTACGCCAGCATCGGTATTAACTTCAAAATCGGTAAGCGTGCTCAGCCGCACTACTGGATGAATCCGTTAATTGCACATGCCGAAAATATTCAGGGCAATGCCGCAGCATTAGATACGCTGAAACGCAACGTGGCCAAAATGAAAGCTGATATGAAACCTGCGGATATCGATGGTGATGGCGTTCCTGATACAAAGGATGCCGAGCCATTCAGTCCTAAGGGCGCCAAAGTTGACGACCGCGGAGTTGCGCTGGATAGCGACAACGACGGCGTGAAGGATGTAGCTGATGCAGAAGCTGGCACTCCCGATGGGGTACATGCTGATGCCAAAGGCCGCGAAATTAAAATGGCGAATAGCCCGGTAGCTTCTTCGGCAACCGGAAATTCTAATCTGGCATCCGTATTCTTTGATTTGAACAGCACTACTTTAAAGAATACTTACTACACCGAATTAATGAAAGTAGCGAATTATCTGCGCGACCATAGCGATGCCAAGGTTATTGCCATTGGCAACGCGGATGTGCGCGCCTCAGATAACTACAATATGAAACTTTCTGAAAAACGCATTGCCACTTGTATCGATATTCTGACCAATACTTTTGGCGTTGCCGCTGATCGTATTGAAACAGCCCCTAAGGGCGAAACAGAACCGCTGGTACCAGGACTTTCAGACAAAGTGAAAAAGGATGACGGCCGCTACTACCTGAATCGCCGTGTCGACTTTAGAGTGAAATAACTTTCAGTTAAGGGACTTTACACTGACTTAAGGTTTGGGCTACTTGTTCTGCAGTGGTAATATACTCCTGATGAAGTAGTTCGCTGCTCATGTAGTTCATGAGATTAGCCATTTCTACATCGCTGATTACTATGGGGTACATCGGTTGATTGTACGTAACCTGGTTTACTACCATAGTACCGTTTATACCATTGCGAACGATGCAAGGCAATTGACCGAAGTTGGCTGCCAGATAATCGGAAGATGCGATGGGTGGAACTAATTTCTGAATGCCTTCACCCTGATCGCCGTGGCAGGAAGCACAACGATTGACATATACGGATTTGCCCGGATGATCATAAGCTGCATTGAAGAAGCTCATGTAAAAGAAAAAGCCAAGCGCTGCGGCTGGCAATAACATCCACCAGCTGTTAATGATTCGTTTCATTTCTCACTGAATACCAGCTTCAGATCATTGATTAACTGCTGCACGCCATCATCGGAAGTGCCATCATAATATCCTCTAATGCGATGGTTGCGATCAATCAACACGAAGTTACCATCATGAATAAAACCACCGGCAGCATTTGGATCAGCCGCAGCGTATTCGAGATAACGATCGGCCAGCGCATAGATACTGTCGCGATTACCGGTGAGCAAATGCCAACCCGTAGATTGAATGCCTAACTTTTCGGCATACGCACGCAACACAGGAACAGAATCGCGCTCAGGGTCGATAGAATAACTTATGATTTCAAAATCATTTCTGTTACCATAGGCTTTTGCTACTTTGATGAGGTTGGCTTTCATTTTTGGGCATATCGAAGGACAATGGGTGAAGAAAAAGTCAGCCACATACACCTTACCGTCCAGTTGCAGAGAGGAAACGGTATCGCCCATTTGATCAACGAATGCGAAGGCTGGTATTTGCGAAGAAAAAGTATCGTAAACTACCTCATTTCCCTTGGTAACCCGCACCAGCACACGATCGCCCTGCACGATCCACCTCGGCGGATCCGGGGGCTTGCAGGCCCCTAATCCTAATAAGGTGACGATCAAAAATACGGCGCTATAGCCAGAAGTTACCTTCATGATTTATAGTTTTTCCAGGCGTTGCTTCAAGCCGGTAATGAGCGGTTGTGCATCATCCGCAGATGCCGCACTGGCTTGCACAAAGTCAGCCGGCCCGCCGCCCTTTAAGCCTGGCGCCAATTCCTTAATAAGCGCATTAGCATTCCATTTCAAAGCGGGAGACAACCGAAGATGAACCACTTGTTTACCATTTACTGCGGCGCCTAACACCATGGCAAAAGCCGTACCCATGGCCTGTTGTAATTGAATACCTAGTTTGCGCAAGGCATCGCCTGAGGTTACCTCCAATGAAGTGTTGGCATAGAATTTCACGCCGTTCAATGTTTCTGCTTTGGCCAGAATTTGTTTGCCCAAATCGGCAATTTGCCGGTCTTCCAGTTGTTGCAGCGTTTTCCTCAAATCAACATTATCCAGCTGCAATTGTTCAATAGCCTTAAGGGCATCTTTAGCATTCAATTTTGTTTGAACTAGTTGTAGCTGCTTCATAGCCTCGTTGGCAACCTTCATGGCCTGTGCACCGGTCACGGCCTCGATGCGCCGCACGCCTGAGGCAATAGAACTTTCTGCCAGAATTTTAAAGAAGCCAATTTCTCCGGTAGCTTTCACGTGCGTGCCACCGCACAATTCACTGCTAAATGTTTTATCGAAGGTGATGATTCGCACTTTCTCTCCGTATTTCTCACCAAATAACATGGTTGCACCACTTTTTTCGGCTTCTGCCAAGGGTACATCGCGCTGTTCATTCAACGCAATATTGGCCATGATTTTTTCGTTGACGATTTGCTCCACCTTACTCAATTCTTCATCTGTCATTTTTGAAAAATGAGCAAAGTCAAAGCGCAGGTATTCGGGATTAACCAAGGAACCTTTCTGCTGGACGTGATTACCCAATACCTGACGCAAAGCCGCCTGCAATAAGTGCGTGGCACTGTGGTTTTTTAAGGTATCGTTGCGCCTGGCCTCATTCACACGGGCAGTAAGTGGCGCGGCCAGGGTTGTTGGTAATTTCTTTACCCAATGAACAATCAAATCATTCTCCTTCTTCGTATCCAGCACGTCAATTTTTTCAGTACCAAAATCAAGCACACCGGTATCGCCAACCTGACCCCCACTTTCAGCATAAAAAGGCGTTTGGTTCAACACGACCTGATACAGTGATTTATCTTTTTGCTTAACGCTACGGTACTTTACCACATAAGCCGGTGCTTCCAGTTGATCATAACCCAGGAAAACCGTTTTCGCCTCCTCTCCCACAACTACCCAATCACTTTGTTCAGTAGCAGCCGCTTTTTTAGCTTGATCACGTTGCTTTTGCATTTCTACATCAAATGCCTTTTCATCCACCTTCCATCCCTTTTCAGCGGCAATCAGTTTGGTTAAATCAAAAGGAAATCCGTAGGTATCGAATAATTCAAAGGCAGTTTTGCCGTCAATTCCTTGTAATCCGTCTATGCGACGAATACCATTGGCTAACGTTCTGAGGAAAGCCGTTTCTTCTTCTTTAATCACGTTGGCCACAAAACTTTCCTGCGCTTTCAACTCAGGAAATACCGCAGCAAATTGCTGACTTAACACCGGTACTAATTCAAACAGGAAAGGCGATTCAAATTTCAGATAAGAATAACCATAGCGAACGGCGCGACGCAATATCCTTCTAATCACATAGCCAGCTCCATTATTTGAAGGCAATTGACCATCGGCAATGGTGAACGAAATAGCGCGGATATGATCCGCAATCACGCGCATCGCGATATCCGTTTTTTCAGCAGCGCCATACGCGATGCCCGATTTTGAAGCCACCCATTGAATCAACGGCTGAAATACATCGGTATCATAGTTACTGGTCTTTTTCTGAATAGCTACACATAACCGTTCAAAACCCATGCCCGTATCCACATGTTGTTTCGCCAGCTTCACCAATGAACCATCGGCGCGGCGCTCAAACTCCATGAATACGTTGTTCCAGATTTCAATCACCTGCGGATGCGAAGCATTCACTAAGGCTTTTCCATCCAGCGCTTTGCGGTCGGCATCTGAGCGCAAATCGATATGAATTTCGCTGCACGGACCACACGGACCGGTATCGCCCATTTCCCAGAAATTATCCTTCTTGTTTCCCTTCAGAATACGGTCTTCAGCAATCCATTTTTTCCACTCATCATAAGCCTGCTGATCAAACGCCAGGCCTTCTTTTTCATCGCCTTCAAATACGGTTACATACAGGCGATCTTTTTCTAAACCATACACTGAAGTCAGTAACTCCCAACTCCATTCAATGGCTTCTTTTTTGAAGTAATCGCCAAAGCTCCAGTTACCCAGCATTTCAAACAAGGTGTGATGGTAGGTATCTACACCCACTTCTTCCAAATCATTATGCTTACCCGAAACTCGCAAACACTTTTGTGTATCGGCAATACGCGGGTATTGAATGGGTTCGTTACCCAGAAAGATATTCTTGAACGGCGCCATGCCGCTGTTGATGAATAACAGCGTTGGATCATTCTTCACCACAATGGGTGCACTAGGCACAATTTTATGTCCCTTTTTTTCAAAAAATTCTAAAAATGCGGCCCGTATAGCAGCTGAAGTCATCATAGCTTTAAATCGGCGTAATTATTTTGTAAACTTGAGATTCGGAAAGGGCGTGAATATAGCGCAAATCCGGCAACCCTTGCCGCGATAGAGACCCAAAAAATGAAGAAAGAGAAATACATTTTCAACACCCAAACCTTGAAGTATGAGAAGGCGGTGATTGGCTGGGGTACCCGGTTGTTGCGTGTATTTGCCTTTCTGTGCGCCTCGCTGCTTTTTTCGCTGGTTATTTCTACGGTGGTGTATTACTTCGTGGATTCGCCCAAGGAGCGCATCCTGCGCAATGAACTGAATGGCATGAAAGATCAGTATGCGATTCTGGAAGAAGAGGCGAACCGATTGAATGCCGTTTTAGAAGGATTACAATACCGCGATGCCAATATTTACCGCGTGTTGTTTGAGAGCGAGCCCATCAACAGCGATGTTTGGGAAGCAGGCTCAGGGGGTGTGAACAAATACCGCTATTTGGAAAAATACGACAATGCCGAATTGATGACTGATTTATCTAAGCGGATAGATAAGTTGAAGCGTCAAATGGCGCTGCAATCAAAATCGTATGACGATATTGGTGAGTTGATTAAAGGCAAAGAGCAAATGCTGGCCTCTATTCCTTCCATGCAGCCAGTGATGAACCGCGATTTAGAGCGCATTGCTTCTGGTTTTGGCATGCGCGTTGACCCAGTTTATAAAGTGCCGAAATTTCACGCTGGTTTAGATTTTACCGCACCCATAGGTACCGAGGTTTACAGCACCGGCGATGGCGTAGTGGAAACGGTAGATTTTAACTATGGCGGTTACGGCAACGAGATTATTGTAAATCACGGCTATGGCTACCGCACGCGTTACGCGCACTTATCGCGCACTAAGGCGCGGCCCGGGCAGAAAGTGAAGCGCGGTGAACTGATTGGTTATGTGGGCAACACCGGAAAATCAACCGGGCCGCATTTGCATTACGAAGTATTAAAAAGCGATGCACCGGTGAATCCTATTTACTTTTTCTACAATGACGTGACCGATGCGATGTTTGCCAAAATTGTAGAGCGTTCGCAGAATTCAGGGCAGACACTGGATTAGCATTATACCCTTAAGATACTTAGGTTGGATGCTGTTTGCACCAGGTAGAACGGCCTGGTATTGCTGCATTACTTCCTGCTTTTAATTAAATCAGCCAGGATCTGACTAGCTTCAAAGAGGACCTTATCAGTTGAAATCCTATCAAACAGGCGCACATCACTGTTGGATTTTAATGCCCTCATCTTCCTTTGCTCAAGCTCACTTTGTGTATATGACACCTCCAAATACTTCTGCTGTTCATTAGCGTTTAAAGCCTTTGTATTTTTGCTTTTTTGATAGGCCAAAAAGTCTTGAAATCGCAGCGGCATTTCTAATCCCGCCGAGTCGCGCTTACGATCCTCAGCCCGTTGCTTCCATTCGGTGGCAAATCCATTAGATTCCGTACGCTTTTTACTTTTTAGAAGTAAGTCTGCAATTGGTAATGGTGGAGAGGGATTAAATCCTTTGGCAGGTTTTACAGTTGCAGGATACATCACCTTGGCAAGATCTCGCTCTCTGAGCCGATATCTGTCCGTAATTTCCGGAAGTGGAATATCTGGTGATACGCCATCCTGTTGATTTGATTTTCCGGTTGGCCTACACATCAGTCCGGTAGTTAAATGTAACTCCCAGCTATTGGTGAGCCACCACTTATAACCATCCATTTCTTTTGCCGTAGTATCTAAGCTTAACGTCTGCTGCACGCTAGCCTTTCCGAACGTACGACTGCCGAAAATAACCGCCCGGTTGTAATCTTGTAAAGCACCCGCTAAAAGTTCGGAAGCCGAAGCCGTATTTTCATTCACCAACACCACCATTGGTTTATCGTAAAAGGTACCTTGATTAGGATCGCTGTAAATCACTGGCTTCTCATTCCTGCGAATTTCCATCGCTACTGGTCCTTTATCTAAAAATAATCCCGCAAGGTAAACGGCTTCACTAATGTAGCCTCCACCATTATCGCGGAGATCCAAAATCAAGCCGCTCACCCCGTCCTGATTCAAGTGAATCAACTCATTCAGCAAATCATCAAAACTATGAGTAGAATTTGCGTTTCTGTAAGGACCATAAAAAGACGGTAGTCTTAGATACCCCATCTTTAAACCCAATGAGTCAGTTAGTACGTAGCTATTTACTAATCTAGATGCAGGTTTGATAAACTTCTTTTGAAGCGTTACTATCTTTTCAATGCTGTCATTCTTTTGAATCCGAAGTTCTATGACGGCGCCTTTGATTTGACGCAAAAAACGATAGACCGAATCGGCGGACTCCTGTTCCAACTCATTCCATGGATTTCCAGGCTCACGTAATGCCAACAAAAATGAAGGGGATTCAAACTCGCCACTTTGCCATGCCGAACTGCCCGGTATTCCAGAATTTATCACAATCCCGTTCGGATGATCTTTAAAAGCTAAGCCAAAATAGGTGCCTGGTGCGGTTCCAAAAACATCGTCATCGCTTTTATCTTTTGCCTGTGAAAAGTAGGAATGCGGGTCAGCTGCTTTACAAATAGCATCGCATAAATATATTGCACATGCTTGTTGAACTGCACAAGTGTCGCGAAAATTTTTCTGCCCTTCGAAATAGCGCATGGCGAATATTTTTTGAGCAGTCTTTATTTTCCAACTATCCAAAATCCAAGGTTTTGAGTCGCGGTGAAAATGATACAAGCGCGTTAAACACATTTGCTTCAGTGATTGGCGCCACCGCGATTCAAGCGACACCACATCGGCGCAATACTCCGTGTAGTTGGTCTGATATATTTCGGCGACGGCGAAATCAAGTGAATCGGTTACAATTCGCGATACCACGGAATCTACCATGAGAATTCGTTGCAGATAAATGGCCGCTGCATATTCTATGAATTGGTGGCTCTTGCCCTCTAGCTCATCTCGTAATTGTTGTTTCCGTGCACGAAAGGAATCTACATCCGCTTGAAAAAAATAAAACCGGTGATTATCTGCATTATTGATAAACAACGTCAATACGTTGTTATAAAAAGTATCATTTAAGACAGGCGGCATAGGGTGCCATTTCCGAATTAATGCCTGAATTGCCGGCGCAGGATGGCGCGCACAGTCTTCTCCGGCATACAGCGATGTAGCCACCAAGGATAAAATAACAAAACAGGTACGCTTTAGGATCACGTTATAAATAATTAATTTATTGTAGAAACCGCTATAAAATTAACCATCTCCTTATGAATAAAAAAGGCGAGGGGTAGGGATGGTAGTGGAGCGAGCAAAGCGAGCTGTGCGAACCGCTGAAGGCGGGAGCACCGGACCCGCCAAAGGCGGGGGAGCCACGAACAGCCCGGCCCGAACACCGCATCAGCACAAGCTTTCACAAGATGCAGCCTGGTTACTGCGGTGTGAGGGACACCCCAAAAAATTTATCGTTCTTTATTGTTAGATGAACAGATCAGCGCGCCACAGCGCGCAATGAATAAAAATCGCAAAGGGTAAATGGCAAGTAGAAAATTTGAATAGCAACCTAAGGACATAAAAAAACCGGAACCTCTGGATTCCGGTTTTTGAAAGTAATTATAACAGGGTATTAGTTCGTCTTCCCTTTGCGCAACATCAAATCAACCACAATGGGTGAGGCAATGAAGATGGAAGAATAAGTACCAACGGCAATACCCACCATCAAGGCGAAGGAGAACTGACGGATGGCATCGCCGCCGAAGAAGAACAATACAATACAAACCAATTCTGTAGCTACTGAGGTCATGATGGTACGACTCAATGTGCTATTGATGGAATTGTTCACGTTATCAATCAGAGGCTTGGCCGGATACAATTTCAGGTATTCGCGAATCCGGTCGAATACGATTACCGTATCGTTCACCGAATAACCGATCAGCGTCAGAATAGCGGCTACTACGTTTTCATCAACTTCCAGTGAGAATGGCATAATGTGACGCAACAGCGCGAACAAGCCCATTACGATAACCGGATCGTGAATGGTGGCCGCTACCGCTCCTACTGAATATTCCCAGCGACGGAAACGGACGTAGATGTAAATGAAGATGAACAAGCAACCCAACAAACCGCTGGTGAGCGCGCTGCGCTTAATATCATCGGCGATGGTAGCATCAATACGGGTAATGGATTTAATGGCCTTGCTGCGGAACATTTCCAGCGAAGGTTTTTCGCTGAAAGAATTCTGCAATCCTTCATATAACTTCCCTTCGATTTCGTTATCGATATCCGGCTTGTTTTCGTTGATGCGATAAGCCGTAGTAATCTGAATCTGGTTGTTGCTGCCGTAGGTTTTCACCAAAGGTTTGCTGCCCAGTGGTTTTTCTAATGCAGCGGCCACCTCGGCCGTTTTCACGTCTTTATCGAATTTCACCACATAGCTACGACCGCCCTGGAAGGCTACACCCAAATCGAAGCCGATGAAAATCATGGCGGCGAAAGATACGATGAACATTACGGTAGAAACGGCATAAGCAATTTTGCGTTTCTCCATGAAGTGGAAGTTGATGCCCTTCAACAAATTCATGGTGAAGTTGTTGCCGAATTTCACATTGATGTTTCTGGAGAAGAACCAATCGAAAATCACCTGCGAGAAACCTACAGCGGTAAACAACGAGGTGAGGATACCAATCACCAGCGTGATGGCGAAACCTTTCACCGGACCATAGCCGAAGAAGGTCAATACGAAACCTACGATTAAGGTAGTTACGTTACCATCGAAGATAGCGTTGTAAGAATGCTTATAACCATCGGCCACTGCGGTGCGCAGTGTTTTACCTTTTACTAATTCCTCGCGGATGCGTTCGTTGATGATTACGTTCGCATCAATCGCAATAGCCAGTGTGAGCACAATACCCGCCATACCCGGCAAGGTTAATGCCGCACCGAAGTTGGCCAGCACGCCAATGATGAAGAACAAGTTCAGCAACACGGCGATGTTGGCTACAATACCTGATGTAGAATAGTAAGCGATCATGAACAGGCACACAATGATGAAACCGATGGCCATACTCATTAAGCCTGAGCGAATCGCTTCCTTACCCAGTGATGGTCCGATTACCTGCTCTTCAATAATGCGAGTTTTGGCTTCCAGCTTACCTGATTTCAGGATGTTTGCTAAGTCATCTGCTTCCTGAATGTCGCCAATGCCGGTAATTTGCGAGCGACCGCCGCTGATTTTCGCCTGCACACGAGGAGCAGAGAAAACGCGGTTATCAAGAACGATGGCAATACACTTTTTCACGGGCTTTCCGTTCACGGATCCGTTTACAGCGGCTTCCGTCATGCGCTCCCATTTGGCGGCGCCCAGCGAGTTCATAGAAAGATCCACTTCAGGCAATCCGGATTGGTCAAAACTTTTGAAGGCGTCTACAATCACATCACCCGTCATAGGCGCTTCAGCAATAGCCGGATTGGTTTTGATGGCGTACAAGCCGTAAATGGTGCGCTCTTTATTCAGGGCTTTGTTGCTCCACAAGAATTTCATATCGCGTGGGAACTGGGCCTTTACCAAGGGATCCACCATATAGCTATTCAGCTTGGCCGTATCTTTTCCTAAAGCATAACCCACCATCGGACCTTCATAAGGCGTACCATCTTTCTGGTCGTATTGCAACATCAGCAAGCGGCGGATCGGGTTCAAATTAGAGGAGTCTTTCTTGGCAGTTTTTGCTGCAGTTAGTTTTTTACCAGAGGTATCAGGAGTGGTTGAACCGCCTAACAGCGCGCTTGCCACAGAAGCAGTGGTATCAACGGCGGTAGTGTCACTGCCGTTATCCTGCAGGAATAATTTATCGCCCAACGCTTTGTCGGCTTGCACCAGCAGATTGATTACCTCTTCATTTTCATAAGTATCCCAGAATTCCAATTGCGCCGTTTGTTGCAGGATTTTGCGGATACGGGTTGGGTCTTCTACGCCTGGCAATTCCAGAATAATACGACCGGTATTAGATTGTAAGGTGATATTAGGAGAACCTACACCGAACTGGTCGATACGGGTTTTCAAAACGCGGAACGTTTCCTGTACCGCACTTTCCATATCCTTGCGCAACACATCTACCACTTGATTATTGGTAGAGGAGTAGGTGAGTTTATTCTGGTAAGAAGGCAGCGACGCAAAAATAGCGGCCAGTTTACCGTTCGGATTGGATTTGGTGTAGGCCTCATTGAACAGCGTCAGGAAATCGCCATTAGATGATTTCTGCATGTTGCGGGCTTCGTCAATCGCTTTGTTGAAAGCCGGATCGGCATTGTTTTCCGATAGTTTACGCAATACATCATCTTCCGAAATTTCCAGTACCAGACTCATACCGCCCTTCAGGTCGAGACCCAGGTTCAGTTGCTTTTCCTTGCATTCGCGATAAGTATATTTCAGGAACCAGGTAGGTTCATTCTGGATAGAATCCAGGAAATTGCGTTTGCGCGCTTTGAAAATCTCACTCACCGAATCTTCGTACATCACGGCGGCGTAGCCCGACAGGCCCTTCGGCTCCATCATCAGTCCTTTACGGGCGAAATCTTCCGCCTTGCTTTCTGTGGTGCGCGCCACAATAGTAAACATCAGTTGGTAGGTGCACACCAGCAGGAATATGACGGTGAACAGCTTGATAATCCCTTTAATCTGCATGGATCAGTTGTTGTCTTAAAAAATTGGAGCGCAAATATAAAAATGTTTGGCAGAGCGCAGCGTTCCTCCTATCCCAAAGCCGGTAAGCGCACCGTATCGCTCCAAATCAATAAAATTATTTCCAAGTTAAACACTTGTTTAATTCAAACGTTTGTTTAGTTTTGCGGCGTGAAAGAGGAAAAATCAGGTGATAAACGGGCGCAAATTCTGGCTGCCGCAGAACAATTGTTCGCGCAGAAAGATTTTGATGCCGTTTCGGTTCGCGAACTGGCCGCTGCGGCTGGTGTAAACCTGGCGATGATCTCCTATTACTTCGGTTCTAAAGAGAAACTGCTGGAAGCCCTGATTGAAACCAAGATGCAGCTGTCGTTCACTGCCATTCAGGAATTAGAACGCCGCGATGCGCCGGCTATGGAAAAAATTTTAGCAGTGGCTGATTGGCAGGTTGATCGGATTATGCAAAACAGATATTTCCAAAGAATCATTTTCCGGGAAATGCTGCACAATACCCGCCCGGAAATCAATTCCTTCATCATTAAAAACATTGACCGCAACCGCCGGCTGATTCACCAAATCATTCAACAAGGTATTGACCGCAAAGAGTTCCGCGGGGTAGATACGGATATGGTATTGCTATCGTTCTATGCTACCATCAATCACCTGGTTAGCGCCTGCCGGTATTCCATGCATTTGTTTCAGAAAAATTCGGAACAGGAACTCTTCACTCCCGATTTCTCTGAACGCGTAAAAAATCATTTAAAGTCGTTGCTGAAGGCCATGCTTCAGCCTACAATTTCCAGTATATGAAAAAATATCTGACCATTCTTTTAGGGATGAGCCTGGTTGGTGTTCAGGCTCAAAAAACGCAACAACTTACCCTGTCGCAGGCAATTGATTTGGGCATGAAAAACAGCCGTCAGTTGATGGTGAGCGATTCACGTAGTCAGTTGGCACAAGCGAAATACGACCAGCAACGTTTTTCTACCATTCCGGCACTCACCATCAACTCATCCTATAATTATTTGAGTCCGAACGTGGCCGAAGCCAAATTCCCCACCGGGTTGAATCAATACTCTTTGGTTGGTCTCACCTTGTTGAATCAGCAAACCAACCGCGCCTCGCTGTCGCAAACTATTTTTGCCGGCTTGCGTGGCTGGAATATTATCAACGCCACCAAAAATCAAATGCAGGCAGCGCAATTGGATGCGCAGAAAGATCAGGCGGAAGTGAAGAACAATATCATCACCGCTTTTTACAACCACTACAAACTCACGGAATCCAAGCAAGTAGTGGATAAGAATATCGAAGTGCTGGAAAAGCGCAAAACCGATATGCAAAATATGGAGAAAGTGGGTATGGCCTTGAAAAACGATGTACTGAAAGTGGATCTGGCCTTACTGAATCTGAAACAAAGTGCGGCCGAAGTGCAGAGTGCGCTTGATATCAGCAATTTCAATTTAGATGTGATGCTGGGCCTACCCGAAGGGACGATCATCAACTGCGCTACCAGTGGTTTGTTTCCCTCCAAGCCGAATACCTCGGTGGCTTCCTGGTTGCAAACCGGCATGAACAGTCGCCCTGATTTAAAAGCAGCCGTCCTTCGCCGCGATGCAGCCAACAGAATGGTTAAAGTGGCCAGGGGCGGTTACTCGCCTGTCATCAACGCCGGATTCAATTTCTACTACAGCAATCCCAACCAGCGCGTATTTCTGATTCAGGAAAGTCAGCGGCACAGTTATTTCTGGTCGTGGGACATTGGCGTTTCCCTCAGCTGGAACCTCACCAATTTGTTCACCACTACCTATCAAATTCACGAAGCCAAGGCCAATTTGCGCCAGGCCGATGCGGCAACTGCGGCCATGAACGACGCGAGCAGAATGGAAATCAACGCCAATTATTCCGCCTACAAGCTGGCTATCGATAAAATTAATATGGCCGAAAAAGCCGTAGAGCAAAGTACCGAAGACCAACGCATCACCAAGAACCAATACGACAATGGCATCCGGAATATTACCGATTTACTGGAGGCCGATAACAATATCACCCGTTCTCAAATCAATTTAGTTAATGCCCGCATTGATGCCGAAATCGCCTATGCGAAGCTGGTAAAAGCGGCAGGAAATTAATCTCAATTCAACAATCACAATATGGCAGACCAATTCAACAACGAAGAAGAAGCTACAAAAAAGAAAAGCTTCGTAGTACCGGTAATCATTGCGCTGGTGGCACTGGCCGGCGGCTATTACGCCTTCTCAAAAATTATGTACAACCTGCATAACGAGGATACAGAAAACTCGCAGATCGAGGCCAATATCAATTCTATTGTGCCTAAAGTGGCAGGCTATATCAATGAAATCAGGGTGAAAGAAAATCAGTTCGTTCACCAGGGCGATACGCTGGTGCGCATCGACGACCGCGACTTGCAGATTCGCGTGCAGCAGGCAGCCGTGGCGCTGGAAAATGCAAGAGCCAATGTAGAGGTGGTGCGCAGCAACACCGGAACAGCCAATGCCAATGTGGTGGCGGCTAATGTAGGTACACAAGCCACACAGGCCAATATTGAAGCTGCGGAAATCAGACTCTGGCAGGCCAACCAGGATTTTGAGCGATTCAAAAAGCTATTGGAGTTAGGTAGCGCCACGCCACAGCAATTCGACAATGCCAAGGCTGCGCGTGAAACCGCCGAGAAAAATGTTGAAGCGCAAAAGCGCATCCTCAGTTCGTTGAAAGAACAAGTAAATGTTAGTCGCGCCAATTCTTCGGCTAGCGAAAAATCCGTTCGTTTAGCCGAACTGATGGTTGAACAACGCCAGGCGGAATTAGACATGGCCAAATTGCAGCTCAGCTATGCCACGCTGGTTGCCCCTTGCGATGGCTATGTGTCTAAGAAAAATGTTCAGGTGGGTCAGTTAGTAAATGCCGGTCAGAACCTGTTTGCCCTTGTTGACGAACGCGATATTTGGGTAACCGCGAACTTTAAAGAAACGCAAATAGAAAAAATCAAGGTAGGTCAGCCGGTAACGGTAGAAGTGGATGCTTATCCCGATATGAAGTTTGAAGGAAAGGTAGAGTCTTTCTCTTCCGCAACAGGTTCGCGGTTTGCCCTTTTACCACCCGATAATGCCACCGGTAATTTCGTAAAAGTAGTGCAGCGCATTCCGGTGCGCATTGCGTTGAATAAGTCTACAGACAAGGCGCATCCGCTGCGCGCCGGCATGAACGTAAAAGTGATTGTGAAAACAAGCTAAAACCAGGTTTTCGCCAAACCAACCAAGTATATGGAGACAACCATTCCCTCTACCGTTGAATACGGATTCCGGAGGATTATTATTACCATAACCCTGATTGCGTGTACGCTGCTGGAAATGATTGATACCAGCATCGTAAACGTAGCCACCACGCAATTGATGGGCAACCTGGGTTGTACCATGAGCGAAATCAGTTGGGTAGTGGCGGCCTATAGTATTGCCAACGTCATCGTGGTGCCGATGTCGGGTTGGCTAAGCATTCGCTTGGGAAGACGAAACTATTTTGGCGGCTCGGTGATTCTGTTCACCATTGCCTCAGTGCTCTGCGGCAATTCCACCAATATCTGGGAGCTCGTATTTTTCCGCTTTGTACAAGGCCTGGGCGGCGGCGCACTGTTAGCCACTTCGCAAACCATTCTCACCGAAATTTATCCGCCGCAAGACCGCGGCAAAGCCAGTGCCTTGTACGGCATGGGCGTAATTATGGGCCCAACGCTGGGCCCGCTGATGGGCGGCTTCATCGTAGATAATTACGATTGGCCCATGATTTTCTACGTCAACATTCCCATCGGCATCATCGCCGCATTTCTAACGTTCACTTTTATTAAGGATGTGGTTCTTGTAGATGAGAATATTAAAAAGCTGGGCGTTGACTGGATGGGTATTTTCTTACTGGTAGCCGGCGTAGGTGCGCTGCAATTTATTCTTGAAAAAGGCGAAGAAAAAGACTGGTTTGAAACTACATATATTTCGGTAGCCACCGCTATTGCCGTTTTCGGCATCCTGTTTTTTGTATTGTGGGAAACGCGATGGGCCAAAAATCCTGTAGTTGATTTTACCATACTGTCTAAAGGCAATGTAGCCATCGGCACCGTGCTTTCCTTCATTCTGGGGTTCGGACTATTTTCTTCCGTATTCATCTACCCCATTTTTGTGCAGCGATTCCTGGGTTTTACGGCTTTCCAAACGGGGTTATCGTTGCTACCCGGTGCGCTCACCAGTGGGTTTATGATGCCCATTGTGGGCACTATGCTGGCGAAGGGTTTCAAGCCCAAGTACATGATTCCATTCGGACTGCTCATCTTCGCCATTTTCACCTTTTCGATGTCGCAGATTTTGACGCCGCAAACGGGTGATGAGTCGTTTACCATTCCGTTACTCATTCGCGGCATTGGTTTGGGTTTGCTGTTTGTGCCGCTCACCACCATGACGTTAGGCGGCCTGCACGGCCGTGATATTGGCTCTGCTGCAGGCTTAACGGGCATGATCAGGCAGTTAGGCGGGTCGTTCGGGGTGGCCTTGTGTTCTACTTTTATCGGGCACATGAGCATGGTACACCGCGCCGATTTAGTATCGCATCTCAGCGTGTATGATGCACCCACTATGGAGCGCGTAAACCTGTTAACGTTAGGCTTAATGAGCAAGGCGCAAAGTGTAGCGGCGGCTACGCAGCAAGCTTATGCTGCCATTGATTTGACGATATTAAAACAGGCTACATTGCTGACGTATATCGATACCTTTATGTACTTAGGGGTATTCTTCATTGCCTGCATTCCCTTGGTATTATTTGCGAAGAATTTGCAAATCGACAAAGGCGCAGACACCAGCGGCGGGCATTAAAAAAAAATGGGAGCTGCTCATAAGAACAACTCCCCGCGTGGTTTGGCACCGCTGCAAATATAGCGAAAAAGAAATAAGCCCTTTGAGCAAACATTTTTTGAAGACGAATTTGGGCGTTCCCTCACCCCGCGGAAGTTGGCGTTAAAATGAAATGCAGTGATGCGGGGTTCGGGCCGGGCTGCTGCGGGGTTCCGTGCTCCACTTCGTTTCGCACCGGTCCGCCCATGGCGGCCCGCCCTCCGCATCCCTAACGCAACGCCTTGCCGTAGCTTATGCGCGTATCAGTTACACCTGATTGATTTTCGATGTTCGACTATTCGATATGCGACTTTTCGATGTTCGATGTTCGATTGTTCGATGATTTGAGCATGCTTATTTCCGAACTGCGCGCTAATAATTACGGCATTTGTCAAGTTAGATTCTCTTTCCACCATGATTCAGCACGTCCCAATCGTCTTTAAGTCCCAACGTCCCAACTATCGAACATCCCTTCCGCGCACCTTATGGCACTTGCCACGAGCGCGAGGGGGCGAAGCGAAAATCCTTTTTTGTAGCAGCATCAGTAAAGACTTACGATGTTGGAACGGTAGGAGTTGTGGGCTTAAGTGTATTGGAAACATCGTAAGTCAATTGCTGCTGCTACAAAAAAGATTGAAGGTACTATCATTAAAACAAGTAAAACATAAAATTTAATTTTGCACCAACCGAGAGGCGTTGCTTGCCGATAACTGACGCAATTGACGACCTTCTGTAGCCCCCTTCGGGGGGCTACCTTTTTTCAGAGCGCCAATGGCGCTCAACCGAGAGGCAATTGCTGCCTCCTCCTCAGCAATCAATGGCATGTTTCTAAAGTTCTCTCCATTTTTGAACAAGGCATAAATGATAACTAACAGTTTTTTTTGCACCGCTACGTAGCTCTTCATTTTTATATGATGCCGTTCGTAGGTTCTCAAATAAAGATGAATAAATGGAGCTATTCGGTATCTAACTGTGTTGAAGGCCGGCATATACAATGCTCTTCTGATGCGACTGTTTCCTTGCTTCGATATCCTTGTTTTCCCCACTCGTTTGCCGGAACTGTTCTCTATCACATCATAACCACTATAGCTTATTAACTGGCGGCTGTTCTCAAACAAATCAAAACCGTTGGTTTCTGCGATGACCACTGCAACGGTCAGCATGCCTAGGCCTTTAATTGCGGCAATGCGTTCGACCTTACCAAACACGTCCGGGTTGGACATGAGATGCTTCTTAATCAGCTCCTCTAATTGTGCCACTTGCTTGTCGATATGAGTTAACGTCGCCTTTAGCTGCTTGGTCACGCTGTGGATGACGTACATTGATGCCTCTAACGAAAGCAACTGATTAGAAACTTCTGTGCGAATCTCCTGAAGCCTTTGGTGTTGACGGGTTAGGGTTCGTAAATGGAAAAAGAACGGACTCATAGGAGTCCATTCAGGAAGCGCCTGTTCACAAATCATTTGCGCCAGTCCCTGGGCATCTGATTTATCTGTTTTGGTTTTAATACCCGTAGCTTTGAGATAATCCTTGGCCCGATTAGCCAGAATTACAGTAACCCTATATTTTCTCTGGGAAAAAAACAAGGCACAGTTTTCATAATACACCCCAGTGGCTTCCATCCCGATAGTGAGCGGTACTTCCTTTTGCTTGTGATGCTTCGTAATCCAGATCTCAAGCAGCCGGAAGCCTGATGCGGTGTTACTAAATTTTGTGCTTGCCACTACTTTAACCCGTTGTGTGGCGTCAATAGTGCTCATGCAGGCATAGCACTCTTTTGAACCAATGTCAATACCAACAGCGTACTTAATCATTTGATTGTTTTTAAAATGAATAAAAAGTCGCAGAAAAAACCCTTTCATCTTCCTCACTCATGGTATAGCTCGTATAGGCATATTGCTTATCGATTAGGTACTATTGGGAATCAAAAAGAGAAAACAGGTGCAGATTAACCTACAATAGAGCGTCAATGCGCGTGCGAAGCACCCAAGTTGCTGCACCTGCTTTTTCTACTACCAGCCAAGATACGAGATACTTCTTTTCTTGTTCAAAGCGTCTTATATCTTATTGAATGCAAAGATATGAGCGCAGCACCCGGCCGCGATCCTGCGGCTTCGTAGTTTTAGCGCAGGCGAGCGGCGCGCCACAAAAAAAATTTAAAATGGTAAAAATTGATTTGGCCTCGCTGTACTTGTCATCGGAATATAACACCCATCTGAAAACCACACCATAATTCAGCGAGTCCCAATCGTCCTATCGTCCCCATCGTCCAAACCGTCCCCAACCCTCGAACCTCTATTCGCCTTCTGCATCAGCTATTGCGCTGTAGGTGGCACCGTTAGTGTACTACTTAGTTGCCACTGCCCTACCCTAACGCCTTCAATCCGCGTTCGAATACATCCGTCTTCCTTCTAATCCAAACAATTAGCGATGTAGGCACCATCGGCACTAAACCTACGGTTAGCCAATTTAACCAACCCGGAATGCATTCCGCCCTATTTTGCTGTAATGCCGCTATTGCCTTTGCAGCCACCCATTCAGGTGTTTGCATCACCCCTAATTTTTTGGCGAGACCGATATTGATTTTACCGGGATCATACAGGCCGGTTGCCGTGGCCCCGGGTATCAAACATGTAACCGCTACGCCGTAGTGTGCCATTTCTGCACGCAGCGCGCGGGAGAAGTACCGCATAAAGGTTTTGGTAGGCCCGTACAGCGAAATGCCGGGATAGGGCATCACGGCCGAAATGGATGAGACATTCAGGATGAAACCGGCGCGGCGTTTCTTCATTTCGGCGCCATACAGGGCACATAATTCCACTGGTGTGTTCATGTGCAACTGCATGATATTTTGGCGTTTCGCATCGGGCGTTTCCACCACTTCTGAAAACAACAACATACCCGCATTATTCACCAGCAGTGCCACTTCAATACCGAGGCTATCGGTCCATTGTTTCACCTGAGCAGCAGCATCCACTAAAGCTAAATCTACAACAGCCGTTTGGCATTGCACCGCATGTTGTTGTTCCAGTTGTTTTGCGGCGGCCATCAACGCTTTTGGTTGATTGCTCACCAAAAACAGGTTCCAGCCCTTGCCTGCCAACACCGCCGCCACGGCAAGGCCAATGCCCGAAGAGGCGCCTGTTACCAACGCCCATTTAGCGGACATAAGTTGGATGTTTAGGACAAGAAAATGGTCCGTTGTAGATGGCGGCTATGCAATGGTTGCAGGTATCGCATAGCGTGGCTAGTTGTTTAGTTGCCACATCACGGATAAAATTGGGATTCGCAATCAAGGCCCGCGCGATAGCTATGGCATCGAAGCCGTGATCTAAGACCTTGGTCATATCTTCTTCGTTTAGTATACCACCCACGTACACCAGCGGCAGTTTCAGTTGTTTTCGAAACAGTAGCGCATCATTTAAAAAATACGTTGGTGTGAATGGCACCTCAGGCACCATCATCCGGCCAAACCAACGCACTAATTGCCGCATCAAAAAATGGTCCATGCCGTTGGCCAGCGTGTCCAGCGGCATGGCTCCGCGCAATACATACATAGGCGCCTTACTCACAAAACCGCCGCTGAGCACTAAGCCGTGAACGCCGCACTGCTGCAGCGTTTGAGCCACCTGAAGTGATTCTTCCAGCTCCATGCCACCGCTGAAACCATCGCGCATATTCATCTTTACCAGTACCGCCGTTTTCCCTGCGGCGGCTTCTAAAACGGCTTCCATTACCTGTTGCATCAGGCGCATACGGTTAGACAGCGAACCGCCATACGTATCGGTTCTATGATTGGTATAAGGCGATAAAAATTGACTAATCAGGTAACCATGGCCGGCATGAATTTCCACGGCATCGAAGCCTGCCTGCCGGGCTAGGTGTACGGCGGTTCCAAAATCGCGTATCAAGGTGCGGATATCGGCGGCCGTCATGGCGCGAGGAAACGAAGGCGCGTACCAGTTCATGCGGGCCGATGCCGATATGGGTCGGCCGCCCGCCACAGCGCGCTTGGCCATATTGCCGCAATGGCCCAGTTGGATAGATACCGCCGCGTTTTCGCGGTGCACCGCATCAGCCAGTTTTTGTAAATCGGGCAAAATTGCAGGCCGTAGCCACAGTTGATGGCGAAATGACAAACCGCTTTGCGCTACTGCGGCATAGGCTACAGTAGTCATTCCAACACCACCCGCGGCGACTTGTTGATGGTAGTTGATTAACGCATCCGAGACCCCATGATGCGGACTCATTCCCTCGAAAGCGGCCGCCCGGATAGCGCGGTTGCGCAGCTTCAGCGGACCGAATTGAACCGGACTAAATAACGAGGCCATGTTACAAGTATAGCAAGAATCGTTCTGCCATTCTGTCTATAAAAAACGGTTGGCATAGCAATTGAAACAGAGCAGGAAACTAATTCTAAACAGAAATCATGGGAAAAGTAATAGGTATAGACTTAGGCACCACGAACTCGTGCGTTGCCGTAATGGAGGGGAACGACCCGATTGTAATTGCTAACGATGAAGGCCGCAGAACCACGCCATCCATCATTGGCTTTTTAAATAATGGCGAGCGGAAAGTGGGCGATCCGGCGAAGCGTCAGGCCATCACCAATCCTACCAAAACCATTCAGTCGATTAAGCGCTTTATGGGTATTCGCTTTGGCGAGGCGGGAAAAGAAATTCCGCGTGTACCGTACAAGGTGGTGAAAGGCGATAATGACACCACCCGCGTAGAAATTGACGGCCGGTTGTATAGTCCGCAGGAACTTTCTGCCATCATTCTTCAGAAAATGAAGAAAACGGCGGAAGATTACCTGGGTCAAACAGTAACTGAGGCCGTGGTAACGGTGCCTGCCTATTTCAACGATGCGCAGCGCCAGGCTACCAAGGAAGCCGGGGAAATTGCGGGATTAACGGTGAAGCGTATTCTGAACGAACCTACAGCGGCAGCGCTGGCTTATGGTTTGGATAAAGGCAAGAAGGATATGCGCGTAGCGGTGTACGACCTAGGCGGCGGAACTTTTGATATCTCGATTCTGGAGATGGGTGATGGTGTATTCGAAGTGAAGTCTACCAATGGCGATACGCATTTGGGCGGCGATGATTTTGACCATGCCATTATCACCTGGTTAGCTGACGAGTTTCAGGGTGAAGAGCGCATTGATTTGCGCAAAGACCCCATGGCGTTGCAGCGTTTGAAGGAAGCTGCTGAAAAGGCGAAAATTGAGTTATCGTCTTCTCAGGAAACGGAAATCAATTTGCCTTACATCACTGCTGTTGACGGCGTGCCGAAGCACCTGGTGAAGAAGCTAACACGCGCAAAATTTGAACAACTGACCGATTCATTGGTAGAGCGCACTTTAGCCCCTTGCAAGCAAGCCTTGCAGGATGCGGGCTATACCACTTCACAAATTGATGATGTGATTCTGGTAGGTGGTTCTACGCGTATTCCAAAAATTCAGGAAGCGGTGGAGAAGTTCTTTGGCAAAAAACCGAATAAGGGCGTGAATCCGGATGAGGTGGTAGCTGTAGGTGCTGCGATTCAGGGCGGTATTTTGAGCGGGGAAGTGAAGGACGATATCGTTCTGGTAGATGTAACGCCGCTGTCGCTGGGTTTGGAAACCATGGGCGGGGTGATGACCAAGATTATCGAATCGAACACCACCATTCCTACCAAGCGGTCGCAAGTATTTACCACTGCGGCTGATAATCAGCCATCTGTGGAAATCCATGTATTGCAAGGTGAGCGGGCGATGGCCAAGGATAACAAGACCATTGGCCGGTTCCACCTGGATAGCATTCCACCGGCACCGCGCGGGGTGCCTCAGATTGAGGTGACGTTCGATATAGATAGCAATGGTATTATCCATGTTTCGGCCAAGGACAAGGGCACCGGCAAGGAGCAGCAGATTCGGATTGAGGCGTCGAGCGGCTTGTCTAAGGACGAGATTGAGCGGATGAAAAATGAGGCAAAAGCGAACGAAGATGCTGATCGTCAGGCTCGTGAGAAGGCTGAGAAGGTGAATATGGCTGACAGTTTGGCATTCCAGACAGAAAAGCAGTTGAAAGAATTTGGCGATAAAATTCAGGCAGATAAGAAAAAAGCTATCGAAGACGCTTTAACTGAACTGAAAAATGCCCTAACTTCGCAGGACCTGAGCACGATTGATGCCGCCAGCGAGAAATTGAGCAAGGTTTGGGAAGCCGCTTCGCAAGATATTTACAACGCTACTCAACAGGCACAACAAAACGGCGGCGAAGGTAATCAGCAAGGCGCTGCAAGCGGAAACGAAGGCAGTGTTTCTGATGTAGAGTATGAAGAAGTAAAGAGCGACGAAGGCAAATAAAGACGCTGTTGGTTTTGTTGACTTGTAATAAACATACAAGGGCAAATCCGAATCCCCCGAGTAACATCGGGGGATTTTTTTTTGCATGTACTGAAACAAAAAAGCCACCAGCAACAGCTGATGGCTTTTTTGTTTATTACGATTGTTTAGAAGCTGTATCCGGCAAAGTCCTCGGTGAACTCATCTGCTTTAAACATCGGGTTCAGCACCAGATTGGTGTATTCATATTTTTCAAAAACACCCTTGGTATCACTCATTTCCTGTGATACCGGGAAGTTCGTTTCTTTATCAATTAGCAGTACCGATTTACGGGCGAAAGAGGTAGGCACCTTCAGTGTTTTTCCCGAAACATCGTTATCGTGGTTCTTGATTTCGGGATTCAGTTCCATCACCGAATATTCGCTAATCAGCAAACGCTTGCAGAAGGTATATAGATTTTCTCCGGCTTGTCCTGTTTTAGTAGTAACGGAATAGGTAGGATCATCGATTACCAGTTTATAACAGTCCTTTCCCTGAAATTTCACTTCACCTTCCAATCGAAAAACCTGATCAAACTTGCCTTGTGCATCACTGCGTTTCACAGCATCGTTCAGTATTTGGGATACGATATTGAAACCCGAGGTGAGCACGGTATGATGTTGATCTTTAGTGAGCAAGCCGCTGGTAGCCGCCAGTGATACCGTGGGCAGGTATTTGCCCGGATTGACGCGCACTTTTTCGCCTCTTTCACCCTTCGCATACAACAGCTCTGTTCCCTTATTCGGATCAGAAAGAATCTTACAATAGATTTTTAAGGGATTCACATTTACCTTCGTTTGAATGATGTTCGTGCGCAGGTTACCAGTGCTTTTCAGGCGTTCTGTGCCCTGCATGGTATACGTATAACCTTTCACCTTGCCGATTGCTGCCAACATATCATTCACCACCTTTCTGGCCGGCGAATCAGCTACACGAAATGAGGAGAGTGCAAGAAATGCACATGCAAAAATTACAATGGAGCGTTTATTCATAGTTGATTACAAAGAAAAAATAATGCCAATAATATCAGGCAAGTTTGGCGCATTCCGGGGGTAGAACCAATGCGGTTACAGGCTAATGCCCAGTTTACTGAAATAATAGCTCATGACCCAGGCTGGTCCGATCATTAAAAACTGAATATCTTTCAGGAAGCTCGGTTTCTTGCCTTCGATGTTGTGGCCCCAGAATTGAAAAATCCAGGCGATAACAAACAATACCAGACAGACAATCCAAAGTGGCGCTATTCCCGAATGATCAATGGCGCGGCAAAGCATTAAACAAAAGAGCGAGAATAACACCATACCCACCGCCAACGACAAGGATAACATGGCGTAGTAGGCCGCTACCAGCACCAGGACCACTTCTGCCACATTGAGTTCAGGTTGATTCATGATTGGCAAGTGGAAGGGCAGTTTGATGCTATAGAGTAAGCCCACAATGGTAAAGAAAATGGTGGGTACACAAATGAAGTGAACGGCTTTGTTGGTGGGATTTTGGTGGCTTTCTGCATACTCATCAAGCCAGGATTGTATCGTTTTCATGAATTAGTATCTTTTCCGAAAAATAGAGATAAAAACAAGAATGCGCACTATTGCTGGTTAGATTTAAATGAACGGATGGAAAAACCGAATTACTTTCGGGAAACATCTTTTTACTACTTTTGCCGCCGCAAAAAACGCCCAATAGGGCACTTTCATGGCAGACAGTGAACGCCTGCACCGACTGAGTGCAGCAGGAGTACTGATTACTCTGGGAATCATTTTTGGCGATATCGGAACATCGCCGATTTATGTGCTTAGCGCAATTATTAAAGGACAAAGCCTCAACCGAGAGTTAATTCTTGGTGGTTTATCGTGTGTGTTTTGGACGCTCATGATTATTACCACTTTCAAGTATGTTCATCTGGCGCTAGATAACGACAACAAGGGCGAAGGCGGGATTTTCGCGTTGTACGCCCTGGTGCGGCGATATAAAATTCAATGGACCATATTTCCGGCTTTGATTGGATGCGCCACCTTGATTGCAGATGGTTTTATTACGCCTCCTATTTCTATTTCGTCGGCTATAGAAGGCTTACGGTTGATTAATCCGGATATTCCTACTGTTCCTATCGTCATCTTGATTTTGATTGGTCTGTTCATCTTTCAACAGTTCGGTACGCGCGTAGTAGGCGGCATTTTCGGGCCGGTAATGACCGTGTGGTTCATCATGATTGGCGGCTTAGGCGCGAAGGAAATTCTCAAATATCCGGCTGTGCTTCAGGCGCTGAATCCTTACTGGGCGTTACACTTGCTGACCCAATACCCCGGCGGTTTTTGGTTGCTTGGGGCGGTGTTCCTGTGTACCACCGGAGGTGAGGCGCTGTATTCAGATTTAGGCCATTGCGGAAAAATGAATATCCGCATTAGCTGGGCTTTTGTTTTGGGGTGTTTAGTTTTGAATTACTTCGGGCAGGCCAGCTATCTGTTACGCTGTGTAGACCATAATTGCGATGTAGGTACGCCGTTCTATGACATCATGCCGAAGTGGTTTTTACCAATTGGTGTAGGTATTGCCACGATGGCTACCATCATCGCTTCGCAGGCGTTGATTACCGGCTGCTTTACGTTGGTGAATGAAGCCATGAAATTGCGTCTGTGGCCCAATCTGAAAGTGATCTATCCTACCCAACACCAGGGCCAGATGTACATTCCGTTCATGAACTGGTTTCTTTTCTTCGGATGTATAGCCGTTGTATTGATTTTTCAGGAATCATCGAAGATGGAAGCGGCCTACGGTTTAGCCATTATGTTGAATATGCTGATGACCACTACCCTGCTGGTTTATCTGTTTTTCATTCAGAGAAAGAACATCATTCTGGTTACAGCTCTAGCTGTCTTCCTTTATGTGGTAGAAGGCGCTTTCTTCATTTCTAATCTGGAAAAATTCCCGCACGGCGGTTGGTTTACCTTCCTCATTGCAATTCTGTTGTTCTTTGCGATGTTCATTTTTTATCAGGCCCGTTTACTGCGAAAAAAGCATACCGATTTCGTGGCGATTAAAGATTTTGTGGAACCGCTAAAAGATTTGATGAAGGATGAATCTATTCCGAAAGAAGCCAACAACCTGGTTTATCTCAGTATGGCTAACGATAAAAGCCACATTGATTCCAACATCATCTACTCCATTTTTAGAAAACGGCCGAAGCGGGCTGATATTTACTGGTTCGTACATGTAGATATTAGTAATGAGCCTTATGGCGCCTCCTACACCGTTTCTACCTTAATTCCCGGTCGTTGTTTTTTCATCCGACTCAGTTTCGGTTTTAAAGTAGAACACAAAGTAAATTTGATGTTCAGCAAAATTGTTGATGAAATGGTACAGAAGGGAGAAGTGGATGAGATTTCACATTATCCATCCCTACGCAAACACAATATGCCTGCTGATTTCAAGTTCATCTTACTCAATTCAAGGGTTGCTATTGATGACGCACTTACGCCGTTTGAACAGTTTGTAGTTAAAGGTTACCGACTAATTAAATCCATTAGTTTATCTACTGCAGAAGATTTTGGTCTGGAAATATCTAATGTTGAGGAAGAGATTGTTCCCATCCGGATCAAGGGCGCGAAGGATATCAAGCTGGAGCGGATTTACTAAAGGGCAACTCTAAAACTTGCTATTCGTGTAAATCAACCCGGCTAGCTGCAGGCGCTGTATCTCTGATCTTCAGCAGGGCGGTAACCGCATAGTAAAGTACCATGTTAGCAGCCATGATTCCTGTAAACAACCAAAAATAATCAGCCCCTTTGTAGTGGCTAAAAAAGCCACCGCCACGGATGTTGTTATTGATATAGGTCACTAGAATATTTCCCAAAAATACAGTCAGAAAGAAAATCGCCATGATGGTGCTTTTCATCGATTTAGGCGCCTGTGAAAAGGCGTATTCCAAACCGGTGATAGAAACCAGAATTTCAGAAATAGTCAGCAACACATACGCCAGCAGTTGCCATCCGATATTGAGGCGAATTCCGGCATCTATCTTCATCTGAATCCACGAAATGAGTGCAAACGTAAGTACCATTACGGCATAACCCCATCCCATCTTCCTCAAGGCTGTTACGCGGATACCCATTCTTTCTAAAAACGGATACACACCAAAGGTGAACATCGGAATCATCACCAAAATCAATAGCGCATTCACCACCTGAATTTGTTCCTGAAGCCAATCTACACCCATGAAATGCAAATCCATTTTTCCGGCCTGCAGCACCCACTCGCTGCCATTCTGATCGTAGAGTGCCCAGAACAACGGTACAAATGCAAAAACCACCAATACTTTCCAAACCGCTTTCAGTTGTTCCGTAAACGGAATACGGTCTTGCGCGCGGATATCGGATGGCATTTTTATCTTATACTTTTTCCTTCCCATCAGGAAAACAATCAGGGCTACAAACATCAACACGCCTGGCACACCAAACGCCAGTGGCGCACCAAACCGGGAATGCTTTAAGGCCGGCGTAATGAGCATCGAGAAAAAGGCGCCCACATTAATTCCGAAGTAGAAAATATCATAGAGTTTAGCAATGCCCGCATCATTCTCATCATCAAACTGATCGCCAACCATCACGCTAACGTTCGGTTTCACACCGCCAGAGCCGATGGTAATCAACATCAAACCTGCAAAAAACAAGGTGTAATTTGTGTCAAACGCGGCCAGGAAGGCGTGCCCTAAACAATAAACAATGGAGAGCAGGAAAATGGTCTTATATCTTCCTAGCCAATAATCGGCAATTAATCCGCCCAAAATAGAAAGCAGATAAACCAGCGCGGTAAACAAATGCGTGACCTCATTAGAATGCGCTTCAGCAGCTTCCTGCAGTAATGGATCGTTAAGCGGATTGAAGAACTGCGAAATCAAAAATGTGCTTAGGATAGCCTTCATGCCATAAAAACTGAACCTTTCGGCTGTTTCTGTTAGCACAATGTACGGTGCGGCTTTCGGGAAACTTTTAATCTTATCGGTAAATGACATGTGATAAATTCGTAGAGCAATTTATAATTTAACAAGAACATTACTAACGCCATGTCATTTTTGCTTTTCCGCCTGTTACCCTGCATAACCTGGCTGATGGCCTGGTGCGGATTCCTATTATTAAAACCAATCGATCGAACGCCATGGCAACAGTGCACCTTCTTTAAACAACAACAGCGTGCCTTACAACAATCGCCCTGGATGCATGCAGCCGATGCGCCGCTTCTGGCCAGTTGGGCATCTTGTTCTTTAGTGCCACCATTTACTACCCCTGTAGCCATTGATGCCGACCGCGGCGGTAAACATTGGAAAACTGTGCACGATACCGTTAGCGTCCGCGTGATTGTTCTTCACCAAGGCAATATGGCGGTGGCTATAATAAGCTGCGAGTTGCTGATTGTTCCGCCGCTGGTAGTAACCCGGGTAAACGAGTTACTGCAGAAAAAAGGAATGGGCGATTACCATTTGTACTTTTCAGCCACGCATGCCCATAGCAGCATTGGCGCCTGGCATCCGTCTCGAATAGGAGAACTGTTTGCCGGAAAGTTCGATGCCCGCGTGCCCGAATTTTTTGCCCATCAAATTGTCCATGCCATCACTTCAGCACAAAACCAACTCGATACGGCAGCAGTGGCCTACAGCTCCATACCCACAACAGGTTTAGTCTATAACCGTTTAGTGGGATATCAGGGCGAAACTGATTCGTTGCTTCGGGTATTATGGATAAGAAAGAATAATGGCGCCACGGCGGCCTTAGCCTCTTTTGCTGCTCATGCCACCTGCCTGCATCAAGGCACGATGGAAGTTTCAGGTGATTGGCCCTCAGCCTGGGTTCGGGATGTTCAACGCAAGAAGTTGGTTGACTTTCCATTTTTTATGGCCGGTGGTGTTGGCTCGATGGGTCCTGCAATTCACCTCGGTAACAAATGGGAAACGGTTGATGCTATGGCGAGCGGGGTTGCAACAGCGTTTGAAAAAATTTTTGCACAACCGCATCATTGGCAATCTAAAGGTTTGGCTTTTAGAAAATTTCCCTTGCACATGCGCGAACCCAATCTGAGAGCCAACCATCATTTTGCCTTGCGCACGAAGTGGTTCAACACATTTTTTGGCAAGGCGGATATAGCCATGACCCTTTTAGCGATTGGCCCGGTAAAGCTCATCGGTATGCCCTGCGATTTTTCCGGAGAACTAACCGATGATATTGCATCAGGTTACGATGCGCCGGTTATGATTACCAGTTTCAATGGCGGATACATCGGGTACATCACTAAAGATTGCCACTATGAAATGGATGCGTATGAAACAAAAACGATGGGGTGGTTTGGTCCGCAAAACGGCGATTACCTCGTGCACCTGGCGCGTTGGAGCCTTAAAGGCTATTGAGGTGCAACAAAAATTTTCATTTCACAACTGGCAATTACTTCACCGTTCACCGAAACTTCGCCTTTCACTATAGAAGCGGTGAACACTGTGTGCAGTAAATCAATTTTGGTGTGCAGCACCTCTCCTACCTTTGGTAGCCGGTGGATTACGGCGTTTTTCACTTCGCCAATAAACCCAACTGGCGGCTGCGCCGGCGGTCCTTGCGCCTTTTTCGCTTCTTCACTAAAAGCGAAGCCACTGCGTAATGCACAGGTTTGTGCAATATTTTCAATCAAGCCAGGAAAACGCAACGCACCGTTACTTAAAAAGATATTATCAGGTTTAATCTCAAAACAAGAAACAGATTCCGTTTCGGTATGCGCTAATAATCCATCCACCATCACCATGGGTGGCTTTTGAGGAATTAACAAATCTAAATCAGTGCTTCCCGCCAGCATTATACCGCTGTTACTAACAAATAACCGTAGCTAAAACGCGCGCTTTCAGGCACCATCACCAGCACTTTATGACCCTTCTGCAAACGCCCCGAGCGCATCAATTCATCTAACATCGCGAATTGTGATGCCGCGCCAATATTACCCACCCGGGTGAGGTTGTAAAACCATTTCTCTCGTGGAATAGGAAGACCAATGGCCTGTAGTTCGGCATCTATCTTCAAACCAAAAAATTCACTGGATAAGTGCGGACAGAAAAAGTCTATAGAAGAAACATCAAACTGACGCTTTTCACAAATTTCTTTCAAAAACACCCCTCCACATTTCACTATGGAATCGCCCAATACCCGGGTATCCTGCTTCATGGCAAAAACCGATTCCGGCAACCAGCGGCTCTGATCAATATCAGCAAAACCGGTTGTGGTTCCGTCTTCATTTTTATTAGCACCAACGTACATGCACACGGGTAGTTCGCTGGCGAAAGATTTCAATTCAATCCATTCAACACGATACGATAACCCTTCTGTATTGGGTGTAGTTTGCAACAAACAGGCGGCGGCACCATCACTTAACATCCAGCGCAGAAAGTCTTTTTCGAACGCCAGCATCGGATTGCCTTCCAGTCGAAGCACCTTTTCAGCTTCTTCCTGATAGCTGTTACTTTTCACCCAACCAGATAATCGCTCAGAACCCACTACCGCGGCATTCTCATAATTACCGGCCAATAGCGATAAATAAGCGTAATTCATGGCTTGCAGTCCGGTACAGCACGAGCCTGAAGGACTCAATGCTTCAATAGGCCGTCCGCCCAATTCACCCAGTACCATACTGGCATGTGAAGGCAAAAGTTGGTCAGGACTTGTGGTGCCGCAGGTAAGCAATTGTAATTTTTCACGAGAAAACTTCGTATCAAACAATTGGTTTAGTGCTGCCGCAGCCAATTGCGCATTGGTATGGGTAGGTCGTCCGTTGGCGTCCAGGGCGTAATGACGGGTTTTGATGCCGTTATTGCGCAGCACCATGGCTTTCGACTTCGAGGGTTTACCACCTAGCATACCCAAATAACGCTCCATATCGGCGTTATCAACCGGTTGATTGGGCAGGAAAGTGGCCAGACGAGTGATATATATGGGTTGCTTCGTGGTCATTAAAGGCCGCAAATAAATTAAAAAAAGACCGGATTTAAAACAAGTGTTTATTCCGGATGATAGCGGCTTTCAGCGTGTTGCATCCAATACGGCTGATCCAAAACTTGTTTTTTACATTTTCTGCTCAGAAAGATTTCCATTTGATCATTGTAATGCGGGCTTTCCGGCCGCATAGAATTACCCAATGGTTGTAATGATTCGATGGATTCGGGCCCGTTGGTGCCAAATCGTACAAACATCGTATAGGTATCGCCATGAACCGGATTGAGTTCCTTTTTCCCATTGAATTCAAACAACTTCGGATAGCTTGGCGATAACAAATCCGGGAAACTAGGCATCGGCAAAGATTTGTTTCCGCGCCGCAGGCGATGAATACTTCCCCATGGCAATTCCAACGCACCAAATTCTTTCAGCAAATATTTGCGGGCATCTTTCAGCGAAGCAATCGCATCTTGTTCCGTCATCGGGAAACCGCTCACAAACTGCGCATCGTCGTAATGTCGTTTTTCCCAAAGATTTAATACAAAAGCCCCAAATGCCGCAGTTGCTGTGGAATTAACATCGGTATTGCGGTCCCATTGCTGAATGATGCGGGCGATATCGGCAATGCTATCATCTGGCTGTGTCTTGAGATTCCAAAGCGGATCGAGACTGGTGAGAAAAGCGCTGTGCTTCGGGAACCGCGTTCCGAACTTCACCTCGCGGAAGGCATCAAAAGTGACCTTATCATGTTCGTTAAAAAACTCCCGAAGTAACTCGGCGCGGTTATTGTTTCCGTTTCGTTCATTGACGTTTTTGGGTAACCTTGCCGGGTTATCGTTCTCACCATCTGCAGTAGCCGAAAATACATTGTTATTTGCATTGTACACGTAGCCACATTTAGGATTCACAACATGCGGCATGCTATCAATAGGAACCAACTTCGTCCATAACGTTTTTGAAGTATTTCCCGGAACTACCCCGCTCCAGTTGTACGACTGATCATCGCGCTGTGGCATTTCGCCTTGCGACAAATAGAAGATATTGTTCTTATCATCTGCATAAACCATGTTGAATAAAGCAATGGCGTGATTGCGGCGCATGGCTTCACGGAATTGCGCATAATTCTCTGCTTTCGCCATTTCATACAATTGCTGCCCGGCCTTGATGGTCATGTTAGCAGGAAAACGGACCGAATAATATTGATCAGAAGAACCGCTTTTTAGGGTCAATCCATACACACTCCAGTAAGCCATTTTCCTAACCGGAAGCACAAACTTCCCTTTTTTCGCCACATTCACCTTTAACCAAACCGGACGCTTTTCCAATTGCTTCCAACCACCATCAAACTCATAATGATTCTTTTTCTTTGGATGCATGTTCAGCCGGAACACATCTACCCGATCAAAATAATTCCACGTGAATCCCCAACCCAAATGCCGGTTCACGCCCATGGCATGCGACGTGCCAAACTGAAACATATTGCCCACCATGGCCAATCCCTCTTCACTCTGCAAATGCGCTTCGTAAAAGCTAAATGCGCCATTCATACTCACATGCGGATTGATGCAGAGATACGTCTTGCCATCTGCCGTTTTCGCCGGACCGCAGGCGTAGGCATTAGAACCAACCGGATCTGCGGGGTGGAAGACGACTTCCGCTTTATCATATTTTCCGGAAACCACATCGCCAACTTGATTTTGAGCACCTACCAGATAACTCATCACCAATACATATGCGGCCAGCACATCTTTATCCGTAACCGGAAAAGCCTTTTTGATGGCCACTTCGTCAGGATGTGCTTTAGCGTATGCATTAATACCTTGCACGAATCCATTCAGGTAGCGCAGGAATTCAGGGGTAAGGTCAGTACCATAGCGCGCTTCTACTAATTGCCGTGCGCCAATGGCATGCATGAAAAAATCAGCTTTCGCACCTTCGATGCCCTGCTTTCTTCCCATAAAACCCTTCGAAGCATAGATTAGATTTTGTGTTTCAATGAAAGCGTCTTCAGCATTAGCCCAAGCCAAACCGTAGGCCACTTCAGCATCTGTTTTTGCAAAAATGTGCGGCGTACCAAAGCTATCGCGAATGATGGTTACCGCTTTGGGGTCAATTACAGGATACCCTTTAGGTTGTTGGGCCAACAACGCTACCGGCAAGAATAAAAAGAGATACTTCATTGATTCAAAAGTAGTTGAATTTAGAAGGCGGCGAAGTCTTTAACTGAGCCAATAGCGGCGGTTGCTGAAAGGCGGTGAACCAATAATTTCTAAGTAAGAACGTCTTAACCGAAAAAGATTGTTTCTTTGCACTAACGCACACGCATGAATCTATGTTGCAGTAACCCGGTTGCCCTGACGGTTGCCACAGAATATACCTACGAATTTTATTCCAGTATTAGCGACATTCGCGAGGCGGAATGGCTGAAGTTGATTCCCGGAACCGATGTGGTGTTGCAGCCCGGCTATTTAAAGCTATTGGAAGAAACGCAGCAGGGAAATATGGATTTCATCTATGCCCTGATTCGAAAAGAAGGCGGTTTGATTGGCGCTTGTTATTTTCAGGTAGTTCATTTTTCAGGAAGTAATTTAGTGCCGTATTTCCCCAATACAAATCGATTCGGCGAAGCGTTGCTTTGGGCGCCAAAGCGCCTCGTGAATAGCATTTCTGTAAAATTACTGGTGAGTGGCAATTTGTTTGTGACCGGAGAAAAAGGGATTTATTTTCTATCGCATTTTTCAGAAACAGAACGAAGCGCCTTTGTAGCTGCCTGTGTTCAAAAAATATTCGCTATGCGCCGCGATATCAGCGCCGCGCTATTACCGCACCTTTATTCGCCAGAAAGTGCTTTTGATCAACCCTTTTTGGAAAGTTGTTACCGGCGGATTGCGGTAGAGTCTGATATGACCATGGATTTGCCCAAGGGATGGGAGTCATTTCACGATTATCTGAAATCCGTATCCTCTAAGTATCGGGTGCGCGCCAACAAAATTTTGAAAAATAGTCAGGCCATCACCTCAAAATTGCTTACCGCCGAAGAAATAGCTGCGCATGAAGACGATATCTTTCGGTTGTATCAGGAAGTTGCGGGAAAGGCCTACTTCAACATCGCCAAGTTTCCCAAGTCGTACTTTTTGCAACAAAAATGCCTGACGCCCGATACGTACCAGGTTATTGGATATTTTATAGAAGAACGGCTGGTAGGATTTATGTCGCTTTTTGTACTGGAACATCATACAGAAGTTCACTACTGTGGAATTGATTACAGCGTAAACAAGGAGTTATCTGTATATCAGCGGATGTTGTATGAAGTAGTGCGCTATGCGATAGAGCATAAAATTCGGCGGCTACATTTTGGTCGCACGGCACCCGAAGTAAAAAGTACGATTGGCGCAGTGCCAGCACCCATGTATGGTTATCTGAAACACCGCAATCCAGTGTTGAACTGGGTGATGCAACTCTTCACTTCGCAGTTGAAGCCGCGCCAATATCAATTGCGCAATCCGTTTAAGGATTGATATTATTTACGCTGGCGTTCGCGCTGCTGTTGCTCAGCCTGGCGCTGTAAATCTTCCAACTTCTTCATCCAGCCTGATTTTTTCACCGGATTCTTCTTATTCGATTCAATTCGCTTACGCACCTCATCTTCGTTAATGAAAAAGTTCTGCATAATCCATTGCTGCGCTGTTGAAATAACGTTTTGCACCAAGTAGTAAAAGGTTAATGCCGCAGGCAGGTCGTTGAACATGAACATCATCATCACCGGCATGATATACGGCATGTATTGCATACCCGGCTGCGTACTGCTCATGCCGCTTTGCGCCTGATTATAGACGGCAAAAATGATAGAAGTTACGGTCATCAGAATAGTGAACAAACTGATGTGATTACCAAACAACGGAATCGCATTTTTGAACGATATGATGGCATCGTAAGTAGATAAATCGTGCGCCCACAAAAACGGTTGTTGACGTAATTCGATAGACGTAGGGAAGAAATAATACATCGACATCAAAATCGGCAATTGCAATAACATCGGCAGGCAGCCACCCAGCGGGCTCACCCCTGCTGAATTATAAATACGCATTTGTTCTGCACCGATTTTTGCCTGATCGTCGCCGTACTTTTCTTTCAACGCATCAATTTCCGGCTTCAACACCTTCATGTATGCGCCTGACTTGATTGCCTTCCAAGTAAGTGGGGTGAGTACCAATTTTAGCAATATGGTTAGAATCAGGATGATGATACCATAATTCATTCCGGTTTTATCCAGAATATTAAAAGTTGGTATGGTTAAGAACTTCGTGATGTATTTAATCCAGTTGAAGACGAAGTTATCCGGACTTAGTTTGATGATATTTTCAAACCCTTCAGAAGTAGCTTTCAGTGTAGAATAATGGTTAGGGCCGAAGTACCATTTCATGGCATAATTATTCGCGGCGCCTGAACGATAAGGAAGGATCAGCGTAGCGTTATAATTTTTTACGTAGTCTTTATCATCCTTTTTAAAGGTAGCTGCTACCTTACCTCTGAACAAACCGTTTGAAAACAAGGTAGCGTTAAAAAATTCCTGCTTAAAGGAAACCCAGTCAACAGCGTTTAGAAATGTTTCATTTACGTCATCCTTATCTTCATCCAAATGAGCCACTTCACTGTCTTTATATTTATAATACAAAGCAGAATAGCGTCGCTCGGTTTGAACGGCTTGTTCCAGATTCAGCAGGCGGCTCTGCCAGTTTACCTGAATATCGTTGATATTAGCGGGAATAACTTTTTCCAGGCCCACTACGTTAACTTCATAATCAACCACGTAGCTATTGGGATGCAGGGTGTACTTCTGTTCAAAATATCCCTCGCCTGATTTCATACGCATCGAAACCGAAGCGTTTCCAGAAGAAACAGGTTCAAAAAACTGACTACCTGTATTAACAATCTGAGAATTTGCACCCACAAACTGATAGTTCAGCTGCTGACTTTTCTCATTAAAAAGAATCAACGGTTTTTTATCCCAGGTTTTATAGTCTTTCAATTCCACCTGGCTCACCACGCCACCGCGGGTGTTCACCACCACCTTCATTTTATCATTTTCCAGAACAATGCTACGCTCGTTAGCCGTTGTAGCCTGTTCAAACAAGGTATTGGCGGCAGGTGTTGGCGGCGTTACTTCGGCTATTGCAGTATCGGGCTGTGCAGCTGTTGCCGCATTTGCTGCGGCTGTAGTATCAGCTGCTGCTTGCTTAGCGGCCGGTTTTGGTGGCTGCTGTTGATTGTTCATGTAGAAAAAGCCGAACATCAGCAACCCCATCAAAAGTGTGCCTACCAGCGTACTAGAATTCTTCATGGATGGTATTTTCAAAAATAAGGGCGCAAAACTATGTTTTTTATTGTATTCATTGGGGCGTTATCGCCCCTTCACTTACCCCTTGAAGAGCAAAAAGAATACCTTCGGGCCGTTAATATCTATGTCCATTAAAATACGAAAGGCAACAGCCGCGGATGTTCCGGCAATTTTTCGGTTGGTGCGTGAGTTAGCCGCTTTTGAAAGAGCACCTGAAGAAGTTTGGAATACCGAACAGCGCATGCTGGAAGAAGGGTTCGGTGCTACTCCCTACTTTTTTGCATTTGTTGCCGAGGAGATGCAGACCGCCGAAATTCAAGGTATGGCCGTTTACCATTGGGCTTACAGCACCTGGAAAGGGAAGTACATTTATCTCGACGATCTTTACGTGGTAGAGGCGCTTCGCGGGAAAGGGGTTGGTAAACAATTGATGGATGCCTTAATGGAAGAAGCCAAAGCGCTAGATGCCAGCGGTGTAAAATGGCAGGTTTTAGATTGGAATACTCAGGCTATTGAATTCTACAAAAAATACGATGTTACTTTCGATCCTGAATGGATCAACTGCAGAAAAAATCTGCGGCGGTAATCGGGTTATCTTCTCTGGTCTTTTAATCCCTGTTCCGCAACCGCAACATTATTTTTAGCCAGTTCAAAATTTGGATTTACTGCCAGCGCCCGCTTACCAACCGCAATAGCGTTATCGAATTGATGTAATGCATTATACGAAGCACAGAGGTTATTGAGTGCTACCAATTGATTGGAATCAACACGCAATGCGGCCTTGCAAAGGGAAACGCATTCCACATACCGACCAGCCTGATACGCGGTAACACTATTATTCACCAGCGTTGCCACCAGCGCACTGGATTCCAACCCATTTGAAAGCCGACCCGACAACTGCGTTATTCGCGCAGCAACCGCAGGATCGGGATTCGTACTGGTGTAATTTCGGTAAGCCGCTACAGCACCTGCTGCATCCCCCTTAAAATCGCAGGCAATGCCACGTTGTTTCCAAGCCGCAGCTACACTTACCTGATGCGCCAGGGCGCTGTCGCAAAGCGCAATGGCTTCATCATAAGCCTTAGCGTAATTCAGCGCCTCTGCAGCAATAACACGATTGGTGTAACTATTGTTTCTGGTTAGAAATGCTTTCACCACAAGTTGAATATCTGCCGGTGACGACATTCGGTAGTTGCGGTAAACGCAAGCCAGCGGCACACCAGACGCCTTTGGCTCATATACAGTTCCAATCATCGGCCAGTTAAGAAACAACTGATTATCATATTTAGATGCCGCGGTTAGTAAAATGGAATAATCCCAATCCATAGAATTTTCAATGGCCTTAACATATACGAAGCCGGGCTTCTTTCTCAAAAAATATTCTGCGCTGCTCTGTGAACCGTAAAATACGCGTACCCTTACCGGATGCTGCGCATCAGGACGCTCGTGCGCCTGTATGTAATCTACACATTGCTTCATGCAATTGCCATAATAATCGGTTTCGTAATTGCCCCAAGCAGCAGGAACGCCGCCGAAAACCGGATTGAAATAGCACATTTCATTAGGATGATTACGCACCATCCAGATCAAGGGCTCAGCAAAAAAAATCAGGCATAAAATCACCAGCGCTACTATTCTTTTGCGGCTTTCTTTAATCAGTATTAGCACTTCATTCCATAATAATCCCATGAACACTGCCGCAACGCCATAGGTGAATAAGAAGTGACGACCGTCATGAGGAAAATAAGCCCCCTTTACTACCGTCCAGAATATGGGGAAGGCGGCTACCACAGCCATTAACAACACCGCCCTTTTATTCTTGATGACCTGCCAAATCACCGGTAATAACAACCAACTCAAGCCAAAGAAAATCGGGTTTCCAATCCATTCCCAAACCAGAATATATGATCGTGGCTCATCGGTATTATCAATATGCGTTCCTCCGTATAAATCTGAAGAATTAAATACCCGAAAGTCGGCAAGCGTGCGCAGCGACTGAAGGGGTACCTGCAACGGCTGCGTGTGGGCATACGGCCACAATAACGATATGGCGAGATAAGAAATCAATATACCCAAAGCAAGCCATAAAAACACCAGCATAAAACGAGAAACCGGCCATTGCTGGCGAAGCGGCCAATACCCCAATAAAGCTGCCCCAAGTAACCAGCCATACAAAAGTAGTCCTGCCATCCTTACATCACAGGCCAAAGTGATACCCAACAGTGCTACGGCGAACCACTTCCAGCTGAAAACAGGCCATGCGCGATACCACTTGGTGATAGCCCATAAGCTGAACAGATATAATCCGGCAAATGGAATATCTTTTGGGTTATTGCAGCTATGACCGATAAAACGCGGCGAACTAATTAAAAACAACATCGCCAACGTACCCGCCAATGGCCCTGCCCATTCTTTCGCGATTAAACCGGCACATAAAACAGCTATTACACTGAACAAAAAAATAAGCCAGTGTCGTTGTTGAAACAAATCGCCCGAAGGCATTATTTTGTGTATGGTCATCGATAGCAGATCGAATGCCCCCGGAAAGATGTTCATTCCTCTTAGATCCCGATCACCTTCAAAAGCTGTGAGCAATTCGCCTTTATCATTGTATGGTGATACCTGCGCCTCTTTATTCTTACCTGAAAAAAAATCATGTAATACCCAGCCATGTGCAGCATGCAACGCATCATCGAAATTGAGTCCGTAATGCGGAACACAGGATCCCATAACCAAGAGATAAGCACCAATTAAACCCCAAAAAACACGCTTGTAAACTACCTCGCTCATGATGAAGGCGAAAATCGGAAAATTAGTTTCTTCATCAACACAGTCGAAGCACTTACTCTAAATCAACATCCAGAATCCATGGGTTAAACACCTGGGCTATGAACAGCTTTTTCCGATAAATCAATCCGGTAGAAGCCGCACTGATCTGTTTTCCCTGGTTGAAATAAACAACCTGTGGCTGTCCGCCTGCTACCGGCACCCGATAAATTACTGTAGGTGATGGCGTGGCACTATCGCGCATATGACTGATAAACTTTCCGAACTTGGGGTGGCAGGCTACCGTCAAATAATTGCCGTCAAACCGAAGGTTATCGGGGCCCTTTACTTCTGCCAAAATTGTTTTGTGCTCCAGCAGCCCATTCTGAAAATCATATCTGCAAACGTAGTTTCCCATGGTAGATGCGTGGTACACCTGATTGCCGCGTATGATGATGCCATTCCCAAAGGCGATATGGTCAGCAGCCACTGATGCCTTCCCTTCTTTCCAGAATACAATGGTAGATTTCTTCTGCTTGAAAAGCATCTCCCAAAAACTTCCCGCCTTGTGCAAATCGTTACTCAATAAGAAGCTGCCATCAGCAAAACCGGCCAGCGCATTCGGAGAGGTGAACAGCGGGTCTGAAATCTTCTCTTTAAACACCAACTTTTCACTGGTAACGGCATATCTTAAAACATAAGTAATGTGATTAGGATGATCATGAGAAATCACCAGCAATTGTGCTTCATTTCCCACCTTAATCAAATCAATGCCATGCGGATGAAAAGGCAGACCGGCAGGCTCACCTTCACGCGGTAATATGGCGCAAGAGCGCGTAGCCGGATCATAAGTCCAGATGTTACCCACCTGCGGTTCGTTTTTGCGCCGACCATCACAAGAAATCAGTATTCTGAATTTCTCTGCAACTGTATCCAGCACAATATCCTCAGGTCCATATCCGCAATTCACCTGATGCGCATTAAAATGACTTTCTACAGGTAACTGCGCACAACCCGTTAGCAACAATAAAAACGCAACTAATACAATGGTATGCTTCATAGCTAATGTTTTAAAACAAGTTCATGCGGTTTCGTTCTGGCCATAAAACTAAATCTGTCGCTCCGCTTTAATTCGCTCCCATTCCTTTTGGATGTTGCGGAATTGTGTTTCCATTTTTTTTCTTTCCACCTCTGTGGCTTTCACTTGCCGGTCGGGATGACAAGCCAGTATCGCCTTTCGGTAGGCGGCTTTTAACTGAGCGTTGGTAGCCTCTTTGGGTAATTTTAAAAGTGGATAATAAAAAGACTCGGTGGCGTCAGGAGCATGGCGCAACTTCCGGTAGGTCACATCATTGATATTCAACCAACCAGCCAACTTAAACAACAGCGCCTCTTCTTCCTTCGTAATCGCCTTGTCGGCCGAAGCCGTATCCATCAAAAACTGGATGAGTTGCGTACGTGTGGCCATAGAAGCAGCCGCACGCAAATCCTGACAAGCCTTTCGAACATCGTACTGATGATTGAAACAATGTTCCAGAATGTTCATCTTTTGCTCAATGTGCGCTACGTCAAAATAGGTACTGAAAAACTGTCTGACAAAATTCTTTTCGGCCGTATTCGGCTTACCATCAACTTTAATAACTTCAGCAGCCAACAGCAGAATATCGGTTTCAAATGCCGAAGTATGCGAGGTATAACGGTAATTAGCCTCTTCTTTTCTGGAAGCCGGGGTGGATAAGTAACCCATAATCCCTCCTACCGGCCCGCCAACCAGAAATCCTACCCCTGCCCCTAACCACTTTTCATAACCCATTTACCCGGCTGAAAACTTTTTTTCAAATTACTGAAACCTTTCCGTTTCCCAGGCGTAAAAGAAGGCATAAACAACAAATCGATGAAAAAATTGTTACTAAGTGGAGCCTTGTTGTTATCGGCTGGCATGTCTACTGCAATATACGCAGCAGGGCCTGAGACTGGAAAACATGAGTTTAAAAATACGATAGGTGACATTAGTTTTGACATCGAAAGATCGAGAAGCGAAGTGGTACTTCATTTTCAATCAGAGTTCTTTAAAGATTTTGAGCAGATATTGGTAGAACGCAGTGGCGAAGGCTCTGGCGGCTTCAACGGATGCAAAGTAATTACGCTGGCAGAAATTAAGCTGGATGGAAATTACTACCGTACAACCGACCGCTTCCCTTTATCAGCCCAGCGCGATTCCTACTATCGCATCAAAACCATAGCGAAGGATGGTGTAACGAAAACCTTCCCGCCGATTTTACTGCCGGCTGTGCAGCAATGAGTTGTCTTCATATCAAGGTTTCATAAATAGGGTTAGCCTCCCCGTAAGGAGGCTTTTTTTATGCCCCTAAGTCAGCAAATCTTTTACAAAATGATGGCTGGCCAAATGGTAACCATGGTTCAAATAGAGGCGATGCGCCTCATATCTTTCCGCCTGATATCCTGAATCTAGATGTATATTCTCACATCCTTGCTCACGGGCATATTGCTCCATGAACCGCAGCAAAGCGGTAGCATAGCCTTTTCCTCTGAATTCAGGTAGGGTAATTAAATCGTCTACATACAGGTTCTTTCCACGATACAGGAAATGATTGATTCGGAATACTGCCACCGCAGGAGCTTCTTTCCCAACATCAATAAAAATCACCTTCGCTCCTTCTGCCGTCATTACTTCTAACAAATGCAAAAGCAATGATGCTGAGAGATGCGGCCGTAAGGCGCGCAACGCGGCGCTGCATCTTTCAAAATCTTTTGTACCATGAGCAAATAGCACAGCAAAATCTTTCATATTCAAATTTTATAACAAGGCGGAAGCGTAATGCCTGATTTTCAGAATCATGGCACTTAGGCCGTTCGACCGCTGAGAACTTAGTAACTCACGAAGTCCGGTCTTCTCGATAAAATCTAACCGCGCATCCAGGATCTCCTGTGGGGTACGGTGGTTCAAAACCCGCAACAATAGCGCTACGATGCCTTTTGTTATCGCGGTATTCGAATCGGCTTCAAAAAACAAAACATCCCCGTCGCGGAAGGCGCGCAACCATACTTTCGACTGACATCCGCGAACCTGAAAATCATCTGTTTTATAGGCCTCATTCATTGGTTCCAGCAACTTACCTTGATCAATAATGTATTCATACCGATCCATAGCATCCTCAAAAAGCCCCATTTCTTCTACAATAGCTTCCTGCTCAACTTCAATTGAATTCATATCCTAATGCTTAACCGCTGTTTTCACCCCCGAAAGTAGCGGAATTCTATGGCACTTTCTGCTTTTTATTTACTTCGCGCGGCAATGAAAAATGAATTCCATCCCGAATCAGGAGCCGGATCTGGCGGCGGTGCCACCGAGCATGTAGACGGATTGTTTAAGAACTGGTTTCTGGATTATGCCAGTTATGTTATCCTGGAACGCGCGGTTCCGGCTATTGAAGATGGCCTGAAACCGGTGCAGCGCCGTATTCTTCACGCCTTGGATCAGATGGACGATGGCCGCTTTCATAAAGTGGCTAATGTGATTGGACAAACCATGCAGTATCACCCGCATGGCGATGCCAGTATTGGCGACGCCTTGGTGAATATCGGCCAGAAAGAACTGCTATTTGATATCCAGGGAAACTGGGGTGATGTACGCACCGGCGATTCCGCCGCTGCGCCGCGATATATAGAAGTACGGTTATCGAAATTTGCTAAAGAGGTGACCTTCAATCCCGACACCACCGAATGGCAATTAAGCTACGACGGCAGAAAGAAGGAACCTATTACCTTGCCCATGAAATTCCCGTTGCTGTTGTTTCAGGGAACCGATGGCATTGCAGTTGGGCTTTCTACAAAAATTCTGCCGCACAACTTCATTGAACTGATTAAGGGTTCCATCGATGTTTTGAAAGGAAAGAAAACCAAGCTCTATCCCGATTTCCCCACTGGTGGTTCTATTGATGTTTCCGAATACCAATCGGGTACCCGTGGCGGACGGGTAAAGGTGCGTGCGCGCATCGAGGTGCTGGATAAAAAAACGCTGGTGATTCGCGAGATTCCTTTCAGTACCACTACAGGTTCGCTGATTGATTCTATTCTCAAAGCAAATGATAAAGGGAAGATTAAAATCAAGAAGGTAACAGACAGCACCGCCAAGGATGTAGAGATTGTTATTGACCTGGCACCAGGCACTGACCCTGATGTTACTATTGATGCGCTATACGCCTTTACCGATTGCCAGGTTTCAATATCGCCGAATGCCTGCGTTATTGTAAATGAGAAACCGGTTTTCCTTGCCGTTGACGACATCCTTAAAACAGCTACGCAAAACACCGTCGAGCTACTGCGTAGAGAATTAGAAATCAAACTGGCGGAACTCAATGAGAAATGGCACTTCAGTTCGTTAGAAAAAATCTTCATTGAAAAACGGATTTATCGAAACATCGAAGAAGCGGAAACGTGGGAAGAAGTAATCAGCACCATTGATAAAGGACTTAAGCCATACAAAAAGCTGTTTAAGCGCGAAATCACTACTGAAGATATTACCCGCTTAACCGAGATAAAAATCAAGCGCATCTCGAAATACGATGGTTTCAAGGCAGATGAAGAAATTAAAGGCATTGAAGCAGCGCAGAAGGATACACTGTATCATTTAGCACATTTGATTGAATATGCGGTTGCGTTTTTTGAGGAGTTGCTGCGTAAGTACGGTAAGGGCCGCGAACGCAAAACAGAAATCAAAGGTTTCGAAACCATTGAGGTAAAACATGTAGTGGCCAATAATGCCAAGTTGTACGTTAACCGCGCCGAAGGATTTATTGGTACCGGTTTAAAGAAAGATGAATTTGTATGTGAATGTGCGGATATCGACGACATCATCGCCATCACCAAAAGTGGAAAATTGATGGTGTCGCGGCTAGGCGATAAGAAGTTTGTTGGAAAAGATATCCAGTACGTGAATGTTTGGAAGAAAAACGACGAACGCACCGGTTACAATCTGGTGTACTACGATGGCGCTTCTAAACGCACCTTTGTGAAGCGCTTTCATGTTACCGGCATCACCCGCGATAAAGAGTATGATTTAACACAAGGCGCCGCTGGTTCAAAATTGCTTTACTTATCCGTAAACAGTAATTCGGAAGCCGAGGTGGTACGCATCCAGTTGCATCCCAATTCAAACGCCAGAATAAAAGAATTCGATTTTGATTTTGCTACGCTGGATTTAAAAGGAAGAAGTGCCGTAGGTAATATTCTCACCAAATTCCCCGTTAGAAAAATTGAATTGAAGGAAAAAGGAAAGAGTACTATTGGCGGCTTAAAATTGTGGTTTGATGAGAAGTTTGGAAGATTGGTGATGGAAGAAAATTCCAAAACCCGTTATCTGGGAGAATTCCATACCGGTGATCAAATTTTGGTAGCTTATAAAGATGGCAACATTGAACTCACTAATTACGAACTCACCAATAAATACGAACTTGATGATTTGATTGCCATCGAGAAATTCGACCGTGAAAAAGTGTATAGCGCGGTGTATTACGATGGCGATTCCAAACAATACTATGTGAAACGGTTTAAGGTGGAACTCAAAACCGAAAAGCTCAAATCGGCCATCACTACGGAACACAAAGATTCCCGTCTGGCCGTATTCAGTGGCCGGCGCGATCCCGTGGTGAAGTTCCACTTCCTGAAAGGAAAAGAAAAAGAGAAAGTTGAAACCGAAGTGCGGCTCACAGAAATCATTGATGTAAAAGGATGGAAAGCCCTGGGCAACCGTTTGTCACAATTCCCGGTTTCAGGAAAAATTACCGATGTAACACCTGAGGAAGAAAAAGCCCTTGAAGCCGGCGATAGCGTAGAATGGGATTTAACTACCAGCGCCAAGGCGAAAGAAAAAGGAAGTCAGGGCGGATTGTTCTGATAACCGATCGTCCATTTTTCATCTCCTAAAAGGGGTGAAAAACATAATTTAGCCGTGCTGTGACGTACGAACAATTTGTTGCGCAATACCGCGATACGATTCCCAATCAACCTGGTGTGTACCGCTATTTCAATAGCGACAACGAAATTATTTACATCGGAAAGGCTAAAGATTTACGGAAGCGCGTATCCAGTTACTTTACCAAGAACGATCACACCAACCGCATCCGCATGATGATTCATGCCATTCAGCGATTAGAATTTACAATTGTTGAAACAGAACAAGATGCCTTGCTGCTGGAAAACTCGCTCATCAAAGAACATCAGCCACGATATAATGTGAGCCTGCGCGACGATAAAACCTATCCCTATATCGTCATCAAAAAAGAACGATTCCCTCGTGTGTTTCTCACCCGACAGTACATCCGCGACGGATCAGAATACCTGGGTCCGTACACCTCGGTGCAACAGGTGCGCACTATTCTTCAAATGCTCATTTCCCTATTCCCTATCCGGAATTGCACCCTGGCACTGACACAAAAAAATATTGAAGCAGGAAAATTCAAAGTTTGTCTGGAATACCACTTGAAAAATTGTCTGGGTCCGTGTGAAAGCCGTCAGTCAGAAGAAGAATACAACGAGCATATCGCCAACATCCGCGAGGTATTGAAAAGTAATTTTCCGGCTGTTGTCAATTATCTCACCCGAAAAATGAATGCCTTCGCGGCCGAGTTACAATTTGAAAAGGCCAATGAATGGAAAGAGAAAATTGAAACACTGGAGCGTTATCAAAGCAAGAGTACTATTGTAAATCCGCGTCTAACTGAAGTTGATGTATATGGTTATGCAGAAACAGAAACTCAGGCCTTCATCAATTTTATGCGCATTGCGAATGGTACCGTTGTACAGGTTCGCTCGATGGAAATGAAGCGCGTGCTACAGGAAAGCAAAGAAGAATTATTGGCCATTGCCATCAGCGATTTTAGTTTGCAGCAGGACGCCAAACCAAAAGAGTTGCTACTGCCTTTTGATATCGACATGGAACTAGAAGGCATGACCGTTACCATTCCGCAGTTAGGCGATAAAAAGAAGTTAGTGGAGCTGGCTACGAAAAACTCGTTGTATGCAAAACACGAACGGGTGCAACAAAGCCTGACCGCTGAAGAGAAGAAACCTTCCTTCCGCATTATGCGCACGCTTAAAGACGATTTGAAGCTGCGCGATTTACCCCGACATATCGAGTGTTTTGATAATTCCAATTTTCAGGGAACCAATGCCGTTTCAGCCATCGTGGTGTTCCGCGATGCCAAGCCTTCAAAAAAAGATTACCGCTTCTTTAACGTTAAAACGGTAGAAGGTCCTGATGATTTTGCCACCATGGAAGAAGCCGTTTATCGCCGCTACCGCCGGATGTTGGAAGAAGGTGAACCACTTCCGAATTTAATCATTATTGATGGCGGAAAAGGTCAGTTAAGCGCAGCCGTAAGCAGTTTACAAAAGCTCAACATTTACGGACAAGTGCCGGTGATTGGTATTGCGAAGCGACTGGAAGAAATTTATTTCCCCGGCGACACTATTCCCATCTACATCAACAAAAAATCTGAAAGTTTAAAACTGATCCAACAGTTGCGTGATGAAGCGCACCGTTTTGGTATTACAGCACACCGAAATAAGCGCAGCAAAAATTTCGTAACCTCTGAATTGACTCAAATCAAAGGCATCGGTGAAAAAACGATGGAAACGCTATTGCAACATTTCAAGAGCATCAGAAAATTAAAAGCTGCGTCAGAAGAAGACATAGCGGCAATCATTGGCACTGCTAAAGCTGTGTTGGTGGTTCAAGGGTTAAATCAGACCAGCAACCAACAATAACTAAAATTGAAGTAGCCTGTAATCCTGCACCGCGTGAATATTGGCATATTGCTCAGCTAATTTCGGCATATCAGGATACACGCGCTTAGCTAATCGAATCACCAGTCCTGCTGCGCGTTTGTCCTCATCATGGGTGTTCACCACATGTTCTGGTTGCAATTGCGCCATCAACTGAAGCGCACCTGTCGTTCCGGGATTAATCAATCCACCCAACCAAAACGGCAAACGGAAATAAGCAAAGGAAGTGATGAGCAGCCTCACTTTTACATTTTTAAAAAGCGCCAACTGATCTTCCGTCAATTGAAAACCATGCGGAGCATACACTACCGCCTCATCGCCATGCCGCAATACCAACGCATGATAAATGGGATCAATCATTCGGTTTGGCGTCATTCTGAACAAATACAAATCGCCGATGCGTATAGGCGCGTGCTCATCAGCAATAATCTGGCAAGAAGTTTCCGGCAACTCGCGCTTGAGGCGTTTAGCTGCAGGCGGTACTGCATACCATGCGCCGCGCAAATGTTTCAGCGTTTCAGCATGGCAATGGTCGCTGTATGGCTGCGATACAACAACATGCCGGTAAGCGGGCAACGCATGAACCGGAACGGGTGGCGTGCGATGCCATTGCTCGTTAAACCATTTGAATCCATCAATTTCACTGCCCAATAACCAGGGATCAAGTAATATGGTTTCGCCACCCCATTGCAACCACCACGAGTTATCGAGATTCAGCCGTTGTACTTGTAAGGTTTTCATCGCACGATCTTAGTTAGAGGTCGCATTAATTTCCGGAAAAATAGCTGCTGCACCTTCCAAAAAACAAAAAAGGAACAACGGTTTCCCGAGGTTCCTTTTTAGTACCGAAGGTGGGAATCGAACCCACACATCTTTCGATACACGAGTTTGAGTCGTGCGCGTCTACCAGTTCCGCCACTTCGGCAGTGGGGTGCAAAGGTAGTTTTTCAACCGAAAAACAAAAATGAATTTCACAACCTAATACCTTATTCTGTTGTTATAACCCGGTAAAACCCCCTAATATTGCGCGATGTCTGAATTCCAACAGATCCTGCCTGTTCACCAATGGGGCTTTAGCACCCGGCGCCCTTTCGTGATTACCGGCCCGTGCAGTGCCGAAACCGAAGAACAAGTTTTTCAAACGGTTCGTCGCTTGCAACAGAGTAAGGCGCCCATCGCCATGTTGCGCGCGGGTGCCTGGAAACCGCGCACCCGCCCTAACTCATTTGAAGGCGTAGGGGCCATCGGATTGCCGTGGATCAAGAACGCAGGACTGGAAGCAGGCCTGCCCGTTTGTGTGGAAGTGGCTAACGCTACCCACGTAGAACTGGCGCTGAAAAACGACGTAGATGCCCTTTGGATTGGCGCCCGTTCAACCGTTTCACCCTTCATTGTTCAGGAAATTGCCGATGCCGTAAAAGGAACGGGTGTGGCCGTGATGATCAAAAATCCGGTGAACCCTGACCTCGACTTATGGCTGGGCGCAGTGGAACGCATTGCCGCCGCCGGCATCACCCGCGTGGCCGTCATCCACCGCGGCTTTTCTACCTACGAAAAAGGCATCTACCGCAATCCGCCCATGTGGGAAATTCCTATTGAACTGCGCCGCCGTTTCCCGGAAATCTCCATTTTGGTTGACCCTTCGCACATGGGCGGCACACGCGAATTGATTCAACCACTCGCCCAACAGGCACTCAATATGGGCTTCGACGGACTGATGATTGAAACGCACAGCAATCCCGATAAAGCGTGGAGCGATGCCAAACAACAAATCACGCCCGAAAGATTAGCTGAAATTCTTCAAACACTTATTCTGCGTAAACCAGAAGAAGCCATCAGCGATTTTCAAATCCTGGAAGACCTGCGCGAAAAAATCGATCACATCGATGAACATCTGATTGAAAAACTGTGCGAACGCATGAGTATTTCCGAACAGATTGGTTTATTTAAAAAGGAACACGGCCTGGCCATTCACCAAAGTGAACGCTGGGCCAAAATTGTGAAGCGCGCCCTCGACAACGGCCGACCGGGCGGACTCACACAGGATTTCATTCTCAAGTTGTTCCAGCAAATTCATAACGAGAGTATTGTACACCAAAGCAAGGTGATGCAATAATTCGCCTTTTTTACAATACGTTTGCGCCCGCCCGGGCCATATTTGTACCATAAAATCAAAAACAAAAAACATGAATGTTGCTTTGCTTAAAGCGTGCTGCGAAGTACCCGGCATCTCGGGCTTTGAACAAAAAGTACGCGAACTAATCACGAAAGAAATTGCCGGCTTTTACGACGAGCTGTATACCGACCATATGGGAAACCTGATTGCGGTGAAAAAAGGCCGCAGCAGCGAAAAGAAAGTGATGGCCGCCGCTCACATGGATGAAATCGGCTTTATGGTAAAAGCTATCGACGACCAAGGCTTCATCAAAATTCAAACCATTGGCGGGTTCGATCCAAAAACGTTGACTGCGCAACGCGTCATCGTACACGGTAAAAAAGATGTCATCGGCGTGATGGGTTCAAAACCCATCCACATCATGTCGGCCGAAGAACGCAACAAAGTGCCGCAAATCGGCGATTACTTTGTAGATCTGGGTATGCCCAAAGAAGAGGTGGTTAAACTGGTAGAAGTAGGCACGCCAATCACTCGTTTAAGCGAATTGATTGAAATGGGCGACTGCGTTAACTCCAAATCATTGGATAACCGCGTAGCTGTTTTTGTGCTAATCGAAACGCTGAAAAAACTGAAAGGCCGCGATATTCCGTACGATTTCTACGGCGTGTTTACTGTACAGGAAGAAGTAGGCTTGCGCGGCGCACATACCGCAGCCCACCATATCAGCCCCGATTTTTCTTTCTGCATCGATACCACAATCGCCTTCGATACACCGGGAGCAAAACCTGAGGAAATGGTTACTAAATTAGGCGACGGCGTGGCCATTAAATTGCTGGATGCCTCGGCTATTTGCGATTACCGCATGGTAGCCTATATGAAAGAGGTGGCTCAGAAAAACAACATGAAGTATCAACTGGAAATCCTTTCTGCCGGCGGCACCGATACCGGTGGTATGCAGCGCATGGCTACCAAAGGTACCATCGCGGGAGCAGTGAGCATTCCTACGCGCCACATCCACTCCCATATTGAAATGGCTAATAAAAACGATATTCAGGGAAATATCGACTTGCTGACCTTGTGCATCGAACAACTCGATAAAAAAGACTGGAGCTTCTAAAGTTCCTACAAAAAAAGAAGGCCACCTACGGGTGGCCTTCTCGCTTTTAAGGGTAGTCGCTTATTTTATCACAGAAGAATCAGCCGGAGCAGCAGCAGCCTCAGCAGCAACCTTTGCCGCTTCCTGCACCGCCTGTGCCTCATCTACTGTTTTCATTTTTGCCAAACCTTTTTCAAAATCAGAACCCAGCATCTTATCCATATCCATAAACAACATCATCACCCGCGATAAACCATGATGATCCATGTGCATTTTCCAACTCACCACCGATTTTCCGTTTTCTTCAGCAACTGATAGCGAACCCGTAGAAGCACTCTCCCAAGGCTCCTTAAACTTTAAATCAAAGGCAATATGGTCATCAGCGGTAGCCTCCGTAATTTTCATTTCACCTGTGCCCACATCTTTCTTTTCACTTTTCCAGGTGTAGCCATGCCCCACCATGCCCGGATCACCATAATAGGTGTATGCGCAATTCGGATCTAACTCATACCAGGGCGACCACTTCGTCCATTGATGAAAGTCAGCAAAATTGTGAAACACCACGGCCCTGGGCGCATTGATTTCAATATGGCGTTCTACATTGGTTTCTTTGGGGCCGCAACTAGTAATTGAAAGCAACATTACTACGGCAGCAAGTAGTGCAATTTGTTTCATGGAGCTGGATTTTACGTAAAGCTAATAATTTATCTTCCACGCCAACCCCCTTTCCCACCCTCCCGCTTTTCGCTATTTTTACCCCGTGCCACGCGATATCCTGCAATGCAGCCCCGATGAATTAACTGCCCTATTCCAGGAACTGGGCGAACCGGCCTTCCGCGCCCGCCAGGTGCACGAATGGCTTTGGAAAAAATCAGCCCGCAGCTTCGCCGAAATGACTAATCTCTCCAAACCCTTGCGCGAAAAACTGGAAACCGCCTTCGAATTCCACGGCGTGCGCGAAGCCGTGGTGCAACAGAGTAAAGACGGCACCATTAAAATGGGCATGCAACTCCACGACCAACGTCTCATCGAAGGCGTCATGATTCCCGACGATGAACGCAATACGGCCTGCGTTTCCTCGCAAGTTGGTTGTTCTCTGAGCTGCGCCTTCTGCGCCACAGGCTTTCTTAAACGCGAACGCAACCTTTCCTACGGCGAAATTTACGACCAGGTTGTACTGCTCAATCAACGCGCTAAAACCACCACCGGCCGCGGCCTTACCAACATTGTGTATATGGGCATGGGCGAACCCCTGCTCAACTACGATAATGTAATGCAAAGTATCCGCCTCATTACCTCACGCGATGGCTTGGGCATGGCACAAAAACGCATCACCGTTTCTACCTCCGGCATCGCCCGCGGCATCCGCAAACTGGCCGATGAAAAAATGAACTTCAATCTGGCCCTTTCACTCCACGCCGCCAACAACGAAAAACGCAACCAGTTCATGGATATCAATCGCTCTAATCCGCTGGAAGATGTGATGGACGCACTGATCTATTTTCATGAAACTACAGGCAATAAAATCACCTTCGAGTATATTCTGTTCGATCGCTTTAATGATCATCCCGAAGATGCTGATCAACTGATTGCACTCACTAAAAAAGTACCGGCTTTCGTCAATCTCATTGAATACAATCAGGTAGAAGGCGTGCTGTACAAACGCGCCAAACCCGAGCGCCGCGATGCCTTCGTGCGCCACTTGCAGGCGCGCGGTGTACACGCTGCAGTACGCCGTAGTAGAGGTAAAGATATCGACGCCGCCTGCGGACAATTAGCCAATAAACAATAAGTACGATGATGCCGCCCGCCGCGAAGCTACGGCGCGCATGGTTTACTACAACCGCGCGCGGCGCCGCGTGCTGCACGGGTTCCGTGCGCCTTACAGGCGCACCGCCGCACAATGCGGCGCCGTTCCGCCCGCTGGCGGATAACAGCGCGAAGCCTTTCCCTTCAATAAATTACTGTAAACGTACCGCTACCTTCTCGCGGATGCGCTGCCGCATCTCATCCTGCGCTACATCATAACGCTCGCTGCGCAAATACAGATAGAAAAAGAAAATCGACATGCCGTTGAATAAATGCCACAAACTATGCGGCGTTAACATCGCATTGGGCTGACACATCAGTTTCTTAATATCAAACTCAAAAAACATTCCCGCTAAAACAATGGTCACTACCGTAGCAAACAAATATTGCTTGTTGGTTTGCCCCGGATCGCGGTGTTCTAAATAAAATCCAAAACCAATGATGAAGAAAATAATCACGCCAACAATCAAATGCACCTGCTTCATCGGTATCACAAAAGTGAGCAGTACATACAGCAATGAAAATACCGTAATCATCACCAACCGTTCGTGCCAGTGCTTCACATTGGTAGGCTTGCCGCGCACCACCAACGTCATGCGATGCGTCAGATACATCAGCGGAAATAACGTAATGCTGTACACCGCCGAAAAATCCATTTTGGAAGCCGTCTCCGCCAGCGACGCATGAAAAATTGAACTACTGATAAACACATACAGCATAATCGCCGAATAGACGAACGAATAAAAGTGATTGGCCGTAATCAAATTATAAGTGCGCTTGCGCTTAATATCTTCCATCCCTTTGCTGAAACCGTAAATACTCAGCACCAGATAAATGAAATTGGTAAACGTATTCACCGGCTGCCGCACCACGCGATTCATATCCGTAAACTCGCAAAACCAACTGCTAATCGTTGCTTCTGTGGCAAACCGATCCCAGATATGACTGGGGTAATACACATCATTCACAATGGCAATCAACGATCCAAACAAAAAAGTAGCAATCACCGAAAGCAGCAAACGCCGGCGATAGGCCTCCCAGAAATAATGCCGGAGAAACACCAAATGACGGTATAGCCTAAAGTGCCGCATACCTCTTATAACGAAAAAGGATGCCAAAAGTTAATCAATAGCCATACTTCTCTTTCCACCATTGCTTTAATTGCTTTCTTATCTCATTTTCCCGCTGATTGTTTCCCGGGTTGTAAAATCTGGTTCCGGCTATGGCTTCAGGTAATAATTCCATCGGCACAAAGTTTCCTTCATAATGATGGGCATAAGCATATTCCTTTCCATAGCCAATATCTTTCATGAGCTTGGTGGGTGCATTGCGCAAATGCAATGGCACCGGCAAATCGCCCGTAGCGCGCACCTTCGCCAGGGCGTCTTCAATACCCATATATGAAGCATTACTCTTGGCTGAAGTAGCCAGGTACACTGCCGTTTGCGCCAATATGATCCGGCATTCCGGATAGCCAATCATCTCCACCGCCTGAAAACAACTGGTGGCCAGCAACAATGCATTCGGATTGGCATTACCGATATCTTCGCTACTTAATATCACCATCCGCCGCGCAATGAATTTCGGATCCTCTCCGCCTTCAATCATTCTGGCCAAATAATACAAGGCGGCATTAGGGTCGCTGCTGCGCATCGATTTAATAAAGGCTGAAATGATATCGTAATGTTGTTCGCCGCTTTTATCGTAGAGCGCCATCTTCTGCTGAACCACCTTTTCCACTATGGCATTAGTAATGGCAAAAGGAGCCTCACCCACTTCCACCGCATTAGCCACCAGTTCTAAAACATTCAGCAATTTGCGCGCATCGCCTCCACTGAGGCGCAACAAGGCCTCCGTTTCCTGAAGCACCATATTCCGGCTGTGCAACCACTCATCCTTCTCCATCGCCATCGTTAACAGCCGTTCCAAATCTTCACGTTCCAGCGACTTTAAAATATAAACCTTGCAGCGCGACAGCAATGCCGAAATCACTTCGAAAGACGGATTCTCTGTAGTAGCGCCAATCAGAATAATGGTACCCCGCTCAACCGCTCCTAACAAAGCGTCTTGCTGCGCTTTATTGAAACGGTGTATCTCATCAATAAACAAAATGGCTTGCCCTTGCTGCGAGGCCTTTTCAATAACGGCCCGCACCTCCTTCACTCCGGCATCAATTGCGCTAAGCGCGAAAAAGGGTAATACTGCCTTTTCAGCAATAAATCGAGCAATGGAAGTTTTGCCAACGCCCGGTGGTCCCCATAACAAGATCGAAGGAATCCTTCCCGATTCAATGAGTTTGCGCAGCACACTGCCATTCCCCAGCAAATGCTGCTGTCCTACAAAATCCTCAAATGAACGCGGCCTCAGTCGCTCGGGTAACGGAATCATACTGCGATATTACATTTTCCGGTGAAAGCATTACCCGTTGTCATCCTTTCTATCATCAGCCGGAATGAATTCCAGTGATACCGAATTCACACAATAGCGCAGACCGGTATCGGTAGGGCCATCATCAAATAAATGTCCCAAATGACCACCGCAGTTAGCACAAACAATTTCTGTTCTAATCATACCATGCGATTTGTCGGTAAAAGTTTTGATTTTCCCACCTGCTATTTCACGGTCAAAGCTAGGCCATCCGCAATGGGCATCAAATTTCATGGCATCAGTAAACAGTGCATTGCCGCAACCGGCACAGCAGTAGGTACCTTTGTCACGGTGAAGGTAAAATGCCCCGGTGAAAGGTCGCTCCGTACCCTTTTCACGAAGTACATAATATTGTTCCGGCGTCAGGCTTTTGCGCCATTCGTCGCTGCTTCGCTGCAGCGGATATTGTTCGTTATCTTCCATATCAGCAATTTATAAGATTTGTTAAACACTGGCTCAAATTGACGTGGTTTGAATTGCCTGTGCCAAAAAAGGCACTACATTTGTCATACACAAATCGTAAACAAATTTTCAAACAAAATTTACAAGGAAAAATGAAAAAGTTATTTCTGATGCTGGCAATTGGCGCTTCAATGGGTGCTTTTGCTCAAACTCCGGCTGCTCAAACTCCGGCTCCGGATCCAAATGCTCCGGACATCAAATGGGAAAATATGACCATCGACTACGGAAAAGTTAAGAAAGGTGATGAAAGCAATTCAACGCGTTTCTTTAAGTTTACGAATGTGGGGAAATCACCGTTGATTATTTCATCATGCCATGGTTCTTGCGGATGTACGGTGCCTCAGTGCCCTACCGAGCCGATTTTACCTGGTAAAATGGGTGAAATCAAGGTTCACTACGATATCAACCGTCCGGGAAATTTCACCAAAACGGTTAGCGTATCATCCAATGCTAAAAACGCTAACGAAACTTTGAAAATTACCGGCGAGGTTATTGAAGAAGCAGCTCCAGCTCAGGCACCACCAGCACAGGAACTGAAGCCAACACCTGCTCCGGTAGAGAAAAAGGCAGAACCAGCTAAAGGAAACAGCAAGGAAACCGAAAAGAAAACAGGCAAACAAGGCAAGAAGTAATTCACGCCTGAATGCAGCAAAAAAGGGAGCCAAATGGCTCCCTTTTTTTATTGTGCTTGGAGAAACTTCAAAATATCTTCAGGTTCCGCCATACGACCCTCACCTACCAAACCACTGGCTAATTCGCCATGTCCTACCGGAATAATCCGATGGCCGTAAGCTTCCAATAGTTCCACATTTCTCCGGGTGGCCGGATGCCGCCACATATCCAAATCCATTGCAGGTGCCACACATATTTGACATTTAGCAGAAAGATAAGTAGCCAGCAACGCATTGTCACAAATGCCGTTTGCCATTTTAGCTATGGTGTTAGCGCTGGCTGGAGCAATTACCATCACATCAGCCCAAAGTCCTAATTCCACATGATTATTCCAATGGTGTGCCTGATTGGTCAGGCCAGAGACTACTTCTTTCTTTGACAGTACGCTCAATGTTAAAGGGGAAATAAATTCACAGGCTGCGGGTGTCATTAAAACCTGAACCTCCCAACCTTGTTTCACCATTAAACGCACCAACAAGGCTGCTTTATATGCAGCAATGCTGCCAGTTACACCCAGTAATATTTTTTTAGGAACCATAAGGTCCTATTGCGCCTCATCGTAGCGATAGGCCAGTTGTTCGTCGTTGAACTCCTTAGTAGCCAGAATGGTAGGATGTGGCAAGCGTTCGTAGAATTTTGAAATCTCAATTTGTTCACGGTTTTCCACTACTTCCTCTAACTGATCCGTATGAGTGGCAAAATCTTCCAACTTAGAGTGCAATTCAGATTTCAAATCAGTTGAAATCTGATTGGCACGACGTGAAATAACGGCCAGTGATTCATAAACATTAGATGTTTTGCGGGCCATGGCCTCCAAATTTTGAGTTTCAATGAAAGGAGAAACCTGCGACATCTTAATTTTTTTGCTTTTGTCCATTGCTCTTTAGTTTGGCTATTTTTTCAGTGGAAACCGTATAAAGGCGTTCCGCCTCGCGAATATAGCGGCTATCCTTGTATTTGTCCACAAAATTATAATAACTTTTGATAGTTCTGTCGTAAAGTTCCAGTTTGCGAGGTATACGGCGTGTGCTATCCGCTTCAAACTCTTCCGCCATTTCAAAATTATTCTTCACCATACCCAGGTATGATTTCTCTACCACATCCTGTACCCGCTTCAATTCTTTGGGGTCAGTGATAAAAGAACGTTGATTATCAGCTTCTTTAATAGCCGTAAGGAAGAAACCGTTTCGTTCTGCCGGAATCACCGCTTCAGCATGATCATAGGCAGAAAGAACAGCCTGAAGATGGGCATCATTGGCGTAGGCGGTCACTTCCTTATCATAGGTACTGGATGGATATTTGTATTTAAAGTCTTTATAGGCCTGAATTACAGCATGATAGCGCTCAACGCGCTTAGTGGCGATACTGTTTTCAGCAAACTTATGGTTTGATTTTACAATCATGAACAGGATCCGCTCCACATTATCAATGTCAGGGTACTGAATCAGCAGATTTTCAAAAGAAGTAGCTGCTGCGCGGTAATTCTGTGTTTTATAATACAACTCAGCATTGTATAAGGCCTTCTTCTCCAATTTTTTACGAAGCTTCTCAATCAGCTTGTTAGCACTATCTACGCGACCGCTTTCAGGATTGGAATTAATAAATTCCTGATAAGCATCGATTGCTTTGATGGTATACGTTTGATCTAATTCAAATTTTGGGGATTGCGCCTCATAACTTTTGGCGTGCATGAACAGGCATTCATCGGCCTTATTACTGAGCGGATACAGATTGGTGAAATTCTTAAAATGATAAGCCGAAATCATGTAGTCGCCCATTTTGTAATTGGCCATACAATACATATAGTAAATGTCTTCGGTAGAACTTTTTCCTTTTAATACCCCCATCAACTCTTCAAACAACGGAATACAATTGGCGTATTGCTTTTTGTTATACCAGGCAGTGGCTTTTTTCAGTTTGTAGTCAATATCATTGCTTTTCAGCACCTTTTCGGGTGTTTCACAACCCGCCAGCCACAACAGGCCAATAAAGGCGATACTAATTCCGAAGAAACGAACAAAGAAAATTCTGCTTTTCATGAAAGGCTGGCGAAGATAACAAAACCACAGTTTCTTCAACTACTGGTTCTGAATCTTTAACAGGCTCAAGCCAATTCCATCAATCCCATCAGGGACTCAAACAGCAAGCGGCCGTCTTCATTACCCAAAGCGCGCTCTGCCGCACGCTCGGGATGCGGCATCATCCCGAAAACATTTCTACCGGCATTACAGATGCCGGCAATATTACCCTCCGAACCATTGGGGTTTGCGCTTTCCGTAATTCTACCATTTTCATCACAGTAACGGAACAAAATCTGGTCGTTTCTTTCTATTTCCGCCAATGTCTTCTCATCGGCAAAATACCGTCCGTCGCCATGTGCGATGGGAATTTTGAGGATACGGCCCTTTGGAATGCTGCGGGTAAGATCGGTATAGTAGCTAACCGGTTGAAGCCAAACATTCTTGCAAGAATACTTCATAGCGGTATTTCGCAACAATGCACCTGGCAACAAACCTGCTTCGCACAAAATTTGGAAACCATTGCAGATACCTAAAACCTTCCCGCCTTCTTCTGCAAATTTTACAACAGCATCCATCACTGGCGAAAACCGCGCAATAGCACCCGTGCGCAGGTAATCGCCATAACTAAAACCGCCTGGCAATACAATAATATCCTGACGAGGTGATAAATCACCCAGACGGGTTTCTTTATGAAAAATAGTAGTGGTAGGAATGCCCATCACCTGATGTAGCACATGCACCATATCACGATCGCAATTCGATCCCGGAAAAACCACCACTCCTGCTTTCATAACTTTATTGTTTCTGAATGAATAAAACTGCAGCCCACTGTAAACCGGGCGCGCTCAAAAATAGTACTACAAATGTAATATCCAGAAATAAGCTGTCACGACTTTCCACAAAAAGCAAACTCCACAAAAAACCTAATGGCAGGGTGAGCAATACCAAATGACTATAATCAAAGCGCATGGCCAGCACCGCGCCAATTATTATGGCTAATGACGTAATGGTGATGTAGCCGGTGTATTTCCTGGTTTGGATAGAACTGGAATACAATACGCCCTGCACTAAAACAATAGCTGCCAGCAACAGCAAGCCTAACCAAACCAGACGGGCGATATCCATAGCTTGCATCATTCCAAATTCAAAACTATGCCCGTTCAGAAAGTTCAACATAGCCAACACCAATGCCCCGGGCCGGTTTTGGCCATAGTAATAACAGAATACGCAAAACAAAGCCGTTAAAAATCCCGATAAAACCAACCACAAATCGCGAAATGAAAAGGGTCGCATAGTATAAATGCCAATCAGCGCCAAAGGAACATACACTATAGAAGGAAAGTAGAATAAGGTAGATAACATGGATAGCAAGCCGGTATCGAAAATATCGCCAAGGTGTTTTTCCGGCCTTGTGAGCCGAAACACCTTGGAACTAATTCGGAACAGAAAATACAGCGCAATTTGCGCGGGTGAAAAAATCAAAAATTCATTGAAGAACCCTGCAAAAACCAGAAATAGAATTCCGGGAAGGTAGGTGCGCTTCGTAGCTACTTTGTTTTCGTTAACCAATTGGTTCAACATTAACGAAAGTAACATAGAAACCACAGCGCCAACGGCCACGAAAGCAGCATCCGGCAAGATTGGCCTGAGCCAACTAAAAGTTAGCGCTGCCAATGGCTCGTGATGAAGCCAAAGGCGGTCAACGTCAACTGGCGCTACTACAAAAATCAAGCGAGTCAGTAGCACTAACAACACATTCAGGGCAAGGAGAATGGGCGAATTGGATTTCAGAAAACGCAGGATGCCCATTAAAAACTGATTTTCACCAACCTGAAATTTGTTCCCTTCATGCTGGGCATCAGCACTTCATCAGGCGCCACCTGCCGCAATTGGCGCGGTATCACAAACAAGTCTTTATCATCCTGATTAAAAAGATTGTTACGGGTAGATTCCCCCTTGCTGTTCAACACATATTCGTTCACCGAGCCACTGCTTCCAATTTCATCCATAAAAACAAAATGCAACCGATCTTTCTGATTCATCACGCCGAAAGAAGAGTTAAAACCATTATCATCTTCACTGCTTTGCTTCTTACGCATTACTTGCGACCATTCTAGCTGACCATCGGGCAATAACGAGAAGGCGATGATATCATTAAAGGTATAGGTATTAATAGTTCGGTAAGAATTATAGGGAGTCATCATGCTGGGCGCCATAGTCATTACTTCGCGGCGATCTTTAATGAACGACTCTGCAGCAATTAAAGCCCCCCCATCCATTCGCGGTATCATTTTTTTAACCTGAAAGGTGTACAGCCGATTATTCATAGCAGAGGGTTCACGGCCCGTTAACTCGCGGATGAACGACGCCTGAAACGGTGCATAAACACTGTGTTTCACTTGACCATTGCGAGCGTCCAGTTGCTGATAAAAAACGCCGGTAGCAGCTGGGTCGGAAGCCGCGCCGGTTTCATCATAAAATCCGGAAAACAGTAACGAACCGTTTACATTGTCAATATCAAATGCCGGCTCTCCAAAAATTTCTTTCTCCACTTTCATATTGAAAGTGAGTTGGGTACCATCATACCGATCAATTCGTACTACATGGAATGCATCGCCATAGGTACGATCTTTGCCATTCGGTTCAGCAGCAAAAATTAAATAACCATTACCGCTGTTATCTACCAAAGCCATGGCATATTCCATGTCGCGTTCCGGCCGGTTCACTGCAATTAGTACCCTATAGAGTACATTCAATCCCCGATCCATGCAGGTGAGCTGCATCTTCTCAATCATGCCGCCGCGGAATACAGGATAGTAAAACAATATGTAGTTCTGATCTAAGGATAACTTGAAATGAAGATTGGCATTCACCAATTCCGGACGATCGTAAAAAGAATCAATGAGCAACGGCTTACCTGCCTCTACAAATTTTCCGTTGACTGGTTGCGCCAGCAATTGTGTTTGCCTGCGGTCACCATCTAAAAACAAAACAGAAGCGCCGGATTTATTCAGCAGGATATGCTGAATTTCCCCTTCCATTCCTTTGTAATCAATATTCTTGGCAGTGACTAAGCGCATTTCCGGAGAATATACTTGTATCATTTCTCCATCGCCGGAAAAGCGTACCACATAACCATCTTGATTCTTACCAATGATGCGCACCTTCTGCACTTTGGTAGAAAGTCGAGTTGGCGGGGAAACATCCACCACCTGTACTGCCCCTGCAATGGCGCACATCATTGCGCATAAGATCATGCTGAAACGCATGCAGCGAATCTAAGGAAACAACGGCACTTGCCGGCTTTCTTTATTTATTAAATCTGAAAAACAAAGAGCTATTAGGGCTCATGTGCTATGTCCTTAATAGCTTGTGCGTAATCGAAGCGCTCTAACAAACCAGTGTCATATTTTCCACTGCGAAAAGCTTCATTCTGCATCAGCGCAATATGGAAAGGAATGGTTGTCTTCACGCCTTCAATAACAAACTCCTTCATAGCGCGTTCCATCTTCACAATGGCTTCAATTCTCGATTTAGCGCGGCAAATCACTTTGGCCAGCAACGAATCATAGTAAGGCGGAATGGTGTAGCCTGCGTAAATATGGGTATCTACGCGAACACCATACCCCTTTGGTGTATGCAATGCGGTAATTCGGCCCGGGCTAGGTGCAAAATTGTTCAATGGGTCTTCAGCGTTTACACGACATTCTATAGCATGCATCTTCTCAGGAAAATACAAACGTCCGGAAATAGGTGTACCGGCTGCAATCAGGATTTGTTCCTTGATTAAATCAAAGTCCATCACTTCTTCTGTTACCGGATGTTCCACCTGAATACGGGTATTCATTTCCATGAAGTAGAAATTCTGATGTTTATCAACCAGAAACTCAATGGTACCCACACCTTCATACTTAATGGCCTCACAGGCGCGCACCGCGGCTTCACCCATCTTTTCACGCACATCCGCGCTGATAAAAGGAGAAGGTGCTTCTTCTACTAATTTTTGGTGCCGGCGCTGAACCGAGCAATCGCGCTCGCTCAAATGCGTTGCCCTTCCTTGCTGATCACCGGCCACCTGAATCTCGATATGGTGCGGTTCTTCGATGAACTTTTCCATGTACACCCCATCGTTGTTAAACGACGCACCTGCTTCAGCACGTGCCGTGGTGTAGGCTTTCTCAATTTCCTTTTCGTTCCACACGATGCGCATCCCCTTTCCGCCACCGCCCGCTGTTGCCTTGATAATAACCGGATACCCGATTTTCGATGCAATTTTTTTTGCTTCCTGCACATCAGCTACCAAACCACCAGAGCCGGGAATACAAGGAACACCTGAATTAATCATGGTTTCCTTGGCTGTGATTTTATCGCCCATTGCCCGGATTTGTGAACCCAGCGGACCGATAAACTTCACATTATACTTCGTACATAAATCAGCGAACTCCGCATTTTCCGCCAGAAATCCGTAACCCGGATGAACGGCATCTGCACCCGTCAATTCAACGGCCGCAATGAGATTTTGCATGTTGAGATAACTCTCTTTACCGCGAGGCGGACCAATACACACCGCCTCATCAGCAAAGCGCACATGCAGGCTGTCGCGGTCGGCAGTAGAATAAACCGCCACTGTTTTAATACCCATTTCTTTACAGGTACGAATAATACGCAGGGCAATTTCGCCGCGGTTAGCAATCAGTATTTTCTTAAACATGTGGAGCAGTTTGAACCCTATCAGGCTTTCTCAATCAAAAATAGCGGCTGGTCGTATTCTACCGGTGAAATATCGTCGGCCAGAATCTTCACCACTTTTCCGCTATCGCCATCGAATTCTATTTCGTTAAACAACTTCATCGCTTCGATGATGCAAAGCACATCGCCTTTCTTCACCGTATCACCAACTTTCACAAAAACATCTTTATCGGGAGATGGCTTCCGGTAGAAGGTGCCAATCATAGGTGATTTAAAAGTATAGGTATTGGCATCAGTTGCGGTGGTGGCCGGTGTTTCGGATGTTTTAGTTTCAGTGGTTGCTGCCGGTGCCGCAACAACGGCTTGTTGTACTGGCAGCTGTGGGCTCATAAACCCTTGAATAGGGTGTGCCACCGGTCCGGAAACACCGTTTTTAACGGTCACTTCCATGTCACCATCCTTCACTGAAAGTTCACTGATACCCGATTTGGTTACCAGTTTCACCAATTCCTGAATTTGCTTGATATCCATCGTGAGTCACTTTATAGTGCGGTGAATGTAAAAAGAAATGGGAAAATGGAAAGGTTGGCTGATCCTCCGCGCTTCCGCTAAAATTTAGGGCAAGCCACCTTTTTATCAGTATGGCGCATTGGGAAACGACCGATATGCACCAGCGAAAACTCCAATCCGCCGTTGAATCTTCCCGGTGTTGATAATCTGGAGAAGATAATATCGTAATTCACCAGCAAACGGGTACCCTTGAATTGATAACCTACAATTGGCGACAAGGCATCTTTGACACGGTAATAGGCGCCGGCATACAAGGTATGCGCACTTTCTCTGCGACTTTCCTCGTGAACCCGAAATGCGCCCATAGCGCCGAATACCACTTCATAAGCCTTCTTCTGATAGGTAAAGTACGCATTGGTTAAAATAGAAACGCCCCGGCTCCATTGAATTTCGGCCTTGGCAGAAGCCACATAACGGAAGCCCAACTGATTATTTCCAGTATAGAAAGCGTCCTTGGGGCGATTAAGGTGTAACATCGAAAAAGTAGTACCCAACAACAAACGGTCACTCACCTTGGCATGAAAATTTAAACCCGCACCCATATCAAATTGAGAGAACGTAGCTGAGGATGGGCGTTCGAAATCAGGCAATGACCGATCGAATCCTACATCAGCCACCCATTGATTATTAAAATAGAAGGGCTCGAAATCAATCGACTTCTGCACATAATGAAATCCATATCCCAGCGACAATATAAATCGGTGGGCTTTGTCGAACGGCTGATGCCAGGCCACGCTGCCACCGAAGCGCATATAACGTAAACGCCCGTCACCAGCCTGGTCGTTAAGGAAATTTAGTCCTAGCCCCAACCAACCCATTTTTGTTTTCCGTTCTAATACTGAAAAATCAGCGTAGGCCGCCTGTGTATGATAATTGAAGGTTTGCTGCGTGGCCCAGGGCCATTGATATTTGTAGTTGAACCCGATGCGGTAATCACCATCGAAGTATCCTGTTGACGCCGGAGATAACGCTAGCGGATTAGTGAAGAATTGCGTAAAGTGGACATCCTGAGCCAGTGCATGACGAATCCCCAAAAGGCAAATGAATAGTATCGCCAAATAACCACGGTATTGGTGTTGCCCGCGCTTACCCGAATCATGCTTCACGGAATGTCTCCAGATACTCTTCATCGCAGCAAGGTGATATTGCCCTTTAAAGGCACATATTGTTTATTAATCAGCCAGGCATCTACCGTGTAGGTATACACTTCCATTTCCTGCGGTTCACCATGGTATGTACCATCCCATCCCTCCTTTTGGTCGGTTCCGTGATAAACCAATTGGCCCCATCGATTGTAAATTCTGAACTCCAGCTTTACAATTCCCCTTCCTTCAACATAAACCCTGTCGTTTACACCATCGCCATTGGGAGAAAAAGCGTTAGGTACGCCAAGCAAGGCCTGAAACCGAATGTATATGCTGTCGCAAAGCGTATCGCGGCACGGTGCGCCGGCATTGTACACTTCCAAACAAACGGTGGTCCATCCAACATTGTTGTGAAAGGCATAAACGGGCGAGGTTTCATTCGTTACAAAACCATCTTCAAAGGTCCACACCGATGTATTGTAAAACTGACTTTCATTCGTGAAAACTACATCATGTTCATACCAAAACGTATCACCGGGAGTGGCGTAGGCTGCAATGGGCTGCGCATACACCGTTACCGGTTTCGTTAGCGTATCATAAACATTACAGGTACTGGTATCTACCATTTGCAATTGCACTTGATACACCCCAAAATTCTGATACGTATGCGAAGGTGAATACAGTCCACTGCTTTGTCCGTCGCCAAAAAGCCAATTATAGGTTGCTTTAGGATTTGATTTATTTAAGAAGAAAACGGTTTGCCCGAGACATATATCTTCCAGTTCGAAATCAATGATGGAATTAGGTTTTAGTGTAACAGTTTTGGTGATGCTATCCCGGGGATGACAGCGCGATGTATCTTCTGCCCATAGGGAAATGGTATAAGTTCCCGGCAGGTTGTAGTGTTGCGCTGAATTAGTGTCGGTGCTGGTCTGTCCGTTACCGTAATTCCAAACGTAATGCGTAGCATTCGTGCTGGTATTGGTCAGCTTAACGTACAGATCAGAATCGCAATCATTCAGTATTTGAATAGAAAAATTGGCTCTGGTGGAATCATCGATAACTACAATCTGCGTCACGTTAGAATCGCGATTCACGCAGGCATTGCTATCGATGCTGATGCAATAAACGGGATAGGTACCCGTTGGTGAAAAAGTATGTTGAACTGGCGTACCCGACGCAGAATCACCATCCGGAAAGAACCAATAAAAATGGGTTGTCAGCAAAGGAGATACACCATACAACGTAGCCGTGAATGGCACACAACCGATAGAATCAGGCACGGAAATCCGCGTGGTTAGTGGGTTTAAGCTGATAATTACTTTGGCGGTATCGTACTGCTTGCAGATTTTGGTAGAATCGTAAATGAAATGCGTAATCGTATCAAAAGTTGGCGCATAGTACGTATGCGTAACCGGATTGCTGGTAGACGTAAATCCATCGCCAAAATTCCAGAACTCCCATTGTTCAGTATTGTAGAAAGACTGCACCTGAACTCGAACAGAATCGCAGAAGTAAAACTGATTAGTAGTGATAAAAGATGCGTCGGCGAAGGAGTCGACAGCAATTATTCTGATGTAGGCCGTATCTTTTTTATTGCAGGATAAGGTATCGTCTAAAATCACCATTGCGGTATAATTTCCGCCGTGCAAATAAGTATGCGTCGGATTCTTCAGATTAGAAGAATCACCATCGCCGAAATACCAGGTGTAAGCGCCTGCATTCGTGTTGTTGGTAACATTTCCAAACGAAACAGTAAGCGGAATACAGCCAATGGTGTCAACCGGCTGGAGTGCCACACGAACCACCGGTGGCACATAAACCTGTGTATTGAAGCTGGTTTGAAGATTACATTTGGTGGTATCGGTAACCGTCAGCTTTACATTGTAGGTTCCCGGATTGGTATACGTTTTCACCACATTTCCCGCAGCGGAAGAAGTGGTTCCATCGCCGAAATTCCACAAGTAACTGGATGTAGGATAATTGGTAACGCCAATAGCGAGTTGCTTTTGATAACAGCTCACTTGCAAATTCGGAAGGAAATTAGCGGTGAGACTATCATTGCGCACCCAAACATCAATGTATGCAGTATCGCGGTTGTTGCAAGAATTCGGGTCTACACCCACCAACATCACCTGATACACGCCCGTATCCGTGTACGTATGCACCGGATTGAATTGGTTAGAGGTAGCGCCATCACCGAAATACCAGGTAACCGAGGCTCCCGGACTAGTTGTTGCTACAAAATTAACGGTAAGCGGAACACAACCGGTGGAGCGCGGATTCGCCTTTACCGTCACCTTGGTTCCGGAAAGGTTAAACGCAAGTTTCAAACCTAATTCGTTGCAGTTCGGACTACCGTTATTAGGCGCCCAAACACCCGGCGTAGTAGGTGTGAACGAAGATCCGCCACATCCGGCACATATCGCTTCATAGATAACGCCCCGCGGGTCAAAACGACTGGTGCCACCGTCTACATGCTCAATCCCGTTTCCACCAAAATAGCTACCATACAACAAGCTGGATGCCTGCTTCTTTAAAACAATAAAATAAAAATCAGTGCCATCTGTACTTGATTTCAATGCATCATTCGTGATGGGCATGTTAAACATCGGGTTTTGAAAATTCTGGAATGTCACATCATTCGTACCCCAGCCAGCTACATAGATATTTTTGCACGTATCTACCAAAAATGCAGTGGGCGAAACGTTGGGCGCTCCGCTGCCGTTGCCAAAAACCGTTGAGAACACATGCGCACTTAAATCAGATCGTAGCTGTGCAATAAATTGTCCGCTGTTTGGATTACTGTAGTTGGCGTTCTGAACGGGATACGCGCCGGTAGTCTGGCCCACCACATAAACACTATCTTCATAATCTAACTTCACAAAGTACACCTGATCGTTACCGGGTGTGCCCAGATAAGTAGAACGAAGCAAATTGCCGCCAGTACCGATATGACATAAAAAACCATCGAATAATCCACCTTGATAATTACTGTGCAATACGCCGGCACTGGTGGGAAAATTACTGCTCATGGTGCCTCCACAAACATAAATACCCAAACCCTTGTCTAAGGCAATGGAATAGCAGGCATCATCGCTGGTTCCACCCAAGTAGGTACTGTAGATGAGCGACGAAAGCGAACTATTTATTTTGAATAAACAGCCGTCCTGGCCGCCGTGATTGGTGGTTTGCGGGGCGCCCGGGGTCACCGGAAAATCTGTTGAGAACGTACTGGAAGCCACATAGGCATTTCCGGCATTATCAACCAGAATTTCCCCGCGGTTTTGATCACCGTAATTGCGCTTGAGGTTACCAAAACTGAATTCCTTTCCATCAAAATTAATTCCATCTTCTCCGCTGCCGCCTACAAAGGTACTTGCCACCAAGGCCGTGCCGGAACTATTCAATTTGGTGACTACAATATCTCCTAATCCACCCTTAGTAGTTTTATAGGCTCCTGGTGTAACCGGATAATTTGATGAGTAAGATACCCCATAGATCAATAGATTATTCTGATCATCTACTACCAAACTATTTGGCGTTTCGTTGCTGCTGCCGCCGATGTAAGTAGAATACATTATAGCAGTGCCGCTGCTGTTAAATTTGGTAATGCCCATATCGCAGGCAAAGCCAATGCCCGCACCATCACCAGAGCCGGTACCGTCGTCGCCACCGCCCCATGACGATTGAAACGCCCCCGTACTGGTTGGATAGGAACCGCCAAACTGACTTTGATTAATATATCCCCCGATATACATATTGCCAGCAGCATCGTAGGTTGCCGTATAGCCCCAATTATCTGCCGTAGCGCCGGTGTAACTGGAGAATACCAGTGTAGGATCAATCACCAACGTATCCTGCGAACTAACAGAACCATTGACGGAAAAGCGCAAATGTTGCTCGCCATCAACACGGTATGCAACGGAAACTGATTTTTGATGACTTTTCCAGGCAACGGGCGCTAGCTCGCGAAACTGCCCTATTGAGGTTTGATAATGCAATTCACCCTCGTTCAAACGCCAATCTGAAACACCCTCATAACACAAGTCGATGTGGTGAAAGTCAGCACCAGGTTTTACCAGAAAACTATACTTCATGCCATCGCCATCCCCTTCCAGTTGCATATCAATACCCGGCCAAAGCTCTTGATAAACCAAAGTTTCGTAGGCATGAACCTGTGATTTCCATCGGGCCGGATTATTCCCTAGAAAGAAATTTTCATAGCTGGCAGATGGTCCATATTTCCGGATCACAGGGTGTGGATTGGCTCCGTTAAATCGAATCCGGAAATAATGCTGCTGAATGGGTGTTGAATCGCCATGATGATGCGCGCGTTCCAGTGCTGCACCATCGTACATCCAGATGCCAATAAAACTATCGGTGCAGAAAATGGCTCCGGCAGCTAATTTGGCACGAAACCGCAACCCGGCATCCCACTGACCCAGATTTTCAGTAAAGCGCAACGTTGATGGCGCGGCATGCAGGTGAGATTTTTCGGCATACGAAAAACAACAGGCGTTAATAGCCAATAACAGTATGCCAATTTTTTTCACAAATAGTGTCTGACTCAAAGGTAATGATTTCAAGACGAATAGCGCGGGATGGAAGTTGGGTGAGACGGCAACTTCATCATCTCTTAAAAAAACTAAAAAACAAAGGTCTGGCAAGAACTTCGTATTAGAAAAAGAAACTATTTTCAATTTAAATTGCAGCCATGAAAAAATTAGTACTGACCACCGCCATTGCCTTCCTTCAACTGGCCGTATGGGCCCAACTTCAACCAACTGGTAACCTCACTATCTTCTCAGAAGATGGCTATAAATTCTACCTCATCCTGAATGGTGAGCGCCAGAACGATAAGCCGGAAACTAACATTCGTCTGGAAGAGCTAACACAACCCTATTATAACGCCAAGATCATTTTTGAAGATAAAACCAAGGGAGAAATCAGCAAGAACGCCCTGATGCTGACTGATGCCGACGGCCAATTCACTGATGTTACATACAAAATTAAATCAGGAAAGGATGGCAAGCAGGTGCTTCGTTATTTTAGCAGTACGCCTATTGTGCCCAATATGCCGCCACCTTCACGTCCTGTTGGCGTACCAGTTTACCACTTTGGCGTAACTACCGCAGTAGTGCCGGCAACCACAACCACCGTTACTACCACAACAACTACCCCAGGCACAACCGTTACCGTGGGCGTTCCGGGTATAAATGTTCAGATCACCGATCCACTGCTGGTAGAACAACACACTACAACTACTACCACAACTACCCACACCAATGTTCCACCTGCGCAACAAGTACCAGCCGGATGTGTTTACGCCATGGCTCCGGGAAATTTTCAATCGGCATTGGCCAGCATTTCAAAAAGTGGTTTTGACGAAACGCGTTTGTCAACTGCCAAATCTGTACTGAACAGCAACTGCGTTAGCTGCAACCAGATTATTCAGATTTGTAAAATCTTCAGTTTTGAAGAAACCAAACTCGCATTTGCCAAGTTTGCCTACGGCCGTTGTGTAGATCCACAAAATTATTTCACGGTAAACGACGTTTTTAGCTTTGATAGCAGCAAGGAAGACCTCAACGGATTCATTGCTCGCTAGTCGTTCTGCTAAAAAGTATTAGTTATGGAAAAACTGGGAGATATCGCATTGATATGCGCGCCTTTACTCATCGTATGTACCGGCGTTATTTTTCTGATTCAGAAGTTCCTGCAGCGCGATAAGGAGTTACGGCTGCTGGAGCTTCGCATGGCAGAAAGTAAAGATACGCGCCTGTTACGCCTGCAGGCTTATGAGCGTATGGTGTTACTGTTAGAGCGTATGGCTCCCGGAGCAGTGATTTCCAGAGTCATTGAACCAGATATGCTCAGCAGCGAATTGCAATTGGCTATCGTAAAATCGATTCGCAGCGAGTTTGAACATAATTTGTCGCAGCAATTGTATATATCCTCGAACGCCTGGAATCTGGCCGTTTCTGCGCGCGATGAAACGGTGAAAACCATCAGTCTCATCGCCGCCAAAGTTCCGGTAGATGCTACCGCTAATCAACTGGCCAGAACTATTTTGGAAGCTTTTTCTAATGCCGGACAACTCATGCCATCACAAACGGCATTAGAGTTCCTAAAGGAAGAGGCTCGTGAGTTGATGTAAACACTAGTTTACCAGGTAACCGTTTCAAACAAAGCAGGCATTTCAGCCATATCATCCAAGGCAGAAAGGGTGAATTGAATATCATCCCACAATTGTTGCAGTTCGGCGCTGCCTGAAATGGCTTGGTGTAGGGCCGCTGCATCCGCTGCATTCAGTTCTCCGTAGGCCAGTAAAATCAATTTGTTTTTAGTAGAAATTTCTTCCATCGCGAAATATTTTGCCCTTTAAACGCCGCGTTTAGAGAATTATTTCTTCGGAAATAAAAAATTTGCTGTTTTTTTCGTTTCAGATGAGCAAGACAACAGCATACTCCATTCCCACTATCCTGATTTTTTGTTTGATGACGCTGAGTTTTCAAATGCAAGGCCAGAATAATATCGGCATTGGTACACCTGCGCCCGATCCGAGCGCTGTGCTAGAATTAAAATCGACTGACAAAGGCGTATTGATCCCAAGAGTAACTGCTTTGCAGCGATTAAGTATTGCCGCACCAGCCGAAGGATTGATGGTTTACGATATAGATTCTTCTTGCTTCTTTTTCTTTTCAACGCAATGGAAATCGCTTTGCCGGAATGGATTGCCGGGTGCAACAGGACCAACAGGTGCTAACGGAGTAACAGGAGCAACAGGCGATACGGGTCCGGCCGGGCCTGCAGGAGCGATTGGTGGAACCGGGCCAGTAGGTCCGGCCGGTGCAACCGGGCCCAGCGGCGTAGCCGGTAATACTGGCCCAACTGGTGCTACAGGTCCCTCCGGAAACGATGGAGGAACAGGCCCTGCTGGCATTCCGGGCATTACCGGCCCAACGGGCGTAACAGGCCCAACGGGTGCAGGTATGGGGCCGGCCGGACCTACCGGAGACACGGGTCCTACCGGCCCCACAGGCCCGAGTGGAACGTCTGGCATTTGTGCGGCAGCCGTCACCAATTATGTGGCAAAATTTACCAGCAGTTCGCAAATCTGTAATAGCATTATATACGACGATGGCACCAATGTGGGCATTGCCACCGCACTGCCATCAGAGCGCCTCACGGTAAATGGCAATGAATTGTTAGATGGCGCATTGAAAGGAACGGTGCGCTATTACGTGAACTCAACTGCAGTATCGGGCACGGTAACTACTGATGTTGATTATCTCACCCTAAATGGCGTAGCTCCGGGAGCAACGGCTGGAACTTACCTGGTGCGCTTTAGTTGGTGCGGAACGGACCATGAAATTTTTCCTAACACGGACGTCATGTCGATTGATTACACGGGCGACAGCGGTGCCGGGAATACGCGATTGACCAACACAGGATTCCTAATGAGTTACCTCACCAACGACCGCGAAATCTGCAATTCGTGGGAAACTGTTGTGAATATAAGCGCAGGGCAGAGTTGGACTTTTAAAATCAAAATCATGGGTAGCGTTAAAAAAGGCGAGTTATTCAACGGTACCATTTCTGCTATCCGGGTCAATTAATAGCTACCTCGCGATAGTTTCAAATCTTCGATGGAAACGAGAAAGTTTTTTGCACCGGGGCGAATTAATCTAATCGGTGAACATTTAGATTACAATGGCGGAAGCGTTCTTCCTGCAGCCATTCAGCTTGGTATTACTGCCCAAGTTAAATACCGCAACGATGGGCAATTGACCATGCGCAGCGAGGGGCATCCTTTTGAATTTCAGGGGTCACTACAAGCCTTGCCGCGCACCTATGATACCGCAAACCGCTGGTGCAACTATGTGTTTGCTGTTCTGGAAATATTTCGGCGTGAAAAGTTTTCTGATGGGGTTCCGGAAAGCTGGAGTTTAGATATCACCTTCTCTTCTACCCTGCCAGAAGGATGCGGACTTTCATCATCGGCTGCTTTAGAAGTTTTATGCGCTGATATTTTTTCGTCTGAATTGATTTCGATGAGTCGTCCTGATGTAGCGCTCTTATGCCAGCGTGCGGAAAACGAGTTTATTGGCGTGCAATGCGGCATTATGGATCAGTTTGCCATTGCCTGTGCCGCACCGCAAGCAGCCTTATTGCTGCAATGCCAGGATCTACGTTATGAAAGCGTTCCGGTTGAGCCCGACGATTATGCCTTTGTGGTGATGAATACAGCAGTACCGCGTTCATTAGTGAAAAGTGCTTACAATGAAAGGCGCGCCTCTTGTGAAGCGGCTATTTATGAATTGCAACAACAAGGTTGCTCCTATCAATTTTTGGCGGATGCCAGCATGGATGATTTGCCAAAAATTAAAGATGAATTATTGAGAAGAAGAGCGCGTCATGTTATTTCAGAACAGTTGCGCGTGAAGCATGCGGTTCAGGCACTTCGTGTGGGTGATTTACATACTTTAGGAAGATTATTGAATGCTTCTCATCAATCGCTGGAGTTAGATTATGAAGTAACCGGCCCTGAGTTGGATGCCTTAGCTTATGCCGCACAAGAAGCGCCTGGATGTTTAGGCGCCCGAATGACTGGCGCCGGTTTTGGCGGATGTGCCATCGCTTTAGTTAGAAGAAACCAATTCACCAATTTTGAACAACAGGTTAGCGCTGCGTATTTATCTGCTACCGGAAGAAATTGTTCAATGTTCATTGCAGAAATTTAAGCCTGTAGATGCTGCATCAGCGTAATAAAAGAAATTGAGTTGAAACAATTTGCAAGCGTTTCCGTAAACGCTGCAAACTATTGACATGACTCGGCTCTACGCATTGATGGTATTGGCATTGGCTGGTACAATCACCACAAACGCTCAAACCTCTTATTCTTCTTCGCTGTATGGCAGCGGCAGTATGAACAACAACCAAATCGATTTTGCCTATACCGCAAAATCTGGTTGGAATGGGTATATACTATCTGGTGCCGACAATCTTCGCCAGGCGCCCGGTGCGCCTATGTCGCCCGAAGTTGCTCCTCCACAGGCGCGCATTTTTAAAATTGTATCAGGCCATGTAGTTCCTGTTTGGGAAGCGCAGCAGGCGGTGAGTACATTAGCAGCAGATAGCAACAAATCATTCCAGCAGTTAAAATTCGAATATTCACCTAGCCTGCATTGCTTCGTGAATATTTTCGATCCACAAAACAGCGGCCAGGATCACCATCGGGTACAACTTTTTGATACCGCCTTTCACTTAATTGCAGATATACCTGCGGCTATACAATTTGCAGGAGATATTCAATTTGAAGTTGCAGGAGCTGATACTTTCGCCTATTCGTTTGTTACCCGCAATTACGGTTATAGCATTGTGAAACGCCGTATGGAAAGTTTTGAACGGTTCAATGAAGTTTGGACTATCTCAACCCAAGCCGATGATACAGTACAAACGCAATTACGCACAGGCTCGTGTGTTGCCGAGAGCGTATCTATAAATGCGAACGACTACTTCCGTCCATCAAGCTTATCTGGTGCCATGTATGGCGACAGTACGATCATGGCTGTTGCCGAAAGAAATACCAGTTTAGTTCGGGTTTGGATTGGCAAGGATGGCGCCTGTCGGGAGTTTGCTCGGATCGGTGGCAGTGATAACACCTTCAATACAGAAACCTGGATGGACGGTGCGATGTCGCTATCGGCAATCAGTGATTTTCAGGTGGTCAATAGCTGGGGAACCGATTCCATTTGTGTAACGATTTATGCTCAGGGAGGATGTTCTTCTGTAACAGCTAAAGGCCTGCTATGCATGTGGTATCCGGCCAGCCATCAAATCAGGGTATTGCAACAAACTGATTTGGGCTTGTTAAGTAATAATTTTGGTTCCTACCGTGTTGCCACAAACAACATTGGCGATATGAACAGCATCCTAAATGCTCCGAAACTGGCATGCTTCGGCACAGGTCAAGGCCGCCCAGGCAGTGGTCCCGGAGATTATCCGGGTTATTTCCCCATCAACAACGGTGGTCAAATCGACTTACGCGTACCCGGTGACGCAACACCTATTGTTGCCATCAACTATACCAATTTGATGAACTGGTCAGGCAAATTGCGCGTGGCTTCCGCAAGCGCGGTGCCTTATATGGAAACAGATATTCGTCAGCCTTATATACAGTGTAATTCCGTAGGCGACTCCATTTTATTAACGGTAACCGGAATGGCTACAGTAGACGCCTGGAATACTACTGATGAGGCCAGCACTACTTTGATGGTACCAGCCAATGTTGATGCCTGGTACATGTGTAAGGGCAAAACTTCAGCAGAAATGTTTGGCACCGTATATTCAGGATTGGTAGAAGTTCAGGATGGCAGTTGCGTTGGTCGTTCAACCGCGCCGGCCGGTATTGGTCAGGCTGCAGTAGCACCAACATTTATTGCCGTTCCAAACCCTTCCAGCGGAAAGATTAGAATTGTTTACAGCGGAAAAGACACGCCAATTATCACGAATAAATTAGGTGAAAAAATAGAAGCCAATATCTATCGCGCTCCGGGCGGATACTATGCATATATTGATCAGGCAGGGGTTTACTTTGTGATTACTGCAGGTGGTACGTTACGGGTGGTAATTGTTTAAGATTTTCTCATAACAGGTTAGAAGCGGGGGGAGTTCCTCCCGCTTTTTTTTTTGACCGGCCGCTACACCTCAACAAGAAAGTAGATGAAATCCTATTCAGCGCGCTGCCAAGGCGGCGCCAGGCGCGCCGATTACTGAAAGATCCTTTACGGCGCCGGGCGGCAGCGATAGTAGTGGAAAGCGTTTTTGGCCGGCGCGAGGCCAGATCATAAAAGACCAGCAATGTTATTTATGAAATGATACTGTAGCTGATGCACAGCGCTATTTTTTAGGGGAAACATGGCCGGTGTTGCGCGAAAGAAAAGCGCGGCCAAAAACCTTGGGAACGGATAGCGCGACCCCAATTTATTGGGGGGCCGCCATCATCATCATGATCATGCAATAAAAACGTTCGCCGCCTTATTTGACGCTTCTAATTTTTGTGATCACCACAGGTGTTGCATGACTGCAACCGCGTGGCTGTTTCACCTTGCTGTAGCGATAGCTGAAGGTCACCTTCAATCCTTCTTTCAAAAATGCGCTATCCATTTGCACCGGATAGAATTGGATGTTTTCTCCGTCTGCCGTGGTTTCAATCACCGCCTTGCAACCAACGGCAGGAGCCACATGTACCACGCCGCTGGCGCTTAATGTTTTTGTTTTACTGCCTCCGGCAGCAATTGTTTTAGAGCTGGCACAGCCCAGCAAAAAGAAGCCCGTAATGCCGATCCAAAGGTTTTTCATTACCATACTATTTTTGCCACGCGCTGCTGGTGATTCACCGCCAAACGCAAATAATAAATTCCGTGAGGTAAACCGGTTGTTTCCACTGCCGTGCTCAGTTGACCGGCATGCGCCGCATCGGTTTGCTGCCACACCGTTTGGCCCAGATTATTGATTAAATCTAACTGTACCTTAACGTCATCCGTCAGGCCATTTGCCACAACCTGCCACAAACCGGCGTGAAGGGTAAGCACCTTCAGGCTCACCGGTTCATCGCTTGCTGTAATTCCGACATTACCTTTTTTGGGAATTTTAAAGGAGAAGATGCGACTGCGTTGCGTTCCGCCTGTGCTCACATATTCACCCGTAAACCAGAATGTTTCTCCATCCGGATCGAGGCTCATGTGCGCATAATCGCCAAAGCGGTTATCGCCGTTGATGGAGCCTGTTCCATCGATACCGGTTTTCTCTTTAAATGTCATTTTCCCCAAAGGATCAGTAGCGTACCGCGCGGTATAGCGCAGGCTGGGGTATAAACTTCTGCTGCTAATCGAGTACGCCATGGCGATGTTACCATTGTCATCCATAGCCATAGAACCGCACCAGCGGCTGTTGGTATCAGGGGCATAGGTACCTTGCTGATAAATCCCCCATGTGCCACTGGTTTGACGCAGTTCATACCAACGAATACCGGCGTGATTTTGTTGATCGATATCAACAGTATGATTTAGCAATACTGAATTGTAGCCTGACCAAACCCGGAATGGCGCGCGGAACATGAAAGTACCGATGAGTGCATCTACCCGCTGATTGGTACCTTTCTGACGAATATTATTCCACGTGGTACCAAAATCAGTATCGAATGATGCCGTAGCCAGCGTGGCATCCAAGGTAGCTGTGGTATTGGCCGTGTTGGTCCAGTCAGTGGTTACCTTTATCACTTTAATCACATCGGCTGAAGTCCAATTGTCATCTTCGTAATGGAAGAAATACATGGGCGTTCCTGCCGGTGGAAGGTTGCCGTCGGCATCAGCCGGCATAGGGCAGAAAAAGCCATTATTGGTAATACCTGGGGCGGTGAGTTCGATATTGCGTGCGGTATTGTCGCCTACCAGCATCTTATCTCGTTCAAACACCAGCAATCCCGCCGGATCGGTGTTGGTTCCCATGTAATAGCCATCCTGCCAGATCGAGAATTTTGGGTAGTCTTTAAAGTCGGTTAACGAAAACTGGTAGAGATAATATTGGCCTGTTGGATCACTGGTTTTTGATACGGCAAAAAGTTGTTTGTAAGGACCATTTTGACTAGGGCCCAGATCAAATTCTGAAATCACCCAGCGATCGGCAAAGCGGTCGTACAACACCACCGGATCGCCATCATCGTGGCTGCCGCTCCAGAGATTACTGAGGTTAAAAGGACCTAGTAGCGAGGTGCCGGTTTTATTCCAAATCTGATACGAGGAGTTGACCACCTGCACATAGTGATTAGGCCCTGCGGCACCACTGGGGTCGGGCGGCGAAGCATTAGTATTCATACCGTTCCATTGAGCTAGAATTGGCAGGCTATCATACACTGCGGTATCCTGCGGAAACCAAAGCGGGTCGGTTGCTTCAACTGATCGCATCACCACAGGCCGCAGGCGGCGGTGTTCACCTTCCTTTTCAAAGTGGCGTGACGGATGGTAGGGGTATTCCTTTGCCAGTTGCCACAACGGTTTGGATATAGCAAAACTGGTGCAGGTATTCACTATTGGTTGTTGCGCAAAACTGGCTGCAGAGCAAAATAGCGCGGTTGCAATGACAATTTTTTTCATAACAGATATGGCGGCAAGGTATGAAATTGCTATTCTGGAAGGGTGCTTCCGCAAGGCATTTGTTGATGCTAATCGGTAAAAACCCGAAATGATGAGATGAGTAAGGGGAAACAAAAAACCCCATCTTCCGATGGGGTTTTGTATAAAGATAAGATTGGTTTAAGCCAATGCTACATTCGAGATATGGATAGCGCCTTCTTGTTTTACCAGACCTCCCTGAGGATGTTTGGCGCTAGGCTTGGTGTGGCGGGTATTCAGATTCACCCCTTCCACCAGTACGCGGTTTTTTGAGCGAATCACTTCGATTACGCGACCTGTTTTTCCTTTATCATCACCTGCGATTACTTTAACGTTATCGCCTTTTTTAATGCTTTTCATTGTTTTCTCCTTTTGATTTACAGCACTTCTGGTGCCAGTGAAACAATTTTCATGAACGATTTGTCGCGCAATTCGCGAGCCACCGGTCCGAAGATACGCGTACCGCGTGGTTCGTCCTGATTGTTCAACAATACCACGGCATTGTCGTCGAAACGGATAAACGAACCATCTTTGCGATGTACCGCGCGGGTAGTGCGTACTACCACGGCTTTAGATACCGTTCCTTTTTTCACACCGCCGGTAGGCAGGGCTTTTTTCACGGTAACTACTACTTTATCGCCGATAGCGGCATAGCGGCGGGCGGTTCCGCCCAGAACGCGGATAACGAGCACCTCGCGGGCGCCGCTGTTATCGGCCACATTGGCTCTTGATTCCTGCTGTAACATGATTATTTAACTTAAATAGTTAGCGTAAAAATTATTTCGCACGTTCAATTACTTCCACCAGGCGCCAGCGCTTGGTTTTGCTCAACGGGCGCACTTCCATGATGCGTACCGTATCACCCACATGGGCATTGTTGGTTTCATCATGCGCTTTATATTTTTTAGTGCGCTTCATGAATTTCCCGTAAATAGGGTGCTTCACGCGGAAGTTTTCGGCAACGGTAATGGTTTTTTCCATTTTATCGCTTACCACAATACCTACGCGTTCTTTGCGGAGATTTCTTTCCATAGTATTTGTTGCAGACGTGCTCATGATTATTTCGCAGCTTTTTTCTGGTTCAGCCCGGTTAACAGACGGGCAATATCGCGGCGCTTGGTACGGATAGCCAGCGGATTTTCAGAAGAGGATACCGCGTGGGTAAATTCCATCTTCAGCAATTCGGCGCGCTCGCGGGCGATGCGTTCTACCAGATCCTTTTCAGGCATTCCGGTCACATCTTTCATTTTTAATGATTTGTTCGCTCCCATGATTATTTCCTAATTAAGCAGCAGCCATCTCCACGGCATCTCTGCGGGTTACAAATTTAGTTTTCACCGGCAGCTTCTGAGCGGCCAAACGCATCGCTTCCTCAGCTACAGCACGTGGCACCCCATCGCATTCAAACAAGATAGCACCCGGACGAACCGGCGCACCCCAACCTTCCGGGTTACCCTTACCTTTACCCATCCGCACTTCCAAAGGCTTGCGGGTAATCACTTTATCAGGGAAAATCCGGATCCAAACTTTTCCTTCACGCTTCATAAAGCGTGTAACGGCCACACGGGCTGCTTCCAGCTGTTTGTTGGTGATCAGGTGTGTTTCCAGCGACTTCAATCCATAGATGCCGAAGGCAATTTCATGTCCGCGATTGGCAACACCCTTGATGCGGCCTTTCTGCATTTTGCGGAACTTCGTCCTTTTAGGTAATAACATAGCTCTGTGTTTATCCCGGTTTCAACAATTATTTATTCCGTGGGGCACGACCACCGCCGCGAGGGGCACGTGGTTGACGGCGATCGCCGCCGCCGGCCTGGTTAGTAGCATTATTAGTAGCACCGCCCTCTGCTACGCCTGAAAGGCCCAGCGACAAGTCGCGCTTACCATATACTTCTCCTTTACAAATCCATACTTTAATACCCAGTTTGCCGTAAACGGTCAATGCTTCCACGTTGGCGTAATCGATATCGGCGCGCCAGGTGTGCAATGGGGTACGGCCTTGCTTATATTCTTCACTACGGGCGATTTCGGCTCCGCCGATACGACCAGATACTTTCACTTTGATCCCTTCAGCACCCATGCGCATCGCAGAGGCGATGGCCATTTTCAGGGCACGACGGTAATTAATCCGCGCTTCTAATTGCTTCGCGATGGTTTCGCCAACAATAGCCGCATCTGTTTCCGGGCGACGGATTTCGGCAATATTGATTTGCACGTCTTTTCCGGTCAGTTTTTTCAACTCCTCTTTCAAACGATCTACTTCATTACCGCCGCGACCGATAATGATACCCGGGCGCGAAGTGTGAATGGTCACCGTTACGCGCTTCATGGTGCGTTCGATAACAATACGCGCAATGCCGCCTTTATTAATACGGGCATTGATGTATTTGCGGATGTTCACATCTTCTACCAGTTTTTGCGAGGCATCCTTGCCTGCAAACCAGTTGCTGTCCCATCCTCTAACGATACCGAGCCTGTTGGCTATCGGACTGGTTTTATGACCCATTCGGAGTAATTTTTTTGATACTTTTTGAAAAAGGACTGCAAATATAGCGGTTTTGGGGAAATCCACAAATGGTGGCGGTATATTTTCTTTTTTAGACAAAATCAGGATGTGGATAAAGGATTATTTTTTGTGGGGTGCCTCCGCTACCGCTCCGGCCCGGGCTGTCCGTGGCTACGCTTCGCTTCGGTGCTTCCCGCCTGCGGCGTTCGCACAGCTCGCTACGCTCGCTCCACTCCCATCCCTACCCCTGCCTACACCTCAGGCCGCAGCCCCCCTACCCCAGCCCTACCCCAGACTTACGAAGTCTTAAAGACTTCGTAAGTCCCCGTTATCCGCCACCGAGGACTTCGTAAGTCCCCATTACCCGACGCCGAGGACTTCGTAAGTTCTCGATTGAATAAGAGGGTTGATAACAATTTTTGGGAGGTGCCTCCGCTACCGCTCCGGCCCGGGCTGTACGTGGCTCCGCTTCGCTGCGGTGCTTCCCGCCTGCGGCGGTCGCACAGCTCGCTGCGCTCGCTCCACTCCCATCCCTACCCCTCGACGCTTTATTCCTAACGATACTAAAATCAACGTCTCAGGAGCTCCTTGATGCATCGGACTACTTATATAGCACCGCCCCACCAGGCGCGTACACCGCTTCAGCGGCCGCGCGAATCTGCAACCAGTTGAAGGTCATTGTTTTGAACTGCTCGCTACAAAACATCCGCATTTGGTCGGTATAATGCCGGCTATCAGCATGCGCCGAGGCACCATAGGCATTTACCGATAATACTTCAGCGCCTTGTGGTCCGTACCGATTCATCTGAATATATCCATCGCCATTAACAATCTTCCAAATACCATGGCTCTTGTCAACCAACTTGGGATCGGCCGCTCTGGAAACTTCGCGCAACCCGCTGGCGGGCAAACTCACTTCTCCCCTAACATGGCGCTGCACCGCACCCAAAGGCATTTCCAGCGTGCCGTAATGTTTCAACATAAAACGCCGTGCGTAACGCAAGGCCGCTAAGGCCTCGTCTTCTTGAATTGGCGCCTTTTTGATAGATAAAAATGCAAAAGGGACTTGCTGCTTTTTGATGAGATATTGATGCGCCAATAGCATCAGCGCGGCGTGCCGGTTGCCGGTATCTCCGGAAAGGTTCCATTGTTTTACTAGGGCAATAGCATCTGCCAGCGGTTCATGCTGATGGGCATCAAGCTGAAAGAACACCTTGAAATTGCGCATATAACTGCCATTTGCCGCGTATTGCTTATCAAACTTTACTGCTAAAAATTGTTGCCAGGTGATTTTGCCGGGAATCGCCTGAAGCATTTGCCCAAACCGTTCGCCCCGGTTATAATTAAACCGCTGGATACCGGGAAAGGAGCCCGTCCATCCACAACTGTCGCCGCTAACCGCATAGGGCGTTTGATTGCAGGAATAAAGATACCCGCATCGCGGATTGAATAATTGTGGCTTGGATGCGTACGGCACCAACTTTTGCCAACGGTATTGCGAAGTATTGCCTGGTACCGGCATCGTCCAACCAAGCGTGCTATCACGCCAAGGTATCATTCCACCGCTTTGATAATAAATGTTTTTGTAATCGGCGTACATGACGTTAAATAGCGGGATGGCTTCCATTCTCAACGCCTTCTCAAACGCTTCAAAGTTTTGTGCTTTGTTCATGGCAAACCATTGCTCCATGGCATTGATGGCTGTTGCCCCCGGAAACCGAAAAGCATACCACCCGTGCTTCGTTTTGAAGACCGGCCCTAACCCGGTCACCGGAATTTTCTTCCGAATGGCAATTTTCAAACCGCCCAGCTTTACCACCAGATGCGCATACTTGGTTGCAAAAGGAATCCACTTGCCATCGTATAAATACTTGCCGTTACGATGGGTAATCTGATACACATCGCCGAAGTTGTGGTAGTTGGTGGTATGCGCCCATCCCAGAAAGGGATTGGAGCCCACAAATATGGAAACACCACCAGGGAACAAACCGCCTATCACATCCCAACCCTGATCGCTTTTGATATGCGCTTCGTACCAGGCCAGCCGGCCTTCAATGGGCTGGTGTGAGTTTACCAACAACCAGCTTTTCCCATCTTCCGTACGCCATGGTGCAATGGCCATCGAGTTTGAACCTACTTCATTGGGTTCATTTAAGATTTCAAATTGATGCTGGCGCACCGCTTTCAGCGCCATACCTGCTCCGGCAAAAAGGGTTAAGGTGATGGAACCACTGCGCACCAGTTGCTTCTCAGTAAACGGCAACGCATTGGGCACCAGCACTTCATCGGGATGGGTTTGCGCATACCGATTTACCGCAGCTACATAACTGCTTATAATCAATTTGAAGGAATCTGAAAGACGACTATCATAGTGGTTATCTACAAACGTATCAATACCAAAAAAAGTGAGTGCAAAATCAAATAGCGCGCCTTCCTTTCCTTTCACCAGGCCCAGCCGACCTTGTCCGGCCAACAAATTTTCTTGAATACTTTTGAAATCATCTTCGCAATGCGCCCAGGCCAGGCCGTAGGCGGCATCGGCATCGGTTTTTCCGTAGATGTGCGGCACGCCGAAACTATCGCGCACAATGGTTACCTGGGGTTGCTGCGCTTGAGCCGCACAAGTAACCAGCGTAACAGATAGCATGAGAAGCAGTATGGGGTTGCGTAGCATCATGGTTAGTTGCATTGATGTGGTAAAGAAAACGTTCTTCCCGCGGTCGTGCAATGCTAAAGCGCCCCGTTATCCCCCAGACTTACGAAGTCTTAAAGACTTCGTAAGTCTGGGTTACCTCCCCACCAACGACTTCGTAAGTCCTGGTTAACCCATCCAACGACTTCGTAAGTCTTAAAGACTTCGTAAGTTCTGGTTAACCCCTCCACGACTTCGTAAGTCTTAAAGACTTCGTAAGTTCTGGTTAACCCATCCAACGACTTCGTAAGTCTTAAAGACTTCGTAAGTTCTGGTTAACCCCTCCACGACTTCGTAAGTCTTAAAGACTTCGTAAGTCCTCATTACCTATTCAATATTTAATCTCAATTTCGCATTTTTGCATCTCACCAAATTCTGTAACCTATGCGTTTTTTAGAAAACGAGATTTACCATGTCTTCAACCGAAGTGTAAATCGAGAGGTCATTTTCAACAATGACGAAAACTATCAGTTTTTTTTAGGCAGATTAGACAAATACGTCAGTGGTCACGCCGACCTGCTGGCCTATTGTCTTATGCCCACACATTTTCATTTAGTAATTAAAGTCAAGGGAGATACGAAGGAATTGAGTCGAGGTTTTACCAACTTTTTCATTTCGTATGCGAAGGCGTTCAATCATATAAACAATCGCCATGGGAGTTTGTTTCAAAACCGATTCAAAGGCAAAATAATCGATTCCGGTAACTACCTTACTAATCTCATCTGTTATATACACCAGAACCCCGTAGCAGGCGAGTTGGTAGAGAATTGCTCCGAATGGAAATATAGTTCCTATAATGCCATTCTTTCCTCGGCACCTACAAAAGTAAACCGCGATGCAGTATTAGAATGGTATGGTAGCAAGGATGCGTTCGTTAAGCACCATCAGGGAATTATCAAAAATTTGCTTGAGCTACGATCCCTTGAGGAAGTGTCACTTCGACTGGCTAAACCTTCAGTTTAAATAGTCTTTTGCGCCTGAAGGACTTCGTAAGTCTTTAAGACTTACGAAGTCCTCTCCAAAAGTCCTACACGACTTACGAAGTCTTTAAGACTTACGATGTCCTCTCCAAAAGTCCTACACGACTTACGAAGTCTTTAAGACTTACGATGTCCTCTCCAAAAGCCCTCCACGACTTACGAAGTCTTAAAGACTTACGAAGTCCTCTCCAAAAACCCTCCTCGACTTACGAAGTCTTAAAGACTTACGATGTCCTCTCCACAAGCCCTCCACGACTTACGAAGTCTTAAAGACTTACGATGTCCTCTCCAAAAGCCCTCCACGACTTACGAAGTCTTTAAGACTTACGATGTCTATTGCCAAAAGCGTAAACCGCGAGAGCGGGCGACAGGGAGCCGCAGCGAAGCGGAGGCTGTGCCGAGGCGTAGTGCAACGGAGCCGAGGTACCGCAGCCCGCCCACAGGCGGGCGTAGCCCGAAAGCACGCGACCCCGAGTACCGCCAGCGAACTTGTAGTGTTCAAGGTGCTTTGTTTTCCGCGGTACGAGGGGGCTCGCCCAAATCATCATTACACCACTAATGCGCCGGCTTGTTGAAATAGCGCATCGTCCACGTTAACGTCAACAACCAGTACCGCTGCAACACCTTGTTGCGACTGTCCTCAATATACGTTTCGGTAATGTTTCTGCTGATACCCGAATTCTGATTCAATACATCATTCACACTGCCGCGAACTTCCAGCGATTTATCTTTTAAGAATTTGTAGCCCAGCGCCAGATTCCAGATAAAGATGTTCTGGTTAAAATTCTGCAGGCCGGTGTACAACGTATTATCAATAGTGGTATTGAAAACAAAACCTTTCCAGAACAACCAATTAAAGCGCGCACCGGCAGAATGCGTAAAGTAGTTGCTGGTGCCTACCGTAGCCAGCGTATTGCGCACAATATTGTATGATGCGCGATAGGTAATATTGAAATCGATTTTCTCGCTGATGTTGCTGCCCAAATTAAAACCTGCCGTAGGCGTGATGGTGTTTGAATAATTGAGCCTGCCATTGATGACACCCGGCGTGCGACTGTACGAAACGCCGCCGCTGAGATTGAGGTTGCACTTGATTTTCGGAATCGCAAAACCATAGTTCATAAAGAGATTCGCGTTGATATATCCTTCTACATTCTTCGGCACCGACAATTGTGAACCGGCGCGCAACACCACCGCTTGCTGTAACACCGTATCGCTTGTAGCCAGCAGCGTAGTATTGGCCACATAGTGCTGCACATAATTGAACATGGCAAACAGGAAGAAATTCGTTCCCTTCCTGGTATTGGTGAAATTGTAGCGGGTCATGATAAAATGACTGTACGACTGCTGCAAATCGGGATTGCCGGCGCTCAGCAACAACGGATTACTATTATCAATAACGGGTTGCAGTTGCTGCATGGTTGGGGCATTGGTATTGGTGCGGTAATTAATGCGCAGGTTGCTGTTGTTCTTAAAACGCATTTCGAAAGAGGCATTGGGCAGCACATCAATAAAGCTATAGTTGGTGGTGAACGCGTTTGGGAAAACCGTTTCGCCCTTCAACTGCGCATATTGCAAACTGGTACCCAGCGACAAATTCCAGCCTTTACCTTTTAAGCGGTAGGATATACCTCCACGCTGCTGCTGATAAACGCTGGTGTATTGCGAAGTAAGGGCCGTATCCAATGCATCGTAGCCGGTGCTGCTGCGGTTGTAGGTACCTTTATCGGCTTTGTTCCAGGTCACTGATGGCTGATAGCTGAATTGCAGCATACTGTTTTTACCCACGCCTTCGGTATAGGTAAGGTTACCGTAAACATTATAGCTGTAGCTATTATTATGGCTTTGCTGATCTAAAGCACTGGTATCAGTAGGTGCCGTATAAACACTGGTGGCCTGCTGCGCCGCAGTACCCGTGCGGTTGGTGATGTTGGTACCGATAGTCAGCGACAGCGTTTGATACAATCCTGAAAATTTGTGCTGTATCAACAAATCACCGCCGGCATTGTAGGCATTATTACCTGATGAGAAATTACTTTTTACATCACTCAACAGTTCTTTTCCGGCAATAGTAGAAAGTCCGTCGGTAAACGCGTTCTGCTTCGTTTTTTGAAAACTGAATTTAGGCGTAAAAATGATGGTGTTCATCGAATCTAACTGCCACTCGATGCGAAAATTCATCCGGTGATTTTGGTTATTGGTAGTGGTGGTATTATCCTGTTTGTAAACCGTGCTGCTGTCGCCGGCATTCAGATATTTCCTGCTCAGCGAGGTCGTATTATCGTTATCGCTATAATTGAAGAAATAGCTTCCGGTAAATTTCAGGTTCTTCCGTTTTCCCCATACATCAGAAAAATTTAGTCCTAGCGCATGGGTCGTAGAAATTCCGCCTTGTTGGGTGGTGAGAAAGTTGGTGATGTTATCGCTCATCGGCGGACCCTGACCACGGCCGCGCCCTCCTCCTCCACCACCGCCAGGGCCTCCCCTTCCACCTCCGGGGAAATTCGGCATGCTGGCACCCGTAGCGCCTGCAATATCCTGCATCGAAAAATTCTGCTGATTGGTGTTGTTGCTCATAAAGATGAGCGAGAGCCGCCGGTTTCCTTCAAACCAATTCACATTGGCTCCGGCCTGATAACGCGCATCTCTAATAAATCCCGCGCCACCATAAATTTTTCCAAAAACGCCATTATTTCTGCCATTGCGGGTTACAATGTTCATCGTCTTTTGTGTATTGCCATCGTTAAAACCAGTAAAAGCCGATTGATCATTCATGCGGTCGTACACCTGCACGCCGCCCACAATTTCAGAAGGCAGATTTTTCAGCGCCAGATTCACATCATCACCAAAAAACTCTTTTCCATCTACCGTTACCTTCTGCACTTGCTCACCCTGCGCTTTAATGGTACCGTTCTCATTGGAAATCCCCGGCATCTTCGTCACCAGTTCTTCGGCCGTTGCATCACGATTGGTTTTAAACGCTCCCGCATTAAACTCGGTGGTGTCATTCTTCTGTTGCACGCGAATAGCGCGCTCCTCTACCGTTACCGTCTTAAGCAACTGCGAATTTTCCTGCATCAACTGCGGACCCAGATTCATCACCGGAGCCGCAATGCGCAGTGCCCTGGTAGTAGTGACATATCCGATGTAGCGCATGCGGATGTAGTAATTACCTGAATTAGTTTGGAAGGAAAAATTTCCCGCAGTATCGGTGATCACCGCCTGCCAATGCGCCGTATCGTTCTGCTGCGCATATTGCACCACGGCACCAGTTAAAGGCGAGCGGTCTTTAGCATCCAACAAAGTTCCGGAAACCCTATTTTGCCCGTTGACGAAAAAGCCACACAGCAAGGCAAATAACACCAACACCTTTTGCATGGCGCGAATGTAGCAGAAGCGATGAGCAACAAATGTTAAATGAGAAAGGCCTTACGACGCTTGCTGGCTCAGCTCCATAGATATGGCACTGCGCTGCATTTTCACCTTTACGTCCTTGGCAATATCCACGTAAATAATATCGCCATCCATCGATACCACGGTACCGTGTAAACCGCCCGTGGTTACCACCTTATCGCCTTTCTTCAAACCTTCGGTAAATTCCTTTTCCTTTTTGATTTTTTGGCTCTGCGGACGAATAAAAAACAGATACATCACGGCCAGCATGCCGCCGATGAAAACGAGATTGAAATATTGTGGATTCATTATTTATCTTCTTTAGGGGCTATCACATAGCCGGTTAAAAATACTTGTTCGTTGTGGCGGCCGGTATTCACCTGCAGGGTTACTGATTTGTGCTGCTCACCGCTTTTGCCATCCGAATTAAATGTCACTTTAATATCGGCCGTGGCGCCCTTGGCAATAGGCTCTTTCGGATAATCGGGAACAGTGCAACCACATGATCCAAATGCATTTCCAATAATTAAATCGTGATCACCCGTGTTTTTCACGTGAAATACATGGGTCACTTTTTCGCCTTGCTTAATAGTATCGAAATTGAACTCAGTTTCCGGAATTTCAATGGTTGTGGTATCGTGCAGAATGGCCTCGGGCAGTCCGGCATTCGGATTGCCCTTTTTGCGGCAAGCGCTGAGTGCCAAACCCACTACTAACGCGAAGAGCAGGATTCTTTTCATAGGCGGCAAAAGTATAAAAAGCACAGAATGGGGCAACGGGCAGTCAACGCAAGTGATAGGTGCAACAACAGATTGGTATGGCGGGCCGCTCGCCCCGCTGATCCGCGTAACCATCCCTGTGCTTCCGGGGGGCTTGCGGCCGGGTGCTTCGTTGCAATCTTTTTTATAGCAGACTTAGCGTTACGATATTTCGAAAAGCGCCTGCTAAAACATCAATGGCGTGTTTTGCAAACCTATGCCCGTGGCTGCTACAAAAAAGGATTTACACTTCGCCCCCTCCCGCTTAGCGCATCAATAACCCAATGCCGCCTTGATTCTCCAAAGTATCTATTTCTTAACCACCCATAGCCCCTGAGAAACCGATTGCAATTTCTTCTTTACAAAAAAATGCTGCCTACCGGTAGCATTCCAACTTGTTAATTCTTCTGAAAAGAATTACCATTATACAAGTTAATGTAAACACATGGAACCCGAACTAAAAAAAGATACACCTGAACCATTTCAGCAGGCCAAAATGGTGAACTGGTATGAACCGCGCATGCTGCTGGATGCAGGCCTCAAGGCAGCAATATCAGGCACCTTTGGCAACTATGCCGACCGTCGCGAAATGGAAGCAGCGCTGGATAAACATCAGGATCCCAATTTCTGGAGTAAATTAAAAAACGACTATGCCGCTGGCGATGCGATTTGGTTCGATATAGTGGGCGATACAGGCGATGGATTCAATTCAACATTTACTATAGCCCGGGCGGTTGGCGCACCTGAACTGGAACTCAGTTGCCGCGATGGATCGCATCGCACCACCACACAGCGCGGCCGTATCCTGGTGTTTGGAGGCGATCAGGTGTATCCTTTTCCTACCTGGGAGGAATATGAAAATCGTTTTCGCCAGCCGTATGCCATGGCCGCCGATCCATCCACAGTGTACAGCGAACAGGATCGGCCGCACCTTTACGCCATCCCCGGTAATCACGATTGGTACGATGGCCTGGGGAATTTTATCAAGTTGTTCTGCCAGCAACGCAGCATCGGTATTTGGAAAACCCGCCAGCACCGAAGCTATTTCGCTATACCATTGCCGGGAAATTACTGGCTTTGGGCTACCGACATTCAACTGAATTCAGATATTGATAAGCCGCAACTCGATTACTTCAAGCAAGTGCGCCAACAAATGGAAACTGGCGCAAAAATTATTTTACTCACCGCCGAACCGGCCTGGGTGTACAGCAATATCAGAAAAGAAGACCGGTCCTATCAACGGCTGCAGTTCTTTATTGAAAAGTACATCGTCAACAATACGGATGGCAAGAATTTTCAACTGGCCACTACCCTCACCGGCGATTTGCATCATTATTCGCGATACAGCATTCCAGATACCGAAGGCACGGCAACTGATGACCCATCGGTAATGGCGCATCAGTATTTTACCGCCGGAGGTGGTGGCGCGTTTTTGCATCTGACGCATAATTTACCCAAATGGCTATACGGCTTGCGGGGGCATAAGAATAAGCTACAATGCCGGTTTCCCGATAAAAAAGAGTCGAAGCAGTTGTTGCTTGACACCTGGTGGTTCCCTTTCCGGAACAAGGCTTTTACCGCGGTTTTAGGTGCTGTGCACTTGCTGTTATTTTGGTTGATGGCGCAATGGTCGGGAGAAGTAGAGCAAGTGAAAAGTTTCTTTGACGGATTACTTTGGCTGATGTCGGTGCTGGTTAATCCATTGGTGATTTTATTGACAATAGGCATCGGTTTGGGATTCTATGTATTTGCCGATACCAATGTAAGAAGCAAATGGGCGAAAACCGTAGGTGTGGCGCATGCCTTGTTGCAATTTATCCTGTTGTGGGCAGTGATTGGCGGCAACAGTGTGATGTGGTGGATATGCAACCATAGTTGGCAACGTATCCTCTCGTCGATTGGGATGGCCATAGGCGGCAGTGTGTTGAGTGCAACGGTAATGGGCGCCTATTTATATCTATCGAACCTGTTGTTTGGCATGCATATCAACGAAGCATCTTCTGCACTGGCCTGTGCCGATTACAAAAATTTCCTGCGACTTCATATTCAGGATGGCGTATTAACCGTTTACCCCGTGGGCATAGCCCAGGTACCTAAACAATGGAAACAAGAGGCCGATCAGCAAGGCAGCTATACTTTCACGCCCACCACCGTACCGCACTACTTTTTGATAGAACCTCCGGTGCAAATCAAACTATAACAGCCACCGGCATATTGCAGCAAAAGCGAACAAAAGAAGGTTAACAATCGTTTTCCAATAACATAAAGAACAGTATCAGCAATTGATTATAAAAAATGCGCGGGTAATGCGCCGGTTACGAAGTAAGTTACCCTTGAGCATTGAAATTTTAGTTGTTGCGCCTATGCTTTCAGAAAAAGACATTGATCGTATTATGGAAATGGCCTGGGAAGACCGCACCCCTTTTGAAGCGATACGATTTCAGTTCGGGCTTGCAGAAAAGGAGGTGATTGCGCTCATGCGAAAGCACCTCAAAAGGAACAGTTTTGAACGGTGGCGCAAGCGGGTAAACAGCGGTATAAGCCAAAAGCACCTGAAGCTAAGAGATGCGTCTATCAATCGCTTCAAATGCAGCCGGCAACGCGTGATCACGCATAACAAAATATCGAAGCGGTTAGGAAGCGGCTAGTGATTAAACACCGAGATAATAAAATCCTGATTCAACTCAGCAGCACTGAGTTTTGATTTATTCTCGCGAAAAGTAGCGGCCACGCATTCCTTCAGTTTTTCCTGAAACACTGGATCTACTTTGGCATCGCGTGGATTATAGTAACCGCCATAAGAATTGATTTCCTTGTAACTTCTGATCTTCGATACTTCTCCTTCAGCTGAAACAAAAAAACGGTAACCCTTCCAGTTGCAGGGAATATTTTTCACCGGTTCCATACAAGCTATAAAAGAGTTGGCCAAATCTTTACCGGTTTGCACTTCGCGCAAATGGCTTTTCACCGGATAAATATTCACCTGCATCGTTAACGTTTTGGCCGGTTCTTGTGCCTTTAGTAAGATGAAAGAATACAGGGATAGCATTAGTAAGAATACATTTTTCATAGGTGGAAAATAACAAAAATCAGATGGTAGCCTTATTCACCTCAGCTGGCGATGCAGGGTAAGTTGCTACTCATAACATAGCGCTTCCAATCAACGCAGAGGGGTTTGAACTCCTGTGCCATGCGGCTCTGCCTGGGGCCCACTTCCCAAAATGGTCCTTATACACGGCCTACCACAATTGCCGTTACTCCTTTTTTATCATAAAACTTTATCTTTCCTGTAAAACCAATTACCATGAAACGCCTCTTCCGTGTTACAGCCTACCTGGTTATCGCTTTTATTGTTGCCGTTGCCATCCTGATTGGCTACTGGCAATGGCGCGGCATTCCCAAATATCCGGTGAAGCCCATTACCTTCCCCGCAGTTACACCAGATTCGGCCATGATTGCCAATGGCGGAAAAATTGCCGCGGTGCAGTGCATGGTGTGCCACCGCGGTGCCGATGGTAAACTATCGGGCCGCCTGTTGCAGGAACTCCCTCCTGAATTCGGCGAAATTCACTCGGCTAATATTACGCAAAGCAAGGCCCATGGCATAGGTACCTGGACCGATGCTCAACTGGCTTACCTGCTCAGAACGGGCGTGAAACCGAATGGTGATTTTCTTCCGGTGTACATGCCCAAATTCCCGCACTTGAGTGATTACGATCTCAAAAGTGTCATCGCGTTTTTGCGTTCATCGCAGCCCGTGGTGCAGCCGTCGGAAATAGCCGCGGTAAAAAGCAAGCCCTCGCTGCTCACCAAAATACTGTGCAATACTACTTTCAAAGAAATCCCCTATCCCAATGCGCCCATACCCGAGCCCGACACGAACAACGCCATCGCCTTCGGCCGCTACCTGGTAACCGGTCGGTACGATTGCTACACCTGCCATTCGGCTGATTTCAAAACATTAAATATGGCTGCGCCGGAACAAACACCGGGCTACTGCGGCGGTGGCAATACCATGATTACGCTTACCGGTGCTACGCGCCTGACCGCCAATATCACCTTCGATGAAAAAACGGGCATCGGACTTTGGAACATAGATGATTTTACCAACGCCATGCTGCATGCCAAGCGCAAAGACGGCCATGTGTTGCGCGAACCGATGCTCACCTATAACGGCATGACGGAAAAAGAAATTCAGGCTATCTGGGCTTATCTGAAAAGCATTCCGAAAATTACCCATGAGGTGCCGCGAAACTGGGAAGTAGAATAAGTGAAGCCAGTTATTCCAAAAGGAAAGCAATTTCATTTCGCAACAACACGGCAGGTTACCCCTGATGATGATGGCGCCGCTCGCCCGCTTCAGGCCACCGTGCGAAGGCTCGCGGCCGTGTGCTTTGCACATATCTTATTTGTTGCAGGCAAGGCAGACTTACAATTTTTCCAACATCTATTTGCCCTAAAAAGGCCAATGTCCCAAAATCGTAAGTCTTAGCTCCGGGCCTACTCCCAAAAAAAAGGATTTTCGCTACGCCCCTTTGCGCTAAGCGCTTAATGCGGATATGACGTCATTCAGCCGCACCAGGCTCCTGCGAAAATTGCGCAGAGAACTCACAGGTGCACCTGAAACGTGCCGGGGATAGGTATAGAACGCTTAACATAATGATATCGAACTCGGCGGAGCGGTTTAGACCCACGCGAGATGGCCTAGTCAGGTATTGCCGCCCCGCGCACAGGCCAAGTGTGTTAGGTGCGGAAATTAGTTAATGGTGCGCGGCCGCGCTGCTACAGGGTACGCTTCGCTCCCGCCCTCCACTTCGTTGCGGGCCGCGCTACGCGCGCCTTGCGCATCGCTGGCGGTTAGCGTTAGGCGTGAAACGATCCCCTTTTTGAAAATCTTAAATAACCCGCCAGCAGCAAATGGTATATTGAAAATTGTTTTGTTCCTAAATCTAAGAGACTGTTTCCGCCTGCTGGAGCGCAATGGGGATCTGCGCCTTCGTAAATTAATTTTTGATGGTAATTGTTCGACGCTAATTTACAACTCCAATTTTATGGGCAGGAGGTCTCTCCTGCCGCGGGATGCGGTTAAAAACCGCATCTACTTTTTCCCACGAGTTTACTTCCGCCATAGGCGGATTCCTCCGCCGTGGCGGAGGAAACGTAAAACTCGTGGGAGCGCCTAAGATCCGCGCGAGATGGGTGTATCTTCTTAGACCTAGTAACCACCGAGTTTATGATACTTTCACACAAAAATTATCGTGGAATGAAAACTATAGGCATTATTCTAGGAGTATTGATTGTTCTCATAGCACCTGGTTGTGGGAGGGAGAAAAATGATTGCAAAGCAGTTAGTTATGCAATCAAACCATTTGCTCAAAAATATGCAAAATTCGAGTGTAGCAATAACGACGAGTATACGTATATTCTCAGACGCAGTACTCAAATCGACTCGCTTGGCCCGCAATGCTATTTTATTGGGCCAGTTGTATTTCCTATAGACGAAAGTTACACCAGATATTTCTTAATAGGTCGCACTTCATATTTCCGGCGAGATACTTTTACTACTGTCCTATTGCAAGACAGTTGTTCCAAAACCTTGACTTATGAAGTAAATATGGTTCAACGCGACACCACGAATTGGCAGTTTCCAGGAGTGATGAGCATGTTTTGCGCGGTAGAGAATATTTCTAATGACTATAATGTCCAGATCAAATACAAATTTGTACCCCTCTAGCGATAGTCCCTGACTAAGGTTCTATTGAATTTACCGCTCAAGCGATTTAGATCCGCACGAGATGGAGGAAACGTAAAACTCGTGGGCGCCCGGGAGCGCCTAAGACCCGCGCGATATGGGTAAATCTACTCGAAGTTCAAGTTGCATGAAACTCTGATCATAAAAGTCATATCTTTAATGTATGAATTTAACTTTACAAGATTTGAGCAAAGATTTGGACACCATCATTTCTGTAAATGAGGACACGCTTAAAACTTCGAGTTCTAGGGTCTCATTAGAACAAAAATACTGCCTGGGTCTCTTGTCGCGAATTGTTCTACATGGTAAAGGCTTAAAAGCTCTTTTTTCTCAAATACCGGCTATTCCGGATTTAGAATATTCGGCAGGGCTTATTTCTCGTGCTGCAATTTTGGATTGCATGTTGACAGTAAAACTCGTAAGCGAAATCTATAAGGATGAAAATGTCATTGCTTTGACGAAAGAAAAAATCGAGCTGATTAAAATTCATTGCGAAACAGCTCTAAGTGATGGACTAAAATTCGACCTGAAATTTGTTGATTTAGTTACAAAATTTAAACCAGAATTGATGTCAGATAAGATTAAGGAATATCAGAAAATTAGAGCTACCTACGGGAGTCTGCTAAAACCCGCATCCAGTGATGAGAAGCCCGCGCCGAAACACACGTATGTACTTGGGCCTCTTAAGCTGTTTGAACACCTACTAAAAGGTAAAAATCCAAATTGGGCTTTCCTTTATGATCCGTACATGTTCTTTTCCAAATATGACCATTTCGGCCTTCAATATTTTAATGCGGTTAAACAACCACTATCATTCAAAATACCAATTTACATTGATGTGGTTAAAACACTACTTCTACATTCTATCTTTCTCCATGATATCATAGCACTCCGATTTAAAGTAGCATTTATGAATGACCAAAGTGAAAAATTGCAGATATATCTCAATAGTCTGAATCCCCCCCTTTAATACAGACTATTTCCAACCTTTCCGCGCTTAACCCTGTTTGAAGTTAACCATTTATTACCGTGTTACTACTAGTTCCGCTTGCCATGGGGTAAAATCGGCGCGATTGGCGCAGGGCGGGCTTTCCACGTTCTACAGCATGGCGGTAGCCAGTCAGACTCATGCCCTGAAGTGCTTCATGAGGATGATGGCTGTTGTAACCCTGCACGCCTTGGTGCTACGGCGCCAGCGCTCCTTTGCCTGATACGCTCCTTGCCGCGCCGTGCGCCAGCGATGCGGCGGGCGAGCCGCAGGCGAGGCCTGGAATGAAGCGTAGTGTAACGCAGCGAAATGGAAGGCGGTAGCGAAGCGAACCCCATAGCAGCGCGGCCGCGGGCCAGGCGGCTGTAGCACAGCGGAAGCCGCCGTGCGCCAGCGGGGCGCCATCATCAACGGCTAACCAACTCCTCTCCTGCCAATCTATCCGCTGCAACGAGCCGCAGCATCCACCGCTCACTACCAAAAAAAATTCACCGCCTAACCGAAATTCATCACGTGGCTACCGCAACACCGTCACATTCCCGCTGATTTCCCTGGGCGCCGTATCGTAATACCGGATGTAGTACGCATACACCCCCATATCCTGATTTTCAGCCAGCCAGTTAAAGTGAACATCCTGACTTTGAAAAACTAATTGTCCCCACCGATTATAAATGGCCACAGAAAATTGTTTTACTCCGGAAATATTTTTCCCGGAAAGATGAAAGCCGTCGTTCCTGCCATCGCCATTGGGAGAAAATGCCGTGGGCAACAGCAAATCGGGTTGTACGCGCACCCTTGCTTTGGCCCGCGCCGTACACGCCTTTCCCGCAGGATTGGCGGTAGCGCTTACTTCCAGCAAGGTGTTATCAGTAACCGTAACCAAAACCGTATCGCAGGGCGAACAGGATACGGCCGCCGCCGGTTGCCAGAAAAGCGGTACACTATCGTAACTGCACAGCGCCCGTAACACCACCGTAGCGCCGCTTTCTACCAGCGTATCGGCGGGTAATACGGTAACCACCAGCGGCGCCGGTCGGCCTACCACAAACGAGCCGGATTGCTGACAGCCAAAACTATCGGTAACACGATAGGTGTAGCTGCCGCCTAACAACTGCTGCAACGAATTTCCCATCAGGGCGTTGCCCGCTACCTGGTAGGTGAATGGCGATGCGCCGCTGCTGAGAAACAACACCGCACCATCGGCTTTATCGTAGCAGGTGGCGTTGGTAATGACCACCGAATCGCGGATGGCGGGCGACCATTGCAGCGTTGTGTGCACCACCGTGCTGTCGCACCCTTGCACACTGCGCAACGTATCGATGTAATGGCCGGGCGCCGTAGCCACAATACCCGAAGGCCGGGTGTAGCTGGTGTTCTGACAAACCGTTACGGTATCGTAACGGGCATTCTGCGCGGTGACGGTAACGGCCGTCATCAGCGTATCGGCAACGCAGGCATTGGAAGCAATTAAAATAACCATGAACGTGCCCGGATTGGGGAAACAAACCGGTGTAGGATTGGCCTGGAAGGCCGTTACCGGCTGAGCCGCGGTGAATTGCCATTGCCATGAGGTGGCATTGATGCCGCTGTAATCGAGGAAAGAAAAACAGGAGTCGTGACACGCCGCACCCGCAGCAAAACCTATAGAATCAAAGGGCTCAAGCACCACATTATCTAAACCGCCCACATCAATTTTATTGCTGAATTCGCCGCGGATGAGCAGCTTGGTGATATTGCTGAGGATGGCTTTGAATTGCGGACGAGTTACAGGTGTTCCTCCGGGTGAAAGCTTCCAGCCCATGGTATCCAGCAACACGCTGGCCGACGTCCACGACACAGCCGGCACGGGCGTGACCTTGATATACATTTGCGTAGGACCGCTTTCGATAATCACATCCTTGCCATCGTACGACGAATTGGGATGATCGGTTTGCCAATCAAACGACAGGCGCCGCTGGAAGCTCGGCAGTTTATTTCCCAGAAAGGTAGTGGGCGCTGAAAAGTACCAGGTGCCGCCGGTGCCCTGGTCGGTCACCTGAATGAAGCCGCCCGGGCGGCCGCCGGTGCTATTAAAAACAGGGGCTGAGCCATCGCCTTCGGCAGTCCAGCACTCGGTGGACGAGGAAAAGCGCGATTGCTGGCTGTGGGCGCTCAGGGCCAGCAGGAAGAAAAGAAGAAGGACTGCAGTACGCATGAAGGATGGTGAAAGTATAGGTTTTAGATGTTAAACGGCATGAAAATCGGTGGTGTCGGGAATTGTAGCGGTTGCTGCCCCGGAGCAACGCCGGCGCATGACGGCAGGGTGGAAAGGCTGCTGCAGTGGGTGAGCATTTTTTAGGAATTGAAGCCATGCAAAACTGATGCGCATGCGGCAAGCCAAACCCGAAGGGTTGGCATTATTGTAGAAATACCGCAATGTAACACGATGAACCCCGAAGGGGTGGCATTATTGTGATAAAATACTTTGAAGAATTTCATCCCTTCGGGATTGTTTTGTGTGTAATGGAATTACGGTAAAAAGTGAGATTGAGATGAGTGCAGGATGCGGTTACAAACCGCATTTACTTTTCCTCACGAGACTGCTTTGCAAGTCTCGCGGGATTTAGTGGAATTTCGTTCATACCAAAGCGTTAGTTAAAAGAGATTTGAGTGCACCGCTCGACCGCGCTTCAGGCGTCAGACCGAAGGCGCGGCCGGTTCCTGCGCTCTTATTTTTTTAGCAGCGGCAGACTTACGATATTTCCAACACCAATTCGCCCAGTAAGAACCGCTGTACCCATATCGTAAGTCTTTCCTCATGCTGCTACAAAAAAGGATTTTCGCTGCGCCACCTCATGCAAAGCGCCAGGTGGGTACATGATGTCACACCTGAATAGTAGCACCGATGAACAGGCGCGGTATTTTGACAGGATCGCATTACGGTGCTTCAGGCAACACTTCAGACCATGATTTTCCGATTAGTATAAATAGTATCTTTCTTATATTTTTTGGATAATTTTGCCACGAAAACGTAAAGGTTATCGCCGTCAACAGAGCTGATTGCCTATTGAATTTTAGGGACGCTAAGGCGCGTACTTAGTACGAGGTATGGCATGAGTATGCGTCCAAATTTTCGCCTTGCCCTAAAATAGGACGAACTGGCAGCGCTGATATTGCGATTGAAATAAACGAGGTAATTGTCGAACAGGTCTATTATCAACATGAAACTCAGCGACAAGGATAAAAGACTGAAAAGAAGTATATTGGGGCGATGCAGAAAGGACAAAAATTCCCGGCTTATCCTGAACCAAACCATTAAACAGCGAAGTAATATGAGACACGTAACTGTATACACAACAGATAAGGAGTACCGCCATTTTGTAGAGCTGGCGAAAAATCTCCATTACGTTAAAAAGATTGAGACGGATGAGAAGGAGGAGAAGGTGGATGTAATGAGTAATATCAAAGCCGGTTTGCAAGAGGTTAAACAATTCAAAAAAGGTAAGTTAAAGACTACACCCGCTAAAGATTTTTTGAATGAGTTATAGCATTGAGCTTTCCGCTAATTTTAAGAAGGAGGCGAAGCGGTTAGTTAAAAAATATCCATCCTTAAAAACGGAATTGGCTAAACTCTTTATCCAACTGGAAGAAAATCCAACTACTGGAACGCCCCTATGCCACGACATTTATAAAATTCGTTTAGCGATTGCCTCAAAGAACAAAGGTAAGTCGGGTGGTGCAAGGGTATTATCATTTGTAAAGGTAACTCAAACCACGGTGCTGCTTTTCTCCATTTACTCTAAAGGTGAAATAGACAATCTTACAGACAAGCAAATACAGGAACTGATAAAAGATTTTTTATAACAAAGTTTCCGGTAATCCCGCGTTTTGCGGGCAACAAACTCATAGAAAAAATCAGCAGCGGTTTGCCAGCGTATCCTGCCTGTAGTGAGGCGGCGAAACAGGTGCGCATGCTAAAAGGGCAACCCCAGGGGTTGGCATTATTGCAGACCTACCGGCACGCAACGATGAACGCGAAGAGTAGATTTTTGTGAGTAATTCCTGTGAATTAAAGTACGTCATTCTGGTAGTTGATGATAATGGCGCCCCGCTTACTGCGGCGGCTTTCGCGGTGCTACAGCCGCCTGGCGCGCGGCCGCGCTGCTGTGGGGTTCGCTTCGCTACCGCCTTCCATTTCGCTGCGTTTCACTACGCTTCATTTCAGGCCTCGCCTGCGGCTCGCCCGCCGCATCGCTGGCGCACGGCGCGGACAGGCGCGCATAACGCAATGGTGCGCTGGCGCCGTAGTACCCGCTCGTAATCCTTTCCAAACAATGGCTAAATGGTCTTCTACCGTAAACCTTCTTTTTCCTCTCCTATTAGGCTACTAAATTGTTTTAATAATCTAGAGCCGCTTATTAAGGGGGGTAAAAACGGTTAAACATTATCAGCATAGAAATTGGGACTTAGCTTTTTTGGGCGTTGAAGGGAAGCCATTCGCATCGTGCTTGATTTGTAAAACACGAGCCGACCATAGCACGCGGTGGCAAACCGCTGCTACTTTTTCGCGCGAGTCTGCGCCGCAAGAATTGTGGTAAAGAGTCGCTTGCTGAAAGCCAATCCCGAAGGGTTGGCATTATTGTAGCCATAGCGCAACCTAACCCCATGAACCCCGAAGGGGTGGCATTATTGTGATAAAATATTTTGAAGATTTTCATCCCTTCGGGATTTGGTTTAGCGCGTTTTCTGCAGCTACAACTATTTCATCCCTTCGGGATTGTTTTGTGTGTAATGGAATTGCGGTAGAGAGTGAGATTGAGGTGAGTGCAGGATGCGGTTACAAACCGCATTTACTTTTTCCCACGAGACTGCTTTGCAAGTCTCGCGGGATGTAGTGAAATCCCATGAATCATATCATCCCTTCGGGATTTGGTTTAGCGTGTTTCCCGCAGCTACAACTATTTCATCCCTTCGGGATTGTTTTTGTCTGTATAGGAATTGCGGTAGAGAGTGAGATTGAGATGAATGCAGGATGCGGTTGCAAGCCGCATTTACTCTTTCCCACGAGACTGCTTTGCAAGTCTCGCGGGATGTAGTGTAAGGCAACGTAGGATTCCGTTTGCAGCCTCATCTTGCATGAATTTACACCATGCAAAACTGTTGCGCATGCTGAAAGCCAAACCCGAAGGGTTGGCATTATTGTAGTAATACCGTAGCGTAACATGATGAACCCCGAAGGGGTGAAATTTTTAGAGAAATCCCATGAATCATATCATCCCTTCGGGATTTGGTTTAGCGTGTTGTCTGCAGCTACAATTGTTTCATTCCTTCGGGATTGTTTTGTGTGTAATGGAATTACGGTAGAAAGTGAGATTGAGATGAGTGCAGGATGCGGTTGCAAACCGCATTTACTTTTTCCCACGAGACTGCTTTGCAAGTCTCGCGGGATGTAGTGTAAGCTAACGCCGGATGGGATTTGCAACTGGATTTTGCATGAATTTATAACATGCAAAACTGTTGCGCATGCGGCAAGCCAAACCCGAAGGGTTGGCATTATTGTAGTCATGCCGCAGTGTAAAAAGATGAACCCCGAGGGGGTGGCATTCTTTTGGAGAAATCCCATGAATCATATCATCCCTTCGGGATTTGGTTTAGCGTGTTTTCCGCAGCTACAATAATTTCATCCCTTCGGGATTGTTTTTGTTTGTAATGGAATTGAGATAAGTGCAGGATGCAGTTACAAACCGCTGCTATTTTTTCGCGCGAGTCGGCGCCGCAAGAATTTCGGAAGCGCAGCCATACAATTTTGTTCTTGGTGGCATGGAGCCTTAGGCGCTACCTATAACGGTATGCGGCAGCGGAAGCGATTGGAGTGGTGTACGCCTTTGGCGTACAGTGCGCAGCGAAGCGGAGCACCGCAGCGATAGCGGAGCCACGGAAAGCGCGGTGCGAAGCAGCCGCCCAAAAAAAATTATCCGATAGCGGCCTTTACTTCGGCGGCAGCATCCTTCAACTGAATGGCCGAGCGCACCTTCAATCCGCTGTTGTCAATCAGTTTCTTGGCTTCTTCGGCATTGGTGCCTTGCAAACGAACAATGATGGGCACCGGAATATTGCCGATGGAATTATACGCATCTACCACACCCTGCGCTACGCGATCGCAGCGCACAATGCCGCCGAAAATATTTACCAGAATGGCTTTAACATGCGGGTCTTTCAAAATAATACGGAACGCCTTTTCTACGCGCTCGGCATTGGCGGTACCGCCCACATCCAAAAAGTTAGCCGGCTCGCCACCGCTGAGCTTGATGATGTCCATAGTGGCCATAGCCAGGCCGGCACCATTCACCATACAACCCACGTTGCCGTCTAGTTTCACATAGTTCAACTCAGCATTCGAAGCCTCCACTTCAGTGGGGTCTTCCTCATTCAAATCGCGGAGGGCGGCCAAATCGGCATGGCGGAACAAGGCGTTGTCGTCGAGTCCGATTTTTCCATCTACCGCAATGATTTTATTGTCGGATGTTTTCAGGCATGGATTGATTTCCACCATGCTGGCATCGGTTGAAATATAGGTTTTGTAAACCGCCTTAAGGAATTTGGTCATTTCCTTAAACGCATTACCGCTAAGGCCCAGATTGAAGGCCATTTTGCGGGTTTGAAAATCCTGCAGGCCTACAGCGGGGTCAATCCATTCTTTAAACACTTTTTCGGGGTGCGATTCGGCCACTTCTTCAATGTCCATACCGCCTTCTGCCGAGTAGATAAACGCATTGCGGCCCGAGGCGCGGTCGAGCAACACCGACACATAGTATTCTTTCGGCTCACTTTCGCCCGGATAGTACACGTCTTGCGCCACCAGAATTTTAGTGACGATTTTGCCTGCCGGACCGGTTTGCTTGGTGATGAGTTTACCGCCCAGGATATTGGTAGCGATTTCGCGCACTTTATCGTGGTTTTTGGCCAGGGCCACCCCGTTTTGTTCGGTGCCTTCAATTTTGCCTTTGCCACGGCCGCCGGCATGAATCTGGCTTTTCACCACCACCCAATCGCTGTTGTATTGGGCTTTGAGTTGTTCAGCAGCTTTCACGGCCTCATCGGGCGTGGTGGCTACGATGCCTTCCTGAATGGCGGCGCCATTCTTTTTCAATAGTTCTTTTGCCTGGTATTCGTGCAGATTCATGCTTTTGATTTTTGCTTTCGCGCCAGCGAATTTACATTTAGTACGATGAATTGCAAGTGAATATCAAGTACTGCCAAACTGTTGATGCTGTGTGGTGTAGTGGGCAAATTGCCAAAACGACAAGCTTTTTTTCCAATTTTTTCTAAGATTCTGCCAAAAAATCTGCCAAAACTTCCATTTATAGTGCTGGCACAGAATATGCCAATACCGAGTGCGAAACCATATTCTTAACCAAATAAAATTTTAGAAAAATGGCAGATGTAAAGATGCAACCCCTGGGCGACCGCGTGCTGGTAAAAGCAGTGGAAGCCGAAACCAAGACCGCCTCTGGTATTATCATTCCAGACACGGCGAAAGAAAAACCTCAACGCGGTACTGTAATCGCTGTGGGTCCGGGCAAGAAAGATGAGCCTACTACAGTGAAAAAAGGTGATTCGGTGCTGTATGGAAAATATAGCGGAACCGAAATCCAAATTGACGGCGTAGAATATTTGATTATGCGCGAGAGCGACATCTACGCAATTCTTTAATCCTCCTTATCTAAAATCAAAAAAAAACGAAGAACATGGCTAAAATGATCATTTTCGAAACCGACGCCCGCGACCGCCTGAAGGCCGGGGTCGACAAACTGGCGAATACCGTAAAAGTTACGCTGGGTCCTAAAGGACGCAACGTTATCATCGACAAGAAATTTGGAGCTCCGTCTATCACTAAGGATGGCGTATCGGTAGCAAAAGAAATTGAACTGGAAGACCCCATCGAAAACATGGGCGCCCAGATGACTAAGGAAGTTGCCTCTAAAACGGCTGATGCCGCTGGCGATGGAACCACTACAGCAACTGTTTTGGCACAAGCGATTATTGGTCCGGGATTGAAAGCGCTGGCTTCTGGTGCCAATCCAATGGATTTGAAGCGCGGTATTGATATGGCTGTTGCTGCGGTTGTAGAAAACTTGAAAGCACAGTCTGAAACGGTTGGCAAGAACAATCAAAAAATTGAGCAGGTAGCTACTATTTCTGCCAACAACGACCACGAGATCGGCAAAATGATTGCCGACGCTATGGAAAAAGTGACTACAGAAGGTGTTATCACTGTAGAAGAAGCAAAAGGTACCTCTACCGAAGTGAAGATTGTAGAAGGTATGCAGTTCGACCGCGGTTATTTGTCGCCGTACTTTGTAACCAACAGCGAAAACATGGAGTGCGAACTGGAAAATCCATACCTGTTGATTACCGACAAGAAAATTTCCAATCTGCCTGAAATTCTTCCGGTATTGGAAAAGACTGCACAAAGTGGTCGTCCGCTGTTGATTATTGCTGAAGACGTAGAAAGCAATGCGCTGGCTACTTTGGTGGTGAACAAACTGCGCGGCACCTTGAAAATTGCTGCGGTGAAAGCCCCTGGCTTTGGCGACCGTCGCAAAGAAATGCTGAAAGACATTGCCATCCTTACCGGTGGTATCGCTATCAGCGAAGAGCAAGGTTACAAATTAGAAAACGCTGACTTGAGCTACCTGGGCACTTGCGAAAAAGTAACCATCGACAAAGACAACACCACGATTGTAAATGGTCATGGTGACAAAGGTCAGATTGCTGCGCGCATCAATGAAATTAAGGCGCAGATTGAAAAAACAACTTCTGACTACGACCGCGAAAAACTGCAAGAGCGTTTGGCTAAGCTGAGCGGAGGTGTGGCGGTATTGTACGTAGGTGCGCCTACCGAAGTAGAAATGAAAGAGAAGAAAGACCGTGTTGATGATGCCCTGCACGCTACCCGTGCTGCCGTACAGGAAGGTATTGTTGCCGGTGGTGGTACTGCGCTAATTCGCGCTCAGGCTTCTTTAGAAAAACTGAAAGGTGCCAACGACGATCAAACTACCGGTATCAGCATTGTTCGCCGCGCTATTGAAGAACCACTGCGCACCATTGCGGCTAATGCCGGTGTAGAAGGTTCTATTGTGGTAGATAAAGTACGCAAAGGTAAGGCCGATTACGGCTACAATGCCCGCACTGACAACTATGAAGATTTGAAAGCTGCCGGTGTAATTGACCCAACTAAAGTAACCCGCATTGCATTGGAAAATGCAGCTTCTATTGCCAGCATGTTGCTGACTACCGAAGCGGTGATTGCCGACAAGCCAGAACCGGCTAAACCAGCCGGAATGGGTATGCCAGGCGGAATGCCAGGCGGCATGGATGGTATGATGTAATCCACACCAGCAGAAAAAAAGAGAAAGCCACAGCAATTGCTGTGGCTTTCTCTTTTATGGTTGAAAAATGTTTGGCTATTTTGTACCCATGCAAACGATATGCGCCCGTTGTAAGGAGGCCATCACTTGTACCGCCGATGATATTGCGCGCTGCGCTTGTACGGCTGTGTCGCTGCGCCCTTCAGAGTTGCAGTATATCAAATCGCGTAAGTACCCGGGGTGTTTATGCGCGGCTTGTCTGGCGGCCATGCAAACCGAATTTTCAGCATTACCTGAGTATTTTATTGAGAAGGGCAATTATGTGTTCAGCGCCAAGGGTTTGATTAACCGCGGCTATTGCTGCGGCAGCGGCTGTAGAAATTGTCCGTACCGGTAACCCCACGGTAATATTTTTTCTGTTCCTGATAGATTTTCAACCGGCTCGTGGCATAATAGCCTCAATAAAAGCAATCACTTCCTGTGCATAGTATTCAGCATGGTAAGTTGTTCCTCTGCTGTGACGGTTTGACCAAGTGTATGGTTTAGGTGTACGATGCCATGAGCGCCACTGTTTGCACGCAGCGCCGAGCGTGAGGTGGCGAAGCGTAAAGCCCACAGCCCGGCGAGGTACGAAGCCGGGCGAGGACTTGCAGCGAAGCAACCGACCCCGAAAACCGCCGGCGCACTGGTGTGATTTACGCCATTTACCGGCGGTTTGAGGGGGCACGCCCTAATATCATCCGTGAGTACCACTAGGGTCGTTAGGATAGGTATCAAGCCGGATCGCTAAAACATGCGTGGCCTTGGCGGGTCTTTCGTATCATTGCGTTATGAGTTGGAACAAGCATAGCTGGCTAATTTTTTTGGTGGTGATGGGATGCGCGGGTTTATGGTCGTGCAAACCGGGCAGCACGCAAACACAACCGCCATCTGCAACGAACGACACGCTGGCGAACAAAATTGCTGCGATTAAAGCATTAGATGCCCGGATTAAAGCTGATTCGCTAAATGCCGGCCTGTACTTTCAACGGGCGCAATTGTATCAAGGACAAAACGATTTAAAATCGGCGCTGAGCGATATGTTTATCGCACTGTCGCTGGATTCTACCAATGCCGATTATTTTCTGTATTCGGGCGATTTATTTATTCAGGATAATGAGCCGCAGCGCGCTATTTCGCTGATGCAAACGGCCATCCGCACCGATTCTGCCAACATCAAGTACTATGTGTACGGCGGTAAATTCTGCTACCTGATGAAGGATTATAAAAAGGCCATGACGTTCTATAACGCAGCCATTGCGCGCGATATGTTCAATCCGGATGTGTATTTTCAAAAAGGGATGGCTTTTAAAGAAATGGGCGATACCGCCAAAGCCATTTCATCGTTCCAGACGTGCGCCGAACAAGACCCTAAAAACGCAGAGGCATTTTTGCAGATTGGGTTATTGATGCAGGCGCGGGGCGACAAGCTGGCGAACAAGTATCTCGACAATGCGGTGAAGGCCAATCCGAAGGGTGAAGACGCGCTCTATGCCAAGGGTTTTGCGCAGCAGGAAGCCAAGGATTATGCCGGCAGCATTGCCACCTTCAAGCAAATTATTGCAGCGAATTACCGCAATGAAGATGCGCTGTATGCGCTGGGTTATTCTTACCTGATGCTGGATTCATTTGTGGAAGGCTACAAGTACTTTGGTATGGCGGCAAAGATTGATCCCACTTTTGCTGAGGCGTATTATAAAAAAGGCGTTTGCGCCGAGCAGTTGAAGCGCGTAGAAGAAGCCAAATCGCTGTATCAGCAAGCCTTGAATTTAAACAGTCAATACGAGCCGGCAAAAAAGGCACTGGCGCGGCTGGGCGGGTAAAATCGAGGTTCGGGTTCGATGTTCGGATTAGGACGTTGGGACTTTTTGGACGGTTGGGAAGTGCTGGAGTTGGGAGGATGGTGCCTGAGACGTTTGGACGTTTGGGACGGGGAGACGTGCGGGACGTTGAGAAGATTGGGTCGTGGGTACGGTTGGGACGGTAAAGAAATGAGCGTTGGTTAGTTTCTATTTCGAACTTTCGATGGTTCGGGTTTGACGTTAGACGATTAGGACGTTGGGACTTTTTGGACGGTTGGGAAGTGCTGGAGTTGGGAGGATGGTGCTTGGGACGTTTGGACGTTTGGGACTTTTTGGACGATCCATTTTAAGCCGCATTCTGTATAAATTAAAATCATACGAAAATGGTGCGCATGCTAAAAGCGCAACCTCAAGGGTGAGCATTATTGCAGACCTACCGGCACGCAACGATGAACGCGAAGAGGAGATGTTTGTGAGTAATTCCTTGAATTACATCATGTCATTCTGGTAATTGATGAGTATGGCGCCCCGCTCACTGCGGCGGCTTTCGCGGTGCTACAGCCGCCTGGCTCGCGGCCGCGCTGCTAAGGGGTTCGCTTCGCTACCGCCTTCCATTTCGCTGCTGCGCTACGCTTCATTCCAGGCCTCGCCTGCGGCTCGCCCGCCGCATCCCTGGCGCACGGCGCTACAAGGAGTGTATAAGGCAAAGGAGCGCTGGCGCCGTAGCATCAAGGCGTGCAGGGCATGAGCCTGATTGGCTACCGCCATGCTGTAGAACGTGTAAAGTCTGCCCCGCGCCAATCCCCGCTGATTTTACCCCATGACAAGCGGAACTAGTAGTGACACGGTAATAAATGGTTAACTTCAAACATTGTTAACCGCCAAAAGTTTGGAAATACCCTGTCGTAAAAATGGGAGGGGGGCTTCAAGATGAGTGCAGGATGCGGTTTGCAAACCGCATTTACTTTTTCCCACGAGACTGCTTTGCAAGTCTCGCGGGATTTAGTGTAAGCTAACGCATGAAGCGGTTTGCAACTGGATTCTGCATGAATTTACAACAAGCAAAACTGTTGCGCATGCGGCAAGCCAAACCCGAAGGGTTGGCATTATTGTAGTCATGCCGTAGTGTAACACGATGAACCCCGAAGGGGTGGCATTATTGTGATAAAATATTTTGAAGAATTTCATCCCTCCGAGATTGTTTTGTGCGTAATGGAATTGTGGTAGAAAGTAAGTTTGAGATGAGTGCAGGATGCGGTTTGCAAACCGCATTTACTTTTTCCCCCGAGACTGCGCCGCAAGAATTTCGGTATGCGCAGCCATACGGTTTTGTACTTGGTGGACTGGAACCTTAGGCGCTACCTACAACAGTATGCGGCAGCGGCAGCGATTGGAGTGGTGTACGCCTTTGGCGTACAGTGCGCAGCGAAGCGGAGCACCGGACCCGCCATAGGCGGGGGAGCCACGGAAAGCGCGGTGCGTAGCAGCCGCCCTACTTCCAAAAAATTATCCGATGGCGGCCTTTACTTCGGCGGCAGCAGCCTTTAAATGCATACCCTAACGACCCACCCGAAGGGAAGATTTTCCGGAGTAAATCCTTTGAATTATTTCATCCCTTCGGTATGGCATTGGCGTTGAAAAGAATTGCGGTGGGCATGCCTGGTAAGACGCTTCCTCTGGCTGCTGTAACCTACCGCATCCTATTTTTACCCACAGAGGAATGAATGTTTGAGATGTTGCGCGTGGCAATGACAGTTTCACTCCAAAAAAAATGCCGCTTCGCAACGCAGCGCAAAATGATCGCTGAGGTCGTAGTGCCGCGCGCTCCAGCGCTTGCAATACATTCGAACGGTGCGCTTCACCACCTCCATGGCCGCACCATTTCTTCGGCACAACACATAATCAACTACACGCCGCTTCTTTGGGTCATATCGGTACAAATCACTCAATAAGTGATCGCTGGTATAACGCAACGACCCCGAAATAGGCCCATCTTCCGCATCCAATATCCTGAGCAAGGCCGCATACATCATCGTATCCGTATTGCTGATATTAAAATCGCCCAAAACCCACTGCGCTTCACCCGGCTGCTTCGCCGCATCCAACATGGCGCGCAACTCCTGCAATTGCCGCAGCTTCACCGCTGTATTCCGGCCCGACTGTATATGCGTTCCTAACACCTGAAAAGGCACCGGCGCTTTCACACGAACCAACATGCCGCCCTTCTTTCCCATACAATCCCAACCATCACAATCCGAAAATCGAATTTTTGATAACCGCTCTAACGGAAACTTACTTACTATCAAAACTCCGCTACCCCACTTCCAGCCCATCTTCCGGTAAGCATCAGGTCCAACCTGGTACGGAAACCAAGGTTGTAGTCGCTTCATTAGCACCCGCGCCGCCGTTCGGTTAAAAACTTCCTGAAAAACGATCACCTCCAGTGAATCCATCGCCATCAATTCAGGAATGATACGCGCCCTTTTCACCGGACGATGCGCCCCGAACTTTAACGCCTGCGGCAGCAACTTCACATTATACGTAGCCATGCGCACCGTACCAACCCGCTGACCAACGGCTGAATTGTGTACTATTATACACAACCCTAAAAAAATTGCTGTTAATATGTTACGAGATGACCAGATCACTATTGGAATTGAATCTAATTTTGAAAAGTATGAAAAATGTCTGGTTCATCGCCTGTTGTCTGCTGGTGCTCTTCACTTCGGCTCAAACAACTACGCACAAAGTAGTAAAGGGCGAAACCTTGTATGCTATCGCTAAGCAGCACCACGTGAAAGTGGCCGAACTGGCGCGCATCAACAATTTGGGTGATGAGATGAAAGTGAAACCGGGGCAAGTGCTGAAACTGCCTAAAGCAGGCGCATCTCCATCAGCAACTACCAGCACACCACAAACAGAAAGCAAACCTAAACCGGCTGCGCCTAAAACTGCTCCTGCCGAAACCGCAGCCCCTAAAGCCAAGCCTGCACCTACCCCTGCTGCGCCAACAACTGCCGGTAATTCGGCCCGCATTATTCACGAAGTGCAAAAAGGCGAAACCCTTTACGCCATCGCCAAAAGTTATGGCGTGAAAGTGTCGCTACTGAAAGAACTGAATCAACTGGACGACGATCTGAAAATTAAGCTCGGACAAAAGCTGCTCATTCGCGTGCCAGATGGCGAGGCGATGTACCAAAAACCCGCGCCGGCTCAGTCGCCCATGGCTAATCCCGAACCCGCACCAAAACCGAAAGAAACAGAAACAAAACCGGCATCGCCGGCAACCATCCAAAAACCCGTGGCGCCTGCTGTTCAGCCGGTAGAAACGCCGGGGTATTCTTCGGAAGCGCGGGAAAAAGCGATGGCCGAACAACAGCGCCGCGATAGCGCCAAATCAGAAACCGCTACACCATCGGCCTCGGCTAATCCCGATGATTACGAAACGCTTTACAACCAATATGCCACACAGGGAAAAAGCAAGCGCACCATTCGCGGCCTGGGCACTTTTCTGCATAGCAGCAGTACGCCGGGAAACCAGTTTTTGGCCTTATACAATTACGCCGAGACTGGCAGCATTATCAAAATCACCAATTTGATGAGCAAGCGTACTATTTACGTAAAAGTAATTGGCAAAGTTCCCGGCAACGAAGCGCAAACCGATGTGGTGCTGAAAGTAAGTCAGCAAGCTGCCGACGTACTAAAAGTTTCTGAAGAGAAGTTTTTGGTAGAAGTGGCTGCGTATAATTAAACAACAGTTGATGATGGCGGCTGATTCGCTGCGCACCAAGCTGTGCGCTTGTAGTCTTTGCGCTACTGGCCTGCCAACGACTTCGTAAGTCCTCAAGACTTCGTAAGTCCTGTTTCCGCCAAAGACTTCCGCCGGCGACTTCGTAAGTCTTAAAGACTTCGTAAGTCCCCCTTTCGGCTGGCAACTTCGTAAGTCTCAAAGACTTCGTAAGTCCTATTTCCGCCAACGACTTCGTAAGTCCTCCTTCCGCCAACGACTTCGTAAGTCCCCTTTCCGCCTTCAACTTCGTAAGTCTTAAAGACTTCGTAAGTCCTGTTTCCCCCGGCAACTTCGTAAGTCTTAAAGACTTCGTAAGTCCTCTTTATAAAATACCCCAAGGACTTTTTGCAAGTAGTCCTCGCGCCTTCTGCTTTCATCATCCTATAACCGCACCGAACTCATACCGCCATCCAACGCTAGAATTTGTCCCGTCATCCACGGCATTTGCGTTAACAGGAAAACCGCTTGCTGCGCCAATTCTTCGGCTGTACCCAAACGCTGCATCGGGTGGCGCTGCGCCGAGGCCTGCACCTTATCATCACTGCTGGTGAGGCGCGCACTTAACTCAGTAGGCACTAACGAGGGCGCAATGGCATTCACCTGAATGCGTGGCGCCCATTCTGCGGCTAAAGAACGCACCAATCCTTCTATCGCACCCTTTGCTGCCGCCACTGAAGCGTGAAAAGGCATGCCCGTTTGAACAGCAACTGTGCTAAACAACACCACCGATGCCGAAGGCGCCGCCTTTAGGGCAGGCATAAAATGCTGCAAGGCGCGAGCAGCACCCAATACATTCACCTGAAAATCGCGCATAAAATCTTCAGCCGTTAAACGGTGAAATGGTTTAAGATTAATACTGCCCGGGCAGTACACTAAACCATCGGCAACAGCCGGTAAAACACCGGGCGCATCAGCCCCTGAAGCATCCCATACTTCATGCTGCACCCGATCTAATCCTTCCAAATTTCTGTTCGTTCGCGAAAGCACCAGCACTTCATGCCCCGCTTCGCTTAACTGCTTCGTAATAGCACCACCTATACCGGCAGTGCCGCCAATAACAATGTACTGTTTCATATTTACGGATTATATGTTTCGTTGAAAACCGCATCGGGTAATTGCGCATTAATCCGGTAGCCGGTTATGGTTAAAGTAATATGCCCCTCGCCCCGCTGATTGTAAGTAGAAGCGGCCGATTTTGAATTCAAATCAACCGCAATGGCTTTGGGGATTTTGAATTTGGTCATATCAATGGTAAAAAACAACCTACTGGGTGTTGGCAGGCGCGCATCGTTGGCGTAAGTATGCTCAATCTGAATAGTTCCATTGCTGCGCGTGGTGAGCTGCGTACGCATAATCAGGCCACGGGCGGCATCAATCCAGAACTTACTTAAGATCACATCACCTTCTTTCAGCGGCAATACCGAAACCACCGTGCAGTTCACCGAACCAATCTTTTCGGTGCCGCCGGCCACCGCCGTATAACCTCCGCGATCGCCTAAAAATCCTAAAGCATAATACGGATGTTGTTTGGGTAGAAAAACAATACCATTGGTTTTTATTCTGAATCGGTTCGGCTGTTTAAAATAAACCTTGCCGGAAATGCTCTTTAACCGCACCGATGGAATATCAAAATCCATCTTTACATCAGCCGAATAATCTTTCAATTTTTGAAAATTAGCATACGCCTGTTGCACCAACTTTTGCGCATCCTGAGCGCTACAGGTTGCTGCCATGCCTGCCATCAACAGAATGATCCAGCTCTTTACCATGTTATGATTGAATATCTTTTCTTGAAAAATAATAGTGCGCTACACCCAAAAACAGGACAATATGTAACACCAATACCGTAAGCGATGTAACAATCTGGGCGGTAGGTAGCGGATCATCAAACATGTTTCTCCAGATAACCATGTGCGTGGTAAACAACAGCGGCTTGATATGATCAAAAACCGGAACTTCCAAAGTGCCGATAATGGTAAAAATTAAAATCACCGACATGCTCACAATAATCGGCCCGATTGAATTATCGGTAAAGCACGAGAGCATCAGCGAAAAAGTGGCGATGAGCAATAAACTCAGAATGGCAATAAAGAACGCCGCCAGGAAGCGCCACATTAAATCAGCATCACGGATGATGGTGAGCGCATCGGTTTTCAAAACGATAATATCGCCATGACCAAAAATAATCCGGCTCACGCCAAGAGCCAGCACACCCAGCCATACCACTAGCGCCGTAGTGTAGATGGCGCCTGCTGCAAACTTGGCCCACAAAATGGCCTGCCGTGAAAACGGCTTGGTAGCCAGTAAGCGCAGCGTTCCGGTGGCTGCTTCTCCCGAAACCAAATCACCGGTTACCAACGCCACCATCAGCGGTAGTTGCATAATCAGTGTTTGCAGAATGATGAAGCACACCAAATTGCCATTTAAAATATTCCCGCCGATATCAAATGACTGTCGCATCGTCTGCAACATGAAATCCAAATAGTTTTTCCCATCTACATACAGGGCAAACTGAATCAGCACGATAATGGTAGTGATAGCCAGAAACCCAATGTAGCTGCGGGGCTTGGTGAAAATCTTAAACAATTCAGCATAAATCAATCCCCACATACTAACCCGCTTTTGTAAGTTTCAGAAAGTAGTCTTCTAACCGTTTCCGGTAATACAGCGCATATACATCTACGCTCCGCTCATGAAGAAAATGGTGGAGCGCCGGTAACTCCTGCCGCGCCATGCGCATCACTAAGGCTTCATTTTCGGCACCAACTATTTTTTGATTCCAGGCCGATTCCGACAATGCTTGTTTCGCCTTTTCACTGTTTACTGGTTCTACATAAACCATCAAATCATCATCAGAAAGTAAGTCTGTAACGCGGCCCTGCGCCACTGCCTTTCCGCGCGCAACAATCGCCATGCTATCAGCAATTAATTCAATCTCGCTAAGTATATGCGATGACAAAATCACCGTCTTGTGCATCTCGTTTTTCAATCTGAGAATGAGATGTCGCAAATCAATTATGCCTTGAGGATCGAGGCCCGTTGTGGGTTCATCCAAAATCACCAGTCTGGGCTGATGCAACAACGCTTGTGCTAAACCCAGGCGCTGCTTCATGCCATGGCTATACGTCTTCACCGGGTCATGCTCACGCCCGGTTAACCCCACCAGCTCAAACACATCGCGCAGCGCTGCTTCCGAGGGCGTTAAACGGCTCATCCGCGCCAGCAGCTCCAGATTGCGCCTGGCGGAAAGATATCCGTAGAAATCAGGCTTCTCAATGATGCAGCCAATCTGCCGCATAATTTGATTGCGTTGCTCGCGCAAATCCATACCAAATAAGCGGATGGTTCCATAAGTGGGTCGGATAAGCGATAACATCATGCGGATGGTCGTACTTTTTCCGGCGCCATTGGGCCCCAGTAATCCGAAAACCGTTCCTTCCTGTACACGCAAATCCAGACCATCTACGGCGGTATGCGTTCCATAGCGCTTCGTGAGCGCCGCTAGCTCCACCAATGGCGCTTCACTCATGGCTTTCCGGCGCCCATGCCGCAGTACGCTAAAAATTGCTGTTGTACCTTGGGGTCAGCAAATTTTCCATGATAAGATGAGGTGACCGTTGAAGAATTAACATCGCCAACGCCTCTGGATGATACACACAAATGATGGGCATCAATGATTACGGCCACATCATCGGTTTGTGTTGCTTCTTTAATAGCGTTGGCAATTTGAATCGTGAGTCGTTCCTGCACCTGCGGGCGCCTGGCGTAGTATTGCACCAACCGGTTTATTTTTGAAAGCCCAATAACATAGCCATTGCTAATGTAAGCCACATGCGCCTTGCCGATAATTGGCACAAAGTGATGTTCACAATTACTGTAAAACGATATATCTCTTTCTACCAGCATTTCATTGTACTGGTAACGGTTTTCAAACAGCGCAATCTTAGGTTTGTTGTCGGGGTGTAATCCGCTGAAAATCTCCTTCACATACATTTTCGCTACGCGATGTGGGGTGCCGCGCAAACTGTCGTCAGTTAAATCAAGACCTAAAATTTCGATGATGGAAGTGAACTTCTCCTCAATCAAAGCAATTTTTTGGTCGTCAGTTAAATCAAAGGCATCAGGCCGCATAGGCGTATCAATGGATGTCATCACATGCTCATCGCCCATGGTATCAAAATCTAAAAGGGAGGTTATTGGTTGCATAACGTGCATTAATGGTAACTACAACAAAGTTGCCGCCAGATAGTTTAGGTACAGCGCATTTTAACGATTAGAGAAAAGCACGAAACATCATTTTTTGGGTTGATAGGAATACAACGCATAACCTACGCCAAACGACAGCCACGGCTGGTGGCGATAGCGCCAATGATATTGTCTTTGTGCGCCGGCTGTTAAAAAATCAAAACCAGTAAAACAACCCAGTTGCGCATGTCCGAATTCAAAAACTAATCCCGTTGAAAGGGTAAAGGCTAACACCTCAGCGGGTGTGGTAATGGCGCCATTGCTGGCGGCACTATCGATGGTTAGCCCCGAAATACCAATCCCGGCTAATCCGGCTACCGCGGTTTGCCGGGTACTTCCAGTTAGCCCTCGTACACCCACAGTAGTTCCTAAAGAAATATCCTTGGTGAAATCAAAAGGCTGAAAGCGGAGTTTAACCGGTGTAAGCATTTGCCCTACTACCACGCCCCAATCAGCACGGCGTACCGCATGCGCTTTGTATTCCAACTGCGCCGAAGGCATACAGAAGTAATGATACCTGGTGAAATCAGCTACAGATGACGACAGAAAACGGTATTGGCGCGACGGTCCGTTAAGAACAAAACGAATGATGCAGGTATCGCGTCGCTTATCCACCAGAATAAATTTGGAATCCTGTGGCGCAATCAATACCTCATCACTCGTTACCTTTCCGGTAAGATCACATGGTTGCAACGGCGCTTCTACGTCAAAACGAAACCATCGTTCTTCCGCAGGCTGCGCCATGCCATGAATCGCAGTCACACTAAACATCAATGCGATTGCATTAGAACGCCACCACATAGTAGTCACCTGTATTGATCACCGGATAGCGCCCTGCGCGAAAAACTTTGTGCCGATAATTAAACCACGGCAGTAATTGTTCCGGCAACTGGTAGTCGCTGTCCAGCACAAAATAGCCGGTGGCGAAATACTTAAGAAATTCCTGGTCGGAAACCGACTGCTTCTTCACCAGCATCTCGGGGCGGTTATCTCGGTTCAAACCAAATAACACCTGAATAGATTGCTCGGCTTCTCCGCCGGCACCATCCAGAATAGTGCAAATATTAAAGCCTTCGCACTGGGCTCCCTTGCCTAAAACAAGGGTATGATAGCCTCCCGATAAAAGGTAGAGGCAACACAAAATAAAGGTCAGGGCTGGCATAATTTTTAGGTGATGATTAAAAAAAGTGGAAGGCTTGCCTCACACAAGCCTTCCGGTCCCATAGGTAACCCATAAACCTACAGGATAAGTTTTGAAAAAATCGGTGGCAATGGGCTACCGAATCAACGAGTCAATAGTAGGCAGATCCTTAAGGGTAATTTCACCGGGATAAACCACTAGTATTTTCCCTTCGCTGCTGATGATACAGTTAAAAGGTACAGCGTCTACTGTAGTATCAATAGCGTAACCGTTCACCGCACAAATTTTACGCATAACGGTACGCGCTCCGGTATAACCGTAGTAGATAGGATAGGTGGGCCGCAGGTGACGTTCCTCAAACAAGCGCTTCGCCAATATCGAGTCACTGCTAAAGAAACTTAACACCCGCAGCCTACCCTGAAACGTATCATGAATCCGTTGTATAACGGGCAATTCAGCAATACAATGGCCACAACCGCGATCCCAGTAATTCAACAGCAAATGCTGGTTCACGTAAACCGTTGTATCCACGCCCCGGCTGCTAAGCGCTGCCATCACGGCTGTACGGGCCGAGCGTGTCTGATAGTGATAGCGCGGCGTTTGCTCGAAGTTTGGACCTCGTTCAATGTTCAACACCCCAATCAACCACAGCACAAAAACAATACCGGCTAAAATCAGCACTACCAAGCCGAATGCCTTCAACAATGGAATCAATCGCTTCATATCCTATAATTTTCGTAATTTAAAAGTGATCAGCATTCCCTTGTCGGTCAACTTCGCCGGGTAAACCCCGGCAGGAATGGCCACGGGCAAATCCTCTCCCAAAACAGCCTTCACCACCTCAGCTCGTAAAATGGCATCTTGCTTCAGCACCAATGAGCCGCTGGCGGTTAACTCACCGCCGGCCTTCCACAATTCCAAAGGAAATACCAACGTTCCGGTCAACTGCTTGGTGAAGTCGATAGTGGCCTGAGGCGTTTTGCTGGCCATATCCAGCCAGCCGCAAATGGTTGCACCATCCTGACATGGCATCGACCTTTCTGGTGGCTGGTACGCATACCACCACACCGTAATCTTAATGGGAAGTGCCCATCCCGCCTGAATGCAAAGGCACGCCATCACCATCAGAATCATTTTCATCTTTTTCATATTCCCGCCATTTTAAAGGTGACGTAATAGAAATTGCGATCCTGGGTAACGCGGTATTCACCTTTTGGAATGTAGGGTAATACTTTATCTGAAAAACCCAGTTGAATAGCCAGCGACTGGTTGAGATAAGAATCTTCGCCCATCGTTAATACACCGCCGGATAACACGCGCAACTGTTCCGCTGGTCGATTCTTTGAAATCGCCGCAGTGTAAACTGTATTGTCACTGGAAATCAAATAATCTTCGGGCGATTTATCTGACGCCAGTCTGCGACTGAGACAGATTCCCACCCCTTCTTTACAATCTGAAATATCTACAAATCCCACCGTGTACTTACCGGTTGCACCGATATGTATCTGGCAAAGTTGCTTCATTGAAAATACCGATGTTGTTGCAAATAATGCCAACGCCATCAGCCATACCTGTAATTTGCCTTTTCTTGTCATAATACTTCTCCATTTTCCCAAAATGCAGAGGCAAAAGGTTATGCCTACTCATTCCCTTTTCGGCTTACGGGCTGCTACTTTAATTCTCCGGGGCATTTCGCAGTAATCATCCCTTAGCGCGCTTCGCGCACCAGTGGCACTTTTACATAGTAATAGTGCCCGTCGGTTGTGATGGCATAGTCGCCCTTCGGTACAAAAGCCGGCCACCGGTTCCCGATACCTACCGCCTGCGCCACCTCGGGGCGCAGATAGGCATCATACTCAAACCGGAAAACCCCGCTGCCAAAATACCGGCGCAACGTTTCTGTATCGCCATCTCTTGAAACCGCCAGCACCGCAGTGCCGTCTTCTCGTACATCAATGTACTGGGCTTGCGCCATGTTGTTTGCTGATAAGGACCCGTAGCCGGGCCCACAAACCGGGTTATCTGCATGAGCCGGCATAGCCTGCATCACACATACTGTACCGCCCACTCGTTTTGCGGCATAACCATCGGTGCTCCATCCTATCAGCAACGCACAACTGAAACCAAGCGTCAGCAGACGTAAACAATAAATCTTCATAGGTTGGTGATTGGCCTACTCGTAAATTCCCCTTTTCGGCTAACGGGTGCGGTTCGCTCCGGAACAACCGCTGTTCCTGCCCCGGCACTATGCAGCGGAGGCGCGCAGCAACATGTTTAAGTCTTCATCGCTTTTTCAGTTTAAGGTGTTCCATCATTCTGCTTAGGTTACCGCTTGTCAGCGGAAGGTGAAAGGTCGCTTTGCCTTATCGGCTTGTAACACAAACATAACCTGCACCACACCCGCTGTAAAGTCACTTTTAGAATTCACCTCCCGCCACTTAGAATTCATCAGCATCAATCGGAAATCTTAACCGTACTAACTTTTCTTTCCTTGAAAATTTTACCTTAGCCGCACATGGAAAAGAAACTGCTGCTGGAAGTAAAAAACCTGGTCACTGAATTTAAAACAGAAGATGGCCTGGTGCGCGCCGTAAATGACGTGAGCTTTAACCTGTACCGCGGCGAAACCGTAGGTATTGTGGGCGAATCAGGCTCTGGAAAATCAGTAACCTCACTCTCTATCATGCGCCTCATACCTAATCCTCCGGGGCGCATCGCCAGCGGTCAAATCATCTACCACACTAAGGATGGAAAACAAATCGATCTGGCCGCTATATCTGAAGAAGAAATGCGCCAGTTCCGGGGCAACGAAATCTCCATGATTTTTCAGGAACCCATGACCTCCCTCAACCCTGTTTTCACCTGCGGCGAACAGGTGGTAGAAGCCATTCAACTCCACCAAAAAGTATCGAAGGTAGAAGCCGAACAGCGTACCTTGCAGATGTTCGAAAAAGTAAAACTGCCGAATCCGCAACGCATCCTCAACGCCTACCCGCATCAACTCTCGGGCGGACAAAAACAACGTGTGATGATTGCTATGGCCATGAGCTGCAATCCGCATATCCTCATCGCCGATGAACCTACAACCGCGCTGGATGTAACCGTGCAGGCTACCATCCTCGACCTCATGAACCAACTGCGCCGCGAAATTGAATCCAGCATCATCTTCATCACCCACGATCTGGGCGTTATCGCCGAAGTGGCCGACAAAGTAATTGTGATGTACAAAGGGAAAATTGTGGAACAAGGCCCGGTGCTCGATATCTTCCGCAATCCGCAACATCCGTACACCCGCAGCCTGCTGGCCTGCCGCCCGCCATTAGATGTGCGCCTGAAAAAACTCCCTACCGTGGTCGATTTTATGAAGGAGGAAAATGGCCAAATCATCGAATTGCCCACTACCGTTCGCGACGCCATTCAGGCACAGGTCGTATCAGAAGAAGCCACCCGCCAACGCCGCGAAAATCTGACTAACGGTAAAACCTTATTGCAAATCAAAAATCTAAAGACGTGGTTCCCATCCGAGAAAAATTTCTTCGGCAAAACACTGAACTACGTCAAGGCCGTTGATGATGTGTCGTTCAATGTGCAGGAGGGTGAAACATTAGGACTAGTGGGCGAAAGCGGATGCGGAAAAACAACGCTGGGTCGAACCATCTTACGACTGGCGCCAGCCCATGAAGGCGAAGTGATTTTTGAAGGAAAAAATATCCTTGATCTCAATGCCGGCGATCTGAAAGATCTGCGCCGGCACATGCAAATCATCTTCCAGGATCCTTACTCCTCGCTCAATCCGCGCATGACCGTTGGCGCGGCTATTCAAGAGCCGATGAGCGTGCACGGGGTTCATGAAAATGAAAAAGTACGCCGCGAAAAAGTGATTGAGCTGTTGGAAAAAGTAAACATGCGCGCCGATCATTACAATCGCTATCCGCATGAATTTTCAGGCGGCCAGCGCCAACGTATCTGCATCGCGCGCGCACTGGCCCTCAATCCGCGCTTCATCATTTGCGATGAATCAGTAAGCGCTCTTGATGTAAGCGTACAGGCGCAGGTGTTGAATTTATTAATCCAGCTGCGCGAAGAATTTAAGTTTACCTACATCTTCATTTCACATGATTTGTCGGTGGTGAAATTTATGAGCGACCGCATGGTGGTGATGAACAAGGGCAAGATTGAAGAGATGGGCATTTCCGACGAAATCTATAATCATCCGCAGCAGGAATACACTAAGCGACTCATCGCCGCCATCCCGAAAGGCGAGTTGAGCGATATCGAAAAGCGCTTCAGCGTTGCAGCGAAATAAGATGATCGGGGCCGCTTGCCGGCTACCGCAAAAGTAAACCGTATGCCGGCGGCAAGCGCCGGGCTGTTCGCTTGTAGTCCTCGCTCGGCTCGTACCTCACCTCGCTGCGGGCTACCGCTGCCATCCCTGCCCCACGCTAAAGGAATTACTGCGCCTGCTGTGATAACCGTAAAAGCAACCTTTTGCTAACTTTAGCCATCAACCTCTATGGTGAAATACCGCGCTACCCTCTTGATGGCTCTTTGGTGTGTGAGCATGGCTATTCAGGCTGTGCCGGTATCAATTACCAGTATTACCACTACCCCATCGCTTTGCTCTAATTCAGGAACACTAACCATCAATCTATCTGGTGGCGCACCACCCTACCAAATCATCATTACCGACGGCCCCTCCAATGCGCCTATTACCTACCCGTTTACCTTGCCAAACGGACAAAATACCGTATCGGCATTGCCATCCGGCACGTACGATATTTACGTTAAAGACGCAGTCAATTCTTCCGACCAAACCCAAACCATGATCGCCGGAAATTATCAGCCGATGGGCGGTCAGTTCACAATTACCAATAATTGCATTACCATTCACCCTACCGGCGGAAAACGACCCTATAAATTCGCCATTTCCAGTAACGGCAATACCAATTTTGGCAGCTATCAGAACGACTCGGTGTTTTGCGGCCTTTGCGATGCTACGTACTATGTGCGCATCAGCGACTCGTGCGGAAACATCTATACACCACTCGCTCAGAATTTGTCGTATCCCATGGTGCCAACCATATACTGCGGTCGCGGTCCGGCTTCCGATACGGTCATCATGAAACCCGACACTTCCGATCACCGGCGATATACCTATACCTGCAAGAACGGCAATGTGAATCAGACCAACGCTACTGGCTTTTTCCTTCATCCGCCTCAATGCGGGCCCGATACCGTAACCGCCACCGATAGTTGTGGTACGGTTACAACCATTACCTCGCAATGTGGTACTTCTCTGGCACTACAGGTGGCGCTAATTTGCCACAACTGCGATTCAGGAACAGCCAGCATTGCCGTGCAAGGTGCCACCGGCGGCTATACGGCAACCGCTAGTGTCAATGGCCAGGTGGTTCAAACAAATAATACCGGTATTTTTTCCGGATTGCCGCTGCATCCGGCAAACGGCTATACCTTTACCGTTACCGGATCAAGTCCTTGTGGTCAATTTACCCGGGTGATACCCAATGTAGGCTGCCTGGAGGGCAAGTTTACAGACCGCTGCCTCTATGATAGTGTGATGTATCTGCGCGAGTTAAATCCGGCCTATTATCCGTATGCCCATTTCCCGCTAACCTTTACATGCGACAGCTGTCCGCCGCCGCATAGCTTTACCGCCACAAATTATGCCCAACACGCGCTATTGCCGGTTTTCAGCAATGTTCTTCCCGGTAAATACACCGTTGTGATCACCGATATTTGCAACAACCGCATTGTAGATACGGTAGACATGCGGCCGGCAAAAATTTATCTCGACCCCCAGCGATTATCCTGTAACGATTTTCGCATTAAAGCTTTTGGCAGTTATCGCGATGTAGGTTCAAACAACCAGCCTTTCAATGGTGCTACCTTTCATTTGGTGGATAGCAATGGGGTAGAATTGACCAGTAATACTACAGGCTACTTCTACAATATTCCCGACGGATACTGGCAGGTGTTTGCTACCTCCTCGCTGTGCGATACCAGCGATTTCACCGGTTTGCGCGTACCCGATTTTGGCACTTTCTGTCATGTTCCGGTCACGGACAGCACTTGCACCCGGGTCAGTGATTTATCTTTTTTCGGAAGCGATTACGCAGAACAATATTCACTGTGGGACCAAACCGGTTTGAAGTTCACCGAAATACCGCCGGGCGCCGGCAATGGCATTTATTTCCAGCATGTACCACCCGGCCAATACACCATTCGCTCAGACAGCGGTTGTTCCCAATCCATTAGCATTCCCATCCTGCCTGTGCCGGCAATTAAGTACACCAATGCCGTCAATTGCCTGGGCCAGCAACAAATTGCTGCCGTAGATTCGCCCGTCATCTCCTATTGCTACATTCCCAACTATCTCACCTTTGCCCTCTACCGGGCCGATGGTGGGTTCGTTTCAAAAAACACCACCGGTGCCTTCGCTAATATCGATTCGTCAGATCATTACCTCAAGGTGTTCTATCCTTCTTCAGTTAAAATTTTCAATGTATTCACGGAACGATACGACAGCATCTGTGCATTCGACAGTGTTTTTATTCCTGCATTGAAAAAAGATAACCCGGTTATTGTTGCCAATTACGGAAAATCATGCGGTACCGGTGGCACCGGCAACATCGATCTTCAAATTACAGGCGGCGTGCCGCCGTTTACCTTAACTATCACCGGTTATCCGAATATCAATTCAACCAGTCGTCATATTGTTTTTCCACAGGTTCAAACGGGTACGCATACCTTAACTGTTTATGATTATTGCGGCATCAGCGCCGATTATTCCGTTCAGGTGATTGATACCTGCGTTCCGTGTCCGGTTATCGCGAAAATAAATCTCGCTGATTCCATTTTCTGCTTGAAGGATACGGTGCAAATCGGCAACTCATCGGTATCGGCCACGTATTTCAGCTGGTACGCCGATCAACAATTCATGGGTAATTTTACCGACAGCCAGCTCATCGCTACACCTCCCGGAAGGCACCATCTGCAATTAATTGCCGCTAATATTTTCTGTACAGATACAGCTGATCAATGGTTCCGTGTAGATTCCATAAAACCGCAGTTTTCGTTAGGTCCTGATACCGGCTTCTGCCCTGGTCAAACTATTTTAATTCATCCGCACTATCATCCTGTAAGCTGGAATCTACCTGTTTTTACCGATTCCATTTGGGCAAAAACAGCGGGTTGGTATTGGGCTGAAAGCCGCAATGGTTGTGGCTTCTGGCGCGATTCGGTATGGGTGCAGGCATGGAAAAACCCGATACTACCGCTCCCTGATCGTTTGGATCTTTGCGGCGACAGTCTGTTCATTATAGGCGATACTTTAACGCAACCGGGCGTTACTTACCAATGGAATACAGGCGCCACCACGCCGCTCATCCCCGCGCAGGTGGGTCAAAGTTATCAGGTAACGCTCACCTCGGGTCAATGTACTCTTTCCGACAGCATCGCCTTAATTCCGGTGCAACAACCCACCCATTTGTTCAGGCATATTAATCCGCAATGTGAGGGCGATTCCGTTGCTTTATGGCCTGTTTATGGAACACAACCGGTGTGGTCTTCCGGCGAAACGACCGATACCCTCATCGTTTATCGGGAAGGACTATATGCAGTAACCGTTCAAGGCCCCTGTGCGCCCATCACCGATAGTGTGTACGTACCCTTTTTCAATTGCGCTTGCCCTGCCTTGTTACCTACTGCATTTTCTCCTAACGGCGACGGAGTAAACGATTACTTCCAGCCTAAAATTGATTGTACGCTGCGCGCCTACCATTTTTCAATTTATAACCGATGGGGCGAACAAGTTTTTGACAGCAATACCCCTGGCGAAAAATGGGATGGTCAATATAAAGGCCAACGCCAGCTCGGCGTCTTTACCTGGTGGCTGGAATATGTATCAGAGGTGAGCCGTTCGCAACAAGTGCAAAGTGGCAATGTTACCTTATTGCGATAGCCTTGTTTAGGGTTGATTTGTTATTCTTGTAACATGCTGAAAGTAGGTATTACTGGTGGAATCGGAAGTGGTAAAACTACCGCCTGCCAGATTTTTGAACGCATGGGTGTTCCGGTCTATTATGCCGACGTACGGGCCAAACAATTGATGGAAGATGACGACCAACTGGTTAGTCAAATCAAAGAGCACTTCGGTGAAACTATGTACCTAGCCGGAGCTTTACAGCGCGCCGATTTGGCGAAAATTGTTTTCAGCGACGAGAAAAAATTACTGCTGCTTAATTCCCTGGTTCATCCGGTGGTACAGCGCGATAATGACAGTTGGAATCAGGTGTTGGCGCGCAAAAACTATCCTTACACGCTGAAAGAAGCCGCCTTGCTGGTAGAAACCGGATCGTACCGCCAATTGGATAAATTAATTGTGGTTACTGCACCGCTGGAAGACCGCATAAAACGCGTCATGGCCCGCGATGGCAGCACCGAAGAACAAGTTCGTGCCCGTATGGCGGCACAGCTACCTGAAGCCGAAAAGGTGAAGCTAGCCCAATACATCATCAACAACGATGCGGTAATGGATCTGGTGCCACAAGTAGCGCACATACACGCGGAGCTGCTTCAGTTGAACTAAACAATTTAATAGTGTTATCCCCGGGACAGCCCACGAACTATATGGCTCCTGCATTTTTTCTATTTTTCGGGCATGGAGGAACTTTTTAATAAAGCGCAACAGGTTTTGGCAGAAATTGAAGCGGCACAGCCCGCTGATGCGGCCGCGCTGGAACAATTTCGTATCAAATACCTGGGAAGCAAGAATGAACTAAAAGATTTGTTCGGCGCCATGGCGCAGATTGATAAAGACCGTAAAAAAGAATACGGTCAGTTAATGAACACCTTGAAAAGTACAGCAGAATCCCGCTATGAAACACTGAAATCGCAGTTCGGAAATGAAGGTTCCAAACGGGAAGACACCCCTGATGTTACTGCGCCGGGGTATCGGTTGCGGATGGGCTCCCGGCACCCCATTTCAATTGTTAGAAACCAAATGATTCAGTTGTTTTCCAGAATTGGTTTTACCGTTGCTGAAGGCCCCGAAATTGAAGACGATTGGCATAACTTTACTGCATTAGGTACACCTAAAGACCACCCCGCGCGCGATATGCAGGATACGTTCTATGTAGCCGATGATCGCGTATTGCGCACGCATACCTCTTCGGTACAAATCCGCATGATGGAAAAGCAACGTCCGCCACTGCGCATTATTATGCCGGGAAGAGTTTACCGCAACGAAACCATCAGCGCACGGGCACATTGTACTTTTCATCAGGTAGAAGGTTTATACATTGACAAGGAAGTTTCATTCGCTGACCTGAAACAAACCATGTATTACTTCGCACAGGAAATGTTTGGTAAGGATACCGAGATTCGTTTCCGTCCATCCTTCTTTCCGTTTACAGAACCCAGCGCAGAAATGGACATCAGTTGTTTCATTTGCGGCGGTGATGGATGCGCCGTATGTAAACATTCCGGCTGGGTAGAAATTGGCGGATGCGGCATGGTAGACCCACTGGTGATGCAGAACTGCGGTATTGATCCACAACAATATTCCGGCTTTGCCTTCGGCATGGGTATTGAGAGAATTACCATGCTGAAATACCAGATTAACGACCTTCGCCTGTTCTTCGAAAACGACATTAACTTCCTGCAACAATTTGAAGGTGCGGTGTAATCCTAATCAAAAGCGGCAACCATTCCTTTCGCTGATAGGTATGCTGATGTTGCTGGCCAGCTTGCTGCCAGCCTCTGGCCGCGCACAAATCACATTATCAGATTCCGCCCGAATTAGTCTGCTCACTTGTTCGCCGGGCCACGATGAACTTTACAGTATTTTTGGTCATACGGGCATTAGAGTTACAGATTACAAGCAGGGATTTGATGTAGTGTTTAACTATGGCACCTTTAATTTCAACCGACCAGGATTTTATTTGAACTTCTGTCGCGGGCTGCTCTACTTTATGGTAGCCATTGATCGGTTCGATGATTTTCGCGGGCAGTATATTTACGAACAACGCAGCATTTATGAACAGGAGTTGTTGCTGAGTACTGCAAGCAAACAGCAGATGTTCGCCTTTCTGCTCAACAACACCCAACCGGAAAACTGCGAGTACAATTACGATTTTTTATTCGACAATTGCGCCACGCGGGTACGCGATGTTTTTGAAAAATACAGCGGCCACAATTTTAAAACAGATTACAGCGCCTTCCCTCAAAAATCATTTCGCGATTTAATTGATGATTATTCCGCCGCGCATCCGTGGTATCAATTTGGAATGGGTATATTAATTGGCCTTCCTGTTGATCGGCAGGCTACACCACGCGAGCAATGCTTTCTGCCTGATTATCTCAGTGAAGCAGTGGCGCATACAACAGTGGAGGGGCACCCATTAGCCAAACCGCGCCAGTTAATTTTAGACGCTCCTGCTTCGCCGGAAACTTCATTTGCGGTTACACCCAATATGGTGTTTATCGGTTTGCTGCTTTTAGCGTTAATGATTACTTGGCTGGAATGGCAACGGCAAACGCATTTTCGCTGGTTCGACCTGCTGCTGTTCACGGCGGCCGGTTTAATTGGCACCTTGTATGTGGTGTTGCTAACCCTAACACAGCACAAAACACCAGCATGGAATCTCAATTTCTTCTGGGCATGGCCTACGCATTGGTTCTTTGTTTGGTTTAAGCCAAAGGGCAGCAAAAGGATGGCGCAATACTTTCAGATGGCCGCGCTTAGCGCTGGCTTTATGGCTTTATTCGGCTGGATGATGCCCCAGCATTTTATGGCGGCTAACTGGTTTATTGCCGCAACCATTGCAGTGCGGGCGTTTCAACTGGGTCGCTATCATCAAAGTAAGCAGCCGTAAACACTACCGAGTTATCGCTATTTTGTTATCTTCGCGCCTCGTGGTCGGATGGCCGAGAGGCTAGGCTCAGCTCTGCAAAAGCTGCTACAGCGGTTCGAATCCGCTTCCGACCTCAAAAAAGGAAAGTGCTTACTTTCCTTTTTTTGTTTAGAAACTATGAAACAACTTCTGGCCATTTGTGTATTCACTTGTTTCGGCATTTCTACCAATGCGCAAGATACCTTGCGTCTGCTGAACGGAAATACGATTCTGGCAAAAGTGAGCGAAGTAAATATCGACAACATCAAATACCGTCGATTTGATGTGCAGGATGGTCCGGTTTACACGGTGCGCAAGTCAGAGATAAAATCGATTTGTTATGGGAATGGTGTTTGCGATGAATTCAATAAATCGGGTGGCTCCAGCTCGGAAGTGCAAATCATTCGGTTTGAATCAAATACCGTAACCGATTCAGCGCGTTACATGCGCTATTATCGCGAAGACCTGCGCAAAGGCATTGCCTTAACCGTTATAGGACCAACTTTTTTAGTTGCCGGCGCCTCGCTGCTGGCCGTAGGCGTTACGCGTAATATTGCCAACGGAAACACTTTTGAAGATCCCGATCCGATTAACATCGGTTTGATTGTATCTGGAAGTTTATTGGCCGCTGCAGGTATACCGCTAACCATAGCTGGCCCGGTAAAAATTCATTCGGCAAGAACCTATCGCAATTTAGCGCTGAAGGGAACCACCGGAAGCTTTTTTGAATTCCGCCCGGGGATGGTAAATAGCAGTGTAGCACACACAGAATTGGCGTTTGGCGGAAAACTCGTACTACATTTTTAATCGTCATGACAGCCCCCTTGTTTCATATCACCAATATTGCGCAACACGAGAAATCGCTGGAAGCGCTGGTGCGCATTGATGCCAATCACCGTATTTTTGCCGGGCATTTTCCCGGCCGACCTGTAGTTCCCGGTGTTTGTCAGTTAGAATTGACAGAAAACATTGTCAGTCAATTTCTGCAATTACCCATACAAGTGTTTGAAGTGGTATCAGCAAAGTACGTGGCGCCGATAAATCCGGTAGAAACACCTGAAATAACCGTAAAACTTAATATGGAACACAACGATGCCGCCACCACGTTCAGCGGCACCATCAGCGCAGGTGAGCAAGTGTTTTGTAGGTTAAAATGCCGTGCTAAGGCGTAACCAATTCCATTCGTTTTAACTCAATAGCTAACTGGGTAATTCGATCAGAAAACCGAATACGTTCAGGAGCAGCCCCGTTGGCATATTGAAAATGGTAGAAGCTTTTACTCAGCAACAAGCTGTCGATTTGCGTGCAAGTAGCATTGATGACATATCGTCCTACCGGTTGCTTTGCAATCAATGGATATAAACTACGCCTGAAAAGCGACACTACCATCTTTTTATTCATGGATGGAATGATATAATCAATCCGAAACTGATGGTGTTGCCAGGCAAAATCGAAAAATTTCAATCCCGTTTCAGAAAGAAAAATTAAATGACTGGTGGTATCATCAGTTTCTTTGGCATATAAAATACCACTGAAATGTCTTTTCCCTAAATCAATCTGGGCATGATAGGCAGCCGTGTGCAACACCGGAAGCATCTTTTCTGCACAGGAAGTAACTGCTACTGCATGGCGCGATGTGGTGCATCCACTAACGGCTAACAACAAACAACTGATCAGGCAGCGTAGCATTAAGTTCTTTATTCTTAAACTGGATGGAGGTGTAATCCCCTGACTTTTCATTCATCACCATTTTCACCGCGCTAAAATCCTTCTTATCTAAAATCACTACTATTGAAGAAAACAATTCTTTCATACCTTTCTGTAAGGGCACCATTTCCAGCTTCAGTTGAGTAGGCGATTCAAAAATATGCGTATTGAAATCTGCGCTGTTCGCCACATTACCTTGAACGCCATCTACAATAATCTTATTGATTTGCTGGAACATCTTGTTCTTATGAAGATCTAGTTGCGTGGTCTTGTTATCATCCTGAATACCTATCTTTCCACTATTAATCACCATCACATATTTAAAGGGTGTGGTATATTCCAGCCGTACCTTTTGATCTTGCCTGAGCGCGAAAGTGCCTTTTGAAATCAGTTTATCTTTCAGCATGCTCAACACCTTTTCCTGAACAAAATCAGCCCGGATACTTTTCATGTTTTTTGCCGCCGCAGCCAACTGCTGGCGCCATTGTGCTTCATTTTTCACTGGCGTAAAAGTTTGCGCCACCGCGCCATTTACACACAGCAACCAAATGCTACAGACGATAAGCCGGCTGACCCAGCAATGCATCCAAAGATACCACTTCCACATCTTGCGCCCGAAGATAACGGATAATTTCAGGCATAGCGGCAATTGTCACCTCCAGCGTATCATGAAACAGTAAAACATCGCCATTTTTAAGCTTTTTTTTCACAGCCGCTAACAACGCTTCAGGTGTTTGGTGCATCGTATCATAACTGCGTAAACTCCAGCCAATACTGGTTACCGCCGCCATTTGAATACCTTCAGCAACCCGCGGATTAGTAACACCATAAGGCGGCCGGAAAAACTGCGGTTCACAACCAATAACTGCTGCTACTGCAGCATTACATTTTTTGATCTCCTCAGTAATAGCCTCTGGCGAAGCAATGGAAAACCAAAAACCATGATCATAAGAATGATTGCCAACCAGATGCCCTTGCTCAGCTATTTCGCGAAGTAAATTTTCCTTGCCTGCAATATTTTTTCCAATTACAAAAAAGGTGGCAGGTACCTGATGTTCTTTCAGCACCGCTAACAACTGCGCCGTAAGCGTGCTATCAGGACCGTCATCAAAAGTTATTGCTACTCGTTTATGGTTTCTGCTGCCGTGGTTTCTGGAGCGTATAAAAAAATTAAGACGAATAAAATAAACGCCGCTGAAAACAATAGCACTATACAGGAGAAATAACAATGCTAAATACCACCATGGCAACGACAACAGCATGACCGCCGCTACTGCGGCCAAAAAAAATGCGGTAACCTGATGAAATGTGGAAATAGCGCGCATTACTGACGTTGACGGGCAATTTCGTACAAAATGATTCCTGCACTAACACTTACATTGAGGCTTTCTGTTTTCCCTTTCATCGGAATGGCGATGGCGCCATCACACCATTTGCGCACTGTTGGCGACACCCCAGCGCCCTCAGCGCCCATAACTACTACTACGGGCTGCTTAAAATCAAATTCAGGCAAGGCCACGGCACCTTCCATATCTGCCGCCATTACCACAATACCATTGGCTTTAAGATATTTTATGGCAGAAGAAAGATTGCGCTCACGGGCCACTGGAATTCTGCTAAGCGCTCCGGCTGAAATCTTGATTGCCTCAGCATTTACCGGTGCACTAAAATCTTCTGCCACCAAAATACCATGAGCACCTAAACATTCCGCGGAACGCGCAATCGCACCAAAATTTCTAACATCAGTTACACCATCTAATGCCACCAGCAATAGATGCTCACCGGCTTGTTGCGCGCTGTTTAAGATATCATCTACTGAACAATAATCAATAAGTGCCGCAATGCCGAACACACCCTGATGATTAGCCTCTTTTCCCTTGCTATGAGGCCGGGCTAAAAAGTCAATTTTCTCTTTCGGAACAAATTGAATGGATAAACCCAACTGTGAAGCTGCCGATTTGATTCGCTGTAAATCTTCACCTTCAATGCCCTTCTGCATCCAGATTTTTTCAAAACGCTTTCCTGCCGTCAGTGCATCCAGCAAGGGCTTGCGCCCATAAACAGCCTGCGATTGTTCTTTCATGATATCCATTCTTCGTGAAACGAAATTCCCAACTTCATTAACTCCTGCATCACCGGGTTATATACCTCACTGAAATTAGGCATCAAAACACCCGTACGCGTCAAGGCTCCCGTTAGTATCATTTTCACAACAATAGCCACAGGCAAACCAACGGTAAGTGCCATGGCCGTGTGGATGCTATCCTTTCCTTCTAATACTAACGAAGAGCGGAGCTGATGTGGTACACCTTTTTTTTCGCAATCCACTTCGTGAACCATTACCACTAAATCTTTATCTGCGGGCTGCATCACCCATCTTGACTCCAGCAAAACCTGTAAGTCATCTGCTGCAGGTCTTTCAGCGTTGAAATTAGTTGTTTCAAACAGACCGATTTCTTTCAGCATCGGTACGAACTGAGAATCAAAATTGCTTTCGTCTTTAAAATGATAAGGTTCTGTAGCATGGGTAGCCCCCGCTTCAACCAATTGTTGCCACGCCTTACAGAAAGGAGGTACGCGCAATGTTCCCCGGTATAGTGTTGCAATATCCTCTAATCCGTAGGCCGCAGCATACTTTAATGAATCTCGGTTGGGATAAGTTTCATAAGTACCTCTTTCACCCAGTTGTATGGTTCTTGTATTTCGGAACAGATCATGGTAACTGATTTCCTGCAGCGCACCATTTTCTTTCCAGCGAATGCCGCCATCTCCCTGGCCAGCTAACACCACGTTTCTCGGATTCCAGGAGAATTTATAATGCCAACTGTTGGTGTCGCTTTCCGGCGCCACTAATCCGCCGCAATGCGAGCGGTACCCTGTAATACGGGCGCCTTCCCCCCTTAGCTGATCAAAAATTTGCATGGCGCTCATGTGGTCAATACCCGGATCGAGTCCCATCTCATTCATAAAAATCAATCCGGCTTGTTTCACTTCGGCATCCATGGCTTGCATAGCAGGCGAAATATACGACGGCGTTACCAGGTGCTTTTTAAGAGCCAAACAATCAGCAGCAATAAGTGCATGAAAGGAAGCTGGTAACATCGAAACCACCACAGCGGCACCGTTCAGCAATGTACGGCGCTCAAGCTCTTGGTCGATGGCAATGGCCACCGCCTTAGTGCGCGGTCGGCCCTGCGTTTTCTGATAGGCCAATTCCGCTGTGCGGTCGGCCACTACTACTTCCCAATCCAATGTGGCTGCATGGGTAACCAGGTAATCAATCAGGGCGATGCTGGATTTTCCGGCACCTACCACTACAATTTGTTGCATCGGGCGAAAGTATGATTTTGATTAATAGGAATAAAAAAAGCGGTTATCGAATGATAACCGCTTTCAAACGAGTGGCTCTTTGTTATTTGAAGGTCACCAATTTATTGGCACAGCTTTCGCGAACGAAATAATATGTTTTTCCAGGTGTTGTAGTAACATCTTTAGAAACGCTGTAAGGCGCAATCTGAATAATACCTGAGCCAGTTCCAACTGTTCCCATTTCAGCAGCAGAAAAGGTGCAGGCAGATGTTCCGGCAGGGCGCACCTTAGTTACACGACCGCTTGGGCCAGCTACATTAAAAATCACGGAATCCGCTCCTGACGCATTTAAGCCAGAAGCCGTTAGCGTGAAGGTGCTGGTAGTACTCACATCACCAGTGTTGGCAATATCGCTAATGGTTGGGAAGAAGCCATAATCAGATTTTGAAAACGCCGATACGCCATTAGCAGAATTACCACTTACACTCCAATCAATTGGGGTGGTCAAATCAATACTGGTTGAGGTGGTGGTTGGTTTGAAAATGTAATTATTGCTGATATTGGTTAGCGCATTGCTTTCGCAGGTTACATTGCCACCGTCAACATGCGTTGTGGCTGTACCAAACCAGGCCGCAGCGGTATTCGCTTGTACCGGAACGGTAATACCCGCAACTGTTTGCGTGCTGCTCACCATTACAGCAACAAACGCACCGAATGCATCGGAAGGTACGGGTACGGTTGGCGCATCGTTACTTACTGTAGGCGTGTTAGTAGAACTGTTCTTGTTGCAAGAATTCAGCGAGGTAATGGCGATGGAAAATGCCGCAAAGGCTAATACTACTTTTTTCATGATTGATTTCTTTTCTGCAAACATGCGCTGAAATCAAGCCTTTATTGTGTTTTAGTAAGAATTCTGAAATTTTCGGCGGTTCACCTGATCTGACTTTGCTGAATACGCCATCCTTTAGGATAATAGTTGTTGGTGCGACCGTTTACTTCCTTAATCCAACCCAAAGCATTTCCTTCGAAGCATACTTTTTTCCAGCCGGTTCTGCCGGATGGTGGTAAAGGTTGTCCTTGTAAGAAAGCAATTGCGCCATTATAATCGACCGCCACCGCTTCATGATGCGTATTAACATGGGCTGCCAGCGCTAACTCTTGATCAGGAATAAAATCATTGCCTTTCATTTCACCTGCAACGATTCCAGCAGCCCGTACATACAAATGTTCTTGTAACTGACGAAGAAAACGCATTTGCGTTTCCGGAAAAATATGCCATCTACCAGCTTGCTCAAAACCAAGAACCCGCTTCTCACAAAGATTTGCTGCAGCGGGCAACGATTGCATTTTTACCGGTGCTCCTGCAGTTGGCGACGTGCGTTCACCCTTCTTCTTCCAGCATGAAATATAAAAGCCTTCACTTGGCACCAGGTGCGGCAGAAAGGCATAGCCATATTTCGTACAGGTCACTGATTCAGGCACATCCGCTAGTTGTAAACACTCAAATTCAGGAGTCAATGATGAAACAATAGCGTCATTCTCGGCATCTTCGAAGGTACAAGTGCTGTATATCAAAAATCCTCCGGGAGCCACCATTTCGCGCAGCGAAGCCACAATTTTTTCCTGCCTTATGGCACAAGCTGCTACATGCCTGATGGTCCATTCTCCCCGTGCTTCATGATCTTTCCTGAACAACCCTTCGCCACTACAGGGCGCATCAACCACTACCACATCAAATGCCTCAGGCAACGATTCAAATGCCTGAATTTCATTCTGCGTAACCACTACATTAGACATGCCCCAACGCGCGATGTTTTGCCTGAGAATACTATTCCTTCCAGGCACCATTTCATTACTCACCAGCAATCCTTTACCATTCAGCAAAGAGAGCAAATGCGTACTTTTACCGCCAGGTGCTGCGCAGGCATCCAACACGCGCAACGGTTCATCAGGAATAAAATTTTTCCATATGGTTTCCAGAAACATGGAAGAAGCCTCCTGTACATAATACGCCCCTGCATGAAAACGCGGATCGAATGTAAACGAAGGGCGCTGCGCCAGCCAATAAGCGGAGCCGCACCAGGGTACCGGAGTAACGTTTTCGAAAATTGGTACTGTCAGCGATTTAAACGGATTAATCCTGAAACTGGTAATGGCAGGTTTTTCTATGGCCGCCAACAGGTCAGCGGCTAGGGCTCCATACTGGCGTTGCATCGACGCAATGAAATCGGCCGGTAACATTAGTAGCTGCCCAAGTATTTTCTGGTTACCCATTCTGCCGTTAACAACGACAAGAACAGGAAAAACAACCATTTAAGATGAATGGCCGAATTCGTTTTATAGCTATCCACCAACATCGGCTTTAGGGCATTTTTTTCCAGCAATTCATCGGCAATCTTTTCCATATCAGCAGGCGTGAACATTTTGCCGTGATGTTCCTGCGACAACTGTTGTAGCACGCGATGATCGGCCACAGTGCGCAATTCTTCTAATTGCAAAGGCGCTACACTAAAACGCGCTTCCGCGCTATAGGCATTGTTCCCTAACTTTGTGGTAGCCTGCAGCCGGTAATTTCCAACCGGTAGAAAACCTGCATTCAACGTATAATAGTTTTCCGTGCGATTCATTCGAAACGGATACTCCTTTCCATCTTCTCCAGTCACCTTCACCGCTACGTCCGGCGTATTAACCAACTCAAAATTGCTGTTGTACAATTGCGCATCAAGCGTAATCGATTCATTATCCTGAAAAATATTTTTGCTCACATTAACTCTAAACGGACGCTTATCGCCCTTCACCGCCAGGAACTGAATTACTTTATTCACCAACTCATCAAAAGCCTCGTGGTTATGATGTTGTTCAAAATTATACAATCGCCAACGCCACAAACCTTCTCCGGCTAAAACGCCCTGGCGCGTAGCTGCCGATTCGCTCACCGAAAGCAACGGATAATCAGTGGTGACGTTATTGATGCGTTGAAAGAGCAACACCGGCGCTGCAGGATTCGCTTTATACGTTCCGAAAAAATTCTGAAGCGGTGGCCATTTGGCAATGGCGTCAACCGTATTTTCTGAGATTGTGAAGGGCGAAAAAGTGGAATTGAAGGAGGCCGTAACATCATTGAACCGGTTCATACTAACCGCGCCGCCCACCAGTGACTGCGCAGCGGCCAAAGCGTTGAAATCGCTTTGCGATCCGGCAATAAATAATACCGGCTTTTGCAAATCCTGAATTTGTTGAAGGATAGGTTGCGCTTTATTTTGCTGACCCGGCAATTGATGCAGGATAACCAGATTGTATTCATTTAGTTTTCCCGCAAAATCTGCAGCATAAAAAACATCTAATTGATAATTCTTATTGGCATTAATACACTGCCGTAAAGCGGCCACATCAGGATGCGGACTATTGGCGATGAGCGCAATTTTCTGCCGACCATCCACCACTTCCACAAAAATATCGCGGACGTTGTTTCTGGTGGTTATTTCTCCGGCCACTGGATTCACCATAATTTGGTAATGCATAACACCAGGGTGCGAAGCCGACACTACGAAATCAAAAGACTGAACATCGCGGTTACCGGTAATGGTGCAAGGTTTTCCAGAAGATACAATTGCTTTCCCGGCAGCAATTTCAGATAACTGCAGATTAGTTACTGCCCCGGGAAGATGCGTTGCCTCAATTTCCACCCGCACGGAGAATTGATCATTCAGATAGGCAATCTTATTGTGCAGCACATTAGTGATGCGAATATCTTTTGGCACAGTCGTATCACCCAATGCAACCGTGTAAATGGAATAAGGCGCTTCGGCAGCGGCATACACCGGATTTCCACCCTGATTATAAATACCATCGGTAGCCATCACCACCGCGCCCAAATGCTGGTTATAATACCGATCGTTGATTTCATCTATAGCCGCCGACAAATTGGTGGCTTGCTCGTTCAATGCAATGCGGTCACCGGGCTGCGTAGTACTACCGAAGGTAAACGGAGCCACTTCATATTTGGCCGACAACCGATCAGCCAAAGCCTGCCACTTTTTAAAATAGGCGGCAGAATCGGCGGTTGACCAATGATAGCGGATGGATTCGCTATTATCTTGCAACAGCGCAACAATAGGTTTAATGGTATCGGTTTGTCGCCATGACAGAATTGGGCCGAGGAGCAAGGCTGCAATCAACGACACCACGGTACCCCGGAAGGCAGCCAGCATCATGGTCATCCACGGCCGCACAGATTGGGCGTTGGTGTAGAATTTATCGCGCCAGTATAATATGGCAGCATAGGAAATACCCAAGGCCAAACAACCTATTAATAACCAGGAAGGCAGTGTAAATGAAAATGCTGAATGCAAACGGCCGCTTTTAGCGCGGGTGAAGATAAGACAGTAGCTGAAAACAGAAAGCCGTTAACGGCACATACCACCACACACGCTAATCACCTGTCCGGTGATATACGACGACAAGGAAGAACCCAGGAATACCGCTGTATTGGCCACTTCATCGGCGGCTCCCATGCGTTGTAACGGAATCTGCGATTGATAACTAGCTTTTGTGGAATCATCCAAAACATGCGTCATATCAGTTTCAATGAAACCCGGTGAAATGGCGTTACAACGAATATTTCGTGATCCCAATTCTTCCGCAATGGATTTGGTAAAACCGATAATACCCGCCTTGGAAGCCGCGTAATTGCTTTGGCCGGCCTGCCCGCGAATACCTACCACTGAGGTGAGATTAATGATGCTGCCGGCGCGTTGTTTCAGAAATTGACGGGTACAATGCTTGGTGAGATTAAATACTGACTTAAGATTTGCTTGAATCACTTCATCAAATTGCTCTTCTGAAATGCGTAGCAGCAGGTTATCGCGGGTGATACCCGCATTATTTACCAGAATATCTATTTGGCCGAAATCAGCCAGTACTTGTTGCACCAGTTGTTCAGCAGCCTGAAAGGAGGCCGCATCTGATGCATAGCCCTTAATTTTTCTACCGGTAGCGGCATGTAGTTCGGCCTCCAGTGCCTGCGCCTTTTCTGCGCTACTGAGGAAAGTAAAAGCCACATCGGCACCTTGTTGCGCAAACTGAGTAACAATGGCTCGTCCAATACCCCGAGAACCGCCCGTTACTAATGCTGTTTTTCCCTGTAACAACATAAATGGAGTTTCTGCAAATAAAGAAATTTGGAGGTAATCAGCAGGTTAATTCTCCGATAAATTATGCCTGCTAACCGAATCCGGTTGAAACGTGCAGATCCTTTTAGTAGTTTACAGCCATGAAAATGCGGCGGTGGGTTTATCATGTAGCAGGCTGTTTCGGTTTTTTGATGCTGCCATTCATTTTTGCGCCTGAGAAACTGAGTAATGTGAGCATTTACGGCAAGATGCTCATCATTCGCGACTTCATCAGCTACTTACTCACCTTACTATTCTTCTATCTCAGCTACTTTGTTCTGATACCAAGATTCTATTTCCAAAACAAAACCATGCTGTTCTTCAGTCTGGTTTTTCTCTGCTTTATGGGTATCACCTTTCTTCCGGTGAGCCTCATCTCTTTTAGAACTTCTGATTCCATAGATGAAACCATTCTTGGGCATATCAACCACAATATTTTCAAATTTCTATTGGTGTTTTTTGCCTCATTATTCTGGCGTATAAATTCGCAATGGCGATTAACGCAACAGGAAAAACTACAAACCGAATTATCTTATCTGCGAGGGCAAATCAATCCCCACTTCTTGTTCAATACCCTAAACAGTATCTATTCTATGGCAGTTGATAAATCAGATGAAACGGCACCTGCCCTGGTGAAGTTATCATGGATGATGCGTTATGTGCTTAGTGAATCGGTACAGCAGCGGGTGTTGCTTTATAAAGAACTCAATTACATTAGAAGCTATGTGGAATTGCAGCAGTTTCGGTTTAGTCATACGGTTCGAATTAGTATGCAGGTGAATGGCGATCCTACGGGAAAAAAGATCGCGCCTATTTTGTTGATTCCTTTTGTAGAAAACGCCTTTAAACACGGTGTAAACGCCGAAGCCGATTCTTCAATAAAAATAGTGATTGATATTTTACCTGACCGGCTGCGATTACTGGTTGAAAACAATCTGGTGCCGAATCAAATTAAGGAAGAGGAACGCAGTGGATTGGGTATCGATAACACCCGCAACCGATTGGAGTTGTTGTATCCCGACAGGCACCGACTGAAAATTTCACAAAGCGCCAGAAAGTTTATTGTTGAACTAGAATTAGAAACCGACGCATGACTATTCGCTGTATAGCTGTAGATGATGAACCCCCAGCGTTAAAATTATTGGAGAATTTCTGTGAAAAAACACCGGATGTTCGTCTTGTAAAAACATTTACAAGACCTTCAGAGGCATTACGGTATTTAAATGAACATCCGGTAGATGCGCTATTTCTGGATGTGCGGATGCCAGCCCTTTCGGGAATTGAGTTCTACAAACAATTGAATGGTCAGGTGCCCGTTATTTTTACCACGGCATATAGCGAATATGCCGTAGAAAGTTACAACCTGAACGCAGCCGATTACTTGCTAAAACCGTATACTTATGAGCGATTCACACAGGCTATCAGCAGATTACAGGAACTGATTCGTCAGACACGTCAAATTAATGCAGCTCCATTGCAGTTCATTGTGATAAAGGCTGACTATGGATTGGTGAAAATCAACTGCGAGGATATCCTGTTCATTGAAAGTGAAGACGATTATCTGAACATTAACTGTGCAGAAAACAAGAAACTAGTGGCCAGAATGACTATGAAATCACTGTCAGAAAAACTACCTGCTGGTGATTTTCTCAGGGTTCATCGTTCATTCATAGTAGCGAAGAAAAAGATAGATACTGTAAAGAATAAGACCATCATTATTGGCAAGCAGTTAATCCCTATCAGTACCAGTTACGAAACCACGTTTTGGCAGGAATACCCAGGCGAGCAGTAGATAATTCACCTCATTTTTTGAGCGGTTCACCTAAAATCTGAAAAACATTAAGAAATGTACCTCAAATTTGTTGGTACAACAATAGAAATAACTGCAACAGCATAAAGATTCATGGCGTTTTAGTGGTTGATAAGGTCGGCGTAATGCCGGCCTTTATCTTTTCTAGTAGCCGAACAACTGCTCCAACGTCAGTTCTTTGATTTCACCCCACTGCTTTAATGCTTCGAAATCAATATTTTCCCTTTTTCCAATCACCAAACATGCCGCTGGTTTGCCGCTCACATGGGTCTGGAAGAACTGCTTCAATTCATTAATGCTGGCGGTTTTCATCTTATCGTAAATACTTCTACGTAAATCAATATTCAACCCGCGGCGCATGGCACGCTCATAGGCCGACAGAATTCCTTCGCCGTACTGCCAATCACTTTCAATGTTCTTCATAATTGCTTGCCTGCAACCGTCAAACTGCTTTTGCACTTCTACCATGGTTGTTTGCAGTTGCGACAATTGTGTCATAGTTGTCTTCAGCTTATCAGCCTGTGTACCTACATAGGTAAACAGATAATGGGATTCTGCAGCCGTAGGCGGATTTTGAAAACTACTATTCACCGCATAAGCAAGACCCATTTTTTCGCGCACCTCCTGAAACAAAATTGATGACAAACCGCCGCCATAGTATTCATTATACAAACTGGCAAAAGGAATGATGGCAGGATTAAAGGTCTCTTCTCTGGTGAGTAGAACCACTTCTGCCTGCTTCATATCGTACTGGCAAAAATAAACCGTCGACTTATCAATCGGCGCTTCTTTAAAAGCCAATGGCTGCGTGGCCGTACTTACCGGCTTCGTACATATGGAAGCAATACCTTTCTTAACGTGCGCTGCACCATTGGTGCTATAGAAGAAGATTTCATCGGGCGTAGTAAGTGCGGCCTTCAATTTCTGTATTAACTTTTCCGGGTCTGCAGCACGTAGTTCGTTTTCACTCATAATATTGGTGAACGGATTACGTGAACCATATTTAGCATAACTTACAAGGGCGCGTTGCAGGATAATTCCCTTATTCAACTTGGCATTAGCGCGCTTCTTAGTAACATCTGCTATATAATTATTGTAAACCGCCTGATCGCTTTTTAACTCATACATCACCTGATGTAGCAATTGAACACCGGCATCCATATTCTCTTCCAATCCACGTAATGAAACCTTAATGCGATCGCGCTCTACAGAAATTCCGTACGATAAACCTAATCGGAAAAAATCCATCTTCAACGCACTCAGTGATTTTCCGGTTGTGCCCAGTAAGGTGGCGTAATCAGCAGCTACGCCCAACTCTTTATCCACTTCCGCGCCTGTGTGGAATGAATACGTTAATGCAAACAACCGATTTACAGGATTTTTAACGGCATGTACCTGTGTTCCATTTGGCAACCGCAGCGCCTCAACATCTTTATCGAAATCAATGAATTTAGGCGCAGTTCCCGGCGTTGGCATGGCATCGAAAGAACGTTTGAAAGAAGATACCGAGTCCTTATTCAGTACTACGGGTGTTATTTTCGGTTTATCTACTTTGTGCCGATTGGGATTTCCCAAACGCTTAAAACAAACCGCATAATTATCCCGGAAATGCTCATTGGCAAATTGCACGATTTCTTCCTTGCTCACCTTTGCCATGGCTTCCAGCGTAGATGAATACGCCTTCCAATCTTCATCCTTGGTGAAGGCATCCATAATTTCATTAGCTACTGCCCGGTTGCTCTCCCTGCTCTGCATTTTTTGCAATCGAAGATTAGTGATCACCGCAGGAATCACATCGGCATCGAAGGCGCCCTTTTTGATGGCATCAATTTGTTCTAACAACAAATCACGAACTTGCTCCAGCGTCTGACCGGCCTTCGGCTCTCCATATAATTTACAGAGGGTATAATCACGCAAATCATGCACATACGATGCTGCCGATAACGCCTTTTGTTGTTGTGTAATGTTTCGATCAATCAAACCGGCCGCACCGTTCGACAAAATCATATCTACCAGCTTAGCCATCATCGCTTCCCGCGTGCCTGCACCCGCGAACCGATAACCGATATAGACATGCTCCTTGGTTGGTCCGAAAATTTCTTTTGACTTCACTGCCGTAACCGGCACAGGAGGCTGCATCACAAAAGGCGTAACCGGATGTGATTTCCATGAACCGAATTCCCGTTTTATTGTTTCCAATGCCTTCGTTTCCTCAACATCCCCCACCAGAATCACTGCAACATTGTTGGGCACATAGTACTGATCAAAGTAGCGGTGAATGTTCACCATGCTCGGATTCTTCAAATGCTCGCCTAGGCCGATAGTAGTTTGTGTGCCATAGGGATGATTAGGCATCAGCAACGAATCAATGGCGAAATTACTCCAGCGAATATCGTCGTCCTGATTTCGGTTGAACTCTTCATATACCGTTTCCAGTTCGGTATGAAAAAGGCGGAGGACCAGCGTACTAAAACGCTCTGCCTCCAGATGCGCCCATTTATCAATAGCAGCAGATGGAATGTCATTCACATATACCGTCATATCGTTACTGGTAAACGCATTGGTTCCGGAAGCACCCAGGCTGGCTACCATCTTATCATACTCACTAGGTACCGCAAATTTTGATGCCTCGAAGCTAAGCCGGTCGATATCTGCGTAAATTGCCGCTTTCTTAGCCGGATCACTTTCGCTTAGGTGCTTTTCATACAAAGCAGCAATTTGATCAAGCAATGCCTTCTCCTTGTTCCAGTCGGTTGTACCATATCGGTGGGTTCCTTTGAACATCATGTGTTCCAGATAATGCGCCAATCCAGTGGTTGCGGGTGGGTCAAACTTCGAGCCGGCCTTCACTGCAATCATCGTCTGAACGCGAGGCATCTGGCGATTTACGCTAATGAAAACTTTCAGCCCGTTATCGAGCGTATATTCTTTCACGTTGTAGGGATCAAGATCATTGGGCGCCGAACGCGAAATTTGCGCCTGCGCATGAGTACTTTCCATCATGAAAATGCCGAAAATTAAAGTCAGAATCTGTTTCATAAATCGGGCGGCAAAGTAGCGAAAATTAACCACAAGCTATTCGCGATATATAATGATTAAACAGGCCCTTCACACCTGTAAGGAAGCGACGCGCGAAAAACATGAAAGCCTGGTCAATAATTGTTTTATTCGCCGGGGTGGTAGATGCGTTCAGCATGCTTGTAAGCCCAGTCTTTGCTCAAACTCTCTTCCTTGGTTTGTTCGTTCACGTAGAGCCTCATCTGATCGGTAAAGTGTTTAGCGCCCGGTGTGTTACTGCTGCCGTAGGCGTGAATGGTACGAATTTTCGGACCGTCCTTTGAAAAATCGGCGAGCAGGATATACGACTCGCCATTCGATATTTTGATTTTACCCCTAGCATAGCCGAAACCATACTTGGCATTCCACACATCCGGGCCGCCACGGGTAGGCAGATCAACATCACCACGTACGTGGCGCTGATAATCGCCTAGCGGCACACACAACTTGCCGTAATCATTCAGCATTTCCTGACGGGCATTTTTTAATCCCAATGCGAAGTAGTCCAGCTTCGCCTTTCGATCTTTGCTAAACAGCAAATCCATCGAATCATTGATATGGAAATAGCAACCATAAATAAAATGGAAGAAAAGCGTAGCATTGGTATCGGTGATGTCACAAGAGCGCTTAACCGACCAGTTCCGCACCACCTGAATCGCATCCGCAATTTCCGGATGTTCCTTTTCACTTAATCCAAATACATCTTCTACTTCAAATTTCTTAAACGGAGCTGTAATATTTTGCGGATAGTGATCATCGTATTTGATGGTTAGAAAATCATTCCAATCAACTTTCGTTCTGCCTTTCATCATTTCATAAAAGCGCAGACTTCTGTTGGTTTGATTCATCTCAAAACCACTGTTGCGCTGGCAATACAATTGTTTTGGATTTTCATCCGCAGCGGTCATCGAATACGACGTATTGTTGCAATCAAAAACATAACCGCACCTTGGGTTCAGCACATGCGGTAGCGAATCATGAGGCAAGAACTGCGTCCATAATGTTTTACGCGTATTTCCCGGAACAGTACTTTTCCAATTATAGCCGTCGGCGCGAATGGGCATAGCGCCATTGCTCACACAGTAGATGGTATCAAATTTATCAGCATAAGTCACATACTGATTAATGATACCTTGCATATCCAGGGCGTGCCGAAACTCAGTGTAGTTACGCGCTTTGTTCATGTTATACCATTCCTCCACTGAACGTACGGTCATATTAGAAGCCAGCCGTATAGCGAAAATCCCCTTCTTGTTTTTGTAAGTTGCCCCGTAGATACTCCACCATTTCTTCTTTCCAATAGTCAATACAAATTTTTTCTGGTCGGGATGCTTGGCCAGATTCACACTTAACCTGGCGCGGCTTTGCTCCAGTTTCAGCGATTCACCATCTACCAGATAATGATTCTTCTTTTTAGGATCAGGTTGTAACTGATAAATGTCTATGGCATCAAAATAGTTGGTGGTATGCGCCCAGCCCAAATTTTCATTGACCCCGTGAAACAACGAAACAGCTCCGTGAAAAGTTGCCCCTATCATATTCCATCCTTCTTCACTTTGCACATGCGCTTCATACCAACTCATCGGCCCTTCCAAAGGCTGGTGTGCATTTACATCCAGATACACATGGCCATCAGCAGTGATTTTAGAATTCATCGCCAAGGCATTCGAACCACGGGCATTGCGGTCGAATGAAACAGTAGGAACACTTTCGCCCACCACACTTTTCAGTGCGCCATCAACCCCCGTCATCAACGCCATACTCATCATATAGCCTGCAATAAAATCGCTGGGTTGAATGGGCAACAGCGTTTTGGAAACAATGCGTTCAGGATTTTTCTTTACATAATCGTTACCTGCGGCGGCGGCCGCATCCAGCAATTTTCTGAACTGTGGAGAAAGATCGGTTTTATAGTGCTTCTCTATAAAATCAGGAACGCCCAGCAGTTGTACCGCATAGTCAATTTTCGCACCTTCAATGCCCATCAGTAATCCCAGTTTGCCGCGCGCCAATAGCAGACCCCATTGCACGGTTTTAAAATCATCTTCACAGGCTGAATACACCAGTCCGTAGGCGCAATCAGCGTCGGTCTTTCCGAAAATATGAGGAACCCCAAAACTGTCGCGCACAATTTCAACATGATAATTGGGATTAACCTGAGCCAGAGCAGAGGTAAGGCAAAGCAAAGTACCTAAAAGCGTAGCAAGTGATTTCATCATCATTTAAAAGGTTGAAAATAGTAATTGACAGAAGTTTCAAAGTAAACTTCAATCAACGAAGGCAAGAATCATAAGAACATTACTTTTTCCTGCGGAATACGTACCAGGTAACAGCCAGTAGTGTGGCAATGCCAACAATCCACGACGAAAACGTCTTGTTGTCGTCGAACATAGATAACAAGAGAATTAATAGGCCCATTTCATGTACATAGCGCCCCACGTAAACCCTCCGCCAAAGGTGCAGAGAATCAGATCGTCGCCCTTTTTTAATTTCGATTCCCATTCCCACAAACACAGCGGCAAGGTACCATTGGTAGTATTGCCGTAGCGGTGTATATTTATCATCACCTTCGATGGGTCGAGCCCCAGACGTTCCCGGGCAGCTTCAATAATGCGCTTATTCGCCTGATGAGGCACCAACCAATCTATTTCATCCGCTGTTAAATGATTGCGCTCAATCACCCGTGCGGCAGTTTCTGCCATATTCGTGACAGCAAATTTGAACACGGTCTTCCCATCCTGCTTTACAAAATGTTCGCGTGCCTCAATAGTGGCATACGATGCCGGATGCCTCGACCCACCTGCCTTCATCTGAAGAAATTCTTCACCTGAACCATCCGAACATAAAATGGCATCCATAACCCCTACGGCTTCCTCAGTGGGCTCCATGAGAACACAGCCACATCCATCTCCAAAAATCACACAAGTATTGCGGTCTTGATAATCAATAATCGAAGACATTTTGTCTGCACCAATCACTACTACCTTTTTATACTTACCGCTCTCAACAAAGCCGGCAGCAGTTTGCAAAGCATATAAAAATCCTGAACAGGCCGCCGAAATATCAAACCCCCAGGCACCTTTCGCACCAATTGCATTAGCCACAATCACCGCGGTAGATGGAAATATCTTATCGGGTGTGGTGGTGGCGCAAATCACTAAATCAACTTCTGATGCCGCTATACCGCGCTTTTTCAAAAGGCCTTCAACAGCCGGAATGGCCATATCGGATGTTGCCTTGCCTTCTCCTTTCAATATTCTGCGCTCTTTAATGCCTGTACGGGTGGTGATCCATTCATCATTAGTATCTACCATCTTTTCTAATTCCGCATTGGTCATCACGTATTCAGGTACGTATCCATTCACTGCGGTAATAGCGGCGTATAGCTTCATTGTTACGAATTGAAAACAATTCTAAGATATTAAATCCAAAACAAAGTGTTCTTTCGCAAGGCATGTTGAAAAATGTGATTCGTACGTTCGTATACAGCCACGGCTATCAGGCCACGGCTGTTGCGGTTTACGCCTATGGCCTGTCCCGATTCCACCACTATTCTTGTTCTATCCAAGTAATTGCCTGGATATTTTTCGCTGTTTTAGCATTTTATTCGTACGTCAGAAGTTCCGCATCCTATCTACACCCCGGTTACGCACATTGGTTATCGCAATACCACCAATTTAACAAAGCCATCATGCTGATTGCGGCAACAGCAGCAGCAGTTGCATTTCTTTTTCTTACCCCCTTACAACAATTCGTCGGTGTCGGATCAGGGTTGGTAACCGCCCTGTACTACTGGCAACTCAGGCGCATCGGCTGGCTTAAACCGATTATTGTAGCCTCGGTATTCGCACTCATCACCACCGGAATTCCGGCTGCTGCCTCAGAACACGTCTGGTTCACCAGATTACCATTGGCTATGGGTTTACTGCTAGCCAATTTGCTTTTATTTGAATTGCGCGACGCAGACGCAGATGCACGATTTCAGTTACATACCTGGCCGGCCATAATTGGAGCCAACAAATTAAAATGGACCATTGGCGTTTTGTTAGTGTTTGATGCCTTGGTGCCTTTTCCGCAGTTTACAGATTCACGGATGCCTATGCTAATGGCCTATGCCATGCCACACCTCGTATGCCTCCAAACATTATGGTATTTCTTCTACCGCAAAACACCAGCCTGGTACTATGCTGTTATTGGTGATGGCTGGTTAGCCCTTTTGGGTTGCTACGCTTTGTTAATTTCATTCCTGCGACATCAATGAAAACCGTCCGCGCATATCTTGGCCCCCTGGCACTTACAGCATTACTTTTAGTATTGCTGGAAGGATGGACTGCGTGGATGTTAAAAAAAAACTACGACAGATCCTATGACGTTTCAATAGTACAACCAAGGCGTTACGGCGCCACTGACGGACTAAAACCGAATGCTTGCGGCACCGTATTTGGAAAAACGCTTTGCACCGATAGCTGGGGAGGACGTCGCTTAACGCCGGGGAAACAAAGGCGTAAAAAATTCATTTTCATTGGTGATTCCGTAACCGAAGGTATCGGTGTTGCCGACAGCGCCACTTTTACCCAATACATCAACCTGCATACAGATGCAGAGGTTCACGCTATCGCGATGGCTGGCTGGAGCAGCGCCGACTATGTGAACGTCATGAAAAACGCAACCTGGCCGATAGATAACGCCGACACAGTTACCTTGATTTGGTGCTGGTGTTTGAATGATATATATGGGAAACACACGCAAAGTTCTTTACCCATACAAGGAAAAGAAGATTGGCTCCATCGCACTGGCCGCTTCCTTCAAAAAAACTGCCATCTGTACCAATGGCTAAAGTTGCTGGTGTTTCAGCATGCCGATGCTTATTACACCTATGATGCCGCCTTCTACCAAAACAAAGCTTATGTTGTTGAAGCGCAAAAAGACATACAGCAGGCTGCTGAATGGTGTGCAGCGCACGGCTATCAATTTGCCCTCGCGCTCCTACCCTACAGGTCACAATTAAAACACCAACAGCATAATCCTCAGCAACAAATGATGACGGTTGCGCAGTTATTGCATGTTCCCGTAATTAATCTTTTGGATTACTGGCCGAAGCAGGAAGATGCCGCCAGATGTTTCCTCTGGGCCGATGAAATTCATTTCTCGCCGGAAGGCCATCAAACAGCAGGTGCTATTTTGGCGAAAGAATCGCTATTATTGAGCAAAGAAAAATAACGCTACTACGCAATATATTTTATGGGAAATAACATTCGCAATAACTGGACGATAGACGAAGTTGCTGCTATCTACAATAAACCGGTTCTAGAATTGATAATAGAGGCTGCCGCTGTTCACAAACAATATCAATCAACCGGCGAAGTACAGGTTTGTACGCTGCTTTCAGTAAAAACAGGTGGCTGTCCTGAAGATTGTTCTTACTGTCCGCAGGCCGCTCGTTACAACACCGGAGTAGAAGCGCACCGGTTGATGAAATATGAAGAAGTGATCGATAAAGCACTGATAGCCAAAAACAGTGGTTCAACCCGCTTTTGTATGGGTGCAGCCTGGCGCAATGTGCGCGAAGGTCGCGATTTTGATCAGGTGATTGATATGGTGAAAGGTGTGAATGCGCTGGGTCTGGAAGTATGCTGCACCCTGGGCATGCTCACCGAAGATCAGGCTCAACGGTTGAAGGAAGCGGGCTTGTATGCGTACAATCACAATTTGGATACTTCGGATGAACATTACGAAGAAATTATTTCTACTCGAACCTATAACGACCGCCTGGAAACGCTGGATAATGTAGAAAAAGCAGGTATTAGCGTGTGTTGCGGCGGCATTATTGGCATGGGCGAAACAGATGCTGATCGGATAAAACTACTGCATACCTTGGCAACCAGAGAACATCACCCGGAATCAGTTCCGGTAAATGCGCTGGTAGCCGTAGCAGGAACCCCATTGGAAAAGCAACAAAAAGTACAAGTGTGGGAAATGGTGCGCATGATTGCCACCGCGCGTATCCTGATGCCAAAAGCCATGGTGCGCCTTTCTGCCGGACGCAGTGATATGTCGGTAGAACAACAAGCGCTGTGTTTCCTGGCCGGCGCGAATTCCATTTTCAGTGGCGAAAAATTACTCACCACGCCCAATCCCGATGTAGATGAAGACCGCGCGATGTTCAACCTGTTAGGCCTAACGCCTCGCGCCAGCTTTAAAGAAGAAACTGCGAACGTAATAGCGGGTTAATGCTGGAAGCCGAACGGTACCTTCGCCGGCAACTGGAAGCCAGAAAGCAGGAAAATAATTTCCGGCAATTGCGATTGCTGGAAAATAAAATCGACTTCACCTCCAACGATTACCTCGGCCTGGCGCGCGACCCGCACTTCAGGCAAATGGTTACAGCAGAAATCACAGCACTGCACCCGCAAACGGGTAGCACGGGCTCGCGTTTACTATCGGGCAATTCTGCCATTGCCGAAGATTTGGAACATCAAATTGCCGGCTTTCATAAAAGCGAGAGCGCGCTGTTATTTAATTCAGGATTCGATGCCAATTACGGACTACTTAAAACGCTGCCCTACCGCGGTGATACGGTTTTGTTCGATGAACTTTGCCATGCTTCGGTTCACGATGGCCTGCGCGCAGGAAAAGCTTCGGCTATCGCCTTCCAACATAATGATGTGATGGATCTGGAAGAAAAATTGACATCAGCAACGGGCATCAAATACGTAGTTACAGAATCATTGTTTAGTATGGATGGCGATGTAGCGCCACTCCGGGAATTGGCTGCTGTTTGCGAGAAACACGGCGCTGCACTGATTGTTGACGAAGCCCATGCCACCGGTGTATACGGTAAGTCTGGCGAAGGATTAGTACAACACCTCGGTCTTGAATCCAGATGCTTTGCGCGCATCCATACATTCGGGAAAGCCATGGGCAGTTTTGGCGCAGTTATTCTGGGCAGCGAATCGTTGCGCCAATTTCTGATTAATTATTGCCGGCCATTTATTTTTTCTACTGCCTTACCTCCGCAGTTATTGTTACAGATTAAGTGCGCATATCAATACATCCCCGGCCTTCAGGCCCGGCGAGAAAAAATTCATTCGTTGGCGCAACTACTGCAGTCGGGGGTACAAAACTGGAAGAAAGGACATTTACTACCCGGCCTATCGCCTATTCAGAGCTTGATGATACCGGGCAATGCCCAAGCCAAACAATTAGCCCAAACCTTGCAACAGCAAGGGTTTGATGCCAGGGCGATTCTATATCCAACCGTGGCGCGCGGCAAAGAACGTATCCGCCTTTGCCTGCACAGCTTCAATACCGAGTCGGAAATTGAACAACTGATCACTATTTTGCAGGCGTGAAAAAAATCTTCATCACCGGCATCTCCACCGGCGTAGGAAAAACGGTGGCTTCTGCCATTTGTTGTGAAGCCCTTCAGGCAGATTACTGGAAACCTGTACAGGCAGGCGATTTAGATCAAAGCGATACGCTTACGGTTCAAAGTTTGATCAGCAATTCCAAAACCATCATCCATCCCGAAGCCTTTCGCTTAAAAATACCGGCAGCTCCGGTAGTGGCAGCACAAAAAGAAGGATTTCAAATTGATCTCAACCAATTACCATTACCATCTACCGAAAACACCCTGGTGGTTGAAGGCGCTGGTGGTTTATTGGTACCCATCAACGAACAGCATACCTTCCTCGATTTTACAATGCTACATCAACTGCCTGTAATCATTGTGGCGCGCACTTATCTGGGTTCCATGAACCACACCTTATTAACGGTGGAAATGTTGCGGGCTAAAAATATTCTAATTGCAGGTTTGATCTTCAACGAAGAAAATCAGGATACGGAAGCTTATATCGCGAAAAAATCAGGATTGCCGGTGCTGCTGCGGATTCCCTTTACCACTTCGCTTACACCTGAATTTGTACGGCAGCAGGCTACCTCGCTGCGGAAGGAACTCCTGTAATCACACCGTCTACCCTTCCCAACCAACCGTTTGATTGCAAAAAACAATTTTAATCTATTGATTTTCAAATATTAATTACCATTTTTATAAATCTGCTTGCATTTTTCCCAACCGACCGTTTGGTTAATAAAGAATTTCGTTTTACCTTCGTTTCAATCAAATTTTTTAAAGAAAAATGGAAGCGAAAACCGCAACAGGCACAACGCTGAAAGGAGGCGAATTCCTCATTAAAGACACCCAATGGCAGGATGTATATATCCCCGAGCAAATGACCGAAGAGCAGCAGATGATGCGCAACACGGCCAAAGACTGGGTGACCAAAGAAATTGATCCGGAACTCGACAAACTAGACCACGATCCCATGCTGGGCGCCGAGAAACTGGATAAAGCCGGCGAACTGGGGTTGCTGGGTATAGCCGTTCCTGAACAATTCGGCGGCCTGGGTATGGACCTCACCGGTATCTCATACGTAACCGAAGTGATTGGCTGGGCACATGGCATTTCCGTGGCCTACGGCGCACATACCGGTATCGGCACTTGCCCCATTATCTATTACGGCACCGATGAACAACGCGCAAAATATCTACCAAAACTCGCTTCAGGAGAATTGAAAGCTGCTTACTGCTTAACAGAACCTTGGAGCGGTAGCGACGCCCTGGGCGCGCGCACCAAGGCCGTCCTTTCAGAAGATGGCAAACACTATATTCTGAACGGACAAAAAATGTGGATCACCAACGCCGGCTTTGCCGATCTGTTTGTGGTGTTTGCAAAAATTGATGGCGACGACAAAAAATTCACGGGCTTCATCGTTGAAAAAACCATGGAGGGTGTAAGCGTGGGTGCTGAAGAGAAAAAACTCGGCATCAAATCTTCTTCCACCCGTCAGGTATTCTTCCAAAATGTAAAAGTGCCGGTTGAGAACTTACTCGGAGAAGAAGGCAAGGGTCACAAAATCGCCTTCCAGATTCTGAATATCGGCCGCTACAAATTGTGTAACGGCGTGTTGGGCGGCGCCAAGCGCGCCTGCGATGCAGCGGTGAAATACGCTAATGAGCGCCAGCAATTCAAAACACCCATCGCACAATTCGGTGCCATCAAACACAAAATCGGTGAAATGGGAATCCGCCTGTGGGCGGCTGAGTCGGCCTCGTGGCGCGTGTGCGATTTGATTACCCAAAAAGAACACGAGCTAAAAGCAGCCGGTAAAACCATGACCGAATACCTCACCGGCGGCGCGGAAGAATACCAAATTGAATGCGCGCTGTTGAAAGTTATCGGCTCTGAAGCATTGGATTTTGTGGTTGATGAAGGACTGCAAATCCACGGTGGTTACGGTTTCTCAGAAGAATATCCGATGGCGCGCGCCTACCGCGATTCCCGCATCAATCGCATCTTCGAAGGCACCAACGAAATCAACCGCATGTTGAGCATCGATGCCTTGTTGAAGTTCGCCATGAAAGGAAAAATTGATTTGCTCACGCCAGGCATGGCCATTCAGAAAGAACTGATGAGTGTGCCTGATTTCAGTTCACCGGATCCGGATGATATTTTCGGTGCCGAGCGCAAAGCGTTAAAAAATGCCAAAAAAGCGTTCTTGCTGATTGCCGGCGGCGCCGTGCAAAAACTGATGATGAAGTTGGAACACGAACAGGAAATTCTGATGCATGCCGCCGATGTACTCATCGATTTATTGCAAATGGAAAGCATGATGCTGCGCGCAGAAAAACTGGTGAACCTGCACGGACTGGAAGCTTCACAGATTTATGTTGACATGACCAAGTGTTTCTTCTTCGATGCCATGGATCGCATGAATGTAGCGGGTAAATCGGCGCTGGCCGCCTTTGCAGAAGGCGATGAGCTGCGCATGATGGCCATGGGCTTGAAGCGTTACACCAAGTACGATTTTGTAAACACTAAAGAAATTCGCCGCAAGGTGGCTGATCTGTTCATTGCACAGAACGGCTACGCCTTCTGGAATTAATCTTGTTGGTTTGATTTTTTGCAGCCGCCGCGCACTATATTGTGCGGCGGCTTTTTTTTTCGCCTCAGGGCGCGGCGCCGCGCTTTACGCTCCAATCGCTGCGCGCCTGCGTTTCGTTCAAAAGAAATCGAAAACAAAAACGACGAAAACTACTGCAACCATACCGGTTGGCACGCAGCGGATTTCCGCTGCAATCGCTGCTGCTGCCGCTTCACCGGCAAGGTAGCGCAGCAATGCGGCTACTTTCTAAAAACTTCTCCTATTGAATTATGGGAAAGATGAACCACTTGGAATTACAGCAATTTCTTTCCTGATAAACATAACCTGCACTGTTTTAGTGTTGCTGCCATCGCTGGTTCCGTTGTAATCAAGTCTGATTCCCCAATTCCCGCCGGAATTCTCCCAGGTAGCTGCAAATGGGTAAAACTGTGAAATACCACTGGCCGAACCAGCGTTAAAGCCTATTAAAGCCGGTTGCCAGCTTGCCACCGGATAAGTTTTTCCACCAAATGAGGTAATCAAACAGTTATCGCTATTGCAACTCGATTTTTGATATTCAATCATATTTTGACTGCCCGCAACCATAATCTGACCGTTATCTTTAATGCGCAACCGCTCCGTTGAATTGTCGGCAGGGGAGGTAGCGCTACTTCCCGATGTGGTTAAACCAGATGTAGTGTAAAAGGCGAGATCAGTTCCTTGTGAAAGCCACGGCAAGGTACCTGAACCACTGCAACACAGGTAGGTGCGTTCTGCACTAATTTTTGCTCCAATTGCATTATTTACCACATCCCGATATCCCCAAAAACGAATTTGATAAGAACCGCCACCCGCAACATTGAGTTGATCATTAGGCTTACCGATATCAATTCCCTGAGTATTTCCTGCCGAAATTGATAACAAATTGGAAGGCGTTGTGGTGCCTAAACCGATATTCGACGTATTATTACCATAAAAGTAGGCATTGCCATTTCCTCCCAGGCGTATCCCGGCTTCGTTCGCGTTTTGTTGACCAACAACACCTATAAAGTTCCCTGAATTGATATCGGCTATCCAGGCATCATCACCTACTTGCAAAATATTGCCGAAGCCAGAAGTGGTACGATAGGTAGTAGCGGCTCTGATATCGCCGTTTACATCTAATTTATAGGCTGGTGCTGCTGTATACCCAATACTTACGTTTCCGCCAGATGCTATCCGCATACGCTCCGTCCAGCCACCGCCACCATCATCCGTAGCCGTTGAAAACCGAAAATCTAAATTGTTATCCCAGGAAATATACGGACCATTCACTGGGTCTAAACCCATCACATTAAAGCGATAGATACTGCTGGCATTCGGTGAGCGCTGGCTCAATCTTACAGTAGTACTATTCGTACTGCTTCCCATCGTCAGCAACTGCGTTGGCGCAGCCGAACCAATGCCTACTAACCCCGCCTGATCATTCAAATAAACATTACCGGTTCCACCAGCCAGATTCGTTCCGCCGCGGACGTATGCATTACCACTTGAGCCGGTATTGGTACCGCCGCCGGTAACAAAAATACTGCCCGATGCAGCATTACCAGTTCCATTTCCCCCGCGAATAGTCAGATCCCTTCCAACAATATTTGTTCCCGCCGCATCCGGCGCGCGCAAAGTCGCTCCTGTTACCGTAGCCGTACCCTCTCCCGTTCCCATCACAACGGTATTGGAACCATTAAGTAAACGCAGTCGCTCTGTGTTATTGGTTCGGGCCACCAAATCAACAGCGTCGGTAGTACCCACGAAATTAGTTCCCGCAGAAGTACCTGCATTACCCACCGTTCGCCAGTCATCAGCAGCGCCATCAGCAACTGCGCGCCAACCCGTATTGCTATATACAAAACTCATAGCCTCGCCTGCCGCAATAGTGGCCCCATTGAGTGTAGCCGGTATTGACGAACTATTATAAATCACCAAATGTTGACCAGCCTGGGGCGTAGTGGTTGTCAAAGATGCCGTACCGGTTGGCGATGTTCCCGTGGTTAACAACACTTGTGAAACATCAGTGGCTATAGTAACTGATGGACTGGCACCGCTTAAAGAATAACTCGTTTCACGTAAACGAAGCGAGCCATTAACATCCAGTTTGTTGGTTGGCGAATTCGTGCCAATACCTACGTTTTGGGCACTAACGGAAATCCCGCAGATGATGGCGGCCGCTATAAAAAATGACTTCATAAAAAGGTTTTTTTCAGGCCGCGAAGTTAAGAAAAACGAAAGGGCATACCTAGCATGGGCTAATCTATATTGTTAATAAGAGCCAGCCAAGGGTAACCTCATCACAAAAAAAATCGGCTCTCTCCCGATGGAAAGAGCCGATTTCGATTGACCCTATTGATTAGTGGTTAACGCTAACCCGTCTGATAATTTTTCCAGATTGCGTGGTAATCTCCGCAGTATAAGTTCCAACAGGCAACGAAGCAAACTCAACGGAAATGCTGTTGTATCCTTTTACCATGGCCTCTTGCTGACGAACCACTTCCTGACCAACCAAATTGAAAATTCGAATCGAAATGGTTTCATCCTGATCAGCAAAAATATCTAACCGAGAGCGTCCTGTTGCCGGATTAGGGATGAATTCGCTAACCGTAAATACGCGCTCGCCGTTCAACCTCGCCGTTACCACACTGCTATATTCAAAATGACCATCTACATCAACCTGCTTCAAACGGTAGTAGTAAGTAACATTTGGAACCGCATTGCGATCATCAGTCATGTAATCCATACGGGTGCTGGTGTTACCATGACCAGCAATAAACCCAATCTTGGTAAAATCAACTCCATTGGTGCTGCGTTCTACTTCAAAACCGTAATTTTCTATTTCTGTAGCGGTAGCCCAACTTAAGCGAATCACGCGGTTATCCATTGCGTTCGCTTCGAAGAACAACATTTTCACCGGAAGCGCCTGCCCGTGCTCAGCACCGTTCAACCAAATCTCTGAAAAACGATCTACCGATAATTCTACATAGTGGTGCGTATTGCCCGAACCCATCAATCCTCCAAATCCTGCAGGACCAACTGTCAAAGGGCCTGCGTATGCGGAATTCGTAGTAATTGGTCCATAAACCTTGAACACACCTGAAGAAGAGTTATTCCAGTACTTATCATCTTCATTGCTACCGGTATATTTCGTTACAAATAAATCGGTCAATCCGGTAGGGTCAGCAAAATCATCATCATCGGCGCATCCATTCGCTGTTCCCGCCAGTGATTTGGTACTTAAGTCGTTAGCTTCTGCCTGCGTGAAGTACAAACGTAATTTCACATTGGTTGGGAAGGTAGCACCATTAGTGTAGTTGGAAGAGGTAATTTTCCAGTGGCGGCGCATGCCGTAGGTTTTGAAGGTAACCCCTTGACAAGTTTTATCCAGGAACGGCGTGGTGTCGTTAACGTAACAAGTTACGTTAACCGTACCCAAATCAACGCCCTGGTCGTTCACCGATAACAGAACATTATTGTTATCACCTATCTGCTTATAATGCTCCCATTCATTCAAACTGCGTGAAGCGCAATCTGCCGTGTAAGTACCAGAGCTTCCGGGAACTGGAATGTTACTAGGAACTGTTGAAGTTGGCGTCACACTTCCACTGGAGGTACAGCCGAAGTTATCCTGAATATTGAAACTATAGCTGGTTGCAGAGGCCGGTACGCGGTAAACGCGCACATCGCTGTTGGCTGATGAATAGCGCTGCACAACTGTGCCCGGCACGGAAGTATAAGAATAAGGAGGCGTTCCACCGGTAATGGTGTTTACGATGTACTCCTGATTGCTTCCGGAGTTATAGGAACAATCGTCACTAATAACGCTAATGCTTGGGTTCTGACGCACCGTCATAGTAGCATTAGATGAAGTTGTTGCATCACAGCCGGCACCATCAGTAGAATAATTAACACGATACAGATAAGTACCCGGCGTGCTTAAGCTGATGTTCAGCCCGCTGCTATTGGTACCGGTACCAGTCCAGCTGGAACTTCCCTGATCCCATTCCCATCCATAAGTTGGTGTACCGGTACCTCCGGTTACATTGGCGCTCAAGGTTTGGTTGATAGAACCGCACTGTGCCGTTGATGAAGGAGAAATAGAAACAGTAGGATCGCTCACCACATTCCAGAACAATTGCGTGGTTGAGCTGATATCACATCCCGAGCCATTGCAGTTGGTACGCATCTCAATGTAGTTATTGCCACCGGCAACAGCGGCGAAGCTAGGCACAGAGGTAGACCAGCCAGTATAGGTTACGCCATTGTTTGTAGAGTAGCGATATTCCACATTACAAGTTCCGGTTCCGTTAGAACCCGGAGTAGGACTTGACACAGTTAACGTAGCACCTGCGCAAACCGTACCAGCATTAGGCGATTTAGTGCCTGATGGCGCGCCCGGATCGTCTACTACGGTCCAGGAATACTGGGTAGCATTACTGATATCACAGCCATTTCCGCCGCAGTTCTGACGTACCTCCATAAGATTCGTTCCCGTTACCGCAGTGAATGCAGTAGGTGACGCCCCTGCTACCCAGCTCGACCAAGTTGAACCATTATCAGTTGAATAGCGGGTTTCAAAATTACAAGAGCCAGCCCCACCGCCACCTGCGGTGATTGCCGATAGCGTTAAGGCAGCACCCTGACAAACGGTAGCCGCACTTGGCGCTTTAGTTGCAGTTGGCGCGGCAGGATCATTAGCTATGGTCACCGTTCCTGTTGCCGAGGTGGCATCACATCCAGCTCCGGATGGTGTATTTGTAGTTAAAACTAATTGGTAAGAATAAGTTCCCGCCGAAGAGGTAGCATTATCTGCATTAACCGTAAGCGTATTGCTGTTATTACCGGAATAAGTAACACCCGTAGGCGTGCCGTCACTTACAGCTACCCACGAAGTACCATTAAAGTAATTCCATTGTAGATTATAAGTACCCGTACCGCCTGCAGTCACGTTAGAGGTGAGATTTGCCGTTCCACCTTTACAGATACTTACAGATGTAGGTGCTGACAAGGTTGGATCTGCATTTACCGTAACGGTAGAAGTAGGCGAAACCGCATCGCAGCCACCACCTGTTGGGGTACTGGTTGTGAGATCACAGCGATATTGATATGAGCCTGTTGGCGTAGTGCCATTATTAGTAGCAATCGTAAGGGAATTGGTTGAAGCAGTATAAGTTACGCCTGTTGGTGTACCATTGGAAAGCGTCACCCACGATGTGCCATTGAAATATTTCCAGGTATAGGTAAAAGTTCCCGTTCCTCCCGTTGCGTTTGTAGTTAAGGTGGTGCTACCGCCTTTACAAATACCGGGGCTGCCTGGGTCACTGAGTGTAGGATCAGCCACTATGGTTAATGTGGCGTTAGAAGAAATGGCGTTACAGCCCGTGTTGGTAGGGGTAGTTACGGTAGATAATGAATCGCGGAAGTAAACCGTTCCTGTAGCTACCGCATTCGTAGTACTTACGGTTAATGTAGAGGTACCACCTGATACAGCCGTAGAGTAAGAATAATTGGATGGTGTTCCATTCACTACATCCGTCCAGTTAGTAGATCCATCGGCAGAATATTGCCATTTATGAGAATAAGTGCCAGTACCACCTGCGGCTGTGCTGCTGAAGGCATTGCTACCGCCGGCACAAATTGTTGCAGTTCCAGGTGAGGTAAGCGTTGGATCAGCCAAACCAGTCCATGTGTAGGTATTGGCTCCACTAGCATCGCAACCTAAGCCCGTATAGACAGAACGAATCTGAATAGAATTGAAACTTGTTCCAACCACAGCAGGGAAATTTGGTAACGTAGCCCCCCAACCTGTATAAGTAGCACCCGCGTCAGTAGTATAGCGGTATTCAAAAGAGCCTGTTCCAGTTCCACCCGTACCGAAGGTTGATCCGGTTAAAGTTAACGGTGCGCCATCGCAGACAACACCAGTATTCGGATTCTTTGTGGCTGTTGGCAGCCCGGGGTCGGCAACTACGGTTAAAGTTGAGGTGTTTGATATCACATCACAACCCAGCGAATTAGTGACATTATTTCGGTAATAATAAAGACCCGGAGTAGCGGTGGCATTGGTGTTTACGGTAACAGCAGCAGTGGCTGGATTGGTATAACTCCAGCTGGTTGGCGTACCTGCGGCCACGTTAGCCCATCCTCCGGTTCCGGTGGTAGAATACTGCCACTGAGAATTTAGGGTACCTGTTCCTCCTGATGGTGTTGACGTTAACACAGGCGCTCCACCGGCACAAATCGTCAGGGAACCAGGATCAGTAGTAGTAGGATCCGCCACAGAGTTCCATTGATAGGTAGTAGTAGGGCTTTGATCACAACCTACGCCAGAGTAGGTAACATAAATTTGCTCTCGATACAACCCAGTTCCCGCTGCTGTTACCGTTTGAGAAGGAGAAGTACTGGAGAAGCTGGAATAACTTCCACCCGAGTTGCTGGAAGTAGCATAGAAGTAGGTGGCCGTACCCGTGCCTCCGGAAGGTGTAGTTGGGGAAGTGAGAGAAATTGACGCCCCAAGACAGACATCAGTCCCGGGCGACTGTGTGGCGGTTGGAGCAGCGGGATCTCCAACGACAGTTATGGTAATTACGTTAGAAGTTATGGATCCAACACCACCACTGAAATTGATACAATAATCTATCCTTCTCCTATAATAAGTGGTAGCTGTTAATGCCGGAGGATCATAAGTAAGTGTATTGGCTCCAGTACCTCCGGTTACGTTTGACCACGTAGAGTTATTAGGGCTTTGTTCCCATTGAATATTGGAGTATTGCGCCGTAGGACTAGTGGTATTCGTAAACGCGCCCAAATCACCACCTGTGCAAATGGTTGCAGTTCCACTAATGGCACCGGCAGATAGGCCTGTTGTTCCGTTCCAGCACCAACGGTAATACCAACGCGCATCGTAATCGTTGGTGGTTCCATCGCTACTACAACCGCTTCTGGTGGTTGTAAAAACACTTGAATTGGAGCAAGGAGAAATTGAGTTAATAGTAACGTTATTTGTTCCGGAACTCACCCCATAACCTCCACAATCGCCATCGTTACCGCCACAAACCGTTCCATCGGCTTCCCATCCATTTAACTGAATATTCACAGTATTTGAGCCGGAAATACCCCCAGCGGTATAAACACTAATTCCACCAGTCCTATTATAGTAAGTACAACCGATGTCGTCCCTATCGTAATCAGCAGTTCCGCTCCATGTTCCAGTACCACTATGCTTATATTGAACTCTCACCCGAGGGTCTCCATAAGTACTGGCGCAATCACAACTACTGCAACATTGAGATCCAACACCGCTTGATCTCATTTGAGCCTGATCCGGATAAACTTCTAAATTGACGGTCTGAGCAATACCAGATTCAAAGCTTAAGATACAAGCGATAAGTAGTAAAAATGATGAGTAAAAATTCTTCATACAAACAGTTTCAGAGGTAATTATACCAAATTTTAAGCCAACAAGCGAAAATCACTAGCGAAAGTTATCCTCAAATCTCATTTATCATTGATAGTCTACAGATTTTTAGCTAAAAGAGCGCCTCTGCTTAATTTGTATTCCGTATAGAAAAGCAAACACTTTGTAATAACTATATAGACACTATTCTGTGGCTTTCAGGCTATATGTATATCTAGTGACCGGCGTTTGGTATTTGCTCTCATTACCCTTTATGATACATTCATATTCAACCAATTTAGTGCCTTTTCGATACAGCAATTCCTTATCGCCCTGTGCAAGTAATCTGCAGACAATCCATTGTTTAAGATAAATGGATCGTTCCGGCCTTACCTTCCAAAAGCGCATAAACGTTAGAAAAGTACCCTCAAACCCCCGGTAGTAATGCAAAGGCTGTTGTGCTGCAGTATCAACTGGTAAATCATGAAGAACATCTCGCCATTGCCCCGGTGCAACTTCTTGCTCAATTGCAAACCAACTAATGTTGGTTGATGGATCAGGAGCAAACATTCTCCAATTTTGAAAGAACAAGAAGGAGTTATCAAAGGGCGCAGGAGACATAAAAGAAACAAAATCGTGTATCAAACTTCCTGCGCTACCTTCCCGTTTCTCCTCCGTTCGCAGGATAAACTCTAGATTATTAATGATAATTAAATAAATGAATAGCAATGAAAAAGCCCCTCTCCATTTATTGGATATCTTGTTTGTTGCTTGAAAAGATGTAGCCATCCAATTCCGATAAACTTGTGCTGGCATTAATGCAACCCCTGCTGCAAAACCTGTGGTCCAGAAAACGCCAACGTCATACATGGCGCCAGTCATTAAGTGGAAAAGAACAATAAACGAAGCAGGTATTGCCCTAAGAAGCGGTTGTCGAATGGGTAACAGCAAAAGGAAAGGCGTAGCTAACTCGCCTAACCAAGCCGCATAAGTAAAAATGGTATAAACGATGGGATGATCAACTACAATATGTGTCCAAGAATATGCATTGGATCGGTCTAATAGCATGTTTCTAACAGCATAGCCATGAACCCAAGAATCACCGTATTTCGCCCAACCTGAACTGAAGTACACGAAAAGCACTTGAATTAAAAATGCTATTGACGGCAAAATCTCCGGTGCGCCCTCATCAGTTTGTTTAATGGAAAAATGGTTGTTCAAGGGTAGAAACAGAGAGAGAAACAAAATATGTAGCGTATAAAAGTCGCCACCAAATCCCAACGGAGGCGTTCGCTGCTGGATATTCCAAAGAAAAAAATAAGCGAGCGCCCCAGTCCAGCGAGAATGCCATCCAATCGTATAAAGAAAAACAACGGCAATGGCTGAAACAAAAATAGGAACCACAGCCACATCACTGCTAAACAAGTCGAAGATAGAGAATGACCTTGCAACAGTTTCGGTTATAATTTTATGAGCAAAAATTCCATCATAGCCCCAGAACAAACGGGCGCAAGGCAGCTTCGCGTATATGAGATGCCACAGTAAACCCAAGCCGAAAACAATTCTAAACAAAGATAACGACCGAGCGTCTAAACGTAGAAATGACAGTTTTAAAAATACCTTATCCCACGGTTTCTTGGCTGGCTCAATTCGTCGATTTTTAGAACTACCGGTACGCATTTTCCAATTGAAAATAAGAGATTACTCAAACATCTGCAGCATGAAACATAATGAATTGGAGAAAACGCTTGCCGTATTATTGAAAGTTTACCCAGCTAGGATCTTCGATGTGATTTAGAAACACAGAATCAGGAATGAGCGTTTTTTCATATCGGGGATGAGCCAACGTATTGCGGGTTACCATGTAATTATAATATGCCAAACTGATTGGCCCTTGTAAATTTTTCTTTTTCCGCTGATAACCAATCCAATACTTTAAAAATATTCTGAATTTATCGCCCTTGCCATCATAAGGAAAGTTACGGCTATATTGAGCCAGATAATATTCCATACCCGTTGGACGCCAAAGGGGAAAGGTATCATTGGTTACCGGCTTGTCCGCCATCAAATCCATTTGTTTGCCATTTACTGGTCCTTCCAGTGTCCACCATCCAATCAAATTCGGGGGATTAGGCGCGAACATTTTCCAGTTCTGTACAAAAAATGAAATATGAACGGGTGAAGGCAAACCATCATCTATGGATTTATGCGATGAATCACCTAAAGCGCTGTGCTTACTTAGGAACTCAAAATTCTTTTCACAAATAATGAATAGTGCGAAGTACACGAAACCCTTTAACGCCCGCATTTTATTTACCGACAATTGTTGTAACGCCAGCACTTCAGGTTTCTGAACATGAAGTGTATTCCAAAAGCTTTCAGGAATTAAAACCGCCGCCACCGCTAAACCGGTAAGGGAAAAATTAGCTACGTCGTACATGGCGAAAATGGCAAGATGGAAACCAATTAGAAAAACAACACCAGCATATCGGAACACCTTCTTCCTGGTGAAATCAAACACAGCTAAAGGAAAACCTATTTCGAATACCAGTGTGGTGTAGGTTAAAAAAGCGCAAATTTCATCATGTGGTAACAGCCAATTTGCCGGAGGCTTCGTGGCCCAGCGATCCATTAACATCATCGTCAGCGCTTTGCCGTCCATCCAGCTACCGCCGTATTTCGCTAAACCCGTTGAAAAGTAAACCCAGGCGATTTGAACCAACAGGGTTGCATTAACAACCACGGGCGCAGCTCCCCTTCCTGCATCTGGCCGCAACGCCCAGTAACGGTCAAGGGGTAAAAATACCGACCAGAACAATAACTGAAAGGTGTAAAAATCAAATCCGAAGGTATAGAAGGCCGTTGCCTGACATAAATTCCAAAAAACGAATAACCCTGCAATAGATGCCCACCTGGTGAAAACCCCAACTATTATGGCCAAAGCTGCAACTATACCAACCGCAATGAATGCATGAGCAAATACGTCGTTATGTATAATTGAAAAGACAGAAAACGAGTTGGCACCATTTAATCGTTCCAGCACCTCATGTGGGAAGATGGTATGAGCACCATACATCTGCACGGCATATGGCCATCGAACAAAAACCAGATTGTATAACAAACTCGCGCCGATCAGAATTCGAAACAAGGCCAATGACCGAAGGTCAAGTTGCACCAATGAGCTCCATTCAAACCCAGCCGATTGTACTTGTTTGGTTAACTTCTTTGCCATCAATGAAAATCTTTACTGCATTTATTGTTGCTGCTTTCCAAAACTATCTTTTTTCTGGCGGCCAACTTTTTCAACTTGCGCTGAAGTGTAGCTGAAAAGTGATTCCCACTAAGATTGACGAGATTAACTGATGGCATCTCCAATAGTTGTGAGTTGATGGTCCTCAATTCGCATTGCATCAAATTGACATACTCCAGATGAGGCAATAACAATAGGCTGTCGGATATGTTACCTAGCGGATTCTGCCAAAAAGAAAAATAATAGAGCACCGGTAGCGTAAAAATATCGGCAGGCAGCGTACGCAGCTGATTGCGCGCCATACAAATTTTTTGAAGATGTGTACACGCGCTTATTCCCGGTAACAGTTGCGTAATGAGGTTCTCCCGCAAACGCAAATCGTGTAGTTGTGAAAGTTGGTAGATTTCTAAAGGAACTTCTCTGATCTGATTTCGGGCTAACCAAAGAACCTGCAGCATTTGTAGTTGCTTAATGGATGAAGGAATTTTTTTGATGCGATTCTGGTCAGCATTTAAAACCACCAGGTGTGTACAACGAAACAATGATTCGGGCAATTCTTCAATTTGATTATCGAATAGTACCAAACTTTCCAATTCAGCAAACTCGTCAATCCAATTCGGAATGGTTGTTAAATGATTCATTTGAAGTGACAATTGCACCAAATGAGGCAACAGGCGCAAGGAATCAGGGAAAGCGCGCAATTGCTGATTTTCCAGAAAAACCGCCAAACGTTCTCCCCGGTGCGCCACCGCTGAATCTAAAGAATAGCATTGTCGCAGCGGTGGCTCAGTTCCCCACTGCGCATACAACGCCTGATAGCACAAACAACCAAGTACGATGCTCAGCAACCGCATACGAAACCAAAGAAAACCATAAAAAATTAGTTTTGCTGAATGCTTCAGTATTTGGAAAAGAAATGGGTGATTGTAGCATTAATCGCTACCCTGACCTACGTCATTTTTGGCGCATCCTTGCGCCACGATTACGGGTTAGATGACAGCTACGTGTTGCGTGAAATTCCGAATCGGGAAGTTGCTTTTTCGGATATCCTTAAACCATTTCAAACGCGTTTTGATTTTGTGGATTATCGTCCGATACCAGTGGCCTCATTCCTGTTCGAGAAATGGCTCACCGGCGAAACCAATCCTCAATTTTCGCATGGCATCAACTTGCTGCTATACATGGCGATATGTTTACTTGTGTTTTTTACCATCAAAACGTTTCCAATAGAATATGCCCATTGGCTGGCGTTGGCAACTACTTTTATTTTTCTGGCACATCCTTCACATGCCGATGTAGTGAATAATCTAAAAAGCCGCGACAATTTGTTAAGCATGCTTTTTGGCCTCTCTGCGGTTTATGTTTCCCTGCTTCAGCATCCGCGACTGACTTTACCAATCCGCTGGTTACTGATCTCCCTTCTTCTCTTTCTAGCGCTAATCTCCAAACTCGATGCGTTTGGCCTGGTGTATATCATTCCGGTGATTCACCTTATTTTCAATCGTGAAAAATTCATCCAGTGGCTGTTGTTGTTTGTTTTGCTGCTAGCTGTCTATGGCTTGTTGCGAAACCAACTGATGAATTACCTGGTTCCGATTACGCCAATCGAGAATCCGATTGTGTTTACAGAGAACCCATTGGTACAACATCCCGGTGCTATTCCTGCGCTATCAATGACCATTTCTACCTTAACCGCCTACCTGAAGTTGATGGTACTTCCGAATACCTACCGATTCTATTACGGATTCAACATGTTACCCATATTACCCATTACCAGCGTATGGATTATACTGCAGGTGCTAATACACCTTAGTTTGCTGGGTCTTGCGGTATACCAGTGGCGAAAAAACATCTTGATAACAATTGGAATTGCTGTTTTTTACTTGTCTTTGGGATATTGCGCTAACCTTTTTCAACCTGTGGCCGGTATTCTTGCCGTTCGTTATGCATTTTTTGCCTCTTTAGGTTTTTGTATGACCCTTGCGGCACTTTGTCTTAGCCTATTACAACTTCCCTGGGTGCAGGAACGCTTACAGATGGAAAAACCTATGAAAAAAAAATCTAAGGTAATTATGCCAAAGGCGCCCCTTCAATTAATTTATGTGGCCACTGCTATTATGTTGTTTTATGCGCCGTTTAGTTATTCCAGAACACATGATTGGGCTAACATCTTCACTTTGCTAGAAGCCGATATGCCGCATCTGGAACAATCATTTGAAGCCAATCGTATTGCTGCCACACAATATATCAACCGAGGCTCATCTGAACCTAATCCTCAAATCAGAAATGCTGCTTTTCAACGGGCGCTCAAGTATTCGCAACAAGCCAATCAACTTTGCCCTGATATGATTCACGAACAAGAAAGTGAAGGCATCTGCTACTATATGCTGGGCATGACCGATAGCTGCTTCAATCATTTCGCAAGAGTTCGAGCTAAGTTCGACACTACCTCTGTGGGGTGGGAGATGACTGGTGATATCTTCCTTCAGCGTGGGCAGCGCGACAGTGCCATCAAATCTTATGAGAAAGTTTTGCAACTAGACCGGCAAAATGAACAAGCCCAAGCAAAACTCAATGAATTAAATCAGCGCCCGTAGATGCCATACACGCTTGCCCACCCGGGGTTCGTCCTACCCCTTCGCAAAAAATGGTTGCCTTGGTTCCCCGCATCTGCGGTGATTGCTGGTTCTGTGGTGCCTGATTTAGACATTCTCTTTCGCCTATCTAATGCGAGATTTCATTTATACCATTTCACCTTACCAGAAATCTTTTTGCTGCAGTGGCCCATGGCCCTGATGTTGGCGTTCTTGTTACAAAGATGGATCATACCTTATTACACTGCATCCACATGTGCCCCTTTAGAGATTAAGAGCGCCATCGGTACTTTAGGTGTTATGCTCATTCACTTATGCCTTGACGGCCTGGTTCACCGAGATGCCTATAGTGAAGCATTAAAAATATTCGGTCTATGGAACCTTCAACGCACAGATCACCTGGTGATGTTTCAATGGCTTCAGCTAACGATACAATACCTACCACAAGTTGTGGTTACAGCAATAGGCTTTGCGGCTACTTATCTTTACGAAGGGGGAAGAGTAAAAACTGTTTTTATGCGTTTGTACTCAATTCAATTTTTTCGACCGTTTACACTGATAGTTATCCTATACCTGATGCTACGATGGATATTTTGCTCGTTTGAAGCGGCGTTTTACTTCGATCAACTAATATTGACAGGTACCGGCGCGGTACTATTGGCAGCAGCTCTTGTTCCATTGGGAACATTTTTGTACCAATTCTACAGAACTCACGTTTCTTAACGTATCCAACCGAGTTCGTTCAGCTTACCATATAGCGCATCAGCTACTAATGCATGCCATGCCTCTGAAGGATGACCGTCAAGCGGGCTAGCTACGCGTTTGCGCTCTTCTAATTGCATGGCAGCAGGAAATGCGGAAAGGCAATTCGCACCATTTTTTGTAAGCACCGCAATCATTTCCTGGTTAAGCCCATCACCTAAAGCTTTCAACGATAAGTTGTCAGAACCTGGGAAAAAAAGAAACAACACTTTTACCTGATGACTGGAGCAAATGGAATCTACCCGAAGTAAATCATTGATATGGGCATTACGCGTAACCGTATCCAGGTAACTCCCAAATTCAGATTGGTTCAATAGCTGTTGTAAATCGTGGTTTTGGTAGAACAATTCGCGAAGCGATGCCAAAGGATTTGAAGTATTCGTAATTTGATGCGCCTGCTCCGATTGTTGCTTTGCTTTTTTGCTAACATCATGCGCTTCAGCTAACCAAAACACGTAATTAGCCAGAAAAGAATAAGGCGCTATGGCACCTAGTATGCTTCTACCAATTGGCGCTACAGGCTTTGCCGCTGACGCGGTCGTTACCGGCCTCAAATAATCGATATCATTCAGGCAATGTTGCCAGATAACCAGGTCAGGTTTCACGGGCACCTCAAGCAATCGACGCAACTCATCAGGTGTATTTGAACCATTCTGGCCGAAGTTAAACACAGCAAAACGAGGCGACAAGCGCGCAGCCAGCAAATCTGAAAAACGATCTACAGGATGTTTGATACCATGGCCAGCAGTGTAGGAATCACCGATGCAGAAAATCTTTCGCATTGTAGGTGCCATATCAGCATCCGTATATTCCCGGTCGCGGTAATGCTCCTGATTCAGATGCCAATACCATTGAAACCAAAGACGGGAACAATAAGCCTGATTATTGCCATGACTGATTGGTATATATTGCATGACCAACTCTACCATCAACAGCAGTACGACGATTACGGCTACCGATAGGGCACTATTTTTAATAGCTGCAGCACTCTTGGTACTTTTTATCAAAACGATTAACCCTTTCCCTACAAAAAAAATGGAAGCCAGTAATAGTGCAGAGCGTAACAAATACCAAGTTACAGAGAACGTTTCTGGCATGGCCAATTGAGGTGTAATCAACAGCGCCAATACGATCAATACGATTATCAAAATTAAATTACTCCGTAGATTCACCTTACAAAGATGTAATATTGTCACATGTGGCGAAATTCGTTTTGGGATAAATACCTGATCGATGTTTCCGCGCTCCAGAGAGGCCGGAAGATTTACGCCTTTTTGCTTCCTTATAAATGGCAATTTTCTGCCGGAGTATTATGCTTGCTGATTACTACTGGTCTACTATTGTACATTCCGGTAGCTGTTCGTCAACTGATAGATAGCGCCAACACCACTGCTGCCTCCATGCAGCACCTTACTGCCACAGGTGCAGTTGTTGCTGTGCTGTTTTTGCTTCAAGCTTTTTTTACGTTCTTAAGAATTTGGCTTTTTGAAACCATCAGCCAGCGTACGCTTGCCGACATACGCGATGCACTGCTAAAAAAGATCATTCATCAACCCATTTCATTTTTCGAACAGCATCGCATTGCTGATCTTAATGCCCGCCTTACAGCAGACGTTAATCAGTTACAGGATGCCCTAGCCGGAAGTTTATCTACGCTTATCCAAAACCTGGTAACACCATTGGTCTGTATTCCCATTTTGTTCACTATTTCGGTACCGCTGGCTACATATACACTGATATTTTTCCCTTTTCTGGTTTTTGGTCTTGAACTATTTGGGCGCCAGGTACGTATTTTGGCGAAACAATCGCAGGACGCTCTGGGCACAGCCAGTGTAATTTCAGAGGAGGCCATGCAGGCCGCTGACCTGATTAAGTTCTTTGGAACCGAACAGTATGAGCACCAACGTTATCATGATGCGCTAACCAACGCGGTGCGCATCGGCCTGCGCACGGCGCGTGTAAAGGCCCTTTTTATGGGGGTGGTTATTGTTGCCATGGCCGGAGGATGCGTAGGTTTGATGCACTACGGTTTAACACAGGTAAGCCAGGGAAACATGACCATTGGCACTTTACTATCATTTTTGGTCTTCCTCTTTTTTGCCGCATCAGCGGCAGGAGGCCTGATTGAAGGTTACGCCTCTCTACAGCGTACCATTGGCGCTTCATCGCGATTGGTAGACCTACTTGAGTTACCGGCATACGCCACATCTGATGATCACCAAGCCGTTGTTCCGGATGACCCGCACATTTCTTTTCAAAATGTGTGCTTTGAGTATCCTATGCGCAGTCAAAAAGTATTGCAAGAGGTTACCTTAGAAATACCCTTCGGACAGCATGTAGCCTTGGTTGGTGCCAGTGGGGCGGGCAAATCAACGCTGATTAAATTGTTACTTGGACTGTATTTCCCGCAGAAGGGAAGTATTTACATCAACAACATTGACACCCGCCTTTTAAATTTAACTTCCTGGCGTAAACAAATTGGTATTGTACCACAGGATGTTTTTCTATTTGGAGGAACGATAGCCGAAAATATTGCCTACGGTTGGCCTGATGCTGACTCCGCACAGATTGCATGGGCGGCAGAGCAGGCTAACATTGCATCATTTATTGCTGGCCTGCCGCAAGGTTATAACACCAAAGTTGGTGAACGTGGTATTACGCTTTCAGGAGGTCAAAAGCAGCGCATTGCAATTGCCCGCGCCATGATCAGAAATCCTAAAATTTTAATTCTAGACGAAGCCACTTCATCGCTTGATATCAATTCCGAAAAACTGATTCAGGATGCACTCCGGCATTGTGCACAAGGCAGAACAATGATTACCATTGCTCACCGCATCAGCACCATACGGGATGCCGATAGGATTATTGTTCTTCGGCAAGGCCAAATAGAAGCAAATGGATCATTCCGCGATTTATTAGAAGGACATTCCGAATATTCTCATTTTATTCGTAGCTATCAACAAACCTGGATTTAACGGGAATGCTCACGCATTTGTTTGATCACAATAAAAATAGAATAGCAAGCCGTTGCGCCCTATGCGCTTTTCGAAATCCATAAAATTGCTGGCTACGCGTTATCCGCGGCTGGCCAATATCGGACACAAAGCCATTACCCAGTACTGGCAGCTAAAAAGCCATTGGGTAGATTACGAGTTTCCCAAGGGATCTGGCGCAGCTACACTATCTGAAGCAGTCGTAAAACAATACAACCGCCAAAGGCCCTTTGGCCCTAAGCGCAGGATTTGTTACGCCCCTTTTAATAACCTTCACTTTACTTTGAATGGTAATGTAGTACTCTGTAGTTTCAATGGCGATCACCCTGTAGGACATATAGAAGAATCAACAATTGAAGAAATCTGGTTTGGCGAGAAAGCCGTGGAATTCCGTAAGCAGATGGCTTCATATAATTTGGATAAGTGCATGAACTGCCAACAAGTACTGGAGCGCGGCAACATTCCGGCATTTCCTCCAGCAAAGTATGACTTACATGCTGATGACGAATCGGTTTACCCCACGCAGATGTCTTTTGAAATGAGTAATCTGTGTAATCTGGAGTGTGTCATGTGTTCCGGAGAATTTTCTTCAAGCATTCAGTCAAACCGCGAAAAAGTCCCTGTTTCAAAGTATCGTTATCCTGAGAATTTTATCGATCAACTGGATGCCTTTATTCCGCATCTAAAAATTGCCACTTTCATTGGTGGCGAACCCACCATGATTAAGGCGTACTATGAGATTTGGGAAGCCATCGTATCCAGAAATCCAAATTGCGTTATTCATGTTCAAACAAACGCGACAAGGCTACCGGAAAAATTCCGTAAACTTTTAGAAAGCGGTCAGTTTGATGTGGGCGTATCTATTGACGCGATTACCCCGGAAGTGTACGAGTCGATACGGGTTAATGCAAATTATAAGGAAGTGATGCAAAATATCGAGTTCTTATGCGGTTTGCATCGTCAAGGGAAAGTTTATCTCAATTTCAATTTCTGTCCTATTGCAACGAATTGGCGCGAACTGCCAGGCATGGTGCAGTTTGCGAACCAGCGCAATGTTATTCTTAAAATACTAAATGTTGACGGCCCTAATCACCTGGCACTGCGTTATCGTGACGCGGCATTTTTATCGCAAGTGTACGAAAGCTTAAGTAGGCATCAGCCAGCAACAAGTGGTGGCATTAACGTAAAGCGAAATGAACAAGCACTTAAGTCGTACGTTCAGTCATTACCCAAGTTAATTCAATTAGCTCAGCAACGGCAACAGTCCCTCAATATATTAGAAAATCAGAGCCTTGATGAATTGAAGCAACTATTGTGGAAGGAAGTAAGTAATAACGCCTTATATTGGCATTATGCCGTCAACGAACGACAATCTTTTTTTCAGCACTGCATCGGTTTTTTGGAAAAAGAATCAAAGGACGAACTAATCTTCAAACATGTACTAGCTCAAATTATTCACATTCATCAGACTACTAATGGCGACAAAAATTCCGGAAAAGGGATTGACGCTATTTTCACCGATTTTAAGAGTTTAGCTACCGGATTTATGGTTTTGAAGTTATCAGACAATGGCCTATGAGTTTGCTTGACCAACTGCTGGCAACGGTCATGCAACGCATTACCGGTAAGCAGCCCACCTTGATTAAACGCTGTTTTGAGCCAGCCTTTTTTCAGGAAAAGACTGTTCAGGAAGAGTTTGTTCAAAACGGATATACCGTAATAAGAAACGTCCTGACCGCTGAGGAACTAGGTCGCGTCTGGCAGGCATATCATGAAATTAGTGCGATGCCTGGCTTTGACGTTCACCAGCAATTCGAAAGCACCGGAAACTTTAAATCGCGAGAGCTACAAGAGTACATTTTCTCTTTTGTTCATAAACTGGATGCCGTTGTTGCGCCTCGATTCGCTGATTTGAACAACTGTGAAATTGGAGATGGTGGCACATTCTTTATTAAGCCCCCCAGTGCTGCTGCCAGTATTTTACACCCGCATCAAGACAGTGCGGTAATAGACGAGCGTCGCTTTTATGGTGTGTTTTTATGGATGCCATTACAAGATATTGATCATTCGAACGGGCCGCTATATGTACTCCCGAAAAGCCACCTGTGGGGAAACGTACAGCGTTCACAACACATTCCGTGGGCTTTTCGGCATGTCTATAAGTTTTTATGGCAGCATATGATCCCCGTTCCGGTAAAAGCCGGTGATATTATTTGCTTCGATACTTCTCTTATACATGCATCAGGCCCGAATACCTCGTCCAATACACGTGTAGCAGTTTGCGGCGCGCTGCTACCTAAGCGTCATGAGAAAGTTGAGTTTATGCTACATGGCCGGAGCATACGCCAATATCAGGTAACGGATAGTTATTGGCTAGACGGCGGTTTGGCGGAAAACCTTCATCAGTTCCCTTTTGAGGAATCGCCCTATACCTATCCCAATCCTGCTACTAAGGCCAATGTCAAATTCTTATTACATTCGTTTTGATGTTGTCGATTTTGTCAAATTTCTTGCGACCCGAATTGCCGGATGTACCGGAACGAAAGGTTAACGCCCACTTTATTCGCGACCCTAAAAAGCGGGCAGAATTTGAAACAAAGGGGTATACCATTTTAGAAAACATGGTACCTGAAGCTGTTATTGAGGAAGTGCTGGAAGCTTTAGAACAAATCAAAAAGTTACCGGGATATTTTGAATCTAAGAAACTGGAATCAACACCCGCTTTTGGGGAAGCAGCTCATCGCATCGCATTTCAAACTATTAACAGCGTTTGCGGTTCTATTTTCCCAGAACATTTGGATGAAACGAAGTGCCGGTTTGATTTCGGCGGCAGCATCATTATTAAAAACAAGGGCTGTTGGCTGGAACCCCATCAGGATAGTTCTGTAGTGGATGAGTACAAAGCCGTTACTGCTTATGCCTGGATACCTACAGTAACGATGACTCAAGACAATGGCACATTCTATGCCATTGAAGGAAGTCATCTGTGGGCAGCGTGGCAACGTTCAAGTCAACATCCCGATTGGCCGCTGAAGAAGTTCGAGCAATTCTTATGGAAGCAGATGCGGCCCATACAAGTCAATAAAGGCGCTGCACTGTTGTTTGATTCTGCTTTGATTCATGCATCAGGAAGTAACCGGACGGATGTACCGAGGATTGCATTTAATACCTGTATCATTGACCGGCAGGCTCAACATGTTCAATACGTTGAACAGAAAGACACACCCAAGGGAATGGTAGAAAAATATCTGGTGGACGAGCGCTTTTGGAATGCCGGAGACTTTTGGGGACGACCTAAAGGCTACCCCATGATTTTGGAAAAGAAGATTTACCCCAGCCGGATTTCGAAGCGGTTTCTTGCCGCCCAGATTGAAAAGTTTCGGCCATGATAGACTGGCTATTCCCCTTCCTGAGGAAGCCATCGATGGCTGAAATACCGCAGCGAAATCTTTCGGCTGATTTCATTCGCAACACCGCATTGCGCGAACACTACATACAAAAAGGTTACGTAGTGCTTCAACAGGTTGCCAGCAACGAGGCAATCAACCATATTTTAGAAGGCCATAAGAAAATCGTATCACTTCCCGAATACCAACATGCTTCCTCATTTCAAACCACTCATGCCTTTGGTAGCACGGCGCACCAAATTGGTGCATTGGCAGTTAATGCAGCTAGTGCACTCATTTTTCCGGATCTGCTGGATACTTCCAAGAGCAACTTTGATTTAGGGGGAAGTATCCTGATAAAAAATTCCGGAAGTTTTCTTGGTGCCCACCAGGGCAGTCCGCTGGTAGATGAATACCAGCACACCACCACTTTTGCATGGATACCCACAGTTGATGTCATTAAGGATAATGGTGTATTTTATGTACTGGAAGGTAGTCATCGGTGGGCGGCCTGGCAACGCACCGGCCGTTTAGATAATTGGCCGTTGCTGAAGTTTCAAAAACTGCTTTGGACCAAGATGCGGCCTGTATCGGTTAGAAAAGGCGATGTATTGCTTTTTGACTCGGCCTTGATTCATGCTTCTGCAGAAAATACAACTGGCAGTGCCCGTATTGCCGCCAATGTATGTATTACGGCCGCTGACGCCCAATTGGTGCAATATGTACTCATGCCGGATACGCCAAAGGGTATGATTGAAAAATACCTCGTAAACCGGGCATATTGGGAAAAAGGAGACTATCAGGGCCGGCCAGTCGGATACGATGCTATTCTTGAGCCACTGATTTACCCTACTAAACTTAATCAAGGCATGGTGCAATCACTCTTACAAAAATACCAACATGTGGAAACGGTTGGTTGAACGAATTTGGCCCAGACAAAGGAGTAGGATTCAACGAAAGTTTGATCCACCTTTAATTCGCGATGAGGCAGCGCGTGCCCAGTTTGAGCAACGCGGTTGGACACTACTTCCCCAAGTACTTGCACCTGCGTGTATCCAACAACTTCAGGAATTGTATCAGGAAATAATGATGCATCCGGGATATGAGCACCATCCCGAGTATAGGAATAGTATGGAGTTCATGGACCTCAGATTCAAGGAGCGCATACGGCTTAGGACCGGAGAAATTTTACCGCCATTTTTAGAAGAGTTCATTGATATCGATCAGGCTCAGTTTCCCTTCGAAGGAGCTTTCTGTATTGCACCTCCGCGGGCCAAGCGGGGCAGTCCGCCCCATCAGGACCCCAATTTAGTAGATGAGACCAGCACCTATGGTGCCACTATCTGGATTCCTTTACAACCAGTTTCGGCAGAAAATGGATGCCTGCACTTCCTCAACGGTAGTCATTTGTGGGGTAACCACCTGCGTTCTGTTTCTATACGATGGGCATTCGAAGACATTAAGAACAAGTTATGGCCCTTGATGCAGCCCGTACCGGCACAACCTGGCGATGTCATCATTTTTGATATGGCCACTATACATGGCTCATCAACCAATAAAAGCGACCATCACAGAATAGCCATCAACATGGTTATGCTACCGAAATTGCTGCCAATAACAACTTCGTATCAAGATAAAAACGGAGCCATTCAAACCTTTTCCGTTACAACCGAACAATTGCTCCACCATAACCATTTTGAACGACCATCACCAGTTGCGATACACCTTTCCAGTGCACCACCAACACCGTCTTATTCCATAAGAGAAGTATTGGGTTTAATCAAGCAAAATACCCTAAAGCCCTGAGGACGCTTCAAATTGTAAAAGGATTATTGCGGTAGGGTAACAAAGTATTTACTTATCGGCATATCAAATGCGATACTACGTCCAATAAAAAAATGTCGATTCATCTTTTTGAATACCCATAAACCCTCCAAAGGTAATGCGCTCTTTAGTTCCAAAAACTTTAGCCACCCGGTGCCAGATGTTTCCGCCTTGAAACAAAATCATATCACCCGGTTCTGGAAGTAAGTCTAAACGCTTGACCCTTGAATCTTCATCAATCTTTAGTTTTGCTCCGTTAGAGAGCAACACCACTTCATCTTCTGATAACTGACTTTTAGTTTGACCAGGTACCCAGCGCAAATTAAAAACCGAAAGTTGACCGCCTTCATCAGGTTTCTGAATCATCACAAAATAGCTCATCTGATTCACCACCTTGATACGTTCGCACAAATGCCGGTAAATCAATTCGAATTTAGTCCCAAAAAAGTTACCACAATGCACCGACATCAATCCGCCCTTAGGATGCAGATGTCTAAAGTTTCCGAATAAATATCTTCCATAGCCATTAACACCCTGTGGAACTTCAACCTTTCTGCCACCGCCTAAAGACTGAAACAAGAGGTTTATTTTTCCATAAAGATCAACACCCGTTGTTTGAAAGAAGTTATGGTTGAAGTCTTCGTTCGATTCGAAATATTGCTTCGATGCCGCTTCCAATGCAGCACCTTCCAAAGCCTGGTTACGCAAAGAAAATTCCTGAAAAATCATGGGAAAGGTGTATCCAACATCGGTTTTTGCTACCTGAAGACCATGATTCTGGAGGGCATACTGCTGTAGCTTTGAAAGTTCTTCAGGCGAAAGAAAATTACGAATCAAAAAGCCATGCTTTTTCGAATGATACAATTCGTACAACGCATCCGGGTGCTGGCTGGCTATTGTAGCCGCGTCAATATCAATGAAGCGGATATCTTCTAAATCGTTGACTTCATTCGACCCTTTGAGCCGATTGATCATGGAAGTAAAAAAATTCATCATATATCTCACGAATCTACAAAAATCAATTGGAGAACATCTACGTTGTATTAGCTTTACGAAAGTGCTGCACCTCATGGCGCGTTGAACGAGGCACGGAACATGAACTGAAAGGTACGCTTGTCTTTAACATCAAATTTATTCTACGCTTAAACTTTTCACTAATCAGAATACATACGGGATGCCGAAGAACTTTTTATTATCTATTTGGAATCAAATCTTTTTGACAGAACCGCCACCACATACGGAGCGTATTTTCCCGCATTCTTATTTTTTAAAGCAGAGTCATCAGCAAGAAATTAATCAAAAAGGGTTCACAGTTATTCGCAGTGGTGTGCCAGCTACACTATTAGACCAATTGTGGAAAGCTTACCAGGAATTGCAACTTCTGCCAGGTTTTTCAGTTGGAGAAAGTTTTCAAAACAGCGGTCGCTTTCGTTCGCCAGAAGTACGATCTTTTGTAATGAATGCGATATGCAAAGTTTCTGAACATTTATTACCGGTGCATTTTAACCAGGAAGTATATGACCCCAATACAACTGGGGCCTTCCAGATTAAACCACCTTCTAAAAAAAGTAGCCTTAATCCACATCAGGACAGTCCTGTCATAGATGAATTACATCATAATGCCGTTTACGTTTGGATTCCTATGCAAGATATTACGCATGAAAACGGTCCTGTGTACGTATTGCCGGGCAGCCATCTTTGGGGAAATCATCAGCGTTCTTTAAACGTTCCCTGGCCATTTGCAGGTCAACTAAAAAATCTTTGGCGTTACATGGAGCCGGTGGTATTGCAAAAAGGAGATATGCTTTGTTGGGATACTGCATTGATACACGCTTCTTCAAACAATGCTTCAGCTAAATTGCGATTGGCCATTACCACTACCTTATTACCTAAAAACTTTACTATGGTCGATTATTACCGCGACAAACAAACGCCATCCGGGATGATCGAAAAGTATGAAGTAGAGCGAAGCTTTTGGGAGTCAGGTGACATTGAGAAACGGCCGCCCGTTCCGCCCAATCGTTTCATTGGTTTTGAACCAAGTGTATACCCCGGTCCCGTTTCCGGAAGGATGCTTCATCGTTTAGCCGCATCCCGATAACGGCTAATCACCTGATTGAGAAACTTCGCATAATATCGATGCCCATTATTATTAAAGTGCATCCGAGGATGTTTGCCATAGTGTTCTTCCAGACTGATGCCATGGGGATAGTACACGGATACATCGTCTCCAGTTATCTTGCGAATAAGTTGCATTTCATCGCCTTTTGTAAAGGGCTGCGGACCTGGAATGACGGTGAATATTAGCTCTGCTCCTGATGACTTGGCAATTCCCTTTAGCCGTTCAATGTAAACAGGTGAATATGTTCCTTTAGGCCAAATTTGCCGATGATCAAAGTTTGAATCAGTTGACATTCCTGACCACTTATACAACCAGGTCATTACTACCGAATGTCCCGCAAGCCATGTAAATCGGTTGGAAGAAGTATAACCAACCCTCACTTTTCGCATCAGGGCATCTTGTGCAGCAAACAAGTCAGGAAAAACACGAATAGAATCTTTGGAATAATTAAAATCTGTTGTGAACAGAATGGAATTGGTGGTTACGTATATATCGCTATTACAATAGGGTTTTAGTTCTTTGGGGTATTGTAAGAAGTCGGCACGGTTGATACATACCACAATCAAATGTGGCCTGATAGTAGCCGCATAATGCCGAGCCACAGCTTCATACGTGGCCAGGTCAGCTCCGGGTACACCACCATTATACACCGCAATATCCGGATTCAGATCTTCAAGAACATCGGCAAAAGACGAATCGAAGGGAGTAGCATCAAAACCGAATGTGTAAGAATCACCCAACAACATAACCCGATAAGCGCTATCAACGGCAAACTCCCTTCCTCTGAAACCCTGACTATTGTATCGGGTATGAGTAACTGCCTGATATAGTTCCTTATACTGCGGTGGACCAGGATAACATGTGGGATTTGCTTTAAATATACCGAAAGAATCGGGACAAAATATTGGAAACTCGGTAGCTTGTGTATCGTTCATAACATACCAATATTGTTTCATCTCGTCGGGGCCAACCATAACACCTGGTCGATATCCTATCCAACGAAGTACCACTTCTGCTATAAGCAGCGCAGCCGTCACACTAAACACAGAGAGGAGTAGATTATCCCTTAACTTTCCTATTTTCGGCATATTACCATTCGAGCGAAAGTAAGATGTTTTCTTTTCCCCAAAATATCCCAGCTTTTATGCGGGATAATCAACTGCAAGCACAGTTTGAGCAAGAGGGATATTGTGTAGTTTCATTCTATGACCAAAATCAGATCGATGCCTTAACGGGATTGTACAACTCTTTACGGGAACTTCCTGATAGCGGTTTTTTCCCTACAACCTTTTTGAAAGACCCTGAAGTACGGGAAACAATCAATCAACGGATTCAAGCCATTGCGGCAACTTCCTTACAGCGCCATTTTATTGACATCAAGGTGGTGAATGGCAGTTTTATTGTAAAGTTTCCATCGGGTAAAAGCGAGCTCCGCATGCATCAGGATATGTCGCTGGTTGATGAATCGAAGTTTTGCGGGGTCAATGTTTGGTGTCCGCTGGTAAGCCTCACGCCTAACAATGGCGCGCTGTATGTGTTACCGCGCAGCCACCGTTTAGTGCCCACCTACCGGGGGGCTTCAATTCCGAATTGCTATGACCGGTATGCCAAGAATATTCTCCCTTATTTGAAACCACTTTACCTTGAAGCGGGTCAGGCCGTTGTTTTCGATCAAAGTATTCTACATTATTCACCGAATAACCGTTCCACACAATTGCGCGTGGCTACGAATATTTTTATCACCCAAAAGGCGGCTTCCTTTCGCATGTATTACTTCGACCGGGCGCATCCGGATTCCGTTGAGGTGTTTGAACAAAAAGAAGATTTCATGACCCAATTCCAACAATTCGGTTACGACATCTACGCTCGTCCTACTATGGGTACTTCACTTGGTTTTACCCCATATAATTTCCCAGAGCTAACTCCAGAACACCTGCAGGCGTCGTACGGCCCTGCCCCAACAACACCCATCTGGAAAAAATTGCAGCAACTATGGAACCGGTAAATAAGGTACCACCAATTTTTAGAGATCCGGCCTTACAACAGCAGCTCGACGAAATCGGCTATGTTAAATTACCCCTATTAGATGAGGAAAAGATTAATGCCCTGGAAAAACTTTTTTATCAGTTCCATGCTGATTTTGGTGGCAATCGATTTCAAGCATCTTCCTACCTTGCTGACCCCGCACTTAAAACTGCCATTCGTCAAGCATTATATCCGTTTTTCCATAAACGCTTCGAAGAAATCTTTACCAATTACACCTACTTCGGTTCTTCCTTCTTATTCAAACCACCGGGAAAATCCTCCGATTTGGCTCCTCATCAAGATTGGACGATTGTTGATGAAACTCGTTTCATTGCGCTGAACATTTGGATGCCCTTAACCGATACGAATGTTGAGAACGGTACGCTGCAAGTTATTCCCAAAAGTCATTACCCCTACCTGCCTACGCTTCGGGCACCTACTATTCCATTCTTTTTTCAGCATTATGAACGCGATATCATCAACTGCTTTCATCCTATCGACACCAAGGCCGGCGAAGCGATTATCCTAAACCAAAGTCTGCTTCATTACTCGGCACCAAACCAAACCAATGAAGTTAGAATTGCTATTACGTCGGGAATAAAAACCGCTAGTGCTCCGATGCAATTTTACTTTCAAGAAAAGGAAAGCATTGAATGCTTCGAAATGCCTGAAGATTTTTTGCTTGCATTTAAGGATTTCCAGCGCGACATTTATACAAGGCCTTCCAATGGAAGAAGTATGGGCTTTGTTAACTACCAACCACCAGCAATAAACAAACAGGCCTTCTGGCAACAATTCCCTCCGGTAAGCCAGCCATGGTGGAAACAATTTTTACCCAATTGGCTATGAAGGCACAATCCGATTTACATGTTGAGCAAGCGCAACTCCAAACGCAAGGATATATAACGTTGCCCTTTTTGCGTGCTGAAGAATGTCAACAACTTACTGCATTTTATTTTGATTGTTTTCCGGATAGTGCCTCTGCTATGTCAGCATCCTCCCATGATGCGGATATTGAGAAACGGCGCGCATGCAACAACTTCATTCTAAATATTGTTATCCCTCATATTCAACAACGATGGCCAACCTTGCAAAGCCTGGGTGCTACATACATGACTAAACCGGCGGGACCATCAGGTATTTTGCCCATTCATCAAGACTGGACCGTGGTAAATGAGCCGGAGGTGTGCAGTTATAACCTGTGGATACCACTGCATGATGTGGATGCCAATAATGGCACCATCCGGATAATTCCGGGTAGTCATAAATGGAGCACGAATTTACGTGGATACAATCTTCCAAATGCATGCGAATCAGCTGAAAAGTGGTTAGCCTCAGAGCTGGAACCCGTTTGTTTATCCGGTGGCGATGCCCTTTTGTATGACCATCGTCTGATTCACGACAGCGCCCTCAACCTCTCGGCTACTCCGCGTCTGGTTATAGTCATTGGATTGATTCCAATTGGCGCACAGCTACTCTTCCTGAAACGAAAAGGCACGGAGATTCACCGCTATGTAGCTACTCCGGAATTTTACCTTTACGAATCCCCTGAAAACGCGGAAGAGCAGTTACCCCTACTCGATAAAATACCACTTCATCAAGAAACTTTGTTTCCTCCCAATACAACGCGATGGAAACGCTTTCTAATGCGCTTTATGTGGCACTAAAAGACATTCACTCCGAAAATCTTTACTCACTTACTTTGCGGAAAAGATGTGACCTGCTACTAGCTCTAATGAATCAGCAGTCATTTAACCTGATAAATCCTCTTTGCAAACTCAGGAATAATACCGTAGATTCTATTCACCCATTTTTGGCGACGTTCATGCAAGTAGTAGTTGTTTAGAATGGCTTCATTTTCCAACTTGGAACCCTTTGAAAGACTTGCAATTTTCTCTAAGAATGATCCACCGCTGAGATCTGGATACGGCCAGCGTATGGTATTCACCTTTTTATAAGGTATCTGAATTTTCCCAGATTGGTATTGTTCATGCAACATGGAATTGGTAAAATCTGTAATAAACTGCGAATCGACTTCATAAAGATCAATCTCCGCACCTTTTGATTGCGGATTGAAGATATACGCCAATGGCGTGGTTTCTTTTTTTACAAAATTTATGCCCACCGCCAAACGTTCCTTTCCCGACACATTTGGAAAAGATCCGTGAATGGTTCTATGATTAAAAAATATGGCCTCCCCCTTTTTCATAGGCATGATGTTGAAATATTTCATCAAAGAAACCTGATGCTCGGTTACAGGTGTAGGCTGTAATGGAGAAGGAAATGCACGCGGATAAGTTAAGTGCATATGACTACTAGGTATGTATCCCAGTGCTCCGTTCTGCAAGTTTACGTCTAACAGGGGTATCCAACACATAAATGAGGGATACTGATTTTCGTCAGTATAGGAAAAATCTTGATGAGCCTTTATTAACAGGTGCTTTTTATGTTCCTTATTCATAAAAGTAGCAGAATATGGTTTGTAGCCATCTAATTGGTTAGCTATAGTATCACCAATCGTTTCTATAATTGCACGTTGCATGGCTATTCGCTTTTCCCTGATTCGGCTGTTCATGCCTACATTATAACCAAGCCCGATGTCATCAGCAATTTGCAGCTTATTGTAAATCTCATACAAGGCCTGAATTTGAAACTCATCAATTCCGCCGGCAATCGTAAATCCTGAATTTACAAATGCCTGCTCATGCACTTCAGATTTGAATAGTCTTCCCATTTTAAAATAGTATCAATCGAATAACTTAGACTTTTGACCGACAAACAGCTTCTTCAACAAAAAAACCAAGATATTTAAATATGATAGGGAACTGTTTTTACTAATTGAATAGACGAATAGGGCATCAATCTGCCTTTTAACTGTAGGCATCACAAGTGAAGTTATAACTTTATCCTTTGCCAAAGCGACTTCACCCGTTCCATAACTCCATTCCGCATCTGCGACGCAAAAATCCGTTTCAACTCTTTGGTGAGGGGTTCATTATAAACATTACCTGCGGCTTTCAAACGTTCTTCAAATTGGCTCTTACTCCAATCTTCCCATTGATAAGGAATTTCCTCCATTAACTCATAACCCTCAGGCAATTGACCAGCGTCGTACATTTTCGATAACATGCCATTGTCGTATTGCTGAAAAAAGGTTGGATTTACTTTGTACTTCAACAATCTATCTTTTGTTCCAGGCTTTAGAAAGTAATGACGCAACTCGGCATCGGCCTGTGTGATACTTAAGCCTACAGCTAGTCTTGGCTGCTCACTTAAATTGGGTGGCGAAGCATGAATCGTTCTGTTATCGAAAAACAAAGCCTCACCGGCTTTCATCTCCAACAAATGCAGATAAGGAAAAATATGAAAGAGATGCTTAGCCAATGGTGAAGGCACCTGCGGTGATGGCGATGGGCGCACATTGCGAAAAAAAGAATTACTCCCTTTCAACACACCCATACAACCATTCTTCATGGTCATATCTTCCAATGCAATCCAACAGGTAACAGAGCAATGCCGGTCTTCATCTTCAACAAACGTCCAATCCTGATGCGGCGGTACAATACCCTTTTCATTGGGATCCTTAATGACATAGCTAGCCGTAATTAACTGATGAGGGAGCAGATAGGGAGCAACTTTGGGTAACGCCACCTGTTTCACAACTTCCATCATTTTACGCACCAGCGACTTATCGTCGTGATCCATACCTACATAAAATCCGTATGGCGATTCCTTCTTAATGCCGCTTTCAAATAAAAAACGTCGCAACGTTTCCCGATCATCTTCATTTAATGCCTGAACAATCAGATAGCCCTTCGATTCAAAAAATTCCTGATGTTCCCGATTCGCAAATAAAGGTTGCATAAAGCTTCTTTTCAACGCATCCAATTTAACACGAAGTTCCGCTTCTGAAAATACCGTTGGTGTATATGGCAAGGTTTTTTCTAACTCACCAATACCCGGACCGTTGATCACTTCCGGGTAACGCAAAAACAAATCATCGGGCATGGCATACTGGCTAATCTCGCTGCGGCTTTTGTCGAAGTAATACATGCGCAATTTTGCCTCCTTAGGTACCAGCCCTACGGTGAGTGCCAATCTTCCTTGATCTGAAAAGTTAGGTAATGAGGCGTGCATCAATTTCTGATTAAACAACATCGCTGTTCCCGCCTTCATCGGAATAGTTTTCAGATAACTATTCATCCATTTACGTTGCGCATCAAAGGCCACTGGCAAAGAGGGCGCGCGCAACACAGCTTCTATGTTATGACTACCGGCAATGACCTGCATAGCACCGTGCTGAGCGGAGGTGTCCTGCAATGGAATCCAGAATGTAAACGAACCAAAACGTTCTTCATCAGTCACGGTCCAATCCTGATGAATAGGCATGGCAAAATGTTCGCCTGCCGGTTTCTCCAGAAATGAAGCGCCCAACCATCTTACATCACATACCACTTGATCCAACAAGGGATGCAACTCCTGAAGAATGATATCGCTTAGTTTTTTTTTAAGACTCAGATCATTATGGAAAGAGGAAGAATAAAATGGCGCATCAGCTTTGAAATACTGATTATACAAGGTCTTGAATTTGGTGATAGTCTGTGACGGCAGAAAAGGCATCAGCACATAACCTTGCTGATCTAGCTGGTGCTGCAATTCTGCATCCAAACATGTAATCACGATACCATAGATTTTAGTCGCTCTAACCAACCTGTTTTAGCAGCCGCATCATCAATCCTGCCCCCCTGCAATCCCTGAACGAATTGTTTCTCACTTACTGCAAAAGGTTTAAATCGAATCACCTCCAGAGGGGTGGCATCAGCCATGCTTTTCCAAGGGTTAAAATGCATGTAAAATGCCACATCTGCAGGCAATATGCGCACTTTATCTCCGGGCTTTTCCAAATGATAGTGAATAGATGAGGCCTCTTGCGGCATTAGAATAAGTTGGATAGCCAACCGCAGGCCATCTGTTTTGTTAATGGCTGAATAATGTACTAAACTATCATCCAGAATAACCGCTTGCCCGGCGCGAACACGCATCGGCGTTAAGTGTCGGTTGATGATTTCCTTTTTTATCCCCTCCAACTCCCACGGAATCTTAGGGCCACGGATAGCGCCAAAACGTTTATGCGAACCAGGCACCACTTGCAGTGTGCCATTTTGTTCATCGCTATCTACTAACGGGCACCAAATCGATACAGAAGTATATTTACGTTCATCTACAAAGGCCCAGTTCTGATGCAGCGGCACTTCACCATCATTGGTGCGCTTGCGAATAAAATTCGCTATTAGCGGGGTGTATTGATGTAAATACTGATCCACTCTTTGCTGAAAGGCTTTGGTGATTAAATTAAAAACAGCTTGCTTGTAGGCTATATTCCGGTTGATAAAAGTGAAATCGTAAGTAATTGCATCCTGAATTCCCGCTTCGGCCGATTCAATATTGCCACCGCTTTCTGCTAAACCATCGAAGTATTGCTGCTTCAAACGAGCTACTTCTTCTTCCCCTAAAAAATCAACTATTACATAACCATTCTGCTGAAACTCAGCTTCCAGCTTCAAATCGTTAAATACCCTTCGCATAATCACTCAAAAATAGTTCTTTCGCGGTAAGATATGTTTGATTTCTTCCGGAAAAAATCAGTTGCTCCAGATGACCACCCTAAAGCGGTTGGCGCTTTTTATAACCAGCACCATGATGCCTTTATCAGGGTATACGGAGAAGTAATTCAAGCCTTTAGAACAAACGATTTGTCGCGCATTCTGGATTATCAGCAAGAATTAATTGGTTTGAAGGCGGGACAAAAAGTTTTAGATGCCGGCTGCGGCGTTTGTGGTCCGGCGCGATACTTCGCCAAAAATGCCAATTGTAAAATTGAGGCAGTCACCATTTCAGAAGTGCAAGCGCGTGTAGCAAAAGAGAAGAATGAGGCCGCCGGATTAACTGAGTTGATTCATGTACAATACGCCGATTATCACCAACTGCCATCTTTATTTGCTGCAGAATCTTTCGAACGAATTTACTTTTTAGAATCTTTCGGTCATTCGCGTAACAAGGCCTTGTTACTGGATGCCTGCTGGAAAGTTTTGCAACCAGGAGGAGAGATTTATATCAAAGATCTGTTTGTTCGCGTAGCCGCAGATCACGGCGTACAGAAGAAGATTAATCGCGAAATTGATAAGATTAACGAAGCTTACCATTACGAAGTAGCCGATTTAAATCAATTTCTTGACCTAGCCAGAAAAGCTGGTTACGTGGTTGCCTTCGTAAAAACGATTGATATCAGTTTAGAAGATTTCGAGAATCTCAGTATCTCTAATGAGTTTCAGGAGTTAACAGGAATTGCAAAAATCGACAACTGGGAAAGCTATGTGTTCCCGGTCGACTTCTTCGAGATTAAATTATACAAACCAGAGTACGACATCGCCAAAGGTATGCACCGATACTTCATACAGAATTTGTTTCAGATTAAAGTTGCCGGCACACGGCCCGATGCATTATGAGCTGGATGAAAGCGGCGGTTTTGCGCCTATACTTTCCGCTGCTTCATAAATTCAGTGTTGTTTTTACGGGTATTTATCTAGCCTTATTCCATGTAGATGTGAGCTTAAAGAAAGCGCTACCCTATCTGGTGTTGGCCTTATTCACCGCTGCAGGTATTGCAGCCTTTGGCTATCTGCTTAATGATTATTTTGATCGGGATGCCGACCAGTGCTCTGGGAAAGTCAATCTATATAACGAACAACCGCTGTTATTTTGGATAGGTATAGTTGCAGCACTAGTCATTGGGCTGAGTCCATGGATTTGGCTACCGTTTAACCAAGTCAGCGGAATAGGTTTAGTAATAGAGATGTTCTTGTTTGCCGCTTATGCGGTTCCGCCGCTTCGTTTGAAAGAACGAGGTTGGGCTGGTATTGTATGTGATAGTTGCTACGCCTATGTGATTCCCTGTTTACTGGCTGGTTACACTTTTATACTACTAAAGCCAGATGCACAAGTTCATTGGTCAGCCGTTGCAGCATTGAGCACTTGGTTGTTGCTATTGGGGATGCGCAATATTTTACAACATCAGTTAGCTGATGAAATAGACGACAGACAGAGTAAAACACTGACCTTGGTTACGGTTTCAGGAAGCAGCTTAGCGCAGCAATACCTGGATATTTTACGAATGTTGGAATGGTGCAGTTTTGCCCTGGTATTGTGGCTTAGCTATCCTAAGATTTGGCTATTAATGGCTTGGCTATTGTATGGGGTCATTTACAGCGGAAAAAAAATAATTGTGAATGCTGCACCATGGAAGTATGCTATGTGGCGAAAACAATTCACAGACCAACATTGGCTAAATGAATTTTACGAGAAATACTGGGCAATCATAGCCTTGTTGTTATTCTCGGTGTTACACCCCGCTTATCTGGCAATTTTGGCATTTCACCTAGTTGTATTTTTTCCGCTATACAAACCAGATTTACTTCAGCGGTTCTAAATGATTTTCGAGATAGTAACGTTCGCGCATTTCTGCTAACGCCCATAGACCGAATCCAGTAGAATACATGTCGAAATTATATTGCGACAGGGCTTCTGCAGTGGCGGGTTTCGGATACGTGGCCCAGCCTCCGTTATGTTGTTGTGCTAACAAATAGTCAACCACCTTTTTGTAATCAACACTTTGATCGGGTATATAATTAAAAAAGGCCAGTGAGCGCAGATTCCAGGCTAAATCATTCCGTTCTACAACGGCACCGGATGCATCAAACAACAAGGTGCGTAAATGCTGTTTCACCTGGGCAATACTCTGATTCAAAAGGACAGAATCACAAGAGCATCGCTTTTGCTTTATTTCAGATAAAATGAAGCAAACTTCCGGTAGCATTTGCGTGTCTCTCATCGCTTCGGCAACCGCAAACTCAATCACCCGATTTGGTGTATTAACATACTGGCAGAAAGTCATCCATCCAAAACGTACATCGGCCTTTTTAAAACCGTCTATAACCGATAGTGCAGTGGCAGGGTCGCGCAACGCCGAATCAGAAATCGCTGGCTTGCTCAGGCCATTGTAATAATTGCCATATGCACTCATTATGGCCTGACGATTTTCAAACAATTTCCATTTTACAGAATTTATTCCCAATGAAAAGTGTTTATCGTAGAGAGAAATAAGCGCCAGCAATTCGGGTGATTCACCGCCTTTCAAGTTATTCAGCACAACATAGTCAGCAGTCTGAATTCGGGCATTCAAAGTATCCTCGTAAGGCGTGGTTTTCCTGGTCGGTTTAGGACTATCTACCGCCACAGTTTTGGGTGTTTTACAGGCGCTGAAGAGAACAAGCGTCAAAATCGTGATGATGAAATTCCTGATCATGGTTGATTCGTTTGTATTGCCGCCCTTTCTACCCGCAACCCGATGGCCTTGATTCTTGGCAGCGGGTTTACACGCATATCCTGTTGCAAAGTAAAGGTGTACTTACCTTTCATGGGAAACTTGGCAGCCTGTTGTATCAATACCGGCATATCGCAATTATCACCCATACAGTGGCCGTACCAATGTCCATCGGCCTCTGATAATGGTAGGTTAACGCGTTTTTGGATGTGTTTGCCGTCAGGAAATTGCGTGCTTACCTGCACATACATATTCCGCCATTCAAACTCAAAGGAATGCCTTACGTTGATGAAAATATTGTATCTGGCCGTGGTATCGGAAATATCGAAAGTGAAAGATTTCGCATCGGTATATGGCCAGCTTTCGCCTTCAACAGGGAAATTAGTTTCATATACCCGCTGGCGGTCGCAGCTACCCAAAATCAATGCTACAACAAGCATGCTGGAAAGCACCCGGAAACGAGATATAGCAGTTGCACCTTGCCGCATGCTCAATTATGATTGTGGTGGTGTATCAGAACCGCCCTTTGGCCCTCCTCCCTTGCGCTTGTCGCGTGGGGGATGTTGCCGACGTTCCCCTTGTGGATGCCGGCGTTGCTCTTGCGGTCGAGGACCTTTATCCTGCTGCTGACCCTTTTGTTGTTGAGCGCCGCCCTGATTTTTCGATTGCTGGTCGCGCTGCTTTTGTTGATTGCGGCGCTGTTGGTTCCGCTGTTTGCGCGCTTTCTCGTCCAACGCCTGCAAACTTACTTGTCCCACCAAATCATCGTGCTTCGATTCATCAACTACTTCTTCCTCAACAATACTGAAATTGCTAAGACTGGCAGGCTTTTTCCCCTGCTTATTCATCCACAACAACTCATTCACCGATTCAATACTCAGGGTAAATTGCGCTGCCGGGTTTTCTGCATAAGCATAGATCAGTTGCTTCTTTAAAATTTCTGTTTTACGCAGTACGGCACGCCCCTCTTCCGTTTCAATAATATCTGCTTGCCTTGGGAATTTCTTCAGGGCATCATTGTAGGTGTCTAACTCGTAATTCAGACAACACTTCAACCTACCACACTGGCCGCTCATTTTATCGGAATTAACCGAAAGGTTTTGGTAGCGAACAGCATTGGTGGTAACCGATTTAAAATCCTGTAACCAGCTACTGCAGCACAATTCCCTACCGCACGTGCCCACACCGCCAATCCGGGCAGCTTCCTGACGGGCTCCGATTTGCCGCATTTCAATTTTAACTTTGAAATCGCGCGCATAAACTTTCACCAACTCACGAAAATCTACCCGACCTTCCGCCGTGTAGTAAATGGTAAGTTTTTTGCCATCGCCCTGAAACTCAACATCGCCAATTTTCATATCCAAACGAAGCGTTTTGGCAATCGCTCTGGCGCGAATCATCACTTCTTGCTCCTTATTTCGACCATCCAGATAGGCATTAACATCCTGCTCATTGGCAACACGGAGGATAGCACGGATGGTATCATCGCGCTCCGTAACTTTCTTCTTCTTCATTTGCGCCTTCACCAATTCCCCCTGAAGGCTTACTTCGCCAATATCGAAACCCTGAGCAGCTTCTACTACAATTAATTGCCCTTTAACTAAATCCAAACCATTTGAATTGCGATAAAACCCTTTCCGCGAGCCATTTTTAAAGCCCACTTCCACAATATTGAAATTCTCATTAAACGACAAAGGCATACCGGCCAGCCAATCGAAAACATTATTCCGACTGCACCCGCCACTGCTACAACTGCCGCCACTGCCGCAGCCCGCTACACCTTCTTTAGTATTAGAACAACCCATTACGTGTGCAACAATAAGCAAAAAAATATTGGTATCCACACTCTTTCCGTTATATACAACGTATAAAACGGCCTGCGAAATTTTGATTAGCAAGGAGTTATAAAGTCAGATAACAAATGCAGCCTGGCCTTTTAAACCTTTCCTGCCCGCGTCAGTCAAACCCCAAACAAACATCTATTGAAACTAACAAGTACCCCAGTCATTTACCCTTGTTGCCTGTTGTTTTTGTTTTTCATCTTCTCGATTCCCGATCGGTGTGAGGCGCAGCCTTACTCTATCGTTCTGGGAAGGCCAACCAACCAATCGGTAACCGCCAGCATTTTGTTCGCTGATCATTATGATTATTACCTGGAATATGGCAGCCAGCCCGGGCAATATAGCCACACCACCACCGCCACATCTAATACACCCGGTATTCCGGATGAGATTGATATGGTTGGGCTAAATCCGAATCAGCAATACTACTATCGCTTGCAATACCGGCCTTTCCAATCCGGAAACTATACTGCGGCACCAGAACATCACTTTTTTACCCAGCGCGCCACCGGCTCTACCTTTCGTTTTACGCTGGAGGCCGATGAGCATCTGTACGATAAAAAGGGAGTAGATAATATGTACCGAATTACGCTGGCCAACCAATTAAAGGATCAGCCGGATTTTATGATGTCGCTGGGCGATATTTTTGGCGATGACCACACCCCTAATTCTACCACCCTTGCTGATATGGATTCGCTGCATAAGGCCTATCGGCCCTTTTTAAACAACATTTGTCAGGACGTGCCCTTCTATGTTTGTCTCGGAAATCATGAGGGCGAAAAAGATTACTATCTGCATAAAAATCCACCAAACAATATTGCGGTGTATGGCACCTTGACAAGAAAAAAATACTACCCTAATCCTTACCCCAATGCATTCTATTCCGGCGACACTACATCGGAAGGTTTTGGCATGGGACAGCCTGAAAATTTTTACGCCTTTAACTGGGGCGATGCACTTTTTGTTGTTTTAGATGTTTATCGATACGATTGTGACACTACACCTAAGCCGCACAATTGGTCTTGGTCATTGGGCCGGGCACAATATGATTGGCTGAAGTCGGTTTTACAACAAAGTAGTGCGCGGTACAAATTTGTATTTGCCCACCATGTTCGCGGTGAAGATCGCGGCGGCGTTACCAACGCGCCTTTGTATGAATGGGGCGGCTATGACGGTGCAAACGGCACCACTTACAGTTTTGATACGCAGCGCCCGGGTTGGGGAAAGCCGATACATCAGTTGTTTAAAGATTATGGTGTAAACATCTTCTTCCAGGGGCACGATCATCTTTTTGCGCATGAAGTATTAGATAGTATTGTTTATCAGGAAGTACCGATGGCGGCTGATAGTACTTACCAAATTGGCATGCTGGCAAACGCAGATGCCTACATATCAGATACGCTTGATGGTACGGGTCATATTCGGGTCACTGTAAGTCCGTGTGGCACTACTGTAGATTATGTCCGTGCTTACCTGCCTAAAGATACTGTGGGTGGGCTACATCATAATGGCGAAGTGGCATTCAGTTATACTGTTGGAAAATGTCCGGAAGGCATTGCCTCGATTGATGATCATGGATTAGCAGTGTATCCTAATCCTGCACAATGCAAAGTTCATCTCTTAATTCCCACAGACCTAACAAATGGCTATGGAATTTTAAGAAATAACTTAGGCCAACCTGTTCTGCAAACGTCATCTTCTCAGTTTTCGGTAGAAGAAATTCCTTCGGGTTGGTATACGTTCACCTGGTATGCAGAACAAGGCCCATTGCAGCAATCCTTATTGATATCTCATTAATTTCTGGTATGAAATCAGTTTACGCTTTATACATAACAACTATCATTTCCGTAGTAACCCATGCGCAACAAATCTGGCGTAGCGAGTTATTAGGTCGGCCCACCGATTCCAGCGTCGTTGTTAAATTATTTTTCGCTGATAGCGCAGAAGTGAAAGCTGATTATGGCACGATATCCGGATCGTACACGGGGCATACAAATTGGCAACTAGTTGCTGATAGTGAAGCTACAGTATTAACGCTTTCAGGCTTACAGCCAGACACACGCTATTATTACCGCATTCAATACAGAAATCCTGGAAGTTCTTCAGCTAACAATCGCCCAGAAGGATTATTCCATACCGCTCGAAAGCCAGGTAGCGCATACGTTTTCACGGTTCAGGCGGATCCCCATGTAGACCCCAACAGCGATACCGCATTATATCGTAGGTGCCTGCAAAATCAGCTACAAGATCAGGCTGATTTCATGATTGATTTAGGAGATTTTTTGATGACGGATAAACTAAAGAATGCGTCTAACATTATTCCCCGGGATACCATCGTATACCGAAGCCGGTTACTTCGTTCATTTTATGAAATCAGCGGTCATTCACTTCCCTTGTTTATTGCTAACGGCAATCATGAAGGCGAAGCAGGATGGTACCTCAATAATACACCCGACAATATCGCAGTATGGGATGGTTTGGAAAGAAAAAAGTACTTCTGTAATCCTGTGCCCGATCACTTCTATTCCGGAGATACCAGCACTTCCATGTATATTGGAAAAAGAGAGAGCTTTTATTCGTGGGAATGGGGAGATGCGCTCTTTGTGGTGTTAGACCCTTATTGGTACACGATGACCAAACCCGACTCGTTGAACGGCTGGCGGTGGACGTTAGGCGATCAACAATATCATTGGCTGGAAAACGTATTGCAACAAAGCCATGCAACATTCAAATTTGTTTTTGCGCATCAGTTGGTAGGTGGCGATCCGCAGGGGCGCGGCGGCGTTGAGTTTGCCGATTATTATGAATGGGGTGGAAAGAATCTGGATGGATCGCCAGGCTTTACACAGAATCGCCCGGGTTGGGCAAAACCCATTAAAGACTTATTGACCGCCAATCGGGTGAACATTTTCTTCCATGGGCATGATCATTTCTTCGGCCAACAATCCAAAGATTGTTTGCTCTATCAGGAAACACCCCAACCCAGTTTACCCAACTTTAGTTATCCCAGTCAGGCGGCACAATATGGCTATCACGATGGCTGGTTTGTTGGTAACTCGGGCCATCTGAGAATTTCCGTTAGCGATGCGGAGGTTAAGGTGGAATATATCAGAGCGTATCTCCCTGCTGATACCAACGCTACACATCACAATCGCGATGTTGCCGCTACTTATTATATCAGAAAGGTGAATTGTTATGATTCACTGCAAACGGGCAGTCCGGTTCTTTGGAATTCCGATTACTTCAGTCAGTTGGCGTTCCCAAATCCATTTCAGCAACAAACTTTCATTCAATTCAATCTACCTGACGCAGAAAAAGTTTGGTTAGATATTACGGATGCGCAAGGACGGCTGGTACGTCATCTGATTGATGGCTTCTCAGCTCCGGAAGGAGCTACTACCGTGATTTGGGATGGCAATAACGATGCCGGCTCTCCTGCACCATCAGGTATTTATAACTATAGATTAAATGCGATTCATCATCAGTCTTCGGGAACATTGCTTTTAACCAGATAAGAAATCAAACATGAGAAAAAAACAACTCGTAGCGCTGCTCCTCACCTTACTACTGATTCCTATCTGGGCAGATGCACATCATACACATTACGACCACGTACAACTACGCCAATGGCAGGCGAATAACAGCAAGCCATTTCACGCCTCATTCACCACACTAAAAAATGATACGGCGTATTTTGAATCAGAAGAGGAACATGTTCTGGCCATTCGGTTTGACCAGTTATCGATACCTGATCAACAATATATTCATGCACGAATGCAGCAGGTGTTGCATCTCAACACGCCTATGCACGTTCATGAGGCTACTCCTGCTGTTTGGCCCTTGCGCTATTGGATGGCATTTTTGGTTTCGCTGTTTGCCGGCCTTTTGTTCATCACCTGGCTATCACCGCGGCGTTACAGAGTATTGTCGGCTGCCGGCAGCATTAGCTTGCTGCTAATGGCTTCCGGATTTATGTACCGATCCGTAAACCTAACTACCGCAGTTTCAGATCCGTTGTCAATCGATTCCTCATTTACACCTTTCAAACCGGGTGTAATCACTTCATGGGATAACAATTATTTCTACGTGGAAGACAATGGCATACCGGGCCATGACACCATGATGACCGGTATCGTAAGCTGGCAACAACAAGTTCCTATTCCACAATGTTATTACAAACCAAACGCCTGGATGATTCCATTAAACACCACTGTGGCCAGCAATCCAATTCCGGTAGATTCAATTCACTTTACCCGCGGTGCTATTGCCATTGCCGCCAATGGTATTCCCATCTTTAACTACCATACGAATACGGGTGTAGATGCGTTTATTGATGGTCAGTTAGATCAATGGGGTGGTCATAGCGGCCGTGCCGACGACTATCACTACCACATTGCGCCCATGCATTTGTATCGCACGCTTGATCAGAAATTACCGGTTGCCTACGCACTGGATGGCTTTGCCGTTTATGGTAATGTAGAACCTGATGGTAGTCCGCGAACTGTACTGGATGCCAATAACGGCCATTTTGGCGCGAATGGCGTTTATCATTATCACGCAGTACCTACAGCACCTTATATGATTGGTAAAATGGTTGGCGTTGTTAATGAAGATTCAACGCACCAAATTATTCCTCAGGCACGTGCCCAGCCGGTACGGCCATCGCTGACGCCACTCACCGGTGCGGTAATCACCAATTTTGTTCCTAACCAAAGCACAACTGGATACACCCTCACCTATCAACAGAATGGCCAAAGTTATCAAGTCATATATTCTTGGTCACCATCAGGCAAGTATGATTTCAGCTTCGTTTCGCCAACCACTACTACAACAGCAACCTATCAGGCTAACAAGACTTGTAATGCACCTAGCGGGATAATAACGCCTTCAGCAAAGCGACTTTTAGTATCACCGAATCCGGCTCACGGGCATGTGCACATTCGCTGTAGCGAATTCTCGCCTGCTGCTGTAACACAATTGGCACTAATCAGCGAAACCGGGGCAATGATTCAGCATTATGATGGATATAGAGACGAAATACCATTAACGCATATGGCTGCCGGGGTCTACTTTGTGGTGGCTCAAACCAAGGAAGGTGCACTCACGCAAAAAATTATAGTTCAACCTTGATGCTAACAAACAACCTAAAAACAAGTAGCGCCTTCATGGTGCTACTGATGCAGTCCATTGCTGCATTTTCGCAACCGGCAATAAAATCGATGCTGCGGTTGCCGGATACAGGACAAACAAGAAGCTATACCACTACCTACGGAGAAGATGCCGACTACGAACGGTTTCTGCCGGGTTATATAGATCATGGTGATGGAACCATTACGGACACTGTTACCGGCTTGATGTGGCAAAAATATGATGGCGGCGAAATGCGGTATGAAACTGCCGTTAGCTATTGCGATTCACTGCAACTGGCAGGTTACAACGATTGGCGCTTGCCCAATAGTCATGAACTATTCAGCATCCTGAATTTGGATCATGTAAATCCTGCCATCGATACCAACTTTTTCAAAAGCAACGGTGCAGAATATTGGTGGAGCAATCAACAACAGTTTAATGACACGAATAAAATTTGGGTAACCAATGCTGGCGGTGGCGTTGGAAACCATCCTCGTTCAGAGACCATCAGTGCAGGCGGAACCAAGCGTTTTCACACTCGCGCTGTACGTTATCCTGGTTCACCACAAATCATTTCGCAACGATGGGTTAGCGTTGGTACTAATCTCATTTACGATTCAGTTACAGCGCTTGTTTGGTGGGGAATGCCCTTTACCGCGCAAAGTTGGGAGCAGGCACTAACGGTTGCAGATACAGCGGCTATGGCCGGTTACCATAATTGGCGCTTGCCGAATATTCGGGAACTGCAATCGCTTAACGTTGAAAATCGCGGAAATCCTTCCGTGAACACCTCGCTTTTTCCATCGGTAAATACTGGGCATTACTGGTCTTCTACTTCGTTGCCCAATCAAACTGATAAAGCTTGGTATTGGAATAATCAATATGGTATCACTACCTACGATAGTAAAACTAATTCACTTCCATTCCTTTTGGTAACTGATTTAAGCACCCCTACAACAGTGAACTATCTAGCAGCTAAAACGGATATTTCCATCTATCCGAATCCATCCGCGGGAAATCTCACCGTAATCAGCGAACAAAGCATTCTCAAAATTGAATGTTATAATCAGGTAGGCGAAGTGGTACTAACATCAGCACCGCAAAGTAACCGGGCTAATCTCACGGATTTAGCGCCCGGCTTTTACTTACTCCGGATTTCCCATGGCGAAACTACCACTGTATGCAGGATATTAGTAACCCTTTAGTGGGCCTACAATTTTTCCAAAGCCGCACTCCAGTCCTCCCATTGCTGCATTTCAGCTTCTAACGCCTTCTTCTTTGATTCATATTGCTGGAAGAAAGTGGGATCAGAAGTGAGCTTGTGATATTGCTCAGGATTGCGCAATTGCTCATCCAGCGTAGCAATCTCCCGCTCTAACTTCTCAATTTGAATTTCACTGGCTCCGATGAGCTTTTTCAAACGGCTGCGCTCCTTTTCGGCCTCCTTCTGATCAACCGGCTTGCTCACCACGGCCTGCTTCTCAGCCTTGCGCTCCTGCCCTTTTTTTTCGCGCTCTTTTTCCAATGCGCGCATATCTTCCAGATTCTTCTTCTCCAGAAATGTATCAATATCGTCAAGGTGTTCGCGAATCCCATCTTTTGTGAATTCAAAAATCTTGTTGGTTAATCCGCGAAGGAAATCCCGATCGTGACTCACCACCACTACTGTTCCTTCATATTGCTTTAAAGCATTCTGCAAAATCTCCTTCGATAACATATCGAGGTGGTTCGTCGGTTCGTCCATCACCAGAAAATTCCGTGGTTCCAGAATCATCCGGCACAAAGCCAGACGCGACTTTTCTCCACCCGATAACACTTTAACCTTCTTGAACACATCATCTCCTTTAAACAGGAAACAGCCCAGCATATCGCGCAACTTCGTACGGATATCGCCCACCGCAACGCGATCCACTACATCCAACACCGTGTCGTTGCCATCCATACTTTCAGCGGCATGCTGTGCATAGTAGCCTACAGTAACATTATGACCCAATTCAATCGTACCGCCATCATGTGGTAAATCATCTACCAGCATTCTGGAAAAAGTGGTTTTACCCATACCGTTGCGCCCGATGAAAGCAATTTTATCGCCGCGGATGATTTCACAGCTTTGCTTATTGGTAACTACTTTGTCGCCGTACTTCTTCACTACGTCCTTAGCCGTAACTACCACTTTACCAGATGCCTGCGTAGCCGGAAAACGCAGGTTCATGGCGGCCACATTCTCTTCTTCCACCTCGATAATATCCATCTTATCGAGCTTCTTAATTAAAGACTGTGCAAAGGCAGCCTTACTGGCTTTTGCCCGGAACCGTTCGATGTTTCGTTCAATCTGCGCAATATCGCGTTGTTGATTTTTCTGTGCGTTAATGACCTGCTCACGCCTTTCCTGGCGCAACACCGTATACTTCGTATAAGGTGCCGGATAATCTTCAATATCTCCGGCCACTACTTCAATAGTACGATTCGTAATGTTATCCAAAAATGACCGGTCATGACTCACCATGATGATGGCGCCATTATAATCTTTAAGGAATTTTTCCAGCCACAAAACGGAATCAATATCAAGGTGGTTTGTAGGCTCATCCAGTAATACTAAATCAGGTTTTTGCAATAGAATTTTAGCCAGTTCAATACGCATCTGCCAACCACCGCTAAACTCTTTTACCTTCTTTACAAAATCGCTTTCTTCAAAACCCAAACCTTTCAGCACCCGCTCGGTTTGCTCATCAATTTTATACCCATCGTGAATTTCAATTTGGTGCTCTACCTCTTGCAAACGGTTGATCAAATCCATGTAGCTGTCTGATTCGTAATCGGTGCGCGTTTCCAGCTCGTGAACTATCTTATCCTTCTCCTCCATATACTGAAGCACCGAATCGAAAGCTGTTTTGGTTTCATCCAGCACGTTCTTTTCAGAAGTAGTATGAATATCTTGTGGCAGATAACCAATAATCGTTCCCTTAGGAAACATTACATCGCCACCATCAATAGGTTGTATACCCTTAAGCACCTTCAACAAAGTTGATTTACCCGCGCCATTTCTTCCGGTTAAACCGATCTTGTCGTTAGGGTTGATGAGGAAAGAAATGCCGCCGAACATCGTTCGTCCGCCAAAGTGCAATTCTACATTAGATACCGCTATCATGATTTAGTTATTCCATAAAAAAAGCCACGGTTGCCGTGGCTTTGAATTACGAAGGGCCTTGCAGGGTGCGCCTGCGTAATTCGAAAATTAATTACATCCGGTCCATATAATCCCGAGTGCGGGCGTCGATTTTAATCTTATCTCCAGCTTCAACAAACAAAGGCACCAGGATGGTTGATCCCGTTTCCACAATACAGTTCTTTTTAATGTTGGAAGCAGAATTTCCTTTCACATTCGGATCGGCAGAAGTCACTTCTAAAACTACAAAGTTGGGTAACTCGCAAGCCAGAATCTGATTATTTTCTTCGTGCACTACTACATCACATACATCACCTTCTTTCAGCAAATCGTTATTTTCAATCATCTTACCATCAACGGTAATCTGATCAAAAGTTTCCTGATCCATGAAATTGAAGCCTTGATCATCCTTATACAAGAACTGATGCGGCTTGCGAACTACGCGCGCCGTAATAATCTCGTGGCCTGAAGGAAAGGTGTGTTCCAGTACGCGGCCGGTGCGCAAACTTTTCATGCGGCAGCGCACGAAAGCATTTCCCTTACCGGGTTTTACATGTTGAAATTCCACAAACTGGAAAATGTCGTGGTTCCATTCGATACACAATCCATTGCGGATATCTGCTGTAGTTGCCATGGTCAGAAATTTGAGCCGCGAAAATAGGAAAAAAATGGCAATAGCTCCTTATCGGGGTTCGTCTACATAAAACCCAACTCCAGCCGCGCTTCTTCGCTCATCATTTCCTGCGTCCAGGCCGGTTCAAATACTAATTCTACTACGGCATCAGTAACGCCATCTACTGACTTCACTTTTTGCTCTACTTCGCCGGGTAACGTGCCCGCTACGGGGCAGGATGGCGAAGTGAGTGTCATCACCACTTCTACAATATCCCCATCCATTACGTTGACCTCATAAATCAGGCCTAATTCGTAAATATTGACAGGAATCTCTGGATCGAAAATCGTTTTCAATACCTCAATCACTGCCGCTTTAATATCGGCTGTACTGCGTGGCTCCACGTGGCAAAGATGCGCTAAAGTTTATTAATGCGTTTTGGCTGCTAAAAAAACAATCGCCGTTGCAGAAAGTTCATCTGCAACGGCGATGTGGCTTCGTAACAAAATTAATACACCTTATACCCGCTGAATCGCGTTTCCAAATTCAGCAGCGAGGTGCTAGTGGATGCTGCACCGTTGTTGGTGATATACACACCAACCGTTTCGTTGGCAGCCAATTTGAGATTGGCGCTAATGTGTATGTGGTTATAACTGATGTTAGTAGTATAGCAGGTATTGCTGTAATCATTACCGCCTCCGGTACTCAAAATGATAGAAACCGTTGAATTGGCACTACAGCTACCTAAGGTCACATCAGCATCAAAATGGTATACTCCTGCTGATGGCGCGGTATAAGTACCAGTAGTGTTATTGAATTTATTAGCGTCATCATACTCTTCCGAAGAAAAAATCACCTGATCATACCCACCGATTGCAAAAGTTTGTGTAGCCTGAGCAACACCCCGTGTGGCTGAAAATCCTGAACTACTACCGCCTCCGGATCCTGCCGGACCGGTGGCTCCTGTGGCACCAGTTGCACCCGTAGCTCCCGCCCCTGTTGCGCCTGTTGCACCTGTTACACCCGTTGCGCCCCTCGCGCCGGTAGCTCCAACCGCTCCGGCTGTTCCGGTCGGGCCGGTTACACCTGCTCCTGTAGCACCGGTAGTACCTGTAGCACCTGCACTTCCAGTGGCTCCTGTGGCACCTGTGGCGCCCGTCGCACCTGCGCCGGTTACGCCCGTGGCACCGGTCACGCCCGTAGCACCTCTTGCCCCTGTGGCACCTACGGCGCCCGCCGTTCCGGTAGCTCCTGTAGCACCGGTCACACCAGCGCCTGTAGCACCGGTGGCACCAGTTGCTCCGGTAGCGCCTGTAGCCCCTGTTGCGCCAGCGCCTGTAGCACCAGTCGCTCCTGTGGCACCCGTGGCACCTGTATTTCCTGTGGCACCTGTTGCGCCATTATTCCCATTGGCTCCATTTGCACCATTTGCGCCCGTTGCACCCGTAGCGCCCGTAGCACCTGTTGCGCCGGTTGTGCCCGAACCTACTCCTGTAGGACCCTGTGCGCCGGTTGCGCCGGTTGCGCCCGTTGCTCCTGTTGCTCCTGTTGCTCCCGACCCAGTTGCACCTGTTGCACCAGTCGCGCCAGTCACGCCATTACTACCTGCCTGACCAGTAGCGCCGGTAGCACCGGTGGCACCAGTAACTCCTGCACCTGTTGCACCCGTTGCGCCTGTGGCGCCTGTAACGCCATTACTTCCTGCCTGACCTGTTGCGCCTGTTGCACCAGTAGCCCCGGTAGCACCTACACCCGTAGGGCCCGTAGCTCCGTCTGCTCCGGTGGCGCCAGCACTTCCTGTGGCTCCTGTTGCGCCCGTGGCACCAGTAGCACCTACACCCGGACCAGTTGGTCCTTGCAAACCAGTTGGCCCTGTAGCACCGGTAGCACCATTATTACCGTTGGCCCCGGAGGGGCCTGTAGCACCTGTAGCACCGGTGGCGCCTGCTGAGCCATTCTGACCAGCAGGACCAGTTGGCCCCACCCCGCCGTTGGCACCAGCCTGTCCGGTAGCACCCGTGACACCCGGCGAGCCGTTTGCGCCAGTTACTCCCGCAGGTCCTGTAGCGCCTGTGGCACCATTAGCACCAGCTGGCCCTGCAGCTCCCGTAGCACCGGTGGCGCCTGTGGCACCAGCCTGACCTTGTGGCCCGGTAGCGCCAGTCACTCCTGCCGAAGCATTTCCAGCGTATAATGCGAATGGAACACTCAATAATTGCGAAGCGCCCATATCTACAAACGTGGAACCACCAGTAGGATAGAATTCTACCTGAAGATATTTTTCACCAACACCCCAATTCACCCCGGCCATCGTACCGGTTATCGGTGTTCCGCCACCAATAGATGCAGTAAACAACCCGAATGAATTCGTTCTTAAACTATCGTGCATCTCGGCATATTCAACCGCACCGGTAGCACTTCCATTGTGAATGGTAAAGCGAGCCTTCACCGTTTGATTGACAAGCGGAGCGCCCTGCACATTACGGGCAACGGCCTGATAACTGATTTTTTGAGGTACCTGCGCCTGAGCAGTAACCGTCAATAAAAAAACGAACGCAATGAGTAGTTGTCGGAGCATGGAGATTGTTTTGCTCCCAAACATACGAGGCTACCCCCTGAAAAGATTCAAATACACATCCGGAATTACCAACATATTTCTGAAACTGACCAGATTTATTGTCGAAGCAATAATACCGGCTACTCGCCCTTCTTCACTACATCAATTTCCACGCGGCGGTTGCGCGCACGACCTTCTTCTGTGTTGTTATCGGCAATAGGCGCCCGCTTGCCATAGCCGCGCCAGGTGATATTTTCTGCCGGAACGCCCTTTCCTACCAGGTAATCCACCACCCGCTTGGCGCGGCGATCTGATAACCACTGATTGTATTCCTCAGAAGCAATAAAATCAGTATGACCGTACACGCGAATCTTCATTCCCTTGCGCGCCAGTAACACTTGCGATAATTTGTCGAGCTGCGAAGTAGACTCCGGCTTCAGAATGCTGCTGTTCGTTTCGAAATTCACCTGATCTAAACGATAAATATCCCCTTCCTCCATCGGACTCTTATCGTTAAATCGGGTCACATTCTTTTCGCTGATGCGCTTATTGTAATCTTCTAAATCGCGTTGCAGACTATCTATCCGATCCTGCAATTCTTTGATCTTATCTGCCTGTTGTTTGTTGAACTCGTCTTTCTCGTTGCTTTTATTCGCCAAACTATCCAAACGCGCCTGATCTTGCTTGCGCGCTTCTTCCAGATTTTTCACGCGAAGCTGCAAATCATCGTTATTGGCTTTCTCTCCCTTCTTCAGCCAACGATCAAAACACAATCCAACCAACACTTCGTGTGTCCCATTAGTAATGGCGTACGTGGCCTTGCTGCCTACCGGATAGTCATAAGAATAACCAAGGGTAACCACCCGGCTGATGCGCACCGCTGCCATCGCATTGATGCCGTTTTCCTGACGATAACCAATGCCCAAATAAATCATCCGTTTGTAATTAGCCACCACCGTGGCATCTATCTGCAAAGGCTGCGTGTTGAATCCCTTCTTAAACAACACCGATGGTTCGATATTGAATTTTTCTTTCTTGATGTTGAACTCGTAACTGATGCCGCCTATAAACTGCCGCTGATTCATCATACGCACTTCGCGCTGCTGGCTCACAATGCCTACCGATAAACCGGATACATGCGGAATAGCTGCGCTAATCGTCAGCTTCTTCCATTGATACGCCAATCCTACACTCATATCAAAACCAACGCCGCCATTAGCAGAACGCAATACATTAGGATCTGATTGATCTACCACGCGCGCATTGCTGAAATCTACCTGCGTATTTTGGATGCCGCCGGAAACGCCCAACGACAATACATGATGCTTACCCAACCGTACTTTCTGCGCATAATATAACTGCGCATTCACGCGATGGATGATATCCGTATTGTCGTTGTACACATGAAAACCTACACCACTGCGGTCTTTCCATAAACTGATTTCTCCGGCAGCACCCCGCGTTACCGGATGCCCGGCAATACCGGTCCACTGCTCGCGGTAGAAACCATACAAATTCGTACTGCCATTGTACGCCGTTAAAGCGGGATTGTACATCATCCGCAGAAAATAAATCTGCGTATACAAAGGTGCCTGCTGCGCCTGAGCAGGCGCGCTCAATACGGCTAAAGCAAAAATTACAGCTAGCTTTTTCATGGTTCGATAGCTTTCGTTACAAATCAATTGTGGCAGGGAGAACAAAAACATGGATTGAATATTTTTCATCACGTGGGGTAGATTATTGCGCACTGTTAACAATGTTGATGGCTCCCTTGTACAACTTCTTGTTGCCGTTTTTCAACGTCAGCACAAAGTAGTACGTGTCATCAGGTAACAATTTTCCGGTGTCGCGGTAAGTACCGCCCCAGTTGTTGGCGTAGTTATCGGTTTCATATACCCACTGTCCCCATCGGTTGAAAATCAGTAGATGCGAACCGGCCAGATCCAATTTATCCGCTACTATCCAAACATCATTCTTACCATCATTATTCGGTGTAATCACATTCGGGAATTCTACCTCATCTGTTTGCAACACGCGTACTACCACATCGTCTGAATCCGTACAGCCATACGCATCGGATACATGTAAGAAGAAACGAACAGAATCAACTGCCTCGTAGGCTGGCCGCGGCACATTAGGCTGATTGAGCAGGAAGCCTGGCGTCCAGTTATACAGCAATAATCCGTCGCCGCTGGCTGAGCCTTGTAACACTACGGTTTGTCCTTCATCTACCAACGTATCGCGTCCGGCAGAAACCACCGGTTTCTGACGTACATCCAAAATGATATCCTCACTGGTATCTGATGAACAACTGTTGTAGCCAATCACCGAAACCGCATCGTGATGTTGCAGTGTGGTAACGAAAGTGCCATTCGTACTAGGTTGCCCTTGTTGCACACCATTCACTACAAACACATATTGCACCGCGCCACTGGCCGTAAACACAACTGTATCGCCTGCACATATCGTAAAATCAGCATCACTCACGCGAAGGCTCACCTGCACCGCCGGTTGTGTACTCACGGTATTCACAACGGTATCCGCACAACCAAATGAAGACGTGTAGATATACGTAATCGTATCCGCACGGGTATTTCCCAGCGATGGATAGTAGTATATTCCGCTTACACCCAAACCACTGAACACACCGCCGGCAGGACTAAAATACGGCGTCAAATCAACGGCTGGTGAATTGCCGCAAACCGCCGGAATAGCCAGCGTACTGAGCACCGGCTGCGGACGAACTACACCTATCTGCACCGCAGAATCGGTACAACCACTGGCGTTGGTGTAGCTATACACCACGCGGTAAGGACCAGCACCCAACACCGAAGGACGAACAATAGAATCTACCAGATTATTAATCCAATACGTTCCGCCAACGGGCAAACCACCCTGCAATGAGAACTGCGGTGCTGTAATACACACATCGGCAATTGCAGCCAAACTAACCACCGGCTTCACGCGATTCACCAGGGTAAGCTGCAACGTATCTTTACAACCATTGCCAAAGGCTGCTACCAACTGATACACCCCCGCAACAGCAGCCGTTGGTGTAGCGGTATTCCATTGATACACCGTATAACCCTGATTAGGTACGCGATTCGTTAAATCAAACGTACTGCCCACGCAAATACTGTCGGTAACATCAGCACCTAAAACCGGACGAACAGCCGTCACTAAACTTACCTGAGCCGTATCACGACATCCGGCCGCATCGGCTACCGCCAATTGGTACGTTCCCGCACTGGCCGCCTGTGGCGATGCCGTATTCCAAACATAAGAAGCATAGCCTGGCAACTGCGGCAAATAACCCGTAAGATCGGCTACATTACCAAAACACAAGCTATCAATGACATCATTGCCCAACTGAACGCCAATTCGGGGAACTAGATTCACTACGGCCGTATCTCTGCAGCCGCCCGTCCCAATGCCGAGAATGGTGTAAGTACCTACCCCAACAGCAGCAGGATTTGGCGTTTGTGGCTGTATGGTTAAGCCGGAACCCTGGAAGAAACGATACAAATTCACGGTAACACCCGCACAAATACTATCGGTAACATCAGCGCCTAAATCGGGATTTGGATTCAACGTGATGATGGTCTCATCGCTGCTGGTGCAGCCATCTTCTGTTGAAACCGTTACCCCATAGGTTCCGGTAGCGGTAACTGTGATGGAAGGCGTTGTAGCGCCGTTCGACCATTGATAAGCATTGGCCGAGGCCGGTGCGCTTAACGTGTAGGAGGTACCACAAATGGCGGTATCATTTCCTAAACTGAACGCAATCGGTTGCGAAACCATCACCTGCACCGAACTGCTGGCCGTGCACAAACTATTGATGTTAGTAACGGTTACACTGTAAATATTACTGCTGGCCGCGCTGATCGTTTGCGTACTATCGCCTGTATTCCACTGAAACTTCATGCCCGGATTGCCGGCATCCAGCGTTACGGCGCCACTACAACTGAATTGGTTCTGACCTAAATTCACTACCGGCACAGGCTTGATATATACCAACACCTGTGCAGAATCTATACACCCATAGGTGGTAGTCACCACCACCGAATACAAACCACTGGTGCTGGCGGTATCCAGTTGCGTGGTAATCAGATTCGACCATAAATAAGTGCTTCCCGCATTGCCGGCATCTAATACCACCTTGCCGCCGCATTGACTAATGTTCTGTCCTAAAGTAATCACAGGCTTGGGTTGCTGCACCACCGTTGTCGTGATGATACTATCGCAACCGTTGGCCGCCGCGTTCTTCAGCGTATCCTCATACACCCCGTTGAGGCTGTAGGTATGACTGCCTACCTGAACAAATTGATCCGGACAAAGATTCACCGTTTGCGAGAAGGTAGCAACAGGTAACACCGTTAACGTCAACTGGACCACACTATCACAACCATTGGCAGCTGCGTTCTTCAACGTATCTGTATACGTACCCGCTGTATAATAAACATGCCCGCCTGAAATCACACTGTCGCCGGCGCAAATCTGAACCGCAGCAGTGCTATTCGCCCAAGGCAACACACTCAAGGTAGTGGTTACAATGCTATCGCAACCGTTGGCGGCGGCATTCGCCAGTGTATCTACATACACCTGGGCGGTGTAATACACCTTGCTGCCAACCACAAAACTATCGCCCGCACAAATACTAGGCTGCTGCGAGAACGTAGCCGCCGGCGCAATATCCAAATTGGTGGTTACAATACTGTCGCAGCCATTCGCCGCCGCTGCAACTAAGGTATCCACATAACTGCCGGGCGTATTATAAGTATGCGTTCCAATTGAATAACTTTGATTGCTGCAAATGGAAACCGACTGACTAAAAGTGGCCACCGGAAGCACCGTTAAATCGGTATTGACGATACTGTCGCAACCGTTTGCTGCCGCGCCTTTCAGCGTATCACTGTAAAAACCCGGTGCCGCATAAACGTGCGAACCCACGGTAATACTTTGATTGCTGCAAATGGTCGGGCTCTGATTTTTCACCGAAGCAGAAAGAATCGACAACTGCGTATTCACGATGCTATCGCAGCCGTTGGCCGCCGCGCTCAGCAGCGTATCGGCATAAGTGCCCGCGGCATTGTAAACATGAGTGCCTACCACCACACTATCGCCATTACAAATAGAAAGTGTTTGCGAGAAATTCGCCACCTGCAACACATTCAACACCGTAGTAATCACACTATCACAACCATTCACCGCCGCCTGCACCAGCGTATCGCTATACGTGCCCGCGGTATTATAGGTATGAACGCCAACCACTACACTGTCGTTATTACAAAGGGTCAGATTTTGGCTGGAAGTAGCAACCGGATTCACCTGTAAATCGGTGTTCACAATACTATCACAACCGTTCACCGCCGCGCCGGTCAACGTATCGCTGTATAAGCCCGTGGCGTTATAGGCATGTACGCCCACCACCAATTGCTGATTACTGCAAATAGTTGCGCTTTGATTCGTCACAATCACCGGATTCACCTGCAAATCAGTATTCACAATACTATCGCAACCATTCACCGCCGCGCCGGTCAACGTATCACTATACAATCCCGGTAGCACATGCACCTTACTGCCTACGGTATAACTTTGGTTATTGCAGATGGTAATATGCTGATTCTTTACCGAAGGCATCTTAATCGTCAGCACCGTGGTAACAATACTATCACAGCCATTCACACCCGCTGCCGTCAGCGTATCCACATACGTTCCGGCCGTATTGTACAACTTGCTGCCTACCGCAAAACTGCTGCCCAAACAAATCGCCGGCGATTGACTAAACGTAGCCACCGGCAACACCGTAACTGTAGTGTTCACAACGCTATCGCAGGCGTTCACCGCCGCTTCTGCCAGCGTATCGGCATACGTACCCGCGGCGCGATACACGCTCTTGCCCACTACCACGCTATCGCCCGCACAAATTGTCTTGGCCTGATTAAATACCGAAGGTGCCAGCACCGAATCGAATGTCGCGCTCCGAACCGGATTCACACAGCCGTCCACCGAAGTCAATTCCGCATAGTAATCATGCCTGCCCGCCGTGGCCGGCGTGTAATTAAAACTGGAACTATTGCTTAGCGCAATGCCTCCGGTTGGTGTAGTATACCAATTCACCGTGGCCGGAATAGCCGGCTCAATGAAAAGATTTGTAGTACCGCCCAAACAATAGTTTACCGGATCGGCAAAAGCCACACCCGTAGGATAGGGATTGACGGCGATGAAAATTTTGTTGCTGAGCACCGTTACCGGGCAACCCAAATTGGCCTGCATGGCTACCCAAACGCTATCGCCGCTAACCAGCGCGGCATCAATGTAAACCGAATCATCGGTACCCACCGGATTACCGTTCTTGTACCATTGAAAATTAGGCCGCAGCGTACCCTGATCAACGGCCATAGCCACGAAGGTATCCCGGGCGGCATCGCATACCGGATTGCTGGAAGCCGTGATAGACACCGATGGCGTAGGAATATTTTTTACGGTATACCGGAAGTTATTGCCCACACTGCCGGTTTTTAACCGCAGCGTTAAACAATCGTAATAACCACTGCCCGGCCCGGTAGTAATCATGCTGGCCTCGGTGGTAGAAAGCACATAGTACTGCACATTCACCCCCACGGCCTGAGGCGGCAAATTACAGCTGGCCACATTGCCCACCACCGTCATGGGCACTACGGTAGAAGTATTTTTAAAACCCGAGGTGCTAAAGCGCACATAGAAATACTCCCCCGGTTGCGGCGCTGCTCCCAGGTAGGCGCGCACCTCAGGCGAGCACAGCGGATTAATGGTATTGGTATCAATAGGAATGGTAACCGAATCAATGGAGGTGGGATCAAATGCCGTCTCCAAAACCGCCATGGTATCGTTGTTGTTGCCCTGGTTGGTCATCACATTAAAGGTGTACCAACGGCCGGCGGTAATGGCCGGCAGCAAAATGCCCTGTCCGCCAAAACCGCTGTTATAGCGGGCGCTGGCCGGCTGCGTGGCCGGATCAATCATCTGGTTAAATCCCGCCAGGGTTTGTCCGGCTGTGTAAGCCCGCCACACCGTGCTGAAATTGCCCACGGCAATAGGGAACTCCACTTTTTGCGAGGAAGCCGGGAACGACGCCGGCGCCTGAACCCGGTACTGCCCAAACAAGCCGTACTGGGTAAGACTGGCCTGCACATAGGTGCCGGTTACATCGGTGCCAATGGCGGCCGGACTTTGCGCCACGGCCACCACGGCAGATAACATCAAAAAAAGCGTCTGTAAAAACGAAGTACAACTGCGCATATTCGTAGTTTATTGCCCAAAGCGCGGGCGTAATTAAAAATCCGGTGTAATAGTAAGAGAAAATTAGCGGTTAAAACAGCCCTTCCACCCCACGCAGCGGGGAACAGATGAGGAGGAAGGGGAAGTGTAACGATTAGGACGAATGGAACATGGGATAAACCATTGCTTGCCAATGTACCCGCTAACATCCTGTAGCTAGCCAAGCGTACTCGGGCAAGCGATTTTGAAAATTAACCGGCATTATTTATATTTAAATTTCATAAGACCCAAAACATGTTCACCGCCCCTCACCGCAACCGAACCCAGGCCCGTTCACATTATTTTAAGGTATTACGAAAGACAGCCAGCAGCCAGTGCGGGCGCACGATTCGATTTTCGACTATTCGATATGCGACTAATCGATTTTCGACTAATCGATTTTCGACGTTTCGATATGCGAATACTCGTTGTTCCCTATCGAATTATCGAAAAGTCGAAAATCGAACATCGACAATTATGGCGGCCGCCGCGCCCGCCTGCGTACCTTGGCGGGGTGCGGCGCCGTGTGCTACGCTTGTAGTCCTCGCCGCCTCAAGGGCGGCTGCGGGCTACCGCTGCGCCCACTGCCGCGATGGGGAAAACTGCGCCGGAAAAGGGAAGCAAAAAGCTTTCCAGGTGTTTCGCCTGAAGGGTTATACGCTTTTATAAATAATGGCTGGAGCATAATTAATTAGGTTAATATTTTTTAATCACAGTAAAACGCATGGCACCTATACGAAGAACACCATTTTTTAGCGCATTGATTTTAAATATTGTTTTTTTTAATAAAAACATTAGCCAGAGGCGCGGAATTGCGTCTATTTATGAGTTATGCGTCACCGTATTAAGACCGTAAAATGACAACATTCATAATAATAAACTCAATCGCCTTACTCGGACTTTGTCTGACTTGTAGTTACTTGTTTTACAAACAGAAAAACTCAGGACAAAATGAAAATTCTCCACTAGCGAACGACAATTTATCACGAATTACTAATCTTGACTGGGAAGTAAAAGCACTTCTAATTATTGCCTTTCTTCTAGTTGTTACTTCGCTAATCTCACCATTTGTATTTACAAGACCTTCAATAAATAGCGACTTTGATTTCACCTCGACAGGACAAATTGGTGACACAATAGGCGGACTTATGAATCCATTTATTGCACTTGCTGGTGTAATCGTTACAGGACTAGCCTTCTACATACAGTATAAGGCAAACCTTCAACAGAGAGAATTATTTCTATTAGAACAGGCAGAAAACAACAGACAACTCCAACAACAAATTGATAATCAAAACAGACAGATTAGAATTCAGCAGTTTGAATCTCAGTTTTACGAAATGTTGAAGCTGCACAGAGAGAACATTAATGAAATGAAAATTACAGGATATGACTTTGAAGAAGGAACAGTTTTAAAGAAATTTGATAAAGTTACAGAAGGCAGAAAGGTATTTGTAACTATGCAGACCGAGTTAGAATGCATCTTATCACTTTACTGTAAAGACAGGAAATTAAATCGGGACGAATTTCACAAATGCTACAAACTATTTTTTTCAGGATTAGATGAATTTGAAAAATCATTTCCAAATGAATCCATAATCATTGAGCTTTTCAAAAAGGCAAGAAGGCAACACGGACATCCAGACACAACCAAAATCAAAACAAATCAACAGAGAAAAGAATTCTTGCCTTATGTCAAACTAAACTTTAACTACAAACCTTTTTCTGGACACTCTTCAAGACTTGGTCATTATTTTAGGCATCTTTACTTGACCGTAAAATCTGTTGCAAACAGTGAAATCATTACTGATTATGATGAGCGTATGAAATATTTGAGAATATTAAGAGCTCAGTTATCAAATCACGAGCAAATATTACTGTTTTACAATTGGCTTAGCGAATATGGTTACGACTGGGAAAATGATAATCACAAATTTTTCACGGAGTATTGTATGATACACAACCTTTGGTATGACAATTTATTTCAAGACGACTTTATTTACGAAAATGTAAATTATCTTAGGACTAAAGAAGTGAAACTAAGAAAAGGTAAAATGTTTGAAATTGATTAGAAAAGAATGGCGAACGCATAACATCGGCTTTGCCTCAGGCGGGAAGACGTGCTTCTATTGACAATTTTGTGTATAAATGAAGTGCGGTTCTTCGTATCAAATGTAGTGCTAAAAAGCCCGCCCGAACGCAAAGCCGAAAAACGGTGGGCGTCATGCTCAGACTCGTTTGACAATTAAGACAAATTAATAAATAGATGAGTTTTAACGTACAATCATTGAGACAAAGGGCTGAAACAAGAATCTTCAGCGAAATGCGAAAAGCTATTGGAGCACCTCGTCCGACAGCTGACAGCTTGATAAGAGAAAATAACCGACAAAGAATTTATGAAAGTAGAGGAGCAGATACCGACTCCTATGACATATTCCTATCACACAGTTCAAAGGACGCACAGGTTATTCTAGGCATATTAGTTTCTCTAAATGAATTAGGCTATAAGGTTTATGTTGATTGGGTAGATGACCCTCAACTTGATAGAAGCAGCGTAACAAAAGCGACAGCGAATACTCTAAGGACCCGCATGATTCAAAGTAAGTCATTACTTTACGCGACAACTCAAAATGCTAGTTCATCAAAATGGATGCCTTGGGAATTAGGTTACATGGACGGAAAGAAAGATAGAGCAGCTATTCTCCCTGTATTCGAAACTGAGAGTAGCAGTAGCCTTACATACAAGGGACAAGAATATTTAGGCATATACCCATACTGCATTAAAACAGGAACAAAACTAAATCCTAAAAAGGAAGTATTATGGATTTTTGAAAACCCAGATACCTATGTAACTTTTGACGGCTGGATTGATGGAGAGAAACCAAAAAAGCAAAACTAATGGAAGACAAAAACAAACATTTGGAATTTGCTCAAGGCGTAATTACTCGTATGGGTCAAAATTCCTTTTTAATTAAAGGGTGGACAGTGACTCTTGTGTCTGCTCTCTTCGCATTAGCGGCTAAAGACAGCAATCAAAAATTTGTTGTCGTTGCATACTTCCCGACTCTAGTCTTTTGGCTACTTGACAGTTACTACCTCTATCAAGAGAGACTATTTCGTAAAGTCTATAATTCTGTACGCAAAGAGGATTCCGTGGACTACTCGCTTAGCACAAAGAAATTTGACAAAGGTATCACTGACTGGATTAGTGCTTCTATTTCCAAAACAATCGTCCTGTTCTACGGTGTCATATTAGGTACTCTCATTATTGTCATTTACTATCTTTAAATAAATTTATTATGCCTAAGAGACAAGTATTCTATAGCTTTCATTACAAACCCGACAATTGGCGGACTTCGATGGTGAGAAATATCGGAGCAATAGAGGGTACTAAGGCCGCACCCGACAATGACTGGGAAACAATAACGAAAGGTGGAGATGAGGCAATAAAGAAATGGATTAATGGACAAATGCATTATCGTTCAACCACTATTGTACTCGTAGGGTCACAAACAGCAGGGAGAAAGTGGATTAACTACGAAATTGAAAGAACTTGGAATGAAGGCATGGCGCTTCTTGGAATTTGCATCCATAATTTAAAAGACAGTAACGGGAACCAATCATTAAGAGGCGCAAATCCATTTGACGGGTATAATATCAAAGGTACTCCGCTAAATCAAATCGTAAAACTTTACAACCCGCCATTTATCGACAGCAAAGATGTATACAATCATATAGCTGACAATATTGGAGATTGGGTTGAAGAGGCGATTAGAATTAGAGCGAAGTACTAAACAAATACCGCACGAACGCCCAACAAAATGTTTCTGCAATGGCGGGGTTTGGTATCCTCATTACTTTCGGTTTCTTTATTTAGATTTATCAAGTGGGACAAGGCGCAACTGGTCGGTCTTGGCATTCCCTTTAGACTTGCACACTCTTTTTAATTAAAGGCTATTACTATTATGAGATTTCTTTTTTGGTCCTTTTTTCTTTGTTGAAAGATGTGGATATGTTAGTATAAGATAACACCGGCAGAGGTGAATTATGGGCTTTCCCAGGTATGACCTATGAAGCGATTCAAACCTCTGCCGGCTCTTTGAACAAGCATCAAATAGAAATTTAGGCTAACGGCCTATTATCAAGGGATTGATTGTGTTCAAAGGCGTTATCATATTCAATCATTTTTAAAATTAAAAACATGAAGCAATTTTTTGTAGGAATTGATGTTTCGAAGGAGAAATTCGATGTTGCGGTCCTGGCCTCTGGAGTGAAGTGCCTGAGCGCTGTTTATCCAAACAATCTCAATGGCGTAAAGCAGCTCGTAACAGCACTCAAGCACTTCCCTGAATTTGAGTTAGGCAATGCGGTGTTTTGCTTAGAGCAGACGGGGATTTATGTCAATCACTTATTAGAGGGATTGCATAAAAGAGAGGCCATTGTTTGGTTAGAAAACCCTTTAAAAATCAAACAGAGCAATAAACTAATGCGAGGCAAGAGCGACCAGATAGATGCGGAGATGATTGCTTGGTACGCTTTTAAAAATAAAGATGATTTAAAACGCTGGCAGCCCAAAACGGCAGCATTTCAACGCCTCAAGCATCTATTCACCCTCCGCACCAGGCTAATCAGTAAAAAAAACAGCCTTTTAACTCCATTAAAAGAGGCCGATGGTTTTGTATCAAAGCAAGTGCTTCGGTTAGAGAAACGCTTGATGAAAGCAGCTGTCCAGGGAATAACCGAATCGCTCAAGCATATTGAAAAAGAAATTGCTGAGCTGATCGGACAAGATGAAAACATCAATCATCAATTTAAACTGTTGACTTCGGTTGAATCTATCGGGAAAGTAACAGCGCTTTATATGATATTGGCAACCAATGAATTTAAGGATTTTTACTGTCCTAGAAAGTTTGCCTGCTATAGCGGTGTAGCACCATTAGAACATCGATCGGGTAGTAGTGTGAGAGGTAAAACCAGAGTATCACACTATGCCAATAAAACAATCAAGAGTCTTTTGCATCTAGCTGCCATGTCATCAATTGTACATTCCAAGGAAATGGAACATTACTATCGGCGCATGGTCGCTTCTGGAAAGAACAAAATGTCCGTGATTAACGCTGTACGAAACAAGTTGATTCAAAGAATGTTTGCTGTCATAAGGGATAACCGGCCTTATGAAAAACGTTTGCCGATTGATTTGGTATTGCCATAGAAATCGCTTAGCTACATTGCCAAGCCCTCCTATGCCCTCCACTGCAGAAACACAAACGTCAGGATATGAAATAACCGTGTTTAATTCTGCTTTCCACTAAAATTCACTCCATCTCGCGCGGGTCTTAAGCGCTCCATCTCGCGCGGGTCTTTTTCCCGCGAGACTTGCACAGCAGTCTCGTGGGAAAAAGTAGATGCGTTGTAACCGCATCCTGCGCCAGACTTTGGCTTTTTTTGTAGCAACCTTTCGTTAGCAAACAAATTAATGGAACTACTACTCCCTCTGGTCGTAGTTTCTAACGATACCTTGCGAGTACAGCGCAATGCAGCCCTAACTTCGCGCAGTTTATGCCCGGCGTGTCTAGTGAAAAAAAGTAGCTGCGTTGGGTAACCGCATCCAGCGCGCATCAGCAGGGTGATTTCTTGACTCCGTTCAGCGTTTCGCAGGTAATAGCTGCCCATCGTGATTGCGTTCCTGATACCCGTGCCTGATATTTCAGCTCACCTACGTAGCCCCAGATGAGAAAATATGTCACGCTAACCAAATGCAAGGCATCCCGATATCGCAGCGCTACAATCAACTGCCAATTGCGTTACAAAAAGAAGTGCGCCTAATTCAGCGGACGGGCAATAATGTACGAACCTTCGCGTACCCGCAGATCGATAGTGGTATTTCCGGTGCCGCGCGCAACCTGAACGGAGAGTGTTCCGGCCGTGGTGGTATTAAAAATGCCATTGATGATATACTTCGGCGCCGGAGAGGTGGTCCAGTTAGATGGGCCGCCGGTAACCGTTTCATAATTAAAGAAGGTTGTATTTGATACACTGGTCAGATTGGGATAATTGGAACTTACCTCCATGCCATAAGTCATATTGGCATCACCGGTGTACTTCAGCTGCGCATTTCCGGCGCCGCTAACCGCACCCGAGCGGTGACCCAGTACCAACACCTGTATGTAATATGATTTGTTCGCTTGTAAACTAACTGACATCATATCGCTAAACGTGGAAGAATTGACTAAAGTTTCTGTCGGTTTTACCGTATAAATTACGGTTGCGCCCGGACCGGTTGCGCCCGTTGCGCCTGTTGCACCTGTGGCACCATTGCTTCCGGCTGGGCCCGTAGCTCCCGTTGCCCCGTTATTACCATTTGCGCCAGTTGCACCTGTGGCGCCTGTGGCACCATTGCTTCCCGCTGAGCCCGTGGCTCCCGTTGCCCCGTTATTACCATTTGCGCCTGTGGCACCTGTAGCGCCAGTTAAACCATTGCTTCCGGCTGCGCCAGTTGCACCTGTGGCGCCTGTGGCACCATTGCTTCCTGCTGGGCCCGTGGCTCCTGTTGCCCCGTTATTACCATTTGCGCCTGTGGCACCTGTAGCGCCAGTTAAGCCATTGCTTCCGGCTGCGCCAGTTGCACCAGTTGCGCCTGTAGCTCCTGTTGCACCATCGTTACCATTCGCACCCGTGGCACCATCGTTGCCGTTCGCTCCTGTTGCGCCCGTTGCGCCATCATTGCCATTCGCGCCAGTTGCTCCTGTTGCTCCTGTTGCACCATCGTTACCATTCGCACCAGTTGCGCCTGTCTCTCCTGTTGCACCCGTTGCACCATCATTACCATTCGCTCCAGTGGCGCCTGTTGCTCCCGTGGCACCATCGTTGCCGTTTGCACCTGTTGCTCCCGTTGCGCCATCATTACCATTCGCTCCAGTGACGCCTGTTGCACCCGTGGCACCATCGTTTCCGTTCGCTCCTGTTGCACCAGTTGCGCCATCATTACCATTCGGTCCAGTGGCGCCTGTTGCTCCCGTGGCACCATCGTTTCCATTCGCACCCGTTGCGCCCGTCTCTCCGGTTGCGCCCGTTGCACCATCATTACCATTCGCACCGGTTGCGCCTGTGGCACCGGTTGCGCCAGTTAAGCCATTGCTTCCGGCTGCGCCTGTTGCACCTGTTGCGCCAGTTAAGCCATTGCTTCCGGCTGCGCCAGTTGCACCTGTTGCGCCATCATTACCATTCGCTCCAGTGGCGCCTGTCGCACCCGTGGCACCATCGTTTCCATTCGCACCCGTTGCGCCCGTCTCTCCGGTTGCGCCCGTTGCACCATCATTACCGTTCGCACCGGTTGCACCAGTGGCACCGGTTGCGCCAGTTAAGCCATTGCTTCCGGCGGCGCCTGTTGCACCTGTGGCGCCTGTAGCTCCTGTTGCACCATCATTACCATTCGCTCCAGTGGCACCATCGTTTCCGTTCGCACCAGTTGCGCCTGTCGCTCCTGTGGCACCATCATTGCCATTCGCGCCTGTTGCGCCCGTTGCACCATCATTACCATTCGCACCGGTTGCGCCTGTCTCTCCTGTTGCGCCCGTTGCACCATCATTACCATTCGCTCCTGTGGCGCCTGTTGCGCCCGTTGCGCCATCATTACCATTCGCTCCTGAAGCGCCAGTTGCTCCTGTTGCGCCTGTGGCACCATCGTTGCCGTTCGTACCGGTTGCGCCTGTCTCTCCTGTTGCGCCTGTCGCTCCCGTGGCACCATCATTGCCATTCGCGCCCGTTGCGCCAGTTAAGCCATTGCTTCCGGCGGCGCCTGTTGCACCTGTGGCGCCTGTAGCTCCTGTTGCACCATCATTACCATTCGCTCCTGTAGCGCCAGTTGCACCTGTAGCTCCTGTTGCACCATCGTTTCCGTTCGCACCGGTTGCGCCTGTGGCACCTGTTGCGCCGTCGTTACCATTCGCCCCTGTTGCTCCTGTAGTGCCTGTCACGCCATTGCTTCCGGCTGCGCCAGTAGCACCCGTTGCACCCGTAATACCGCTGCCGCTGGTTGCCGCATACATCGCAAACGGAACACTTAATAGCTGTGACGTGCCCATATCAACAAAACTGGTGCCTCCCGCAGGATCAATCTCTACCTGCAAATACTTCGCACCGGTGTTCCAACTAACCGTCTGAAGATTACCCACCGCGCCAATGGCTAACGTAATTAATCCCTGGGCAGTAGTAGTGGCTTGTTGTGTTTCCTGAAAAACAATGGTGCCCGTAGGGGTGCCATCGTGAATGCGAAAACGAACAGCAACCGAGGTGTTACCCGCAAGTGGCTTGTTGGAGGCATCGCGCACAATGGCCTGATAATTAATTTGCGCCGGAATTTGTGCGAACGCAAGAGTGTACATGGCCATTAAGGCGAGCAGTAAAATGTTTTTCATGGCAGTTTTTTAGTGGCGAGGGCATTCAAATAAACTTGGATTAAAAATCCCCTCCTGGCCAAAGGTAGGACAAATCCGGACTTATTTATTTTATTTTATATGCGACGCAGCAGCCGAAGTTGACATGGCAAAGAGACTTCGATGGTTGGCAGTTAGTTCATCGATCTCGCTCATCTCAAGTGCTCCCACCAAACTTGCAGCAGTCTCATGGGAAAAAGTAAATACGATGTAAACGCATCCCTGACATATCAGTAAAACAGCCAACCGCTCAATTCCCCCCCAATTCACAGCGCTTCCCATTCCCAGTAGCCTCAACCAGTGCGGGCAAAACCGGAAACTGGCGGTAGTGCCCTCCCTTGCGCCTTAGGCCATTCTGCTTACCTTCGCCTGATGATACGCATTACCCTGGGCGGGGTGCCCGAACATTTTAATTTGCCGCTGGAGCTGGCCCTGGAAGCGGGCTGGTTTACTGAGGTAGGCTTAGACGTGCAATGGACGTACTATCCGGGGGGTACGGGCGCCATGACGCGCGCTCTGGGCGAGGGAGCGCTGGATATGGCCATCTTACTCACCGAGGGTTTTGTGGCCGCAGCCGCACAGGGCTTGCCTGCCGTATTGGTGAAAACCTGGGTGGAATCGCCCCTGGTGTGGGGCATCTACAGCGGCGCACACAGCGCTACGCATAGTATCTACGACCGTACCCCCAAGCAATACGCCATCAGCCGCCACGGCTCGGGATCGCACCTGATGGCGCTCATCCATGCCGCCCAGCGCGGCGAGGTGCCCGCGCCCGAACAGTTTACCGTAGTGAATAGCATTGAATGCGCCGTGGCCAGCTTAACGGCCGGCCAAACCCAGGTGTTTTATTGGGAACAACTGATGACCCAGCAATATGTGGCCGGCAAACAACTCAAGAACATCGGCAGTTTTCAGGCGCCCTGGTCGGGATTTTTAGTGGCCGCCGGCACCGCCGCCTGGCAGCAAAAACGCACGGCCTTGCAGCAGGTACTGGCCGTGATGAACCGGGCGGCGCAAACCTTTCCGGCGCAACCCCATTTTCAGCAGCAGCTACAGCAGCGCTTCGGGCTGGCACCGGCCGATACCGCACCCTGGCTGCAACATACGGTGTGGAATACCGGCTATGATGTGAAAACCGGCGGCCTCTACCGCGCCGCCGCTGAACTGAAAAAACTACTGCCCGATGGCAACTATGAGGCAGTGGAGCAGTGGCTAGGGTAATACACCCGCTTTTTGCTGCACGTAGTGGTGAAAGGGAATGGCATCTATGGCGCGAATATGCCAGGGATGCAACTGTTCTAACTGTGCCACTTCAGGCAACAGGGTGGTCAGGCCGGCAGGATGAAACTGTTGCGCCGCCCAGGTTTTAAGAAGGTTAGCGATGGCCTGGGCCCGTGCTACATACGGCTGATGCCGCAGGGGTTGTAATTGGCGGTGTAGTACAGCAATACGGCCCCCGGCCAACTCTAAATCACCTGCTTCAATAAAGGTAAGGATCTCCAAATAACGGAGTCGTAGCATTTCCACTCGGGGAGTGGTAGGAGGCAAACATAGGGCACTAATCAGGCGGGCAACAGCGGTGAATTGTTGCTTGCTGAATAGCACACAAGCCTTTTTAAATAACCATGCTGAATAGATCGGGGATTCTTTATCTAATGCCTTGGATTTTAAGGCGGTCTCCACATCCTTCTCCGCGCATTCTTTTAGGCCGGAATGAAAATGAGCGTAAAACAGATTACCAAGTGCGATAAGTTGATTATGGGACCCTCTTCGAAACAATTCATATGATTTCTGGCCACAATCAATGGCAGATTGATAATTTCCGAGTTCAATGAAAATTTCTGAAAGCAGCATATTACATCCGGCAATGTTTGTCTTATTGTTTAGTGCTTCATTTGAAGTTGAGAAGGATAAAAGCTCTTGCGCATTTGCGAGCGCTAAATGATAATTACACTTTTCAGTTTCTAAGAAAACAACAGATTTTAAGTAAAGAAACCTTGCGTTTGCAAGCATTGATTCGTCTGCAAAAATCTTCAGTTGCCCAAGCACTTGGGTAATTTCAGCCAACCGATTTTTGTCTTCTCCGCTAAAATCAAGAAACAACTTCCTGATCTTAGTTTTGAAATAAACTATTTGTGTAAGCAAGCTTGAGAACTGATTAAACCGATCAGTTAACAGTTTAAGGGAGGAAATAGGGTGGTTAGGGTTCTCTAATTCCAAACTTAATAAGGTTAGTTTCTCACTAAGTAATTCATAGGTATCAAATAATTTATGAAGTTTAATGCTGAGTTTTTGTGCTTGTTTCAAGGCACCAATGGCCATCAGATGCCTATAAGTTGCCAGTCCATAATGCGCTTGCAGAAACACCCTGGGGTTAGGGCTTAGCGATTGACTATGGGTGGCGGTAAGGGCACTGAGCAGTTGTACATCTTGTTCCAACCGCTCCAGCAGTTTTCGGGCAGCGGCGGTTTTGGCGGGGTTGCGGTATAGGTGCTGCGCCACCTCCTCTACCGTAGCCGTTGGTCGCGCTAACAACAGCTCATACGCCTGCAAGGGCAGGCTGCCGCGCCCTTCCTGCGCCAGGTAGCGCAAATAGCCGTGTACGCGCGCGTGCTCATACGGCTTGAGGTAATGGATCAGTTCGGCTAAGGTTGGCTGCATGGGGTAAAAAAAGGCTATTTCTTGCTACAGCTATACCGCCCGCCCTGGCCGTGGTACGCCAGGTAGTAATCTTCGCCTTCGGCATTGGTGCAGTATTCGTCTTTGTAGGTGCCCTTGCTGGTATCGCATTGGTAGCCCTGCGTTTGCAGGGTTTTGAGCTGGCCGGCGCTCCACAGGCTGTCGCTGCTGCAGCGCTGGCGGGTGTCGGCCAGCGTATCGGCCTGGTACAATTTACAGGTATAGCACCGGTCGGTACACACATAACACTTCTGGCAACCGGCTAAGGCCCAGGCGCCTGCTAGTAGGGTCATCATCGCTAGTATCCGCATAAAGCCAAACCTACCACTTTTTTCCGGCTCCCACAATTTAACATTTCTTAACAATATTGGACTTGTGGTATCAAAAAGTTGCGTATATTTGCATCAGCAATCAACGCCAAGGGGCGATTAAAATATAGGTTTAGGGTGAAGGGTCTCGCGAAAGCGAGGCCTTTTTTTTTTGCCCCTTATCCGGCCACCCGGGTACGGCGGCCAGGCCATCAGGCACAGCACGCCACCATAAACGGAATAAGGCAAATGTTAAATAGGTCTGCGATGCTGCGCCATAGCTAATGGCAAGGGCAAATGGATAAGCGCTACAATAGCGGTCAATAACAACCACAACCAGCTCGGGCAAAGGGGTTTTACCGGCAGATCCCGCTGCGAAATACAGAGGACAATAGCTTTAACGTGCAGCGCAGCGTGCGTGGCCGTAGTACGAAATATTGCGCTATAGCGGAAGGGGTGGAATTGATGAAGATAACTGTTAGGTTATTACCGAAGGCGGGGCACATCAGCAATACTGTTGATTTCAAAAACTAAAGTTTGGTCAAGTACTGAACTGCAATAGTAGCAGGTCATCCCCGCTTTTGGCAATGCCCTGTTATGGGGTAACCTTCTTTCGCTGTCCTACATACGTCTGTCCATTGTGCTGTGTCCATATGCGTTTGCTTGCAGGCTCTTTTGCAAAACATGCCTTGAGCCTGCGCTTGTGCGGTTTTACAAATGTGTCACCACCTGCGTTGGCTATCTTGGCCCCATAAATCTGTCTCCGTTAAAATGTATCATATGATCAGGAACTTCCATTAACCAAACTTCTGTCTCCCAAGCAATGTTGTTTGAATGTTTCTTAAACTCTGTCATATCGGGAAAAGCTGTCACGTAAACCTTACCAACTTTACAGTCTTTTAAAAATTCTTCTAGTTCTAAAAGTCGTTTTGGTGAAACAGGGCCGTGAGAAGTCACGGCTTCAATTAAAAACAACCATTTTCTTTTGCTGTCATATATTACAACGTCAGGTAATTTACTGTGTTGGTCAATTGGAATGCCAAAAGCTTGTAGCTCTTTTTCTTCTAAAAACAAATCTTTTTTTGCTGTGTCGCCTAGGTAAAGAAGTACTCCACCATTTGCAAACCGTGGTGCAAACTGTTCAACTATTGCAACTTGAACTTCATTATGTTTTCCTGCTGAAAGTTTTATTGTTTTTCCGTTTGGAAGTCTAACAGGGATTAGATTTAATTCTCTTTCTTTCAAATATACTTTTGAAAGTTTTCCAACCGTATCAATGAAATTTTTCAGAGCCTTGTCCCAATTTTTGGTTTGGTATGTTTTTACAACATCCAAAACTTCATTTGTTACAGCGTAATGGGCATTTGGACTATTTACCGGCAAATCAGGTTTGTCGGGGTTGTAGTCAACAACTCGTGCATGAACAAATTGGTGAAGCACTTGCCTTCTAAAAGTTTCTCTTGTATTTGGTGCGTATGACTTACCATAGTTGTCGTTTACAAAAGTCATTATTCCTCTCGTAACACCCAAACTTTGACGAGTTGCGTTTGCCCAACTGTCATTTTCTTTAATGTTACAGACTGCTAAAAATGTCAATGCCGCCATTTCGTTATATTGTGCTGGCGGCAGTCCTATTGCTTTCAGTATCTCTTTTGCTTCTTCTAATTTACTCATATCAGTTCATTATTACTTCCAATTCAAAAAGCTCGTTTACAATGTTGTTAACATTGTTCATTGAGTAATCGTTAGAAAGTATTATTTTATTGCCAATTATTTTAATGTTTTCTAATGGTGGAAATCTCATTTCTCTAAGTTCGGTCGCACTTACATTTACGTTTCCGTTGAAAATTTGAAAGTAAGTATCAAATAATTCACTGTTCAGCAAAGCACAAAGTCCAACTACTTCGTTACGGTCTAGGTGTCCGCCTTTTCTATATATGTAATTCACTTTGTTTTCAACTCCTATAAAATCAGATTTAATATAATTGCAGAAATAAGGTGCTGCAATCAATCTGCTCTTGTCGTCTTTTGTGCTAAAGCGCCTTAATAAAATGTAGTTTTTATTTGGTAAAAGTAATGATTTAGAACCGCTGTCTATTATAATGAATTGTCCTTTTTCTTTAAGTTGCTTTGGCCATTCTAAAATCATTTTGTTCACATTGTGTAACCAAAACAAAGGGGCTAAATAAATTGTTCCGTTCTCATAGTTGTTTTGAATAAACTCTAAAGCCCGAAATGAAACAACGGGGCCAGTTGAGATTTTTATATCAAAATCAGCCAGTACATTTTGCCAAGTAGAAACCAAATTCAAAATATTTTCTTCTTTGTCGCTTGTCGGCAAATGCAAAATTTTCTCTTTTGAATTTAAGTCAATGAGTTCTGAGGAACTGAAATACTTTATTGTTGGTTCAAAAATGTCTTTAATTCCAATGCTTGAAGAAACTAGCACATTTTTGTTTGGATTGATTTCTTCTCTGATTGCTTTTATTACAACAGTTTCTTGCAGAACGCTGTCACGGTTAAAGGTGTCTTTCCGTGAATTGAACAAATGTATTTTGTCAATTTGAACTGTGTTAAAAAACAGTTCTCTGAATGCTTTAAAATAGTTCCCTGAAGCAAAACTTCTCGGAGTAATAAAAATCAACTCTCCGTTTTCAGAAAGAAGTTTCGCAGCAATACCCATAAAAATTGAATAGATATTGGGTTGTCCGCTTACTAACTCTTTCGCTGCGATGGTTTTTTCATCATCCTTCGCAAGTTTAAAATATGGTGGATTTGAAATTATTAAATCAAACTTTTCTCCGTTATAGTTTTCTTTTAATGCTTTTGCATTGTCTAAAATGAAGTCGTGAATGTGAAGTAAATATTGAAGTCTAATGCCTTTTTCTGAAAGCCATTTTTTTAAATATGTCAATGTCTTTTGTGAAAATGAAATCAATTCTTGGTCTGTTTCATAGGCAACTAAGTCAATAAGTTCTAAGTCATTTCGTGTTTCAACTAAATGTTCAATTAAAGCACAAGTCAAAATAGCTGTTCCGCAACCTGGGTCTAAAATTCGGAGTGTTAACTTTGTCAAGTCGCAATAAGAAGCCATCAGTCGGGCAATTTCTGTCGGTGTAAAAAACTGTCCGTTGTCCTTTTTATGTTTAGTTGTTACTTGTTGCGTGTAATAAATACCTAACCTGTCTGCAAACTTGCTTGGAAGTTCTTGGTTTAAAGGTTCGATATTTATATTATTTGTCATTGGTTACAAAGTTAGCAAAATACAGGTCTTAATATTCCGTGCGTTGGCTTCTCATTTTGTCCACTCGTTTCTGTTTGCACGGTCGTCTTTTTACGGTTGTACACAACTCCCAGATATACGCAACAGTGATCCTGTGTGAAGTGGAACACATCCCACTTTCCTGAGGTCTGTGATAGCCCCTTCTATTCGTATTCAACAATAAGTGGTACAGAGCTATTCGCTTTTCCTATGGACATCAGAGCACCTCTAACAATGGGTATCCCCCTTTGAAATGGGTATAGCTTGCTGCATCCTCCATCAGTTCCCAGCCCGTGAATGTTATAGCCAGTTACCGCCCCGGCATTATGGGGCACCTCCACCGCCAGGTGTTTGGTGATGCGATAGGGGTGTTTTGTTGAAGGCTAACGCCATTTGTTCAGAAGCCGCCTGGCGGCCATAGCAGTGCTTCACAGGTGCTTGTTTCATGCCCCTATACAGTGGCACCGCCGAAGGTTGCGCCCTCCCACCTACTTGCCAATCATTTGATCAAAAGCTGCCCTGCTTAATTGATGGCGTTCTATTTTGTAAAAATAAGGCGGCAGCGCCTACGGTCAGCACCAGCTTATCAGCGTACCTGGAGTAATATGCCTGATTGCCCACCGGATACCATCGGTGCCTCGCCAACAGGCCTTCCACATTCTGCCGTAAACAAATTGAACAATAGAAGATAGCCACCTCGCGATCACATTTACCCTGCTCATCGAAATGAAAAAGGCAATCGAAATTCCGAAATTGAGCATCCCGCAGGCAGTAGATAAAGGAAGTATCCGTTTCTACACTTTTAGTTTGGAGTTCATTCCATCTGGTATGCGCTTCCAGCTTCTTTTTTATAGGTGCCTTATCACGATTGAGAAAAGCAGTTTGACCCCGGCAAAAGCCTGCGAGTAGTAACAGTAAACCTATCCAAAAGCATTTCATGGGAAGTTAAAGGTGGGCAAAATGGTGGTTAATCTGAAATCTAGTTGCCGGTAGTCCGGTAACCCGTGATCAGCGCATGCAGCCCGAAAACAACGGCCAGCAGCACGCAAATAGTGAGTATGCCCATTCGACCGTTGTAGGGTTGCCGGTAAATTTGCTGATAGGTGTATGTTTTTCTAAGGTAAAACCACCGCACCAGCGCACCCAGTCGTAACACCAAAGTCCAGAGCACCTCCTGAAAGAAATTTTCTGCCAACCCATCCACCCAACTCATCAGCACAGCCTTTTGTTGCGATGAATATAAGCAACAAAGGCTGCCTGCCCTATACCTGCCAACAGTACCCGAGCGCTTATAGTTGCATAGCCATTCCCGCCAATTAGGTGCTGCGAAGCATGACTAAGCAGTAGCGTGCAGCGCCCGGGTCTGGCACGTCATAGTGTTATGGAGGAGGGGGTTGAAATGATGGAGGTAATGGTTTGGGAGTTCGGCGTCCGTGTGGGATTTTTAGCGCTGCACACTATACGAAGAACCGCACCTCAAATATGCACAAAATTGTCAATAGAAGCACATCACCCAGCCTGACGCAAAACCGATATTGCATGCAGTTTCTCTCCAACTTTATTTATTCCTTTGAGTCCGCAAAAACAGTTGATTTTGAAACAAATATCAATAGAAATCGTAACGAACTTTGTAAATCAGAATAGCATAGAGTTAAAGTCAACGCATGAGAGGCTATGTTATCCTGTAATCGAACGTATTTACAAGAAAATGATTATCGGTATCAAGTTTTCAGGTATAAAAGTTGATGGAGATGTTATAATTGATGGTCATCATAGATATTTAGCATCATTGTTAGCTGGAATTACTCTTGATATATACCCTTCTAACAAGACTTCAGCTACAAAGGTTTCAGATTGGAAAACTGTTAGTTTTGTGGAGGAAGACTGGGATACAGAAGCTAAAATACTGATATTGAATCAAATAGATGCGGATTTCAATGAAATGACAATTGCTGAGTTAAATGAATTACTTAAATAATGTTCGTATCTTTGCGACATGTTAATCTTCTTAGACATAGACGGTGTTATGGTTCCTGCGAAAAGTTGGGAAAGTCCGAGGTTATTGAGCGATGGCTTTCCTGAATTTAGCACCAAAGCTGTTCGTGTGCTTCAGAGCTTAATTTCTGAGGGTGTCACTGTAATGCTTACAACATCTCACAAGTCACGTTTCAATATCGAAGAGTGGAAGGAAATTTTTCACAGAAGAGGATTAACTGTCAATAATCTTAAATCTTTAGACGAAGGCAATTTGGGTGTGAGTCGTAAAGATGAAATATTGAATTGGGTTAATGTAAATACCATTAGTGAGGACTTTGTCATAATTGATGATGATAAGTCTTTGAACGCATTGCCACCCTTCTTAAAAGATAACTTAATTTTAACCAGTCCGATGGTTGGATTAACAGATAGTCATTTAGATATAATTAAGTCAAAACTCGAGAACAAAATTCACACTGTATAAGCGTGTTTTTGTCGTCCGCTATTTGTCAGTTTCACACTTAAAATGTCTGCTCACGTCAAACCGTGAAGCTACCCCAAAAAAATAGCATTCCATAATATGGCTAAAGTTATGATTTCTGCCTGCACGAGGTAATGAATTATGTTCAGGGAAACAACCGCTTACAAATGACGGTTTCCATTCTGGAAGACCAGATACAGGCCGCTAATGCGGTGCGGTTTATTGATGCGTTTGCGGATAAATTGGAGTGGAGCAGGTTTCGAACAATCTATTCCTCTGAGCAATTATTCTATGAAGGTTATGCAGCACCCAACGATATTAGTGGTTACTTTTATTTTTTCTCTGCCACCATTTTTTCTTTTTCACAACAATAACATCCCCCATCAAAACTTGCTCGGCTGGAGCTATAACAAGTTTTTGGGTAAGTGGCCAGTCACTTTTATTGATTTCGGCTTCTGTTCGTTTGTAACCAACGTAGGCTACAACCAAAATAACTTTGTTCGCTATAAAGCTATCTGGGATAACGAACTTAAATTTTCCGTCAAGATCAGTTGTCGTCCCTATTTTTGAGCCTTTTATAAAAACTGATGCAAAAGGTACAGGTTCTTTTGTATTGGCATCAATAACCAGACCTTGAACCACGTTTTTTAAGCTATCCGTAGGTTCAGTTTTTAACTCAGCCGGTTCTAAGTGTACGTCTTGGTTGTCTACAATGGAAATAACGTCTTGCTGAATTTTTTGATTATCTGTCGCCATTAAATTTTCACTTGTCGCAACTAATAAAAGCCCAGCAAGTGTTTGATAAAATTTTGAATGGCTTGTCGGTTGTTCTAATTGGATAGACCTGTTTAGTTGCCCTAGCGTCAATCGCCCGCAAAGTTTACCCGAACTTTGCTCAATAATTTGTAAAACTTCATTGTCGGTCAGTTGAGTAAAATCAACTACTGACTTAGAGCAGTAAGAACAAAATTTTCCCCGTTCAGTCATGGTCATTGAAGACCATTCCTGTACACAGGGTTTGTCAATTTTTAATATGTAACGCTGTCTTTTCATACAGTTTCCGATGACACCTAAACAGCCAACTGCGCCTCTCTTGCTAATGTACCTATTTTTCGAATGGAATTGTACATCAATATTCCCATTTTGATGATGGCTGGATAATTACCTGGTATCAATCCCGTGTTTAAAATGTAGGAAACGGCATCCATGCGCTATTCTATCGATGTGATACGCAGGCTAGTTGCAGCAGCCATTAAGGTGTAAAATCCTTTTGCTTCCGGAAAGAAAGACTTCTTGAAAAACACTTACGATATTGTTTCCTGCAGCGCTTATTAGGAGTAATGGCCTTGGAAATATCGCCAGTGTTTTTTGCTTCCCTTTTCCTTGCGCACTTTTCCCCATCGCGGCAGTGGGCGCAGCGGTAGCCCGCAGCCGCCCATGAGGCGGCGAGGACTACAAGCGTAGCACACGGCGCCGCATCCGCCTGCGTACCTCGGCGGACGAGCCCCGCCCGCTTACTTAGGCGGACTGCCGTACCTGCGCGAAATAGGAGCCTAAGCAGGCGCCGCACGATGGCGATGTACGCAGGCGGCGCGGCGGCCGCCATCATCTGGGTTAGTTGGGACGAGGGGATGTTTGGGACTTTTGGGACGAGGGGGACGTTTGGGACGGTTGGGACGAGGGGATGTTATGTACGAGGGCGTGCGCTAATTAAACCGGATGGCCTTGATGATGGATATCCTTCGCACAAAATACACGGGTAATTGGAGCAACACAAAACACAATAACACGGTGCCGATATTCACGCCAAAAATCCACCACGCATCCCAGTGAATGGGCGCGTAGGCCAGGTAGTACGACTCTTGCGGCAAGCGAATAAAATGGTAGTGTTGTTGCAGCCAGCACAACCCCAATCCTACCACATTGCCCATCAGCAAGCCACAACCGATAATCCATAACGCCATCCACGAAAATACTTGTCGCAGCGCGCCCTCGCCGGCCCCCAGTGCTTTCAGCACCCCAATCATTTCGCTTCTATCTAAAATTAAAATCAACAAGGTGGTCACCATATTAATCACCGCCACGGCCAGCATCAGCGCCAGAATAATAAGCTCGTTCATGGTTTGCAGATCCAGCCAGTCGAACAACCCCGGCCGCAATTCTTTAAGCGATACCACTTCCAGTTGTTCACTGCCGATGGTTTCGTTGAGCTGCATGGCGATGCCATCCAGCGGATCCTGGTTCCAGGCTTTGAAGGTTTCATCGGGCAACAAACTGCCGAACAGCGAGAGGAAATACGCCTTAGCGCGCGTTTTGAACAGATGCTGCGGCTTTAAAAACACCTCGAAACCGCCCACCGTATCGGCGCCCCAATGATTAATTTGCTGCAGCGCCTCCAGCGGCACCAGCGCCATCTCGCGGTCAAACTCCTCGATGCCGGTCTCGTAAATGCCTTGCACCACAAAGGGCCGCAGCACCAGCTCTTTGCCGGGGAACACCACCGTGAGTTTATCGTGCGTATGCAGTTGCAGGCGGGCGGCGGTAAGGCGCGACACCAGCAGGGGGATGCGCCCCCCGGGCAGTGATGCGGGCAGGGGCGCGCCTTCGCGCAGGTAGGGCGTAAAGCGTTTCCAGTCGAAATCGGCGCCGGCGCCCTTGAGCAGCACGCCTTCAAAGTCGTTTCGCGTTTGCAGCAGGGCGGCCTTGTAGGCCGTTTGCTGGATATGGTGGATGACCGGATAGTTTTCGGGATGCAGGTAGAACGATGGCCTGGCCGGCACGCCTTCGCCATCAAAATTATCGGCCAGGGCGTAGGGCCGCACTTGCAGGTGCGCCCAGAAGCTGAACACTTTTTGCCGGACCTCGGTTTGGAAGCCACTCACCAGCGCGCCCGCCACCAGCATCACCGCCACGCTCAGGGCCACTGAGGCCATAGCGATGCGGATAATGAAGGCCGAAAAGCCGCCGCTGTTGCGAAACGCAATCTTGCGCGATATGAAGAGGGGCCAGTTCACAAGGCGAAGAAAGCAAGAGCAACCGAATAATGTACATGGCCCATGGAATTGTGTGATTGGGATAGCCCCGGGCACCACCCCGATTGTCCAAAACGTCCCAATTGTCCCCAGCGTCCCAATTGTCTCAACCTTCCCAACCTTCCCTTCCCAACCGTCCATACCTCCCAACCGTCCCAAGCGTCCCAGCCGTCCCCATCGTCCCAATCGTCCCAATCATCCCAATCGTCCCCAGCGTCCCAACCGTCCCAACCGTCCCAATCGTCCCCATCGTCCCAATCATCCCAACCGTCCCAACCGTCCATACGTCCCCATCGATTCATCGAACCATCGAGCCGTCGAACATCGAACCCTCGAACATCGAACCATCGGGATTAAGGCGGCTGCGGCAGCAGGCAGGTTAGGATGCAGCGGCGGCCTGCTGCCGCACCGCGCTTTACGCTTGTAGTCCTCGCGCCGCCGGCTACCCCCTTCACCAACAACATCGTAAGTCGAAACAACTTAGCACCTCCACTTTAAGCAGCCCGCCGGCGGCGCTGCGGGCTACCGCTGCAATCGCTGCCGCTTAGCGCCAGGTGGGGAAGGAATGTGGTGAAAGGTAGCACGGCGGCAACTGGCGGTTGCCAGTTATTTAGAAGCATGAGAGAAATAAATTCGCTTGAAGCAGGCTAAAAATCATATAAGGAACGAGCAGCACATTCCCTACATTTATTCTACCACTTTAAAGTTTAACGCAGCTTGTTGTAGCCTTAACTTTTCCAGCAAAAAATACCTGTGAAAGTATCCATTCAATACCACGATTCTGCTTCCCGGGTTAAGTTTGATATAACGACAAATATTCTTAACCATTTCATTGTTTCTGGTCTCCCAATAAGATGAGTAGGGTTGAAAATACGCTTTGTAGTCCTTTAGGTTTTCGTTGCTATCTACAATTTGTTTGATTGCCTTGTAGTGTAGATATTGCCTGGATTTCGCCAAACTGTCAACCGCCTTTGTGTTGATTTGCGCCAAAGTACTGTCGGAATACCCATTGAGTTGTTGGGTTAAACTAAGAAAGGCACGAAAAATATTTTCGTGTTGCACACGCAACTTTTTTGAATGGTACAACTGATGCATTTCGGGAAAACACTTGGCTTCAATAGCAGTATATGCCTTGGTTTTGTGAAATTTATCTCTGCCGCTCCATTCGTAGGGTCTAATTACTGCCGAAGGATTGAAGTGTTGATATTTTTTACACGCCATTTCTTCAAGGTTTTTGGGTTGCCATTTGGAAAGAAACTCAGGCGCCACCATTGAATAGATAGAATTTTTAAGGTTCATGGTTTCATCAAATCCCGTGCTATCCATTTCAAAAAGAATAACATTCGGTTTAATTTTTTCCAGTGCATTGTACAGACTATCGAAACTTACCTGCGCCCCATGCTGATGTAGCGTTCCCAAAACAATGACTTCAGTAGTATCGGTAGGTACGAAAGCTTTATTGTTGGTGAAGGCGGTTGGATTATTTATATATTGATAGGTAGAAAACCCGATAGAGAGAATTAGCGCAATTATTATTGCAAATGCAATAAGTGATGTGGCTATAATTACTTTTTTCTTCATTCAATGATGGCAGTCTTCAAGAGTAACTAGCGCTTTACATAGTGGGCACCTAACGCCTCTTGCTAATGTATGCTATTTTGTAGCAACAAGCGCTTTATCAGATTAATCTTGTTGGAAGTATCGGAAGTGTTTTTCGCATCCATTTAACCGCGCGCTTTTCATTCGCGGCTGGTCATAAAGAAAAGCTTATTGGAGCGTGGAGCAAATCGTCAACAAAGCATCCTGTAGCTCGCCCACTCAGACGCAACCGCTACCGAATTATTATATCGTAACTATATTACTTGTATGTAATCGTCTTATTAGCAGGCGTTCTTCTTTTCTTTTTCGACGATTTTGATAGCGCGCCTTTAGCCTTACATTGACGAATGAATTCACTAATCTCAGTACGTTCTTTGTCTGTTAACGGTTTACTTTTGATTACGAAGTCAATACCTTCCGGTTCTTTTATGAGTTCCATATTAATATTTAAAATATTTCTCAGTTAATATCTTTGATTCCTTTGAGCGAATAATCATTCGTTGCCCTTTATAATGAAACGCGCCCAGTGTATGTTCATAGTGACTTATCAGCGCAGTTTTGGCATCAAATGCCACGAAACCCTCAAAGCCTCTTTGAAAAGATAGTTTGCAGGCAAACGCCACCAGATTACCTGAAACACCCTGATAAACTTTATTTTTACCTAAATTAAATGGCGCACTTTCCAATAAATTCATGAAAACATGATCACTTTCTATAGTGAGACTGATTAACCCCTGGACTACATTCGGACTGTTAACAATTGTTAGTTTGTAAACCTCTTTAAGCGGGTTGTTGAATTCAGTTCGCCAGTTAAACAACCAGCCAGCTTTTTTTGTTACCAGTTTCAGATCCAGGTTTGTTAACAACGTAACATGGGTGTCAAAGCTATCGCCTGACACCACGTTGACAATGGAATTAGTCAATTTGTCGATTTGAAAATCAAGTTCGTTTGACCTTGCTTTTTTCACTACGACAAGTTACAAAAAACCACCCTTTTCTTCACGTTTTTTTCCAAAAACTTGAAATCGGGGCTTTTGCCATTAGCTCCGTAATAGATGATATTCTAGCGCACTAATCATGCCCGCGCCATGCATCTCGTGCCCAAATCCAGTACTTTTCCCCACTGCGGAAGGGATTGGAGTGGAAAGCCCGCAAGCGAGCGAGGTACGAGCGAGTGCGGACTTGGAACGGAAAGCCCGGCGCCGCACCCCGCCAAGGTACGCAGGCGGGCGCGGCGGCCGCCATAACCTTGAACTTTCCTTTTTACCGCATTGGTTAGCGGTTATTCCATTACCAATTCAACTGTGATTTCCTTATTTGCTGTGGCCCGATGAAAAAAAGAGCCGGCCAGAATTCTTTCACCAATACCCGATTTGCTCACTGCCTGGCGGCATATTTTTTTTTCGTGATTGCGCCTTGGTGGCTACATCCTGCCTATTTGCTTTCTTAAAAAGTTGCACTAAACCCAGCGTGGTTGAATTAAATTGCAAGGACGAGATAAAAAAAGGCGACCCCATGGGAGTCGCCTTTTTTACTAACCAAATCATTGCTTAGCGATTTTCTAATTGTTGCAGTCGTTGTTTCAACTGTTGAATTTCTGCCTGCTGTTCCTGAATGGCTTTGGTTAACACCGGAATCAACTCGGTGTACTTCATGCCATAAGGATCAGTAATAGCCGGAATTGGTTTTCCCACGCTTTTGGCTTGTGACATTTGTTCAGCGCTCATTTGGCTGTGTACCACAGCTTCTGGTACTACGCGCTCCACTTCCTGAGCAATGAATCCGATTTGCGGTGCACGGCCATCGCGTTCGTTCTTCCAGTTGTATGTTACCGGACGTAATTGCATGACGGTATTCAAGCCATAAGCAATGGGTTGAATATCTTTTTTCATGCGCAAATCTGAAGTTTGAATCACACCATTACCGGCGTAAATGGTACCCCACCGATAAGTAGCCGTACCTAAGTCGGTATGGTTATCATCAAATGGTTCAATATCATTAGCTACGCGGTTTACGTAAACGGCCACAGCCTGATTGGCACCCAGTGCTTCACTTTGCATGACTACGTAACCGGCATTTGCCCAGAAAATGCTGGCACTATCACCGGCTACAGTACTGCGTATACGAAGGCCACCTGAACTAACCGCACTGGGGGTTAAAACAATATCACCGATGGCTTCAATGATATGCTTTGGATTAGCAATACCAAAACCACTGTTTCCGGTGGTCACTAACAAGCCCGGGCCAGAAGTAGAGCGGAACAAACCACCTACGCCACCTGCGCCGGTTGCAAAACCTTCTACGGCTTTACCAGTAATGGCAGTTCCGTAAACGCCTGAATTGGAAGAAGAGAAACCTGCCACACCAAATCCTGAGGTGGAAATACCGGCTACGCCCGTATTGGTGTTCGCTTCACCGCGAAGCGCCGATTGTGCAGTGAGCGAGGCTGCAGCGGCATTATCTATGTTAGCATAAAGACCAGAGCCTGCGCCACTGTTCTTCACGTTAACGATGTACGCATTGGCTGCAACACTATTCTGTACATCTAATGGCGAACCAGGCGTTAGTGTTCCCATACCTACAAAGTTGTTGGCGAGGATACGTACTGAACCAGCGGAACCGCCATCAGTACTTAAGGTTAGTGTTCCTGTTTCGTTGTTGGTGATAGATGCGTTGTTACCATTCATGCGTAAGCGCAGTCCATCAATTGAGGTTACACCAGTTCCACTATTCGTTATCAGAACAGAAACATCTGAGGCCGATGAGCCCACATGCAACGGCATGGCTGGTGCGGTAACACCAACACCCACATTAGTACCGTTATCAAAAATTTGGGAGTTGCCCAGTGTTGTAGCTGCCGTAAACTTAGCCACGTAATTCAGCGTACCTGAAGCGTTTGCAGCACCTGTTGCACCTGTTGCGCCCGCAGCACCTGCTGCACCTGCAGCGCCTGTAGCCCCCGTTGCACCTGCTGCACCTGCTGCACCTGCAGGGCCGGTTGCTCCGGTTGCTCCTGCTGCACCGGTAGGACCGGTTGCACCGCCACCAGGGCCTGTAGGGCCAGTTGGACCTGTTGCACCGCCGCCAGGACCTGTTGGGCCTTGCGCTCCGGTGCTACCCGTGCTACCTGTTGGGCCAGTTGTACCTGCACCAGTAGGACCTGTTGGACCGGTGGCACCTGTAGCTCCTACCCCAGCCGGACCGGTTGGGCCTGTAGGACCAGCACCGCTACCTGTAGGACCAGTTGCGCCTGTGGGACCCGTAGGGCCAGCTCCCGATCCGGTAGGACCTTGCGCTCCTGTTGGACCTTGCGGGCCTGTAGGACCAGTATTGGCGTTAGCGGCATATAAGGCAAAAGGTACACTAACCATTTGCTGCGTGCCCATATCGGTGAAGGTACCGGTGTTGTTAACATCCACCTCAATTTGGAGGTATTTGGCACCGCCGCCCCAATTCACCCCGCTCAATGCGGTAACTTTGCCAATCTGGGCATCGATTAAGCCGAAGGCGTTGGCCGTTAAGCTTTGTGTTTCTGTGTACACGCTGGTGCCTGTTGGCGTGCCATCGTGAATTGTAAAGCGAACTTTCACCGCAGTTCCTGCGGCTACCGGATTGTTGCCTGCACCACGAACTACCGCCTGGTAGTTAATGAGCGCCGGACTTTGAGCCATGATACCTGCTGAAAAAAGCAAGGTCAAGGCCATCATGAGTGTTTTGATTTGTTTCATACGCGTTTTATTAATTTATTATGGTTAACGGATAATTTGAACTTTACGAGTGAATTGACGTAACTGTCCTCCGGCCGCCGTATAATTGGCAGTGATTAAATAATCGCCGGCGGCGAAGGCCGTGCAATCCAGTGGGTGCAACACCTTACCTGATTCATAGGTTTCTTTAAGTACGGCTCCCAGTGATTGTCCGGTTACCGTAGTGAGATAGATGGCTACCTCGCCGTCTTTAGGAAACTCATAACCCAACCAAAGTTTATCGACTGCCGGGTTGGGATAAACGGCGAAAGTGCCTTCGGCGGTTTTTTCGGCATCAAGAATTCCGATTAGGATGTCGTTAGGTTGTTGAAAGCCCTGGGTAAGGGTGCGACCGCTGGCGGTAAGTGTAGATACAGCGGCCATTTCGCCTACTGTATAGGAAACACTGTAGCCACCGGCACTAGCGTAACGGCCTCCACTTGCTAACACCTTCGGGCTAACCGATTGCGCACCTACTGGTGCCGATAGCAGGCACAGGCCAAGCAAGAGCATGGAACTGTTTCTCATGATAATTGTTTTAATGGTTGTTTTCAAAGGTAACTGAATTAGGATAAGTAGCAAATGACGAAAGTCATGTTAATAGCTAAAGCATAAAACCAGTCTTCATCTGTTAGAAATTGGCCACGTAACAATTATCTACACTAAGGAAATTGATTCAGCAAACTATGGAAGTGAGGTTATTACCCATGCATAACAGGAACTTTTAATACATTCCTATTGATTGAGGCAACCATTTAGCGAACCGTTTATTCCTGTTTTCAAAAAAATAAATGTGTAGGAGAACTTTGAGCGGTTAATCAATTGTTACCTACCAGAAGGATGCTGATTTTCTATGTTTACTGAAAAGTGTGCAGGTGGTGATCTCAACTATTGGCTGATATACATTTATTGTAAGCGCACTTTCCCTTACTGCGGAAGGGATTGGAGTGGAAAGCCCGCAAGCGAGCGAGGTACGAGCGAGTGCGGACTTGGAACGGAAAGCCCGGCGCCGCATCCGCCTGCGGACCTCGGCGGAAGCCCCGACAAGGAACGCAGGCAGAGGCGGCGGCCGCCATCATTCCTCTTTTTATTTATTGGATTCAAGCGCCCTGCTGCTATTGCCTTCTTCATGGCCAAGATAGCTTATGGCATATCCTGTGGCAACTGATTGGGCTTAGCATAGGTTAGGCGCGTTATTCGGCTGGTGGTATGGTAGCTGTCTAGCCCCGCCGATGTAATGGTTGCTGCGGCTTCCAAATCAATGGTACCATCGGCTAACAAGCAAGCTGGCGGCACAAAGACTTCCACCACTTTTCCGATTACTAAGGTTGTGCCGTTAATTTTCAATTCATGCGATTCTACCAGCGATAAGCCGTACTTGATTACACTTTCGCTCACATAGGGCGCGGGCAACAGCGCGTGATATTCGGGCGTTAATCCGGTTGCGTCAAATTCAGAAACCTCTGGCGCATACCGCGCTGAGGTTTGATGCGCCTGTTTGACTACGGCAGGATGAATATGATTGATGGTAAAACATCCGGTTTCCAAAATGTTTTGCAAGCTGTGCCTGCCGCCTGGCCGGCTCACGATACCAATCAGCGCAGGATTTGAACCCAGGTGCGTGACTGAACTAAAAATCGACAAATTGCTTTGACCACTGGCGGCCACCGTGCCAATGAGCGAAACACTTTTAAAACCACTGAGCGAATTGATGAAGGCGGTGCGCCTTCTTTTCTCCATCGCTACAATATCATCATTAGTAAAATAACCACTCATGGCTTCTCCAACAAATCACGGCGCAATAGGTTCAGGGTATTGCATGGTTCGCAAACAAGTCCCTACCTAGGTACATCCGATGATGAAGAACATTTGCTGCCCGAATGGTAAGCGCTTCATGGGATATCGCCGCACTTCTTTATCTTCACCATAATGGAAAACTGGGGGGAACTGTTGCTGGGATTGACGTTGGGACTTGGCCTTAGCGCATGCTGCGGCTTTCGTGTTTTTATTCCGCTGCTGGTAGCGGCTGTGGCCACTAAGCTGCACTTGCTACCCGTGGCAGCTAATTTTAGCTGGCTGGGTTCGTGGCTCGCTATTATTTGTTTTGGCACGGCCGCCATTGCCGAAGTGATGGCGTACTATGTGCCAGTAGTAGATCATGTGTTAGATGTGATTGCTGCGCCCGCTGCCATGATTGCGGGCACGGTGCTGAGTGCGGCCACTTTGGTGCATCTTGATCCGGCCTGGCAGTGGATTCTGGCGCTGATGGTAGGCGGCGGCAGCGCCGGATTGATTCAGGCGGGAACAGGACTGCTGCGATTTGGCTCGGCAAAAACTACTGCGGGATTGGGTAATCCGGTGGTGGCCACCGCCGAGAATGTTGCCGCTGGTGTGGGGGCTATTGCCACCTTGCTGGCGCCGGCCGTAATGGCAATTGTGGTGGTGCTGCTATTGCTCCTGATTATTGGCGGTATCAACCGCTTCTTCTTCAAAAAGAAAACTACGTGGTGATTACAACAGCAAGCGGCCTTGTTCGGCCGACAGCTCTGGATACATCAAGGGCTGTAGTACTTCCGGCACGTTGGTAGGCTGCTGGCGCGAGGTGATGAGCGGTGAAATGGTATAAGCCCGCATTTTTTCATGGGCATAAGGCTGCATCAGTTTTTCGATATCGCTATGGGTTAACATCGGGTTGAGCCACGTGGCTTCAGTTGACGTGGGCAAGATGAAAGGCATGCGCTTTTTGGTGTTGTGAATTTCAGCCATCAGGGCATTGGCTTCGGTGGTTAGAATGGAAAAGCCGCGATGGGCGATGCCGTTGGTGTCTTTCCATTCCGTGTACAACCCTCCAAAATAGAAATAGCGATCGTACTGCGGCTGCGCATCATCTTTTACGGAAATGAAGTAGGGAATCTTTTTTCGTTTGACGGCCCGCCACTCAAAAAAACCCGTGGCTTCAATCAGGCAACGGTGCGTAAGAATGGCCTGATGATAAGCGGGACGTTCAAAAACAGTTTCGGCGCGCGCATTGAGTTGATTGTAATTACCCGGAAAATCGCCCCACGCCATCATTTGCACCAGGTGCGGCGCTTGCTGGGTGATGACAGGCATGGCGGGATGGGTAAAGCCGTTGGCATGATAGATGGTGCCGTTGTAATCAGGTGCAGTTTCCGCGCCTATTTCGCGCTGCTTTGCGGCATCGTGTTTTTGCCGTTTGTTGGAATAATGGTAGCACATAATTTAAGGATCTACATTCACGGCCACCACCACCGAGCGCAATTCGCGCTCGGCCCTGAGCTGATCAATAAATTGCTGAATTTTGATTTTTATTTCCGGCAAACCCGCGCCACCATTGGTTTTCAGCAACAGCTCACGCAAGTAAATATTATTCAATTTAGAAATCATGGGTTTGGAAGGACCCAATACTTCGAATAGTTTCAACCCTTTCAAATGATTAGCCAGATAGAGGGCCGCCTTTTCCACCTGCTGCACTTCGCGATGTTTTAGCGTAATCTGAATCATGCGCGTAAATGGCGGATAGGCAAACCGATGCCGCTCATTCATTTCCGTTTTATAAAAACTGTCGAAATCGTGTTGGATTACTTGCCTGATGACGGCGTGTTCAGGATTAGCCGTTTGCACTACCACGGTGCCGCGCGTGTTACGCCTGCCTGCCCTACCGCCTACCTGCGTCATCAACTGAAATGCGCGCTCATGTGCCCGGAATCCGGGGAAGAACAGCGCCTGATCGGCGTTGATGATACCCACTAACGACACATGATCGAAATCGAGTCCTTTAGTAACCATTTGCGTGCCCACCAGGATATCGATTTCGCGATTTTCAAAGGAGGCGATTACTTGCTGGTGACCATCTTTTGAGCGGGTGGTATCTAAATCTAAACGGCCTACGCGCGCCTCAGGGAATAACTGCGCAATTTCTTCTTCAATTTTTTCTGTACCACTGCCTACGATGTCCAAGTCGATAGTACCGCAACTTTTGCAGGCGGGCGCCGTTTTTTCCTGATAGCCACAATAATGGCACAGCAAGCGATCCTGAAATTTATGATAGGTGAGACTCACATCGCAGCGCTTGCATTTATAGGTGTAACCGCAGGTGCGGCACTGCTGATATTGGGAAAAGCCGCGGCGGTTGATGAACAGAATGGCTTGTTCTTTTTTTTGCAAGGCTTCGCGGATATGGATGGTCAGTGTTTCTGTAAACACGCCATGCATGGCCATTTTCTTGCGTTCGCGCTTCACATCTTCCACTAAAAATTCAGGCAACAGCACCTCGCCGTAGCGCCTGGTCATGGTGACCAAACCATACTTTCCTTTTTCTGCATTGTAAAAAGATTCAAGCGAAGGGGTGGCTGAGCCCAGGATGACGCGCGCACCGAATTGCGAGGCCAGCACGATGGCGCTGTCGCGCGCGTGATAGCGCGGTGCCGGATCGTATTGCTTGTAAGAAGCATCGTGTTCTTCGTCAATAATAATCAAACCCAAATCAGCATACGGCAGGAAGACGCCACTGCGTGCTGCAACCACCAGCTTGTAGGCACCAGCGCGCACTTTGTTCCAAATTTCAACGCGTTCGTACTGGTTAAACTTGGAATGATAAATCCCGATATTATCGCCAAAGTGCTTTCGCAGCCGATTGATGATTTGCGCGGTGAGCGCAATTTCAGGCAACATGTACAGCACTTGTTTACCGGAAGCGATGGCCTTGGCCATTAGCTCCATATACACCTGTGTTTTCCCACTGGCGGTAACGCCGTGCAGCAGCACTACTTTACCGGATTCATGCAAATTGCTGATTGCCGTAATGGCCTGTTGTTGTTCTTCACTCAAGGGTGGTGTTTCTATTTCTTCACCCTGAATGACGCCCAATCGCGAAACTTCCGCTTTATATTCTGTAAACACGCCTTTTTCTACCAGCCGTTTCAACACCGAAGCGTCGGCGCCGCTGATTTTGAGCAATTCACTTTTTTTGATGAATCGCGCATTTTTTCCCAACTGTATAAAAGCCAACAATAGTTCCACCTGTTTTTTTGCGCGTTGCAATTCATCAAACAACGCCTCCATATTGGCCTCGTTGCGGTAGGTATCGTTGAGGCGCACAAAAGTTTCCAGTCGCGGTTTGTAGCGCGTTATTAATTCTTCTGCCGAATACGCCATACCCAGATTGAACAAGGTTTTCAGCAGCGGGTAAACATTCCTTTTATGTAACAGGTCCTGCACCTGCGGAACGGTGATTTGCCGCTGTGCGCGCAAGGCCTGAACGATCATGAACTCATCATCAGAAAGTCCTTCATAATCGCCTTCATAACCATCGTTCCATACAATCTGCGTTTCACTGGACAGCTTCAAACCGGCAGGCAGCGCGGCATTCAGCACTTCTCCTTCCGTACACATATAATACGCCGCCATCCATTTCCAGAAAGCCAGTTGATGCGAGGTAACGATGGCCTCTTCATCGGCCAGCGACTCAATCAGCTTAGGTTCTACAGCGGGTTTTTGGTGGTGGATACGCTGTACAATAGCGGTGTAAAATTTCTGTTTACCGAATTGCACAATGACCCGCTGTCCTACCCGTACAAATTCTACCAGATCAAATGGAACGGCATAGGTATACGCCTGTGGCAATGCCAGCGGCAGCAACACATCAACATAAGTAACCTGACCCAACATGATAACTTGATTAAGGTGAAGCCACAAACTTAGCGATTAGCGGCACTCCACGAAGCAGAGAATTAGTGGCTATCTTCTTCAGCAAATTGCCACAGAGCCCGGATGATACGCGCCAGTATGCTGACGATAAGATAAAAGCCAACTACACTTTTCAGCATAAGGATATATTCGGGAAAGGCCTGAATACTACTGCCCGAGATGAAACGCGCCACCAGCAATAGCACAATCAAGAGCAAGAGGAACAACGCCCATGAAGGCAGGGTGTACCAAAGAAAGCTAGGATGGAAAACTGATACCAGCGCATTCAGCAGGCAATAAAATACGATACCCAGGAAAGCTCCGGCAAATTCATAACCGCCATGCGGCACGGCGGCATGCGCGATTCCCGCTGCTATGAGTCCGATAAGCAGACAAGCTAACCATTGCCACCAAGGCATGAAGCGCTGCAGGCGATTTTCTACCATTTGACGAAAGTATCATTTAAGGGCGCCTCCCACAACCCCGGAGGCCTTAGTGATAAAGTAAATTGTGGTGGCGTGACGATACGCTGAATGCGGGCCGCAGCAAGTGCTAATCTGCTCTGCCGCATGGGCGTATGTTCTAAATATATCATTTGGTTTCAGTGATTAATTTTTTTTTGCCGCGTTATTCATTTCAAATTAGATTTTTCTGACAGCTTAGTAAGCGGGGATTTAGCATATTCGCTCATGCCTTATTTTCAGGAAATATTGACCTTGATAGCCTGCGCGGTTTTGTTTTGGGTAGGCTGGAAGCGACGCTCGTTAACCGTTTCTATTTTCATTGGTATGGCCATTGGCATTTTGGTTGGCTACACCTTTCCATCAACAGGTATTGAGCTAAAATTGTTTAGCGATATTTTTCTACGGCTGGTGAAATGCATTATTGCGCCCTTGCTGATTGGCACCCTGGTAGTGGGCATTGCCGGTCATTCCAATTTGAAGCAAATCGGGCGCATGGGTTTGAAGGCTATTATATATTTTGAAGTGGTAACCACCATGGCCTTGTTCATTGGGCTAGGCGCTATCAATCTTTCCAAAGCAGGGTCAGGGATTGTTCGTCCGGCTTCCATTGAAATGCCAGATGCGTTAAAGAAGGCCACGGAAAAACATTTTGATATCCGCGAGATATTCCCGGAGAATTTCGCCCGCGCCATTGCAGAGGGCAATGTTTTACAGATTGTCTGTTTCGCTATTTTATTCGGTATTGCGCTATCGATGATTGAGCAGCACCACCGCGACCGCATGCTGCATTTTTTTGAGATTTTAAACGAAGTGATGTTTCGTTTTACTACGCTGGTGATGTATTTGGCGCCGGTGGCTGTTGGAGGCGCGTTGGCATTCACGGTGGGTACCATGGGGTTGGGCATTTTCAAAAATTTCGGATTATTGATTATTACGCTGCTGGGTGCTCTGGTGGTTTTTTGTGGTGCCGTATTGTGGCCGGTGATGTGGTGGTTTGGCATTGCACCGCGGGCGTTTATTCACGCTATTCGCGAGCCACTAAGCGTGGCATTTGCTACGGCCAGTTCAGATGCTGCGCTGCCCAAGGCCATGCGCGCGCTCGATCAATATGGCGTTCCGAAGAAAGTGTATTCGTTTATTCTTCCGGTGGGTTATAGTTTCAATTTGGATGGTACCACGTTGTATTTATCGCTGGCGGTCATTTTTGTTGCTCAGGCAGGCGGCGTTGACCTTTCGCTATCGCAGCAATTGTACATTATGCTCACGCTGATGCTTTCCAGCAAGGGGGTAGCCGGAGTGGCAAAAGCTTCTTTTGTGATTTTATACGGAACTGTGGCGATGTTTCATTTGCCCGAATGGCCTGTGTTTCTGGTGTTTGCCGCGGATGCGGTAATGGATATGGCGCGCACTACAGTGAATGTTTTCGGGAATTGTTTGGCGGCTGCGGTGATTGCCAAGAGCGAAGAGCGTCATATTTCGTGAGCGCGAAGCGCGTTAATTAGTTTAAAGATAAAGGCCGGGCTGACGATTACGGCTTGGCATTCCCCAAAAAAATTCTTTCTTCGCGGCAAAATTGAAAAAACGCGATGTTTTGGACACTCGAATTAGCGTCTTATCTGGAAGATGCACCATGGCCGGCCACTAAGGACGATTTAATCGATTACGCCATACGCTCAGGTGCGCCTGTAGAGGTGATTGAAAACCTGCAGGAGCTGGAAGATGATATGGAGATGTACGAAGGCATTGAAGATATCTGGCCTGACTATCCCACCAAGGAGGATTTCTTTTTCAACGAAGAGGAATACTAGATTATCTTTATCCAAAGAACGTGGCGCCCCTTAGTTCAATGGATAGAACGGAAGTTTCCTAAACTTTAAATGCAGGTTCGATTCCTGCAGGGGCGACTAGCCATTCTGGCACCTTAGTTTAATGGAAAAACGGGGGTTTCCGGAGCCTCTGATAGTGGTTCGATTCCACTAGGTGCTACTAAAAGGACAGCGATGCTGTCCTTTTTTTTATCACACACTAATTTTCAGCGGCCGGGAAAAGCTTTCTTCCAGACTGATTAAAGTTTCAGTTCTGCTGATCCCCTCGATGGTTTGGATTTTATCGTGGAGCACTTTTCGCAGATGATCGGTATCGCGGCAAACGATGCGCAGGAACAGGCTGTAATTGCCCGTAGTGTAATGGCATGAAATTACTTCATCGATTCGTTTCAATTCGCGCACCACCACATCGTAGCGATCGCTTCGCACCAGGTATACCCCGATAAAGGCGGTGATATCCCAACCCAATTGCTTAAAATCTACCTGTAACTGCGGCGGCCGGGCAATACCTGCGGCTTCCATCTTGCGCATGCGTACATGAATGGTTCCCGTGGAAACACCCAGTTTACGGGCAATGGTGCTGTAGGGCATATTTGCGTTTGTCAGCAATTGGTTCAGAATCTTCACATCCTGATTATCGATTTTATAATTTTCCATATCAATATTCATTATTTTTTATTCGTTTTATAATATTAATGCTTTTTTATTACTTTTTTTATTACAAATTATCGCTTTCATTACATTTCCTATACTTAGCGTAATTCGCCGGTTATCTTTGCATCGTCATTGTTGGGTGATGGAAACTTTTGGCAGACATGCCCTCCTGTCTCGGGGGTGGAGATTCCAGGATAAAGCGCAAGCCTAACTGCTCCGTGCAGGTTCGAACCCTGCCTCAACAGCTTCTTCATACCGGCTATAGGCCTTGGCTTATACCGTATCCCCGCAATTTCTTAGGTTTACCTGATGAATAAAGCGGGGATTTTTTTTCTATTTGGGTTATTACTCTTCGTCGGCGGTTGCAAGAAAGTACCGAACGATGGCGTACCCTTTTATCTGGAAGTAGATTCGCTTTCCGTGACTATAGATAATCCGCTCATTCAGGGTTCTTCTTCCAGCAAACTCACTGATATTTGGTTAGAAGCAGGTAATACCGAATTAGGCGCTTTTGAATGCCCGGTACGCGTGCCTATCCTTCGAGAAGGAAATGTTCCGTTGCTGATTAGTCCGGGTATCAAAAACAACGGCGCTGCGGGCTATAGAAAAATCTACCCTTTCCTGATTCCCGATACCTTTACCCTGACGGCCCAGCGCGGTCAGGTCTATGTTCACCATCCACATTTTCGATATAAAGCCGGAACCAAGTTTCATAATGAAGATTTTGAAGGTGCGGTGAATACTTACACCAATATCACGCCGGAAACTTCATCCGTTTTTGAAGGTTCGAAAAGCGGATTGCTTTCTCTTTCTGCCAACGATACCTTTAAAATTTCCTATCTCAACACGGCGGTAGCCATTCCCGGAGGCGGAGATGTTTATCTGGAAATGAATTACAAATGTGATGTACCGTTCACCATGGGTATCACCGCAAACTCGGGCAGCGGTCCGCAAACCATCGATAAAATCACATTCGGCGCCAAATCGTTCTGGAATAAAACCTATATCGATTTAAGTTATGAGGTGGGCCAAACGGCCTCGCCTACGGCTACTACCTACTATCAGGTTTATTTCTACGTTGCCAAAAATCCGGGGTTTGCCACCAATGTGTATTTTGATAACATCAAATTGCTGCACTATTAAATGCATCGGAAAGGCAGACTGATTGGATGGTATCTATGTTCAGATATTCTGGCTTCGATGACGGCCTGGTACTGCCTGTACTTTTTCCGAAAAATTATCATCGAAGGCAATGCCTTTCAGTGGTCGTTACCTTTTGAGGACAACAAGTTTTTTGCCGGACTGCTGATTGTATCACAGGTATGGATATTCCTGCATTATTTCTCTGGCGCGTACACCGATTTATACCGAAAATCGCGTCTCAATGAACTATTGAAAACAGCGATAGTAACATTGATTGGTGCATTGCTCATTTTCTTCCTTTTGCTGCTGGACGATCGCATCCGAAACTACGGCGATTACTATTTTACATTTTTGGTTTTGTACAGTGCGCAGTTTCTGCTCACCTTCTTCGGGCGTTTGGCTCTGCTAAACTATGCCAAGCGACGGTTAAGAAGTGGTAAAACTTCGTTTGCCACCATCATTATCGGTAATGATGACCGGGCTAATGAGCTCTATGAAGAATTTACCGCCAAAGGCAACGATTTTGGTTTTCGGTTTGAAGGATACGTTGCGATGCCAGGCGATAAAGCGAACCGGCTCACCCGCGAATTGAAACAACTGGGCACTTTAGAGCAAGTAGAGCGTGTGGTAGTGGATCATCAAATTGAAGAGGTGATTGTTGCGATTGAGTCGCACGAACATCATTTATTAAACACCATTTTGCTGGAAGTAGCCGATAAAAATGTGTGGGTGCGTATCATTCCGGATATGTACGACATTCTCTCAGGAACAACGAAAATGAACTCGCTGGCTGGGGAAGCCTTTATTGAAATTCCGCCGGTGTTACTCAGTGAAATGGAATACATCACCAAGCGCTGGTTCGATGTTATTTCATCGGGATTAGCGCTACTGCTATTATCGCCGGTGTTGCTTGTGGTGGGCATCGCTATCAAAATCGATTCACAGGGACCTGTTTTTTATTCGCAGGAGCGTTTAGGACAGTATGGCCGGCGTTTCCGGATGCTGAAGTTCAGGAGTATGCGGGTTGATGCCGAGCAGCAGGGGCCGCAACTTACGCGCGACGGCGATTCCCGGGTGACGCGCATCGGGCGCTGGATGCGCAAGTACCGGATTGATGAGTTACCGCAGTTCATCAATGTAATTAAAGGCGAAATGAGTTTGGTGGGCCCCCGGGCAGAGCGCGAGTTCTTCGCCAGGCAGATTATTGCCGTAGCCCCTCATTATAAACACGTTTTGAAAGTAAAGCCGGGGATTACTTCTCTGGGTATGGTGAAATACGGGTACGCCTCAACGGTACCGGAAATGGTAAAACGGCTGAAATACGATGTGATTTACATTGAAAACATGGGGATTTTGATGGATTTTAAAATAATTATCTACACCGTGCTCACTGTGGTTACCGGAAGAGGGAAATAATTATAAATTCGCATCGGAAAAAAACAGAAACGTATGTCGAAAGTCATTGGCGGTATCTTCTTCGTAATCGGCTTTATTATGCTGGCCGTGTTGATTTTTCTTTATATGAACAGTTCAGCATTCCTGAACTATAACGATCCGGCCAAACACCTGTCGCTGTTTGAAACTGGTCTGGCTGCGCCATTTTTCCTGTTCGGCCTGATGTTCACTGTTGGTCTGGTGTTCCTGTTCTTCGGAAAGGAACCGCGCATCAACTAATTCCCGATGGAATTAGAGGACTTCCAAAAAATCGCTTCCACCTTGAAGGGAACGGAGGAGGATATTAAGTGGGAGAATCACCTCTGTTTTTGTATTGCCGGAAAAATTTACGCCATCCTTAGTTTGGATGTGCATCCCGTTACAATCTCTTTTAAAGTGCGCGAAGAGGAGTTTGAAGAGATTTCATCTCAGGAAGGGTTTCGTCAGGCGCCTCATTTGGCGCGGAATAAGTGGGTGTACTGCCAGAATGCCAATTTGGTTAAGTTTTCAGATTGGAAACAATATCTCACCACTTCGTACGAATTGGTAAAATCGAAACTTCCCAAAAAAGTTCAACAACAGTTACAGTGAGTGCCAAGTGGAAATTAGCACAATGGCTTGAGCTTCGCTGGTGGCGCCGATACCTGGGCCCAAAAAACAAGGCGGATTATTACCATTGGAAACGCAACTATTGGAATGCCTTGTTGCATCAAATCGGTGAGCCATGGTACCCCGGACCGCAACAGCATATCGTGGATTTTGGCTGTGGGCCTGCAGGTATCTTCATCGCATTTCCAAAGCATCAGGTAACAGCCGTAGATCCGCTACTGGATGCCTATAGCCAACAGTTAACCATGTTTCAGCCCACTGATTTCCCAAACGTTAACTTCATCAATAGTACGCTGGAAGACGCGTCGTTACCTCGGGTTTATGACGTGGCCTATTGCATGAACGCGATCAACCACGTACGGGATATGGAAGTTGCTATGGCCAACTTGGTAAGAACAGTACGAAAAAAGGGAATCGTAGTAGTAAGCATAGATGCGCATCGCAACGGCCTGTTCAAGTATTTATTCCGAATGATTCCGGGAGATGCCCTGCACCCGCATCAATGCGATGAAGCAGAATATCGCGCTTTATTGGAGCGGCACGGTATCAAGATTGAAAAATCAATGGAAACCGAGCGCAATTTCTTTTTCCGACATGTGGTGTTAGTAGGATCAGTCGATTAGAATATCGATTATCGCACTGATAGGAAGAAAGGTACCGCTGCCCAGAACCACGTGCCGGTCGGTAGTAGCCCACACTCTGGAGCAAACTTCCTGAGCGCCGTCTTCCGTATTAAATACGATTCTTACATTTTTATTGAAATTGTTGCCGTATAGCATGCCCATGTATAATTTTTGATGGCGTTGCTTGAGTTGTTCTTCTGCATGCATTCTGCCTTCATCGGTTATCCTGGAACGATCCAATTCCTCTTCTCTTATCTTTCTTCCAAATTTCATGATGTCTTCGTGGCTGTTTAGCCTGTATTCCAGTGTTATACGCATTCCGGGTAAAAAAGTTATCATTGATGATGGAAGAACACAAGGAAACTTTGGTACTCGGCGCCAGCACCCATCCCGAAAGGTATTCTTTCAAAGCCATTAATATGCTCAAGGCTCATCAACACCCCGTGCTGGCTGTTGGGCGCCAGGCGGGCGAGGTAGCCGGTGTTCCCATCGCGACCGCCATCCATCCAAACTGGCATCCGCACACCGTTACACTTTATTTGAATGCCGCCAACCAAGTTCCTTTTTATGAACAAATTTTGGCTTTGAAGCCGCAGCGCATTATCTTCAATCCCGGTACAGAAAATATGGAGTTGGTGCAACTAGCCGCCGCTGCCGGTATTGAAGCGCTGGAAGCCTGTACCTTGGTATTATTGCAAACCAGACAATTTTAAATCAAACTATGATAGCTATGACAGAAGGCATGTTGAAGGCAGATGCATTAAAAGGAAAAAGAATCATTATCACCGGTGGCGGTACCGGACTGGGAAAAGCGATGACCCGTTATTTTTTGCAACTGGGTGCGCAATGCGCCATCACCAGTCGTAAATTGGACGTATTAGAAAAAACAGCGGCAGAGTTAACGGCAGAAACAGGTAGCAAATGTATTGCTGTAGCCTGTGATGTGCGCGAATATCAGGCGGTTGAAACGATGATTCATGAAGTGACCACAGCCTTTGGCGGCGTCGATATCCTGGTGAACAATGCCGCAGGCAATTTCATATCACCTACCGAGCGATTAAGCGCAAATGCATTTAAGTCGGTGATTGGTATTGTGCTGGAAGGAAGCATCAACTGCACGCTGGCACTGGGCAAACTATGGATTGCCAATAACGAAAAGAACAAAGCGGTACTAAACATTGTAACCACCTATGCCTGGACGGGCTCAGCCTACGTAGTGCCTTCTGCAACGGCGAAGGCCGGTGTACTTGCGCTTACTCGTTCGCTGGCGGTAGAATGGGCCAAATTCGGCATTCGCATGAATGCCATTGCACCGGGTCCCTTCCCTACCAAGGGCGCCTGGGATCGTTTGGTGCCGGGTGAATTCCGCGAGAAATACGATTTGGTGAAGCGGGTGCCGTTGCGTCGGGTAGGCGAACATCAGGAGTTGGCCAATCTGGCAGCGTATCTGGTTTCTGATTTTTCAGGATATGTGAACGGCGAGGTAGTGACCATTGATGGCGGAGAATGGTTACAAGGCGCAGGCGAATTCAGCTTGTTTGATGATGTTACCAAGGATCAATGGGACATGATTGAACAGATGGTGCGCAAGGCAAAATCATAAGTATGATTATTGGCATCGGCACCGATATCATTGAAGTGGAACGTGTACAGCGAGCCATCAGCAAGGAAGAGTTTATGCGAAAAGTCTTCACGCAACGTGAAATTGATTACTGTAACCAACAAGGTAATGCCCAGAGTTTTGCTGCGCGTTTTGCTGCCAAAGAAGCCTGTTTCAAGGCTTTAGGTACAGGCTGGCGCGAGGGCATGAGTATTTTAGAGATTGAAATTTTAAACGACGATATTGGCAAGCCATCGTTATTCCTATCCGGAAAAGTATTAGAAAAGTTCGAAGCTATGGGCGGTAAGCGGGCGTTAGTTTCGCTGTCGCACCTCAAACAAATGGCTGCGGCTTTTGTTGTTTTAGAAGGATAGCTATTTTAGCCACAACCATTCCGCATGTTAACTCTTTTGTCTTCTTTATTATTTGTGGCCGTTTCCGGCACAGCATTTTTTTTCGCGTACAAAGGTTTTTACCGGGTCTACCGAAATATCCAACTCGGCCGGCCCGAGGTGATGGAAGGCGATAGTGCTACCCGCCTCAAAACCATGCTACTGGTGGCTTTTGGGCAGCAGAAGATGTTCAAACGCCCCATCGCCGCCTTATTGCACCTGGTGATCTATGTTTCCTTCGTGATTACGCAAATTGAACTGATTGAAATTTTTATTGATGGCATCTTCGGCACCCACCGCTATATCTTTCATGCGTGGGAAAACCATTCGGTGCTGCATGCGCTGTATGTATTCACCATCAATTTCATTGAGTTTTTATCACTGATTACCTTCTTCGTAACAGTAGCGTTTTTATATCGTCGCGATGTATTGAAGTTGCCCCGGTTCACCATGCGTGAAATGCAAGGATGGCCCAACCGTGATGCACATTTGATCTTGTTCGGTGAAATTTTTCTCATCACCAATATTTTTCTGATGAACAGTGCCGATATGGCCGCATCAGGCGGACATTACGGTTTTATTCTCAGCGGCATGCTTTCCGGCTTATTTAAAGGGATGAGCGAAACGGGTTTACTGGTGTTGGAAAAAATTGGCTGGTGGGGTCATTTGGCAGGCGTGTTAGGCTTCCTGGTTTACTTATCATATTCCAAACACTTACACATCATTCTGGCTTTCTTCAATACGTATTACAGCCGGTTGGAACCGAAGGGCCTTATTAAAAACATGCCGGCAGTAACACGGGAAGTCAAGCTGATGCTGGATCCCAACGCTGCTGTAGCGCCCGATTCAGGCGAGCCGGTAAAATTTGGTGCGAAAGACGTGATGGATTTAAGTTGGAAGAATTTGCTAGACGCTTACACTTGTACCGAGTGCGGCCGTTGCAGCGCACAATGCCCGGCTGCACAAACCGGTAAATTGTTATCACCGCGAAAAATTATGATGGATACCCGCGACCGGTTAGAAGAGGTGGGCAAAAAGATGGATGCCAACAACGGCATTTGGCAGGACGATGGTAAGACGCTGATTGAAAACGGCTATATTTCAGTAGAAGAGTTGCGCGCTTGTACTACCTGCAACGCCTGCGTGGAAGAGTGCCCGGTGAATATTTCTCCCCTCGACATCATTGTTCAGTTAAGAAGAAGTTTGATTATGGAAGATTCCAATTCACCTGCTGAATGGAATGGCATGTTCGCTAACCTGGAAAATAATGGCGCACCATGGCAATTCAGTCAGCAAGACCGTTTGAATTGGAAAATGTAAATGGTAATATGAGCCACTAACGAATTCCTAAATTGAGCATTACTTTAAACTTACCACATATTCAACCTTCAACCTAAATCATTTTAAGCGCAAGATGTATAATAGGACCATAGAAATCGTTAGAACTGTAGATACCATGACCCCTGGTATTTCGGCGCGACGTCTGGATGACCAGTTCGTTAGAAGTGTAACCGGTATACTGGCGAATTCTTTTTTGGCACAACACGCAGCAATGAAAAAAGAGTTTATCGATTGTTTGAGCATGGCACTTCCTTCAGGAAATGAATCGAAGTTATGGCTTTCAACGCTGCGTGATGCCCGTAACATGTCAATGACGCCATTCAAACTAATCTTAGCGCATCTTTCAGCCTTTTGTGGAGTTATTGCTGCCGCCTTACTTAGTGCCGAAAAATCTTTACTAAAAGAAACTAAACTTTGTAATCCTTAACATGCTATTTACCATTTACATGCTTCAATTTAGAATAAAAAGATGACTGACTTACACGTAAAATCAATGGCCGAGTGGGCCGCAGAAAATAAAACTCCGGATATTTTATTTTGGGTAGGATGTGCTGGTAGCTTCGACCAGCGCGCCCAAAAAATCACCAGAGCATTTGTAAAAATTCTGAACCACCTCAATATTCCTTTTGCTGTATTAGGCACAGAAGAAAGTTGTACGGGTGATCCGGCAAAACGCGCTGGTAATGAATTTGTATTTCAAATGCTGGCCATGCAGAATATTGAAATTATGAATGGCTACGGCGTGAAGAAAATTGTAACGGCTTGCCCGCATTGCTTCAATATCCTCAAAAATGAATACCCGGCATTGGGCGGTAATTATGAAGTATTGCACCACTCCCGCTTTTTGCAGCAACTGATTGATGAAGGTCGAATCAAACTAGCAGGCGGCGGCGATTTCAAAGGAAAGAAAATCACTTACCACGACTCTTGCTATCTAGGTCGCGCCAATGATATTTATGAAGCACCGAGAAAGGTATTGGAATTACTGGATGCTGAGTTAGTAGAAATGAAAAGCTGCAAACAGCGCGGTTTGTGTTGCGGTGCCGGGGGCTCTCAGATGTTTAAGGAAGAAGAAATGGGCACCATGCGCATCAATGAAGCCCGTACCGCCGAGGTGTTGGAATCTGGCGCTTCTATCGTAGCTGCGGCTTGTCCGTTCTGCAATACCATGCTCACTGATGGCGTGAAAGGTAAAGATCGTTTGGACGTGAAGGTGTTTGATATTGCCGAACTGCTGGCTGCCGGACAGGGCTTAGATAACATCTAAGCGCTTACTTCAACTGAATAACTTTCATAGAGCGCCACCATATTCTTTGAGCCAATTACAATAGCGCAACGTTCGTGTAATTCGGTTGGTGTAATGTCCAGAATGCGGCGACGACCATCCGTAGATTTTCCGCCAGCTTGTTCGGTGAGATACGACATGGGGATACACTCGTATAATAAGCGCAATTTACCCTTGGTTTCTCCCTTCGCGGCAGGATATAAGAACACCCCGCCTTTCAAAAAGGTACGGTGCAAATCGCCCACCATACTCCCTATGTAACGCAACGAATACGGACGTGAAGTGGCCTTATCCTGTGCCGTGGCATGCGCCACAAATCGCTGTGCGGCCTCTTCAAACTTTAGAATGTTGCCCTGATTAATCGAATAAATTTTCCCTTCTTCCGGTAACTTCAGATCGGCATGCGACAAGTGAAATTCATTGTCGTCAGGGCTCAGTGAAAACACATACACGCCGGCCCCGGTACTAAAAACGAACACCGTAGAACTGCCGTAAACCGCATAACCCGCGGCCTTGGTACACACACCCGGCTGCAGAAAATCAGCCGCATTAACCGCTCCTTTATCGCTTAACCGCTGGTAAACCGAGAAAATCGTTCCTATCGGCGCTACCACATCAATATTGGAAGAACCATCCAGCGGATCAACTGAAAGAATATAATCCCCTTGCGGATCCAGCGTTACGATATCGTCGTTTTCTTCACTTAGGTAGCCTGCGCATACCGCACTTTCGCGCGCATAATCCATCAGCACCTGATTGCTGAAATCATCCAGTTTCTGTACCGTTTCGCCCTGAATATTCGTACTATCTAAAGCACCGGTCATATTGAGCACGGTGATATTGCGCACCGCACTGGAAATAGCTTTACAACCCTCTGCTATGGCTAGCAGCATCCGGGCAAGTTCAGGCGTTGTGGTCTGATACAAAAATTCCTGAAGCTTCTTGCTTTGTTGCATGGCTGGCGAAGATAAATAAAAAGCGTAGAGCGAAACATCGCCGTCACAATGCGCTTTTCGCTATTTTCGCCCCATGCTGAACCGGATCCAACAGCTCTTTTGGAAAATACCACCCATCTTCCGCAATATTTTCTTTCTGACGGCCGTTTTGTTTGCCGTCTGGATGCTGTTTTTCGATGAAAATAATTTATTGAATCAGTGGCAACGCAGAAAAGAACTGCACGAGCTGCAAGGTAAACGCGATTTCTATAAAAAACAGATTCAGCAGGTGAATCAGCAATACGAAGAAATCACCACTAATCGCGAAACCCAGGAGAAATTCGCCCGGGAACAATACCGCATGAAAAAAGACAGCGAAGATGTTTTTGTGATTGTAGAAAAATAAACAAGCCAAAAAATTCCACATTGAAACTACACTGCTTAACCCCTGAATCATTTGCCGATTATGAATTATTGGACTGCGGTCAGTTTCAAAAGTTGGAGCGTTTTGGCGCTACCATCACCATCAGGCCAGAACCCCAGGCCGTGTGGCAACCTGGCCAATCCATGAAAGATTGGGAACAACAGGCTCATGTCAAGTTCGTTCCTAAAAGCAGTTCATCCGGTGATTGGAAAAAACTTAAAGCCGTATCCGATCGCTGGCCCATACAATACACCCTGCCGAACAAAAAAACGATTAAGCTACGTTTGGGCTTAACCTCGTTTAAACATGTGGGTGTGTTTCCTGAGCAAGCCGTTAACTGGAATTATATCACTGAAAGCCTGCATCAAATCACTGCCGAACAACCAAAATTTCTGAACCTGTTTGCGTACACCGGCGCTGCTTCCCTGGCAGCGCGGGCCGCAGGCGCTGATGTGACCCATGTTGATTCCATCAAACAAGTAGTAACCTGGGCCAACGAAAATCAGCAAATTAGCAACCTCAGTCAGATTCGCTGGGTGGTAGAAGACGCCTTAAAATTTGTGAAACGCGAGCTAAAGCGCGGCAATACTTATCATGGCATCATTTTGGATCCACCAGCTTATGGTCACGGCGCAAATGGTGAAAAATGGAAGCTGGAAGATCAGATTGGTGAAATGATGGAACTGGTTCTACAACTTTTAAACAAAGAGCAGCATTTTCTGATTTTAAATGCCTACTCACTGGGCTTTTCTGCCATGATTTTAAACAATCTGGTACAACAGCGTTTTCGTCCGAATCAATTAGAATGTGGTGAACTTTTCCTGAACGACCGATTCGACAAAAAGCTACCGCTGGGCGCCTTTGCCAGATTCCGCAAAACGCAAAAGCCCACCCGATGATTCGTCAACTCTTTTTTTTCATAATAATGCTGCTAACCACGCAGGCAAGGTCGCAATGCATGGCACCGGTCAACGATCTCACCAACCAACAGTTCGTGTGGGATAATGGCAACCGCGTTTTTCTTGAGGCTTTGCAGCCAAAAACGATTGTTACCGGAAAAGATTATCTGGCTTATGTGAATTTCAACGGGTCCAGAACAAAATTGTACTACGGCGGAAAAACCTACAATCTCTGCGATAATGAAGCGGCCATCTACCGAACGGATAACTGGTTCCTCTACAAAAACTTCACCAACATTGTGGTGTTGTATAATGGCAAGATGACGTCACTGGATCGCTTGGCCAATAATGAATTTTGGTATGCTGATAGTTTGATTGTATGGAATGGAACGTTGGGACAGGTGCGCTACTTCTACAATGGGGTGAACGAACAATTGGAGGCCTTCCCGCTGCAGGATGTTAACCCAGGCGACGATGTACAAGTTTCCAATGGAAAAATTGCCGACAACTTGTTTGCGTATGTTGATCAATCCAACAACTTTAAAGTGTTCTATCACGGCCAGAAAATTACGTTGGAAACTTATGTGCCACAATCGTATGTGGTAGATCGCGATTTGGTGATGTATCTCGATTACAACAGTAACTTTAAGTTTTTCTATAAAGGTGAATCAATTGAAACAGCAATTAACAACATCACCAACTATTGGACCGGCGAGCGATTTCTGGCCTATTACAATTTGCAGGGGCAACTTACGGTATGGTATAATGGCGAAGAAAAAACGCTGGCGCAAGACCGGCCAAAAAGTTTGTTGGTGAAAGAAAATATGATTGCATTTGTAGATCAAGCCAATCATTTCTGGGTTTGGTATAATGGCGAGTTAACCATGCTGGACAGCAATCCCGTTTCTAACTATAAAATCGATAACGATATTTTGGTTTATCAGGATCAATATGGAAGACTGCAAGGATACTATTTCGGTCAGCCTATTGCCATCAGTGATCAGATTGTTTCCAGCTATAATCTATACAATGAAACCATTACCTATCAATTGGTGCGCGGAGAAATCAAGGTGTGGTGTAAAGGAAAAACAGATACCTTTATTCAGTAATGAAGCGCTTTACGTTTTCGGCAAAGATTGAGGCAGGCGACGGCGGCGGGATGTTTGTGTTTTTTCCGCATAACGCTAAAGAAGTTTTTGGGAAAGGCCGCGTGCCCGTGCTAGCAACCATTGACGGCCTGTTATACCGCGGCTCACTGATTAAATATGGTGCACCGCAATGGATGTTGTTAATCAGAAAAGATATCCGCCAACTGCTGCATAAAACAGTGGGCGACTTCGTAGCGATTGAGCTGTGGGAAGATACCGAACTTCGCGAAGTTGAAATTCCGGATGCGGTGAAATCTATACTTGACAAGCAAAAAGTGCTATCCCTTTTCCAGCAAAAAAGTTATTCGCAGCAACGCGAATGGGTGCAATGGGTTGCTGGCGCTAAGCGCGACACGGTACGCGAAAAGAGAATAGCAACCATCATTCAGATATTGAAAGAAACTGGCACTTGATGAAGACCGTCTTTATTACAGGAGCTTCAGGCTTTCTGGGTTATCATTTGCTGGAACGCGCCAGCCTGCGCTACAAGGTACACGGTTGCTATCATCAGCATCCACCGCGCTCAAACCAAGGTCACTTCTATCCGTGCGATATCACCAATATCCGTGAAGTGGGTGATTTGATTGATGATCTGGAACCAGATGCTATCATTCACACCGCAGCTATTGCCGATGCAGGAATTTGTTTCAAAGAACCTGCGCTTTCTTATGCCATTAATGTAGAGGCTGCGGCCCAACTGGCAGGCATTGCCAGTGATTTGCAAATTCCTTTTGTATTCACATCTACAGATTTAGTATTCGACGGCCACAAAGGCAATTATGATGAAAACGATACGCCGCAACCCACATCAGTTTACGGCCAGCAAAAAGCAGCCGCAGAAGATGCCATACAACGCATCTATCCCGAATCATTAATAGCCAGAATTCCGTTGCTATTCGGCCGCCCAGGTGCCAGTGCACGCAGCCCGTTCTCTAAATTGTTGGCGGATTTGAAAAATGGAACCCCAGTGAAGTTGTTTCATGATGAGTACCGCAGCATGTGCAGTGCTTATACTATTGCAGAAGGCTTGCTGCATCTAATGGAACACGAATCAGGAATCTTGCATCTGTGCGCGAACGAGCGCATGTCGCGCTACCAATTTGGCTGCGAAGTAGCCAAAGCATTTGGACTCAGTACCGGCTCCATTGAAGCAGTTTCTCAGAAAGAGATTGTTTTTTCAGAACCTCGGCCAGCAGATGTTTCTATGAATTGTGCCAAGGCCATAGCCGCCGGTTATCGCATCAATACAATTGCTGAACAATTACAGTTTCTGGCTACAATGCCGTAACTAAAATCTGACTATCTACCCGAAGACCAAGCAATCTAAATGCACTCCCCTTATTGATGGCTATTTCAATAAATCCTTCTGCATTCAGAAAAGCCACTACTTCTCCGGGAACTACATCTGAATAATCGCCACTCAGTATCGCATCACCGCCATTCATACTAATCACAAACCGGCGGTCAGCAAAAGCGCGCTGTAACATGTGTCGATTGATATTGGTGATGGCATTGCCATAATGATCAATGTACTGCACCGAGCCTCTAATCATGCCGTCTTGAACCATAGGCTGCATCAGAATACTACGGCGTATGTCAGGGCTCTTAACGCCAATTTCTGCCAGCGGCTTTTGTTCCAGCAAATGTGCCAATACCCGCGTACAGCCTTCCACAAAAAACAAATTGCTGCTGGCGGCAATTTGATCGTGAACGAGATAAGCTTCCTGCGGCATTTCCGCAAACAACAATGAAATCAAACCGGTATTAAAGGTTACAAAATATTGACCGGCATGTGAAGCCACCACCATTTTACCGCGTGCCTCAGGTGGATTCATGTAGATGAGGTGAATGGTGCCAGGCGCAAAATAAGGATAAGCATTGCGCACCACGTATGCCGCATGCCTGGGATCAAAAGCGGTGACATCCATCGCCAGTTCCATCCATTTTAATTCAGGAAAAGAACGCAGCAACGCGCCTTTAAACGCAGCAGCGTAATAGTCGCTGTGCCCTAAATCAGAAGTAATGGTAACCAGTGGCCAGGCCATTTTCTAAACGGTGGAAACTTTGTGGATAGATTGCAAAATATATGAGCAAATGCCGCGGGTTAAATATATATTTTGGTATTCAAATTTTCCATTTTGACAGAAACAACCATTCATATCGAAGGAATTGATCCATTAGATTTCTTCGGCGTCAATAATTCTCGTTTCAACTTTCTGAAAAAAGCCTTCCCAACCCTGCGCATGGTCTCCCGCGGCAATGCCGTTAAGGCCGAAGGCAGTGAAGATGACCTTCAGGTTTTTCGGGAGAAAGTCCATCTGATGATGGCTCATATTGAGCGCCACGGCAAGCTCACCGAAGACCAGATGGAGCGCATTATACTGGGAGAAGTAGGTCCGTCAGCACAAAAAGAACCGAACAACGTGATTGTTTATGGAAACAATGGACACATTGTTCGCGCACGCACCGAAAACCAGCAGCGCATGGTGGAGGAGTGCGATAAAAACGATATGCTCTTTGCTATTGGTCCGGCGGGAACGGGAAAAACTTATACGGCCGTAGCACTGGCGGTAAGAGCCTTAAAGGAAAAAAGCGTCAAGAAAATTATTCTTACGCGCCCTGCAGTAGAGGCCGGGGAAAATCTGGGGTTCTTACCCGGTGATTTGAAAGAAAAAATCGACCCTTATCTCCGGCCATTGTATGATGCTTTGGATGATATGATTCCTGCTGATAAACTACAATATTACATGCAGAATCGAATCATCGAAGTAGCGCCACTGGCATTCATGCGCGGTCGTACGTTAGATTACTCCTTCATCTTGCTTGACGAGGCACAGAACGCTACCACACCACAGCTAAAAATGTTCCTGACGCGTATTGGTCCCAGTTCGAAATGTATCATTACCGGCGACCCAACACAAATCGATTTGCCCAAAAATCACCAATCGGGTTTGGCTATGGCCATCCGCTTGCTGAAACATATCAAGGGCATTTCTACTATCCATCTCACCGAAACCGATGTAGTGCGCCACCGCCTGGTGAAAGAAATTCTGAAAGCATACGAAAAACTAAACGACGCCAACAAGAACCCTGCTGACTTATGATGCAAGACTCCTACCAATTTCCCGGACAACAATCAGTATATCACGGCAAGGTGCGCGATGTATATACGATTCAGGATAAATTGGTCGCCATTGCTTCTGATCGCATTTCCTGTTTCGATCATATTCTACCCAAACCCATTCCCTACAAAGGCCAGGTACTAAATCAGCTAGCCGCTTATTTCTTAACGCATACTCAAGATGTTTGTCCGAATTGGCTGGAAGCAGTTGTGCATCCCAATGTTTCCATCGGAAAACTTTGTACCCCGATACGCATCGAAATGGTGGTGCGCGGTTATCTGGCCGGACATGCGGCTCGTGAATATCGCGCGGGAAAACGGGTGCTTTGTGGTGTGTCATTGCCCGAAAACTTGAAAGAAAATGATCGCCTGCCCCACCCCATCATCACCCCGGCCATCAAAAATCTGGAAGGTCATGATGAAGATGCTTCGCGGAAAGAAATTTTAAATCAAGCGGTAGTTGCACCACCGCTATATGAAGACATGGAGCGCTACGCCCTGGCACTATTTGCCAGAGGAACAGCAATGGCCGCAAGCAGGGGTTTAATATTGGTGGATACCAAGTACGAGTTTGGATTATGGGAAGGAAAAGTGATACTGATTGATGAAATCCACACGCCCGACTCATCGCGTTATTTCTACCGGGAAGGATATGAAGACCGGCAACAAAAAGGAGCACCTCAACCACAACTCTCCAAGGAATTTGTGCGCGAATGGCTGATCGCACATGGGTTTCAAGGCAAGGAAGGACAGGTGATGCCTGAAATGCCCGATGATTTTGTAACGCATGTATCACAGCGATACATTCAACTATTCGAGCAGCTCACCGGTAACACATTTGTTCCTGAACAAGGCAATCAACATAGCGCCATTGAAAAAAGTATCCTGAACTTCTTCCGGAGATAATCGGATACAATTTCACAATCCCCCGCCGCTGGGGTCAATAAACAACAACTTCAACGCACTCATCATCGCGTACGCCACCAGGTTGTAAAACGTGGTGGTCATCAAAATGAGTTTTATTTCAAAAGTGTTTATTGGCGATAATCCAGTCAGCAGGTAAACCAAACCGAAGAGGAAAATAGATAGGGCTGCGTACAACGCTATCGACTGCAAAAAATACGGCTTGATGGTATCAGCCAGCAGGCACAACCACGGATTGAACATCACATAAAACACGACGCCAAAACAGGCGGCATAAATGGTACCTTCGGTAGATTGAAAAGCAAAGTGTGCCAATGCTGTTAAAACAAGCGCCACCGCCAACGCAAACAAACTTTGATAAACCGGCGTAACCTTTTTCAGAATCGACGCAGTGAACATTTCACCGGTCTTCCGCACCGATAAATCGTTAGCATTTTCCATAGTTCAAAGGTAAATTGAATTGCTTACATTAGTGGCATGAATTTTTTCGCAGCCGTGTGTATTACTGCGCTGGTCGCTCTGGCGGCCGCCTTTTTTCTACCTTGGTATGCAGTGGCGCTGGCAGGTTTCGCGGTAGGCTATTTCCTGCCACAAACAGGATGGCGTGCTTTTGCAGCCAGCTTTCTAGGCGTTTTTTTGCTTTGGCTGGTGTACACCGGCTGGATTGACTACCAGAATCAACATGTACTGGCGCCCAAAGTGGCTGAACTACTAAAACTGCCTAACACCGGATTACTCTTTTTTCTAACAGCACTAATAGGCGGACTTTGCGCCGGTATGGGTGCCCTAACCGGCCAGCAACTCAAACAAATCACCGCAAGAAATTAACTTCATGAATTACCGCGCACGCCTGCTCTTTCTGGTTGTACTAGGAAGCTTTTTCACCGCCTGTACCCACACCAAGTGGTGTATCAAAAAATTTCATGAAGCTGAAAAAAACGGTCCGTATGATGCCGTCATTGTGCCGGGTACGCCGTATGGCGATGGCGCGTTGAACCCCATTCTGGCGGCCCGGATTTTATGGGCCAAAATGCTTTTTGAAAAAGGTATAACGAAACATATTATCTATTCCGGAGCGGCCGTAGGTACACCGTACTACGAAGGCATGGCCATGAAAATCATATCTGATTCGCTGGGCGTTCCTTCCGATAAAACTTTCGCCGAAATCAAAGCGGAACACAGCGTTGAAAACGCTTACTACGGCTGGCAAATGGCCAAAAGCATGGGCTTTAAAAAAATTGCGTTGGCAACTGATCCGTTTCAAACCATTATGCTGGGTAAATTCGGTAAAAAACGTTGCAATGGCATGCCGAACATCCCTGTGGTGTATCACTGGCTGCCCGACACGCGCAAGCCCGATTTTCATTTTCCTAATGTGGTGCTCGATAGCGCCTTTGTAAAAGATTTCATTCCGCTGAATGTGCGGGAAAGCGGCGCCGAACGTTACCGCGGCACCCGTGGCAAGCACATCAAATTTGAGAACTAATCGCCTTGCCCATCGCCCAAATCGGAAATACATTCCGGTAGGAAGTGTAAGTAATCATACAATTGTGATTGAATACCCCACTGATGTTTTCCTGCGGGAAATCGCCATTCGGTAATTGGCGCGATGTTATTAACTGAATGCCTTTCTCAATAGCCGCGCGGCTCGCGGCACTATCTGGCCCATCCAATAACGCCATCACTGCCCAGGCGGTATTCACTATCTGTGATTGTTCAGCATAGATGTACCGCTGCTGAACACAACTCTCAAATGATTCTCCCCAACCGCCATCTGCCATTTGTTTCGATAACAAAAACGAAGTATGCCTATCTAATGCCGCCTGTGCTGCCACTACTAACTTCCCATTGGTATAGTAAGTGAGATAGGCGCGTAACACGGCCGCGCCAAACCAACCGCCATAGGTAAAACAGACCGCCCACGAACCATACCACGAGCCATCGGCCCGCTGTTGCCCTAAAATAAACGCCACACCTTTCTCGATAGCATCCTCAACCGCCTCCTTGCGGTATCGCGGAAACTGTTCCCTGAATTTCAGCAAGGCCTGCACAGCAGCCGAAGAACACTCGGTATAACTGTAATCAATCATGATGTTGCCAAACAACTCCGCCGGATTTAGTTGCTCCAGCCACTTAGGCCCTCGTGTATTTTCATACGATGCCCATCCGCCATCCTTATTCTGATACGTTAGTAATACATCACAGGCATCGGTAAACCGTTGGTCATCGAACACCGTCCCCGCTTTGCGCTGCTGCAACAATAACTTCAAACCTTCAGCCGTACAATCGGTAATGGGCCAGCCATGCTCTAAATTAGAAAATGGCCAACCGCCTTTCTGCTGCTGTCTAAAATATTTTTCGCGGTCTTTAACCTCATGCCGCAGTTGAGATTGCACAATAAAGTGATGAGCGCGATGCCGCATTCCCGGAAAATTTTCGGCCAACGGTCCGGCCTCAACAGCCTGAACCGCAAATGCGGTATCCCAAAACTGCGAGCCGTTGTAACCCTGCATCTTCATCCCGTCTTCTGCCAGCCATAAATAATCATACCACCTCAGCTGATGCTGCTCAAATTGAACTGAATCCTTACCATACGCATGATACACCACCAGCGAATTCATGGCTTTATTAACCGGACCTAAATTGATATAGTTGGTCTGCTCATCTTCTGCATTGATATAATCCAACATAAAAACAACCGCCTTGCTTCTCCAGCTTTTCAGATGAATCTTTTCGTACTGATTCAAACAACTATTCATCATCTTCAACAACTGAGGCTGCGGAAAATAAGCATCATCAGGTGCACACTGATTGCGCGCTTCGGGCCAATTGATGGTGTGATAAGCCTGAGGATACAATTCGCTGCGCAAAGCAGCCGTAAGCGTATCTTGCGGTGCCGTCATGCGCACCGCATAGCAATACGCCATGGGCAAATAAACCAGACGCGTATGACACCAATACCGCGATGGATGAACCGGCAACGCCTCGGGCAATAACCAGAATTCAGGAAACAGCGTATTCATGCCATCCCATTCATAAACACCTAAAACACTCAAATAAAATTTCCCCCATAAAGGCACGTAAGTGGCACCGCCATGCGCGTGAATCCACGCGCGCGCCTTCACACAAGAAGGATGGTCGGCGGCTAATCCCAACAAGCGCAACGCCACATACTGCAGCACCGTACCAAACATGGTGCTATGCCCTTCCAAGTGTAATCCCCATCCACCATCCGCGCGCTGATGATTCAACATGTATCGCGTCATTAACACCCGATGCGGTGCCGGAAAAGGCGACTGCGTGATGTAACTGGTAATCACTAAACCGGGCAATAGAAACATAGGCCCACCATAATCGCCGGTAAAATTGCCATCCGCCGTTTGCAAGGTCTCATAAAAACGAATCGCCTTCTCCAGCGGTGTACCTTGATGAGTTTCACCGGCAGCGCACTGCTCACGATATACCGCATCTGCGCTATTCGGATTAGTAGCAGGATCATAAACAAACGATGCCGCCATGGCGTCCAAAAAAGCTTGCTCGCGCTCGTTCAGCGCGCCCATCCAGTTTGTTTGCGCAAATTCCTCTGGCGGGGTAAACTGCCAAATAGCCCTGCCCATGCGGCTTTCCAGCTTCCAGAATCGATAATATTCGTTGTTCATATAGTTGGCGGTGCCTCCGCTTCGCTACGGCCCGGGCTTTCCGCGGCTGCGGTGCTTCGCACTGCTGCGCTACGCGCAGCACCGCTCCAATCCCTACCGCTCGCCTTTAAGTTTATAACCTATCGCTTTAGCCAAATTAGCCATCGGCATATTCCTCCTTAATATTCGGCTTCGCCCAAATCACTTCCTGATTGGCGTAATGTGTTTCAATTTCTCCCAGCACATCAAAAATTTCCTGTACACTCATGGTTTGCACCAATTTTGAACGATACACCTTTACATTCAACAAGCCCCTGAAATAATGCCCATAGTGCCGGCGCATCTCCAATATCCCCAACTTCTCCCCTTTCCATTGAATAGAACGTTCTACATGTTCTCTGCAGGTAGCCAGCCGCTCAGCCAACGTGGGCGGAGCCAGCGTTTGGCCGGTCTTTAAATAATGCTTCACCTCTCTGAATATCCACGGATATCCAATAGAAGCCCGGCCAATCATAACCCCATCAGCGCCGTAATCCCGCATCATTCGTTTTGCCGCTTCTCCTGAATCTACATCCCCATTGCCAAACACCGGAATTTGCAACCGTTGATTTTCTTTCACCTTCGCAATCCACGTCCAATCTGCTTTACCTGTATACATCTGGTGTTTGGTGCGGCAATGAATGCTGATGGCCTTGATACCCACATCCTGCAAGCGCTCGGCCACCTCCACAATTTTGATGGAATTGGCATCCCAACCCAAACGCGTTTTCACCGTCACCGGCAACTTCGTAGATTTTACAATCACCTCGGTAAGTCGCACCATCTTATCAATATCACGAAGAATTCCGGAGCCTGCATTCTTGCATACTACGTTCTTAACCGGGCAACCATAATTAATATCCAGCAACTCAGGATTGGCGCGCTCTACAATACGCGCACTCATCGACATCGCCTCTTCTTCCCCACCAAAAATCTGAATACCTACCGGGCGCTCATCTTCAAAAATATCCAGCTTCTTCACGCTCTTCTCCGCATCGCGAATCAGGCCATCCGACGAAATAAATTCGGTGTACAACATATCACAACCCTGCTGTTTGCAAAGATGCCGGAAGGGCGGATCGCTCACATCTTCCATCGGCGCCAGCAACAACGGCTGCTCCCCTAAATCTATATGTCCGATTTTTGCCATGCCGATTAACAGAAACGCCTAGCGCTTCACCATGCGTTTCGTGTACACCTGATTGCCTACAACTACGCGCACCTGATACGTGCCGGCTGCAACATCTTTCATCGGTACCAGCGCATGATGCAAGCCTTCCTCGTTTTTCCGATACAACTGATCGTAAAGCACCTTACCCAACGCATCAGTTACCTGTACCTGCACGTCTTCCGTTTTATACAAATAATATTGAACGGTAATGGCTTCATCTACCGGATTAGGGAACATGCCCAACACCACCATCCGATCGGTCTCAACAATAGCATTCGGCTTTTGCGGCTCACGGAAATTAAAAATGTAACGCAAGGTATCGCATACCGGGAACGTACAATTATCACAAGAACGGAACACTACGGTATCATTACCGGTGTAGTTATAGTACGGCGAATATTTAGCGCAACTATCGCCGGTAAATGTAAAATTGCCGTGCTTCGGATTGCTGATGATTTGGTTGTTGCCTTTTACGCCCACCAAATCATCAAAAGCAAAACAGTAGTTGATGATATTATTCTTCAAGGTATCAAAACTTAATGTTTGCATTTGCGCCGGATGATTCACTTTAAACACATACACCACCGTATCGCAAACACCCCAAACCGTTTCGCAGGCAATTCCGCGTAATACATCAAAACCGCAATATCCTGCGCTGGCGGTAAACTTGAAACAGGTATCGCCACTGTATTCCAGCGCATTAAACTGCGTGGAATCGCGCGACAACTGTAGCTGCGGTACTACGTCATCAAACGAATAACAATCGCGAAATTCTTCTCCCGATTGAATATTCACTATAGTCGTATCTACATGTACAATGGCGCGCACCTGAATGGCCACTAAGACGGTATCACATGCAGTGGGGTTAGATGTTTCACAAACCACGGCCCACACCGTATCAGGACCTTGATAACCCAAAGATGGCGTATAGGTAACATCACGACCATTCGTAATGGCGCAACGGCCATAATGAGCAGAATCCAGAATAGTCATGACCAAAGCAGGACAATGCCCGGCGTTGGGAATTACGCTGGCTGCCTTTGGCGTCCGATTATCTGTTTGAATAAAATTCAATGTACTGATAGCAGTTACAGGCAGCGAATGATCAGGTGTGGCCGATGGATTGGCTGCAGTGATTGGCTGCGCAGGCACGCCTGATGAACTATTCCTTAAAAATCTTTCGTTGTGATTCACATAATAACTCGTAGCAAAAGCATCTGATTTATGTAACGTAATCACATCGTTGTACCGATATTCCGCCTGTACCTTACCTTTCTTCACATCCAGTACATAATAACCATGCTCGCTCAATTGTACATACTTCTCATGCGGGTTGAATGTCTTGATTAAGTTGGGTCCAATATTCACCGGAAAAGCGAATGAAGTAGCACTAGGCCCCACAAACTCCACACAGGCCGAGCCGGCACCGGTGCTGCTGTTGTAATTCGGCCCGGGAACATCATTGCACCAACTGGTATGAATATCACCGGTTAGAATCACCACATTCTTACAACTATTTAAAATAAAGTTAGTGATGATTTGTTGCTCCGCTTTGTAGCCGTCCCACTGGTCGGGATTCAGAATTAATCCGAACGGTCCCAACATCGGTGCGAGCATCACCTGATTTCCCACAATTTTCCAACGGGTAGTTGAATCGGTGAGTTGCTGAAAATACCAGGCGCGTTCCACCGGGCCCATCATGTGCCTGTTCGGATCGCTGGCTGCACTTGAGTTCTGTTCATCGCGATCATACAATCGCGTATCCAGCATAATCAAATCCAACAATTTGCCATAGCGCAACCTTCTGAAAATTCGAATGGTATCCAGCGGATCGGGCTTGCGCAGCGGCATCCACAGAAAATAGGCGGATGTGGAATTGTGTTTACGCACATCAAAAGGACCTTCTGTGGCAGGTTGGTGATTCTCTCCACCTTCACGCCACGCATCATTACAGGTTTCATGATCATCCCATACCGTGATGAATGGAAACAATTGGTGCACACGCTTCAACTGATCATCTAATTTGTATTGCGAGTAACGGCCTTCATATTGCGCGGCACTTACAATTTCCTGAGGCGGATCATACACACGACCCTGTGAAGTAACATTGTTGTCTGAAAAATCACCGGATTGATATTCATAGATGTAATCACCCAGATGCACTACCGCATCAACATCGTTGCGGGCAGCAATATTTTCATACGTATTAAAAAATCCGTGCTCCCAACTGGCACACGATACCACCGCAAAACGAACGCTGTCGTTATTGCTGTTGGCAGCCGGTGCAGTTTTGGTCCGCCCAACTATTGAATTTCTGCCGTTAGCAGAAAACATGTAATAGTAATAAGTAGCAGGCTGCAAACCGCACACATCTACTTTCACCGTGTATTCAGATGCTTCTGTAGCCCATGCTTTACCGTAGTTAACCACATTTGTAAACTGCAAATCAGTAGCTATCTGCCAATTTACCGGAATGGCAGCGGTATTGCCGGAATCAGGCGTGCATCGCGTCCAAATCATGACGCTGTTTTCCGTAGGATCTCCCGATTCTACACCGTGATAAAACGGCTTAAACGTTGGATTGAGGTTAATACGCTGTTGAGGGTTCGAGGTTTGCGCAGCAAGCGCCAGTGCTAACATCACCGAAACGGTCAGAAAGAGTTGTTTCATTGCGGCGCAAAATTAAGCAATTGTTAGCGGATAACGCATCCATGCTTACTTTCGGGCGTCATCTTCAATTTAGCGTCGTCCTTGGCGGCAGAGTTATTAAACAAGTTTATGTATATTATTCATTATCTGTAAATTATAAAATAGAAAACCGCCGTTTGTTTTATTCAACGGGGCACCTTATCTTCCTTCAGTGAAACCTTGCTTTTCTTCACGTAAAACGTAACTTCTATGAGCGACCTTCAAAATATCCGCGGCGCCATTGAACAAGGGCGTGCAGCGGGAAAATCGGATACCGCAATTGAAAGTGAATTGGCCGCTCAGGGCCACGCGCAGGATGTAATTAAAGCAGCCTTTACCGATGAGCGCGCCAATAGCAGCCATAACGGCTTGCTGTTGATTGGCGTGGGCGTGGTGTTATGTGTGGTAGGTTTTGTTGCTGTTGTTTGCTTTGCCGACTGCGAGCGTGTTTTCGAATTGGCGCTGTACGGCATGACGGGCGTTGGCGGCACTACCATCATGGGTGGTTTGTATATGTTGTTGGGATAAATTTTTGTTATGGCGCGCCCCCTGCCTTTAGGCAGGGGGCCGTGCTGCTACAGGGTACGCTTCGCTTCCGTGCGCCTACGGCGCACCGCCCCCAATAAATTGGGGGCGCCTTCCGCATCACTCGCGCTTAGCGCTTTTTGGGCCATGTTGCGCTTCATGCCACAAGCGGAAACTATTTCGCCAAGAATTGCTGAACCAATTGCGGTAGGCGCTTAAGCGTAAAAAACCGATGGACAATCTGTTTGTTTTGGTCTATTAACACCATGCCCGGGGTATTGGATATTGCGTATCGCGCATACACCGTCCGATCAGTAGGCGAAATACCCTGACGCCAACCGAGTTGTTGTTGTTCAATTACCGCTTTCCATTGCTGGGTATTCGTACCCGCACCGCTGCTTATGGCTACAATTTCAAAACCCTGGCTGTGATATTGCCGATACAAATCGCGCAGTTGCGGCAGCGCCTCCAGGCAATGAGAGCAGTCGGGCTCCCAGAATAACAGCAACGTTAATGGTTGCCTCGAAACAATTTCAGAAAGCTGTATCAAAGCCCCAGCCGTATCTCGGGCAGTTAGATCGATGATGGGTTGTTTGGGCAAAATAGACTGGAACACCTTCAACTTTTCTGCGGCCACCGGCTGTAATTGCGCTATAGCAGGATGTTGGTTCAGGTACGTACAAAACGCTTGCAGCAATGATTCGCGATCGCCTTTAGGTAATACGTCCACAGCCAAATTGAGCCAATGCCGCTGCATGGCGATATTGTCTTTTGTTTGCGCCAATACCGCCTCAACCCAAGGCAGCAAGCGTGGCGCTGCTGAATCAGTGAATTGATCGGCGGCAGCCTCTAACAACGGTCGCCATTCCTGCATTAAACTGATGGTGCTATCGGCGCTATTCCATGAAGAAAGCAAGTGTGCCGCATCTAGTTCTCCTTTGGCTTGAAGACCAGTCATGGCGCGGGAATACGACATTAACCACGAGGCCGTGAGTGTGTTCGGGTACATTTTTTTGAGCTCGCTTTCTGTTTGCTGCCATGTGACCATCTTTTGTTGTAAAGCATCGCGATGGGCAATAGATGATGACGCCACCGAACTTTCTGTTCTGCCGAATGGAAACACTTGTTGAAACAACTGCTGAAACTGTTGGTACGCCAGGTTTTCAGGCGATGAAGGAGTTAGCAGTTGTTGCGGCCCGTCATGTTCTACATAGCGCAATTGCAGCACTGGTTCGCCTTGGGTGAGCAGCACCGATTGCATCACACCATTGTAGGTGAGGGTGCAGCGGGTTGGCGTTTTTACCATCAACCGCTTTTCAAAAGTACCATCGGCATTAACCAGCGCCATTTGCGGCGCCGGGTCTTGAAACACGCTGAAACGGATACCTAGTTTTAGCGGATGTGATTCATTGTGTTCAATCATGCCACGAATTAGAATCGTATCCCATGGTTGTGCGCATAACCGGGTAACGGAAAGCCAGCAAATTGTAATCAGCAGGTAGAAACGCATGATTAAACATAATGGTTTTTGTTGTGCGGTGCGCAGGAAGGCCCTTGCGAAAAATTGGATGCGCAGTGTATGGCACTTGTCACGAGCGCGAGGGGGCGAAAGGGCGCACCGCCATCGGCGGTGCGGTACGCCATCGGCGTACGGAAGCGAAGCGAACCCCGATAGCACCCGGCGCCAGCCGTGAGGCTGGCGCGCGCCATAATGATCAAAAAAAAAGCCGCTTCATGAGAAGCGGCTTTTAGGGGTTAATTGGAATTTAATCAATCCACATTATCGTTCAGAAAACCGTTGTCTTTGCGCACTTCCGGACGGCCTGTGCTATAGTCTTGTCCGATGGTAAAGCGCGACATATCCACTTGTTCGCTAGGCAATGTACCGTGATTCACTTCTACGCCCTTGCGCATGTAGGCCGGTACGCTTTCCAGTTCGTTCATCTTGGTTTTGTTCAGCGAACGGAAGCTGAGATTAGCCAGAATACGTTTGCGGTCGTTCAACACCTGATCCTGCGATGACTTCACCGGCGTTTCCTGCTGCTCGTAGCTTTTCACCGTAAACACTTCGTACGTTTCTTCATCGGCCTTAGTCTCACCGGTAACCACGGTTTCGCTCACTTCATTTTGCACCAGCGGGTTTTCTTCCAACGTTTCAACCGGCGCTAGCACCGTTTCCTGTTGTTTCACCTCGGGCGTTTCAAATTCAAACACCACTACGTTTTCTTTCTGTTGCTCTTCTTCTTCGTTATTCAGCATCGAAAACAACGAATAAGTTTCTTCTTCTGCCACAACCGGTGTTTCCGTAACTACCGGTGCTACTTCAGCTACCGGAGTAACCACCGCTGTTTCTGCCGGCAGTTCTTCATCCAAAGAAACCACTTTCACCGCAGGCGTTTCTACTTTCACTTCAGCCACAGGTGCTACAGCAACAGCAGGCTTGGTTTCATCCAGTTCGCGCACCACACGATTTACCGGCGTGAGATAAGCAGGCTTGTACGATGCCTCAAACCCAGTAGCGATAAGGGTTACAGACAATTTGTTACCCAATGTTTCATCATCACAAGTTCCGAAAATAATATCGGTATCTTTTGCTACTTCCTGAATGTATTCATTGATTTCGGTGATTTCATCAATGGTTACTTGTTCAGCGCCAGAGGAGATATTCACCAGAATTTTCTTTGCGCCGCGGATATCGCTATCGTTGAGCAATGGCGAGCTGAGTGCAGCTTTTACGGCTTTCATGGCGCGGTTTTCGCCTTCGGCTGCGGCACTGCCCATCACGGCTGCACCGCCGTTGGTCATCACGTGTTTCACATCGGCAAAATCGACATTGATATAGCCAGGTACGGTGATGATTTCCGAGATACTTTTTGCCGCAGAAGCCAGAATATTGTTGGCGTGATTGAAGGCATCGCTTTGACGGGCGTTGCCATACATTTCGCGGATTTTATCGTTGGAAATAACCAGGATGGTATCCACATGCGCCTTCATTTTTTCAATGCCTTCCAGCGCTTGATTGTACTTGCGCTTGCCTTCAAATGAGAATGGCGTAGTGACAATGGCTACGGTAAGAATGCCCATCTCTTTGGCGATGCGCGCTACTACGGGTGCACCACCGGTGCCCGTTCCGCCGCCCATACCTGCGGTTACAAAAACCATCTTGGTATTTTTGGAGAGAATTTCGCGCACTTCTTCGATAGATTCCTCGGTAGCCTGCATACCGCAATCGGGATTCGAGCCGGCACCTAATCCTTGTGTGAGTTTTGGTCCTAACTGAATTTTGTTTGGCACGCGGCTTTGATCAATCGCCTGTGAATCGGTATTGCACACCACGAAGTTTACGCCTACAATGCCTTGCGTAAACATGTGGTTTACGGCATTGCTCCCCCCGCCACCAACACCAATCACCTTGATAATAGAAGATTGATCTTTTGGTAAATCGAACTGTAAGTTAGTCATAGCTCTTTTTTAAGTTTTAGAATGGCCGGGGCGAATTTGTTAGGAATTTTTTTCTTTAATTAAAATCGTTATTCACACTTTCATCTTCGAACCAATCTTTCACATTGGTGAGCAAACCTTTCAGCCAGCTATTCTTTTTTTCCTGCGCATAGTTTGCGTTGCGTTCTTCCTGAATAGGCGCCTCCTCTGCCATCACCGGTTCTTCCGTTAAAGGTGCTTCGGTAATGGGTTCTTCCACCTTTTGTTCCACCACCGGAGGTGCGGCTACAGGCTGCACTTTGCGCTGATTGCGTTCGTGTTCTTCGTGTTGCTCGTGGAGCTCTTTAAATCCTTCGATAATCAGGCCGATACCGGTAGCATAAATCGGATTTTTAAGTTCGTCTTTAGTGCCCTTGGCCAGGTATTCTGTGGGATAACCAATGCGGGCATTGAGTCCGGTTTCGAATTCCATCATTTGCTTCAGATGTTTCAATTGCGAACCGCCGCCGGTGATCACGATACCGCCGATGAGTTTGTTGGCATAGCCGCTGGAGCGGATTTCGAAATACACCTGCTGAATAATTTCTTCCATGCGGGCATGAATAATTTCCGCCAGCATTTTCATGGATATTTCCTTGCGTTCGCGGCCGTTGATGCCTGGAATGGAAATAATTTCATTCTCATGCGCTTCATTAGGCAGAGCGCTACCGAAGCGCACTTTCAATTTTTCGGCTTGCTTTTTCAGTACCATGCAGCCGGTTTTAATATCTTCTGTGATGATATTACCTGCGAAAGGAATAACGGCGGTATGACGGATGATGCCATCCTGAAAGATTGCGATATCGGTAGTACCACCGCCGATATCCACCAGACAAACACCGGCTTCCATTTCTTCATCATTCAGCACAGCTGCTGAAGAAGCCAATGGTTCTAAAATCAGGCCCAGCATTTCGAGTCCGGCGCGCTCCACGCATTTTTTGATATTCTGTGCAGCGGCCACTTTGCCGGTGATGATGTGGAAGTTCGCTTCCAGCCTGCTGCCGCACATGCCCACCGGCGTGCGCGTTACCGGATTGCCATCCAGGAAAAACTCCTGCGGCAACACGTGGATGATGCGCTCTCCCGGTTCCAAAGCCAGCCGGTGCATATTGGCTTTCATTGCCTTGATATCGGCATCGCTCACTTCCGTATCCGGATCCGGGAGGGTGTAGATATCGCGATTTTGCTTGCTGGAAATATGTTCACCGGCAATACCTACGTACACCACTTTGATTTCAACGCCAGATTGGCGTTCGGCTTCGGCCACTGCTTCGCGGATGGCTTTCACCGTCATTTCGATGTTCACTACTTCGCCCCGGGCCACGCCGTAAGAATCGGCACGACCGATGCCCAGGATATTGAATTTTCCGTATTGATCTTGCTGCGCAACGATGGCTGCAATTTTGGTGGTTCCGATGTCGAGTCCGACTACAATTGGGTTTTCCATATTCTTTTCCTTTTCTTTTTTTCTCAGCGGTTATAGCGTTTCTGCACTATCTGTCTTCATCACTTCCTGGATGCGGTTGGTTCGCCTTACACCTACCACTTGTCCGTCGAATTTCACATTCACCTGGCTGTATTTATCCCATCCAATCCGCGCCATGCCTTCGCGATAAAACAATTTCAGCCGGTGAAATTTTTCTTCCATGTGATCACCTGCTCTTCCGAAAACAACGGAATGACCACCCCACTTCGGCATCAGTTCCACTTCGCCTCGTTCATCCACGCGAACATGGTCTACCATGGCATTCAGCAAGGTATCGGCCGAAATAAACTGGGCCAACCGATACACTTCATCCACAATGATGCTGTCGCCATACAAATCCTCCCGGGTTTCCACGGTACCAATAGCCAAAAGAACGCGCGCAGTAAAGTTATCGCTTAGCGGCATGCGTTCCTTTTTATCCGACAGATAATAACTCACACCATCGCTGTTGATTACCCGCAATAACGGTTGCTTCTGATGTATTACCGCATGAACCAGTTGCTGTTGGTCGCTGTACACCTCTGCGCGGTCGATATAGGGGTTCTTGCGCAGTTCTTGTTCCAACGTCCTGAAATCCACTGCCGACAAGGGTTTTCCGGTAATCTGACCGCCGCTGAGATGGTTAATTTTTGCCACTACCTCATCGGTAGTAATGAAATTCAATCCGGTTTCAAAATCAACTGTTGCCTGTACACCTTTGCATACAAGCGACTGGCGCTTTTCCACCGCAGCGGTAAGCACCACCACAAAACCGGCTACTACCGCCACAGATGAAGTGACCAGCAGGATTTTGAGGAGTATGTTTTTTATCTTCTTCATGAATTATTGCGGTTGTTGGGTTAGCAGTTCTTTTAGCGGTAGGATTAATTTATCGATATCGCCTGCGCCGATAGTAACCAGCACTTCCGGCTGCGCATTTTTAATGGCGGCCAGTATTTCTTCACGTGGTACGATTGATTTTTTGGAAACGCTAAGCTGATCCAGAATCAGCTTACTGGTAACGCCTTCCATGGGCAATTCACGGGCTGGATAGATGTCCATCAAAAGCACTTCATCAGCCAGGTTCAGCGCTTCGGCAAATTCCTTTGCCAGATCGCGGGTTCGAGAAAACAGATGCGGCTGAAAGATAGCGGTGATGCGCTTTTCAGGGAATCGCTCACGAACCGATGCCAGAAAAACACGAATCTCTTCAGGGTGATGGGCGTAATCATCAATGAATATGAAATCTGGTTGTTGAACAATCACTTCAAACCGGCGTTTGATGCCCTTGAACGATTCCAGGCCGGCTTTGATTTCATGATTAGACAAACCCAATTCCTTACAAATGGCGAAAGCCGCCAAGGCATTTTCGATATTATGGAAACCGCCGATATTCAACCGGAAACCCACATATTCTTCTCCGAAATAATGAATTGAAAAAACGTAACCATTTTCCGTTATCCAATACTTACTGCAATACACATCAGCATCGGTGCTATCAAGATGGTAGAAAGCTTTATCCATTGACGGTAATTGGGCTTCAATGGACTGATGTTGTTTGATGACCAGAAATCCTTCTTCGTGAATTTTTTCAGTGAAGGTGAGGAAGGCCTCATCAATTTTTTCTTTCGAACCATAAATGTCGAGGTGATCCGTATCTACAGCGGTGATTACTGCCATATTCGGTTGCAAGTGGTGAAAAGAGCGATCGAACTCATCGGCTTCAATTACTACTGCCGACGGAATTTGCCTGCTCAGTGCCACCGCACCGCGATTCGGCACCAAATAATTGGAATTATAATTCGTGGCAATTCCACCCAGGAAGGCGTGAACGTTGCGATTGGCTTGTAACAGAATATGCGCAATCATGGAACTCACCGTAGTTTTTCCATGCGAGCCGGCTACAGCTATGGTGTATGCATCTTTGCTGATGACACCCAATACCTCGCTGCGCTTTTTGAGCGGGTAGCCCTGTTCTTTGTAAAAATTGAATCCAATATGATCTTTCGGAATAGCCGGGGTATATACCACCATTCCGGCGTCTTTCGGATAGTTAGATAATACATCTTCAAAAAAAACCGGAATACCCTCCTGTTGCAAGGCGTCTGTCAAGGCCGTTGCAGTTCTGTCGTAGCCGCTTACCGTTTTCCCTTGCGATTTAAAATACCGCGCCAAAGCCGACATACCAATACCGCCTATACCTAAAAAGAAAATATGATTGCTATTGCGTTCCATGTTATGCACTCAGTTTTAAAATCTCATCAACAATTCTATCCGTAGCATTGGTAATAGCCATTTGCCTGCAACGCAGCGCTAATTGCTTTTGCTGTTCTTCATCTTTCAACAAATTCAATGCAGCAGGAATAAGCATGGCCCGCGCATCGCTATCTTTTATCAGCAGTGCAGCGTGTTGCTTTACCAATGCCATGGCATTATGGGTTTGATGGTCGTCGGTAACATTGGGTGAAGGCACTAGGATCACCGGCTTGCCAATAATTTGCAATTCAGCAATGGTTAATGCACCTGCGCGGGCGATAATGACATCGGCAGCGGCATAAGCCATTTCCATTTGTTCGATAAACGGTAATTGTTTGATGCCCGGTGTATCAGTTACCGGTTGATTCCATGACTTTCCTGTTTGCCAAATTACCTGAACGCCTTGCTGTGAAAGGGTTTCAAGATTACAATGAACGCTTTCATTTAAGGTTCGCGCGCCCAAACTACCGCCGGAAACGAAAATGACCGGTTGGTGATTATTGAGTTGAAAGAATTGCTGTGCTGCTTCCTTAGTAACAGTTGCTGCGGTCAACTGTGCGCGAACCGGATTACCGGTGCATATGATTTTTTCTTTGGGGAATACGGCATCCATGCCCTCGTAGGCCACGCAGATTTTCTTTACGATTCTGGATAAGATTCTATTGGTGATACCAGCAAACGAATTCTGTTCCTGAATCAGACAAGGCACACCGCTCAGTGCGGCGGCAGCTAAGAGCGGACCACTGGCATAGCCACCCACCCCTATAGCCACATCGGGCTTAAATTCGCGCACTACTTTGCGCGCGGTTAGCAAGCTGCCGATTATTTTAAACGGCAGCGACCAATTCTTCCAAATTTGCGTGCGTTGAAATCCGGCAATCTTTAAACCGATAATTTTAAATCCGGCTGCCGGAACCTTTTCCATTTCCATTCGTCCTTCGGCACCCACAAACAGAATTTCAGCATCAGCCACCCGCGCCTTCAGGGCATTGGCAATAGCAATAGCCGGGAAGATATGTCCTCCTGTACCACCGCCTGATATGATAAACTTCTTTGCCATGGTTTATGCTGGTTGCAACGCGCCTTCTTCTTCGTCTTCTGTTTCTTCCTGAATTTCTTCTTCGCTTAATTCGATATGCCTGCCCACACTGAGAATAATACCGAAGGCAATACTGGTAAACACCACTGAACTGCCGCCCATGCTCACCAGCGGCAGCGTGACGCCGGTTACCGGGAATAGCCCTACGGCTACGGCCATGTTAATCATGGCCTGAAGCACCAGCATCACGCCCATGCCCACGGCCAGGAAGGCGCCAAATGCCTTGGGTGCGCGCACCACCAATTTGATGCAGCGGTATAAAAGCAACAGGTATAAAAACACGATGAATACGCCACCCAACAGACCATATTCTTCAATGATGATGGCGAAGATGAAATCGGAATAGGCTTCAGGAAGAAAATGTTTTTGCATAGAATTTCCGGGGCCATTAGGAAGGATACCACCCCGCGCAATAGCGATGCGCGCCTGCGTTTGCTGATATTCATCGTCAGGCGATTTTTCTTTGTTTAGAAAATGTGTTTCCACCCGTTTCTTCCAGGTAGGCATCCGGCCTACCAACATCGAATCAGGTAATAGGAACAGCAAGGCAAAGAAGACACCCAATACTGCCGAGCTGGCAGCAAATAACATCAGGAGATGTTTCATGGCCATCCGGCCAATGAACATGATGAACACGGAAGTGAAGAACAAAATTAGGGCAGTAGATAAATTATCTTTTGCAATGAGTACTACCGGAAGCAGCACAAGACCCAACATAGGAAGCACTGTTTTTTTCAGATCATCCATAGCGTGCTGCTTGAGTGATAGCATACGCGCAAGAAACATGATGACCGCCAGGCGGGCTAAATCAGACGTTTGAAAGGTCCAACCAATACCCGGCAAACGGATCCAGCGATTGGCATGATTTATTTTTGTACCCCAGAACATCGTATAGATCAGGAGGGGAATAGAGATGACCCAAAGAATTTGGGCCAGCCGGGAATAGTAGCGGTAATCAACCAGATGCGCCAGATACATGAGGATGATTCCCCCGATGGCGCTGGCTACTTGTTTAAAAAGATATTGTGAGGCATTGCCTTCAGCGGTTTTGAAAGCCAGTGAACTGGAGGCGCTGTAAACGGCCAGCATCGAGAAGAGGAACAGCGCAATGACCACCATCCATATTACGCGGTCGCCCCGGAACGTAGCTACAGCGCCATCTACGTCCAGCACCTCTTTAAATTTTCCGGAAGAAAATCCCGGATGTTTTTTCTCTTCAGCCGTTTTCATGGTTACAGTTCAATCACTGCTTCTTTAAATTTTTTACCGCGGTCTTCGTAGTTTTGGAACAAGTCGAAAGACGCACAGGCCGGCGAAAGCAGCACCGCATCACCCGGGTTACCCAATTGATAGGCCATGCGTACCGCATCGCGCATGTTGTTGCAGTTCACCACTACATCTACCAACTTGGCGAAAGCGGAATGCAACTTGGTGTTATCGGCACCCAAACAAATCATGGCTTTGACATGCTTGCGCACCAATGGCTCCAGAATGGTGTAGTCGTTTCCTTTGTCTACACCACCAGCAATCCAGATAACCGGCTTGCTCATGCTTTCCAGCGCAAACCAGGTGCTGTTTACATTGGTTGCTTTGGAATCATTAATAAATTCCACTCCTCGCACCTTGGTAACGCTTTCCAGGCGGTGTTCGAGGCTTTTAAAGTTCATTAAGCTTTCGCGGATTTGCTCCTTGCGTAAGCCATAAGGGTTTACTGCAATACCTGCAGCCATAGAGTTGTACACATTGTGCCGACCCTTGATTCCGATTTCTTGAATTGACATGCTGAATGGATGGTGGTTTTGTATGGTTATAAAAATGTTGTCGTCTTTTACATAAGCGCCTTCGGCTACTTGCTGCTCGTAACTAAACGGCAGCGCCTTGGCGCGGGTAGGATAGCGTTCCAGGTTTTGGCGCGTAATGTCGTCATCGAGGTTATAGATAAACCAATCGCCTTCGCGCTGGTTACGGGTGATATTAAATTTAGCCGTCACATAATTTTGCAGATCATATTGATAGCGATCTAAATGATCGGGCGTAATATTGGTGAGCACCGCAATATCAGGCCGGAATGTTTCGATATCATCCAGTTGAAAACTGGAAATTTCCAAAACGTAATGCTGGTGCGGATCTTCGGCCACCATTAATGCAAAACTGTTACCGATGTTACCTCCCAAACCAACATCTACGCCCCCATCTTTTAATATTTGATAGATGAGTGATGTAGTGGTTGTTTTTCCATTAGCACCAGTGATGCCGATAATTTTCGATTTTGTAAACCAACTGGCAAATTCTATCTCACTCACTATTCGTATGCCTTTCTCCCGCAGCTTTTTCACCATCGGCGCTTTCTCAGGAATGCCCGGACTTTTCATCACCAGTTGTGCATTCAGAATACGTTCTTCCGAATGGCCACCTTCTTCGAAGGCAATTCCACGGCGTTCGAGTTCAGCACGATACACAGGCTTAATAGCGCCGCCATCGCTTACGAACACGTCGTAGCCTTGCTGCAGACCCAGCACTGCCGCGCCGTATCCACTTTCACCTGCGCCTAATATGACCAATCGTTCGCCCACGGCTTACCTAATCTTTAAGGTTACAATACTCAATACCGCTAACAGAATTCCTACAATCCAAAACCGAGATACAATCTTGCTTTCATGCCAGCCTAACTTCTGATAATGATGGTGGAGTGGCGACATCAGGAAAATACGGCGCCCTTCACCATACTTCTTCTTGGTGTATTTGAAATAACTCACCTGCATCATCACGCTCAAATTCTCAATCAAGAAGATACCGCACATCACCGGGATTAATAATTCTTTGCGCACGGCAATTGACAGCGTGGCAATGATTCCGCCCAAGGCTAATGAGCCCGTATCGCCCATGAAAACCTGTGCGGGATAGGCATTCCACCATAAGAAACCAATGCAGGCGCCAATAAAAGCGGCAATGAAAATGGTGAGCTCACCGCAGTTAGGGATGTACATGATTTTGAGGTAATCAGCAAAAATGATATTACCCGATACATAAGCGAAAACCAATAATGTAGCGCCCACAATGGCCGAAGTTCCCGTAGCTAAACCATCGATACCATCGGTCAGATTAGCCCCATTAGAAACTGCGGTGATAATGAAGGTGACAATCGGAATAAATATCAACCAGGCGTAGCGACTCCAGTTTTCATTGAATGAAGTCAGTATTAATCCGTAATCAATTTCATGTGTTTTAAAAAACGGAATCGTGGTACTCAAATCTTTCACGCGTACCATGTAGTGCATTTGTCCGCGCTCATCGCGCACCTGAGTAACATCTTCCTTTGCGTATTTAGACACGTGCACGAAGTCAATTTCTTCCTTGGTATAAACATTCTTATTAAAATAAAGAATGGTACCCACGATGATGCCCAATCCAATTTGCCCGATTACCTTAAACGTTCCGGCCAAGCCTTTTTTATCCTTCTTAAATACTTTGATGTAATCATCAGCGAAACCAATCAAGCCCAGCCACACTGTGGTAATCAACATCAGAATGATGTAAACATTTTCTAAACGCGCCAGCAACAAAGTAGGAATCAAAATGGCAGCATGAATGATGAAGCCGCCCATGGTTGGTGTTCCCTTCTTCTGGTTCTCACCGGCAAGACCTAATTCACGGATACTTTCACCAATTTGTTTGCGCTGCAGAAAGGCGATGATATTCTTTCCATAAATCATGGAAATGACCAGCGACAAAATGATAGCCAGCGCTGCGCGGAACGATATAAAACCGAACAATCCTGCCCCCGGAAGGTGGTAGTGCGCATTGATGTATTTGAATAAGTAGTATAACAAGGTTTTAAATTTTTTCGTTTAACGCCTTCGCCAATTCCTGTTTATCGTCGAAAGGATGTTTTACCCCTTTTACTTCCTGATATTTTTCATGTCCTTTCCCAGCCAGCAAAATCACATCGCCAGATTGAGCCAGCATGACGGCTGTTTTAATCGCTTCGCGGCGATCGGTAATGGCTACTACCCTATTGCGTGAGGCAACATCTACGCCAGCCATCATGGCTTCAATGATGGCAGTAGGTTCTTCACTTCTAGGGTTATCGCTGGTGAGTAAACATTTATCAGAATAATGAGCAGCTACTTGCGCCATTACCGGACGTTTCGCCGCATCGCGGTCGCCGCCGCAACCCACCACAGTAATTAACTGTCCGTTGCCATTGCGGATGCTATTAATGGTTTGCAGCACATTTTTTAATGCATCTGGCGTATGTGCATAATCAACGATACCGGTAATAGATCGATCAGCAGAAGTGACCTGATCAAAACGTCCTTCAGGCGGTGCTACCGCACTGAGGTCTGTCAATGCCTCCATCTTATCGACCCCCAACAGTGTTGCCGCGGCGTAAACAGCCAGCAAGTTATAGGCGTTGAATTCTCCAATCAAACGGGTATGAAATTCAGTTCCATCTATTTCCAGATGCAAACCGCTAACTGCATTCTCAACTAGCCTGGCTTTAAAATCGGCCATCGACTTGAGCGCATATGTATACTGCCGGGCCGCCGTGTTCTGGAACATCACCTTGCCATTTCGGTCGTCAATATTGGTCAGTGCGAAAGCCGCTGGTTGCAACTGATCGAAGAATTGCTTCTTCGCTTTCAGGTATTGGTCAAATGTTTTGTGATAGTCGAGATGATCGTGCGTAAGATTGGTAAAAATAGCACCGGTAAAGGCAATACCGGCGATGCGCTTTTGGTGAATCGCGTGGCTACTTACTTCCATAAAGCAATACGCACACCCTGCTGCAACCATTTCATTTAATAATGCATGTAATTGTACAGGATCAGGCGTAGTGTGCGTGGCAGGAATCACGGTTTCGTTAATCTGATTCTGAACCGTAGACAACAAGCCCGCAGATGCGCCCAGCGACCTAAACAAGCGGAATAACAAAGTGGCTACAGACGTTTTACCATTCGTGCCGGTAACACCTACCACTTTCATTTTACGAGATGGATGATGGTAGAAATTATCTAACATTTGCCCCAGCGCAGCCGCTGAATCGGCCACTTCAACAATCGTTATTCCGGAAATTGATTCTGGAGCTTGTTCACAAACAATCACACTCACTCCTTTCTGGATCACATCGCCAATAAACTGATGTCCATCACTGGATACACCCTTTACCGCAACAAACACATCACCGGCCACTGCCTTGCGCGAGTCCATCACAATCTGATGCACCGGCACATCGGTTAATCCGTGAAGCTGCATCACCGCCACGCCTTTTAATATGTCTTCTAACAATCTCATTAACCCAACATAATTTTGATACGTTGCCCTTTATTCACCTTTTCACCGGCAGCTATCGACTGCCAGCGTACGTTACCGCTTCCTGTAAATTCTACTTTTAGTCCGCGCGACTCTAGCAGGTACAGCGCATCTTTCAAACCCATTCCATTCACATCGGGTACAATTCCTTCGCGAATGTCATTCGCTTCAAATGCTTTCCCATCTGCCGTTTTCACCCAACTGGCCGCTGTTGCCGGCATCATTCCGCCGAACAGGGCATAAATTTGTTGCACATCTTCCGCAGACGCATTGCGCACCACAGGAGCCGCAGAAGGCACAGCAGTATTCATAGGCTGATGCATATGCAGCGATAATGAGTAGACCTTATCGGCTACTTCGCGGAATACCGAACCTGCCACCACATTGCCGTAGTAAACCCCATTGCTAGGTGAACTCACCACTACAATCATGGTGTACTCTGGCTGCTCTGCCGGGAAATAGCCCACAAAGCTCGCCTGATATTTTTTATGGCCTTTGTATCCTGTTATCTTATCTGAAATTACGGCCGTCCCCGTCTTTCCTGCGATTTTCAGGTAGTCGGTTTTTAAGTTTTTTGCTGTTCCATTTTCCACTACACCTTCCAGAATATCGCGTAGTTCACGAACCGTGCGTTGGTTTAGTAAATGCGGCTGCAATACTTGGGTAATAGTAGAATCTACCGTGCGACCATATTCCACCGTCTTTTCAATTAATGTAGGTTTCACCATCACGCCGTTATTGGCAATGGCATTATAAAATTGGAGGGTGTGCAATGGTGTTACCTGCACTTCATACCCATGCGCAATGTAGGCACTGGAAACACCCGACCATGATTTAGCACTTGCCAATACCGGCCAGGCGCTACCGCTCAGTTCAATAGCAACCGGTTCCGTAAAGCCGAACGCCTTGAGGTGATCATAAAATTTAGCAGGTTTAGAGGCATAGTTGTTAAAGGCCAATTTGGCTACAGCTACGTTTGAAGAAACTTCAATGGCGCGCTTCACCGTAAGCATTGGCGTTTCTGGTGGCTCATGGTCGTGAATAGTTAATTTGTAGAAATGTGCTTCACCACCTTCACAATTCACCTGCGTATTTTCATCTACCAAACCATCTTCCATTAATGCAGCAATGGTAGCCAGCTTAAACGTAGAGCCCGGCTCGGTGGCAAAGCCAACGGCATAATTTCTTGCTTCTGTAAACTGCGTTGCAGTGGAATCAGCATGACCCAGATTGGCAATAGCGCGAATTTTTCCTGTTTTAGTTTCCATTAACACTACACAACCAAAAGCTGCTTGAAAAGAATCCAGTGTGCGGCGCAGGGCAGCTTCAGCAACGTCTTGCAGATTCATATCTAAGGTGGTGTAGATATCGCGGCCTGATTGCGATGCCACATCATCATGCGTATCCAAAGGCTTGGCTGCCCCGCCAGATAATTTGCGATACAACTTCATGCCGGCAATGCCGCTTAATTCTTTGTTGTATTTCAATTCAATGCCAGAAGAATATATGCCGTCGTGATTTTCATCTACACCCAGGGTGCGTAATGCGATATCGCCGAATGGATGATCGCGCCTTTCTTTATTTTCTACAATCAGTCCTGATTTATTGCGGCTCAGCCGGAACCACGGCCAAGTCTTCATTTCATTTAATTCTGCCAGAGCTACATTCTTACGCAGCAAGAAGTAGGTATCCTTTTTCTTACGGTGATATACAAATTCATTTTTGTAATCTTCTTTCGAACGATCGTGAAACAAATCGGCCATCAGCATGGCTACTGAATCCACATTATTTGCTGTGAAAACTTTTTCATTTAATCCATCTGCCGCGAAATCGATATGCACATCAAACAGTGGCAATGAGGTTGCCAGCAGCTTGCCATTGGCCGAATAAATATTGCCCCGTTCGGCGCTAACTTTGCGCATAAAAATGGTGAGACTATCGGCATGCGCAATAAGCATGGGCCCATCGTAAAACTGCGTTTGTGCAGCTTTAAAAAGAATCCCGCAGCCAAGCAGCACAATGAAGAGGAATCCGATATAGATCCTCACCATTACTTCACGTTTTTTGTTGTTGCCGCTCACTTTCGGGTTAGTTGGTTTTAATCGTTTCTTCAGGTTAAGGGGTCATCGTTTTACTTCCAGTATGGTGGGGGGCTGTCGTAACTCTTTCAGCCCATAAGGCGCCACCAATTGCGCCACCGCCTCCAGGCGGCTTTTCTTCATCAGGTTGTTGGCGGTTTCGGTGTATTCCCATCGCAGGTTTTTCACATCCCGCTCGGTGCGGGCAATTTGCCGCACATAGCTTTCCGCCAAATGATTGTTGGCGATATGCAGAAACCCTAAAAACACCAGAAACAAAACGTAAGGCAGTTGCATGAGAATGCTGCGGAAGCCTTGTCCTTCCACTACATCAAATACTTTTAAAAAACTACCAAAGCGTCGTTTTTGCGCCATCTTCCTTTTTTATTTTTTATATCCGTTCTGCTACACGCAGCTTGGCCGATCTCGACCTGCTGTTGCGTTTCATTTCCTCTTCGGTGGCGGTCACTGGTTTTTTTGTAATCAGTTTCCACGGCCTTGAGATTCTGCCGAAATCATCCTTCTGCGGCTCATCACTAAAATTCCCGTGCTTCATGAAATTCTTCACCAGCCGGTCTTCCAATGAATGGAAGGTGATCACACATAAGCGTCCGCCGGGGCGAATCACTTCAGTACACTGCAGCAGCAATTGTTTCAGCACTTCTAATTCATCATTCACCTCAATACGCAAAGCCTGAAATACCTGCGCGAGATACTTGTGTGTATCGCCTTTGGCCATGCTTTTCAGCAATGCAGTGAGGTGCGCCGTGCTCTGAAACGGTTGCTGCCGGCGGGTTTCAACTATAGCCGCTGCCAGTGTTTTGGCATTGCGCACTTCGCCGTAAAGACTCAGCACTTGCTGTAACTTTTCGGCATCGTATTCGTTTAATACTGCAGCAGCCGTTTTACCGGCTCGTGCATTCATGCGCATATCCAGCGGACCGGCGAACCGATAGCTGAAGCCGCGCTCAGGTGTATCAAACTGGTGCGAGCTTACGCCTAAATCAGCCAGCAAGCCATCAACAGGCAAAGCCTGATGCAAGCGCAAAAACTGTTTTAGCTGCGAGAAGTTCGCTGCCACCAGCGTGAGACGCTCATCATCCGGCGCATTGGGTAAGGCATCCGCATCCTGATCAAAAGCAATTAACCGGCCTTCGCCCAACTGCTTCAACATTTCACGCGAATGTCCGCCACCACCGAAGGTTGCGTCTACATACACACCCGCAGGCTGCATGCGCAACCCTTCCAGGCATTCATGTAAAAGAACGGGTATATGGTAATCGCCTTCCGTTTCGCCACCGGGCGCATCGTTCAAACGATTATTTTTTTTCATCAAACACTTTAGAAACAGCGTCGGCCAGTTCGCTCACCCGCTCATTCTGCGCGGCAATGAACTGTTCATATTTATTCACATCCCACACCTGAATCTTCTTAAACAACCCTTTCAACACCACCTCTTTCGAATTACCCAACATACGCATGAGCTGTTTTGAAATCAGAAAGCGATTGGCATTATCCATTTCCACTTCTGAAACACCGGCTGTCACCACGTTGATGAAATTGCGATGCTCTTTGTTGTAAGGATTCAGCTTCTCCAGGTTGGCTTCTTGTTCTGCCCAGGTAGCCATCGGATAGATCACCAAACAATCATCGATATCGCGACCCAGCATGAAAGTGCCTTTGTCTTCCACAGGAAACTGCTTGAAGAAGGCAGCGGGCATTTTAACCCGGCCTTTTTCATCCACACTGCATACATATTCACCTAAAAACTTCATCGCTTTTCCTTACCACAAAAATACTATTCTATCCCACTTCCATCCACTTTCTACCACTTTTTTAGACATAAAGTTTCCCACAACTGCTTTTATTTTATTTTAATTGTTGTTTTTCAATGTTTTATAAAGTGGGAAAAGGTGGGAGTTATTATGTTGAAAACGTCATATCCATGACTTTTATTGTGTTTTACACAGCTTATCCACAATCTGAAGGTCGTTTGAGCGCCGCAGGAATTCTCGTTATAATGCGCTACCTTCCGTTTAAAGATTGTGGCATGAAATGGTTTGGTGTGGTACTGTGTTTATGGCTGCAGCTGCGTGCTACAGCCGAGGAAGTGGTATTTGATATGTCGGCATTCGGCATTCATTTTGGAAAAATGACGGTCACCCGCACGCGCGAAAACGACAGCACTGAAGTTTTTCGACTGCACGCCAAGGGCTATCTGAAGGTGTTGTGGATGGAACGCAATGATGAAACCAAGTATGAAGCGCGCTATGTTCATAGTCAGTTGCAATCTTCCCTATACAGGCAATATGAATCCGGAAAACTGACGAAGTGGACCGACATTATGCTGAACGGTCAGCAATATCAAGTCAAGTCATGGAAAGGAAATCGCACCTTTACTGCACCGCCACGGTATTCTGTATTGCATCTGTATTTTGAACATCCACAACAACGCACCAGTATTTTTTCAGAAACGGATGGAGGATTTGAAAAGGTCGCTTTTGCCGACTCAGAAAAAGTAGAATTGAAAACATCGGATGGCAATCGCAGCCTCTATCACTTCATCAATGGCGTGCTGCGTTCCATTGAAGTACATCTATCTATCGCCACGGTTCACATGCAACGGATTAACTAAGATGCGCCACGCTGCTATTTCCGAACTTGAACTATTGCGCACCCATTTTTCACCTGTGGAGAAGCAACAACAACTGCATCTACTCTGGAATTTACAAAAACACCGGTTAACGCCGGGCGACAGTCAAAAACTGGCAGAAGTGTTGCGCTTTTATCTTGCTTTTCCTGCAACGGCGCAGCATTACCGCATCGCCAAACAATTATGGGCCGTGCATCGCAGCACGTCCGTGGTTCAAGCCACCGGCGCATTCAGCCTGGGTTTGTGTTTCAGTCTAGCTACTCATTCAAAGGCGACATTGAAACTGATTAGTCAGGATGCCGCGGAAAGCGAGCAAATCAGCGTGCTGACGTTGGTTGCAGGTCAGGCCGCTACAGAGATTTTGCTAGAAGGTCATATTACCGTGAAAGCGTGGTTCCAGCGGTACCGGCAGGTGAAGGGCGCTCCGCAACTCGAAGACTGGTTGGCCATATTCCGACAGTCAACATTAAACATTAAAGTGCTGGAGCAATTGTGGCAGCAATTGCAAATGCAGATTGCGATTTCTTTTTCAGAAGAACATTTGTTGCTACCCTTGTTGACCCCGCTGCAAACCCACCGGATGCTGGATAAATCGGGCGATGTACTACCGTTGTTTCCGTATCGTTATCCCGAACTGAAAACATCGCTTGCGCAGCGGGCCCACTACATTGATACCGCGCGGCTAACACTGGCTACACTTCATAAAGAAACGGAGCCGGTAAGTACCACCACACCTGAGCTATCGCGATTGTATGATGCCGGAAACGGCTTAGTGGTATTACTCATGGATATGCCTGCTGCGATGCGGCAGCCTATCGATAGCTACATCGGCTATATGGCTTTTAAAAATGGTATTCCGGTTGCGTATGGCGGAGGATGGATAATGTTTGATAGCTGTAGAATTGGGGTGAATATTTTTCCGGCATTTCGCGGTGGCGAATCGATGCGCATTTTTGGTGCGGTGTGTGCTTTGTATGCGCGGGTGTTTCGGTTAAACCGCTTCACGGTTGACCCTTATCAAATTGGAAAGAACAATGCAGATGGCATTCGCTCGGGTGCTTTCTGGATGTATTACAAAATGGGGTTTCGGCCGGAAGTGCCGGCCCTGCGGCAATTGGCCGATACCGAATGGATCAAGTTACGGGCCGAAAAAGGTTATCGCTCACCAGCGAAGGTTCTGAAGCAACTGGCGCAATCAAAACTAGTTTGGGTTTGGAAACCGCGGGTGCATCCTGTTCCCTTTGATGCCACTAGTTTGAGTGCGGTGTTTGCGCGCGCTACCAAGGGGCACCAAGGTTTGCTGGACAAGTTATTCAGGAAGAAGCAACAAATGAATGAATGGCAGTACATCCGCGAATTGCAGCAACATGATATGTTGCGAAAACAATTGGAGCAACTATGGCGCGAAGCCAATGCTTAATGCGCCTCGCGGGTTTTCAGATGCAAATTGCCGGTGCCGCATACCTTATCCCAAAAGAAGGACACTTCGCCGTAGTTGGTGGTAACGCCACTGTGGTGGGCATTGTGCCAGGCAGAACTGTTCAGCATCAGGCGGGGCAATAATTTTTCGAGGAAAGAAAAAGTAACACCGCAGTGCAGATACAGATTTAAAAACACAAATCCGGTAATAGCGGAAAAATATAATGGCGCGAAGTGTTTGGCCGGCGGGAAACAGATAAAGAGCAAAGGAAAAAAAGTCAGCACCGTTTCTACTGGTCCCACAGCAAACCCTGCGAAAGGTGTAGGGTCGCGGAAGGTATGGTGATGCATGTGAAATGGATAGAACAATTTGGTGTGCAACAAGCGATGTTTCCAATAAGTAAGCGCATCAATGGCTACAATGCCCAGGTACATTTCCAGCACTACCAGCCACCAAGGCAAACCCATATCGGCAATGGTCCAGGCCAGACCTGTAGGGAAGCCGGCGCGGTATAAGCCCATTGGCCAGGCCGCCATGCACGAAACCACAAACATAGCGCGGGCTGAACCAAAGGCTTCATCTGCCATCATGGGCGCTTTTTTGCGTTCGCCTTGGATACGCGCTCCGTAGCGTTCTGAATAAAGATAGATTAATCCGCAGGCTGAGAACAGCGGAATGGTGATGATGAGAAATAAGCGCCACACGCTGTCGTAGAACTGTGTGGGCGCCGGGTGTAACACACCAGAGGCCAAGGCACCAATTACTACTGCCCAATCGATGTAGGGCGCTGCTTTGAACAGATTCAACCGTTTCATGTAGTGAAAATAAAATTGTTCCTAAAACCATTGCAGTTAATTCACCAATTTGCGGCATGAAACGGACGCTTGGACTTCTACTCCTGGTAGGATTATTATTTGCCGGTTATTTGGCCGCAGTGAAACCGCAACCACCGGTTTTTGAAGGATTAGAACAAGTTTCTATTGACACTATTGGGCAGCATGGGTGGTCGCTCAAGGGCACGGTGGTTTTCAAGAACCCCAACAGCATGCGCACGCAATTAGGCGTGATCGAATTTTCAGTTTCTGTGAATGGCCAGCCGATTGGCACTATTTTGCAAGAGGTGAATAGCGGCATCAGCAAGGGCGGCGAATTCCGCTTACCGTTTCAGTTGCGATACACCAGTGAGGAAGTAGTATTGCAGGCGCCATATCACATCAGTTTACACGGACAGGCGCGATCGAATACGTTGCTTGGAAATTACACCGTGGCGATGGATCGCGAGGAAGACTTTGCGGGTCATTAATTTACAGGCTTCGGCAGTGGGCGCTAATTCGCGGCAGTGATTGCAGCGAAAATCCTCGGCGCGCGGTGTTCCGAATAGCAGCGGGTAGTTCTGTATGCATGATGACCGAACAGCGGATGCCCGCGCGCCGAGATTGAAGCGATTTCTATGGCAATACCAAATCCATCGGCAAACGTTTTTCATAAGGCCGGTTATCCCTTATAACAGCAAACATTCTTTGAATCAACTTGTTTCGTATAGCGTTAATCACGGACATTTTGTTCTTTCCAGAAGCGACCATGCGCCGATAGTAATGTTCCATTTCCTTGGAATGTACAATTGATGACATGGCAGCTAGATGCAAAAGACTCTTGATTGTTTTATTGGCATAGTGTGATACTCTGGTTTTACCTCTCACACTACTACCCGATCGATGTTCAAATGGTGCTACACCGCTATAGCAGGCAAACTTTCTAGGACAGTTAAAATCCTTAAATTCATTGGTTGCCAATATCATATAAAGCGCTGTTACTTTCCCGATAGATTCAACCGAAGTCAACAGTTTAAATTGATGATTGATGTTTTCATCTTGTCCGATCAGCTCAGCAATTTCTTTTTCAATATGCTTGAGCGATTCGGTTATTCCCTGGATAGCTGCTTTCATCAAGCGTTTCTCTAACCGAAGTACTTGCTTTGATACAAAACCGTCAGCCTCTTTTAATGGCGTTAAAAGGCTGTTTTTTTTACTGATTAGCCTGGTGCGGAGGGTGAATAGATGCTTGAGGCGTTGAAATACTGCCGTTTTGGGCTGCCAGCGTTTTAAATCATCTTTGTTTTTAAAAGCGTACCAAGCAATCATCTCCGCATCTATCTGGTCGCTCTTGCCTCGCATTAGTTTATTGCTCTGTTTGATTTTTACAGGGTTTTCTAACCAAACAATGGCCTCTCTTTTATGCAATCCCTCTAATAAGTGATTGACATAAATCCCCGTCTGCTCTAAGCAAAACACCGCATTGCCTAACTCAAATTCAGGGAAGTGCTTGAGTGCTGTTACGAGCTGCTTTACGCCATTGAGATTGTTTGGATAAACAGCGCTCAGGCACTTCACTCCAGAGGCTACGACCGCAACATCGAATTTCTCCTTCGAAACATCAATTCCTACAAAAAATTGCTTCATGTTTTTAATTTTAAAAATGATTGAATACGATAACGCCTTTGAACACAATCAATCCCTTGATAATAGGCCTCTAGCCTAAATTTCTATTTGATGCTTGTTCAAAGAGCCGGCAGAGGTTTGAATCACTGCATAGGTCATACCTGGGAAAGCGCCTAATTCACCTCTGCCGGTGTTATCTTATACTAACATATCCACATCTTCCAACAAAGAAAAAAGGACCAAAAAAGAAATCTCATAATAGTAATAGCCTTTAATTAAAAAGAGTGTGCAAGTCTAAAGGAAAAGCACGGTGACCGGGCACGTGGATGATCGGGCTTAAGAAATTTTTTCCTTTGAAGTATACTGACCAAGAGCGGTTTCGGCGTGCCCGGGCAGCCGCCATCATCTTTATTTTGTTCGGTTAACCTGCTCTTCGCTGTATTGAATTTCAACGCGTATGCCGGGTTTGCAAGAACATAAAAAAAGCGAAAAGCCTAATGACTTTTCGCTTTACCCTGTGCCCAGGAAGGGACTCGAACCCCCACACCTTGCGGCTCTCGCACCTGAAACGAGCGCGTCTACCAATTTCGCCACCTGGGCGGGTTGCTCAGCAACAGCGAGCAAGCGCTTCTTTCAGAGAAGGTGCGAAGGTAGCAAAAACCTGCACTCGTGCAAGTATATCTGTCTGCCGAAACTTGCACAGGAAGCGCGATTTTCTATATTTAACCAAAACTACGAGCTATGACCATCACGCGCTTATTCGACTACCTGCATCTGCAGGCAAGCACCAGACCCGATCAACCGTGTATTGCAGGAAAAGTAAAAGAGGGTGACACCAAAAAATGGCAACACTACTCGTATCGCGAAACGCAGGAGATGGCCGACCGCGTGAGTCAGTTGCTGATTAATTTGGGTATTCAGAAAGGCGATATGATTGGCTTGAGCGCGCTTAATTCTCCGCAATGGAATTTCATTGATCTGGGTACGCAGCAGATTGGTGCGATTCTGGTGCCGCTTTATCCAACGGCCAGTACCAACGACTTCCAGTTTATTTTTAACGATGCGGGTGTAAAATATGCCTTTATGGGCGATGCCGGTCTCTACAAAAAAACGGCGCAGATTCAACCACAGGTTCCTTCACTTAAAGGTATTTACACCTTTGATGCTATTCCCGGCGCCACGCATTGGGAAAGCGTACTACCACCGGTTGCGCAAATCAACCACGAGCTGCTGAACCAACGCAAAGCGGCTGTTAGCGAAGATGACATTGCTACGATTATTTACACCAGTGGCACCACCGGCAATCCGAAAGGTGTGATGCTGACGCATAAAAACATGGTAAGCAATTTGAAGATGACCGACTCTATTCTGCCTTTTGAGGAAGGCAGGAAATCGTTGAGTTTTTTGCCGCTTTGTCATGTTTTCGAACGCATCGTATTCTTCGCCTACATCAAGAACGCCATCCATATTCACTATGCGGAAAATCTGGAAACCATTGGTGAAAATCTGAAGGAAGTGCATCCGTATGTATTCACTACCGTGCCGCGGTTGCTGGAAAAAGTATATGAACGCATCATGAATACCGGCCATGCCCTTACCGGAGTAAAAAAGAAATTGTTTTTCTGGGCCATGGAATTGGGCAGCCGTTATGAGCTGAATAAAAATCAAGGACTGAGTTACACGGTGCAATTAGCGATAGCGCGAAAACTAGTTTTTAGCAAATGGCAGGAAGCGTTGGGCGGCGAGGTGAAATTTATTGTAACCGGCGCCGCACCATTGCAGGCGCGTTTAGGTAGAATTTTCTCGGCCGCCGGCATTGCTGTAGTGGAGGGTTACGGACTCAGCGAGTCATCGCCTGGTTTATGTATTAACCGGTATGAAGAAAAAGACCGGATGATTGGCACCGTAGGATTGCCGCTTCCGGGTGTGGATATTAAGTTGGCAGAAGACGGAGAAATTCTGGCCAAAGGTCCGAATATTATGAAAGGCTATTACAATCGTCCGGATTTAACGGCCGAGGTGATTGACAGCGATGGCTACCTGCACACTGGTGATATTGGCGAATGGGTGGATGGCAGATTTCTGCGGATTACCGATCGCAAGAAGGAGTTGTTTAAAACTTCGGGCGGTAAGTATGTAGCGCCGGCGCCTATTGAAAACAAGCTGAAGGAATCGCATTACATTGAGCAGGTGATGTTGGTGGGTGATAATATGAAATTTGTGTCGGCATTGATTGTACCCTCGTTTGCCAATTTACAGGCGTGGGCCAACGAGCAAGGCATTGCCTATGAATCGAACCGTCAAATTGTAGATAACGAGAAAGTAAAAGCGTTGATCCATGCCGATATTGAAAAATGCAATAAAGAGTTTGGTCAGGTAGAACGGGTGAAGAAGTTTGTGTTGTTGGATAAAGAATGGACGATTGAAGACGGCGAACTGACGCCTACGCTGAAAGTGAAGCGCAAGGCCATTTTGGCGAGATATGCGCAATTAGTGGAACAACTGTACCTCGACTAATATGCGCATGAAAACTGAAATCAGCGGTATTTATATTTCTTCGGAAGAATTAGAGCATCTGAAGGAATTATTCCAGCAAGATTTAAATTTTGAATTGGGTCATACGCCTGCGGCCAAGACGGAAAAATTGGAGAAAGCGGTGCGGGAGCTGGAAGATTTATACCATGCTGCACCTTGTGGTTATCATTCACTGGAAACGAACGGTTACTTTATTCGGATTAACGAAACCGGTTTGGAATGGCTGGGTGAAAAGCGCGAAAGTTTGCTAGGCCAAAAAACGCTGGAAGAAATGCTGCATCCCGATTCGCGTACGTTGTTCAGAAGGAATTTTGACCGGTTGAAGGAATACGGCAAGCTGGAAGATATTGAGTACATTCTTCAGCCTGAGGAAGGGCCGGTGCGACCAGTTTTGCTGAGTGCTACGGCACTGTATAATAAGCGCGGTGAATTTGTGATGAGCCGCGAAGTGTTGTACGACATTTCTCACCGTAAACAGATGGAAGACCGGTTAAAGCGCATCAATTCATTTCGCGACATGCTGATGCACGAAGTGTTGGTAGAAACGCGTGAAATCAGGCTGGCGCTGGAGCATATGAATGATGCCGAAAAAAACTATCGCATCAATTTGTTGTGTGATCATATTGAAAGGTTGGCGCGTATGTCGGCCAGCGTTTAGCTACACCACAACTTCTGAATTGCGGGCGATAGTTTTGCGTTGAAGCAAAGCCGCTTTTACCAATCCAATAAATAGCGGATGTGGATTTTCTACAGTAGATTTTAATTCGGGATGGAACTGCACGCCGATGAACCAAGGGTGAGCGGGAACTTCAACAATTTCAACCAAGCCGCTATCCGGGTTTCGGCCGGATGCTTTCATACCGCTGGTTTCGTACGCTTCCAAATACCGGTTATTGAATTCGTAACGGTGGCGGTGACGCTCAGCAATGCATTCGTGGCCATAGCATTCATGCGCCTTGGTACCGGGCGTTAGTTGGCAGGCATAGGCGCCCAGGCGCATGGTGCCGCCCTTCATGGTAATTTGCTTTTGTTCAGCCATCATATCAATCACCGGATTGGGTGATTGTTCGTCCATTTCGGTGCTATGCGCACCCTTCAGGCCGAGTACATTTCTGCCATATTCAATCACCGCCATTTGCATACCTAAACAGATTCCCAGGAAAGGAATATTGTTTTCGCGTACGTAGCGGATAGCGGCAATTTTCCCTTCTATGCCCCGACTACCGAAACCCGGCGCTACCAGCAATCCATCGAGGTGGCCCAGCTTTTGAGCTGCATTATCATCCGTGAGCTGTTCGCTGTGAATACTTTCCACCACTACCTTGCAGCGGTTGGCCACGCCAGCATGAATGAATGATTCGTAGATGCTTTTGTATGCATCTTGCAGCTCGATATATTTTCCAACCAATCCGATGCGCACTTCTGCTTCAGGATGTTTGAGCACCTGAAGGAAATTTTTCCATTTACCCAGATCACAAACACCATCGGCGGGTAATTGCAATTTGCGAAGCACCGTAGAATCTAACCGATCTTTTTCTAATTCTACCGGCACAGAGTATATACTATCCGCATCCGATGCTTGTATTACGGAGTCGGCATCCACATTGCAGAACAGCGCCAGCTTGCGCTTCAGGTCAGCAGAAAGCGGTTGTTCGGTGCGGCAAACCAGAATGTCGGGTTGAAGACCGTAGCTTTGCAATTCCTTTACCGAGTGTTGAGTAGGCTTTGTTTTTAACTCTTTCGCTGCTTTGAGGTAAGGAATGAGCGTAAGGTGGCACACCAGCACATTGCTATGACCCAGTTCCCAAACAATTTGCCGAACGGTTTCGATATATGGTAGGGCTTCAATGTCGCCTACGGTTCCGCCAATTTCTGTAATTACAATATCGTAATCGCCGGATTGGCCCAGCAACATCATGCGCCGTTTAATTTCATCGGTGATATGTGGAATCACCTGAACGGTTTTGCCCAGAAAAGCGCCTTCGCGTTCACGGTTGATGACATATTGATAGATTCTACCCGTAGTAACATTGTTGGCCTGAGAAGTAGGTACATTCAGAAAACGCTCATAATGGCCCAGGTCGAGATCAGTTTCAGCGCCGTCGTCGGTCACATAACATTCTCCGTGCTCATAGGGGTTTAGCGTGCCCGGATCAACATTTATATAGGGGTCGAATTTTTGAATCGTAACGCGATATCCGCGGCTCTGCAACAGCTTGGCCAATGAAGCTGCAAAAATACCTTTCCCTAATGATGAAGTAACACCGCCGGTTACGAAGACATACTTAGCCATAATTCCCTGATTTTTTGACTAAAGCGGTGTAAAAAAGAAACCGTCTTCGGTCGTACAAATGTAAGGAAAATTTCAGGAATAGCCACATGCATTGTGCTCATTCACGTTCTTTTCAATAGTTCATTTTGGCAACTGAAGTATACAATTCTCCCGCATCATGGCGCATTATGGCGCATCAAAAACTAAAAGAAATTGGCTGTTATCAGCCATTTTTTATTGGACGAAATTTCGCATTGTTAAAAATTTGTAGGCCATTTAACTTTTATTATATATCTTTCCCATGTAAATCCTTGATATGAGTAAACAGCTACCCCTGTTGCTGGTGGTGGTGCTTTTTGCGTTTTCGGCTTTTGCCCAAAACAATATTGGCATCGGAACACCCAATCCAGATGCCAGTTCAATACTAGACCTTAGCAGCACAAAGAAAGGCTTTCTGGTTCCCAGACTCACCACCGCACAACGGTTGGCGATAGCAGGACCCGCCAATGGCTTGTTAGTTTATGATGTCAACGTAAACTGCTTCTTTTATTTCAACGCATCTACCAATGCGTGGGTTTCTCTTTGCCAGGCAATAGGTTCTGGACCTACTGGTTCAACCGGCGCTTCTGGAAATACTGGTCCGCAAGGACCTGTTGGCCCTGCCGGTGCTAATGGTCTGAATGGTGCTACAGGAGCAACAGGTGACACTGGTCCGCAAGGACCGGTTGGCCCTGCCGGTGCTAATGGTTTGAATGGTGCTACCGGCGCAACTGGTGATACCGGTCCACAAGGACCGATTGGCCCTGCCGGTGCTAATGGTCTGAATGGTGCAACAGGAGCAACTGGTGATACTGGTCCCCAAGGACCGATTGGCCCTGCCGGTGCTAATGGTTTGAATGGTGCTACAGGAGCAACAGGTGATACCGGTCCGCAAGGACCTGTCGGTCCCGCCGGTGCTAATGGTTTAAACGGTGCTACAGGAGCAACGGGTGATACTGGTCCGCAAGGACCGGTCGGTCCCGCCGGTGCTAATGGTTTAAACGGTGCAACAGGAGCAACTGGTGACACCGGTCCGCAAGGACCGGTTGGGCCTGCTGGTGCTAATGGTTTAAATGGTGCTACCGGAGCAACTGGTGATACCGGTCCGCAAGGACCTGTCGGCCCCGCTGGTGCTAATGGTTTAAATGGCGCAACTGGAAATAATGGAGCAACAGGGGCTAACGGCGCAACTGGTGACACTGGTCCACAAGGACCAGTTGGTCCTGCTGGTGCTAATGGTTTAAATGGTGCTACTGGAGCTACCGGCGCAACGGGTGACACCGGTCCACAAGGACCGGTTGGTCCTGCCGGTGCTAATGGTTTAAATGGTGCTACCGGCGCAACTGGTGCAACTGGAAATAATGGAGCAACAGGGGCTACTGGCGCAACTGGCATCGCTGGTGTAACCGGAGACACTGGTGCTACTGGGGCAACAGGCGCTACAGGTACTGCTGGTGCAACAGGAGCCACCGGCGCAACAGGTAACAATGGTGCCACTGGTGCTACCGGTGCAGCTGGAACTAATGGCTCAACTGGTGCGACTGGTGCGACTGGCGCAACTGGTAACAATGGTTCTACTGGTGCTACCGGTGCTGCTGGAACTAATGGCGCGACTGGCGCTACAGGTATAGCAGGTGCTAATGGTGCGACTGGCGCAACTGGTGCTACCGGCGCAACTGGTAACAATGGTTCTACTGGTGCTACCGGTATAGCAGGTGCTAATGGTGCAACTGGTGTAACCGGAGACACTGGTGCGACTGGCGCAACTGGTGCTACCGGTGCTGCTGGAACAAATGGCGCAACGGGTGCTACAGGAAATAATGGTACTACAGGTGCAACGGGCGCTACTGGTGATACTGGTCCGCAAGGACCGGTTGGCCCTGCCGGTGCTAATGGTTTAAATGGTGCAACTGGAAATAATGGAGCAACAGGGGCTACCGGTGCAACTGGTGCTACCGGTGCTGCTGGAACTAATGGCGCAACGGGCGCTACTGGCGCAACAGGCATCGCTGGTGTAACCGGAGACACTGGTGCTACTGGGGCAACAGGAGCCACCGGCGCAACAGGTAACAATGGTGCCACTGGTGCTGCCGGTGCTGCTGGAACAAATGGCGCTACAGGCGCTACTGGTGCAACAGGCATCGCTGGTGTAACCGGAGACACTGGTGCGACTGGCGCAACTGGTGCTACCGGCGCAACTGGTAACAATGGTTCTACTGGTGCTACCGGTGCTGCTGGAACTAATGGCTCAACTGGAGCTACAGGTGCAACAGGAAATAATGGTGCGACGGGCGCTTCGGGCGTAGCTGGTGCAACAGGAGCCACCGGCGCAACAGGTAACAATGGTACCACTGGTGCTACCGGTGCTGCTGGAACTAATGGCTCAACTGGAGCTACAGGTGCAACAGGAAATAATGGTGCGACGGGCGCTACAGGTATAGCAGGTGCTAATGGTGCAACTGGAAATAATGGAGCAACAGGCGCTACAGGAGCTACCGGTGCTGCTGGAACAAATGGCGTAACGGGCGCTACTGGTGCAACAGGCGTCGCTGGTGTAACCGGAGACACTGGTGCTACTGGGGCAACAGGCGCTACAGGTGCTGCAGGTGCAACAGGTAACAATGGTACCACTGGTGCTACCGGTGCTGCTGGAACTAATGGCGCAACGGGCGCTACAGGAGCTTCGGGTGTAGCTGGTGCAACAGGAGCCACCGGCGCAACAGGTAACAATGGTGCCACTGGTGCTACCGGTGCTGCTGGAACTAATGGCTCAACTGGAGCTACAGGTGCAACAGGAAATAATGGTGCGACGGGCGCTACAGGTATAGCAGGTGCAACTGGTGCAACTGGAAATAATGGAGCAACAGGCGCTACAGGAGCTTCGGGTGTAGCTGGTGCAACAGGAGCCACCGGCGCAACAGGTAACAATGGTGCCACTGGTGCCACCGGAGACACAGGTGCAACGGGTGCCACTGGTAATGCAGGAAATACCGGTGCGACTGGCGCTACAGGTATAGCAGGGGCTAATGGTGCAACGGGAGCGACTGGCGCTACAGGTACCGTAGGTGCTAACGGTGCGACGGGGGTAACTGGGGTAACTGGGGTGACTGGGGTGACTGGCGTCACCGGTGCCACTGGAGCTACAGGTACAGCCGGAACTACTGGAGCTACCGGTGTTACCGGACCTACAGGGCCTACAGGCATTAGAACTTACAACGCGGTTGGAACTACTGATGAAGTTATCGCTGCTCCCGCTTATGGCAGCGGCGTATGGGTGGATATGCCGCAAATGTCAATAACCTTCACACCACTGAATACAAACGCAAATCTGGAGTTCAGCTCAAGATGTACTTACTCGAGCACTAACTATGATGAACACCGGCTGCGCTTTAGAATAGTTCAGGATGGTACGGTCTTGAAAGAATTCCATGCGTACGGCACCATCACGTTTAATGCGACTAACGCTATTACGATGACGTACCCGCTAACGGTAGTAGTTGGAACTCCGTCAACAGTAAAAATTCAGTGGTCGGCAGAATCAGTCTCTACGCCATTGGTGAATTTCTATAATTCACCAGCTACGCAATCTTATACTTATCGTTCATTAACTATAACTGATAAACCATAATGCCCAATACGATTTCAAGACCAACAACCCATGCGCATTTACTTAAATCAATCCGTATGAAACACGCAAAGAATATGTGGTTCAAATTCAATCCATCAGGTATATTATTAGTGGGTGGATTATTCTTTACCAGTACTGTTTTTGCGCAATCTGCAGAAACACTTAACCCTAATTTTCCTTTTTGGAAAACAAAGGGAAACACAGGCATCACGGAACCCACCACGCCTGTTACCTATGGTACGTCAAATTTTATTTCCGGAGAAAATTGGATTGGAACCACGGATGCGAAGGATTTCACCATTGGCACGAATAGTATTGAACGAATGCGCATCTTGAAAAACACGGGTTACGTTGGCATCGGCTATGCATCTCCGGCTACACAGTTAGATATTGCTTCCGTGAACGGCTGGGACGTGGTCAATACACCGGGCGATTTTCGAATTGGGGGTGGAAATTTGTATCAACTGCGCATAGGTGTGGCTCAAGGTGGCGCTGGCGCTGGCGATGCCTACATCAACGTTCGGCAGGGTACGCAACGCCTGTTTGTTGGCGGTGGTACGAATCATCAGTTACTGACAGTTCATGGTAGCCTCAATAACGTAGGCATACGTACAACCGGAGGCTTAACGCCTGCTTCAGCCCTCGATGTTGCTGGTGATTTAGCCTTGCGCGAAGGTACTGCCATTACTGTTGGGAACGGAGTAAATAGTTTGACATTAACCGGAGAATTCAGCCATTACCGACTAACAGGCGCTACTTTGGCATTCTCCATCAACGCCATTGCAAATGGGAATAACGGCCAGCTTCTTACCTTGATCAATGCCACTGGTCAAGTGATGACCATCACCAACAATAACGTGGTTAATGGTATTCTCACCGGCGGTAATTCCGATATGGTCTCAAATGGTACCGGTAATAGTTCCGTATCAATGATTTACAATGCCACCTTGAGTCGCTGGATTGTCTACTCCAGTTCGGGGATGTTGACTGGCGATGATTGGCATATTACTGGAAATACAGGCATTGGCAATACGAACTTTTTAGGAACCATTAATACTGCTGACTTAAAGTTCCGAACCAACAATACTGAAAAGGCTGTTTTAAATACTTCCGGCGTGCTTGCAGTGGGTAATAGCACTATGGGGGTTGCTACGGTGAATGTAACAGGCTATGATTTGTTGGGAACTTATAGCAATGGATTCGGTTACATGACTACCCACAGCTATGCTAACGGAACCTGGAGCGACTATTTCGTGAATACGAAGGCGCGTGGCACTGGTGCGGCGCCCGCCGTAGTTCAAAACGGAGATTTTGTTGGCGGTTTGTGGGGCAATGCCTTCGACGGGGCAACTTACGACTGGATGACCAATATTGTTAGTCAGGTGGATGGTGTACCTGCTGTGGGTAATATGCCGGGGCGTTTAACCTTTGGTACCAGTCCGGCAGGAGGTAATTATCCCGTTGAAAGAATGCGAATTAATAACATTGGCTACGTAGGAATCAATACCACCAACCCATTGTACCGCTTACATGTGGTTGACGCAGGAGCAGGTGTTACCGTTACTTATTCAGAGAATACCTATACCGGCAACGCAGACGGCGTTGGCATTAGCGGACGAGCTGTCAATAACCCGGGATATGGTTTCGGAGGAGTTCTTACCGGAGGCTATGCTGGCGTGTATAGCATAGCGAATCCATCAACTTATACGGGTAACTCTTATGCTGCGTTCATCGAAAATTCTGGTGGTACTGCTGGAACTCACTATGGCACCTACAGCTACGCTGTGGGTACTGGTGTTCTCAACTGCGGCGGATATTTTGCCGCATCAGGCGCAATCAACAACTACGGTGTTATAGTGCCTTTGGGGGGAGGAAGGTCAGGATTTGGTACCGCAACGCCGAATTTAGCCCACGTACAAATTCAAGGGCTGGTTGGCAATACTGCTCTTTATGTTTCCGGTAGTGCTAACTCGCAAGGTATAGGCTTTGTTACCGACTGGCCAGGTATATACTTTAACAGTTACTGGAATGGGGGCGTCATGCAAATGGCCAGCACAGGGTATGCTGCTCTTATTAATTCAGAACAAGCTGCCGGAGGTATCACGTTTAGTACCACACCTACCGCCAATACCACGCAAAACGTAGCAGTTGTTGGCCTGCTGGAACGGATGCGCATAACAGGCGCAGGTCTGGTGGGTATTGGCACCAATGCACCAGCCTTTAAGCTTGATGTTTTTGATGGGTCAACCGGCGTTACCAATTTATACCGCGGAAGAAACAATGCGGCAACAGGAACCATTACACAAATTGGCAGTATAGAGTACTTTCAGGATCAAACAGCCACTATCGACTTTACCGGTGGTAGTAATTTTTCTATCAACTTAAATGCCGGAGCAGCTTACAATTTGCAACTGGCCAATAATTCAGCCGCGAAACCTACATCGAATGTATGGACAGTGGCTTCAGACGCCAAGTTGAAGGAGGATGTTAATTCATTTAAAGACGGATTGAAAATTTTACGTGGCGTGAAACCTATTTATTTCAAGTATAACGGTAAAGCCGGTATGCCGAAGGAATATGGCATTGGCGTACTGGCGCAAGAACTTAAAGAAGTTGCTCCGTATACCGTTGGTACATGGGAGTATTTACCCGGCAATACGCCAATTGATGAAACTACTGCCTCAAAAATTGAAGAATACTTGAGTGTAGATAATGGCGCCCTTACTTATGTTACCATCAATGCCGTGAAAGAAGTGGATGACAAACTGGAGAAAATGAAAGCTACCTATTCTTCCATTAGCGATTTCGGTACGCAAAACATGAACACTCCGGAATTGCTGGTAGAATTTAGCCCGGAATTCAAAGCCAGCCTTCAAGGGAATGCTGTGGTGAGCATCACACCGCTAACTGCCGGCGTTACCTTGTACATCGAAGAACAAACATCGAAAGGCTTTCGTGTGCGCCAAAACGGAACTACCCAACCGCTAACGTTTAACTGGGTGGCGATGGCCAGGGTAAATACCGGCATTTTAAATGCAGACATTGCTTACACAGAAGAAGAAAGAGCGCAAATGCTGAGCAAAGTGAAACTGCGTCCGGCAAAAATCAATCTGCAGGCAGAATTGGATGAAATGGCTAAACGCAAGGCAGAGCAAGAGCAACACGATAAGGAACAAGCTAAAAAGCCTACCATGGTGGATATGAAATCTGTTCAACCTGATACTCCTGAACCGCTACCTCAGGATTTGAGAAAACCATCAGTGAAAACAATGGTAGCACCAACAGAACCGCTTCAGGAAAAAGCGCTGCCATTCGCTCCCAAATCCGAAACGCCGAAATAATAGTTGAGTAATCCCATCAACTTCATTTCCGTTTCACTGATGCCTTACACCGTCTTCTTTTTTAGAAGATGTATACCAAAGCCAGCAATCGCAGACTCGCATTTTTCGATTTCAGAAAAAGCGCAGGCATACGCAGCCACTCCCGTTTTTCAAAACGGCTGCGAATAATGCCGTTAACAATATTATTTCACCCCAATTTTGAATTCCTTGGTGTAATTCAACACGCTGGAGGCGGCATCATTTTTAGCCTGCATGCTAATCTGAAAGCGAATCACTTCTCCACCAAGTAAGGTATCTGGAACGTGATAAGAACCATTGTAGGTGTACTTATTCACCTTTGTGGTTACGCCTGGTGAATCAAGTACGGTGTAAAACAACGTATCGGGATAGGTGTATACATGACCAGCAATTTCAGCGCTATCTAACTCATACATCCCTTTCACATATTGTATAGGTCGGTCTGTTGTAAACTTAATTTGAATGTTTTGCACAAATCCGGGAAGGCGTCGAACACTTACAGAATCAGGTTCTACAATGGTAATCGGTTCTGATGTGTTATCTACGGCGGTTTTCTTGCAAGAAAACAACAAGGCCACTAACGCCACAGCACTGATGGCTATTATTCTGTTTTTCATCATGGTAATGATAGCAAATTTCAATGGCTACAAAAATTTGAGCATCGTGTTCACGATGGTTTCGCTGAAGCCATTATAAGGCGGCGTCAGTAAATCAGTTGGCGGCAACCATGCTTTCACTACTGGTTTTTCATTTGAAAAATCCTTAAATCCCCATACGCCATAACTCTTTCCGATGCCTGAATTATTCACACCGCCGAAAGGAATGGTTCCATAGGTATTTTGAATCATCGACTCATTGATACCCACCGCGCCCGATGACGTATGTTGAATGATGTACTCCTGCGTTTTGCGGTCGGAACTGAAAATATACAGCGCTAAAGGTTTTTCACCGGCATTGATATGTTGTACGGCTTCCTGTACTTGCTGGAAGGGAATAACCGGCAAAACCGGTCCGAAAATCTCCTCCTGCATCACCCGCATATCGCCATTCACCTGTGTGAGTACCGTGGGCGCGATATAATTATCTGCAGCGTCTACTTGTCCGCCAGCTTCAATCCTGGCGCCCTTAGCCACCGCATCTTCAATCAGCGAGGCAACGCGGGCAACATGGCGTGAATTGACAATTCGGCAATATGCAGCGCGATCGTTTTGCGGTTGTTCTCCAAAAGCTTTGGTAATTGCAGTTTTCAACTCCTGAATAAAAGCCGCTTGTACACTGGCTTCTACGAATACATAATCAGCAGCAATACAGGTTTGTCCGCTATTCAAATATTTACTAAAAATAAGGTTGCGGGCCACTTTTTTAAGATTGGCGGTACGGTCGATAATGACCGGCGATTTACCTCCTAGCTCTAAAGTAACGCTAGTGAGGTGTTCGGATGCCGCGCGCATAATTTGTTTACCGATAGCCGGACTTCCGGTGAAATGAATATGGTCGAAACGAAGGTCGAGCAACGATTGCGACACGGTGTAATCGCCGGTTACTACGTAAGCTTCATTTTCTTTAAAAACAGCGCTAACCACTTTTTGAATAACTGCAGCGGTATGCGGCGTATATTCAGAAGGTTTAAGCAGGGCGGCATTACCTGCTGCCACCGCTGAAATTAAAGCGCGAATGGGCATTTGAAACGGGTAATTCCAGGGGGTGATGATGAGACAGCGGCCTTTAGGCTCATAAATAATTTTAGCGGTAGATCCAGTGTAGGCCAAGGGGGTATCTACTTCTTCCGGCTGCGCCCAGTTGTAAAGATTTTTACGGTATAATCTGCAATCAGATACTGCCGGGTAAATTTCGCTGAAATCAGTGTGTAAGGCAGGCTTTCGGAAGTCGTTGTACAGCGCCTGTTCAATCTCGGTGCGATGCGCCAGAATGGCTTTTTCCAGTCGCATCAGTTTTTTGATGCGCAACTCCAGCGATTCATCTTTCAAGGCCTGAAGGTTAGCCTTCTGCGCTTCATAGATTTTAACAATGCGGCTAAAATCGGCATTGGGTGCAGTGGCTACTGGTGGGGCTACGGCTGATGTTGGCATGTGCTCCGTTTTCTGTGAAGATAAGAATTTGTATGATTCAAAGGAAAAAAGAATACCCCATGCCATCACAACTGTAGCGATGGTTTGACGTATATTAAAGCCTAAATTAAATTTCTTTTTAATTATTATTTTGATAATTTTTAAAAACAATATAACTTCGGCGAATTAAGTCACCAAAAAATTCGGTAATACGTATCTAAGCATTTTGGTTTTGCACTAAAGTCGTAAAACCAAAAATCAAATGTGGCGCTTAGCGGAGCAAACTGCAATTAGCCTAGATTTACGCAACACTTGCCGCCTTGAATATCATATTATGGAAATGCTGCTATGAGCATAGTGTCTTTTTCCAGGTATACTAGAAACCATATTCTACCCCAAACGCGGCAGCCGAAAAGCGTCACGAGTAGGCCATCATTAATAATCTTAAATCATGAAAAATTATTTATTTAAAGCGTTCTGTATTTTTTCGCTATGTAGCCATGCACAGGAGGAGGGCTTCACTAAAGTAACCATTAACGACGGTAAAACATTGTACTGCAAATCAATGAACGTCTTTATTGAAAATGGTGTTTACAAATTTGAATGCAATGATGTTGTAGGCAAAGACTTCAATATGGGAGATGGAGAAAACGAAGTAGAAACAGTTTGGACAGGAATTGTTCGAGACATCTCGTCGCCAACACCCGGAGTGTACAATATTGAATGTTCGCCTGGCCCGGGATGGTGCGTTAAAACGGCATCTGTTAGCCCTAAAAAGGTGCAAGCGTCAATCACTGTTTTTGACCAAGAAGGCACCACATTTTATGGCAATAAACTAAGTATAATTTACGATCAAGAGTGCTATGGAGCACTGATCGAAGGCGACGTTACTAAGGAGCCTCATCCTGAACGTTTGGAAAGCCCTAAGGATTTACCTTTGGGACTGAAAATACCGGGTGTATTTTTAGGAGGAGAAGTGGTTGGCGGTAACGTAGTTAGAATTCAATGTACATCTAACCCGAACAGCACTTGTTTTGAAATTAATGCAGTAAATACTGCCACCAACCGTCCGAAATGGTAAAGTATCAATTATCGGGAACCGGGAAAACTTCTGGTTCCCGATTTAAAATGTTTCTCATTTATCTTCTGATCACCATGGGTTGGGTTATCCCGGGTAAACATCAGGCCCAATCTTTAACATTGGTTCAAAGTATTCGAGAAAGATTTCACCTGCAAGATACTTCCTTTCAGATTTTATGCCTGAAAGGAGCCGATTGTTCAAACTGTCACGCCGTTGGGAAGAATGCGATTACCAAAAACATACTTAAACCAAAGCTGATTGTTCTACAAGATATTCCCAAACGATTAGCTAAAGAGTTCATTGAAGAAGATTTTCATTTGCCTTATATAGATTCCTTGATATCATTCGATAACGACCTTTGGAATCAATTGAACCAAGCCGGAACTTCAGTCGTAGTATACATTGATAAAGATAAAGTCACGAAAAGCACTCTACTTAAAAATTTACTTAGTCCACCCACCAATCAATCTGCAGCTATTCACGACAGCACAGACCTCACTTCCATTTTTGGAGGCCCTTTTTCCAAGGTTTACCCATTCCATGGCAACTACTTGGTATACGACGATATGCACGCCAAAATTTATGAATTAAATATGGCTAACGGTACATCCGAATTGAGGTTTTCAGGAAAAAATTTAATACCCATCGATTCTGTGGCTGAATTGTTCAGCGATGTAAGATCCTGGAGAATCGACTATACTAAAAAACTGGCTCAAGACTATGGTAACTTGGTTTCGATTTATGGTAAAATGGGTGAACCTTATGTTACACCAAACTATGTTTACATTCCCATGACCGTAAGCATGGCCGATACGATGGCCGTAAACGGAAAGCGTGAAGATATTCTTAAGAGTAACGCCTTTTTTATTCGACTTAGTCACTCCTGGAAGAACCGAAAACTTATTGGCTTTCCATATTTAACGCTAAATAATTCCGACCGCTTCGGAAATTCGTTGTCGCATGGTCATTTTAAAAACGACAGTATCTTTTACATGTTAAATGGTGTGGTTACCGGAGATTCCCTCTTCTTCTATTATAACTTAAACCAACGCGCTTATGAAAAACCTTTAAAACTTGTACAGGTTGCCTATCCCAAGCACTTTCCCCTTAAAAACTCACGCGGTCATTATATTTTATACACATCACACTTCTTATCTGATAACAATAGGGAATGCTTTTATTTCGCTCTGGATAACCGAATATATGATCTGAATTCAAAACAGGCGTGGTCGCTAGATTCCATTCCGGTTAACGACTTAACTCAAGAAACGCCTCACCGACATTTGATGGAAGGTAGATTCACCGATAGCAATCTTGAACTACTGGTATATGATCCTGTTGATGGTCTGATTTGTTACACATTCAACAAAATTAACTTTGGCCTCATTTCAAAAAGGTCAATCTACAAAGGTCCAATTACCGACGCTTTTTTTGACAATCATTTCATTTGTGTTATTAACGGTAACGCTGATACCGTTTTACTACGTAGGTATCAATGGTAAATTCTTTGCTTTCAAGAGCCTAACGTTTTTTAACCCCTTATTAGTTGGATCATTTTTTCAAAATGGTTTAGACTGTTATCGATGGTTTCACATTTTCTTTAGGTTGGTCTAAGTTATTGTAGGTGGAAGATAGCGCATTATTCGATGCTTCTACATGGCCAATGATGATGCGGTTCACAACGCGAGATCGTAGAGGCAAAATTCCCGGAAAAATACCACCCCTTCGGGGTTACTTGTGAAGGTCCGTTACTACTACAATAATATCAACCCTTCGGGTTTGGCTATCAGCAAGCGCACCCGTTTCGTATGATTTCAACTTAGTCCAGATACGATTAAAAACTGCATCTCCTTATTCTCACGCGTTTACTTCCGCCTGCTGGCGAAAACGTAAAACCCGGGAGCGCCTCTGAATCGCGATATGCATCCATATCGCTGATATTGGGCTATTGCCAGGGGTATTCGGTGGCTGCGGCACACCGTGCGCTTAGCGGTAGGGATGGAAGTGGAGCGAGCGTAGCGAGCTGTGCGGAACGCAGTGGAGCACCGCAGCGCAGCGGAGCCACGAACAGCCCGGGCCGCAGCGCAGCGGAGGCACCGCCCACATATTGACGATAAAATGTAATTTGCCGTTCATGGCAGAACAACCCATTTCATCGGTTTCCGGCACACCGCAAAGCGGCTTGAAGCGCACCCTTACTCCCCTTATGCTATGGGGACTGGGCGTAGGTTACGTGATCAGCGGCATGTATTTTGGCTGGAATATTGGTTTGGATAAAGGCGGCACGCTGGGCCTGGGCATTGCCACCTGTTTCATCCTGCTGATGTACATCACCTTTTCGCTGTCGTATGCTGAATTAGCCTGCGCCATTCCGAAAGCGGGTGGGGCATTCGACTATGCCGCACGCGCATTCGGTGCGCAGTGGGGCTTTGTGGCGGGATTGGCGCAGTGGATGGAATTTGTATTTGCCCCTCCGGCCATTGCGCTGGGCATTGGCGCTTATTTCCATTTGTTGTTTCCTTCGGTTGACGCCCTGGTTTTTGCGGTCTCCGCCTACTTCATTTTCACCGCGGTTAACATCATTGGTGTGCACTTCTCTGCCGTTGTAGAATTGGTTATTACGTTAATTGCTGTGGGCGAGCTCAGTTTGTTTGCGTCGCTCACCTTGCCGCATTTCCATCTTGATAACTTACGCATGCATCCACTGCCGCATGGCGTTGCGGGTATTTTTGCTGCTATTCCCTTTGCTATTTGGTTTTTTCTGGGTATGGAAGGATTGGCCAATGTAGCTGAAGAAACCATTGAACCGCAGAAAAACATCACCAAGGGCTTTGCCTACAGTATGGCCACGCTGGGCGTGTTGGCCACGCTAACTTTTTTATCGTCTATTGGAATTGGCGGATGGGAGAAAGTGGTTTATGATGCGCAAGGCCATGTTTCGGATTCTCCGCTGCCTATGGCCTTAGCGCAGATTACGGGTGAAAGCGGTGCGATGTACCACCTGCTGGTGAGTATCGGATTGTTTGGTTTCATTGCCTCGTTCAATGGCTTGCTACTGGCCGCCGGGCGCGCCACCTACGAATTCGGTCGTGCCGGGCATTTCCCCGAGCCCATGGGACGTGTTCACGGGCGTTTTCAAACGCCGCATCTGGCGCTGATTTTTAATATGGTAATTGGCATTGCCGCCTTGTTCACGCAGCGCACCGGCGATATCATCACGCTTTCGGTTTTCGGGGCTTTACTACTCTATATTTTCTCGTGTTTGGCCATTATCCGGCTCCGCCGAACAGAACCGGAATTGGAGCGGCCTTTTCGGGTACCTTTTTATCCCGTTTTCCCGCTTATTGCCCTCACCATAGCGGTAGTGGCGCTAATGGCCATGTCGTGGTACAACCCGCTATTGGCGGCTATCTTTTTCGGCATCTTATTAGCAGGCGTGGTGCTGAACCGGGTGTTTAACCAGTAAATCACATCGCGCCGAATTGTATATTTGGAGCAAGCATTGCTTCATGACAACCAAACAAATTCTCGACTACGTAAAAAAACACCCCGCACAAAAAGTGAAAGTTGCCGTTACGGATATCGACGGCATTTTGCGCGGGAAATACATCAGCACCGATAAATTTCTCAGTATTGTAAACGCCAATTTTGGTTTTTGCGATGTGGTATTTGGCTGGGATGCCAACGATGTAGCCTATGATAATGCGCAATACACCGGCTGGCATACGGGCTACCCCGATGCGAAAGCGGTGATTGATTTGAATACATTTCGCACCATTCCGTGGGAAGATCATCTTCCGTTTTTTCTGGGTGATTTTGTTAACCAACAACATCAGCCGCTAGCGGTTTGTCCGCGGCAATTACTGAAAAAAGTTTTGGGCACGGCATCAAAGATGGGCTATGCGCCTATTTTTTCGCAGGAATTTGAATGGTTCAATTTTGAAGAAACACCGCAGAGCGCCGCTGATAAAGATTACCGGAAATTACAGCCGCTTACGCCGGGCATGTTTGGTTATTCTATTCTGCGCAGCACGTATCGAAACGATTATTTTGAAGCGCTGTTTGAAGGCATGAAAGGTTTTGGGATTCCGTTGGAAGGATTACACACTGAAACGGGTCCCGGCGTTTACGAAGCGGCCATCACCTACAGCGAGCCTTTGGAAGCTGCCGACCGCGCCGTGCTGTTTAAAACCGCTGCCAAAGAAATTGCCTATCCTTTCGGCATTCTGGCCACGTTCATGGCAAAAATTTCACCTGATTTGCCGGGGTGTAGCGGTCATGTGCATCAGAGTTTATGGGATAAAAAAGGCAGCAAGAATTTATTTCACGATGAAAAAGACGCGAACAACATGAGCGCGCTTTTCAAAAGTTATCTGGCCGGACAATTGGCGTGTCTACCTGAAATTCTGCCGATGGTAGCCCCTACTATTAATAGTTACAAACGATTGGTAGAAGGCGCCTGGGCGCCCACCACGGTGACGTGGGCAGTAGATAATCGCACCGTGGCACTGCGCGCGCTTCCGGGGGGAAGTAAATCGTCGCGATTAGAAACCCGGGTGGTTGGCAGCGACTGCAATCCGTATCTGGCTATGGCGGCGTGTTTGGCGTCAGGATTATATGGCATTAAGAATAAGTTAGTGCTGAAACAGCCTGCTACTAGCGGGAATGGTTATAAAGAAGAACGCTATGGCCGCTTCCCAAAAAATCTTCATGAAGCTACACAACGCATGCGCGAATCAAAGATTTCCAGCGAGCTGTTTGGCGAAGCCTTTGTAACCCACTTTACCGGTACCCGTGAATGGGAATGGCGGCAATACGCTAAGGCGGTTACCGATTGGGAAATGCGCCGTTATTTCGAAATCATTTAATTACTATAGGTTGATATGAGTATCTCACAATTTAATTTTCCTACCACCATTCGCTTTGGCGCAGGCGTCATCAACGAACTACCCGATTATTTAAAGAAAAACGGATTGCGTAGCCCGCTGGTGGTCACTGATCCGAATGTGGCGCAACTAGCTTTCTTCAAAAACATTGTGGATGATTTGAAGCAGAAAGGATTGGCGGCAGAAGTATTTTCTGATATCCATAAAAATCCGGTGAAGAGTGATGTGTACAAGGGCAGCGACGCTTTTGATCAGTATCACAGCGATTGCATTATCGGTGTTGGCGGCGGTGCGGCGCTGGATGTGGCGCGTGCCATCGTATTGCGCATCAACCACCGCGAAGATTTATTTAAATACGATGATTTGATTGGCGGCGATGTATATGTAACCAACGATGTACCTCATTTCATCACCATTCCAACAACAGCAGGAACAGGAAGTGAAGTGGGCAGAAGCGCCATCATTGCGGATGATGTTACGCATCAGAAAAAAATTCTGTTTTCACCCAAACTACTGGCGAAAATTGTTTTCGCCGATCCGATGTTGACCATGGAATTACCAGGTTTTATCACAGCTGCTACCGGTATGGATGCCTTAACCCATAATATGGAAGCCTTTCTGGCAAAAAATTACCATCCTATTTGCGATGGCATTGCGCTGGAAGGTATGCGCATGATTGCCGCTTCGCTGGAAAAAGCCGTTAAGCAGCCCGATGTGGAATCGCGTTCTAACATGCTACTGGCATCGATGATGGGCGCCATTGCCTTTCAGAAAGGATTGGGCGTGGTGCACTCCCTGGCCCATCCGCTCTCCAGCTTGCTGGATACCCATCATGGTCTCGCTAATGCCGTGAATATTCCTTATGGTATGCAATACAATATTGCCGGAAGCGAAGAGAAATTCAGGAGGATGGCGCGCACGCTGGAATTGCGCGAAGAAAGCGGCGCTGGCGTGGTGCAGTTTTTGTTTGAACTGAACACTAAGGTTGGCATCCCACATCGTTTGCGTGATATTCAGGTGAAAGAAGAACATCTGGAAACGCTGGCTGATCTGGCCTTCGCAGATTTTGCGCATCCAAACAACCCGAAGCCCGTGAGTCGCGCCGATTTCAAAGCCCTCTATCAACAAGCGCTGTAAACTATGGCCACCCTGCGTATCGGACTCACTTTTTCGGAAACACGCTATGTTAATTACCCCAAGTGGCTGCAAAGCGATCCGCGTGTGGAATTGGTTGAACTACATTGGAATGAACACAATGAGGATTCGCTTTGGGAGCAAGTAGAAAGCTGCGATGGCATTGTACTGAGTGGAGGCGTAGATATTCATCCTTCGTTTTATGGTGAAGAAAGATTGGATTTCCCGAACGGCGACGGCATTTTCAATAAAGAGCGCGATGAATTTGAAATGCACGTCTTTGAAACGGCACTGAATTTTCATACACCAGTGTTGGCTATTTGCAGAGGCATGCAATTAGTGAATGTCGCTTTGGGCGGTACCTTGATTCAGGATTTGGAGGAAGTGGGTAAAAAAAATCACCGCCGGATGAATGATGTGGATGATCAACATACCATCACCATTTCTGCCGACACCTTATTATTGCAGATTGCCGGGAAAAGTGAAGCGGAGGTAAATGGCGCACATCATCAGGGGATTGCGCAGTTGAGCGAAGAGTTGATGATTGCTGCCACTGCACCGGATGGTGTTCCAGAAGCATTGGAATGGAAAGATAAATCGGGTGCCAGTTGGTTACTAGCGGTGCAATGGCATCCTGAAAGAATGAAAAACGGCGCAGAACAAACGATGTCAGCCGGCGTATTAAATGCTTTTCTTCAAGCAGCCGCTGCCAACCAATGATGGTCCTTATTTTCAGTATTGCCTTATCGGTGACGCTTTCGGGTGTGTTGTTCTTCTTTCTGCAATGGAGAAAAGAGAAAAACGAAAATGCGCTCTTGTTCAAAAACGAACTGGAGTTGCTGCAGTCGCAAGTGAATCCACATTTTCTATTCAATACACTGAATAGCATTTATGCGTTGGCACTAAAAAAAAGTGATGCCGCACCGGGCGCTATTCTGAAGTTATCGTCATTGATGCGGTATTCACTCACCGAATCGAAACGCGATAAGGTACCATTGGAAACGGAGATTCAGCAATTACAGGCTTACATCGATTTACAACAACTGCGGCTGCAACGCATTACTGAAGTCGTTTTTCATACCAACGGCATCACTGAACATCAGGCTATCGCGCCCGTATTGCTGCTTCCATTTGTAGAGAACGCATTCAAGTACGGTACACATGCGTCTACACCTTCTAAAATTGAAATCAGCGTTACCGTTCAGCAGTCCATTCTGGAATTCCATTGCAGCAATCATATTTTCCCGAATACCGAGGTTATGAAGGAAAGCAGTGGTTTAGGAATTGCCAATACGCGCCGCCGGCTGGAACTCTTTTACCCGAACCGTCATGAATTGAAAGCGGCTCCGAACAACGAATTTTTCTTTGTAGCATTACGCATCGAACTATGATTAAGTGTGTAGCCATAGATGACGAACCGCTGGCGCTGGAATTAATGCGCGAGCACATTCAATCGAAGCCCAGCATCGAATTGCTGGCTACCTTCAACGACCCGCAAGCCGGGCGTCAGTTTCTGAGAGAAAACAAGGTAGACTTGCTTTTTCTCGACATTCAAATGCCCGGGATGAGTGGATTAGAACTGTTGCAATCCATCACTCCGCCCGAGGCTGTCATTTTCACCACCGCCTTCCCGCAATATGCCGTTGCCGGTTATGACCTTAATGCACTTGATTTTTTATTGAAACCAATTGAGCCGGAACGTTTCGAAAAAGCGGTAACCAAGGCACTTCAATATTTTCAATACACCCGTCAACTTAGCGGCCGGGAGTTCATTTTTGTAAAAAGTGAATACCAGTTGATGAAAATTGATTTAAACGATATTGTTTATGTAGAAGGGTTAGATGATTATGTCAAGATCTATACGAAGCAGTCGGCCCGCCCCATACTATCGCACATGACCATGAAGGGCCTGTTGGAAAAACTGCCTTCCGATAATTTTATTCGTATACACCGTTCCTTCATTGTACCACTGAGTCGTATTGAATCCGTGCGCAACAAAAAGATAAAAATCGGCGAGAAAGAAATTCCGCTAGGAGAAAGCTATGCCGAGGCCTTTATGCGGGTTTTTATGAAATAGGCGCACGGCCAACCATTTCTCCGGATTTTGGTATCTTAGTGTCATGCTAACACTTAGACGTTGTCTGCTCTGCCTACTGCTTGGATGTCATGCTTCCGTGCAGGCGCAAATCATTACCACCTCTACCCTCTTTCCTTCGCGAAGCAAAACCGTGACTTTCTTTTATGATGCTACGCAAGGCAATGGCGCGCTAGCCGGAGCACCCACTGTTTATACCCATACCGGCTTGATTACAACGCAAAGTACTTCTTCTTCCGACTGGAAAAGAACGCAAGGAAATTGGGGTACAGCCGATAGTCGGGTGTTGATGAATAATTTGGGCGGAAACAAATTCAGTATCACTTACAACATCAATTCCTTTTACAATGCCACCAGCGGCGATACCATAAAAAAGCTGGCCTTTGTATTCAGAAATGTTGATGGTACGGTAGTTGGACGCACGGCCAGTGGCGGTGATATTTTTTTGGATTTATACGATGACCAACTGCATGCCGCTTTCATTCAACCCAATACGCCGGCTGTGGCCAAACCGCTGGGCAGCACCATGAATTTCTTTGGCGCCGCTTCCGAAAACTGTGACCTGCGGCTATATGGAAATGGTAACTTACTAAGTCAGGTTAATGATGATTCTTTAACGTACAACAACTTCACATTTCTAAGTTATGGCCAATATGAATTCGTTCTACAAGCCATTACGCCCACAGATACCGCCGCTGATACATTGGAAGTTTTTGTCAATCCCGCTGTCACTTATCAAAATCCGCCTTCGGGTTCCCGGTATGGCATCAATTATTTGAGTGATAGCAGCGTTCTGCTGCAATTGTTTGCGCCGCAAAAAACATTTGCCTACGTAATTGGTGATTTCAATAACTGGCAACCTTCATCAGATTACTTTATGCAATGTTCTGCCGATAGCACCACTTGGTGGTTACAGCTAGATCATCTGGTTCCCGGAAAGGAATATGCATTTCAATATTGGGTAGATGGTCTGATAAAAACCGGCGATCCGTATGCCGATAAAATCAGCGATCCTTGGAATGACGCAACCATTCCTTCACAGGTATATCCTAATATGCTGCCCTACCCCAACGGAAAAACAACTGGCATCGCCTCGGTTTTGCAAACCGCGCAAACACCGTATAACTGGCAGAATATCGCGTACACCCGGCCCGATAAACACAATATTGTTGTTTATGAGTTATTGGCGCGCGATTTTGTTTCGCTGCACTATTGGAAAAGAATTACTGACTCACTAGCGTATTTGCAGCGCCTGGGTGTAAACGCCATTGAGTTGATGCCCGTGATGGAATTTGAAGGCAATGAAAGTTGGGGCTACAACCCGAACTACTTTTTTGCTGCCGACAAATACTATGGACCTAAAAACGATTTAAAGCGGTTTGTGGAAGAATGTCATCGCCGTGGTATTGCGGTAATCTTAGACATGGTGGTGAATCATGCTTTTGGCACTTGTCCGCTGGTTCAGCTATACTGGGATGATGCCAATCAGCAACCGGCGGCAAACAGTCCGTGGTTCAACCAGCAACCTAAACACCCGTTCAACGTGGGCTATGATTTCAACCATGAAAGTGCACACACCAAGAAGTTTTTTGACCGGCTTTTGCGCTACTGGATTAGCGAATACCACGTAGATGGGTTCCGTTTGGATCTCACCAAGGGCGTTACACAGAATAACACCGGCAATGATGTGGGTGCGTGGGCGCAATACGACGCATCGCGCGTGGCACTGCTGGAGCGTTTAGTAGATTCGGTTTGGGCCGCTGATCCTAATGCGATTATGATTTTCGAACACCTGGCCGACAATAGCGAAGAAACCGTTCTTTCTAACCATGGTATTTTGCTTTGGGGCAACCTTAATAATGCCTACAACGAAGCCACCATGGGCTATGTATCCACCTCCGATATTAGTTGGGGAAGTTATCAGGCCCGTGGATGGAGCCAGCCGAACCTGGTTACCTATATGGAGAGCCATGATGAAGAACGCCTGATGTATAAAAACCTGCAATATGGCAATGTGGTGAGCGGGTACAGCGCCAAAGTGCTGGATACGGCCCTGCAACGAATGGAGGCGGCCGGCGTGCTGTTCTTCCCGTTGCCTGGTCCGAAAATGCTGTGGCAATTTGGCGAACGTGGCTATGATGTTACCATCAATAAGGATTGCCGAATCTGCCCCAAACCGATGTTTTGGAATTACATGAGTGTGCCCGACCGCTTACACCTGTTCAAAGTGTGGAGCGCATTAATAAAATTGAAACTGAACGAGGCACCCTTCACTACAACAGACTATGCCATTTCCATGGGCGGTTCGGTAAAAAGAATCAAACTGAACCACAATCAATACAACGTAGTGGCTATTGCCAATTTTGATGTTACCAATAAAACCGGCTACTGCGCCTTTCAGCATACCGGTATGTGGTATGAATATTTTTCAGGCGATAGCTTAATGGTGACCGATGTAAACATGAGTTTCGATTTTAAACCGGGAGCATATCGGTTGTACACCGACAAGCGCCTGGCGCAACCCGATCTCACCACCGGATTAGGTACCGTGATGAATAACACTGCGTCCGTTCAACTATATCCGAACCCAACTGAAGGACGATTATATTTCGAAAATGTGCGCGAAGGCGCTACGGTTGCCGTGAGCACTACAGAGGGGCGCATCGTAATGCAGCAAACACTTCAGGTACAAAGTAGAATCAGCACGCTGCTATTGCCTGATGAATTGGCTAATGGCATCTACCTCGTCTCCGTACAACAGGCTGGTGAAATGGCTACCGCCCGGGTGGTATTGCAGCGATAGTGCGGCAATTGAACAACAATCATTAGTTTAGCCTAAAATTCTTTCTTGGGCATTATTCAGCGGCAGGGAATCCGCAATAGCATCATCACGTATATTGGCATTGCGCTGGGCGCATTAAGCGTGCTGTATATTCAGCCCCGTTTTTTAAGTAAAGAAGAATTAGGCCTCACCCGCGTACTGCTCTCTATTTCTACCCTTATGGCCACCTTCATGCCCTTGGGGATGAATGCTGCCGTGATGCGCTTCTTCCCGCATTTCAGAAACCGCGATAAGAACCATTTTGGCTTTTTCGGTTTTATGCTCATCCTGCCTGCCAGTGGATACCTCATCCTGGGTGGCCTGGTGTGGCTCTTCCGCGAAAACCTGCTGGCACAATACAGTATGCAGTCGGCCCTGTTTCGTGAGTTTTTCTACTACATCTTTCCGCTCAGCGCCTTCCTCAATTTCATTTATGTACTCACCGCTTACTCCTATTCTATTTTCAGAACCAGCGTGCCGCTTCTAATCAATGATGTGCTGGTGCGCATAGGATTCATCTTGCTGGTTTCCGTGTACTTTATCAAATGGATTACGCTGCACCAATTCATCATCCTTTTCGTAGCCATTTACGGCCTGCAATTGGCGGTGCTAATCGCCTATTTGTTTTACGAGGATAGGCCGTCTATTCGCCCGGATTGGGAAAAAATAGGCGAAGTGAAAGTGAGCCGCATGGTGCGCTACGGCTTACTCATGGCGCTATCTGGCCTCTCGGCCATCGGACTGAAATATCTGGATACAGTGATGATTGCCATGTATCAGCCACGCCAGAAAGGACTGAATGGTTTTGACGTAGCCGGTATTTACTCAGTGGCTGCTTTCGTAGCTACCTTTGTAGAAGCGCCCCTGAATGCACTCGAAAAAATCATTACTCCAAAAATGGCCGACGGTTGGGCAAAGAACGACCGCGCCGATATTCAATATATCTACTTCAGTTCAGCGCGCTATTTATTTCTAGCCGGTGGATTGTTGTTTGTTCTCATCAACGTGAATATCGATTCGCTCTTTGCGCTGATCCCAGATAAAGATTTTTCATTGGGAAAAAATGTAGTGCTCATCATCAGCACCGGCACCTTGCTCAATATGGCCACAGGCGCTAACGATAGCATCCTGTACACCAGCGGTAAGTACTTTCATCTTAGCTGGTTGTTATTGGGTTTGTTGCTACTGGCCTACATCAACTACGTCACCCTCATTCCGATGTTTGGCCTGGAAGGTGCAGCCATGGCCACTGCTTTATCGAGCACCGTTTTCAATCTGGCGAAATTCGCCTTGATATGGCGCTTCTTCCACCTCATGCCGTTCCAATGGCATACCGTGAAAATTGCAGTAGTTATCGCGCTCTCCTTTCTGGCTGCTATATGGATTCCAGATTTGGGTTATTGGTTCTTCAACGGAATAGTGCGCACCACTGCGGCCGTGGCCGTTTATGGCTCGCTTACCTACGTGTTCAACATTGTGCCTGAGTTTCATCATTTCCTTCCTTGGCATAAATCTGATAACTAATGCGCCGCCGCACCCATAGCTATTGGCTGCTCCTGCTCATTGGCATGCTGTGGCGTCATCCTTGCAGCGCACAATCTTTCCAAATTACCGAACGCTGCAAACAAGCCTATCAGCAAGCGCTTAGCCTCAACTTTACACCAGCTAAAATATTGCTGAACGAAGAAAAACGTCAGTCGCCTAAAAACTACTTCCCGATCTTCCTGGAAAACTATATTGATTTCCTCACCGTGTTCACCAGTGAATCGCATCGCGCATACGAAGCCCTTCATCCTAATAAAGATATGCGCTTAGAACAACTGCAACAAAGCGATGCGCTTTCCCCGTACTGTCGCTACACCCAGGCAGAAGTAAATCTGCAATGGGCCGTGCTGGAAGTACAACAAGGTGATTACTTCCAGGCGGTGTGGTCAATACAACGAGCGTATAATTTACTGCAGGAAAACAAAAAAATCTTTCCGCAATTTCTTCCAAATAAAAAATCACTCGGACTCATCAACGCCTTGCTGAGTTCGGTACCCGATAGTTATAAATGGGGACTTACCTTACTAGGGATGAGCGCCGATGCCGATGGCTTTCGTGAACTGCGCGAATTGCAGCAACAAGCCGATAACGATTTTCTGTTTCGGCAGGAAACCACCATTCTGTATAGCCTGCTGCTCTTTCATCTGCAACATCAGCCCGCACAGGCCTGGCAATTGTTGCAACAGCAACACCTGCCCGCCCCGCAGGCGCTGATGGAACGTTACGCCTACCTGTATGTGGCCGTTTATGGAAAACATACCGATGCCGCGTTGAACCTTCGCCAGCAAGCATCGAACTTCGCCGCCGATAACGACCGCTTTCCGCAATTGCATCTGCTCATGGGTTTGGCTTATTTGAACAGCGGAGAAAACACAGAAGCGGCTGGCTTTTTGAATCGCTTTTTGATGGTGTACAAAGGCAGTAATCACCTCAAAGCCGCCTTGCAAAAACTGGCTTGGATTAACGCATTGAAAGGTGATACAGCCGGGTATTTCACCAGAATGAATGAACTGCTAAAAACCGGCGCAACCGTAATTGATGCCGATAAACAAGCGCAACAAGAAGCAACATCACGCCAATTCCCTGATGTACCCTTGTTACGCGCCCGATTGCTCTTCGATGGCGGCTATTTTCAAAAAGCACTCGAAGCACTCCCTCCCGAAAATACCCGCGCCAGTGCCCTTTGGCAAACCGAATACAGCTACCGTAAAGCGCGCATCTTACATGAATGGGGCCGCACCGCAGAAGCGCTAACGGCCTATCAAAAAACCATCAACAACGGCAAACAACTCAACCGCTACTTTGCACCTAATGCGGCATACCAAATGGGGTTGATTTATTTAGATCAAGGCGACACCACACGCGCCCGCGAATACTTTAACTACACCCTGAATTTCCAGAATCACGAATACAAAAATAGTCTGGATCAAAAAGCCAAAGCTGCCCTCAATCAATTGAAAAAATAAATGGCCTTATACTTTTTCAATCACCACCACAGCACTATTCTTTTTGTATTGATTGACCACCGCTACACGCTCAAAAGCGCGCGGCGCAAGTGCTAAGGCCTGTGGTGCATGGCCATAACGCAACAGTGCTGCAGCCAGCCACCAGCCAAAAGAACTGGCCGTCATGTATTCGCCGCACAACTGCTTAAATGCATAACTACCGGGAATATCTAATTGGCTTCCATTCAAAACAAAACTATCATCTGGCACCAATTCCCGAACATAATCTGCCGTTGCGCGCATCCCGAAATCAAAGGCCGTGATTTTTGCAAAACTCTTTGCCGTTGGCTGCAATGACAATACAAAATACGCCGCGCCTTCACCGGCTACCGCACCGTGGCGAAAGGCACCCAGTCGCTCTAAAATAGCATAGCTGTATGCCGTCACTTCGTCATACGCTCCAACCAATATCTGGTGCATGGCCGCATTTTCTTCCATCAGTAAAATGCTATCCAACACCGCGCCTTCAAACGAAACACCCTTTTGCGAAAACGTAAAATTGTGCGCATGACATCCCGTTAAAACCGAAATATTAGAACTTACCGTATTGTGCGTACTTTGAATAAAAGCAGTAGGACTCACAGTTCCTTCTTCTGCATCAATAACACTCTTCAAAAATTTGCCGGAATCGTCCAGCAAACCCAAACCTGTGCCGGTAGCAATAGCATCAGGGCGCTCCATACCTGCATCGCGCAACGCCATCAATCCGGCCGCGGTACCAAATTTTAGTAACCGGCCCATCCGGCGCAAATTCTTCGCTTCAAAAAATGCTGAATAATCGGGCTCCGTGCACAATAGTTTTCCCGACTCCGGCTGCGGCAATCCGGCAATCCACTCAGTCCCTTCTTGTATCCGCGCTGCGCTGATACAACCCATACCATTAATATAGACGGGCTTCATCATGCGGCTGAAAAAATAATGCTGGAACAATTTCCGCCAAAACCAAAGCTGTTGCTTAATACATGCTTCACCGGCATAAATTCAACTTGTTGTTGCGGTGAAAAATTCAACTCCTTCATCTGCGTTTCAAATCGCAAATTCGGAAACACCACGCCTTCTTCAATCGCCAAAAGACTATACGCCGCCTCAATAGCACCGCTGGCGGCCAGGGTATGACCGGTATAGGGCTTGGTAGAACTCAACCGCGGCAGCCGATCACCAAACAACCGCATCACCGCAGTACCTTCCGATACATCGTTGTTGCCTGTTCCGGTGCCATGTAAGTTGATGTAATCTATCGCCTCAGGCTGCAACTGCGCCATTTGTAAGGCACCTTGCATCGCCATAAAATTCCCCTTTCCTTCCGGCGAACTCGCCGTTTGGTGAAAGGCATCATTCGTATTCGCGTAGCCCGAAATCTTCGTAACCGGTGCCTGCGCCATCAACGCCGCCACCGCTTCCGATACCAGCACTACGTACCCCGCGCCTTCACCCAAATTCAAGCCGCGGCGGTTGTCATCGTAAGGCTGACAAAACTGATCATCTAAAATCATCAGCGATTTAAATCCGTTCAGCGTAAAGCGGCACAGCGAATCGGCACCGCCGCACACCGCCACATCAATACGTCCGGAACGAATCAAACGCGCACCGGTCATGATTGCATTGACCGATGACGAACACGCCGTGCTGATGGTATTTACATAGTGATTGATTTGAAGTTGTTCCGCTATTATTTCCGTAGCCGCACCGCAATCGTGATGCACCACTTCATGAAGATGCCCTTTTGAAAAATCCGTCAAAAACTCCTGAAAAAAATGCTCGGTGCGATCCATGCCACCTACCGTGTTGGCTGATATAAATGCGCAGCGATAACGGGAAATATCCAGACCGCTTTGTTGCACTGCTTCCTGCGCTGCAATGCTGCTCAGCAAAGCCGTCCGCGGAAGCCGCTCATCTAAACCCGCCATTTGCGCTAATTCGCTATTGGTAAATTTCACTTCAGCAACGGGCAAAGTATGTTGATGTTGGGTGGGCAGAATAGCAAACTTCCCTACACCCGTTTTTCCGGCCAGCAATTGCTGTCGGTTTTCCGTCATGTTGCGGCCAATGGCAGAAATCACGCCCTTTCCGGCAATATAAACGGTCACGGTAATTACTTCTTATTGGCCGTAATAAATTCCGCCATCGAGCGAACGGTTTTGAATACCTGCGGACCATCAGCCGGATTGGCCAGTTTGATGCCATATTTCTGTTGTAACAGAACAATCAGTTCCAGCGCATCAATTGAATCCAGCGCCAACCCTTCTACAAACAGCGGCTGGTCGTCGCCAATGTCTTCAGGCTTGATGTGTTGCAAATTCAGTTGCTCCACAATTTGCTGTTTTAGGGTTTTCATCAATTCTTCCATGAAGGCAATTTTAGTGTTTTTTTGTGTACCGCAACATTTGTACAAAATGATCATGGCGGCTGCTTCGCTACGCTACGCACCGTGCTTTACGCTTGTAGTCCTCGCGCCGCCCACCCCGCCAACCACTTCGTAAGTCTTAAAGACTTCGTAAGTCCCCCTTTATAATGAAGACCACGGGCGGCGCTGCGGGCTACCGCTTCAATCACTGCCGCACCTGCTACACTTCAAGTGGTGCTTCCGGAATCCGAGGCCATTATCGGCTACCAGTATCGCCGAAAAATTATTACTCAAACCATATAAATGATGTGGAAAATATGGTTTCTAACGAAGCGTTATCTCATTAACAGCGTTGGTGCTGCCAGTAACAGCAACAGGCTATCATAATGTTTACAGCAACATGCCGTTGACTGAATATCTATTGAAAATCAACAGATGATTTGCTATATTAGGAACCAATCCTCTTTTATGAAACACTTGCCACTATTCGCCATGATGTTATGGGCTATTTACGGCCATACACAAAGTAATGTAGGCATCGGTACGCTTACGCCTGATGCCTCTTCCATTCTGGAACTAAAATCGAACACACAAGGTTTGTTGGTGCCGCGAACTACCAAGGGTGCCATCAGCGCACCCGCCAACGGACTGGTTATTTTCGATACCGATTCACAGTGTTTAGTGGTGTATCGCAGCAGCATCGCGCAATGGATTAATTTATGTAGGGTTACAGGCGGAGCAATCGGTGTTACCGGCAATACGGGTGCCACCGGAGCAACTGGCATTGCTGGCGCAACCGGCGCAACGGGTGCCGCTGGTGCAACGGGCGCAACGGGAAATGCAGGAGCTACCGGAGCAACGGGAAGTACTGGGGCAACTGGCAACGCCGGTGCTACTGGTGCTGCAGGAGCTACAGGCGCTACTGGAAGCACTGGAGTAAACGGAGCTACGGGTACCACCGGGAACACCGGAGCTACAGGTGCCGCCGGCGCAAATGGAAATACGGGTGCAACCGGCAGCACAGGCGCTACTGGAGCTACTGGAAGTAATGGTGCTACGGGTAATACGGGTGCTTCAGGAAGTACCGGAGCAACGGGTGCTTCAGGTAATACTGGAGCAACGGGGGCCGCCGGCGCCACAGGAAGCACAGGAAGCACAGGAGCAACCGGGGCAACGGGCTTTGGTGTTACCGGTCCAACTGGACCTGCTGGTTCAGCCAGCGCAACAGGAGCAACAGGAAATACAGGTCCTACCGGTGCTACAGGCGCAACTGGTTCCGCAGGAGCTACGGGCGCTACAGGAAGCACTGGTGCTAATGGTAATACCGGTGCAACTGGTGCAACAGGTACGGCTGGCGCAACCGGTGCTACAGGCGCAACTGGTTCCGCAGGAGCCACGGGCGCTATAGGAAGCACTGGTGCTAATGGTAATACCGGTGCAACAGGAGCAACAGGTACGGCTGGCGCTACCGGTGCTACAGGCGCAACTGGTTCCGCAGGAGCCACGGGCGCTACAGGAAGCACTGGTGCTAATGGTAATACCGGTGCAACAGGAGCAACAGGTACGGCTGGTGCTACCGGAGCAACGGGCGCAACTGGTGTGGGTACAACCGGTGCCACTGGAGCAACCGGCCCAACAGGATCGGGATCGTTTTGCGCAGGAGCAGCCGTTAACTTCGTAACAAAATTCACCAGCACCAGCGCGATTTGTAATTCGATTATATTCGACGATGGCACCAATGTAGGAGTTGGTACTACTACGCCCTCACAAAAACTGGACGTTGCCGGTAACCTGAAATTCAGTCAGGCCCTAATGCCAAACAACTTGCCGGGAACTGCTGGCCAAATTTTGATTTCGCAAGGACCTAACACCGCGCCAATTTGGAAGTCACCATCGGCGGTAGTAAAAGTAGCCACTGCCTCATCAACAAGAACGCTAATTAGCTCATCCATTCCCACCTATACTGATATTACTGGTCTCAGCACTACAGTAACCCTCTCCACCTCAGCAACAGTTATTATTATGTCAACCGGTGGATTAGAAACCACATCAAGCAGCAGCGGCGGATCAGGTTGTATTGTAAGGGTATTACGCGATGCTACGGCTGTGCCCAATGCAGTTAATACACGTGATGTAAACGATGCAGGCGGTTTCACCGGTACCATTAGCGGATGGTCAATTGTAGCTACCGAAACACTGCCCGCCGGAACATATACTTACAAAGTACAAGCAGCCAAGTACGCTTTCGACAATTTCTACGCGGGCGGCAACACCACCTCACCCGCAGCCTACCGAAACGAAGGCTCGCTGGTTATTCAGGTATTTGAGAATTAAGAAAGAGCAAAAAAAAAATCGCCCTCTCGTTAATTAAATTAACAAGAGGGCGTTTTTTTTTTCGTTAACCTTTTCCTTCAAAAATTCAATCGTATTTCTACGATAAATTACCGTAGAAATACTAGAAATGCGGAAATTGCAATTTCTTGCTATTTTCTTTGCGCCTCACTTATTAAATTTGAGAAATAAAAAAAGGCGAGTTTCCCCGCCTTAAAAGTTTTCACTACGGAATAATCCTTATTGTGAATTGGAATCAGATTGTAAGTCAAAGATAAAACATTTTTTAAAAATCAAAATAAATTCTTCAATGAAAAAAATTCTTGGCCTAGACTTAGGAGTTGCTAGTATCGGATACTGCTTCTTGTTGGCAGATAATATGGGTAAGCCTAAAAAGGTTTTAAAAATGGGAGTGCGTATAGTGCCCTTAACACCAGATGAAAAATCGGAGTTTGAATCAGGAAATACTATAACAAAAAATGCAAAGAGGACACAGCGCCGAACCATGCGTAAGGGATTCGACCGCTACCAATTGCGCAGAGAAGCACTTGAGAGGGCTCTTAAAGAAAAGAATATGATGCCTGAGTCCTTAGCATGTAATGATAGCTTATCCCTATACAAACTTCGGGCAGAAGCCGTGCAAAAACAAATTACACTGCAGGAAATTGGCCGTATTTTGTGGCTACTAAACCAAAAACGAGGCTATAAGAGCCTACGCGGCACAGATGTCGCATCTGACGGCAAGCTAACAGAATACGAAACAAAAATAAATGAACGCGCGGCCATTTTAGCCGCTGACGGAATAACCATTGGTCAATACTTCTACAACCAACTCAAAGACAATCGATATGCTCGCCTAAAAGAACAGATCTTTCCGAGGGTGTGCTATATTCACGAGTTTAATGCTATCCTATCGCAGCAAAAACAATATTATCCTGATGTTATCACTGAGGATTGGATTGAAAAAGTAAGAGAGGAAATAGTTTACTACCAGCGTCCGCTTAAATCACAAAAACACCTAGTTAAAATATGTCCGTTTGAAGGATATGAACTTAAAACATCAGAGGGGAAAAAGATACTTATTGGCCCAAAGGTAGCTCCACGTAGCTCCCCCCTATTCCAACTTTGCAGATTATGGGAGAGCATCAATGCTATAAGCATTGAGGATAAATACGGACAAAAACGATTCATCAGTAAAGAGGAAAAAGAACAAATATTTGATTGGCTAAATCGCGGTAATCATTTGAAGCAAACCGACCTAATGAAAATATTAGGCCTAAAAAAAGGTCAGTTCGTTTTTGACGAGCTGATACGAAAAAAGGGATTAAATGCAAATATAACAGTTGCTAAAATCAAGCAGGTAATAGGCGACAATCCCGCTTACCAAGAATGGCTAAGGTTTTCCTTGACAACCGAAACATTCCTCCAGAATAAAGAAACTGGTGAGATAGGCACGAAAATTTCGTCTAACTATGAGAAGGAACCCCTTTACAAGCTATGGCATCTCCTATATTCTATAGGTGACGCAGATATCCTTATGGACAATTTAGTAAACAAACTAAATTTTGATAGAGTGACTGCTCAAAGATTGATCAAGATTGATTTTAAATCAGAAGGATACTCCAATAAGAGCGCAAAAAACATTTCAAAAATACTACCCTTCCTAATGGAGGGAAGGGTTTACTCAATGGCTATGTCAGCAATTGGACAAAACCACAGTGACAGCAAAACACTACTTGAAGCTGAAGCTCAACCAATCCTTGATAAGTTAGAGATCATTAAACGTAACAGCCTTAGACAGCCTGTTGTAGAAAAAATTCTGAATCAATTAGTGCACGTCGTTAATGGTATTTTAGACCATCCTGACCTTGGACATCCTGATGAAATAAAAATTGAGCTTGCACGTGATTTACGTCAAAGTAAGGAGGAACGAAACAATACTTATTCCAGAAACAATCTGCGCGATAGAGAGGCTAAACAAATTGCCAAGAAACTTGAGGAACACGGGATAAAAGCTAGTAAAAGAAATATAGAACGTTACAGACTATGGGAGGAGTTTGAACAGCAATCAGCCTACGGTCCGTTCAACCCAGCAAAACCAATTGGCCTCCACGACGTATTTTCATCGAACTATGATGTTGATCATATCATTCCAAAAACAAAATTGTTCGACGATTCCTTTGCCAATAAAGTGTTGGTGAACAGAAAGCAAAATAGCGATAAAAAAGATATGACGGCTTATGAGTACATGTCTAGTTTGAAGGAAGACCAACTAGACGCGTATGTTTCAAAAGTTAATGAGCTCTTTTCTAATGGACGGATTTCAAAAGCTAAACGCGATAGGTTGCTAATGAAATCGGAAGACATTCCCGATGACTTTATAAATCGCCAAATCAATGAAACTAGGTATATAACCAAAGAGGCAAAAAAAATGCTAGCCTCCCTACTACCAAGAAAAGAGCATAATATACTTGTAACCACAGGTAGTGTAACCGCCTATCTCAGAGAAAAATGGGGATGGAACAACCTTTTGGTAGATCTCAACTTCGACAAATACCCCGAGGAAGTTCGCCGGATAGAACAATTACCTAGTGGCCAACGCGTAAAAAAAATTGATAATTGGTCAAAACGCGATGACCACCGCCATCATGCTATTGACGCGTTAGTAATAGCAGCAACAGACAGGTCTTTGATTCAACGAATGAATACATTGAATCAAAATGGCAGTTTGAAAGAAAATAGCAGCCTAGAGAATCAAGTTATCGCAAATCAACCGTTCTCGACCGATATAGTAAAAGAAGCAGTTGCCGATATTCTAGTTTCAGTGAAAGCAGGGAAGAAAGTGAGCGCACTTAGCTTTAATCCCGCAGGTGGGAAAAAGGTATTAGTACCTCGAGGTGCATTATGCGAAGAAACAGTATATGGTAAAATCAGTCTCGATGGCGAGCAGGAGTATGTAGTAAAATACCCTGTGGATATAAACCTAAAACCGCAAGATTTGGAATTTATCATAGACCCAGTTGTTAAAAAGATTTTGGAGGCTCGATTGGCATTATTTCAAGGTGACCCCAAAAAAGCGTTCCGCAATCTTCAGGAGGATCCAATATATTTCAATGAGGAAAAACGGATTCCGATTAAGAGCGTACGCATGCGTACAAATCTCAACTTCGCTGAGCCGGTAAAATTCGATGAAAACGATAATCCGATTGGATATGCTAAGCCCGGGAATAACCATCACGTTGCAATTTACGAAAATGAAAAAGGTAAGAGAATAGAGCGGGTTGTAACATTTTGGGAGGCTGTTCAGCGTAAAAAGGCCGGTTTATCAGTAATTGATAAACATCCGGAACCAGGCTGGAAATTTGTTACCAGTCTTCAGCAAAACGAAATGTTCATATTTAATATGGATGAAGGCGAGATTAAACAGGCCATAGAGGACCATAACTATAGATTACTTAGCAAAAATCTGTTCAGGGTTCGTAAGATTACCAAAGGAAACTATTGGTTTAATCATCATCTCGAGACTGAACCAAGGGAAAGTATGGCTGATAAGATTGCTGGTCGATGTAAGTTTGCAAGCGCAGGCTCATTTCAAGGCATTAAAGTTAGAATTAATCACTTGGGGGAAATTACAAAAATTGGTGAATGATTAAGCGTACCCTATACTTTGGCAATCCAGCGCACCTGTATGTGCGGCGGGAACAGCTATGTATTAGTATTACCAAGGGTAAAGAAACCGACGATGAATCGCAAGTTATTACCATTCCCATAGAGGATATTGGGGTAGTGATGGTAGATCACCCCATGGTCACCTTCACGCAAACTGCAGTGGTGAAGTTGGTGGAAGCTAATGCTGCCTTCCTGATATGCGATGAGCAACATATGCCCACCGGATTGATGCTGCCTCTAGACAAGAACCACACATTTACAGAAAAATTAAGAGCGCAGCTCAATGCATCGGAACCTTTAAAAAAGCAATTGTGGGCACAAACAGTAACAGCTAAACTCAAAAATCAAAGTAATTTACTCATAGCTCTAGGGCAACTGGAGCCTGCTGTTTGGCTGGAACGGTTGGCTAAAACCGTTAAAAGTGGCGATAGCGACAACCATGAAGCACAAGGCGCAGCTATATACTGGCAATACATTTTCTCACAACTACCTGATGTATTGAATGGCGTAGGAACCTTTAAGCGCGAGCGCCACGGCTCACCACCCAACGCGCTTTTAAATTACGGTTATGCCATACTCCGTGCTATTGTTGCCCGAAATTTAGTGGGTAGTGGAATGTTGCCGGCTGTAGGTATCTTCCATAAGAATAAATACAACGCCTATTGCTTGGCCGACGATGTGATGGAACCCTATCGACCGTATGTTGACCGTTTAGTTTATGAATTGGTACGCACTGGCTTCTCCTCTAACGAGTTAACCAAGGAAGTAAAAGAAAAGCTGCTCAGAATACCAGATTTGGACGTAACCTGGCAAAAAGAAAAAAGCAAGTTAATGGTGTCTGTACAACGAACCACAGCAAGCTTAATGCGCTGCTTTGAAGGAGACGACAAGAAGATACTTTACCCGGAATTGTAAAAATATACTGTGTTTCTAAACAAATACAAAGTAATGTGGATACTGGTGTATTTTGATTTACCCACGGAAACAAAACAGGATAGGAAGAATTACACCAGATTCCGGGATCATCTCCTGGAAGATGGGTTTTTCATGTTTCAGTTTAGCATATACGTGAGACATTGTGCTACCCGGGAAAATATGGAAGTCCATATCAAGCGCACTAAGGCCAAACTGCCTCCCCTAGGTAAAGTAGGTATAATGGCAATTACAGATAAGCAGTTTGCGGATATGGAAATTTTTGACGGGAGAAAAGAAGTCCCTCCGTCCAAGATTCCCCAACAATTAGAGATGTTTTAAGTGTCACAATAAACCGTGCTAAGAGAAAAAAATCCCGCTTAAAGGTTAAGCGGGATTTCATTTAGGGCAATTTTTCCATCGGCTTTTTAAGCCTAATTCTTTGAATTTCAACAACTTTAACCCAGGTACGTTGTGAACGATAATTCAAAGATACAATCTGAAACCAAACAATCCTCAGTTGTGAACGATAATTCAAAGAACAATCTGAAAAATTCACAACACAAAAAACGTTTCTTTGTGGCGCCATCTTTTTCGCAGGTATTGTTGTGAACGATAATTCAAAGATACAATCTGAAACCAATTATAATGGAATCGCGCGTTGAAGCGGAAAGTTGTGAACGATAATTCAAAGATACAATCTGAAACCAATTCACAACGAACGATAATTCAAAGATACAATCTGAAACCAATTCACAACGGTGTTGAGTTGTGAACGATAATTCAAAGATACAATCTGAAACCAATTCACAACAAAGACAAATTTGTGCCTTTAGTTGTGAACGATAATTCAAAGATACAATCTGAAACCAATTCACAACAAACTGGGCAGTTGTGAACGAAAAGTTGACTTACAATTCCACAGTTGTGAACGATAATTCAAAGATACAATCTGAAACCAATTCACAACGCACTCCATGCAGGTAAACGCCATTTCGGCGTTGTGAACGATAATTCAAAGATACAATCTGAAACCAATTCACAACTGATAGTTGAATTTAAAAATTGGATGTGATGTTGTGAACGATAATTCAAAGATACAATCTGAAACCAATTCACAACTGAGAATCGGTAAACCTCAGCAATAAACCAGTTGTGAACGATAATTCAAAGATACAATCTGAAACCAATTCACAACGAAGGTAGGTGTAATTACCTCTATTATCAGTTGTGAACGATAATTCAAAGATACAATCTGAAACCAATTCACAACCAAATTGTGTGAGTACCTGGGCGTGTATAGGTTGTGAACGATAATTCAAAGATACAATCTGAAACCAATTCACAACAATTATCGCTCTGCGCCTCAACACCTGCCAGTTGTGAACGATAATTCAAAGATACAATCTGAAACCAATTCACAACATTGTTTTTCGTCGTCCGTAAAATACATATGTTGTGAACGATAATTCAAAGATACAATCTGAAACCAATTCACAACAGTCCTTTATTGGGCGTTCTGCAAGTACTTGTTGTGAACGATAATTCAAAGATACAATCTGAAACCAATTCACAACCACAAATATCTTCCTTCCGACAATTATGATGTTGTGAACGATAATTCAAAGATACAATCTGAAACCAATTCACAACACACCACGAGCAACGAAAATAACGGGCGGGTTGTGAACGATAATTCAAAGATACAATCTGAAACCAATTCACAACCTGGGAATAGAATTGAGCAAGATGGCACCGTTGTGAACGATAATTCAAAGATACAATCTGAAACCAATTCACAACTTAACGCCAATTCTACTTTGTTAAAGTAGGTTGTGAACGATAATTCAAAGATACAATCTGAAACCAATTCACAACATAAAAATGCATGGAAAGAAAAAAGCAGAAGTTGTGAACGATAATTCAAAGATACAATCTGAAACCAATTCACAACTTCGTTACTGTAATAGGCTTTATGGTCTATGTTGTGAACGATAATTCAAAGATACAATCTGAAACCAATTCACAACGTGGATACGCCTTAATCCAATCTTCGCAGTGTTGTGAACGATAATTCAAAGATACAATCTGAAACCAATTCACAACTGCTGCCTTCACAGGTTTGCAGCACTTCCTGTTGTGAACGATAATTCAAAGATACAATCTGAAACCAATTCACAACCGATTTCAGTAGCGTCAAAAAATCGGCCTGAGTTGTGAACGATAATTCAAAGATACAATCTGAAACCAATTCACAACACAGGCGGTTAAAGTCAGCTAATGACCAAGTTGTGAACGATAATTCAAAGATACAATCTGAAACCAATTCACAACTCAAATAATAAGTTGACGATTAAAAGCGAGGTTGTGAACGATAATTCAAAGATACAATCTGAAACCAATTCACAACATTCTTTTTCGTCGTCCGTAAAATACATATGTTGTGAACGATAATTCAAAGATACAATCTGAAACCAATTCACAACGAATTTTTCAGAATCAAAAAACTTGCTGACGTTGTGAACGATAATTCAAAGATACAATCTGAAACCAATTCACAACCTGGTCTGCGTAGTATGGCAGCTTTCATTTGTTGTGAACGATAATTCAAAGATACAATCTGAAACCAATTCACAACAATCTCAGCAACAAGGGCCGCGCGATGGTTGTTGTGAACGATAATTCAAAGATACAATCTGAAACCAATTCACAACGAAATTGGTTCATTGGTAGAAAAATTCATGGTTGTGAACGATAATTCAAAGATACAATCTGAAACCAATTCACAACCGCCTTTCACATCCATAAGCAGCACACCGGGTTGTGAACGATAATTCAAAGATACAATCTGAAACCAATTCACAACCAACTTTTAATGTAAACTCTAACGTAGATAGTTGTGAACGATAATTCAAAGATACAATCTGAAACCAATTCACAACCAACGACTCCAATTTGAGTAACCCCAATAGTTGTGAACGATAATTCAAAGATACAATCTGAAACCAATTCACAACTTCGCACTCGGTTTAAAGATTTTCTTAATGGTTGTGAACGATAATTCAAAGATACAATCTGAAACCAATTCACAACTCAAGTGGCTGAAACCATCGAGAAAGGCATGTTGTGAACGATAATTCAAAGATACAATCTGAAACCAATTCACAACAAGCGCTGCCATGCCCCGGGCATCCTTATCGTTGTGAACGATAATTCAAAGATACAATCTGAAACCAATTCACAACTATATGACAGTAAGAGTATTAAGCGATGACGTTGTGAACGATAATTCAAAGATACAATCTGAAACCAATTCACAACCGTTGGCGCGGGTTTCTTTCCGGCCAGATAGTTGTGAACGATAATTCAAAGATACAATCTGAAACCAATTCACAACAGGCGTAACCGTGGACGTAGGTTTTTCAGGTTGTGAACGATAATTCAAAGATACAATCTGAAACCAATTCACAACAGTTTTGGCAGCAACTCCGCGTCAATGCTTGTTGTGAACGATAATTCAAAGATACAATCTGAAACCAATTCACAACAAAAATGAGCAAGCTTAGCGAACTGTTCAGGTTGTGAACGATAATTCAAAGATACAATCTGAAACCAATTCACAACTCTGATTCGTTTCTCGCCTAATGTGAGTTCGTTGTGAACGATAATTCAAAGATACAATCTGAAACCAATTCACAACGAACCCGTATTTTGTAAACTCCGGGTGATGTTGTGAACGATAATTCAAAGATACAATCTGAAACCAATTCACAACATCCTATATGCAAGTAATTGAAATTGATTCGTTGTGAACGATAATTCAAAGATACAATCTGAAACCAATTCACAACGCATATAGTTGTTTTTATTGTTTACAAAACGTTGTGAACGATAATTCAAAGATACAATCTGAAACCAATTCACAACCATGTTGTTAGTTTTATTTTTTTGAGTTGCGTTGTGAACGATAATTCAAAGATACAATCTGAAACCAATTCACAACACTGCCTTCACAGGTTTGCAACACTTCTTCGTTGTGAACGATAATTCAAAGATACAATCTGAAACCAATTCACAACTCAACTACAGTCACATTGCCATCTTTAACAGTTGTGAACGATAATTCAAAGATACAATCTGAAACCAATTCACAACACAAAAACAACTACCCATTTCTTGTTGGTTGTGAACGATAATTCAAAGATACAATCTGAAACCAATTCACAACAAGCGCTGCCATGCCCCGGGCATCCTTATCGTTGTGAACGATAATTCAAAGATACAATCTGAAACCAATTCACAACAGGCGTAACCGTGGACGTAGGTTTTTCAGGTTGTGAACGATAATTCAAAGATACAATCTGAAACCAATTCACAACAAAAATGAGCAAGCTTAGCGAACTGTTCAGGTTGTGAACGATAATTCAAAGATACAATCTGAAACCAATTCACAACGAACCCGTATTTTGTAAACTCCGGGTGATGTTGTGAACGATAATTCAAAGATACAATCTGAAACCAATTCACAACACATGCTAACCGTTACAACGCGGTCGGTTTGTTGTGAACGATAATTCAAAGATACAATCTGAAACCAATTCACAACTAACGTAACCCCCCGCCGCGTAAGAGCGGGGTTGTGAACGATAATTCAAAGATACAATCTGAAACCAATTCACAACTATGGAAGCTCGGCTTTGCTCAAGCCTTGAGTTGTGAACGATAATTCAAAGATACAATCTGAAACCAATTCACAACTCGCTTTATTTTTTTAGTTATAAATTACTTGTTGTGAACGATAATTCAAAGATACAATCTGAAACCAATTCACAACGTATTCGCTGATGCGGTTTTCGCGCATGAAGTTGTGAACGATAATTCAAAGATACAATCTGAAACCAATTCACAACATGGAAAATTGTTGTATCTTTATGGAAATTGTTGTGAACGATAATTCAAAGATACAATCTGAAACCAATTCACAACCTTTGGGCGGTGAGTCAATATCGCTGGAAGTTGTGAACGATAATTCAAAGATACAATCTGAAACCAATTCACAACCCGGGTCTCATCCAATCCGTATTCGGTTGGTTGTGAACGATAATTCAAAGATACAATCTGAAACCAATTCACAACCGAACAAGCGATACAAAGTAAGGTGCTATCGTTGTGAACGATAATTCAAAGATACAATCTGAAACCAATTCACAACTTGCTCGCAATTCCCATATAATCTGTAAATTTATCTTTCGGCGACCGGCGAGCGTCAATGGCCTACAAAGTCTAATACAAAGCCGGTTGCTTTTTTTCGTAAATCCAATCGAATTCTATATTCATTAAAAAATCAATGCTCTATTTTATATTAGCAAAAATACCGTCACCAACAATACCGCTATTGCCTCCTCAATCAATTTCTGCTGAAGATCATTTGAAATGCTAACCGCAGAAATTATTCCGGCTTCCTTATTTAAAAGACAGTACTTGACGTAACCTATTTAATATTCCAATAATCACCTATTTTCGCGCTCAGGGGGAAACAGGCCTGCAGAGAGCGTTTCGGACGTTAGGGTATGGGGGATGTTATCACCTTATCGCTCTGCAATTAAGTCCGATCCCCCGTTTTTTATCCTAATGCATATTGTATTGTCAGACTTAAACCTGCCCAATACAACCTTAGTTTTACAATCTTAAACGTGCTGCGCTGATAAAACAAGATACTCAACGATGCCTTAGCTTACTTCTTCTTCAGCATCTTTTCATATTGTGCAATCCAGTCGGCCGGCGACATTTTGCTGCACAATTCGCCAATTAGGGCATAAGGAATATCAGCTTCCTTTTTAAAACGGATACAACTCTTGCCCATATCGGGTTTCTTACCTGTTGCCTTAACAAATGCTTCGCTGAACCAGTTAAGCATCTTTTCATCAGCATATAGCCCCATGTGATACAAGGCAATAAAATTCTTCTGTGAAGCCAGATTTAAAAAAGGCAAGGGCAATTTGGGATCGCAATGATATCCAGCCGGATATTTGCTGTGCGGCACCACATAGCCAATCATGCCGTAACTCATCGTTTCCTCAAATCCCTTGGGTAGCGCTTTCTTGATTGTTTTCCGTAACTGCTCTATGGCGGCACCCCGTTCTTCCGGAAGTGCCGCCACATAGTCAGCTACAGTTGTAACGGTTGCTTTAGCCATTACTTCTTCAGCGCATTCAATTCGCGCTTCAATTGCTCGATCTGCTGTTGTTGCTCCTTAATAGCCTCAATCAAAACAGGAATCAAGCCCGTATAATTAACCGTTTTTACCGCCATGGTTTCAGGATGCGCTTCTTGCGCCATGCCTGGAACTACAGGCGTAACAATCACGCTTTCTTTAATCAGTTCCGGGAACATAGCTTCCACTTCTTGCGCCAGCACACCCGTTACACGCTTCGGCGTTAATCCGAAGCGATTAATCAATTCCGTTTTGTAATTGTAGGTTACCCCGGAAATGCGCTGCAATTTCTCGACTGCGCCGGTAATGGTGGTAATATTCGTTTTCAAATTCTGATCGGAAATATTAAACGTTCCGCCGGTAACGTTCAAGTCACCGTTAACATAAGCCGCGAACCCTGCCGATCCGGTCGGCATCTGACAGAATATACCATAAGCCGCTGCATCCGATGAATTGGTAGCGAAAGTTCCGCCCCGTCCGATCCCAGCAGATGATCTTGGGAAGTGTAATCCAAAAATACCACTATTGGTACCTCGTGTGGCTCCTTCAAAAGCATTGTAGCCGTTAGCAGCCGAGGTATCATAAGCAATACCCGCAACTCCATTAGCAGATGCATTGGTGAACTCTACCAATGTAACGGCAGCAGCAAGGTTGTTACCGAAAATATTCAGCTTATTAACACTTGTTCCTCCTGCTAATGAAACGGCAGGGGTGGTTGTGCCGATACCCACCTGCGATCCGTTATCGAAAATGATAGAGTTACAAATAGAGGTAGCGCTGGTAAACTTCGATACAAAATTGGTGGTGGCACCAGCACAGAAAGAACCTGCGCCGCTTGGCCCTGTAGGACCAGTTGCACCTGCTGTTCCTGTAGGCCCAGTAGCACCAGTTCCGGTAGCACCAGTTACGCCTGTTGACCCTGTTACGCCTGTAGCGCCACGTGCTCCGGTTGGACCGGCTGCTCCTGCAGTACCCGTTGGCCCTACAGCTCCTGCGGCGCCGGTAGCTCCCGTGGCACCAGCGCTTCCGGTTGCGCCAGTAGCTCCAGTAGCACCAGCCGCACCCGTACTTCCTGTAGCGCCAGTACTTCCCGTTGCGCCGTTGGCACCTGTTGAACCGGTAACGCCTGTAACGCCCGTTGCGCCTCTGACTCCGGTAGGACCTGCTACGCCGGCAGCGCCTGTGGCACCTGTTGCGCCAACTGCACCTGCGGCACCGGTGGCACCAGTTACGCCTGCGCTACCGGTAACACCAGTTACACCAGTTGGACCCGCCACACCAGCTACGCCAGTAGGGCCTGTTGGACCGGTAGCTCCTGTAGCACTTGCTGCACCTGCTGGCCCAGTAGGACCAGTTACGCCAACGCCTGTTGGCCCGGTTATTCCCGCTGAACCCGTTGCTCCGGTTGGACCAGTAGCGCCAGCTCCCGTAGGACCAGTTACACCAACACCTGTTGGACCAGTTACACCTGCTGAGCCCGTTGCGCCTGTTGGACCAGTAGCGCCAGCACCTGTAGGACCTGTAGCACCGGCTGGACCGGTATTTCCAATGTTTCCAGTTGCTCCCGTAGGACCTGTTGCACCAGCGCCTGTTGGACCCGTTGCCCCTGCAGGACCCGTACCCCCGTTATTTCCTGTTGCGCCTGTTGGCCCGGTGGCGCCTGTTGCACCAGCGCCTGTTGGGCCTGTTGCGCCTGAAGGGCCTGTTAGACCATTATTACCGGTTGCGCCGGTAGCTCCTGTTGGACCAGTTGCGCCTGCACCTGTTGGACCCGTTGCCCCTGATGGCCCCGTTGCCCCTGCACTTCCCGTTGCGCCAGTTGCGCCCGTAGCGCCAGCACCTGTTGGGCCGGTTGCGCCTGAAGGGCCGGTTAAACCATTGTTACCTGTTGCACCAGTGGCTCCTGTTGCACCTGTAGCGCCAGCTCCTGTAGCACCAGTGGCACCTGACGGTCCTGTTAAACCATCGTTACCAGTTGCACCGGTGGCGCCAGTTGCGCCAGTAGCGCCAGTAGCGCCCGCTCCTGTAGGACCCGTAGCACCTGATGGTCCTGTTAAACCATCGTTACCAGTTGCACCGGTGGCGCCAGTTGCGCCAGTTGCGCCCGCTCCTGTAGGACCCGTTGCACCTGATGGTCCTGTTAAACCGTCGTTACCGGTTGCGCCCGTGGCACCAGTTGCGCCTGCACCCGTAGGTCCAGTTGCTCCTGCCGGACCAGTTACGCCATCATTTCCAGTGGCACCGGTAGCACCAGTGGCACCAGCTCCCGCAGGACCTGTAGCACCAGTAGCACCGCGTAAACTTTGTGTTGTTGAAACAGATCCACCGTTGTTCAACGTAAAGGTCAGCGTTCCATCAGGGTTTACTGTAACGCCGGTGATATTAGCACCTGTTGCACCATCAGCACCGGAGGGGCCGGTTGGACCAGCCGCACCTCCAGTGTTTAAATGACAAAGCGAAACCCAGGTAGATACCCCGGTTTTCGTATTATAATAGTAATGGCAATGTGAGTCCGTATTGTAAACAATCAAACCATCGGCCGGATTGACAATGGCATTCATATCGTTGGTGGTCATGCGGGGTGCCAGAAAACCCTTGGTACCAAACACATCCAGTACTGCGCTGTTGTCTGGCGTCAGCGTTCCGATACCAACATTCTGCGCGAAAATAGTTTGCTGTAAAAGGGTAACGAATGCCAGCGCAAGGGTTACACGTAAAAGAATCCTCATAAGCGTTTCTTATAAATAGTGGGCTGCGAAGATATACAACTGTTGTGCCAGTAACAAGTGCTCCGCGAAAAAAGATATATTTGGGCGAAATAATCGCAAGGTCCCTTAGCTCAGTTGGATAGAGCAACAGCCTTCTAAGCTGTGGGTCATTGGTTCGAATCCAATAGGGATCACTATCTATAACCGCTGCCGTAAAACCCATGTGGGCCTCGTTCATTAACGGATTTACGTCCTACCTGCAACTGGAAAAATCACTAGCGGCCAATTCCATTGAAGCTTACCAGCGCGACGTGAAAAAGCTGGAACAATTTCTGGAAATCAGCGGACGCAAACCAGCACCCTCAGAAATCAAACAAAAAGACCTTGAACAGTTTTTGCAGTGGATTGCCACAATAGGCATGGATCGGCAATCGCAGGCGCGTATAATAGCCGGCTTGCGCGCCTTTTTCCGTTATTTATTATTGGAAGATGTTATAACTGAGAATCCTGCCGAATTATTACAAGGACCCAAACTTTCCCGAAAACTGCCGGATACACTTTCAGTACCAGAAATCAACCAATTGATTGCCGCTATCGACGTGAGTACATCCGAAGGCATGCGCAACAAAGTGATGCTGGAAACCCTGTATAGCTGCGGACTTCGGGTGAGCGAGTTAGTGAATTTGAAAATATCTCAGTTATTTTTCGAAGAAGGCTTTGTTAGCGTAGTGGGTAAAGGTGATAAAGAGCGATTAGTACCCATTGGCGAAGCTGCCATTCATTTAATCCAACTTTATTACAACAGTATCCGTGTGATGCAACCAGTTGCCAAGGGCGAGGAGGATATTCTTTTCCTTAATAACCGTGGGAAAAGACTGAGCCGCGTGATGGTTTTCCTGATTATCAAAAAATACGCACAATTGGCTGGCATCCGAAAAACAATTAGTCCGCATACTTTTCGCCACTCTTTTGCAACGCATTTAATTGAAGGCGGTGCTGATTTACGTGCTGTACAGGAAATGCTAGGCCACGCTTCCATTACCACCACTGAAATTTATACGCATCTGGATCGCGATTTTTTGCGCAGTACTATTTTGCAGTTTCATCCCCGTGTAAAGAGCGTTAATTAATTACCAAAAAGTGATATCATTGAACTATGAAAAATCTACTTTTTGTTGCCTTGGCTTTCATTATGCTGGGCGTTGCATCCTGCAAAAAAGAATCATCCACCCCTTCTGCTAAGAAATATTTAGTAAGTAAGCTTACCGATTCATTAGGATTTGTCTCTATTAAATTTAATTACAATCCCAGCAACGATCTTTCGATTTTAGATTTAGGAACATCGGTAATCACTTTCACCTACAATAGCCAACATCAGGTGATTGTTAGGCAGCAAAGTACAGGTGCGGTGGTATCTGTAATCGACAGCTTCTTTTACGACAGTTATGGTAATTTATCTTCAATACATTACTATGATAATACCTTAACCAAGAAAGGAAAAGCTACATTTTCTTACGATGGAAATTTCAAAGTAAGTTCCATTCTCAGAAATATGGTGAACACCTCTGATAGCCGCTTATCAGAATTCGAGTATTCCAACGGCGCACTGGCATCCATTACACAATACGAATACAATAGTGGTAACTTTAAGAAGTCTGCTTTAACTGAATTTTTCGCCTACGATTCAACAGCTAATCCATTCCAATCGCTGGTAAAAAAGCAATTGGCGGATCTTTCCGGGCAGTTGGAATTTTTCTTTGTAAGCAATCCGAATAATGCAAGAAGTGTGAAGCTAACTAGTTACGATGTTGCAACTGGTAACATCGCAACTATTGATGCAGCTACCATAAAATACTTGTATAACAGTGATGGCTTGTTGAGTGATTTCTATACCAGCACCGGCGACCAAAACAAGTTCACCGTTTCCTACATTCAGGCACAATAGCAGCTAATCTCGTTTGGTCAATCCATCCGGGATGAAAAGTAAATAAAGCAGGGCCGTTACCGCCCCTGTTGCAGAGAGGTACATCGCTGCCGCTGCTCCGAACTGAAACCAAACGCAGCCGGTTAGTCCGCTAGCTAACAATGCCATAACACTTTGTAATCCGGCATAGGTGCCCATTGCTGCTGCCATGTGCGACTGACTGGCAACTGAAGAAACCCAAGCCTTGGCAACGCCTTCAGTAGCTGCTGCGTACAAGCCATACAGAAAAAACAATAAGGCAAATAGCTTCCAGCCAGATGCTTGTGCCATACCCAAGTATACCAGGGAGAATAAAACCAAACCAGCTAAAAAAATTCGTTTCACCCCCAACCGATCGGCCACTATACCCATAGGAAACGCAGCTAAAGCATAAACAAGATTGTAAAAGATGTAGATCTGGATCATTTCCGCATCGCTACATCCTGAAGCTTTTACTTGAAGCAGCAAAAAAGCATCGGCGCTATTGAACAAGGAGAACAATAATAAACCAAACACCAAACGCCTGTACCTATCAGGCGCTTCCTTCCAAAATCCGAAAACAGAAAACACACCATGAACATCAGCCCGTGCTTTAGTTAGCAGCGGTTTTTCTATAAGAAACCAGGAGGTGCCAAGAGCTAGTATTCCCGGAACGAATGCCAACAGAAACAGATTGCGATACTGATTCGGATGATAGTGCAAATAGACTAAGGCGAACAGCGGACCAATCACAGCGCCCATGGTATCCATGGATCTGTGAAAACCAAAAATACGAGCCTTGGTTTCGGGGGTTGCCTCTGAGGAAAGTAACGCATCGCGTGCGCCGGTACGAATTCCTTTACCAAAACGATCCAGTGTTCGAACAAAGAAAATCCAAATGGGTAGTACCGATACTGACATGAACGGCTTGGAAAGAGCACTCAGTCCGTATCCCAATTGCACAAAGGGAACCCTGCGGCCAGCGCGATCAGACCACTTCCCAAAATAGCCCTTACTAAAACCGGCTGTGGCTTCTGCTACACCTTCCAGCCATCCAATGAACAGCACTGAAAAACCAATGGAATTCAAATAAACCGGCATGATAGGATATAGCATTTCGCTGGCAGCATCGGTGAACAAACTGATTAACGACAACACCCAAACTGTTCTAGTTAGATAGCCCATTCTGTCAGAATTAGCTAAACGATTCCAGCCAAAAATTTGCTTCGTAGTAGCCGTTTATATAATTGGCATAACCGTGCAACACTTGCTTTAGGTTAGCATGATGGCGTAACAACTTCGATTGCTCGGCATGCCATTGCGGTTGAAAACCAATCGTAGCAAAACAATAATTCTCACCTTTAATACCATAACGGATGCAAAGCTCTCCGGCCATTACATTCGCCAACGTATAAACAAACAGCGAAGGACTGGCTACTTGTTTCGTGCTCTCCCAAAAGCGCATATCAGTATCTAAACTGCCGTGATGGGTACTCAGGACCAGGCCGGTGCTATAAGCATGTTCTTCAATTATTCTTTCCGGAAAGATTACTGCTGATGCTAACAGCGCTAATTTCGAAAGATGATCTACTTTAAAGTACCGCGGATAATTAATGGTTAAGGCATCATAAGCCGATTGAAAAAAATCGATTCCATCCGACGCTTCAAAAAGAATTTTGTCTCCGGATGTAATGCGCTTTCGAGTAATGGTGCATTGCGGCATCATCCCATTATTCGATGTATTTTTCATTGGCGATTTTCTCTTCTAACTGCTTGGACGCTGCGCCTGCGGTGCGCGCCTTCTTCCAGTATTCTACTGCTTTTACTTTCTCGCCCAATTGAAACAAAATATCTCCATAATGTTCCAACAGTGTGGCATCTGGCGAATTGGTTGCCAGTGCTTTTTCCTGCCATTCTTTCGCAGCTTTATAGTCGCCCATTTGAAACAACACCCATGCATAAGTATCCATGAATGAGGCGTTGGTTGGTTCCAGGCGTGTGCTATACGCACTCATTTGCTTAGCCCGTTCCAAATTCGTTTTACGTAACGATAAATAATAACTATAGTTGTTCAGTACATACGCATTCTCGGGATCCAGTTTCAGTGCTTTTTCATAAGCACTGTCTGATTCTTCGTTTCTGTTTAAATTATGATACGTATCACCGAGATTGGAAAAAATCTGTGCCTTCAACTGAGGATTATCGTTCGTCATCCGCTCGCCCTTGTGTAGGGATTTCAGTGCCTGCTCATATTGTTGCATCTGACTTTCTGCTCCGCCGCGGAATAAATAAATCAGCGCCTGATTGGGAAACAACTCCATTGCCTGACCGGTGATATCCACCACCTTTTGCCACTCCCTTTTTTCATTATAGATTAACATCACCTGCTGCCAAACACCGAACACACTTTTTTCCAACTCCAGCGATTTTAAATAAACCGGCAAGGCTTTATCCAACTTCTTATCGATGTAATATAAATCACCCTGAATGGCATATGCCTTTGGATTATCAGGATGTGCCGTAACTAAAAGCTGAGCCAGTTGCAGCGCCTCCGGAAATTTCTCTTTACGTACTTCATAGAATTGAATGTACGGATAGAGCATTTTAATTTTTGTATCAATGTTCGCCTTTGGATTGGCAAAAATTTTCTTCAAACTTTCGAAACGTGCCAGGGTATCCCCTTTCCCGGCACTAATATCGGCCACTGCCATCAGCGCCTGCGGATTATCAGGTTCCAGCTTCAGTATTTTCTGATACATCTCATTCGCCTTATCCTTCTTATTATTCAACGAATACAATTCAGCCAGCATACCCATGTACGCCACTTCTCCGGGATAGGCATCAATCAATTTTTGAATTTCACCAACGGCATTATCAAATTTATTCATCTTAAGGTAGATGCGTTCTTTCTGAATCACTACCCCTTCTTCCATACCACAATTCTTCTCTAGCTGATCATACGCACGAATCGCCATTTCCGGCTGGTTGCTTTGCATATACAGATAGGCTAAATCGTAGTAATGCTCAGGATCATTCGGATTGGTTTTCACTAATTGTTCGTAAACCCGAATGGCTTCTTTAACATTAGCCTGTTTCAAATAGCAATTCGCTAACAAATCAAGAAACCACTTATTATCAGGAGCCAACTTTGCCGCTTCCTGCGCTTCCTTTGTGGCTTCATCGAACTTTCCGGAACCAAACAACAATCCTGCAATCTGATAATGCGCATTACCATTTTTAGGATCTAGCTTGGTTAACTCATAAAATGTTTTTAACGCATCTTCGTATTCTTCCAGCGCTTTTGCCTTTTGCGCATCCATGAATAGCCGGTCAATTTTGGCTTGTTGCTCACTATTAACGGGAACGGAATTTCCGGAAGATGCCTTTTTTGATGCCTGACAGCCGGTTAAAAGCATAACCACCGCCAATGCCATATTTAGAAACGATGCCTTCATGATTACGATGCGCTGGTGTAATCACCTACGCTGAGGTCCTCAAATTTTCCCACTAACTTAACATTATTCCCCACCATTGAGTTATCTATTAACTTATTTTTTATGCTGGTTTGTTCCTGAATAATGGATTTCCGTACGATGGTATTCTCTAACACCGAATTCTTTCCAATAGAAACATGAGGGCCTACTACGCTATTAATTAGTTTCACCCCTTCTGCGATGAAGCAAGGTTCAATAATCACTGATTGTTCACATTGAACAGAAGGGTGCACTAAAGGCTGACCTTTCAAATAACCCAGATAAACCGCATTGGTATCTACCGTAGCATTTTTATTGCCGCAGTCGAGCCAGTCTTGCACTGTTCCCTGTTCAAAGCGGGCGCCTTTTTGTTTCAGGGTTTCCATAGCGTTAGTGAGTTGATACTCTCCCTTCTCACGGAGATCATGATCAATCAGGTATTGCATTTCTGCCCGCAGTTGCGCGCCTTCTCTGAAATAATAGATTCCGATAATGGCCAAATCAGAAACAAATTCTTTTGGCTTCTCAATAAAATCAGTAATCACGCCTGATGCATCCAACTTCACTACGCCGTAGGCAGAAGGATCGGCTACCCGTTGCACAAAAATGACGCCTTCCTTATTGGTGTCAATGGTACCTTCCATTCTGAACAACGTATCGGCAAAAGCTACGATAATACGGTTGTTCAGAAAATCGCCGGCACATAAAATAGCGTGAGCCGTACCTTCCGGCGAATCCTGATAACGAATATGACCGGGCACGCCCAATTGCCTGGCTACCTCAAGCAATTGCGCCTCAATTGCTTTCCCAAAATCGGCGCGAATAATGAACACCATATTCTCCACCTTTTCCGAGGTGCAGCGCATCAAATCCTCCACTAAGCGATGTACAATGGGCTTGCCAGCCACGGGCAACATCGGCTTTGGAATAGTTAAAGTGTGCGGGCGTAAGCGCGAGCCCCAGCCCGCCATGGGAATAATAATATTCATAACTTAATTTTTACCGGTATGACCAAATCCTCCTGCTCCCCTCCCGGTTTTCGAAAGATTATCGGTCAACACCCATTCTGTTTTTTCGTATTTAGCAATAACCATCTGCGCAATGCGATCACCATTTCTGATTTCGAAAGGTGTGTCAGACAGATTCACCAACGCCACACAAATTTCTCCACGGTAATCACTATCGATAGTTGCAGGCGCATTAGGCAATGTGATGCCTTGTTTAATAGCCAGTCCACTCCTGGGGCGCAGTTGCGCTTCATAACCTTCGGGAAGTTCCAGAAACAGACCAGTAGGAATGAGTAGTCGTTGTTGTGGCTGCAACAGCACCGTTTCCGTGAGAAACGCCCTGATATCCATACCGGCAGAGCCAGGCGTTTCATACGCCGGCAGCGGATTGGACGAGGTATTAATCAGCCTGATTTTCATTGCGCGCGCGAAGATAAGGTTTTAGGCGGAAGCGGAGATCAAGTGCGCTATTCCCATGAAAATCAATTTAGTGGCGCAACACCCTACCTTCTTACATTTCTTTTATTCTTGTATCATGGGCGAGGTGGTAATTATTGGTGGCGGTCCTGCAGGTGCTACAACAGCATTGCGTTTGGCGCAATTGGGTGTGCGCAGTACGGTAATTGACAAAGCCACTTTCCCACGCGACAAAATTTGTGGCGACGCCTTAAGCGGCAAGACTGTTGAAGTGATTCGCAAATTGAATGCGCTCTGGCTGGATGAAATTCGAAGCAAGGAAGTTTTTTTGGGCTCGTATGGTGTCACTTTCGTAGCGCCATCAGGCGAAGCGCTTCGCGTTCCGTTTAAAAAAGATTTCACACCGGGAGATGCGGCACCGGGGTTTATTTCACGCCGGATTGATTTCGACGATTGGTTGATTGAAAAAGTTCGTATGGAACCGTTGATTACCTTAGTGGAAGGAGTTGCCTGCAGGCACTTTGAGCGATTGCCAAACGGATACAGGATACAGGCAGGAGATAACTGGATTGATGCATCATTGGTGATTGCGGCAGATGGTGCGCAATCAGCATTTGCCAAACAAGAAGGCGGGTTGCAGAAGGAAGCTGCACACAACTGTTTTGGATTACGGGCGTACTTTGAAGGAGTGAGCGGTTTGGATGAGCAACATTTTATTGAACTGCATTTTCTGAAAGAGTTTTTGCCCGGTTATTTTTGGATATTCCCTTTGCCCGGAGGACGTGCCAATGTTGGGGTTGGGATGCGCGCTGATGTTATTTCAAGCAAAAAGATTGCGCTGAAAAAATCATTTGAGACATTAATCACCACGCATCCGCAATTGAGGCAGCGTTTCAGTAAGGCTCGATTAGAAGGAACGGTAAAGCAATTTGGCTTGCCGTTGGGTTCGAAGAAACGGCAGTTGAGCGGCGCAAATTTTCTGTTGTGTGGCGATGCAGCCATGTTGATTGATCCGTTTACCGGAGAAGGTATTGGTAATGCGATGATGAGCGGATTAATAGCTGCAGAAGTAGCAGCATCTGCCTGTAAAAATGCCAATTACGATGCAACATTTTTATCAGCGTATGATCAACGTGTTTACCAAAGATTAGGCAGTGAATTACAACTCAGTTACCGCATGCAGCAATTGGTACGCTTTCCATGGTTATTCAATTTAGTAGTACGAAAAGCGAACAGCAACCCTGTGTTGAAGGAAACTATTTCGTGTATGTTCGAAGACATTGATCTTCGCGAGCGGTTGAAGGATCCGCGGTTTTACTTCAGGTTAATTTTTGGATAAAAAAAAAGAGGGTCCCCCGACCCTCTTTTCAATACTCAGCATCTTTAGGGCACCTCTAAAAATCTGTACTGGCGAAATGTTACAATTAACAGGCGTGGGAGCGATAGCTTCGAGGCTGGAAAATTTGATGTAATACTTGGTTGCTCCTCATTTAGTTACATCATTTCTGTAATTGCATTCGTTGCCCCTCCTTACATCAAATTTTCTTCGCATTTCACTCATTACAGGTTTTTAGAGGTGCCCTTTATTGTATCAGCAATCGCTGTTGGAATTTTGTACCATCGGCCATGGTAATGTTTACGATGTAATTTCCTGTATCCAGGCCTTCCAACGCCAATGAGGCGCTTGTTGTTTCCGGCGTTCCATCCAACATTAGTTCTCTTACTGTTTGACCATTCATTCCCAACACCTGAACCGAAGTTATTCCAGATGAGGTATTAGCCACTTCCAATTGCACGGTACCGTTCCGCAGCACAGGCAGCGGGAACAGACGGGCTGTTGCTGTTGGTTCTTCTACGGCTGCATCAAACGTCAATTGAACAATAGTAGAGAAGTTGTAGTGACCGTCTTCATCAAATTGTTTCAGTTGATAATAATTTTCACCCGATAACGGATTCCTGTCGAGGAAAGAATAATCATGTTGTTGAGCTGTTGTACCATTACCTGCTACCGTTCCAATAGCTGTCCAATCCTGACCATCAGCAGAGCGCATTACATCAAAGTGGTGGTTTTCAATTTCAGCGGCAGTTGACCATTTCAACAAACCCGAGTTGCCTTGTTTTTCAGCAGTGAAAAACAACATCTTTACAGGCAAGCCAGTGAGCCAACTAACGTAGTAGGTACTGCCAGTACCAATTTTGAATGCAGAATCTGAAGATGCATAGGTGAACGATGCAGATGTTGATCCGGCACCACTAAATTTAATAATCAGTTTAGAAGAATCATAGTTCAGAATAGTTTGACCGGCCGTCACCAATTCACTTGGATTAAGTACGCCATCGCCGTTCAGATCATAGTACAATTGGTTGCCGTTCATTCCAGCTAAACTGGTGATAACGAATTTGTATACCGCTGCATCTTCCGGATCACGTCCTAATAGAATTCCCAATCCGGTATTGTTACGCAATACTTTTGTAGAATTAATAGCAGGGCGTGCGATGTTGTAAGTACGCGGTGTGGCTGAAGGTAAGCGATCATACCCCATCCATATTCCCGTAATATTGGCTGCCGCGCTGGTTACAGGAACATAATCAACGGTACCATATATTCCAGTTCCAATCTGATTATTGGTTCCCAGGTTACCAGCAGTTCCAACCCAATTGGCTGGCCATGTTGGTGTGGTATAAGTTGAACCTATAGCAGGATTAGACGTGGCCGGTGCAATACTCATTCCGCTGGTATAAGCGGGAACGCCAGAGAAGCTGAATACACCAGTGGTGTTATTTACCAGCTGCGTGGCCAATACAACATTGTTGGTATCGCGCAATACGGCATAAACGGTTTGACCAACAGTTCCCAGCGTATCGTTCGCTGCACGTATGCCATCACCATTGCGGTCGTCAAACATTGTACCGGCAACACTCATGGTACAATTGCTGATAATTACGCGTGTTGCCGAATCCGTTGCGCAGCCATTGGCAAAGTAGGCATAAACCCGGTAGGTTCCTGAATCCGACAATGCCGTAACGCTGATAGTAGGGTTTTGCGCAGTAGAAGTATATGTACTTCCTGATTTAACCCAGCGATACCAAGGAGCTACGGAACCTGCTGTAAGGTTCAGCGTTTGACGTGTACAAAGCGGGCCATTGTTTGTTGGCGTTGGCAACGGCAGCGCAGCGCAATCAATCTTATAATCTTCTACCTCACCATCAGAAGCAAAGCCCGTAGGGTTGGCCACTTCACTGGCAATTGTTCCTATTCTGAAGCGGGCATAAACATTCGGATTAGTTCCGCCATACGTCATACCGCTAAAGGTCATAGAAATACTTTGTTGTGTTGCGCTTGATGGAACAGTTGTTGAAACACGCTCGCCGGCATCAAACACGCCATTGCGATTGAAATCAATCCATCCATTTACGGTTGCTGTTGTACCCGTATTATTGTACACGCTAACTGTAACGGTGAAACTAGTTGCTGAAGGCGCAATCACAGGGAAAGTAACGCCATCGTCGTAAGTATCTGATGTAGCTGCTGTTCCCGGCTGTCCGTCGGCATCACAACTTTCATTGGCTCCCAGCCGCAAATCTGTTGTCATATTGTGGTACGGACCATTATTTGCACGCAAGGTATAATAAGAAGCAGGCGCATCACCATAGTCAAAACTGCTACTCACGAAAACATCATCTAAGAAGTTACCAACCGACAGGTTACCATTGGCGGTACTAACCGCATTAAATTCAAAACGAGTAATATATTGATTCGCTGGTACGGTGTAGGATCCTTCATAAACCCCCCAGGCCGTATTGCCATCACCCACTTTACGTACCTGAACAGTTGCCCCCGGAGGGCCAATTTTCAGGTTACAACTATCTACTCCGGCGCGACCGCGGTGCGCGAAATGCCAGATAAATACGGTTCCCGGTTGCGTATAAATATCTTGATATAAAGCACCAAACAAGTTGGCGTTTAGTTCCATAAAGTGTATGCCTTCATAAGCACTCACTCCATTAAACGGCGTCGACCACATTTCCATCATACCGTCGGTTGCGGTAGTCTTCCAATAGGGCATATTCCGCTCTGGATAGATCAGGTAAGTATTAGCAGCAATCATAGGGCGCATTTCAAATCCGGGGTTTTGGAAACCGTTGGAACAAGCGCTAACCAGCGGAGCTGTTAAGTACACCTTGTAATCTTCTACTTCTCCATAGCCTGCCAAACCCGTAGGATTAGCAACATCACTTAAGTTTTGTCCATACCGGATACGAAAAGCTGTTGGACCATAGTCAACTGAGTCGCCTGGCGTAAAGGTGAGGATATTGACACCGGGAGTTACGGCAAAATTCGCAATTACTTGTTCGGCCGCAGAAAAAGTTTGATTCTGATCATAATCGATCCAGGCGCTAACAAATCCAGCTACGCTGGCTACCACCCGAATGCTGTTAGATACGCCAACTTGCAGGATATTATTACCATTGGTAGCTACACCAATGTTGAAATCAACACCATCGTCGTCATTCACCCCGGTGGTGTCATCACTTAAACAATTTGGCGAAGGAATACCATCTGCATCAGCATCCACCAATGAACCTAGGTGCGCAATTGGATTAATTAAATGACCTGCGCCTCCAGTAGCCGACGGCGTACCAGTACCCATAGCATCGCCATAGTCAATGGTAGCTGTAAAAGCTATGGTGAAACGTGCGCCATCTCTAAAGCTGGTAGTATAGGTAGAAACAGCTCCAGAAACTGTTGTTGCGGCAACCCATGATTCAAATGTACCATCGCCATTGGAATCAATTAAAAGGTAAGGTGAGAGCGGCGACAGACCCGCTGTTGATCCATCAAAACGTAAAGTAACATTGCCTCTTACGCCTGTTTGTGAAGCTCGCCAGGTTCTGTTCAATTTTATATTAAAGGAATTCGGCAACCCCGTCACCCGAGAGAAACTTGCACTTCCATTATCATCACTCAACATCAAAAATGATCCATCCGTTAAAGCGGTAGCACCAGTAATGGTGAGCATATTGGTATTGATACTTACCGACTGCGTTTGACTTAATGCAATTGGATTGTCTACCCCAACACCGAATATGTTATTCTTAAATGTACCGTTTGCTGCAGCATTCCAATACACGGTTCCCACACTACTGGTATAGTTTTGTGCCGAAGTTTGATCTAACGTAATACCATACTTAGTAGCCAGGTAAGATTCAATTCTATTTTGAGTAGCGGCATTAATAGTTGCGCCCAGATAATAAATCACCTCAGCAACCTGGCCGGCATAGTTGTTTCCTCCGGAAGTGGATCCCAGGAAAAATGTGCTGTTGTTACCAGTAAATAGGGTATTGGTAGCCTTGGTTGCAACCGTTAAACCATTAGAACGAATATCTTGTTGCTGTGTGCCGTTGGCGGTTCCTGCCAAATCCTTGCTGAAAGACCAAAGTACAGGCACATTTGTTGATGATGCCGCAAAGGTGGAGGTCAACCGGTTGTTACCGCAGCAAGTTCCGGCATCCCAATAAGCCAAACCACTCCATGGTAAATGCAGATTGATGCGCCCGCCTTCACCAGAAACCGTGGCCTGATCTTCATAAACTAAGGAAGAAGTTTGCGTATTGTTGGCTGCCTTGGCAACAACAAAAAAATGCGCCTGATTATAGGAACTGGTTCCTGAAAAACTTGCGGCAGTCATCGCCTGAGAAGTGCCATTAAAAGTAGCTACGGGATAAAAGTTGATATAGTTGGCACTGGTATTATTAAAAATAGGCTGATTAGCAGGCGTTGATTGCGCTAGATTATTTCCACCAACGCTATTCACCCAGGTAGCAATGCCGCTGCCATCAGCCTGTGAAAGTGCATTAGCTTTTAACCATAACCTTGGAGAAGTGCCAGCACCCCAAAGCGGCTGCATACTTACCACCGTGCTGGCGGTAGCAGTACATCCATTACCGCCTGTGATAGTGACAGTATAAGTTCCTGAAAAAGTGTTATCGTAAGAAGTTCTTGTAGGATTTTGTGTTGCACTGGTGAAGGAAGCCGGGCCTGACCAACTATAAGTAGATCCGCCTGTGGCACTTGAACTTAAATTCAATGTGCCTCCCAGTGCAACTGGTGAGTTAGAAGTAGCCGTAGCACTAGCTGGAGCAGACTTAGCAATAGACCCTGTTAAAGGCGAAGCGGTTAAAAACACACGACAAGCTCCACTACCATTAAATGAGAATATCCTGTAGTAAACATTTTGTCCGCAAGTTGCAGTGGGCGCCACGGTATTATCCGTAAAGTTCAAAGTTCCAGTAACACCACCAGTAACAATGGCCACCACTCTTGAACTGCCCACCGTACTACCTACACTATAATTGGCATAAGATACAGGATTATCGGTTGGAGCCGACGCACCGGCAAAACCAAGAACAATATAACCATTGATTGATGCCGATGGCGAGGTGAAAGAGCCATTTACATTCGCACCAGAAAACGACAACGACAACCCCGTTGGTTGTTGAGTGGGGGCCGTTAAAGGCGCACTAGCACCATTAGTCATTTGGCCAGAAGATCCGGGTGCCGTATTGATTATAAATCCATTAGTGTTTCCGTTGAAATTCCCGTTTCCGGTATTGGTACCAGAGATGCTTAACGTATTACATCCACTTTGCAATTGTCTAATTGTTCCCGGAGAATTAGTCAGGTAATTGTTATTGATAGTAAGATTACCTGTTAGGTTAATTGTTCCGTTGTTAGTGGTAGCACCAGTAATGGTTATTCCATTTCCAAAGGTTGCCGTACCACCACCGTTATTGGCAAATGTGCCCGTAATTGTTGTTCCTGCAGAAATAGTTAAGTTATTGTTGTTACTCACATTTCCGGTTATCGTTTGAGTGCCGTTCAGATTGACGGTGGCGCCAGCGTTGACTGTAAAACCTCCCATTGTGGCATTACCATTATTCGTGAACGTAAAGCCACTATTAAAATTAGTGCCATTGGGAATAGTAACAGAGCCGGAAGTATTGTTGGTGAGATTACCAGAATTAAATGTTACGGACGACGGATTTGCGGTGCCATTATTGTTGAAAGTACCCCCACCCATTGATAAGGTACCGGTAAAAGTTCCGTTGTTGTTGAAGGTTCCAGAGTTAAAATTATTCAGCGCCGCTGCAACACTACCGTTATTTATTATGGTGAAGGTACCTGAATAAGAAATAGTTGCCCCGGACGTCACATTAGTAGCGGCACTAATGCACAAGGTGCCGCCATTATTTACCGTAATGGTACGGTTATAATTTCCTGAAAAAGTGAGACAAACAGTTTGCCCTGAATTGACCGTGATATTGGAATTTGAATTCACGGTAGAAGTACAACCAGTACATTGCGCCTGTGTATGTATCGGCATCAACATAATAACTACTTCCAGCGTTAACAGCGCCAGTAAATAAAGCTGCATACTGCGGCGAATCACTTTGCGGTTAGCCCGGAGGCTCATCGCGAAAATTCTTGCTTTTGAGTATTGATTTTTCATCGTACCTGGATTTTTTGGGGGAATAATCCGGGTACTTGTACGATTTCGCGCAAAATTGGTTACAGAAAACAAAAAAGGCGGGAATCATCCCGCCTTCCTTCATTATCTATAACTCAGTATTAGTGCGCCTGAGCGTGGTACTTCTTAATTTCTTCCGTCAACTTCGGAACAATTTGAAAGGCATCGCCAACAATGCCATAGTCTGCTGCTTTAAAGAAAGGCGCTTCCGGATCAGAATTGATGACAACAATAGTTTTTGATTGGTTTACACCAGCTAAATGCTGAATCGCTCCGGAAATACCAATCGCAATGTAAAGATTAGGTTTTACGGTAACCCCGGTTTGTCCTACATGCTCGTGATGCGGACGCCAGTCTACATCAGCAACCGGACGGCTACAAGCGGTAGCAGCACCCAGTTCTTTTGCCAAATCTTCAATCATTCCCCAGTTTTCAGGTCCCTTCAATCCGCGCCCAGCCGATACAACAATATCTGCTTCCGTTAATGGCACCGTGCCGGTTACCTTGTCAACCGACTTCACCGCTACACCAAAGTCGCCATCGCTCATACCAGGCGAGAACGCGTTAACCGCTGCCGCGCCTTCTCCTTTCACCGGAGAGAATGAATTGGGACTAATTGCTATAACTTTCTTTTCAGTGGAAATGGCGTAAGTAGCCTTAGCCTTTCCTGAAAAAACATTTTTTACTACCTGAACTGTACCGCCATTTACTTCCGGTAATGTAGCAGCACCAGGTACATAGCCTGCTTTCAACCGAACTGCTACACGTGGTGCCAACAACTTACCATTTTGATTGAAGGAAATCACCACTAAAGATGCGCCCGATTGTTTTACAGCTTCTTCGATAGCCTTGGCATGCGCCTTTGAATCAAAGGTATTGAAACGGGCGTCAGCAGCTTGCCACACTGATTTCACACCAAATCCTCCTAACTGCGCCAGCTCGTCTGCACCCGCCGATCCCAGCACTACAGCATGCGCATCAGTGCCCATGGCTGCGGCCGATTTGGCAGCATAATAAGCCGCCTCAAATGAACTCTTCTTTATTTTTCCTTCCGAAACTTCAACTACTGCTAAAACTCCCATTGTATTCTGTTTTAAGATTATCGATTAAATCACTTTTGCTTCTTCGTGCAGTAAACGCACTAACTCGTCTACATGATCGGCACTTACCATTTTCACTTCTTTGGCTTTTTCCGGAAGCGAATACGATACAACCGCAGTGCGCTTTTCAGCAACCGCCGCAGGTAGTACCTGCTTAGGCTTGGTGCGTGCAGCCATAATTCCCTTCATATTAGGAATACGAGCCTGAGCCAGATCTTTTGTTGCACAAATAACTGCCGGCAGCGAACAAGTAACCGTTTCTGTTCCTCCTTCAATATCACGTGTGGCCGTTGCCGTAGTTCCAGCGATATCCAGCTTCGATACTAAAGCAACCGCATTCCATTCTAAAAGCTCGGCAAGCATGCCACCAACTTCAAAACTGTTGTAGTCAATAGTTTCTTTGCCGGTAATCACCAAATCGTACGAAGCAGACTTGATGTGATTCGCTATTTCCTGCGCCACCTGATAGGCATCAGTAGGGTCGGCATCAATGCGCACGGCACTGTCGGCACCAATGGCCAGCGCCTTCTGCAGAATGGCATCGGCATCAGCTAAACCTACATTAATAGCCACTACTTCTGAACCCGGATTGGCTTCCTTTAACTCGATGGCTCTGGTTAATGCATACCATTCATCCGTAGGATTCATGATGAACTGCACATTATCTGTTACAAACTTATTGTCAGCAAAGGCTATCTTGGAAGTGGTATCCGGCACCTTGCTAACAGGTACTAAAATTTTCATACAATCTTAATTTTGCGAGGCGAATGTAAGCCATAAATTTATTTTACCAAACGTTCGGTTGGGAAAAAAGAAGAGCCGGAACCGACAATTAATTTAGAACTGATATTGAATAGGTTAGAACAATTAAAACAACTCGCGGCTAGTGCGCCAAACGACCCTTTCTTACGGTATGCCATTGCTTTAGAGCACCAGGCCGCCGGAGATTTGCAACTGGCAAGGCAACTTTTGGAAGTATTGCTGGCATCTGATCCTGATTATCTGCCTACTTATTACCAGTTGGCGCAACTGCTTGAAGTTTTGGAAGAAAACCAAGCAGCGCGATTGATTTATGCCGATGGTATTGCGCTTGCTGAGAAAACAGGAGATGCAAAAACGGCGCGTGAATTACGCGCCGCTCTTGATTTATTAGATTGACATTACTTTATCTGGCGATAGTAAGTTTATTCCCAAATACGGCCGTACCCGTTTGTGTGTACAGAATGTAATTCCCTGCCGGCAATCCGGCCAGAGGAAGTTCTACTGCATTGGCACCCCGGTTAATCAACATCTCCGTACGCAGCACCTCTTCACCCAACAGATTCATCACTTTCAGCACAGCATTACTAGCTTCTTCCGAGGTAATGGTTACATAAACATGGTCGCGCGCCGGAACCGGCAATAACGCTACTTCAGTAGTAAAACCATCGCCATTCAGCATCGCACTTACAATAGGGCTGTATTCAAAATTTCCATCTACGTCAATCTGCTTCAATCGGTAGTAATATCGCTGACCCTGTTCGGCATGCACATCATTCATTTGATAAGAGGTCATAGCCGAGGTAGTACCACGACCATCCTTCCATCCAATTTTCTCGAATACCTTTCCGTCAAGACTGCGCTCAATATCAAATCCACGGTTATCAATCTCCGTGGCGGTTGTCCAGTTCAGTTGGATATACTCATTATTAATTGGCAGTGCTGTAAATGCGATGAGCTTAACCGGTAGAGCAGTAGTATTACCGGCGCCTCCACCCGGCGCAAAGTCAGAAAACCCTGAGTAGTTGGTGCCTATGATATTATAATACGTATTCGATACATTACACGGCTCGCCCGCAGTTGCTGCGCTGGCTGGCCAGGTGCCACCGCCAGTGCCCGTAGTTGCTTTTAAAGCGCGGTAGTTGTTTACATACTGTGTATTGCCAGCCAACACAGTTTCGTTTGGATTGGTATTGTTGTTATTCTGATTAGGGTGCAAATAAATATCGTAGTTAAAGGTAGTTCCGGTAGAAGAAGTGAAATTCCACCATCCCTCTCCGGTCATGCCGGTATACTTTATTCGCGAGCGCTTGCCGCTGCAGGTAATCGCCGTATCAGCGGTAATAGCGCCAGGGTTACCATAAACAAATTTTGCAGTGGCTTTTCCTGTTCCCGAGATGATATTCAAACGAACCGGATTATAACCTTCTCGTGATGACGTATCACCAACCGGGAAAGTATAAATACCCGTACTACCGATATTGCGTTCCAGATTTCCGAATACGTAACGGTCGTTAGCATAGGAAGGCGATCCGGATGTTGATGTAAATGGTGTTTCAAATCCGCGTATGGCATTGGATCCTGCGCCGTTGGCAGTAAGCACGTTCGTTCCTGTTACGGCAACACCAGTGTAGAAAATGATCGTATCACTAACCGAGGTAGATTGCGATAACCGCACCGTATTTCCCGGATTGGCTTTATCGAAATACATATTGACCATACTCGAAGGCAATCCCGTACCTGCGGTCTGTGCCACACTTCCAACAAAACCATAGCTGGCAGAAGAGGAGAAACTCCGTGTAGTAGTTTGAACCGCTCCTGAGGCACCAGTGCTGAACAACGTTCCGCCGTACTTGAAGGTTGAGCCAGAATTGACATTGAACGTTCCTGTTCCACCAATCGTAAATCCTGATCCTAATTGGAAGCATGCCGGACTGTTCACATTCATCGTACCATTTACATTAAAGCCAGCCTGCGCCACCACATTGGCGGCTCCTTGTCCTACATTCGAACCAGAAGAATTAATTTCTACGTTGTTATAAGTAACATTGGGAGGCGTGCTTCCTGAGCCATACGTGCCGCGCATAGAGTGAGTTTGCGCAGTTCCCGAACCATACCATTCAATTGTTCCGCCCGTTAAACTATAGCTTTGAGCAGGTGAAGTAGAAGTTGCTGTCAGCTCGGGCAGCGTGGTATTCAGCGTCTTCATGCGAAGGCGCGAAGTACCTGTCATATACAATCCGCCGGTGCCCGTAAAGGATACAGGGCCGTTGCTATTATCTATACAATCTACCACCGCACTGCCTGAAACTGTCAAACCTGAATCAATCGTCACATTGCTCGACAGGTTTTTATAGTCGGTATTGAAGGTGTTCGCGCCGCTATAGGTGATGTATTTATAGGTACGCCCGCCACGCAAAGTTTGGAATGCATCCGTGCTACCCGTTCCACCTAATTCAATAGTGCCGCCATTGAGGGTGTAAGCAAAGCTAACCCCATCCATACGCGGAATCAAATCACTATTGGATGCGCTTGCTGTAGCATTTCCTTTCACCACTTTATATAGTGTACCAGCACTCATGTATAACGTACCTGTGCTGCCTGTGATGTAGGCTGAGGTGGTTTCAGTAAACTGACCTTTACGGATATCGAGCTTGCCGCCGGTGCCACTGAGCGTAGTATTGTTAGTTAGCGCAAACGTTGTGGTTGGTGTTAGCGACACGGAATTATCAGCCAAATCACAAATTACAATTCTGCCGTTAGAACTTGTACCCATTGCATCACCTGTAACCTGCGCCGTTTTTCCGGTATACCAAAAAGTTGCCAACGTACTATAGCTTCTATTGCTGGTAGGAAGCTGTTGCACATTACCAGTTGTTAGCCCGTAGGTAGAAGTATTGACAATCAATCCACCTGGTGAGGTAATCTTCAAAGTACATCCCTGCAAGGTATTTATTGTATTTGTTCCGAACACTGACGAAGTTGGCTGCTGAATCAGCAAAGGCGTAGTGCCGGCATCATTCCAGTTAAAGTCGAGTGTGGCATTATTCTCAACGGTAAACGAGGAACTGTTATTGAGTGACAAATTATTTGATTTCAACCGAACGGAAGATCCATTTTTCACCGTAAAAGGAATGCCCTTTGTAGTGGCCACATTAGAGGTAGAACCTACCACCGACGCCACGTTAATATCTTGTACTGATGTACCATTAAAGTTAAACTGAATATCTGCTGCTGGTGCTCCACTGATTAAAGTAGGATTTGCACCTACTAAAAGATGACCCTTTAAGTTAATAATGGCAGTGGCATATCCCAGCGAAGTAGAATAGCCGGTAGAATTAAATTGAACATTGGTATTGGTGGTGGTATTGGTTCCATTCACTACCAAATTGCTATCAATATTCAGCGTAATAACACCAGAAGCAGAATTACCTCCGCGGATCACTAAATCGCCCGGGCAATCAACAATTACATTCCCCTTAACATTCAAGGTCACTGTAGAAGAAGAAGTTCCTAAAACAACCGAACGCGCAGAAGACCAATTCGCAGATAAATACAGATTCCCTCCAATACCAGTAGTTATTGTTGTAGCAGAAGATGCACAGAAACGTACATCATAACCAATAGGATCGCTGAATTCAAAATTCCCATGGCATAGGTTTTTATTGTGCGCACTGCTGCCTAACAACTCCCAATGATCGTTTATCGCTGTAGTAGAAGCGGTACCTGAAGTAGCAATAGGCAAGAAACTAACCACCACATGTCCGAATGCGGCGCTATAACCATTATAGGTATTAAGTGTTACGTCGCCATTGAATAATGGCAAGTTGGTTGACGAAGTAATACGCCAGTGATTAATAATTAACACCGACTTCGGGCGGAAATTCTCCGTACCGGCCCAAATTGAAGTAGAAGGGTTGGAAAAATTAAAGTTGAGATTTACGTAGGCACTATCCTCTACATCAAATGTTCCGGAAACCGTAAGGGTGTTGTTCACCACCAAATCACCCCCTGTTTTAATGTAGAGCGACGTTCCAACTGTTGATGGATGATCGATTTCAAAAATACCGGTACTTTCTACAATTACATTCGCAGGACTTATTGCGGTACTGGTATAAATGTAGTTTCTAATATATACGTTGTTTGATGTGTTCGTAGCGGGAGCCGAAGAACTGGTCCATACACCAGATACCAATTGCTCCCACGAAGCGCCGCCCCATGTACCATCCGAAGTAGACCGATAACTATTAGCTGGAAAACTAGTAATGGTAAAAGTATTGGAGGTAACCGAATTTGAAAATGCTAATCCACTGGTTGTTGCCGTCAACGTGAGATTGGTACCCGAGGCGGTGTGTGTTAATGCGCTAAAAGTGGCCACGCCACTCGTAGCACTGGTAGAAACTGGAGTACCAGACAAAGTTCCGGTAGACGTTACACTAACCGATCCGTTAAAATCCAAATCCAAATTCCCATTCACATCAACACCGCGAACCGTCACTGCAGGCGACATTACCGCACTGGTTGAAGCGTTCGATGGCTGCTGACCGAACACCAATCGATCTGCCGTAACCACTATCTTATTCACGTTAGCATTCACATTATCTGATTGTGCGCCGCCACCATTGGCAGCAGCAAACTGAGAGGAGGTACAGGCGCTTCCTGCAGTAACAGAAGTAACCGTATAAACTAACTTCTGATTATCGGTTACTGTACTTCCAAACGTAACCCGCAAAATTGCCTTGATACTGTCATTGTCTGGTGCCGTAACATTGGTGCTTGTCATACCTGAGAAGGTAATTGAATTCAGCCCTACGGTGCCATCAGCAATTTTTGAACCACTGGAAGTAAAAAGCGCAGCAGCCAAAATAGTATTCGAAGTTCCGGTATACGTAAATGTTACTCCACTAAGTAAAGTAGGTAATGCATCAGCATCAGCCGTAGCGCCATCGCCATCCTTAATCGTAATCTGAAAAACACCTTGACTCTGGCTACTGGATGCAGGCACCGTAGCACTTTGGTAAGTTAGATAATCAATGTTAGAAGAATAACCATAGGTAACGCTGGTGCCCACACGAGATGAAGCGCTAGCAGCAACCGCAACAGTGCTGAAATTTGTTTGCAATAAAGTCCCACTGGTCAGATAATTATAAGTGGCTGCCGTTAAAGCTGCGTTTGAATTATAGGGAACCAGTTGAAAATAATAATTGGTATTCGAAGACAATCCACTAACGGTAACTGTACCTGCTGCCGTGGCAATAGCGCCTACCGTGGCATCACCAAACGTGCTGCCTGCTGAATAAGCTTGTCCATCTGTTGGCAACCCCGTTGGCGCACTTCCACCTTTGTAAATCACCAAATAACCATCAGCACCATTGGCCGGAGCCGGCACCGTTACCGACATGGTATTGGTGGTACAGGTAGTTGCCGATAGGCCGGAAGTTGGTTGCGCCGTAGGCTCGGTACTAAGGGTATAGAAAGTTGCTGATGGCGGCGACGTAGTATTGTAACAACTCGTTCCACTGTATTCATAAGCCGTAAGCGTATATTGCGTTTCGGCTGTCAATCCTGAAATGCCATTTACATTTACGGTAGAAGAAGCCGATGCCGTAGAATTAGCCAGCACCCGGTTGTTGGTATTAATTTGGCCTGCACTACTCCAGTTCGTATTTGCCGTGTAAGTGGTAAGCGCAACAGGCAGCGCATTCGTTTGTGCGGTTGGCCTGATTACTAAAATAGAACCAGCCGAACTCCCCCGGTTGAATGAAGCATTTAGTCCTATATCCGAAATACCACCGGTAGAAATACTGGCGGCCTGACTTGAAGGAGCGGAGCAAGAAGAGAAAATGTTTCCGGATGGTGTAATATTATCCACCCTGAAATCGCCGGTGCTGTTTCCACCGTATCCGTAAATTCTAAATGTTACTGCTGTAGTTAGATTTTGGAAGGATGAACTTAAAGTAATGGTATTGGTAGTTTGCGTAGTGGTAACAGAACCCGTTCCCAGGTCACTTGTGTAGCTATCTAAACTTGAGCGCAACACAAAATTGGTGGCCCCTGCCGACGACCGCCATACATCCAAAGCAATACTGCTAACGGTTAAAGCATAACCAGCATCAGGTGTTAAGGTAATCTCCAGATATCTCGTTGAGCTGAATGCAGTTCCCCAACTGGCATTACCGCCAAAAATATTGGTCGCCACATTAGTGTTGCAAGTGATTCCGGTCACCGTCATATTCGCCATCGTCAGATTCGAAACCACGCTGGAAGCTGCGTAGTTCGTACACGTAGTTCCGGTGAAAGGGTATGTACCCAAAGTGACTGGTGCAACAGTCACAACTAAATTTTGCGTCACAGAAGTGGCCGCGCTGTAATTACCATTACCTGGTTGAGCAGCCGTAATAACGGTGGTGCCGGCGCCAACAATAGTTACGGTACTTCCAGATATAGTAGCAACAGTTGGATCGGAACTGGTGTAACTAACCGATAACCCTGAACTTGCCGTGGCTGTCAATGAAAAAGGTGCATCGGCCGTTGTTTTCGTAGCTAAGCTGCCAAATGTGATACTCTGTGAAGCCTGTGTTATAGTTCCCGTTAGGCCGGTAGGTTGCGTAAGGCTGTAATTCCCCGCATCGGCACCACCTAAGGTACTGGTAGAAGTAACGGCAATACCTGAACCTGCATTTGCGCTGGCAAATGTTCCCGTGCCATTTAAGGTAACCACATCCGGACTGATAATTCCAGATAACGTACCAGTAATGGTAGCCGCGGTGGTTCCATCGTAAACTTTCGTTGTAACAGCAGCACTGCTAATCGTTAGTGTTAAAGCATTGATATCGCCGGTCAACGTTGGTTGCGTCAGCGTGTAGTTTCCTGACTGTGCACCGCTAATGGTGTAACCACTAACTGAAATCGCTTTTGCCGTTCCCACATTTTTATTGGCAAATACAGCGGTTGCTGAACCACCCAAGGTAACCACATCGCTACCCACAACGCCACTCAAAGCCGGCGTTCCGGTAAATGATGCCGAAGTGGAACCATCATACGTTTTATTGGCCCCGGTTAATCCGGTTATGGTTAAGGCCTTCGCCGTAACCGTTAGCACTTGTGAACCACTTGGTGAAAGTGCATTCCAGTTGGCATCGCCCGCTTGTGATACCGTAATAGTAGTAGAACCAACACCTACAATCGTTACTGTTCCTCCAGAAACAGTGGCCACACCGGTATTTGAACTGGAATAAGATAAGGTAAGTCCTGAGTTAATAGTAGTGCCCAGGGCATAAGCAGCCGATCCATATACCTTACTGTCGGTTCCCGCCAAACCACTAAGCACTTGCGTTCCTTTGCCAATAGTAAAACTGATCGTAGCTGGTGAACTGGTTCCCGAACCATTAGAGGCAGTAACGGTAACAGAAGCTGAACCAACAGCCGTGGGAGTTCCAGATATTTCCCCCGTAGTTGTATTCAGGGAAAGGCCTGAGGGCAAGGTACCCGATGCCAAAGCATAAGAGGTGGGACTATTGGTTGCTGAAATAAAATAAGAAAAAGCAGCACCAACATTTCCCGAAGCAGAACCGCCGGTAACTACTGGGGTGCTGGCACTACTCACAGAAAAAGTGGCGGATGTACCAGGCTGTGCAAAATTTCCTGAACTGTTGGTAGCAGTAATCGTGACACCACTTCCCGAAGTTGCCAGCGTTACGCCTGTAACGGTAACAGAATTGGTACCAGAAGCAATAGTACCGGTAACGGTTCCTCCTATAGCACCCGCATTGCCATTAGTGCTTAAGGTAAATCCGGAAGCCGCGCTCATATTAATAGCTGTTCCGGTATAACCTACGCTTTGAACAGTGACGCTGAAACCTGTACCAGCTACCGGCGTTGAAGGAGTTGGAGCAGATACTGCATACATTAAACATGGTACAATCTCACCCGTACTCAACTGGCGGGCAAAGAAATAGTTTGTTCCATCGTAAAATCGTATCTGACCTAGCTGCGTTGATGTCAAACTGGTAGCCGTATTGCCAACAAATATTTTACCCGCAGTACCTGAAGTTGTTCCCAGAGAATAAGTCCCCGACCATCCGGTAATCGTGAGTACTTTCCCACTGGTAAAAGTACCTGCCGCAGTAAAGGTAAGGGTGTGCGCATTCGAACCCAGTGCAATAGTTGAGTTATCACTGAGATTTAAACTCGAATACGTTACAGCGCGTGAAGCAGCAATAGAGGTGGTAGCCAATGTTCCACCATTCAGGGTACATGCCCCAGTCAGCGAATTATCTGCTGATGGATTCAACCGCAATTCACCAGCTGTGATGGTGGTTGTTCCACTATAGGTATTGACACCACTAAGAATCAATGCACCAGTACCAGAGCCTACCTTGGTGAGATTCCTCGAAGCCCCGGAGATAATTGAAGATATGGTGACATTGCCGGCGCCTTCTACCGAAATTTTATTATCCGTGCTACTCCCCAAAACAATTCCTAGCGTCTTATTACCACTACCTACATTGTCTTGAAGTGTGAACCCGTAAGCAGATGTAGAACGAATAATAGTGTTGGCCACTGAGTTTATTGTGGCACTGTTCAAAGTTATCGTACCGCCAGTACCGCTGGTTCCGGAATTGCCAATAGCCAGATTAGCAGTAGAAGTGCCCGAAAGGAAGGTTATGGCCGACAACGTGGTACTCGACTGTGTGTTGGTATTTAACCCTACTGTCGTACTCGTATTGCTACCGCCAAATGAAGCAATGCCCGTTGTTGCCAACGGTCCGTTAGGCGACCAGTTCGTACTGGTGAGCCAGGCACCACCACTTGAACCTGTCCAACTATACGTAGTTTGACTAAATGCCTTTCCGGCAATCAGTAAAATCATCCCCAACGTCAAAATTTTCTTCATGGTTTCATTTTTTCCAGCGCGCGAAACTACTCACAAATTCACTGCCAAAACATCCACCGCCGGTAATTGATTTAGAATTAACCCCTTTTTACTGAGAATTCCAGACGTTGGTAACCAACATATAACAATCATTTAACCTCTGTGGTTCCAAAAACAGGTCCGAAATCCTGTTTTCTGAACACCCTTATTCCAAAAAATCAGCCACCTGCAATCACCCTTTCTTTTCCACATCCCTTCGTCTATTTGAATAAACGTATATTTTTGCGTACAGACTATGTGTGGCCTTATCGCGTTCCCTAACAGGAATGAGGAAAGTCCGGACAACAAAGAGCGCCGCCGCCCGTTAACTGCGGGCCTTGACTGCCTGCAGCCAAGAGACAGTGCCACAGAAAATAACATCTGCCCAAAGTAGGCTGGCAACAGCTCACCTTGGAGTCAGGAATGGTGAAAATGTGCGGTAAGAGCGCACACATGCCGTGGGTAACCCCGGCATGGGGTAAACCTGGCGGGTTGTAAGCCCATGTATATCCGCGCCAAGGGCGGCTCGCCCGATGCGGAGGGGTTGGGTGCTACAGGTGTTCAGTAATGAACATCGCAGATTAATGATAAGGATTGTACTGGCAACAGCGCAATACAGAATCCGGCTTATCAACACATAGTCGCTTTTTTTTAACCCGCCCTGAACCGGCTAAAGCTCGCATTATGCCAAACATTCTCATCGCCGACGATGAAAAGGCCATCCGCAAAACCCTGCGCGAAATCCTGGAATACGAAAATTATAAGGTTGATGAAGCCGAAGATGGCCAGAAAGCTTACGAAATGGCCAAAGACGGCGGCTATGATGTGATGTTGTGCGATATCAAAATGCCTAAACAGGATGGCCTGGAAGTACTCGAAAAACTAAAGAAAGAAAATATCGAAACGCAAATCATCATGATCTCGGGTCACGGCACCGTGGAAACAGCCGTGGATGCCGTGAAAAAAGGTGCCTTCGATTTTATCTCTAAACCGCCCGACCTCAACCGCCTGCTCATCACCGTGCGCAACGCCCTCGATAAGGGCAACCTGGTTACCGAAACCAAGGTGCTGAAACGCAAAGTCACCAAAACCCGCGAAATCATCGGCGAAAGCCCGGCAATCCAGAAAATTAAAGATACCATCGACCGCGTAGCACCTACCGAAGCCCGCGTTCTGGTAACCGGCCAAAACGGTACGGGTAAAGAACTGGTGGCCCGCTGGATTCATGAAAAATCTTCGCGCCACACCGGTCCACTCATTGAAGTGAACTGCGCCGCCATCCCCGGCGAACTCATCGAAAGCGAATTGTTCGGCCATGAAAAAGGCGCCTTCACTTCTGCCATCAAACAAAAATTCGGCAAGTTCGAACTGGCGAACGGCGGCACCCTGTTCCTGGATGAAATTGGCGATATGAGTCTCTCCGCTCAGGCCAAAGTGCTGCGCGCCTTACAAGAAAACCGCATCACCCGCGTAGGCGGCGATAAAGACATTTTCGTTGACGTGCGCGTGGTGGCCGCCACTAACAAAGACCTCACCCAGGAAATTGAAGAAGGTAAATTCCGCATGGACTTGTACCACCGCCTGGGGGTGATCATCATCCACGTCCCTTCCCTCAACGAACGCAAAGACGATATCCCGTTGCTGGCCGATCGCTTCGTAAAAGAAATCTGCGAAGACTACGGCATTCCCAAAAAAGTAATTACGCCAAAAGCTCTCGAAGAGCTGAAAAGCATGAAGTGGGAAGGTAATATCCGCGAACTGCGCAATGTGATGGAACGCCTCGTTATTCTCAGTGAACAAAAAATTACCGATGAAGAAGTAAAAACCTTCGTCACCAATACACAGGCCAAAGAAACACCTACCGATTTGTTCGAGCAATTCGACAAATTCCAGGATTTCAAAGAGCATATCGAAAAACTCTTCATCGAACACAAGCTCAAAAAATTTGCCTGGAATGTATCGCGCACCGCTGAAGTACTCGATATTCAGCGCAGCCACCTCTACAACAAAATCGAAAAGTTCGATTTAAGAAGAAATTAATGCTGCCGCCCTGCGCCTACGGCGCAGCCGGGCTGCTTCGGGGTACGCTTCGCTGCCGTGCTCCACTGCGTTGCGCACCTCGCCCGCTATGGCGGGCTCGCCCTGCGCATCCCTGGCGGTTAGCGCCTTCCGCCACAACAAGCGCTGGATGCTAAAATACTCAAGGCCTCACAAAACGTAAGGTGCGCAAAGGTCCTGCCCCCTGGCGCAGCGTAGCCACATACACCCCTTTTGGCAGCGGCGCTAATGAAATATGCACCTCACCCACCGCCGAAACATCCATCACTACCTGCCCCAACGCATCGGTAATTTGTACACGTCCAAGCCTGCTTTCATCCGCTTCCCACCAACCATTCAGCGCATCACCTTGCATCCACAAGCGCGCGCCTTCCCCCGAAACCACCGGAACACCCAATGCGGGTTGTATCACAATGGGCGCACGGGCACTATCAATCACCTGCACCGCGGCTACAGGCCAAACAATGATAATATCTGGCCCAACCTTAAAATGACTAGGCAAAATCTGCACCGTAAACAATGCCGCTTTCTCTTCCAGTGGCGCTAACTGAATCACCGTTCCGGCAAACGCCGGCTTGCCCACAATATTGATGTCGTAAATAATAGAATCCTTATTCGCCAGCAAAAAATCAACAGCACCTTTAAAGGTGTCGGTAGCGCTATAATTCTTCAACTTGGTAAACACACTCAGTTGATCGTGCATCGCTGGTATAGTAGAAGACTGCGAGGTGGTGGTCAATCCTAATACACCCTGTCCCTGTACCGAACCGCATTGCAGCAACAGAAAAAGTAGTACACTCCGAAATGGCGTTAAGCAATTCATAGCCGTTGTTTACCCAAATCTACGAATCGCCGGAAAACAAAGTCATGCGATTTGCTTACATTTATACACGTTCAACACCGCACTATGGAAACACTGCCGCAATTAGTTACCGCCTTGAACAAAGAAGAAGTGCGCCATCTCAAATTATACCTGTCCCGAATCCAAACGCAACACGCCCGCAAAGACGAACTCCTTTTCGATTATGCACGCACTAAAAAAGAGAAGTATGATGAAGCGCACATTCTAAAAAAACTATACGGCCATACCCCCAAGGGCGCCTTCTACCGCCTGCGCGGTCGCCTGCAGGATTGTATCATCCAAAATCTGGTAGCCCTGCACCAGGGCAAGACCGATAAGAATAAGGTACTACTCTATTTTTCTGCCTACCAAATACTGTGGGATAAAGGAAATTACGAACTGGCCTGCACTTATTTACGCAAAACTGAAAAACTGGCCGTAAAGGCTGAGAACTATGAACTGCTTGATTTAATCTATGGGCATTTTGTAAAAATATCGGCAGAGCTGCCTTCTATGAATCCGGAAGTTTATATCGCTAAACGCCGGCAAAATGCCCTACAGCTCAACAAGCTTCGCGAAATGGATCAGGTTCTGGCGGCAACGGTGTATCGCCTTAAATTTTCTCAGGCTAAGGGAAGACAGGATGAAACCACACTGAAAATTCTTTCTTCTATTACGGCGAAATACAGCGCCGATAAATCGCTGCAAAAAAGTAAAACCTTTCAAACCCGGCTCTACCGCGCCGTCAGCCAAATTCTGCTGCAACGCCACAACTACCGCGAGTTAGAATCATTCATGGTAACCATCTATCGTAAATTCAACAGTGCCCGATGGTTCGATAAAAGCAATCATGACACTAAGCTGCAAATGCTGGTGTTCCTGATGAACAGTTATTCGCGAAACGGTAAATACGCCTTGTCTTTAAAATATGCCGACATCCTGGGCCAGGAAATCAATGCCTTCAACCGCCTCCATTACTGGAAATACGTCTTTTATTATTACAACGCACGGGTCATCAATTATTCTGAGAAAGAACCGCAGAAAGCGCTGGTAGCCTTAAAAGAGTTGGAAGAAACCATCAAAGGTCGCCGGGAAACCTACTACGAAATGTTCATCCACCTCAACCGCGGTATTCTCTTCTTTAAAACCGGAAAATACAATGAAGCCATACGCAGCTTTGTGAAGTATTATACCAACGACTATTACCGGAAATCAGACCAGTTGTTTAAACTACGTGTTACCGTAGCTGAAATGATGATGCAGGTAGAATCCAAAGATTACAGGGCGGCCAAAATTCGACTTGAACAGGTACAAAAACAGTTCAAAAATGAAATCATGCTCCCTGAAGCCTACGCGGAAAATCACCTATTGGAACTCATTCGTCTGATCATCAAAGAAAAGTTACAATTTAAGAATGACAAGGTACAGCAAGCCATGCAGCGCATTTTAAAAGACAAAAAAATTACCGCAAACAACGATAATCAACTATTGAACTACCAGGAATGGCTCGCTCAAAAAGTGTTTCGTAAACAGGTATAATTTCTAAAAACATCGCCATAACAAAACGAACCCTTAACCGTAACTTTGATTACATGAAAGCCGCAACATATATCCAATGGGGATGGGTCGTCATCATGACCATGGCTGCGGCAACCATACGCGGTGCCATCGGCATCGATTCAGTCATCACTACATCTAGCCGCTGCGCCAACAGCGGAAGCATAATCGTTTACGCCAACAGCCCAACGCAAATATTCTATCGCATCACGGCCGGCCCTGAAATCCGGCCGCCTCAAAGCGGTGCTAATTTCGGTGCACTTCCGGCTGGTAACTACACTGTATTACTCACCAACTTTTCCAACGACAGTACAACGGTTCAAGCAGCTGTTAGCGGTCAGTATCAATTCCCTGATTTCACGCCCAGCTGGCAAAATCCGATTTGCCTGGCACAACCCGCAACAGGCATGATTGTGGGCAACCGCGATACCGGCACGGGCATTGGCCCTTATTATTGGATTCTCACCGACACCTATGGCAACAATAGTCCCGCTCAAGCTTCAGACACTTTCCGTAATCTGGTGCCCGGTACATACAGCTTAAGGCTTTATGATTCATGTAACGCCTATGCCACCCGTCAGGTAACACTCACGGTGCCTAATTACGCCTTCCAAATTCAAACACCGATCTTCATCAATATGGTAGCCTGCGACACCGCAGAAGTGAACTACGTAGTTATCAAACAAACCCCTGATTGGTCGTTCCCCTACTACGTAGAAGTTTTTGCTGAAGGCAGCTACTTCTATGATACTATATGGCAAATTCCAAATGGCTACACGCAGAGTTTCCTCTTTACTTATGCCAACCGCGTGCCGCTCCATTTGGGCAATGGCGGATTCTTACATTTAACCAGCGCCTGCGGCGATAACTACTGGGCATCCTTCCAGGCCGACCGCTGGCAGGGCGGAGTACAGCCATTGCTTTCGGGCGACTCCTGCGCACAAATCGCTACGGCCTCCTATAGCTTCGGCTACATTTACAGTTATACCACAGCCTTTCATGCACCCATATTTCTACAGGTGGTTGATCAGGCTACAGGCTTACGGGTAGATACGGCCGTCATCACCACCAATTCTTCGTGGTATAACAGCCCCACCCATTTAAATCGCGGGGGCGCCTACATCATGCGGGCGTACGATACCTGCGGTAATTCCTGCGTAGTACCATTTTCAATTGGTCCTCCTGATACGGTAATGGTACAGGTAGATATCAACTCATACGATGTTTGCCAGGATTCTGTTGCAGCAGCAAGAATAACAGGTACCGGCTTTACCAGCGGCATAAGCCTCACCATGCTCTCTGGCCCAAGCATCGCACAAAGCACCAAACCGATGTTCCAGCATCGCGATACTATTATCTATCCCACCAACCACTATGTTAATTACCATTGCAGTGCTTACAACAGTAATTTCTTCTGCTTCACCGTAGCAGGCCTGGCGGCAGGAACATATACCTTCCGAGTTACCGATAGCTGCTATCACGTTTATAACGGCTCTTTCACCGTCACGCCCGCTGATTTATCTGATTACCAATTCAAAACCAATATCAAAAAAGGTTGCCCCGGCGCTAACCAGCTATCATTCAAACTCAGCAATAAGTTATCCGGCGTTGCCGCACCAATTTACTTGTATCCTCTCGGCAATCCCAACCCGCTTGATAGCACCTATGCCGATACCCTAACCTTCTACAACCTCAATGCCAGAACGTACCTGCTACAGCGAAGGTCCTATCGGGGAAACGTAGATTTTATCAATCCGCAGACGGGCTGCAACGCATTTGATGATACCATTGTAATTCCACCGTATCAACTTCCAAAAATAAGTTACGCAACGCAGGTAAAATGCAATGGTACCGTGAATGTTGGTTTACAAGCCGACAGTGCTTTCGGTGTACCCCCTTATTTCTATGAAATTATCAGCGGCCCACAACAAAATAGTATGCAGGCCGATCCGTTTTTTACGCTCAACACACAGGGCAACTATATAGCGCGTATCAGCGATGGATGCGGCTTTGCGCGAACGTTTAGCTTTTTTGTAGATACCCTTTCATTTGCAACTCCGGTGAAAGCCGGTTCATTTTGTAATGGGTCTAATGCAGTTCTATTTAGCGAACCATCTCCTTATGCTTCATATATCTGGCAACGACCGAACGGTAGTTTCTATCGCGGCGACACCCTCAGGTTGCAACCCATTCTAGCCGGTGATTACGGCACGTACCACATCCGGAAAATTGTTTCCGTTAATAATTGCACCGATACGTTTTACCAAAATTATGTGATTCAGAATATCAACCGCACGGTGTTGTTCGATACCTTATGCCAGGGTGGCGCAGTGCTTTTCGCCGGCGGCTATCGCAACGCCTCCGGAACGTACTATGACACCATTCCCACCGCCCTGTGCGATAGTATTGTACAATTGCAACTTACAGTGCACCCCACTTCCCGCGATTCGGTTTCTCAGCAATTGTGCTACGGACAAATAGTTTGGGTAGGATCGCATGCGTACACCACTTCGGGGATTTACCGCGATACATTTACCAGTCAATTAGGATGCGATAGTATTGTGATCAACAACTTACAATTTTCCCCAATCACCCGGTTTGATACGCTATATGACACTGCATGCACGGCTATAACAATAGGAACGCATGTCTACACCCAAAGCGGCACCTACAGGGATACGCTGTATGATGCCAATAACTGTGCTTATGTGCTGATATCAAATTTAGTGGTGCGACCCACGCCTATATCCATTTCGTTTTACAGCTTTTGTCTGGGAGATAGTTTTTTGGTGGATTCCAGTTACATCCGCCAAACCACCATCACCTATCATGTATATCCCGGAAGTTATTGCGGCGATAGCGCTCATATAGATTTTTATCGCTTCGATTCACTAAAATTTGGATACGATACGATAGCCATTTGCCCCGGAACAAGCACAGTGTATCATGGGAAACTAATTGATACACTGGGCTGGATGCCACTAGATACGGTACCTACAACGAGCTGCGATAGTGTAACCTACCTGCTTGTCCAGGCAAGTCCCTATACCACAACCAACACGACTCAAACTATCTGCGCCGGCTCTTCCATCACCATCGGCTCACACACTTACGCCACTTCTGGAATTTATCGAGATACATTTACCACTTCTTCCTGCGATAGCATTCACATTCTAAATCTTACCGTTACACCACAAAAACGTGATTCTGTTTCATTACAAATCTGCGCCGGTTCTTCCATCTCCATCGGCACCCACACCTACAACACTTCCGGCATCTACCGCGATACGTTTACTACTTCTTCCTGCGATAGCATTCATATCTTAAATCTTACCGTTACGCCACAAAAACGTGATTCTATTGTTCAACAGATCTGCGCCGGCTCTTCTATCACCATCGGCTCACATACCTACGCCACTTCCGGAATCTATCGAGACACCTTCACTACTGCTTCCTGTGATAGCATTCACATCTTAAATCTCACCGTTACGCCACAAAAACGTGATTCTATTGTTCTGCAGATCTGCGCCGGTTCTTCCATCACCATTGGCTCACACACCTACGCCACTTCTGGCATTTATCGAGATACCTTTACTACTGCTTCCTGCGATAGTATTCATATCTTAAATCTTACCGTTACGCCCCAAAAACGTGATTCTATTGTTCTGCAGATCTGCGCCGGTTCTTCCATCACCATCGGCTCACATACTTACGCCACTTCCGGTATTTATCGAGATACCTTTACCACTTCTTCCTGCGATAGCATTCACATTCTAAATCTCACCGTCTCTCCTCAAAAACGTGATTCTATTGTCCAGCAAATCTGCGCCGGCTCTTCCATCACTACCGGCACGCACACCTACGCCACTTCCGGAATCTACCGAGACACCTTCACTACTGCTTCCTGCGATAGCATTCACATTCTAAATCTAACCGTTACGCCACAAAAACGTGATTCTATTGTTCTGCAAATCTGCGCCGGTTCTTCCATCACCATTGGCTCACACACCTACGCCACTTCCGGTATTTATAGAGATACCATTACTACTTCTTCCTGCGATAGCATTCACATCCTAAATCTCACCGTAACAAATCAAAAACGCGATTCCGTTTCATTACAAATCTGCGCCGGTTCTTCCATCTCCATCGGCTCACACACCTACGCCACTTCCGGTATTTATAGAGATACCATTACTACTTCTTCCTGCGATAGCATTCACATCCTAAATCTCACCGTCTCTCCTCAAAAACGTGATTCTATTGTTCAGCAAATCTGCGCCGGTTCTTCCATCTCCATCGGCTCACACACCTACGCCACTTCCGGTATTTATAGAGATACCATTACTACTTCTTCCTGCGATAGCATTCACATCCTAAATCTCACTGTGTCACCTATCCCGCGCGATACCACCTTGGTCAATTTTTGCGAAGGCAACATCATCTATCTTACTAATCGTCCATACTCCATGCCGGGTTATTACACCGATACCTTCGCCAATGGTGTTTGCGATAGTCTGCATACATGGCATTTGGTACATTTCCCAAAACCTTCGGTTCAAATTACCAGTTCTGAACTATTCGTTGAAAGCGGCACCAACATTACGCTTCAGGCCAATACGAATACCGCTAACAGCATCGTTTGGAGTGGCATTGCGAACGCTACACCGAACGCTTTTACCACCGTGGCCACCATTACTAAACCTGTTTGGATAACGGCCACCGTCACTTCGCCCGACCAATGCATAGGTGTTGACTCTATTTATATTGGCCATAGCGATTGCATTACCGCCATCTACGTACCCAATGCCTTTACGCCAAACAACGACGGCAGCAACGATGGTTATCGCATTTACGGGCATTGCTTCCGCTTAAACGTCCTCCAGATTTTTAATCGGTGGGGTGAAAAAGTGTGGGAAACCCATGATATGGAGCAAGCCTGGAACGGCTACTACCAGGGCGAATTGCAACCGCCGGGCGTGTTTGTTTACTTGCTCAATTACACCACGAACCAATCGCATGCCGAAACACACGAAATGAAAGGCAGCATCACGTTGATTCGTTAGTGAATTGCTACAAAAAATAAAATACTTCCGATATACATAAGTGGATTCATGGAATTCCAAAATCAAGTAACAGTCTGTGAAACTGCCGATAGCGCCTTGCTTACACCATCCCATTCTTCAGATACACACGGGGTGCTAATTTCTTATTGATAAGTCATTTATTGAATCGCGTTTATGTGGCAGGCTTGTTTTAAAAGATGACAAAGTTGTGATGCCCGATATCAAGCTAGTTTTCAAATTTCGTTATAAATTGAGCCGTAGATGAGGCTAGGCCATTTAGTTGTAGTTTGTATTTGGACTTCTTTTTGTTGGGGGCAAAAATTGTTCATTAAGAACTTTACCACTTTAGATGGACTTAGCGGAAACACCGTTTACAACACATTTCAAGATAGCCGGGGATTTATCTGGGTTTGTACATCCCAGGGGTTAAGCAGATTTAACGGTAATTGTTTTAAAAACTTTACCAGCAATGAAGGGTTGCCAAGCAATGAAATCTTTGATATACTGGAAGACCGAAACGGACGTCTTTGGGTCTCTTGCTACGACAATAAGGTTTGTTACATAGACAATGAGATGGTTTATACGATTCCACTTACAAACCGGCGATACAGTTCCTTTGCTGCGAATGTACTTAGTCTTGACGACGAAGGAAACATACTTATTAATGGCGCCAGACTTGTGATTGACAAGAAGATGCTGATTTATCCTTCAGGCTCAGATTCCACCCAGTTTGTTTCGGCAGTAAAAGTGAAGGGTGTGGTATTATATATCGAGCAACACAGGGTATCCACACTTAAAAACGACACACTTACATTTTTTTATCTTGGTAATAAGATAAAAACTTCATTCCATAACAGCTTTGCACTTTCCGACGAATTAATTATTCAAAATAGTATAGATGAAGACGGTACCTTTTATCGATTCAGCGTTAGAGGTGATTCCCTATATTTAAAAGAGAAGACCACTAAGATTCCAACTTTTTCAAGTGCCCTTGTAATGAATGACACTTGCGTGCTTCTTGATATTCCGCGAAAAGGACTACATTATTTTAATCCCAAAACCTATCAACTAAGCGCCTATGGAAACGGTTTACCGCAGGTTAACTCCAACTACATATTAAAGGATAAATATGGGAATATTTGGCTTTCCACACTCTTTAGTGGCCTTTACGTAATTCCTTACCAAAAAGCACAATTATACAATAGCGAATCAGGTTTAAAGGAGGAACACATTCAATCATTACATCGTTTGCCTGACCGCAGAATAGTTGTAGGAGATTACAACAATACAATACAAATACTGCCTACACACGAACATTATGGCAACACGATCGCAAACCTGAGAATTTTAAAACTGGATTCCCGAAATGGCCAGGTGATTGTAGGGGGTGACAAAGGATTGCTTGCCTATAACCTAAGCACCGGGCGGAAAGAAACCCTAATAACGGCGGCTGTTAAAGATTTCAGCCTTATGGGTTCTGATAGCATCGTAGTAGCGACTGGGGGAGACGTTAGAGTTGGGCGAATGCACCAAATCAGAGAGAAATCGGGTCCCCACATCATTTATCCGGAACGAGCTACTGCAGTTTGCCATGACCAGAGTGGAAAAATATGGATAGGGACATTATGCGGTGTCTATACCTACCAGAAAGGACAAATTGTATTATTCAATCGAGACTCCTTACTCCAAATCAGTCAAATCAGTGGTTTGTGCTGCGCTCCAGACCAGTCTATCTGGGCAAGTACGAATCATAACGGCGTCTTTTGCATTAGAAATGGTCATGTATCACGGTTCTCTACTGATAACGGTCTGCCTAGCAATTTTTGTAAAGGCATATATGCTAAGGGGGTACATTCCGTTTGGGTTGAATCAGATAAAGGTTTAACTAAATTGTCTTTCCCCTTTAGTGGTCGGCTAGATAAGATGACCACAGAAACAATTAATACGGACATCGGTCTTCCAACTAACGATGTAAGGGGTTTGGCTTGCGATGGAGATACTGTTTACATAGGCACATCTAAAGGGGTTGTTAAGTATATGGATAAAGGTGATGGCCAAATCAAAGCCCCTTTTATTTATCTCACTAGTCTAAGCGTTAAAGGGTCGCAAAGAGATTTTACATTACCGATTTCTGTAAGTTACGACTCCAGCGAAATTGCCATTAGTTATTCCGGTGTAGCATTATATAACCTGGGGCACCTGACCTACAAATACAGGTTAAGACCCATACAGCGAGCGTGGACGTACACAGATAACATGAACACTAACTTTGTGTCATTACCACCGGGAGATTTTGTTTTTGAGGTTCAGGCCATAGATGCGAATAAGCATGTAAGCTCAAAAACGGCATCCGTAAGATTTATTATACGGAGTCCAATTTGGAAAAGGTGGTGGTTTCAAATGTTCGTTCTATTGATAATTGTCAGCGTTGTTTGGTGGCTCGTACAATTGCGTATTCGCGCCATTCGCTTGGAGGAGGAGGCAAAAAATTCATTACATCAGCAGTTTGCTCAAATGGAGTTACAGGCGGTAGCAGCACAAATGAACCCCCATTTCATTTTTAATGCACTCAGCAGTATTCAAAATTTTTATGCGCAGAACGACGAGTTAGCAGCAAATAGGTACATGAGTGCGTTTAGCCGCCTCATTAGGCAGATATTAGACAACTCGAGAAACGGATATATTTCACTAGCTGATGAGATCGCGCTCCTTGAAAACTATCTGAAACTAGAGCGTATGAGATTTAAAGGAAAGTTTGACTTTACAATTAATGTAGATGAAAGTGCTTCTAACCAAAGTATCATTTTACCTACGCTATTATTGCAGCCATATATAGAGAATGCCATAAATCATGGCCTCAGACCACTTACTGACAGGAAGGGCGTGCTAACTATTTCATTTAAATGGGATGAACAAAGCAGGCAACTAGTTTGCGAGATTGACGACAATGGCGTGGGGCTTAACAAGGGAGGTGCGAAGAATAAGGACCATGTATCTGCTGGTATGGCCATCACCGATAAGCGCGTAGTTCTTCTAAATAAAATTCACAAAACCAATATAAGCATCGAGGTTATAGACAAAGGATTACTAAATGACCACGGAACAATGATCCGATTAACAATACTCATTAACAATAGCGGGCTAAGATGAAGTTAACTTGTATTATCATTGATGATGAACCCGAAGTTAGGCAGCTGCTAACAACCTATTTGCTTAAATACTGTTCTACTGTGCAGGTGCTCGGTGAAGCAGGAGATGTGGAAACGGCATACAGATTGATATCTGAACTAGAACCCGATGTTATCTTTCTTGATGTTTCCATGCCCGGCGATGATGGCTTTCAATTGCTGGAGCGGTTTAATCAACGTGATTTTGAGGTTATTTTCGTTACCGCATATGAACGTTATGCGCTACCTGCCCTGAAAGTGTCTGCCATTGATTACCTCCTTAAGCCCATTGACATCGCGGAACTCCAAAAAGCCGTGATGAAAGCGATGGACCGCTTCAAAAATAAAAGTGTGGTTGAAAATCTAGAACTTTTCAAAGAAGCACACATCAACAAGAAAAGCACTAAACTGGCACTCCCGGTAACAAACGGTCTTCGTTTGGTAAACATCAACGATATTGTAAGATGCGAAGCACTTTCTAATTACACTTCTTTCCACTTTATTAACCAAAAAGAACTTCTAGTAACGCAAACCATGAAAGAGTATGCTGAGCATCTTGAAAAAAACGGATTCATCAGAGTACATCGGTCGCATCTGGTCAATTTAGCTCACATTATTGAATACAACCGCGAAGGTAACCTCATCATGAGCGATGGTTCGCATATAGAAGTCAGTATTCGTCAACGACCTGACCTGATAACCCGACTAAGAGGCTTGTAAGGCATCTACGCTTGTTTTCATATTGGCAACGGCGGCTAATTCAAAAGTTGCATTCACTAACTACCGGTTTTATTATCCAGGGTACACGGGTATGTTCGTATTCATGTTATGGTAAGTAAAAAGTAGTGAGTAGGGTCAAACAATTGATTTGGATGAAAACCATAAAAACCTCCAGATTTCGTTTTCCGCTTCTCGTGCTTTCCCCGCAATACCATGTACAGTTTTCTTTTAACTAACAGTTATCATCATGTTTGAATCATTCACAAGCCGTGGTAAGGCGGCCGAATTCCCCTTCTCTTTAAGCCTACGCCTTGGGGCACTCTCCATATTTTTACTGATGTCTCTTATCAGTTTCTCAGGGCCGCTGATTTCCTATATGACCGCTGGCTCTGTGAATGCGATATCACTATCTTATGGAGGTTCCGGAGATTTGATTTATAATTTCAGGAATGGTGCCACCAATACTCCGGCAAATAGATATGAGGGATATGCTTCCATTAAGCATTCCGTTGACCCACTACCTAATGTTTATATAACAAGCATTGATTATTCCGTAATTAGTAGTACCGGCACTGTAGTATCCAGTGGTTCAGTCGTATTTCCCCCTGCTACCCCCACTCCTTCTGCAGCCTACCTCGCCATGATGACGCAGTTGCGAACCTCCGGTATTCAATTAGGAACCGGACGTGTTGTAATTGCAGGGCAAAGTACGTTGAGAGTGATAGAACATTACATTTTAGATAACGACTGCAATAATACACCCGCTATTGATACAAGAGTGTTTCTGCTATTAGGTGCAAATCAATCGCCGGGTTCAACAAACAACGCCTCTCCTGTAGGCAATACGAATGGGCCCAGCGCCACGGGTATAAAATCTGAAGTATCTAAGACGCAAAACAACAATAAAGCGCGCATCTACCGCCTCACACCAAATAATCCAAGCGGTGTTCCAACCACCTTTCCCTGGGAAAACGCCTGCCACGGAGGAGATAACACGACGGAACAGCACTGGGCATTTTTGGTAGAGATGCCCCGAAACGCCGGAACCACAAATAATGGGAAGATCACAATTGACAACCCCGCTAACAACTGGCATACCTTAATCAGGAGAGGATCGGTAACCGTTAATGGAAGCAATGCATCAGGGTATGGCATCAGCCCGACCACTACCGCCACAGGTATCAGTACCACGATTGATACTATACCTACAAGCAAAATAGTTCCTCCCAATCCGTACACCCTTGCCAATGGATTCTCAGCAGCGGATGTACCCGCGGGCAAGATTACCGTCGATTTTTCATCAATGAAATCCGGGGATAGAATTTTGATAGAATTTGATACCTATCGCGCTTGCGCAGGAAACTTCAATCCGCCCGGTAGCCCTTTAAACCCTATTGGCGATATACAGGATGGCGTGTACTATAACCATTGGCAAATAACTGGACAGTATTTTACACCTTGTTCGCTAACTACTCCGATCAGTATGACAACAGCTCCGTTATTTACTGCGGGGGTAACCCTGGATCCTCCTCTTATTTCGCCGGCATTGGGAAGTATTGGATATTTGACAACCAATAGCATAGCCGGAGGGGGAGGCGGTATTAGTCTAAACAGACCCGGCGCATTGCCTCCATTCACATCGGCCGACCTCACCATGCGTCAGGATTTCAATCCGTACACTACAGAGCTTTTTGCTCCAACCGGAGGGTGCGCCGAAGCACCTGCGTATTCTCCTTATTCATTTTATATCCGGAACATGATTGCGTTGAACAGTACTACAGATGATTTCGACGGCATGTTGTTTCCGAGCACAGGTATAGCTGGTGGCGCCGGTATATCAGGTGGTGCCCCGGGCGAGGTAGGCACTTTGATTGGTGATATGGAAATAGTACTGGATTTTGATTTTGATAACGGCAACATCAAAATAGACGATGTAGCACTGCCTAGTATAGTGTCGGGCGCTAGAGTGTGGACTGCGTTATCCTCGAATATTTCCCACTTCGTAGGTACACCGTCAGTACCTCCGCGCCCTACCTATCCTACCGTGGTGATGAATTCACTATCTAACAAGATAACTCGAATCAAATTTGTACTGGATAACTTAACTCGAGCAACGCTAGGAATTTCTACCACCAAGGACTTGAAGGAATTTCTATATGGTTCCTATTTTACATTTGGTTTTGTACCATGCTGTAGTTCTGTGAACATGAACCCATTGGTTCGTATCACTACATCTATTATACCTAATCCTGGCACCTGTTCCTCTTGTGCTATACCACTAAGTCAGGTAAGTTCACAGTTTCACATGCACTGTCCGGGATGCAACATCCCCGGAATGTATCTCCATTCATCCGATCTTTCGCGCACCAACCTAGGACTGGTAGATGCGGATAACAACCGACTGCCAGATAGCAGAGAGGTGATAGATCTTAATGCCCCATCATACGCACCTTACCGAAATATGGTTGAAAGCAGGACATCAATAGTATATGATCACCTAACAGCCAGGCTTTGGGGAACGCTGGAAGGAGGTGCCGCTGATGGCTTCACTATAACCGACCTCAACAACGCAATAGGCGCTGGCAATCGGACCTTCACCGATTTTTATCTCGAACAATTAATCCCCAATGGAGATATAGCCGGCATTGAGTTCGATGCCGCGGCCGGTGCCACCATACAATACGGTACGGATCCGCCAATTTCAGGCATTGTTCCAACTATGTACACCTCAGGCAGCAATAGAATATTTGTATACAATCTTCAGGGCACAAGTGGTGGTGTCGACAACTTTCCTGCACAACTTGCTGCCGGAGCCAAGTTTACAGTAGTATCTCACTACACCGTCACAAAAAACCCTTCGGCTATGACTACCATGTCTACTACAGATAAAATGTACATGAGTCTGGGTCATTATCCAACATCCACGCAATCGCCCGCTACGCAATATCAAGGCATACATGATGTAATCGCTGTTAGTAACGCCTGTACAACATGTACCTCCGCCGTACAAAGGCTCAATGCTGTACTAAACGCAACCAGAATTGGCGGAGCCGGGCCAAGTTATGGTATCTATTTCTGTACAGGCGGTGGTACCACGCACCGTGTATTCCCGGTTAAAACATACGCAATAACTAAATACAGTTTCAATAATAGTTGCCAGAAAACTATCAATGTAGCGGTATCCAGTCAAATTGGAGCACAAATGACCATGCCGGGAAGTTCAATACCCACGGTAGATTATAATGATGTATTCCCTTATGAGTACCGTACCGTTCCATCTATTCCATTTAGCACCGGAAGTTTTGGTGCACTCTCTACGGGGCCTGTGCTGGTGACTGGTGAACCGCTGAAATTCACAGTGAAACCAATCCTCGGATTTAATATTCAGCCTGCATCTATGAAAACTGTGGCGCTCTATAAAAAAACGCCTATGCAGCTTCTCAACCTGAATACCGAACTCAATGTAGCCTCAATGCTTCGTCATCCAACTGGCGCTCCCAATGATTGGATGCTAGATTTTACGCAAGCTAATTTCATCCCCCCATATACTGCAGCTTCGCCGTTGATAACCACTTCACCAGCTTCGCTAACAAGTATCACCACATCTAACAATCTGATAAATGCTACAGATAACGCATCTGGACTACCCGCCTTCTTTATCGGGGATGAGACATTCTATCAGGATGTTACTTTCAATGTAACACCCGATTGCGACCACTACGCTGGTCCGCAGAGTGTGCCAATTGGTAATACCTATTTGTTAGGTAACGAAGAAGCATACTCCACAATACCGTCGGATTTTGGTACAAATCCCAATACAATTACCACAGACAGAACATTAGGGCGACTAAACAATGCGCTACTTCCTTCCTATATCAATACTACTTTTTTTGAACCGTGGGTGCCTACCAGTATTGCCGCGCCAGAGAACGCTGTATCAAGCGTGCCTAGTTCTATTTCCAGTTTCAACCCACTCAATATGGTATCCCCCTACCCTGCTCTGGTAGGTGGAGGATATCCTCACATCAGTGGAAATACCATAGACAATCTCTTCGTGTTTGAAGCCTCTGGCTACATAGCCGATGGTACGGTGAATACACCCGCCATGCCAAAAAATCTGTTCTTCTACATGGAAATACCGGCTATACCCGCTTCCCCATTTACCGCTGCACCAATTTTGTTAGACTATCTCGGGCACACCGTGACCCTAGAATCATTTAAGGTGGAATGCCCGGCAGGAAGTAACGACCTGAAGACAATCGTTCCTACCTACTTTTCTATAGGAACACACCACTATGTAGGGTATAAGATTGATCCAGCTTATTTCTTCTCCGCTAGTAAACCTAGCTTTTATACTATCACTGGAACCACCGGCACGCCTGCAAAAACAGTAGGCTATTATCACGTGGTACTTGGCTATAACGACTGCTATTTCGCCACAACCAGCACACTGCCCCGTACCGTCACTTTTGATCCTCACATAATTTGGACCTGCAACGATGATAACCCCTTAGTTAGTTTGCCAGGGGCTACATATCACACCTATGGTACCTGGGCCAACGCAACTGGATCAGATCTTTGTATGCAAACAGCCCAGTATTATGATCCCGCACACCTGCCTGAAGTAGGATTTGTGGACGCTGGTGGAAACTCGGCATTCTCTCTGGCACCTACATCCATGTCTTGTGGTGGTAACAACTTTCAGGTTGATTTATCGGCTACTACATATGGTGGCATTGGCCGTATCACACCAAAAATTACCATACCAGCTGGTTTTACACTCAGCAATGTCAAAATGCAGATTGGTAGCGGCACTATTTACAACTTGGCGATACCTTCACCTACTGGAACTAGCTATTCATTTACTTCCATCGTTGGCGGGTCAGCAACCAGCATTGCTGACTTGACTGATTTTACAACAACTTCTGTAGTGGGCGTAAATGGATTCACCAATGCCAGTCCGGTAATACATCTCAGTTTCTCGCTAACGCCGGTATGTAGTGTTCCGCCTGCCAGTGGCTATGTCGTTCAGGTAGCTTGGAATGCAGTGAAATACTGCAATCTTTCAGATGTCATTTCACCGATTTGTACAGCTTCCACAAACCCGATAGTAGGAGCCGACTGTTCAGGAACTACCGCTGTGGCATCGCCCGACAACATTTGCTCGGGAGGCACGAGTACACTGACGGCAACAGGAGGATCGTCATACACCTGGTCTGCTTATAGTGTACCGTCAGGAGCTACTGCCGGAATGTCAACTATATCAGGGGCTGCAATAGCTGTGTCACCTACCAATACCACCACAGCTGACCTCACCGTAACCTATCAGGTAAACATCGTTTCAGGTACCTGTACCATACCCAGAATGGTTGCCGTAATTGTTCACCCAACAGCCAATGTAAATGCCGGTTTGCCACTGTCGCCTATATGCGCTAATAGCACCGCTACCGTACCGTTGGGCGGCTCCTTTAGTGGCGCAGCAACAGGCGCCGTATGGACTGCCGTACCCGCTGTGGGTACTTTCGCCAACAATTCTGGCGCTACTCCGGCATTAACCACTTACACCCCACCTGCTGGCTTTACAGGAACCATTGACCTTTGGCTCACTTGCTTACCTGCTGGAATCTCCTGTGGTGTTACATCAATAACAAAATCATTACAAGTTATTGCTGCATCCACCGCTACTCCTAGCATCTCAATTAGTATGAACCAACCCAATGCTCCGGCACCAATACATCTGCCGGCAGGGGGCGCTACACCACCTATCCAACCTTCGTTAGAACATTGGGTAGGCGTCAACTACTTTTCCCAATATAATAATCCCACTATAGCCCCTATAACAACACCTACACCGGCTAACGCGGCCACCGGTGGGTTTTATCAAACCTCAGGTGTTGATCATGAGGCCGGCAATTATCCTCCGGGTATGAGTACCTATCTGGATCAAGGGCACACCAATTACTGCACCCTTACTGGTGTCGATTTTCAGTCTATCGCTACAAATGCTGATAATCCTGTAGGATCAGGATGGCAACAAGTATGGCAAATAACAAATAACAATGCCGCCAACAGTACCTATCATAATATAGGATATACCGCTTGCCCGGGTACAGGACAACAATGGGGATCAAATGCGTTGCCTGAAGGTATATACCATGTGCGTTGCCACCTATATCCCACCTGCAATACCACCAACATGGTAACATCAAACGAGTTAGAGTTTCGTATTAGTAGGCCTTGGGATCCTAGTCCTACTATTGACGTTAGTGTAGATGCCAATTGTCATATCAATATTGACGCCACACATGATATTCCAAATGATGCGTCATTCACCCATTACAAATGGGGCATACTTCTGAATAGTGGTACTTCAGTTAACTTCAGCGCAAGTGGATCAACAAATACTAATTTTGCGCTGCCCGCGCCATATGTATGGAGCGACGTATCTGCTGTGATTTGTACAGTAACTGTGTTAAACAACAGTCGCACAGTTTGTATTACACCGGGTAGCCGAACTTTTAGTATGACTGTTACTCCGGGTAGCCCTTGCATTACACTGAGTCCACCTGCGTTTCTTTATAAGCAAACTCCTGCTAACGAAGTAGAAGCATTGGTACAAACCTCCTTAAACACACTTTTAATTAAACCAAATCCAGCTACCAGCAACGTTGAGTTTACCTATACTTTTGCAGAACAACCTGCTAATGGCAATATATCAATATACAACGTGCTTGGTCAGTTAGTAAAAACCATTGCACTTACGGAAACTGCTGGTAATAAAGACGTCAATATCGAGGACCTTGCTCCAGGTAACTACACCGTAACTTTAAACAACAAACAACAAAAAGTTTCAGTGAAACGCCTGGTGAAAGAGTAAAAAAGTTAGAAAGGCATCAGCAAACCCTGCTCATGATATCATGAGCAGGGTTCTTTTTTTAAGCAATAACGTCATTCAAAACTCCTTATCAAATACCATAGCTCAAGGATAAGCGAAATCCGATGAAGGCTAACATCCAAAACATCCCCTCATTGGTAAACTGGTAGATATGTATTGTAGGCCATATTGTGCATCGTATTTTCTCCAAAACTGAAAGGCTTCATCAGCTCTCTACTCGGCCATCTCTATGCAGCAGCCCCCTGATGTAATCACTACAGAAAACTCCATACTAGAATTAGTTTCTGCTCGGTGAAACAAATACATCGCACTGGTTCCGCAACAAATCGTCAATAAACACAATAATGCCGCCCTGCGCCTACGGCGCAGCCGGGCTGCTTCGGGGTACGCTTCGCTTCCGTGCTCCACTGCGTTGCGCACCTCGCCCGCCACAGCGGGCTCGCCCTGCGCATCCCTGGCGGTTAGCGCCTCCTGCCTAAGTTATCTGCTTTAGTGAAAAGGCCCGTAGCCGATGCTACAAAAATCCTTTTTCTTTCATCCAGTCGTCGTTGTACACTTTCGCCACATAACGACTGCCGTGATCGTGGAAGATAATCACTACCACATCATCCTTCGTAAACCGATCAGCCATTTGCAAAACACCCTGTAAAACGGCACCACCCGAGTAGCCGGTAAAAATGCCTTCTTCCTCTGCTAAACGACGACACATCAGCGCTGCATCTTTATCGGTTACTTGTTCAATGTAATCAATCTTGTCAAAGTCAAAATTTCCCGGGATAATATCTTGTCCAATACCTTCAATCAGGTACGGATAAGCCTGCGTCATATCCATAGCACCGGTTTCTTTGTATTTCTTGAGCAAAGAACCGTAGGCATCTACACCCAGTGTTTGCACCGCAGGATTTTTTTCTTTCAAAAACATCGACGTGCCGGTAATCGTTCCACCCGTGCCAATCGTCACAACAAATTTTGTGATCTTACCATCCGTTTGTTCCCAAATTTCCGGACCAGTAGATAAATAATGCGCCTTGCGGTTAGATAAGTTTTCATACTGATTCACGAAGTAACTATTCGGCGTTTCTTCGGCCAGGCGCTCTGCCACGCGGTGGTAATTCTGCGGATCGTCGTTGGTTACATTCGTAGGACAAACCACCACCTTAGCACCTAATCCGCGCAGTGCATCAATCTTCTCTTTTGATTGTTTATCCGTAGTAGTGAAAATACATTTGTATCCCTTCACCGCCGCGGCTAAAGCCAATCCCATGCCGGTGTTTCCCGAGGTACACTCAATAATAGTTCCGCCCGGCTTCAGCAAGCCCTGGGCTTCCGCATCCAACACCATCTGATAACCAATTCGGTCTTTAATCGAATTACCCGGATTGAAGTATTCCACCTTGGCTAAAAACAAGCCCGGCAAATCTTTGGTGATCTTGTTCAGCTTGATCAATGGCGTGTTGCCAATGGTCTCTAAAATATTCTGATAGTATTTCATCAGGGGCGAAGGTAGAATTTGCAGGCTAATTGATAAATGGAAGTTTTGCCCCGCGCTTTGTACCTTTACCCCACAAACTTCAGTTACTTGGAATTACGTTTTAATCCGTTGCTGCGCACCTACACCATGGTGGCTACTAATCGCCAACACCGTCCGAATCTGGAAGCCAATTACTGCGCCTTTTGTCCGGGCCCCGGAAAAAAAGTGCCGGAACATTTCGATGTCCTCTCCTATCCAAACGATTTCCCGGTATTGTCACAACAGCCGGAAACCGTTGCCGCCACAGGGTTTGAGTCATTCATCAATCAACCCGCCTACGGCCGTTGCGAGGTGATATTGTATTCTCCGGATCATCACAAACAGTTGTACGACCTCAGCGATGAACATGTATTGAAGTTGGTGCATTTGTGGCGCAACCGGTTTGCTGAATTGCGTGCCGACCCCAACATTCAATACATTTTTGAATTTGAAAATCGCGGAGAAGAAGTGGGGGTAACCATGCATCACCCACACGGCCAATTATACGCCTACAGTTGGATTCCCACCAAAATCAAAATGGAGTTAGATAACTGCAAACACTACTTTCAGGAAACCGGGCGAAATTTGTTTGCCGATTTGAATCGCGATGAACAGGCGTATGGCAAAAGAGTAGTTGCTGAAAATGATTCGTTCATTGCGTACATTCCCTATTTCACCGATTATCCTTTTGGCGTTTTTGTGGTGAGCAAGGCCCTAAAGCCAGATATTACGTGTTTCACCGAAGAAGAAAATCGGGATCTGGCCATGATCCTGAAACAATTAGTGCGCGGTTTCGATCGCATTTATGATCGGCCATTTCCTTACATGATGTGCATTCATCAGCAACCCGTTAACCATGCCGATTATGCGGATAGCGCGGCATACTACGCCTTCCATATTGAATTCTATCCACCACTTCGTGCCAAAGACAAAATCAAATGGTATTCCGGCAGCGAAATGGGTGCCGGCGCGGCGGCTAACCCTTTAGATGTGGATGTGTGTGCGGCACAATTACGCGCTTGTATACAACAGGCTTAGGAAGCTGCGCCCATAACCTTACTCGCTATTTTTATGGAGAAGCGTTCCAACCGATTGGGTTGCTCATTCAGCAATAGCGGCGATACAATGCGCACGGCTTTTCGCACCATGTTATAGGAACGTCTGAATCCCTGTAGTGTAGGGCGTTTCCCTAAAATATTTCCAGCACCATAAAAGGCTACCGCGAAAAAATGCCGCAACAATAACCCTCTGTCGCGGCTCACGGCCGACAATAAATCAATAGGCTGTTCGGCGTGAACACCACCTCGATTCAGATAACTAAAACAAGCCGCTTTCAAATCCGTATCGCTCATCACGCCGTATAAGGCATCAGCCAGAATATTGATAGTAGCATTGCTTTCATGGCGTTGGGCATAAAATTGTTCCACCGCAACATCACTTGCTGCTGCCGTAATTTCTTTCTCTTGTAACAACGCTTCGCCTAACAACAAGCAATCCGTTAAAGCCACCGTCATTCCGCCGCCGGTTAACGGATGACGCATGTTTAAAGAATCGCCCAGCAACACCGCGCCACTGCGCCGAATAGGCCGCGCCGGTATCAAATGATTGGGCATCACTTTGAATTTACCTTCATTAACAGCTATTAAAAATGAAGGACGAATGGCTTCTGGTAATTGCGGCGCAATCACCTGTTGTAAATGTTGCGTCAATTCAGGTGAACGACGAGGCGCTTCTGCTTGCGGAAAATCAATTAATACCCTTGTTTCTGTTGATGAAATGGGATAGCACAAAACAGGTGAAGGCTCCGCCACTACTACATGTCCGCAGTTGGCATAAGGCAATTCGCAGTGCTTTAAAATCAATCCCATAAAATAACTGCTCACCTTCTTCTCATTTTCCGAAAGCGCTGCGCGAAACGATGAAAACATACCATCAGCAACAATAGTGAGCGGCGCATTGATGGTTACAGACACTTCAGTGCCTGTTGGCAGATAACGATAACCGGTAATGCGGCCATTTTCTTCCAACAACTCCTGTACCTGCCCTTCCATCAAACTGACCGTTGGAAGTTGCCGTAAAATTTCCCGGATGCGCTGCACAAACTTGCCATTGCGAAATCCTCTGCCGGTATATCCTTCCCGATACGAAATCTGAATTTGCTGTTCTTGCAGAAATAAGCCGTAGCCCCGAATTTCTACGGCATCAAATCCTTCCAAAACTTCCTGCAAACCCATTCGCTGCAACAGTTCTACCCCACCCGGCTGCAATAACTCGCCAATAATTCGGTCGGGCTCAGCCAGCGATTTCTCGACCACGGCCACCAGCCGACCTTGTTTTCCTAAATAGGCCGCCATAATGCCACCGGCTACGCCTGCACCCACAATGGCCACATCGAAATGCTGTAGTGTTTCCATCTTAAAACAACACTGATTTTTCTACCTCCACCACCGGCAACAATTTGCGCTTTGCCAGATAACGGTTCTTATGCAGGTTAGCGATAATGGTGTGACAGCGCTCCTTCGTCAAATCAAAATTTGGATCGTCTTCATCTAGCTTTTTCAAAATAACATTGGCAAAATTTTCAATCACCTGGTGCACGCTATCCATATCTGTTGTGTGCAACATCAACACTGCGGCAATCCCTTTTCTGATTTTCACCACTTCCGTATAAACCTGCGGATTGTTGTAAATTTTGGCCAGTGTAGCCATGGCCATCACCTGTGGAATAGCGCAAAAACGAAATACCTGTGGATGGCGTATCAGGCTGAGATATTCGATGCAATCGCCTACATACTGCAGCGCATCAGTTACCAAATCATTCAAGCAAGCCAGCGATTCCTGTGAATCGGGTGCTTTCATTAACTCATCCAGGCGGTCAGCGTACTTGCCCCAAATTTCTTTCGGCCAAAAACTCCTTCCCAAATTCAAATCCTCATAGTAATCGCGGGTGATATTGGTTTTCTGCAACAGCAATCCCATAGAATTGGAAATGCGGATTTGATCTTTCAGCGACTCATCTTCCAAACCCGATGCACTAAAAATTCCCGATAAACCAATTCCTACCAGGCCGGCCACATAGTGGCAGTAGTGATCGTAATCCAGCAAGGTCACCACTTTACGCTCGGCATAATCAGCCATGCCATTGCCCATTTTCTCGCAGATATCAGTAATCACATCCTGATATTCCGGCTTGAGACTTAAAAATACGCGTATCACTTTGTGATAATTGGCTAACAGGATGCGGTAGTCATCGGCATCACCCACCCCCGAAATCGACCAGCCTTCTTCATAATTCCTCTTCCAGAATTCACGCAGCAAAGGCAGCCGCTTTTCTGCGGGGTAGGTCATATCATCTTCAATAGAATCCAGTCCGCGCAAGACCAGATAGAACACACATACCGGATCTTTCAATTCGGCAGGTAATTGGTTGATAACGATGGCAAAAGAGCGGCTCACCTTATTCAACGCCGCATAACAGAAATCGCGGTCGCTCAGGCGCGGTGCCAGTTCGTTCAAAGGTTCTTTATATTGCTTGATGTCAAATCCTCCAAATTTGAGACGCATCATCGCAATCATTTCTTTCGGACGGTGTACAGATTGGATTAAGTCGGTTACCATGGCTTTTGGTGCTGCGACCGGCAGTGGTGGCCGGCCTGTAGCAGCTTTTTCAGTTAACGGTTAAATTTTATCAGTCAAAGCTATTTCTATTTCAACAAACGACCAAAATTTACCTATAAAAGGATATGCACATCAGCGGGAAATGGCTTCGCTCGACTTCTAAACACTAACTAATTAATTGATTATCATCAGTATAATCACCCCAAAACCTCAGACATTGTCGCTGCATAACCGGTAAATACCACTAGTTTTACACCAGCACATGGAAACATCCGGAAGTCAGTCAATTTTTCTCATCGGGTTCATGGGTTCTGGAAAGAGCACTTTTGGGCGCAAGCTGGCTCGTGAGCTTCATCTTCCATTTATAGATCTTGATCAGGAAATTGTATCCGTTGAGAAGCAAACCATTGCTGGAATTATTTCAGAACAGGGAGAAGCCTACTTCAGGGAAATTGAATCTGCAATACTCAAACAACTGAACCAGCGCCCCGCAGTTATTGCTACCGGAGGCGGCACGCCCTGCTTTTTCGACAATATGGACTGGATGCTCAGGCATGGTATCACCATTTACCTGCGAGCCACTCCTGCTTTTCTGCACAGCAGGTTACTGCAAACAAATCGTGAGGAAAGACCGCTGTTGAAGGGTTTATCATCAGAGGAACTGATGCAGTATATTGAAATGAAATTAATGGAAAGGGAGCCCAATTATGCGCGGGCACATCTCATTGCCGATGCCATTCGTCCGGATGAGATTAAAAACGAACTTCACAACTTACGCCATAGTGATCGCTAAGATCAAAACGGTCTTTCTTCCACAACTTACGCATCACACTCACATAGCGACGAATGGAGCGTATTTTGGCGCCGTTACTGCGCAGCAGAATATAATCGAAGGTGGTTTTTTGTTTCTTCCACGCCAATTCCGCAAGCCGATTGGTCACACCATCGTAAGTTTCCTTTTGAATGCCCTCGTAATCGGCATTTTCCGCATCCAAACAATTCAACATTTCACAATATTCCTTTTGAATGGTGGCTTCCGTATTCATATCGCCACATAGAATTTGAGGAATACCATCAATATGATGTTTGTATAACAACTCACGGTGCATTTGCTGGAATTGCAAACTGCGTATATCAGCGCGGTTTTCATTGGATTGCATGTGCGTTCCCATCAACTGAAACTTCTTGCCGTTAAATTCACCTTGTAACAAAACAGCACCTTTGCGAGCAAAACAATCAACGTCTTTCTTATCGTGGTATTCAATAGAGTCTAAAACCTGCAGGGGTATGCGGCTAAGCACCCATACGCCACTGCTGATCTTAAACGGACTATTAGCGGGGTTAAACGGTCCATAGGAATACGGGTATTTCGATTTCAGGCCGTCGTGAATAGCGGTAACGGCTTTGCGATGAAAGGCCTCCTGGAATACGATGATATCATAATCGGTTTTTTGCAGCGTATCAACTATACCCTTAGCCCGTTCCAAACGACCCGCCATGGGCACTAAGGCGGGCAGCATGTAGATATTCCACGACAAAATCTTTAAATCGCGCTCTGGTGCTGCCGGAGTGGCATTGTCGCCTCCCCAAACCGTCTGCACTGTAAGCAGACCAAGCAAAACGATTATGGCAGATTTCATAGTGTTGTTGTTGAGAACAAGTATCCCCCTTTTTCTTTATTAGAACGTTACCGAATCAATAAGTGTTGCACAATTTTCAACAAGACGCAAAATGATTCGGCGAACAGTTAATTTTAACCCGTGAACATCAGTGCACTTTCCAGTGAAATAAAAAACCGGGCCAAACTTTTAGGGTTCTCAGGATGTGGTTTTGCCAAAGCAGCGGCCATGCCGGAAGAAGAGCGCTACTTGCAACAATGGCTCAATCAGGGGAAGCACGGAGAAATGCACTACATGAGCAACTACCAGCAACAGCGCACCGATCCCACGGTGTTGGTTCCGGGTGCTAAAACGGTGATTTCACTGAGTTACAATTATTACACCGAATACCAACAAGCACCCGATGCGCCAAAGTTGGCGATGTATGCCTTGGGGGCAGATTATCACGAAGTAATCAAAAGAAAACTCCATGCCCTGCTGGACCAAATCCGGGGGCTAACACCAGTTGGGGCCGCGCGCTGTTTTGTAGATAGCGCGCCGGTGCTGGAGCGCGCCTGGGCGCAACGCGCCGGAGTGGGATGGATTGGGAAAAACACCCTGGTGCTCACCAAACGAGCAGGATCCTACTTCTTTCTGGCTGAAATTATTCTGGACGTAGAATTGGAATATGATTCTCCGGTGAAAGATTACTGCGGCAATTGTACACGATGTATAGATGCTTGTCCAACACAAGCGCTTTCACCTTATCAGATGGATGCTTCAAAATGTGTTTCGTATCTCACCATCGAATACCGCGGAGAAGAAATTCCGGAAGCATTTAAAGGGAAAATGGGCGGATACATGTTTGGATGCGATATCTGTCAACAGGTGTGCCCCATTAACTCGCAGGCCACCGAACATCAGGAACCTGAGTTTAACCCCAGCAAAGAATTGTTGCAAATGGCGCGAAACGATTGGCAGGAGCTATCGGAACAACAATTCCGAATATTGTTTAAAAACAGTGCTGTAAAACGAACGAAGTTTCAGGGATTGAAGCGGAATATTGATTTCCTGAAAGATTAATTGCTGAGTTCAACCCCCAGCGAAAATTTCTTCACTACTACTTCGCCGTCTTTCCTGATGAGTCTGCCTTTACCATCACGCAAATTATTCTTCCATTCGCCTTCATACCGGTCGCCATCCGCCCAGGTAAAAGTACCGGGACCGTCCATCACCCCATTCACAAAATCGCCATCGTAATAATCGCCATTGGCAAACATAAAACGACCCTTTCCGGTGCGCTTGTTGTTTTTAAATTCTCCCAGATATTTATCGCCGGTAGCAAAGTACATGATACCAAAACCGGCCTTTTGGTCGTCGGCAAAAGTGCCTTCATAAATATTGCCGTTGGCGTAATAATATTTTCCTTGTCCGTTGCGGTGACCATTCACCACTTCTCCCTCGTAGCGCTCACCATTAGCATATCGGCAGGTGCCCTTTCCGGTCACCAATCCGTTGGTCATTGTTCCTTCATAAACATCGCCGTTGGCATATTTGTACACGCCCCGGCCATGCATTTTGTCATCTTTAAATTGTCCGGTGTAAACATCCCCGTTGGCAAATTTATAGACGCCCCGGCCGTTTCGCATATTCTCCGACCAATCGCCTGAGTAATGTTCGCCATTGGCGAATGTCGCTTCGCCATAGCCCGAGCGCATCTCGTTCAACCAGCCCCCGGTGTAGGTCTGTCCGCCCTCGGTTCGGGTAGTACTGTTCTGGGCAGAAACTGAAATAGCAGTGAAGCATAAAATAAGCAATTGATAAAAGCGTGTATTCTTTCTTTCCATAGAAATCAGTTGTGGTTGAGATTTTCTCATCTTTGCTTACGTAAATCGTCGGAAAAAGTTTGGGTTTGCTAAAAAAATTATTGGGGCAAACGGCCATTTATGGTTTAAGCACCATGCTGGGCCGGTTTCTGAACTACCTGCTGGTGCGGCTGCATACGGGCGCTTTCGCGCCTTCCGATTATGGCGTGGTGAGCGAGTTATACGCCTACTCGGGCTTTTTATCAGTATTGCTGATTTTTGGGATGGAAACGGGATATTTCCGTTTCGCGCGGGGCGAACACAAGGAGGATGTGTACCCAACGGCGCTAATATTTCTGTTGAGTTCCTCCCTATTTTTCTTTTTGGTGATTTGCGCCCTATCGCCCACATTAGGTAATATACTGCATTACCAAGGCCATGAATACTACTTTATCTGGTTTGCCTTAATTCTGGGATTCGATGCCATAGGCGCTATTGCCTTCGCACGGCTGAGGCACGATGAGCGCCCGATGCGCTTTGCTACCGTTAAATTACTCGAAATTGCGATCAACATCGGCCTGAATCTGTTTTTCTTGTACTTCGCCCGAAATGCTTATCAGGCAGGGCAGGATAGTTGGCTGGCTTCTTGTTACCAGCCTGAAATAGGAGTGGGTTATATCTTCATCGCCAATCTGGTGGCCAGCGCGTGTAAGTTATTGCTGCTTACCCCGTTGTTTTTTGATTTTCGTTGGAAATTCAATAGCCTGCTTTTCAAAGACCTCATCCGATATTCCTTGCCTATGGTACCCATCGGTTTGGCTGGAATCATCAATGAAACCTTTGACAGACCCATGCTGAAATTCCTGCTTCCATACGACGAAGCAACCAACATGGCGCAAGTAGGCATTTACAGTGCGTGTTATAAAATCAGCATTGTAATGTCGCTGTTCATCCAGGCCTATCGTTATGCCGCCGAACCTTTCTTCTTTAAACAATCAGGCCAACAACATGCCAAACAACTTTTCGCAGATGTGATGCATTTCTTCGTGTTGTTTTGCTGCATCATCTTCCTTTTGGTGACCTTGTTCCTTCCATATTTCAAATTTTTCATCGGCCGCCCGGAATATTATGAAGGATTGAAAATTGTTCCGGTATTGCTGATGGCCAATCTGTGTTTAGGCATGTACGTCAATCTTTCCGTTTGGTACAAGCTTACCGACCGCACCGGCTTAGGTGCCTGGGTGGCCGTTGGTGGTGCTGTACTTACCCTGGTACTGAATTACTGGTTGATTCCGGTAATGGGATACATGGGCGCTGCATGGGCTACGCTGGCTTGCTATGGTTCTATGGCGGCGGTATCCTATGTATTGGGACAGAAATACTATCCGGTGCCCTATGGCGCTGCCGTCATTCTCTGTTACCTGGGCGCTGCACTGGCAGTTTATGCCGTTTCCTTGTATTGGCAATGGCAACCAGGCGGTTGGCCCCTATCTGCCGCTTTATTATGGATCGGCTTTATCGTTTTCGCCGTTTTGATGTGGCGCTTTAGAATCTCAGCATCATCCCGGGTAGTTGTCTAAAATAATTCCCCATCTGCTTCGTCTGCCTGAAAGCAAACTATTTTAGGAAACGTTTTTTGGTAAAATTTGTTTCCTAAACATATTTGGTTATACCTTTGCGCCCGTTTTTTATGAATACGAATCTTACCAATCAGCAGATTATTCTGCAGCGCGCGAAAGAACTGTTCATGCGCTTTGGCATCAAAAACATGACCATGGACGACATTGCCCGGGAATTGGGCATGTCTAAAAAAACCATCTATCTGTACGTCTACAACAAATCAGATTTGGTGGTTAAGGCCCTGCGGCACCATATTCAGGCGGAAACGCAGGTATTACAACAGGCAGTTTCCAACAATGCCAATGCCATTGAAGAGCTGCTTACGTTGATTCACTTCATCAACACGCACTTCCGCGAATTCGACAGCCGTGTGTACCATGAACTGCAAAAGTACTATGCCGATGCGTTCACCGAGTATTCTGAATATCGCGATAAAACCATTCTGAATTACTTCATGGAGAATATCCGAAAAGGCATCAATCAGGGTGTTTACCGTGCGGATTTGGAGGCCGAAGTAATCAGCCGCTTCTATGTTTACGGATCTGATGTGCTGCTAAATCAACAACTATTTCCTTCAAAAAAATTCCCCTTCATCGAAGTGTACCGTCAGGTGGTTGAATACCATTTACGAGGTATCGTTTCCAAAAAAGGTTTGGAGGTTTTGGAAAACAACAAATTCTTAAAGACGCTAGAATCATGAAACCATATTTTTTTCTCTTTTTAATATTCACCTCGGTGACGGCCTTCGGTCAAAACCGGATGAATGCCTATTCCATGCAACAGGCCATTGCCTTCGCACTGGAAAATAACCACGATGTAAAAAATGCGAAGCTGGATGTAGAACAAATCCGCTATAAAGGATGGGAATTTAAAACTACCGGCTTGCCGAAGCTTGAGGCTAATATCGATTATACCTACTACTTCAAAACGCCGGTAGCACCAGCTTTCACGAAAATTTTTGCTGATACTTCAAGTGCTACAACAAAGAATGATATCCATGTTGCCAAATATTTTCTGGATTCCCTGCAAGATCCTACCTTATTACAGAATTTGGCAGCAGCATCTAAAAACAGTAAGCCCTTTTCTTTTGTATTACCGCATCAGGCCACTGCCGGAATCACCTTATCGCAATTGATTTTTGATGCCCGCTATTTTGTGGGTTTGCACGCCATACGTGAATTGAAAAACACCCAATTCATGCTAAAGGAGCGCACCGACGTTGAAGTAGCTTATGCCGTACGCAAAGCCTATATTCAGGCAGCCGCCGGGCAGGAATCAGAAAACTCGTTGCGGAACGTAAAAGAGATTGTAGACAAGATGGTATCCGATATGCGTGCCACCTACAAGGAAGGATTGATTGAAGAATTGGATATCAATCGCCTGGAACTCATACAATCTAATCTGGAAAGTCAAATCGCCTTGCAAGATCAACTCGCCGCCTTGGCATTGGTAAATCTGAAGTTTCAAATGGGTTTGCCCATGAACCAGGATATTATCTTAACCGATAAACTGAAAACACTTAAAGAGCGTATGCCCAATGATCCGGCGCTCAACTTTGATCCATCAAAACGTGTGGAATTTCGTCTACTGGAATCAGCTATTAAACTGAAAACTGATGATATGAAGCAACGGCGCGCCGGTTACTTCCCTTCATTGGTGGGTTTTTTGAATTTCGGCTATAACGCCCAACTCAGCGATGGAAAGTACTTTTTCAAGAACGAACAATTTCAAGGTCAAACCCTGCAATCGTGGAATCCGCAGGGTTTAGTTGGGTTAAAACTCAATATCCCCATCTTCGATTCAGGTAATAAGTGGGCACTCATCAAGCAGGCGAAAATTGATGTAAAAAAAGCCGAAAACGATCTCGATAATTTCAAGCAGGCCGCTGAACTCCAAGTGAAAGTAGCTCGCACTAACTATAACTCAGCACAATTGGAAGTAAGCAACACAGAACGCAGTGTTGCACTGAGTCAAAAGATTTTCGATAAAACCAATATCAAATATAAAGAAGGTATAGGCTCCAGTTTTGAACTGAGCCAGGCGCAACAAGATTTAGTAACTAACAAATTAAAAAATGTTCAGGCGGTAATGAATTTGCTCATCAACCGTTCTGAACTGGATAAAGCATTAGGATTACAATAAGCAACGATGAAATATTTACAACTATCAACGCTATTGGTGTTGGCTCTTGCCCTGGGTACAGCCTGCACCGAAAACCCCAACGATGTTTCGGGAAAGAAGAAAGAATTGAGCGAACTGCTTACCAAGCAGCGCGAAATCGCCGATAAAATTCTGAAGCTACAGAAGGAAATTGCCAAGCTCGATCCGGGCAGTAAAGTGGAAGGCAAACCAAAGCCGGTTGGCGTAGATACGCTGCAGCCTGTCACTTTCGAACATAAAGTAGAAGTGCAGGGTCAGGTTGATGCCGAACAAAATGCGCTGGTGCTGCAGCAAATGCCTGGCGTGGTAACCGCCATCTACGTGAAAGCGGGCGACCGCGTTAGCGCTGGTCAAACTCTATTCATTACTGATGCCAGCACGTATGAAAAGCAAATTGGTATTGTAGAAACACAAGCCAACCTGGCACGAACCGCCTATGAAAAACAGGAACGGCTGTGGAGCCAGGGCATCGGCAGTGAGATTCAGGTATTGCAGGCAAAAACCAATAAAGAAGCTGCAGAAAAACAAATTCAAACGCTACGCGCTACAATCGAAATGACAAAAGCAAAATCGCCAATCAGCGGTGTGGTAGATGAAGTACGCGTAAAACTGGGCGATATGGCGGCACCTTCGGCCATGATGCCGGGCATCCGCGTAGTAAATTCTTCGCGTTTGGTCATTAAGGCAAAACTGAGCGACTCAGAAATTGGCAAACTAAAACAAGGAGATAAAGTAGAGGTGTACTTCCCGGATATTGATAAGCACATCACATCTACCGTTTCTTACGTGGGGCAGGTCATCGACCGTCAAACGCGCACCTTCAACGTAGAAGTGCGTCTCGATAATGCGAATGCTGATTACAAAGCCAATATGCTGGCACAATTGTATATCAACGACGAAGCTATTCCAAACGCATTGGTGGTGCCAACCAATGTGATTCAGAAAACCGATGATAATCGCGAATACCTGTTAGTGGCCGAAGGCGACCGTGTAACCAAACGTTTCGTGGTTTCCGGTGACAGCTATAACGGGAACACCGTAATTAAAGACGGACTAAAAGCAGGTGATAAAGTAATCACCTTCGGATTCAGTGAAGTTGTAGACGGACAACGCATCAGTTTTTAATCATCCGGTAGCTTGCTGCCGAAACTAAATTGTCATGACAGGCGAACATTTCAAAGAACTTAGCTTCACCAGTTGGTGTGTGCAAAACCGCACCAGTATTTATGTCTTTACCATCCTGATGAGCATCATGGGTTTCACCACCTATCAAAAGCTCCCAAAGGAATTATTCCCCGATGTAGTAGTGCCTACCATTACCGTAGCCACCATCTATCCGGGAGCCTCTCCGGAAGACATTGAAAACCTCATCACCAAGCCGCTGGAAAAACAATTGAAGTCGATCTCGGGCATCAAAAAAGTAACCAGCAACTCGATGAGTGATTTCTGCCTGATTACTGCAGAATTTAATACCGATCAGGATCCCCGCCTGTGTAAGCAGAAAGTAAAAGATGCCGTAGATAAGGGCAAGAAAGATCTGCCGGATGACCTCAAAACAGATCCGCAAATTCAGGAATTCGACATTTCTGAAATGCCGATTATGAACATCAATCTGGCCGGTGACATCCCACTCGCGCAATTGAAAAAATATGCGGAAGAACTTCAGGATAAAATTGAATCGCAAAAAGAAATTACCCGGGTAGATATCATCGGCGGGTACAAGCGCGAAGTGCAGGTAAACGTAGATATGTATAAGATGACGGCCTCCGGCATCTCGTTCATGGATATAGAAAATGCCATCGCCCGCGAAAACCTAAATATCTCAGGCGGTGAATTGCGCGTGGGCGAATTGCGCCGCAACTTGCGCGTAACGGGCGAATTCAAAGACCCGCAGGAAATCGGCAATATCGTAGTGCGCTCATTCACCGGAAACCCCGTGTTTATTCACGATATCGCCGAGGTGCGCGATGGATATGCCGATAAACAAGATTTCGCGCGCTTAGGCGGAAAAACCGTCATCACCTTAAACGTTATCAAACGTACAGGTGAAAACCTGCTAAACGCAACTGATCAGATCTATGAAACCCTGGACGATTATAAAACCAACCGCTTCCCGGCCGGCGTGAAAGTGGAAGTAACCGGCGACACCTCCGATAATACCCGCATTCAACTTCACGACCTCATCAACACCGTTATCATCGGCTTTATTCTGGTGGTCTTTGTATTGATGTTTTTCATGGGCTTCCGCAATGCATTCTTCGTTGGTCTGGCCGTACCACTATCTTGTTTGGTCGCCTTCATCATCATGCCGGGCCTTTCGCTCACCATGAACGTGGTGGTGTTGTTCTCCTTCCTCTTGGCGTTAGGAATCATTGTGGATGACGCTATTGTGGTAATTGAAAACACGCACCGCATCTTCCACCAAAATCACGAGCTCAGTATTCTGCAGGCCGCCAAATACGCAGCAGGCGAAGTATTTGTGCCGGTATTAGCCGGTACGGCTACCACCCTTGCCCCCTTCGTTCCCTTGCTATTCTGGCCGGGTGTGGTGGGTAAATTCATGAAGAACCTGCCCCTTACCCTGATCATCACCCTGGGCGCCTCGCTATTCGTTGCCTTCGTTATCAATCCGGTATTTGCCGTAACCTTTATGTCGCGCGAGGAATCGCACAAAAGCAATTCCATCCGCGAATACACCCGCATGTTCCTGTTCCTGGCCGTAGTCACCGCCATTTCCTACGCCTTCAAAAGTTTCGGCATAGGCAACTTCGCTATGTTCTGCATGCTGATGATTGTGCTCTATCACTACGTTTTTGCCGATGCTATCATTATCTGGCAGGATCGCACGTGGCCCAAAGTGGTGAACGCTTACCGCAACCTGGTGCGCGCCTTCATCAAAGGATACCGCCCGGTATTCGTACCATTAGCTGCCATTCTGGTGCTCATCATCAGTATTGTGGTGTTCGTTATGTCGAAACCGGTAATCGATTTCTTCCCTACCAGCGAACCGAACTTCGTCTACATCTATTGCAAACTGCCCATGGGTACCGACGCTACCGTTACCGATAGCATCACGCGCCAAATAGAAGAGCGCGTTTTCAAAGTTATTGGCAATTACAATCCCGATGTCACCTCTGTTATTTCCAACGTGGGTCTGGGCGCCGGCGATCCTCAAAATCCCGATAAAGTAGCTACGCCGCAGAAATCAAAAGTCACCGTAGCCTTCAAAAAATATGCGGAACGCAAAAATCCGCATACCACAGAATGGCTCAATAAACTGCGCGCCGAATTTAAAAACGGCATCCCCGGCGCTTCCTTATCGGTAGAAAAAGAACGCAACGGTCCGCCGGTGGGTAAAGCCGTGAATATTGAAATCAATGGCGACGATTTCAATGAACTGCAGCAATTGCAACAACAGGTGGAAAAAGAAATTGCCAAAGCCGGCGTGAAAGGCATTGAAGAACTGAAAAGCGATCTGCAAATTTCTAAACCGGAAATCCTCATCGACCTCGATAAAGAAAAACTGCAACGCGAAGGACTCTCGCGCGCTCAGGTTGCCGTAGAAATTCGTACCGCGCTTTTCGGTAAAGAAGTATCCAAATACCGCGATGCCAACGACGATGCACCCATTCAACTGCGCCTGAAAGAAAGCGACCGAACCAGTATCGACCGCCTATTGAATCTGAATATTTCGTACATGGATTTCGCTACGCAATCGTTCCGTCAGGTGCCGGTTTCATCACTGGCAAAAATACGCTACGGCAATTCCTACAGCGTCATCAACCGTAAAAATCAAAAACGCTTAATTACCCTTTCCAGCGATGTGGCCGAAGGCTTCGCACCAAACGTGGTGGTGGCTCAGGTAAAACAAGCACTGGAAAATGTAGTGGTGCCAGAAGGTTATGAAATTAAAATGACGGGCGAACAGGAACAACAACAAGAAACAGCCGATTTCCTGGGCACCGCATTTGGTATCGCGCTCGCCCTGATGTTTATGGTCATGGTATTCCAGTTTAACTCGGCTATCAAACCCATGATTATCGCCTCAACCGTTATCTTTAGCCTTATCGGCGTATTCTTCGGCAACGCCATATTCCACATGAAATTCTCTGTGGTGATGACCGGCGTAGGCTTCTTCTCACTCGCCGGTATTGTTATCCGGAACGGCATTTTGCTGATTGAATTCATCGATGAATTGCGTCAGCGTGGCCTATCCGTTGAAGAGGCCGTGGTAGAAGGTGGCGCTACACGTATCACACCGGTTATCCTCACCGCATTATCTGCTATTCTCGGCCTCATCCCGTTGGCCATCGGTCTCAATATCGATTTTGAAACGCTCTTCTCGCAATTCAAACCGCACTTCTATACCGGCGGCGATAACGTAGCCTTCTGGGGTCCGTTAGCCTGGACCATGATCTTCGGTCTTAGCGCAGCCACCTTCCTCACCTTGTTGGTGGTGCCGTCGATGTACATACTGGGCTATAAAACCCGCGAGCGTTTATACCGCTGGTTCCCGGGTGCCAAAAAATTGATTGGATATTTATAATCAGGGCGCCCCGCTGGCAGTTGGCGACTTCCGCCAGGCTACAGCCGCCAACTGCCGCGGCCGCGCTGACTACGGGGTTCGCTTCGCTGCCGTGCTCCACTACGTTGCGCACCTCGCCCACCTACGGCGGGCTCGCCCTTCGCATCGCTGGCGCTTAGCGCTACACAAAAAAAAAGCGCTGCATGCCGCAGCGCCTTTTCTTTACTTCCGATGGCTCGCCTTAGCAATGATCAAGCGCCTAATCCCTTAAACCTGAAATAAGCCACTACGATGCTCAGAATACCTGCAATAATCACAGCAGGAACAATCTTGTACTCCTTCTTGCTGAGGTGAACCGCTGTAGCACCGGCCATCACCAACGCAAAACATACCGCCGTAATGGGCGTCAAAACCGGCAGAATCCCCAGCCACCACGGCAGGATAATGCCGAATACGCCCAATCCTTCTAAAGCACCCAGAATGCGCACGGGCAGCGCATTACCGCCTGCTTCCAGCATACCCTTTTCCTGTAATTGCGCTTCGGTGCTGCTTAATTTAATAAACGCCGGCATGGCGAACCATAAAGCCAGCAATCCTTGCAAAACCCATAAGGTAGTATTCATCTTTCTTGTTTTATAATGCTAAAGTATCTACATTTGCTATACAAAGTATATTACTAACATTCTGTATAGCAATATCACAAAGTATAGTATTGTATGGCAACCAAATCAATAGCAAAGAAAACGGTGGCTACCTGCACCGGCCACATGCGCCCCGTGCGCGATGCACTGGAAGTTCTTCACGGCCGCTGGAAATTGCCCATCCTCGTTTCGTTGGGTTTCGGCCCCAAACGATTTAAAGAAATAGCCCGCGATGCTGAAGGTATTACCGACCGCATGCTCTCTAAAGAACTCAAGGAAATGGAACTGAATCAACTGGTACAACGCACCGTTTACGATTCCTTTCCCCCAACCGTTGAGTACACCATCACCGAACACGGTAAATCGCTGCAACCGGTTATTCAGGCGCTGGCCGCATGGGGTGAAAAGCACCGCCAGAAAGTAATGAAGCGCTAAGCCTCTTTCAAAATTTTATCTTTGCGGTTCAAAACCTGATATGCCAACCTTATTATACCTCTGTTGTCTGCTATTGATGCTGCCCCCAAACCGCAACTACCGCCAGTTAGATGGTACCTGGTCGCCCCTTCGGGAAGAAATAGGCGGCACCAGTTTACCTGCAGCCGCATTTGAGAAACAACTCTTACAAATTGAAGACAACCGCTACACCGTACTGGCCGAAAGCGTAGATAAGGGTACAGTAGTCTACGGCAAAGGCAAAATGGATATCGACGGCATGGAAGGCGTCAATAAAGGCAAACATTTCAAAGCCATCTACAAGAAGAAAAAACACCAGCTTGAAATCTGTTACGACCTCTCCGGCAAGACCTACCCTACCGGTTTCGATACTAAAAATCATCCCATGTGGTTTCACGCCGTTTTTGAACAAGTGCGTATAGAAGAACTGAAATAATTTTTAACACTTACCATCAATCAATACATCATGTCGCCATTCTTTTTATGCTTCATAGGCTTGCTCATCGCGTTGGTGGCCATGGGCTTTGTTACCGTAAAACAAGGCACCGTTGCAGTAATCACCGTTTTTGGTAAATACAAGCGCATTCTCATGCCCGGGCTCAATTTTAAAATCCCGGTTATTGAAACAATTCACAGCCGCATTTCTGTTCAAAACCGCTCTGTGGAACTCGAATTTCAGGCCGTAACGCAAGATCAGGCCAATGTGTATTTCAAAGCCATGTTGCTGTACGCAGTAATCAATCAATCAGAAGAAACAATTAAGAATGTAGCCTTCAAATTTGTTGATGAACGCAATTTCATGCAAGCGCTTATCCGCACTATCGAAGGCACCATCCGCAGTTTTGTGGCTACCAAAAAACAAGCGGAGATTCTTGGTCTGCGTACCGAAATTGTACTGGAAGTAAAACAACATCTCGATGCCACGCTGGAAGAATGGGGTTATCACATGATTGACATCCAGCTGAACGATATTACGTTTGATGCTGAGATCATCAAATCAATGGCGAAGGTAGTTGCTTCCAACAACCTTAAAGCGGCTGCAGAAAACGAAGGACAAGCTTTATTAATTACCAAAACAAAAGCCGCAGAAGCTGAAGGTAATGCCATCAAAATTTCAGCCATTGCAGAAAAAGAGGCAGCGGCCCAGCGGGGTCAGGGTATTGCGCTATTCCGCCAGGAAGTGGCCAAGGGTATGGCGCAGGCCGCTAAAGAAATTACCGATGCTAAATTAGACTCTTCTTATCTGTTGTTTTCGATGTGGACAGAAGCGCTAAAACACTTTGCCGAACAAGGCAAGGGCAATGTCATCTTTTTGGATGGTTCAGCAGAAGGCATGCAGAAAACGATGCATCAGCTCATGGCTACTATGAAGCTAAACGAAGATAAAACAGCCTGATGCGGGGAACCTATATTCATGTGCCGTGGTTAAAGCCCCATGCCATGGCGATTTTCCCTTTTGTACTCATCCGCCAAAAACATTTCAAACAGGATGCCGTTTTGGTGAATCATGAAAGCATTCACTTGCGCCAGCAAATCGAGCTATTGATTCTTCCATTCTACTTCTGGTACGCAGGGCATTACCTGATTAACCTGTGGCGCTTCAAAAATGCGCACCGCGCTTATCGCGAAATTATTTTTGAGCGGGAAGCGTTCGCCTGTGAAAATAATCTTGAATACCTCCAAAACCGTCGCAGGTGGGGGTTTCTGAAATATTAACGGCGCGCTTGATGTTGCTATCGCAGCATTAATTGAAGTGAAGACCCATGCCAACGCTTCACTTCACCCTCCGAAATGTCCCCTGATAAACATCTAGCTCATATAGGTCGTTTGACGCAATGGCTTCTTGCACCTGCCTAGCTATTTTCTGATAATCTTCCTTGTCTAAGTTAGCTACTCCTTCCGGACCGGTTTTGGGATAAATGTAACCTAGATATATAGCGTTTAACTGCGGCAAACAAACTGAAATGCATCTATAACTTCCGCTCTTACCTTTGTTCATGGTTCGATTAGGGATGCGGTGCTTGTTCAAACTATAAATGCCCGGAGTTCGCTTTAACACATCAACCATCTGATGCAATTCATGAATATCTTTTTCGGAAAGAAACTGGCAGATGTCCGCTAATACATCTGCATAAGCATTGTGGTGCTGCAACAATTCTATCCGCTGGAGGAATTGCGGCGTAGAATAAACATTCATTTAGCCTTAACTGCACTAATCGTTGACCTAACAATTTCCTCCATCACCTCATCTTCGTCCAGAGCTATACTTACCGACCGATCATGCAGTAACTCATTGAGATAATTAATCTCCTGCTTTAAAATGCGATAGGTTGTTTTAACCCCCGGAAACAAATCTGATTGCCGAACCAGGTTCATCGCCCTGGTTGATAGGGCAACCAACTTCTTAATGATTACCGGGGCAGTTTCAGATCGTTTAAAGCCCTCCATATCTCGCTCAATTTCAAATGTAAGTTGAAGCAAAACCCGATGAAGAGAAACAAGCATCTTGTTTAAATCATTCATACGGTCTAAAAGATTGTCTACATCATCCTGCCATCGTGGCTTGCGTTTACACAATGCCTCCGACTGCTGGTAAGCGCTGGAAATCTTTAAATCTATAGTCGTACTTTCCATGGGTCTTATAGCTGTATGAAGATACGAATTCCAATTTTAATTGGTCATTCTAATCTCCTTAAAATTTCACAAAACCTTGATGACTACTGGTTTTTAGAAAAGCCTTACTACGCCGAAATCTCCTGAAAACGCTTCCGAAATTCTAATGGCTTGCGAATATCGGTAAACGACTCACGCGTGCCGCCGGTGCCAATAATGGTAATGGTGCCATAATCTAAAATACGCCCCATTACCGGCTGATCTACATTCACACTCTCAATCTTATTCAAATTCATCTCGAACGTCTTCCTGGAAACCAATCCTTGCTTAATCACCACGCGCTTATTCGTGATAGCAAATTCATCTGACCAGCGCATCAACATTGGTTGAATAAACAACGTGAACAGCGCCTTCAGCGAAAAAAATATTTTCCAGTGATACGTTGTGGTGTATTCAATCCGTTCGTCCTTGATCAGATTACCTTCAATGTAACTCATGAAATATGGTTTAAATATCGTAGTTCAGCACAATGCCGTTGCTCTTGGCATGGGCCTGACAAGTCAACACATAGCCCTTGGCAATCTCGCCATCGGTCAGTGATTCCCGGTCGTCCATTTCTACCTTACCCGACACCAACTTGGCGCGGCAGGTGCAACAGGCCGCTACCATGCACGAATACGGCGGATCATATCCGGCATCTAATGCGGCATGCAGAATAGTCTCCTTTTCATTCACTTCAAACTCTACTTCATTTCCGTCATAAATCAATTTCACCTTGGTGGTTCCGGTGAAAGGAGCTTCATCAGCCGCTGCCGCTCCAACCCCGGCCGATTGCTTATCTTCTTCTGCTTTCTCCGTAAAATATTCAATGTGCACCCAGGCCTTAGGAATATCCAGCGTTTGCAGGGCTTGCTCTACCGCCTTCATCATAGGCGTTGGACCGCAAATGAAAAATTCTGCTGCACGGAAATTCAAATCGGTATTTTCTTTCAGTAACCGAATGGCCATTTCTGAAGTAATGAAACCCGTATAGCCATTCCAGCCTGCCTCCTGTTGATCCAGGATATGAACTACTTTTAACCGGTCGGCATACCGCAACTGCCATTCTTCCAATTGCTTTTTGAAAATGATGCTGGCTGTATCGCGGTTGCCATAGAACAACGTCACCTTACTACCCGGTTCTTGCAACAACACCGATTTCAGTATAGAAAACAATGGCGTAATACCGGAACCACCGCCGAAAAGCAAGTAATGCTTGGCATTGGTAGCCGCAATCGGCGTATGGAAATTACCCATAGGCTCCATTACTTCTACCTCCACGCCCGGCTTCAGTTGATCGTTCACATAATTCGAGCCTTTACCACCGGCTACGCGCTTTACCGCAATAGCTGGCGCTTCACCGGCAAATGGCGAACTGCAAAATGAATAAGAACGGTTTACCATTTCTCCGTTTACCGGCAAGCGCAAGGTGAGATATTGACCCGGTACATACTGGAACGACGACTGCAACGCAGCCGGAATATCGAACGAAACAGCAACAGCATCGTTGGTTTCGCGCGTTACGTTCAACACGCGAAGCGTATGAAATTTGCTCATAGAATTTTTAAACGACTAACAATAGTGATCAAACACTTTCTTCAGATGGTCGGCAATCATCTCCGCGCTGTTGCCTTCAATCTGATGGCGCTCAATAAAATGCACCAGGGCGCCATCTTTAAACAACGCCATAGACGGCGATGAAGGCGGATAAGGCATGGTGTATTCACGCGCGCGCGAAACCGCCTCTTTATCCACGCCCGCAAATACCGTTACCAGGTGGTTAGGCAACTTGGCGTTGCTGATAGCGGCTTTCAAACCCGGACGGGCCGCGCCGGCGGCGCAGCCGCAAACAGAATTGAAGAATAAAAAAGTGGTGCCTGATTTGTTGGCCATGGCGGCATCAACATCGGCTGCGGTTTCTAATGCTTTAAAGCCCACCGAAGTAACATCGGCTTTCATTGGGGCAACCATTTCTGCAGGATACATATTTGAATTTTTGCGGGGCGAAGATAGCAAGAAACCGCGTTATTGTATTCTGCTGCCATAACGATGCGTTCCGTAGCCGTGCGAAGCAAAATGACAGCCACTATACCAATCCAGATCGGTGAAATGATGATAACAAAAGTCTGAAAAGGAATTTACATTGGATATTTATGGCCCTGCCGCCGCGCGGCCGCTACGCGGTGGCGCGGCGGCTTACCGCGCTATCCCTGGGTGCGGTGCTACGCACTGCCCCGGCTAAGGCCGGGGCACCACTCCTATCGCTAGGGCTCGCCGCTTTTCGTAAACCAACGCGCTAAACAAAAACAACTTCAGGGCGCGGTGACCACATCGCGTGAGGGATGGCAGCGGTAGCCCGCAGCGAGGTGAGGTACGAGCCGAGCGAGGACTACAAGCGAACAGCCCGACCCCAAAGGCAGCAATGATGCCGCTAACTTTTACGCGCTGTACCGCTGCCTTTGGGGGCACGCCATCATCATCATCACTGCTGCCATAAAACAAAAAAGGCTGGAGTTACCTCCAACCTTTTGATTAAAACCCGAACCCTTAACATCTTAGCGGATAGAAGCGCTGCTTTCGCCGGCGATCTTAACCGTTGCTGTTGGCAAGTAAGTTGATCCGTTAACTTTTACTTTATAATGTACGAGTTCTGAGTCGATGTTTTTGTCTTGGTAAACCAGTGAAGAAGCGCTCATTTCAGCTACTACAGTGTAGTTTTTGCCGTCGAAGCTGCGCTCAACTACGATGCTTTTTACTGTTTCTTTGTTAGGATTTTCTACTGATAACAGTACGTTGTGGTTCAATACATCAGCATCTAACTTCATGGCGGTTTCAACACCTGTGTTTTGATCGCCGCTGTGGTAGATCTTTACATCATTTCCGAATACCGCGCCGCTGGAAGCGATTACGTTAGCATTAGCGAAGTAAGCACCTTTTTTACCTTGAATGGTACCACCAAAGTTCAACAGATTGGTACCGGCAACAGCGTTTGCATTGTTATCAATGTTACCACGGTTTTCGATATCGCCCATGGCTTCAATCATGCTGTTGTTATTGATTTTTCCTTCGTTGATCAGTTTTTTGAAAGTAACATTACCGTTGTTTACGATAGTGCCGGTAGCCGTTACGCGGATAGAGCGGTTGCTGATTACGGTGAATCCTTTTTCGATAATCAAAGTTCCTTGAACGGCAACATCTGCGTTGATGGTGATGTGATTTTTCACAATCACTACATCATTAGCAGAAATTTCATTACCCGGGGTTCCGTTATCCCAAGTGTTCGCATCACTCCATTTTCCTGAGTTGATAGCGGTATATGTTGTTGCTGAAACAGAAGACGCAAAGAAGAAAGCTGCTGCTGCGAGGGCGATTGTTATGGTAGTTAAATTTTTCATGGCTGCTTGCTTTATGCCTTCTTTTACGGCAGCCCCGGATGATTGTTACAACAGAATTCAATTTTTATTACAAACAACGGTTATCTATTGCCAAAAACCATATTATAACATTGATTATCTGCTGTTTATAGATTCATCTTTTTCTTTAAAAAAATGGCCTTTCCCGGTGAAACTCTGGAAAATTGCGGTTGTCGCTCAAAAAAAAAAGGCTGCCGAAGCAGCCTTTTATATAGATCAAAACAGTTGATGCTTATTTCTTCAAACCCGCGTTGTGCAGTGCCTGCATGGCCTTAGCCTGGAAACGGCCGGTTTTGATTTCGTTCTTCAGGAACAACTTAATTTCTTCGGGCGCGTAGGCGTTACGGTTCTTTTCAGTAACCGCAGTTTTATGCAAACCGCCCTTCACCACATCGCGCGAAGGCAATACCGTGTTGCGGAACTGGAAGTTGCGAATATCAACGCCATCTTCGCTACCTGTTTTTCCTACCACTAATCCGTTCTGGATGGTTACCGGATATTGTGAAGTAGTATAGAAGAGGTTATTGGCTTCGTCTTGTTCAGCAACCACGTCTAACGCATCTGCATACAGTAACAAATAGTAAGAACCATTTAATGTAGAAGGAATGGTGTATTGATTATAGGCAAATGGTGCCGAGGCAGCCGTAGCCAGCGATGAACCACCGGGAATATCGATATTAAAATCGCATTGCGTAGTGCCGCACTGGAATGCTCCGGATGGAATAGAACTATTAGCCTGATTGGCGAAAAGAATTTCGTAATCGTTGGCGTTGTAGGCGTTGTAAATGATGTAGTACAAATACCAACCTGATGAAGAAGCGGCATTTTGTCCACCAATATTAAACACATCCCAATTGATTTGGCGGCTGGTTCCGGTTAATGGGCTATCTACATAAGCCCATGGGGCCAGGTCGATATTACCGCTTTGTACCGGATCTGGGGAAGGCGGTGTATTTCCACCTTTCAGATTGGTGGCAACATAGCAGTTACCATCGGCAATAAATTCATTCACAGCAAAATTCTGGTCGATCCAGATGTATCCGCGTGCACCCCAGTTCTGGCTCCATGAATTGATGATTTTAAAAGCGCCATTAGGGCCCTTTGAGTCGTCGTACCCGCCGATTACCAGTGCGTGGTAAGCATGCTGGCCTACGCGGTCGTAGGTAGTGTTACCCATCATCACATCATCGGTATTCCAGGTCATGAAGGCATCCGATAGTTTTGCACCAATCAGCACCGGTTGATTTTGCGACAGATAGCCCTTGATTTCTTGTTTATCTACGGCAATCTTCCGGTAATTCTTGATTTTATGGTTTGAGGCATCGCTGGTCCATGACGATTGCAAATTAGCCTGGCTACAGCCGCCTTCGTTACCCACGTATGGTGCAGTTTGCAGGCTGGCAACACCGCGGTTCAGCATCACATCAAGGGCGTATTGCAAGTTAGTTCCATTACAATCACTAGCGCCTTTCTTGTTGTCGTCGATAGCCACAAACAAATCGCGAGGGCTCATTTGATTATTGGTTTGGGCTAATTGCGAGGTACTGAAACCCTCATCCATTCCATGAATAGCGGTTTTCAAGTTGTAGCCAGCAGCCCAAGCCACGCAGGTACCGTATTGGCCTTGGTCGCCGATAGGCGGAAATTTAGGCACTAAATCAACCGATGCAGGCAGGGTTGTATTGCCGAATTGTTTTGGGCTAATAGAGGTAGGAATTTTAGAGGGATCGTCAGTACCAAGCCAACCCAGCTTGTACAACGTGTTCACCACTTGTTCTACCTTGGTGCAGGAACCCAGCCCTGAAATAAGGCCAACAACCAGCACAGCGAATAGTAGTTTTTTCATAAATTTTAGTTTGTTGAAAAATGAGCACTAAAGATAGTAATTCTTATTTCACCGTTACCCGCGGGTCGAGGAAGGAATACAGAATATCCGTTAATACATTCATCACCACAAAAATGACCGCCACGAATAGCGACAGGCCCATGACCACCGGGAAGTCAAAGTTTTTAATCGCATTGATGGTTTGCGAGCCTAATCCGTTGTAGTTGAACACTTCTTCAATAAAGTACGCGCCGGTAAACAGGGCGGCTAACCATCCCGAAATACTGGTCACTACCGGATTCAGCGCATTGCGCAGGGTATGCTTAAACACCACATAAAAATTGCTGAGGCCCTTGGCGCGGGCGGTGCGCACATAATCCATCGACATCACATCCAGCATAGAACTGCGCGTGAGCTGGGTAATGATGGCAATGGGCCTTATTCCCAGAGCCAGAACCGGTAACAACAAATTTTTCCACAGATACACTTCGTTGCCGTAATCATCAATCCACACCAGCGGTCCCTGGTGATTCAAGCCAGTGACTGCAGATAAGTAGTAACCAAAAATCATGGCGATGATAAAGGCTGAAAAAAAAGCCGGCTGTGAAATGCCCAAATTAGACAGGAACAAAATGGCATTGTCCCAAAAGGAGTATTGTTTCAACGCGGCGAATACGCCTAATACAATGCCGATGACGCTGGCCAGCGCCATTGCGCACAGCGCCAAAATAGCTGTTGGAAACATCTTTTCACTAATCACCTCGGTTACTCTCCTTCTGGTTTGAAAGGAGCGACCAAAATTGGGTGTTTTCAGTACCAGGGAGCGCGGCCCTATTGAAAGCAGGCGAACATAGGAGACTTCATGCGGCGCCAGCCAGGTAGGATGACTATCATCACTTAAATGGTGCATGGAGAGCGGTGAAATATCATTGAAATAATAACCCAGCCGGATGTACCAAGGCAGATTGAGGCGGAATTCACGCTCAATGGCTTTTACCGAAGCCACATCAGCGCGCTGGCCCAGCGTCATTCGCGCCGAGTTTACCGGAAGCACATTAAACAGCACAAAAATGAATACCACCACTCCTACCACCACCAATAAGCCGTTAAACAGCCGGGAAGCCAGAAATTTGAGGTATTGCATGTTTCGAAAGTATATAAAAAAGAAATGCTCCTTAAGGCTTTCGCACTTAAGGAGCATCTGGTCTACTAAGTTTATTATTTCACCTTAAGCACCTTGAATTCGGTGCGGCGGTTTTCCTGGTGTTGAGTTTCCGTACAGGTTGATTTTTGAGCTCCTTCACAGGCGCAATTGTTAACCAGACGGCGTTCGCCATAACCGGCAGCAATCATGCGTTTGCCTTCCACGCCATTCTGAATCAAATAATCCACACAACTTTTCGCACGCTTGGCAGATAACTCATCGTTATACTTAACTGTAGCGCGGCAATCGGTGTGAGAGCTTAATTCAATTTCCATTAACGGGAACTTCCTCATCAGTTCTAATACCTTATTCAACTGAATAGCGGCATCAGGACGGATATTCCATTTATTCAAATCGTAATAAAGGTTTTCGATCTTGATGACAATACCTTTTTCGATATAAGTCAAATCCAGCGTTTCGTAGATGCTTGCCGGAGCAACCTTACCCTTGGTGGTAATTTTACGACAAGGACGGTCGTAGCTGCCATCAGGGTTTGCGGCAATTTTAGTAGCGCAAATTTCGTAATCTGTTTCTGGTTGAAGATCAAAATGGCACTTGCAGTCTTTACCAATTTCACAAGTTCTCTTTTCACCTGTAGCCAGATTGGTAATCTCTACTATTGCGCCAACCGAAGTTACAGAAGCCTCATTCACCTTATGTTCATTCACACAAACATTCAGATCAATTCCCCCCATTTTGCTCAACGGAATCTGAACCATTTGGTTGGCCTTTGTAGTAGTTACGTTAACGCTGTTTGGTTCGTATTCTTTTTGTGAAGCACTTACCTTGTAGCTGTGTTCAGGCAATGCAGGGAAACAAAAATCACCCTTCGCGCCTGCTGAACGAGTTCCTATCACCACATTGTCTTCCAATAATTTCACTTCGCTGTTTGGCAGTGGATTCAAGGTGCGGGCATCTACTACTGTGCCGCACAGGGTGATACCATTTTTCGAGAATTTGTAGATATCGTCTTCCCCTTTACCACCATCGCGGTTACTGGCCAGATAGCCATTCGCATTTTTACCGTCTATTATAAATCCGAAATCATCCCACTTGGTGTTAATTGGAGCACCTTGATTTTGAACATCTTTCCATTCCCCTCCGGAATAAGCAGCACTGTAAACATCTAAACCACCTAAGCCGGTGCGGCTGTCGCTGGAGAAATACAACGTACCATCTTCAGCCATAAAAGGGAATGCCTCACGGCCTGCGGTGTTCACATATTTTCCCAAATTAATTGGAGGCCCCCAATTCACGCCATCTTTATAAGAAACGTATAAATCGGTTTCACCGTAACCACCGGGCATATCCGAAATAAAGAACATCCGGCGACCGTCTTTTGAAAGGGTTGGGTGCCCACATGAATATTCATTGTTTCCGAAAGGAACTTCCGTAACATTTTGCCAGCGTGCATCAACCTCATTCCATTCTGCGCGCATAATTTTCAACTTCACAATTTTATCCTTGCTCTTCTTTACCTTGCTGCGGATATAATTGCTGCGGGTGAAATACAATTCTTTTCCATCCGGAGACACCACACATGGTCCTTCGTGGTAGCGTGCATTTACCTTTTTATTCTTGATTTTATTGCCGCTGTGATCACCACTTGAGAAATACACATCGTAGAAATTTCTACCCGTCCATTCATCGGTACGCAAAACGCTGGCACCACGACCCTTGTTGCTGCTAAACAAGATACCGTCTTTCCAAAAAGCAGGTCCCATTTCGCTGGCTGCGGAATTCACTTCCGGTACTGGAATAATGGTGAACACCTTGGTGTCGTTAGCCAGTAATTTCATTTTGTCGCCATTGGCCGCCAATTCCTTGCCGCGGGCATCAGTAGGCATTAACTCACTGTATTGTTTGAAGGCGGCAGCAGCTTCATCATACTTTCCGTTGGCGCGCAATTCAATACCATAGTACAGCTTATTAATGGCTTGCGTATTCGGTATTTTAATGATTTCTCCGTACAACGCCTCTGCATTGGTATGGTCGTCCATCAGCACATAGGTGCGCGCCAGACGTTCTTTGATAGCAATATCGTTAGGATATTTCTTCATTACTGCGCGATACGCATCTGCAGCTTCAGTGAAATTGAATGACCGGAAAAAGCGATCGCCGGTTTTTGTTTTCGATACTTGCGAGAACCCGGCCACAGCCACCGCGATGGCCAGCATTACCAGTCCGTATTTTTTAAAGTTCATTGCCATGTTTTTAAGTCGCAGGTTATTTATTAGAAGTAACGAACGTAACGCGGATTCACCAGACGCTTCTTGTTGAAGTCGAGGTCGTAACCCATCATAATTTCGTGTGATCCCGTAGTGAATTTCGAAAGTGCGGTAACTGTCAAATCATAGGCATAACCCACGCGCCACTGCGGCGTGATATTGAAGGCGGCCATGAAGCCGTAAGAGTCGCTCAAACGGTAGCTGGCACCCAACCAAATACGGTCAATGAAGATGAAGTTAGCGTTGAAATCAAAGGATACGGGAGCATGCTTAGGCGTCCACTTCATGAAAACCGAAGGCGCGAATTTCACTTTCTTGCCTAAATCAAAAGCGTATCCCGCAGAAGCGTTCAGCGACATATATTGGTGTGCGTCGGCAATACCGCGCTTCCATACATCGCCATTCTTCTCTAAAGAGTTCTGTAACAAGTTAGGAACAGCCATACCTACAAACCATTTCTGGCCATAAGCATAAACGCCAAATCCCAGATTAGGCATCCACAAGTTGACATTGCTTTGGAACTTTGGATCACCCGCTTCTGTAAGACCAACCTCTGCCAAAGAAGCGCGGTAATTGGTAAAGCCTGCGCTGATACCAAAAGACAACTTGATACGCTTCGATCTTCCCAATGGAATACGATATGCAAAAGTTCCTTCCAGCTTGTTGGTATGCACCACGGTGTAACGATCGTTCACGAAAGTTAGACCAAGGGCGATATTGTTATTTTTTAACGGCGAATGGATAGAGAACGATCCGGTTTGCGGTGCTCCGGGAACATTCACCCACTGCCAGCGGTATATTGCCGCCATACTCAGCGCTTCGCGACTGCCGGCATATGCCGGGTTAAACATCAGTCCGTTGAACCGGTACATCGTATGTTGCGGGTCTTGCTGAGCCATCACACCAGTGGTGATTGCCATCAGACCGATTATGGTTAAAAACTGCTTCATTAGTTTTTAGTTTTTCTGATTAATGATTAGGGGATTAACGATGAATTACGATGTAGCCAACTTTGTCTTTCAACCCATCGGCATTGTATTTGAAAATATACCAGTAAGAACCATCGGGAAGCGGCTCATTGTTGCGCTTCCAGGTACCTTGCCAGTCATTCTGATAACCTTCGCCATCATTGCGCCAAACTTCTTCGCCGTAGCGGTTGAATACAAGCAACTGTGATTTAGGATATTCTTCCGCCGAAGGAATAACGAACTTATCATTCTTGCCATCCCCATCCGGTGAGAATCCTTCCGGAATGCGGAATGCCGGTTTAGGAAGAACCGAAATACGAACCATGGCGTTATCACACAAGGTCACATTTCCTTCAGTTTTGCATAAGGTGTAGCAGAAAGAATCTACGCCAATTCCAATCAGATTGTCGGCATACGGATCGTACGGATAATCATCAGCCGGAACATAGGTAATCTGTCCGTTTTCAACTGTGGCGGTACCATGCAACGGCTGGCTGCACAGGCTCAGCACATCAGTGGCGCTGCGCGTATCATTCGCTCGCACATCAATACCTATTTGCTGCTCCTGATTGGTGGTGGCATTGTCGTCACGAGCGTTAATCGGAACAATCACGTAGATGGTGCGGCTAACGCAAGCACCAGCTTTATCACAGATGGTGTAATGCACCGTATCTACTCCGGTAAAGGCCGGATCGGGTTGGTAGCAATAAACACTATCATTCAGCAAATGAACATGACCGTTGTTGCTGGTAGTCGTGTCTAAGGCAGTAACCGTCAACGCATCGCCTGCATCAATATCATTTCCCAGGCGAAGAATGTTCACCAGACCGCAATTTTCCCATTGATAATTAATCACTGTATCTACTGCTGTAGGTGGATCATTTCGCGGCGTAACGGTAATAATTACAGTGGTGGTATCGCAAGTAGGATATTGATTACAGATCACCACCTTCACTACTTCTTGTCCGTTGTAATTTGGCGGCGGCACAATTGTTACACATGGATTTGTTCCGAATGACGTACTTACCGGACGAACGGTATCGATTGAGGCCGGATAAATATTTGTTATTTGAACCAGGTAACCATTCTGATCGGTATAAGTAATACATTGGGTAACGCTGGAATCTTCAGGGAAAGTAACGCGTACCGTATCTTGAGTTACCGGAGGTTGATTACATGTTTGAACAAACACATCTACACGAGCCAGATTGCAAAGGCGCGGTGTTCCTTGGTCGCAAGCCAGATAAGTAAAGAAATCCTGACCGTTATAATTAGCATCAGGTGTATATAAGTAATGAGCAGAATCGGTGCGTACCACATTGCCGTGCGCCGGAGGTCCGATAATTCCGATACCTAATGAGTCGCTCAAAGTTACTACCGTACCTTCCGGATCATAGTCATTGGCCGTAACATTAATTGGTACGTTCAGATTCCGACAAACATAGGCCGTATCTTTGTTGGTGATGGGGTTCAGGCCGTTACAAGGACTATTGGTGATATTGATGCTCAATACTCCGGTATCGCAAAAACACTGGTTGCAGACAGAATAACGAATTTGGTCGGTTGTGCCCGCCACACTAATACCATTGGCAGCATAAACAATCTGGTTGTTAACAACCGAAGCCGAACCGTTTGTAGGTTGCTGAGAAATAGTTACGGTAACATTTCCGCCATTGATAGGCAATACGTCATTGCGCAACACATTGTAAGTGTTGGTGCAGGTGCTGCTATATCCTGCATAATAAATATCGGCAACAGCCTGTGGTTTTCTGCATGGTGCCTGCGTTACAGTAACTTCAAGCAATGCCGTATCGCAACCGCAATCGGTACAAACGGCATAATAGATAGAATCTAAACCGAAGCCTGTTCCGCCGGCTTTGTAAGTCACCACACCACCGCTTACGGTAGCCGTACCGCCATATTTTGGCGTATTCAATAAGGTAACCACTGCAGTTCCGAACCCAGAGGCATTCGCATCGTTCAGCAGAACATTTACCGCTGAGGTTTGAACTTGTTCTACAGTTAAAACATCGTTCTGTGCATTTACAGGCTGGCAGGTAGTCTGGTTCAGATACACGGTTGCCGTATCACAAAGATTGCCCGGACAAGTATTGCAAATAGCATAGGTGAAAGTATCCGGACCGGTATACCCCGCATTGCCATTGAAGAGAACACTCCCATTAACTACCGTTGCCGTACCATGAACAGGAGCCTGCAACACTGTAGTAGTTAGCGCACCACCGGCAATGTTGACGTCGTTGGCCACCACATTCAGTGTTTGCGGCACGTTGTTATATACTTGAAATACATCGTCAGCAGCATTTGGAGCCGGGCAGTATGGAGCTACATAAATATCTACCAATCCCTGAGCACAATTGCCACAAGCGTTACAAACTTCATAAGTAATGTAATCATGACCAACGAAACCTGGATTAGGAACATAACGCAATACTGAGTCATTAATAAAGGTCGCGGTTCCATGGGCAGGTGCCTGAACGATGTTCACCAAGGCCGGAACCAGTTGAATGCTGCTTCCGTTAAAGATTACATCATTGCGACCAACATTAAAATCAATAGGAACATTCCGCAAGGTGGTGGTGTCATCACCCTTCGGAAACGGAATGGGGCATTGCGCCGAGGCGCTGTTTGCCAAAAGCAGCATAAGGCCCAGGGCCAGAACATTAAAAAACGTGATTTTAGCTGCGGTAAAGCGCTGTTTCATCTGAAATTTTTTTGAGGCAGGTGTACGGCACGATATAATTTCCATGCCAATTTCGCGCAAAACTATACTTTAACTAAAAAAAGTCAAGCTATTTTTAAATTAGTTACTGCTCAACGTCAATTTATTGTCATCAAAAATAGACGTATGGTAAATAGTCCGCTCTACAACCCTTCGTACATTATAAACCGTTAAAAAGCAACCATTAGCCTATTTAATTGTTACTTTTAATCGAAGAACCCGCACTTTTGTTAAGAAAGTGCAGCCAAATTGGCATGGAAAGGGTTTTGGATTATTTTTTGACATACTCACACGCATGGAAGCAAAATTTTCACCGAAAGTAAAGGAAGTAATTTCCTTTAGTCGCGAAGAAGCCCTTCGGTTGGGTCACGACTTCATCGGTATCGAACACTTATTACTGGGCCTCATTCGCGACGGCGAATGCCTGGCTATCAAAACCCTGCAATCGCTGGATGTGGATACAGCGATGCTGCGCAAGGTGATTGAAGACTCAATCCGCGACAAAACGACAAAAACCATTCACAACCCCAACTCGCTGCCGCTGACCAAGCAGGCCGAGAAAATTCTGAAAATTACCGTGCTGGAAGCCAAGGTGTTGAAAAGCGATGTGATTGGAACCGAGCACTTACTGCTCTCTATACTGAAAAATAAAGACAACATCGTTACGCAAGTGCTGAATAAATACGATGTTACTTACGAAGTATTTAAAGCAGAAGTGGAGATGTTGCAGAACGACACCCGCGAAACACCGGATTTGCCGCAATCTTCTATGCCGGGCGAATCAGATGATGATGCTTATGAAGAAGATAAGGGCAAGGGATTCGGTCCGGCTGCGCCTAAAAAGGGCAATGCCAAATCGAAAACCCCGGTGCTGGATAATTTCGGCCGCGATGTGACGCTGGCTGCCGAAGAAGGAAATCTGGATCCTATCGTAGGCCGTGAACAGGAAATTGAGCGCGTATCGCAAATCTTATCCCGTCGCAAGAAAAACAACCCTATCCTCATCGGCGAACCCGGTGTGGGTAAAACGGCAGTGGTGGAAGGACTGGCGCTGCGAATCATTCAGAAAAAAGTGTCGCGCGTACTGTTCGGCAAACGCATCGTGATGCTGGATATGGCTGCACTGGTGGCCGGTACCAAGTACCGCGGACAGTTCGAAGAGCGGATGAAGGCCATCATGAATGAACTGGAGAAAAACCGCGATGTCATTTTGTTTATCGATGAAATTCACACCATCGTTGGTGCAGGTGGCGCAACTGGCTCCTTGGATGCTTCGAATATTTTTAAACCTGCCCTGGCCCGCGGTGAACTGCAGTGCATAGGCGCTTCTACCCTGGATGAATACCGCCAGTTTATTGAAAAAGATGGGGCCCTCGACCGCCGCTTCCAAAAAGTGATGATCGATCCGCCAACGGCCGATGAAACCATGCAAATTCTCACCAACATCAAGCCGAAATACGAAGAATACCATAGCGTAGAATATTCTTCTGATGCTATCGCCGCCTGCGTAAAACTGAGCGGCCGCTACATCACCGATCGCTTCTTCCCCGATAAAGCCATTGACGTGCTGGATGAAGTGGGCGCTCGTGTACACCTGAAAAATATCCATGTTCCAAAAAATATTGTGGAACTGGAAAAGCAGGTAGAAGATATTAAGGTGGAAAAGAACCAAGTGGTGAAGTCGCAGAAGTATGAAGAAGCGGCCCGCCTGCGCGACAAAGAGAAAAACCTGCTGGAAGAATTAGAACGCGCAAAAAATGCGTGGGATGAAGATTCCAAAAACGCCCGCTACCCTGTTGGTGAAGAAGATATTGCCGAAGTTGTAGCCATGATGACCGGCATTCCGGTAAACAAAGTGGCCCAAACAGAAAGCAGCAAGCTGCTCACGATGGGCAACGATTTGAAAGGCGCAGTTATTGGGCAGGATGATGCCGTGCTGAAAGTGGTTAAAGCCATTCAGCGCAACCGCGTAGGATTGAAAGATCCTAAAAAACCAATTGGTACGTTCATCTTTCTCGGACCAACCGGTGTGGGAAAAACAGAGTTAGCTAAAGCTATTGCCCGCTACCTGTTCGATAGCGAAGAAGCATTGATTCGTATCGATATGAGCGAATACATGGAGAAATTCAGCGTCAGCCGCCTGGTAGGCGCCCCTCCGGGATATGTAGGTTATGAAGAAGGCGGACAGCTCACCGAAAAAGTTCGCCGCAAGCCGTATAGCGTCGTGCTGCTGGATGAAATTGAAAAAGCCCATCCGGATGTCTTCAATCTGTTGTTGCAGGTGTTCGATGACGGCATTCTTACCGATAGCATGGGTCGTAAGGTAGATTTTAAAAACACCCTCATTATCATGACCTCCAACATCGGCGCACGCGATCTGAAAGATTTCGGCACCGGCGTAGGATTCGCAACAAAATCTCGTGCCGACCAAAGCGATGAGCTGTCGAAGAATGTGATTTCAAAAGCACTGAAGCGTACCTTCGCACCAGAGTTTCTCAACCGCATCGACGATGTGATCATCTTCAATTCGCTGGAAAAAGAATCCATCATCAAAATCATCGATATCGCCCTGCGCGATGTGTTGAAGCGGTTGAATACCCTGGGTTATCACGTAGAACTTACTGAAGCCGCAAAAGGATTCCTGGCCGACAAAGGCTACGATCCGGCATTCGGCGCCCGCCCGTTACACCGCGCTATTCAAAAATACATTGAAGATCCGTTGGCAGAAGAAATTCTAAAAACGGGCGCAAAAGGCGGCGATACGTTCATCGTTGAATTGGCGGAAGATAAAGAGAAACTGACCTTCCATAAAGAAACTGCGAAAACGGCTGATCCCGTTTAATCAGATAGGGAACTTTTATCAAGGGCTTTTATGGATACCATAAAGCCCTTTTTTTATTCCGTTAAAGTTCCCTGCTTTCCTCCGTTTACCGGATTCAGCCGGCCAGCTCCCCCACCCGGCATAGTAACATGATACGTACTGAAACGCAAATCAGGTTTGTAATAATCCGTGGAGATGATTTGCGCACCGCTTTCCAAAGCATCCTGAAGCGTGCTGTAATTATTGTCACGTGATTGCCGCGTTCCTGAATCAGCGCGGGTTCTAACGAAATATCCCTTTTGAACTAATTCGGTAATTCTGGACTTATCCCCCGTAGCGTTGTTCTTCACAATAAATGCCGCATCCGGATTGTGCTCGCCATCAGCATATACAAACATCACCCGTTGCTGCAAGTTAGGGTGACCCTCTTTATACAAGGTTTCTGCCCTGCCTTCCATGATGAAAAATATTTTGCCCCGCACCGAATCCAATAACGGCCAATCGTTGCTCAATACCATATCTTCCAGCGTAGCATGCGCCCCACGCAAACGATCGGGCGTTACTACATTCGTTAAAGAAGTTCCAAACACCGCTTTGATTTCTGCATCAATAGAATCGCAACCAGCAATACTCCAGGGAATACTGCGCTTAAATCCGGCAAAACGCAAAAAACCATTGGCATCGCCCGGACCATCGGCCTTCGTTTCCACATTAATCATCAACGGCAAGTGGTTGGGATGCGCATCACTCCACACTTTCAGCGCACGCAAACCATCTTTAAACGTGTAGTAATTGGTTTCATAATCTACGTCCTTAATGTGCAACATCTTCAACCCGGGCTCCTTCAACACCGCAATATGCGAAGGCACGCGTACACCGCGCACAAATGCATTCATCTTTCTGTTGTAAAATCGTCCGCCTTTCGGATCACAATAAATATCTAACTCTAAACCACGCACCGCATAATTCGTAAACTGCGAATCAAAAGGTAGATGGTTGTAATCAATATCTTCCGGATTCAAATCTTTACCCAACTGCTTTTTGAATTTCATCAGAAACCGCATCACATCCGCATTCGGATATTTTTTGTAGCTGTTGTGACTGGCAATGAGTTGAATTTGATTCATGCGCAAAGAGTTGGCCGACTGACTCCATACCTGCACAACAGCAATCAACACGAAACCAGCCGTAAGTATTTTTTTCATCCCGGTATTTTCAAAGGTAAATTAAGTGAATACAACGGAAAGCGGTGAGATGGTAAATTTATGCAGCTTAACTGGCATCATCATTGGCGCATTCCATACAGCGGGAGCACGCCATGATTCACCGAATCCCTTTCACCTTTAAGTCCCATCCGTCCAAACAGTCCCAATCGTGTTACCATCCTATTCTTCAAAATCACCGAACTTCGAATTATCGAACATCGAATTGTCGAACATCGAACGGTCGAACATCGAATGATGGCGGCTGCTGAAAAACAACTTACGATGTTTTGAAAACATCGTAAGTTGTTTTTCAGCACCGCGCTTTACGCTCCAAGTCCTCGCACGGCTTCGTTCCTCGCCGTGCTGCGGGCTTTACGCTCCAATCGCTTCCGCTCGGCGCTATTCGAGGAAAGTTGCGCACACATTGAAGCGATGACCATGTTTCACTAAAGGTAAAGCTTACTACGACGCCCCGTTATTCAGCGCCCCAAACGTCCTATCGTCCCCATCGTCCGTCTCGTCCCCACCGTCCTCATCGTCCCAACAAAACTACTGCTTAAAAAAAGCTATCGTCTCCTCAACTACCGTAGCGTAATCATCCGGCAGCGATGGCAATGCCCACGGATGGCGCGCACCAAAAACATGATTGCCGTTTTCAATCGTAACCAACCTGGCATCTGGCTTCCATTGCTGCATCTCCACTGCCGCGCTGTACGGCACCGCTTCATCCTGCGTGCCGTGCGCCACCAACAAAGGCTGCGGCATCCGCTTCACCACATCCGGAATGAATAGGCGCTCAGGATGACGGTAGTAATCTTCATACAACTGCCAATATACCGGCAGTTGCTGTCGGGTTCGTGTATTTTCAACCCATAACACCCCGCGCTGCCGAATGGCTTCCATTTGCGAACCTTTCCAGAATTTGCCAAACTCGTTCACACTACCCCATACCGCCAGGCGCTTCACCCGTTCATCTTCGCCCGCCTTCAGCAGCGTAATACCACCGCCTCTACTGTGCCCGATTAAATAAATCTGCTGCGTATCAGCCGCACCGGCAGCTACCGGAAAATCAGCTTGCTGCACCCAATCCATCACCGTTCCTAAATCGTCTAACTCAATAGAAAAATTGTTGTTGCCAAAAGCCTCCAGATCCGAAATTTCCAGCGGTGCCTCGGGCGTAGTGCCATTCATGGAAAAATTAAATTTCACAAAAATCATCCCCGCCCGGGCAAACTGCGCTGCCATCAAATCAAAAACGCCCCAGTCTTTAAAACCCTTAAAGCCATGAGAAAAAATAACAATAGGTTGCCGATGGCCTTCGCTATAACAAACATCCGCTAAAAACGGACGGTTCCGAACTGAAGTGAGCCGGATATTTCGCTTCCAAATCATCGGGTAAAGATAAATTTATCGCCTTCACTCACGCCTGTAACCAGGTAAGATCCTTAATCGCTAATCAGTATAAAAAGATACTTTCGCACCATGGCTTCGCTTGACGAAATTAAAAAGCCCATTGCGCGTGAGTTAGATTTGTTTGAGCAACGTTTCCGGGCAGATATGCGCACCGATGCGCCCCTGCTGGATCAGGTGATGCACTACATTGTTTCCAGAAAGGGGAAGCAAATGCGACCGATGTTTGTCTTTCTTTCTGCAGCGCTGTGCGGCGGCATTCAGGAAGGCACCTACACCGCCGCCTCGCTGATTGAAATTCTGCATACCGCTACCTTAGTACATGATGATGTGGTGGATGATTCTTATAAGCGCCGCGGCTATCTTTCTATCAACGCCCTTTGGAAAAATAAAATCGCGGTGTTGGTGGGTGATTATTTATTGGCCCGCGGACTGCTCATCAGCATCAACAACAATCAGTTTGTGCTGCTGAAAATTATCAGCAACACCATTCAGGAAATGAGTGAAGGTGAGTTACTGCAACTCAAAAAAGCGCGAAAGCTGGATATCGATGAACAGGTGTATTTCGAAATTATCCGGAAGAAAACGGCTTCCCTCATTGCCTCTTCCTGCGCCTGTGGCGCCGCTACAGCAACAGCCGATGCTGGCATAGTAGAAAAAGTTCGGGTATTAGGAGAAACCATTGGTATGGCCTTTCAAATCAAGGATGATTTGTTTGATTATGAAGAAGCGGAAATTGGCAAGCCACGCGGCATCGATATCAAAGAGAGAAAAATGACGTTGCCGTTGATTTACACCTTACAGCAAGTACCTGCATCGGAAAGGCGCCGGCTCATTAATATGGTGAAGAATGAAAACACCGATATGGAAAAAGTGCGCGAAATTATTGATGTAGTGCGCCGCACCGGAGGAATTGCTTATGCCGAAGAAAAAATGCGCGGCTTCAAGCAGGAGGCAGAACAACTGCTCGATGAATTTCCGGCCAGCGAGGCGCGCACCGCTATTCGCGAACTCATCGCATTTACCATCAACCGAAAGGTTTAGCCATGCGGCTGCTGATCCTCAATTACGAATATCCACCTCTGGGTGGCGGCGCAGGAATGGTTACCCAACACCTGGCGCGTGAATTAGTAGCCCTGGATTGCACTACCACCATCATCACCACCTGGATGCCCGGCTTATTAGAAAAGGAAGAACAAGGCGGTCTCACCATCATCCGTTTAAAATCAAAACGCCGTAATAATTATAGTTCCAATCCTTTTGAAATGCTATCGTGGATGCAGCACACCAAAAAATATCTCCTGCAACACGGCGCACCTTATGATATTTGTTTGGCCAATTTCATGTTGCCGGGTGGCGGCGTGGCACTGTGGCTCCAAAAAAAATGGGGTATTCCTTACGTGGTATTGTCGCATGGCCATGATATTCCGTGGGCATTTCCAAGGCAAATGTTTTTATGGCATGTACTGTGCTTTCCAGTATTGAAAAGCATTGCGCATCGCGCATCGCATATTGTTGTGCTTACTGATGAACTGAAAAAAATAGCCGACCGGTTTACCGGCGCTTCACAAACTGATAAAATTGTGCTCATCCCGAATGGGATGCACACTCCGGTATTACCTAAAAAAAGTTTTGATGGCGGCATGGAAGTAGTTTACGGGGGCCGACTGGTAGCGCAGAAAGATCCGTTTACGTTTTTAGAAGCGGTGAAACGCCTGCAGCAGCAAGGCTTTAATCCATTCCGGGTGACTATTATTGGCGATGGTGAAAGACGTGCCGCAATGGAACAATACATAGAGAAAAACGAACTGAAAGGCATCACCTTCACCGGAAAAATTCCTCATTCCGATGTGATGGCCATTTTCCGACGGGCACATGTGTTAGTTTCTACTTCGGTGTACGAGGCCATGTCGCTCACCATGCTGGAAGCATTAAGCGAAGGTATGTACGTTTTATCAACGCCGGTAACCGGAACCGAAGGATATATTTTAGAAGATGTTTCCGGCAACTATATACCATTCGGCCATGCCGCCGAACTGGCCACAGCCATCATCAAATACCACGAAGAAAAGTATCAGCAACAATACGAGTTACCGGTAGCGCGCATTGTTGAACAACCCGGATTTCACCATTGGCAATCCATTGCCGAGCGCTATCAGATTTTATTTAAAGAGATTTTGATGGATACCGGAAATGGTAAATGGTAAATTGATGCGGGCTAACTAGCTTTGTCATTGGAATATTACACCTGTAGGAAAACTACCCCTCTCGCCTTAGCGTATTTTGCCGCGCACAGCGCAAACAGAATGCTGGGCGTAGAGAGAAATTGAGCAGCAACAATACTGCTTGAAATCTACGGTTCCGCTCTATTAAGAAAATTTAAGTTGTCGCGCCCTAGCCGCGAGACGCGGCGCATCGTTACGCTAATCTCTTAATCGCCTATCTCCGTTGGTCGTAGCGAAAGCAAAATTCAGTAAATTTCAGAAATGAGTCTAAACGCTACGTCCAGTAGACGGCTTAGAAGCGCCGCGTCTCGCGGCCAGGCGTAACACTTGCGAAAGCGTGCTACATTCAGCGAGTCCCAACCGTCCCAATCGTCCCCATCGTCCCCATCGTCCCAAACGTCCCAACCCTATTCCTTCAAAAACCGTCTGGCTACGCCAGCTACCTTGATTAGGTAAGCGCCGCGGGAAAGGGAAGAAATATCCAATTGCTTTTCTTTGCGGCCATGACTGTTGATGCAAATTCTGCCTAAATCATCCATTACTTCAATAGCATAGGGTGCTTCAAACGAGGGTTGAATGGTGAGGACATCATGGGCGGGATTGGGACGGATTTCAAAATGGCTGGCAGCGGCAGTTTCGCTGATGCCCAGCACCGTATCGCGCACCCAGATGCGCAAGGTATCATAGCTCCACATCGGGCCGGCGCAATTAGGCGCCGTATCGCGCAGGGCAACAATAAACACCATATTAGAATCGGTACACACTTGCGCCGAAAGACCACTGGTAAAAAATTGTTTGCCGTTCTTAGTCACATAGTACCAGGCCGCACTATCGTATTGCGAAACCGCGGTGGAAGCATTCAAATTAATACAAGGCACATCACCCGGCTTGATGCGCAGCAGGGTATCGTGTGTGGCCGTATGCACTTCGTGGGCATTGAGGATGTAGATGGGGGAAAGAGCATCGAGCGCGATATCCACAAGTTTTGTAACAGAATCATTTATCGGCCAAAAGCTAATCCAATCGTACGTTGTATCTGGTTTAAAGTCTATGGTAAATTTATGCCAAGAGGAATCTAAGACCGGACTTTTAAAAATTAACTGGCCCTTTTGACAGCTATCATGACCTAGGTAAACCTCAAGCGAACCATTAATAAGAATACCTCCAGTCCAAAACGAATCAGGTGGACCCCAAGTTGATGCGCTGAAGAAACTAAATCTATATCTTTTTGTAGAATTCAAGATGCAATTGAGCTTTTGGGCAAGACTGCCAAAATTTAAAGGATACTGTCTTTCTAATACGACATAGGACTTACCCAGTACTGCAACATCAGGCCTAATACCTGGAACATAATTCGAGTCAAAATTCATTATGCCAACAAGTGGATCGCAGTATGACCAACTATCAGGAAAACAAGCACCGCATGACACAGATCCTTCAAATGATGGATTGTTTAGTACGATTTGAGCAAAAACATGGATACTTACGAAAGAAACCAATACTAAATTTATTATTTTTTTCATTTGTTAACAACAATTTTACCAAAGCTAATCATTTCTGAATTCACCTTATACATGTACTGATAACAACCTGAATTTAGATTTATATCGATTTGCCAAGTGCCTGAATCCAAAGGCGTTTCGTAAACCTCTTGCCCTAATTCATTAAAAATATAAAGCACACCCGCCGTAGTAGATTCAATATTTAAAATAGAAGATTTATCGAGCAAGGTTGGATAAACCTTCACACCTATAGCAGCGTATTTGTGATTCATTATAGACGAATCTACATCCATTCCATCTCCAATATTTGTTTTAAAATAATCTGTTTGCACCAAGCAGTCGTCCTGGAACGACCAACGCACACGGTCCACTGCCGCCCAATACATCGCCCTCGCCTCAAAAACTGCCGGCCCCCCAGTAATGTAGCACTGTTTAGCGATATCAAATAACTTTTTCAAATTAGCTGAATCTAAAGTTGGTTTGGATGTTGAAAAAAACGAAAGGTACAATGAATTTAGCTGTTGTTGATTTTGTTGAAACTTGTCATTTGCAAAAACAAGGTTGTTCAATTTATTTAAACTGTCAGACACCAAAGAGTCCGTTGTCATTTTAGCTTGCTGCATAAGCAATTGCAACATCAAAAGAGTATCAGAACTCCCTAAATGCGCTAAATAGAAACTATCCAAGCGAGGAATCGCCTGCCGCACGGAAGGATTCTGGTACAGGTTCAGCATTAGCTGCGCTTCATCCCCCCCTCTCGCCTGAGCGTATTTTGCCGCGCGCAGCGCAAACGGAATGCTGGGCGTAGCGTTTAGACTCATTTCCAAATTTACTCCATTTTCCTTTCGCTACCCAACGAATTTGTTGAGAAAAAGATTGGCGCTTAGAAGCGCCGCGTCTCGCGGCCAGGCCGATCAATCCATCATGCAAAGCATTATTGTAAATTTCAAATGGTAAACAGATTTCCGCCTGAGACTGCGTTCGTCACAAACCGTCACAACCGTCCTATCGTCCCCAACGTCCCCAACTTCCCAACCGTCCCCAACTTCCCAATCGTCCCAACCGTCCAAATCGTCCCAATCTTCCCCAACGTCCCAACCGTACCCAACCGCCCCCAAAGCCCAATCCCTTCAGCGCACCTAATGGCACTTGCCACGAGCGCGAGGGGGCGCAGTGAAAATCCTTTTTTGGAGCAGCATCTGAAGACTTACGATGTTGGAACGGCAGGAGTTGTGTGCTCACGCGTGATGGAAACATCGTACGTCAATTGCTGCTACAAAAAAGATTGAAGGTACTATCATTAAAACAAGTAAAACATAAAATTTAATTTTGCACCAACCGAGAGGCGTTGCTTGCCGATAACTGACGCAATTGACGACCTTCTGTAGCCCCCTTCGGGGGGCTACCTTTTTTCAGAGCGCCAATGGCGCTCAACCGAGAGGCAATTGCTGCCTCCTCCTCAGCAATCAATGGCATGTTTCTAAAGTTCTCTCCATTTTTGAACAAGGCATAAATGATAACTAACAGTTTCTTTTGCACCGCTACGTAGCTCTTCATTTTAATATGATGCCGTTCGTAGGTTCTCAAATAAAGATGAATAAATGGAGCTATTCGGTATCTAACTGTGTTGAAGGCCGGCATATACAATGCTCTTCTGATGCGACTGTTTCCTTGCTTCGATATCCTTGTTTTCCCAACTCGTTTGCCGGAACTGTTCTCTATCACATCATAACCACTATAGCTTATTAACTGGCGGCTGTTCTCAAACAAATCAAAACCGTTCGTTTCTGCGATAAGCACTGCAACGGTCAGCATGCCTAGGCCTTTAATTGCGGCAATGCGTTCGACCTTACCAAACACGTCCGGGTTGGACATGAGATGCTTCTTAATCAGCTCCTCTAATTGTGCCACTTGCTTGTCGATATGAGTTAATGTCGCTTTTAGCTGCTTGGTCACGCTGTGGATGACGTACATTGATGCCTCTAACGAAAGCAACTGATTAGAAACTTCTGTGCGAATCTCCTGAAGCCTTTGGTGTTGACGGGTTAGGGTTCGTAAATGGAAAAAGAACGGACTCATAGGAGTCCATTCAGGAAGCGCCTGTTCACAAATCATTTGCGCCAGTCCCTGGGCATCTGATTTATCTGTTTTGGTTTTAATACCCGTAGCTTTGAGATAATCCTTGGCTCGATTAGCCAGAATTACAGTAACCCTATATTTTCTCTGGGAAAAAAACAAGGCACAGTTTTCATAATACACCCCTGTGGCTTCCATCCCGATAGTGAGCGGTACTTCCTTTTGCTTGTGATGCTTCGTAATCCAGATCTCAAGCAGCCGGAAGCCTGATGCGGTGTTACTAAATTTTGTGCTTGCCACTACTTTAACCCGTTGTGTGGCGTCAATAGTGCTCATGCAGGCATAGCACTCTTTTGAACCAATGTCAATACCAACAGCGTACTTAATCATTTGATTGTTTTTAAAATGAATAAAAAGTCGCAGAAAAAACCCTTTCATCTTCCTCACTCATGGTATAGCTCGTATAGGCATATTGCTTATCGATTAGGTACTATTGGGAATCAAAAAGAGAAAACAGGTGCAGATTAACCTACAATAGAGCGTCAATGCGCGTGCGAAGCACCCAAGTTGCTGCACCTGCTTTTTCTACTACCAGCCAAGATACGAGATACTTCTTTTCTTGTTCAAAGCGTCTTATATCTTATTGAATGCAAAGATATGAGCATAGCACCCGGCCGCGAGCCTGCGGCATGGTGCCTGAAGCGCGGGCGAGCGGCGCGCCAAAAAAAATTAAAATGGTAAAGATTGATTGGCCTCGCTGTACTTGTCATCAGAATGTAACACCCATCTGAAAACCACACTATAATTCAGCGAGTCCTAATCGTCATTAAATCCCAACCGTCCTATCGTCCCCAACCATCGAACATCGAAATGTCAAACATCGAACCACCGTCCCAGCCGTCCAAAACTGCTCCAAACATCTCACTCCCCAGCGCTTTATTGCAACCGCAGCAATTCCTGAGCAATGGCGCGGTTGTTGGTGAGTCGCGCCACTTTATTCTGTCCGCCTAATTTTCCGGTTTCCTTCATATAATCTACAAAAGAGCCTTTGCGCAAGGAAACTACTTGCAACGACTTCAAAATATTTCCTGCGCGTAAATCGCGGTAATAAATATTCTTCTCCTGCATACAGGTATCTAACTTCAACTGAAAACCTTCCCTATCACCTGGCGGTACCGCAAATTCTATCAACCATTCGTGATACGGCAAGCCCGCTTCAGGATTTACCTGTGGCGCCACCGTAAACTCGGCTACCTGCGCACCAAGAGCGTGCGCTGCCTGCTGCATGGCATATTCTACCTCCTCCGCAATCACATGCTCACCAAAAGCCGAAATAAAATGCTTCACCCGGCCCGTTACTACTATGCGATACGGTTGCAGCGAAACAAATTTGACCGTATCACCCAAATTGTACGCCCACAAACCGGCATTAGTGCTCAGCAATATGGCGTAGTTGACACCCAGTTCCACTTCCTCCAGCATCATTCGGTGCGCACCCGGCTTGCCGATATCTTCTACTTTAATGAACTCATAAAAAATACCTGCATTCACATTCAACAATAATCCCGGTTGCACCTGGCTATCCTGAAAGGCAATAAATCCCTCGCTGGCCGGATAGGTCTCCACGCTCGGAATCCGTTGTCCCATCAGCGTTTCCAGCTTGGCGCGGTAGGGCTCGTAGTTCACGCCGCCATAAACAAACAGCTGAAATTGCGGAAAAACCTCACGCACCGTTTTCTTTCCCGATACCTCCAGCAACCGTTCAAAATACATCACCACCCAGGGCGGAATACCGCTGATGAGCGACATCTTTTCGCGCAGCGTTTCGCGGGCAATGGCATCTACCTTTTGTTCCCAATCGTCTATGCAATTGGTGGTGTAGGAAGGCATGCGGTTTCGGTTAAGATAGGCTGGCACATGGTGATAGACAATACCGCTCAGCCTTCCGCAGGGCACTTCGCCGTGATGACCCAATTCCGGAGAACCTTGCAAAAAAATCATTTTATGATCGAAGAACTCGGCGCGGCCGGTTTCATAAACATACATCAACAGGGCATTGCGGGCTGCGCGAATTTGCTCGGCAATGGATTCGCGGGTTAACGGAATGTATTTGATGCCTGAAGTAGTGCCCGATGATTTACAAAAGTAAAGCGGCATGCCCGGCCATAGCGTACCCGGCTTGCCTTCGGCAATCATTTCGATATAGTGCCGCATATCTTCATATTCCTTCACCGGAACTGCATGGCGGAAATCGTGATAATTTTTGATGCCCGTAAATTCATGTTCGGTGCCGAAGCGCGTATGCTGTGCCTTATTGATTAACTGCTGTAAAACTTGCTGCTGAAGCGCAACAGCGTGTTCATGTTCGCGATAGATTCGCGGTGCCACAAGGCCTGCGGCCAGGCGCGCCATGGTAGCTTTCCAACCCATGCCACCAAAGTTGGTATTTTCTTCGGAATTGTGGTATTGGCTTAGCGCAGCACCCGGCCCATTAAACTCAACCACACATAGCGCAGTCTACTCAGCTTTCGCCGGTATTCCAACTCATCACTTCCTTCCAGCACATGATATCCGATTTGGTGCTGATCTAACAATCGCGCAATTTCACTGCTGGGCAGAAAGGCGTTATCGGGCAATTGCAGCCGGCGGAATTCTTCGTTCATCCAATGCACCAGTTTCCATTGGCGGGGAATACTGGCCGTTCCTTTCAATAAGCCCGCAACCTCTGGGAATTTGTCATCGTTTGAAATCTTATCAATAAAACGCTTCAACTGAAATTTACTGATGCCGCTGTTCAGAATTTTGATGGGCAACATCCAATCGCGATTATCGGCGGTGACCATCATTTTTGTCCGATCATAACAATATTGCATCAGTTCACTGCCCTTTGGCGCTTTCATTAAGTTACCGACGGCCTGAATTTTATGGTGATCCCGGAAAAAATATTCGCCCTTTAACTCAATCATTTCATGAAGACAGGTGATATCCATATCACTCCAAACGCCACCTTCTTCCAATAATAATTTGTAACGGAACAAATCAGAAAATCCGGCAAAGCTGCCTTTGCCAACGCCCAGGGTCGACGCTTTTTTGTATGAGAAAACTTCGCTGGCCGGGATAATTTTTCCTGCATCGGCAATCACCGTTCCTTCCGGAATGCGCTGAACCTCATCGTAAATCCACAACCTGAAGGTATATCCCTGACGTTGAAACGAGCGAATCGTCAATTGACTGATAGGCGATAACTTATCGCCAATCCATAATCCATTAATAGTGATTTCTGGTGTATTCACGGCTTTATTTTAAGACCAGATTAGTGGTTATCTGGTTGGCAGTACAAGCACTATGCCATTTAATTCATGCGTTCCGTTTTGAATTCTGAATTAAAATGAAACTCAATATCGGGATTATTTTCCCGTTCCATTTTCAGGAACCATTCTGATGGCGCCAGATAAACCAGATTGCCATCTTTATCATGCACCACAGCGCTTGATTTAAACCGAACAAAATCTTCCAGTTTTTGCGGATCGCTGCTGCGTAACCAGCATGCCTTAGTCATGTTAATGGGATGAAAGCGACAACTGGCGCCATATTCATGCAACAGGCGATATTGAATCACTTCAAATTGCAATTCACCCACTGTGCCTACATATTTCCGGTTGCCCGGCTGTTGCGTAAATAATTGTGCCACGCCTTCGTCGGTTAACTGCGTTATACCTTTTTCCAATTGTTTCGACTTCATGGGGTCGGTATTCACCAATTCTTTAAAAATTTCAGGGGAGAAGGATGGAATGCCGTGAATGCGGAAATCTTCTCCTTCCGTTAATACATCGGCAATTTTAAAATTGCCCGTATCATACAAGCCCACCACATCGCCCGGATACGCTTCTTCAACAATATTCTTTTCCTGCGCCATGAAAGTTACCGGTGTACTGAATCGGAAATCTTTCTCTAACCGACAATGGTGATAATATTTTCCCCGCTCGAATTTACCGGAAACAATGCGCATAAAGGCGATTCTATCGCGGTGCTTGGGATCCAGATTGGCGTGAATTTTAAAGATAAAGCCCACCATCTTTTTTTCTTCCGGTTCAATGAAACGAATATCGGTTTCACGACCCTTGGGCGTAGGTGCAATATCTACAAACGTATCCAGCATTTCGCGGATTCCGAAGTTGTTTACTGCAGAACCAAAAAACACAGGAGCCAAGTTTCCTTTCAAGTATTCGTCGTGGTCAAAAACATCATATACGGCTTCCAGCATTTCGGCGTCTTCCCGCAATTGTTGTGCATCGCGCTCTCCTACTTCCTGCACCAGGCGCGGATCGTTCAAATCGGTGATGGCGACTACTTCATCAGAAACGCGGGTGGCTGAGGGTTTGAATAAATTCAGTGCCTTGCCGTGTAAATCGTAAACACCTTTGAATAAAGAGCCGCGGTTAATTGGCCAGGTCAGCGGCCTGGTACGAATGCGCAATTCCTTTTCTATCTCATCCAGCAAATCAAATGGATCACGTCCTTCGCGGTCCAGCTTGTTCACGAAAACAATCACCGGTGTTTTACGCATAGCGCAAACTTCCATCAATTTCCGGGTTTGCTCTTCAACCCCTTTTACCGAATCTACCACCATAATCACTGAGTCTACCGCTGTCAACGTGCGATACGTATCTTCTGCAAAATCTTTGTGACCAGGAGTATCCAGAATATTGATGAGCTTATTGCGATATTCAAACGTCATCACCGAAGTAGCCACGGAAATTCCCCGTTGCTTTTCTATCTCCATAAAATCGGAGGTGGTGGCCTTTTTAATCTTGTTCGATTTTACAGCACCAGCGGTTTGAATGGCGCCACCAAACAACAGCAATTTTTCAGTAAGCGTTGTTTTTCCCGCATCTGGGTGCGCAATAATGCCAAACGTTTTTCGGCGGTGTAATTCGGTGGTAAACGACATAAGGCCGCGAATGTAATTGATTTAGGATTTCTTTCGACCTACAACAAGCCCAGTTGATCCACCTTACCGGCAATACTCACCGAGCGCATATGCGCTTCTAACTGGCCGAAATCAGCCCGGTTGACCCATTGCGTGATGCGGCCTTCTTCCAGCAATAAAATATGGTGGCAGGTTTCACTGAGGGTAGCGAAAATGTGCGACGATAAAAACACCGTTTTGCCCATGGCCGCCAGGCGCATTACCACTTCCGTTATCATCAGATTGCTTTGAATATCTACACCATTAAAAGGCTCATCCAGAATATAATACTGATTGGGCAGCAGTAGAATTGCCCATAATGCGAGCTTCTTCTTCATTCCCGTGGAATAGGTGGAGGCGTATTGTTGCAAGGGCAGTTCGAACACATTCCGTTCTTCCAGATTCAACACATCTTCCTGACGGGCGGCGGCCACCATGCGCACATATTCTTCTCCGGTTACTTTATCGAAGAATGCCGGCTCTGCCGGAAGAAAGCCCATGGCATTTTTCAAGGGCTGTACCGGTGCGGTAACGGTACCTTCGTAATTTTCCAAACCAGCCATACAACGGAACCATGTTGTTTTTCCGGCTCCATTAGCGCCTACCACACCATAAATTTTACCTTCTTCAAATTCAGCATTCAACTGATGAAGTACCGGCTGGTTATGGTAGCGTTTAGTCAATTGATGAATCGAAATCATGTCAGTAGCATTTGCAGCCGTTGGCGGGCTTTGATGAAACAATAAGGCAGCACGATGGGCAGGAAGAACGGTAATACCATACAAAGGCCTAATAATAAGGCTTGTGCTAAACTGCTGTCATGAGGAAAAAGTAAATAACGGCCCAACACCGCCAGCGCAAGGTAGAGCGGCACTAAGCATAATACAGCAAACAATAATGGCCATTGCTGCGGTGCGCTGCATAAAACCACTAACCACGGTAGCAGCAGTAACGCCAAACCATATCGCACCGCATGCTTTATTTTATGCCGTAAAAAGGATGCGGCATGGTGCCGGTGTTGCCAAACAAAAAATGAATCATCGGGTGTAGTAAAATAGCTTGCTGCCAACAATCCTATGGCCACCATACTTACAACAGCCAGATTCAGGTTGCCAACCGCGATACCTATTCCCACCAGGCTATACAACAACAGTAGTACCCATCTACTTTTGCGGAAGCCCTTGATAAATTCCGGCGCCTGTGCACCGAATGGTGTGGTTAACACGTGGGTACTTCCATTCCGCCACAAAATCATGGCTAGTAATACACCGAATAGCAAGGGTAAAAACGACCACCAACCATATCCTTCAAAAACCATGAACAGTGTAAAAGGCAGTGCAAGGCAGGCATTTTCTATGATACGTAATTTAAAGAATTGTTTGCGTTCAAATAGCATCAGCAAAGGTTCATTTCGTTGGCGGGCTGAAAGCGGCCAAAGCAAAAGAGCAGCCAATAACGGATAAGCCAGATGGGCATGCATCACCTTACTGCAAAACACCAAAGAGAAAGCAACAAACAGACCAACCACCAATACCCCCAGAAGCCAGGGCGAAAATCCCGAATCTGTGCACCAGCGCGCTAGTATGCGTAAACGTAAAACTAAGTAGTAGATCAATGCTAAAAACCAAATTCAAATATATGCCGTTTTGAACTTTACTGCTTAATACGATTAAACTCCTTCTCGTTCACACTTTTATTGTGGTAGCGTACTTCTTTTAAATGTCCAAAGTTGTACGTTATCGTAATGCGACCGTACCGCGTATTAAATTGTTGATTGAAATTATTTGTAATTGGCCCTTGCACCCGATAACCCTGATTGCGCGCAGAAAACAGAAAATCGTTCCAGGTTAATTGAATACTCAGTTGATTGTTCAGAAAACTTCTGGAAACCCCTAGCGTGGCGTAATAGTAGGGCTTTCGATAGCCTACACCATCGCTCACCCACCCATAAAATTCGGCCGACAGATCAACATTCATAATTTTCGGAATCATGAATTGGTGATAAGTATTAACATATAATTGCGGGATTAGCGGACGGAAGGTAAAGCGTCCGGAACGGTCATCAATCACATTCACATTGAGTGCCACGGTATTATAAGTATTATACCATTTTGATTCGAAGGGAATGTCGAAAGCGATATTTACCTGGTGATAGTTTTGAAGATTTCCTTTGGTAAACTGCACACTACCTGAACCCGCCTCTCCTGTTGATACCCATTGCCATATCTTGTTTCTGGTATAAGCATAACCCAGTTTAAAAGAGTAATTTTTGAAAGAAATTTTCCATTCAAACGAATGCGTCAACTCTGGCCTGAGAAAGGAGTTCCCTCTGATGGAAGTCAATGAATCGATATACCAAACAAAAGGATCCAAATCCTGATAAACTGGTCTGTTGATTCGATGCGAATAACTCCATACACTTCGCCAATTTTGCGTAACTAACCAATCTACCTTTGCGGTAGGAAAGAAATTAAAATAGGTAGTATCAAAAACAGTTTGATTCAACTTTTTTGAAAATCCTTTTACGGAAGAAACTTCGGCCCGGGTACCAAAGCTAAAACGGAACGCCTGATATTTCCAATTGAACAAGGCGTAGGCCGCGGGAACAATTTCGCGATATACGAAGTTATTGGCGTATTGCGGATAATCTTGCCAAACGATGCTGCCATCAGCTTTGGAACGTATCGCCATAGCGCTGCTATTTACCGTATGCGCATACTTGGCGCCAAAGGCCATGCTAAATCCATCACCCAATTGTTTAACTACATCCAATTGCGCAGTAATCAGGTGAATTTGATTGGAACCATCATTAGCGCGTAAAGCTGCCCATTGCTCTGTAGCGCGTGAAATCGTTTCAGCAATACGGTCGTGTAGTGCCGTTTGGAAATTGCAATACTGTGCTCCGAAAAACAGCGTACTTCCAGAAGAATCTAACTGATGATTAACGTTTACATTAAGTGCATTGTTCATGTTTATCGTACGCGCTGCATTTCGCATCGCAATAGTTGTAACTGAAGCATCTGTTCCATTGGTTACCCCCTGATTTCTAACGTCCAGATCAAACAGGTTATACAAGCCATCATATTGAAGTGAAACATCGGTTTTATCAGAGGGGTGAAACTCCATCCCGAATCGGTAATTCGCTACGTAGGTTGACCTGGGATGCTCTTCATAGTAACTATTTGTCACTATATCGCCGCTTGCTGTGTTGGTCTTAGTGCTGTAGCGGTTGTTGGCCCAATCTGTTCCCGAAGCCAGCGCATATCCAGCAGACATCCCCAACTTCTTCTTTTGCCAGTTCAACGATGCATCCAGGTTATTTTGAAAATGTCTTCCATAGGTAGCGGTTTCGGTAACCGTACCTGTGATACCTTCGCTGTCATTGGGTTTCAATTTGATGACCACTACCGCGCGGCCGTTTGCATCATAGCGAGCTGATGGATTGCTGATAATTTCCACTGATTGAATTTGATCGGGGGGATAGCTTCGCAAAGTTTCCAGTGTGATTTGCTTTCCGCGCAGATAAATAAGTGCTTCTCCCGTTCCGAACAAAAACAACTTACCACCGGCTAAAGAAATACCGGGAACTTTCTGCAACAACTCAGTAGTTGAAGCCGTGGCAGCCAGCAACGTATGCTCAACATTAATTCGGGCGCCCTCATCGGTTCGCTGATATAAAGGTTTCCGGGCAGTCACTTCCACCTCGCGAGCGGTGATGGCCAATGGTTCCAATATCAAATTGCCGATATGAAGGGGCATCGAACTATCTGATATTTGTACCGCCACTTTCCGGCTGGCATAATCGGGAACCTGAATCACTAATTCATAATTACCCGCCTCCAGATTCATCAATAAGTTCCCTTTGTCAAAAGAAGTAAAACGAACAAGCGATGAGTCGCCATTGCGGTAAACCAACACATCGCCCTGCAGTGCCCGATTTCGTTGATCAGTAATAAACGCCGTACACTGCGCCAGAATTTGATTCGCAGTTAGAAGAAAAGCAAAAAGTAAACCCATGCGCATAGCTCATTTTTTTTACAAATGACGCTGAAGCGCACTAAAGCCGGTGGCCACACCACCGACATTTTCGGCCATACTATCCGTTAATTTAAATGAGACATCGCACTAATCAGGCGGCTCACCTGACGCTCGCTGCGTAAACCACAATGAGCTGCAATTTGGTGACGCGACAAATCTGGCCGGTTCAGTAACTCCTGAATCCGCTCTTTGCGCAGGGTGGTAATATACTCATTAACGGTAACGCCGGTCTCCCGTTTAAAGATGCGTGTGAAGTTACGCGTACTCATATTCGCCATCCGTGCCAACTCGTCAAGATTGATTCGCTTCCGCAAATTATCATGAAGCCAATCCTGCACCTTGTGAATGCCCGAGTGGATATGATTCCGGTAATCGAAAAACTCGCTTTGTTGTGGGTGATGCTGCCCTCTTCGATTATAAATGACCATTTCCCGCGCAACGCGATGCGCAAAAAACGGCCCCATTAACTGCTCAACGATATACAGGGCCATATCCACTCCTGAAGCGATACCAGCACTGGTATAAAGATTACCATCATGGGTAAACAATACGTTCTCCTGTACCTGCAAGCTGGGAAACCGCCTTTGCAGTTCTTTCGTTTTTTTCCAATGGGTAGTACACCTTCTTCCCCGCAGGATGCCAGCATGCGCCAAAGCATAGGCCCCCGAGCAAATACTACATACATTCACACCCTTGTCATATTGCCGCCTAATCCAATCAAAAAATCTGGTTTGACTCATAAACTCCTCCGATTCCAAATAGCGAATACGAGGCCCCGGAATAATTAGATAATCTCCTTCTTGTAGCTGGATAGATTTATAATGGGGTAGTTGCAAGATAGGTATACCGGAAGAGGTACAACCACTATCTTTGAGCACCGCATGCGCAATAGTGAACGGCGCTCCTGCATCTATGGCTTCCAGCAACACTTGCTCTGGTCCGGCCAAATCCATTAAATGCACTTCAGGCAGCAGAATAAAAACAAAATGAGTCATACCTACAAGGAGTTTACCACTCGAATGTACGACTTCATCCCCACACAAAGAGCCAATAAAACGACATTTTCGGCCATTCCATCAAGGCGCAGCAGATAACTGCATCCGGGTAACGAACTGGTCCGTTAATTGCTTCAGCTCACGCAAATCACTTAGGTGAAGACCTGCCTTTAACAGATGTCTCCTTAACGCCTCCGGTATCAACTTCGCCTTCATCTTTAAACGCTTGCCTTTAGATGTTAAGGACACCAACACCTTGCGTTCATCATGAAGATTCCTTCTACGTTGCACCATCGCCTTTTCTTCTAATCGCTTCAATAATGGGGTAATGGTGTTCGTATCTAATAACAACCTTTCTGCAATTTCTGTAACTGAAAGTTCGTGATGCTCCCATAGTACCAGCATGACCAGGTATTGCGGATACGTTAGGCCAATAGCCTTCAAATGCGGCTCATACACCTGCATGGTTAGGCGGGCCGCAGCGTACAACGGAAAGCACAATTGCTGTTGCAGATACAACGCCTCCTCCATCAATTACAGTATTTTTTCAATATCGCCCGCCATTCCGGCCGGCGTAGAAATTGGCTCAAAGCGCTTTACCGGCTTGCCGCTTTTGTCAATCAGAAACTTGGTGAAATTCCATTTGATGGAAGTGCCGGTGAGTTTGCTTAACCATCCTCCGGATTCCTTTTTTAGATAAACAAAAACCGGGTGTGCACCAGCACCATTGACATCAATTTTGCTGAACATGGGAAAGCTGACACCATAATTTACCGAACAGAACTGCGAAATCTCTTCGGATGTACCGGGCTCTTGTTCGCCGAACTGATTGCAGGGAAAACCCAAAATCACCAGACCGCGGTCTTTGTATTTCTGATACAGCGCTTCGAGACCTCCATACTGCGGCGTTAAGCCGCATTTGCTGGCCGTATTCACCACAATAATGGTTTTGCCTTTGAATCGGCTCATCGGCACTGTTTTGCCCGAAAGATCGGTGGCTTCCAGCTCATAGAAAGAAGTAGTATTCATGATTCGTTCATTTTTTTCAAGATAAGCCAAACGCAACCGCCAACCGGCCAGCAACAACACCAATAACAACAACCACCACTTCCCGCGCCGCATTGTATATCGTTTGCGATTATATCGTTTACGATATAAAAATATGGATTTTCCCCGAAATAGAAAAATGGAGCTTTAGTCTAACGTACGGTAAACCGTTTCTTAACCAACAAATTGCCTTCGCTTTCCAACGCTACAGCATAAATACCTGCTGCCAATTGTCGGGTAGAAAACTGAATACGATGTTCACCAGCACCCAGGTAGGTTGATGATACAGGCACTTCAGTTATGGCGCCATTCATCGCCATTACCTTCATGGTAATAAATCGTGGCTTGTGGTTATTGAACTTCAACGTCACCAAATCCTGATCGGCAGGAACAGGATATAACTGCGCATCGCCTGATTCCGACGCCGCATCTGCTACTCCGGTAGGAAATCCTTCTGAAATTTTTGAAATGACATTCGTCCAACCGTGCGCCGTATTACCTGAACCCATAAAGGTCCATGCCTCTCTACCACTGGCATTAAAGTTTCTGCAAATCGCTGAATAATCACCCCACCTCGACATATTATTTGATGGCGATTTGTTGACATAGCTTTTACCTGTATCTACCAAAAATATATCGCCGATGCTCATATCGTTATTCATGATGAAGGCCAACGACCCCGGAAATGCTTGAGAAGGTGAATGCGCTACATGAATTAACGATACCTGAGGCGCAGATGCTGTGCCCCAATTCACAATAGAAGGATAGCTTAAATCGGCTGCGCTAACCGCCAAAACATAATTTTGTGCTTGCCAACCTTGCGCTGAAGCGGTAAGGCGTGCATAATAAATGCCATTATATTGGGTAGAAGTGACGGTAGTATGTACGCTGTGAATAATCCCGTTAAGATAATAAGCGTCCTTTAATCTGGCATCACCCGGATTAAGCCCTATGGTGGTGCCCGCTTGAACTGCAGCTACCGGATTGTTGTACGTTTCCGGTAATTGGATGAAGATATCTGTGCGCACCGGCAAATTGGCGCTGGCGGCCTTACCTACAATGGTGTAGATTGATACGGTATCTGTTGGGCCGCCTGCCTGCCCGGGGCGTTGCAAACTCAATACATACATACTGTCGCCGTAATCACCACAGCGACCTTCACCCACTGGCATTAACGTAGAATTTCCTTTGCTGCTGAAATTATCCCAGTGCACCATGGGCACAGCGGTATCGCCATTAAACAAAGCCTGCTTATCTATCTGAAACAAATAGGCGTCGGTAAGCGCAGTTCCGGAATACAAATTACCACTGATGAAAAGATCTGATTTGGAAAACGCCATTGAGGGATGGTCAAACCAATATCCCTTATTCAAAAAATCGCCCTTGATGGTATATACATTCCAATCCGAAAGCGGATCTTCACTGGTGGATGTCATCACGACGATTTGCGAAGTGCTGGCCAATGCATCACAGGTTATGGCAGCCATCATAAATCTATGGTTGGTGCAATCGTACCGAATGCGGGGATCACACAAGCGGGAGGATAGTATAGTGATATTGGAATCGTTGCCCTGGATATGCCCAAGAAGCGACTTGGTGTATAATAGATTCCCAAAAGTATCCGATATGTTTACGTTCGCATTTACCGCCGAAATAATTTGCCCTGTACCATTTATCGCTATAGCGTAATCAGGCGGCATGGTGGTGGTAGCGTTGGCCACGAACTGCGTTCCGATTTCAATTCCCGCAGCTCTACTACTTCTCGCCGTAAAATTGCCCGTTGGCGCACCAGAAGCCTTGCTTCGCTTCAGTTCTAAATTCGCCTGTTGAAGGTCAACCTCCAGGTCATCATCTGCCTTATCGCGCACCAATTCAAACGTTGGTCGCAATTGAATATGGTCAGATTGAAGCGCCACTTTTCTGGTTAACTGAAGGCTGCACTTATGGCCGGTTGCAGCAGACTGACCATAACCATAATTTAAAGCAAACAGCGTGAGTAGAAGAATCAATACCCGCATAGTTGATTTTTTAGTTATATCTTTTAAAGATATATAAAACTCGCAATGCGGCCGCAGCAAAGCTTAGGCAAACAACGTCTCTACAAACAGCGCAGGATCAAACAACTGTAGTTTGTCGATGGCTTCGCCTACACCAATATATTTTACGGGTATATTAAACTGATCAGAAATACCAATCACCACGCCGCCCTTGGCTGTACCATCCAATTTGGTAATGGCCAGCGCGCTCACCTGCGTGGCCGCCGTAAACTGGCGCGCCTGCTCCACCGCGTTTTGTCCGGTGCTGCCATCCAGTACCAGCAACACTTCATGAGGCGCATCCGGAATTACCTTCTGCATCACGCGACGAATTTTGGTGAGCTCATTCATCAAATCAATGCGGTTGTGCAAACGCCCTGCCGTATCAATAATCACCACATCGGCCTGTACGGCCACACCTTTTTCCAGCGCCTGAAACGCCACCGAAGCAGGATCAGCATTCAAAGCGCCCTGAATCATATCCACTCCGCTGCGCTGGGCCCAAACCGCCAGTTGATCAACGGCGGCGGCGCGAAACGTATCGGCAGCGCCCAGCACCACTTTTTTGCCATTGTTCTTGAACAAATGCGCCAGCTTGCCAATGGTAGTGGTTTTGCCCGCACCATTCACGCCTACCACCATCATCACATACGGTTTTTTGGTGTCAGAAGTATCAGCAGGATGTTGCTTGAGCAAGGCGGCTATTTCATCTTTCATGATGCCGTTCAGTTCAGCGGTAGAGGTGAATTTATCGCGCGCCACCCGGGCTTCAATGTTCTTGATAATTTTTACGGTTGTTTGCAGCCCAACATCTGAAGAAATCAGTGCTTCTTCCAGGTGATCCAGGACTTCATCATCAATTTTAGTTTTTCCGGCTACCGCGCGGGCAATTTTTCCAAAGAAGCCCTCCTTTGTTTTTTCTAACCCTTTGTTGAGGTCGTCTTTCTTGTTTTTCGAAAAGAAATCAAATAAACCCACGGTTCAATTTTGGGGCGAATATAAGCAGTCTTTTCAAGCAGGCGGGATTACAGCGGGAGCGCGATGTGGGTGGGGGGTGTGGGACTGTTCGATGTTCGACTTTTCGATGTTCGATGGTTCGATGTTTGACGATTTGGGACGTTTGGGACGATATGGACTTTTTGGACGATGGGGACTTGCTGAATAATCGGGAGGTGAATCGTGGCAAGAAGTAGATGCGGTTTGTAACCGCAGCAATCAATTGGGTTAAACGTCATGAATTGATCGCTGGCCGCGAGATGCGGTGCTACCCCTGCTGGTCGTAGCGTTTAGACTCATTTCTGGAACTTACCTGAATTTTGCTTTCGCTACGACCAACGGAGAAAGGCGATTAAGAGATTAGCGTAACGATGCGCCGCGTCTCGCGGCTGGGGCGCGACAACTTAAGTTTTCTTAATAGAGCGGAATCGACATGTTCCATTCTGGCAACAGGATAATCATTCTGTAGAACTAACCACCAATGAAGCGCCGGAGACTTGCGCGAGATGGCTGGATTGATCGGCCTGGCCGCGGGACGCGGCGCTTCTAAGCGCAAATCTCTTTCTCAATAAATTCGTTGGACGTAGCGAATGGAAAATGGAGTAAATTTGGAAATGAGTCTCAACGCTACGCCCAGCATGCGAAATTTACAATAAAGCTTTGCATGTTGGAGTGGATTGATCAGTCTGGCCGCGGGACGCGGCGCCTCTAAGCGTCAATCTCTTTCTCAACAAATTCGTTGGACGTAGCGAATGGAAAATGGAGTAAATTTGGAAATGAGTCTCAACGCTACGCCCAGCATGCCGTTCCAACATCGTAAGTCTTTTCAGATGCTGCTCCAAAAAAGGATTTTCGCTCCGCCCCCTCGCGCTCGTGGCAAGTGCCATAAGGTGCGCGGAAGCGATGTTCGACGTTAGGGACCATGGGGACTGTTGGGGCGGTTGGGACTTGCTGAATAATGGTGTGGTTTTCTAATGGGTATAGTGTTCCAATGACAAGGCCAGTGAGCCCAAATCAATTTACCATTTACAATTCACAATTTGCTGGGGTTTGCGCTAAAACTACGAGCTGCAGAACCAATGCCGCCGCAATTACCGGGAAATAATGACTAAATTCTTACTAAATGCGCTTTTAAGGCCTTACCCATCTTAGATTTACAGGAATAAAAACTGTCATGAAAAACATACTTTTTTCTATTGCCGTACTGGCCATCAGCAGTACTACCTTTGCTCAACTTGGTTTAACTGCATTAGCTAACCCTACGCCCTACGATGTATTAAAAGAAGTAGATGGTAAACTCTATGGTCATAGCGCATATCTCTGGGGTAACACCGCGGTGTATCAAATTGATGAGAATACTGGTGCGGCATCTCACATTGCTACAAATAAACGACAGCCAGGACCTAATGTAGTGTCGCAATATTTATTCCACATCGGAAATAAAGTGGGTTATCTCGATAAGTTTGGCGTGAACACCGCACTGTTTGTGATGGATACCGTTTCAACAGATTCTATCCTTTCATTTCCAACTGCAGCAGGCCTTTTAGAATATGCAGTACAAATCAAAGGGAACGTTTATGTGAAATTTGAAAAGGCATTATTCCTAACCGATTTAACCGCTGCCGGTACCATACAAATTGATCAGATTAATCAGGCGTCGTGGTTGCCTCAGTATGTTGCCGGCGACAGTGTATTGTATTACACCAAAAACAGCAGTGCTACTGGGAAATCGTACTTCTGCATGGCTCGTGGCGCCACTGTTGAAATTATCGATAGTGTAACAACTGCGCAACAGAGTTATGACATTACCTCGCATATTGGCGCTTCGGTTTATCTGGTTTTAAACCCAATGCAATACGGCCAGGTGGTTATTAAAAAGGTAACAGGAAATACAGTTCAAACACTGGCAACCGTTGGGAATATGCTCTACAATAATGGTGTAAAACGGAGTAGCATTGGTACCGCTCAATACATTACTATGATTATGCGACCGCAAGCGGCACCCATGAATCAATTGTTTGCCTATAACATCCTCAATAATTCATTCACACAACTCACTAATTTCACTACTGATAATGCCATGACGGTAAATCGCGCGATGACAGGTGCAGGAAACACCTTCGTGAATATGATGGTGAATTTTAAACCGGAGCTTTGGATAACTAATGGCACGGCCTCCGGAACAAAGTTCTATGCCAAAGACTTTACCAATGGTTTTTCCTTTGAAGAAGATCAGGTTTCTTTCGACCTTCCCAGCTATGCTACCGTTTGTGAAGATTACCCATTAGCCGGTATGAGTAGTGATTCTCTGGCGCCAAGGGATGTTGAGTATTTTTTTGGAAAAGCATCTGGTATGCAGAAGTATAACATTGCGGAACTAGGTAGTTCAAGCCCACGCTGGTTTCATAAGCTAAACGGCATTACCTATTTTCTGGCCAACGTAAATCCGGGCACAGCCCCTAATGACCTAACCCTTTTCAAGGCAAATTTTTGCGAGTTGCATGTAGGCCTTTCTGAAATTTCTGCTGAAGAAATTACCATGCAGGTGGCACCGAATCCATCAGCAGGATTTGAACAAGTAACCATCACAACCGCTGAGCAGTTAACGCGCTGTGAACTTTATGACCTAACCGGTAGAATGGTATGGCAAACACCATTGTCGAATGGCAAAGCAACATTGAATGCTTCCCTTCTTGCTCCTGGAATGTACACTGTAAAAGCATGGAATGGCGAAAAGACTTCTGTAGCTACCAGCCGGTTAATCAAAGATTGATTGACGCTTTATGTATTACGCCTGAAGTAGTACCTACCGCGATGATATTCACTTTTGAGGGCTGCATTTGTTCCCGTGCTGGTCGTAGCGTTTAGACTCATTTCTGAAACTCACCTGAATTTTGCTTTCGCTACGACCAACGGAGAAAGGCAGTTAAGAGATTAGCGTAACGATGCGCCGCGTCTCGCGGCTAGGGCTTGACAATCTAATTTTCTTAATAGAGCGTAACCGCCATGTTCAATTCTGGCAACAGGATAATCATTCTGTAGAACTAACCACCAATGAAGCGTCAGAGACTATTGTGGTGTAAAAGGATTGGTAAAGCTTTGCATAATGGATAGATCAGCCTGGCCGCGAGACGCGGCGCTTCTAAGCGCCAACTCCTTTCTCAGCAAATTCTTAGGACGTAGCGAATGGAAAACGGAGTAAATTTGGAAATGAGTCTAAACGCTACGCCCAGCATGGGTTCGACTTTCCGATGTTCGATGTTCGACTATTGGGACGGTTTGGACGATGGGGACATAAAGACGATTGGGACTCTTAGCTGCCGCGAGATGGCGCTACACCCGGCACTATGCGCTAAGCGGAAGCGATTGAAGCGGTAGCCCGCAGCGCGGCGAGGAACGAAGCCGTGCGAGGACTACAAGCGAAAAGCGCGGTGCTGCAAAACAACTTACGATGTTTTGAAAACATCGTAAGTTGTTTTGCAGCAGCCGCCATCATCATCAAAATAAAAATCCCGCTACTACCGGCCTGAGCCGGCAATAGCGGGATGCTTTGCCTTAAAAAGCAATTAGTCTTGCGCCTTCAGAAACTCCTGCACCTTGTCTTTGTGCACGATTTTCTCCAGGAAGCCGTATGAACCGGTTTTACCTTTTACCGCCTTAATTACGCGTACGTAGTCTTTTGAACCTACCTGCGCCGTACGGTCGGTACGGGCGTTCTTCGATACTTTTGCCATGGTTATTTAATTTCTTTGTGAACAGTTACTTTTTTCAGGATGGGGTTGTACTTGCGCAACTCGATACGCTCCGTAGTAGTTTTACGGTTTTTGTATGTCATATAGCGCGAAGTGCCGGGCTGGCCGCTGGCCTTGTGCTCGGTGCATTCCAGAATCACCTGGATGCGATTGCCTTTTGATTTCTTTGCCATGTCTTAATTCAATTAAAGATTAACGCAATGCAATTTCGCCCTTCTTACTCAAATCTTTCAGGTAAGCGTAAATGCCTTTCTTATTAATAGTGCGGATGGCGGTGGTGCTCACTTTCAGTGTTACCCACTCGTCCAGCTCCTGAATATAAAAGCGTTTAACTTTTAAGTTCGGAAGGAACTTGCGCTTCGTTTTCCGGTTGGAGTGCGAAACGTGGTGACCAAACATTGGTCCTTTTCCCGTCAAATCACAAAAACGTGCCATATTGTTGTTTTACTGGATTCTTAAAATTGTTTCTAATTAATTGCCGCGCTCTTCGAGTGCTTTTACCAGACCGGCAATTTTTTGTCCTGCCGAACCTTGCAAACCGCCGATAACATTCTTCATTGGCGATTGCAGCAAGCCGATGATTTCGCCAATCAGTTCTGCTTTCGACTTCAGCTTGCTGAGCACTTCAATCTGGTTGTCGCCGATGAAGGCATCGCCATCAATGTAAGCGCCTTTCAGCAAAGGCTTATCGTTTTTCTCGCGGAACTCTTTCAGCACTTTTGCAGGAACCGAACCTTCTTTGGAGAAGATAATACCGGTTGATCCTTTCAGTGTTTCAAACATCGGGGTATAGTTACCATCCAATTGCTCGAGTGCTTTTTGAATCAGCGTATTTTTAGCCACGCGGTATTCCAGTCCTTTGCTGAAACACAAACGGCGGAAATTGTTGATTTTCTCTACAGTGAGGGAAGAGGAATCGCAGATGTAGAAGAAATTGCAATCCGCAAATTTTTCTTTCAGTTCTGCTATTTCGTTATTTTTTGATGCCTTGTCCATTTTTTCTCTCTTTTAATTGGTTATGAAATGGGTTACAGGCCCGCTACTGTTTTGTAATCAACATTGATGCCCGGGCTCATGGTGCTGGCCATAGAGATACCTTTGAAGTAAACGCCCTTGGCAGATGCCGGCTTCATTTTCGACAAGGTTTGCAGCAGGGCGGCAGCATTCTCATTGATTTGCTGCGCCGAGAAGGAGATACGTCCGATAGACGTATGCACGATGCCGAATTTATCTACTTTGAAGGCAATCTTACCTTGTTTTACTTCGCTAACGGCCTTACCTACTTCCGGAGAAACGGTTCCTGATTTAGGATTCGGCATTAAGTTACGCGGACCGAGTACTTTACCCAGTTTAGCGATTTTGGCCATCACGTTTGGCGTAGCAATTACCACGTCAAAATCCATCCAACCGCTTTCCACTTTTTGTACGTATTCGTCGAGACCTACGAAATCGGCACCGGCTTTTTTCGCTTCTTCTTCCTTATCAGGAGTAGTAAGCACCAGTACTTTCTTGGTTTTACCCGTTCCATGCGGAAGGGCAACGGTACCGCGGATAGCCTGATCGGCTTTCTTAGGGTCAACCCCCAGTGCGATGTGTAAATCCACCGAAGCGTCGAACTTTGTGGTATTTACTTTTTTCACCAATGCGGAAGCATCAGTGAGGGTGTACTCTTTTTTCGAGTCCACCAGGCCTTCTACAGCCTTTCTTTTCTTCGTTAATTTCATAACGTTGTTTTATGTGGTCCAGCGCTCGCCCGGGGCGAACTCCCACGTTAAAAAATATCGGTTTCGGGTAGCAAAACTTTATTTTTCCCAAGGTGCTGGTCCGTCCAGCGTAAAGCCTGCGCTCTTCGCAGAACCGGCCACCATGCTCATCGCGCTTTCCACGGTGAAGCAGTTCAGGTCAGTCATTTTCTCTTCTGCTACTTTGCGGATGATATCCCAGCTAACCGAACCGATTTTTTTACGGTTAGGTTCTGCTGAGCCAGCCTGCTTCTTGGTCAATTCCATTAACAGGTTGTGCGCAGGAGGCGTTTTGATCACGAAGTCGAAAGACTTGTCGGTGTACACCGTAATCACCACAGGCAATACTTTGCCGGGCTTGTCTTGCGTGCGCGCATTGAACTGCTTGCAGAATTCCATAATGTTCACCCCTTTGGAACCCAAAGCAGGACCTACCGGAGGAGCCGGATTAGCCTGGCCACCTTTCACTTGCAGTTTTACGAATGTTGCGATTTCCTTTGCCATATCATTTAAATTTCAAATTCTTAAATCAGTTCAGTTCGGGTTTATACAATTTTTTCTACTTGCTGGAAGTTCACTTCAACCGGCGTCTTTCTTCCAAAAATTTTCACCGTTACTTTCAGTTTCTTCTTCTCGTTATTAATCTCTTCAATAGTGCCGATAAAGTCGTTGAAAGGACCATCAATCACCTTCACTTCTTCGTTGATGATAAACGGTTCCACCATGGTTTCGCCGCCTTCCATCAGTTCATCCATCTTACCCAAGAGGCGGTTCACTTCACCCGGGCGCAGTGGCTCAGGCGCTTTTCCACCCAGAAAACCCAGGTTGCCATGCACCTGACGCAGTTGCTGAATCACTTCTGCGGTTAATCCGCTTGGTGAGGCTTCCACATAGAGATAACCCGGATAAGAGGTTTTCTCCTTAATTGTTTTCTTACCATTCTTGATGGTGTACACTTTTTCCGTAGGTACGTGAATCGCGCTCACCACTTTATCGAGGCCCGAACGGGAAATCTCCAGCAACAGGTGTTCGCGTATTTTGCGCTCCTGTCCGCTGATCACCCGCAGGGTATACCATTTTTTATCTTCAGCCATTACGGATGTAAAATTTTGTACAATCCTTGCTGGATTGCGGTCTTGGAAATCAGATCCATGCCCACCACCAACAACGCAATGATACTAGCCGCTACCAGCACCACCAGCGCGCTTTGTTGCAATTCCGCCCACGTAGGCCAAGTTACTTTATTCACCAGCTCGTCGTACGCTTCTTCGAAGTATAGCCTGATCTTTTCCATAATCAATTTTAAAGGTTGCCCTCTTTTCTGCACGGGAACAAGGATTCGAACCCTGATCAAAGGTTTTGGAGACCTCTATTCTACCATTGAACTATTCCCGTATTCCCACTCCATTTAAGGGGCAAAAAAAGCAAGACTTTTCCCGCCCATTCCTAAAAATGGGACGCAAATATACACTTTTATGTGGATAAAAAAAATGGATTTGGGCATTACCGGGCCGCCCTTCGGTTTCAGGCTGCCAATGCCCTCAACCTGAATCATTTCTATCTTCGCCCCATGCGCCTTCCCGCTACCCTTCTGGCTCTCTTGCTGGCCGCTGCCGTTTTTACCCAGGTGCAGCGTGTCCATTGGCAGGTGCTCAATTGGGACAACTTCGGCTACTACCTCCACCTTCCGGCCGTTTTCAAATATCACGACATAGAAAACTACCGCTTTGCTGAAACCTTAAGGCAGCAATATAATACCTCCTCTTCGCTGTATCAAATCACCCAAACCCCGGAAGGACAGCTCACACCCACCTATACTATCGGCATGGCTTTTTTGTACGCTCCGGCCTATGCCTTTGCAGATGTATTGGTGCGCTTTACGCACTATCCGGCCGATGGCCTTTCGGCACCCTACCGCCTGGCGCAGGCGGCGTGGGGCTGGCTGCTCTCGCTTTTGGCGTTGTGGTTGTTGGTGGGCGAGTGGCGGCGGTACCTAAACCCCACCCATACCGTGCTGCTGCTGGCTGGATTGATTTTCGGTACCAATTTCTTCTACTATTTCACAGCCGAGCCTGTCTCGCCGCATAATGTGTTGTTTGCGCTATACGGTTTTCTGGTGGTGGTGCTGATGCGCCTTTCCCGCCAACCATCGCCCTACGGCTTGCCCTTAATCGTCATCATCTGCACCTTACTCACCCTGGCCCGTCCTTCTGAAATTTTCAGCTTTTTACTGGCCGGCACCTTTCTGCTGGTGCATGGCCGGCAGCAACTGCACTCCCACTGGTGGCGAGGGCTGTTGCCCGCGGGGTCCGCGGGGGCCGTGCTGGTGCTCTTACAAGTACTGTTATGGAAGAAAACCACCGGCCACTTTTTCTACAATCCCTATCCCTTTAAACCCGATTTTTTACATCCTCATCTGCTAAAAGGCTTATTCAGTTTCAGAAAAGGATGGCTGTTGTATACGCCATGGATGGGACTCCTTTTTGTGGGCTTTTTCATGCCGGTTAAATACGGCTTAAAAGGCTGGAAATGGCCGGTGGCGCTGTTTCTGGCCGCTCAGTTATGGACGGTTTTTGCGTGGCCGATGTGGTGGTACACCTCCTCATTTGGCATGCGCGCACTGGTGCAATTATACCCGGTGTTTAGTTTGGGGATGCTGGCCGTGTTTGCTGCTGCTGAAAAAAGAAGGCTGTCCTGGTTACCGGGTTTATTTACGTTGTGTTGTATCGGTTGGAATTTATTTCAGACGTGGCAATTTCATCAGCGCATTATTCCGCTTGATGGGAACACCCGGATTCATTACCTGCATTGTTTATTTAAAACGGCGTTAGTGCGCAGCGATTATCGTTTTCTGGAAATGCAGGAAGCACCGCCTGATGAATCGCAATTTTCGGTATCGGTTTTACCCGACTCTCCTGCTGCCACTGAAAAACTGGAGATCATTCTTCCTGGTTCTTTTGGTTCTTCCACAGATGCTGTGTTGGCTCACAACGCCGCGGCCAACTGGTGGCAGATTACGGCCAACTGCAAGCAACAATCGTTGAACTTTGGCGATTATCAATACGCCCGACAGGTAATGGAAGTGCAACGCGCCGGGAAGTCGGTCTATTGGAAAGATTATCATTTACAATGGCTGCTCAACGACACAGCAAAAACTGCGGTGCAACTGCCTTTTCACCTGCCTGCATTGCAACGCGGCGATATCGTAAAAATCTATTGCTGGAATAACGGTCCTGATACGGTTCAATACCAATTGTTGCGGGTGCAGCAGACGGCCCATTAAAATGTTGATTTGGCCGTGCCCCAGGCCGCAGCCCTTTCATGAGAAGGCAGTGCGATAGAGCCAGAGCGCGCTGTGAACCGAGCCAATCCGGCGGCCTGGGTCGCGTGTTGCAGGGGTTCCGTGCGCCTACGGCGCACCTCGCACGCGCAAGGCGTGCTCGCCCTTCCACCCGCTCACGGATTTAGGGACCGGATGCGCCTTTCGCAGCAAGGCCGAAAAAGTATTCGGGCTCATCTGCAAAAACGCCGGACAGCCTGTATTACAGCTTATCCTTAGAAGGCGTGCTGTTGTTCGAATTATTATTCTGGTTAGAATTTGATGGTGCTGCAGGAGCAGTTCCGCCAAAAACCTTTTTCAAAATATCAGTGGTGCGTGCAACAGGATCTTTTCTGATTTTAGCTTCTTCCTGAGCCACCATGTAAAATAATCCATCTAACGCCTTACGCGTAACATAATCGGTAAGATCAGGATTAATCTGCTGCACCATCGGAATCTGATTATAGGTACCCATCACCTGACTCCATGCCTGCGTAGTCAGTGTTTTATCTAAAACACTTTTCACTTTCGGACGGAAAGCGGCTACCAGCGGTTCGGTAGTGGTGCGTTGTAAAAATTGTGTGGCGGCATCCGGCTGCTGATTGCCTACAATATTGATGGCATCGCTAATGGTTAGTTGGCTAATAGAATTTAAAAAAATAGGCGTTGCCTGAGTAGCCGATTCTTCTGCGGCACGGTTCAACTGCACCACCATATTATCTACCAAACTGCCCATGCCAATGGTGTTCAGCGTAGACGCCACTACCTGAGCTTCTTTTGGAAAAGGTATTTTGATGAGTGGATTGCCGAAATAACCATCCTTCACCGATACTTTCTGCACGCCATTGGTGATGCCGTTCATCAGCGCATCGCGAATAGCTTTAGCGGCTTCCGCTTCGGTAAAACTTCCGCCCTTGGTTACATCGGTAACTACGTTCACCACATCATCTAACAGGCCTTTCCCGCCACCTGAACTACCACCAGATGAAGCAGGCTTGGTTGTATTGGTTGCCGGTTTCACCACATTGGTTGCCGGCTTGGTTACGGGCTTAGTTGCTGGCTTGGTAGTACTTCCGCCGCCACCTAAGCCGCCCCGGGTAGTAGTAGAAACGGTTGCCTTTTTAACTGGTTTTACCGGTTGTTTCGCCGGGGATTGTGCTATCGTTGTTGCTGCCATCGAAAACACTAAAGCAGCCGTAATCAGGTTTTTCATTATTCTTTTTAAAAATGTTATTCAATAAGCTTGCCAAATCACTTTTCTACACCCAAAGCCTTAAGCGTTTCCATATTCAAATTACCTACCGGCAGGTTTTTATCTTGTTGGAATTTCATGAGCGCAGCCTTGGTTTTTCCACCCAAAGTATTATCTAATTCACCCGGGTCGTAACCATTTTCTTTTAACGCTTTTTGGATGGCCAGAATGCGCGTAGGCGTAACCTGACTGGCGCAAAGCACTTCATGCCATTCGCCATAACCACCTTTCTGAACCAGTTCACGTTTTGTAATTTTTTTGTACGTGGCAGGCACTTCAATAGTTTGCTGCTGCGCCGGTTGGTCAATAACTTTTTTTGAAACTACTTTAGTGATGGCTTCAACAGGAATCTCTTTACGCGTTGCCGGTTCCTTCATCACCTGACGAGAAACTTTTTTATACACAGCAGGAATTTCCTTTAGGCACATCACCTGGCAATCGGCCGGATTAGCAGAAAGGCAATTGACATCCGCCATTCCTTTTTCCCATTTGCGGGTTGCCGGTGTTACCAATACATCCTCCGTAACCGTTTCATATACGGCAGGAACGGTCTCATATTTTACTCCGGCAGGTCTAATCACAATGGTATCATAAACTGTTTTGTAGGTTGCAGGAGTAGTTTGCACCCGCGTAGTGGCCGGTTTATCTACAATCTCTTCTTCGCGAGATTCATATTTATCAGGCACCATGCAGCGTGCATAACATTTCCCCGGTTCTGCCCCTGGAGGCATATCGGTTTCCACAGCAGCGGGCATCTCCTTCACCGGAGTTGGTGCTGTAATAGTTGTGCCTGTTCCGGTATTGGTTCCTAAACCGCCCTGGCTATTGCCTACAGGCGTTTTGAATTTGATTTTTGGCAAAGTAGAAGGCGGTGGGCCAGCCTTTACAGAATCTGGTTTTCTTTCTTCCAAAATAATCGCATTCGGATTTTGCTCCTTATACTTTTCCATGTTTGGATTACCGGTATTGATAAAAATTTGGGCGAAGGCGCCGGTGGTGCAGGCCAAGGCTGCGCCAAGAAGAATTGGTTTCATGCTACGAATGTAGAAAATACAAGTATTTTATAACCTTGCGGACATGAAAGAATTGATTGAAGCGGCCTGGAACGACCGGTCGCTGCTGGAAAATCGCGAGACCATTGAAGCCATTGAAGCGGTGATAGAAGCGCTGGATAAAGGAAAGATGCGGGTAGCTGAGCCTCAGGGTAATCAATGGCAAGTACATGAATGGATTAAGAAAGCCGTGATTCTTTATTTCCCAACGCGCACGATGGAAACGTTGCATGCCGGCCCCATGGAGTTTCACGATAAAATGAAATTAAAAACCGGTTACAGCGAATTAGGAATTCGCGTGGTGCCGCATGCTGTGGCACGCTATGGTGCCTATGTTGCCCCAGGCGTAATCATGATGCCCTCGTATGTGAACATTGGTGCCTATGTAGACAGCGGCACTATGGTAGATACGTGGGCTACCGTGGGAAGCTGTGCGCAAATTGGAAAGCACGTACACCTCAGCGGAGGGGTTGGTATTGGCGGCGTGCTGGAACCGGTGCAGGCGGCTCCGGTGGTTGTGGAAGATCATTGTTTCATTGGTTCCCGTTGTATTTTGGTAGAAGGCGTTCGCATTGGGCGGGAGGCCGTATTAGGCGCTAATGTGGTATTGACCAACAGCACCCGCATCATTGATGTTAGTGGCGCTGAGCCGGTAGAATACAAAGGTTATGTTCCCGAGCGCAGTGTGGTGATTCCCGGCAGTTATCCCAAAAAATTTCCTGCGGGTACGTATGATGTGCCTTGCGCATTGATTATTGGCAAGCGAAAAGCCAGCACCGACTTAAAAACATCGCTGAATGATGCCTTGCGCGATCATTCGGTTTCTGTTTAAATCTTTTTCGCAACCCATCGCCAGATTATTCGTTTAATGATGAAGATTTTGAATGCGTTTGGTTCAACTTAGAAGCGTCATGAAGCTAAAGGTAGTTTATATTGTAGGAGGAACTTCGGGAATTGGTTTGGCTATTGCCCGCGAATTGGCGGCGCGCGGCATGCGCATCTGCATTTTTGGAAGGCGCACCGATTGGTTGCAACAGGCCATTACAGATGTTAGCACTAAAGGATTTTGTACCGGGTTTACAGCCGATGCCACCAATCGTGCAGCACTCAACGAGGCATTTCAACAAGCCATTGCTGCCGTTGGTATTCCTGATGTGCTCATCAATTGCGCCGGCCGGGCCATTCCGATGCATTTTAGTGAAATCAGCGACAGCCAGATGCAACAAACTTTTTCTTTAAATTTTCAAACGGCCTGGAATGCCTGTCAGCTCCTGGTTCCGGTGATGAAAGAGAGCGGTGGCGTTATTGTCAATACTTCATCAGTGGGTGGGTTGATTGGCGTATTTGGATACACCGATTATTCGGCATCGAAATTTGCGTTGATTGGATTTTCAGAAGCACTTCGGCAGGAAGTAGCCGCTAATAACATTCGCGTGCAGGTGCTTTGTCCGCCCGATACACAAACGCCCGGATTTGAAGAAGAGAACAAAACAAAACCTGTTGAAACAGCGGCTATTTCGGCAGGAGCCAAATTGGTACAGCCCGAAATAGTTGCCCGCGAATTTGCCAATGCGCTAGGCGGAAAGAAATTTTTGATTATTCCCGGTTTCGACAGCAAATTATCCTGGCTCATGAAACGCTTTGCACCATGGTTGGTAGATGGCATCATCAAACGGGCCATCAGCCAGGCGCAAAAGACCAAAGCCTAGACTAGGCCAAAGCGTTTTCCTACCCTTTGAAATTTATCCAGAATAAAATCCAAATGTTCGCGCTGATGCGTAGCCATGTAACTGGTGCGCAACATTTGCATACCTGGAGGCGTGGCCGGCGAGATAAATGCATTTACGAATACACCTTCGTCGTAGAGCGCCCGCCAGAAAGCAAAAGTTTGATGATCGTTCTGTTCATCGTCCTTATGGTTGCCAACAAAAACTGGCACTATAGCCGTAATACCATCCGGCACCCGGAATCCCATTTCGCGCAGATGCTTTCGGATGTAGGCCGCATTGGCGGTTACTTGCAATGGCAATTCTGGCTGTTCGGTAAGAATATCTAACGCTGCCAAAGCGGCCGCAGTAGAAGAAGGCGTAGGTGAAGCACTAAAAATAAGTGCGGGCGATTTGTGCTTGAGATAGTTAATTACCTGTTCATCGCCAACCACAAATCCACCAATAGAAGCCAAAGTTTTGCTGAAGGTACACACAATAAGGTCTACCTCGTCCTGCACACCAAAATGATGCGCCGTTCCCTTTCCCTGCGGTCCCAATACCCCAAAACCATGGGCATCATCTACCAAAACGGTCGCCTCATATTCTTTTGCCACTTGGGTAATCGCATCCAGTTGCCCTACTGTTCCGAAAGTCGAAAAAACGCCGTCAGTTACAATCAATTTATCGCCATCGGTGCGTGCCATGCGCTGCTTCAAATCGGCAGCGTCATTGTGTTTATAACGATTTACAGAAGTATGCAAACTGGCAGCCAGCATATTGCCTGCTACCAGGCTGGCGTGATTGTCTTTATCCGAAAAAATATGGTCTTTTCTTCCTACCAGTGGCAGCACTACGCCCTGCCCTGCCTGAAAACCAGTAGTAAACAAGAGCGCTGCTTCTTTTCCTAAAAAATGGGCAATTCGCTGTTCTAACTCGATGTGTAAATCAATGGTTCCTGTTAAGAATCGTGAACCAGAGCAACTGGTGCCATATTTGCGAATGGCGGCGATGGCCGCTTCTTTCACTTTTGGATGCGCCGTAAGCCCGAGATAGTTGTTGGAACCCGCCATAATTACCTTGCGGTCTTCCATCATCACTTCTGGCCCCTCACTTTCCTGAATGGGCCGGAAATACGGGTACAACCCCATTTCATGTACTTCGTAGTTTCGGGTATAGTCGCTGCACTTCTGTAGCAACGGTCGTTTAGCGGGTTGCGTGATTACCGGCATTCCATGTGTTTCCACAAAAATACGGCTATTCACTGAAGAAAAATAGCCGTTCGCTTAATTTTATGAGTTTTTAGGGAATTCCCCAGCCAACCGGCGCTGACGATCTACGGCTACTTTTCCCTGCCCTGTACGCTCTACGCGGCTAAAAAGGGAATAGCGGGAATCGAAAAGAAAATCAATAAACAGACGGGTAAGTGACTGGTAAGACTTTAGCGGCTCATAAAACTCAGGAGCCATTGCCCGAAGGGCTGGCAACTTATTCCAGGGAATAGAGGGAAAGTCGTGATGTTCGTTGTGGTAGCCTACATTCAGCGAGAAAAAATTCATGGGGCCATAGTAGCTGGCGGTTTCCTGTTCAGGTTCGTAGGTATAGTGTTCCTGAATCCAGCGCGCACCCAGCGGGTGAAGTCCGATGGAAAAGAAAAATGAAAACAACAGATAAAGCAATCCATTCCATCCGCACCAATACACAATGGCCACATCAAAAGCTACAGCAAAAGCCAGATTAACCCACGTCCAGGTATTAAACAATTGAATAGATTTTAAACGGGGTGGACGAGTTAGCTGGAAGAAGGGGAAAAAAAGCAACCACATGGCTTTTCCCAAAGCCGAGTTTCCAATGAGGCGAGCCTCCCATCGCGATGCCAGATCAGCATCATAATCATAATCGCCCTGATGTGCATGATGTTTTAAATGATAGGTATTGAAGCCCATGGCACCGGGAAAAAGATTCACCCAATCTGCCATGATTGCCACCAAACGGTTCTGCCATTTTGATTCGAATATCAACTGATGTGTGGCTTCATGAATAATAACGTACATGGTATGATTAGCAATAGCGCCCACAACATAAGCTACTACCATAGCAGCCCACCAATAATGCAATCCGGCTCGGCCCATGAACCAGGCAATAGTTACCTGCACCCCCAAGGTAAACAACATAATGGCAGCCGTCCAAGGGTTCTTACCAATCAGTTGTTTCACTTCGGGATGGGCTTTTAAGATGGCGCGGGTTCTTGCTGGATGTGGCTGATCAACAGCCGATGAATAGAAATCGTTCTGCATGGATTAGAAAGTACGAAGAAGAAGAAATTATTCCAAATGCTGATTGAGCACCATCATTGAATCAGGGTGCAAGTGTTCACCATTGGAATGGCGGCGTATCTCATCACGCGATTTACGCAAAGTAATATGACGAAAGGTTGGATCCAGAAAGGCTTCTCCATCTACACAGGGCAACTTTTCGTCGGTAATACATTCTTCATAAATTATAGGCAGCCAGCGAACCGAAGGAAATCGCTCCTGAACAAATTTCTTCAGAAAAATACATTGAACCGGATCGGTAGCAACGGCAACTTTTCGCAGACCAAGGTCGCGGGCCATTTTAATTCCGTAATAAATATTTTCCCGTGAATGTTCGGCCTTAGTTTCGGCGAAAACATGATTGGCCGGCACGCCCATTTCAATCAACATTTGCCTCATCACCAAGCCTTCTATATATGGCGTAGTTACCGCTCCTCCCGAACAGATGATATGGCGAGCCAAACCGCGACGGTAAAGTTCCCTGGCCCACAACACCCGGAATTTAGTTACCATTTGAAAATTACTGTTGGGTTGATAAGGAAATCCGGGAATAACTACGGCATCAAAGGGTGCAGAAACCGCATTTCGTTCATAGTGCCATGATGAGTAAGGATGAAAACTACAAGAAGATAAGAGCAGCGCACTTACCAAAATGAAAAGCCATCGTTTCATAGCTCAAGATTGGCTCACGAGCGGCACATCAACAAGTGGTTACCCATGAATTTACAATTCAATGACAAAACCTGTTAACAAAACAAAAAAAGGGAAGCCTTCGCTTCCCTTTTCCTTATCGTCATCTCCGTTACTTTGTTGATTCGGTTTCCAACTTCAACATGGGCGCCTTGATAGGAATTACCTCAGCCTCTTTGAATGCATCACGGAATAAAATTTCCAATTCAGCAAACTGCGTATCGGCTTCACGTACCGGAATTTTCTTCCAATCCATGGCCAACGTTTTTTCCATCCCCGGTTCCATGAACATCATTTTCTGATTGCCGCGCATGTTGGCATATATCTTACCGTTGGGCAGTTTCAAACCTATTTTTGAAGGATCAACAATACCAATCATGGCTCCTGAATAAGTAGCTTTAAACGAAATGTCTACCAAATCCGTTGTGCGAACATCGCGGTCTAAAACGGCATTAAAAGCGCCTACATTAAAACTGCGAACACTGGCTGGCAGATGAAAATCCGGGGCATGCAAACTATTTTCCAACGTCTTGGCTTTGCTTAGGCCCTCTACACGAACAGTAAAAGAACTAACGCGGTAATCTCCCTTCACATCAATTACTCTTGAGGCATCATCATACGGCGCGATGATGAGTGATTTTTCGTGTTCTGCCTTAACTTCCTTACCATCCAAAATCAATACAACATCACTAGTCTTTAGCAATAAAGCATCTGCTGACTTATTCTTAATCCTCAGCTTAAATTTGATGTAATCTTCTTCCGAAACCCCATCTACTACAGTTATTGTTGCTTCCGGTGTTTCAATAGTTTGTTCCTTATAGAAAATCTTCTTTGGCTTTCCTGCCATTACCAATTGCGATAACAGCAACATGGCAATCAAAAATGAACTGCTTTTTTTCATACTAAAAAATAATAGAGGTTATAGCGGTAAAAGTAGTATTTACCCTATATCCCACGCATTTTTTTGCCTTTTTTAAGTTATCTGCTGATGGCTGCTGCGCTCATCATCTTAACGGAACGAAAAACACCCGCAGCGTTGGTTACCTGCAACTGATAAGCATACGATTGAACTGGCAGCGACAACTTCGCGAAGTCAAGCTCAATTTCATGATTTCCGGCAGCCAGCTGATGGCGCGTTTCGCTATGCACTAACTGACCCTGAATCGAATAAACATCAAGCTTTATATCACCGGCATTGTGCAATTTAAACGGTATAGTTGTAACGCCTGCAAACGGATTGGGAAAATTCTGACCTAATTCCATTTGTTTTGCTGTTTCAGCTTCAATATGGCCCACTCCTAACACACCAGTTCCATTAACCGTAGCTTCAAAGTAAGCACTGTATTCAGAAGTGCTGATCTTAGTTAAGGTAGCCTCCTGATAAGTTATGCCATCAGAAAACACATTATCACTTTGCCATGTCATGGGATCGCTTCCCTTGGTATAAATGGTGCTGTTATCAGCGTATAATGCATTCTTCATATCCGGATCAAACATCATTTGCGACACGGCTGAGTACGTTGAGCTTACATACACTTGAAAATGAATGTGACATAACCGACCGCTATACCAACCGGGGAAAATGGTGGTAAAATTCACTTCTCCATTGGCATCTGTAAACTGATAGCCGCGTAAATAGGTGAGACCGGCCTGCCCGGGATTCATGTTGTTATCATATCCCGAATACAATCCATCCTTGGTGCAGTGCCAGATGTTTACCCGCACGTTCTGCATTGGGCCGCAGTTATTCAAGCCGAGAATTTTAATTTTTAGATTAAGCTTCACCCCTTGCTGTGTTTCCCGGATATCACTTCTAAAAAACGTTGTATTTTCAGTTAAATCCAATGGAAATGGCCCGGATGTTTCGGATGGGATCAATACGCAGCTTCCCTCTTGCTGTTGCGATCCGGCCAACGTCTTCTTAATAGGTAATAATGTTGCTGCTCCCAGTAAACCGGCGCTTTTAATGAAATTTCTGCGATTGCTCATTGCTTTAAATTTTATAGTTCAAAAATATTTCCCCAACCTGTACCAAGCAATATATTCTGTTGCTTTATACCGCATCAATTTGTTGGTTTGCCGAATGACCAGACCAATATCACTGCCATATGATGGGCACATTAGATATGTGCGCTGCTTTGAATCGAGTTCGTGTCAAAAGATTTATCAAGCATTGTTTGAACAGATTTTGTGGCAGCCTGATCAGATCACTTTATTTGGTAAAACAATTACCACGCGCAGACTGGTAGCCTGGTATGGCGAACAACCATTTTCTTATACGTATTCAAAAAACACGAAAACAGCCATGTCTTATACCCCCCTGCTGCGCAAATTACAAGATCAGGTAAGCGAAGCAGCCGGCACCTCATTCAACTCCTGCTTATTGAATTTCTATCCCGATGGAAACACCGGCATGGGATGGCATAGTGATGATGAACCGGAATTACAACTGCAAGCTACTATTGCATCTTTATCGTTTGGCGCGGCTAGATCATTTAAATTCCGACATCGAAAAACCGGTGAAACCATTTCGCTGTTATTAGAATCAGGTAGTTTGTTATTGATGGAAGGATGCACCCAGGAACACTGGTTGCATCAGCTACCGGTTAGCAAGAAGGTTACTGCACCACGAATCAACCTTACCTTTCGCACCATGCGCACGTAGGTGCCTATACAACCCGCAAGCATTAGGCCAAGCTGAATTTTAATCTAAATTGCAACCATGCTGTATGAAAAACAAGAACGCTATGACCCTGCTTCCGTTCAAAAATTAATAGATGCCTACGGTGATATTTTGCGAACGCTGGGAGAAGATGTGAGCCGTGAAGGTTTGCTCAAAACACCTGAGCGCGCCGCTAAGGCGATGCATTTTTTATCGTCGGGCTATCAGATGGACGCCTATGAAGTAATGCGTGCGGCAATTTTTCACGAACCACATAACCAAATGGTGGTGGTAAAAGATATTGAGCTGTATTCGCTTTGCGAACACCACTTATTGCCTTTTTACGGACGTGCGCATATTGCCTATATCCCAAATGGAAAAATTGTTGGGCTCAGTAAATTGGCACGGGTAGTAGATGTCTATTCGCGACGGTTTCAAGTTCAGGAGCGCCTAACTATTCAAATCCGCGATTGTATTCAGGAAACGCTGGACCCGTTGGGCGTAGCCGTTGTAATTGAAGCAAAACACTTGTGTATGATGATGCGCGGTGTTCAAAAACAGAATAGCGTTACTACTACTTCAGCATTCACCGGTGAGTTTGAACATTTCAATACGCGCAACGAGTTTATCAAGTTAATCAGTTCTAAATTAAGTTAAGATGAAAGCATTCGTTTTCCCGGGACAAGGCAGTCAGTTTAGCGGGATGGGTAAGGCATTAATGGAAAGCGGCGAAACCGCAAGAACCTTTTTTGAAACAGCCGATCGCATTTTGGGTTTTCCCATTTCTTCAGTGATGTGCGATGGTACTGACGATGACCTGAAACAAACACGAGTTACCCAGCCTGCAGTATTTTTACATTCCGTAATCAGTGCAGCGCTTCGCGGCAATGAGGCACCCGCTATGGTAGCTGGCCATTCTTTGGGAGAGTTTTCGGCGCTGGTAGCGAACCGCTGTTTATCATTTGAAGAAGCATTGAAATTAGTGAGCATTCGCGCACAGGCCATGCAAAAAGCCTGCGAAGCAGTTCCTTCAACCATGGCTGCCGTATTACGTTATGAAAGCGAAACACAGGTTGAACAGATTTGCGCGGCAATTAAAGACGAAGTAGTGGTACCGGCCAATTACAATTGTCCGGGCCAGTTGGTGATTTCAGGCAGTATTGCAGGCATTGATGCAGCGATGGCGCAGCTCACTGCAGCAGGTGTGCGGCGTGTTATTAAACTTCAGGTGGGTGGTGCTTTTCATTCGCCGTTGATGGAGCCGGCACGTGCCGAGTTAGCTGCCGGCATTGAAGCCGCCCATTTTCAAACACCAATCTGTCCGATTTATCAAAATGCAACAGCTACACCCAGCAGCGATCCGGCGGTGATTAAAGCAAATCTGATTGACCAATTAACGGCACCGGTGAAATGGACGCAATCGGTACGTGCCATGGCGCAAGACGGCGCTACTGAATTTATCGAAATCGGTCCGGGAAATGTGCTCTCCGGTTTAATTCAAAAGATTCTGGTATAAACGATTTCTGCCTACTAAAACGTAACCTTTTGAAATATACGCTGCTCTTCTTATGGTGTACTTGCGCCAGCTTAGGCCATGCGCAAACCGATTCCCTGCCTGCACTAAAACAGCAGCGATGGAATGTACATTTTCAGTTTACATCAATTGGCCAATGGCACCCCGATTTTAAAGCCGCTTACTCGGGTGATAATAGTTTGATGACCCATGAAGGCCCGAAAGTTTCAGTAACAGCAACCTTGTTTTTTGGTTTGCGCCTGTGGAAAGGTGCTGAGCTCTACTTCAACCCGGAACTTAGTGGGGGTGCGGGTTTCAGTAAAACTTTGGGTGCAGCAGGTTTTCCTAACGGAGAAACTTTTCGCGTTGGTTCGCCGTCGCCGGCAGTTTATGTGGCGCGGTTGTTTTTCCGGCAATACATCGCCTTATCGAAGAAAACGGAGTGGGTAGAAAACGACCAGAATCAGTTACGGGTAAAACGCCCTATAAGTTATTTATCTTTTCTGGTAGGAAGAATCAACCTGGCCGATTACTTCGATAATAACGCCTATGCCCACGATGCCCGAACCCGCTTTTTAAACTGGGCACTGATGGGCAATGGCGCGTGGGATTATCCAGCAAACACCCGTGGCTATACCTATGGCTTTGTGGCAGAATATGTTCGCCCGCATTTAGCGGTACGTTATAGCTTATGTGTGGTGCCGACGGAGGCCAATAGTTCAACGATGAATTTTAATCTTTCTAAAGCCGGTTCTCATACTTTGGAAGTGGAAGGTAATTGGAAAATTAAAGGTCGGGAAGGCACAGCGCGCCTGCTGGGCTTTGTAACTCGCGCCAATATGGGCAGCTATCGGTTGGCCACAGCAATGGATACGCCTGATATCACGGCAACGCAGGTATACTCACGTACGAAATACGGATTTGGCATCAATGTAGAACAACAGGTACACGACCATGCCGGGGTTTTTGCCAGATTTAGCTGGAACGACGGACGCACAGAAACCTGGATGTTCACGGAAATAGATCGCGCCTTCAGTGCAGGTGCACAAATTGATGGCCATTACTGGAAACGACCGAATGATGCCATTGGCGTTGCGTTATTAGTAAACGGTCTATCAGAAGACCATCGTAAATATTTAGCAAAGGGAGGTTATGGATTCATTATTGGCGACGGACGCCTAAATTATGCGCCCGAGTTCGTTACCGAATTGTACTACAGCTTTGCCGTTTGGAAAGACTGGGTGACGATTTCACCCGATTATCAATTTATTCTACACCCGGCTTACAACCGCGACCGCGGCCCGGTGCATGCGTTGGGCGTACGTTTGCACGTGGCGGTTGGAAATAAATAACTACGCTATTCTGCCGGAACAGAATTCAGGAAAGCTTTGAGCTTATCAATCACCTTCACTTCAACTGGATCTTGCTTGTGTGCAATGGCCAGATGATAGCTGAGCCAATCACCGAAATGAATGAAATAAAAACATTGCTGGAAAAAGTCGGCGCCTTGAGCCTGCACTTCCGTTAATGAAGATACTACTTCTTCAATCACTGGTTTGATAAAAAGGAAACGCAGTTTATTTCGTTTATGTTCAAATGAGTGCCGAAAGAATACTACTGCCAATGTTTCATTGCGCATCTTCCAACCCACCAATTCATTGTGATTGAGTTCAGGCACTACATGATACCAGCAATTCTGTTTTGAATTTTCGTTGATCTGTTGTTTAAGGCGAACCGCAGCGCTTTGCATCTTATCTTCAACCGTAACGACAACTGTTTTGAATTTAATCTTATCTGCCAGTGCTTTGGCGTCTTGACTGATTTGATGCTGATTTGCCAGTAAAAACTCAGCGCAACCATTCATCTTCGATTCCAGATCCCAGGCTAACAATCCCGCTTTCCTTAGAATAGATAATAAAATCATCGCCCCGTAACCCAAGGTGGTGCGCGGTGGAAATCCGGTTGGGAGTTCTATAAAATCAAATCCATTAGATTGTGCCAATTGCTTTAATTGGCCGCCGGAAGCCACGCAAATTGGCCTGAGGCCCCGATTTACTGCATCATGAAAACAGGAAATTGTTTCTTCCGTATTTCCGGAATAGGAGCATAAAATCAGTAAAGCGTCGCGTTGAACAAATGCCGGCAATCCATATCCCTTGTTCACTACCACCGGTACGGATAACACGCCAAATGTGAGATCTGACAACAAATCTCCGGCAATTCCAGATCCACCTAGTCCACATACTACAACAGATGAAATGGAGCCAGACAGGGCGGATAAAGAAGGTTGCGCATAACGCTTAACAGCATCCTGCATTTGTTCTGGAAATTGCTCAATGAATTCTAGCATAGCTTAGTATTTTCTGCGTGGTGCCCTACTTTCGCGCATATCAGCACCAACGCAAGTATTGTAAATGTAGCCGAAAGAGTACTGCGCATCTTCTCCACTTTCTAACATTTTAACGTTTACGATGAAGAGGCTTTGACAGTTACCTGAGGCTGTAAAAGCCAGAACGGCGCTCTGTTCTTCTGCTAAATTTAACTACGTTTGCGCGCTCGATGTCTGCACTGATTATCATTCCCACTTTCAACGAAATCGGAAACATTGAAAAAATGATTCGGAAAGTATTTTCACTTCCGAAGCCTTTTGATTTGTTGATTATCGATGATGGTTCGCCGGATGGCACGGCCGCTGTAGTGCAGCGCCTTCAACCAGAATTTCCCGGCTTATTCTTGATTGAGCGCAAAGGGAAATTAGGATTAGGAACAGCGTATATTACCGGTTTTAAATGGGCACTGGAAAGGGAATATCAATACATTTTTGAGATGGATTGTGATTTCTCCCATAATCCCGATGATTTACTGCGTTTATATGCAGCATGTGCAGAAAATGGCGCTGATTTGGCTATTGGTTCCAGATACGTTAAAGGCGGAGGTTTTGTGAACTGGCCTAACGACCGTATCCTGATTTCAAGAGGCGCTTCGGTTTATGTGAATTTGATTACCTGGATTGGTATAGCCGATCCAACAGCAGGATTTGTTTGTTTTAAAAGAAAGGTGCTGGAAACTATCGATTTAGATAAAATAAGATTTATCGGTTACGCCTTTCAGATTGAAATGAAGTTTGCCGCCCGGCGTCTGGGCTTTACTATCAGCGAGATTCCTATCATCTTCACAGAACGAGTAGAAGGCGTTTCGAAAATGAGCCGGAATATCATTAAGGAAGGTATACTTGGGGTGCTGCAAATCCAGTGGCATAGCTTCTTCTCCAGCTACCGGAGAAAATCGTAAGAATATTTTTACACAGTGATTATCAATAGGTTACAAAGAAAATTAATAATGCTGTAACCTTTTATGATGGCTTTCGTATGAAGATGTATAATAAGAAAGCCGATATGAAAAGATTCCTTACACTATTGATTACCGTTACCCTTTTCAGCACGGCCTTCGCCTCTAACACCGCTCCATCTACTGCCAACGAATATTTTCAGGTTGGTTTTGACGCGGCGAATCGCGGCGATCACCAGATAGCCATCAAAAATTACAATATCGCCATTGGGTTAGACCCAAGTCGTTTAGGCTTCTACTACCAGCGCGCACTCAGCAATCGCGCCATTGGCAACAAGGCCGGAGCTGCTTCCGATTTTACGGCATGCAACAACATCCGTCCGATTGCCGAAGCGTATTACTACCTGGGATTAATGCGTTATGAAGAAGCCAACTTGTTAGGGGCTAAACAGCTAATGGAAAAAGCCAAAGAATTGAAAGAAGATGTTGAAAAAGTGAACTTTTATCTGGGTGTCATCAACTACCGCATCGGTGATTTTAATAGCTCTATTGAAAATCTACAACGCTTTACTTCGCTTTGCAAAACCAATCCTGACGCCTTCCTGTTTCTGGCGATGAGCCACATCAAACTCAAGCGCTATGATGAAGCCCGTTCGTTTCTGAAGAACGCGGTATTGTACACCACCAACGACTGGAAGTTGTATCTGAAGATGTACGAAATCTATAAGGAAATTGGCGATGTAGAAAACCAACTGTACAACTTGTCGATGGTGATTGAATTGGGTCAACACAAGCCTGAATATTACATCGCCCGCGCGAAATTGTACAAAGCTGTAGGCGACGACGAGCGCGCCAACGAAGATTTGTACTTCTCTCAAAACATTGCCGAGGCTAAGTAACCTCACCATTCGAAGAGCGCCAATAACTGATCGCGATCAGTTAAATGAAAGGTATGAAATCCTTGTAGCTGAGCCGCCTCGATATTTGCTTTCAAATCATCTATAAAAAAGATGTTTTCAGCAGAACAGTCCTCCTGTTGCAATACCATGTCGTATATCCGCGCTTCAGGTTTTCTGGCACCCATTTCGAACGAATAATAGGCATGATCAAAAAAATCCCGCAATGGGTGTTGGAATGTTTCCTGCAAATGCCGATCGATAAAATTTAAATGAAGGATATTGATATTACTCAGCGCAATAACCCGATAGTGTTCGCGAAGCAACTGGAGTAATTCAAATTTTGCTGGAGGGAAACCAGTAATGAGCGCGTTCCAGGCATCGGCAATTTCGTGGTGAGTAGTTCCAGGAATCAAATACGCCTGAAGCGCTTCACAGAACTGAGTAGCCGATATTTCCCCGCGGTCGAAACGGCTGAACAAGCTATCTGCGGATTCAATATTCAGCTCGGCCCTGAAATCGCGCTGAGCCAGCTGTTTAAATCGGGCGGTAAGCAGATTGAAATCCAGATCCACCAACACATTACCCACATCAAACATCAGGGTAGTAACACCTTTGGGAATTTTATCAGACTTTCGCATCGGGGGTGAAAATATTTACATTTGACAAAAATCAGTTCATGAAAAATTTACTGTTTCTGGCCGTGATGGTTGGTGCCACTTTAGCTTCGTGTGTTAATCCGGATGAAAAGCGTTTGAGTACAGCGCCTTCTCCTGAAGATAAAACCGTTAAAATGAATGTAGCGCTGGCGGTTGATAAGGATTTGGTTTGCGGCATGAAAGTAACACCCGCTAGCTTAAAAGACACTTTTACCTACGAAGGAAAAGTATACGGTTTCTGCAATGAAGGCTGCAAAGCAGAGTTTGCACAAGACCCCAAAAAATATTTGGCTGCGCAGTAGCCTTTTAGGATTTTAACGTTTTTTTGATGCCGAAAAAAGGGTGTGGTACATCCTTTGGACTGGTATTGATAAAAAGAGAGATGAAACGCCTTGTTCTGTTTTTATCGATATTGTTATGCACACCTTACCTGCATGCGCAGGAAGGAGTAGTTAACGACTCCAGCGCAACGCTGGCCGACTCTACCATTACGCTACCCGATGTTCCTGTAATTCGTTTCAAAAGCAAGGAAGATGAAATGGAATTCTACAAGGATGTTCAACGCATTCGTAAGGTATTACCTTATGTAAAGATTGCGAAGCGGATGTATGTTACCGTGATGGAACATAAGGAAAACGAAAAACGAGGCGCTTACCGGCATTATCGTAAAGATTTGGAAAAAGAAATGCGGGAAAAATTCGAGGCAGAGTTGCGCGATTTATCCATTAATCAAGGTAAAGTTTTAGTGAAATTAGTGAACCGGGAAACCGGTAATAACTGCTACCAGATTATTAAAGATGTGAAAGGCGGTTTCAGCGCCTGGGTGTGGCAATTGATTGCCAAAAAATACGATTACAACCTCAAGGAAGTGTACGACCCAAAGAAAGAGCGCATTCTGGAAATGGCCATCCGCGCCTTGGGCAGTGAATACGATCCCAACTAATGGGTCAGGCAATGTTGTAACGCCTTTAGCAGATCATCCGCATTGATTTTCATCATGCAGTTAAAATGCTGTTGCGGGCATTGCCGATAGCCAATTTTTGAGCAAGGTCGGCAAGGCAGCCCTTCTACTTCCACCGCTTGATTTTTCACTGGCAACTGGCCGTAGTACGGCGTCATACCAAAAGCAGGAACCGTATTACCCCAAACAGAAATCACAGGCCTTTTCAACGCTGCAGCGATATGCATAAAACCGGTATCGTTAGCGATTACCGCTGCCGCCTGCGATACTATAGATGCCGACTGCTGCAAACCAAATCTTCCGCAAGCATTGAAAACCCTCCGGTTGGTACATGCCACTATGTGTTGAGCAGCATCCTGATCTTCCTTACCGCCAATTAACACAATCGGCATGTTGGGGAAAGAAGCATGATTCAATACCTCTGCAATACGCGAGGGCGGAAACTGCTTGGTGCCGAATTTGGCGCCAATCACCCACGCTAGAAATGGTTGAGATAAATGCTGATCAACCTCAGCCACATGTAGTTGTTGGCTGGAATGGATAAAAAAATCGAGCCCCTTCCCATCAGGTTTTGCGCCCAGGGGCGCTATGGTTTTCATATACCGATCAACCACATGTTCCCGGGGTAAAAAATTCTTCTTGAATTGCACCAATAACCACTTTTCCATGTTTCGTTTCGGAAACGAATAAGCGGGTTTCATCAATCCGGCCTTCACGATGGCTGTCCGTAAATTATGGTGCAAATCAACCACCAAATCAAACTGCTGCGTCCTCAGTTGTTGAATAGTATCGAGCAAAGATTTTTGTAGCACATGCACCTGGGCAATATGCGGATTGGCGGCAACCAAGGGCGCAAATGCCGGCTTTGTCAGGAAATGTACTTCAGCATGTAGTTGTTCATGCAGCGCCCTTACCACAGGCGTGGTCAACACAATATCGCCAATTGAGCTAAAGCGGATGACGAGAATCTTTGTAGGTGCCGACATGAAAAGGTTCCGGTTCTAATCTTCCAGATATTTTAATGCTTCATGAACATAAACGGCCGCGCCCCATTTTAATTTTTCAATGATGGATTCAGGCAAGGTACGCACAATCCGACCCGGACTTCCCAACACCATGGAAAAGTCAGGAATTTCCATCTCTTCTGTTACCAAGGCATGCGCGCCTATCACACAGTAGTTTCCTACTTTTGCTTTGTTCAGAATCGTGCTTCTTATACCAATCAAGTTGTTGTTACCAATGGTGCAGCCGTGTACAATAGCACCATGCCCTATAATATTTTCCTCGCCAACGGTTATCGGCATATTCGGATCGGTGTGAAAAATAACGCCATCCTGAATATTCGTTCTGTTGCCAATAATAATCCGGTCCATATCAGCCCGCATGATGGCGCCATACCACACCGACACATTATCGCCCAGCGTGATATCGCCCATTAGCGTAGCATTCGGCGCAATGAACACATCCTTTCCAATTTTCACTTTTGCGCGCAGCGCTTCTGCATATTTACTCACGTCATTTATTTTTTGATGTTATTCACTTTCCTCTTCTACCGGAACAACTTTTTTCTTCTTATTGGTTTTAGGCGCTGCGTTCTCAGAACGCACACAATTCACTCTAATACCGGCCTCCAGCCCGATGATATGTGTGAATCCGCTTTGATTAGCAGCACCATAATTCTGTAATCTAATCAAATTATATTGCGGCGTAACCAGAATACTGACTTGACCTAAGACCACTTCCGCATTTACACCGATGCCTACTTTGAATTTATTCTTAAGCACGGTTTGATCAAAAGGTTCGATGGTAGCGTCGCTATTTCCGTGAAACAAACCAAAAGATACTCCGGGCACCAGATTAAAGTGCTTTGTTTGAACCAGAATGTATTCCAACACCAGCGAGTGACAGAAGTAATTCTGTCTGATGGTGTTGGTGCTGATGGTGGTATCATTTAAACCGATGGTAAATGTGCTAAGCCGATAAGTATAGGCGGTGTTAAACGTTCTGAGATATTCAAATTGGTAGCCTACTCTTAACTTCTTATAACCATAAATCAATTCGGCCTGCACCGGCACAGTGAGCCCTTTTGAGACCAATTGCGCCTGAGAGGAATAAGGCAGGTTATTGACATAATAGGTGTAAGGAAGATTTTTATACTGGACGAAGTTACCCGCTACCCCACTTTTTGCGCCGATGTAGAAAGCATGTTGCGCCTGAAGGCCGAAGGCCAGGAAAAGCGAGGTGAAAACCAGCAAATTTTTCACAGACTTATTTTTCGGCGAAGAAAGCACTTTTACTTTTCTTTGCCGCCTCATGAAGATAACTGATCACATTAAGCGAGCTAACGGCAAATCACTGTTCTCTATAGAAGTGCTGCCACCGCAGAAAGGAAAAACGATTGACGACTTGATAAAGGTAATTGAGCCATTAATGGAATTCAAGCCGCCTTTCATTGATGTGACATATCACAAAGAAGAGGTGGTTTATAAACGTCGGCCTGACGGGCTTATTGAGCAAGTTCCGCTGCGAAAGCGCCCCGGCACGGTAGGTATTTGCGCGGCACTCAAAGGCCGGTTTGATGTGGATACGGTGCCGCATTTGGTTTGCGGTGGATTTACGCCGGAAGAAACCGAAGATGCCTTGTTTACCTTGCACTATCTGGGCATCAACAATGTGTTATTGCTTACCGGCGACCCCGATAAAGGCGCCAAAAAAGAAGCGCCAAAGGTGGGGCATTCTTTCGCCAGTGAGTTGGTGAAGCAGGTGGCTAACATGAATAAAGGCAAGTTTCTTCATGAAGAAACCGAGAACGAGCTGCGCACTGATTTTTGTATTGGCGTAGCCGGGTATCCCGAGAAACACTACGAAGCACCAAATCTGGCTACCGATTTAAAATATCTGAAAAAGAAAGTGGATGCCGGAGCCGATTACATCGTCACGCAATTTTTCTTCGACAATAACGACTTTTTCAAATTCGAGAAAAAGTGCCGGGAAATGGGTATCACCGTGCCTATTATTCCAGGACTGAAACCCATTTACCGGAAATCGCAACTGAAGCTGTTACCCTCTATTTTCCATGTTACGCTGCCAGAGGCATTAAGCGATGAACTAGAAAAGGCGAAAGATGATGCCGCCGCCCGAGAAATTGGCGTCCGCTGGTGTATTGAACAAAGTAAGGAGCTTAAAAAAGCCGGCGTACCGGTGTTGCATTACTACACCATGAGCCGCAGCAGCGAAACCGTGGCCATTGCACGGGAGGTATTCTAATTTTTAGTTTTAAGCAAATCGCTTAGCGCTTCTTCCAACTGGGGAAAGCGAAACACAAATCCCGTTTTTAGCAGTTTATCAGCGCTGCAGCGCTGGCTGCAAAACAACATATCTGCCATTTCGCCAACTAATAACTGTACTGCTGGCTTAGGCACCGGCAACATTACCGCATGGCTACCTAATATTTTCCGCGAGGCAGCAACAATTTCCCGTTGCGACACCGGATGAGGGGCCGTGGCATTGTAGATACCGCGCATGGACTCATTACTGACCGCATGAACGAAAATAGCCGCTATATCCTGAACATGAATCCACGGATAAAAAAGAGGCGATTTGGCAAAATATCCGGCCACGCCCAAGGGCAGCGTTTTGATTAGTTCCGGTAAAGCTCCTGAGGTTGCATCCAGCACAATGCCAATTCTGCAACTTACTGCTGCAATACCTAGTTTCTCAGCTTCCTGTGCGGCGGCTTCCCACGCTTCACATACGGCCGCCAGAAAAGTTTTCGCAGGCTGATGCGTTTCTGAAATCCAATCGCCACCGGTATCGCCGTAGTACCCAACAGCCGAAGCACAAACAAAACGCCTGACCTGATGATTTCCTTTCCGCAGAAAATCTATCAACATCCGGGTGCTGTTCACGCGGCTATCCAGTATCTCCCGTTTCCGAGCTGCCGTCCACCGCTGGTCAGCCACACCCGCTCCGGCCAGATGTATAATACCTTCCACGCCGTCCAGCGCCTTTTCATCCATGATTCCAGCCGCAACATCCCACTGAAAATAATGAATCGAGGATTGCGGTGTTTTAAGTGTTCTGCCTAAAACATGCACCTGATACCCCTGGGCTACTAACTGGGGTAACAGGGCCGCGCCAATGGCCCCTGACGCACCGGTTACAAGAACTTTCTTCACCCTGCAAAGATGCAGCAAATTTACCGGAAGGGCGCGGGGCATTCATCCTTCCTGCTTTGGGCTTTTCTTCTATTTTCGCCTTGCTCAATTCATTAAAAAGCAAATTCTATGGGAATATCACAAACCAAGCGCCTGATGATTCTTTTGCTGGCCGCATTAACCGTTTTCGGCTGCGGCAAGAAGAAAGGTAAAAACGAAGTAGTACTGCACGAACTGTCGGATACCGACCAGTTGAACCCTACTAACTACCAAAGTGCGGATGCGGGCTACTATCTCTCTCAAATGTTTATGTCGCCTTGGTCAACCGACCCTAAAACGCTGAAGCAAGTGCCCGTAATGGCTGTTGCCATGCCAACTGAAGAGTACGATGAAAAGACCGATTTGCTAAAATATACTTACGAATTGCGCCCGGAATGCAAATGGGATAATGGTGAGCCTATTCTGGCTAAGGACATGGAGTTCAGCTATAAACTATGCAAATGTCCAACTTTAAACAACGAACAAAGCCGCCCTTATTTTGAGAAGTTGGTAGATGTAACACTTTATCCCGACAATCCCCGGAAACTGACCGTTACCTGGAAAGGAAAGTACATCCTCTCGCGTGAATTCACCGGATATATGTGTATCCCGCAATATATCTACGATCCGAAAAAAGTAATGGATAACTATTCTATCAAAGACCTGACCGAAAAACAAAAAGAGCTGGCTGAAGATATGCGGCTGAAGGAATTTGGTAAAGAATACAACAGCGAGAAGTATCAACGTGAGAAAGGCTCTATTGTAGGTTGTGGCCCGTACGAATTTACAGAGTGGGTAACCGGCCAGCGCATCGTTTTAAGCAAGAAAAAGAATTGGTGGGGTGATCAATTTGCCAAGACCGAAGAAATCTTTCAGGCGTTCCCACAAAAATTGATTTACACTATTATCAAAGATCAGACTGCCGCTTTAACGGCACTGAAAGGAAAAAAGCTGGATTTGATGTACGGTATTAAGCCTAAAGACTTCATTGAACAATGTAAGAAGAATGAAAAAATCACAGCTAATTACAACCTGTTCACGCCTCCAACATTTGCTTATACCTTCTTCGCATTCAATATGCGCAATCCTAAACTGGAAGATGTTCGCGTTCGCAAAGCCTTCTGCTACCTCACCGATACTAAGAAGATTATTGATGTTATTGGATATGGCTTAGGCGACCGCATTACCGGCCCTATCAGCAAACATCTGAAAGGCGCATATAACGACACCATCAAACCTTATGATTACGATATTGAGAAGGCCAAACAATTACTGGATGAAGCCGGCTGGGTAGATCATAATGGCAATGGCACACGCGATAAGGTGATCAATGGTGAAACAGTGGAAATGAATATCACTTTCACGTATAATGCCGGAAATGATTCCCGCCGCGACGCCGGATTGATTTTCAAAGAAAGTTGCCGTCAGGTTGGTGTGAACATTGATGTGGTGGCTCAGGATTGGCCGATTTATCTGGAAAATAACAAGAAGCACAATTTCGAAATGAATTATGGTGCCTGGATTGGCTCTAGCAGTCCGAATGATCCGAAGCAAATTTATCACACCGAATCTATCAATGGCGGTTCCAACTACTACTACTTCGGTAATGCCGAATCAGATAAAGTAATTGAGGCGTTGCGTGTTGAATTAGATGAAACCCAGCGCAATCATTTATACTGGCGTTTTCAGGAGTTGGTGCGCGACCAGTGCCCGGGTTCATTTATTTGGTCTCCGCTGGAAAAAATTGCTGTTTCCAAGCGCTTCAAGGAGCCTTTCACCGGAATCGTTCGTCCGGGTTTTAATGAATCTACCTTCCAACTCCAAGACTAATCCAGGATGGCGCAAGGTTTGAATGAACAGAAAGAGCGATTGGTAACGGCTGGGGTATCATTTCCCATGTTCGGTTATGTAATGAAGCGGGTGCTGATTTTTCTGCCCACCTTATTCATTATTTCGCTGGTTACCTTTCTGCTTATCTCGTCGGCACCGGGCGATCCGGCGGAATCGATGTTAAATCAATCGCAGGGCGAAGGTCAGGCTTCTGATAAACTGGCAACAGAAAAAGCGTATCAGGAAGTACGTCATCGCATTGGATTAGATTTGCCGGTATTTTATTTTCAGTTAACCAATGCCGGCACCTGCGATACCATCAACCGGATTGCAAAAGCAGAGCGTCGCGAAAACCTGCAACGCCTTACGCATCAATATGGCAACTGGCCCGCTATTTCCAATTACTACGCGCAACTTTGCGCTTTTGAATATCAGGTATTATCGGTAAAGAAAGATAGCGCCATCGCCAATGACTTGATTGAATTGCGCAATCTGATGTCGAAGTTGTTTTACAACTACGAACCCGGGGTAATCGATAATTTAATGAAAGATATTGGCGGCCGGGTTACCAGGCATGAAGAATTCAGGCAGGCGGCATCAGGCTTTAACGGCGTAACTTCGGCGTATCGAAGTATGCTTTCGGATGCTACACCCTGGAAAAAATACATTCCGCGTATACAATGGAATGGCACGGCTAACCAATATCACCGCTGGTTGTTTGGTACAGCCGCATGGTTTGGTACAGAAACGGATATCACCAAGCCAAGAGGATTTTTACGCGGCGATTTTGGTGTTTCTTACTTCGCCAAACGCCCGGTTAGTTCGATGATTTGGGATGGTTTGCGCTGGACATTTTTGATTGCCCTGTTTTCGATTGTAATTCAGTATTTGGTGTCTATTCCACTAGGTATTTTCTCGGCAAGAAATAAAGGAACGCGGCGCGACAGCACTTTAACGGTTTCTTTATTTGTGATGTATTCACTGCCTTCCTTTTGGATTGGAACATTGCTGATTATTTTCTTGTGCGGCGGAGACTATCTGGATATTTTCCCGCCTTTCGGCCTTGGTGATACCACAGTTGAAGCCGATGGCTGGTTGGTGCGCATCGCTGATTTGGCGCATCATTTGGCATTACCGTTGTTCTGCGCTACGTATACGTCATTCGCATTCTTGTCGCGCCAGATGCGCGGCGCTATGATGGGCGTGCTACGTCAGGATTACATCCGTACCGCGCGCGCGAAGGGCCTTGACGATAAAAAAGTGATCTGGAAGCACGCCTTCCGTAATTCACTACTACCGATCATTACCATTTTCGCATCTATCTTCCCGGCGCTCATTAGCGGATCACTGATTATCGAATATTTGTTTACCGTTCCGGGTATCGGGCAAACCACGTACATGGCGGTGGTTCAAAAAGATTATCCATACATTCTCACCACTACTATGTTTAGTGCCATGCTTACATTGCTGGGCTATCTGGTAGCCGATATTCTATATGCCGTTGTTGACCCAAGGATTTCATACAGTAAAAAATGAGCACAGTAAATCAAAATGAACAAAGTTACTGGGCTTATGTAAAGCGCCAGTTTAGAAAGAAAAAAACTGCAGTTGTTTCTTTGTACATTGTAGTATTTCTTGCCGTGATTGCGGTGTTGGCACCCTTTTTGGCCAATGAAAAACCATTGTACTGCCAATATCAGGGAGAAACGTATTTCCCTGTTTTTAAAGATCTGGCAGTAAGCTTCGGCTTGGGTCAATTCCAACCTAAGTTCAATAATGTTAACTGGAAGGAACTAGACTATGATGCGGTAATATTTCCTCCGGTTCCTTATTTACCCATGAATCAGGATGCCAACAACACCAATTCGGTGAGTCCATTGGCAGAACAGGATGTGCCGTCCATGCGCTGGCACCACTGGATGGGCACCGATGAATTAGGGCGCGATATTTTATCGGGAATGATTCACGGCACGCGGATATCTATGACGGTAGGTTTGATATCTATGAGTATTGCCGGTTTAATCGGGATTTTTCTGGGTGCATTGGCGGGATTTTTTGGTGATGATAATTTCAAAATTTCCAGGGCATCTTTCTGGATGAATATTATTGGTTTGGTGATGGCATTGTTCTATGCCTTTGGCGTTAGATCTTATGAAATTGCCGATGCCTTATCTACCTCTATTGGCTCAGGTTTGTTGCAGATACTGCTCAGCATTCTCATCTTCTTCGGAACATTGGCCATTTTCAATTTATTGGCGCGCTTACTCAAGCTGATTCCGTTCTTCGATGCTAAAACGAATGTACCCTTTGATTTGATTGTATCCAGAACAATTGAAGTACTGAATTCTGTTCCCACATTGTTCCTGATTTTATTGGTGATTTCTATTCTGAAAAAGCCGAGTTTAACCATGATCATGGTGATTATCGGTGTAACAGGCTGGACGGGCATTGCCCGCTTCATACGCGCTGAATTGCTGAAGGTGCGCAATCTCGAGTACATTGAAGCTGCTACTTCTTTAGGTTACAGTCCCTGGAAAATTCTCTTCCGCCACGCTATTCCCAATGCCATTTCACCCGTATTAATTTCATTGGCATTTGGCATTGCATCTGCTATTCTTACGGAATCCGGATTATCGTTTTTAGGACTAGGTCCTGCTGATACAATTACCTGGGGACAGCTACTTTCTACTGCTCGTCAGGTGCCTCAGGCCTGGTGGCTGGCCATCTTCCCGGGTGTTGCCATTTTCATCACCGTAACCGTTTTCAATCTTATTGGGGAAGGACTTACTGATGCGATGGATCCGCGGTTGAAGCAGTAGATCGATTAACTTCTTCACGCAGTTGCGCCTGCACATCGCGGTTGCGTTTTACGTGAGCGATATCCATACCACGAGCCAAAACAATTTTTGAATTACCGTATTTCTTCTTCACTTCGTCGATAGCAGCGTACATCTTCGTTTCTTCTTCCTGTTGATCAAAAAACGACATTTGACCACCGGCATAAGTGAGATGACTAAAGCGAATACCAATCAACCGAACCGTGCGCCCCGGCTCATAGAAAGCATCAAATAAGGCAGTAGCCTCCTGTATCAATGTTGTAGTTGATAGCGTATCGTGAATAGTAGTTTGCCGCGATACGGTGGTGAAATCATGGTAGCGGATTTTAACGGTGACGCATGCCGTGAGCCGTTTTAATTTTCGTAAATCATATGATAGCTTTTCAGTGAGTACGAACAATGCAGCATGCAGAAAGACAACGTCGGCCGTATCTTCATCAAAGGTGCGTTCTACCGAAACCGACTTTTCTTCGCGATAAGGATGTACTTCACTCATGTGTTCCCCTCGGGCCCGCTGATATAAAGCCACTCCAGTTTTTCCAAAAATACGCATGAGATTATGCAGTGGAACTGCACGCAATTCGGCAACGGTACGAATGCCCATTTGCACCAAACGGGCTTCCAGCTTCTCTCCTACAAATGGAATTTTCCCTACCGGTAAAGGATCCAAAAATTCCTGCTCTGTTCCTGGAGAAATGCAGAATTGTCCGTTAGGTTTACCGGCATTCGTTGCCATTTTTGCCAGCATTTTGTTGACAGATAATCCGAACGAAATAGGCAATCCGGTGGCGGAAATAATTTTCTCCCGAAGCGCAACACTCCATTTCCAGGCACCGAAATATTTATCCATTCCGGTGAGGTCAATATAGAATTCATCGATAGAGGCTTTTTCATACAGTGGCGCTTCTGCGGCAATCACTTCGGTAACCATTCTGGAATATTGCGAATAGGCTACCGAGTCGCCGCGCAGATAAATACCATTGGGGCAAAGCCGGTGTGCCTGTGCCGACGACATAGCAGCATGCACGCCCATGGCACGAGCTTCGTAACTGCACGAACTCACCACACCGCGATGGCCAACTGCGCCTACGATGACCGGTTTACCGATTAGCGATGGATCTTTCAACCTTTCAACCGATACGAAAAAGGAATCCAAATCAAGATGTAATATGGTTCTGCCAGAGAACTGCACGCTACATTTTTTGGAAATTTAGCTAAAATATTTAGATTTGATTAAAATTCAAGCTTTGGATTTTATTCAGCATAACATTCGCTTTTTAAGAAAGCAGAAGGGTTTGACCCAGGAACAACTGGCCCTTGAGTTATCAGTAAAACGCAGTGTAATTGGCAGCTATGAAGAAGGAAGGGCCAAACCTAATTACGATGTCTTAGCGGCACTTTCTGCCTTGTTTCGCTGTAGTATCGACCATCTCATAACACGCGACCTCCGACTAACAGAAAAGGTGCCCTTGTTTACGCCAGAGCAATTGGATGTGGATGGCAAAAATATGCGCGTCCTGGCGATTACTGTAGATGAAAAGCAGCGGGAAAACATTGAAATCGTTCCCGCCAAAGCAGCCGCAGGCTATCTGACCGGATACGCAGACCCTGGTTATATTGAAGAGTTGAATCGATTCAGATTGCCGTTTCTACCGGCGGGAACCTACCGCGCCTTTGAAATTAAAGGCGATAGCATGTTGCCTTTACAACCCGGAAGCGTAGTAGTTGGTGAATATGTTGCGAATTGGAATGCCATCAAGGACGGGCACACCTACGTGGTCATTTCAAAACACGATGGAATTGTATACAAGCGCGTTTTTAATCAGGTGGAAGAAAGTAAACTGGTTTTGCGTAGCGACAATACTTCGTATCCGCCGTATACCATGCACTTAGGGGAAGTGCTTGAAGTTTGGAAAGCCGTGTTGCACATCAGCTACGTGAATAAAGGCAGCGATTTATCTTTTCAGAATATTCTGCATTTGATGCAGGAATTGAAACAGGATGTAGATAGTCTAAAAGAAGGGAAATAGCCGATTAAGGCAAATCGTTGATGTCAAATTTGAAGTATGGATTTTCGAAGTGAAGGTCTTTGAAGTAAACCAGCTTCCATTGTCCATCCTGATATTCTAAGGCTGTCATATTTTCCACCCAATCACCGGAATTCATATAAGTAACCTTTCCCTTGTCTGTGGTAATCTCTTTAATTACCGGCAGATGAATGTGGCCATTCACTACATAATCGTAACCATTGTCTATGGCAATTTCAGCAGCTGCTAATTCATAGTTGCCAAATTTCTTTACACCCCGCTTGGTGGCATCTTTGATGGCTTTGGTAAAATTTACATGATCCTTTCCTAACAATAACCGTATTACGTTTACCAACTTATTCAGCAAAATCAACAACTCGTAACCCGTATTACCCAATTTAGCTAACCAGCGGCTGCCGCGCATACTCACATCAAATATATCGCCGTGGAAGAACCAATGGCGTTTCCCATCCAAATCCAGAATCAGCTTATCTTCTAATTGCAGATTACCCAAATTCATTCCGCTATAGCGGCGTAATAGTTCATCGTGATTTCCGGTAAGGTAATACACCTGAGCGCCCTCACTCATAAACTTAAAAACACGTTGCAGCACCTTGTTGTGCGATTTTGGAAAGTAGTACGACCTAAACTGCCAGATATCAATAAAGTCACCATTGATGATGAGGATTTCCGGCTGAATAGACTTGAGATACTTGTTCAATTCCTTGGCTCTGCAACCCAGGAAACCGAGGTGCACATCAGATATCACACATACTTTAACCGGCCGCTTAGACATGGTTCAAAGGTAGCTTATTTGGTTCATTACCACACGCCGGGGTGTTATGGAATCGTTAAGGTTGAGGCCACGTGGGCTCGCCGTTAAGCCATAATCCAGTTTGGCGATCTAACAAGGCATGTTGCTCGCCATTAGTCAACCAAAAGTAACGCGCATCCACTTCCTGATTATAGGCCACCGCCTGCATCAGCACCGCATCAGTAATTGGAATCTGCGGCGCCTTGCATTCTACCAAAATAAGCGGCTGCGCTTGCCTATTGTAAGCTACTACATCAAATCTCCTTTGACGGCCATTTACTTCAATTTGCTTTTCAACTGCCAACAATGCAGCATTAAAACCCTTTTCTACTAAAAAATGTAACACATGTTGCCGCACCCACTCTTCAGGGGTAAGGGCCACAAACCGTTTTCTTACTATATCAAAAATCTGTTTCTGCTGATCCACCTCGCGGAAGCGAAATGGATATTGGCTAAAGCGAACTTCGGTCATGAATCAGCCAGTACCCGGCTAGGCTTTTCTTCCGTAATCCACAGCGCTGATTCTACAACGAATACTTTATGGCAAGCATAGGCCATAATCATGGCGCAGAACACGTCGGCGCTGTAATGCACCCGTTGTATTACCATCATGGTGCCTACCAGCACAATACTGAAACCGATCCAACGGCGCAGCCTGATGTGATTAGTGGTTAAGTAGAAAATTGTGAGATCAGCGATGTGGCCCGAAAAAAACAGATCATTATAAATCTGTCCCTCATGCGCTACAAAATCACTGAACGGATCAAGCAACGGAATGAAATTGGCTGGCGGTGCCAGCGGCAACAAAAAGATGCACATGGCACGAATCACAAATACGGCTGTAAAAGATTGAAAAGCGCGGTGCAGCAACCTGGGGAACTGGACAATGTAAAGCAGGAAGGCAATGGTTGAGGTATACGTGAAAAAGCCGATGTACAAAGAAAAATCAGCCGGAGGAAACAACGCCTGTACCGGATCATTAATCACCGCACCTCCGCGGGTGCGATTGATGACCAACCAGTGTATAACAATAAAATACAGGGACAGGCAAAACAAAAAATTAAGCAGGAACGATTGCGCAAACCTTCTGTCGGCCAGTGCGCCCTGCCATTGGGCCATGATGCGTTGTGCGTAGTTCATGATTGACTTTTTGATCGAATGGTATGATGATAATAAATCGCTGCATTAATCTCATAACCCACCAACAACACAAAGGCGTTTATCTGCAACCAAATCATGATAATCATAATGGTGCCTATAGGACCATACAGCTTTCCGAATTTACTAAAATGTGAGACATAATATGAAAATCCCAGCGAAGTAATAATCGACAGAATGGTGGTTACTGTAGCGCCAGCCGATATAAAGCGATATTTCTTTTTATGCGCTGGCGCATAATAGTAGATCAGGGAAATAGAGAAGAAGAACAATAATATAATCGACAGATAGCGGATGAACACAAATAGCATCCGGGTATACATATTCTTTATTTGCAGCAATTGTAGCAGCCACTCCAAAAAATCTTCGCCCATTACCACCAGCACCATGGAGAAAATAAACAAAACCGACAATAACACGGAAATGCGCAGTGCAACTAATCTGGTTTGCAAAGCCGTTCGTTTGAGATAATGATCATAGGTTTTATCGAATGAGGCCATAATAGCTACTACCCCATTAGTCATTAAAAAAAATGTAAGCAAGAATGAACCAGTAAGCAAACTAGGGCGTTTGCGGCTCACGTCTTCAATTACCGGACCAATGAAGTTCCATAAAAAACGAAACACATCCGCACTGGGAGAAACGCTTTTTACCAGTCCGCGCAAGTAGGTATTAATATCCTGACTGCTAAACAGCGACAGGAAGTAGGGTATTAAACCGATAATTGATAAAAGAGCCGGAAACAGCGATAAGAAAAAGGAGAAAGCAATGGATTTAGATCGAATAGCCAGGGAGTTTTTTTTAATCTCTTCCCGGAAGAATTGCAATACATCATACACGGCCACACCGTCTAAACCGGGCAGGGTAAACGTACGCAGCCATTGATCCCATTTTTCCAGATGCGGATTTTCTTTCAGTATCTTTTCCCACAGCGTCATTGCGGTGAAAATATAAAAAGCCGGAATACCAGTAAAATCAAGCGCTTCGCGCTATTTCACGCCCATCTTATTGACCTTATCGCGATACATTTTGGCCACCCGGTTCTGTTCGTCTAATGTTTTTGAAAAAATAGAATATCCGCTCAAATCCGGATTGGCGCAGAAGTAGAGATAATCATGTGTTTCATAATTTAACACGGCATCAATTGATTTTTTTCGCGGCGTGCAGATTGGTCCGGGAGGCAATCCTGCATGCAAGTAGGTATTATACCGTGAATCGTAGTTCTTGTGATAATTCCAGACCCTGCGTGCCGAAAAATCGCGTAGGGCATATAGCAAGGTGGGGTCAGCCTGCAGCGGCATGCCTATTTTTAATCGATTGAGATAAACACCGGCCACGGTAGGCAGTTCCTTATCAAAAATGCACTCTTTCTCTACAATAGAAGCCAGCGTTACAATTTCGTTCTGTTGCAGTCCTAACTTCGCTGCCTTAGCCATGCGCTCCCCCTGCCAAAACCGGTTGCGGGCAGCTTCCATCTTGTCTAAAAACCCTTCCCAGCCTACATTCCAAAACAACTCATAATTATCTGTCACAAACAAACTCAACACCGCATCGGTATCCACCCCCCTTTCATTACAAAATGTAGGGTTCGAAAAATGTTTAAGAACGTCATTGGAATCCAGCTCTAAAGTTCTTCCTAATAATCCAGCAAATTCTTGTGGGGTACGAATATTATAAATCACCAGTTTCACCGGTGTTTGGTTGCCACTTTTAAGCATATTAACCAACTCGCGGTTACTCATCGTTCGATTAAACACATAATGACCTGGTTTCACAGCGCGGTCGTATCCGCGCCATTTGGCGATACAGGCGAAAGTGCGGGTACTTTTCAGCAAGTGTCGCTCCTTCATTAGTTGTAAGACGGTATTAAAATCGGAACCTGTTGGAATATTCAACACCGGACGCGTTGATGATGGCGCCATGTTATTCTGAAGAAAAACAACATATCCCAAAAATCCGGCAGCCAGAGCCAACAAAACAATAATGAACAGCCCCTTCCTCATATCTCCAAATCTAAAAACTTATCGCGCTCTTCAGGCGAAGGAACACGGCACGATTCCATCTTTCCAAACCATTGATACCGTCGGCTTGCAATAGCATCATATATCGCATCTCGCCATCGCAACGGCAACCAGCCGCCAATGCCAAGTAACGAATAAGGAAATCCCAACTTTTCTGCCAATAGCAATACTGCTGCCGACTTTTGAAACGCCTTGCCTTCATGAAGAACGATAACGGTATCCATATTCGCAGTATCAATACCACCAGGCTCCAACAACTTTTTTGCAACGGCTGATTGCAACGTTGCAAAGCGAAATTGATTGCCCGAATCTCGTGCCAGCAGAAAATTCACCCAACCATTACAAAACTTACAAACGCCATCGAATAGCACAATGATAGCCATGGTGAAATTACGGGCGTTTCAACAGTTTATTCTGATAGGAAAGCCCTGTTTGTAAATCAATCAAATGAACGAGATAAACGCCCTCCGATAATGCAGATAAATCTGCCGCTTTATTTTCTAAAGGGGCATCAAACACCCGCTGTCCCATGATATTAAACAACTGCAACTGGTAAGCGTGTTCATCTTGCACAGCAACATGAACTACTCCTGATACCGGATTAGGATAAATGGTTATTGAAGGTTTCGATATTTCTGCAACTCCGCTCGTGAATAAATTGGAATGTCGAAAAAGCAAACGAATCATGGGCGAACCCTTCGTTACGATGGTTGAAGGGCGCCAAACGCCATTGGTAAATACAAATAAATGTTTGGCTGCGCGCTTGCTATTGATATCATATCCCACCTGCAAATTGCGCGTATCTGTTTGCGACCATCCGAAATAGAACTTTGAAGGAACCGGGAATGGATCTATTCGATACGTAGCCCATCCATTCACGGAATCGATATAGTATGGCTTGCGATTCAGCGAGGTGTAGATAGCAGAATCTACGAAAGCAGGATCATTCATGCGCAGCGAATCCCATAAATTATAGGTGAACACCAAATCATCCACCTTCACATCAATATTGGCAAAGTGAATCTGATAACCCACCAATGTATCGGGTTGATGAAGCAGAAATTCCAGGCCTACTTTCTTGGTATATAAACCTTCCAACCCATACGCCATTTCCGCGCTTCCATCATCATAAGCCAGCGTATTCGTCATCACATCGGTATGCGAAACGGTATCGTTTTGAGGTTGCCCGTCGGTTGTACCGAAGTAGACTTTTGAAAACAACACCACACTATCCTGATCTAATGAAGGCGTAGCGTAAGAAGCGGAAGGGAATAATTCAATTTTTTGGAATCGCGTACCCAATATGGTATTCACCTGACCAAACATGGTAGCTGGCGAAGGATAGCGCTGCTCAGATGAGGCCGTCCAGGTTACGGAGGGTGGATTAGTACCATCCGCCTGCGGATAATTCACATTGGCGATCACCGTGCTAACGGTATCAATAATATCGCCTACGCCGGTAAATTGCCAGGCAGGCATCATAGTATAGTTTTTCAGAATAGAAGGCAAATCATAACTGAAAGCCAGATCCTGTACCACCGTATCAAAGGCATTTCTGTTGGCAGCCAGTCGTACATAATCAATATGCCAGTGGTCATTATTTCCCGCTAGCGAAGCATAGTTTTTAAATCTAAACTGAAATCCTTTGTAGAAATAATTTCTGAGCGGAATAATACTGGCCGGAACAGGCACCATCACCTGTTGAAACATCGAATTGTAACCACCAGGTGCCACGGTATCCCCGCGCACCGACCAAATCCAATCCCATTTATCAGTATATCCGTTGAAGAATTCCAGCACTAAAGAATCTTTCTTATTCGGCCAATCGCCCCAGCCCTGTGGCTCGTAGAAGAAACTCAGGTAAACGCTGTCGGCAGCCGACAAACCACTCATATCAATTGGCTTTGACGTGAGGTAGTCGGCCACGCCATAATTTATCGGACTGCTATTATTATAGGGTAATCCATATTGATTCAAACCATCTAATGTAGCCACACCAAGTGTTGGTGGTAAAAGCGGGTAGGTACGATTTACCCAGGCGTAATTGTCCACCCATTTCGCATCGGCGGGAATGCGTGCACGGTATAAAATTCTGGAATACATCAACACCGTATCCGGATTAAAATCCCCGGAAACCAAGGTGTCTGTTAAGATAGTTCCATGGATCGTATCGAAAGTATAGCGCGAATATTCGGGATAGACTACCAAGGTTGTAAATCCACCATCAAAGCAATCGGGACCGGTGCCGGCGTAATAGTGAAAAGTAATTGGCGATTTAGGTGTTGAATCAATTTTTTTATTGATCGTATCGTAAAAGAAGGTATAAGATGGTTGCAGGTGGAAACGGCCAGCCAATGTAGGAACGCCACTTACAGAATCGCATGGACCAAAGCTGTAAACAATAGAGTCGGTTATGGCGTTCGATTCAAATCTATAAGGCCGGAGTGTATTGCGGTTGAATTCATCCAGAAAAGGGAGTGGCAAAGTATCGCTGCTGTAAAGCAAACTGCCTTCGGCGTAGTAGGCCTTGTGTTGCCGGTGCCGCGCTGGATCAAATTGCCGCAATTGCGGATTTATGGTAAGCGGATAAAGCCGCTCCTGTGCTTTCGCTTCTCCAACAGTAGCCAGTATCAGCAGCACCAAAAAACGAAGGCAATTTTTCATGGTTCTTTAGCAGTATCGGGTATCAGATTATACCATTCAGGGTGTATTTCAATATCCTCGGGCATTTCACGCGATAAAAACAAATCAACTTCTTCTCCCACTCGTATTTTATGGCCATCGCCATAAGAAGGTTCTTGCTTGTAAACGAACGCACGCAAGGTATCGCGTACATCATCGTTCACTACCAATGCGCCAACGGCCAGTTGATATTCTTCTTTAAGCTTCAGCAGCGCTTCTTCGTATCGCAGGCCAACCAGGTACGGTACGGTAATTTTCTGATTAGCAAGACCATCGCCCAACACTAAGGTGACCATTGTTCCTTTCGGAATTTTTGTTCCGGGCCGAACCACTTTGTTGTTGACCAGCACCTCCAAAACCGCATCCTGATGCGGATCAGGGCGATATACCGGCTCTGTTAACTTGAATCCCATGCTTTCCAATTGAATCCGGGCGTATTTGTAGGAACTTCTTCCTACCAAGTCCGGAATCTCGGTTAACGGTGCATGACTACTGTTTATTGTAAGATAAATGGTTCTACCTGCCTTTACTTTGGTTCCAGGTTTTGGATTTTGTTCGATAACAGCCATCGGCGGCTTGTCAGGCATAAACACGGAGTCCATGATTTCCATATCAAGATGCGACTGATCCAGCACGTCTTCCGCAGCCGAAGCCACTTTACCTCTTACATCAGGCACCTGAACACTTTGCCCGTGGCGGGTATAAATCCGCAATCCCCAATTCACCAGCAACAGCAACAAGATCGTGAGCGCCAGTGCCAGCAAGAGGTTATAGGCCAATGCTTTCGTGAAATACTTTTTCAAACCGCGGTTTAGGGCGAAAATATAAAAATAAGAGGTGCAGCCGATAGCTGGTGCGACGGATATGCCAACCAGATGAAACTTTTTTCTGCCGATTCCGTATGCGTGTGTAGTAAAAATGGTTCACAATATGATTAAGCAATTAGCACTTTCCGGCGCCGTAGCAACCCTGTTGTTTGGCATAACAAGTTGTAAGAAAGAGGCAACTGCTGTAACGCCTACTTCGCCGAAAACGCCTTTTGGATTAGTGAAAAGTACAGCCGACATGGATGGTGAAATTGTTACCTATCAGTACGATGATCAATTCCGTTTGAAAGAAAAGCGTTCCAGCACGTATCGCAACAGTTATAGTTATCCGCCAGGTCAAGTAGTTGTTGATGTTTATGACTCTACCAATTCATTAGCGCGAACCATTCATTACACGCTGGATGCAAATGGCAGGGCGGTAAGCAGCGATGCCGGCGAAACATTCCATTATGATGGAGATGGTTATTTAATTAAGCAATCCCGGAAAAACGATAAAACCATTGAATATGCTATTGAACAGGGTAACCGCAAGGCTATTTTAGAGAATGGTAAGCAGGCACTGTCATTAACTTATTACCAGAATATTGCTGAAATGAGGAAGACAGGGGAAGAATTCTGCAATGGTCGACCTAATCAAAATCTGGTTCAAACTTCTAATGATGCGGCGCAGATGATTTACCTGAACTACGTTTATCACTACGACTTACAGGGTCGCATCGACCGTGTGTCCTGGTCGGGCCCGGGTGGGTACCAAGGCTATCTCATCTACGAATATTTCGATTAAACGATTTAGACAGTCGCTTAACTCTTGAGGCGCCGACCTAATTCCTCAAGTTGTTCCTCTGTAAAATCAAGATGCGTTACCATACGCAGTTGTGTTGGCGAGAATACGCTGGCGCGAATACCTTTATCACCGAGCCTTGCAGCGGCCTCATTACTATGCTCCACTTCCATAACAACAATATTCGTTTCCACTGGAAGTACCTGTTTTACCCAATCCAAAGGTTCCAGCCAGCGCGCAATGGTTGCAGCACGGCGGTGATCATCTTCCAACCGCTGGATATGATTATCGAGCGCATAGATGCAGGCGGCTGCTAAAATACCTACCTGGCGCATACCACCACCCATGGCCTTACGTACCTTGCGAGCGCGTTTCATTAAGGGTGCACTGCCTAACAATACAGATCCCGCCGGAGCGCCCAATCCCTTAGAAATGCAGACAGAAATAGTGTCGAACATACCTTTCAGGGCAATGGGTTGTTGTTGCAGAAACGTTAGTGCATTGAAGATGCGCGCGCCATCCAGATGCAGCGCCAGCCGGTGAGAGCGGCAACAATCAGCCACCTTCCACATCGCATCAATAGAATACACAGCGCCTCCGCCTTTATTCACCGAATTCTCAATACACACCAATCGTGTAGTGGGGTACCAATCTGTTTCCGGAAGAATACAAGCTTCAATAGCTTCCGGAGTCATAATTCCACGCTGACAAGCCGTAAGCCGCATACTCACACCTGAGTGAAAAGCCGCGCCTCCATTCTCGTGATTGTAAATATGACAGAGCTGATCCGCAATCACTTCGTCCATAGGTTGGGTATGAATTTTCACAGCTACCTGATTGGCCATCGTTCCGCTGGGAAAAAACAAACCCGCTTCCATCCCAAACATCGCAGCGGCCTTTTCTTCTAATGCTTTTACTGTTGGATCTTCTTCAAAAACATCATCGCCAACTGCTGCACGGCACATGGCTTCTAACATGGCAGGGGTAGGACGGGTTATGGTATCGGAACGCAAATCAATAATCATCACCAGAATTTTATCGCATGAAAAGGTTGTTGAAGAAATAGATCAACAACCCCGGGCGAATCAAGAAAGGGAAAATAAAACCAAAAATGCCGCCGGTAATATGTGCCATGTGACCGATATTATCACGACCACTTCTCGACATGTAGAAAGAAAACAAAATATACAATGGAGCAAAAAAGATTCCGGGAATTTCTAATCCGGGAAAAAGAAATCCGATGCGCTCCCACGGGTCGAAGATGATAGAAGCAAACAATACGGCTGAAATTCCACCTGATGCACCAACAGCATGATAGCCATAATCATCCCGGTGCTTCCAGGCATCAGGCACTCCGGCTACCACTATTGCCATCAAAAAAAACAGCAGGAATACCAACTTCCCGAAGCCTGGTATGAGGATATTAAAATAGGATTCTACAATCGGCCCAAAAAAGAAAAAGGTGAACATATTAAAGAACAAATGTCCAAAATCTGCATGGATAAAACCGCTGGACAACATGCGATACCATTGCTTTTCGCGAACCATTTCATACGGCCAACTGCATAGCGCATTGAACCATTCGGAACGCTGAAACGCCATCAATGAAATAACCACAATCATGGCCATCAGGCCATAGGAGATAACGGGCATTCGGCTTACTTGTTGTTCGTGTAGAACGGTTTGTAGTCAGCAGGAACATCGAACAAAGACGCTGCCTGTGTAGCAGTAGTGGCCTTCACCAAGGTTGTTGTATTTTGGTTGTTGGTAGCCGTTGATTCCAGTGCAAATCCGCGAATGCCCTCGCGCGCCATCATTAGTATTTCAGGACTACTTCTAAACAAATTCTGATAGTTCGACCAATCCACTGCAATAGCCTGGGTAATCCATGTTTCAATCTTGGCTGTATTCGTTACAATCTCATATTTCTCGCAGGCGTATCCGGCAATTGTTTTCTTCTCGCCCGTGGCGCGAACTGAAAGCAATTGAACTTCTGCTGGTGCCTTCACCGGTTCAATATCGAAAACGTGCTTCTCTGCAGATTTCTGGTCAACTGTGTACATCTTTATTGATGACACCGATGCATTAGCCAGGAAAACTGTTTTTACCGGACCATCTTGTCCGTTAATATCAATATCTACCCGACAGCCCTTTTCATTGAAATACCAGGTGTATTCCAACGTTGTGCCAGAACCATTGTAGTTTTTTACCTCCTGCTTAACCATGCCGTTAAAAGCCAGCAGTGATGCGGCTATCAGGGTCATTGTGATACTCATCATTCCTTTCAACATAATTTCCATATTATGGGGTTACTGCTCCTTTAACCTGAGCTGAATTATAGTTTCCATCGGCAATACCGGATAGCGGATTACCATTGCGCTTGATGGCCAAACCAGGCGCACTAACTTGCGGATAATTGAATGGTCCAAGATTCACCAGGTTAACACATCCAATGATTGGTATTCCGCAGGCCTGAATACGCACGCCAATACCGGCCGAGCCGCCAGCCTGTCCGAAAGCACCACCTGATCCGCCGGCGCCATTAGGCGTGATATTCGCTGTAACACCAGCCACCAATGGAATGCTGAGCGGTACCGAGAAAGAGCCGCCTGCACCTGGCACTGAAGATGGGCCCGCTGTAGCGCTCTGTCCGGCAACAAAGCCGCCCGGAGGAAAGGATGTGCCCACCGGAGCACCACCAGTTCCCGCCGATGAACCGCCACCCCCACAAACACCAAAACCGAAAGTGAGGCTACCTACCAACGGTATATTAACAGTGGTACTTAAACCCACTGAAGAGCCACCACCGCCTCCGGCAAAAATTTGTCCGTAATTCTGAATAATTGTTTTGGTGGTAAGATTAAGGGCGTTTCCACCATCAGTGCCTTTAGCACCCGGAGGGAAACCTGAAAAGCTACCACCCGAAGCGCCATTACCTCCCCTGCCCAGAAAACTGCCATTGTTCACTATCCCCACAATAGACAGCGGGTTAAGATTTCCTGAAGTATATGCGGTTGCGGTTGGAAGATTAGATGATACGCTAACACCGCTATTCACCGTAACTACTACACATTCTTTTGCACCAGCCGGTAGAACCGATGAATTCTGCGCCTGTAAATCGTAGTTATTTACATCAATAGGAATGGTAACTCGAACACAAGGTTTGATATAAACATTGTAGGTTACAAATCGAATTTGATCGCCGCAGAAAGCCGTAACCAAAATTGGAACGTTACCTGATCCCGCAAAAATATCGGCCTTTACAACAATACTAACAGCGCCCACTGAATCTATAGTGGTAGGGCCGTTGAAGTATATGTTAACGCCCTGCGGCGGTAAAGAAGACCATATAATATTGATATCCTGATTGCCGTGTGTTTGAAGGATATTGATGGTAGAAAAAACCGAATCGGCATCAGTGCGATCCAGCGTATCGGTCACATCATCAATGGTCATATTAAACCGACATTCGTAGCAGTTTTTTTCATAGGCGCGTAACCAACATTGGCCGTTCCAATACTCGATAACACTATCCGTAGTATTGTAGATGGTTAAACCTTTCAGCGGCTGAAAGATAGCATTCATCTGAGCCGTGGTAAGCCGCGGTAAACCCAAGCCTTTTTGCTGCGATTCAAGTTGTAACACAGCGCTGGAATCAGGCGTGAGTATATTGATGCCCACCTGCGCCCACACCGGCACTGCCAGTAACAACACACAACCAAGTAAGAATTTCTTCATGAGCCAGACGATTTCACGTAAAAGTAGTCTTTTTCAGGTGTTACACAAGCCGAAAGGCGTATTGAGCGGTTTATGGAATTAGTCTATAAAAAAACACCCTATTTCAGACTATTTCATTCTATAAAATGAAGGTTTCCAGCAGCCAGTACTTGCAGCTTCTCACTTTTTTATTTGTTTTGCCCCCGGAGAGATGGCAGAGCGGTTGATTGCAACTGTCTTGAAAACAGTCGTGGGTGATGAGCCCACCGGGGGTTCGAATCCCTCTCTCTCCGCTCTTTGAAAAAGGCCGCAATTGCGGCCTTTTTTATTTTAGTTTGATGGAACGGGGTTCGGACTTAGTTCCACTGTAACAGATGGCGGCAAGCCGATAGTAAGTTTAAGTGCCGTCATGGTAAAGGCTCCGGCAGATAACTTGGAATGAAAGCGATCAGCGGTCACCAATGCCTTCACCATTATGCCCAACCACTCATTATCGCTGTGTTTAGCTAAAATGGCTTCGCGGTCGGCATCAGACACATCAGCAAATTTTTCAAAGGTGAAAACAATATCCGGAGGCAGTCCTAAACTCACTTCTATACCCTTAGCCCTATAACCACACTCTTGAATTACAGGTGTTAGATGAATCACTTGATTACTGTATTCCAACAATTTTTCACTGGCCTCTTCTCGCACCGATCCCAGCACCGACAATTTTTCTGTGATAGCATCTTTCATTTGATCCCGGCGCTTTTTCATGCTTTCCGCCGTATCAGTTAACAGCGTATTAAGTTTATCTATCATGTTGTTAATTTCCTTTTTCGTTGTAAACTATCCATTGGGTAATGCGCCCGCATGCTATCTCTTACTTGTTCGGCCCATTGCGCCAATGCCTCCCGATCAGTATCGGTGAGCCGCGCAGCACGGTGCATTAACGTATAGGATGTCAACGGCATTTCCTTTTCAATAAAAACCTGTTCCTTAATTTCCTCCAGCTTATGATAGGCACGTCTGGGAGAATAGGTAGCAAATTCAGAAAAATTTAACTCCTCTTTCCCTTCCTTCACATGCCACCATAACCACCAGCCTACTGGCTGAATCTGACTATACCACGGATAAGTAGTATGATTGGAATGACAATCGTTGCAGCTTTTCTTTAATATACCCGCTACCGCTTCCGGAACGGGATAGACCATTTCAATTCCATTAACTTCGTTCTTAGCATGATTAGCTGCGGGACGAATGAACTGTGCTAACACCACGATCCCCAGCAACACCAAAAACCGTTTACTTGCATTTGTCATACTTCCAAAGGTAAAGATTTGAATGGAAGCACCGCAACAATATACCTGAGATCACATAACAAACTACCATTTCGCAACTGCATTTCACTAAAGCAGTTTACCAGAACTAAAGTTTGCTAAACAACCAAATTCAAAGAGGAATTCACTTTGCAAAAGAATGACCATTCACCCCCAATATGCTGTCTCTATATCTCATAAAAGGCTTTTCAATAGTAAAATACAAAATAGTTGCGAAGCCTAAGCAGGTCAGCATACAAACGAGCAACATCACATTGCTATTTACAATGTAATCCTCTAGTAATTGATGCGTTAGATGTATCACGCCTTTGTGGGTTAAATAAATCCCATAAGAAAGCATCGCTAGCCAGTAGGTTGTTTTCGATTTCCAATTGAATAAAAAACTGCCGGGACTAATGGCGCCAACAACTGCGCATCCATAACCTATGGCAATAATTGGAAATCCAAGAACAGAGGCGCCTATGCTCATTTGATCTGTACATATAAAATACGTAAATAACAGGATGGAAAGACTCAAAATAGTAATCGCATTTCCATGAGCAGATAATGCCAGCCAAAAACGAGGTAAAAATTGATAGATATAAGCAATCGAAACTCCAACCAAAAGACCATCTAAACGATTATATGTTGGATAATACAAATATCGATACCAATAAACGAAACTATCTTCTTCTGTACTTACGGGAAGATATTGTTGCTTATAGGAATACAGCCGCACCGCCATTCCTAATAAAAAGAAAATAAGTAGAATTAAATACGACTTCCTCCATCTGTTCGTATATTGTAATAAAATTAAAACCAGGGGCAGGAACAAGTAGAAATGTTCTTCTACACAAAGTGACCAGGCGTGAGAAAATGTTCCGAAATCTTTGAAATTCAGACTGAAATTCTGTGTAAAAGTTAAAAACCTCCATAAGGGAGGAAGCGCTTCCTTTTCTCTAAAAAGGGGGACTAAAAAATACAAACAGACCGTTACCCAAAACGCTGGCAAGATTCTACATGAACGCTTTAGAAAAAATGAAAAGAACGAAATGCGCTCTTTCCTTTTAATTTGAATAAAGAGTTGATTAGAAATTAAAAAACCGCTCAACACAAAAAACAGGTCAACACCTGACCAGCCAAATGCAGCAAACTCAGGCAGCCATTCCGGTTGCCCACCACTTAAAATAAAATAGTGGAACAGGAAAACATAGAAAATTGCCAAAGCTCTCAAATGATCAAGGCCATAGAGCCGTTCCAGGGGCCGGTTATCCAATTGGTTGAATTAATTTATTTTGAATAAATACAATAAAAGCCTCCGAAACTCAATAAATCCAACCCAAAAAACAAATAAGGTATTACAGTATACGTATTGATATTTTGATCCATTGTAACCGAATGCATTCATCATCACTCCTTTTTTTCCTCTTCCAAATCCATAAATACGGGCTGTTGTTTAGTGTCAAAGTACTTATCCTCTCGGGTACGGTCTTTAACCGGCTTTTCTGGCTGATTTCCCTTCTTAAGTAGTTGTTTGAGTTCTTCCCGCTCATCACTGAACTCCTGTTTGATACGATTGTTTACTGCTTTCTTATCATACTTAATTGTGGGTGCACTCAGTGGCCCGCTTAAGGTCAAAAACAAATTCGTTCCCTCGTACGGATCTTCCTCCACATATTGTGCAGCCGGATTACTTCTGCTGAATTTTGCTGCCAATAACTTTTTCAGATTAATCTTGATATGATAATCAATCACATTCTCCAAGGTGTGCGTTCCGTTTAACATCAAGTTCAACGCTGAAGAATTAACCTCCATTTGCGGTACCGAAATGACGCCATTCCTGATAAATAGTGTATTCGATAATTCCGAAAAAGTAATATCATTCAACTCTTCCACTTTAATAAATCGGGAGGCAGCCTTTAGCGGTTCAAAATTCAATAACTCTCCCTGATGAATACTGCACTGTAGCTCGCCTTCCAAACGATCTAAATCAATATCCTTATAATTTTTCCAAACCGTTTTAAACTGCGCTGTAGCGGCTATCGAGCCTTTTAGATTTTTATCAGTAAGCGTGCTTTGGCCAAAGTTATCGCTTTGCGCAAACAACTGAGGTAGCTCAACCTTACTAATTACCAGATCCAGATTCAGCAACATTTCACGCCAAGGTGTAAATCCGATGGTGCCGCGGGTATTGATATCGCCTCCCATAGCATGTGAGCTAATTCGCTCGATGATGATCTGATGTGGCTCCAGCATTACTTCACCTGCCACCTGATTAAAATTCATTTTATTGTAACTCAACTGGTCAATCGTCAACGAAACATTTCCGCTCATATTGAAGATATTGCGGATATCCATTTTCTCTCCCGCAGCAGCTTTCTTAGCTTTCTTCTTATCAAAAGCTTCAATCATATTACTGAGATTGCAGCGCTTCAGTTGCAATTTTCCCTGAAGCCCCAGCGTGTTATCATCTGCTCGTTTTCCGGCCAACCCTAATCCATAATTCAGCGCATTATCGATTTCGCCGTTAAATACAATATCCGTATTGAGGAAATTTAAACTCAAATCAGACACCTTCACACGCGCGTCATCAAACTGCACCTTACCTTGAATATTCCCGTAGGTAACACCATCGGTTTGAAACTCCACGTCTCGAAGTAATAATCCTCCATCGCCATGAACGGTGGCTGTTTCCAAATGATTCCAATCGGCAATTTTTCCCGAAACATGCACGCGCTGCAAGTCGATTTTACCTTCGGCATTCTCCAGTAAAGTGTCGGAAAAAAACGAACGCACTTCTTCCACATCTATCGTTCCATTAGCGGTTACATCAAACTGCGGTGCGCGCAGCGGTTGTAAATCCAACATCAATGAAAAGGGTTCATTTCTGAAAGTAGATTCAAAACGGCTAATATGTAACTCATCTGCGCCACGGGAATTCATTTTGTAATACCCTTCCGCCTGAACAGATTCCAATCTTCTACTGAGTTTCGGAAATTGGATATGAGCATCATGCAGTGAAGCGGAAACAATAATTTCAGGGTTAACTTCTTTTTGAATAGAACCTTTCACTACCGCTTTAATTGTGTATTGACCACTGCCTGAAGCGCCTGCCAGCGTACTGTTAAACTGATCGGGAATCAGCGCTAAAAAATTGGCCACATCGTCGCCCTTACTTTCTGCTTCAAAATTCACTTCTGTTCGCGTGCGCGCCGCTACCCAATACCCATGCAACACAAATTCATTATGTTCTAATTCCAGCTTGGCCTGCTGAACAGAAAAGCGTTGCTGCTGCTGATCTACATGAAGCGTCATATCCGCTTCCACGCTTTTCTTTTCCAGATACTTTTCCTGATTTACCTGAATCAGTTTGACCATGGCATCGGCCTTAGTTTTCAGATCAAATTGCTTCTCAGAAAAATTTCCTTCCAAATTTAAATTCGCCAAATGGGCTAGAATAATCTCATTTTTACCGGCATTGTAATAGCCAAAATCTACTTCCCGGGCAATGGCCTCTTTTAGTAAGATTTTGAACTTGGCATTGGGGTTCTGATGATCAGGGCGGAGAATGTCGTAGTTGGCCGCACCATCCTTATTGACATATACATCTACATTTCCATTTCCTACGAAAATACGCGTCACCTCTTGCTGATCACTAAGCAATGTCCATACATTCATCAATAACGAAACCTCCTCCAATTGCAAGAGATTCTTACCGGGGCGTAACTTATCTGGAATCGTCACTGAACTCAAGGTAATGGAAGCATAAGGAAAATGGCGGAATAGCGAAAGCGAAATACCTCCCTGAACCTTCACCGGAACAGTAACCTGTTCATTAATCTTTTCTACGGCCAGTTGCTTAATTTTCTTTTGCAAGAAGGCAGTGCCACCCATTACCAGCGCACTTACTGATAACAAAACGGTAGCTATAATTAGACCAATACGTTGATACATCGCCGGCTTGTGAGTTTCAAATGTCCGAATTATCCGCTATCTTTATTTCTTTCAATTAACAACGAAAATGAGGTTGTCCAGATTTTACCCGGCCGCAATTTTTCTGGTGCTGTCGGTGGCCGTTTTTGGTCAGCAGCCACTGAGTTTTCAGGCAACATTACCTCCCGCCCCAAAGGCCGTCTCTTTTGTTTTACCCGAATCTGAAAAGACCGAAAACTTCGGTAAATCTGGCCAGCTTCCGGTAATGGGAAAAACTATCGCTGCCGAGCTTTCTATACGGGGAAATGGCCAGTGGGACAGGTTGGGCGACCAGGTTGTTTGGCGCTTGAAGATTGCTGCTCCTGGCGCACAAGGCATCTTAGTTTACCCTGATAGTATGTTACTTCCGGAAGGCGGAAAATTATTTATTTATTCTACCGATAAGAAACTGCACTTCGGACCTTACACGCATTCCGATAACCCAGAAGGGGGCAGCTTCGCGCTGGATCTGGTTGCTACCGACGAAATCATCTTAGAGTATAATGCGCCAGCGGCAATGGCAACACCATCCTTGCACATCAACGAGATAGGCTACGCCTATCGGATGGTGAAAAAAAAAAGCGATCGCGACTTCGGCGGCAGCGGAAGTTGTGAAGTGAATGTCAATTGCCCGGAAGGTGCTGATTGGCTGGCTCAAAAAAATTCAGTGGCGCGTATTTTGCTGAAAATTAGTAACACCTTTGGCTGGTGCAGTGGCGCGCTGATTAATAACGCACGTTTAGATTGCACCCCATATATTCTAAGTGCCGATCATTGTTATCAGGACGATCAAACCCAAACAACAGCTTCCACTTCCGATCTCAATCAGTGGAAATTCTATTTCAAATACGAATCTGGAAGCTGTGCCAACCCCGCTGCAGAACCCGCTTCAAAGGTTTTTACGGGCTGCACTTTTACCGCCAATAGCAACGATAATGGCGGCGCTACAGGTAGCGATTTCGTTTTGCTGAAATTAAAAAGTACGCCGGCTGATTCGCTAAATTTGTTTTATGCGGGATGGGACGCCTCGGGCGCCGCCGCTGATTCAGGTGTAGGCATCCATCATCCCGAAGGAGATATCAAAAAAATTTCAACGTTCAAAAGCCGGCTAACCAGCGATTCGTATGGGAATACAGTGGCTAACACGCATTGGTCTGTAACCTGGAACGCCACATCTACCGGCCATGGCGTTACCGAGCAAGGCTCATCTGGCTCACCCATTTTTAATGCAGAACATTTAGTAGTGGGCGCGCTAACCGGTGGTTACAGCAAATGCGCGGATCCTACACAACCCGATTACTACGGCAAACTTTCTTATTCCTGGATTAGTAACGGCATTGCGAACAACCGCCGCCTCAAACCATGGCTTGATCCGGATAATACTGGTTTGCTAAAGCTCAATGGCTCGTATCGACCTTGTCAGGCTACCGGTATTGCCTTAACGCAAGAGACGCCTATTTTTCGTATCGCTCCCAATCCTGTTTCTGATATTGTTGAAATATTCACCAATGCCAACGGGCAATCTATAAACATCTTTTCCAATCTAGGCCAACTCATGTTTAGTGGCCGTACCGATTCGTCTACTTCGCTTGCTATTCATACCAATCTATGGCCAGAGGGCGTCTATTTTGTAACAGTTAGCGATGACCAACAACATCAGGCTACTCAAAAATTATTGGTAGTGCATTAAGGAAAACTCATGGAACCACTGCTTTCAAACATTCACACGCCCGACCATCTCGAACTGCTCGCCCGGCAAGTAGTGGAGGGGTTTATAATTGGACTGCATAAATCACCCTTTCACGGTTTTTCAGTAGAATTTGCTGAGCATCGGTTGTACAACCAAGGTGAACCTACCAAAAACCTGGATTGGAAAGTATTGGCACGCACCGATAAAATGTTTGTGAAGCGTTATGAAGAAGAGACCAACCTACGCTGTCAATTAGTACTAGACGCTTCTTCCAGCATGTACTATCCTATGGATGCGCGCGAAGGCATGAATAAACTGCGCTTCTCCGTGTACTGTGCCGCGGCTTTGATTAATCTGTTGAAACGGCAACGGGACGCAGCCGGCCTTTCTATTTTTTCAGATACTGTAAAACTAAATACAGGCGCGCGCAGCACCACCAAGCACCTGCAACTACTTTATGCGCAACTGGAACAATTGCTTCAGGCGCAGCCGCTTAATACAACAACTAATGCCGCCGCTTGCTTGCATGAAATTGCCGATACCGTACACCGCAGAAGCATGGTGATTTTATTCAGTGATATGTTCGATCAAACTGGTCATGCAAAAACAGATGAACTTTTTCAGGCGCTGCAACACCTGCGTTTCAATAAACATGAAGTGATTGTTTTTCATGTCACCGATAAAAAGCATGAATTGGATTTTGAATTTGAAAACCGGCCTTATGTTTTTGTAGATATGGAAACCGGTGAAAAGGTAAAACTGCAAACCAATCAGGTACGCGAACACTATCTCACGCAAATCAACGCTTACAAAAAAGAGTTGATGCTTCGCTGCGGTCAATACCATATCGATTTTATTGAAGCCGACATCAATGAGGGATTTCATCCGGTGCTGCAGGCATTTTTGATGAAGCGTAAAAAAATGAAATAGCCAGATGGTGAAGCGTTGGAGCCGTTTAGCACTCAGAGCAATGCTCTATTTCCTTTTGATTTCTATTTCTACAGTACTGTTGTTCAGATGGATACCCATTCCGATAACACCACTCATGCTGGTTAGAGTGGTGCAACAGAAAGCAGCCGGAAAAGAAATGCGCCTCTACAAAAACTGGCAGTCGCTGGATCATATTACGCCTCAGATGCCGCTTGCCGTCATGGCCAGTGAAGACCAAAATTATTTAGATCATTACGGATTCGACACTAAAGCAATTGAGGCCGCTATGACGTACAACGCCAAGCATAAAAAGAAACGCGGCGCTTCTACCATATCTCAACAAACTGCCAAGAACGTATTTCTTTGGCCTTCGCGCTCATGGGTGCGCAAAGGATTTGAAGTGTACTTCACCTTTTTAATTGAGTTGTTATGGAGCAAGGAGCGCATTATGGAAGTGTATTTGAATGTTATTGAAACCGGCGATGGCGTTTACGGTGTTGATGCTGCAGCACATTATTATTTTCATAAAAGCGCCGCTTCCTTATCTGCAGCACAATGCGCCGCCATCGCTTCTATTCTACCCAGTCCGTTAAAATGGAATCCAGTGCGCCCGTCGGGCTTTGTGGCATCGCGGCAACGATGGATTCTCGGACAAATGAACAATTTGAGCTTCCCTGAAAAGTAGGGGCAAAAAAAATGGCCTTCTGTACGAAGACCATTTTTCTATAGAAAATGCTAAAGTTATCTTCCTCCGCCAGTAGCCGGACGAGGCGCACCAGGAGCCGGAACCGGCAACGTAGCACCGATTTTAGTCTTTACCGCCTGCGTTAAGTCATTACCACTTTCAGGATAGTAAATCACACCACCCGCTGCCAAATCCAACACATAGCTGTAACCCTGCTCACGGGCCACTTCTTTCACACCTTTCACATACTTGTCGTTCAACGGCTTCATCAAATCTTCAGCATATTTTCCCAGATCAGCCTGCGCCTTCTGTTCAAAATCGCCAATACGCTTTTCCAAATCCTTGATTTCAGAAACTTTCATGTCTAACACCGCCTGCGTCATTTTATCGCCGCCTTCCTGAACTTCTTTCGATTTCTTTTCGTATTCCGCATACATCGTCTGCATCACACCAGCATACTCTTGCTTCTTTTTATCTACAGCTTCCTGCATAGATTTGTATTCCGGCATGGCTTGCAGAATTTCTGCAGAATTCAGGTGACCAATTTTTTGCTGAGCCGATACTGCTCCAAACATTAACACAGCAAAGGCTGCAACTGCTAATTTTTTCATTTTACTTAGTTGTTTTATCAGGCGGGCGAAGATAAATTTAATTTAATAATGACCGGAAGACACTTCTACCTTCCTTATTTTCAGTTTGTTATAAGAATGAATTACTTTTTCTGAACCCCCAACTGGCCCAAAATATCATCGCTTTTATTCAATGATTCTTTGGCGTATAGCATCGATGGCCCGCTGGATTTATCGAAAATGAAATCGTATGACTTCGCCTGAGCATACTTTGAAATTTCATCGTACACCTTATCCTGAATGGGCTTTACTAATTCCTTTCTTTTCTGAAACAACTCGCCATCAGGACCAAATTTCTTCCGTTGCAGTTCTTTTACCTCCTTTTCTGCTGCTTCAATTTCTTTAATCTTTTGCTGCTTCATCTGCTCAGTCATCAAAACCTGTTCCGACTGATATTGTTTGAACATATCGTCGACGGTTTTGCGCTTGGCTTCCACTTCCTTCTGAAATCCGTTGGAAATGGTTTCTAGCTGCTTCTGTGCTTCGGTGTATTGTGGCAACTTACCCAGGATATACTCCATATCAATATAGCAGAACTTCTGGGCGCTGGCAGAAACCGCCATAAACAAAACGACTGCTGCCATAACAATGGTCTTTTTCATATACTGTGTTTTTCTGATGATTTTCAACTGCAATGCCAAAATTAACAATTGGCTCCAAGCCCCATCAAAATTTAAGGTTTGTTAGGAAATGGGAATTTATTTCTGATTGCGAACGGGGCCATTTTCTTGAATCTTGTATCTTTCCCTCCAAACTTATTAAATGTGGAACCTGGCCACTCCAACCTTATTGAAGAAATAGGCGCATTACGCCAGACGATACTGCCTCTTTTGAATAATCAGGTCCACGGGGAAGCATTTGCCATGTTACTGTCACTAAACATGAAAGAAAAAGAGCAGTTTGGTAAATCAAATATGGCCACCCTCCAAATGCTGGCTGTTTGTTCTTATCACCTGGGCGACTTGCACAACGCCTATACCTACGCGCAACAATCTATAGCGCAGCTAACTAGTGATCATCCCGATACCGATACAGGAACTGAACGATTACTGTTGGCCACTATTTATGGTAAACTGGGTCGCATACAGGAAGCAAGAGAGCAGTACCAAAAGTGTATTGAGACATTTAAGTCTAATAATAAACTCCTTAGTTTAAAAAACGCCTACAATAATTTTGCAGATCTCGAACACCAAAATGGCCGCTTTGACGAAGCACGAAATCTATTTGAATCGGCATTAGCGGTTGCACAACAGATGGGTTCAATTGCTGAGATTGCCCAAATACAGGGCAATTTAGGAACCTACTATACCCATCGGGGTTTATTAGAACAAGCCACGGCCCATTTTGAAGTCGCCATTCCCTCCTTGCGCAAAGAAAATCTCCCTCAAACGCTGGGAAACGTTTTATTAGGCCGGTTTAACTTATTACGAAAATCAGGACGACGTGATGAAGCAGAAGCCGATTTGCTGGAGAGTATTCAATTACTTACAGCTGCAACAAAAAACAGTAGCCTGTTAGAAGCCTACGGCGATGCCTATACCTTCTACAAAGAACAACAAAACTATGAACAAGCGCTGCACTATCATGAAAAAATGATGACCCTGGAGCGCGATATTGATCAGGCACAAGCCCTGCAAAAAATTACCGCCTTAGAGCATCAACACGAACTCAAAGCGCAACGTTTAGCCCTGGATGCTACCGAAAAAATTCTTTTAAATATTCTTCCTTCTTCCATCGTTCACAGAATGCGGCAGGGCGAACAGGTGCTGCTAGATCGGTACCCAAATTGTTCGGTGCTGTTTGCCGATATCGTCGCCTTTACAGATTGGAGCAGGCAATTCTCTGCACCGGAATTAGCCTTTCAACTAAATAGAATATTTGAATTATTCGATGATTTGTCCAGTAATCATGGAGCAGAAAAAATAAAAACAATCGGTGATGCTTATATGTGTGCTACCGGATTGCCTGAACCTCAAACCGACCATGCCCAAAGAATGGCTTTGCTAGCCCTAAGTATGGAACGCGAAATCGCGCTGATGTTTCCCGATAATAGTATCCGCCTGCGTATTGGCATTCACTGCGGAGAAGTGATTGCAGGTGTTTTAGGAAAAAACAAATATGCCTACGACTTATGGGGTGATACCGTGAATACCGCCTCAAGAATGGAAAGCACTTGCCCGGAACAAGCTATACAGGTAAGCAATGATTTTATGCAACTGGCAGGATCTCAATTTACATTTCAGCTAAGAGGAACGATTGCCGTTAAAGGGAAGGGCGAGATGACCACATGGCTACTGAAAAAAGACGCTTAGTTTATGGTTTAGTTACAAATCGTTAACAGCATCGCCAATCATCGATATTCCACTACTTTCGCACCCTATGAACACACGCCTCATCAACATTATTCTCGGCGTTATCTGCTTTGCCTTGCTGGGCCTGATCTTAATTCAGGTGAACTGGGTACGACAAAGCTATGCGCTGCGCGAAGAGCGCTTCGATCAGGGCGTGATGCAGGCACTCAACAATACCGCCCACGAACTGGAAGTGCGCGAGGCCGATAACTACTTTCACCTCACCGGCGGAAGAGAACTGGATCCGGTAGTCAATAAAATGTACGACACCGTTCAGGATATCAAAGAACATACCGACGATTTTAAACTCATCGACTCTATCGGACAGAATGCCGTAAAGTTCGGCTTTAGCGATACCAGCGGCGGCTTCGTATCGAAATTCATGGGAACGGTAACTTACCTGCAGGAACAAGCCTCTAAAATTCACGAACACTCTGTTGACAATGCGGTAATTGCCGATCCTGATGAACGGGAAAAACACCTCATCGAATTACAACTCAAAAAATATAATCACCTGTTTGAAGAACTGGCCGTAAAATTCATGCTGGATGACAAATGCCTGCGCGATCGTTTAGATAGCGGCAAGATTGATCAACTGCTGCATGAGCAAGTGATAAAGGCCGGATTGCCTGCCAATTTCCAATATGCCGTATTCGATAATTTTAGCGAAGGCCCGCTGTATGGCACCATGAAGCACATCCAGCGCGATGAATTCTCCCAATTCTATTCAGTACCACTCTACGCCAATGATCTTTATAAAAACTCAGGACTGCTGATTGTCAGCTTCCCCAATAAACAAGGCTTTCTCATCAGCAGTATGTGGCTGATGCTGGCCACTACGCTGGCTTTTGTATTGGTGATTGCCGGTGCCTTTGGTGCTTCATTTTTCATCATCTTACGACAGAAAAAACTGGATGAACTGAAAACAGATTTTATTAATAACATGACGCATGAGTTTAAGACTCCGGTGGCTTCTATATCGCTGGCTACGCAAATGATGAAGAACCAGCAGATTGTTTCTAACCCTGATAAAGTGCTGCGTTATTCCAACATCATTGAAGAAGAAAACAAACGCCTGAGCGGCCATATCGAAAATGTGTTGCAAGTGGCGCGTTACGACCGCGGCGATTTTCAACTCAGTGTTTCTGATATTGATATTCACCAACTGCTGCAAGACATTACGGAATCACTGCATTTGCGCCTGCAGAATGAAGGCGCAGCATTACAACTGCATGTAAAGGCCTTGAAGCCTCAGGTGCAGGGCGATAAATCACACCTAACCAACGTATTCTTCAACATTATTGAAAATGCTATCAAATACCGCCGCGATGTGCCATTGGAAATTTCCGTTAGCACCGAAAATACCTCAGGCGGCATCAACATTCATGTGCGCGATAACGGACTGGGTATCTCCAAAGAAAATCAGAAAATGATTTTTGAGAAATTTTATCGGGTACCTACCGGCAATATTCACAATGTGAAAGGATTTGGATTAGGCCTGAGCTACGTGAAAATTATCATGGATGCACACCATGGCAGCATTCGCGTAAGCAGTGAAGTGGGCAAGGGCAGCGAGTTCACCTTGTTCCTGCCGCAATAACGGTTGAAAAAGTCATTAGGCATACGCCAAAAACCCGTCACCACAAGCGATTCGCCGATTTTCTTTCAAAACAAATGTTAATTCAATAGACCCCGATTTAACACTTCGGAAAATAGATGTCTACATTTGAAACATAAACGCAGCATCATGGCTAAGAAGAAAATTTTGTTGGTAGAAGATGATACGAATCTGGGCAACCTGCTACAGGATTCGCTAGAAATAAAAAACTACGATGTAACCCTGTGCCGCAATGGTGAAGAAGGCTGGGAAACTTTTAGCAGCGGAAAATTCGACATGTGCATTCTCGATGTCATGATGCCTAAGAAAGACGGCTTCACCCTGGCACGCGATATCCGCCGTGCCAATACCCACGTACCGATCATCTTCCTTACCGCCAAAGTGTTGAAAGAAGATACCATTGAAGGTTTAAAAATTGGTGCCGATGATTATCTCACCAAGCCGTTCAGCATGGAAGAATTGCAATTGCGCATGGAAAGTATTTTCAAGCGCATGCCCAAAACCGATGCGGGCGAACAACAACAATTCCACATTGGCCGCTATGTGTTTGATAATATGGCGCGCACCCTCACCTTGGGCAGCAATTCAGTAAAACTCACCACCAAAGAATCGGAATTGCTAAAAATGCTGGCGCTGCACATCGATCGCTTGCTGGAGCGTGAAATTGCCCTAAATGAAGTGTGGGGCAACGATAGCTACTTCGCCGGAAGAAGTATGGATGTGTATATCGCCAAATTGCGCAAGTACCTGAAAGACGACCCTCGCGTGGAAATTCTCAACGTGCACGGCACTGGCTTTAAATTACTGGTGAAAAAAGGTAACGCCTAATTTTTCTTTTCCAATAACCACTGCTGTACCTGTTGTGCCAGTTCACTACCACGGGTAGTTTCGAAAAGGCGGTTGTTATTCAAAACAGCAATCGGCTGAACGCCTCTTACGGCATTAGTCAATATCACCTCATCTGAAGCCAGCAATCGCTCCGGCGAAATATCGCCTTCCTCCGCTTCAAATTGTTCCAGTAAAACACGGCGCAAAACTCCCGTTACTGCTCCCGATGGCAGCGCCGGCGTCAGCCAGCCACTTCCTTCATAAATAAACACATTGCTATTAGCGCCTTCCACAATTTGCCGCTGCTCATTCATCAGCAAACACTCGTTACAGCCGTGCTGCTGCGCATACCGCAACGCTAACTCATACGGCTGCCGCGATAGCGATTTGGCAAATGAATAGGGCGTAAAACATAATAAAGGCGTGGGATACAAACACACCTCGCGCTCGCCGCCCAGCCATGGCGCATCCGTCCACAACATCATCGTAAGCAGATAAACCGGAATGCCATCCGCCGTTGCACTCAATTGCAATTTCAGTCGGGCGTTAGTATAATCATGGCGCTCAGCCAGCACCTGCGCTTCATACAACAGCATGGCACTATTTAATGCCGATGGCCAGGGCAACAAAAGCGCCTGCATGCCTTTCACCGCGCGCTCCCAATGTTCCAACAACAACGGTATTCGCCGTTCATGCATCAAAATAGTTTCAAAAACACCTACACCTGTTTGAGGTACATGCAACTGCCACAAACGCATCGCATCGGCCAAATGCATGATGCTTCCATTATAACTGGCGAAAGAAGAAGACGTGTTCATATTGCCGTGTGGAAGTTGGTGTAACGTTTAACACCGAAATTTAGTACAATCGCGCTACATAGTACGCATCATGAATATCAGAATCATATCCCTGGCATTATTGTGTTGCCTCATCAGTTTAAACGCTGCGGCACAAGACGGCAAGAAAGGAAAGAAAAAAGCAAAGCAGGAAACGTCATCGCAGCAAGACAAAGACGATTTGAAACCAGTAGAAAAGAAAAAGGAAAAAAAACCTAAGGCGGAAAAGTCGGAAAGCGAGGCCAACAAACAAGAGAAGACAGAGAAGCCCGCTAAAGCCGCCAAAGAAAAACCGCAGAAAGAATCCAAAAACAACGATGCCCCCAAGGCGGTGAAAGAGAAGAAAGGTGGCAAACCTGATATCCGAAAAATTGCCGCTGAAGATTCGGTGCGCAAGGCCAAAGAGGCGCAGGCTGGTGCTGATCCGGCCAGGGCCAGGAACAAAAAGCCCGGCAAGGAAGTGAAGGAAGAGCCGGCAAAACCGCGCCCCGCTAATGTAGAGGTGAAGGTGGATGATCCGGTTGACCGCACACGCAAAGGTCCGAGCGGACAAACCATTTATACTGCACCGCGTGGCGGAAAGTACTACATCAACGCCAGCGGCAACAAGGTTTTTGTAACCAACAATACCAAGTAACCTCATCTAAAAAACGCGCACAGCGATTCAGTTTCAGCTACAATCAGTACGCGTAACTACTATCCGATCCTCAAAAAAAATTGAAGTGATAATGGCGTGCCCCCTCCACCCGCAAGCTGTCAACCGCCAAGCTAAAACCCAATTTTGATGCGGGTTTCGGGGTCGCGCCCTACGCTCCCAAGGTTTTTGGCCGCGCATTTCACGGCAGCATAATGGCCATGTTTTTATTCCACCATGGCGCGGTATCATATCCATTGCGCAATTTCAATACAAAATATCACCAGTCTTTTTCTCTATGCTATGCGCAAGCCAAAAACGCTTTCCGCTGCAGTCGCTCACGCTCGGCGCATATTGGGCTCAATAACGAATAACAACCTCCAGATCCCGCAATGGCATAGTCTTTATAAACAAATCCGTCGCGTTGGTGCAATTGACATAACAAAATTAAACAACGCCAAAATTCAGGATATTGAATAGCAAACAGATGCTAATGAAGTTGCATTTCCAACTTTTGGCTACCAATCAAAATCATCGGGCAATTTCAAAAAACATGGCTGATTCTGTCTTTCTTTTGGCTAATTAAAAACTATCTGTCGAACTAACTTTATCCTAAAATTATTCGCTATGAAAAAGTTTGCCATTATCCTCATGGTGTTCGGCCTCGCCGCCTGTCAAAAACCGGTAACCAATATTTGCAAAAACGGTAGTTCAGGTTACTTAAAGTATGCGCCACAAAGTGGCTCGTGTATGGATTGGTACATTGTAACCAACAATGGCTGGTTGATGCCTGCCAATCTGGAAGCCTACGTCCCACAGCCCGTAGATGGTCAAACCGTCAACTTTTCTTTTGAATATGCGCCTACACCCGCAATGAACTACTACTGCCCACTGGCACCGCTCATCACCATCACTTGCCTCAAAATGCCAAAACCTGCGCCAACCTCCGGTTTATTGCCAACCAATCCCGGTAACCAAGCGTACACCACCCCATGGTCGTTTTCGGCATTACAGCAAGTTGCCGGACTTTAGATGCTACGGCGTTCCGATTTATTTCCCTTTATCCTTCAAAAATTCCTTGGTAAAATGTTCTTCCCGCTTGGGTTGCGCAAACTTATCGGCATTATAGGCGCCTGATTGCCCTTTGGCAATAGAAAGCGTGCTCCATGTACCAGCGCACATTTTGGCGATAAAAACAATTTGGCCAATGTGATATGGATAATGCGCCAATTGCCGGTTAATGGCATCCATCACCGTATGCCCCTGGTTACGGATGTAAATCATCCGCGTTAGATCTTCCTCTGTTAATACTTCCAACGCCTGCTGAAATACCTTCCAGCCTGCTTCCCATAACGCCATTACGGCTTCACGCGTTTGAGCCTTTACCGCAAACTCCTGATCGCGTTGCCGCCACGACTTCTCGCCATCGGTGGTCAAAAAATCAGTCCACCGGCTCAACATATTGCCATGCAAATGTTGCACCATCACGGCTATACTGTTACTCTCTTCATTGTATTGCCAAAACAAGGCTTCATCACTAACCTGCGCCATAGCCTTTTCACCCAACATTTTGTAATAGGCCATTTGCTGTTTTACACTACTTAAATAGGTACTCATCAGGAATTATTTTTTAATGGTTGCCTGGTCCGTGAAATCCAATCGGGGGCTGTATTAGTTTGCCACCGCATCATCAAATTGAGCTGCGCCGTATGGTGTTGCACATGGCGCATATTGTACAACAACAACTCAAATACCGAATAATTGCGCCATGGATTCTCCCATCGCTGCGCCATCAGCGGCGCATCCAACCGCTGCAAAAGTGCACGCGCCCTTTCTTTGCAATAAGCCAAATACGTGCGTAATTCTTCCCGTGTATAGGTGCGTGGCGGCATGGTGGCCGCTTCAAATTCCGACAACGTAAAAGGCTCCGGCGGCGCAAAGGTATCCGGCTCAAGCGTCAGGTAATAATCCAGATAAAAAATGCAGTGATAAGCCCAGTACCAAAACAAGCGCTCATTGTCCCAAATTTCGTCAGGACATTGCGCCAGCGCCTGATCCAGCATATCCATACTGCCACCAAACTGATACCAGATAATTTCTTGCTGCGTTTCGTTCATCACGAAATATACACCGATTACCGGTAACGCAACACCTTTTCGGCAATTTCAGCAATTAGCTCCCGGTTGGCTTCTGCAAATTCTCGCCCGTCGCGCTGCAAATCGCCAATATTTCTATCACTTACATCATCCATCTCCGCGGATGCAGTCACCAATTTGGGTTCCAACCGATAATAATCATTGCGGTCTTCGGGGGCCAGCGTATCATACATACGGCGCAGTTGATAGCTTACCGTTTCCGCATTAGCCGACATCAATATATCAATCAAAGGCTTTACCCATTTCATCGCGCCGGCGTCTTTCAAGTCATCATACCGATAGCCTTGCTTTACTTCTCCTGTACCAATAGAAATCATCAACATATCTTTAGCCATTGGCTGATTGATATCTGGTCCATGCTTTTTAAAAATCATCTTGCGCACTTCAGCATAGGCGCATAACGCAGGGTTATTGGCATAAACACCGCCATCCACCAAATGATATGGCACATCATCATCAATAGCACAAATTTTCGCTGGCTCAAAGTACGTAGGCGCAGCAGAGGTAGCGCGTACTACATCGCGCACATAAAAATCCATGTCTGCTCTTCCGGCTAACGCCTGATTAAACAATTTCGCATTACGCGATTCAATATTGTAACTGGTAATGAGGCAAGGCCTCAAGAGCTCACTAAGTTTTGCATCGCCGAAGAACAATTGCAATTCCTCTTCTAAATTATTGGCATCATATCGTTCATTATAAATGTAACTAATCCAGGACCGAATTTCATTTTGTTCGAAAATCTGATCACCTTTTTCAATATACAATCCCATCACATCGGCTGCACGAAAACGCGCTTTGTTGTTGTGGCCTGGTAGCAGATACGCAGCCGCCATAATACCTCCGGTTGAAGTACCCGCTATAAAATCAAAATAATCGCCGATGCGATCGTCTGATTTACTTTGTCGCTGCAGTTCGCGCTCCAGCGCAACCACTACTTCTCCTGATAGAATGCCGCGGATACCACCGCCGTCTAAACTTAATATGGTTACTTTTTTCTTAGCCATACAATAGCATTTATGCAGTAAAATATAAATCGGCTTCCGCGGCACGCCGGCGCACCAGTCCCTTTACAATTTTTCCATCACTATAAACCCATTTCGCAAATTCATTGCGAATAGATTTCTCATTTGGATTGGCATTCACTTTCTTTCGCAGCGTACTCATTTGCAATGCTCCGGAACCCAGGTTGTACGCAAATGAAATGAGCGCGCCAAATTGATTTGGCGTCAGGGTATCAATCAGCAGCAAATCAATCTCCTGGGCTTTTTTCCCTACTTCCCAACGCAAAAAGTCTAGCGCCTGTTCACGTGTAATAGCAGGGTCAGTCAGCGCCACCCGCTTGCCGCGCAAATAATTCGGCGGATATTGAATCGTGCCGTAACCTATAGTGAAAACATCGGGACGGTCGGCCGCACCGTGATACGGCGTTAATGAAAGGCCCTCAAAACTTTTAATGAGGTTGATGCAGGCATCGTTAATGGTGATCATCAGTTAGTTTGTTTCTTTCAAATGAAGGCGTAAACCATAGAACAAACAAATTTTTAGGCGAACCTGTTGAAGAATTGGTAAAACTACGGTGAGCATAAAACCGTATTTCTACTATAAATCCCGTATTTCTACGGTTATTCAAAAAACCGCCATTTCACCCCAAAACGGAAACCAATATCGGCTGCAGGGTATAAATACGTAGAATAATAACCGCTTTGCTTTATACCGCGCGATAAATTAGTGCCTGTAAGAAAAAGGCGCAGCGATTTTATCTTGGCATTAAGGAAAACATCCAGCACCGGATAATATTTCAGCGCCAAATCATTTTGTAAGTAGAATTGTCCACTTACCGGATCATACCCATTTCCGTAGAAAGTGGAATACCATCTTAAATCAACACCTACGGCCAACCACAGCACGCGCTTAAACACCCGGGCTTCGTAATACACACTGTGCTTTGTCACTACTTTAGGTAACCGCACCACATCACTGCCCGATACCTGTTGGAACCAAATGTCGTTGTCTAAGTGAAATCCTTTGATAGCAAAACGATTGCTAAAAGCCAGCACCAGAATATTCATCGGCTTGCTCTCCTGCGCAGGCAATCGCTGCGGGTTCAGGTAAACATAATTTCCTAAAACATGATTGTAAGCAGCAATGGTGATACCTACTTTCGGAATCGTATACTCACCACCAAAGCGCAAAACTGATATCTTCTTAAAATTATTTTTCCAGGAGAAACTATCGCTTTGTAGAGAAGTAAAAACATAATCAGGTTGCCGTAGTTGATAGCTGGCGTTCACCTGCAACTGACCAAATTTTCTAAAATCAGCACCCACGCCGCCATCCACCAACAAATCATTTCTGTTATAGCCGGAAAAAAAATATTGTACCCGTGCATGATACAACAAGCGCGGATTCAATGCCGGATTACTTTTCAGATAACCGCCCACGCTGCCATTTGCAAATCGGTAGTGCGAGAAACGCTCTTTAATATCATAATACTCAATAGCGGCCTGAGCGCCCATCAAAAAATTCAATTCCTTATACGTGCTATCGCTGGTGAGTTTCTTTGCATCAAAATCTAAAAAAGCCGTATTGCCGATGCGCCAAATTTGGGTGCCATAAAAAAACGAATCGCTGGAACCAACAAACGGACCCATTGCCAAAGAATCAAATGTACTATTCGGTTTATTGAGAAACCGATAGCGGTCGCGCTCCATATCAAACTGATAGGAGATTTTAAAGATTGGCAGCAAGGTGCGCTCGGTGGTAGAATCGTTGATGCGCTGCAAGTAATGCTTACCCAAATTGTAGGTACCTTTGATATACCACGCTACTTCATTGTGATTGATTTTGGCTTTTTGCAAGCCTACGGTTGCCAGTGATTTCTGAAAAAAAGTGGAATCGCTGTAGAAGATATCAGACTTCAATCCGCGGTTCTCCTGATTTTTAAATTCGTTATAAGTCAGATTGGTTTGGAGGTCAAATATTTTCCGTTTGGAGTGATAGAGCACATATACATTACAGCCGCCCACGTACGTAGCCTGATTGAGGTAACCTCCGGGTGAGTTAATGACATGGAAGTCGGTTCCGTAATACCAGTGCTTTTTATGCGAGTTGGCAAACTGTCCGCGAAAAATCTGTTCGCGCTTTAATCCCAACTGATAACTCAATTCTACATACGGCCTGATTAATTGATAATAGCGAATGGAATCCTTGGTATATCGATAGATAGAAAACTGTCGCATACCGAATTGAAATCCCACTTGCGGTTGCGGATGAAAGATTATGGGATATGCAGCGGAGCCTGAATTGCCGAGATGAAAATATTCTTCTCCATCACCGCGAACAAAATCGCTGCGGTGAATTTGGTAGATAGATGAATCAATGCGGTTCTTTCGATTCGGTTCATTTTCATAGAACCAGGTATCGTTATGGGTGGAACGCTGACGCACTACTGCGGTATCGCTCCCGGCTGTTCCGGCGAAAACCCGCAGTCCCGCCATCCATAGAATGGCCAGCAACAGTTGTTGCGCTAATCTGGAATGACCATGAAAGGGAATAGATACCAGCATGATGCAGCGTGCTAAGTAAATTCTTTTTCTACATCTGCGGCACATCACCCACCCAGGCTGTAGCCTCTATTTCTACCAAAAATTCGGGAGCAATCAATGCTTTTACAGCTACCATGGTAGTGGCAGGCCTTATATTCCCGAACACTTTTCCGTGTGCACGCCCAACGGCATCGCTATGCGTCATGTCGGTGACATACATGCGCGTGCGCACCACGTGTTGCAATGAAGCGCCTAATGCGTCAAGTGCCTTTTCTATTTTTTTAAGAATAAACAACGTTTGTTCGCCGGCATCTCCCGGAGCAAACACTGTACTACCATCGGCTGCCACGGTGCCACTCACTTCTATCAACGACCCTATTCGCACCGCGCGCGTGTACCCGTAAGTTTGTTCCCATGGTGTACCTGATGAAACTGATGAGCGTGGCCGTTCCAACCTTACAGGGCCTTTAGCAGTTCTACAATTACCTTGGTCATTTTCGGTTCTGCTTCAGCGGCTTTCTCTAAAACGAAGGCATGAGATACGTGATCGGCCTTATCAAACGGATATCCAATATCACTGATTACGGAAATAGCAAACACTTCCATACCGGCATGACGGGCCACCACCACTTCAGGGGTAGTGCTCATACCCACCGCATCGCCGCCCATGATATGGTACAATTTATATTCTGCCGGCGTTTCAAAAGTAGGCCCTTGCACACCTACGTATACGCCCGTGTGACAGCGGATGTTGTTGGCCTTTGCTATAGCCAATCCTTTTTCAACCAACTTTTTGTTATAGGCTTCCGCCATATTAGGGAAGCGCACGCCAAGGCGTTCGTCGTTCTTACCGCGCAGCGGGTGTTCCGGTTGCAGATAAATATGATCGGTGAGAATCATCAGATCCCCCACTTCAAAATTAGCATTCACGCCACCTGATGCGTTTGAAATCAAAACAGTTTCTACGCCAATCGCCTTCATCACGCGGATGGGCAGGGTTACTTCTTTCATCGAATAACCTTCGTAGAAGTGGAAACGACCGCTCATGCACACCACGCGCTTACCGGCTAACTCGCCAAAAATAAGTGCTCCCTTGTGCCCTTCTACTGTGGATACCGGAAACCCGGGAATTTCGTTATAAGGTATGGTATGATGAACGGTTAGTTGCTCGGTAAAATTACCCAGCCCGCTACCCAGCACTACGCCATACGTGTAGTTGCCTGAGATTTTTGATAATAAATAGGACGCGCTCTGCTCAATTAATTCGTACATAAATACATTAGTAAAGAAGGGGCGAATATAGCCGAATCAACAGAAGATGTTGCCACAGAGAAAAAATAGGAAAAAGGACCGGGGGTGAGCGCCCCGGCCTTAACCCTGAAAACTGAAAATTACATCAGCATAGGCAAGATAAAGCCGGTTTCAAATTTTGTCAAGAGCAAAAAAAAGCCGGAGTATTTCTCCGGCTTATTAATTTGTGAGGCTACTAGTTCAAGACCAATTTGCGCGTAGTAATTTCTCCGGTTTCACTGGTGGCACGAATAATCAGGTATCCGGCAGCAATTCCTTCTATTGGCAACGCCTGCAAGGCATTATTCACCGTTGTTTCGGCGGCCACAGGCTGTCCTAAGATATTAAAGACATGGAATGTACCGCGGCCCCAGTTCCTGGTATCAATCATCAGCGATTTGCCGTTCATAAAGGCACTCCAACTCTTCACATTTTGGTTATTGATACCATTCACCACAGCTTTCTTACTGAAATGCAATGTAAAGCGATTCCAGTTATCTGACTGATTTGCCGTGAAAGCATAATCTCCTTCTGTAGCAAAATGATGAATGGTGCGCGTTTGGCGATCTTCCAGCATCACTTCCAATTGTTTGTCGATGGTTTCTAATCCCGACATAGACAACACAAAATTACCATTGGCGCCGGGCTCCAAACTCAAAGGCACTTCTGTGCTTTCACCATCCTGCAATTCGCGCAATACATTACCGCTACTATGCTGATCGCCGATGAGGGTGTATAGGGTTGGTTGTCCTAGCCGGCTATGTAATTTAAGCGCATCGGTTTGCGCATCAAAGCCATTGGTTGCAGTGGCATCAAAACCGATTCTGGTGAGGTCGCGGTAACCATTGCCACTAACTTCAAGGGTTATAGCCGGGGTATTGGTTTTATAGAATATTGCGTTTCCGCTAACTAATTCCGAACTATTCATCACCCATGATCCGCTGCCGGCAGTGGTCTTATTTACCATGAACCCCTGAAAAGGCGCCACTGTCAGCACCGGATTAACTCCAGCACCGCCCGACATTTTGTAAGAAGAATAGGTTCCTGCGTATGGACCACTGGCGTTCCAAACCTGCACATCGGCCGTATTAAAATCACTGGAATGTGCGGCTGCCTGCAGTTGCAGGGAAGCCAGGTATGGATTTCCAACTAAATTCCAGCCAGCAGTAAACGTATGACCTTGTAAAGAAGTATGCGATGCCCAGCCCGTATTGCTGATACCATTTACAGTGTAACTGGCAGCCAGATTTGGCGTTCCGCTTACGTTTATTGCAGCGCCGCCATTCTGATAAGTAGAATACCCGCGGGCATTGTCCATAGCACCCGCAGTGACTACCTCCCACCCTTTCAGGGCGCAGCCTGCGGCCTGATCTTCGTGATATTGGAAGAATGTTCCGTAAGGAGAGCCATAAGTAATCTGCGTTTCATCACAATTCCCAGTTGGAATAATATAACCCGGTGTTCCGCTGGCGCCAAACTGACTAACGGCCACCCCGCTAAAAGGCGTACTAAAATAATGTTGCCACAAACCACTGCCAGGAACAAAGCGCTGTGCCGAAACAGTTCCCGAAATAGAACCGGTAAATCCGGCAGAGAAATGATCAATAACAGCGCATTTTGAGGCACTAGTGCTGGTAAACTGCAACGTACCGCTGTTGTTGAGTGTGCCTGTTTGTAACTCCAGCACACTATCTATTTCTACAGATGCCGTTGAACCAATGGATGCACCGGCCGAGGTGAATAAACGCAACACGTTGAAAGATGTTGTTCCAGAAATGATGGCTCCTGATGATGATTCAAGAATCACCCGGCCGGTACCTAAGGTAGTGGCACCAGTTGATGTACCACCTTTCCAATTCTTACATACCCGTAAATTCTTTCCTGATAAAGTGAGCGTGGCATTATCATTTACTTGTACGTTACCAACCTGCACATCATTCGCACTAATAACAGGTGCATTGGTTGTTCCTGAAGGAATGAGCACATCGGCGCTACAGCTATTCGGAACGAATGCCGGCGACCAGTTGGCAGCGGTGTTCCAGGCGTTACTGGCGTTGCCTACCCACGTAAAAGTACAGACATCCACATCCAGCACTACGTTCTGGGTTACCCTACAGCCTGTGATATCATTCACCGAAATGGCATAGGAACCGCTATCGGTATTGGCGGTACTGGAGAAAATCAATTGAGGTGTTGCGCTGGTATCTACACCACGCGGTCCGGAATAGGTATAGAATGGCAGGTAGGCGGTTGAAGTGATTTTAATGGTATCAGGCAAGCTGGCACAAACCGGGTTAGCAGTGAAGCTGGCGCTAATGGTTGGCGGCGAATAATTGAACTCATCTGCTCCGATATCTGGACCAGCAGGTGGAGCGCTGTTCGGGCGTGTTTGTCCGTCGATATCAGTAGCATAAGCTGCCTGATATTGCGCATTACCACTCAGCTTACAATTCAGCGCCGTATTCAGGTGAAGATCCTTAGTACTATCAGTAAATAGCACATACACGCTAACCGAATTATTATCGCCTCCGCTGGTAGAGCGCCAGTTAGCAATAGTTGCAGAATTGGTAGTGAGCAATGAGCCACTGCGTGCTAAAGTACTTGTTGCCGTATATAAATCATTATAGTCAGAAGCAAGATTTGCGAACGAACCAATACCCAGGGCATAAACTGCGTGTGTTGCGCCCTTTCTGATATTCGCGAGAATATTGTTTTTAATAGTACAGGTTGCAGGAAACGAAGATAGCAGTGGCGTGGCAATGCAGGCCGAGGCTGTACTTCCGGTGCCGCCAATCAAAATGGAATTATGAATGATGGTAGGATTTCCGCCATAAATATAGATGCCGTTGAATGCTCCGGTAGTAGTGTTTCCAATTCCCAGCGTAATCATATTGTTTGAGATATTCACCACACTGGCGCCCGAGTTAGCGATACCACAGGTAATGGCGCTGCCGCTGGAAAAAGAATCCCGCACGCCATAAATCATACAGTTTTTAATTTCCAGTGTACCGGCCGTTGAGCTTCTGTTATAAATGCCGGCTATATACTTAGTTCCGCTGAACGCACCTACAATGTTGTAAATGGTATCGTAGCTAAGGGTAATGGTAGGGCCCGAGTTAATAGGTACGCCAATTCCAACAACATTAAAAATAGTACTGCTGGTATTCACCGCAGCAGAATAAATATCATGTACCTTGTTGTTAGACACTGAAATTGCAGCCGCTCCAGTAGAAACCGCCACTTCAATACCTCTGGTGATATTGAAATTGGTTGCTGTTGGTCCGGTTGATGCCACATTCAACACATTGGCAACCTCATTGTAAGTTACCGTAGTGGCACCGGTACCGTTTAAATAAATGCCGCTGGCTTCCTGAATAACAGCGCTATTACCAAAAACTCCGGCGCGGATACTGCCATTATATCGGGTGCCAATTCGGTTAAAACGAATATTGGCAACGCCGCCATTTGCCGACATTAAACCGCGAACAGAATGCGCCACAGTAGCCACACTGCCAACAGAAAAAAGAGAATCGATGATATTGTATTCCACCGCCATGGTGTTACCGGATGGAGAAGCCACATCAATACCTTTTACCACACCGGCTGCAGTGGTATTGGAAGAAGTAGCTACTAAGCCCGAAATGGTGTTGTAGGAAACACTTTGCACCGCGGCTGTTCCTGTAGTGATACCAATCAACGTACCGCTTCCCGCCGTGCCTGCTGTACCCGCTGTAGTAGTGAACCGCACATTGCAAACCGTGTTGCTGTCTATTACATTGCTTCCTGCAGTAATGGAAGAAATGCCAATACCAAACCAGTTCGCTGCGGCCGAAGAGGTAACTGTAGTCAATCCGGATCCATCTGGCGCACTACCGCCAATAATGTTCCGTTTTACCACCAGTCCGCTACCGTTAGAAACATTCCAAAAGATAGCCCTGCTAGCCCCGCTGCTGCTAGTTGATTTTGCGGAGGTCTGATAAATACTATTTCCGTAAATCACCATTTGCGTGGTAGCCTGGAATCCGTAAATAGCACTCATCAACGAGCCAGTTGTATTGAAAATGTCGTGAATGTTACAACCAATGATAGAATCGGCTGTATTCAATTTACCAGAAGTGCCTGCCGCAAAAACACCCACGTAAGGGAAATTGGTGCCAGAAGGAGCCAGCTCACAATTGATGAGTGAATTATTGTTGTTGCCCAAAGTAGCTGTAGATCCACCCAACACATACAAACCGCCTCCAGTAGCCACGTTACTATTGGTGTTACTTCCTTTCAGAATACAATTTCTGAAACGAATTTTATTGGCTCCATTCGTGAGGTAAATGGTAGATGCCGTTGTGGCTGTGTTGCTATTTTCGAAAGTCAGGGAATTACCGCCGCTATTGAGTCCATCCACCAAAACAGATGCCACACCACTAATAGAGAATAAGACCCCGCTCAAATTCCCCGTAACCAGCGCTGCACCTGATGGTGTGATGGTTAAGGAAGTCCATACGCCAGCGGCTCCGGTTAACGTAACTGACGCTGTTTCTGTGCAGGTTCCACTTATGGTGACGGTTACATTTCTGCCGGCTTGTGTGAAGCCATTGATGGCTGTTACCGCAGCGCCTAGCGTGGTATATGTTCCATTCGAGCTGGCGTTGGCGTTAGACACCACCACCGTGCCGGCAGCTAAACGCAGTGCCAGACCGGAAAAAACAAGTAAGGTTAGAATTCGTTGGGTAAATAATGACATCTGTAATTTTTTTGAATGTATGCAAAAGTAGTACCAACAACCTTTTTTACGATAGGATATGCCAATATTTCTGCACTTTTTGCCAATTTCCGCATAATTAAACAGGCACAGCCTGCCTGCACAACGTGCAATTCGCTAAACTTGTGCCATGAACGTATTTCTGCTAGGCGGTGGCGGTCGCGAGCATGCACTGGCCCGAAAAATCTCAGAAAGTGCTCGATGCCAGAAGCTTCTGATTGGTCCGGGCAATGCCGGGACGGCATCATTCGGCACCAACATCCCCCTTTCAGTCACTGATTTCGAAGCCATCGCTTCGGTTTGTGTGAAAGAAGCTATTGATTTATTAGTGGTTGGCCCCGAAGAGCCGTTAGTGTTGGGAATTGTGGACTACTTTTCATCACAGGCTCATCTGCAACACATTGCGGTGATTGGTCCTTCCAAACAAGCGGCCCAATTGGAAGGCAGTAAGCGGTTTGCTAAAGAATTCATGCAACGTCATCGCATTCCTACTGCTGCTTACCGCCAGTTTTCTTTAGAGAATTTACACGAAGCAGACGCTTACATCGACCAACAATCCTTGCCCATTGTGTTAAAGGCAGATGGTTTAGCAGCCGGAAAAGGCGTTTTAATCATTAACGATAGGCAGGAGGCTAAAACCGCCCTGCGTCAAATGATTCTCGACCGGCAATTCGGGGCAGCTTCAGAAGTTGTAGTGATAGAGTCGTTTTTAAGCGGCGTCGAATTTTCTGTTTTTGTCCTCACGGATGGAAAGGATTATGTGTTATTACCGGAAGCCAAAGATTACAAGCGTATTGGCGAAGGCGATACAGGCTTGAATACCGGAGGCATGGGCGCTGTTTCACCGGTGCCATTTTGCGATGAAGCTTATATGAAATTGGTAGAAGAAACAATCGTTGCGCCTACCATTGGCGGGCTTACAGCCGAAAACTTCAACTATCGCGGTTTTGTTTTCTTCGGATTAATTAAAACAGAAAACGGTCCGAAGGTGATTGAATACAATTGCCGGCTTGGCGATCCGGAAACTGAGGTCATTTTACCTCGTTTACAATCAGATTTGTTACAGCATTTAGAAGCGGTCTCTAAAAACAAATTGAGAGAAGAAAAAGTGATTTTCAGTGAGGAAGCTGCGGCCACCATAGTGGTGGTATCAGGCGGTTACCCGGGTGAATATAAAAAAGGTCTTCCTGTGACCATCAACAAGAATCAACTTCAAAGCAACAGTATTTTGTTTCATGCAGGAACAGCCATCAGCGATACTCAGGTGGTAACGCAAGGCGGAAGAGTTTTTGCGCTCACCTCCTCAGCAGCAACTATTCCGCAAGCGGTAAGCGCATCGCTGCAATCAGTTGCTGCAATTTCTTTTGAGAGCATGTATTATCGCACCGACATCGGCTATGAATTTAAGTGATTGGTACACCGTGTGGTGGTGGGCAGCCGCGGGTAGCGGTGCCTTGTACATCCTTTTGATTTTTTGGTTTATGATTGGCTGGATAAAGCTGAAACGCCCTAATCACGTGCCATTGGCAGCAACACCCATGGTCACCATTATTATTCCGGTTCGCAATGAAGAATTTGGAATTGAAGCTTGCATACAATCTATTCTGCAACAAGATTACCCTGCTCATCGGTTTGAGATTATCGCGATTAACGATTACAGCATCGACGGTAGTTTGCGACTGCTGAAAGGAATTCAAGACGAACGTTTACGTGTATTAGATCTGGTGCAGTATTTTGGAGAAGCCAATGAGCGCATCCCCAATAAAAAACGCGCCATCACACTGGGCGTAAAAAATGCGAAAGGCGATGTCATCATCACCACCGATGGCGATTGTACTTTTAGCACTAAATGGTTGTCGGCCATGATACGTGGTTATCAACAAGAAGACTGCAAACTACTTACTGCGCCAGTTTTACCCGCTCCTGCCCGGGGATTTTTCGCCCTGTTCCAGCAAACCGATGTAATGACCTTAAGCGGTATTACCGGAGCCACATTGGCAACTGGCACGCCAGTAATGTGCAATGGTGCAAATTTGTTGTATGAAAAGAAAACGTTTCTGGAAGTAGATGGCTTCAAAGGAAATTTAGACACCCCAACGGGCGATGATATTTTTCTGATGCAGAAAATTCAGCAAAGATTTCCTGGCAGCATTCGATATCTAAAAGATTACGATGCCTGTGCATTAACCAAAACAGAACCCACACTTTCCGGATTTTTTTCGCAACGTATCCGTTGGAGTAGCAAATCGACACGCTTTGCCAGCTTTTCAACGCGACTCATTCTGCTATTTGCCTGGTGCTATCAGTTGGCCATCATATCAACAACCTTCGCATGCGTTTTGAAGCCGAATCAATTCGCGTTGCCGCTTTTAGTTTTATTGGGCAGTAAACTGATCATGGACGCCCTGTTTGGTGTAGTAGTAGCGCATTTCTTTCAGCGCAAACGGGTGTTACTGCTGTTGCCCTTGTATGAGCTGGTTTATATTTTCTATGTATTATTAACCGGAGTTTTCGCTTTACGCGGCAGATACCGTTGGAAACACCGAAACGTATAAATGGAACAGGGAACCAGTTTAAATCAGAAAGCATGGCGCCGCTTTAAGCGCAACCGGGCAGGTATGTTCGGATTGGCGGTCATTACCGCGGCCCTGTTTATCGCCGTATTCGCTTATCAACTGGCACCTGATGCCACACCCGACGCCAATGATCAGGTATTGGAATTGGAGATGCACCGTCCGGGCTTTACCATTGATATGTTGCAAGTGCGCAAAGCTAATGACAATGCCGCTTCGCGCTCGTGGCTGCAAAATACGTTCTTCGGAAGGCCTTCGCTTTACGAGTCGGTTCCCATGTTGAAATACCGCATGAAGGATACCTTTATGTATATCACAGCCTACAAAGGCGAAGGTTTTCCTGTTGAAGAAAAAATGCTGAGTTACCGCGAGATTTTAAAACCTCTGGTACCCGGCCAAAACAGCGGCCAGTATCATGATATCATACACGAAACCCGCATCGCGCACAAACATTACTGGCTGGGCACTGATCGTTTCGGCAGAGACATTTTGAGCAGATTAATTATTGGCACCCGCATTTCATTATTTGTGGGCTTAGTGGCCGTATTGATATCATTGCTGATTGGTGTTGTATTGGGCAGTGTTGCCGGTTACTTTCGCGGGAAAACCGATGCAGCCTTGATGTGGGTCATCAACGTTTTTTGGAGCATACCCACCTTGCTATTAGCGATGGGTTTATACGTTGGAGCCGGTACTTTTATTGAATCGAAGGTATTGCTGATTTTCATCGCCGTAGGATTGACGATGTGGGTAGATGTAGCGCGGATCGTGAGAGGACAGTTTATTCAGGTGAGGGAGTTTGAATTTGTAACCGCGGCACAAAGTCTGGGGTATGGCCATGCGCGCACTATATTCCGCCATATTCTGCCCAATATTATCGGACCTGTTATTGTGGTAGCCTGCGCCAACTTTGCGAATGCCATTCTGATTGAATCAGGTCTTAGTTATATTGGTTTAGGTGTTCAACCACCTGCACCATCATGGGGTGGAATGTTGAATGAATACAAGGATTTTATTGATTCTGACAAAGCTTTTTTAGCGCTGGCTCCGGGTTTCGCCATTATGTTGCTGGTGTTAGGTTTCAATTTAGTAGGAAATGGTTTGCGTGATGCTTATGATGTAAGAGGCAGCCGCTAATCAGGCATTCCCGTAGAAAGTACTATCTTAGAAATCAAATCTCCGACATTGAGCGCAACTTTTACTGAACTCGATTTTTTCAAAAGCCGGCTTTCCAAAATTGAGCCACTGCTGGCATTGAAACAGCAGCAAATCAATTCACTGTTGGAAATCACCGAAGCAGTTAATAACAATTGGCCCATTGAAGCGCTGGTGCGCGTGTATGAATCCATTCTGATAGCGCAACTCGGCATACGAAAAATCGCCTTAGTCATCAAATTAAATGATACCAGCTGGTCGTGCATCTCATACACAGGCAACGATGCTAACTTTCTAAAAACCGATTTCTCGGAATTTGTTAAACCATTTTTTGCGCATACCACCGTAACGGCCATCTCCACCTTACCTGAATTTGATTTCGTTATTCCCATTGCACACAAAAAGGTGCCCATCGGATTTGCTTATGTTGGCGATTTTAAAAGTGAAGGCGGCGATACACGCGAGGAAAAACTAAAATTCACGCAAACCATTACCAATATCATTTTGGTTGCCAATGAAAACAAGCGGCTGTTCCGCAACCAAATGGACAAGGCGTTATTGGAAAAGGAACTGAAGCTGGCGGCTGATATGCAGAATATGTTGGTGCCATCATCCATGATGCACAACGAACAGGTAGAAAGTGCAGCGTTTTATAAACCGCACAAAGATATTGGCGGCGATTACTATGATTTCATCAAGCTGAACGATGATGAGATTTTGTTCTGTATCAGCGATATTTCAGGAAAGGGTGTTCCGGCGGCGTTGCTCATGGCCAATTTTCAGGCCAACCTGCGCGCTATTGCCGGAAGAAGTTATTCCATCGATTCGATGGTGGATTTATTGAATAAAAAGGTTGCCGAAATTACGAAGGGCGAAAAATTCATTACCCTTTTTATTGCCAAATATCATTTAAAATCGCGCAAGCTGGTCTATGTGAACGCAGGACATAATCCGTCGGTATTATTTGCTAATGGCAAAGCAGAAATGTTAGATAAAGGCTGTACCATTCTGGGTATGTTTGATGTATTGCCCTTTATCAATTGCGGAGAAACTACCGTTCCGCCGAATGCGCTTTTAGTGAATTATACCGATGGCGTTACCGAAGCAGCCAACAAAAACGGTGATCTGTTTGAAATTGAAGGGCTGTTAAAATTTGTAGAACAGAATAGCGATAGTGAACTCAATGACTTTAACCACCGCTTGATTTCACATATCAATGCCTATAAAGGTCATGATGATTTCGACGACGATTTGACGCTACTCACCCTTCGGCTGATATAATCTTCTTATCTGCCAAAACCAATAATGCCATCGCCATAAAGAAAAATGGCCCTACCTTATCACTTTCCAGCATATCGCTCAATAGTAAATTCACATATACCGACAGCAGCATCAACAATAACATCATAACGGTGCGACGATCAGCATCCGAGGCGGCGCGGGCATATATGCGTTCGCCATATAAAAAGAGCGCCACCATCAAGCCAAGAAAAATCAGCAAACCCGGAAAGCCTTGCTCCGAAAGCATCAACAAAAAATAATTGTGCACTGTTGAGCGTTCTTCATTATCACTGATATACGTTTCGAAGTTGGTAACGGTGTAAGATTTATAGTAATCGAAAAAATTGCCTGGTCCAACGCCCATCCACGGCCGTTCGCGTGCCATGCGCATCGCCGCCACCCAACGGTATACGCGCTCCATGCTGGAAACATCCTTCCCTTCAAAAGTTGATCCCACATGCGAACCGAAATCATCGTGATATACGGTAGCTTCAAAATCGGGCGCATACTTCATATAATGATTGTTATGAACCGTGCGGATGATTACTACGGATAACAACACCAGCGCACCCAGCATGGCATAGCGCATCAACTTCCACCGAACAACAAAATAAAATGGAATCATAGCCAATACTGCCAACATAGCCGTGCGGGTGTACGACAAGTATATAGCAGCGATTAAAAAAACGATGGCACAGCTTAGCCAGAAATGCATCCACGTACCTTTTTCATACCAACTGCGCGCCAGCAACACAAAGGGAAAAAACACACTCAGAATAGCCGCATAATTCACGTGATTTCTAAAATACGGTGTCACACATTTGTTTACTTCAGCAAAACCAAATTGGTAAATAAGACCATGGCGCATCACGGTAATCAAGGTCAGCACAATAAGCGGAATAAAAATACACCAGAACATGCGGCGGATATCCTGCGCAGATTGCACCACCAGCGCCGTCATCACGGTAAATGCCATGATGTACCAAGTTTTCGCCAACAAAATTTTTACAGAATGTAATACGTTTTCAGAATTAATTGCGGTAACAACAATCCAGAATAAGTGAAAGCCCAGCGCTATCATCAACGGGTGTAAAAAGAAACCTTTTGGCCATTCCGTGGCGCGGTAGACCAGCATCACCAGGCCAATCAACATCATCCCAATCATGAGCGGCTCAGTGGGCAAATCGGTAGCCAGGCTATCAGAGAAATAGTATTCTATGGAACAGGGCACCATGATGAGCAGGAAGTAGTACAGGCTTTTGTAATTCAGTATACCCCAGGCCATCACCAACAACAATAGCGGAGCACCGGCAAGCGCCGGTTTTTCTACATAAAATGCCAATGCGCAACTGGCAGCTGTAAGGGCACCAAACGCCCCAAACACCCAGCGTTGCCAGTTAGATATGGCGGCATTCGTATTCATTACAATTCTTTGCGGATAGCGTTGACCTGCTCCATCAGCAACACCCCGAACACACTCATCACCAGCGTAATCAAAAATGTAGAAAGTACAATTAATGAGCGTACCGGCTTCTCTTTGCGATCGGCAACTACAGGTTTATCTACTACGGCAATGGCACTGGCGTTGCTCTGCATACTAACTTCCATCTGCTCCTTAATATTGGTTCGGTTATTATACTCGGTAATCGCATTCCGCTGCTCGCTGGATAAGGTTTTATACAACTGTACCGCCCTGAAATCAGAGCCTTCTACAATCTCAGATTTATCAGCACCAGCGCGCACTACAATATGAAAATCGCGCGTTAAATCAGCCAACGAATCATTCATAGCTGCGATATGACTGGCTTGTTGGTTCAATTGATTTTTGATAAGCTCTAATTGCTTCTGCTTGGCTTCCAGTATGGTGTGTCGGAAAGTAGCATCCACCTTTCCTAAAATATCATTTACGATTTCAGCGGCCAGCTTCGGATCAGTATCCAGTATAGAAATCTCTACCGCGCTCTGATCTGTTTTTATCGCTTTATAATTTGATTCAAACTCCTTCTTCACCTTGGTGCGCCAGTACCGCTTGTTGGTATCAATTTTATAGTGTGCAGCCAATTGATATTTCTCAATCACATAGGCCGCAACCTCACCTGATTGCGCAATGGTTAACATCCGGTTGATGTCTTCTTTAGTTCCATAATAATCCAGCGCCACAGCATTTTCGGTATTAAACATAGCCACCCGGTCATTCTGTGCCATATTGATGGGATAGAATGTGGCATAACTCAGGAAATAATCATCCATAAAAAACCAGGAGAACAAACCTACCAACAAGGCACTGCCTAAGCTGATCCACAAAATCTGTTTCCACCACTGAATTAACAGACGAATGACCCCAACCAGATTGAATTGCTGATGCATCAGGAAAAATTTCCGGCGAATGTAATAATTATGCCTCAGGCACGCTTGAAAATGCGCAGACAAACATAAAGGTGCAACGCGCCTACCAGCACTTGTGTTACCAGCGTAGCCATTGCGGCGCCCAGAGCGCCCTTCATGGGTATGAGCACCAGATTCAAGCCTACATTTACAATTATCCCTAACACCGCAATGCCATTCAGCAGCGATAAATTGCCATTCGCAGTAAGTAGGGTGCCGAAAATGTACACGCTGGAAATGGGAATAAAAGATACCATCAGAATTCGGAAAATTAATACCGAATAATCAGTACAAGCCGGATAAAGCCATCCCATCATCACATCACCAAAGAACCAGCAAATCAGCGCGGCAACTGATGAGAATGCCAGCATGCCCCACCCGCTTAAGCGCAGCAATGGCCATAAATTTTCTCGTTTTTTAATCATCGATGCAAACATGGGCAGCAGCGGAATAGAAGCCAGATAGCCAAACTGATTGACCGCATCCAACAAGCGGAACGATTGTGCGTAAAGTCCGGTTTCCATTGCGCTATGCAGCCGCTCTAACATCACGCCATCAATGCGGTAGTAAATTCCCATCAGCAAACCCAACAGCGCGTAAGGCGCGGCTTTATACAAGATGGCTTTAAAAAACCGTAAGCGCCACCACGCTATTGTAAAGGCGCGCTGATATCCCAACAATAGCAACGCCAGAACAACAGTTAGTGCCAGAGCTGCTGTTTGCGCAAAAACAAATCCATATAACAAGCCTTCGCCGGTGTAACGATTTGCTGAAAACAACAACCAGGAACAAATCAAAATAGCCAGTAACCGGTCGCTGATACTCACCACCGCATCAGCTTTGAAGCGGTGCAGCGCAGTAAGGTTGGAACGTAAATACAGAATATACGTCAATAAACACTGATTGACTGCTAAAACCGCCAACATCTTCAAATGCAACACAGAAAAGCCGGTAACCATGGCAGCAAACAGCGTCAGTAAAAAATATCCCAACGCCAGCAAGGCCTTTAATACCATCAGATTCCCGAAATAAGTGTTTAACCGCGCAGGATGCCGGGCAATAGCGCGATTATTGAAATTATTGATGCCGAAATCAAGAAAAACGCTAAACAGAAAACTATAGTTAAACAAGGCGAAGTAGGTACCATAAGCCTCAGGGCCTACCCTGTTTTGTACCACGCGGTCGATGCCGAAAATCCAGAATGGTTTCACCAACACGTTGGCAAAAACCAAGAACAACACATTCCCCGCAAACTTCCGGCGCATGGTGCGAATTTCAATTAATTGGCGAAAGCAACCTACAATTGCTCAAAAAAAGCCAACCCACGCTGCAAACTCCATTCTTCAATTTCTTCTCCATCATTTCCTTAGCTGGTACAGCCAACCCTGATATTTTTTGCACCTTCGCGGCATGCTGCATCTGAAAAAATCGCTGGGGCAACATTTCCTGCACGACCAAAACATGCTGCAGCGCATCGCCGATGCCATTGGCGATTTATTTGCCTTCGCTTCCGTTGTGGAAATTGGTCCGGGCATGGGCGCTTTAACGCAACATCTGGTGAAGCAACAACATCCCGAATTTTATGTGGTGGAATTAGACGACCGCTGGGCGGCATATTTGCCGGAAACTTTTCCTGCGTTGAAAGGCAAGGTAATTCATGCCGATATCCTTCGTGCCGATTTGCGGGATGTACTGAAGCATCCCACGCACATCGTCGGCAACTTTCCCTACAATATTTCTTCTCAGATTGTTTTTAGAATTATTGACGAACGCGATACGGTAACCTGCATGACTGGCATGTTTCAGAAAGAAATGGCCGTGCGCATTGCAGCCAAACCGGGCAGCAAAGATTACGGCGTGATTAGTGTGCTAACACAAGCGTATTATGATGCGAGCTATTTATTTGATGTGCCGCCGGGATGTTTCAATCCACCGCCGAAAGTAATGAGCGGCATCTTACAATTGCACCGAAAACAAACGGCCTTGCAATGCGATGAGGTGTTGTTTAAAAAACTGGTGAAGCAAGCATTTACCCAACGCAGGAAGACGCTCCGCAATAGTCTTAAACCGCTACTGCCAAAAGGTTTTGATACTACGGTACCTACCTTTGATTTACGGCCGGAACAACTTGCCGTTGCTGATTTTGAGGCATTGACGAACCAAGTAAAATCAGCGGCGCAATGAAGGTGTTGATTACAGATGCCGTTCATCCGTTGCTGGCAGCAGGTTTGACGCAGCGCGGCTATCAGGTTACATACTTACCCGCTATCACTTTTACAGAAACCCTGGCCATGATTGAGCCATACACCGGATTAGTGGTGAATAGTAAAATTTATTGCGGCAGCGAATTGTTAGCGCAAGCGCCGCATTTAAAATGGATTGCTCGGTTAGGTTCAGGCATGGAAGTGATAGACACCCTGGCCTGTGAGGCGAAAGGTGTTCAATATTTTAATACACCTGAAGGTAATTGCGATGCGGTGGGCGAACATGCGCTGGGATTATTGCTCAGTTTGCTGCGCAACATCGCTGCTGCACACCGCCAAATAGTACAAGGCGAATGGCATCGTGAACTCAACAGAGGGCATTCGTTAAACGGCAAAACTGTTGGTATAATTGGGTTTGGGCACACCGGGCAGGCTTTGGCCAACGTTTTGCAAGGATTTGACGTGCGAATTTTGGCACATGATAAATACCAGCCTATTCCCGCGATGCCGAAAGTGATTGCGGCAACCCAGGCCGAGATTCAGCAACAGGCCGATATCATCAGCTTTCATTTGCCGTTAACCAGTGAAACCACCCATTACGCCAATGCAACATTTTTTGAGCAATGTGTGAAAGATGTCATTGTAATCAATACATCCCGGGGCGCGGTGATGGATACTGAAGCGTTGCTAAAAAGTCTTCAAACGGGCAAGATTAAAATGGCGGGCTTGGATGTTTACGAAAATGAGCGGGCTGAAGCAATGCTAACTGATCCGCAATGGCTGGAATTGCGGAAACAACAACAAGTAATACTCACGCCGCATATCGCGGGATGGACGCATGAATCGAAGCAAAAGCTGGCGGAGATGGTATTGACGAAACTAGATTCGTGTTCCATCTGATAATGTTGAATTGGTTACCTTCGCCGGCATGAGCACACACCACCAGGAAGAGCATTTTGAAAGCTCAGAATTCATCAAAGATATTGTGATTGGCATGGCCGATGGCCTGACCGTGCCCTTTGCGCTGGCTGCCGGCTTAAGTGGGGCGGTAGATTCTAACACCTTGGTGGTTACTGCAGGTATTGCAGAAATTGCGGCTGGCAGTATTGCCATGGGATTGGGCGGCTATTTATCGGGGGTTACCGAGCGCGAACATTATGACTCGGAAGAGCGCCGGGAGTATTACGAAGTGAAACATTATCCCGAGAAAGAACGGCAGGAAATCAAGGAGATTTTTGCTCTTTACGGCATTAGTGAACATTTGCAGAATGAGATTGCCGACGAGTTGGCAAAAGATGAAAAGAAGTATGTTGATTTTATGATGCGGTATGAATTAGGACTAGAGCGCCCCGATCCGAACCGCGCGCGCAACAGCGCTATCACCATAGGCATTTCCTATGTTGTGGGCGGCTTGATTCCGCTGCTGCCTTACATGGTGATGCACGATGTTCATCAGTCGTTACTGGTATCAGCAGCGGTAACCTTAGTAGCCTTGTTTGTTTTTGGCTTTTTCAAAAGCAGAATTACCGGTCAGCAGCCGTTTGCCGGCGCTTTACGCACCATGTTGATTGGTGCCGCGGCAGCGGCCGTAGCCTACGCCATTGCCGCTTTTAGTCAGCGATTATAATTTTAGCATTCAATAATTTTTATGTCATTTAATCCGAACGATCCGGGGGCCGCCGACAGCAACGTATTTGGCTTGCCCTACACCCTTGATGAATCTGAATTGATTTTAATTCCTGTGCCCTGGGAGGCCACGGTTTCTTATGGAGCGGGCACCTCAGATGGACCAGCCGCCATTTTTGAAGCCTCGAAGCAAGTGGACTTGTATCATCCGCTGGTGCCGCAGATTTGGACGAAAAAAATAGCGATGGGCGAGCCTTCTGCCGAGTTGAAAAGAAGAAGCGATGAAGCACGGGCAAAGGCCACCGTGATTATGGATCAGTTAGTAGCTGGCGAACCCGTAGATGAATTGTTGCGGGAAGAAGTGAATGCGGCCTCGCGGTTCATGATTGATTGGGTGGAAAAAGAAAGTGCGCAATGGCTGGCCAGGCAGCGCAAAGTAGCTACTGTTGGCGGCGACCACAGCACACCACTGGGTTTATTTAAAGCTTTAGGAAAAGATCATGCCTTCGGTATTTTACAGATAGATGCCCATTGCGATTTGCGCCAGGCGTATGAAGGCTTTACGTATTCGCATGCCTCGGTGATGTATAATGCGTTGGAAGAATTATCCAATATTTCACGGTTAACACAAGTTGGTATACGCGATTATTGCGAAGAAGAGATGAACTACATCCAGCAATCGGCGGGACGCGTGCATACCTTTTTTGATCGCGATATGCAGCGCAGTAAGTTTGAAGGCCGCAGCTGGAAGCAAATTACGGATGATATCATTGCCACGCTGCCTGAGCAAGTGTTTATCAGTTTTGATATTGATGGATTAACTCCTGATCATTGTCCGAACACCGGCACGCCGGTACCCGGTGGTTTATTGTTTCAGGAAGTGGTGTATTTGATTGAAGAAGTGGCGAAACGCAGAAAACTGATTGGCTTTGATTTGAATGAGGTGAGTCCGGGCACCGACGAATGGGATGCGAATGTAGGTGCGCGGGTGTTGTTTCAGTTGTGCGCGGCTATGATGATATAAGGATTTTATACAACCTTGAAGGACCCTTCTTGCAGAAGGGTGCTCTCGTATTACTATAAACCACACACCCTATTTTGCATTGTTCTTTTATGAATCACACGCAGGAAGAAAGACGTGTTACTTTTTGTATTTTTAGCATATGGAAAATCATGTCATCCACATCGATCCTGAAATTCTAGGAGGCACGCCGGTGTTTCATGGAACGCGTGTTCCAGTAAAGAATCTGTTCGATTATCTGGAAGCCGGTCGTTCCATTGACTATTTTTTAGAAGACTTTGAAAGTGTTTCCAGGAAGCAAGTCTTAAAACTTCTTGAGGTATCGCAAAGACTTTTGGATTCATCGTCAAATATTTTGCATGAGAATATTACTTGACGAGTGCGTCACCAAACGGCTGAAGCCACACCTTAAACCCCATGATGTTGCCACGGTTCATGAAATGGGATGGAGCGGCATCAAGAATGGTAAATTGCTGTCGCTATGCGTTGAACACAAATTTGATATCCTGCTGAGCATCGATAAAAATTTACAATACCAGCAAAACCTGATTAAGCATCCCGTTGCTCTGGTTATTTTTCAGGCTCATTCAGCAGACATTGATGAGTTAATGAAATTTGTTCCTGATTTTCTGGCTCGCATCTCATCATATGAAAAACATCAGGTTCACTGCATCACAGTCTAACGATATTTACAGTTCGCTATTGGTGTAGATTACTATTTGGTAAGTACACTTTTCTCTCCGGCGCCAGCGCCATGTTGGTTAGCACGGTATTTACGGCGCCGGGGCGGCAGCGATGGCAGCGAAAATCCTCCGCGCCCCCAAGGGCGCGGAGATTGCAGCGAACAGCGCGGCGCCGCAGCGCAGCGGAGGCGGCCGCCATCATCCTGATACATTATCATCTATCCGCGATTTTCGTCATACGAACCCCATTAGCCGAATGAAGCGGGGGATTCGCCGACACATTTAGACGGAAACGAAAAAGACGACGTATGCTTACTTTATAAACACAGGCATATGACGCTCAACAAAAATTTAGCCATTAGCGATTCCGGGTTTCTGTTCAACCCCACCAATGGCGATTCGTTCTCGATGAACGCCGTAGCTACGGATATGATTTCGCTGCTGAAAGAAGGTAAATCGCACGAGCAAATCAAGCAGGTGATTCTCGACAAATACGAAGTAGAAAAATCGGCCTTAGAGCGCGACTTTGACGAATTCATGATGGAGCTACGCGATAACTACTTAATGAAGAACGATGAGCAAGAATAACGTAACCATAGCCGTAACGGGTTTGAACGCGGTAGATAGTCCGGGCCCGGGCGTGGCCGTAATTCGCGCGCTGCGCGAGTGTCACGACTTTGAAGTACGCATCATTGGCTTGTCGTATGAAGCGCTGGAGCCGGGCATTTACATGGAAGGCATGGCTGATAAGACCTATCAGATTCCGTACCCCAGCGCGGGCACCGAAGCCTTAATGCAGCGCTTAGAGCAGATTCACGAACGCGAAAATTTGAATTTACTGATTCCCAATTTTGATGCGGAATTGTATGGTTTTATCAAGCTGGCCGACAAATTGAAGAAGATGGGCATTGCCACGTTTTTGCCTACGCAGGAGCAATTTGAAGCGCGCGATAAAGTGAATCTGGCGGCCTTTGGCAAGAAGCACAATTTTTATGTGCCGCGCGACAAAACGATTTACAACACGGCTGAATTAACGGCGCTAACTGCCGAATTTGGCTATCCGTTGGTGGTAAAAGGAAAATACTACGAAGCTACGGTGTGCCAAACGCTGGAGCAGGCGCAGAAGGCGTTTCACAAATTGGAAGCCAAGTGGGGATTGCCCATCATTGTGCAGGAGTTCATTAACGGCACCGAAATTAATGTGGCGGCATTGGGCGATGGCAAGGGCAATACAATTTCAGCCGTTCCGATGCGTAAACTATATATCACCGATAAAGGCAAAGCCTGGGCCGGTGTGACCCTGGAAGACGAGGCGTTAGTAGAGTTGGCGCGCAAATTCATTAAAACCACGAAGTGGCGCGGCGGTTTTGAGTTAGAGCTGATGCGCACTTTAGATGGCAAGCCGTACATCATGGAAATTAATCCGCGGTTTCCGGCCTGGATTTATCTGACTGCCGCATCAGGACAAAATCAACCGGCGGCCTTGGCGAAGATGGCCTTTGGCAATGAGGTGAAACCGTACACGAAGTATGCGGTGGGAAAAGTATTCATCCGTTACAGTTGGGACATGATTATTGACATCACGCAATTTCAGCAATTCTCAGCCTTTGGCGAAAGCTAGGCATCATTGAAAAGTGTTAAGCACAAAATAAAGATTATGGCAAAGATCCGTTATGAGCGTCCGTCGCTTCGCAAAATGAATGCCGGACTGATGAACAAATTTGGCACGCGCACCGAGTATGCGCCATTTACGCACATCGACGGTGTAGCCGTGAAGCGCATTATTGAGCAATACGGTTCGCCGTGCTTTGTGCTTTCAGAGCGCATGATTAGAAAAACTTACCAAAGCGCTGTGCGGGCGTTTAAAACGCGCTATCCACGGGTGCAATTTGCGTGGAGTTACAAAACCAATTACATCAATGCCGTTTGCAAGGTATTTCATCAGGAAGGCTCCTGGGCAGAAGTGGTGAGCGGCTTTGAATATCAAAAAGCGCTGAACAATGGCGTGCCGGGCAACAAGATTATTTTTAATGGTCCCGACAAGACGCTTGATGAATTAAAGCGTGCGATAGAAATGGATTCGCTGATTCATATCGACCATTTTGATGAGTTGTATGCGTTGATGGAATTGACTGATGAGATGAAGAAGCGCGCACGCGTAGCCATTCGCGTCAATATGGATGTAGGTGTGTATCCGTTGTGGGATCGTTTTGGTTTCAATTATGAAAATTATCAGGCGTGGAATGCCATCACCAAAATTATGAGCAGCGAATACCTGCAACTGGTGGGGCTGCATACGCATATCGGCACGTTCATGCTCACCACGGCACCGTATGCTATTGCCGCAGGCAAACTATGCGATCTGGCTATGCATATCCAGAAAAAATGGAACAAGCGCATAGAGTATATTGATATGGGTGGCGGATTTGCTTCTACCAATACGCTGCGCGGCTCTTATCTGCCAGGCAACGACATCAGTCCTTCTTTTGATGATTACGCTGAAGCCATTACCAACACCATTTTAAATTACGGATTCAAGCAAGATGAATTGCCGATGTTGATTCTGGAAACTGGTCGCGCCTTGATTGACGATGCCGGTTATTTGCTGGGCAGTGTACTGGCCAACAAAAGGCTTTCAGATGGCAGAAGAGCGACCATCGTTGATTTTGGCGTAAACATTTTGTTTACTGCTTTTTGGTATGAACATAAGATGTCGCCAGCGCAGGAGTTTACCCATCATTCAGAAGACATGGTGGTGTATGGGCCGCTTTGCATGAACATTGATAAGGTACGCGAAAGTGTTTCGCTGCCGTTGCTGAACAAGGGCGACCATGTGGTGGTGCATAAAGTAGGGGCTTACAATATGACGCAATGGATGCAGTTCATTGCGATGCGTCCGAATGTGGTGATGATTGATTTGAAAGGCGATGTACATGTGATCAGGCGTGCTGAGGATGTAAACACTATAACGCAGCAGGAAGAAATGCCGGCGCATCTGGAAGCATTTAAATTATAATTGGCTGTTTGAAAGAAGTGAAACATATCTGGCGGATGCACCGCGACGGGCTGCTCAATAGTTATGCGCAAATTTTCTTTGCGCGCAGTAGGTGGTACGGCCTACTGTTGCTGGCTGCTTCGATGGTGAACCCACTGATTGGCGGCTGTGGCTTGCTGGCCGTGTTATTCACGCAAGCGCTGGCGCACGGTCTTTCACTGGAGAAAAAATACATCAGCGAAGGCTGGTTGGGTTTCAATTCGGCCATGCTCGGCATGGGCATGGGTGCCATGTTTCAATTTTCCTTCGTATTTCTGATTGTACTGTGTGCGGCCTGCGGCCTGGCATTAGTAATACAGATGGGTTTACATGGTGTGTTACAGAAATATCATCTACCCTACATGGGGCTGCCGTTTATTGGCACGATGTGGTGCGTGTTGCTGGCCGCTCCGGCTTTTACCAGTGTTTTACCAGCGTACACCTCAGAGTTTTATCAAAGCGATTATTTTCAGTTTATCAATACCGCTAATAGCTGGCCGGTTCCGCAGTGGTTGATTACGTTTTTAAGGTCGCTGGGCGCTGTATTTTTTCAAAGCAATGCATTTGTAGGATTGCTGATTGCGACGGGCTTGCTGGTGTATTCGCGGATTTCGTTTTTACTAGCCTTGCTGGGATTTTTGCTGGCTTATGGATTTTATCAATTGATGGGAATTGACACCCGCGACCTGAACGAGTTTTATGTTGGCGCGAATTACAGTTTTACGGCCATGGCGTTGGGCGGATTTTTTTTGATTCCCAATCGCTCTTCTTTTTTATTGGCCGTGTTGATGGTGCCGGGTGTGGCGTTAGTACATTATAGTGCGGCTAATGCATTGGCGCTTTTGCATGTGCCGGCCTACACCACAGCATTCACCTTATCTACGCTGGCTGTTTTATATTTTCTAAAATGGCGGCACGCCCCGATGCATCTGCATTTGGTGGTGCAACAATTTTGTTCACCAGAAAAAAATCTTCGACAGTATTTTATCACCCGCGAGAACTACCGGTACTCGAAATTCTACCCCATTACCTTGCCTTTTTGGGGTGAATGGATGGTGAGCCAGGGGCATGATGGTGCCATCACGCATTTAGGCGAATGGAGCAAGGCTTTTGATTTTGTGTTGTTAGATGAGGAAATGAAAACGTACGCCAATCCGGGTACTATGCTGGAAGATTTTTACTGCTACAACAAACCCGTTTTGGCTCCGGGCGATGGTTATGTTTCGGCGTTGTTAGATGGTGTGGAGGATAATGATGTAGCCGATGTAAACACCGAGAAAAACTGGGGCAATTCGATTGTGATTGATCATGGCGGTGGTTTGTTTTCACAGATTAGTCATTTGCGAAAACACTCATTCAAAGTGTACCCGGGCGCCTACGTGAAACGCGGCGATGTGCTGGGTTTGTGTGGAAACAGCGGTCGTTCACCTGAGCCGCATATCCATTTTCAATTGCAAACTACGGCAGAAATTGGTGCAAAAACATTGGCATATCCTGTAGCCAGTTTCATCTCCAGAGAAGGTGATCAGTTTCGGTTGCGGATTTTTGAAACGCCGAAAGAAGGTGAGTTTATCCGCCAGGTAGAAACACATCCCTGGCTGCGCAGTGCTTTTGATTTCGTAGTGGGTCGGAAATACCAATGGGTAGTAGGCAGCAAAACGGAAGTTTGGGAAGTTTTTACGGATGCGTGGAACAGAAGCTATATTTATTGTGCTGATAGCAAATCTACCGCATGGTTTGCCACGGATGGCGTGGTGTTCCGCTTTCTGGATTTTAAGGGCGACACCGATAGTTTATTATATCATTTCTATTTGAGTGGCTACAAGGTATTCCTGGGACTCTATCCACAATTAGAGGTTGATGAACAGTACCCCATAGCTTTCCGCCTGCATCCCGTAATAGATGCTTTGCAGGATTTTGTGCTTCCTTTTTTCACCCCTGTACGAGCCGATTTTCATTTAACCTACCGCGAAGCGGATGGGGTAAACGGAGAAAAAATTTTACGTTTGGCCGCTCGTTCCGAAAGTAAAGCTGGTGGTCTGGTCATAAAATTGATGCAGGCCGAAATGCAGATAGATGCTACCGGCACGCTTCACTTTACGTTTACGAAAGGAAACCAAAAGACAACTGCAGTATGCGCACGCTCTTAATGTTGCTGGGCTTAATGGCTGCGGCACCAGCCTGGTGTCAGCGCGAAGCGTATTACGACAGTCTTACGTTAAGCGACTATTACGCCGGTAATTGGAAGGCGCTGATGGTACACGGTCAATTGGCCCGGAAAGAGAAGGCAGCTTCATTTTATACGCTAAAAAGAACCGGATATGCTGCATTCGCGCTTCATCAATATGCGGTAGCTAATCGTTGGTATGAACGCGCAGAAAAATTTGATGCCCAGGATGCCGATGTGCTTACCATGTTCTTCAAAAATCATTTTGAATTGGGCCAAACCCAGCAATGGCGGGATGCACAGCGCGATATGAGTTATGAATTGCGCCAGTTAAATGGATTGGGAAAGCCTTCCACAGTTGATTATGTAGGGTTAGAATCGGGATTTGGAGTTTCCAATGATGTACAGAAGAATTTGAATGCAGCGGTGCGCACTGCCCCTCAAGGACAGGTGTTACCTTCACGTACTTCCCATTTTCTGAATGATAATCTTTATTACTGGCAAGCCAGCGCTAATTTCCAACCAAAACGCCATGTGGCATTAGTATTTCAATACTCCGGTTTTGCCGCCGGCGTAACGCAACGCGAGGCTTATGTGGCCTTCGCAAAAAACGGTCAGGTGGAATTATCCAATCACACTATGGCCGATGTTTATCAACCCACCGACTCCCTATTGCAGAAAAAATTCACGGTGCAGCAACATCAGTTTTATTTGAGGCTGTGCCTTACTACCCGCAGCCATTGGATGGTGATGCCCTATCTGCACGGCCTCTTCAATCTGTCACAACCTGTAGAAGTACAGGCAGCACCACGTCAATTGCGCCTGCAAACTAATCCTTATACGCTCACGCAAGCGCCTGTGTTTTCCTTTCAGCCGGTAAGCGCTTTGCGCGGTGGAATCATCGGCGGTTTGGCCGTGGCTAAACAATTAGGTAAAATTAATGTGGATGCCGATTTCAATGTGACGTATTACGACACCAGCACCAAGGTGCAACTCAGCGCCGGCGTCAATTACCTTCCTTTCGGCAACTTGAAACTGGTGATAACGCCCAGACTAACTTATGCCTTTGTAAGCGGCGAACACCGGGTACTGGCGGCCTTGACCGTTGCAGCGCAGTTGCATTCGCGTTTGTATGCGCACGTATCAGGAGGGTATGGCAACCGCTCGGCTACCAACGAGGGTATGGGCAGTCTCAACTTCCTGGGCGCCGATGCGATGCCGTGGTTTGTTGGCGGCGGTTTTTATGTACCCGTTTTGCGCCAACTGCACGCCTATGCCGGTTATCAATACCGACCAACCCGCGGCAGCTTTGATAGCTATTCGCGCCCTAATTCACAACCCGTGCTTACCACCACCAATTTTTCTATTCATTATATTTCCATCGGTTTAAAATTTCTACTATGAAAACAACCATCATTTCCGCTGTAGCCCTGCTGTTGTTTAACTGCGCTCAGGCACAGGATTTTGCTTCACTTCAAAAGGCATTTAAAGAAAGTTACACCGCCGAAAACGCCAAACAGTATGAAAAAGCCGGCGAGGCGCTGCGCACCGTTTATCAGGAAGGAAATTATGAATTGAATCTGCGCCTGGGCTGGCTGATGTATTTGCAGGGCAAGTACATTGAATCACAAAAATATTACGAGAAGGCCATCTCCGTGCAACCGCGCTCCATAGAAGCAAAATTTGGGTTGGTATATCCGTTGGCGGCTGGGCAGAAATGGGATGAAGTATTAAAACAATATGAAGCCATCCTGCAGATAGACCCACTGCAACCTACTACGCTATATCGTATGGCCTTGCTGTACTACAATCGCCAACAATACACCATGGCCAAGCGCTATGCCGATAGCTATCTGCAAACTTATCCGTTCAATTTCGACGGACTATCACTGGCCGGCTGGATCGAACTGAAAATGAGTAATAAGTCGGCCGCCAGGGCTTTGTTCGAACGTGCGTTAGTGAATACGCCCGACGATAAAACCACGCTGGAAGGGCTAGTCCTCTGCAAGTAATTTTTGGCTACCTTCGGGCGCCAAATCAACTTGCATGCCACGCGACACCTCCATCAAATCCATCCTCATCATCGGTTCAGGTCCAATCATCATCGGTCAGGCCTGCGAATTTGATTACTCGGGAAGTCAGGCCGCGCGCTCGCTACGCGAAGAAGGCATAGAAGTAACCCTGCTCAATTCCAATCCGGCCACCATCATGACCGACCCCGTAGTGGCCGATCATGTGTACCTGTTGCCCATAACCATCGACTCGATTTTGCAAATTTTAAAAGAACAGCAGATTGACGCCGTACTGCCTACCATGGGCGGACAAACCGCGCTCAATCTCTGCATGGAAGCGTATGAATTGGGCATCTGGCAACAGCATAACATCAAGGTGATTGGCGCCGATTTTAAAGCTATTCAAAAAACGGAAGACCGCGAAGAATACCGCCAGTGGATGCTGGAACTAGGTATTGGCGTAGCACCGGCCTTTACCGCCAATTCCTTTTTAGAAGGAAAAGAAGCCGCTCAAAAAATTGGTTTCCCGCTGGTGATTCGGCCGTCGTTTACCCTGGGTGGCACGGGCGGCAGTTTTGTTCACAGCAAGGAAGAATTCGATGAAAAACTCAAACGCGGTTTGGCGGCCTCGCCTACGCACGAGGTGTTGATTGAAAAAGCCGTTTTGGGCTGGAAGGAATTTGAGTTAGAAGTGATGAAGGATGCGAAGAACAACTTCGTAGTAATCTGTACGGTAGAAAATTTCGATCCTATGGGCATTCATACCGGCGACTCCATCACTGTAGCGCCGGCCATGACCTTAAGTGATACGCAATTCCAGCGCATGCGCGAATACGCCAAACGCATGATTTGCGATTTGCCGGGATTTGCAGGCGGTTGTAATATTCAATTCTCCATTGATCCCGTGAGTGAGGATATTATTTCTATTGAAATGAATCCGCGCGTTTCGCGCTCATCGGCATTGGCATCAAAAGCCACTGGTTATCCTATCGCGAAAATTGCCGCTAAATTGGCCATCGGTTACACCCTGGATGAATTAAAAAATCAAATTACCAAAACTACATCCGCCTTTTTTGAACCGGCGCTCGATTATACCATCGTAAAAATACCGCGCTGGAATTTTGACAAATTCGCAGGATGTGATGATTCGTTAGGCTTGCAGATGAAGGCCGTTGGCGAAGTGATGGGCATCGGTCGCAGTTTTCAGGAAGCCCTGCAAAAAGCGTGTCAATCGCTGGAAAATAACAGCATTGGTTTAGGTGCAGATGGAAAAACACGGGTAAATGCCAACGATATGCTGGAAGGCATTAAAGTGGCCAGCTGGGATCGTATTTTTAAAATTTATGACGCGCTGAAGTTGGGGGTTCCGTTGAAAACCATTCAGGATACCACCCGCATTGATCCGTGGTTCCTCCATCAAATCATGGATTTGGTGGATACCGAAAAACAATTGCGCAAAATGGCCCTGGCCGATTTAACTGCGGCAGATATGCAGCGGTTAAAAGAGAAAGGCTATAGCGATGCGCAATTAGCCGTACTCACCAACAGCACCGAAGATGAGGTGTATCAATACCGCACTGAACAACTCGGTATTCGGCGCGTGTACAAACTGGTAGATACCTGCGCAGCCGAATTTGAAGCATTAACGCCCTATTATTATTCCTCGTTTGAAAGCGCACCGGCGCAGGGAACCCTGGCGGCTTCTAATGAAAGTGTAGTTTCTGAAAAGAAGAAAATTATTGTTTTAGGAAGCGGTCCGAACCGCATTGGCCAGGGCATTGAATTCGATTATTGTTGTGTGCACGGCATATTGGCCATCAAGGAAGCCGGTTTTGAAGCCATTATGATGAACTGCAATCCTGAAACGGTTTCCACCGATTTTGATATTGCCGACAAATTATATTTCGAGCCGGTTTTTTGGGAGCATTTGCGCGAATTAATTCACCACGAAAAACCGGAAGGGGTGATTGTACAATTAGGCGGACAAACCGCGTTGAAGCTGGCCAAAAAATTGCACGAACAAGGCGTAAAAATTATTGGCACCAGCTATGAAAGCATGGATATTGCCGAAGACCGCGAACGGTTCAGTGATTTATTAAAAGAGCTCGGTATTCCGTATCCCGATTACGGTGCAGCGCAGAACGCTTCTGATGCGCTGGAGATTGCGCACCGCGTGGGTTATCCGGTGTTGGTACGGCCCAGCTATGTGTTAGGCGGCCAGCGCATGCGCATTGTGATAGATGATGAAGAATTGACCAAATCGGTAGTGAGCATTCTGAAACATTTTCCCGACAACAATATTTTAATTGATCATTTTTTGGATCGCGCGGAAGAGGCCGAGATTGATGCGATTTACGATGGCGAGCAGGTAGAAATTATGGGCGTGATGGAGCACATTGAGCCGGCTGGCATTCACAGCGGCGATAGCAATGCGGTGTTGCCGCCTTTTAATTTAAGCGAGAATGTGCAGCGGCAAATGCGCGATTACACCCGCAAAATTGCCAAGGCGCTGGAAATACGCGGATTAATTAATATTCAGTTTGCCATTAAGGATGAGAAGGTGTACGTGATAGAAGCCAATCCACGCGCCAGCCGCACTACGCCATTTATTTGCAAGGCCTATGATGTGCCCTATTTAAATTACGCCACCAAGGTGATGTTAGGCGTGAATAAAATTATGGATTTTAAATACCATAAGCGATTAGTTGGCTTTGCGATTAAAGAACCGGTGTTCAGTTTTGATAAATTCCCGAATGTGAGTCGCGAGCTGGGTCCGGAAATGAAATCCACCGGCGAGTCGATCCGCTTTATAAAAGATTTATACGATGCGCATTTCCGCGATTTGTATAAAAAGAAGAGCATGTATCTAAGCCGATAGATTTTTCTTTTTGGCGGCTGCTCCGCTGCGCTGCGCAACGGGCTGTACGCTTGTAGTCCTCGCGCGGTTCGTACCTCACCGCGCTGCGGGCTACCGCTTCCATCCCTGCCGCTCGGCGCGTCTATTCAAAAATTCCGCGTTGATTGATACAGATGTGTCATCCCCGGGATGAAAAAAATGCCATCAGGTTGTGCTTACAGATTTTTTTCCTGCCAATAAATACGCACCAAAAAATAGGTACCTGATGCGCTTGCTTCAGAAAATAAAGGCGAGCGGTAGGGATGCGTAGGGCGCGAGGAACGAGCGGTGCGCCGTAGGCGCACGGAAGGCGAAGCCGTACCCCGCAGCAGCCCGGGCCGTAGGCACCGCCAAAATATAATTCCGGGTATTGAAAAAATGTATTTTCTTTAAATACAGTAAACCCTTATGAAAATAGCGCGCTACCTTTTCTTTATTGTCGCCCTTTGTGGCCAGCAGGCAACTGCTCAAAATCCGGTATATCAGGTTTGGGGTACTTATTTTGGTGGTTCCGGCGATGAAGTAGTTACCGATATTAAATTCGATAAGTTCAACAATGTTTATGTAGTGGGTACCACCACCAGTACATCCGGAGTGGCTACCGGCCCGCATCAAACCAATTATGGCGGCGGAACGAACGATGGATTTATTGTAAAGTTTGATAAAAACGGGGCGCGGTTGTGGTCGACCTACATAGGCGGTTCTGGCCAGGATGATTTATTTGGATGTGCCGTAGATACATTCGGCAATGTGTTTGTGAGCGGCACAACTACCAGTCCGAACAACATCGCGTTCAACGGTTTTAAGAATACGATTAACTCACTAAGCAATCCCACTTACGGCAGCGATGCATTTTTGATAAAATTTGACGGTAATGGCATGCGGCAATGGGGAACGTATTTGGGTTCGATTGGGCAGCATTTTTCGTTATACCATACTTATCAGGAAATGGACGATTACGGCTACAGTTGCGCGACCGATTTGGCGGGCAATGTTTTTCTTGCCGGAAAGCACCAAGCGCTATACACCACTTGTTATGATTCGTTGGGCGCTGTTGTGCCATGTACCAACACCTATGTGTCTACACCGGGCACGGTCAAACAATTGCCGGATTACGACTACAACGCCAATGCCTTTTTAGTAAAATTCTCATCATCGGGTGCTCGGGTCTGGGGTACGTATTACGGAGGCGTAACCGAAGCCAATGCGATGATATCGGAAAGATCGATAGCCGTTATTTGCGCCACCGACAGAAATGGAAACATCTATCTGGGATCAAGTGCAGATAGTGCATACGTGAGTAATCTGGGGTTGAATGGCTTTTTAAATACCGCACCGGCAAATACAAATGCCTGGCTGGCCAAACTAAATCCACAAGGAACGAGTGTGCTTTGGTCGACCTACTACGGCGGCTATAATGATGATTGTCTTACCGGAATTTCGGTTGACAGCACGGGCAATGTATATTTCTGCGGGTCAACCACCACTTCGAATAATGGAAATGTAATTGCCACTCCAGGTGCATTCCGAACGAATCTGACCAGTTCGGGTACAGAAACACCCTACCTGGTGAAAATGAATAGCAGTGGAAGTAGGCTATGGGGTACATATATTGCCGGTGACAATGGTCAGAGCTGGGCGGGAAATTGTGCCGTAGATAATAAGGGCAATGTGGTTACTTCAATACTGGCGCAATCCCCCAGTGGAATTTCTTATCCAGGCAATACTTATTGCGGCACTTCCTGGTCTAACCCGGGTTTTAGTATTTCAAGATTTTCGCCCAATGGTCAGCGGGAGTGGGCCGATATCCGCAAAGGTGACTTAGGGGCGCGGGATGGCGGTTGTGTTGCTATTTCCCAGCAGGGAAAGACCATTTTACAGGCAGGCCATACTGATGGTTTTCAAGCTACGGTTCCGTTGAACGCTTTTCAAAATACGATTAGTGGGGGTGAGGACGGGTTTTTGGTTAGTTATCGGGATACCGCACACGTTGATACCATATGCGGTCATGTTTTTAGTGATTTAAATGCTAATGGCGTGATGGACAACGGAGAACCCTATTTGCCTAACGTCAGTGTTTGGATGCCTGTTCACAATCAGTCTGCCAACGTCTACACGGATACCAACGGCTATTATTCCACCGTGTTACCGGTATGGGGTTGGTCTGGCAGTTGTGTCCATGACCTATTCGCAACGGCACCGAACAGTACCATTGCTTCCATACCTGCATCCGGTAGTTACCCCTTATCCATTTTAGGTCAACATGCGGGCTGCATTTACAACTTCGGGTTCGCCCCGGCATACGCGGTAAGCGGTACCGTTTATTACGATGTCAACCACAATGGAGTAAACAACGCTGATCCCGGGATTCCTGCTCAATCGGTTTCGTTCAATAATAACTATCAGGCGTTCACCGATGATAATGGAAATTATTCGGCACTTCTTCCTCTCGGAAGCTATACCGAGAGTTTTGACCGACTTGATGCCTATGCGAATTGTGTGTCCAATCCATCTTCCTATTTCGTTTCATCATTCCAACCGGGAAGCAGTATTTGCTGCAAAGATTTTGGCGCGTATTTCCCTAGTAATGCAATTAACAGTGCAGTGGAATTGTGGCAGTGGGGCATACCACCGGTACCCGGTCAAACTTGTCAATTTGCAGTTACTGTTTCCAATTTTGGTTCGGTTGCCAGCGCTGATACGGTAGTGTTTCATTACGACCCATTACTTACCTACAACGGAAATATCAGCGGCGCTGTAGTAGATATGGCGCAACATACCATTTCATTCACTACCTCTACCATAGTACCCGCCCGCAGGACCACATACTATGCCACTTTTTCGGTTGCTTCCTCTGCAGTGCCCGGTTCCATCCTACACAATTGGGTAGCGGTTAATCCTACGGCACAACCAGACAGTGATGTTACGAATAACGTGGCCCATGATTACGAAACGGTGCTTGCTTCATTTGACCCGAACAATAAGATTTCGGAAACCAACCGCGACACGCCTACCCTGCATACTGCGCGCCTTTGGAGCCATGGCGATGATTATATCCGCTATGTGATTAACTTCCAAAATACAGGCACGTTCAACGCCTATAATATTGTGGTGCTGGACTCCTTATCGCCAAAACTTGACTTAACGAGTGTTCGGTTTATCAGCTCCAGTTTTCCGTGTACCGTTAATCGCGTTGGAAACGTACTTAGCTTTAAGTTTTTGAACATCCAGCTACCGCCCTCATCAGTCAATGACTCGCTAAGCCACGGATATATCGTATTCAAAGTAAAACCTAACAACTACGCTGTTCCCGGCGATAGTATTGAAAACCGGGCAGCTATTTATTTTGATTACAACACGGCCGTGTTAACCGAAAACAATGTAGTACATCTAAGGGGTGATAGTGCGTGCCGGCGCATGATAGAAAAACACATTTACGACAATTCCATGTGTCAGTTGGTCAATTATGTTTTTCAGGGAGATACCATTAGACAGTTCGGCATTCATAATGGCGATACACTCACCAGCGTCACCGGGTGCGATTCTGTGACCATTCTACACCTGACCAGGAATGCAACAATTAACTACACCTATTTATATGACCACAATTGCCGGTTGCAAAACTACTATTTCAGCGGACGAAAGATTACTGCTGCGGGGGTTTATCGAAGCGATACCGTTCCAAACAGGTATGGCTGCGATTCGGTAGCTATACTATTTCTTTCAACAAGTACTTATAGCAGCAATGTTTATCTGAATGTTTGTGATAGCATCAACATTTATGATGGCGATACGCTGCGCGGTGCAGGGAACTTTGTTAAACAATACACAGCCCGTGATGGCTGCGACTCTTTTGTGACTGTACATGTGAATGTTGGCCATAATTTCAGAAATGGATATGTATATATTTCAAATTGTACGCCGCCTTTTACCTACAATGGTCGAACCTTTTATTTATTCGGCACCTATTACGATACCATACCAGGTACTCTACCCGGCCAATGCGATTCTTTAACCACCATTCATTATTACCAGCAATATTACCCGAGCTCAGGCACACTTAGCGACGTTATTTGCGGAGGTTATTACAATTATTATGGGAATGTATTCCACTCCCCGGGTGCTTACTATGTGACGTTATATGGTATGGCACAAGGCGGCTGCGATTCTGCCGTTTATCTATACCTTACTGATGGCAGCTCGTTCAATTACGGTCCTGTCATTTATTTATGCGATCCCTCTTATTATCATAACGGCCAGTACTATCATAGCGGCGACTATTTTCAGGACACGCTGCTAAGCAGTTTCGGTTGCGACTCTGTAGTAATAACCTATGTTTTGCAGGGAACGAATTTTTTCTTTTGGCACGACACCGTTGCCTCTACCTGTTCTTTACAACCCATTTTTTGGCATGGGCGCACCAGAAATGTACTGGATGAAGTGAAGAAGCATCTACTAGTTACAGGCTCTACGTCATTTGTATTGATCTATTTTTCTGATTTGTATACATCGTTGGGTGGTTGCGATTCATTTGATGTTATGCAACTCTGGGTAAATGTTCCTGTAACCTCTCATGTTGGCCCTTCCAATGGTGTGGATGTGTGCGGACATCAAGGTACTTCGGGTCAAGTACATCCACCGGGAATCACTGAGCAGGTGTTCACCACAACACCCGGTTGTGATTCGCTTCATTATGAAAATAATTGGCCGAGTGTAACCAACGAATTCTATATCTGTCCGCATGACAGTGTTTTAATCAATGGTCATTGGCGGACCATTTCCAGCGATTCTTATGTAGATACGTTTACGGCTTCTTGCGGAGTTGATTCCATAATCTATAGCAGAGTTATGGATGCCACCGCCTCTCACTTCTATGATACCCGAGATACCTTCATGTGCCCGGGTGATACGATATGGGTGGCAGGTGTACCGTACGCAACACCTGATTTCATTGTAGAATATACCACAAGCGGCAGTAACTGCAAAACTATTGATCATTACCTTAATATAAATTATTACCCAGGAACAACGTCTGATACTTTCTATACCTATTCAAGCATGGTTAATACCGTTCAAGGCTCCTTTCCGGTGCCAGTAACATTATACGACACCTTCCCGCCAAATGCCTGCAGCAGCCTTCCTTTGATCCATAGTACCACTTACATCAATCCGCCCAGTTTATCACTGATTACTGATTCATCAGCTCCGTATGATTGTCATCATGCCGCTATGGTGCGCTTTAAGGGAACAGGAGGTCAACCTCCTTATTCGTATCATTGGAATACAGGTGATACCGTTCCCGCCCTCTATAATTTAAGCCCGGGTCATTACAGCATTACCCTCACCGATCAAACGGGAGCGCACGCCTATAACTCCTATTATGTAGATAGCCTTTCTTATTACAATTATCTCTCTTTTGGGTCTCATTGTTTTAATGATACCATTAATACTTACATCAGCTTTTATGGAAGATATGCCCCGGCCAGGCTTTATGAGAATGGCATTCTAGTAGATAGCAATAATGCGCAATCCCATTTCAGATTGGCAAACCTTCGTCCGGGCCACCACCTTTTTGTTGCATCTAATAATGGTTGTATCGATACTGTGCGCGCCTACATTCCCGGCAATGCCGCTTATTTTGAAACTGTGGGCGGCGGAACTTGTTCTGGGTCTAGCAATGCCTTGGTGCTGCATTACAACAGCTATGAACTGGTGAGTCCTTCCATAACCGTAAATATCGACCACGGTGCAATAGTACGTACCTATCACCAGGTTTCAGGTACCGATACTTTTAGTGGGTTAACAGGAGGATATCATTACTACACGGCCACCGCGCCAGGATGTACTTACACCGATTCCTTCCTGATTGTTTCAGGAAATCTTCAGGCTAGCTTGCGCGACTCGCTCACCATCCCGGGATGTTCACCGCAACACCTGTTGTATCCAACAATCAGTGCTGGCCAGGCGCCATTCCACTATGTTTGGTCAACTGGCGATACCACATCATTGATCACGGTTACCGGCCCGGCAACAATTGCACTTAGTCTTACCGATAATGCCGGTTGCAACACCCATTTAAATGTAACTGTTGCCGGTGGAACCGGAGTATTCCGCGATACGGTCAACGCTTCAGTTTGCGCTGGTCAGTCGTATTCTTTTGGCCATCATCAATACACCTCTACCGGAACATATATTGATACATTTAGCGCAGCTTCCGGCTGCGATTCCATACGCACGCTTGTATTAAGTGTGGGGCAATTTGTGACACAAAATAAAATGCAAACTATTTGTTACGGTGATAGTTTCTTGTGGCACGGCCATTATTATAATACAATTGGCATTTACCGCGATACAGCTCATTCTTCAAATACCTGCGATACCATTTGGCAATTACAGCTTTCCCTACGGTATGGCGCTTTGTACTCCACGCTGGTTACCATCTGCGCAGGCGAGACATTTGATTTTTACGGACACCCGTTGAGCGCGCCAGGTATTTACCGCGATACACTTAAAAACACTTACGGTTGCGATAGCATTCTTGAGGTACGGGTGTCTGTTGATACCATCACCCCTGTAGTAATTAGCAAGACCGGCAATATACTAGGCACGGCGCAGGTTTACGCGAGCTACCAATGGCTTCGGGATGGTTTGCCGGTGATTGGAGCGAATACATCTCAATACAACGTATCGGCAGCAGGAGCATACATGCTTGCAGTAGTTGATTCTAAAGGTTGCCGTGATACTTCTTCGGCTATTCAAATTACCGGATTGAATGAAGCAGCATTGGCGCAGATTGCCGTTTATCCCAATCCGAACGATGGGCATTTCACTATTGAAAATGCCATGCCGGCATTTGACCGATGGAAAATGACCGATGCATTGGGCAGAACGGTGGCAACCGGAAACATCAACAACAATAAAGAACTGCTGGATGTTTCTCCATTGGCCAATGGTGCGTATTTCCTCCATTTAGAAAATGAGAAGCTGCATTGGAAACAAACCGTCGTTATTTTAAGATGATTCACGATTTCTGTTTCCTAATTCATCAACTACATCCTTTAACCTAATAACACAATCATTTTGGCGGCTGCTCCGCTTCGCTGCGCACCGGGCTGTACGCTTGTAGTCCTCGCGCGGCTCGTACCTCACCGCGCTGCGGGCTACCGCTTCCATCCCTGCCGCTCGGCGCTTTTATTCAAAAATTCCGCGTTGATCGGTACAGATGTGTCATCCCTGGGATGAGATAAAATGCCATCAGGTTGTGCCTGCAGATTTTTTTCTGCCCCATAAATACGCACCAAAACAATCGGTGCCTGATGCGCTTGCCTGAGAAAATAACGGCGAGCGGTAGGGATGCGTAGGGCGCGAGGAACGAGCGGTGCGCCGTAGGCGCACGGAAGGCGAAGCCGTACCCCGCAGCAGCCCGGGCCGTAGCGCAGCGGAGGTACCGCAGAAATCCAACCTATACGATACCCCATCACTGGCTTCCTTTTGTGCTACTCGTCCCTTGCTTTTCCTATTTTTATTGCCGATGCCGAATCATCCAATTTACGACACCATCATCATCGGTTCCGGTTTGGGCGGACTGATTTGCGCGGCCATTCTGAGCAAGGAAGGTCAAAAAGTTTTGGTGCTCGAAAAAAACGAGCAAGCCGGCGGCAGCCTGCAAACCTTCCAACATAATGGCACTACGTTCGATACCGGCGTACACTATATCGGTAGCCTGGGCAAAGGACAACCTCTTTATCAGTTATTCCATTATCTGGGCATCATGAACCGGCTGGAATTGGAACAGCTCGACCGCTCGGCATTCGATACGATTTTGTTTGCTTCTGATGAACAACCCTATCCGCTGGCACAGGGCTACGATGCTTATATAGCGTCACTTTCAGCTCATTTCCCCGACCAAACCGAAGGCCTTATAGCCTTCTGCAACGAGATGAAAAAGTGTTGCGAAAAGTTTCCATTGTATCATGTTTCGGGCATAGAACAGGTAGATGACCTCACCGAACTGCAACGTCCACTCAAAGCAGTTTTAGAACAACATATTTCCGATAAAAAACTGCAGCGGATTTTAGTGGGTAATAACTTACTGTACGCCGGTAATGAAAACACACCGTTCTACGTGCATGCGCTTATCATCAATAGCTTTATTGAAAGCAGTTGGCGGTGCAAAAAAGGCGGCGATCAAATTGCGAAATTGCTGATTCGCACCATCAAGGCTAACGGCGGTGAAGTGAAGCGAAAAGCAGAGGTGGTACGTTTGGTAGAAGAAAACGGACAATTGCAGTTTGCCGTCATCCAAACCGGTGAAAAGTTTTTTGCGCAACAATTTATTTCTAACGCGCATCCCCGTAGCACCCTGGCAATACTTGAATCGCAACACATCCGCCAGGCGTTTCGTTCGCGGATCAATAAGCAGCAAGACACGCCTTCAGCTTTTGTGTTATATCTGGAATTGGAAAAAGACAAAGTGCCTTACACCAATCGCAATTACTACTATTTCGATTCTGACGAAGTGTGGGCTTGTGCGAATACACCAGCGGCGGAATGGCCAAAGAATTTTGGTCTTTTTGAAATGGTTCCGGAGCATGGACCTTTCACCGAGGCGATTTCAGTAATGACCTATATGCGTTACGATGAAGTAGCCAAGTGGGCAGATAGTTTTCATACCACCTTGAATGAGGTGCCGCGCGGCGCATCATACGAAACGTTCAAGCAGCAAAAAGCTGCGCAACTCATTGAAAAAATCAGGATTAAATTCCCGCATATCGCAGCACATATTCGCAGCTATTGCGTTTCCACGCCATTAACCTATCGCGATTACCTCAATTATCCGGAAGGCGGCATTTACGGCATAGCAAAAGATTTTCATGAACCCGTGCAAACCATGATTTCTCCAAATACCAGAATTCCCAATTTATTTTTCACCGGTCAGAACATCAAACTTCACGGGATACTGGGTGTAACCATCAGTGCTTTTGTGACCTGCAATGTGATATTGGGAAGGGAATATTTGATGGGGAAGGTGATGTTAGCTCAGGGAAGCTGAGTATCACTTTTTTACTATCTTTATTCAAATCACCTTCATTGAAGAAATACCTACTCCTGCTTGGGTTAATTAGTGCTCATGTATTTACGCGGGCTCAAAACCCTGTGCTTCAGAAATGGGGTACTTATCTTGGAGGCCTATCCAGAGAAAACGTAACAGCAGTTCAGGTTGATAAAAACGGGAACCTCTATGTTACCGGTAACACCACGAGCCCGACGGGCATAGCTTCTTCGGGTGCGTATCAACAGTTTTATTCCGGAGGCAGCGACGGTTTTATTTTCAAATTCAACAAAAACGGTCAGCGGCTATGGTCCACCTATTATGGTGGCCCTGACGACGACTACATATATGGTTGCGCAGTAGATACTTTTGGGAATGTTTTTATCAGCGGCACTACACACAGCAGCAGCGGCATAGCCTTTAACGGCTATAAAAACACTATAAATAGTTTTCCTTCTCAAAACTACGGAACCGATGCATTTCTGGTAAAGTTCAATGCAGCAGGTATCAGACAATGGGGCACTTATTTAGGAAGCATTGTTCAGGAAGAAGATTTATTGAACGGTACTTATTACTATTCGGAAAATCAGGATTATGGTTTTGGATGCGCCACTGACTTATCGGGCAATGTAGTTATTGTAGGCAGGCATCCATTTACTGACAGCTTATGTTATGATGCTCTGGGCCAGGTGACACCTTGTCAAAACACCTTGGTTTCCACCCCCGGAGCGTTAAAGGTTCAACCCGACAATTTTAGCGCTGACAATGCCTTTGCCGTAAAGTTTTCAGGAGCAGGTACGCGTTTGTGGGGAACCTATTTGGGCGCTGTGGAACCCAATCCGACGATTTTCTCCCCAACCAATAATTTTGTGTATTGTGCCATAGACCGAGCCGGTAATGTTTATGTGTCGGCACAAGCTGATAGTAGTGATGCAGCAAATCTGGGTGTCAACGGTTATTTAAATACGGCACCATCCAGGCTCAACATATGGTTAGCGAAAGTTAACGATAACGGCAACACACTACTTTGGTCAACGTACTATGGTGGATATGGAGATGAATGTGCCAATGGATTAGCAACTGATAGCGCAGGAAACATTTTTCTTACAGGTACCACTTCCACCACAAACAACGGCTATCCCATTGCCACGCCCGGAGCATTTGTCAGTAGCTGGCATTCTTACGGACCGGTACCTTTTCTCGTAAAATTCAAACCTAATGGTTCACGGGTTTGGGGCACCTTTTTGCAAGCAGATGGTGGCCAGAGTTATGCCGGCGGGTGCGCTGCGGATGCAACAGGCCATGTGTACGCGACCAGCTATTTACAATCGGTATCTGGCTCCTCATTTCCCCTTAACACTTTCTGCGGAGATGATTGGGTGCCGCAGGGTTTCGGCCTATCCAAGTTTGATGGTGCAGGAAAGCGGATTTGGTCTGATCTGCGGGGAACGTTGAATACATCGGCGCCAGTATGCGCCACCGATAATGACGGGCGATTTTTTTATTGGGGATTGACTACCGATATTACGGCGCATCCGATTGCGCTAAATGCTTATCAGGCAGCAGTTGCAGGAAATGACGACGGAGCGGTGTTGTGCTTCACCGACACGGCCATCTATGATACCGTTTGTGGGTTTGTTTTCCGGGATGCCAATACCAATAGTGTCATGGATAATGGAGAGGGTTATTTACCTAGTATTAACGTCTCTGCATCGATTCATCAACAAACTTTTTCTGCTTTGACGGATTCCAATGGTTTTTTCCGCATTCTAGTACCAGGATGGCATCCAACAGGGGGATGCCGTCAACCCTTGCGCATTTCAACGTCTCCGGTTCAGGTTATTACCTGGCCACTATCAGGCGAATATGATTTAACCTCACCACAAAATGGCTGCCAGTACCATTTTGGTATTGCCGATGCACTTGAGGTTAGCGGAAAACTTTATTACGATACCAATCATGATGGCATTGACAATTCAGAACCCGGAATATTCAACTCGGTCTCATTCAATAATTCCGTTCAAGCATTTAGTAATGGGGATGGGAAATACCGGACATTATTACCAAGCGGAACATACACTGAATTGTTTGCTGCTAGCGGGATTTACAACAATGCCGTTTCAAATCCGTCATCCTACCTCATAAATACTTCAACTACTTCATGGAGCCAGAGAAATTTCGGGGTTTATTTCAATACCAACTTAATTAACAGCGCTGTGGTAATTTGGCAACAAGGAGCGCCACCCGTGCCAGGCCACTACTATGAATTAGCCGTGAAGGTGACCAACGCCGGCAGCCTGCCCTGTTCAAATGAGGTCACTTTTCATTACGACTCGATGTTTACCTTTCAAGGAAACATTTCAGGAGGAGTTATAGACTATGCCGCTCACACCATTACCTGGCTTACCGACACCATGGCGCCCGGATCTTTTTCAACTTTTCAGCTACCGTTTTTAGTGTCCTCTGGCGCCGTGCCGGGAAGCATCACCCACAACTGGGTAACTGTAAACCCCTCCACACAGCCCGATGTTGACACTGCCGATAACATCGCTAATTATTATTGCTCTGTTATGGCTTCCTACGACCCCAATTTTAAAATTTCGCTAACCAACACCGATACCCCCAACGTTCATCTAGCCCGTCTTTGGAGTAATGGCCATGATTTCATACAATATGAAGTACATTTCCAAAATACCGGAAATTTCAAGGCGGAAAACGTGGTGGTCCTAGATACGCTGTCTCAACAACTTGATGTTTCCACCTTACAAATAATTAGCACCAGCCACAGTTGCGACATTGAGCTCAGCGGTAACGTCCTGAGTTTTCGGTTTCCCAATATTGATTTGACTCCGGTCAGTGTAAGCGATTCATTGAGTACCGGCTTTGTCATTTTTAAAATTAAACCTACCTATTATTCTTTACCCGGCGCCCGAATAGACAACCGGGCCGCCATCTATTTCGACTTTAATCATGCCGTATTTACACCCACTAACGAGGTTCGGCTTAAAGGCGATACGGCGTGCCGTCAAAGTATTTGGAAAAATATATACGTCAGCACATGTTTGCCGTTCCATCATATTTTTAAAGGTGACACGTTAACAACCTTTGGCATCTATTACGATACGCTACAATCCATTACTGGTTGCGACTCTATAGTTGCTTTGCATTTAGTAAGAAAACCACCCATTGAGAACCACATTTATTTAAACCTGTGCGCTTTTGGCAATTACATTTTTTACGGAGATACGATCAGGGCCAAGGGCGTATTTTATGGCGACACCCTCCAGAATGCCATCGGCTGTGATTCTATTGACGTATTGCATGTAACTAGTAACAGTCTGTTTTCTAATCGATATGTATATAGTTGTGACTCAGCATCGCTCTTTGAAGGCGACACCTTAAAGGGGTATGGCCTGCACATCCTTCATCGCACCAGCACAGGAGGCTGCGACTCCTTACTTTATGTGTGGCTGTTAACTGGCGGAACAAAATATGGTACTGTGAATGTATTACGCTGTTCACCAGATACTATAGTGTTCGGAGGTCAACTGCTGTACCAGGCTGGAACCTATTATGATACGATTCGCGGAACGCAGCTTGGTGAATGCGATTCTATCACTACGCTTCATTTGATGTATGGGAACTTTTCCACTGTGACCTATATTGATGGTTATTTATGCGGTTCATATTATATTTTCGGTGGAGATACCCTATGGCATTCTGGTTCGTATACCGATACCCTAGTTGGCGCTGCAGGCTGTGACTCCATTATCCACCTGTCGTTATACAATAATTATCTTACCAATAACCAAATTACGTATTGTCACACAGGTAAATTTCTTTACCGCGGTCATTATTACAACTACTGGGAACGTGATTATGACACACTGATTGCGCGAAATGGCTGCGATTCTATCATAATCACGCAATTCGTCCGCAATGTGCCTTTTCAAGAGATAGAAAATAGCATCCAATGCCAGCTAGGTAGCTATGTGTTCCGGGGTCGCACTTTCAATCTTGCCCATGAATTCATTCCACCTTCACACTATATTTATCTTTACGACACCCTACATCTTGCTGCAGGTTGTGATTCGGTAGTTGTTGCCAAAATTTTTCTTGATTTTCCAATAGCCATCTACCATGAATACCTGCCACCTTGCAGGAACGCAGGAACGCTCTACTCTTTCCCGGATACAGGCAGTGCAAATTATCATGTCTACCATACCCCCGCTGGTTGCGACTCCGTTATCTATGTTGATTTTTATACTACACCAACCAACCAAACCTTACATGTTTGTACAGGTGATAGCCTCTATTGGCATCACCAGTGGCGTTTTCCCGGAAAACATTATGTCGACCATTTTTCATCCACCTGTGGCGTTGATTCAGTGGTAAATGTGGTTGTTGATTCCGGAAGTAATCAATATGAATGGAGAGATCGGTTTATTTGTGAGGGTGACACCCTGATGGTAAAAGACCGCATCATTAATTCGGAAGGGTATTATATAGATACAATCGGAATGGGATGCTACGCCTTGTTCGTTCATAACCAGGTGAGTTTTTATCCCGGCGCTCATGGTAGTTTTTCTACCTATGACTATTTAAACGGCTTTGGCGGTTCAACTCCTCATGGATATATTATTCCCCCCGCGCAGTTTAAAGACACTTTCCTTTCGGTTTGTCATGATACCCCAGTTGTTCAAACCATAATTTATAATACCTATGCCGATGCGTATTTTGATTCAGTAGTCTACCCTAACTGTTCGTCTAAAGGTCTTATTCGCCTTGTAACTGCAGGTGACAATAGGTACCATATCCTCTGGAATACAGGTGATACCGCTCATCTATTGACCAATCTTGAATCGGGAGGCTACTGGGTGAACATTTATGATAGCCTCGGTCATCTGATTACTACTCGGGGAATTTATCTGGGAAATGCCGCTATTCAATATCGCATTTCACCTGTCTACTGCTTTAATCAGATCGACACAGTGACCATTACAGCATCCTTCGTCAACAACCCGGCATGGCTCAAGCTCGACTCATTCACTATACCTATATACCACAACGGATCAGCTAAATTTGAGCACATAAATCCCGGTATACATCAAGCCGTATTTCATGACGGAACAGGTTGCAACGACACCTTTTCCCTCTTCGTTCCCGGAAATGCGATTACACTAAAAAATTTGACCCCTGCTTCCTGCTCTTCCAATATCAGTTCAAGAACATTATTGTCTTATGCTGCGTATTACGGAGCCAACGCAATTACCACAATAAATATTGATGGTGGTATGGTGGTCAGGAGTTATAACCAGTGGTTGGGAACCGATACACTGAAAGATTTGACCGCCGGGTGGCACCATTACACAGTGAAAAATACCATAGGGTGCAGCAAGGTAGATTCCTTTTTTGTGCCATCCACCTCGCCCCAGTACTTAAATGCTTCGCTGAAAGAATACGTTTCGCAACCGTGCTCACAACAAAGCATCATCCGCGCTAATATCACTCACGGCCAGCCACCTTTTCATTACCAATGGACTGGTGGAAACACAACCGATTCTTCCACAATCCAACTTCCCGATAGCATACACCTTCAACTTGCTGATGCCAATGGCTGCACCGCTAGCCTTTCCCGGTTTTTTACTATTCACCAATCTGAAATTGATTCGCACCTTGTTTCCCATTGCGGCCACTATATATTCGACGGAAAGACGCTCGTCCAATCGGGATACTATTCGGATACGTTAGTGAATTATAGCGGATGTGACTCTATCGTTATACTCAACCTGGAAATCAAACAGCCATCATTCGCACAGATAGCTGCTACTTTATGCAACGGTCAACGGTACCGCTTTGCTCACCGTTGGATGACAGCAACAGGGACTTATGTAGCCAGCTATCAAAAAACTAACGGCTGCGACAGTATCATCGAACTCCATTTGCAATTCGATACCATCCCTAAACCGGTAATTTTTTTCACCGCTGGTCGCTTATCTACTTCCGGAATTTATCAAGCTTATCAATGGCTGCTGAACGGACAGGCTATACCGCATGCAGACTCCATCAATTATACGCCAGTCTCAGGGGGTAGTTATAAACTGATAGTTTTCAATGCTAACGGTTGCTCCGATACTTCCGCTAACTTTTCAGTAACAGATATTCCTTCCGTTTCAACTTCATCTATCGCAGTATATCCAAATCCTAATGATGGCCATTTTGCAATTGAAAATGCTTTTGAACGGTATCATTTCTGGGCAATTATTGATGCTCTCGGAAGAAAAGTGGCGGAAGGAGAAATCAAATCCAACCTGCAGCATGTTGACTTGAGCTATCTTGCTAATGGCGCTTATTTTCTTGAAATCATAAACGAGCGAAAAGTTGCAAGTGAAAAGTTCGTTGTTTTAAAATAATTTCTTCCGTTCCAACCATGACCGAACCACTTTGGAGATGCATATTCACCTCTGGTGCCAAAAATGAACGTATCTAAAATTGATATCCCAACATATTCCAATTCAACCATTTCTATTTTATCATTTTGGGAAGAGCATATTTGATGGGGAAGGTGAGGTTATCAAACGCGTAAAATGGCATAGTTGGGGTGTGCCGGATTCGCAATAAGCCGCTCATTCAAAGGGTCAATCAGCACATCCATTTCCTCCATTGGTATGGCTCCAAGTAAACAATCAGAATTACCAGGTAAAACCAGTGCGGTGCAAACAACAGTGCGGTTTTCAAACTTTAAATGCAAAGGGCCAACCTCTGGAAAATAAACTGTTTCCCCATTGGCCAGTTGCCCCTTGCGTTCACCAACGTAGTTTAGCTGTAAAACCTCCTGAACGGCTTCATTAATACATAGTTTGTACGATCCCGAATCAACTAACATTTCAACGGCCATACACCGAACCTCTTCCTCACCAATCCGGTGCTCCTTTGCATTGGCCATATCCAACACATTGGTGAGGATAACATTGGCTCTTACCATTCCCATAAAATAGTTTTTAGATGAGCAGTAATAATATGGGTCCGGATTTGATGGTTCATATATGCGCCACGTTTTTCGCATCATGTAACAGCAATTATTGAATAATAACGAGTACTCCTTAGACATACGGAATATACTAATTTCGCCCGGGTATGAAACGCCTGTTACGCGCTATTTTTTTTGTGGTGGTGGTGATGTTTGTGGTTGTCGCCGCCTTCGTGCTGTACATACAATATGCGCTGGCGCCATCTGTGCCAGTCACCAATAAAGACGAACTGATTATCGGCAAACCGGTGGTGCTTGGCAACAACTTCTACACCCTCAACAATTGCTGGCTGCGAAAAAGCAATTCCGGTTTGTGGGAAGAATATATTGAGGGCGCGCCATTCGAACGCGGTGTAATTGCCGGAAAACTTGGCGAGGCGCTAATGCGCAAACAGGAAGACGCCTTTGTAGAGCAAATTCACCGATTAGTTCCTAATAACCACTACCTCTCTTTTCTCCGGTATTTTACCCGGTTTTTCAACAGGCATCTCGAAGAAAACGTTCCGCTGGAATACCGTCAGGAAATTTATGGCGAATCGCTATCAGCACCGCATGAATACGATTTTTTAGGCACACCGTACGATCGTATGCTGAACTACCATGCCGCGCACGATATCGGCCATGCCCTGCAAAGCCTGGCGCTGGTGGGCTGCACCTCATTTGCCGCATGGGATGAGCGCACTACCGATTCTACTTTAATCATCGGTCGGAATTTTGATTTCTACGCCGGCGATAAATTTGCTGAAGATAAACTCGTGCTTTTTGTAAAACCCGATTCCGGCCATGCCTTTGCCATGGTGACATGGGGCGGATTTTTAGGAGCCGTTTCGGGAATGAATGTAAACGGACTCACCGTTACGATGAATGCGGCTAAAAGCGATATTCCTACGGCATCAGCTACGCCAATTTCTATTTTAGGAAGAGAAATCCTGCAATATGCCTCCACTATTGATGAGGCGTACGCCATCGCCAGTAAACGTAAAACGTTTGTATCGGAAACCTTGCTGATTGGTTCAGCCAAAGAACATCAATCGGCTTTGATTGAAAAATCACCAACCAAAACGGCCTTGCTGCGCACTAAAGAAAATTATCAGTTGTGCGCCAATCACTACCAAAGCGACACCTTTAAAAACAGCGCCAGTAATCTCGACAATATCAAAAACTCCGCTTCCAGCTACCGCTTCAAACGGTTGGAAGAACTGATGGCAGCAAACCCTAAATTAGACTACCGCCTAGCCGCAGAAATACTGCGCGACCAGCGCGGCTGGCACAATAAAAACATTGGCATCGGAAACGAAAAAGCCATGAACCAACTGATTGGCCATCACGCGGTCATTTTTCAACCCGAAAAATTACGCATGTGGGTATCCACTGCCCCTTTCCAATTAGGGCCATTTGAATGTTACGATTTGAAGAAAATCTTCTCCACCAAATTATCCGATAATCAAGAAATCAGAGACACCGCATTAACCATCGCGGCCGACACCTTTTTAAACACCAGCGAATGGCAACGGTTTCTTCAATTCAAACAACTGCGCGAAACGATTAAAGAAGCCATAGCAGCAAAGAAACACCTGCCTAACGAAGAACTCGTGATGCTGCAATTGGTAAATGCTAATCCGGAAAGTTTTGAAAGTTATTATTGGTGCGGAAGATACTGCCAGGCTGTTGATCAGAAAAAATTAGCGGCTATCTGGTATAGAAAAGCTCTGGAAAAAGAAGTCAACGCTTTGTCGGAAGTCAATGCCATTCGCGAACGTATTTCAGCTTGTGAACCATGAGTGAATCCACCTCATTTATTGTTGCAGATGTTGCTAACTTTAAGCGAAAAGCATTGGCCTGGGCCAATCAGTTTCGTGTTTGCGCCTTGTTGGATGCTAACCAATACACCAGCGACCCCTATAGTGAATTGGAATGGATACTGGCGGTTGATGTTATTGAAGAATGTGCAGCCGACAAAGACAGCTTTAATGAACTCCACCATTTTCTGCAACGGCAAACAGCGCCCGTTTTCGGTTATTTTTCCTACGATATCAAAAACCAGATTGAAGCACTTCAGTCGAAACCCGCATCTGGCATAGCATTTCCAGACCTGTATTGGTTCAGACCGCGTTATCAAATCACCATCAACAAAAACGAGGTTACCATCAACAGAAATTATCCGGAAACATTTGATCTGCGTCAACAAATTGAACAGTTTCCCATACCCGAAGCCACGTCTTCCGGTAATATCTTGTTATCGCCGCGAACATCGAGGGAAAAATATCTGCAACAAGTAGAAAACCTGCGCGAAAAAATTGCGGCTGGCGATTTTTACGAAATCAATTATTGCTGTGAATTTTTCTGTGAAGGCCAATCCATTTCACCATTAGCTGTTTTCGAAAAGTTGAACAATAATGCCCGCGCACCATTTGGCGTATTCTTCAAATGGAATCAACAATATCTGTTGTGCGCCAGTCCGGAACGTTTTCTGAAAAAGAAAAATCAGCAAGTCATTTCACAACCGATCAAAGGCACGGCAAAAATCAGCAGCGATAAGGAAGAAAACGAAAGCTTGAAAAAGCAGTTACAACACGATGAAAAAGAACGGTCAGAAAATGTGATGATTGTGGATTTAGTGCGCAACGATTTGGCACGAATCGCCATTCCGGGAACTGTGGAAGTGCCTGAGTTGTTTGGTGTGTACCAATTTAATACAGTTCATCAGATGATTTCAACCGTAACGGCCACCATGGATGCTGCGTTTCGATTAGTAGATGTGATCCGCGCGGCCTTCCCTATGGGTAGCATGACGGGTGCACCAAAAGTGGCGGCCATGCAGCAAATTGACGCCATGGAAGACCAGCCCCGGGGAATCTACTCGGGCAGCTTCGGCTACATCACACCCGAAGGTGATTTTGATCTGAACGTCATTATCCGGTCTATTTTATACAATGCCCAAAAACCTTATTTGAGTGTATTGGCCGGAGGCGCCATCACCTACGATTCGGTGCCGGAAAAGGAATTCGAGGAGATTCAACTAAAAATTAATGCGCTTCGCCAGGCGCTGCAACAAGAGTAAGCCATCATGAAAAGTTTGCAATTAGTGATTCGCGGAAACGTACAAGGCGTGGGCTTCCGGGCCGCCACCAAGAAAGTTGCCGATGTACTGCAGGTAACTGGATTTGTAAAAAATTTACCCGACGGTGCCGTTGAAGTGGTGGTGACCGGCGAGGAAGCCCTTGTCCATAAACTGGTCGATTTCTGCCATCACGGGCCGGCCGGAGCCTCGGTAGATACCGTATCCATCAATTTCGGGCCCGATGAGGCATTTTCCGCTTTCGAAATCAGGCGGTAACTCCGCAATTTGCATTTTAAGTCGGCGAGACCTATATTCGCAGCGCTCTTTTATTACTGCATTATCAAGAAAGGCGGAGGGAACAGGCCCTGCGATGCCTTAGCAACCGGTTTAAACTAGGTGCTAAATCCTGCCCCAACGGGGAAAGATAAGTGGTTCCTACATCTTCTTATCCTTGATTATGCTGCTTCTAACAAGAGCAACTATATATTATGCTGCAAGAAGAAATTAAAAAGAAAATTTTAGTGCTCGACGGTGCCATGGGCACCATGATTCAACGCTATCAGTTACAGGAAGTCGATTTCCGCGGAACGCGTTTTGCCGATCATACTCATGATTTAAAAGGGAATAACGATTTGCTATCCATCACCCGCCCCGATGTGATTCGCGAAATCCATGCGCAATACTTTGAAGCCGGCGCCGATATCGTTGAAACCAATACGTTCTCCTCTACCTGGATAGCACAAGCCGATTACCAGTTAGAATCATTAGCCTACGAACTGAATTTCGAATCAGCGCGTATTGCCCGCGAAACAGCCGATGCCTTCACCAAAAAAAATCCACAACAACCGCGCTTTGTAGCCGGTGCGCTCGGCCCCACCAACCGCACCGCTTCTATTTCGCCTGATGTTAATAACCCGGGCTATCGCGCCATCACCTTCGATCAATTGGTAGATGCCTACGCTACGCAAACCCGCGGCCTCATTGCCGGCGGCGTTGACCTGCTTCTGGTAGAAACCGTTTTTGACACCCTCAACTGCAAAGCCGCGCTCTTCGCCATTCAGCAGGTGCAACAAGAACTTAAAACAAATTTACCTGTATCCGTCTCTGGAACTATTACGGATGCCAGTGGTCGTACACTAAGCGGACAAACCACCGAGGCATTCTGGATTTCCACTAAGCACGCCGGATTGTTTTCTATTGGCTTGAATTGCGCACTGGGCGCCCGCGATATGCGGCCGTATTTGGAAACGCTGTCAAATATTTCTGATACCTACATCAGCGTATACCCGAACGCCGGATTGCCCAATGCCTTTGGCGGTTATGATGAAACACCGGAAATGATGGCGGCCGCCGTAGAAGAATTTTTGCAGAACGGTTGGGTGAATATTCTGGGCGGTTGTTGCGGCACCACACCTGATCACATTCGCGAATTTGCCAAGGTGGCGAAGAAATATGCGCCGCGCCAACAGCCTGCGCGTATTCCTTTTCTGCAGTTGAGCGGACTGGAGCCGGTAACCCTGCGACCAGAAAGTAATTTCATGAATGTGGGTGAGCGCACCAACGTAACCGGCTCTGCCAGGTTCCTGAAACTGATTAAAGATGGCAATTACGAAGAAGCACTCAGCGTGGCCCGCGAGCAGGTGGAAGGCGGCGCGCAGGTGATCGACATCAATATGGATGAAGGTATGTTGAATGGTGTGGAAGCCATGAAAACATTCCTGAATCTGGCCGCTGCTGAACCCGATATCGCGCGTGTGCCGGTAATGCTGGATTCTTCCAAATTTGAAATTATTGAAGAAGGTTTGAAATGCCTGCAAGGCCGCGGCATTGTCAATTCTATTTCACTCAAAGGCGGAGAAGCAGAATTTATCCGGCAAGCACAATTAATCAAACAATATGGCGCTGCAGTGATTGTGATGGCCTTTGATGAAAAAGGACAAGCCGACAGCTACGAGCGCCGCATCGAAATCTGCGAACGGTCGTACCGCATACTGGTAGAGCAGGTGGGCTTCCCTCCGGAAGATATCATCTTCGATCCGAATATTTTTCCGGTGGCCACCGGCATGGAAGAACACCGGCAAAACGCGGTCGACTTCTTCCGCGCTACGCGCTGGATTAAAGAACATTTGCCGCATGCGCATGTGAGCGGCGGCGTGAGCAACGTCAGCTTTTCTTTCCGCGGTAACAATACCGTTCGCGAAGCCATGCATTCGGCTTTCTTATATCATGCGGTGAAAGAAGGAATGGATTTGGGCATTGTCAATCCATCCATGCTGGAGGTGTATGACGATATTCCAAAAGACTTGTTAGAACGCGTAGAAGATGTGTTGTTAGACCGGCGCGAGGATGCCACCGAGCGCTTACTGGCTTTTGCAGATACGGTAAAGAAAAAAGATAAAAAAGAAGATGGCGCCGATTTGCAATGGCGCACGGGTACAGTAGAAGAACGCCTTTCTCACGCACTGGTGAAAGGAATTGTAGATTTCATTGATGCCGACACCGAAGAAGCGCGCCAAAAATATACGCATCCGCTGCAAGTTATTGAAGGGCCGCTGATGGCCGGTATGAATGTAGTTGGCAATTTATTTGGCGAAGGGAAAATGTTTTTGCCGCAAGTGGTGAAGAGCGCCCGCGTGATGAAAAAATCAGTGGCATACCTGCAGCCTTATCTGGAAAAAGAAAAAAATTCAGCCACCGCCAAGTCGGCCGGAAAAATTTTACTGGCTACCGTGAAAGGCGATGTTCACGACATCGGCAAAAACATTGTTTCGGTAGTGTTGGCCTGTAATAATTTTGAAATTGTTGATTTGGGTGTAATGGTGCCGGCAGAAAAAATTCTGGAGCGCGCCCGCGAGGAAAACGCCGATATCATTGGCTTGAGTGGATTAATTACGCCTTCGTTAGACGAGATGGTGCATGTGGCCAAAGAAATGGAACGCCTGGGCATGAAACAGCCGCTGTTGATTGGCGGCGCTACCACCTCAAAAATTCACACCGCAGTGAAAATTGCGCCGGCCTATTCCGGCACCGTGGCACATGTGCTGGATGCCTCCAAAGGCGTTGCTGTAGCCTCGCAATTGCTCAGCAAAGAACAAGGCAGTGAGTTTAAGCAAGAGCTGCAACAAGAGTACTCTACCCTGCAACAACAGTTTCTATCTAAAACCAATCAGGTAGATTATATTTCGCTGGAAGCCGCGCGCAGCAACGCTTTCAGTATAGAACAAGCGGGACCCAAACCGAAGTTCACCGGCACCAAAGTATTTACCGATTATGCACTTCGCGACATTGCGGAGTACATCGATTGGTCGCCCTTCTTCTCTACGTGGGAAATGAGTGGCACCTATCCTAAAATTCTGGAGAGCGAAAAATACGGCACTGAAGCGCGCAAATTATTTGCCGATGCACAGGCCATGCTCGAAAAAATAATTTCGGAAAAATGGCTGCGAGCCAATGCGGTAATCGGCATTCACCCGGTTACGAAAGAACACGAAACGGTGACGGCTAACGGCATTCCATTTTTCTTCCTGCGGCAGCAAAGCAAGAAAACCGGTAATCAGCGCAATTACTCGCTGGCCGATTTTCTGGCGGCAAACGATTACCTGGGAACTTTTGCCGTAACTGCGGGCATCGGCATCGAAAAGAAATTAGCCGAGTTTGAACAGCAGCATGATGATTATTCTTCCATTCTGTTGAAAGCGTTGGCCGATCGTTTGGCAGAGGCGTTTGCCGAGCTGATGCATGCGCGAGTGCGTCGCGAATTCTGGGGATATGCAGCCGATGAAAAATTCAGCAATGAACAATTGATTCGCGAGGCGTACCAAGGCATCCGGCCGGCACCCGGCTATGCGGCCTGCCCCGACCACACCGAAAAACCTGCTATTTGGAAGTTGCTGGACGTAGAAAAAAATACCGGCATTCAGTTGACAGAAAGTTTTGCGATGTATCCTACCGCGGCGGTGAGTGGCTGGTATTTTGCGCATCCCGAAGCGCGTTATTTTGGCGTCGGAAAAATACTGGATGACCAGGTAGCAGCAGCGGCGGCGGTGAAAGGCTATACCACCGAAGAAATGAAACGCTGGCTAGGTCCTAATTTAGTGTAAGTCGTAGAAGATTTTTTGGGCGTGCCCCCTCACACCGCGCAGGTAAGCAGTCATTTTTTTTGCGCTGGTGCGCTACGCGGTGTTCGGGGTCGCGTGCTTTCGGGCTACGCCCGCTGTGGCGGGCTACGGTGCTCACCGCCCGTGGCGGATTCGCACGGCCTTCGCTTCGCTACGGCCCCCTGCCGCCCGCTCACGCGAATGGGGAACAGTGCGCAAATTAGCTCGAACCAGTAATAGTTTCACCATGGGGCGTTCTCCTTTCCTACAATAATGCCAACCCTTCGGGTTTGCTTTAACAGCAGTGCGCTTTTTCGATGTATTGAAGCATGCCGACATCAATCCCGAAGGGATGGAATATTTGTAGCTAAGAATGAAAAGACAAAGCAAATCCCGAAGGGATGACATATTTATAGCTAAGAAAATCCGCCACCAGCGGATGACATAATACCAACAACATCCTACATAAAATATCACCCCTTCGGGGTTTGTTGGCGCGCTTGCGTTGGCTACAATAATGTCAACCCTTCGGGTTTGGCTTAAACGGCATTTCGCTTTTGCGATATGTTGAAGCATACCGGCATCAATCCCGAAGGGATAAAATATTTGTAGCTAAGAATGAAAAGGCAAACCAAATCCGCCACCAGCGGATGACACAATACCAACAACATCCTACATAAAATATCACCCCTTCGGGGTTTGTTAGCGCGCTTGCGTTGGCTATAATAATGCCAACCCTTCGGGTTTGGCTTTAACGGCAGTGCGCTTTGGCGATGTATTGAAGCATACCGACATCAATCCCGAAGGGATGAAATATTTGTAGCTAAGAATGAAAAGACAAAGCAAATCCCGAAGGGATGACATATTTATAGCTAAGAAAATCCGCCACCAGCGGATGACACAATACCAACAACATCCTACATAAAATATCACCCCTTCGGGGTTTGTTGGCGCACTTGCGTTGGCTACAATAATGCCAACCCTTCGGGTTTGGCTTTAACAGCTGTGCGCTTTAGCGATATATTGAAGCATACAGACATCAATCCCGAAGGGATGACATATTTGTAGCTTAGAATGAAAAGGCAAACCAAATCCCGAAGGGATGACATATTTATAGCTAGGAATGAAATGACAAAGCAAATGCGTCACCAGCGGATGACATAATACCAATTATATCCTACATAAAATATCACCCCTTCGGGGTTTGTTAGCGCGCTTGCATTGGCTACAATAATGCCCCCCTTCGGGTTTGGCATTTGACGTTGAGCATGTTCGCGATGTAGTGGAGGATGTAGTCCAAAAGGATTCATTTCCGACAAGGGCGATCTGATACAACAAATCTTAAATTCTTAAACTATCAGATATGAATTTTAATTTTGGATTTACATCCATTTTAAACATATGCCTGGAACCTATTCGCAAATTTATCTCCAATTTGTTTTTGCTGTAAAAGGCCGCCAAAACTTAATTTCCCCTTCATGGAAAGATGAGTTAAACAAGTACATTTCCGGAATCATCAAGGGTAAGGATCAGAAAGCAATCATAACTAATGGCATGCCCGACCACGTTCATTGTTTTGTTGGACTCAAACCATCTATACGCATCTCTGACTTGGTAAGAGACATTAAAAATAATTCATCAAAATTCATCAACGACAATGGCTTTGTGAAAGGACAATTTGCGTGGCAAGAAGGATATGGTGTTTTTTCATACTCGCACTCACATATACCTAGAGTCTATAATTATATATTAAATCAAGAAGCGCATCATGCCCGTATGAACTTCAAAACGGAGTATTTGACCATGCTAAAGAAATTTGATATTGCATTTAATAGTGATTATCTTTTTGAATTCATACAATAACACTAATAAATATATCACCCTTCGGGGTTTGATGTCACTGTGTTCGTCTTTGCTACAATAATACCAAACCTTCGGGCTTCGCATTTAATGTAAGGTGTATTTGCAATTTAGCAGAGGATGCTATCGCATCAACCCTGAAGGGAGGAAATATTTGTAACCACCGATAACTAGACCAATCAAATACGCCAACGGCGGATGACACGATACGAGCACCTACCAAAAAATATATCACCCCTTCGGGGTTTGATGTTCCTGCGTTTGTCTTTGCTACAATAATACCAACCCTTCGGGTTTTGCATTTAGTAGAGTGCGTTTGAAATTTAGCGGATGGCTTCGAATAAATTCTGAAGGAATAACATAGTTGTGACCACCGATGATAAGAACACTCAGATCCGCCAACGGCGGATGAAATGATACCAGTAGCGTTATAATTAAAATAGATACTTAAACAGGCCATAGCTATAATAAATGACGATATGCGCTTGGCAGCAGCGCCAAAGCTGCCGCCTGTTTTGGGAAAATTTTGGAAAGTCGTACCGCCATGAAACGCACTTGATAGCACTTGTCACGAGCGCGAGGTGGCGAAGTGGAAAGCCCGCAGCCAGGCGAGGTACGAGCCGGGCGAGGACTTGCAACGCAGCAACCGACCCCGAGGTACGAGGGGGCGCGCCATCATTTTCTTTGCACTGAAACTGCGGTTACCGCTGCCCTACCGCTCAGTAGGTCGATGGTCGTCGGCATTATATTTTTCGCGCTTCTTGAAATCGCCGCGCTTCCAGGCGCGGATAAATTCTGCCCAGGCCAGCGGACTGCCCAGACCAGATGGGGCTGTTTGTCCGTAGTAATACGTTTTGGCAGCCTGTTGCCGCAAGTAATTTTCTGAAGCCTCACCGCCATCAATCGGCAAGGTTTCTCCTAATGCCGCCAGCAATTGGCGGTTGGTATTTTCTTCTGCCTTTTCCTCATCGGTTTTCGGCAGTTTCAAATTTTTAAAGTAGTTGGCAAAGTTGCTGCGGTCGCCCCAAGGGTACACCACCGCGGGCGACAAATAATATTCGCTCTTCGACATCAACTGAATGACAGAATATTTCTCGCCGGGAAGATTTTTGGGAATACGATAGATAGCCGGTTTAAAACCGATACAGGTAAAATACAACGTATCGCCCTTGTGTGCGGCAAAAGAAAAAAATCCATCAGGGCCAGCGGTGGCCACCCGCGTGGTACCTCGTATGCTAATGTGTGCATACGAGATACCCATGAGCGAATCGGCGGTCATCGCAAATCCCGAAAACTGAATCAGCGATGAGTCGGTTTGTGCAAAACCGATTAAAGAATAAAAACTCAGGGCGATGAAGATCAATTTTTTCACAGGCAACAATTTTAAGGCCGGGTGAAGCGGCTTATGCGGCAGCCGGAACAAAGTGGCATAGAATAGCGCACATGATGGCTAATGTCACGGTCCAATAACCCGCATTAATCAAAATGTACTTCCAGCTTTTTTGTTCAAACAACGCAGGCACGCCAATCAACGGAGTAACCACAAAAATACCCGCCAGGGTACCGTGCAGCAATCCATGGCGGAAGGTGCGATAGCTGTGGCCGTAGCTGGCCATTACGTCTTGATAAATTCTTGCCATGGTGCCATCATCGTGGCCTTGCAGCATAGAAAAGAACCCAACCTGATGAATGCACAAGGGCGCAACAAAAACTGCTAAAATGAGACAGAATAGCCAGGTAAGGCCAAAGGTCAACGCCATATTCGGTTTAGGTCCGTCGGCAGATAGTCCGGATTCCTTCATCCAAATGGTTCCAAAAACTTTTGGATGATACCAAACGAAGCCCACCAATAGGCCGACGAAAGAGGCGCCAACGGCCGCCAGCATGTTTACAGGATACTGCATAGTTGTAGTTTTTTAGTTTAGGTGAAGATAGCAAAGTTTCTCCGGCGCTCTTCTTACACAAAGGTGCTGATCAGAAATGGTAACAAAGGTCAAAAAGTGTTAAGCCTAATGCAGTTGCGCCGCAAGCCTGGCCACATCGGGGTTTTGCGGATCGGCCATTTGGTAGATTTGCAAAAATTGCCGGGCCAATGCTGGCTGATTTTCGCGAATAGCGCGATTGGTAAGTGAATAGCCCGCCAGTGAAAGAAAGCCGAGCGTTCGCACAGAAACGGCATTAAGGCTATCGCTTTGTAATCGCGCAATAGTGCCCTTCCACCAATTCAAATCTTTTTCCTGAAAAGCGAAAGCCAATTGCTGATGAATAACAGATTCTTTTTCTAAGAACGATTTTTCTTCATTGGTAATATGCGCCAACTTATCGGGTTCAATAGAAGAGAGTGGACGAAATGCATTGACCATGACTTCTGGCGCAGGCCACTCGTGTTTTCCGCCCCAAACCAGCAGTTGATGCTGAAACGAAGCGGGTAGGGAATAATGATAGAGCACTACTTCGGGATAGTTCATATCGCGCTGACCGGCGATGCCCAGTAATTGCAGCGGGTGTGTTGGTTGAATAGGCTCAGCGGCGCCCGCATACACCACCGCACTCACCTTGGGGTCGGTAGCAGCGGCCATGAGGGCTACCTTAGCGCCACCGCTAAATCCGGCCAGTTGAATGAGAGAAGGATGAAAGCGCGCTTTCACCGCCTGAATTAAGGCCGAAGCATGGCGCAAATTATTTTCAGTGGACTGCTCGTTAGAAGCATAATCGGAACCGATGAGGATCCATTGACGATCTTCGGCAATGGTTTGGTACCGCTGGATGGGAAGTGCGCCATCGGCATGCGGGTCAAAAAAAATGACCACGGGTAATGCTAATGAATCGGAGTAAGAAGAAGGTAGAAAAAAGCGAAAGGTTTCGTTAGGAGCCAGCGTGACAGGGCCGCTAACCACTCCCTTTTGCAACACATCCTCGTTCGGTTTTAAGGTTTGCGTCGTGCCGGAATGTGATTGACAGGAAGTTAGATACATCAACACAGCGCACCAAAAACACCAACGAAACATCGCGTAATAATTAGGGTTTGAAATTGGGATCGGCGGCGCGCCGCTTGGCCTTCACCGCATTGTAAATACTGGAAATAGGATTGTAGTATTTTGCTTTTTCCTTGTGTTTGTACTTTGGCGCTTCAAAGCCGGGCAGAATCATGGTTTTGGGAATATCACGGCCGGTAACAAAGGCTTCTGCAAATTCTTGCCGGTTGCGGAACGGATATACGGTGATGGCCTTTAGCGAATAGATATCAGGCACCAGCGATAAGCTAAAGGTGTATTTTTTTTCTGCCGGAATAGCCGATACCGGAATGATTTTCTGAATATAACCTACAGAGGAAAAACGGAGCGTATCACCCGGATAAACATAGAGTGTGAACTTACCTTCGCCATCGGTGGTAATGCCCTTACGTTGGTTCACAATCCAGATGTTGGCATAAGGAACGGCGGCATCGGTTTTGATATCGATTACCTGACCCTTGATCATAAATTTTCCTTCGGTGTAATCGAAATTCAATTGAGCCTGGCACGGAATGCCGGTAAACCAGCATGACACGACCAGGACTAGCCATTTGATATGTTTGAACGCAGTCAGTTGAACAAGAGTTTCGGTTGGAAAATTACGGCATTTTTAGTTAGCGGCCTGCGCTTCCGAAAATAAAAAACCCCGCGGCCTTCGCCCGGGGTTTTATACGTTGTAACGAAATTTAGCAATTACTCAGCTACCACTTCGAAACCTACGGTTACTTTGTGGTCGCGTCCGATGCCGATTTCAGCAGTGTAGTTGCCCAAAGTTTTCACTTCGCCTTCAACGATGTGCACCTTGCGGCGGTCTACCTCAATCTGCGCTTCCTTGCGGATGGCTTCAGCTACGTGGTGAGAAGTAACGCTACCGAAGATTTTATCGGTAGTGCCCACTTTGGCACCAATAGTGAGTTTAATTCCAGAAAGGCGGCCTTTGATATCGTTGATCTGAGCAGCCATTTTTTCTTCACGCTTTTCTTTTCCACGCATAACATCAGCCAACAGCTTGCGATTCGTTTCGTTTGCTACTACGGCCATGCCCTGTGGAATCAGATAGTTGAGTGCATAACCCGGACGAACTTTCACCAAGTCGTCGGCGTAGCCCAACTTTTCTACATCTTTCTTTAATATGATTTCCATGAGAATTTTCTTTTGGTGTGAAACAATTATTTCAACAAATCGGCTACGTAAGGCAGCAGCGACAGGTGACGGGCACGTTTGATTGCCTGAGCCACTTTGCGCTGATACTTCAGTGAGTTACCGGTTAAACGGCGCGGATAAATTTTACCTTGTTCGTTGATGAAGTTCATCAAGTAATCGGGGTCTTTATAGTCGATATACTTAATGCCGTTCTTTTTGAAGCGGCAGTACTTCTTCTTAATCAAACCAATTTTCGGAGCGGTCAGAAAACGAATCTGGTCGCTGGCAGATGCTTTGTGTTTATTGTTGTTAGCCATCGTTTAAACCTCCTCTGCAACTTTTGGTGAAGTAACTTTTTTGCCGCGGCCTACTTTGCCTGCGCGCTTATCGTCGTTGTACTTAACAGCGTACTTATCTAAGCGTACGGTTAAGAAACGAAGAATAGATTCATCGCGGCGGTACGCGATTTCGAGTGTAGCGATGGCTTTAGCCGGCGCTTTGAACTCGATGAGGTGGTAGATACCCGTAGTCTTTTTCTGGATTGGGTACCGTAAATTTTTCAATCCCCAGTGTTCCTGGTGGATGATCTCTGCCCCCTGGCTTTTCAGCATCTCCACATACGCGTTGATGCTTTTCTTGGCTTCGTCTTCCGACAAAACCGGGGTCAGGATGAACGTAGTTTCATACTGTCCTTGCATGTCTCTCTGCATTTAAATTGTTAAAAAATGGGGCGTAAAGATAGAAAACTTCTGATAACGGGCAAAGGAATTACTTACTTTCTGATGATCAGCAGTTTATCTGTGCAGCAGTGCGGGCAGGTCCGGGGTTTTCCGTTGTGGTTTTGCGCGCACCTGCTAATTTCGCCGCATGTTTTTGCGCCAGCTGCGGCTGCTCAATTTTAAGAACCACTCGCTGGCCGAATATCAGTTCAGCAAGCCCTTGAATTGCTTCATCGGGCGCAATGGGGCTGGCAAAACCAACCTGCTGGATGCCATTCACTATCTGGGTCTAACGAAAAGTTTCCTGAATCATATCGACCAGCAGTTGATTTGCTTTGGAACGGGATTTTTCAGGCTGGAAGCCAGAATTACTGATGCGCCTAATACCCATCAACTGGTCATAAAAGTACAGCAACCCCGCCGAAAAGAGTTTACCGTTGACGACCTTACTTACAAGAAACTCAGCGATCATATTGGTAAATTCCCGGTAGTGGCCATTAGTCCTGACGACAGCGCCCTCATTCAGGGTCCGGGCGAGGAGCGCCGCCGTTTTCTGGATAACACCTTATCGCAAACCAATCATACCTACCTAGAACAACTGATGATGTATCATAAGGTATTGGAGCAGCGCAACGCCTATCTGAAGCAAGTGGCATTGAGCGGCGTACCTGATGAGATTTTACTGGAGCAATATGACGACCAGCTAGCTGCCAGCGGCGAGCCGGTGTTTCTATCGAGGTCGGCTGCAGTGGCCATACTCAACCAACTTTTTCATGCGTATTATCAGTTGCTGGCTCCGGCCGGGGAAAGTGTTGATTTCACGTATTCCAGTGATTTGCATCAGGGCGATTTGCGCATGTTGTTGCGCGGCCAGCGTAAAAAGGACCTGGCACTGGAGCGCACCGCTACCGGCATTCACCGCGATGATTTGGAGTTTTCTATAGGCCGCGAGCGGATTCGCAAATTTGGTTCTCAGGGGCAGCAGAAGTCGTTCATTCTGGCGCTGAAACTGGCGCAATGCCGATACATCGCCGAACAAACCGGGCGCGCTCCCTTTCTGATGATTGACGATTTATTTGACAAGCTGGATCAACACAGAAGTGGCGCACTGCTCGACATTTTAACCAGCGGACAATTCCCGCAGGTGTTTATTACCGACACCTCCGCACCCCACATCCACGAGGCGCTGAAGGGAAAAGAAGACCTGTATGAAATTTTTCAGCTAAATTAGTTGCCCTCTTTATGAGCCATAATCAGGTAACATTAAGTGAAGCCATTGATGCTTTTTTAAGAAACCCCCGAATCAGGGCGGGTGTAGATGAAGCGCGGGTGAAACAATTGTGGGCGCAATTGATGGGACCGGCTATTGCCCGGTATACTACTGATATTCAGTTGCACCGCGAGCGACTCACCCTCACCATCAGCTCGGCGCCATTGAAAAATGAATTATTCTATTCAAGAGAAAAAATAAAGGAACTATTTAACCGCGAACTGGGCCATGAAGCCATCAAACAGGTTCAAGTTCAATAACGGAATTGCTATGAGAAATTATTTTACCGCTTTAATAATCGTTCTGTTGGGTCTGGGTGCCGGTGATTTACAGGCTACACCCCGCGAGCATCGCGAAATGCGCTTCTTAGTTGTCAATAGCATGCGTATTAAAGATGTGGCCGCTGCTTTTCATACCGATGCCCGTGCGCTGGCTTCGGCTAATCATATGCGCAAAAGGCAAGTAGCCTATCCAGGAAAAGAATTGCGGATTCCGGTTTGGCTGAAGAAGAAAGCGAGCGGTAACGAGGGCAAAGAATCGCGCGAGTTTTCACTATCAGATTACGAAATCAATCGCGATTCAGTGGAATACGCCGTTTTTGATGATTTTTTGTGGATTAATCAGATTGAACGCGATACGGTGCGAAGAACACAAATTGGCAAGCAAATAAAGACCATTGATCGACAGATTGCCAACAACTATTCCAAATTAGATTCTATCGAAAACAGCAAGGATGGCATTGAATACGATCCATCAAAGGATACAGACAACCGTTTGGCCATTCAGAAAATGATGGCGGCCCGTAATAAGTTTCAGGGCATTGAAGCCCTACATGCGGAGAACGACAAATTGCTAGCGCAGAAAAATCAATTGATGGCAGAACGATCAAAAATCAATGACCGAATTCTGCAGTTTGAAGCCCTGGTTGAAAATGCTGCTTACGAAGCGGCGCATCCCAATCACAGTGCGGCTACTTTCCAGTTGAACGAACCTGCTGACCGATACTCAACGCCCTCTAAAAATTGATAATGAAAAAGGCGGTCTTACTTGCTTTAGGGGTGAGTTGGCTCGCCATTTCAGGTTGGGCGCGTGCCAGTGGTCATCAGCCGAGTAAAAAAAGTGATGGCCGTGTGCCTGTAGAGGTGATGGTTAAACGTGCAGATTGGTTAAATAACATCGCCGACCGTTTCCATACTACGCCATCAGATATCATTAAGTTAAGTCATCTTAAAACTGGCACGCGGCATATCTATCCGGGGAAAGTTCTGCGCATTCCGATGCACGTTAAAGAACTAGCCTGGGATCCGGCGAAAGAAGAGCTAAACGCCAGAATACCAAAAGAAGCACAACGACCTGAACCCGATATCTATCCTGATTTTTCTTTTTACGACAGCATAGTTCCCGATGATTTTCTTTTTCGGGTAGATATTATCGCAGATTCTGTGCATTACGAACGGCTCACACGGTACGCCCCAAAAGTGAAGCAGAAAATTGCTGTTTTAGAATATCTGCTGGATTCGATTAAAAAAGCAGATTTCAGTTTCAACTACGATTCCTCTAACATGAATTCATTGTTAGATAGAATGAAAATGGCGCGAGATCAATATTATAATCAAGGCCCGCTGGGTAAAAAAATTGACAGCCTCCGTTCACTTAATGAATGGGTCAGTCAAAAGGCGAATGTTTTGCGAAACGACCGCATGTCGTATGAACAATTAGTGGAGAATGCGCCATTCGCTGAATCACAGGGTGAAAAGGCGTACAAGAAAAGTCGGGTGAATCAGTGGGGTGATCAGTGGTCGTATGAAGCCTGGTATTCGCGCTGGAATTATTTACGCAAAATTGGAAAAAATAAGTTGCCTGTTCCCGTAGAACCGCCGAGTAAAAATCTGCATCGCGATACGGTGATTATTACGCCTACCAAAGAAGTTATTGCTGTAGTACCTAAAAGTACAACGCCACCCAACGAAAACAATTCTGAAACAGATTCGGTATTACAGCGTCTGGCGCAAATTGCCTCAGGCGAATCCCCTTCTGGTTCGGCAGATACAGCAAAAGCGCAAACTGCCCGGCCATCTCTACCACAAGGGTCAGAAAAAAATCAGTTAACCATCCATAACACCGGACAATCTAACCTTGGTAATGACACCGCTACGCAAGTGAGCGCAGCCACCATATCTACCAAAACGAATCAACAAGCTAAGCCAGTAGTTACTGTTAAAGATACGGTTTCTGCAGTCCGTTCATCTTCAATAAATAGTTCGAAACCTGATAAAAAAAACACCTCGGTTGAAGCCAGTTTGGATAGCCATGCCGCCAATTCAGCAACCACAGCCAACCGTACTGCTCCCCAAACCAGGAGAGATAATCAAAAGACACCAGACACGTCCAACAAAAATTCAATTCGCCTGGTTGAAGAAAAACATGCTTCTGAAAATGACCTCGCCGACACCTCCGCTGCTAAAGCAAACAATCCTATTGATCATCAGAAAACTGAAATCCACCATAACAAAAACAATCTTCGAAATGGTGACCATCGATTAACTAAACAGGGCGACAGTACTTCCGCGAATTCTGAAAAGAATACAAATACCAGCACGATTCAACCACAGCAACCAACCACAGATAGCAGTAAAACAGAAATCACGGCCGAACGTGCCAATGCCAAAAATAACATTCACCCAAAAGGAGATCAGGAAACTGCTTCAGGTGAAAATGTTAACCAGCATTCTGAAACCAGCGGGGCCTCCTCAACCGATGCGGCATCAAAACAAACAACACCATCTGTAACAACATCAATAGATACGGCCATTGTTCAGACCATTGATTCAAATAGTTACTTCTACCATCGCGATTCATCAGATTATGCTGAAAATCGGGTGAGGTTAGATCGATTACGCGATTCGATGAGTCGTGGTTTGAATACCGATGTGGTTGATACAGCCGCATTGCGCACACCCGTGCGCGTTAGCGAAGATCCGCTGAATTCCTACAAAACTGATTCCAATTTTGTGATTAAAACGGTTGTCATTAAAGATATCCCGGTTGTAGCGTACAAGAATATTCCCAAATACCTGATACCGGTAGACAGTATCAGCAAGATCAAGGCGGAGTTTTACATGATTAGAGCACGTAGTGCCCTGGAGCGTGGTGATTTTAAAGAAGGCGAAAAGCACCTGCGAAAAAGTTTGGAACTGAACCCGAATAGCGCCGCTGCCTGGATGTTACATGGTGATTTGTATCTCACCACAGGCTCAGCAGAAAAAGCGTTGAAAGATTATGTCATTTCTGCCGCCATCGATTCTACAAATCCGAAGGTTTATTACAACATGGCGCTCTTATTCATCAAAGCTAATGATGATGAAAAAGGATTCCGTTATTTATCAAAAGCTATCGACAATAATGAAAAATACCTGATGGCGTACATGGGTCGCGCTGCGTTGCTAATGAAGCAGCGCGATTATGCTGGCGCGATAGAAGACTACGACCATGTACTTTCTATCAATAAATATTACACACCTGCAATGAAAGAAAGGGGATTGGCAAAAATGGAAGCGCATCGCTTTGCTGAAGCCGTGAAAGATTTTGACGCCTATCTTGAAATTGAAGATCCTAACGGCTATATCTTATATCAGCGCGGTATTGCCAAATGTTATTCTAAAAATTTACTACAGGGCTGCCTTGATTTTTCTACTGCATTAGAGTTAGGATTTAAGGATGCCCAAGAGGCCATTCATCATTTCTGCGAATAGCCGTTGAAACATTTTATTTGATTTATCCGATTACAATTCTTTTTTTGTTCTATGTCAACTCCAAAAGGCAAACTCATTCCGGTAGGCGGCGCTGAAGATAAGGGCACCGATCTGGAGCAAGGGATTATCCAACGCAACAACCTCAATTTTTTTGAACTTGGCATTCTTCGCAGGGTGGTAGAAACTGTGGGTGGCAATGATGCGCGCATTGAAGTAGTGACCACCGCTTCTTCTATACCCGATGAAGTAGGTCAGAACTACCTGGATGCTTTTGGAAAAATTGGTTGTAAGAACATCGGTCACCTGCGCTTGCGCAACCGGCACGATGCGCTTTTACCAGAAGTATTAGACCGCATCCGCACTTGTGATGCGGTGATGTTCTCCGGAGGAAATCAGTTACGGCTTACGGCCACTTTCGGCGGAACCGAATTTCTGGATATCATCAAGCGGCGCTATGAGCAGGAAGCGTTTGTTATTGCAGGCACCAGCGCTGGTGCTATGGCCATGTCGAACACCATGATTTACGAAGGCAATGCGGCCAATGCGCATTTAAAAGGACAAGTAAAAATTACTACCGGACTGGCTTTCATTCAGGATGTAATTATTGATTCGCATTTTGATAAGCGCGGGCGGTTTGGCCGTTTGGCTCAGGCAGTGGCAGCAAATCCTTCTGCGCTGGGCATTGGTTTGGGAGAAGATACTGGTGTGATTATATCAAACGGAGGAGAAATGGAAACTATTGGCTCTGGTGCCGTAACCATCATTGACGGTCATGGTATCAGGCACAACAATATAGCCGATATTGAGGACGGCTCGCCCATTTCCATTGAGGGTTTATTAGTTCATCTGATGGAAAAAGGAAATCGTTTTAATTGTAAAACGCGGGTATTTGAAGCCGCCAATGTGAATGTAGTTGACTAATGCGCCCACCAAAACCAGTAAAAATTCTTCCGCATCTGGAGATTACTGCCATGGCTTCAAATGGTTGCGGCATTGCCCGCAATGAAGGCAAAGTAGTATTTGTGAAACAAGCGGTGCCCGGTGATCAGGCTGATGTGCGCCTTACCCTGGATAAAAAAAGTTTTGCCGAAGGAGAAATTGCCGCCCTGCATCAATCTTCGTCACAGCGCGTAACGCCACCCTGCGCCCATTTTGGCACCTGTGGTGGCTGTACGTGGCAACAGTTAGACTACCAGGCGCAGTTGCAATATAAAACACAGATTGTTGAAGATGCGCTGATCAGAATTGGCAAGTTGGAAATAGCGGAAGTGCGCCCTATCATAGGTTGCGACAAGGCCTATGGCTATCGCAACAAAATGGAATATAGCTTTACTAATCGCGCGTGGCTAACACAAGAAGAAATTGATTCAGGTGAGAACTTTGACCGGCGCGGTTTGGGATTTCATGTACCCGGAAATTTCATGGGTGTATTGAATGTGGAGCAATGTTTTTTACAGGAGGACCTGGGGAACCGCATTCGCAATGGCGTTCGTCATTTCGCGCTGAAAAACAACTACAGTTTTTTTAATCAGAAAACACAGGAAGGCCTGCTGCGCAACCTGATGTTACGGACGGCCACTACTGGTGAAGTAATGGTGCTTCTAAGCGTTACAGCTCCTGAAATGGAAGCGATTAGCGCCTTGATGGAATTTTGCAAAACAACGTTCCCGGAAATCACCTCGCTGCAATATGTAGTGAATGGAAAAAAGAATAGTACCATTTACGACCTGCAACCCCAAGTGTATCATGGGAACTCTTTTATCTACGAGCAACTAGGCAGCTATCGCTTTAAGATTCAACCCAAATCTTTCTTCCAAACCAATTCCCGCCAGGCGCAGGTGTTATACGATGTAGTGAAAGATTTTGCCGCGCTACAACCCGATGACCATGTGTATGACTTATACACCGGTGTAGGTAGCATAGGTATCTATCTGTCGGATGCGTGCCGGCAGGTGGTGGGAATAGAACAAGTGGCCGATGCCATTGTGGATGCGAAAGAAAATGCTGCGCTCAATCAGGTAAGCAACTGTTCTTTTCATACCGGAGATGTGCGCCTGCTGCTCAACGATGAATTTCTGGCTGCCCACGGCAAACCATCGGTAGTAGTCACCGATCCGCCGCGGGCGGGAATGCATGCTGATGTGGTGCGCACCTTACTGGCCGCCACTCCGCCGCGATTGGTGTATGTTAGCTGTAACCCGGCCACACAGGCCAGAGATATTGACCTGCTCAGCGAAAAATACCGGGTATCAAAAATTCAACCGGTGGATATGTTCCCGCAAACCACCCATATCGAAAATGTGGCCTTACTGGAATTGAAGTAAGTTGATTCGTACCCGCGCTTCCGCGCGAACCCATTATATTCGCTGCTCAATACAGCACATGAGCCAAACATTAAGCGAGCAGGAAATTCTGAGACGAGAAAAATTAAAGCAACTGGAAGCCTTGGGCATAAACCCTTATCCGGCTGCAGCATTTGATGTTAATGTTACTTCGAAGCAAATTCTGGATGAATACGATGACAGCATTAAGAATTTTCAGGAAGTACGCATTGCAGGAAGGGTGATGACCATGCGCCTGATGGGCAAGGCGGCCTTTGCCGTAATGGAAGATCAGCATGGCAGAATTCAGCTTTATGTGTCGAGGCAGGATCTGGCGCGCGGTGAAGATTTCACCCTGTTTGATGAAGTGTTTAAGAAGCTGTTGGATATCGGTGATTTCATCGGCGTAAGCGGTCGGGTATTCAAAACAAAAACCGGCGAAACCAGCATTCACGTAGAATCGCTTCAATTACTGGCCAAGGCATTGCGTCCGCTTCCTATTGTAAAGGAAAAAGACGGGGAAGTGTATGACGCGTTCAGCGATCCCGAATTGCGTTATCGCCAGCGCTATGTTGATCTGGTGGTGAATCCAGGTGTGAGGGAAACTTTTCTGAAAAGGTCAAAAATGATTCAGACCATACGCGATTATCTGAATCAGCATGGCGGTTTGGAAGTTGATACGCCGGTGTTGCAAAATATTCCCGGCGGCGCAGCGGCGCGTCCGTTTACTACGCATCATAATGCCTTAGATATTCCTTTGTACCTGCGTATAGCCAACGAACTTTATCTAAAAAGATTGATTGTTGGCGGATTCGACTTTGTGTATGAATTCAGCCGGAATTTCCGCAATGAAGGAATGGATCGTACCCACAATCCTGAATTTACAGTGCTTGAATTCTATGTGGCCTACAAGGATTATTTGTGGATGATGGCGTTCACGGAACAGTTATTCGAAAAAATTGCCTTGGCGTTACATGGCACTACCGAAGTACAAGTAGGAGAACAGGTGATTAATTTCAAGGCTCCTTTCAGGCGTATGGGCATATTAGACGCTATTCAGGAAAGCACGGGCGCGGATGTACGTAACATGGATGAAGACCAGTTGCGGCAGCTTTGCCGCACACATCATATCGAAGTACAACCTTCGATGGGAAAAGGTAAGTTGATTGACGAGTTATTCAGCGAATTGTGCGAAGGGAAGTTTATTCAACCTACTTTTATCATCGACTATCCGGTTGAGATGAGTCCCCTGACTAAAAAACACCGCGAGCATCAAGGTTTAGTAGAACGTTTTGAATTGATGATAAACGGAAAAGAAATTGCTAACGCCTATTCTGAGTTAAACGATCCTATTGATCAACGTGCGCGATTTGAAGATCAGGTTCGATTGATGGAACGCGGCGACGATGAAGCGATGTTTATTGACCACGATTTTCTGCGTGCGCTGGAATACGGTATGCCGCCTACTTCGGGCATCGGTATTGGTATCGATCGCCTGGCCATGCTGATGACCAACCAACCCAGCATTCAGGAAGTTTTATTCTTCCCTCAAATGCGACCTGAAAAACAATAATTGACCAATTTCTCTCGTATGATGAAGCATAGCCTGTTGTTATTTTTTCTCACCCTTAGCATCTGGAGTATAGCGCAAAAAACTGCTCCCAAATCGGAAGAGCAAAAGCATATGGAGTGGTTACTGACGTTACCTGAAAAGGTGCGCGACTCTATTGTTTTTACAGAATGGAAACAGCAACAAGATAAGCGTACTCGCGAAGAAGAAGCAGCGGTGAATCAGGTAATTGAAGAAGCGCTCACGCACGCCAATGATGTTCGTTCATTGAATTTGTCGTACTATCCAAAACCGGAGTTAGATGCGCGTATTACGCGCTTTCCGAATCTGGAACAATTGAATCTTTCTAAATCAGGCAAACTCAATTTAGAACAAGCCTTCACGCTATTGGCACAATTGCCTAAGCTGTCCTATCTGGATATTTCTTTTGGCAGTTACGCGCAACTACCATCTAATATTGCGCAGTTACATCAGTTGAAAACCCTTGTGGCCCGGCATAATAATTTCAGAACACTGCCGGAGTCGTTTTCTCAGCTTAGTGCCCTTCGCGAGCTGAATCTGGAACATGCTGCCTACTTATATGATGCTGATTTGTATGAGCGTTTGAAAGGGATGCAAGTGGCTAATCTTAACCTTTCCGCCTGCGGATTATTCGAATTACACCCTTCCATCACTCAGGTTATTTCACTGCGGAAATTGGATATTTCTATCAATGATATCAAAAATCTTCCTGCAGGATTCAATCAACTTTCGGGGCTACAAGCGGTAAATCTTAGCCAGAACCAGAATTTGAATATGGCTGCAGTTTGTACAGCTTTAAGTGCGCTGCCGTTGTTGCAGGAACTGCTGCTCAACCAATGTTACTTAGAACAACTACCTAATGAAATTGGTAGCCTGAAAAACCTGCGCAAGCTGGATGTCTCCGAAAATATTTTAACTGCATTACCGGCATCTATCGGCAATCTTACCCAGTTGGAAGAATTTAATTTCGGTTCCTCAGCCAATGCTTTCCGATTGAACGCCATTTCCGCATTACCCGATAATTTTGGCAACCTCAACCGGCTTCGGTTATTGAATTTATCAGGAAACAAACTAGATCGTTTACCTGCGTCGTTTTCTGCACTTACCCAATTGCAGGAGTTAAACGCCGCGCGCAATCAGTTTGCCGTATTTCCAGACGCGATTACTGGTTTTAAACAATTGCAGATCCTCGACCTCAGCCGCAACAAACTGACGATGGTGCCTGAAGGAATCGGTCAATTACAGTTGCTGGATTCGTTGTTGTTGGACGGCGACTACTTCAATAAAGCGGATGCCAAAATCAGCGCACTTCCTGAATCTATAGGACAATTAACTCATCTGAAGAAACTCTCGCTGCGCGATAATGTGATTACCGCATTACCAGCAAGCATGGGCAAGTTGAGCCAATTAAGGTATCTGGATTTACGCGACAATTTGATCAATACCTTACCGGCTTCGATGAGTGGCCTAAAAGCGTTGGAAGTATTGGATTTGAAGGCGAACGAGCTACAAACGCTGCCCGATTTTCTTCCGGCAATGCAGTTGCGGGATTTCAATATTGCACTAAATACAACCTTAACACCAGCCCTGATTGTTGCCATGTGTTCGGCCATGAAAACACTGCAGTTTCTTGATATCAGTTACAACAACATCACCCGCGAGCAGGCTGCGCCCCTCATCAGCGCTTTACCAAACACCAAAATCATCAACCTTGATTATTCTACCCGCAAATTAGGTGGGAAGTAATCCGTGAACTTTTCGCTCTATGAAACTAATTCGAGGTAGCTTTCTCTTGTTGGTTTGCCTTTGGCACACTTCAGGCTTATTGGGTCAGATATTGATACCAGAAAGTGAGCGCACCTCCTTCTTCACGGAAGAACAGCGGTTATCGCGCAATGGAATGATTGCACTTACCACCTGGGGAAGCGCCAATGTGATTAGCGGTGCCGTGGCTGCTCCGCTTACTTCAGGATCGTGGCGCTATTTCAATCTGATGAACATCGCGTGGGGTGCTGCCAATGTGGGCATTGGTGTACCAGCATTAATTATCGGCGCACGCGATAAATCGGTTCCAGGTAGCGGAAATCTCCTCAGGAAGCAGCAGCGCCGTAAAGAGCTATTCCTGATTAACGGCGCGCTTGATTTCGCTTATCTAGGAGCCGGAGCGGCGCTTTGGGGGTTTTCTAATCGAACGAAACAACCACTAATGATGACCGGATTCGGGCAATCGTTGTTGGTTCAGGGCGGTTGGTTGCTAGCATTCGATTGGACCATGTACCTGTTACACGCACACCATGGCAGGATATTAGATCGTTATCTGACCGGGCTGTCCTATACCGGCACCGGTTTTCGGTATCAACTGGCATTTTGAAGGCTGGAAAAGATTGTTGTACCTAATTTTATTGTACTAACAATCTATCAATTATATAAACCGCCCGACTTAGCTAGGAAAATATGGAAGAATTTCGTAACCTTTGATACAACCACGCGTACATATTAGCCCGACCGTTAATATTAAATACGCATGAAACAAGGGTTTACCATTGTTCTGTCACTTGCGCTGATGATCCTTTTAGGGTCTGTCAGGGCAACCGCCATGCCGGCGGAAGACGAGCAAAGCAAGGTGAGTCAGCAAATTGAAATGGCCAATGCCTTTCGGTACAGCGATTTCGAAAAAGCTAAGTCGCATTTGGATGAAGCTTTGGCTATTGCGCAGCGAATCAACTACAAATCAGGTATAGCTGAAAGCTATTGGAAGCTGGGGCAACTGCAGTACAACAAGGGTTTACTGGAAGAAAGCCGCACCAACCTGGAAAAAGCGCTGCAAATTTACCGGCAATCTGGCAATAAGATTAATTATGCATCGGTACTTAAAGATTTATGTGATTACTATTCCACTTCGGGGAATACGGTGGAAGCTGAGCGCATGATTAATGAGGCCACGGCTATTGCCAGGGCCGCAAACAACCAATTGTTACTGGCAGGTTGTGAAATTGAGGGAGGCATTGTAGCTATGAAAACAGGGCGTTTTGCAGAAGCTACGGCTCATTATCTTTCTGCATTGCGCATCGGCGAAGAATCTCAAAATGACGAAGTGGTGATGAACAGTTGCCGTGAATTAGGTAACATCAATTCACTGCAGAGCAATTTGCCGTTATCTAACGACTTTTTCAACCGCGCCTTGAACATCAATAAAAAATTGGGCAATAAGCTAGGTATGGCCGATGCGTATTGTAACATCGGATCAAATTTTCTGTCATTAGGAAATTACAACGAGGCGGTTCAGAACATTCGCATGTCGATGGATCTTTCCCGTGAGCTCAATTACAAACCCACATTGGCTACCAATTTACTGAATATGGGTTATGCGCTCACCTATTCAGGCAATCCGGCAGAAGCAGAAAAAAACCTGGAGGAAGCTGCGCAGTTATACACTGAGCTGAATGATAAGCATGGTCAGGCAGAAGTTTTGAATGCCAAAGGCTTTTTATTTTCCAAAAGCAAGGATTACGACCGCGCATCGTCATATTATTTGGAGGCGGCGAAATTGTCGGATGAAATAAAAGCCAATAGCATACTTAAGAATGCCTGTGATGGTTTGGCTTTTATTTTTGAAAAAAAGGGCGATTTCGAATCTGCCTATCGCTTTCAAAAGCGTTCCCAGCAATTGGCCGCGCAGTTATTCAGCGGCGACAATGCCAAAATGGTAACGCAATTGCAGTTGAATTACGAATTTGATAAGCAGAAAGAACAGCAGCGCATTCAACAAAAATTGAAAGACGATGTGGTAGCCAACGAACGAAAAATTAGCCAATTCACCATCATCGGATTAATCATTTTCTTCCTGATGGCTGTTGGTATTGCTTTCGCCGCGGTTAAAGCCTACCGTGCTTCCAGAGAATCTAAATTGTTACTGCAGGAAAAAAACGAATTAATCACGCGGCAGAAAGAAAAAGCGGAACGAATTCTCAGTGAAATTATTCCAGTTGAAATTGAAGAACAACTTCAGGCATCGGCTTCCAATGTGGAACGATTTGCCACGGTGATGTTTATCGATTTTAAGAACTTTACAAAAACGGAAGAGTTATTTAGTCCAATTGATTTGATGGATGAATTGGATATTATTTTCAAGGCATTAGACGATATCAGCAAGAAGTATCAACTGGAAACGCTGAAAACGCTTAGCGACGGATATTTGTGCATCGGGGGTTTGAATGCGAACGGTATTTTGCAGCCAGAGCAGGTAATAAACGCCGGTATCAAGGTACAGCAGTTTATGGATGAACTTATGTACAAGCGCAAAGCGGCAGGAAAGCCATTTTTCGAAATGAAAATTGGCATACATTCCGGTGTCATCACCGGTGGCATTGTGGGTGTTAGAACGTTAGCCGCGGATATTTGGGGTGAGACAGTTCAAACTGCATCCCTAATAGAAAAACTTACCGATGGCGGAGAAATAAAACTTTCGGCCAGTACTTATGAGTTAATCAAATCACAATTTGAAACTGTTTACGCCGGCCAGGTAAAATGCGGCAAGCATCTAACCGATGTATATCAGCTGGTGCGAAGTAAAGCGCCGTGGAGCACCTTAGACGTATCGCGTGAGGTACAGCAACTGATAGAAAAGAGCTGAGTCTTATTATTTCTAATTTCGTTTTTTCGCGGCATGAGACAGCTATTATGTTTAGCCACTGCCGCACTTTTTCTTGCTGCATGCAACAGTCCGGATGCCTGGAAAAAGATTGATGTATCTGCTTTAAATGCACCGCTGCATACGATGCGTTTTGAACGCGATTTGTTTGCCTATGACACGCTGCATGCTCAGGAATCAGAACAGCAACTGGAACAGCGATATGGTTCATTTTATCAGGATTATTGCACCGGCATTATGGCATTCGGCGCCCCTGCCAATAGGTACGATACCTTAAAAGGAAACCGCGATGCGGATTTGCGACGCTTTCTCAGCAACCCATCAGACCGCGCTCTTTACGACAGTGTTCAGCTTCATTTCCCGGATATAAAAACACAGGAAGCTGCTATACAACAAGGTCTAAAACATTTCCGTCACTACTTCCCCAACAAGAAGGCGCCGCAGGTGATTTATACCTTTATTTCAGAATTTGGGAATGGGGCAATCACCTATGGCGACACCATTTTAGGGATTGGTTTGGATATGTATTTAGGTAGAAATTTTACGATGTATGATGGCGTTGGCTTTCCGGATTTCATGCGACGGAAACTAGAGCCCGCTTACATCACACCCAATGCGATGGAGGTACTGTATAGCAATTATTTCGACCAAACGGCTTACAATGCTGATAAGCCCTTAATAGAAGCGATGATTAGTGAAGGAAAAAAATACTATTTCATGGAGTGCATGTTACCTGATGCTCCTGACAGTTTGCTGATTGGTTACACCAGCGCACAAATCACCTGGTGCCGAAAAAGCGAAAAAAGCATCTGGCAGTTCTTTAATGAACAGGATCTTTTATACAAGGTGAACTTTATGGAGCAGAAGCGCTTCACCGGCGATGGCCCTACTACGCCTTCTATGCCTCCGGAATCCCCAGGACGGGTAGGTAGTTGGGTAGGCTGGCAAATGGTGCGAAAATATATGCGCGATGCGCGCGGGCAAGTCTCATTACAGGATCTTCTGGAAAAGAAAACAGCTAAAGAGATTATCGCTAAAGCTGGGTATAAACCCAAATAGCAAACGCTATCCTTCTAAAACCTGAAAAATTGTTTCAAAATTCAATCAAAAAGCGACATAATGTCGCTTTTTATTTTATAGTATAGCCATTGTGTCTTATTTTTTGTGTTGGCAAATCGTTTGCGATAGAGGGGGCATATTCAGTAACCAAAAAAATTAAGCAATATGACCATGTTAGTAAAACCAAATTACGGCACTCGTTGGATGGACTCCTTCTTTAACAATGACTTTGCCGGGTTCCAAACCGAGTTCAAGACCCCTGTTTTGGTAAACACCAAGGAAAACAAAGAAAGCTACATGCTAGAGGTGGCGGCTCCTGGATTTGATAAGGAGGATTTTAAAATTGATGTTGACAATCAGATGCTTAACATATCTGTTGAAAAAAAATCTAATGTGAGCGAACAAAATGCCAACGATGACCGTTATAATCGTATCGAGTTTCGCTTTTCGTCGTTTAAACGCAGTTTTCAACTGCCAAAAACAGTAGATGGCACGAAAATCTCGGCTAGCTATAAAAATGGCATCCTTTATGTATTATTACCGAAGCAAGAGGAGGCCAAAGCGAAGGCGAAATTCGAGATCAAGATAGATTAACTTTTTTCATAAGTGGGTTTAGGTTTAGGGACGGCTGCCGCAAGGTGGCCGTTTCCTTTTTCGGTGATGTAGTGTCTAAATACTAATCCATCACTGTATATTTTTGAATACCATATATGTAAAAACAATGGTTCCCGTAGAATGGGAAATCATTTTTAACAAATTCATCCATGTTAAAAATTACGCCGGTTCCGTATCTCTTCAATAGCAGCTTCTGCTAACGGGCATTAATCCGATAATCAGCGGTGCTAATCACGTAGTTGGCGTTGGCCGAATAATTCGTGACCTCCATCTTCATTTCCAATTGATCATTTTTATAACTACTCATTTCCATTAAGGCACCTGTAACTTGCGGCCCGTTGAAGCCAGCCAAAGGACCGCGAGCGCCCATATTGCTCATATCCATCTTGATGGAGGTATTAATCCATGCTTCCATCCTGGTATTGCGTTCTTTATCTACGCACACATATTCCTCACAAGAAACACCTTGAATCATCTTGGTTCTTCCTGTCTTCTTACAATCGTTTGTAGTTTGTCCGCCCTGCGTTTGCTGATTTTTTAATCGTTCCTGTTGTTCCTTACTCATAAAAGCATTCATGGTCATCGCCATTCCGGTCTTATCCTTTTCGTTCAGCATAATCATGGCATTTTGATTTTTATCGAACAACACCAGCATTTTTTCATCCGCCCTGCGTTCATTCACACTGTGAATGCCATAAATTTTTGTTTCTGCATTGAAGAACATATCCATATCATTTTCCTTTTGCATCTTACCGTTGCTGTAGGTGGTGATATGCAGATGCATGGTTTGCGGAAATGAATAACTGGGCGCCACCTTTACATTCATCAAATTGCCATACATCCAGTTATTCAACGCTTCCCGGCCGGGTTCGCCGTACTTCTGATCCATGGCATCATGTACATATCCGCGTTGTGCCCAAGCGCCTGACACCAGCAACAACATCAAAGCAGTAACTAAATTTTTCATATCGGTATTTTTGTGAGATTAAAAGTAGGCCAGTTATCTTTTGCAAAAAGGACAAATAATGGATGTACTTACTACCCTATAGGCAGCACTTCTGATTGCATGTGATGCCGTTTCTTATCGAAATAGAAATCGATACGGCCTAGCACCAATCCAGCCCATCCTACCTGATTGATGATTACGATTCCACCAGTACTGTTCTTATAGCGTTTGGGTTCAGTGAAGAACGTATGCGTATGTCCACCCAGAATTAAATCAATACCGCTGGTTGATTCTGCCAACACCACATCACTAATTTTCTTCTCATCATACTTATATCCCAAATGCGACAAACAAATAACAAAATCACATTTCTCTTCGCTTCGCAAAACAGCGGCAGTGTTATTAGCTGCGGAAACAGGATCATGGTATCGCGTTTGCTGATACGCTGTAGCAGGCACCAAGCCATCCAATTCAATACCAATTCCAAAAACACCCACTTTCACCCGTCCAAATTGAAAACACTTGTACGCCGCGGTTCGACCATTACATGCCGTATCATCAAAATTGTAATTGGCAACCAGAAAAGGAAAATGCGCTTCACGCATGCGTTGCGATAAAACATCCATACCGCCATCAAAGTCGTGATTGCCAATAGTACAGGCATCATATCGCATCTGATTCATCAGCGCAATTTCCACTGCGCCTTTGTATTTATTGAAGTATGGTGTACCCTGAAAAATGTCGCCACTGTCTAACAACAAAACATGTTCCTCAACGGCTCTGATTTGATCGATAACTGCCGCTCTTCGGGCAAATCCGCCGCAGCCTTGCAGCTTACTGCCATCCATAGGAAATGGGTCTACCCTACTGTGTTGATCATTCGTATGCAGAATGGTTAACTTCGAATATTGGCTATGCGCCAAGGCCTGTATTGGAAATCCGCCTGCGCCCAGCAAAACGCCGGCAGTCATTGACTTCTGAAGAAACTGTTTTCTATTCATAACCGCATTTTTTGCGGCTTAGGGTGATTTGCTTACCGGGTTACGCGACCATCAGTTTTGGGCGATAACGCTTCTCCTTTTTGTTGCCTTTCACGAATAGCTGTCAGAAAAACATCGCGGAGCAGCACATTGGTTTCTGTACGCGGCCTTCCCTTCAGCAGCTCTAATTTATCGCCGCCATTAGCCAGATAATCAGATAACGCCACACGGTAAAATTTCGTGGTATCCAGTGGCATGCCACCAATCAAAATATCCTGCGCGTTATCGCCTGATATCCGGTAACGCGCACCGGCAATAGGTATCCCTCCGGCCTCAGCCATTTGTTGAAACAAAGCGCGGGTTACCAATCCATCTATACTCACCACCACCAGCAAATTATCAAAAGGCATCAGTTCATATACTTTCCCAACGGTAATTGGTCCTTCCGACAACTGCGGAATTCTTATTCCACCGTAATTAATAATGGCAAAATCAACTGGCTGCCGGGTGATTAATCGCGCCTGTTCCAATTCCATATCTGCCAATAAATTTCCCAAGGATGATTCCGGTTGTTTCTTCGTAAAAATACCCGCGCAACGGCCAATCACTTCATTCATTTCTGTCATCATCGAATCACGAAACGGTTTGATGATGGCTTCCACCTGCTGATCCTGTTGCTTTAGCGAATCGTTCATCCAACGTTCTTCGGCATGATATTTTACAGGCACCAAGGTATGGGTGCAGCCAGCAAGCACTAGCACCGCCAATATCATGGTGATCGACACCAGTTGCGCTATCCGTGGGTTTTTCTTCTTCATGCAGCTTCTGATTTATAAATCGGCGCCCCGCTCAGGGTTCTTCCAATAGTTTCTCCATTTATCTAAAACGGTAGCCATATCAGCAGGTAACGGCTGCTCAAAAAAAAGTTCTTTTCCTGTTGTTGGATGAACAAACCCGAGCGTGGCCGCATGCAATGCCTGACGCGGTAAAACATCGAAACAATTTTGAATAAATTGTTTGTATTTCCCGTAAATCGTTCCTTTCAAAATCTGATCACCACCATATCGGGCATCATTAAACAAGGTATGACCAATGTACTTCATGTGTACCCTGATTTGGTGCGTTCGCCCTGTTTCTAATTTGCAGGCTACAAAAGTGACGTAATTCAATCGTTCTACCACTTCATAATGCGTAATGGCGGGCTTACCAAAGTCTCCTTCCGGGAAAACTTCAAACTGCATGCGATCGCGGGAATGTCTTCCGATATTTCCTTCAATAGTACCTGACTGATCTTCCACATTCCCCCATACTAAGGCCAAATACTTTCGCTGTGTAGTACGATCAAAAAACTGTTTAGCCAGATGCGTTAAAGCATAATCTGTTTTTGCTACAACCATAACCCCGCTGGTATCTTTATCTAACCGATGCACCAGCCCGGGCCTGAATGGTTCTTTGCCCTGCGGTAACTGTTCCAAATGATAGAGCACCGCATTCACCAAAGTGCCGCGATGATTACCCAAACCCGGATGACATACTAAACCTGGCTGCTTGTTAATCACCAGTACATCTTCATCTTCATAAAGTATATCCAGTGGAATGTTTTCCGGAATCAGATCATAATTCTCTTCGGGTTTAGGCAGAATAATTTTTACCGCATCGCCTGGCCTTACTTTATAATTCGATTTAATGGCCCTGCCGTTTACTGTAACACTACCGGCTTGTGTGGCGTTTTGTATACGTGTACGTGACACTTGCCCACCCAAACGCATCGACAGAAATTTATCAATACGTTCAGGCTCCTGACCCTTGTCAATGATCAACGAAGTATGCTCGTATAAATCGTCCTGTTCTTCTTCTACCGATTCAGTCCGCATTCCAAAAATTGTTGGTATTCGTCAGGGTTTGGTGTGTAACCCCGCGGATCATTAAGTAGTTTTTCATCAGGCGACACCAACGCATAATAGGGCTGGGAATTATTACGGAAACAGGAAATTTCAAAGTCACTCCACTTGTTACCTACTGTCTTAATCTTTTTACCCGTTACAGGCGAAATATACTGAAGCGAATCGGGAAGTTCCTTCTTGTCATCTACATACAACGAAACCAAAATAAAATCGTTGCGGATGTGATCATAAACCTCTTTATCAGGCCAAACATTTTCTTCCATTTTTCTACAATTCACACAAGCCCAGCCGGTGAAATCAATCATCAAAGGTTTATTTGTTTTTTTGGCTTCTTCCAGGGCTTCACAGTAATCGTGGTAACACGGCAACTCTAGCGGGCATTCGCCCTTGCAGGTATTGAAGGAATAAAATTTCGGTGGTGGAAATCCGCTGAACAGCGGCGTATCATGGCCGAAAATGCCATACGCTGAATAACCTACAAACAGAAACGACAACAGCGCAATGAATAGCCGCAGCGGCGACCAGCGCACGGCTGGTGATTCCGCTTTGAAATAAATTCCGCCTATAGCATATAGGAACAGTAGCAAACCCAATACCACCCAAATTCCCAAAAATACTTCACGCTTAATCACCCCCCAATGTGAAACCAAATCGGCATTTGACAGAAACTTCACCGCAAAAATCATTTCCAGAAAACCTAAAAATACTTTAAAGGTATCCATCCAGCCGCCCGACTTAGGCATGCGGTTTAACCAGGAAGGAAACAGCGCAAATAACGCAAACGGTAGCGCTAAAGCAACGCCGAACGATGTCATTCCTGCTACCAATTTGATTTTGCCGCCTGGCCCACCAATTAAATTACCCAGCAAGGTACCAATTAGCGGACCGGTGCACGAGAATGAAACAATAGCCAGTGTTAGCGCCATAAAGAAAATGCCAATGGCACCGCCGCGATCTGCTGCTGCATCCGTTTTTGTTCCCAGGAACGATGGCAGGCTGATGTCGTAAAAACCGAGGAATGAAAAGGCAAAAATAAACAGCAACACAAACATGAATAAGTTGTACCACGCTCCGGTAGAAAACTCATTCAAGGTATCGGCTGAGGCACCTAAAACGAAAGGCAGTGACAGCAGAAAATAAATCGCTACAATACTTCCTGCATACGTCAACGCATCTGCTATTCCTTTGCTCCGCGATTCTGCGCGCTTGGTAAACAGACTTACTGTAAGCGGGATCATGGGGAAAACACAGGGCGTAAACAACGCCAGAAACCCGAAAAGAAAACCCTGGATGATTGCTTCAATCAAAGACAACTCATTGATTTGTCGACCACATTCATGTAATGGCTTTTGAAAATATGCAGTATCAAAACCTTTGGCACCAAATGCACACGGGCCGCCCGTTACGGCCACAACCCTCGGTAAGGTATCAACTGTACTTGCCGTAGTTTCTGCCGGCACTGAAATGGCTACGGTGTCATCAGAAAGTTTTTTTTTTGAATCGCTTTCCAGATTCAGCGAAAAATCTTTGGTATCTGGCGGAAGGCAGCTTTTATCATCGCAAGCCATGTACTCAAGCGAGCCCTTGATTACTGTACTTTTCTTAATACGAACAACTTGCACAAATTGCGCGCTGCCTTCAAAGTACTTCACATTCATGCCGAACATTTCGTCCATTCCTTCATGGACTTTTGCGCCGGTTTCCGTCATTTTACCCACCAACTCTACATCGCTGTTTTTTTCAAAATTGATGCTGGTTTTTACCGGTCCGCCATCGGCGATATACATGCCGTAGGTATGCCAATGGGCATCCAACTTTACATCAAAAACTAACCTAAACTCGTTATCCTTGAGCTTTTCAGCCTTCCACGACCAATGTACCGGATTGACTACCTGCGCCATTAGCGCTCCGGTGAAGACCATGATAATCCCGAACAAAAACCCTCGTTTCATGCGATAAATGTAACAGATTAATGATGATGCGCTATTGCCAAAAAACGCTAAACGCTTGACTTTTTTTGTTCCGGCTTTATCTTAAATTTGATAGACCCGCCAAAATGGCTACTGAAGCCGAAAAACATATAACCCATTTAGTTGCTGCGGCCCAAAGTCGCGAGCCGGAGGTGTCGTTGGCGGCATCACTGGAATTAGCTGCTGTTTTTAACGAGCAAAGAAACCAGTTAGCGTTGGAATATGGTTCATTGGCTCTGGAGAAAGCCATTCGCACTGGCGATCGCAAACGCACCGCGCTAACGCACATTGAGCTGGCTACTTTTTTTCTGTATACCGCCATGGATTACACCGAGGCGTTGCGGCAATGTGAAAAGGCGTTGCGCTATACCGAGTTAAGTTGCGTTGAGGCTCGTGCGCGTACTTTAAGATTAATGGGTGTAGCTAACTACTATTTAGGCCGACCAGCAGAAGCAGAAAATAAATACCGTGCAGCGCTTGATTTATTGTTGCCATTGAGCGAGCCAACGGCCAAAAACAGGGCGGATATTGGCAATGTATATTACAATCTGGCCATTCTCAACAATACACCTGAAAATAATAACCTGCGTAAAGAATATCTGGACTTGGCCTTTTCTGTTTTTGCAGCATTGGATTACCGAACGGGCATGGCCAAATGTTATGATGGATGGGCCATTTACCATTGCATAGAAGGAAATTATGATCAGGCTTTGGCGAATCACCGGCAGGCTTTGGAAATTTTCAACCAGTTGCAAGATGAAGGCGGCATTTCACGCACCTATAACAATATGGCGCAGATTCTGCTGCGCATTGGGGACGTAGAAGGCGGACTCGATTTATTTAAGAAATCGCTAAAAATACACCGACAATACGATGCCAAATATGATATGGCCGTGGCATTAATTAATTTGGGAAGAACTTGCTTTGACCTGGGTAGGGAAGAGCAGGCACTTCAATATCTGAATGAAGCCACCGAGGTGTTACAACACAGCGAAAGTGAACCATTGTTAAGTGAGCTGTATGATGTTTACAGGAGTATCTATGAAAGTAGAGGTGAATTCGAAAAAGCCTATAAATATCAGCAGTTGTGGATAGCCTATAACAACGCCATTAAGATTGAAGAAAATAAAAAGCTAATGCAGCGAACTTTGCTGCAATTGGAAACCGAACAAAAAGAGCGATCCGCCAAATTGGAGCGCGAAAAACAGACACTGATACAAACTTATAAACACCGGCTGGATGCTGTTAACCATGAATTGGAACAATTCGTTTATGCCGCCGCCCATGATTTGCGGGAACCGCTGCGTTCAATAAAGAGTTTCTCAGAATTACTGGAACGGCGTTTGGCCCATCATGAAAAAAAGGAGATTCATGAATACACCCAGTTTATACAGGATGGTATTTCACAATTAGATCGGGTGATTCACGACCTGTTAGTTTATAGCGACTCGGCCAGCACGAATGAAGCCTACCAGGATCTTGAAATCATGGATTTGGTACAGTCATCTAAAAGTCATTTGCGCAGCCTGTTAGATCAGCGAAACGGCGCAGTTATAATCAGCAGAGGTGGGAAAATTACAGGTCCACCCTCACAAATAAAATTGCTGTTTGAACATCTCATTGCCAATGGCATCATATTCAACCTGCAAGAATTTCCCGTGGTAGAAATCAGTTATTCTGTTGAACAGGATTTTCAAAAAGTTTCTTTTTCAGATAATGGTATTGGCATCGACAAAAAGTATTTCCAGAAAATTTTTGGAATCTTCCAAAGGCTAAACCGCCGCACTGAATTTCCGGGCAGCGGCATAGGGTTAACCATTTGCAAGAAGATTGTAGATAACTTACAGGGTCGTATAGAAGTGAGCAGTACACCTGGAAAAGGCAGTGTATTTACAGTGTATCTGCCTTTCAAGCTGGTTCAATAGAGTCTGAAGCTGTTTTTATCAACGCATTTCCTGCAATAATTTATTTTCATTTGCGTTTAGCGAAGGCCTGTGAAACACTACCTCAGTATATTTTTATGTTTGCTTTTCTCCTTGTTCACTCGTGCGCAGGTAGGCGGCAGCACCGTATACAACTTCCTGCAGCAAGCGCCAAACTGGCGTATTACGGCTTTAGGCGAAACCAATATCACGATAGCCGACTACGATCCGGGTGTACAGCTAGCTAATCCGGCGGCTTTAAATCCGTTAATGCATCGGCATGTGCAGTTCAGCACAACCGTCGATCCCGGAGGAGTAAATCGCGGCAATTTGAATTATGTGCATGATTTCGGTCGCCGGGGCACTTATGGATTCGGCCTGCAATATATAGCGTATGGAAAGATTGCGGAGACGGACGCCTCGGGAATAGAAACCGGAAGAACACAAAATCCGGGCGAAATGGCGATTTACGGTGGCGGTAGTTATCGTTTTGGAAAAATATTTTCTGTTGGGGCTAACCTGCGCGTCATCTATTCGGCCTTAGGTCCGTTTCAATCGTTTGGGGTTACTGGCGATCTGGCGGCTATGGTGAATGATACCGCCCATCGCATTATCGCTACCATAGCAGCAAAAAACATCGGTGGCGAGTTAGCGCCTTACCTTCCCGGTAAGCGCCAACCGGTTCCGTTCAATTTACAGGCTGGTATTAGTGTAGGCTTTAAAGGATTCCCGCTTCGGTTTCATTTTACCTTTCACGACCTCAACCGGTGGAACTTGCGCTACGACAATCCGGCCGATAATACCAGCAACGAGTTATTGGGCGATACCACCAAATCAAAAAGCAACAACCACTTCGCTGATGAATTCTTCCGGCATTTAGTGGTAGGTATCGAATGCAATATTAAGAAGGTAGTTTTCATTGATGCGGGTTATAATCACCAACGCCGGATGGAGTATGTTCAAAGTACGCGCCGCAGCGTAGCAGGATTTACCTTTGGCATCGGTGTTCATGTTAAGCAGATTGCTGTTGGTATCGCTTTATCGCCCATGCCGTTGAAACAAACGCAAGCGCAGTTTACGCTGGTGGTAAATTCCGCCGGTTTCACAAAAAAAGCGTCTCGTGGAAAATAAAGGCAATCGGTTTATTGAAGCGTTTTATTGTACCTAAAGATGGCAACCAAGCGCTTCCGACTGGTTGCAGTATTGCTCCTCATTTTCGTTTCAGGGTTCTGGAACAAGAGTAGCGCAAGGCCCATGCACCACGCGCACTTTGTTCATTTTCGTCACGGCTTCTTCTTCTTTTCCACCCCCCGGCAATTACAATGCGAAACCTATTTCAATTTCGAGGCGCAGGGCAACCAACTGACTACCGCCGTACCATCGGTCTTACTTCGATACGGGATTATTGATCAGCTGGAAATTCGCGCCGGTATGGATGTTCAGCAGTTCACCGATAATGAAAGCGGAAGTGGAAAATGGGGCGTCACGCCCATGCAGATTGGCGCTAAAGTGCGCTTTAACCGCGCCAGAAAATTACTGCCTTCTTTCGCGCTTACAGCGGGATTAACGCTGCCCGTAATAGCAACAGCACGTTTCCGCCAAACTTATTATGCCCCTTTATTGCTATTGAGTGCAGAACAAGATTTCGGTTCTCAACTGAGCTTTGAATATGCCGTTGGTCTGAACTGGGATGCCGATAATTTTAACCGCATTTGGTTGGCTTCTATCAATATGGAATATGACTTCAATAGCAAAAGTTCAGTATATGCAGATGCGTATTTCATTGCTGATCCATTGAATGGGAATGACCTTCATGCTGATATCGGTATCAACCGACAATTGCATCGAATTTTATTACTCGATTATTCAACTGGCTTTGGCCTTACCCGAGCAGCGCCTGATTTCTACACATCACTGGGATTGCAAATTCAGGTTTTCACCAAAAGAAATCACACGTTTAAGCCCACCGGAAATACCCTACGATAAAGGGTTCCCGCTCCTTTTTTTACTTTCGTTCAATGCCGTCGATACGTTCTGCCAGCGAATTTTTGATTGAATCAAACCAGGCATTGGTATTGGATGTACGGTCGCCAAAGGAGTATCTGCAAGGCCATATTCCCGGCAGTATCAACATGCCTTTATTCGACGATGACGAGCGGGCGCGAATTGGCACCTTGTACAAACAACAAGGGCAAACCGTCGCCATTGAAACAGGATTAGAGCTTGTTGGTCCCAAAATGGTGCAGTTTGCTCGTTTCGTAAAGCCATTAGTAAAAGGGCCTACCATTTTTGTGCATTGCTGGCGCGGGGGTATGCGATCGGGCGCGGTGGCCTGGCTGTTAGAATTCCTGGGGTATCAGGTAACCGTTTTGAAAGGCGGTTATAAGGCCTACCGGCAATTCGTATTGATGGAAAATGCGCTTCCGCGGAATTACCGCGTTATAGGCGGCCCAACCGGAAGTGGCAAAACACCCCTGTTGCAAGCCTTGGCCGAAGGGGCGCAAGTCGTAGATTTGGAGGCATTAGCCCATCACAAAGGATCTGCTTTTGGTTTTTTGGGTGAGTTACCACAACCTACGCAAGAACAGTTTGAAAACAACCTGCATCAGGTTTTGCGCAGATTAAAAGGTGAATTACCGATTTGGATAGAAGATGAAAGCCGGGGTATTGGCAAGTGCTTTTTACCAATGGGTTTTAGAAGACAAATGGAACAAGGCCCCCTGTATTATATTGATGTTCCTTTTGAGCACCGGGTGCGCGAAGCATTACGATGTTACGGTTCATTTAGTGTAGAAGAATTAGCTAATTGCTTTAAGAAAATTGAACGCCGCCTGGGGAATGAAGCCATGAAAAAAGCGATTGCCTTGGTTCATGAAAAGAACTTCGAGGCGGCAATTTCCATAGCGCTAAATTATTACGATAAAGCTTATGTGCATGCTTTAAGCAGACGAAGCAACAAGAACATCACCCGCTTAACCTGGAAAGAAGGCGGTTCATCTGAACTTATTCAACAATTAACTCAGTTAATCACACCATTTTCTTAATGTTTGAATTAAAAGGCTCAGGTACGGCACCCACACAGCGTCTTACTCACTTTTCAAAAGCGGCCGGCTGCGGTTGCAAAATTGCGCCGGCAGTATTGAAGGAAATTACGGAAGGGGTAAAGGATTTCCCTTTTGATGCAAAGCTATTGGTAGGCCCGCAAACCAGTGATGACGCCGCAGTAATACAATGGGACGAGCACCAGGCGTTGATTAGTACGGTTGATTTCTTTGCGCCCATCGTAGATGATCCGTTTTTGTTTGGAAAAATTGCTTCAGCCAACGCCCTAAGTGATGTATATGCTATGGGCGGAAAACCTGTAATAGCCTTAGCGGTATTAGGCTGGCCCATAGAAAAATTACCGGTGCAGATGGCGCAGCAGGTAATGCAAGGAGCTATCGAGCAATGTAATGAAGCCGGCGTGATGTTAGGCGGAGGCCATACCATCGACGCCGCAGAGCCTTTTTTTGGATTATCAGTCAATGGAATAGTATCGCCTCGCCACTTGAAGCGCAACAGTGGCGGGCGCGATGGAGATTTGCTTTTTCTTACAAAACAATTGGGTACAGGCGTGTTAGCCACAGCACGTAAACGCGATTTAATTACCGATGCCGACTGGCAGGATGCCTGCCAAAGTATGAGCACACTAAATAGCGAGGGAACGCAAATGGGCACGCTTGACAGTGTTCACGCACTGACCGATGTAACCGGCTTCGGCTTGCTGGGACACTTGCTGGAAATGTGTGATGGCGCTAACTTGGGAGCAGAACTACATTTGAAGAAATTGCCGCTATTTGCGAAAGTACAGGAACTTACAGCCGCATATATTTACGCTGATAACACCATGAGAAACTGGAAGGCCTTTAGTTCGCGCTGCACGGGAATAGAAAACCATGATATCCTGATTGTTTGCGACCCGCAAACCAATGGCGGCCTGCTAGTAGCAGTGGCGAATGAAGCCGCTGATTCGTTTCAAAAAACTTTTCCCGCAGCAGTGTGCATAGGAAGATTAACCGGCGCATTTACCGGGGCAAAAGGAATCTGATTAATCTGCCTTGTATTCGTAATCGTCGTCGGGCTTACCCAGCGCCACCCGCAAAGCAATGGCTCCAATAATAATTAATGCGATAAAGGCCACCAGGAAATACGTATTAGAAAGCACTGCCTCGGTAATCATTTGGAGGGTTGAACGTTCATCCATATTACTTCTTTAAGCCAATTTCAATCAGTCGCTCGTTCAAATATTCGCCAGCGCTAATTGGCGGATACAATGCTGGATGATTGGCATCAACGCAAGAACTCAGGCAATCCAGGCGCATGTCGCCACGCGGATGTGTGAAGAATGGAATTGAGTAGCGCGGCGTACCCCATTTTTCACGTGGAGGATTCACCACGCGGTGCGTGGTTGAACGTAGTTTATTATTAGTAAGGCGTTGCAGCATATCACCAACATTCACTACAAAACACCCTTCCGGAGCTGTAATATCCAACCACTCTCCTTCTTTCGATAATAACTGTAAACCTTCAGCAGAAGCACCTACCAACAATGTAATCAGATTGATGTCCTCATGCTGCTCGGCACGGATGGCGTTCTTTGGCTCCTGCGTAATCGGCGGGTAGTGAATGGCCCGAAGAATGGAGTTGCCGTTGTGTACATGCTTATCAAAGTAATATTCACCTATGCCCAAATGAATAGCAATAGCTTGTAGTAACTCAATGCCGCACTTTTCAAATGCTTTAAAAAGCTGCAATCCTAATTCATTGAATTCCGCTACTTCCGTAACCTGAACATTATCGGGATACTCTGCTTTAACGGCATCACCGTCTGTTACGGTTTGTCCCATCTGCCAAAACTCCTTCAAATCAGGCGTGTCAAATCCTTTTGCCTGTTCCTTACCGAAAGAAGTGTAGCCGCGTTGACCTGCCAATGAGGGCACTTCATATTTCTTTTTAGCATCAAATGGCAATGCAAAAAATTGCTTGACCGCAGCGTAATAAGCATCTACCAATTCTTGTGAAACGCCGTGGTTTTTTACTGAAACAAAGCCCACTTCTTCAAAAGCACGACCTAAGTCTTCTACAAAACGTTGTTTACTGGATACATCACCCTTGGTGAATAAACTTAAATCTACGATGGGAATGGTATTTAAAGACATAACTCTATTGCGCTTTGAAATGGTTAACAAATCTGTTGTGAAAGTAGGAAATTATTTCTTCAGACTAATCTCTTCGAATGTTATCTTTTCTTTAGGAAATCCGGAAACGACAACGGCGTATTCTTCGCTTCTTTGAGCTGCGAAACTTGTGGCTTCCTGCCGTGATCGCACCCACTTGATATTTCTTCCCGCATACCAAACCATTTGCGGCGAAGGTTCAACAGTACTCATCACCAAAACTTCAGGAGCCACATGTTGGGCTATGGCCTCTCCCCACTCCTTTTCATCGGCGTAACGATAGCCGTAAATAGAAATAGTGCCGGGCTTATTGGCGATTTCATATTGTGCAATAAGCACTAGAATAGTAAGCAATACTGCGGCGTTAACCTGCCGGGGCGTAAATGCTCCAGACTTCTTAATTTTATCATAGAAAATGCCGAATAACACACTAAAAAACAGGGAAGCATACAACACCGTAAAATCCTGTGAAGAATAATTAAGGAAAACCAAATGCAACAAAACAATAGGCAGCACTGACAACCAAATAAACCGGTACCCATTCTCTGAAAAAACAATTTTCAGCTTGGCCCGGGTAGCGCCAATATAGATGAAAGCTATTAACAAGATATAAAACGGCAGGTAGTTCACCAAGTAGTTATAGATGATATTTTTCAGGTACACAAAATAAGAGAAGAAGAACGACCAGAACCCTTCATGCCGAACACCAACACTGCCTCTGATTAGATAGCGGTTGAAAATTTCACTCAGATAAGCCTCCGGGCCGTTAATGGACGAATATTGATAAGTGATCAGTTGCAGCACCAGAAACAAACTCCCAAATGTAGCACCCAATAAAACCCGGAAGCCTTTATCGTCGCGCACATGCAGCAAGGAATAAATAATGATTCCAATGGCGTAGAAAAAGCCCAACCACGAAGTGTATAGCAACAAGATTAGATTCAATAGGTAGAAAAAGATATACTTTGGAACATAAAATTTCCGCCGGATAATCATTTTGAGTGCGATATAAACCCCAATTACGAACGGTACCTGAACCGCCATATCGCTCATGTAAACATTGCCCTGGAACCACAGCGTAGCGGGTAAGAAGAGATAAATCACGTAGGCCACATAAGCAGGTACATACAGATAACTGCGCGCCCCTTTAAAACTCAATACCGCTACCGTAAAATACACGAACAGAGCGGTAATGAAATGCAACAGCATATTCAATAACTGCAATGGCAAAACATCAGGCCGAATATGCAACAACTTAAAAACTGCGTAAGGAAAATAATAGGCAAATGGCGGATGCGACACGTAGTAAAAGTTACCATCAGCGTCCAGCATTTTTCCGCTGGCGTTTGCGTGGTTGTTGATGTACTTGTTGCTGTTACCCGGATACGTCATGACCGGGTTGCCCTGGTAGGTGGTAATACCCTGATCATACCAGATTTGAAGCACCCGTAAACTGATTGCAGTACAAAATTCATGATGTTTAGAAAGCGGCCTGTTGAGCTGTGGAAGTCGCACTACCACACTCAACACAAAAGCGAGCAATAAAAACGGCAGGGTTTTCCTGATAAAAATCATTCGTACTACAAACGAACGAAAAATTTCGATTTTAACTATTATTGTCGGATGCGAGAGTGGTTTCGGCTCGACAAAACAAATAATAACCGGGCGTTCTGGCAGGTTTACAGCTGGTTGGTGATGGGCGTAGTAGCGCTCTTCGCCTTAATTGCCATTGGCGTTTTCGGCAGGCTGCCTTCCATAGATGATCTTGAAAATCCGCAAACAGCAACCGCTACTGAAGTGATTAGCGCCGACGGCGTGGTTCTGGGCAAGTATTACCAGCAGAACCGCAGCAATGTGCAATACGAACATCTGCCGCCTCACTTGGTAAATGCGTTGCTGGCCACAGAAGATATTCGGTTTCATGACCATACCGGCGTTGACCTTAAAGCCATTGCGCGTGCTATAGCAGGTGTACTAGGATCAGATAGCAAGGGAGGTGGTAGCACCATTACGCAACAATTGGCCAAGAATCTGTTTCCGCGCGGTAACCATTGGAAAATTACGCTGGCCTTGCGCAAGCTCAAAGAGTGGGTGATTGCCGCCAAGTTGGAAAAAGCCTTCACCAAAGAAGAAATTATCGCGATGTATTTTAATACAGTGGAATTTAGCGATAATGCTTTTGGTATTAAAAGCGCGGCACAAACTTATTTTGGCAAGCCGGTTGATTCGCTCAATATTCAGGAAGCCGCCATTTTGGTAGGCATGTTGAAAGCACCTTACCAATATAATCCACGCCTCCATCCCGAAGCTTCAAAAAAGAGGCGCAACGTGGTGCTGGATCAACTCTGTCATTATCAGTTTATCACCACGGCGCAGCGCGATTCGCTTTTCGCATTACCCATTGCACTGAACTTCAATGAATCTTCTCACGAAGACGGCATGGCGCCTTACTTTAGAGAGTATCTGCGGCTTTGGCTCAAAGACTATTTCGATAAGCATCCCGGACCGGATGGCGAGAAATACAACATATACACCGCCGGTCTGCGCGTTTTTACTACCATCGATTCCAGGTTACAGCAATATGCCGAAGAAGCGCAGCAAGAACATCTCACCGAGTGGCAACAGTTGTTTTTCAAAATGAAGGAAGGAAGTGACCCGTGGAAAGATTTCCAGACAGAATGGAACGGGATCTACCGCGCTTCCAGCCGATATAAACAGTGGAAATCAGAAGGCAAGTCGGAAAGCGAAATTGACGCACTGATGCATAAACCTATCGCCATGCGCATCTTTTCATGGGCAGGCGAGCACGATACGGTGATGAGCCCATACGACTCTATCCGCTACCATCGTTTGTTTCTTCAGAACGGCGTCATTGCTGTCAATCCTGAAAACGGTTATGTGCGCGCATGGGTGGGCGGCATCAATTACAAGTATTTTCAGTATGATCACGTGAATTACAACACGCGCCGGCAAATCGGTTCTACCTTCAAACCCATCGTTTACACTGCTGCAGTGCGCGATAAGGGCTATTCACCCTGTTATCAGGTGCCTAATCTGCCGGTCACCTTTGATAAAGGTGATCCGCGATTTGGACTAATCAGCAGTTGGACACCGCACAACAGCGACGGAAAATACGGCGGCATGCTGACCTTAAAGCAGGCTTTGGCGAATTCAGTAAATACCGTATCGGCTTATCTCATGCACGAAATGTCGGTGCAGGAAGTAAAACAATTAGCCCAATCAATGGGCATTACCAGTCCGATACCCAATCAACCTTCTATATGTTTGGGAACCGCTGATATTTCATTGATAGAAATGGCGGGAGCCTACACTACCTTCGTGAATAAAGGGGTACATGTATCACCGGTTTTTGTAACGCGAATTGAAGATAGAAGCGGCAACGTGATTGCCACTTTCGACGGAGCGCGAAATGAAGTATTGGATGAACAAACTGCCTACACCATGATTGAAATGCTGCGCGGAGTGGTTCAGTATGGAACCAGTCAGCGATTGCGTTTTCGGTATGGTTTGCGTAACGATATTGCCGGGAAGACAGGTACTACCCAAAACAATAGCGATGGTTGGTTCATTGGATTAACACCAGATTTAGTAGTAGCTACATGGGTAGGATGCGAAGACCGATATCTTCGGTTTAGAAATATGGCTTATGGTCAGGGTGCCAGCACGGCGCTGCCCATTTATGGTTATTTTATGCAGAAGGTGTATGCGGATAGCTCCGGTACCGGCATTCACCCCTCTGCTACCTTCCCAAAGCCTGAAAAAATGAATATTGAGCTGAATTGCGGTGCATATTCCGAAGAAAAGGCCGACCATAGCCGCGACTACGGCGGTTCGGAAGACAGTTTTCAGGAAGATACTATGCAGATTGAATAGCGCGCCATCGTACGATTTTGCTATCTTTACAGCCCTATTTATGACACTTCGATTTCTTATTACGACAAGTTTATGCCTGCTGATAAAAACAGCCTTTTCTCAAGCCGCTGACTTGTTTTACAATCAAGGCGATTTGGTTTTTATCCAAAGTGGTGCGCTGCTTCATGTTCAGGGCGGGTTAACCAACAAAAACTTTGGTTCCGGATCTAAAAGTATCACCAATAATGGCATTATTGAAGTTGAAGGCAATGTAAATTTAGAATCATCTACCACTTATACCGATGGCGGGAGCGGTGAGCGGGTGCTTCGTCTTATTGGCGGCAGTACAATGCCCGGCAGCAGCACTGATCAAACTATTTTTACCGGAAATAATCCCATTCACAATCTGGTTATCGATCGCGAGACGAACGCTAATGAAGGGGTTAGATTGTTGAGTGATGTAGAAGTAAAAGGTTCGCTGGTTTGGGGTTCAAAAACAACTGGTTCGGCAACTTTCACCGCATACACGGGCACCAACGATCAAGTGCGTGGTGCTAACCGCAGCAGTGGTTTTGGTGTAATCAGAACTTACAACGGCACTACTGACTATACGCTGTATGTTTCTAATGGCGCAGTAAATGCAGTGGTGGGTTATCAAACACCTTCAGTAGCTTCCAGCGATGCCCTTAAGTTTGGTTATGTGGAAACTCGTGGTGCGTCTGGCGTAGGGCTTGGTGGCTTCTCCAGAAGTGTTACCGCAACCAATAGTGATTATTACTTTCCTGTTGGAACATCTACCAATACCTATCAAGCCTTGAAGCTCAATTTCAATACGGTGGGCTCGGCACCCAATATTATCCGCGGCATGTTCGTAGATAATGCCGCCGGCTTCGGCACTATTACCAAGAAATTGGATTGTACAAATTCTAATTTCAGCGGTTATCCCGGATTTGCGTCCTGCAATGCTGGCACTTACACGATGAACGGTCAATTTGTACTGGACAACAACGGTTACAATGTTTACGGACCCAATCCGTGCACCGGAAAAAACTCGTGGTATATTTTTGAGAAGACGCCCACCAATCACGGGTATTGGAGTTTTACCGGCAATAGCGCCAACGTCTATACCATGGAAGTTTTCCCGCGTTCGTATTCGTATACCGGTTCCACCACTGAAGGTGCCCGAGTGTTAAAACATAATAACGCTGGTATAGGTACAGATCCTTCTGGCGACGACTGGACCAACGAAATTTACAGTTCCGTTTCTGCTTTGGGCGATTTATTCCGCTATTCAAAATGGCCTGCCAGTGGTGGTGGTAATACTAATTCGTGCTCCACTTCAAGTGGCGCAACCGGCATCCCTGGTGGAAAGTACACTGGATTTTCGCATTTCGGATTTGGTGGGCCCGTGGCTAGCAGTAATCCACTGCCAGTATCCTTGCTATTCTTGCGCGCCCAGGGAGTAAACAACAGCTTCATCCGCCTGAACTGGGCTACCGCTACAGAAATCAACAATAAAGGATTTGAAATCATGCGTAGTGAAGATGGCGCTAATTTTAGCAGAATAGGATGGATGGAAGGGCACGGCAACAGCGCCACCACCCTTCAGTATAGCTACGACGATCACCAGGTGCAACCGAATACGGTGTATTACTACAAGTTAAATCAGATTGACATCGATGGTCACAATAAAGAAACGTACACGGTTTCAGCAAAAATCACTGATGGTCCTGATTTCGCCATGGGGGAATTTGTTCCGAATCCAACCATTGGCAAAACCACGCTTTCTATCAACACCTCAGGAACACAGCCGGTAGAAGTAAAATTTTACAATATGCTGGGCGCTGAAGTACTGCGCACCAACTTTACTTTGGAAGCTGGGAATAATGATTTGCAGTTCGATACCGATGTGCTGGCCGCAGCCACCTACAATGCCGTTATCCGCGTAGGTACCAATATCTTCTCCAAGAAGCTGGTCGTATCCCGTTAAGATTTTTAATACTTCTGTACAGATGAATCAATTTCATCTGACCAGGAAAGAATACCGCCTTTCAGATTATACAGGTTGGTGAATCCGTGTTGTTGCTCCATCCACTGCACCATTCTGCCACTGCGGTTACCACTTCTGCAGTGAATAATAACCGGTTTGTCGCGAGAGATTTTATCAATGTTAGCCGGAATTTCGCCCATAGGCAACAACTCACCATTTAAATTGCAGATATCATATTCATCGGGTTCGCGGCAGTCTATTAATTGAAAATCATCACCGCGATCCATCATCTCTTTTAACTCTACAACGGTCTTTTCCTTAATCATAATCCGAATATAATATAATGCCTCACAAACGGATACAATGACATCCTCCTTTTTGTTCCTTGTGAATGCGGTAAATGCGCAGGAAACGTTTATAGTCATCGATCTGCGGCACCACCAGTGAATCTGCGCCCAAATCTAACCAATGCATCCAGGTAGCATGTTTATTCCCCACGCCCGTAATAACTAATGGCAACGGCCCGGCTGCTCGCAGTGAATCTACAATTACCTGTTGCCGCTGCTCATTTTTCCCGCTCATTTTTTTCACCGTTTTTAGCGGCACTAATTGTTGCGCTGGAAGTACTAGAGAGAAAAATATACCAGCAACAAAAAACAGAACACGCAACTTCATTTTACAGATTTCTTGCGCCATGGTTTCACGGGAGGTGCTGCAGGCAATTCATACACTAACCGATCAGGATTTTTAATGGATTTCACCGGAATTTCTGCAGCAGCAAGTACGCCTTCTAATTGCTTTAATTCGGCTGGTAAATGACGCCATTCTCGCCCCGCTCCGGTAATTTTTAGCAGGTAGTCGAACATGGCCGCTTCCGGTAACAGCGCCTCGGCACCCGATTTGTTATTAAATAACCAAAAGTCAGTTGAGGCTAACTCGTGCTGACCTAGAAACACGGCAAAAGATTGTTTCAAACTGCGCTCTTTCTGCAACAACTCCAAATCAGCCTGCCGGATGAACGATACCTGCAACAAATCATTGAGTAAAAAACACAGGGTGTAATTTTTGATAGAAGCGGCAATGCCAATCAGGTAAAAATTCCTGTCTGACTCATACGTTATTTTCTTTGCCGGCATGCTGCAAATCTCTGTAATTTATTGAGAATGGTAAACCCGGGCTAGCAGCGCTCCTCCTTTTTTACAATCTGCCCTGCCGCCAAAAATTCTATCTTTCGCTTTCTAAAATCTTTTTTGGATGAAACGCATTTTCGCCAGCATCACCCTGCTCCTACTCGTAACCTTAATCAGTTGCCATCGCGATGGCAAAACTCAACTGGCCGCAGGCGCGGGCGGCGCACCTTATCCGTACAAGGAATACACTTTAGATAACGGACTCAAGGTCCTTATTTCTGTCAACAAGTTATCGCCGCGCATCCAAACCGCAATTACCGTAAAAGCAGGCAGCAAGTATGACCCGCCGCAAACTACAGGTCTGGCGCACTATCTGGAGCACATGTTGTTCAAGGGTACCAAGCAATTTGGCACCACCGATTTTTCTAAGGAAGAACCTTACCTGAATGCGATATCCGATTTGTTTGAGCAACGGATGCACGAACCAGATGAGGCCCGGAAAAAACTGTTGTATCATCAGATTGATTCGCTATCCTATCTGGCTTCTAAAATTTCGATTGCGAACGAATATGATAAGATGGTGGCTTCTATCGGCGCCAAAGGAACGAATGCCTTTACTGACCGCGATCTTACTTGTTACGTCAATGATATTCCGTCGAATGCGCTCGAAAAATGGTTATCAGTAGAAGGCGACCGTTTTCAAAATCTGGTATTACGCATTTTTCATACTGAACTGGAAGCGGTTTATGAAGAATTCAATATTAGTACAGCTAATGACGGCGAATGGAGCTGGCAGGCAGTAGATTCCATGTTGATGCCCAATCACCCTTATGGCACACAAACTACAATTGGTTTAAGCAGCCACCTGAAGAACCCTTCTATGGTGAATATTCATAAATACTTCGATACGTATTATGTGCCGAATAATTGTGCCATTGTTTTGAGCGGCGATTTGGATCCGGATAAGACCATTGAACTTATCAAAAAATATTTTGGTGGCTGGAAGAAGAAAGAAGTGCCACAATTCGTGAAAGAAGCACCGGTTGCCATTACGCAACCGCTGGCCACCAACAAATTCGGACAAGAGCCGGAACACGTATGGATTGGTTACCGTTTTGATGGCGCCGGTTCTAAAGATGAATTGTATGTAAAGTTGATTGATGCCATTCTGGCCAACGGCAAAGGCTCTGGCTTAATTGACCTGAACCTCTTGCTAAAACAAAAGGTACTTACCGCCATGAGCACGGTGAGCGACAACAAAGACTACACCGTTCAAAAATTATACGGTGAACCCAAGCAGGGACAGTCACTTGAAGAGGTAAAGGAATTGTTGCTGTCGCAGATTGACTCTATCAAGGAAGGTCGTTTTGCGGATTGGGTTATTCCGGCGGTGGTAGACAATATGCGCCTCGACCGGTTGAAGCAGGCTGAAACCAACGAAGGGCGCACTTTCGATATGGTATTCTCTTTTGTGAAAGATGTACCTATTGAAAAACACTTTGCAGAATTAGATGAGATGTCGAAAATCACGAAAGCAGATGTGGTGAAATTTGCGAAAGAACACTACGCCAATAATTACGCTGTTTGTTATAAGAAGATGGGGCCGCCTAGTTTATTCAAAGTAGAGAAACCCGCCATCACACCGGTAGAAACGAACAAAGATTTAGCTTCTGCGTTCAGAACGCATTTCGATAGTATGCCAATGAGCCATGTGGAACCCCACTTCATGGATTTTGCTAACGATATCCAACATGGAAAAATGAAGAACGGCGTTGAAGTTGATTATATCCCGAATGAGCTCAATGGTACATTCAGTCTGGTTTACCTACTGGATATGGGTAGCGACAATGATCGTCAGCTACCTTTAGCAGTGAAGTATCTGCCTTATCTGGGCACGTCTAAATACACTGCCGCCCAATTGAAAGAAGAGTTCTACAAACTGGGGCTCACTTTCAATACCGAATGTGGTCGCGACGAAACTAAAATTGTGTTGTCAGGTCTTGAAAAAAATCTGGAGCCGGGTATTGCACTAATGGAACAAGTATTGCACGATGCACAGCCCGATCAACAGCTATACGATAACCTGGTGCTCGATATTATGAAAGAACGCACTGATGCTAAACTCAGCAAGCAGACCATATTATGGTCAGGGCTGCTAAACTATGGTCTGTTCGGTGCTAAAAATCCATTCAATAATGTGATGAGCAATGAGGAGCTCAAATCGGTTAAAGCAGCTTCTTTAACCGATTTACTGCATCGCCTGACTACCTACAAACACCGGGTATTCTATTACGGACAGAAAGATCTTAACGAAGCTATAGCGTCATTAGATAAAATACATCAGGTTACGATGCCGATGGCTGATTATCCGGCGGCAACGCCTTATCCTGAAAAAGCCATTGATGCGCCTGTGGTTTATTTTGCCAATTACCCAATGAAACAAGCCGAGTTGGTGATGCTGAGTTGGGATGAGGTATACAACAAGTCACTGGTTCCATCAGCACAAATGTTCAACGAGTATTATGGCGGAAATATGTCGAGCGTGTTGTTCCAGGAAATTCGGGAGAAGCAGGCATTGGCATACAGCGTTTTCGGGCAGTTTAATTCTCCGGCTAAAAAAGATGAGCATTTTTCAGTTTTAGCCTATGTAGGAACACAGGCTGATAAATTGCCTACAGCAGTGAAAGAAATGAGCGCACTATACAATGACATGCCGGAAGCTGAAAAGCAGTTCAACATGTCGAAGGAAAGCATGCTAAAAAACATGGAAAGCGATTGGGTAACGCGTGCAAACATTTACTGGCGCTACAGGGCGGCTGCGAAGCGTGGAATTGATTATGATATTCGCAAAGATATTTACGCACAAGCTAAAGGAATGACATTGCAAAATGTTCACCAATTCTTTGATCAACACGTTAAAGGAAAGAAATTCGTTTACCTGGTTTTAGGCAGTAAGGAAGATGTGAATCGAAAAGCCCTTGAAACACTAGGGCCGGTGCAGGAAATTTCACTTACAGAATTGTTCGGTTACTAAGAAAACAGGGCGGTGCTAAGTTCACCGCCCTATTTTTTTAACTTCCCACCATGAAAAACCTGTTGTTGTTTTTTGCACTGTTATCCGGCCGTATGTTGTTGGCACAAAATGATGTGCCGGCTCCCGCCCCGGTGCAAACAGAAAGACTTTGTCTGAAGGGCGGTACCATTCACATTGGAAATGGTCAGGTTGTAGAGAATGGTTGTTTGATATTTAATAATGGAAAAATAGAAGCTGTTTTTTCTGCCAATACTATTAAAACCGACGCTACTTTAGGTAAAGTTATCGATGTTACCGGCAAACACATCTATCCGGGGTTGATTGCCTTAAATACCGTTCTGGGATTGAATGAAATTGAAGCTGTGCGTGCCACGAACGACATGAGTGAAATGGGCGCTATTAATCCTGAAGCTCGTGCCGCCATATCTTACAACACTGACTCCCGCGTTACCCCAACTGTGCGCTCTAATGGCATATTATACGCACAGGTAATGCCGAATGGCGGACGCATTTCCGGCACCTCTTCACTGATGCAGTTAGATGCCTGGAACTGGGAAGACGCCTTGGTTAAAGCCGACGAAGGTATAGCCGTTAATTGGCCATCGATGTTCACCGTGAAGGGATGGTGGGCACAGCCAGAAGGCTATGAGTTAAGCAAGGATTACGATAAACAAGTCAATGAACTTCGCGATTATTTTATTGAAGCTGCAGCTTACGCAGCGGCATCACCTACTAAAATGAATCTGCGCTTTGAACGCATGCGTGGCCTATTCAACGGTAGTTGTAAACTGTACGTCCGCGCTGATTACGTAAAGGAAATGTTGCATGCCATAGCCTTTGCCGAGCAACTAAAATTGAATCTGGTTTTAGTTGGGGCCAAGGATGCTCACCTGATTGCCGATGTGTTGGCGAAGAAAAAGATACCGGTGATTCTATCGAAAACACACGACCTGCCTTCGTACAACGACGACGACATTCAGCAGCCTTATAAAACACCGGCCACCCTACAGCAAGCTGGCGTTTTGTTCGCTATCAGTATTGAAGGTTTCTGGCAGCAGCGTAATTTAGCTTTCGAAGCAGGTACCGCAGCGGCCTATGGCTTAACCAGGGAACAAGCATTAATGGCCATTGCCGGCAATGCTGCGAAAATTTTGGGCGTTGATGCGCAATTGGGCACGTTAGAAGCCGGGAAAGACGCCAGTATGCTGGTAGTTTCCGGTGATTTACTGGATATGCGCTCATCTATTGTTGAGCGCGCCTATATTTCCGGCAGAAATATCAACCTCGATAACAAGCAAACCGAACTGTACCGAAAGTTCAGCGCCAAGTACGGTTTGCCTATAAAATAAGCGGTAAGAAAACTATAGGTGAATTACTTCGCCGTAAGCTGCCGCAGTTGCTTCCATCACCGCTTCGCTCATGGTTGGATGCGGGTGAATGGCTTTGATGATTTCATGGCCGGTAGTTTCTAACTTCCGCGCAGCAACTACTTCGGCAATCATTTCAGTAACGTTGGCACCTACCATGTGAGCACCCAGCCATTCGCCATACTTAGCATCAAAAATCACTTTCACAAACCCGTCTTTTGAACCCGATGCACTGGCCTTGCCTGAAGCAGAAAATGGAAACTTACCCACTTTGATTGCCATACCTTTTGCTTTCGCCTCCTCTTCTGTCATACCCACACTCGCTACTTCCGGCCAGCAATACGTACAGCCGGGAATATTTCCGTAGTCGATTGGTTCAGGATGGTGGCCGGCAATTTTTTCTACACAAGTAATACCTTCTGCACTGGCTACATGCGCCAAAGCCGGGCCTTTTACGATATCACCTATGGCATAAATTCCGGGAACATTGGTTTGATAATAGTCATCTACCACAACCAATCCCTTATCTGTTTTTACACCGGCTTCCTCTAACCCAATACCTTCAATATTGGTGGCAATGCCAACTGCTGAAAGTACCACATCGCATTCCAGTTTTTGAACAGAACCATCTGCTGTTTTCGCACTAACAACACAGCCCTTACCTTTTGTATCTACACTTTCTACAGCCGTTCCGGTAAGAAAAGCAATCCCCTTCTTCTTCATGATGCGCTCCATTTCTTTCGAAACCTCGGCGTCCTCTCTCGGCAAAATGCGCGGCGCAAATTCTACCACCGTAACCTTAGTGCCCAACGCAGCATAGAAATAGGCGAACTCCATCCCAATAGCACCGCTTCCCATTACAACCATCGAAGCCGGTTGCGATGCAAGCGTCATCGCTTCGCGATAGCCAATAATCTTCTTCCCATCCTGTTTCACATTTGGCAACTCCCTGCTGCGACCACCGGTAGCCAGCAGAATATGCTTGGCAGCGTATTCTGTTTTCTTGCCATCGGCAGCGGTTACTTCAACTTTGCCGCCTTTCTTCACCCTACCGAAGCCCATAATGGCGTCAATCTTATTCTTCTTAAACAAGAACTGAATACCCTTACTCATGCCATCGGCTACACCGCGGGAACGTTTAACAATAGCATTGAAATCAGCCGTTGCATTACCAACCGTAATGCCATAGTCGGAAGCGTGATTCAGATATTCAAACACCTGAGCGCTTTTAAGCAACGCCTTGGTAGGAATGCATCCCCAATTCAAACAAATGCCGCCGAGGTTCTCTTTTTCTACCACAGCCGTTTTCAAGCCAAGTTGTGAAGCGCGAATTGCTGCAACATAACCTCCCGGGCCGCTGCCAATAACAATCAGGTCGTAATTCATAGTTAAGAAATTTGAAGGGCAAACTTAGAAATTGTAAATTGAAAAATTGAAATTGTAAATTGCCGCGTGCTTCAGAAACTCACCGTAAAGAATTACGCCATTATTGACCGTCTTCAGATGGAACCTGTGGAGGGCGTCAATATCATTACCGGAGAAACCGGCGCCGGCAAATCCATTCTGCTGGGCGCGCTGGGTCTTATCCTGGGCGAACGCGCCGATGCCAAGGCACTGTATCAGCAGGGTGAAAAATGCGTGGTGGAAGCTACATTCCGGTTAGATAAAAAGAAACACTACCAATTTTTTGAAGAAGAAGAATTGGATTTCGACGAAAACACCCTCATCCGTCGTGAAATTACACCTAACGGCAAGTCGCGCGCCTTCATCAATGATACGCCTGTTACCCTCACGCAATTACGCCGCCTGAGCGAGCAATTGGTTCATCTGCACTCACAACATGAAACGCTGGAACTGATAGATACAGGATTTCAGTTGTCGCTGCTGGATGATTTGGCCGGAACGCATGATTTGCTGGAAAAATACCGGACACAATTCAATAGCTACCGCCAATTGAGCGCGCACTTGGAAGAAAAAAAGAAACAGCAACAGGCCGATCGAACCACCTTCGATTTTCTGCAGTTTCAATATCGCGAATTAGCCGATGCGCAATTACAGCCGGGTGAACAGGAACCGCTGGAAAAAGAACAACAAACCCTTACACATGTTGCCAGTATCGTGCGTGGTGCACAGCTAGCCGCTAGGATGCTGCACGATGGCGAACCTTCAGCGGTTGATCAACTAAGAGAAGCGCAAGCACAACTGAAACCTTTGCTAAAAATCAATGCCGATGTAGCCGCGCTGAACCAAAGATTGGAAACAACTATTATTGAGATAAAAGATGTTGCCGCCGAACTGGAACATCTGGCCACTGCCACAACTCTTGACCCCGAACGGCTGGAGGATATTACCGGGCGACTGAATACGATTTACAAATTGCAGAAAAAGCATGGTCAACAAACCCTTGATGAATTACTGGCGTTTCAGGCATCGTTGGAAGAAAAATTGAAAGCCATGGATACCAGCGATGAAGTACTGGCGCGGCTTTCAGCCGAAGTAGAAACAGCTTCAACCCTTGCGGCGGCTACCGCTGAAAAATTGCACCAGCAGCGGTTATCCGTGATTCCTGCCTTCAAAAAGAATATTGAAAAATTATTGCATCAGGCCGGAATGCCGAATGCGTTGTTTGAAGTGGAAACAGAAAAGCGCACATTCAATAGCGCAACATCATCGGGAATTACAGGCGTTGATTTTCTGTTCACCTCCAATAAAGGTTTTGCGCCGCAACCGGTACGCAAAGTGGCCTCAGGCGGAGAATTGTCGAGACTGATGTTGTGCATTAAATCACAACAGGCAGGTAGCGGACAATTACCCACACTCATTTTCGATGAAATTGATCAGGGAATTAGTGGCGAAGTAGCCCTGAAAGTGAGTGAAATTATGGCGGCTATGGGCAAAAAACATCAATTGCTTTGCATTACCCATTTACCTCAAATTGCGCGCATAGCTCACAAACATTTCTACATTTACAAGGAAACCGTAAAAGGAAAAACGGCTACTCAGTTGCGGGAGTTGTCAGCCGAGGCGCGCGTGGAAGAATTGGCTAAGATGCTGGGCGGTGAAAAAGTGACTGCTGCGGCATTGGCAAATGCGAAAGAACTGATGGCCAGAAACTAGTGGAAAACACCAATCATGGACAATATCTTAAAAGGAAAGCGCGGGATTATTTTCGGAGCGCTGGATCAAAATTCAATTGCGTGGAAAGTGGCGGAAAAAGCCCATCAGCAGGGCGCGCAATTCGTACTCACCAATGCCCCTGTGGCCATGCGCCTGGGTGAAATCAAGAAGCTGGCAGAGCAATGCAACACCACTGTGATTCCGGCAGACGCTACGCTGGTGGAAGATTTGGAAAAACTATTCCAGGAATCACAACAACAACTGGGCGGAAAACTGGATTTCGTGCTGCACTCCATCGGCATGTCGGTAAATGTTCGCAAAGGCAAGCACTACACCGACCTGAACTACGAATGGCTCCAGAAAACCATGGATATTTCAGCTATTTCACTGCATAAGGTCTTACAAACTTGCATGAAACAAGATGCGCTGAACGACTGGGCATCGGTGGTTACCTTGTCGTACATCGCTGCGCAACGCGCTTTTCCGGGCTATGGCGATATGGCTGATGCCAAGGCATATCTCGAGAGTATTGTTCGTTCTTTCGGATATTACTATGGCGAAAAGAAAAAAGTACGCATCAACAGCATTTCGCAATCCCCTACCATGACCACAGCCGGCTCCGGCATTAAGGGATTCGATGCCTTCTTCGGATTCGCTGATAAAATGTCGCCGCTGGGTAATGCGCCTGCCGAAGCCTGTGCCGACTTTACGGTAGCCATGTTCAGTGACCTCACTCGCTACATTACCATGCAGAATTTGTTTCACGATGGTGGCTTTAGCAATATGGGCGTGAGTGAAGCACTGGTGCGCAAGTTCAACGGCGAAGAATAAACCGCTTCTTACAAAGCAAATGTCGTTCCTTCCAATGCCAATTCTGCATTAGGAAAAACAGCCTTTGCCTCTTGCAACAAGGTATCCAGTTGTTCATAGCGCGCAGAAAAATGCCCAAGTAAGAGTTTCTTCACACCGGCCATTTGCGCAATCAGAGCCGCCTGCCGGGCCGTACTGTGCATGGTTTCTGAAGCACGCTGGGCGTGTTCTTCAATGAACGTGGCTTCGTGATACAACAAATCAACTTCCGCCAATTGTGGTACAATCTGCTCATGATAGGCGGTATCACTGCAAAAAGCGTAACTCCTGGGTGGCGGTGGTGGCAAAGTCAATTCGTGATTGGAAATCACTTTCCCATCTGCCGCAATGAAATCAGCACCAGCTTTTATGGCGGGGATATCGGCAACCGGAATTCGATACTCCGCTAACTTCTCCGTGCGCATCTTACGCAAACCGGGCTTCTCTCTAAACAAAAATCCGGTAGTGGGAATACGATGAAGCAACGGAATCGTAGTAACGGTGAGCATCGCATCTTCATAAATTAATCTGGGTTGATCAGCCGTAACAACATGAAACACCAGCGGAAACTTCAACACCGTTTCGGAATGCTTGAATTGCGTGGCAATGATTTCTTCAATACCGTGATGACCGTAAATATGAAGTGGCGCTTCGCGATGATTTAAGTTAAATGAAGTTATCAGGCCCAAGAGTCCGTAAAAATGGTCGCCGTGCAAATGCGAGATAAACACATGATCTAAACGGGCGCGGCGGATACCAAAACGAGCCATTTGCAGCTGTGTACCTTCGCCGCAATCCACAATGAAGCCATGACCATTATAATGAATGTATTGCGAAGTGGGATGCCGGTCGAAAGCCGGAACGGCGCCATTGCTTCCTAAAATTGTAACCTCGAACTGCATAACGCCTTAATGCCGGCGATTATCCGCGAAGATCGCGATCCAGTTCATCCATCATCACATAATCCACCGATTCTGCCATCGAAGGCACAATGTTGAGTATGGATTCGAGCTGAGAAATTTTAATGAGCTTCTGAATATGCGTATTTAAGCCGGTGAGCACAAACGTACCGCCGCCTTCTTTTGACAGCCTGTTGCCTACCAGCAATGCGCTCAGTCCGGAAGAATCAACAAACTGAACCGGCGACAAATCAAGGATGATATTTTTGAAGCCCTCATTGTGCAACATCACCAGTTCCGACTTCAAAGCCGGAGCCAAATTGCTCAATAGTTTCTCTTCCTCAATTTTAACAACGCAATAGCGGTCGCGCTTGTCCAAGCTGAATTTCATAGCAATAGATTTTAGCCGTTAATCCGGTTCCAAAGTAGTGATATTTTTTTTCATACGATGAAAAATCAATTGACCGGGCAAAAAAGATTTCGGCCAATCGCTGAATTTCTAGGTTGAAAAGTAAGGTTTCCTCCGGTTTCGACCTGTAGCCGCCTGTTTCTTAAAGGAAACATCTTATTTTTGGCACGAATTTTTCTGAAACCGGTTTTCTGTCATTAACTCAAAAATTAAACTTGAATATGAAACAAAACTACCAACGTTTACTTCTGGTAATAGCGCTGGTGAGCCTGCAATGGGCGGCAAGGGCGCAATACAATGAAGTGATGCGCGCCAGCCAGTTCGGCGGTGTCACCAATGTCAATTACAACCCGGCCATCGCCGACAACCGCTTCAAATTCGATATGAATTTGATATCGCTCGGTTTCAGCATGGAAAACAACTATGTGGGTATCGATCCGAAAACTTTTATCAACCGATCGTTATTCGACGATAAAAACTTTCAGGAAACGCATATGAATGAACGCCTGAATGGCAAGAACAAAAACGTTTTCGTGGGTTTGCAGGCACAAGGTCCGTTGTCTTTTATGTTCTCATGGGGCAAGAAGCGCAGCAACAAGAATGCCATCGCGGTATTCTGGAATGTGAACGCGCTGGCTAACATCAACAATGTGGGCGAAACATTGGCCCGTGCTTCATACTGGGGTTTAGGCAATAAAGCTGATAGCATCACCCATTTCATTAATCAACCGCTGAATGGGAAAAACTTTTCTGCTAATACTCTGGGATGGATGGATGTAGGTGCTACCTACTCTCGTGTGCTGTACGATAAAGGCCCGCACATGATTAAAGCTGGTCTAACCGGCAAATTCATCGTGGGTATTGTTGGTGCCACCATCGCATCTAAAAATGTAGACTACCGCTTCCCGAACTTTGACTCACTTAACGTTAAGGGCGACTTTACCGCAGGCCACGGCGAAAATCTGGCCATGTTCGGTAAAGACAAAATTTCATTCAGCGATATTAAAACATTCTTCACCTCGCCTTCATTCGCTGTCGATTTAGGCGTTAGCTACGAATGGCGTCCGAAAAAAGAAAAGTTCGACTACGAAATGGATTGCCAAAAGTGGTGGAAGCGCGAACGCAACCGCTATACTTTAGCGGCTGGCTTCTCTATCATCGATATCGGCGCTGTAAAATTTGCTAAGCCTACTACTTCTTATGGCTTCTCAGCAGATATCGAAAACTGGGATGTAAAGCATGCCGGTATCAAAAGCGTGAGTACCTTCGATAGCGTAATCAACTCTAAGCCAGGTAACTTCGTAGCCACTGAAAAGAATGAGAAATTCACCATGTGGCTGCCAACGCGCTTTAACCTGTTCCTGGATTGGGAAATTTGGAAAGGTTTTGGTCTGAACCTGAATGGTACCATCTCTACCAACATGGCGAAGAACCTGAACATGGTTCACTACCCTTCTTCCATCATGCTTACACCGCGCTTCGACCATAAATGGGCGGGCGTTTACCTGCCTTTAAGCTACAATAGCTATGGTAACTTTAACGTAGGCGCCGGCGTTCGCTTAGGCCCTGTGTTTATCACCTCTTCTAACCTGATTACCATGTTCGCCAACAAATTCACCTACGGCGCAAACATTCAGGCCGGTGTGAAAATTCCTATCCCGAACAGCTTGCACAAAGACCGCGATAAAGACGGTGTATCAAACAAATTTGATATCTGTAAAAAAGATAAAGGAACCTGCGAAACCAAGGGCTGCCCAGATAAAGATGGCGACGGCGTAACCGATAAAGACGACAAGTGCCCTGATGTTGCTGGTCCGAAAGAACTGAATGGCTGCCCTGACCGCGACAAAGACGGTATCATTGATATGAACGACTCTTGTCCGGATGTACCAGGTCTTCCTGAATTCGCCGGCTGCCCTGATAAAGATGGCGATGGTATCATCGACAAATACGACGAATGCCCGGATGAAAAAGGTCCGAAAGAACTGAATGGCTGTCCTGATAAAGATGGTGACGGTGTGGCTGATAAGAACGATGCTTGTCCGGATGTTCCTGGCGAAAAAGCACACAAAGGCTGCCCTGATACCGACAAAGATGGCCTGTACGACAATGAAGACAAATGCCCTCGCGAAGCGGGTCCTATTGAAAACGGTGGCTGTCCTTGGCCAGATACTGATGGTGATGGCGTTTTAGATAAAGACGATGCTTGTCCAAAAGTATTCGGTTCTAAAGACAACAAAGGCTGTCCGGTATTAGAGAAGAAAGAACTGGAAACCGTTCGCTATGCCTTCCAGAATCTGGAATTCGAAACCGGAAAAGACATCATTCGCACGAAGTCTTACGCTTCACTGAACGGCTTGGCTAAATTGTTGGTAGATAAGCCAACTTACGGTTTGAAAATTGAAGGCCATACCGATAATGTGGGTAATGCCGATATGAACCTCGACTTAAGTAAGCGCCGTGCTGCTGCCGTGAAGAAATATCTGGTAAGCAAGGGCGTTAACGCCGACAAGCTGGAAACCGAAGGTTACGGTATGACTCGCCCAATCGCCGATAACAAAACACCGGCCGGTCGTCAGAAAAACCGCCGCGTTGAAATGAATATTACATTCAAATAATCTTCATTTCTGATAAAACACAAGGGCTGCCCGCAAGGCAGCCCTTTTTTTATGCCAACTACCGAACAATCAGCCTATTTCATTGTTTTACCACGAGTTTCTAACCAATCTAACTACCATGAAACAGTGGATCACACTGGGCTTTACGGCCTTCACACTTTTTGTTCAGGCGCAAACCGGTATACTGAAAGGTCGTATCACCGAAGCCGGAAATAATAAACCGCTCGACTTCGTTACGGTGGCCGTTTCTGATACGCAAGCAGTGCAAACCGACGAAAAAGGTGAATTCATCTTTACCGGCCTGAAGCCAGGCTTCTATAACCTCAAAATGTCGTCAGTAGGCTATAAACTCAAATCGGTATTTGAAATAGAAGTGACGAACGCGAAGCCCGCTACCATCAACGTGGAACTGGAACGAAGCGAACAAAACCTGAAAGAGGTTGAAGTGAAAGCAAAAGCCAATCCGTTCATGCGCAAAGAAGAAAGCCCCATCAGCGTGCGCAGCATCGGCGTGAATGAAATTCAGCGCTACCCCGGTGGTAACCGCGATATCTCTCGCGTGGTACAATCGTTGCCGGGCGTGGGTTTCAGCACCGGCTTCCGAAACGACCTCATCATCCGCGGCGGCAGTACCGCAGAAAACCGCTTCTACCTCGACGATATCGAAATTCCCAACATCAACCACTTCGCTACACAGGGCGGTTCGGGCGGACCCGTAGGCCTCATCAATGTTGATTTTATCCGCGAAGTGAATTTCTATTCCTCGGCATTCCCCGCTAACCGCGGCAATATGCTCAGTAGTAATATGGATGTTCGCCTCCGCGATGGCCGCGATGATCGCTTCGGCGCTACACTCACCCTGGGCATTACCGAATCCGCACTCAGCTTCGAATCACCACTCAATAAAAAGAAAAACGCTACCATCCTGGGCTCAGTGCGCGGTAGTTATTACAACTGGTTCTTTAAAATCATTCAGGTGCCTATCTTCCCTAATTACAACGATGCACAGGTGAAAGTGAAATGGAAAATTTCTAAAAAAGATGACCTCACTTTTCTCACACTAGCCGCCTGCGATTTGTTCCGCCTCAACCTGAACGCCAACAAAACCGAATCACAACGCTATACTTTATCCGTTGTTCCCATCAACAACCAATGGAATTATACGGTCGGCTTAAAATACAACCACTACTTCAACAATAGCTCGCTGCAGGTAGTAGTAAGCCGCAACGAACTCATCAATCAGATTTACAAAAACAAAGACAACAATAAAGATTCCATCAAAACCAGTGATTACTTCAGCCGCGAAGCCGAAAACAAATTACGCGTGGAATACACCATCCGCAACAAAGGCTGGAAATATAATATCGGCGCTAGTTACGAACTGGCCCAGTACCTGAACCGCAGCAATTTCACCGGCCCGTATTTCAAAGTGAATTACGAAACTAAGTTGCTGTTGCACAGTTATGGCCTGTTCGGACAAGTCAGCAAAACATTCTTCAAAGAACGACTCGCTTTGTCGCTGGGCTGGCGCATGGATGGCAATTCCTACAACAGTAGCATGGCCAACTTAGCACGACAATTTTCACCGCGCTTTTCGGCATCCGTTTCCATCACAGAAAAAGTGCGCTGGAATTTCAATACCGGCTATTATCACCAACGCCCGGCCTACACAGTGTTGGGTTACCGCGATGGCGCAGGTACACTCATCAACCAACCTGGCCTCACCTACATCCGAAACGTGCATGTAGTAACCGGATTCGAATACGCAACCAAAGTAAACAGCCGCGTATCAGTTGAAGGTTTCTACAAACAATACTTCAATGTGCCGTTTCAAACCGATGATTCCGTTTCTCTATTTAATAAAGGAAGCGATTTTGGTGTAGTGGGAAATAGTCCGGTTGTAAGCACCAACAAAGGTCGCTCGTACGGATTAGAATTGTTATACGAACAAAAACTATTCAAAGGATGGTTTGGCATTGCCAGCTATACCTTGTTCTGGAGCCAGTTTCAGGATAAGAACGGAAAATACACCTCAAGCAGTTGGGATACCCGCCACATCATCAGCTTAACCGCTGGTAAAAAATTCAAACGCAATTGGGAAGTAGGTGGCCGCTTCCGCGTGCAGGGCGGTAGTCCGTACACGCCAATCAATACGGCTTACTCGTCGTTAATTCCGGTGTACAACAGCAATCCGCAAGGCGTAATTGATTACAGCAATCAACTCAATGCAAAACGATTGCCCTGGTTTCATCAACTCGATATCCGCGTTACCAAGAAGTGGTACTTGAAATATATTTCTATTGAAACCTTTCTGGATATCCAAAATCTGTACTTCAATAAAGTACAACAACCGCCGTACTTTGTGCTCGACCGCGACGCCGCCGGAAATCCGCAAACCGTTCCGGGTGATCCGTCGCGATATCAAACCAAATTACTGGAAAACAAAAGCGGTACGGTACTGCCAACCCTCGGTTTAATTATTAGTTACTAATTGTTGATGATGGCGGCTGCTGAAAAACAACTTACGATGTTTTGAAAACATCGTAAGTTGTTTTTCAGCACCGCGCCTTTCGCTGCAAGTCCTCGCACGGCTTCGTTCCTCGCCGCGCTGCGGGCTTTACGCTCCAGTCGCTGCCGCTCGGCGCTTTTACACTATTTTTCCGCTACCTTCGTCTAAACACTAAAAAAAACAATGGCCACAGCACTCATCACCGGCGCCTCCAACGGTATCGGCTACGAACTCGCAAAAATTCACGCCGCTAAAAAAGATAACCTGGTGTTGGTGGCACGCAACGAAAGGCGCCTGCAGGAAATTAAATCCGAATTGGAATCAGCATTTGGTATTTCCGTATTAATTCTACCAAAAGACCTCTCGGCAACCAACAGCGCTGCCGAAGTATACACAGCCGTTCAACAACAAAAAATCACCGTCGAATACCTGATCAACAACGCAGGCTTCGGCGACTTTGGCATGTTCTACGAAGGCGATTGGCAGAAGCAGGAGCAAATGATTCAACTGAACATTACTGCGCTTACGCATCTCACGCGCCTGTTCCTGCCCGATATGGTGCAGCGGCGAAGCGGCCGCATCATGAATGTGGCCAGTACCGCGGCTTTCCAACCTGGCCCAACCATGGCCATTTACTACGCTACAAAAGCGTATGTACTGCACTTTAGTGAAGCCGTTAATAACGAAGTGAGTGATAAAGGGGTTACGGTTACAGCACTTTGCCCGGGCGCTACCGAGAGTGGATTTCAGGCGGCCGCCGCCATGGAAGAGAGCGCCTTGGTAAAGGGAAAGAAACTGCCTTCTTCAAAAGAAGTAGCCGAATATGGTTACCACGCCATGATGGCTGGAAAACCGGTAGCCATCCACGGTTTTATCAATGCCATCATGGCCAATTCCGTTCGACTCATGCCGCGACAATTAGTGGTGCGTGTAACCAGAATGTTTCAGGATAAAGCCTGATTATTTGGCCAGAATTTCCAGCGCAGAAACAATCATCTTTTCTACCAGCGCCTTTGGATTTTTACTGAATTGATTGCTGCTGCGATGCGCTAAAATGGCATTCACCGACAAACACCGGTGCCCCAACAATTTTCCCAATGCATAAATGCCGGCGGTTTCCATTTCCAAATTGGTGATACGGAAATGGGGGTGCTGGAATTGTTGCAATAAATCAGTGAAATTGGGAATCTCAGAACGCAGCCTGAGTTGTCTTCCTTGCGGACCATAAAAACCGGTAGCTGTTACCGTTGCTCCGCGAACACCGATATGATCAAAACGGCGTAAAAGCCCTTCATCGCCAAAAGCCAGATATGGTGTCACCCCCTGAAAATGCGGCTTCAAATAAGCTTTGAACGCTTCCAGCAACACCGTCTCTTTAATTTCGGGAACGTAATCATAAAATGGCATCAGCCCGTCCATGCCAATGCCAATTTCCGACAACAAAATTGAATCCAATGGAACATCATCCTGTATAGAACCCGAAGTTCCTAAACGGATAATCTCCAGTGAGGTTAACGTGGGCTTTACCACCTTTTCTTTCAAATCAATATTGACCAAAGCATCCAACTCGTTAAATACAATATCAATATTGTCGGTACCTATACCCGTTGACAATACACTGAGGCGCTTATTGCCCACATAACCGGTATGCGTAATAAATTCGCGGTACTGCACCTGATGTTCTATCCGGTCAAAATGCTTACTCACCTCGGGCACACGTTGCGGATCGCCAACAATAATTACTGTTTCAGCTAATTGCTCAGGCCGTAAATGCAAGTGGTAAATAGAACCATCTTCATGTAAAATCAATTCACTATCCGGAATTCGTGTCATCAGAATTTTATCCATTTAAATGTTTGAGAATGGTTGGCACTTCCTGCCTGTATCAGGTAAACACCTGATGGCAACGCGCTGCCGTCAAAACGTCCTGTTGGCAGACGAGTTAATAACACCTGCCCCGATAGGTCATACAACGTAAGCGTAACTGGTTGTTGGGTGCGAACAGCAGTAAGATCAAAGCTGCTCTGGTATGGATGAAATTCGAAAACATCTTCCTGTATCGTGGCAATGCCGCGAGGGTAAACGTAGCAGGCATTGTTTCTAAAATCCAGCAATCCGCGAGGAATGAAAGCGGCCAGTATCTGACAAGTATGATTGCCATTGCTCAACAAAGTATCTGCTTCCAAAAGTGCCTGGGCGGCCTCTGCCAGCGTTTGGTTGCTGGCAAAGCTATACATCGTTTGCAACACCAAACTATCACAGGCATCCCGCCCAATACGATTCTGCAAATCCATCAATGCCGACGACCAGATTTGCCCGGTCTGATAAATATTAGCTACTACACTATTGGGATACTCCAGCCAGGCGTAAACTGTTCTTCCATTCCAATATTCATTGTGTCCATCCCAGTTGTAAACATCTGTCCAATGGTAATCATCCAATACTTTCGAGTAGCCGGCAGCCATGTAATCACCCGTGCCTTCATCCAATGCCATACGCTCGCTGCCGGCATTGGTATTCGGCGAAGCGTTATACGAAATAAAATGAGTGTATTCATGCACAATCACATCTGCGTCTTCGCCATCATCTACACCACCACGGCCGAACAATAAGTTATTCGGTGCCGAGAAGTATGAGTTATCGCACGCCCCACGGCAAGTATCCAAACCATGCGGATCAGCTATAACCTGCACATCAGCCGAGGTAAATCCTAATTGATGAATGTGACTACGCTGCTGATTGAGGTGATAGAAAACGTTCACATCTTCAAAACCCAATTGATGGCGGGTAAATTGAAATTGCGGCGTAGTGGAAGTCACAGGCAAAATCCCATCGCTATTCAAATCCTGCAACATCACATAACTGTTCCGCAATGAAAATAAACCAGCGTTAAAATCTGCTTTAAAAGATTTCAATTGCCGCTGATTGTTCAATTCAGGGCGGTCGTTATCAAAGTCGTCAATATAACTTCCGCCATAACTCACATGTGCGGTAGTGAGCGGATCGGGATTAAACACATAACCACTAACTGTGGAATCCTGCGCAAAAGCATCCATGTTGCGAACCTGTAGCTCCTTGCCCACCACTACTTCATACCGGTGCGCATTGGCTTTTAGGTGAAAGGCCCATACCGCTTCTGGTTGTCCATGCTCATCTACTTGCAAAGCCCTTTGATGCATTTCAATAATAGCGGCAGGATATAACGCCATTACCTTTTCTCTGGCTGTTTCACCATCAACAGATGGCTTTATGGTTGTTGGCCAGCCTTCAGTTGCAGCCAGCACCACATGTATAGAAACCAGCGAAGCGGTGCGCTTCGAAACTGTAGCGCGTACTTCTGTTTCTAAAATGGGAAGCTGCTGATAATATTGCTGAAAGGTGTAATGAAAAGCGGGTGGGCTTTCTTGCTGTGTAACCAGTTGTAGTGAAATATCGCGCTGAACCGCTTGCTGTACCGCAGCTTGCACAGACAGGGCGTCATCCGCTTTTTTCACCGGGGTTTTCGGATAAATGGTGCCTGTTGTGATGGATGGGTGAAGCGCATAGCCATTTCCTGCCATCAAAATCGATAACACCAAAAGCAAAAAGTCCACATATCTTTTTCTGATTCGCATTAATCCTTCACACTAAATAAAATGGCTTCAAAATCACTGCGGTATTTCACCTTACTATCCATACCGCCATAACACAACACCTTGTAGTACGCATCCTTTGTTTCCACAATTCCTACAAAATAATAAATGTCCATTTTGGCATCTTTGTCGTAGTACGACGCATCACACCAAATAAACTTCCGGTCGCCTATCGTCTTTGATTCTGCCTTTGAAATTTTGCGTTTTTCCTGATCGGCCAAAAAATCTTTAATGAAAGCTTCGTAGAACTCATCCAGTGAGGCGTAATTCAAATCGGCTAGTTTGAGTTCCGACTTGTTGTCCTCAATAATAAAACCGGCTATGTCTTTCACCGTGTTTTTAAATTGAAGCGCCGCAGCACTGTTGATTCCAACGGTACGCGACATATAATCAGGAATAGTGGCATAGAAGATGTGTCCTACTTTAATTTCTTGTACAGCTTGCGCGCGTAAAGAAAAGGTAGAAACCAAAGTCAAACAAAAAAGGAAGATGCTTTTAAAATTCATAAATGGCCGGCTTTTGTGCCGAAGTTCTTCGAAGTTAAGAAATAATTCCCTCCTAGGCTTTTTCTTCCAGCAACTTCATGCGGATGCGTATAGAAGCTATCCACAGCGCCAATAAAATCCAACCAATCACCGCGGGATAGAAAAACAGCCGCAAGCGACTGTCGAGGTCGTACTTGCTAAATGCCGGATTGCCACCATTGCCCGGGTGCAGCGAATCGGTTAATCGAGGAATAATGAAGATAAATGCGATGAAAAATACCGCAGCAAAAATATTGTACACTGCACTTATGCGTGCCCGCTTGACCTGATGATCTAAGCTACCCCGCAAAATCACATAAGCGAAGTACATCAGCACACCTATGGCAGCGCCATTCAACTTCGGATCGTTGGGCCACGGCTCTCCCCATGTATAAGTGGCCCACATCATTCCGGTGGCCAATCCCAATATGCCATACAGTAAGGCCACATGCACCGATTCGGCTGCAATGGTGTCATAGAGCAGATTCTGGCTGTTTAAATATTTTACAGAGTACACCACCGATAATACAATCAGGAACAACATGCCAAACCACATCGGCACATGGTAGAACGTATTTCGAATACTTTGATACAAAATTTCGCGATAAGGAAAGGCAAAGCCTTCATAACGGTTATGTTCCACTTCCGGGTTCGTAACCTTAGCTTCCATTTCGGGATGAGCAGTAGTGTCAGATGCGTTATCTGTAATTGCTATCGCTTCGCGCAACGTAACGTTACCGTCACGATTGGTGTTCACAATCACATCTAACGTATGAAGCGCAAACTGCTTTGTTTGCGCTGCTGAGAAAGAAACATCCAATAGCAAATGTTCTTCGTCGATTGCGGTGAGTTTGTTAGGCAGAAAATAAGAAGCGCCGTTTTTCAGAAAACACTGCAGTGCGCCGCCAGAAACAAAGTGTGTGTTAAACCCGGTAAGTTGAATTTGAAATGATTTATTAGCGCCCATTTCGGAAGGTTGCACCACGGTAATACCGGGACCTAGCGGCACCAGCAATCCGCCAACAAGTACATACAACAACAAACCACCCCCCAGAAACTTCCACCACTTCTTCTTCAAAAATTCTAACATATACTTGATTGAAACCGCTACTGCTATTCGCGCCAAATATAGGGAAACAGGATATAGGCCAAAATGAGTTGCATCAGGTTAAGCGCAGTTAAAAGCAAGAGGTTATTTACGGTTGCCGATGACAAGGTGCTTTCCGCAATGGCCGCTGTGCTTAGCCGGGTGATAAAAATCAGCAAGGGGATAATAATCGGAAAGCCCAGTACCGCAATCAAGGTGGCATTTCCGCCGGCCCGCGAAGCAATGGCCGACATCAGCGTAAACAAAAATGAATAGCTGGTTCCCCCCAGCAGCACAACTAAAAAAAACAGGCCTTGCTGCTGCACCGGATTCGGCACCATTACTGAAAAAAACAGAAAGGCTAACGCCGATAACAATACCGTAAACAAAAAGTTGTAGAGCATTTTGGCCAGAATAATGGCTTCCGGCGAGGTGATGTAGTAGTAATACAAGGTCCTTCCTTCAGGCTCACGAAAAAAGCTGTTAGCAATAGCATTCAAACTGCTGAATAACATAATCAGCCAAAACAAAATACTCCAAACTACGGGAGATAAGCCCTGTAAGGCATCATTGTATTGCAAGGAGAAATAAATCAGTAATACAGATGCTGCTACATATAACGCAATTCCCCCTAACACATACCGATTGCGCCACTCGATGAGTATATCTTTATACAACAAGGCTTTAATAGATCTCCACATTACTGGTCGGGCTTAGATTGATTACGTGTAATCACCAGCGCACTGATAGCGGAAACAACTAAACCAAATAGCAGCGCACCCACCGCAGATTGTATCATGTAGGAGCGCAACGTAAAATAGCCTGTTGCCTGTGCTCGCGCCTTTTCCGGAGTAGTGCCCATTTCAGTGGCGTGCTCAACACTGTAATTAATCATATTGGTAAAGAAATCCGGATTAATGTAATGATGAAACACCCATTGAATCGGCGGATTCAATGCGGCTACTACCAGTACTCCCGCCAGTCCTGCCAAAAACGCTTGCATATAGGAGATGTAGCCTCCCATAGATTCGCGTTGTTCCACCATCGTAGCGCGAATACAATAGATTGGAATAAGCAACCCCATCATAGAAATGTAGGGATGGTAGGCAATATAGGTAGAATGCAGTCCCACTACCTTTTCAAACAACAGCCATAACAGCGAACCGAAACCGGCTATCAAAGCCCATTTCAATACGATTGGGAATTTTATCATAGGATAGTTTTTACCAATCTAATCCGTGTTGGCGCGCCGTTTCCTTCGCCAATTCATAGCCCGCATCAGCATGCCGAATCACGCCCATGGCCGGATCATTATGCAATACACGCTTCAGGCGACGGGCCGCATCATCTGTTCCATCTGCCACAATCACCATGCCCGCATGCAGCGAATAACCCATACCTACACCGCCACCATGGTGAAAACTCACCCAGCTGGCGCCGCCGGCTGTATTGATTAAAGCATTCAATATCGGCCAGTCGGCCACGGCATCGCTGCCGTCCATCATCGATTCTGTTTCGCGGTTCGGAGAAGCTACACTGCCGGTATCCAGATGATCGCGCCCAATAACAATAGGCGCTTTAACTTTACCTTCTTTCACCAGCTCATTAAATGCCAGTCCGGCTTTTTCACGTGCGCCCATGCCCAGCCAACAAATTCTGGCTGGCAATCCTTGAAAGGCAATTTTTTCTTTCGCCATGTCCAGCCAACGAATCAATCCCTGATCATTCGGAAAGAGCTCCTTTAACTTTTCATCGCATACATGAATATCATTCGGATCGCCACTTAGCGCCACAAAGCGGAACGGCCCCTTCCCTTCACAAAACAACGGACGGATATACGCGGGCACAAACCCCGGAAAGGAAAATGCATTCTTAATGCCGCGCTTATCTTTTGCCTGACCGCGCAAGTTATTCCCGTAATCAAAAGTAATGGCGCCGCGGTTTTGTAATTCAATCATTAACTGCACATGATGTGCCATCGTATCTAACGAGTGTCGTTCATATTCCCCCGGATTTTTCTCGCGCAATACACGCGCCTCTTCTACGCTCATACCCTCGGGGAAATAGCCAACCAATTCATCGTGAGCAGAAGTTTGATCGGTTAATGTATCCGGCGTAATGTTTCTTTCTATTAATCGCTTGAGCAAATCCACAATGTTGCACTGCACCGCAATCGACACCGCTTCTCCATTGGCTTTCGCCTGAAGCGCACGGTCAATGGCTTCATCCACTGATGCGTATTGCTCATCCAGATAGCGTGTCTCCAGACGTTTACGAATGCGCCACTCCTCCATTTCCGCAATCAGGGCAACACCTTCATTCATCGTGATAGCTAAAGGCTGAGCACCTCCCATGCCACCTAATCCGGCAGTTACATTTAATGTGCCTTTCAGCGTTCCTTTGTAATGCTGATTGGCCAGCGACAAATAGGTTTCATACGTACCTTGCACAATACCCTGCGTACCGATATAAATCCAACTGCCGGCGGTCATCTGGCCATACATCATCAAACCCTTCTGTTCCAGCTCGCGGAAGTGTTCCCAGTTCGCCCATTTTCCTACCAAATTGCTATTAGCGATGATAACCCGAGGCGCGTCTTTATGTGAACGCAATACGCCTACAGGCTTGCCACTTTGCACCAGCAACGTCTCATCTTCTTCCAAATCTTTTAACAGTTCAACAATCTTATCAAAAGCGGCCCAGTTACGAGCTGCCTTACCCAATCCGCCATATACAATTAATTCCTCCGGACGTTCCGCAACTTCCGGATCCAAATTATTGAACAACATCCGCAATGCGGCTTCCTGCACCCATCCTTTGCAATTCAAGGTGTTGCCGTGGGGCGATTTAATAATTCTTGCAGTATTCACCATGGGGCGAAAGTAGAAATAAGCCGCCATAAACCCGATAGCCTTTTATTTTCCTTTCTTCGCAGCCCGCTATGGGAAATAACGCTGATAACCGAAGGGCCATCTTGCTGCTGCTCACAGCCAACTCCATTTCCGGGGTGGCTCAGGGAATTTCCATGCTCGCCATTCCCTGGTATTTTGCGCATATCACCCATGAAGAAGGGCTATTCACCGCCATTTATTTTATCGTGACCGCTATTTCCCTGGTGTGGGGCGTGTACGCCGGCACGTTAGTAGACCGTTATAACCGGAAGCACATTTTTTTATGGATGAATGCTGTAGGGTTAGCCATTTTGGGCAGCATAAGCGCCCTGGGCTATAGCTGGGACGGGCTGCCCTGGTGGGCGGTTGGCATGGTGTTCGCCACCACTGTTTTTGTTTACAACATACATTTCCCATCAGTTTACGCCTTTGCTCAGGAGATTACGCCTAAAGCGCAGTACGCGCGGGTGACTTCACAGTTAGAGGTACAAGGACAGATTACCTGGACGATTTCAGGCGGCGCGGCGGCCTTGTTACTGAATGGTGTAGATGGCACCGTTAATTTGTTAGGATGGAATGTGGCGGTGCCCTGGCATTTCAGACCATGGGGCATTCATGAAATTTTTACGATAGATGCATTGACCTATCTGATTGCTTTCATTATGATTTGGCGCATTGATGCAATTGCACAAACCGAAAAGCAAGTGGATCTGGATCCATTGTGGAATCGAATTATTACGGGCTTTGATTATTTGAAAGAACGGTTAGTGCTATTCCTTTTTGGCAATGCATCGCTGATGGTTTTTACTACCATTATTATTCATAGTACGATGGTCAATCCGATGTATGTAGAAAAGTACCTGCATAGCGGGGGCGATATTTATGCTATGGCAGATATGGTATTTTCCATGGGCGCGCTTTTGGCAGGTTTGTATACGGCAAAATGGATTAGCGAAAAACATTCTATTAAAGCCATTATCCTATTCAGTGCGCTGGCGGCAGTCATGTATTTCGTTCATGTTAGCAATACGATTTTGTGGTTGTATTTCGTCACCTACTTCGTAATTGGCATTTGCAATGCCGGTATCAGAATTTTACGGGTTACCTATATTTTCCATCACATCCCGAATCATATTATTGGAAGGGCTGGAAGTGTTTTCTCTGTGATTAATGTAAGCAGCCGCTTAATGTTAACGGGGTTGTTCGCACTACCGCTATTCCATCAAGGCCAAAATATTGTCTATGCAAACGCGGTATTGGGGGGTGTTTGTTTGATTGGCGCATTGAGTATTCTGGCAGTCAGGCGAGATTTGGAAAAGGGCTAAAGCCCCGATTATTCTTGCACCTGTATGCGAATCCCACGGATTCGAATATTATGAACAACATTTTCCCGCATCCCGTAGGGATGCCATGCCTGTAGTTCTACAGATATGCGAATCATACGGATTCGGCAATACGTTGTTTTGATTATTAAAACAATGCCCCGCATCCCGTAATTCCACAGTTATGCGAATCCCACCGATTCGAATATTATGAACAACAATGTCCCGCATCCCGTAGGGATGCCATCCCTGTAGCTCCCAACGCACACGCCATTTTCCGACCCCATAGGGGTCGCATATCTCCTTGAATAAACATTTCGGGTTCATTCACATTTTCGTTCCACATTTACTCGAATCCTGCGGATTCGAATATTATGAACAACCTTTTCCCGCATCCCGTAGGGATGCCATCTCTGTAGCTCCCAATCCACACGCCATTTTTCCGACCCCGTAGGGGTCGCATATCTCCTTGAATAAACATTTCGGGTTCATTCACATTTTCGTTCCACATTTACTCGAATCCTGCGGATTCGAATATTATGAACAACCTTTTCCCGCATCCCGTAGGGATGCCATCTCTGTAGCTCCCAATCCACACGCCATTTTTCCGACCCCGTAGGGGTCGCATAGGTCACATTTAACATTAAAACTCTCTGGCAATTATTCAAGCCAATTAAACAAGTACTCTTCTCTATATTCAACACCTTCACTTTTAAGAATCCCCAAGAATTCTTCCTTAAATTTTTTGATTCGATGGTGCTCTTTCTGATTTTCAATATAACTGGCCACCTTACCTATTGAATTACGACTGTAAGAGAAAGCTCCATATCCCTCTTGCCACTTGAATTTTACTTTCACGAAACCTCGATCATTTATAAATTGAGTGGAAGCTTTTTTTATTTCTCTAACCAAGTCCGATATCCTACAGTCACCTGTAATTCCCATAAGCAGGTGTACGTGATCTGGCATGCCATTAATAGCAATTAGCTTGTGTCCTTTTTTTCTTACAATTCCGGCAATATATTTATAAAGCTCCTCCTCCCATTTCGGATGAATTAAACCCTCCCGGAAAGATACGGCAAATACTACTTGAATGTAGATTTGTGTGTAGGTATTAGGCATGATGCTTTTGTTTTGGTGATTGAATTGCAATGTTGCTACACTATTTAAATAAATTCAATTCACAATCTTGAAATTTTAAAAAATTAAGGATTGTAGCCTTTTTCTGACAACGATAAAACCAAACACTGAAACATCATTCTTCTGCTCCAATTAATTGTTATGTGCAGCGACAAATTTATGCGACCCCTACAGGGTCGGGCACATTCACATTTTCGTTCTACAGATATGCGAATCCTACGGATTCGGTTAATATGTCATTTTGATTTTCGCATCAACAAACCGCATTTTGTATAAATTCCCCATTTATCATATCTACAGATATGCGAATCCTCCGGATTCGAATATTATGAACAACATTTTCCCGCATCCCGTAGGGATGCCATGTCTGTAGCTCCCAATCCACACGCCATTTTCCGACCCCATAGGGGTCGCATATCTCCTTGAATAAACATTTGCCCTACGGGGTCGGGCATATTCTCATTTTCGTTCTACAGATATGCGAATCCCACGGACTCGAATATTATGAACAACATTTTCCCGCATCCCGTAGGGATGCCATGCCTGTAGCTCCCAACGCACACGCCATTTTACGACCCCGTAGGGGTCGCATATCTCCTTGAATAAACATATGCCCTACGGGGTCGGGCATATTCTCATTTTCGTTCTACAGATATGCGAATCCCACGGATTCGAATATTATGAACAATATTTTCCCGCATCCCGTAGGGATGCCATCCCTGTAGCTCCCAACGCACACGCCATTTTACGACCCCGTAGGGGTCGCATATCTCCTTGAATAAACATTTGCCCTACGGGGTCTGGCACATTCGCATTTTCGTTCTACAGATATGCGAATCCTACGGATTCGGTTAATATGTCATTTTGATTTTTGCATCAACAAACCACATTTTGTATAAATTCCCCATTTATCATATCTACAGATATGCGAATCCTACGGATTCGAATGTTATTCTCCTTTTGCATTAACGACAATGCCCCGCATCCCGTAGGGATGCCATGCCTGTAGCTCCCAATACACACGCCATTTTTCGACCCCTACGGGGTCGAATATCTCCTGGAATCAACATTTCAGGTTCATTCACATTTTCGTTCCACATTTACTCGAATCCTGCGGATTCGAATATTATGCCGCATTAATCATGATAACCATACCGCCTGCCCGGGGATGCCCAGTAAGCACCTTACGTGGTTTACTCCTTTCAACTATCTACAAAACTTGTTACCTATTTAATCGTACCTTTCCTATATTGAATCATGAAGCTTCTTACTGCTGATCAACAACGCCGGGCAGAGGCCGAAACCATAACCCATGCGCCTATTGCATCCATCGCTTTGATGGAACGTGCTGCTGAAGCCTGCACTGCCGCTATATTGAAAAAATTTCCATCTGCTGATTTTCTGGTCGTTTGCGGTATGGGTAATAATGGTGGCGATGGTTTAGCTATCGCGCGCCTTTTAGCACAACAACAATGTTCATCTGCCATTGCGCTTATCCGCCACCGTGAAAAAATGAGCAGCGATACAAGAACAAACCTTAATCGCTTGAAGGAGATGAACATCTCCATCACAGAAATTTCTTCCGAAAAACAACTTCAACTCCACTTAACCGAAAACACCGTCATTATTGATGCCCTATTGGGCAATGGTATCAACCGCCCACCCGATGGTTTATTGCGCACCACAATTGAATCTGTAAACCAATCGCAATATCCTGTCATCAGCATTGATGTGCCCAGCGGTTTGCCCATCGATTCATTGCCCCAAAAAGGCGATGCCATCATTCGCGCTACCTACACGCTGGCACTGCACCAACCTAAGCGCTCCTTCCTTTTTCCTGAATCCGCGCCTTTCACCGGCTCATGGGAAATATTAGACATCGGTATTAACACCCAGTCTATCGCCGATAAAGAAATCAATACCTTTTTCACCACTTTCGAAGACCTCACTCCTTTCCTGTTACCGCGCGAGCAATTTTCACATAAGGGCACACACGGTCATGCTTTGCTGATATCCGGATCTAAAGGAAAAGTTGGAGCCGCTGTATTAGCCGCAACGGCCTGCCTGCACAGCGGCGCAGGCTTGCTTACCCTGCACGCCCCTGAATGCGCCTATACCATACTTCAAACCACCACGCCTGAAGCCATGGTAAGTGTAGATAAGAATGAAGAGGTAATCACCCAACTGCCGGATATTGGGCCTTACCACGCTATTGGTATAGGTCCGGGAATCGGTCAAAATGCTGAAACGGCGCTTGTACTTAAACAGCTCATTCAAAACAGCGGCGCACCCTTGGTGCTCGACGCCGACGCCCTCAACATCCTGGCCGAAAACAGAACGTGGTTGTCATTTCTTCCCGCAGGAACTATTATCACGCCGCATCCTAAAGAGTTCGACCGGCTTACCGAAAAACATCAGGATAGTTGTAGTCGTTTAACCAGCGCACAACAGCTAGCGCGTAAACACCAGATTTATGTGGTACTCAAAGGCGCCTTCACCGCCGTGGTTTGTCCCAATGATAAGGTGTGGTTCAACAGCACTGGAAATGCCGCCTTGGCTCGTGGCGGAAGCGGTGATATCCTTACCGGACTCATCACCGGATTGCTGGCGCGCGGGTATTCTTCTTTTCAGTCAGCATTATTAGGCACCTACCTGCACGGTTTGGCTGCCGACCTGGCCACTAAGCAAATACACCCGGAAGCACTGCGCCTCACGCAATTGTTCCCGTATGTTTCTGCAGCATTTGAAATACTTTATGATGGCAGAAAATGAGAAACCTTTCGCTGAATGTTTCCATTTCAGTTTGGAAATCCCGGCATTTTCCTCAATCTTCATGCCATGACAGTCCATCATTTTTTCACCACAACCACCACGATATTTCTTACCTGAAGGTGAGCCGGAAAATTCTTGCAAAACCTTCCCAACGGAAGGTTTTTTAATTTATACACGAACATGAAAGTTTTAAAATTTGGAGGAACCTCAGTAGGCAGCGCAGCGGCCATAGCCCAGGTAGCCCGCATTGTACAACAACAGCGCCACATCATCGTAGTTTGTTCGGCCATGAGCGGCATCACCAATCAACTCTTGAAAATGGCCGGGCTAGCCGCGGCCCGGCAATCTTTTTCTGAAGAACTGGAACAACTAGCACTCACCCATCTTTCCACTATCGAACAACTGCTACCCGCTACCCACCGCAATCCTGGCATCATTGCGGTGAAAATAGCAGTGAATGAGTTGGAACAATTGCTGCAAAGCATTTCCACCTTAGAAGAATTGACGGAACGCAGCAAGGCGCTATTGTTATCATACGGCGAACGACTTTCCTGCCAAATTATTACTGATTACTTTCAATATCTTGGTATTAATTCAGTGTACACCGACGCACGCCTGTTACTGAAAACAACCGGCGATTACAATCAAGGAAAGTTAGATGAAAAGGCCTCGGCTACATTAGTCAAAAACTGGTATCACAACATGGGTGATGCAATTCCGGTTTTTACCGGCTTTATTGCATCTAACAGCGTAGGACACACCACTAATCTCGGTCGCGGCGGAAGCGATTATACGGCTTCCATTCTGGGCGCCTTTTTGCAAGCAGAAAGCGTAGAAATCTGGACCGATGTAGATGGCTTCTACACCGCCGACCCGCGCCTGGTGCGCAAAGCCTTCCCATTAGAAACCATCAGCTATGCCGAAGCACTTGAACTGAGTTACTTCGGTGCCAAAGTGATTTATGCGCCTACCTTAATTCCCGCTATCAATCAAAAAATCCCCATCTGGATTAAAAACACCTTTCGTCCTGAGGCGCATGGCACCCTAATACAGGAGGAAACATCCGCTTCAGCCCCCTTGGTTAAAGGTATTTCCAGCATTACCGAAATCAGCCTAATCAATATTATTGGCAACGGCATGGTGGGCTTCAAAGGATTCAGTGCACGATTATTTGGTGCGCTCTCGCATGCACAAGTCAATGTTATTTTAATTACTCAAGCCAGCTCTGAACATACCATCACCATCGCCATTGCACCGGCCGATCAGCAGCGCGCGCTGCATGCCATCCGCAACGCCTTTGAATACGAAATTCAGTTACAGCTCATTGAACCGCCTGTAGTGGAAGAACAGTTGAGTATAGTGGCCGTAGTAGGAAGCAATATGCGCCATGCCAGTGGCGTTAGCGGAAAACTATTTTCCGCTTTAGGTAGAAGTGGCATCAATATTTCTGCTATCGCACAAGGCAGTAGCGAATTAAACATTAGCGTGGTGATACGGCGAAACGACCTGAAGCGGGCCATGAACGCCATACACGATGCTATGTTTCTTTCTGATTACAAAACCATTCATCTGTATGTAATGGGCGTTGGGCAAATCGGAAAAGAGTTATTACAACAAATTGCCGCAGCTAATGAAAGATTGAAGGCGCATCGTCATGTTTACCTGCAATTGGCCGGAATCAGCAACAGCAGAAAAATGTTGTTGAAGGAAGATGGTATTCCTTTGGAGCATTGGAAAGTGCAATTAGAAGAAAAAGGCATGCCGGCTTCTTTACAAGATTTCATCCAAACGATGGCTGAACATAATTTGCCGAACACCATCTTCATCGACAATACAGCCAATGCCTCCGTGGCGGGTTGTTACGAACAGGTGTTTCAGCACAATGCCTCCGTGGTAACTTGCAACAAAATTGCTTGTTCGGCAGATTTATCTTCTTACCAAAAACTAAAACAACTCAGCGCGCGCAAAGGACTGAGTTTTTACTACGAAACCAATGTGGGCGCCGGATTACCCGTCATACAAACCCTTCAGGATTTGGTGATGAGCGGCGATGAAGTATTAAAGGTAGAAGCGGTGTTATCTGGTACCATTTCATACATTTTTAATCAATACCATGGCGATGCGTCTTTCTCAGCCATTGTGAAAAAGGCGCAGGAGTTAGGCTATACCGAACCTGATCCGCGGGATGATTTAAATGGAAAAGATTTTGCGCGCAAAGCACTGATATTGGCGCGAGAAATGGGCTTGGCTATAGAAATGGAAAAAGTAAACTTGCAGCCGCTGCTCCCGGAATCCTGTTTTAATGTTTCCTCTGTTGATGCATTTTATGAAGAAATGCGGCGCTGCGAACCTGAAATTGAAGCCTTAAAACAACAAGCTGAAACAAGGGGCGAAGTACTGCGCTACATTGCTCAAATCACGCCAAACGAGGTCTCCATTTCACTGCAGCAAGTAGGCCCATCACATCCGTTTTATCACCTCAGCGGCAGCGACAATATTATTTCTTTCACTACCCGCCGGTATGAAAAGAATCCGTTGGTGGTGAAAGGGCCGGGCGCAGGCGTAGCCGTTACCGCAGCAGGCGTTTTTGCCGATATCATGAAAGTATCCTCTGTTTAAAATGAAGAAAATTACAGCCTTTGCTCCGGCTACTGTTGCCAATATGATTTGCGGCTACGATATTCTGGGCTGTGCCGTTGATGGCATTGGCGATGAGGTAAGCGTATGGCTCAATGGTTCTCCCGAAAATAAATTTGAACTACAAAGCCATCAACCGGAATTGCTGCAATTACCTCCTGAAAAAAATGTGGCCTTTGCCATGGTGAAGATGTTGCAGGATGCCGCCGGTCATCGCCAGGGCATCACCGTTTCGCTAAAAAAAAATATGCCATTGAACAGCGGCATGGGCAGCAGCAGCGCCAGCACCGCTGCCGCCCTTGTAGCAACCAATGCCCTGCTTGGCCAGCCATTCACTACGCGGCAACTCCTTGACTTCGCTATTGAAGGAGAACGCCTGGCGTGTGGACATGCGCATGCCGATAATGTAGCACCGGCCTTAATGGGTGGTATCGTTCTAATAAAAAGCAATGATCCCCTGGAAGTGGTCTCGCTGCCGGTGCCAGAACATTGGCATGTGGCCTTGTTGCACCCTGAAGTAGATGTTCCTACGCGCCTGGCCCGGCAAATTTTAAAACAACACATCCCTTTAAAAACCGCAGTGCAACAAACCGGTTATCTGGCGGGATTTATAGCAGGATTGTATAGGCGCGATGATGATTTGGTAAAAAGCAGCTTGCATGATGTTATGGTAACGCCACATCGCGCCGCATTAATTCCTTGCTTTTATGAGATGCGGGAAAAAGCCTTGCAACAGCAAGCCCTGGGCTTTGGCATTTCGGGATCAGGTCCTAGTGTTTTTGCGCTATGCACGAGCGAACAACAAGCTTCATCCATACTATTACAACTAAAAGATATTCTTGCTAACCATCGCGTTTCCTGCAGCGGATTGACCAGCGCAATTGGCCAGGGAGCGCGTTTAATCTAAATTCAATTCGGTGCACTATTTTTCTACTCGAGATAAAAATCATCAACAGCCTCATTCATTTGCACAAGCGGTGTTGCGCGGACTAGCAGCCGATGGCGGTTTGTTTCTGCCGGAACGACTGCCTCAGTTGCCCGCTGATTTTTTTCAACAACTGCCGCAGCTTTCCAAAGAAGACATTGGCTTGACCATCGCCCGTGCGTTCATTGAAAATGAAATTCCTGAAGACGAATTACGTCGTATCGTTACCGAAACGCTGGCCTTTCCTATTCCCGCAGTTCCTGTTGCTGATCGCATGCTGATGTTGGAATTATTTCACGGCCCCACCATGGCGTTTAAAGATGTGGGGGCGCGATTTATGGCCCGCGTATTGGGTTACTTCGCCAAACAACAGGCGCAGCAACCCATCAAAATAGTGGTGGCCACCAGCGGCGATACGGGCTCGGCCGTGGCCTCCGGATTTTTTAATGTACCGGGTATTGAAGTATATATTCTTTACCCGAAAGGAAAGGTGAGTCCGCTGCAGGAAAAACAACTCACCACCTGGGGCGGCAACATTACGGCATTAGAAGTAAACGGCAGCTTTGATGATTGTCAGGCCCTGGCGAAAAAATTACTGAATGATACAGCGCTGCAACAAGAAGTGACACTTAGTTCGGCCAATAGCATCAACATCGCACGACTCATTCCGCAGTCGTTTTATTATGCGCTGGCGGTGCAACAACATCACGGTAAAGGCCCATTGGTCATTGCGGTGCCCTCCGGCAATTTGGGCAATTTAACAGCAGGAATTTTATTGAAGCAAATGGGATTGCCGGTAGCACATTTTATTGCGGCATCTAATGCCAATGCCGTATTTCCTGATTTTCTTCACTCGGGTCATTATCACCCGCAGCCAAGCACGGCCACCCTTAGCAATGCTATGGATGTAGGCGCGCCCAGCAATTTCGAGCGATTACAATATTTGTTTCAAGATCATCTTCCCGCTTTTCAGGCATCCATAACTGGAGTTAGCATCAGTGATGAAGTGACGCGCGCCACCATGCAACAAGTGTATGCCGATACAGGATATATTTTGGATCCGCATGGTGCCGTTGGTTATGCCGCGCTGGCGCCCTGGCTAACTGCACATCCCGATGCGACGGGAATGGTATTAGGCACCGCGCATCCCGCAAAATTTGTTGAAGTGGTGGAAGAAACGTTAGGCCAATCCATCGCCATTCCGGAAACATTGCAAGCCTTCGCCCGAAAAGAAAAACGAGCCATTCCAATTGAAGTAAATTACGAAGCACTTCAAGCCATCATTCGGCGCAACACTGGCCGGTAGCGATGCTATCATCATGACTAGATAATTTTTTTTTTGATGGCGGCCGCCGCTCGCGGCTTCGTACCTCGCCGCGGGTGCGGCGCCGGGTGCTACGCTTGTAGTCCTCGCACGGCTCGTACCTCACCGTGCTGCGGGCTACCGCTGCGCCCCCTTCCGCTTAGCGCTTATTGCTGAAGACTGAGCGTTGATATTTCGATGACATTTATTTCTGCACCCAACATATAGTTTGGCTCATCATTAGAAGTATTTTTTTGCCGCGTCCCACTCGTCCCAACGTCCAAAACGTCCTAACAGCCATAACTCCAAAAAAGTCGAGCCCACCACGTCCCCATCGTCCTCACGTCCCACCCGTCCAAACGTCCCAAACGTCCTAACAGCTACACCTCCAAATTGTCGAACATCGAAAAATCGAAAAGTCGCAGATCGAATAATCGCATCAGCGCTTCAGTTGGCTGGTGCCACAAAGCGCTAACCGCCAGGGATGCGGCGGGCGCGGCTGAAGGCCGCGGTGCGCAACGAAGTGGAGCACGGCAGCGATAGCGAACCCCACAGCAGCCCGGCCTGAAAGCCGCGCCAACACACGGTTTTGGTTGATGACTAAAAACGCGGCTGAAAGGGGCGGCTAAAAAATCAATCTCAATAACACCATCCTATACAATCAGCTATTGCGATCAGCTCATCGCAACACAATCAGCTTCCTTGTAGCCACCAAAGCGCCACCACTATTAAACTGTATCAAGTAAGACCCGCTGTCCATATCCGGCAATGACAAGACGATATCACGACTTCCGGCAGGGATATTTTTCTCATTACTGCGCTGGATGATACGGCCATTGCAATCGGTTACTTCCATGGCTATATCCACCGCGCGATCCATATCGATATGAACTGTTGCCGTATTGCCTTGAACCGGATTAGGTGTAACGGTTAGCGATGACCAGCTATTCACCTCTTCAATGCCGCCGCAGATGGTATAAAAATCACAGGAATCAACTATTCTGAAACAATTGGTATAGGTAGCGGCATATTGATAGGCGCATTGACTGTAATACACCCGTTGATTCTGGTGCGAAAAACAGGAAAGCAAACGCATTCCGCTATAAGGAAAATAATCCTGTAAGGATTGGCTACACGTGATATACAATCCACCACCCGATTGAAATTGGGCATCAAACATATCATTGAGGGAAATGACACCCTCAACGAATACCAACGGCGTACCAAAGCTCACATTGCGGTAATGAAATAGCCGATAACTTTTCCCCGAAAAGCGCCTGGACGTTATAGAGTCTAATACAAAACTTGTTGCAGGTTGGTTGTAATATAAGGTACTATACTTTAAAGTATCGCCCACCTTACCAGAATAATCTGCCATCAATTTTTCTGTAGGTTCGCCGGCATTCCAGAACCAAACCTTTCGCAAGGTGGTATCTTCCCTGATCCAACCCAGCTCACAACCCGTTCCGGAATAAACCAATTGATATCGTTTAGCGTTAACCATCGTATCGGCACCCGTATACACCCGGTAAGTAGGGTACGAGGGAATACAATTAAGGTTCCTGGTGCCCCCATTATGATCAACGCCCTCTTCAGGCATGACATTGCTGACAAAGCTCCAACTATTCGCACTATCCAGTGTTTTCGTATAGGTGGCATCGTACACCTGTAAAAAGGCACAGGTATCTAACACACATGCCGAGGTGTCGGATACATGCAGACAAACACTAAGCACGCCATTGGTATCAGGCTGTATTAAAATGCTGGCCTGATTGGAATCACGTGGAAGTCCGCCGTTCACCGACCAATACCAATTTGAAGTGGTGGTATCTAAAACACCGGAAGCAACGGCCTGATATTTTCCGGCACCTTGTGCTTGAAGCAGTACCGCATGTTGATGACATGTGCCTGCAAACAAATGCCAACTCAGAAAAATAAAAATGCTTAGTAACTTAGATTTCATATTAATGGGATTATAAGGTTAAGATAAGTCTTTTAAAACAGTAAGTGCAAAGTTTTTCTTAAACAGGTATCACGCAGGTAAAACGTTACATAGAGAGATTGATGATGGCTTCAGCGCGTTATTGATGCATTGACATTAAGCTAACCAGTACGGTTTATTCCATTCGCCGAAAAACTATTTTAGTATCGCCATCTACTTTCCAAAAAACAACTGCCATGACAACAAAAAGAAAATCACAAGTACCGGAAATAAAACCCGGGAATATTTACGCTGCACCGATTCTTGATAATGAATTCGTCTTTTTTAGAGTGATGCTTTCCGTCAGTGAGCAATGTTACGAAACAGGAAAAGTGACCACCGGCTCAGAATTTGATTTGTTTGAGAACACTTCCCTGATAGAAATTTATCGTGAAACCGCCACTTCACCTGTATTGCCCGCTGCTACCAGCGTGTTGATCAAGGGTATTTTCTGTTCTTTTCGCGGGTTTGTTGCCAACGGCACCTGGTCGCTTGTGGGGCATGCGGCTGTTCAACCTGAAGACGTTTATTTCCCGGGCTTTCTGATGGGACAGGGCGCTTTCACCGGGGTGTTTGTTCGCGGAGAAGTGGCCATTGAATTTCCGATGGATTTGAACGATGTTGAAGCGGTAGGTATCACCCCCGGAACATTTCCGGCCGCAGGCATTGATGCGTTGTACCTGAAAAATGCCGGTCGCGATGCCGATATTCCTGCTAAGTATCTCAGCACCGATAGATTTCTCATGTCGAAAAGAGATATTTATCTATCGCCCCATCTCGACGGGTTAGTGAAAAAAGTAGGCACCGACATCTTGCTACCTTACGCGGAGTTATCGCAAAAACACGGCTTTGATTTTCGTCGTTTTTACCCATAGCACGAAAGGCCTGTGCATGGATGCCAGCGGATGATGATGGCGGCCGCCGCGCGCGGCTTCCTATCTTTCAGCAACATTAACAACCAAAATTAAACTGATTTAGGAGAGCCGTTACATCATGCAGTAGTTTGTAAGCATCTTCTTCAACCTGTACCGTTAAACGTGCGCGGCCTATTCGTAATGTTATAGAATCCACATTTTTAAAAGTAAATGGTTTGATGGAGGTAATTGTATTCCATATATTCGGGAGTTAAAAGAAATTTGACATCAACCGCTACAACCTTTAGCAAAGCACAGCGAACATGGAAATTACGCAAGAAATAAAAGATGAAGCAACTAAAACCATCATTGACAATACTCAACTTGACATTTCCTTTTTAACAATAAACGCATTAGCAACAGTTGTTTCTTGTTCAGGATTATTGGCGAACAGCACAGCCGTAATCATAGGTTCCATGCTTATTGCAACATTACTTTCACCAATTGCCGGAACAGCACTTGCATTGACAAGTTTTGACAAAAAGGGAGTTTCACAAGGGCTAAAAGCGCTTTCATTGGGAGTGTTATTGGTTATGGCAATTGCCTATTTATACGGACATTGCTTTATTCAGATTGAAGCAACTGACAGCATGTTATCAAGAACAACGCCCGGAGTATTTGATTTTCTCATTGCCTTTTTTGGTGGTATTGCAGGGGGAATATCAATACTTTTCAAACGTTACAATGGCGTAATGATTGGTGTTGGAATTGCCACAGCATTAGTGCCACCATTATCCACTGCAGGCATTTTCTTCGCAAAATGTAATTTTAACTTAGGATTTAAAGCTTTTGAATTAGCGTTAATAAACATAGCCTTCATTTTGTTAGCTAATTATTTAGTGTTTAAGTATTTTAAACTAACTTACCGAACAAGTGAATAGTTATGAGGTTTTAGCTCTGGTCATTGGCATTTCAGCAGCTTTTGCTTATATCAACCACCGATATATAAAAATGCCTTTTGTTATCGGTATATTTTTTCTATCCTCCGTTCTATCCATATTTATTTTAAGTGCGAAATTCTGGGCGAACTCTTATTTTGCTGAAGTTAAATCTATGGTTCAGACCTTAGATATTAGCAAATACATTTTAGAATATATGTTGGGTTATTTGCTTTTTGCAGGTTCCATTCATACCGAATGGACGGATATTCAAAAGCAGATAAAGCAGATTTCCATTTTTGCAGTATTTGGGGTACTAATTTCAACGGTGCTAATTGGCGGATTGCTTAGTGTTTTTTGCAATTTGCTTCATTTTCAAATTGACATGTTGTATTGCCTACTTTTTGGCGCATTAATTTCGCCAACCGACCCAATAGCAGTTTTGGGGATTTTGAAAAAGGCAAATGTTCCCAAAAAAATTGAAGCCACCATTGTAGGCGAAAGTTTATTTAATGATGGTGTAGGTGTTGTTATTTTCATTGCGCTTTTAGAAATTCTACATTCAAGTGGTTCAACTATATATTTTTCACATTTTGCATTTCTTTTCTTACAAGAAAGTTTCGGAGGAATTGCCTTTGGACTTTTGGCGGGTTACATTTTACATAGAACATTAGCCTCTATCGATAATTATGAAACTGAAGTATTATTGACTCTGGCATTTGTGATGGTTGGTTATATGATTTGCTTAAAATTTCATATTTCCGGGGCTTTGGCCATGGTCATTATGGGTTTATTTGTAGGAAATTACAATCATAGGAAAGCTATGAGTGATGTAACCATTGAATATGTAGACAAGTTTTGGGAACTTACGGACGTCATTTTGAACGCAGTTTTATTTGTAATCATTTCATTCGTTATTGTATCTATTGACTTTAAGGCCAAGTACTTTCTTGTTGCACTTTTTTCATTAATAATAGTTTTATTATCTAGAATCGTAATTGTAATCACATCAAAACTTCTGTTTCCAAAAGCAATGGACTTCTCAAAAAAGGAAACAAACCTTATTATTTGGGGCGGACTTCGTGGCGGACTTTCTATTGCATTGGCACTTTCGCTTCCAGAGGGCGAACAGAAAAACATTCTGCTTGTTGCGACATATCTTTGTGTAGTGTTTAGTATTTTAGTACAAGGGTTAACCATAGAAAAGCTGGCAAGACAATAAATTAAATGGACTGACAATCAAACTTTGGCAGTAATTCGTGATATAGCGTGTATTTACAAAATAAGGTCTCAAGTTTTCTGTTCCGAAAATGCCGAAACCGTTATCCATGATTATAACTGACCATACTTTCTGAATCGGTGAGGAAGGTTTATAGTCTCCAATAACACGTTGGTGGAATTTGTGCAGATGAGCATAATTGGAAGCGTGAGGTTTTCAATTAAATTTTGCAAGTGAGAACAGGTTGCTGCAACAAGGTTTACGCCTTCGGCAACAACAGAACTTTTCTTCAAGCCAGCCCATTTTCAAAACAATTTTCGAATTCGAGTCGGTTGCGTATGCTTTAAGCAAAGCAGCGCTAACCGCCAGGGATGCGGCGGGCGCGGCTGAAGGCCGCGGTGCGCAACGAAGTGGAGCACGGCAGCGATAGCGAACCCCACAGCAGCCCGGCCTGAAAGCCGCGCCAACGCACGGTTTGGTTGATGACTAAAAACGCGGCTGGAAGGGGCGGCAAAAATTATATCGGTATTTGGTTTCCCATTAAAGGACCTATGGTCTACGGAACTGTTGCAATAGGATAAAGTTGCGATTAATCGTTAGCCTGTTTGCCTATTTCCATTTCGCAAAGCGGCTGCCGATTATTCCAATAAAAAACGCCTCACATTGTGGAAGCTTTAAAATAAGAAGGCGTACCTGCTCCCACGTTTTACCGCAGTACCATCCCGATTAAAACCGGGATCCAGGATCAGCATGAAGGGGTTTATCCGCCCATGGCGGATCGGAATGGGAAGAGGCACATTGCCAAAGTTTCGTTGCCGTGTAAAATTTACACCGGCTGAACAACTATTGGAAATAAAAACGCCCCACATTTCTGTGAGGCGTTTAAAATAAGAAGGCGTACCTACTCTCCCACGTTTTACCGCAGTACCATCCCGATTAAAACCGGGATCCAGGATCAGCGTGGAGGGGCTTATCCGCCCAATGGCGGATCGGAATGGGAAGAGGTACATTGCCAAAGTTTCGGTGCCGTGTAAAATTTACCCGGGCTGAACAACTACTGGAAATAAAAACGCCCCACATTGCTGTGAGGCGTTTAAAATAAGAAGGCGACTACCTACTCTCCCACGTTTTACCGCAGTACCATCAGCGTGGAGGGGCTTAACTTCTCTGTTCGGAATGGGAAGAGGTGGACCCCCTCGCTATAGTCACCATTTAGTTTACCGCCGTACTCCGAACGAACCCATACGGCTAAATATCTTGACAATTGAAAATCAGTAAAAACATAACAAAACAAAAAAATTAGAAAGCGAACGGACGATTAGTATTACTCGGCTTTGCTGTTACCAACTTTACACCTGTAACCTATCAACGTAGTAATCTTCTACGGTCCTTAAAAGAGATCTCATCTTGAGATGGGCTTCGCACTTAGATGCTTTCAGTGCTTATCCCTTCCAGACGTAGCTACTCTGCAATGCGGCTGGCGCCACAACAGATACACCAGCGGTCTGTCCGACACGGTCCTCTCGTACTAGAGTCAGCTTCTCTCAAATCTCTAACGCCCACAACAGATAGGGACCGAACTGTCTTGCGACGTTCTGAACCCAGCTCGCGTGCCACTTTAATGAGCGAACAGCTCAACCCTTGGGACCTTCTCCAGCCCCAGGATGTGACGAGCCGACATCGAGGTGCCAAACCTCCCCGTCGATATGAGCTCTTGGGGGAGATCAGCCTGTTATCCCCAGCGTACCTTTTATCCTATGAGCGATGGCCCTTCCATGCGGAACCACCGGATCACTATGCCCTACTTTCGTACCTGCTCGACTTGTCAGTCTTGCAGTCAAGCACCCTTGTGCCATTGCACTCTACGCACGGTTACTAAGCGTGCTGAGGGTACCTTTGGAAGCCTCCGTTACACTTTGGGAGGCGACCACCCCAGTCAAACTACCCACCACGCATTGTCCTCTTTATCCAGAGTTAGAATCTAATCAAACATAGGGTGGTATTTCAAGGTTGACTCCACGAGAGCTAGCGCCCCCGCTTCAAAGTCTCCCACCTATCCTACACAATGTTTAATCAAATTCAGTGCGAAGATGTAGTGAAGGTGCATGGGGTCTTTCCGTCCCGTTGCGGGTAACCGGCATCTTCACCGATACTTCAATTTCACCGGGCTCGCGGCTGAGACAGTGCCCAGATCGTTACACCATTCGTGCAGGTCGGAACTTACCCGACAAGGAATTTCGCTACCTTAGGACCGTTATAGTTACGGCCGCCGTTTACTGGGGCTTCAGTCGAGAGCTTCACATTGCTGCTGACCCCCTTCTTTAACCTTCCAGCACCGGGCAGGTGTCAGACCCTATACTTCATCTTTCGATTTAGCAGAGTCCTGTGTTTTTGTTAAACAGTCGCCTGGGCCTATTCTCTGCGCCCTACCGAAGTAGGGGTCCTTTCTCCCGAAGTTACAGGACTAATTTGCCGAATTCCTTAGCCGCGGCTCACCCGAGCGCCTTAGTATATTCTACTCACTCACCTGTGTCGGTTTACGGTACGGACTGCATACTCGCTATTTCTTGGAGGAGATTTTATGACTTCGCTTTGCCCGAAGGCTAGGCTCAACGCGCACTTCCGTCCGCGCGTAGCCACCACGTCTCCCCGTCACTTTATTGTATGCCGGTACAGGAATATTAACCTGTTTGCCATCGGAGGTCACCTTTCGGCTGGTCCTTAGGATCCGACTAACCCTGATCTGATTAACATTGATCAGGAACCCTTGAGTTTTTGGCGAATAGGTTTTTCACCTATTTTATCGTTACTTATTCCTACATTTTCTTTTCCAGTCGCTCCAGCAAATCTCACGATTCACCTTCGCAGCTGCTGGAATGCTCCCCTACCACTCTGCCATTCGGCAGAATCCATAGCTTCGGTACAAAGTTTGATGTCCGGTCATTCTTCCGCGCCCGATCACTCGACCAGTGAGCTGTTACGCACTCTTTAAATGATTGCTGCTTCCAAGCAAACATCCTGGCTGTTATAGCAATCGGACAACGTTTGTGCAACTTAACTTTGATTTAGGAACCTTAGCTGATGGTCTGGGTTGTTTCCCTCTCGGCAACAGACCTTATCATCGGCTGCCTCACTGCTGGAAATATTACATAGCATTCAGAGTTCGTCAGGGTTTGGTAGGCGATGAAGCCCCCTAGCCCAATCGGTAGCTTTACCTCTATGTAACTAAAGTCCAACGCTGCTCCTAAAAGCATTTCGGGGAGTACGAGCTATCTCCCAGTTTGATTAGCCTTTCACCCCTACACACAGCTCATCCGGTAGCTTTTCAACGCTAATCAGTTCGGTCCTCCATAGTGTGTTACCACTACTTCAACCTGGCCATGTGTAGATCACAAGGTTTCGCGTCTACGACTACTGACTGTCGCCCTATTCAGACTTGCTTTCGCTGCGGCTTCTCCGCTGAACGGATTAACCTCGCCAGTAATCAGTAACTCGTAGGATCATTATGCAAAAGGCACGTTGTCACCCCAATAAGGGCTCCAACCGCTTGTAGGCATACGGTTTCAGGTTCTATTTCACTCCGCTGTTCGCGGTTCTTTTCACCTTTCCTTCACAGTACTAGTTCGCTATCGGTGTCTGAGGAGTATTTAGCCTTACCAGATGGTGCTGGCAGATTCCCACAAGGCGTCTCCGACCTCGCGGTACTCAGGATACTACTAGCTATAAGCATTTTACGTTTACGGGCCTATCACCCTCTATGGTGTAACTTTCCAGAAACTTCAACTTGATGCTTATATACATATTGTAGTCCTACAACCCCACGGAAGTAAACCTCCGTGGTTTGGGCTCTTTCCCTTTCGCTCGCCACTACTCGGGAAATCATTAGTTATTTTCTCTTCCTGGGGGTACTTAGATGTTTCAGTTCTCCCCGTTCGCTTCACCGCTTGCGCGGGATTCCAATAAATTGGAGGGTTGCCCCATTCGGAAATCCACGGATCGCAGGTTATGTGCACCTCCCCGTAGCTTATCGCAGCTTATCACGTCCTTCGTCGCCTCTCAGACCCAAGGCATCCACCGTATGCCCTTAAGTAACTTTCAAATTTTAAAATTGAATTTGAATTATTTGTTTTTACTAATTTCCAATATGTCAAAGAACTTTGTTTCTTCTTTCGAAGAACCTTGTGGAGGTGAACGGAGTCGAACCGATGACCCCCTGCTTGCAAAGCAGGTGCTCTAGCCAGCTGAGCTACACCCCCCTATAATTTCGTAGTAGTCCCGGGCAGAGTTGAACTGCCGACCTCTACATTATCAGTGTAGCGCTCTAACCAACTGAGCTACGAGACTGTTTCATCCCGGCGGCAGTAGTTTTCGAGCTGCTTGCCGAAGCAAGCCACCTGGGCTGCGAGATTATGCTGTAAGCAAATCAGAGAACGTTTAGTTTGGGCGAAATAATTTTGAAATAATGGAAGAAACACAGAGCGCAGGTAATTGCTCTAAAAAGGAGATATTCCAGCCGCACCTTCCGATACGGCTACCTTGTTACGACTTAGCCCCAGTTACGAGTTTTACCTTGGACAATTCCTTGCGGTTATCGTCTTAAGGTACACCCCACTTCCATGGCTTGACGGGCGGTGTGTACAAGGTCCGGGAACGTATTCACCGCAGCATTGCTGATCTGCGATTACTAGCGATTCCAGCTTCATGAGGTCGAGTTGCAGACCTCAATCCGAACTGAGACAGGCTTTTTGGGATTCGCTTCACATTGCTGTGTTGCTGCCCTCTGTACCTGCCATTGTAGCACGTGTGTAGCCCTGGGCATAAAGGCCATGATGATTTGACATCATCCCCTCCTTCCTCTCCGCTTACGCGGGCAGTCTCAATAGAGTCCCCGACATTACTCGCTGGCAACTATCGATAGGGGTTGCGCTCGTTGCGGGACTTAACCCAACACCTCACGGCACGAGCTGACGACAACCATGCAGCACCTTGTAATCTGTGTATTGCTACAAAAACCCCTTTCAGGATCGGTCAAATTACATTCTAGCCCAGGTAAGGTTCCTCGCGTATCATCGAATTAAACCACATGCTCCACCGCTTGTGCGGACCCCCGCCAATTCCTTTGAGTTTCAACCTTGCGGTCGTACTTCCCAGGTGGTATACTTAACGCTTTCGCTTGGACACATACAGTGTATCGCATATGTCGAGTATACATCGTTTAGGGCGTGGACTACCAGGGTATCTAATCCTGTTTGATCCCCACGCTTTCGTGCCTCAGTGTCAATGCAGGCATAGTGAACTGCCTTCGCAATTGGTGTTCTATTACATATCTAAGCATTTCACCGCTACATGTAATATTCCATCTACCTCCACCTAATTCAAGCCAAGCAGTATCAATGGCAGTTCCGCAGTTAAGCTGCGGGCTTTCACCACTGACTTACAAGGCCACCTACGCACCCTTTAAACCCAGTGAATCCGGATAACGCTTGCACCCTCCGTATTACCGCGGCTGCTGGCACGGAGTTAGCCGGTGCTTATTCCTCTGGTACCTTCAAGCTTCGATGAATCGAAGTTTTTATCCCCAAAGAAAAGAAGTTTACAACCCAGAGGGCCTTAATCCTTCACGCGGGATGGCTGGATCAGACTTGCGTCCATTGTCCAATATTCCCTACTGCTGCCTCCCGTAGGAGTCGGGCCCGTGTCTCAGTGCCCGTGTGGCTGATCGTCCTCTCAGACCAGCTACCGATCATCGCCTTGGTGAGCCGTTACCTCACCAACTAGCTAATCGGACGCACACCCATCTCATACCGACGGATCTTTAATATAAAATTGATGCCAACTCTATATGTTATGGAGAATTATTCTCGGTTTCCCAAGGCTATGCTCCAGTATGAGGCAGGTTGTGTACGCGTTACGCACCCGTGCGCCACTCGTCAGCGGTATTGCTACCCTGTTACCGTTCGACTTGCATGTATTAGGCCTCCCGCTAGCGTTCATCCTGAGCCAGGATCAAACTCTCCGTAGTAAAAGAGTTCAAACCTTAGCATTCAAAAGAATGATAAGTAATTATATAAGCATATATTCTTACCTGTTTGCTTTCTAGATTAATCTAAAATTCCGTTCTAAGATACAACTTAGAACTTCACTATGTTTCTATCCAATATTTCAAAGAACTTTACTGCCTTCGCTCCCCTCTTTCGAGTGTTGCGGCGACAACGTTGCGACTACACTTTCCTCGCGGAAAACATAACCCTTAAAGAACATTTCCAACTCGCTTTTTGCGAAACGGGCTGCAAATGTAGTGAGGTATTTTAAACCTCCAAACTTTTTTTAAAAAATAATTTTCACTGCCTCCGATATTTCACAGAGAACGATGCGTTGGGCCCCGACGAACGAGGCGCTTTGCTATGCAGGTACCGCGCAATCGCTGCGCTTTTCCCTGATGAACTTTCCCATTTTTTCGGTTGGTTAAAGAACGTTTTCTTTCCGATTGGGGCTGCAAATGTAAAGGGCTTTTTTGAATCTCCAAATCTTTTTTGAAAAAAAGTTTCCGGATGCCGGCATTTACGCGCCACGAAAATGGCGTTTTTCATAGGGAAAACGACAAAATTCAGGAGGTCAAAAAAAAAATTGCATCGCGCGCAGAAAATGCCTTTTAAAATCCCGGAATGGCTTGTGCATGCCTGCCTGAAGCCATCAAATCCTACTTTGCGCAGTGGGGCTCATCCGCGGTAGGGGGCGGCGCGGAAAGCGTTTTTGGCCTCCACTACCTGAAGCTGAATACGGGCAGGGATTTTTAAGGATGAGATAGTCCCGAGATAGCTATAGAACACTATCTGTTGCAATAGCGATGGGCCGAATTGCGGCAGGCGCGGCCAAAAACCTTGGGAGCAGAGCACCCGGCGCCGCACCCCGCCCAGGTACGCAGGCGGGCGCGGCGACCGCCATCATCTTCAGTAGGGCACCTCTAAAAACCTAGCATGGCGAAATGTTGTTAGTAGCTTAGCAGGGGCGCGATAGCGTGAAGGCTTGAAAATTTGATGTAATACATTGTTGCGCCCCATTTAGTTACATCATTTATGTAACTGCATTCGTTGCGCCTCCTTACATCAAATTTTCTGCGCATTTCACTCACGCCAGGTTTCTACAGGTGCCCTGTATATAGAATTCCTATTTTCGGCACGTGCAGCATTCATTCTGGCATCAAAAACGCGTCTTGATAACGGCGGGCCCCACCCGCGAACCGATTGATCCGGTGCGTTTCATCAGCAACTACTCTACCGGTAAAATGGGGGTAGCGCTGGCTGATGCCTGTGCGCATTATGGCGCAGCGGTAACGCTGGTGCATGGCCCTATTACGGTTCATCCGGCCTCTACTATTACTGCGTTACCTGTGCAGACGGCTGCCGAGATGTATGCGGCGGTACTGAGTAAATTCGACACCTGTGATATCGCCATTTTTGCGGCCGCCGTGGCCGACTACACTCCGCAACATCCGGCTGCGGAGAAAATAAAAAAGAGCGAGGCCTCGTTTAGCATTGAACTGGTAAAAACAAAGGACATTGCGCTGGAGATGGGTCGGCTAAAACAACATCAATACACCGTAGGATTTGCGTTGGAAACCACGAATGAACTGGCGCATGCCCGGCAAAAACTGGAGAAAAAAAATCTGGATATGATTGTGCTCAATTCGCTACGCGATGCAGGTGCGGGTTTTCAAACGGATACGAACCGTATTACGATTCTGGCACCGGGTGGCCTTCAAGAAAACTACGATTTGAAGCCGAAAGAATTGGTGGCGGAAGATATTCTTACTTTTATTGTTGAACATTATGGTGAAAGACATGCAGGGAAATAAATGGCGCGTGGTGATGGTATTGGCTTGGCTGTGGGCGCTGTTGCCTGTGGCGCCACTTCGGGCGCAGGAATTAAAATGTCAGGTTCAAGTAGTATCGCAAAAGGTGGCCGAGAATGCGGGCATTGACCGCAGGGTGTTTCAGACGCTGCAAAACGCGATTACGGAATTCATGAATAACCGGGTGTGGACGCAGGACAATTTCTCGCCCGAAGAGCGCATTGACTGCAACATTAATATCACGCTGGAATCGAGTCCGGCGCAAGATAATTACATCGCCACGTTGACGATTCAATCGAACCGTCCGGTGTTTAACAGCACGTATAATTCGCCCATGTTGAATTTCCGCGATGCGGATTTTATTTTCCAGTACGCTGAGAATACGCCATTGGATTTTAATGTGAATTCGTACCAGACGAATCTGACCCAGGTGTTGGCGTATTATGCGTACCTGATTATTGCGATGGATTATGAGAGTATGCAGAAGGGCGGTGGTCAGAAGTATTTTCAGCTGGCGGAGACGATTAATGATTTGGCTCCGCAAAGTGGGAATGAGGCGAAGGGCTGGCGGCAGAGCGATGCGAATGCGGTAAGCGGGAATCGGAACCGGTATAATTTGATTAAGTTTCTGATGGGCAGCCGTTATGAAGGATTCAAGACGGCAATAACGGATTATCACCGCAATGGGTTAGATTATTTTTACGACGATCCGGCGAAGGCGCGGGCGGGGATTTTGCTGGCGTTGGATAAATTAGATAAGACGTTTAAGGATTTTCCGAACAACTTTTTGATCACCATGTTTTTTCAGGCGAAGGGCGATGAGTTGGTGAATATTTTCAGCAATGCCGAGCAAGGCGACAAAATCAAGGCCGTAGCGATTTTGAAGCGTTTGGATGCGGCTAATGGTCCGAAGTATGACAAGATTTTGAGGGGTTAGTCCGGGAAGAATGCCCATGACGTTATTTTCCCATCACAAACCTCTGCTTTAACATTTCGAAAAAAATGCAAGCCGTGTGCTGAAAGCCATGCTTCTTGCTTAGTGACCAGCATCACGGAATCCTTTGGGAACTCAGTAGTTAGCACGTCCTGCAACCCAGGTAGTATTTCAGGTACTATGACTACCACCGATTGGTGATGCGGTTGCAGCGCCATGGCATGAACATCGCGGATTGAACAAACGTTACAGGTAGTAGTTGCGAGGAGGAAAACGGTACGGCAACCGCCAACCTGATGTACTTCTGAAATGTCTAACACCGAAGCTATTCTTGTATTATAGCTTACTTCCTGCTGTGACTTCTGATGACAACTAGTGTAACAAAAAGCGATGAAACCGGAGGCCAGTATTGTTCCCCACTTTCGTATTTCCAGAATAAACATACAACGTATCTTCATGGATATTGGCTAATAAACCCGTCTTAATGCCTTCAAACCGATATGATGAGATCCACTTAAAAGACTCATTATAGGTATTTATCACCAAGGCGCGGTCATCAAATGAAGTGTATTTTCCGTTAACCACATCAGGCACTCCATCTGAACATATCGCCAGATAAGACCTAGATTTGGGGTGATAGTGAACCCCCAATAACCAGGGATTTCTTTTTAGATGATCCATTTTCTTTTGGATGTCTATAGGATCTCCTACATACGGTACCCATTCAGATTTAAGGCCTTCCAACCTTAATGGATACTCCACCTTACTTCCAGTAAAGCGATTATACCGTTGGAATAAATTGGAGCCCCAGAAATAGACGTCATTGAAACTATCCGTTAGTAACTGGCTGGCCTCAATCAAGTCGCCGTAATAATGATTTTTGAATGCCTCAGGATAACGCACATTTGCTGGATGAAAAGAATCCGTCTTTAAATCAAGGTAAGCTAAAGGACTTCCATTATACCAGGAAGGTTCCCACCAGTCGCAATCGATACGGTAACGAGGAAGGTATAGCCGATTTAATCTGGGTTCATAAAAAGGGGGAAAGAAATTACCCATTGGGCCATAAAAATAGATGGAAGTGCTGTCGTGGGTTGGAGCATTCCGATTAATATTTCGTTGATACAGCTTATTGCCGCTTGAATCAATGATGATGACTAGGTCAGCGAACAACAAAATGGCCGAATTTGAATTTACGACCGCATAGCTCATAAACTCATGATTCGCAAAACAACTATCCGGCAGCTTCATTCGTTGTAAGGTATAGCCCCCTATCTTACCTAAACGAATCTCGTTGCACTCTTTATTTATTGCAAAAAAGACTCCTGGCTTGCCATTTAAAAATTCTAAGGTAGTGGCCTTAACCGATTCGTCCGTTAATACAGTGACGCTATCTATATAGCGTACATCACTTAAAGCACCTCCATCATGATTTCGACAGGATTGTAACGAGATAATCGAAACAATGATTAGAAACTGTAGATCAATCTTCCTCACAAAAAACCTTTCCAGTTAATCATTACCAATTAGAATGCCGGCAATGGAATTCATCGATTACATACTTGCCGTCTTTACCCTAATCATGCCCGCAACTAAATTCGCGCTGATCTTTTTTAATGGGTTCCTGCGTTGGGGCGCCGCCTTTTTTCTCGTCCAGCATTTTCTGCACTAAACGAGCTCTTTCCCGCTGTAGCCAGAGCCGCTTTTCAGCGTCGCGCTGCACATCATAATACCGCACGCCATCTACAAAAGTTTGTTCCACTTTTGCATAAATCGATAACGGATTATCGCTCCATACCACTACGTCAGCGTCTTTGCCAGGCTTCAAACTGCCCATGCGTTGATCCAGATGCAGCATCCGCGCGGGATTCAGCGTAACCATTTTCCAGGCATCTTCTTCCGACATACCCGTGTACTTTACGCTTTTAGCCGCTTCCTGATTGAGGCGGCGCGCCATCTCGGCATCATCACTATTAATGGCCGTACAAATTCCCATGCCACTTAATATCCCTGCATTATGTGGAATGGCATCAATTACTTCATACTTATACGCCCACCAATCAGCAAAAGTAGATGCGTTCACGCCATGCGCCTTCATCTTATCGGCCACCTTATATCCTTCCAAGATATGGGTAAACGTATTGACCTTAAAACCGAATGAATCGGCTACGTGCATCAGCATATTGATTTCGCTTTGCACGTAACTATGGCAGGTGATAAACCGCTTCTTGCGGATAATCTCCAGCAAGGCATCCAATTCTAAATCACGGCGTACGGGTTTCTTCTGCGCAACCGCAATTTCATATTCCAGCGCCTTGGTGAAATAGTTGTGATAGGTCTGCTCCACACCCATACGCGTTTGCGGATAGCGCAAGCGAAACTTTTCACCCCAGTTGCTTTGCTTCACATTTTCGCCCAGGGCAAACTTGATAAACCCATCGGCACCATCAATCTTCATCGCTTCCGGTAATACGCCCCACCGAAACTTCACTAATGCACTTTGTCCGCCAATAGGATTCGCTGAACCATGCAACAATTGCGCGGCTACCACGCCACCGGCCAACTGGCGATAGATATTGATATCTTCCGGCATAATCACATCGCCTATACGCACTTCGGCACTGCTGGATTCTGTTCCTTCATTCACCCCTTCGCTTATGGCGATGTGATTGTGTTCATCAATAACACCGCTGGTGATATGCTTGCCTTGCGCCTCTATCACCGCGCATTCGGCGCAGGTGAGCCCGCGACCAACGGCTGCAATTTTTCCGTTGCGAATCACCACATCCGCATCCTTTATCACGCCTTCTTTTTCGTTGGTCCACACCGTGCCATGACGCAACAACACATTTTCTGCCACTGGCAATTGTTCGTTGCCGTAGCCATTAAACGGAAAGCGCACTTTTCCTAAGGCGGCCAGGTTAACGGAATCTTTCTTTTCCGGCTTTGCGCTGTCTGCGGCATTAGCACGTATCCAGCGGGCCGTCCATTTTACAAAAGAACCCTCAGGCAATTGGGCAGTACCTGACCATAATTTCCTGCCTGCTTCCATCATACCGGTGAGCAGCACTTTGCTGCCCGGTTGCTTTTTATCAGACACATAAGAAAGTGTCACATCGGGAGTTAGTCCTACTACCAATTTCACTTCTGTTTTACCAGAATCGATACCAGTAAGTGTTGCTTTTGGTGCTTGAGCTTCACCCGCTACCGTCAGTTCATACGGTTTGTTTTCACCCACCATTAATTGATACACCCCGCGTACGTCGTCCATTTCCGGTTTGCTTACTTCATAGCGCCGGCCGTTAATCCAATGCTCCGTAATCACCGCTTTTTCATTGAAAAGCGACTTTGATGTAATGAAGAAGTTAGCGGTTTTTCCTTTTTCTAATGTACCTACTACCTCACTCAAACCCAGCAATTGTGCCGGGTTCACGGTGAGTGCCTGCAAAGCATCCGTTTCTTTCAATCCGTATTTTACGGCCGTGCGAAGATTTTTCAGAAAGTCATCTTTCTTTTCCAAATCAGCGCTGGTGATGTAAATTTCCACACCGGCTTGTCGCAATGTGGCCGCATTGGCGGGCGCCAATTCCCAGTGCAACATATCATCATAACTCACCCACAGCGCCTTATATGGATCTTCCACATCATACGGCTTGGGAAAATTCAGCGGTACAATCATTCGTATTTTTGCAGCGGCCAATTCGCGGGCACGGCGATATTCGCTGCCTCCGCCCTTGATCAGATAATTCACCCCAAATTCATCACCAATTTTTTTTGCACGCAGCGCCTTCATCCAATCGCCGGCATCAAAACACTGCATTAATGTTTGCTGGCCATTCCAAAAATCTAGCGTGATATTGGCTTGTTCAGCATTTCGCAACGCGGCAGGCGTATTTTTGTACCACTGGGCGTCGTAGAATGTTTGCCGAAGCAGGGCAATACTGCCCATCAGCGAACTGGGATATTCCTGCGTGCTGCTGCCCTTGTTGAATGAGTACCAGGCAGCGGCATTATTCTTCAATACCAACCGATTTTCTTTTTCGTTTCCCAGCATCACCACAGCGCCGGTGCCACGGGCGATGCCATCGCGGCGATGCGTGAGCACCACACCAAAACCCTGTTTGCGGTAATCGGCAGCAGCGTTTTCGTTCACCAGGAAATTGCGATAAGCTTCATAATCGCAGCGCAATGCCTGATTCCAGCCATACGCTCCCTTAATATTGGTTTCGTATTGAATACCTTCATCACCGTGATTAGGCTTAGGTGTACTCAGGCCGTAGTCGGAATATAAATCGATGAAGGAAGGATAAATCCATTCCCCTTTACAATCATGCGACACATAGCCCGGATCAACCGCATCTCCAGTGGTGATTTTGACGATTTTACCATTGGCGATATAGAGATTACTGTTGGAATCGGATTGCTGTGTTGGTGAAATGACCACGGTAGCATGCCGAAATACATGACGGCCTTCACGGAAATCGTCAGGGCCATTAGTTTTAAAGGTAGTTTCTTGTGCCGCCAGCGAAAACGGCAGCAACAGTGTAGCAAGCAGATAACGAATCATCGGGGAAAAGTAGCAAAATCCTGCAAGGGCGCGATACGAAGCATGATGATGTGAGTGGAATCACATTCACCGGCAAAAAATCGTCGTTCATTTATGGCAACTGTTAAGAGGATTTAAAAGGAATCCGTTCAGCGGAATTTAGCACGCGTTGAATGGATAGTGCCCTGAAACCCTTAGTATTTCTACAATGCAGGCGCTACTTTTGCGTTCATTACAACACAATTAAAAAGGAGCGCGCTATGAAAAAAATGGGAATTCTCGCCGGCCTGCTCTTATTGCTTGGCGGCGGGATAATGGGAAAAACTCCGGCTAATGAAAAGCTGGTTTTAAGCACACAGGAGGTGATGAATCTGATGATTAACAATCCGAATGTGATGGTGGTGACGGGGCGCATCCTGGATGCAGAGACGCGTCAACCGATTACAGATGCGAAAATCAATTTCGATAAATTTGGCGATGAGTTAATCAAGGCGGCCATCGATAAGAATGGCAATTACGCCCTGGCTATTCAGAAGACCGAAATTGGCGATCCTATTTCGATTATCTTCAAGGTAGAAGGCTATCACAAGTATGTGGCCAGCAATATTCGCAAAACTGCGAATGTGGTTGACTTGGATTTGAAATTGCAGCCAGAGAGCAGCAAAGAATTGAGTTCAGGTACACGTTACATGCTGAATGACGATCCGTTCAATACGCTGGTGATAAAGTTCTAGCATACCGTTTCGTTAAACGTTTTCATTTTAGGGTTAGAAAAAGAGCGCTTCCGGCATCGGAAGCGCTTCTTTTTTGTAGCTACCGTTAGCGAAGCGAGGAAATCAGCCGCAGATGTTTAAATTCGCCCAAAATCAAAATCGCCATGCGGCAACTGAAAGACTACGGCATTAACGCCAAGCATCCCACCTATGTAATTGCAGAAATTGGCCTGAATCACGGCGGTGATTTGAATGTGGCCAAGAAAATGATTGATGCGGCACTGAGTGCCGGCGCAGATGCGGTGAAGTTTCAGACGTATCTGACGGAAAAGCGCACTTTTCCGGGTTCGCCCATTTTTGATATTCTGAAAAAATGCGAATTGCCGTTTGCGGCTTTTAAAGAATTGAAAGATTATGCTCAGGCCCGAGGCGGACATTTTTTCTCTACGCCATTTGATGCCGAGAGTGTAGATTATTTAGAAAGCATCGGTTGTGATTTATACAAAGTGGCTTCGTTTGATGTTACCAATATGGCTTTCCTGCGGAAGGTTGCGCAAACCGGGAAGCCAGTCATTTTATCGGTCGGCATGAGCGATGTGGAAGAAATTCGTACCGCCTACATGATTCTTCGTGAACACACCCGCAATATTGCGCTATTGCACTGCATTTCTGCTTATCCTACCAAGGAAGAAGATGCTAACCTGGGCGCTATTGCCACGCTGATGAAAGAATTTGATTGTTTGATTGGTCAGAGCGACCACACAGCTGGTATTCAGGTGCCCTTGTATGCTGTGGCGGCGGGTGCGCGCATCATTGAAAAACACTTCAAGATGGATGAGCAAGGCGAAGTAGTAGATAATCCGGTTTCCATCACCACTTCGCAGATGAAGAAGATGGTGGACGAAATCCGTCATATTGAAAAGATATTCGGCGATGGTGTAGTACATTCTACGGCTGCTCAAAAGGGAACTGAAATTTTTAGAAGAAAGAGCGCCTGATTGCCGGAGTTTGCATGAAGAAGCTGTTTGTAACAGATGCTTCGCGCACCGATGATTACGGTCGCGAATTGCGCGTAGCGCTGGAGCAAGTGCGGAAAAACGATCCGTATACCGTGGCGTTGAGCGCTGAGGATTTAGATATTGAGCGGTTACAACTGGAGCAACCCGATGTGGTGGTTTCCAACGGCCTGAATGCGGCACAGCATTACATGTTGCGCGGTTTAGGTATTGTGAACGTGGTGTTTGATGAAAAGGCCTCTTTTGGCCCGCTGGCGGATATTGTGATTGATTACAAGGCGAATGATCAAATTGGAAATTTCGGTACCAGTAAGTTTTCGTTGTTCGATAATCCAAATTTTAACTTTGCAGAAATTGCCAATCTCGTAAAGCTGTTGCCCTGGGATACCAATTTTTTTGGATTTGGCGTTGGCTATGTAAGCTCGCGAAATCTCACCGAAAACATCTACCACAAAGTAGCGGGTTTTGTACGCCAGCACCAAATCAGACTACTGGAATACTTGTGTAATTGCCATGATAGAGAAAGTGTAAAAATTGCCGAGCAGCATCAGTTTCACTTTACCGATATCCGGCTCACTTTTGATTGTAAAACCAGTGCGCAAAACATAGCGGCTCTGCCCGAAGGTTACTCCTATGGATTGGCGGAAAAGCGCCATATCAGGGCACTGCAGGAGTGCAGCGCAGATTTATATAAAGACAGTCGGTACTATTTTGATGGCAACTTTGAAACTTCCAAGCTCAACGATTTTTATCAGGGTTGGGTAGAAAAAGCTGTATTGGGCACTTTTGATCATTTGTGCTATTGCATATTCGATGGCGATACGCCAACCGGATTTTGTACGATCAGAAACGCCGCTAATCAATCGGCCATTATCGGCCTGGTAGGCTTTGCTCCAAAATATCAGGGCATGGGGCTGGGAAAAAAGTTGCTGCAATATGTGATTGACCAATGCCATCGAAATGGCCAGGAGAAGATTTACGTAGTTACACAAGGTAGAAACTACGGTGCGCAACGATTATATCAAGGCGCAGGTTTTAAAACCTTTTCTACTGAATTGTGGTACCACAAATGGTACTAGGTTATTGACAGATCACCGTTAACCGGTCGCTATTAAATCCCGGCGGCAGGTTGCCGGTTTTTATAGATAGATAAAGTGCTTTTTTTCCTGATGTAGGTGGAGCAGGTACTTCGATTGTAGTAGGTTGTGCTAAATCCGCTTGCTGTAAAGGTTGCAAAATTCCTGCGGCTTCCATCTTAGTTCCATCAAACCAGGAATACGCCAAACAGGATAATGTACCAGTGATTGAACTATCGATGTTATACGAATTCATATTCCAGAATCGCAGCGAAAGTTTTAAAGAACTATCGCTAGCTAACTGATATTGCTTTTTATCTGTTTCGATTCGAATACCGCTAAAAGCCTGAAAATTGTTTAACCAGATATAGGGAAAAGTAGCCTGGCCATTAGTAATAGTATTAAACTCAGTGCTGGAATAATTTGGAATCAGCAAGGTGCGCTTGCCACGGAATTCATCTTCGCTCTTCCAGATGTCAAACTGATTTTTTCTTCCCATCAAATTATTGAGCGAGAAGCCTTCACCACTTCCATAAAAGGTATAAAGCGAAGCCTGCTGGTAGGAATTCATAAAAGCCACTGGCTGCGAACCGGCCACGCGCGCAAGGGCCTGCATATTTTGTTTTTGGTGAAACGGTTGTAACAAAGGCGCTATAGGGGTTCCTGCCGTAAATGTATCCGGTATCATGAGCAACAACCGCGCCGTCGCAATCAATGATATTGAAACGATTAACATGAGTTGTCTGCGCGATTCCCGCAGGTATTCTTCTGCGTACTGATATCCAAAAAACAATCCTGGGATGATATTGAGTAATAGCCAATGCGCTTCTACCCTTCCTTTAAATGACATCAAAAGAAAGAAGGCGTACAAACCCCAGAACATGTTTTTCAAGGTGCGAGCCAGTGGTGTATTGGCCGGCACTTTCCAGGCAGCGATGAAGAATAATAGTCCGGTTACAGGGCCCAGTACAAACAGTTGGCCCAATACATATTCCAGTGTGAAACTGAATTGCCATGGAGCCGCGCTCCGCTCTAACAAATGGTATTTTATGGAAGGAAAACCGGCGGAATATTGCCAGTAAGCATGTGGCAGCAACAAGAAGGCAGCCAGTACTATTGCCAACCAAAACTGGCGCTTCCGCAATAACCATAGATTCGACAGCACCGCAGCAGCAACTACCAGTACGGCGTGATATTTCGAAAGAAACATCAACGCGCTGAGAATACCCAGCAGCAGTGCATCCAGCCATTTCTGTTCATTCAAAAACCGCTGGAATACTAAAAAAAACAGTGCTGCGAAAAACAACAACGGCGCATCGGGCAACGCTAAAAATCCGATGAAATGAATGAGCGCAACGGAGACCACGCATCCAAAAAACAAATTGAAATTTTTAGGCTGAATCAGTTTTTCTAACGCAAGTATAGTTCCCAGATTGCAGGCAACAGCCAACAAGCGCACACCCAATTCGCTATGAAAAATGGCGTATCCAAAATGAATCAACAGGGCGATTACTGGAGGATGATCAAAGTAACCCCAAGCCGGGCGCCTGGAGTACATCCAGTAGTACGATTCATCGGCAGCGAGCTGCGTGAAATGGGCCTGGATCAGTAACGCTATCGTCCATACCGCGTAACACCAAAAGCGAAAAGACGGACGATAAGCAGTATTCATGAGAGGCAATTACCTTCTTGAAGAAAACCGCAATATCAAATGAATAATTTCAGCGGGCTCTCGAGGTAAGCTTTTAGCGATTGCAGGAACCTGGCCCCCACGGCGCCATCCACCACGCGGTGGTCGCTGCTCAGGGTCACCTTCATTTTATTCGCAATCTTTATTTCGCCATTAACCACTGCTGGTTCCTGACGAATAACGCCAACAGCCAGAATGCAGGCATTAGGCTCGTTGATGATGGCGGTAAAATCTTCAATACCGAACATGCCAAGATTGGAAATAGTAAAAGTGCTTCCCTCCATATCAGCAGGCAATAATTTTTTCCCTTTTGCTTTTTCTGCCCATTGCTTTGCTTCTTCACCCACTTGTGAAATTGTTTTCTGATCAGCAAAGCGGATAACCGGAACTACTAATCCTTCATCTACTGCAACTGCCATACCGATGTGAATGTGTTCGTACTGACGAATCAAATCGCCCATCCAACTGGCATTCACCGCAGGATTTTCACGCAATGAAGCCGCCACCGCCTTGATAACAAAATCATTAAACGACACTTTCACTGGCAGCAAGGCATTCATTTCTGTTCGCATCGCCACCGCCTTATCCATGTTGATATCAATGGTAAGATAGAAATGTGGCAAGTCGTTCTTCGATTGAAGCAATCGCTTCGCAATTGTCTTACGCATTTGCGACACCTTGGTATCGGTGTAACCTTCCTTACCAGCTACTACAACCGGGCGTGCCGCAGGTTTGGTTCCTGATGCTACCTGTTCCAAGTCGCGTTTTACAATGCGGCCTTCTTCTCCGCTGCCTTTAATTGCGCTTAAGTCGATGCCCTTATCTTTAGCAATTGTGCGCGCCAACGGCGAGGCTTTGATGCGGCCATTATCGGCAACCGTTGCTTGTTGTACTACAGCCGGAGCGGCAGCCGGCTTTTCTTCCACTACAGGTTGTTCTGCAGACTTTTCTTGCTTCGGAGCTGCGCTCAATAAGGCGTCAAAATTCTCTCCAGGTTTACCGATGACGGCAATCAAATCACCAATTTTTAGGGAATCGCCCTTTTTCGCAGCCACGTGCAAAATGGTACCATTGAAATACGATTCCAACGGAAGCGTCGCTTTATCTGTTTCAATTTCAGCCAGGGTATCACCAGCCTTAATCGTATCGCCTACTGTGATAGGTAGTTCCGCAATAAATCCCTCTTCCATTGTATCGGTCATCCGACCCAGGCGCACTGCTTCTGCCATCGTTCAAATTTTGCCGCCGAAAATAAGAAAAACAGGCATACCTGTATTCATTGATGAACGATTCGCGGTATTCAATACCACCACTTGTTTCATGTAAATCAGGTTGTTACGCAGAAACTTGCGGTGCTGGGCTTTTCCCTTAATTTCGCGGCCATGAATAACGAAGTAGTCATTGTAGCTCTGGCCCGCACCCCCATTGGAAGTTTAAGTGGATCCTTATCATCGCTCTCGGCGGTTGATCTGGGCAAGCAAGCGATTCAGGAAGTGATGAAGCGCGGAAAGATTTCCGGTGAGCAAGTGGAAGAAGTGATTATGGGCAATGTGATTCAGGCCAACACAGGTCAGGCACCCGCCCGTCAGGCCGCGCTGGGTGCAGGCGTTCATCCCGGCGCCACTTGCACAACGGTGAACAAAGTTTGTGCATCAGGCATGAAGGCGGTTATTCTGGGAACACAATCTATTTTGTTAGGTGATAAAGAAGTGGTGGTTGCCGGTGGTATGGAAAGTATGACCAATGCGCCATACATGTTAGAAGGCGCGCGCAACGGTTACCGTTATGGAAACAATGCGCTTATTGACGCTATTGTAAGAGACGCACTGCAAGATCCGTACACCCAACAAATGATGGGCAATAGCGGCGACCGCTGTGCAGCGAAATACGAATTCACGCGGGAGGCGCAAGATGCTTACGCATTGGAATCGTACCGCCGCGCTACCGAAGCTTATCAAAATGGTTGGTTTCAGGATGAATTGATGGATGTTACGCTTAAAGGCAAGGATGCTGTTGTGGTAAAGGAAGATGAAGAATACAAGAAGCTTCGTCCGGAGAAAGTAGCCACACTGAAACCGGCTTTCGGAAAAGACGGAACCGTAACCGCGGTGAATGCTTCTAAAATTAATGATGGCGCAGCAGCATTGTTGTTGATGAGTGCCGCCAAGGCCAAAGCTTTAGGTCTGCAACCTATTGCCCGCATTATTGGTTATGGCGATGCCGAGCAAGAACCCGATGAGTTTACCACCACGCCTTCAAAAGCGATTCCCATTGCTTTGAAAAAAGCGGGCAAGACTATTCAGGATGTAGATTTCTTTGAGATCAATGAAGCGTTTTCTAATGTGGCCATGGTCAATATGAAATTGCTGGGAATTGATCACAGCAAATTGAATGTATTTGGCGGTGCGGTATCGTTAGGTCACCCGGTTGGCGCCAGCGGTGCGCGCATCATTTGCACCTTGATTTCAGTATTGAAAAAGAAGGGTGGAAAGATTGGTGCAGCCGGAATTTGCAATGGTGGTGGCGGAGCCAGCGCTATTGTAGTGGAACTGGTTTAATTACGCCTTCGCCATCACAGCAATACATAACAGGGCAGCGGCCATGCCAGCCCAGTTCAGTGCACTTAATTTCTCTTTAAAAATTAATACCGACAACAGTGTTGATCCGGCAACGGTAGCAATATTGCTGAGTGGAAAAACAACTGAGCTACCACCGGGCACTTCATTTAGTGCGCGCAGCAAAAACAGTAATGAACCATAGTTAGGAATACCCAGAGCAATACCGCCTACTAATTCGCGCCAGCCAAAAACATGGTTCGCTGCAGGCCGGAAACGGTTGATGAGTAAGTAAATCAAGCCAGTTAAGAAGGCAAACAAAAAGATAAATAAGACCAATGGTTGAGAACCACCATTGGGGAAATACTTTTTTTCTCCTAGCTGTGCGCCACTGTCGCACAATCCGCTGCCAATAAAAACCACTACGGGTAATGCAAATAGCCATCGGGCGCGTTGATGATGCTGTTCTTCTTCTTTATCTTTTATAGAACTAAGTACTACCGCCAGAATGGCGAGCGCAATGCCCAGCAGTTTTAGTACCGTTAAGGGTTCCCCATAAAATGCGAAGGCAAAAAAAACAGGAATGACCAAGCCTAACTTCATGGCTACAGAAGCCGTGGAAACGCCCAGGTGCAGCGCCGTTTGACTAGTTAGAGCAAAAATATTGATGAAGGCAAAGCCCATTACTACCGCTAACCAAAACCAATTGGCATGGATTGAATCCAGCGTTAACTGCAGCGGGTTGGAACCAGCGTCTAAAAATCCGCAAATGACGCAAGTGAGATAATTGATGACGATGGCTGGAAATACGGCTACGCGGTAATGCTCAAACACTTTAAACATAAACACCAGCAAGCTGGAACAGAAAATACAAAGCAATAAGGCCATCATGCTTTAGAATAAACAGTTAATGAATCGGTATCGAGATGTTGGGTAGCCAAGATTCGGGAATGCACTGGCAACTGTGGCGCAGGAACGCCCTGATTCAATATGGTTTGATTTGACCGGAATACGCGCGCTTCATCCCATTCCCAATCAATAAACTGTTGTAACAGGTTAGCGCCGCCTTCTACCAAAACCGACTGCACCTGATGCTGATAAAGGGTTTCCGTCATTTGTGGCAGCAATGGCGAAGAGAAATCAAGGGTGCTAAATACCACGTTATTCCTGGCAGGCGCGGGCGATTCCGTAAAAATGAGGGTTGGAAGGTTGGTCTCCTGCGGCCAGTTCGTGTTCCGTTTTCTATCGATACCAACGCGTAAGGGTTGCGGCCCGGAAACCAGTCGTGGTGTAAGTTGCGGTGCATCCGTGCGAATGGTATTAGTGCCAACTAAAATGGATTGCTCCTGCGTGCGCCATAAGTGCGCGAGTTGATGCGCCATCACTCCTGAAATAGTAACGCGGCTCTCTGGCAAGCCAATATAGCCATCGGCACTTTGCGCCCATTTAAGAATGATATACGGCCGTTTCTTTTCGTGATAGCAAATGAATCGTTTATTGAGCGTACGCGCTTCCTGCTCGCAAACCGGGCCCGTAACTTCAATGCCGGCGGCTTTTAGGCGCTTGATGCCATTTCCGGCCACCAACGGATTGGGGTCTTCCATGCCAATCACCACATGACGAATGCCCCGTGCAATGAGCAAATCAGCGCACGGCGGTGTTTTCCCCGTGTGTGAACACGGCTCCAGATTCACATAAAGGATGCACTGATGTAAAGGCGGCTTTTCAATCAGTTGATCATACGCAGCCAAACAGTTCACTTCAGCATGAGGTGTGCCGGCTTGTTGATGAATGCCTTCGGCAATAATCGTTTGTTGATGCACCAAAATGGACGCCACCATTGGGTTTGGAGCAGTATATCCCAAACGGGTTGCAGCCAGTTGCAGGCAACGTTCCATAAAATGATGATGCGAAAACACGGCGCAAAATAATGAAACCGCTGGAACGGAATGGCCGCCTTTAATGGTTAGTGTTGCGCAGAGTTTTTTTAGATTCGTACAGTGACCGTAACCGAATGTTTACAGGATTTTACCGAAGCGCTATCTCCAATTTATGAAGCTCGTGAGGCACGGCAAATGGCACGATGGGTTTTGGAAGAAGTAGTTGGCCTGCCATCGCATCAGCTTTCTTTCGATCGGTTTCGCATCCTTACAACTGATCAACACCAACTTCTTCAGGCACATCTTCATCGGCTGCAACAACACGAGCCAATCCAATATGTGTTGGGCTATGCAGAATTCTTCGGATACCGGTTTAAAGTGAATCAAGACGTACTAATTCCGCGCCCGGAAACAGAAACGCTGCTGCATTATGCATTGGAACGTTTGCCTCAGCATACACTGTCGGTGTTAGATATTGGAACCGGAAGCGGCTGTTTGGCGATTGGTTGCAAAAAGCAACGACCAGCATACAACGTCACGGCGGTGGATATCAGCGAAGCCGCAATAGAGGTGGCAAAAGCGAATGCTGTCGACCTAAATGTAAGTGTAGATTTTCGAAAAATGGACATCCTCGAAGAGCATCCTAAAAATCAATATGATGTTATTTTTAGTAACCCGCCATACATCGGTTTGAATGAAAAAAAACTGATGCGCGATAATGTACTGCGCTACGAACCACACCTGGCGCTGTTTTCAGAAGACCCGTTACTTTTTTATAAACGAATTGCTGTACTCCTTCCCGAGATTTTGCAGCCGGGCGGGCAGGTCTTTCTGGAATTGAACGAACATTACAGCGCAGTCATTGAACAATGCTATAAACCATTGGGCGGTCGAACCGAAATCGTCAATGATCTTTATGAAAAGCCGCGCATTCTGCATTATCAATCAAAATATTGATTACTGATAAATAATCATTTTTACAGAAGCATGACACAGCAGGATTTGAATATTCGTAACATTGAATAAACGCAATACCCATGTTATCCCGCATTTTATTAGTTGAAGACGAAGAAACATTATTACAAGCCATTCGGTTAAATCTGGAATTGGAAGGCTATGAAGTTGAAGTGGCAGAAACGGGCACTAAGGCCATTAAAAAAGCCAGAGAACAGCGATTCAATCTGATTGTGCTGGATGTAATGCTACCGGAAATGGACGGCTTTGCGGTTTGTGAGAATATCAGATTAACTGACACCCACACACCCATTTTATTTTTGACTGCAAAAGATAGTGGTCAGGATCGCGTGAATGGACTCAAGCTAGGCGCTAACGATTATCTACCTAAGCCCTTTAATCTGGAAGAGTTTCTGCTTCGGGTGAAGAACCTAGTCAAGCAAAGTCAACTCACCGTAACACCTGAGGCCGATCTGGATAAATACACATTTGGCGGGAATGAAGTCAATTTTGTAACCTTTGAAGCCAGGAGTGCTAATGGCAGCACGTACCACTTAACTAAGAAAGAAGTGGCTTTATTGAAGTTATTAATTGGTCGTAAGAATACCGTGGTTTCAAGGCAACATATTTTGGAGCATGTGTGGGGATACGATGTTTATCCATCTACCCGAACCGTAGACAATTTCATTCTGGCATTTAGAAAATACTTTGAAAAAGATGCCCGTGACCCGCATTACTTTCATTCTATCCGCGGAGTTGGATATAAGTTTACAGAGTAAAAGTGCGCATGACGGCAACTTTTTGAACTATTTTTTTATTAGCCGAGGAACGAAAGCAGATTAAAATTTCCGGGCAACACTATCAAACTCTTCATGGTAGTGTTTATGATTGGTGCCCATTAACCTATCCCAAATATTGAAGTACAGACCGTAATTACATTTAACCAGACGGTGATGCATATTATGATGTACTGAGGTATTGTGCCATCCGAAAATGGGATGAATAGTGAAGCCTTTAGGAAACAATTCGAAGCCCAGATGCCCCATGACGTTAAGCAAGGTCATATATAAAATCCAGGCCAAAATAGCCAGCGGATGTAATGGCATGAGAAATACCATGATTAATAAAATACCCACTTCAACAAACGCTTCCAGCGGATGAAACGCAAACGCCGCCCATGGTGTAGGATTCGTTGATAAATGATGTGTTCGATGCACGTACTTGTACACTTTATCCCAATGCATCAACCGATGCATCCAATAAAAATAGGTGTCGTGTAAAAAAATGAAGGCCACTACCGATAAAACAAAATAGGCCATGCTGTGATCAGCAAAGCGCGTGTAGATTTTCGTCCAGCCGTGTTGATTCATCCAAAACACCAGCACGCCGGTAAGTGCAAAAACCACAATGGAAGAAACAGAATTCACTGCTTCACGTATCATTTGCGCCTTATCCGGAAAACGTTCCTGAATTTTTCGATCGATATATTTTTCTCGTTTCCACCTGTAGAAAATAAGAAATGCCGTTCCCGAAAACACTACATATCTCAGCATGCTGAGCGTAAATATTTTTATGAAGTGTTGCAGCAGTGCCATATTAAGATAAGGCGCGCCGGTAAAGCGCAATCGTATTCTGAACCCCAAAATACAAACAATCCCGCACTAAGGCGTGACCGATAGAAACTTCCAAAACGCCGGGCACTTGTTTTACGAAGAATGCCAGATTATCCAGATTCAAATCGTGACCGGCATTAATACCTAAACCGATTTGATTACAATAGTTGGCCGCTTCAACAAATGGCGCTACCGCGGCACTTTGATTTGCAGAAAAATTGTGGGCATACGGGCCAGTATAAAATTCGATCCGATTGGCACCACATGATTTTGCGCCGTCTAACATGGATGTAACCGGATCAATAAACAAAGAAACCCGAATACCAGCATTTTTTAAATCCGAAATCTTTTTTGTCAGATCATATTGCCATTTTTGGGTGTCCCAGCCATGGTCGGAAGTAAGTTGCGCGGGATCATCAGGAACCAGCGTGCATTGATGCGGGCGCACATCCAACACCATCTGCATAAAATCATCCGTTGGAAATCCTTCTATGTTAAACTCGGTGGTGACAACATTTTTCAAGGCATATACATCGCTGCGGCGGATGTGACGTTCATCGGGCCTGGGGTGCACCGTGATGCCTTGCGCACCGAACTGTTCGCAATCGCGGGCAAATTGTAACACATCAGGAATGTTGCTGCCGCGTGCGTTACGCAGCAGGGCAATTTTGTTGATGTTTACTGATAGTCTGGTATTCATCAGAAAGCAGGATTGAGATGAATTTTGATGCCCCACCAGGTTGTACCGGGTTCGTCGCGGTGCGTACAGCGGAACATGGCATAAACACCAAATAACTTGAAAATATTTTCGAATCCGAAGCCAGCTTCAATATAAGGCACCGGGTAAGGCTGCGAGAATCGGAACGACGGTTGCAACAAATCATTGTTGCGCGTATCATAAGTTCCAAACAATCCGCGGAAGTAGAGCACTTCGCGCAATTGCAGGCGATTTACAAATGGAATTTTATTCAGAAACCATCCGTCAAAATGATGTTCAAACCACAGGCATACATATTGGTTGGTTACGAATTCAAACTCCTTCGTCATGTTATAGTTCAACACATCCAGGAAGGGGCCATAATTTCCGGCCACAACAAAACCCATCGGATATGGCGTGCGCCCGAAAGTTTTTCCGCCTTCTAAATAATAATTGGTGTGCCCCATAGCCCAACTAAAGCGATGGCGTACTGTAATTACTGCTTTCTGATAGAAACGATGTTGACCATCAATATCAATCAAACCCATTTGATACTTCAGCAACAAAACCGGCATCGGAGTTTTTATGAAGTAACGATAAAAGCCCGAGCGGAAGAATTGACTTTTATAACTATATCTGGCTTCAATAGTTAGTTCTGAAGCATTAAATGATGCGATATGTTTACTGGTGCCATCAGGCCTTAATCTTGAAAAATCAAATACGCCCGGAATATCATAAAAGGTACGATTGCCAATAGTAAATGTGGTTGAAAAATCGCGCGTCCAATCTTTCTCCAAAGCCACATTCCACTGGCGGATTTTCATGATTTTAGTGAGCGACCTTTTTCTGGCCAGGGTAAGGATATTATCGAAGGTTAGCAGCGGATTCAATTGACCCAGCACTTGCAAATCATATTGATAATTCAGCATCAATTGGGCCCAACGCTCATTTTTTGTAGGTAGGTTGATATTGGCACTTAGCTGATACTTAAAATCTTTATCCCCCAATCCGTATGCACCATAACCGAGAATCTGAAATTTCCGGCTCATAAACTCGTTGGTACGGAAACCCAGGCGCAGCCGCCAACCTTCTACATTATTCCTGCTAACAAATTTGTAGAACCTGCCGAACTCAACTGGCCCCGCCTGAAAATAGGCGGTAGTCACTAATTTCAAGGTCCAATACCAGCGCTTATATGCCGGCACTTTAGGAATGGTATCGTTATTGTAAATTACTGTTTGTTCGTATTTGGAAATAGGTGTAAATCGCGCAGAGTCCCAATATTCACGGCTCTTCTCCCGGGCATCTGGAGCTAACGTTATCTCATCCACCCTTTTGAAAACAGTATCCGGGATAGCCACATTAAACTGAAAATTTCTTCTATCGAAATGCTTTTCCACCATAATAGCCATCTGCATCTTCTTCGATTTAAACAACGTTCCTTCAGTGGTCAACTCTTCGCCGTTCATAATCCACGCGGTATCCCCAATCAATCGAAAATGCTGCGCTATAGAATAATCTTTAATGAAATTCAAATTCGCATGCTCATTGGGCCTAAAATAAATTTTCTGAATCGCCCATTTTGCAGAATCAATCCATGCGTATCCCTTCAATGCCAAATCAACTTTCGACCTGCCTACAAAATGTAATTTGTACGTTGTTCTTCCTTCAATTTTCTGCGTATCCGTAATAAAAAATTGGTAAGTAACCAAGGCAGTAGGCGCAAACGGACCCACAAAAGATTTTCCTGCAATAACAAATAAATCGTCATAACAATTCACTTCTTCAAAAGTGTAGTCGGCCAACCGGGTTATCGACGTATTATTGACACCGGTAATTTGCTGTGCTTTGATAAACTTTCTAAACGTCCTGGGCTTTCTCCGATAATATACATCAGCAATAGATTCTTGCAATAAACCCCGAATAAACACCTGCCCATCTTCCAATGTATCCTTGTTTTCAAATACAAAGCGGAAAGGATCAAAAATATGCCATTTGAGAAATTTGTTTCTGGGATTCACCAGTCCTACATTCAACTTATCGTACTGCTCAAACCGATAGTTTTCAAAATTGTCAGCCCTGTTTTCTTTTTTATGCGCTACCACTTGATGATACACATAATTGGCAGTGGTGTCAACAAAGCGCTTCTTCTTTCCTGCTTTAATCACCACTTCGCGCAATTGCACCTGATCGGAACCCATTTCGATATTGAGCTCCTGGCTTTTTCCGCGCTTAATGGCTATGGCGCGGCGCGGATAGCCCAGGTAAGTTACAATGACGGAATCAGACTTCTCCATCGTCCGCAGATAATAATATCCATCTAAATCGGCTGAGGCTGCAGTTAATGTTCCCTTCAGATAAATATTCGCATAGCTTAAGGGTTCCTTCGTTTTTCCGTCTACTATCCGGCCACGCACTTCAGTGTACTGCGCCTGTGTGGTAGTAAAAACAAAAAGGGAGATGACAAAAAAAATACTTTCGCGGATGCGCTGCATGGTTGGGCGGCGAAGGTAAGGGTAAATGAAGAAAGTAGGAAAAATAAAAAGGGGAGCCTGAGCCCCCCTCTTCTAACCAAAAAAAGTTCAACTTATAGATAGATGGTCTTCGTATGACCGTTTACGGTCACCGTAATAATATTATCGCACGCTCCTGAACCAAAGTCTAACAGCCGTGGCGACTTACCCGTTACGTCAATCGTTATTTGACCTTGTGTAAACTTGCGCTTGCCGTAAGAACAACTCAAATCCCTGATCAGCGGATTACCCGCACTAATAGTTGCTGTGAATGCAGCCCCAGTGGTAGTAGTACCGTGGGCTTCTCCCGTAACACTGTATTTGTCATCATAAATTGTTGGCGTACTTTCGCCTGAAAGCATTTCACGCTGGCGGTGCGAATCCCACAGTATGGTTCCACCATTGCTGGCCAAAATCACTGAACCACTATCCTGCACATCCCAGGTAAGATGATTGGCGGTATTGTAACCCAAATTGGTTACTACGCGAATCGAATTATCGGAAACCTGATTTCCATTAACTGAATACCCTTGGAAATGGAAGGTCTTCACTGAACCCGGGGCTTTATAACGACCCGTATAGCTCACGATGATCTTTCCGGTGCGCACCCGGCCATCCGGACCCGTACAACCCGTACCAAAGTCGATGGTTAGCTGGTGTGGGGTTGCGGTGGTGTCATGAGTAACCGTAGCACAGCCGCTCAGATAGCCCTCGGCATCGCCGGTTTTATAGGAAACTGTACCTGATGATGCGGCATCATCGGCAATATGCTGCGTTTCTGTAAAGGTATTATCAGCTACAGCATGGTCTTGGCCAGATTTCGCCTCTTCGTTCGTGAGGGAACTAGTTTCTTTCCGGCACGATGTTAGTGCCAGTACAGCCAGCGCCGTAGCGCCGAACAGCATCGATTGGAAGTTGCATTTCATAATTTTCCTTTTTAGTTGTTATGGATGGCGGTATGACCACAAAGGATTTGAAAGGTTTAATGAGAGATTTATTATTTTTAAATCACCAATGAGAACGGCGGCTCTAGTATTACTTACCTTTTGGTACCTGCTAGCCAGTAGCGGGGCAGAATTGCGGGCGCATTTTTGCTGCAATCGCCTGGCTGCTGTAACCATCAGTCTGTTACCTGAAAAAGCTGCCTGCTGTTGTCAATCAAAAGCAATTACTTCCTGCTGCAAAACAAAAACCGCCATTGTAAAGGTGACGGAAGTACAACAAACCTCCCAGGCTGCTTTCGATTTCTTTCCCATCATTGGTTTAAAGGTTATAATTAACACATATATAGAATTGCTTCAACCAGCCCGGTTCGGAAAGCATGCTATACAATGGGATCCTCCTAAAAGAGCGCCTTTATATCTGCTGAAGCGGGTTTTCAGGATTTGATGGCCTTCCGGCAACCATTTTTCCTTTTCTAAAATTTTTAAATCATGAAAATTTATTTGACCGCAGCAGGTTTGCTGCTCAGTCTATGCTTATATGCTCAAACTGGCGCAGTTAACGCCAAATTTAAAGTTCAGGGCCAGTGTGAAATGTGTAAATCAAATATCGAAAACAGCCTGAAAGTTACGGGTGTGGAGGCTGCCATTTGGAACCCCGACAATAAAACGCTCCGCATTAAGTATCATCCCGATATCATCACACTGGATAGTATTCACCATCGAATCGCTTTAGCGGGTTACGATACCGATAAAGAAAAAGCGCCTGATAGTTTGTATCAAAAACTGGTAAAATGCTGTCAGTACCGAAAGCCTTAACTGCCGCTGTTACCGCGGGCTACGTGCTGATGAGTACGGCACTATGGAGCCAGTCGCTGGACACAACACAACAGCTACGCGCCATTGAAGTGACCCGAAAACAAAGCGGGCGCGATGAGCATAGTGCACAAAATATGGAAATCATTGGCGCTAATGCGCTGCTGAAAGATGCCTGTTGCAATTTAAGCGAGAGTTTTACCAATAGCGGATCGGTAGATGTAGCTTACGCTGATGCCGTTAGCGGCGCGAAAGAAATTCGGCTGCTGGGATTAGATGGCGCATACGCTCAGATGATGATGGAGAACATGCCGTACCTGCGCGGACTGGCCAATACCTTTGGTATGCTGTACGTTCCGGGGCCCTGGATGAGCAGTATCTCCGTAAATAAAGGCGCAGGCAGTGTGGTAAATGGTTTTGAATCACTGACCGGGCAAATCAATATTGAATTTAAAAAGCCGCATGCGGCAGAAAAACTGTACGCCAATTTGTATGTGAATCAGGACGCGCGAACCGAATTGAATTTGTATAGCGGACTGCCCTTGAAAAATGCTAAATGGGCAACGGCATTATTACTGCACGGCAACATCAATGCTATTCGAATGGATTTTAATAAAGATGGATTTATTGATAATCCGCTTACCAAAACTATTCATGCGATGAACCGCTGGACCTACAACAGCGGCCGTATTTTCAATCTTATAACGGCGGTGAATTTTTTGGCAGAAGAAAGGCGCGGCGGACAAACGGCATTCGATTTTTCCAGATCTAAAAATGATCAGTTAGCCTGGGGCACTGCGTTAAACACCTTGCGCTTCGACTGGTTCGCCAAAACCGGATTTCATTTGTCTGAAGAATCATCTCTTGGCATTCAATACAAATACTACTTCCACCGGCAACAAGGATTTATCGGCCAGCGCAATTACCGCGCGGCTGAGCACTTTGGTTACCTCAACGCCATCTACCAACATTCACTTTGGAATGATAAAGGAAACATTAAGCTGGGCGCCTCCTTGCAATTAAACCGCACGCGCGAAGGCCTGGATACATTCGAGTACCAACGCGCTGAGTGGATTCCCGGGGCATTTGCCGAGGCCACCTATACGCCCAATAAAAAATGGCAAGTCGTGGCCGGCATCCGCGCCGATTATCATAACCTGTTCGGTCCGTTCTTTACACCGCGACTGCACATAAAATACCAACCGCTGTATGCGCTCACCCTGCGCGCCTCTGCCGGCTACGGCTATCACCTGCCGGCTGTTTTTGCAGAAAATTACGGCCTTCTGGCTAGCAACCGGCAACTGCAACTTGCTGCCCCTATCGTTCCGGAACGCGCCTGGAACTACGGCCTCAATATCAGCTATACGTTCCAATTGGGTTTCCGCGAAGGTCATATTCATCTGGATGTCTATCGAACCGATTTTCGAAATCAGTTGCTGGCAGACATGGAACAAACGCGTATGCTGAAACTGTATAACGCTTCAACAAGTTCTTACAGCAACAGCATTCAGGTAGAAGCAGATTATGATCTATTGAAAAACTGGAACCTGAAAGTGGCGTATAAATTTGATGATATCCGCGCTACTTATGATGGCATTAAAAAACTTGTGCCTTTCCGTCCGCAGCATAAAGGTTTGCTGGCTATGGAATATACTACACCCAAAAAGCACTGGCGCTTCAATACCTCGCTAACGTGGTACGGACCGGCGCGCATACCTTCCACACAACAAAACACCATCGAAAACCAGCGACCGCAATGGTCGAAACACTATGTGCTGTGGAATCTGCAAATCACCTACGTGCTTAAAAATTGGGAATTCTACTTAGGCGGAGAAAATCTGGCTAACCAAACGCAAACTAATGCCATCATTTCTGCAGCCCATCCCGCTGATCAGCAGTTCGATGCTTCGATGGTTTGGGGGCCGTTGCGCGGTGCCATGGCTTTTGCAGGATTTCGGGTGAAAATTCCGCATTAACACCCGGCCTGCGCATCGTACGCTGCAATTACCATTTTGCTGTGGACATCCACCTTGGTACCATCATTTTTTCTGCGGAAAATTGACTATGCTATACGAATTTCTGGAACCACTGCCTGCCTACGATTGGCTGGAAGATCATCTCTATCAACCTTCGCAGGTGCAGTCGCAAACCTACTTCTACAATGGCTCAGAAGTAGATCTGGACAACTTCGATATCGCTATCATCAGCGTTTTCGAAACGCGCGGTGCAAAGGAAAATATTCCTTCTATTGATCCATCCATTCCTATTCGTCAGGAACTCTATCAGTTGTTCCTGCCCAATATGGAGCGGCCGTTTCGCATTATTGATTTGGGAAGAGTGCGCCCGGGCGCCACATTAAAAGATACCTACTTCGGTTTGGCCTCGGTGTTGCTTTCACTCTATCAGCGCCATGTGATTCCGGTAATCATCGGCGGCTCACACGACCTCACTTTTGGCCAGTATTTAAGTTATCAGGAATTATATACGCTGGTGAATTTGGTAGTGGTAGATGAACGTATCAACATCACACAAACCGATGCGCAGCCCGATGCCGGAAATTTCCTGATGCATATCTTATCGCATTCACCCAACTATCTTTTCAATTACTCACATCTGGGCTATCAAACCTATTTCACTGATAAGAACGCGCTGGATATGCTGGAGTCGCTCAATTTTGATTGTCAGCGCCTGGGCATTATCCGCAGCCACATGGAGGAAACGGAACCGGTGCTGCGCGATGCCGATATGCTCAGTATTGATATCTCTGCCGTTCGCATGGCCGATGCGCCTGGTCATGCGCAGGCATCACCGAATGGTTTTTCGGGAGAAGAACTGTGTCAGATAGCGCGCTACGCCGGACTTTCCGACAAACTCTCTACAATCGGCTTTTATGAATACAATCCCGATGTAGATCACCGTCATCAAACTTCGCAGTTAATTGCGCAGGCCATCTGGTATTTCATGGAAGGTTTTTATAACCGCCGCAATGATGTGCCCAATGAAGAAAATATGGCGCAATTCATGCGTTTCACCGTAAAGCTGGAACAATACGACCACGAATTGGTTTTCTGGAAAAGCAAGAGCACAGGAAGATGGTGGATGGAATTACCTTACGGCGACAAAAAGAAATACGCCCGACACCAAATGATACCGTGTTCAAAAAGCGATTATGAAATGGCTTGCAAAGAAGAAATTCCCGATCGCTGGATGCGGGTGTACAGCAAGTTACAGGAACACTAAAGGGCACCTCTAAATCAAATATCCCACACCGGATTGCGGCGGGCGCGTACATAATCCTTCAGCTTCATCCAAAAAGCCAGAATCATGTACAAAATAACCGGCGAGCCAATCGTTAAACAACTGGCGTAGATGAAAAACAGCCGGATATCTTTAATGGGCATGTGCAATCGCTCTCCGATACGCGTACAAACGCCAAAGGCACTTGATTCCAAAGCAAATTTGATTCGTTGCAACAGCATACAGCAAGATAAAAAATTAATTGCGAAGGTCGCTACCCCAATTCAATTTATTCTTCAAAGAAGCAATAAAATTCATATCCGTTAACCGCACCAAACAAGCTGAAAAAGCCGCCTTCTTCACTGCCAGCTGATAGGTAGCATCAATGGTTTCAAAACGCGAATCCAACGTACATAAAAAACTATTTCCTCTACCCGTAACTTCAAATGAGAGCACCACTTCATCGCTTACAATAATCGGACGAACATTCAGGTTATGCGGTGCTACCGGCGTAATTACAAAATTGTTAGAAGTGGGATAGATGATTGGGCCACCGCAACTCAGCGAATAGCCCGTAGAGCCGGTAGGCGTAGAAATAATCAAACCATCAGCCCAGTAGGCATTCAGTAATTCGCCGTTCAGATACGTATGCACCGTAATCATCGAGCTTTGATCTTTCCGCTGCACCGTCATTTCATTCAACGCAAACGGGAAGGACGTGAACAGCGGCTTGTTACTGTGAAAATCCAGCAGCGAACGGCGGTCAATCAGATACTTGCCTTTCGTCACCACTTCCACCGCCTGATGAATCTGATCCTTGCCCACATTAGCCAGAAAACCCAACCTGCCGAAGTTAATACCCAGAATAGGGGTTTCCGTTTCTTTGATAAAAGTTACTGCTTCCAGAATGGTGCCATCGCCGCCCATGCTAAACACCATTTCACAATCGCGCCGAATTTCATCATAATGCGCATAGGCATTCGAAGGCGGATTAAGATGAAACTCGTTACGCAGAATACGCGCATAATGCTCTTCGATAACGAAAGGCTTTCCGGCGCGCTTCAGCAGCGACAACGTTTCTTCAATATACCCAATATTGCGGGCATCGGCATTCTTACCAAAAATGGCAATCATAGAGGGTATGAAGGTAAGAACTTAGCAGTAAAGCGGAAACCCGGAGTTAGCAAATGGCAAATTTCAAATTGGTGTAGCACCATCCTTCTTAATGCGCGACCTAACGTTCAATTCATCGAACATCCCATTCGTCCAAACGTCGAAACGTCGAACATCGAACTATCGAATGGTCGAATGGTCGAACAATGGCGGCTGCTGAAAAACAACTTACGATGTTTTGAAAACATCGTAAGTTGTTTTTCAGCACCGCGCTTTCACTCCAAGTCCTCGCGCACTCGTACCTCGGGCGCTGCGGGCTTTCCGCTCAATCGCTGCCGCTCGGCGCCAGGTGCGGAACGTTGTGCCCTGCTCAATTTCAAATTGATATAGCGCCATCATATCGCACCTTTGTCATCTCTAAAACAGATTGTACCTTAGCACAAACATCAACTATGAAATTACTATACGCCTTCTTATTGACCGTTTCCGTTGCGGTTTCATTGAATGGCCAGCCCGTTTTGCTCAAAGACATCAATCCGGATGGGTCTTCTGAGCCGGAGTACTTTTTTGAATATGGTACAAAAACAATTTTTGTCGCTCGCAATAACACCTTTGGCCGCGAATTGTGGGTTACTGATGGTACTACGGCCGGAACGGCATTGGTGAAAGATATTGAGCCAGGCAGCGGCGGAAGTGATCCAAGCGGCCTCATCCTGATGAATGGAAAGGTTTTTTTTAGTGCCTATACCACCGCCAATGGAAGAGAGTTGTGGGTAACCGATGGCACAGACGCCGGTACCGTTTTAGTTAAAGATATTCGTCCCGGATCATCTAGCAGCGGGCCAACATACGCCGCGGTGTTAAACAATAAGTTGCTTTTTAATGCAACTGACGATATCAGTGGCACAGAATTGTGGATTAGCGATGGTACCGCTGTGGGTACACAACTTTTGAAAGACATCGAGCCAGGCGCCGCAGATGGCCGCCCTGAAATGCTTACCACCTTCGGTAATCAGATTTTATTCAGGGCCACAACATCAACCACTGGTATTGAGTTATGGAAAACTGATGGCACTTCCGCCGGCACCACTTTGGTTAAAGATCTGTATGTTGGCGCTACCGGCTCGTATTGTTCTTTTTTCTATCCGGCATTGGGCAAGGTATTTTTCCTTGCACAAACCAGTTCAGAAGGCGTGGAGCTATGGAGCACAGACGGAACTACTTCGGGCACTCAGTTGATACGTGATATCCGACCAGGTTCGCCAGATGGATTTGTAAGGCCACCGAACTTCTGCCTGAACAACAATAAACTATATTTTGCTGCAACTGATGTTAGTTTCGGAGATGAGTTATGGGTTACAGATGGCACCACTGCTGGTACTATCCTGGTGACGGATATTGAAACCGGCGCTGCTGGTAGTCAACCTACTTACCTGACTGCGCTCAATGGGAAGATTTACTTTCAAGCTTACACCGCATCTACGGGAATTGAACTTTTTGCTTCCGATGGTACTGCCGGGGGCACCGGACTGGTTAAGGATATCAAACCAGGAATTGGAAATGCTGCACCTATGGGCTTCACCGCTTACAACGGTAAATTGTACTTCATTGCTGATGTAGCCTCTTCATCTGATTGGCAGGCCTTGTCAACCGATGGCACTGCCACAAACACGGTTATTGTAGCACCAGCCATTGCGCCATTGAGTAGTCCGTTGAATACATTTACTGGTTTTTTTGTTTCTAACGGAGCCCTGTATTACGGGGCTAGTTACACTACGGATTATTATGAACCCTATATCCTGCGCACCAACACCGGCTGGAATGAACTAAGTCATGAAACATGGGAACTATATCCAAATCCCGCCAGCAGTTATCTTACCGTTAGAGGTGTCCAGGACGACGCCAACTATACCCTTACCGACCAGCTGGGTGCTGTGGTACAGCAAGGACAAGTAATGGCCAACCAAATACCTATCCGTATGCTCGCTTCCGGAATTTACACCCTGGCGATAGATGGCGGCAGGGCGAAGGTAGTGGTGCAGCGGTAAGCCCCGCATTTTTTTTACGGCCAGGCGCTGCGGCAGCGGGCGGCAAGGCCGCGCCACAGGCGCGGGTGCGGAACGAAGTGGAGCACGGAAGCCCGCCACGGGCGGGCGAACCCTGAAAGCACGCGGTGCAAGGCCGCCGATGTCTATGCCCCATTATTTTGGCCGCGGCTAAAAGGCGGCCTTGCAGCCGCCCCTATAACCATCTGCATCTTTCAAATGGATGTAATGCCTTTCCTAAAAATCGCCGCCCAATCCAACGTTTAATCCGTCCAAACGTAGAACATCGAACAGTCGTCCCGCCCGAACCTGCGCTCCGCCGAAAAAACGGAAAAAACATCATGGTAAATTTGAAATGGTAAATCGATACAGCCCCATCATTCTTAAGCGTATCCCAAGCGCCTAACGCGTCCCATCCGTCCAACACGTCCCGATCGTCTAACACGGCCCAATCGTCCTAACGTCCTATCCCTCCAAATCTCGAACATCGAATAATCGAACATCGAACAGTCGACTCGACCAAACCCGCGCTCCGCCGAGAGGGCGGCATGCTATGTTTGTTGGGTAGGTGCCGAAAACAAAAAAGCCCTTCATTGCTGAAGAGCTTCTTTGCGGATCGGGCGACTCGAACCGCGCTCCGCCGAGAGGGCGGCATCCTAATGTTGGTGGGAATGGGGTAAAAACAAAAAAGCCCTTCATTGCTGAAGAGCTTCTTTGCGGATCGGGTGACTCGAACCGCGCGACCTGCCGCTCGGCGCCAGGTGTGGAACGTTGTGCCATACTATAAATCTTCAAAACGAAATTTTCAAACCCAATTGCGCCGTTCTTCGTTTGATTAAATCAATAAAACGGAGTTGAACTTCTTCAGGAAGAAAGCTTTGTTTAATGAGCAGCATCCATTTAGGAATAGTAGCTTCAAACTTAGCGAAGATGTTTGTCGAGGCTTTTTCGCTTATCTTAAAATGCTGCATAGCCGCTATAAAATCCTGACGTTGCAATTTCCGTTTTTTGCCGTTTAAATTCAACGCCAGTTCTTCTGAATCTCCTTCTACTACTAAAGCTGTTGCCACCATGTCGTAGGCCGGACAAAGCCTGTAACCCATTTCTGGGTCTTTCAGCAGGGAAAAATTCTTCAGGTGCATGTCTGCATTACCAGTAAGAAACGAAAATACCACTTGCTCAAAGTAATTCACCACATCTAAACCAGGATTGGCAGCGTATTTCATGATGACTTTACCAATCTGCTCATATGAGCCCTGATATTTGTGCTCAGTCAAACGTTCAGTTAGTTGGCACATATCCTCCATGTGAATTTTTTTCTTGCGTTTACGGTCAACCCGTTTAGTAATGTAGGCCAGGCTGCCAGACTTCAGTCGGATGAGCGAATGCGGTACGGTATTGATATGGCTGATCTCCGCCAAATGCATAGTAACGTCTTCTATTTCCGGCAAATGTGCGTACTGTATTGCAGGTGGTTTTAGAATGTATTCTCCCCAAAGTCCCACAATAGTAAACCGCTGCGGATGGTCACCGCTTCGCTCAGGCAGGTGAAGCGACAATTTCGGCTGAACACCAGTAACAGCGGCATGCGCTTTAATTACCTGATCAGCCAACGCCAACATCTGTTCTTCGGTAAATGGTAATTCCGGCGGCACGGGTCTGCCAAATATCTTTCGGCTGCAAGCCGGATGAAAATCCCTTTCGTTATCGTTCAATTCCTGATAGCAATAGAGGCATCTGTTTATCGGCATGTTTACTTCCATTTATATTTCCTCCTGAATACTTACGGCTCCGATACAATCCTGACAACAGGCTAAGAGCAACCCCATTCTATCTCTTTCCTTCAACTTCCAGTTTTTCTTGGCTATCTCTAACAACCAACCTTCTGGAATAAGACCATCAAAAAATGGAAACATTACTTTACTGGTGTAGGGTTGAGCGGTTAATGGCAACGATAAACTAACAGGTTCCGGGTGATCAGATTGCAGATATTCGGGCGTATAAGAAAACGCAAACCCCTCATCGTTTTCTACCAGATGACCGGCCACCTGGCCATGGATCAAAACCACTGCTTTTCTCATAAGTCTATTGTATTGCGGTTAATGGGCACAGGACCCAATTCATATCCGAACAATTTCAAAACCTCGTTTACTTTTTCCACGCGAAAGCCAGTTTTGCCCTGTTCCAGTTCACGGATCAATCGCAATCCAACTCCGGCTTTCAAGGCCAGTTCCGGCTGCTTTAAATTGAGCTTCTTTCTTCTTTCCTTGATAAATGCTGACAATGTGGTTCCTTGTACCATTATTTATACCTTTTTCGATGTAAATTTAGGAAGAAATTGTAATTTATACCTATAAAGGTATAAATATAACTCAATCAATCTATTTATACCCTTTTAGGTATAATATAAAATTTCACCTGCGCGCTATACATCAAGCGATTCCCCTATTAAGTCTTTTAGCCCATCATTCTCGCCGATAATTATCATCTTATTTTCTTTCAAAGCTCGTGTTTCAAGAAGGAGATAAAAAAGCGCATTATCAAGAATAGACAGTAATACCTCTTGACGCAATTCACCTTTTATTTTTTTGCCCAAGTGATGGGATAGTTCCTGGCGCATAAATTCATCTACATTAAAATGGGGAGGAGGCCACCTAAACTTACCTAAACTTCAATTTATATATTTTATGAGGGGCAAGTTTTCTCGTTTAAAATCCAATTTTTTTAGCTTTATCGGGAGGTGTAGCAACATTCTTTGGAAGCAAACTCATTAAGCCTCGACTTATTTCAGATAGTTTACTCCAATCTTCTGTTTTGATAGCCAAATCACCAGAGATTACTAAGCCATCTGCTTTTTGAGGGTCATTCATTTTGGACTTTTGACTTCGAAGCCAAGAAAACAATTTCTTTTGCTCTTCCGGGTGTTTAGACCATAGAGACCAATATAATGAAAGCATCAGGCTAGTAAACTCATCAATTTTACTCACCGAATTAGACGATAGAAAAGTTGGTTCTTGGTTAACAATGTCATAGTATATCTTTTGGTCATAATCATTACCTACTTGCTCCAAAAGTTTGAAACAGTCTGCTTTTTCAACTTCATACTTTTCTTTGGCAGCGTTGACCATCTTATCCTTGGTTGCTGAAAAAATTGCCTGAGCCAGTTTTCTTTTTTTGTCCTCTAATTGATAGCGTTTATCTGTTGTGTCATCGTCAGTCAATGCTTCGGTTTCTTCAGCTACTGACTCCATTTCCTTTTTTATTTTAGATAGTGCAGCAGCTACTTCATAAGTTTCTGATTTTTCAGCGGCATCTAGTTCCGCAACTAGTTTTTCAGTAAGATTTTCAACCTCTAGTTTCAAAACATTAACTGGCGTGTGCCTTTCTTTTGGGCTAAAGGTTCCTTTGAACTCTTGGTCAGCCATATTAAGGTAAGCAGAAACCGTAAGGTCTTTTGATTCACCAAGAGAAAATGACAATTCAATATCCGACCCTTTTGAAACATCACGTTTTAGATTTTTCCCACTAATCTCAATGTAGCCCACAGTTTTGTTCGCCTCTGGAAGGGAAGATGAAGGGCCCTCTAAAACATGAATTCTAATAACATCATCACTACCTTTGACGATAGTTTTTTTAAGGACATGATTAGTGGTTCGCTTAGTAGGTGTGGGGGAGTTTTTGTAGAAAATTGGGAATAATTTTGTTTCACCTTCTATATCATCATCATCAATCTCTAAACAAATATCCTCTGATAACGGCTGACCGCCTATTACAAAACCACTGTTGATTCCTATCAAATCCAAATCGGTCTCTATTACATTGTTTTCTGCATCATATACTGTGAGTTCAAAGTAGTTATATGCGTTATCTACCAAGGGTAGGTCTTCATTTATTCTTTCTGTCAATTTTTTTAACCCTGAATCAAAACCACCGTCTTTTCTTTTTATGCGATAGAATAAACCGTTAATGTCACCTGATACTTTAGCAGCAAATAGTATATCTTTCTCCCTTGACATAGTAGGACAAGAGTGCTTTATCGAAATGCGAGTTTGTTTTTTAGGTTTTGAAGATTCAGCTGCTTGTTTTGGCTTTGTAGCTGCATAATATGCAGCACCAACAGCTACAGCGGTAGTTGGGTCAATTTCACAGTTAATAGGTATTTGAAGAACTTCCTCAACTCTTTGTCTAACATAAGGGATGTAAGTTGAGCCGCCAACCATAAGAGTAAATTGAATGTCGGTTGGTTTTAAAGAATTGCGAGTAAGGATTTTTTTAATCATATCTATAGTATCATCAACGTAGGATTTAATGAGTTCATTGAACTCAGACCTTGTGATAACTATTTCTTCATCTATTTGGTCACCATTATCATCTTCCATACCATCTACAACAATTTCAGCCGATGATTTAGCTGAGAGTAGGATTTTTGCATTTTCAGCTTTCATAACAAGGGCAAGGAACTTGCCATTGTATTTACCTGATGCACTCTTCATATCATTCTCTAAATTTCCGAAAGAGTATTTTTCCTCCAATTTAGGGAGCACAAGTCTTTCTACAATTAACCTATCAAAGTCAGCACCACCAAGAAAATTATCGCCTTCATGGTCAATACATGACATATCACCTTCTTTTATTCTCATTAACGCTACATCGAATGTTCCTCCACCTAAGTCATAAACGAGCCATTGGCCATCTTTGATTTCATTCTCTTTCTTCATGTTAGCATAAGCCATGCTAGCAGCGATTGGTTCTTGTAATAATACAACTTGCTTAAAACCTGCCTGAATACCTGCTTCTTTAGTTGCATTAGACTGAACCATATCAAATGAAGCCGGAATAGTAATTACAACAGATTCCAGTGTTTCATTTGGAGGTAAAAAGGTTTTAAGTTCTTTAAGCACAAAAGCTGAAAGTTCAACAGGAGTTTTTGATTCATTAATTGACTTTATTTTAAAACTCTCAGTTGTTCCCATTTTTCGTTTGAATGTGCCTACAACACTTTTAGGGTCTTTCTCCTGGAAAACGCGAGCTTGTTCACCAACCAGTATTTTATCTTTTCTAAAGCCAACAACCGAAGGAAGAGTTTCTTTCCACCCAGTAGGATTTTTAAAAACTTTTACCTCACCTGCTGTAAATTTGGCGATTGCTGAGTTAGTTGTTCCTAAGTCAATACCGAAGTTGATTGTATTTTCCATAGATGATAAGTTTGTATCTGTTAGTGATTATTTAGATTCGACAATTACGACCGCCTTTTGCACCATTTGCTTGAAGTTACCCTGCTTTAAGAAGATGATGGGCTTGATAACTTCAGTTATTACTAGATTTTCAACTCCAGTTCCAGCTATAGTAGCTTCGCAGTCTGTCCTGGTATCTGTGTATGACTCCCCAATAGGGTTGTGATAAACAAAGCCACTTTGCTCATTCGATGCAAAAGATTTGAATAACTCGTTTTCAATAAGGTCTTTTAAGCGATTCACATTTCGTGGAATAGAGTTACTTTCTTGGATTTGGGTTACTTTTTTTTCTATCTCAAAAACTTGATTGATAGTTTCGAGGTAAGCTTGGGGTATTTTGAATTGGTCTTTCATAATAATATCTTATTTTCTAAAAAACTTTAACTTATCAATTTCTGAGGAAGAAGTGTTCCCACCTACTACGGCATGTAAAGTGTATTTACCACCATACCCAGCCTCAAAATGTTTACTATCATCTGTCTCCTTAAAGTCGACATCTGATTCAAAAAAGCCAGATGAACCACAAGGACTATTAATATTTGGATTCCAATCATTACCATAAACAACCCTAATTTTGTAATAACCATCAGGAATATTAATTAGAGTATAGGTGGAGTTGTGTTTCACATACTCATTCCTAATTGTCTGGTCAGAGTATACATCATACAGGCAAATTATGGCATCCGCATATGTGTAATTTTCAACAGTTAAGTCGTAAGAGCCGCCATATTGACCAGAACCAAAACAATCATCAAAAGGGGAAGCACCATTCTTTAAGCGATTTCCCTTGTATGCACTTTCTACTTTTACTGGTTCGGAATATGATGGAGTTGAGGTAGGTGGCGTGTATGTATTATAGCTATTGTTGGAATTAGAAGAACTGTTATCATTTGAAGTTACAACAGCTGCTGTATCGGGTGTAGAGTAGCTGTTGGCATAATTATTATTTGAAGAAGATGTGGAAGTTGAGGATGAGGATTTGTTACAACCTTTTGAGAAAAGAAACAAAAGAAAAACCACCCCAATTACACCCAAAAGCCAAGTAGCCGAATTATCGGAAGAAGAGGAAGTAGTTTGTGTTGATGGGGTGTAAGTTGAAATAGATTTTTGCGCCTGAATTTGGCCATTGAGTTTACTTAGTTGTTCCTTGGCATCCTTTAAGTTTGCTATTGTTTCATTGTTTGAAACCTTAATACTAGTAGCCTTGTTAATCAAATAAATTGCAACTTCTATGTCAGAATAAGTGTTCCAAACTGCTACTGATAGACCTCTGAGTGAAAGCGCAATTTGATTTCTGATTTCATCAAATACTGTTTCAAGAGCGTTTATTTCTGAAACTGAGATATTAATATTAATCCAGTGTTGAACTGTATTTGAAAAGATAAGTTTATTCTCTACATCTTCCCGCTGTTTTCTAATGCTTAATAGTAGTTCAGCATATTTTTGCAGTATAGATTCTACTTTATCTTGCTCCTGTTTATCTTCATAGATTTTTTGCAGTTGCGAAAAATCTTTCTTTAGATTTTGGCAAACAAGACCGTCAATCTTAAACGACAAAGCGTAGTTAAGAATTTCTAAAGCTAAATCTATCTCATTAAATGCATTGAAAGTATTTACAGAGAGATTTCTAATTGATTGTGCTGCTGTATTACGGGTGTTTTGGAAAAAGCCAGGTAGGGCATTAAAATAGCGAACGTCTAACTTGTCCTTTACCCATTCTTCAACTTCATCAATATCACTTTCATCATAAATGCTCTTATCCTCCTTAATCTCACGAGTTAACGTGTCAACTTCCTGAATTTGCTCTTTAATGATATTTGTAAGACTTCTGTAGCACTTTTGTAAATCCGCATCAGTGACTGGGGCACTGATTGAAATAATCCTTTTAAAAAGGGATAGCTCTTGGTTTTGGTATGCTTTTATAAGAACTTTCTCAAGCTCCGGTGAGAAAAAAGGACTAATGAATTCAATAAATGACTGAAGTTTAAAAATGCTTTCTTGGCGAAAATTGTCAAACAATTTTTGGCTGCTTGACAGTAAAAAGTCATTTAACTCTTTGTAGTTGGCGATGAAGTGATAGAACTCAATGTTATCCTTGTTTTCCAAAAGTTCGGAAGTAACACGTTCTACATCAGTTTTAGTAATTGTTGAATTATGATAAGTAAGATGATGCTCATCTGATAAGTCAATTTCAGCTAATACAACACGTTTTGCTTTTTTAATTATTGCACTATTAATAGAAGATACATCTTTATCAGTAAGACCTAAAAGTTCTATTGGGTTGATGAACCTCATGGGTGATGGTGCGGAGTTTTATCGCATGAAAATAATAAAATACCAACCTGTATTCAAATAAATACAGGTTGCTTCTAAAAATTCGCTTAGAATTTTTAAAGAACCATTCTAGAACTAGGTATTGGCCTTAGCATTCGCGCTATTTACTCAAACAGATTCACTTTAACTTACTAAGGCCACATCAATCTGAATGATTTAGCTCATCGCTATCTATCGCTGCATGTTGCGACCAGCAACCCGATAGAAACGGTATCTTAATAACCTCATCACCTCTCCATCGTCCTAACGTCCTATCCGTCCAAATCTCGAATATCGAATAGTCGAACGTCGATTTGTCGAACATCGAACAGTCGTCCCGCTCGAACCCGCGCTCCGCCGAGAGGGCGGCAAAACATCATGGTAAATTTGAAATGGCAAATTGTAAATCGATACAGCTCCATCATTCTTAAGCGCATCCCATCCGTCCCATCCGTCCAAACATCGAATAGTCGAACGTCGATTTGTCGAACATCGAACAGTCGTCCCGCCCAAACCCGCGCTCCGCCGAGAGGGCGGCATCCTAATGGTGGTGGGAATGGGGTAAAAACAAAAAAGCCCTTCATTGCTGAAGAGCTTCTTTGCGGATCGGGTGACTCGACCGCGCTCCGCCGAGAGGGCGGCATCCTAATGGTGGTGGGAATGGGGTAAAAACAAAAAAGCCCTTCATTGCTGAAGAGCTTCTTTGCGGACCGGACGGGACTCGAACCCGCGACCTCCGCCGTGACAGGGCGGCATTCTAACCAACTGAACTACCGATCCAGATTTCCCTTGCGGGGCTGCAAATATAAAGGCTTTTTCGATTTGTGCAAATCAAGCTACCAGACCTTCCATCAGCGCTACATAGCGCGCCTTCCAGGCGTTCACAGAATACTTCTGCTCCACAGTTTGCCGGCCGGCCTCCCCTACCCTGCGGCGTAGCTCCGCATCCTCAATTAATTGCTCAATCGCCTTCACCCACCCGGCTGTTTCGGATGCCAGAAAACCATTCACCCCATGCTGAATAATCTCCTGATTCACCCCTACCGGCGACATAATCGTGGGAATACCCAGCGCCATGTACTGCAATCCTTTTAACCCGCATTTTCCCTTGGCCCATTTATCATCTGGCAACGGCATTATACCAATGTCAAAAGTCGACAACTCTTTCAATTCATCTTCCTTCTTCCATGGTAAACCTTGTATGCCTAATGCCTCATTGCGGTAATTGCCATCCCCAATTACTTTAATCGCAATGCGATCGCCGTACTTCTCTTTTATCAATTTCAAAAATGGTAAGGCATGCTCGAAATGCTGAATGGTAGTTACACTGCCGCTCCATCCTAAAACAATCTTTTCATTCGCAGGAACCGCCTGCCGCTGATATTCCTGGGTATCAATCGTAGTAGGAATAATTTCGATGTTCTTGTTATAAGCTGCAGCATATTCAGCCAAATACGCATTTCCGGCAAATACTGTATCACACAACCCAATGATGGTGCCGGTTTTGGAAGCATCTTTCAAAAAGGCAAACATCTTATTGCCTTCTGAAACATTGTCAATCCATATCGAATCATCAAAATCAAAAACCAGCTTTGCCCCCGATTTTTTTAACTGTCTTTCAAAAAAAACAGAACCCGTCATGAACGCTTCGCGTTGAATAAAAACAACGCCAAACAACCTGGCGCGCTGCACATCCGCCCAACGCTTGCGGATAGCCGCAACAAAAACGCCCAGCTTGCCCAAAAAATTTCCCTTGGCATAAAAGGCTTTGTCTTCTTCCGCATTCATCAAGGGCGACAAAACACATTCAAAACCGGCCTGCTCTAATGCCGCAAAATATTGCTCGAAACGAAAACGCTGGCTTGGCGAGCGGTCTTTTCGGTGGTGGGCGATGAAGAGTATTCGCTTATTTTTCATGCGCCGCGAAAATAGCAATTCACGCCATTATGAAGTTTCACTAAAACAAACCCGGCGTAGCTTCGTAGGCCATAGCAGATGGCTGCTGTCGCATCGCTTCTACTTCCTGCCAGGCCGCCTGAACTTTTAGGTTGTAATTGACTATCGAGTCTTCACAACAATAACAACCATTCTCTACACAATGTTGCTGCGCCATAGGAATGCCAGACAAACGCTGGCACAATTGAAATTCAGTGCTTAATCTTCTAATCAAATCGTGTGCTTCTATCACGTGATGCACCACAAATGGCGACTGCGAGCGGCTCCGAATTTTTTGCACCGCCATACGCTCATAGCCGTTCTGGTCGCAATAGCGCACCAATCCAAATAACAAACTATTCGTTTTCTGTGCGCGATTGTAAATAGGCCACAAGCGCTTTATCTCCCGCGTTTCAAGCTCTAATGCGGCCGCTTCATCGGCACAAACCGTGAAACGGATGTGATGCACTTCACGCATAAAATGCTGTTTCTGCGCGCCGGTGCCGTTATTACTAAAATGCCCATTAATACGCTGCTGAATATCACGGGCCTTACCCACATAAACCACCTTGCCTTTTTTATTCAGGAAATAATAAACACCCGCCTCGCGCGGTAAGGCGCGGTATTCCTGCACTGGTAAATTAGGCGGCAATTGGGGCTCCTTGGAATTTCGTTTCAATGATTTAGGAATGTGATCTGCTGTATCGTGTTCCAGCAATTGCGCAAAAAGTTGCACCGTGGCTTCGGCATCGCCATGTGCGCGGTGCCGGTCGTGAATCACAATATCCCGATTACCGCAAATCTTCGCCAAACTATACGACGACAATCCGGGGAAAATTTTTCTACTTAAACGAACCGTACACAACTTGGGAACCTTCAAATCGTAGCCACATAATTTCAATTGATGACGAATGAACGAGTAATCGAAATTGACATTATGCGCCACAAACACGCGGTGTTGCAATAGTTCAAAAACGGTTGCGGCCAGTTGATTGAAAGGTGGCGCATCCGCAACCATTTCATTGGTAATTCCGGTTAGGCCGGTAATGTAGTAGGGAATCGGCTGATCAGGTTTTACCAACGAGTGAAAACGGTCAACAATTTCACTTCCATCAAAAACCAGAATGCAAATTTCTGTGATGGCATTGCCGCTGGCGTGTCCGCCGGTAGTTTCAATATCAACAACGGCGTATTCCATTACCGGGGTTTTACCCAGTCTTTAACTACAAATGCTCCGGGATACCGATGTAGCACCTCCTGCAATTTCTGAAATGCTTGCAACCGGTTTTTAAAATCACCCATGCGCAGTTTATAGCTGGGCTGTTCATACAATACATAGAAATGATCGCCTGGGAATTCTTTATACAGCCTGGCCTTTGCGCCATATACCTCTTGGCGGTCGTTACTGAAAGCAATTTGCAAACGGTAGCCGTCGATTAAATCATTCTTGCGGTGGTAATTTTTGTAGGCATCAGCCAACTCCAGTAGTTTAGGATTGGCCTTGATTAGCTGAGGAGATGCGGGCGTTTCCTCCTGCGCGTTTTCCGTATGCTGCGCTGCAACGAACAGCACTGCCATCAGCAGGAAAAAAGTTAATCCATACTTCATACCAACTGTTCCATCATTTTTACACTTTGCGAAGCACCGATGCGGTCGGCACCAGCTTCTACCATAGCCAACGCTATGGCGCGGTCGCGAATACCACCCGACGCTTTGATTTTGATGTGTTTGGGAAGTAATTTCCGCAGTAAACGAATCGTTTCCACATCTGCGCCTTTCTCCGTAAACCCTGTTGAAGTTTTTACATAATCAACATTCATCTGCGCACACAATTCACAAGCTGTTTTAATTTCTGCTTCACTAAGAATACCAGTTTCCAAAATCACTTTCAGCTTACCACCGCGCAGTTGCACAATGGTTCCAGCACTGGTTAATTCATTTTTGAGATAATTCAAATCACCAGATTTCAGTGCAATCAGATTGATGACCATATCTATTTCGTTAGCGCCTTCGTCGATAGCGCGGCGCGCTTCTTCCACCTTTGCAGGCGTTGCCGCATATCCCATAGGAAAGCCCACTACGGTAACAATGCTCACTTTGCTGTCGCGAAGTTGATTCTTGCATTCGCGCACCCAATAAGGCGGCACGCAAACGCCGGCAAAGCCAAATTGCTTCGCCTCGTTACACAAACGAATAATTTCTTCTTTGGAACAATCAGCCCGAAGCAGGGTGTGTTCAATTTTTGAAGCCAGTTGCATTTCAGCAGTGAAGGTAAGCAATTCCGCGTATTCGCGGAACGACTCCAGGAACATAGAAGAGAACCACAATTCCCTCAATCAAGTAGCTAAAGCATTGATTATGTGTACGATAATCTGCCGCATCAACTATTGGTGATTAGACCGCTCCGGGTTGTCCCTCTGGGAAAAATTACTACTTTCGCACCGCCAAAATTAACGATACGTGAAGGTTCAATTATATATCCGCATCATGTTGTTGCTCACACTGAGCACATGTACCACCGCGCTTTGGGCACAGGAAACTGCCGCCGAGCCTGCCGCTACAGAAGAAGTGGCCGGAGAAGCGCACGAGCAAAAACCAGAAACGTTCAATCCTACGCCAATGATCATGGAGCATATCGCCGATGCGCACCATTTTCATATTGCCGGCCACCTGCACATTCCACTGCCGGTTATTATCTATAGCCCGGAAAAAGGCCTCTCTGTATTTTCTTCTAACCGTTTCATGAATCATGAAACCCATGAGCCTACTGAAGAAGTAGATGGCTACAAATTAGTGGAAGGGAAAATGGCGCGTACCGATGGCGTTACTTTTTACGATTTGTCGATTACCAAGAATGTGTTCAGCATGTTGGTGGCCTCTTTGTTACTGGTGGTAATTTTTGTTTCCGTAGCTGGTGGTTATACCAAAAGAAAAAATCAAGCGCCAAAAGGTCTGCAATCGCTGATTGAACCGCTGGTGGTGTTTGTTCGCGATGATATTGCCAAACCAGGTCTTGGTCACAATTACGAGCGTTTCCTGCCGTTTTTGATGACTGCGTTCTTCTTCATTCTATTCAACAACTTACTTGGATTGGTTCCAATTTTTCCGGGAGGCGCCAATGTAACCGGCAACATCGCCGTTACCATGGTGTTAGCAGTTTTGGCAGGCATCCTCATTAACATCAATGGTACCAAAGATTACTGGATGCACATTTTCTGGCCGCCAGTTCCGGGGCCGTTGAAACTATTGATGATTCCGGTTGAAATTATCGGCGTGTTAACGAAGCCAGTTACTTTGATGGTGCGTTTGTTTGCGAACATCACAGCAGGCCACATCGTGGTATTGAGCTTGATTTCCCTGATTTTCGTTTTCGGAAATTACAACCCGGCGAAAGACATGGTGCAAAGCCCGGTTGGCGCAGGATTGGGTGTAGTAGTAGCGATGGCTTTTGCCTTGTTTATCAGTGTTATTGAAATTCTGGTGGCGTTTATTCAGGCATTCATTTTTACCATGCTGAGCTCAGTGTTCATTGGTATGGCATTGGAAGAACACCACGCCGATCACTAAATCATTCACGTATTTTTTAACCATTCATAAATTCAAAGCATGTTAGACACAGTTCTGTTACAAGCAGCAAGTCCAGCAGTTCCAGGAATGGCCGCCATTGGCGCCGGTCTTGCGGCTGTAGGAGCAGGAATCGGTATTGGTCGCATCGGCGGCAGCACGGTAGAATCTATCGCGCGTCAGCCAGAAGTGATCAATGATATCCGTACCGTAATGTTCATCACAGCGGCCTTCATTGAGGGTGTTGCGCTGTTCGCGGTGATCGTTGCCTTCCTGAAAGGATAATTTGATGAAAAGCGCCCGCATAGGGGTTGCCGAACGGGCGCTTTTCTACATTTTGATTGAACGTTAAATCGCCGGAAACGGCACCAAAAAATATTTTGTATGTTAATTCTTGATGCATTTGATTTAGTAAAACCAGAGTTAGGACTGGTATTCTGGACCTTGGTGGTTTTCGTAACACTTTGGACCATTTTAGGCAAGGTGGCTTTCAAACCCATTGCCAATGCGTTGAAAGACCGCGAAAAAACAATTGAAGATTCTTTGGCTCAGGCTGAAAAAGCACGCGCTGAAATGGCTCAGTTAACGGCTAAGAATGAGCAATTGTTGAACGAAGCGAAAGAAGAGCGCAATCGCATTTTAGCTGAAGCCCGCGTAGCTGCCGAAAAGTTGAAAAACGATATGGTGGAAAAAGCGCATAACGATGCGTTGAAGAAAATTACCGATGCGATGCGTGAAATAGAAACGCAAAAGCAAGCGGCTATCGTTGAAATTAAAAACCACGTAGGTCAGATGGCGCTTTCGGTTGCTGAAAAAGTAGTACGCCAGCAATTGAGTGGCGACGCCGCACAGAAAGAGCTGGTTGAGAAACTGGTGAAAGAAGCGTCTTCTAATTAATCTCTTAAACCAGCATCATGTCGAGTTACAGAATTGCTTCGCGTTATGCGAAATCATTGATCAGCCTGAGCAGCGAAAAAGGTCAGTTAGAAGCTGTTGCTGCTGATATGCGCTTATTAAACGCCTCATTTGAGGGCAGCAGCGAATTGCGTAGCTTTTTAAAAAGTCCGCTGATTGCAGCCGATAAAAAGCAGACTATTCTGAAAAAAATATTCTCAGGAAAACTGAACGGCATCACCGAGAAATTTCTGGAGTTGATGACGAACAAAGGTCGCGAGTCGTTCTTAAATGAAATCACGCAGGCTTTTAACCAACAATACAACGAGCAGAAAAATATCACGCCGGTAAAAATTTCAGCTGCAGTGAAGTTAGATCGCGCTGTAGTTGATGCCTTGATTAACGACTTAAAAGCGAAAGGCCAGGTGAAAGATATTCAGTTGGAAGAAGTGGTAGACCCTTCCCTGATTGGCGGCTTTGTGTTGCAATACGGCGATAAGCAGATTGACTCCAGCGTTCGTTCTTCGTTACAGAAACTAAAAAATCTGGTTGATGACGATTCTTACATCAAGAAGATTCGATAACATATCAAGAGCCGCGAAATGCGGCTTTTTTTATGCCCGCTTAGTAATTACGCCTGAAGCCATCAAATCTTCTATAGCCCGCTGCAGCTTAACCAGGTCATCAGCCGTATTAAAGGCTTGAATGGAAAAACGGATAAACGTTCTTTCTCCGGCCTGTGTAACGGGAATTTCAATTCGATATTGATTAAATAACAACTGCTGTAATGCGGCGGCAGATGCGGTATGTATGGGAATACTGGCCATTTGGCCCAGAAAGCTGTCATGAACCGGTGATAGCGGTTCGGCACCCACCATGGCGCATAGTTCAGGATACCAATCCTGCACCATTTTTCTACACTGCTTTGCCTGAGCGTCCCAATGATGTGCTTCGAAAAACTGTAGCGCTGAGGGAATGGTTAGAAAGGCGGAATAATCACGCGTTCCCTGCATTTGATGATAATCCTGAAACTGCGATGCTGATGGATCGGCCGCTTCATAACCCCAACTGACCACCAGCGGTTGTAATATTTGCTGTGCATTCTTTGCGGCGTATAAAAACGAACAACCCTTTGGTGTGCACATCCATTTATGACAAGCGCCGGTATAATAGTCTGCCTGCAACGTATTCAAATGAAGTGGCACATGCCCTGGCGCATGCGCGCCATCCACAATGGTGATTAAACCCATGGCCTTAGCCCGGGCGCAAATTTCTTCCACCGGCAAAATCAGCGCCGTTGCGCTGGTGATATGACTAATACAAATAACTCTGGTGCGATCAGTGACCCCTTGAAACAGCGCATCCACTATATCCGCCTCTGATTGTACTGGCAATGAGATAGGCTGCTGCACATAACGCGCACCAGTTTGCGTACAACAGAAACGCCAGGTACGGTCAACCGCGCCATATTCCAGATTAGTGCTTAAAATTTCATCGCCCGGCTGCAGATTCAAACTCTTTGCAATGATGTTAATGGCATAAGACGGATTGGTTACGAAAACCAGATTGTCGGCATCACAATGAACGTATTGTGCCAGGGCTACACGTGATTCGTGAAGATATTTAGGGCCATGGTACATCATGAACTGCACAGGTTCCTGCTCTAGCTCTAATTGAAACTGCTGATATCGCTGGAACACGGGTTTTGGGCAAGCGCCAAACGAACCAAAGTTGAGATAGGTGATTTCAGGTTGCAGCAGAAAATGTTGCTTCATGGTACTTTTCTCCTGCTTATTGCCTAATTATTTGGTGTGATGCATGTGTTTGCCGCCGCCATCAGTAGGCAACACACCGCTCTTTGACTTGGTAGGCCTTGGTACTTCAGGCTTTTGCGAACCTGGCCGGCCTTTGTGCTTCTTTTCCGGTTGTGAATCGGCATAGGTTGGGCAAGGTATTTTTCCGGCGCTGCTGCAAGAGGCAACGAACAACCAACCCAGCAACACGGTGAATGAACTGTAGTACCGCATGCAATAAAAATAGTAAAACTGCCGGAACGAAGCCCGCGGTTTTTTTGTACTTTTCGGCGATACGATATGGGAAAGATTGGTATTGAAGGATTACAGTTTTACGCGCATCACGGCTATTACAAAGAAGAGCAGGTTTTAGGCGGAAAGTTTGTGGTGGATGTATATTTGCAAACAGATGTTTCGGCAGCAGCCAATAGCGATCAGCTAGATCAAACTATTAACTACGAGGAAGTGTATCAACTGGTGAAAACAGCCATGGAGGAGCGCTCGAAACTATTGGAGCACGTAGCACAGCGCATATTGAGCAACATTAAGAGCCGGTACCCTCAATTGGAATCTGTAAAAGTTCGCGTAAGCAAACACCAGCCTCCCCTGAAGGGCAGTGTTGATCGTGTATTTGTAGAGCTGGAGCAGTAGCGCCTAGTTCTTCGGAGCAGCCATCATGCTAGGCTTTGCCAGCGGAATGCTCTTATCATCTTCTGCCCGGATTACTTCGCCGCGGATGGTAATCACTTTAGATGGTTCTGTAGCATTCGACTCAATGGTAATGGTTTTAGTAAACGGACCTACACGCCCTTGGGTGTTATAGGTTGCCGTAATTACCGATGTTTTGCCCGGAAGAATGGGTTCTTTAGGCCAGGTAGGCACGGTACAGCCACAGGATGCGCGCACATTGCTCAGTACCAACGGCTCTTTTCCATCATTGCGGAATTTGAACTCGTGCGTAGCCTGCGGACCTTCCACAATGGTTCCAAACGCATAAGCTTCTTCCAGCAATGTTAATTTTGGTGCATTAGGATTACTGGCTTGCGTTGGTGCAGGAGCAGACACAACATCAGGTAGTGCTTCTTTATGGGCCTGAGCCATCATTCCTACGGCAAGCGCCATCATCATTGCAAAAGTGGTGAGCTTATTCATAACCTTATATAATTGATTTTTTAGTTAGGCATTCCGTTTTGTACCCAGCAACCAATGGTGCGCAATTGCGCATCAGTCAGTTTGCTTCCTCCTTGCGGCATAGCTTCGTAACCACTCAGGTGTTGCATGCTGCCCAGAAACGAGCTAGAGCCGGCTGCACTCTTCGTACCTGCGTATGAGCTTAAATCTTTACCTGCTTCTTTACTAGTACTATTATGGCAACCGCTTCTGGAGCAATAAGTGTCCATCAATGGTTTAACATCGGCAGTATAAGTTGGTGTGTAGCCAGAGCAATCATAAGTTGTTGGGGTTTCTTTTTTACACCCTGCGAACACACTAACCGTTGCCAACACCACTACTACAGCTAATACGCGAAACATTTTCATCAAAGTTATTTTTGGTAAAAGAATAAATATTGTGCCAATGGCACAACCCCTAAGCTCGTTTTATTTCTTTTTAACGATGCGTTTGGCAGGGGCCTTCGCGCTCTTTTGTGGTTTCGCGGATTTTTTCCTGGCTGCTGCTTTTTTAGCACTAGTTTCATTACCGGATGATTGATGCTCATAGCCTTCCACCAATTTGATAATCTCCTTCAGGTGTTTTTGCTTCTTGGCCTCCCGGCGCTTACGGCAATACTCGGTATGATACTGATGTGCCCGTAAAAAATTGAGTTGAATGCCATTCCAAACCTTCTCATCCTTCACATTCATATACACCTTCAGTTCATCGAAAAGTGTTTTGGCAATATCTTTAAAATCATCTCTTCCTAAATAATCCAGATCGGCATCGCAGATAATCCGTTCCAACTGATTTTTAGGTTGCTGCGGAATTTTGGTAGCCATAATCATGCCCTCAATACGAGCAATTTTACGGTCATCAAAACCGAACTTAGGCAGAATCTTGCGCGCCAATTTACATCCCGCTTCTTCGTGATTTTTATAATGACTGATGAAACCAGCATCGTGAAACATGGTAGCTATCTTCAACAGGTTTATCTGCTCGGTTGAAATCTTTTCACTTTTAGCAATCAATAATGCCGCACCATACACATCACGCGTATGGTGTAAGCCATGATAGAACAGGTCTTTGGGCAATTCCCGATCCAGTTTTTCTAAAATAAACACCTCTGCCCCGATGTAATCCGGCTTCATGCTATTGCTTGATTTTCGATTTTAAATTAAAAGAAAATTATTGGTACTGCTTAACTCTTGCGGCCATCTACGAAGTACATATCAATCTGTCCCTTGTGCTTGGCGTCAATTTTACCGCGATAGGTGCAGTTGTATTTGTCTTTTACAATCTCATAGGTTGTACCGCTTATATTTACGCGTCCTACCTCGCTGCTCTGTTCCATTCGCGCTGCAACATTTACTGTGTCGCCCCAAATATCATACGCAAACTTGCGTACGCCTACGATACCAGCCACCAGCGGACCTGAATGAATACCAATTCTGATTTCGAAATAGCGCTGCGACTTAGCCATGCGCTCTTCCTTCAGCTTCACCATAAACTGCTGCATTTCCAGCGCCGCTTCTACAATGTCTGTTGGGTTCGATTGATTTTCTTTCGGCAGGCCTCCAGCACACAAATAGGCATCTCCGATAGTTTTGATTTTTTCAATGCCATGACGTGTTACAATATCATCGAACGCCCTGAAAATAAAGTCGATTTCATATACCAACTGTTCTGGATTCATACGCTCGCCGGCCTGCGTGAAATCACGGATATCGGCAAACATCACTGAAACCATATCGAAATTTCTTGCCTTGGCCTTGCCTTGTTCTTTTAATTCTTCTGCCACATCGGCCGGAAGAATATTGAGTAGCAGTTCATCCGATTTTTTCTTTTCTGCCTCAATCATTTTATTGTCGCGGCGCTTTTGCAGAAAAGCGTAAAATGCTAAAGCCGCTATAACCAAAATAAGCGCCAAACCGCCCATCAATGCATTGCGCATAATCCGCTGTGTTTTCAATTCAGCCTGAACTTCTGCATCTTTCTTGGCCTGCTCTGCAGCACGCAGCTTTTTCTCCCGCTCAAAGCCTTCCTGCAAATCCATTTGCGTCAACTTCCTTGTCACTTCTACAGATTGGCTTTGTTCTTTCAACTTACCTAACGCAATGTGATAATCCAGTGCCGTAGCTTTATCACCTTTTCTCATATAAATTTGAAACAACTTTTCGGCGGCCGCCTGTTGCAAAGGCAAATCATTCATTCCCTTTCCGGTTTGATAGGCCTTTTGCGCCATTTCTATGGCAAAGCCACTTTGCCCGTCGCGCTCCAGAATATCCGACAACAACAATTGGCTATAACTATAGTTAGCCATTGAGCCCGTTTGCTGGAAAATCTCCATCGCTTCATTGGTGAAGGCAATGGCATCCTTGGTTTGTCCGCTATTCAGGGCGATGGCAGCAAGTTGTTGCAAGCATGATGCTTTATTAATCTTATTGCCTACTTCATCAGAAAGATTGGCTGATTGGTTGAATAAGTCGACCGCTTTACGAGTGTCTCCTTTTTCCAAAGAAATTTCCGCTAATGAATATAACTCTCCTGGCACCCACTCTTTAAAACCGATTCGGCGTGCCAATTCCAGCGATTGTTCATACAGTTCTTGTGACTTCGGAATATCGTTCAGTGCTAAAAAAATGGATGCCTTGCCATCAATACAACGTGCCAGATTTTTTTGATCATTATTTGCCGTAGCCAACTCGAATCCGCTTTGATAAAACTCCAATGCCTTATTGTATTGACCTTGCATTTCCTGAAAGCGTCCTTTCCAATATCTGCAGAAACTAACTCTGGATTGATCATTATTCTTCGTTGCTAACTGCATGGCCTCCTCCATCCACTCCTCTGCGCGTTGAACGTGGTCGGTTTTGTAATTGGCCACACCCATTAAACTCATCGCAGCAGCTTCTTCCCGGGCATCTTTTGCTTCCCGGGCCGCATCCAGCGCATGTTGTGCAGCAGCTAAACTTTGCGCCGGATCGCTGTTCAGTAATTCCTCAGCTAACTGATTGCCAAGAGAAGCGCGTTGTTTTGCCGTTGTAGCCTGTTGTAGTTGGTGCTGTAAATCATCTATAGGCACGAACTGTGCATGGCTTGCCATCGCCAGCAATAGAGCTGCAAAAAGTGCTGGTATTTTCATTTGGGGAAGGTAAGCAAATTTCGGAATTGCATCAGGCAACGGCATTGCGGGCTAATACTATCTTCGCGGCTATGAATACCATTTCAGATTTTTTGGAAAAAGAGTTGGGGGTAATTGCTGATTCCGGTTTATTTAAACGCGAGCGAATTATCACGTCGCCCCAGGATGCGTTGATTACGCTAAACGACGGGCGTACGGTACTGAACTTCTGCGCAAATAACTACCTGGGTTTATCGAATCATCCCCGAGTAATAGCCGCTGCTCACCGTGCTTTAGACAAGTACGGATTCGGCATGAGTTCTGTGCGTTTTATCTGCGGTACGCAAACCATTCACAAGGAATTGGAGACGCGTATCGCACAGTTTTTACATCAGGAAGACACGATTCTTTACGCAGCGTGCTTCGACGCCAACGGAGGCGTATTTGAACCTCTTTTCGGTGAAGGTGATGCCATTATTTCTGATGCCTTGAACCACGCTTCGATTATCGATGGCGTACGTTTGTGTAAGGCCGTGCGCTATCGCTATGCTAACAACGATATGAATGAGCTGGAGTCTTGTTTAAAGCTGGCGCAGTCGCAACAACGGCGAATCATTGTTACCGATGGCGTATTTAGCATGGATGGCTATGTAGCCCGGCTGGATGAAATTTGCACACTGGCAGAAAAGTACCAGGCATTAGTGATGGTAGATGAAAGTCATGCTACTGGTTTCATCGGAAAAACGGGGCGCGGTACCGTTGAACTGAAAGGTGTGATGGATCGTGTAGACATCATTACCGGCACTTTGGGCAAAGCGCTTGGTGGTGCGATGGGCGGATTCACCACAGGCAAAAAGGAAGTGATTGAAATGCTGCGGCAGCGGTCACGACCCTATTTGTTTTCTAATTCGTTGATGCCCGCCATAGCGGGTGCTGCATTGGAAGTGTTTAACATGTTGCAGGAGAGCACGGCGCTGCGCGATAAACTGGCTGATAACATCGCGTACTTTAAAACTGGTTTAAAGCACATCGGTTTAGATTATAAAGATGGTGATTCAGCCATTGTACCGGTGATGTTATATGATGCGAAACTGGCGCAGCAGTTTGCAGAAGAGATGTTGAAAGAAGGCGTTTATGTTATAGGATTTTTCTACCCTGTTGTTCCAAAAGATCAGGCGCGTATTAGGGTACAACTAAGTGCAGCACATGAGCGCGAACATATTGACCAGGCGCTGGCGGCTTTCCGGAAATGCGCACAGCGGCTGGGTTTGGTGTAGCCGCTTTCTTAAAAAAATAAAGGGTCGGCCATGAGGCCGACCCTTTGAGTTTAGAATAAGGCGTACTTCGTTCAGAAGCGCCCATCACGGGAATTACTTATTTACCTTCTTAGCCAGCTCATTTCCGGCTTTGAACTTGGCAATCTTTTTTGCCTTAATCTTAATCTCTTTACCCGTGCGAGGATTACGACCTGTGCGTGCAGCGCGCTTGGCTACTGAAAACGTGCCGAAGCCTACTAAAGTTACTTTCTGGCCTTTCGACAGCGCGCCTTGAATAGCGTCGATAACGGCATCCAGCGCGTCGTTCGCCTGAACTTTAGACAGCTTGGTGTCTTTCGCAATTTTTTCAATTAAGTCGCCTTTGTTCATTCTGAAAATTTGTTTTGGTTAAAAAATTTGTAGGGCGAATGTACAAGCCTGTTTCGAATTACCAAACAAATCTTTTATTGATACACAAAGGCTTTCAGGCCTAATGATTTACGTTATTTCCGGAAGCGAATTGCTGTTCAAAAAACTTCCAAACAACATCATCAGGAACAGGAGCAGTTACTTCCAAAGGCTCTTTACGAACAGGATGCTGGAATACAATTTTTCGCGCATGCAGATGAATGGCGCCATTGCTATTGCTTCGCTTAGCACCGTACTTCAAATCACCCTTGATGGAACAACCAATGCTCGATAACTGCACCCTTATCTGATGATGCCTGCCGGTAAGCGGGTCTACTTCCAACAGATGATATTTATCGCTACTGCCAATGTAACGATAGGATAACTCTGACCGCTGCGCGTCGGAACGCTCCATCATAAAGGCATGCGTCATATTTTTCTTCTCGTTCTTACGCAACCAATGAACCAGCGTGTTTTCAGGTAATTCAGGTCGTGCTTCCACCACCGCCCAATAGGTTTTTTGCACTTCCCGGGTTCTGAACATTTCGTTCAAACGCGTTAGCGCCTTACTGGTTCTGGCCAAAATCAAAACGCCGCTAACTGGCCGGTCAATTCGATGCGCAACGCCAATGAATGCCTCTCCGGGCTTCTGATATTTCTCCTTGATGTATTGCTTCGCTAATTGTTCTATGGATGTATCACCACTTTTATCTACCTGTGATAAAACCCCTGCCGGTTTATTGACAATCAACAGATGGTTGTCTTCGTACAACACCTCTAAAGCATTCATTGGTGCAATATACGAGGGGTTTCCGATTTCATGGTTATTTTGCGCTCAGGATTCAGCACATGAGTATCATACGCAACATGCGCGAACGGCGCCAGTCTGGGGTGGATATTGGTCTTGACCGTCAGGGACAGAAGGGCCGCCAGCGAACCATCAACAAAGATGGATCTTATAATATTCGTCGAATCACCGATGGTCCGGTGAATTTCGAACTATTTCACTGGCTGATTAATACCACCTGGAGTCATTACTGGATGGGCGTTGCAGGTTATTACACGGCAGTAAACATCATTTTCGCTGGAATCTACTATTGGATTGGCCCTGAAAATATCAATGGCATTTCGGCAACCGATGGTGTGAATGATTTTCTGCAGTGCTTTTTCTTTTCGGTACAAACCTTTACCACGGTGGGATACGGTGGCATGCATCCGGCTAGTGAGGCTGCCAGTTGGGTGGCTTCGGTTGAGGCATTTTTGGGTTTGATGATTTTTGCCATCGCCACAGGCACGCTGTATGGACGTTTCTCTAAACCACGGCAAAAAATAAAGTATAGCCAGAACGCTATTGTAGCGCGGCATGCCGACGGATTGGCCTTGCAATTTATGGTGGCCAATAACGGTAGTTCTAACTTGATGGAAGTAGAAGCAACGGTCAATTTTAGTTGGGTGGAAATGCGCGGTGAAGAACGCATCCGCCAATTCAAAACCCTTCCATTAGAAATTTCTAAAATCGCTATGTTCCCTACTAGCTGGGTGGTAAACCATCAAATTGATAGTGATAGCCCGTTGTGGGGCTGGGGCCCAGATGCCTATGTGGAACACGATATCGAGGTATTCTGTATGATTAAGGCGTATGACGAAACATTTTCCGGAACCATCTACAGTCGCGCCAGCTTCACCGCAGGCGATGTGGTGTACGGCGCTCGTTTCAAGCGACCATTTCACGTTAGTGAATCCGGACAATTAGTAATGGATATGCGCATGGTTGGTGAATACGACAAGGTTGAATTAGGGAAGATTCAGTGGCAGGAAATACTACCCGAAGTTAGCGCAGAAGGCTAATTTTCCTTACACTCAAACATGCCGGTTGTTTTGTTTTTCTTCACCTCGTTCCAATTAAAATACCGACCGTTCATAGCCACATAAACACCATGCGGCAACGACTGCGCGAAAGCCAGTGCTGTGCCCAGATTAAAGAGCCCGTCGCTACTGCCGAATTTATAAGGAATCATAGCGCCGGTGAGCACAATGGTTTTAGGTAATTGTGCGGCGCCTAAAACTTGCGCAGTTACTTCCATGGTATCTGTGCCATGAGTGATCACGATACGATCTTCATCGCATTTTGTACACATATTGATGATGAGATGGCGGTCGTCATCAGTCATCTCCAAACTATCAATCATCATCAGCGTACGCAATGAAACATCCAGATTGCAGCGGCCTAGTTTGAGCAATTCCGGCAAATGCGTATCCTTAAAGAACAAGCGCCCGTTAATTTCATCATATTCTTTATCGAACGTTCCTCCGGTAATCAGAATCTTAATAGCCATACGCTGAATTTTCGGTAAAAAGAAGAAATTGTTTCTTCGTTTTATAATTCATGAAAAAGTTATTCCCCACCACCAAGACGGAAAGCCGCAGAACGCGCGTGATGCGCTGGATATTTAATGTTTGGCCTTGCATCTGGTGCACCGGAAGCAAAGTAACCTTTATTGCCGGCGATTTCACCGAACTACATGTGCGCCTCACGCTGAATTGGCGCACACGTAACCGCGTGGGTACCGTTTTTGGCGGCAGCATTTATTCATCCGTTGATCCGTACTACATGCTTTTATTGATGGAAGCTCTGGGACGCGATTATGTAGTTTGGGATAAAGCCGCTTCCATGAAGTTTGTGCGGCCCATCTCCAAAGCGGTGAAATGCCGATTTCTAATAGCTCCCGAATTATTGACTGAAATCCGCGAAAAAACACAAGAGAACGGCCAGTACATATTTGACCTTCCGTTGCAGTTCGAAGATGAAGAAGGCAAGGTTTATGCCGTCTTCACCAAAACAACCTTTGTTGCCACCAAGGCTTACTATAAACAAAAGAAGGCCGCTCAGGATGGTACCACTGCCGGTTAAACAGCAATACCACTGACATCCACCTTGTGCTTCTCAATAAGCTTGCGCAAATTCAGCAAGCCGTAACGGGCGCGCGCCAAACAGGTATTTAGCGGACTATTGGTTTGCTCGGCAATTTCTTTGAAAGAAAAATTGAAGTAGTGGCGCAGCATAATCACTTCGCGCTGTTCTGCCGGCAGCATATCAATGATTCGCTTTAATCGATTTTCTGCACGCATCACATCCATGTGATCATCAGGCATCTGCTGTTCGAAAGGAAGATACTTAAACAGTAACTCGCTATCGGTTCCGGTTTCCGGATTGCGCTTATTTTGCCTGAAGTGATCCATGCACAGATTAAAAGCAATTCTTCCCACCCAGGCCGTAAACTTGTTTTCCTCTTTATACCGGCCCTTGCGCACATAATCTACTGCCTTAATAAACGCCTCCTGAAGAATGTCTTCTGCCAGATAGGCATCGCGCACCTTCAGGTAAATGGCGGTGTAAATTTTCTCTTTGTGCCGCTCTACCAATAACTGGAAGGCACTTTCTGAGCCATTCACGAAGTGATGGATCAGTTCCTGGTCGCTGAGATGGGTCAAACGCATAGCTGCTGTTTTTTGGTTAGAAAAAAGTAATGCTATGCTCTATACGCCTTGTTTTTGGTTATAAAAATCACCCCGTTTAAGGCAATGCCTTACACCTGATGCTGTTCTAAAAATTTAAAGTAGATATGTTCTATACGCTGCTAAATTTTACGGCCTTGCTGCCGAAACCTTTTAGTTTTGCTGATGTTGTTAGCGTAAAGAATTTGCGATAGAACCTAAGATTAACTACGAATGTTGACCGAAACTAAACAATCCTCTCCAAAATTCCAAATAAAAAAATTGGCCGATACCCGCATTGTGATTAAGGGTGCGCGTACCCATAACCTGAAAAACATTGATCTGGAACTCCCCAAAAACCAGTTTATCGTGTTTACCGGCGTATCGGGATCTGGAAAATCATCCTTGAGTATTGATACGTTATATGCTGAAGGGCAAAGGCGCTATGTAGAAAGTCTGACGTCGTACGCGCGCCAGTTCCTGAGCCGGATGGATAAGCCGGATGTGGATTTTATAAAAGGTTTGTGCCCGGCTATTGCCATTGAACAGAAAGTAAGCACCCGAACCACACGTTCCACCGTTGGTTCGCTGACTGAAATTTACGATTACCTGCGACTGCTCTACGCGCGTCTGGGGAAAACCTATTCACCGGTTTCCGGTACGCTGGTGTCAAAGCATGAAGTGCGCGATGTGGTAGACTATATTTTCCGGTTGCCGGAAGGAGAGAAAGTATTTCTGTATTTCGAAACCGCGTTTAAAGGCAAGCTGCCCGACGAGCTGAAACTGTTGCTGCAGAAAGGTTTTACTCGAATTTTATGGAATAATGAACCGGCAGAAATTGAGCAGTTGCTGGAAGATAAGGAAGTTCAGAAATCGAAGGAGAAAAAAGCACTGGTACTGGTAGATCGCTTAGTGGTGCGCCAAAACGATGAAGAATTGCAAAGCCGCGCTGCCGACTCGGTACAAATTGCTTTTAATGAAGGGCATCAGGAATGCCTGGTGATTTCAGGAACAGGAAAGACGGCCAAGCAACACATCTTCAACAACCGCTTTGAAGCAGATGGTATGGCGTTTGAAATGCCCTCTCAGAATTTCTTCAATTTCAACAATCCTTATGGCGCCTGCAAAACCTGCGAAGGCTTCGGTTCAGTGATGGGTATTGATGAAGATTTAGTGATTCCCGATAAAAACTTATCGGTTTATGAAGGTGCCATAGCGCCGTGGCGCGGTGAAAAGATGAGTGAGTGGGCAGAAGCGCTAATTAAAAAGGGGATTTATTTCGATTTTCCGGTACACCGTGCATACAAAGACTTAAGCGCTGCAGAAAAAAAATTGCTTTGGACGGGTAATGAGTACTTTGATGGACTCACCTATTTCTTTCAATATCTGGAAGAAAAATCTTACAAAATTCAATACCGGGTGATGCTGAGCCGTTACCGCGGCAAAACGACTTGTCCTGATTGTTTGGGCTCTCGTATCCGTCAGGATGCGCAGTATGTAAAAATTGATGGGCGCCATATCGCCGATTTGCTCTTGATGCCGATTAAGGAATTACAGGCGGTATTCAAGAACTTTTCTTTTTCGAAAGAAGAGATGAAGGTGGCCGAGCGTATTCTAACCGAAGTAAACAACCGGATACAAACGATGATGGATGTTGGCCTGGGTTATTTATCGCTCAATCGCCTTTCTAATACCTTGAGCGGCGGCGAAACACAGCGCATCAATCTCACCAGATCAATTGGCAGTAACCTCACTGCTTCCATGTATATTCTGGATGAACCCAGCATTGGTTTGCACCAGCGCGATACCGAGCGACTGATCAGCGTGCTGAAAAACCTGCGCGATTTGGGCAATACTGTTATGGTGGTAGAGCATGATGAAGATATCATGAAGGCCTGCGATTATATTGTAGATATGGGCCCGGAGGCTGGGGTTAATGGCGGCGAAGTGGTTTACTGCGGCCCTTCTGCTGAAATTACTCAACATAAAAAAAGTTTAACGGGGCGCTATTTGAGAGGCGAGCTAAACATACCGACGCCAGACACGCGGCGCAAACCGGTTCATTACATCGAATTGACAGGCGCTACGCAAAACAATTTAAAAGAAGTAGACATCAGGATTCCGTTGAATGCCCTGACCGTAGTTAGTGGTGTGAGCGGCTCAGGCAAAACAACGCTGATTAAAAAGATTTTGGCTCCAGCGCTGATGCGACTATTTGATGGCGCTGGAGAAAAACCCGGGGCACATCGTGAGTTAAAAGGCGATTTGAAAAGAATAACTGCCGTGGAGATGATTGATCAGAATCCATTGGGCAGAAGTTCGCGTTCCAATCCTGTGACCTACGTAAAGGCGTGGGATCATGTGCGCGATTTGTTTTCGAAACAACAACTCGCTAAAATCAGAGGATATACGCCCGGAACGTTCTCGTTCAATATTGAGGGAGGAAGATGTGAAACATGCAAAGGCGAAGGCGAAGTAATTGTAGAGATGCAGTTTTTGGCAGATGTACATCTCACCTGTGAAGCCTGCAATGGCCGGAAGTTTAAGGAAGATGTACTGGAAGTACTTTACCGGGAAAAGAATGTATATGACATTCTGGAAATGAGTATTGATGAAGCCATGGATTTCTTCAGTAACGAGCGCGATATCATTCAAAAAATTGCGCCGCTTCAAAAAGTAGGTCTGGGTTATGTGAAACTAGGCCAATCTTCTTCCACGCTTAGCGGGGGCGAGGCGCAGCGCGTAAAACTGGCGTCGTTCCTCACCCGTGGCACAGCGCCTAATCCTATCTTCTTTATTTTCGACGAGCCCACTACTGGTTTACATTTTCATGATATCAATAAGTTGATGGATGCCTTTCATCAGTTAATTGAGGCAGGGCATTCGGTTTTGGTTATTGAACATAATATGGATGTTATCAAGTGCGCCGACTGGCTGATTGATTTAGGTCCGGAAGGCGGCGATGAAGGCGGTTGGGTATTATATCAAGGCGCTCCGGAAGGAATTCTAAGTGTAAAAAATTCGCATACCGCACGCTTCCTTAAAGAAAAGTTGTAAAAATAGCTTTGCTGTTAATTTTTCAAGATAACGTACAACCAATGCTGATTCCGCGTTATCTTCGGATTATGCGTTGGCTACTTCTTCTGCTATTCCCTGGCCTGCTATTCAGTCAAAAAACGTTGATTAACACTATTCCCGTAACACGAAATGGTGACACCTTGATGAATGCCTGGACGGGCGGTATGAATTCGCCGGTGTTTTCAACTGTTGATTGGAATAATGATGGAATTAAAGACCTCCTTGCTTACGATAAGTTTGGATGGCGGCCTATTCCGTTTTTAAATGACGGAAGTCATCAAATGCCTTTTCATTTTGCGCCGCAATATACCAAGGCCATTCCACCGCTATTAGATTGGATGGTGATGCGCGATTTCAATAAAGATGGTGTAGATGACATTTTTGCTTATGGACCCAACAGTGCCATTCAATGTTATAAAGGCACCAGAACCGCTAATGGCATTACTTACTCCTTATACATCCCGCAACTGCAGTTTACCGACGGAACTTTTTGGAGTAGAATATGGACTTTTTTTGACGATATGCCGGGCTTTGTAGATGTTGACCGCGATGGTGATTTAGATTTGCTCGTTTTTTCGATTAGTGGTGGCACTACAGTAGAATACTATCAGAATTTATCGGTGGATAGCGGATATGGATTAGATTCTCTCAAATTTCAAATTGCCGATTATTGTTGGGGAAAGTTTATCGAAAACGCACTCAATAGAAACATGGCCCTAGGTGCCTGTAAGCGGGGCGGCATGGAAACGCCTAATTCAGCCGGGCGCCATCAGGGCGGTTCAATGTATACTTTTGATTATGAAGGCGACCACGATGTAGATGTATTGATTGGAGATATTAGCTACAATTATTTGACTTACCTACACAATGGCGGTGATTCTGCCAATGCCAATATGGATTCGCAGGATACCATTTTCCCGGTATATGACACCCTGGTGAATCTGGCGCTGATGCCTGCAGCCTACGACATTGATGCCGATAACGATGGCCGTAACGATTTACTGATAGCACCATTCTACGCTTCCGGTTTCGGACAGATTCAAGACACTGGAAATGTTTGGTTCTATAAAAATAAAGGGCTGTCGAATAATCAATATGCATTGCAATCGAAAAATTTTCTTGCCAATACACAAATTGATTTAGGCACTGATGCCAAGCCGGTTTTCTTTGATTACAATGGTGATAGCCTGTTGGATATGGTGGTTGGCAATTATGGGTACTATTCACCCTTTGTGCAACCCGTGGGTCAACTGGCACTATATATCAACAATGGCAATGATTCGCTGCCATTGTTCACAGAAAGAAGTTTGAATTGGAGCAATATCAAAACTTACGGATGGAGCGCTACGCATCCCGCCTTTGGTGATCTAGACGGAGATGGGCGTGCCGACATGGTGATTGGAGAACAATCGGGCAAAGTACATTTCTTTAAAAATGCCGGTGCCGCAACAGCTTCTTTTCCGAGCGTAACTTCAACCTATTTTGGCGGAATAGACGTAGGTGAATTTGCAACACCAACTATCTTCGATTTAAATAATGATTCCTTGCCTGATCTCATCATTGGCGACAAACTGGGCCGTATTCATTATTTCCCCAACATCGGCAATCGCACGCATCCTTTGTTCAATAATGATACTACTAATGCCTTTCTGGGAAACATCAGAGTAAACGAAGCGGCAACTGGAAATCAGAATGGGTATGCAGCGCCCTTCATTCACCGCGAAGGCAATCAAACTTATTTATATACCGGCTGCCTGCGCGGCCTCATTTACAAGTTTCTAGTGAATAGCGATAGTCTTCGAGGCGGCTCATTTTTGCTGATTGATTCCAACATACTGAAAGAGCGTATTGGCTTCAGAAGTACGGTGAATATCGCTGATCTCAATGGCGATGGCGCTATGGATTATCTCACCGGCAATTCGCGCGGCGGCATCATGTTGTATTCTGATTCTACCTGGAGCCGCGACACCACCGCTGTCATCAATGGCATATTGCCCGCAGAAGATGGCGACTTACTGCTTTTCCCTAATCCAACAAAACAACTCGTTCATTTGCGCCAGTTAGGAAATGCCGCCATCGCACAAGTGGAAATTACCAATGTTATAGGGGCAACTGTTTATCGTCAGGAACTAACAACTTTCGATACTATTATTCCTGTAGCCGACTGGGATGCCGGTATTTATATCGTACAGGTTCGAACAACCAGTGGCGGCCTGAGGACGCTGCGCTTCTGCAAGCAGTAACGCTGAATTGCTATCTTCCCGCCCGAAAAAAACAGTCCATGACAGCGGAAGAAAAACAACCCATTCTGGAGAAATATGGAAAACTATTAGTTCGCTACTGCTTAGATGTGCAACCCGGCGAACGCGTCTATATCAATAGCTCGTATCTGGCCGAACCTTTACTGCGCGAGGTTATTAAGCAAGTTTATATCGCAGGCGGCCATCCCTTTTTGAACACAGAAATCAACGGCACGAATGGCTTGTTGCTGGAACACGGTAATGAAGATCAACTGCGCTTTGTCAATCCTTTAAAACAATATGTTTTTGAAAACTTTGAGTGCTATTTAAATATTCGGGCACCGTTCAATCGGGGTGATGATGAATACGAACCGAAGGATGTAAACCGATACAAAATTGCGCAGGAAGCACAGGCATCTATCAACAAAATTTATTTTGAAAGATTAGGCGAGGGGAAAATTAAACGTTGCCTGTGCCAGTACCCCACGCAAGGCGGCGCTGATGATGCCAGGATGTCATTAGACGAGTACGAACGGTTTGTTTTTCAGTCGTGTTTCTTGTTTGATGCTGATCCTGTAGCGCGTTGGCTGGAGGTGCGCACAGAACAAGCCCTTTATGTAGAACGCCTGAACCGAGCCGACAAGGTGCAGTACCGCGGAAAAAATATAGATGTTACTTTTTCTGTTAAAGGAAGAACATGGATTAATTCTGATGGCCGCGCCAATATGCCTAGTGGAGAAGTATTTAGTGCGCCTGTTGAAGATAGTGTGAACGGCCATGTATACTTCACTTATCCAACCATCTATAATGGAAAGGATGTAGAAGGTGTTCGGCTGGAAATCAGCAAGGGTGAAGTTGTAAAATGGTCGGCAGAAAAAGGCGGCGATATTCTGGATAAAGTCTTTGCCATTGCCGGTGCCCGGTATTGGGGAGAAGTAGCTATTGGTACCAACCGGAATATTCAAAGAACTACCCGCAACATTTTATTCGATGAAAAAATTGGCGGTAGCATCCATATGGCCGTTGGCCAGTCTTACAAGCAATGCGGTGGTAAAAATGAATCGGCTGTTCACTGGGATTTGATTACCGATATGAAGGACGGCGGTGAAATTATCGCCGACGGAGAGGTAATTTATCGAAACGGGGCATTTTTGTAAAGTTTATTGAAGATCGTCACCGAGGGCGCTAAACTTCCAAATTCGCTGTTTTCCTTACCTTCGCGCCACTAAAAAAACAAAGCTATGTCATTAAGTGCTTCCAATCTTGAAATCGTATCCAATGCGGCCAAAGCCATTCACGCCAGAACATTTTTTGCACAGTATCCAGAACACCCTAAGGCGTACGGAGAAGAAGCACCAATAGCTGGTAAGAACGCCTTTGATCAACAGCTAGGTCAACCGTTTACTGCGTTGCTGCAACAACATGCTGTAAGCTGGAAGGGCGAGGAAGTTTCTCCTTACACCGGCAAAGCACTTGGCATTACTTATCCGCTTTTTGATACCGACACGTTGATGATTCGCGCCGGTCGTGCATTTGAACAATGGCGCAAAGTGAGTGCTGATGACCGCGCGGAAGTGTTGCTGAACGCCCTGGAAGCCATTAAAGGAAAATTCTTTGAAATTGCTCATGCTACGCAACACACCACAGGTCAATCATTCGTTATGAGTTTTCAAGCCAGCGGTCCGCATGCCAGCGACCGCGCATTGGAGGCACTGGCAATGGGATGGGAAGAACTGAATCGGTTCCCTTCACAGATTTCCTGGGACAAGCCAGCAGGAAAAATCACGATTCACCTCGAGAAAAAATACCGTGCTGTTCCAAAAGGCATCGGACTGATTATTGGCTGCTCTACCTTCCCAACATGGAACACGGTACCAGGCTTGTTCGCCACCCTCATTACTGGTAACAGCGCCATCGTAAAACCGCATCCTAAATCGGTTTACCCAATTGCTATTGTGGTGGCAGAAATTCAGAAGGCATTGCAAGAAAAAGGCTACGATCCGAATTGCTGCCAATTGGCCGTAGATACTTCTGATCAATTAATCACCAAAAAACTGGCAGAACATCCACTGGTTAAGTTGATTGACTACACCGGTGGGTCATCTTTTGGAAGTTATATCGAATCTTTACCGGGCAAAACCACTTTTACGGAAAAAGCGGGCGTTAACTCTGTAATTATTGATTCCGTAGCCGACTTGAAGGCAGCAGTACAAAACCTGGCTTTCTCTGTTTCATTATATAGCGGACAGATGTGTACTGCGCCTCAAAATTTCTTTATTCCAGAAACAGTTAAAACAGCAGAAGGCACGCTGAGCTATGATGAAGTAGCTAAGGCATTGGTAGAGGGCATTAATGGACTGGCGCAACATCCGCAGATGGGCCCTGGTACGCTGGGCGCAGTGCAAAGCGACGTAACTTTGAAAAGAGTAGAATCAGTAAAAGATATTGCCACGGTTTTATTGGCTCCCGGCAAAATTGCCAATCCTGAGTTTCCGGATGCGCGCACGTCTTCTGTTTTAGTTTTAGAAGTTGATGCGAAAGATTTTGGCGTGTATGAGAATGAACTATTCGGTCCAATCGTACTATTGATTAAAACAAAAAACACAGAACAATCAGTTGAATTAGCCCGTGAAATGGCAGAAAAGCATGGTGCTATTACCTGTGCCGCATATACTACGGATGCAGCTACCGAACAAATGATTGAAGATGAAATGGAGCGTGCCTTTGTTCCGGTTTCTATCAATCTCACTGGTGGTATTTTTGTGAATCAACACGCCACTTTCTCTGACTTCCATGTTACCGGAGGAAACCCGGCAGGTAATGCCAGCTTCACCAATCCTGAATACATCAACAAACGATTTGTTTGGGTAGGACACCGCAAAGCATAAAACAATGAAAGCCCGGGAAACCGGGCTTTTTTATTGTGACAAAAGTTACCAACTTCTTCTTGTTATAGCGTCATGTTTGCGCCGTTAAAAGGCTTTATTTTAGTTTAGGAAGATGAGTTTGGAAAAACAACTTGACAAACAATTTTGGGATACCCGCTGGCAACAGGCTGAAACCGGTTGGGATATTGGTTATGCAGCACCTGCATTAACGGATGTTATTGACCAGTATCCAAATCGCGAAGCGGCTGTGTTGATACCGGGGTGCGGCAATGCGTATGAAGCAGAATATCTGGTTCAGCAAGGATATGCTAATATCACCTTGATTGACATTGCGCCTGCAGCAGTAAAACGCCTGCAACAAAAATTTGCCAAAACGCCTCAGGTGAAAGTAATCTGTGCTGATTTTTTTACTCATGAAGGTCATTATGATTTAATTCTGGAACAAACGTTTTTCTGTGCGCTTTCACCTGCGCTGCGAGAAGATTACGTCAACAAAATGGCGTCGTTGCTGGTGCCCGGCGGCAGGCTTTGCGGATTGTTGTTTAGCAGGAATTTTGAACAGGAAGGTCCGCCATTTGGAGGAACCGTTTCGCTTTATGAAAGTTTGTTCTCCCGCAGACTCGATATGGTGCGTCTGGAACCCTGCACCCGCAGTATTCCACAGCGTGCAGGTAGTGAGTTATTTTTTGAATATATTAAAGCAAGAAACGTATGATAGCCTATTTCAGTCAATGGAATTTAATGCGCCTGATCCGATTAGCGATGGGTATTTATGTATTGTATCAGGGCTATCTGGTTGGTGATAAAACCGTTTTATTGCTAGGCGCGTGGTTTACCGCCATGCCGATGTTCAATCTGGGTTGCTGTGGAACATCCTGTTATACACCGACCAACACTATAACTGAAACCAGGGAAATTACTTATGAAGAAGTTCGTTGACTTGTACCGGCTGCCTTTGGCCGGGTTGGTTACTGGTGCGCTGATGGGTTGGCTATACTGGAGGCTGGTTGGTTGTAGTTCCGGACAGTGCGCCATTACTTCTAACCCAGTAAACAGCACAGCTTATGGTGCTTTAATGGGACTTTTACTTTTTTCTTCTTTTCGAAAAAGCTAACAACGTTTATCATGACTTTTCAGGAAATCATTGCGCAAGACAAAGTAGTACTAGTAGATTTTTTTGCCACGTGGTGCGGGCCCTGCAAAATGATGACACCCATTTTAGAAGAGGTCAAACAACAAGTTGGTGCACGGGTAGACATAATCAAGGTAGATGTGGATCGAAATCCGCATGCTGCACAAGCCTATGAAGTGCGCAGTGTACCAACACTGGTAGCCTTTCGTCAAGGCGCTATGCTGTGGCGCCAATCAGGCGTAGTACCTGCTCACGAGCTGATACGCCTGATTGGTTCCTGGAAATAAAAATTACGCGCTGAGTAGTTTAAATAGTTGGTCTTTCAAGCCTACCCTGCGATGCCGGAATTCATTTAAATGTTCATCCGATGCCGTTGTAGCGCCAGATTCAATGCTATGAATATGATTGTTCACTTCGTGGTATTCATCGAATAACTTTCTGAAATGAGCATCGTTTACTTTCATGTCGTGAATTTTGGCCTCAAACTGAGGGAACTCATGGTGCAAATCGTGTTTTTCCATATTGCTAAATTGATTTTTGTGTTGTTAATTCATGATGAAAGCAATCCATTGCTGCTTGCTGCTGTGGTCATCAACTGTCCTTCCCCCTTTTCGTAAACCACATTAGATCTTCCCACAATGAGCGGGTCTAATTTACCCAAATGCGTTTCGTTCTTATCGGTATAGGCGAAACGCTGCAATACATATCGCATGGCATTTAAGCGCGCCCGTTTTTTACAATTTGATTTCACCACAATCCACGGCGAATCAGAGGTGTCGGTATAGAAGAACATTTTTTCTTTGGCATCGGTATACGCTTCCCACTTATTCAAGGACGCTTTATCAACCGGCGACAATTTCCACTGTTTCAACGGATGACTCTCCCGATCTTTAAATCGCCGTTTTTGTTCATCCTTACTCACAGAAAACCAGAATTTAAACAAGTGAATTCCGCTGCGCACCAGGTTGCGTTCAAACTCCGGAACCTCGCGCATGAACTCCTGATATTCTTCATTAGTACAAAATCCCATTACACGTTCCACTCCTGCGCGGTTGTACCAGCTACGGTCAAACAATACGATTTCTCCTCTTGAAGGAAGATGCTTTACATAACGCTGAAAATACCACTGGCCACGTTCTTCTTCGGTGGGCTTCTCTAATGCCACTACACGTGCGCCGCGCGGATTCAGATGCTCCATAAAACGTTTTATTGTGCCTCCCTTTCCCGCAGCATCCCGGCCTTCAAACAAAATCACCACCCGGCTCCCTGTTTCTTTCACCCACGATTGCAGCTTCAGTAACTCTACCTGTAGATCATACTTCTGCGCCTCGTAATTTTTCCGCGACATCAAATTCCGATACGGATAACCACCATGCTGCCAGTCAGTAGCCAGTTCCTCATCAGGGTGCAGCTTGCTTGGCATTTCCTCGTTTTCCTGCAACAATTGCTTTAACAAGGCTGCTCTTTCGCTGCGGGAATAATTTTCCAGGAAATTCCTTGCAGCGCCCGATTGGTCAGTTGCCGAGGCCAACTTGTCTTTCAATACTACCGCCTCCTTATCAATTCTAGCGCCGATACGCTCACTAACGGTATTCCGTTTTTTACCAGTGGTCGTTCTTCCCGGCGTTACATCTCCGGAAGTTGCTTTCCGTGCACTCCCCTTAACTGGCGTCTTTATCTGCTTACTCATCAGCGTAAAAGTACTGCCTGCAACGTTTACAGCCACTGATTTTTGTTAGCTACTTAGTTGATTCTAGTTATGTGGCAACGCTATTATAAATCCTTGCCTTCGCGCGGTTTTTCCGCTGGTTTGCGCGTAGCGCCAACATTATACATCCATTGCACCAACAGGAAAACAATGGCGAAATAGGCAAATGAGCCAAAGGTGGCCAGCCAATTCCATTCGATAATGTCGTTCAGCAACATTAAGCTTAGTGGAATTGATAAAAGCGATAATACAATGACCATAGTGGCTATCTGCCGTTCTCTAAATCCATAAAAAAACAAATGATGGGTGATATGGTCTTTACCGCCCACAAAAGGCGATTGTTTGCGGGCGAGGCGACGAAACGTAACGGTGATGGTATCGATGAGCGGAACGATGAACATCAACATCGGAACAACAAATTGCTTGAGCTCAATGATGCCGCCGTCGTTGTCTTTAAACTTCCAAAAATAAACAATACTAAGCGCTGCCAGAAAAACACCTAAGAATTGGCTACCCGTATCGCCCATAAATATTTTTGCAGGATTCCAGTTGAAATAAAGAAACCCAAACAATGCACCCAACACCCCTACCAGCATCACTACATAATAACTGTTTACTTCCTGATGCTGTGAAAAAATAACCGCTAACAAACCCAATACAATGCAAATTGAAACCGATGTGGTTATGGCGTCCATATTATCCAGCATATTGATGGAGTTCATTAGGCCAATCACCCACATCACGGTGAGTGCATAATCAATGGCATTATTGCCGGTTGCCGGAATAAACACATCAGAGAGAATCAAAATAAATGCACAAGTAAGCTGACCGATGAATTTGACCAGCGGATTGGTGTTATATGCATCATCTGCCAAACCAATAATGAAGCCCAAACAAGAAGCAGCCAGAATGCCAATCAGGTTTTTATCCAGAAACATTTCCTGTTGGCGCGGCAACATGCCCATTACCGAAATGGAAATCAGGAAAACAATAAAAAAAGAGATGCCGCCAATAGCAGGTTTCACATTCGCCGACCAACGAACTTGCTGCTCCCCCTTGGGCGTACGCACACCCAGATTAACGGAATATTTGAGGAACAACCAATTGATTAGAAAAGAAAAAAATACAGAAACAATGAAGAACGTTGCCAGAAAGGCGAAAGAATATTGTTGTTCGAAAAACATCTTTAGAAACTATTTAAAATTCGTTTCAGGAAAGGTTGTTTTTGTTTCTTTTCGTTTTCACCATAGTAGCCATAACCACGGTTGGCGCCATAGCCGTAACCATAGCCGTAGCCGTAGCCATAGCTATAACCATAGCCGTAATTGCTGCCATAGCCATAATAATATCCATAGCTGGAAGCTCCCCGGCCAAAGTCGTTCAGTACACAGGATAAACGAGTAAGACGGCTTTCTGCCATCAGTTTATTAATGTTCAGAATAAAGGAGCGGTTAGAATAGGCGGCGCGAAGAATGTAGATTGGGTAGTCAGACATGCCCAAAATAGCCAGCGCATCAGTTACCAAACCAATAGGTGGTGTATCAATTACAATGTAATCGTACTTCGTTTTCAGGTATTCAACGCTTTCTCTTAGGGTTGGTAATAGAATTAATTCAGATGGATTGGGAGGAACCGGACCTGAAGGGATGAAGTCAATATTGACAATATTCGTTTTGTAGATGCACGGATCTACATCGCTTTGTCCGCTGAGGATGGTACTCATGCCGCGTGAATTATCCACCTCAAAAATCTTATTCAAACGCGGCTTACGCATATCGCAGTCAAGAATAATCACGCGCTTATCCAGCATACTAATGATAGCGGCGATATTCAATGCGGTAAAAGTTTTGCCCTCGCCAGGAATGGTGGAGGTAGTTGAAATCATCTTAGGGCCTGGCGTATTATCCAAAAACTGGAGGTTGGAACGCAGGGCACGATAGGCTTCCGAAATGGTAGCCTTCGGATCTTTCGTTACTACGATTTGAGAACGCTCCAATACCGAAGTGTAACTAGGAATAACACCAAGAATTGGTGCCTTAGACTTAAATTCAATTTCCTGAATAGAAATAATGGTTTTGTGCAACAGGTACCGGATGATTACAATCACCAAACCGGCTAATAAACCAATCAGCAAGCCCGCCAAACGAACCAGAATTACTTTTGGTGAAACCGGATTTACAGGAAGCGCGGCCTTTTCCAACAGTGCATAATCTGAAACAACACCGGCACTGGCAATTAAGTAATTGCTGCGCTGTTCTACCAGGCTGAGGTAAAACTTCTCTTTCGATTCACGAATTTTATCCAACCTGTTGAATTGCGACTCGATAGTTGGTACAGAAATCAACTTGTTGGTGTATTCAGATGATTCTTGCGTGAGTGAATTAATTTGCCGGCGGGTAGCATCAATCGCATTATCCACGTTGCGGATTAAATCGTTCCGGCTTTCTTCAATTTTTTCATCCAGCAATTTCACTTTTGGATGATCAGGCGTTACGTCGAGCAAGGCGGTATTGCGTTCATCCTGCAATTCATTCAAGGTGTTGATTGGCCCAGATAAATCAAGTGCTGCGCCTTTCAACATAATACTAGGAATCTTATAATGCAGTCGATCAGAAACCAAGAATCTCTTGAACCATTCCAGCGTACTCAAATCTGAAGACACTGTTTTTAAATCGATATTGACATCCGTTAAGCTGGAACTCAGTTCCTGCTGGTCGATCATGCTATTTTGCGCACGCAACATGGCCAGCGAGTCTTCAAAATTACTGAAGCCCATGTTGAACGTATCCAGTTGCTGACCGATAAAGTTGAGGATATTGGTAAAACTCTCGCGCTTCTTTTCTACATCGTATAAAACAAACTGATCGGCCAACGCCTGTGCGATATCACGTGTTTTTACTTCATTTTTATCAGCATAAGTAATAGAGATGCTCTTGGTTTTCGGATCCAGATTAGCCACCTTGGTTTTTGCGATGATATCACTCACCACATAACTTTGGCTCATGAATTTGTAGAAGAAAATTCCTTCCAAATCAGATTTATCGAAACGCCGCTTTGTTTTTTTAACTGTTCCCTTGAACAATGGCGTAACCACACGCTGTCCAAAATTATACGTACGCTCAAAATCGCCCTTACTATGGTTATAACTAATGCTAAAACTATTCTGGTTGATGATATTCACGTAAACCGGATGGTTATAGAATTTCTCATTCAACTCATAATCTTCAACAATAAATGGCGTGCTGGTATAGAGTTCCGTAGCGATGAACTTGGTTTTTCCCTCTTTGAAATAAGCCACTTTTAGCGGCAGCTTTTCGTACAAACTATCTACAATCAACCTCGACTTAATCAACTGAATTTCGCGGTTAATCTCGCCCTGATCCTGCTCGGATGCAATTTTATCAACGCCAAGAATCTGAGCTTTCTTTTCCGTTACAAAAAGCAATACAGAAGTTGATTGATAAATGCGCGGGGCATAGCGCAAATACAGGAAAGACAGAATGATGGCAATAACGGTAGTAATAACAATCCAAACCACCGACTTATTCAGGATATAGATGAATAACCCAAGGTTGAACTCCTCTAAAGGGTTCGACAACGCATCATCTTCTTCCTGCTTTCGGTTTTGCAGCGTTACGTTACTGTTATTGGCAGCGTTATTTTCCAAGCGTTTTCGAAAGTGTTATAGTTGAGAATACTAGTGTAATCGCTGAAAGAATCGGAGCAATTTCTACTAACACATCGGAAGCGATGCGTTTTCTTTGTTCCACGTATACAATATCATTCGACTGTAAAACCAAATCTGCCTGACGCAATCCTTCCAGGGTATAAAGATTAACTATCCGCACTTGTGGGTTTTTTAAATCGCCATGAATTACTTTGATGTTGTATGATTTTACCGACCGGTCCAATCCCCCTGCTTTAGCCAGTACTTCGGGCAAGGTAGTTGGGTAATCATTCAAAGGAATTACAAATCCCATGGTACCTTTAAATACAAAAACCCTCCGGTTCTCTACCTTCAGAACCACAAAAGGATTCACGAAAAGGCCGGCGTACTTTTGTGCCAGTATGTTCTCCAGTTCGCTTTGTGTGTAGCCCTTAACATAGAATTCTCCAAGAACAGGTAGTTTTGCAAACCCTTCCTGATCAACGGTATAGGTGGTCACTTTGTTATCCGGTCGTTCCTGATTAGGCCGGTCAGTACTCACCATTTGGCCACCTAACACATCTATTAACTTGAAACCATCTCGCGAATATACCTGCAAGCTGAGCGCATCCCCGGGTTGAATTACATATTGCTCAATCTGTTTCTTAGCCATTTCAAAAAACTGATAATCCTTCTGTTTGAACATTTCATTCGGATAGAAGACTTTACAGGAAGAAAATAGCACGCTGACCAAAATGGCCGTTATCAGTTGTTTGCCCTTCATTTGTTACAGGTACAAACCTAATATAAAAAGAAAACTTATCGCAATGGCACCAACATCAGCGCCGCTGATTGAGCAATCGGGTATACAAGGCATCCATATCTGCGGCTAGCCGCAAATGGCTGAACCGGGTCATGGCGTGTTCCACGCCAGAATTGCTCATTTGCAACCTTAAGCCATCGTCCTCAACTAGTTGTAACAGATTTTCAGAAAAAGCAGGAAGGTCGTCTGAGGCCGAAAGCAAGGCTGTTTTCCCTTCTAACACCACATCGGCAATACCACCCACCCGCGTACTTACAATGGGTTTACCGGACGCCTGCGCTTCAATCAAACTCACCGGAGTACCTTCATTAAATGAGGTCAGGGCAATGATGTCCATGCCGGCATTTGACACATCAATATCTTTTATCCAACTGGTGAAGGTGAGGATATTAGATTCCTGCAGGTTGCTGTTATTAAATGCCAGACCTAATTGGCGGGCAAGGGCTTCTACTGCCGGCCGTTGGTCGCCATCGCCGATAATAAAGGCGCGCACCTTTTTCTGCGTGCGGTCAGCTACATATTTCAGCGCTCTTAAAAACAATGGATGGTTCTTGACCGGCACCAAGCGGCCTACAATGCCAATGGCTATTTCGTCATCCTTTATTTGATATTTAGTACGGAAATTCCGCCGCTTTTCTTCGCGGTTCTCCGCAAAACGGGAAAGATCAAAACCCAGCGGAACAATTTCAAATTTTTCGCGTGGGGCGATATGAAATTCATCCACCAACTCGTTACGCTGGATATCACTGAGTGCCACAATAGCGGTGGTTTTCTTTGCCAGATACCGCTCTATTTCTAAAAAAACTCTGGTTTTAAGAGGCGAAAAATAGGAATGAAAAACATGCCCGTGAAAGGTGTGCACAATCACTGGCACGCCGGCATGTGCCGCTGCCAACCGACCAACAGCACCAGCTTTAGCTGCATGTGTATGAACAATATCTGGTTTGAAATCACGAATAATCTGCCTAATGCGGAAATACGCTTTGTAATCACGCAAGGGATTCAGTTCACGGTACATTTCCTGGATATACATCGGATGCAAATCCAGATTTTTTAAAATGAACTCTGAACTTTCTTCCGTTTCATCGTTCATGCCAGCCAACAGCAGCGTGTCGTATTTGGGTTGTAAATAGCGAGTAAGATTAGCGGCGTTGTAAGTAGGACCGCCCAAATTCAGACGGTTGATGATGCGTAAAACTTTTGGCATGTTGATCTAATATCCCCAATCCTGGCCCAGGTAGAAGTGGCAGCCCACATGCAATCCTACATAAAAAACATGTGAACTCTGATATTTTACATCATTCTTACTATACCATTCAATTCCTTTCATGAAAGAGCCATTGATATCGGTGATACCGAAGTAACTCGTTATACCTAAATTAAAGTAAAACCAGTCTTTAGGATAAATATCCACGCCAGTTCCCAATGAAACACCTACATCGAACTTTTTGAATCGTTGATCTGTGGTTAATCCGATTGGCGGCCCCGGGTTGTATGGGATATTCTTAATTTTTACTTCTTCCGTAGCAATAGTGCGGATATTCGCCTGGGGACCCAACAGGATATAGTAATTCGCTTCATCGCCAATTTGCGTCTGATACTTCAGATGCAGCGGCAGTTGAATAAACTGCATGGTGATTTTTCTTTTCACATTCACATACTCACCATCAGGCGCGTAGTACGGAGAAAGTGGATTGGAAAAATCAACACCGCCCACAAAATTATCATCGTATTTCTGTCCACCGAAACAATAATTCGGTTCAAACTGAATGCCCAGATTAGGATGAAAATTGTACCCTACATTAACACCAACCATTCCACCCCAGGTGAAGGAGTAGTCCATCTCAGACTGACGAACAATAGGGATATGAAACAGATTCAGGGTATTATAGTTATTCTGATTAAAAATCCAGGTACTGTTGGCCGAACCAGATACGCCAATATGAAAGCCTTTTCGAAGCATTCCGGCATATCCCCAGGCATGCGTGGTTGCTGGCAAGCCAATCGTTAAGCCAAGTAGAAAAATTCCCAGATAGCGTTTCATCATATTTCGAATTTCAAACGTAACCAAATTTAATCCCTTTCAGCACAACTTATCCACGCCGCCCTGAGGCAGTGGATGATTCTGTTTTCGTTTCTTTACGTGTAAAAGGCAAAAATAGTTCCCGGTGCATCCAGCATTATTCCGATTATTCTCTCTGTTACGCTACAAATGGCAGTCTAAAAGCGTGTACTACATCCATTCGCCCTTTGTGTATGCGTTCTTTGAAAAGGTGTTACGCAGTTCTGCAAAAAACGAACTATGGCCTGCCATTCAACAACTTAGAAAACAAACCGGCGATAACCGCACCGTTATTCCCCCGGTTGATTACGGCGCCGGCACAGGAAAAGAGCGCACTGTTGCCACTATTGGCAGTAAAACGGCTATTCCGGAAAAATACGGCCAATTGCTGAGTTGCGCTACTCACTATTTCCAGCCAAAAAATATTCTGGAATTAGGCACCTCGCTGGGTTTTAGCACCGCCTATCTGGCTGCAGGCGCACCCTTGGCAAACGTGATTACGATAGAAGGCAATCCTCATTTATCGGCATTGGCTCAACAACATTTCAGGCAATTACAACTGAGCCAGATTGAAGTGGTTACGGGGAATTTCGATGCGTTGTTACCCGAGTTATTACCCGAAAAGCAATTCGATCTGGTGTTCGTTGATGGTAACCATCGCTTTGAGCCCACCGTTCGCTATTTTGAATGGTTGCTCTCATCAACGCACGACCAATCGGTTTTGATTTTTGACGACATCTACTGGAGCGAAGAAATGCGCGATGCATGGCAATACATCAAGAAGCATCCACGTACCCGTCTTACCATTTCCGTATGGCGAATGGGATTCGTATTCTTTCGATCAGAAAATCTGGCCACCGAGCATTTCGAGCTGCGCTATTAGCGCAGGCAGCGTTTGCTAGCACCGAATCTAAATCTCGTTGATGTCATCAAGCGATGTAGTAATAAATGTTTTCATGATAGTGCTTCGCAAAAGAACCGCAGCGGCAGCAGCCAAAACATCCGTTACAATTGGTATTTTCACTCCGTACCAGTACGGATATGGATCCCGGAAATAACTATCTGAAGTATACCAGCATGGCCGCAGAAATGTTGGTTACTATAGGCGCAGGCGCCTTGTTAGGTCATGTATTGGATGCGCATTTTCAACTCACTACACCCTATTGTACCGCTGCGTTTTCTTTGGTTTTTGTAGTGATTGCGATGTACCGGGCTATTCGGCCGTTTCTTTAAACAGCCGGTTGAACTGATGGGGCATTCCCGGGAATGGCCTTCAGTAAAGAGGCGCTGTATTTGAAATAATCTACTTCAATCAAATGTCGTTTTGACTTGGTAAAGCCTCGATCAATTTGCGCTACTTCTTCATCAATTACAGCGTTCATATTGTCAGGCAATACTGCATTTCCGGCAAAATAATTAGCCAGTAGTTTTGCCTGAAAATCTGCTAGTTTCCAAAAGCATCCTGAAGCTTGAATCAATCCGATAAAGGCCAGATGGTCATATTCAGGATGCAACATCCTTCTATATAAACGAACCGGTTTATCTTCAAAATCAATTAACTGTTTATCGAAAAACGGGAAGGTGATCTTAAATCCGGTGGCCGCGATGATGACATCAAATTCTTGTTTAGATCCATCTGTAAAGTGTACCATCTTGCCATCAAACCTCGAAATATCGGGCCGCGGCGTAATTCTGCCATGACGGATGTAATACAACAATTCACTATTACTTACCGGATGTGATTGCCGCACGCCGTGATCAGGGCGTTGCAGACCAAAGCGGGTGATATCGCCATTTTCCAATCGCAACACTAAACTATACACCATATCCAACAAAGCATCAGGCACCCACTGAAAGCGGTTCGCAATCACATCTGCCGGTTCACCAAAAACAAATTTAGGAATGAAGTGATAGCCACGCCGCATGGAAATTGCCGTAGTAGCCGCTACGCGACAAACTTCTACGGCAGCATCGCAGCCTGAGTTTCCGGCGCCAATTACTAATACTCTTTTCCCGGCAAATGGTTTGTTGTTTTTAAAAGAATGGCTGTGCAGAAACTCCCCTTCAAAAATGCCTTCATATTTTGGGAAGCGGGGATTCCAATGGTGGCCACTGCACACCAGTAAGGCATCAAAAACTTCTTCTTCAACAACACCCTTTCTTTCGAAAATAATTTGCCATCGGCCATCCACCCGATTAATATGTTTCACCGTGGTGTGAAACTTCACTTTCGGTGTAACACCGAAGTGCTTGGCGTACTCCTGAAAATAGGTAGCCATTAACCAGTGCGACGGATAATCGGGATAGTGATCAGGCATCGGGAAATCGAGGTAGGCAGAATGGCGCTTTGAAGTAATAATATGCGTGGTTTCGTAAACAGAAGAATGCTCAACTGCTTCGGTATAAACCCAATTGCCGCCAATTACGCCTGATTGTTCGAAGATGGTGATGTTATGATACCCAACCTGCATCATATTCTTGGCAGCGGCAATACCAGATGATCCGGCACCGATGATAGCGATGCGCGCCTGCTTAGGTGAAATCATCTTCTTCATCTTACATCAATTTTGCTGGTGGAAATTAGTTTAAAAAAAGAATTTACAACTGATCGAGCCATTGGGCTACACGCTGCGCCACCGTTTGCCAGCGGGTATCTAACATCATATCATGCGCTACCGCAGGTAAGGATTCAAACTCAGCGCCGAAAGCGGTAGCCGCTTTTGCCAGCACTTCGCGATCTAATAGAAAATCATGCTCGCCATGAAGAAACAACAGAGGCACATCCACAACTTTTGCATTGTGCAAATCCATAAAAAGTAAATCGAGGTAAGCCCGATAGGATTCGCTATGCAAGGCCGCCTGCGTACGCAGTAACATGTCGCTACTGATATCGGCTGAAAAGCACAGCGTTTGAACCGCAAAAGGCGTTTCAGCAAATGGATCAGTACTTAAAGAAAGATTGCCGCGAATAAATTTTAGCGGGAACTTTATGGCTGTTTTCAAACTCCCTTTCCACATGCCGCCAGGTGGAATGGGCGAAAGTAAAACACCGGCTCGCAGGGCCATTCCTTCCAGCAATAACTTCTGCAAAATAAACCCGCCCATGGAATGACTTACCACGATGGCATCAGGCACCCGCAGCAACGCCTCCTTCACATCCTCTACATAATCGGCAATGCGCCACCAACGCCGACGCGCTACACCCCAACTATTTCCATGCCCGCGATAGCTTAGCGTATAACAATGATAGCCCAGCGATTGAAAATATGGCACAAAGCACCATTCCCAACACCAGGCGGCATGACTCATACCATGCAAGAACAACAATGAACCTTTATGCGACGGTGTTGTTGCAGGAAAGGAATTTAATTCCAGTTTACGGTTGGTTGTAAATTGTGTATTTTGCTCCATGTCCTGCCTTCCAAATTAAATGAAAACCATTGTTATGAAGCATTTCTGCCTTTTATTTTGTTTCGTTACCGTACAATTGTTTGCGCAGAATTATCCCATCGGCACCCGGTCTGTAACCTATACCGATCCAGCCAGAAGTAATCGTTCCATTGCTGTTGATTTTTACTACCCTGCCACTGCCGCAGGAGCGAATCAATCGGTGGCTGCCGATTCATTTGGCCTTGTGGTATTTGGGCATGGATTTGTTATCAGCACGAGTGATTATGCGGCATTAGCCGATACATTGGCGAAGCGCGGATATATCGTCGCCCTGGCCAATACAGAAACCTCGCTCTCTCCTAACCACTCGAACTTTGCACAAGATTTAGTTTTTCTGGTTAATAAAATTACCAGCGAAGGATTCTCTAATCCGGCATCGCCTTTTTATGGCAAGGTGCGCAAAAGAAGTGCAATTGGCGGCCATTCGATGGGTGGAGGCGCTACGGTTCTATCCTGTTCATACAGCAATCCCGCAACCTGCTACTTTACTTTTGGCGCAGCCAACACCAATCCTTCGTGTATTGCTGTTGCCAGGCAGATGACGAAACCCTATCTGGATATTGCGGGCATTAAAGATTGCGTAGCACCGCCCTCTTCCAACCAAATTCCGATGTATGATTCATCAGGATCTTCATGCAAATATTACATCGGCTTAGCCAATGCTACGCACTGTCAGTTTGCAGCTTCTTCTGCAACCTTATGTTACACGGCCGAAGGCCTGGTATCGGGCTGCGCATCGGCACCCTATTTAAGTTGGGCGCAGCAACAAACACAAGTCCTGAATTATTTATTGCCTTGGTTACAGTATTATTTAAAAGCGGATTGCGATGCCTATACAAACTTTCAAAACAGATTCGCAGCCGATGCCATAAACACGAAGCGCTCGAGCTGTAATGTAGTGGTGCCGGCGCTTTCACCCATCACCGGATCACGGCGTTTTTGCCGTGGTTCCAATACGGTGCTCAGCGCAAATCCATCCGATTTTTCCTATCAATGGAGTAATGGAAAATCTACGTTGAATGACACCATTTCTGTTGCCGGTAATTACAGTGTAACTGTAAGCAATGGCACCTGCAACCGGGTACCTGCGCCTGTGAGTGTGCTGCAAGATACCGTTCCAGGTACCCCAACCTGGGTTACACAAGCAGATACGGTTTGCGCAAATGTGGAGAAGTCAATTGCCGCCGTTGCAGCAGGCGCAACCTCATTTCAGTGGTCGCTGCCAACGGGTTGGACTTTCAACAGCGATTCTACTCTTTCTACCATCTTGGTTTATCCCGGAACGCAGTCAGGTAATGCTTCCGTAACGGGTAGCAACTACTGTGGTACCAGTCCTTCGCTATCAGCTCCCTTAACTGTTCGTCAACCAGTGGGCATAGCGCCAATTTCTGGTGCCGATAGCGTTTGTGAAGGCACTGTGATTACGTACTCGCTTTCAGCAAATCAACAGGTGAGCACAGGCTGGCGTTTACCTGCGGGTTATACGCTGGTGAAAGACAGTGCCAACACCATTCAGGTGCGCCCCTCACCACTAGCCAGCGCACCGCTGGTGGCATTTGCGGTGGGGCGTTGTAACGATACTGCGTTTAGCTATAAGAACATCGCTGTTACACCCAAGCCAGTTTTAGCAGGTGCCGTTTCAGCCGTTGATTCTATTTGTAAAAACCAACCGATAATCTCCGTTTCTGTAACGCCATCTGGTGCTGCCATCAGCTATCAATGGCAAGTACCCACTACGTGGAATATAATCAGTGGTAGTGGTACTAACTCCATTACTGTAAATACCGTTGCGCAGCCGGGCATCATCAGCGTATCTGCCAATAACAGTTGCGGTAGTGGCAATTTATTATTGAAATCAGTTGCCGTTAGCGATACGCCGCAACCCGTTATCGTTTGGAATAACGGGTACACTTGTACAACGGCCGGTACGTACCAATGGTATAAAGATGGCGTAGCTTTGAACGGTGAAACTGCCGCAACCTACCAACCTGCAGCACCGGGTTCTTACTCCGTTGCTGTTACCAATCAGGCCGGTTGCGTAGGAAGATCGGCTGCCAGTTTATATCAAGTGGGTATACGTGATTTGAATTTGGAGTCAATCGACATTCATCCCAATCCTTTTGATGCCGAAGTAGTGATTTCATTTTCGGAACCTGTTTCAGTTGAAGCAATTGAATTGATTACCGTTACCGGTCAGCGCATGTGGCACCAGAATGTAATGTTGCCGGTAAAGCAGGCAACCATACAACCAGATGTGTTGAAGCCGGGCATTTACCTGTTGAAAATCACCACGGCAAGCGGCGTGCTGGTGCAGCGGCTAGTAAAACAATAAAGCCATAGTGTTTGTTATCTTGGCGGCGCAAAAACCAAAACGATTATGCCGGTAATCTCGCAGAAAGGGCATCGTATGCCCGCGTCTCCCATTCGCAAACTAGTTCCGTTTGCGGATGCCGCAAAGAAGAAAGGCACTAAAGTATTTCACTTAAACATAGGCCAGCCCGATTTGGCAACACCACAGCCTTTTTGGGACACGTTGAAAAATCTACATATCGATGTATTATCGTATAGCCCAAGTGATGGTATGGCATCTTACAAAGAAAAATTCTGCCGGTATTATCAATCACTAGGTATCGCCGTTCAACCCAATAACTTCATCATTACCAATGGCGGCAGCGAGGCGCTGTTGTTCGCCATGATGAGTTGCCTGAATGAAGGCGATGAAGTAATTATTCCAGAACCGATGTACGCTAACTATATTGGCTTTGCCACTAGTGGCGGACAAGTAGTAAAACCGGTTCCTTGCACCATCGACAATGGTTTTGCCTTGCCACCAATTGAAGCATTTGAACAGGCAATTACTTCGAAAACAAAAGCCATTCTCATCTGTAATCCGAATAATCCTACAGGCTATTTATATAGCAAAGAAGAGTTAATGACCTTGCGTGAAATTGTGTTGAAGCACGATTTATTTTTGTTTGTTGACGAAGTATACCGCGAGTTTGTGTATAGCGATGCGCCTCATTTTTCTGCACTACAATTAGAAGGGGTGAACGAGCATGTGGTAGTGATAGATTCCATTTCGAAACGCTTCAGCGCATGCGGTGCGCGCATCGGCGCACTAGTAACGCGAAACAAAGCTGTGCTAGGAGCCGCCATGAAATTCGCACAAGCCCGGTTAAGTCCGCCGTCACTTGGACAAATAGCCGGCGAAAAGCTTTTCGACTTAGGCGCTGATTACTATGCCTCGGTGAAGAAAGAATATAAAGCCCGCCGCGATCTAACCGTTCAATTATTAAATGCCATTCCCGGAGTAAAATGCCCCAATCCGGGTGGTGCATTTTATGTGGTGGCTGAATTGCCGGTAGCCGATGCTGATGCATTTTGCCAATGGATGCTGGAACATTTTTCAAAAGATGGCGCAACAGTAATGTTAGCGCCAGCGAATGGCTTCTATGCTACAAAGGGCGCCGGGCTCAATCAGGTTCGCGTAGCCTACGTTCTGAAAGAAGCTGATTTAAGACAAGCAATGGCTTGTTTGGAAGAAGGATTGAAAACCTACCGCTTGGCGGCTGTTCCTGTATAATTGCCATTATAGTTTAGCAGGACATTATTTCCCTACCAACTGCTTGCTGTATATTTTTTGTTTAATCATCGAAACCAACACATCAATGGCCACTTTATTTTCACCACCCTGCGGTACAATGATGTCCGCAAATTTTTTCGTGGGCTCAATAAACTGGTCGTGCATCTGTTTCACTAAAGCATAGCGCTTTAATACATCATTAGCGTCCCGACCGCGCTCGTTCATATCGCGCTCAATAATGCGAATCAGCCGATCGTCGGCCTCTGCATCCACATATACCTTAATGGTACACAAATCACGTACACGCGGATCGGTAAACAGCAAAATTCCTTCTACTATGATAACATGATGCGGTTCAACGTGCACGGTCTCTTTCATGCGCGTCATAGTCACGTAATCATAGGTAGGCTCGTCAATAGGTTTACTGGCGCGCAACGCTTGCATGTGCTTCACCAATAAGTCGAACTCAATACTTTCAGGATGGTCGAAATTAATCTTTCGGCGCTCCTCCATACTCAGTGCGCTATTATCTTTATAGTAACTATCCTGAGAGATAATGGCCACTTCCCGCTTCGGGAAATGTTCCATAATGCGTTTTACTACGGTTGTTTTTCCTGATCCGGAGCCACCGGTAATGCCGATGATGACGCTTTCCATGCCTCTAAAATACAAGAAAGTAGGAGATGCAAAAACGAAACTTCGCCAAATTAAAACAGTAAGTGGCGCATTAGCCCATTGGGAATCACAGGGCGATGGCTTTCGATGGGGAAAACAAAAACCTCCCTGCATTGCTGCAGAGAGGCCAATTATCACAAACGAAAAGGTATTCCCTACGGTTTCACCACCTGGTAGTGATTAACATGACCGGCATCTTGCATCACATCTAACTGGTAGATTCCCGATGGACGATTAGCCATGGGTAAGGCAATTGTTTGCTTAAAGCTTTCAGAGGCTATTAGCTTACCATTTGCATCAAACAATCGGCACTGCAAAGGCACTGTTGTGTTGGTAGAAATAGTCAAAATATCGGTGGCTGGGTTTGGATAAACCTGCAATTGAACCTTGGTGATGGTTCCAATTCCCACCTGATTCACTTCTACTGGCTGGCTGGTAGCGCTACAGCCGTAATCATCCGTTACCCTAACGGAATACCATCCGCTTGCAGACGCAGCAACACCCTGGCCTGTGGCGCCGTTAAGATCAGCCCCATTGAATTGCCATTGATAGGCGGCAAAATTTTGCGTGCTCAAATCATAGCCCGCTTGTTGGATCGTAGGTGACAAAGCTGGTCTTACCACCAACTGCAAGGTAATTACCGAATCGCATCCGGCTGCGTTGCCAATGGTGCGCTGATAAGCACCCGGGGCTGTAAGCTGCTGCGTACCGAATAGATAGCTTGCGCCGGCACAAATCGTATCGCTGATGGTGGCTGCCGAAGGTTGGGTGATGGTGAGTTGCAACGTGATGACACTATCACATCCTGCAATATTAAAGATGGTATCCAGATAGGTGCCACTAGTAGTTAGTGTTTGACCGTTGAATACAAATTGACCACATGCTGTTTGTGTAATAGATCCTATTGTTGGCTGAGCAGATTGGACTTGTAAAACAACAATGGAATCACAGCCCGAAACAGCTGAAAACGTATCGCGGTAGATACCGGCTTGCGTTATTTGCTGACCATTGAACACTAATGAATGTCCTTGACAAAGCACTTGTAATTGCTGCGTCACGATTTGAGGAAGAACAGTAAGATTCAATGTGATAATAGAATCGCAACCCGAGGCATTTATTAAGGTATCTTTGAAAGTTCCGCTTTGCGCTAATACCTGACTGTTGAAGTTAAATGTTCTACCAAAACAAACCGACTGATTCAATACGGATGTGGTAGGCAGCTTTATGGATACCGCAGCAGGCTGCGAAGTAGCATTGCCACAACCTGAAGTAATCTCACAAATATAGTTGCCGGCATCCGCCGCAGTAAGTCCGTTAAAGTACAGTGTATCATTGTTCGTGTTCTGAATTACATTGCCATTCTTCTTCCAGTTGTATACCACATTAGCGCCATTAGCAACTACAGCAAGGAATGCATGGCTTCCGGCACATGCGTTAACCGCCTGTGGGTTTGTCGAAATTTGCAACGAGCCGGTTACACTTAACACGGCAGCATTAGATGTAACGCTGCCGCACGAACCTGAAACCACTACGCTATAACTTCCCGCATCACCTGCAACTACTGATGGAATAGTGTATGTAGAAGAAGTAGCGCCATTAATGTTTGATGCGCCTTTCTTCCACTGATATACCAGATTGGTTCCAACAGCGTTCACCGAAAAACTAACAGATGCTCCGGTGCAGGTACTCTGTGTCTGAGGTTGGCCATTAATAGCCGTAGCCGCATTCACATTTAATGAGGCAGAAGCCGTGGCGGTGCAGTTATTCGCATTGGTTACTGTTACGGTATAGTTACTGTTAACAGTTGGCGCGAAAGTAGCCGATGCATTAGCACCACCATTATTGCTCCATGCGTAACTTACGCCGCCACCAGCAGTAAATTGCTGTGAAGCACCACTACAAATAGTAGCTGAAGCCGGCGACATAGTTGGTGTTGGCAACAACCAAACATTAACCAGCTTCGACGCAGTTGCCGAACAATTATTCGCATCTGTAACGGTTACCTGGTAGGTAGTAGAATTAGATGGCGTTACACTTATAGTTGCTGAACTGCCAGCGCCATTACTCCAGGTGTAGCTGGTGCCACCCGATGCCGTTAAGTTGGTAGTTCCACCTGCACAAACATTCACCGCAGTGGCCGGTAAAATGCTGGCAACAGGCAAATTGTTTACAGTAATTTGACGCGATGCCGTAGCGGTACAGTTGTTTAATGTAGCAGTTACGGTATACGTGGTAGTTCCCGATGGGGTGAATGATGCTGCTGCCGCTGAACCGCCACCGTTACTCCATGAATACGAAGCGCCACCGCTGGCTGTTAAAGTCGAGGTGCCACCCAAACACACGGTGGGTGATGCCGGTAAAATAGCTGGTGTAGGCAGGGGATTTACCGTTACCGTTTTCGTTAAAGAAGCGGTACAGTTATTGGCATCTGTTGCTGTTACCGTGTAAGAAGTGTTGCCTGACGGTGTATATACTGCTGCTGCATTCGAACCACCATTGTTACTCCAGCTATATGTGCTTGCCCCACTGGCAGTAAGCGTGATTGCCGAGCCCGCACATACCACGGCGGTAGCCGGGCTGATGGCAATACTGGCTGGCGTATTCACCTGTAAAATTGCACTGCCAGAAGAAATGGTACCGCAACTTCCACCAATAACATCACAGGTAAAAACGGCGCCAGAGTCAGTTGCAGCAACGGCAGCAGTAGTATATGCATTACCTGTTGCTCCATTGATGGCTACGCCATTCTTTTTCCACTGATAAGTAACTGTAGCGCCTGTAGTGGCAATCGAGAATGTTGCAGTTTGTCCTACACACTTACTGATAGATTGCGGCTGCGAGGAAATTGACACATTACCAGCTCCGGGACTCAGGATTAATGAAGAAGAAGTTGACACCAAACAACCTTGTGATGAAGACACGGCGCAGGTGTAGGTGCCTGCATCGCCCGCCTGAACATTGTTGAGCGTCAACGTGGCGCTGGTTGCACCATTCACGTTAACACCATTCTTCTTCCACTGATAAACCGTTGTAGGTAACGAGCCGGCAGAGACGGTAGCGGTGGCAGTGCTGCCAATACAAGTGCCTGAAAATCCCGAAACGTTGTAAATCTCAGCTTCTGAATACAACGCTGCGATTTCGGTTGCTGTCAAAATACCATTGTAAATTTTTATTTCATCAATGGCGCCCTGCGCTGGCTGACTATTGTAAGGCGGAGCGGTATTGCCGATGCGATTTAATTGCGTTCCCCAGTTTCCTGTACCCGACATCATATAAGGAACCAAACTGGCCGTTGGCGCTGTAAACGCAAGCGCACCATTAAGGAAAAACTGCATCGATTGCATTTGTTTGGTAATAACAATGTGATACCAATTACCCGCAGTTAGCGTGATTCCCGTCGATTGCCATCCTGTTCCCGGTTTCGACCATACTATCGTATTTCCATTTATGGTAAGCATATCACCCCACCTACTGGCGGTATCACCTAAAATTGTTTTGATACCTGTAGTAACAGTATGTTTATACCAAACTGAAATAGTGATCGTATCCTTAACCACCGGTGTTGCCAGCGTAAGGGTTGATGCACTGGCAGCAATAGAAACGGCATTAGAAGCTGTAGCGAAACGATCGGCTCCAAAAGAATTGGCACCTACAGCAGTGAGATTGTTATTGCCAACAATATCCGTTAAGCCGTTATTAAATTTCCAGTAGTGCATAAGCGGTTTAGAAATACTGGCATTACCAACTGTTACAACCACAGCATTGCTGGTAATACTGCCGTTACAACCGGTCACCAAACAATCGTAACTTCCTGAAGTGCTGATACCAACAGCGGGAATGACATAAGTTGCGTTAGTTGCACCTGGAATGGCGTTGCCATCTTTACGCCATTGATAAGCGCTGGCATTAGTTGCCGTAATACTAAAACTAATCGAGCTACCACAGGTAGGCGTGGCATTGGAAACAGCAGGTTGCGTAGTGATAGATGCATTCCCCGGAACCGTTAAAACAGCCGTATTTGAAGTGGTAGTAACACCAGTACAAAGATCCGTAATCACGCAAGTGTAATTGCCGGCATGAGTTAGCGCCACACTGTTAATGGTGTAGGTTGCGCCATTTGCTCCGATAATTGCCGACCCATCTTTTTTCCACTGGTAAGAAACACTTCCTACTGTGGTTGCCGTAAATGTAACCGGGCTGCCAGGGCATGCAGTGACCGATGCGATATTAGATGAAAAGCCTGAAGTATTGGCCAGTGTAAAAATTTCGTGTTGGTTCAACAGATAATTGTAAACCCTGAAATCATCGAACTTCGCATTAGCGTAACTGCCGCTATTGTTACAACCTATATGTGATAAGTAGATAGCACCATTCGGAATCTGAGCTGTAAAAATTTCTGATCCGTTAATGTAAAGCGTTCCCAAACCACTGGCGGCATTAAATTTCAAAACTATATGATACCACTGTCCGTGCGCAATAATGAAAGGCGTTGCGCTATATCCAATACCCACGGCACCGGCGGCATTAACCCACAATACTGACGTGTTATTGGGCGCACTATGTAACAAAGCGCGCGATGGGCTGACCGCACCATTCGAGTTAAACCAAAATGAAAAAGTTTGATTTCCAGTAGGCAGATTAGGAGACACGATCAACTGAGGAAATGTAGAAGTGAGATTGAGGGCATTCCCATTTAGGCCAAAACGATCAGCAGAAAATCCGTATGCAGTTGACGCCAGATTGGCAGAGCCCACAACAGTTGTTAAACTACTATCAAATGGCCAGTAGTTAGCCATATTGCTGATATCTGTACCATTGGGGAAGTTAATATGTGCCAATGGAATGGTTTGCTGATAGCAGTTCCGCGACAGTTGCAAAGAATACCATCCGGTATCTGCGGCAAGTACATTGTTGTCGTTGTATGATGGTGAGGTGGCTCCGGAAACATCAACGCCATTCAACTTCCATTGATAAGTGGTGCCACTACCACTTGCTGAAGCAGCTAAAGAAACTGTTCCGCCAGAACAAACGTCAACACTTTGAGGAGCTCCTGCTAATCGTGGCCCGTCATACAAGCCCTGAATCTGAATATCGTTCAGAACCGAATTATAAATTCTGATTTCATCTAACCGACCCACCAAATTGTTACCACCGCTCTGATCAATACCTAATCGAATTGGATTGATATTGTTGAGAATATTACCGCTCTGTGGGTTGGTGTAATATAGCGTGCCGTTGATATATACTTTGACATTTACACCATCGTACGTTGCCGCTACATGATACCAGGTGTTTGATTGAAGCGTTAATGCCGGGCTATGAGAACCTCCGGCCACCAGGAACCGTACTCGCGACTGATAAATATCCAATAAATAACTGCCGCTGGCAGAATATTTATCAATCAATCGTTGGGGCGAAGCAATATTACTGGCTTTAAACCAACATGAAACCGTAATCTGATTAGTAACATTCATCAGATTTTGATGAGGAATTTCGCCATACTGAGTAGTACTATTCAGTACCACCGCATTATCGGAAGTACCGTTAACATCGGCATCTGTTTGCAGGTAACTCATAAAGTTAGCGTTCAGATTGTTACCACTGAAATCACTAAAGTTCAGGTAGCCATTGCCGATAGATGGAATTACCGGGATATAGATCATCGGATTGGGCAGACTTGTAGTACTTAATGCGGTGAGTACGGCTCCAACAGAAGTATCACTTCCACAGGCGTTCGTAGCAATCACGCGGTAAGTGCCCGCATCAGCTCCGCTCATATTGTTGATGGTGTAAGTAGAAGCGGTTGCAGATGGAATATCCGCGCCATTCTTCTGCCAACGGTAGGAAAGGTTACTTCCAAAGAATACAGGAGAAAAGGTTTTGCTGACGCCTGCATTCGGACAAAAGTTTGCACCAGTAGGTTCTGTAGTTACCTGAGGAGGCATCACCGAAGAAGCTGAACTATTGGTGGCATTGTAAATGGCAAGCACTTCAGCGGCAGACAGCGTTCTGCTATACACTCTGAAATCATCATACAATCCCGGAATGGTATTTGGGTTGTTCGGGGATACACTATTTCCGGAAAGCATACTTAGATTATGTACTGTAGTCAGTGTTACCTGATTTACAAAAGCACCATCATAGTATAAAGAAGCCGTGCTGCCGGAACGTGTGTAAGCAATAAAGTGCCAAACGTTGGCATCACAAGCTGCTGTTCCGAAGGTATTGGTACCACTGCCATTGCTCAATCCGTAATTGGTTCCATTGGTCACAATCATGGCCGTGCCTTGTGAGCCCGCACCTACTGCCGCCCAGGGTCCGCCCAAAGCAGCCGTGCGCTTCACCCAACCGCAAAACGAAAGATCACCACTTACTGCCGAGCTTAAGATTAATCTGAAATAATAATCGGATGTTCCCGCCGCAAACGAGGTAGTACCAAACCGGTCGGTACCGAAACTGCCGTTTCCTGAAGTGGAAACGCTAAGCGTAGATCCGGTTACGCTGTTCGTGTAGTTGTTATCAAATTTCCATTGTCCCAATAGTCCATTGCTGACATCGCATTGGGCACTGAGCCCTTTTGGAGCAAAATTCAGTGCGAGTAAAACCAGCCCTATCAAATGCCATAACCTGATGCGCTGGTGTTGGGTAATTGTTTTCATGTTGCAATAATTTATACTGCAAACATGGACTGATACCAGTGTCAAAATCCATTGGCTTCACGAACGGTAGGTTTCACTTCACGAATGGTGAATTTACGATTGGTCAGAACAACTTGAGTTGCTGGTCGCGGTACGTTTCATACAGTGCCGTATTCAAAACAACAGGTTGCCGATTAGGGAAAAAACGATGCATCGCCAAAGCGTGCTGTCGACGAAATAGCTCTGCCCATTCCCCTTCACCCTTCATCCGCCTGCCCCATTCGGTATCATTCAATTTGCCGTGATGCAATGATTTAATTCGGTTCAGAATTTTGTTGCCGCGTTCAGGGAAATGATGCCGGATCCAATCTTCAAAAATTGCCGCCAACTGACCATTTAACCGCACCACAATATAGTTGACACCTAGCGCGCCCTGATCTTTCACCGCACGGCAAACATCAAAAAGCTCATGATCGTTCAACCCGGGTATTACCGGAGCAAAATTGACCGTTACCGGTATGCCCGCATCTGTTAGCGATCGCACCGTACGCAATACCTGACGCACCGAAGCGGTTCGCGGTTCCAGTAATCGTTTCATCGATTCATCTAACGTGGTTAAACTAAGGGTAACGGCCACCAATCGATCTGCAGCCAGTTTTTTAAGAATGTCGACATCTCGCTCTATCAGAACATTTTTGGTGATGATACCAACAGGATGCCGGAAGTGAAAAAAAACTTCCAATAATTTCCGGGTAATACCAAATGTGCGCTCGGCTGGCTGGTAGCAATCTGTATTTCCTGATAACAATATCATTTCTGCCCGATGCTTTTTTTGTTGCAGAAACTGGCGCAATAAATCCGGCGCATTTTTTTTAATCAAAATTTGCTGTTCAAAATCTGCGCCAGCGCTGTATCCCCAGTATTCATGCGAGTTTCGCGCATAACAATACACACAGCCATGCTCACAACCTTGATATGGATTCAGGCTGTACGCCATGCCCAAATCCGGAGAATCAATGCGATTGACGATCGTTTTTGGATGAACTTCAATAAACTTCGTTTTCGGATTGTGATGAACCAATGCCTCCCGTTCTTCCTGCGTGGCTAAATCATCCAGGTACATCAACCGCTCATGCTGCAGAAACCGATTGTGCGGATTAATTTGCGCCCCCCTTCCCCGGATAGCCGATTTTTCCTTCATCCTATAAAGCTAAAATATTTAGCTTTATGTTGCTAATTTTTTCAGCATTACCAATCCAGCACCTTTTCATCGCTGCGTTCACTGCTGCGGGTATTCCCTCTGAAATAATAAGTATAGCCAATCACCAATCCAATGTTATTCACATAGGTTTTCATGCCTTCAGTTGGTGTGCCGCGCAGCCATAAATCCTGTTGTGGCGACACAAAATTGGTGACGCCGTGGCGGTCAGCAGCCAATCCAAAAGCATAAGTGAAGCCGATGGAAATATCATTCGAACCGCGGTTGTAGGCAGCACCTAAAGCAAAATGCATCAGATGCCAGTAACTGGGTTGTAACGAATTCAATCCCGATGAAACGGGGAAAAAATTCATCCGGTTATTGAAATCCGTATGAAAGCCGGTAAGCAACTTGATCTTATTTCTAATGCGATAAGTAAAGCCCAGCGCAACATTAAAAACCGGACGGGTTCCTGATCGGATTAACATGAAATTTTTCACGGGTTGTCCGCCATAAGCATCTACAGGTCGCACTGCGGCCACATCAGCGCCGCGTACTACATCATAACTGGGAATACCTAAAAAATATTCTGCAGAAAAATCAACCTTCAGGTCATTGAAATTGTACGTAGCGCCTAACGCAAAGCTGGGAACTGTTTTATACTGTGCCTTTAAATTTTTCTGTTCATCAGAAACCAAAAAGGAAGGATACCGGAAGATGGCATGCGTATCAGTAGCATAGATATTCAGATTGTAACCTTCAATGGTGCGAAACAAACTGCCTCGTCCCCAGATGGTAGCCGAAGGAAGGGTAACGGCTAATCCTACCCGAACCCGCTTAAAATCTAAACCAATTCCCAGTTTAAAAACCGCGCTCACATGGTCAAGACGAAATGAAGTGATATCGTTGGATGCTGCGGTGTAGGGCGTAATCTTACTGGTATCTACCTGCAAGGCATCTGCATTCGTTTCTAATGCTGTTCTGTATTCCAAATTGAGATAACTACCAAACATCGAACCACCAACTGAAACCACATCGTTGATGCGATAACCAAAACCAAGACCGAACCACGTCTCTATCGCATTCATATCGTATTCCAGTCGTGCTTTGTACAGCTCATCTCCTGGCGCGCCAGGAATAACATCGTAGCGTGTTTCGTGAGAAATGTTGTAGCGCACACTGGAGCGATTGCGGATAAAGGTGCCATAATAGATTTTCAACTTCGGAACCTTCTTCACTACAAAAGAACCTCCAATAAATTGCGGATAGAACAATATTCTTGTAGAACGCGCATCCAATCCCGAACCAGCCACATTTCTCAGATTCACCATGTTTAGTTCATACAAGTTCGCACTGACACTAATTTTGGGATTTTCAATAAACCCCATCAAACCGGGATTGTAATACATGGCGGTATTATCCCGGCAACTGGCAATAACAGCACCGCCCGTAAGAGTGGCCGTTGCGCCAAACTGCTGCGCCCAATAATGATTCTGGGCTTGCAGCGGCACACAAAAAACAAGAAGCAACAAGCGCATCGCCGCTTGGCAATGCCTCAACTTAATATGTGAACGCAGTGGCAAAAAGTTAAAATACCTTTCCTTTCAGCATGGGCACAAAGGCTGCTTCCGAAAACACTTCTTCTGCAAACGAACGGTCATCAGTTCTCGTAAGCCGCAACATTTGCGTTTTATCACCCCGCTGTAATGGAATCACCATTTGCCCGCCCAGCATGAGCTGCGCCAATAACTTTTGGGGCAACTCCGGCGCTGCAGCGGTAATAATAATTTTATCGAATGGGGCGAAAGTTGGCAATCCTTCAAAGCCATCGCCAAAAATCATCTTCACCCCTTGATAACCTAGTGCATCCAATAATTCACGTGTGCGCTTGTACAACTTCCGTTGGCGTTCAATAGAAAAAACCTTAACCCCCATCTCGGCAAGCACAGCAGCCTGATAACCGCTACCCGTGCCAATTTCCAGCACCTTATCACCTGGCGCTAATTCCAGTAATTCGGTTTGAAAAGCTACAGTAAATGGCTGCGAGATAGTTTGCCCTTCACCAATAGGAAAGGCGATATCCTCATACGCCTTAACATCAAAAATAGAATCTGCCCCAAGAAACAAATGCCGTGGAATTTTCCCAATCGCTTCCAACACCCGCACATCAGAAATACCGCGACCCCTGAGCAGCTTCACCAAATCCTTACGCAGCCCTTTATGCCGGTAAGTATCTTCTAGCCTTATTTTTTCAGCACCCTTCAAATCGTCGGTACGCATGCTTCAAATATCGCTTTTCCCCATTGCATCTAACCTGATGCAATTCACATTGCAGCCGAGGGCATGTTTTTTTTCTAGACATGCAACGATTACCCATTATTCCATTTCTAATTCCGTATCTTTCCTACGAAATCCCTTGTAATGAAACAGTTTTTATGCGCTGCAGCCTTGTTTACTACACTTACTTGTACAGCACAACTTTCATTCGACACCAGCGCTACCGCCCTGCAACTGGCGCGCTATCTGGCCGGTTCAGGAATTTTAGTCCGGAATGCCGTTCTGCGTTGCGACAGTAATGCCCACGCTAAATTTAACGGAGGCGCCGGGGTGGGTTTGGGTATTCAGGATGGCGTGGTCTTGTCTTCCGGGCATGTGCTCGATATCAATATCCCTGCCGATGGAAACGGCAATATCAACAGCCAGCCTGTTTCATCGTTTACCAGCGATACGCTGTTTGCAGATCCCAATTTATCGGCAGCGGCAAATAATGATGTTTTCGATGCCTGCATATTGGAATTTGATATGGATGTGGATGGCGACTCCCTCAAATTTAATTATGTGTTTGGCTCTGAAGAATACCCTGAATATGTATGCGCCACAGTAAACGATATTTTCGCGTTTTTCTTAAGCGGTCCGCGACCCGGTGGCGGCAATTACAACAATGTCAATATTGCCAAAATTCCGGGTACCAACCTTCCGGTTTCTATTAATTCATTAAATCCGGGCGTGCCCGGAACCAGCGCTGCCGGCACTTGTAACGGGCCCGGCGAGTCGCTGGCCTATAGCTCATTATACATAGATAATTCGGGTAACAATGATCTGGCCTACGATGGGATAACCAAAAAACTGCGCGCTATAGCACCTACCATTCCCTGTACAACATATCACCTCAAAATTGCAGTGGGCGATGTAGGCGATCATGTTTTTGACTCAGGTGTTTTTCTGGAAGCAGGCTCTATCAGCAGTACCAACCTTACGCTTACCGCCGGGATTGATAACACCTATGGGTTTGTGAACGCCGTGGAAGGATGCAATCGCAGTGGATTTTCCATCAAACTGGAACGACCGCTCACTAAAGATTTCACGGTTCATTACGTGATTGCCGGAACAGCAACCTTCGCCACCGACTTTACAGCAGTGCCTGATTCCATAACGATATCTGCTGGCGACACCACCGGCTCCATCGTCATTCAACCGCTGGTTGACAACCTCACAGAACCAAACGAATCAGTTATTATTTACCTGTTGAGCTCCTGCTCAGGAACGCCGTACGATAGTTCCATTATCTACATTCAGGATTCCGTAATAGCTGTGGCTGTTTCGCCAGACGACACCATCTGCCGCGGTGAAAGCACAGTACTGGTAGCACAGGGCGCTAACCGTTTTACCTGGTCGCCCTTCATCGCATTGTCTAACGACACCTTGCCGCAAATTACCGCATCACCCCTTAGTACCACCAAATACTACGTACGCGCCGACGTTGGCCTTTGCTACGATATCGATTCCGTTACCATAACCGTAACCGATGCCCTTTTCGCCATAGATGCTGGCCCCAATGACACCATCTGCCTCAATGAAGCGAAAAACATCAACCTGCAGATTACGGGCAATCAACAACCTTATCAAATTTTATGGACGGGCATTGGCCTGAATGATACCACCTCCGCCGCTGTGGTTGCTCAACCTCGTGTTTCTACAACTTATCAAGTTACCGTCATCGGCCAGAACCATTGCGTACTGCGCGATTCCATTAGATTGGTGATAAACGGAGAAGGCCCCGTTGTAACCATCACCGCCGATAAAAATCAAGTGTGCTTTGGCGATAGCATTCATTTGCAAGCACAAATTTTCCCGTTTTCATGCGGACTTGCACCAAACGATTGTTCAGGATTAATTACACAATCGCAAGTTGGCGATAGTACCATCACCTTCGGTTATTCGCCTTTCTCTTCTTCGTATAATGGCGAACGCATCCAATTGCTATTCCGCGCCAATGAATTACTGGCTGCAGGCGTAGTAGCCGGTACAATTACTGACGTCAGCTTTGATGTAGTAACCAATGGCAGCCAGGGCGCTAACTACAACGGCTTTACCATGAAGATGGGCTGTACCGATGTGGATGAACTAAAAAACACCTTCCTCACTGGCCTAACAGAGGTTACCACCCCAGCGCCCTATAATGTTTTGGGTACCGGTATTTTCCCGGTAACACTCAACCACCAATATAACTGGGATGGTCATTCTAATCTCGTCATTGAAATGTGCTGGGATAACGGTAACACATCAACTGCAACCAACGACCGCGTAAACAGCACGCCTACTTCCTATAACTCCGTGCTCATGGATGAAAAATTCAGCGCTACCGGACAAGGTTGTAATCTCAATTTTCCTTTTGCAGATAATTACCGGCCAAATGTGATTTTTACGTATTGCGCTGCGCCGCCTAAAACCTATCAAACGGCGTGGTCGCCACTCGATGGCATCGCTCAACCCGATTCTATACATACCGCTGTCATCCTAACACACAATCAAACCTACCTGCTCAATGTTTCCGACAGCCTGTGCACCGGTACTGGCCAAATTTATCTGGAAGAAAGTCGATTCCATGTAGAGGCAGTTACAGATACCACCATCTGCGCTGGTAATTCGGTGCAACTCCAGGCACTGCTCACCGGCGATGCTCCGGTAGTGCCGGTTTCCTGCGGAACAACCTCAATCACCTGTAGCAGCGATCCAGTAAAACTCACCGTCGATTCCGGCAGCAACTCCTTATTCTTTAACCCTTTCGAAACATTTGCAGAAGATAGTCGCTCGCAACTGCTCTACCTGCAGTCAGAATTAGTAGCCGCAGGAATGCAAGCGGGAAAAATATCATCAGTCGGCTTCAAAGCTGTAGTCCAATCACCGCCTTCCATCAATTACCATAATGTACATGTGAAAATAGCCTGCACCGCGGCAACCGTATTAGACGAAACCGTGGGTTGGCTGCCTGCCCAATTAGTGGCCACTTACGATAGCGTAGTGATTAAAAATGGCTGGAACGATTTTCAATTTCAAACACCATACAACTGGAATGGAAGCAGCAACCTGGTAGTGGAAATTTGCTGGGATAATACCGATGGCCAAATGGTAGATGGCGATGTTTCTTTACAAGGAACATTCACGCCCAATGCCGGAACATTAGTGGCCCAAACCTCGCAGGCCAGCGGCTGCTCGCTAAATGCCAATATCGGATTTGCTTCAACCGGAAAACCCATGGCGCGGTTCAACATTTGCCGGCCACCGCTGGCTCCTGCGCACTATGTATGGACGCCTTCCAACTCGCTTTCCGCAGATACAATTTACGATCCTTTAGCCCAACCTCCTGCCACGCAAGTGTATACCGTTGCCGCTACCTTCAGCGATGGCTGCACTAAGAAAGACTCCGTTACAGTTACCGTAGCACCAGCTTTCTCCGCTACCGTTCCTTTCCGCGATACCACCATCACCCTCGGCGATTCCGCTGTTTTATACGTCAACACTTCTTCTTCCGGTAATTGGCACTATCAATGGACACCAGGCACCTTCCTCAACTCCGATACCAATGCCGCCGTGGTTTGCCGCCCTACCGATTCCCTTTTATACCGTATTCTGGTATCAAACGGTTACTGCTCTTCCGGCGATTCCATCCGCGTTCGCATCCGCACTATTGAACGCGATACCTACGACCTGGTGATGCCCAATGCCTTCACGCCAAACGGCGATGGAAAGAACGACTACTTCTTCCCTGTTTTCAAAAACGGAAAAACAGCGTCCATCAAGGCGTTTAGAATTTATAACCGTTGGGGAGAAGAAGTGTTCAGCAGCACCTCGCAGCCTTGGGATGGCCGCATCAATGGGGCGCCTCAACCCGATGGCATTTACACTTACTTCCTGTCGGTAGAGCGAACAACAGGCGTCATCGAAAATAGTGCCGGACAACTGACGCTTCTCCGATAGTTGTTTATTTTTATTGCAATGAATCACCGCATACTGCTATTCTGGATGGTGCTATCACTTCAGGTGAGCGCACAAAGTGAAAAAGCGTTTGATGCTTACGCACTGGGGCTGCGCGCCTACTACGCCGGCAATTACGATGATGCGCTGAAGAATTATAACGATGCCTTGCAGATAAAACCCACACACACCGGATTTCTTTACAACAGAGGTTTGTGTTACGTAAAGATGGGCAATCAGAATATGGCGCGTTTCGATTTTCGGAAAATTGTCAGCATCGACTCTAATTACGTAGAAGCCTGGAATCAATTGGCCTTACTGGCTGCCGCAGAAAAAAAATACGACGACGCCCTGGAAATGGTCAACCACGCCCTGCGGGTAGCGCCTAATAATATCAACGCACTTACTGAGGCCGGACTTTTATATTACTACCAACGAAAAAATGAGTACGCCTTGCAGGCTTATACACACGCCATTGAAGTTTCGCCAGAAGATGATCAGTTGTACTACAAGCGCGGTCTGGTTTACATGAATCAGGAAAATTTTCTGGCGGCCATCAAAGATTTTTCCAAAGCCTATGAGATGGATCAAACCAATACGCTGGCGCAGGAACAGCGCGCTACCTGTTATTGGAAAGCAAACAACTTAACAGTGGCTTGCCGCGAATGGAATGAACTGCTGAAGAAAGGCGTCCAGCGCGTTCAAAGTAACATCGCCAGTTATTGCCAATAAGCAAAAACAACTGTCACGAAACTTGAATAATAATCATGGCGTTCCCCCGCGCAGGTCAATAGCGCCATGCGCTGAAACCTAATGCTGGCGCGGGGTCGCGTGCTTTCGGGGTTCGCCCGCTAACGCGTGCTCCCGTGCTTCACTTCGTTACGCACCTCGCCCGCCGCGGGCGGGCTCGCCCTGTCGCCCGCTAACGCGTACCAACCGCACCTGAACATCCGCTTCAATAAAAATGTGGCTGCAACGAGTGATTTCAATGATAGAGCACTTGCTGTAATCAACTCCATGCAATGACATCAAAAAACTACGCCCTGAATCGCTGTGCCAAATCATCTATCGCAAACGTACTGATGGTTTTTTGCCCATCAGGCGCATAGTACGGATTTTCACAGGCAAACAACTCATCAATCAAATTGCGCATCTCCTCTGCCGAAAGCGTTTTTCCCGCTTTAATGCAAGCGCCCTGCGCCAGCGACCGCGCCAGATTCTCTCGCTTGTTTAATTTACTGATGGAAAGATTTTTCTTGAACTGCTCCAATAACTCTTCCAGCATCCGCTTTTCATCACCCGGCAAAATATCGGCAGGAAAAGAATGGATCACAAACGTATGCTGCCCAAACTCCTGTATATCGAAACCCAAAGCATTAATATCAGGAAGAATATCCAGCATAATCACCGCATCCGCGGCATTCACCGGAACCGTTTGCGGAAAGAGTTGACGCTGACTGGCCGGATGGTTATGCGCCAGCTGTCTGATGAAACGTTCAAACAAAATACGCTCATGGGCCGCCTGCTGATCAATCAGCATAAAACCGCTCTTGATCTGAGAAAGAATATACCGCTTGTGAATTTGATAGGGCTGTGTGGCTTCTTTCTGCGGAATCTGTTCATCCTGTTGATGCGTGATGAAACTACCCTGGGTACCGGCTGCACTTTCAGGCTGAAACACTTGCTCCCAATGGCGCAAATTACTTTGTTGACGGCTATCCCGTTGCTCGCGCTGAAAGAAATCACGCGTAGAACCACCAGCCGAAACTTCCTTGGTGGGCTGCTGCAACCAATCAGGCACTTGCTGAAAAGTAGCATTTCTGTTCAAGTGATCTTCCTGATTAAAATCCAGCGAAGGCATCACACTATAGGCACCCAGTGCGTGCTTCACCGCCAAACTTACAAAGGTGTACGCCAGCTTCTCATCCTCAAATTTGATTTCATACTTCTGCGGATGAACATTGATATCAATCCGCTTGGGGTCAACATCCAGAAACAAAACGTAAAAAGGAAAACTGTCTTTAGGCAACAATTGCTCATACGCATTCTGAATCGCGTGATTGAGATATGGCGATTTGATGTAGCGGTTGTTGACAAAAATATATTGCTCGCCGCGGGTCTTTTTGGCAAACTCTGGCTTGCCCACAAAACCGTGAATTTGTAAGGCGTAAGTCTTCTCCTCAACCGGTACAATTTGTCCGGCATACTTTTCATCAAAAACGGCGCAGATGCGCTGTTTTAAATTACCGCTTTTGTAATGAAAAACTTCGTGGTCGTTGCTGAAGAATTGCAACCCTACCTTCGGATTCGATATGGCGATGCGCAAAAACTCTTCAATTATGTGCTTTAATTCAGCCGGATCGCTTTTTAAAAAATTCCGCCGCGCCGGCACATTAAAAAACAAATTCTTCACCGCAATAGAAGTACCCTCAGCAGTCTGACAAGGCTCCTGCCGCTGTACCTTCATGCCTTCAATATCAATGCAGGTTCCCAGCGGCTGGCCGTGCAGCCGCGTTTTCATTTCTACCTGTGCAATGGCCGCCACCGATGCCAGCGCCTCACCCCGGAAACCCATGGTACGGATATCAAAAAGGTCGTCGATAGTGCGGATTTTGCTGGTAGCGTGCTTCTCAAAACAAAGGCGCGCATCCGTTTCGCTCATTCCGGAACCATTATCGACGACCTGTACCAGCGTTTTGCCGGCATTCTTTACAATCAGTTGTATGTGTGTTGCTCCGCTGTCGATGGCGTTTTCCATCAACTCCTTCACCACCGATGCCGGGCGCTGAATCACTTCACCGGCGGCAATCTGATTGGCAATCGTATCTGGGAGTAACCGTATTTTGTCAGGCATAAAAGGGTGGCGAAGATAATTATTTCTTCAGCGCATCCCTGATTTCCATCAGCAAAGTATCCGTGCTGCTCGGCCCTGCTGGTGCCGGAGCCGGTTCTTCTTTCTTCATTTTATTCACCGCCTTCACTACCAGGAACATCACCAATGCCACAATCAGGAAGTTGATGGTTTCATTGATAAACGCACCGTATTTAATGGCCACTTCCGGCGTAGTGGCTTTGCCTGCGGCGTCTAAAACTTCGCTTTGAATCACCATTTTCAAACGGCTAAAATCTTCGCCCGCAGCTAACTTACCTACCACTGGCATCACCATGCCGTCAATAAAAGCAGAAGTTACTTTGCCAAAAGCGGCACCCATTACAAAACCCACTGCTAAATCAATCAGGTTTCCCTTCATCGCAAACTCTTTGAATTCTTTCAACATGCTCATAGTACGTAGTTGTTTTTAAGTTAATAATTGCCGGGTTTGACAAAAGCCGTGCCGGATTTTCAATTTCAGCGAATTTAAAAAATTCCTTTTCTAAATTTACCACATGCTGTCATGGCGCGCGCGCATCCTTCATTTTTTCAATATCCGCCGCGATGAGGGGTGGCTGGTAAAGCAGTTATTCTTCCTGCAATTCTTTCAGGGTGTTGGGGTGGCGCTTTTCTTCACCGCTGCCAACGCCCTCTTTCTGGAAAGTTTTGAAATACATGAATTGCCCAAGGTGTATGTGCTGGCCGCCGGATTACTGTGGCTCACCGGCTTTGCCTATGCGCAGGCCGAACACCGCCTCTCACTCAAGCGCTTAATTCCGGCCGTTATTGTTTTCATGGCGTTCAGCATAGTGGCACTCCGGGCCGCCATTCATCAAGTCAACTCGTCGTTCCTTTTCCTGTTGTTGGCGTGGTTCAATGTGCTTTATCTGCTCAGCAACCTCGAATTTTGGGGGCTATCGGCTTTGCTGTTCGATATCCGCCAAAGCAAGCGCCTATTTGGTATCATCAGCGCCGGTGATATTCCGGCCAAATTCATCGGCTATATTTCAGCTTCCCTGGTAGCCCCCTACATCGGCAGTGAGAATATGCTTTTTCTGGCGGCGAACAGCATCTTGCTGGCGCTCCTTTTCTGGCACCATCTGGCGCAACGCGGTAAATTAGATTTGCATGTCGCTCATGGTGGCCATCATCACACAGAAGACCTGCATGGTTTCGATTACGCCAATCCGCGTTTAGCGCGCATGATCAGTGATTTCTTCGGAACACCCCTCATTCTCACCGTAGCCATTCTTTCCTTTTTAGTGGTTGCGTGCGCCTCTATCATTAACTTCTCCTTCTATGCTGAGGTGAAAGAAAATATTCACGGCGATGAGCAACTGGCCGCCTTCATCGGCTTGTTTTTGGCGTTTGGCAGAATTATCGCCTTGCTGTTTAAATTGATTTTTACCGGACAAGTCACCAACGCATTCGGCCTTCGCGGCTCGTTGCTTATCACCCCAGTGATGTTGCTCATTTTCGCCATTGCCGTAGTAGCCTCGCCGGCGCTCAGCGAAAATAACCGCACCGTGTTGTATGTGTTTGGCTTGATGGCGGTACTTAGTGAAACGTTGAAAACATCCCTGCAAGATCCGGTTTTCATCGCCCTGATGCAGCCCCTGCGTTCGCACCTGCGCCTGAAAGGCCATACCATTGTGAAAGGCGTTATGGACCCTTTCGCCTTATTGTTCAGCGCCGGTATCATTTCATTGCAGATGTACTGGAGCGGCACCACCGATTTGCGGGCGCTTTCCCTGGTACTCATCGTCATGATTGCAGCATGGATCGCCTGGATTTTTGTGGTGGATAGAAATTACCTCACCACCCTGGTAGAAGGCCTGCAAAACCGCTACCTCACCGGCCGCGAAACAGATATTAATAGCGAATCAGCCTTGCGCTTTACTGCACAAAAACTGGAAAGCGGCGAAGTAGGTGAAGCCATTTATTTGTTGGAATTGCTGGAAAAACAACCCGGCGAAAAACAACAGGCACTTATCCTGAAAGCGTTGCGCCACAACGATTCCCGCGTTCGCGTAGAAGCCATGCGTGTGATGGGCAGATTGCGCCTGGGAATAGCCTTGCCCGAATTACATGCGGTCATTAAATCGCATCCCGATCAAATGGTTTTAGCAGAAGCCATTCAAACGGTTTGTATCCTGCAACAGGAAGATGTAGAAGACTTCTCGTCATATCTGGATAGCGAAAACCGGCTGGTAGTTCGGGCGGCGTCCATCGGCCTGCTGAAAAACGGCAGCATCAATGCCGTGGTAGCCGCAGGTCAGAAATTACAGCGCCTGCTGGAATCTGACGATCCGTTGCACCGAATCACAGCCGCTGAAATTATCGGCGAGCTTCGTGTTAAGTCATTTTATAAATCACTGCTGAAGTTGCTGAATGATGCCGATATCAAAGTGGTACAAGCAGCCATTACCGCTGCCGGGCAGTTGCAAAGCGAAAAACTCACTCCGGCATTAACCGAATTATTGGCCAAACCCGCGCTTCGGCGCAATGCCATTGCAGCCATAGGCAACTCAGGCGCAGCAGCAATTCCTGCCGTAACAACATACCTGGAACAACAACAACCTGACGCCAATCTTCGGCTGAAGCTGATGCAACAGGTGGCGCATATCGGATCTGATGCCGCTCAACAACAATTGCTGTTCTGGACAAAACACTATTCTGAACAACGTTTGGAATTGCTGCATTTGTTACATGCCTCGGGGTTTCACACCTCACCAACTCATCCTGATATTAATCTTTGGATGCAGGAAGATTTGGCACAGGCCGAAAGAATAGTAATCCAACTACAATACGCCTCAATCCATCAGCACAAGCCATTGGCTGCTGCCCTGCAATTAGAGCTGGTACAGTTGCGCGACCGGCTGCTGTGGCTATTCTCTTTTCTGTATAACCGCGAAAATGTGCTTCGCGCCCGAAATGGTTTTCTTATTCAGAAAAAAGAAAGCCTGGCCAATGCTTTTGAGTTAATTGAGTTAACGGTGCCTAAGGAAATCGCATCCCGCTTTACACAGATTTTTGAACAAGGTGCCGAGAACCACAAAAATCTTCACAAAACAAATGCCGTTACCGATGATGCCCAACTTTGGGAGGCTTGTCTAACTCCTGCATTGCCTTACAACCGTTGGACGCGCGCCGTGGCCCTGTACACCATGCCGCGTTACTTAGACCAACGCTATCAGCCACTTCTTCAAAATTACTTACACCACAGCGATACCTTGCTACGCGAAACCGCCGCCGCCGTGGTCAATAACAGCATTGCCGTATGAACCACCAATCACAACAAGGCCGTTTACTTTTAATTGAAAAAGTACTACTGCTGAAATCGCTACAACTATTCAGTGAAACACCCGAAACCGTTCTCACTGAAGTTGCTGGCATTTTGGAAGAAGTAGAAGTAGAACGCGGTACCTCGGTTTTCAAAACCGGCGACCTGGGCACCTGCATGTATATTATCTACCAGGGAGAAATCAGAATTCATCATCAGGATACGGTTTTCGCCGTGTTGAAAGACGCCGATTTCTTCGGTGAATTATCCATGCTGGATGCAGAAACACGAAGCGCTTCAGCTACCGCTGAAACAGATGCCTTCTTATTAAAAATTGATCAGGAGCCTTTCTATGAAATCATGGAAAATCGCATTGAAGTAGCGCGCGGCATCATCCGCACCCTATGCAAAAGATTGCGCAACCAGAATCAAAAAACAATCGAGAAAAAGTAAGCGCTGCTATCTGCCAATCTTCACCACGCGCCGCTGAAAAGTCTTTTCTGCCGCAGCAATCTCCAATTGATACACCCCATCCGCTAAGCCCGATAAATCCAACATGCCTCCGGCCGGATAGTCAATCTCCATCACCAGCGCGCCCGTATTCCAAACCTTCACCTTTTCTGCAAACACACCCTGAATTTTTACACCCCCTTGCGAAGGCACGGGGGTTACGCGCACTTCTTCGAACACCGCTCCAATACCGGAAATAACAGTGGTATCTTGCACGAATCGCAACGGAAACGCCGCCCACTCTACCGACTCCACATTCCCATTGCCATCACCCGCCGGTGCCTGGCCCATCAATGTGCCTTGATTGGCCGTCTGCATTTTCACGGCTACGATGTAGGCCGTATCCGGCGTGCTGCCAAATTCATTAACCACATTAAATTTCCCCTCAACATACGCGGCCGACTTTTGCAAATTCGTTACGCAATCCGTCCACGTAGCATAATTGTTGGTGCTCTCATTCGCCAGATAAGCGTCCCACTGCCCTACACTTCCCGTTTTCGCCCACGGAAAAGCCGTGAGCGCATTCCGCGTCTTCGATACAAAAACAAATTTATCGCCGCCCTGTGATGGTGCCGCTTCCGTGGCCACATACAAATCAGTGCCATTATAAGCAGCCCACAAATGCACATCGCCGCTGGCAGCAATCAACTGCGCCTTGGGGTCAAGCGCGCCATCCATCGCAAACTGATTCGAATCGGGAACCACTACGGCCGCGCCGCCAACCCATACATGCATAATCGGAGAAGAAGCAACATTGTTATTACTATCGGTTGCCTCAATGTAATAATCCACCAAGGTATCGCCCAATCCGCTGATAGCCGCCGTATACTCACGGGCCTTAAAATTAGGTGCTACTGTAGTTTGCGGCGAAATATACTGCGCCTGCATCAACACTTCCTTCCAGGCACTAACTTCACTGCCGCCCGCATACGTCTCGTTCTGCGTACTGGCAATCGGATTAGTATCATCCAAATCGGTCCGCCATTTCAACTTAACCGATTTCAACCCGCTTTTATCATACACATACGACCACACATTAAACGTATTCGGCTGCGCCTGATTCCATTCGGTGCCGCCCGGATTGTACGGCTCGCGCTGCGGCGGATAAATAGTTGGCGGCGTGGCATCCGCACCGCTCACCTGCGCCGCCTCAGCAATCGCCATATTGGCCGCACGCGTAGGATGCGCATCCCAAATACCACCCGATGAGCCATCCCAATACCAATAATCACTGGCTTCGCCATTCATCAAATATTTCCACGCATTCACCGTATGCACATTGCCCGGATTTTGTTGCTCGGCCGTATGCACAAAATTCTGCGCCGCCGTAATCACGCCCCAACTGTTTCGGTCAGGAGAATACCCACCCGAAGGGTCGCCATTCCACTTTTTAAATTCCGGATCGCCATTATCCGCCCCGCTCCAACTGCCGTCTTCTACATGAATCACATCATTGGCATCCGGCGGAAACTGCTGCAGATAATCCTGTACCGTGGTACAAACAAAGCGCGATGAATTCGTTTGCAGCCAGTTCACAAAATTCTGAAAGTTGCTGCCGTAATAACTGTCGGTGCCGCCGCCGTAATTGTCGCCATCGTGATGCAACATAATCAAAATCGGATGCTGCGCATCGGTGTTGTAAGCTTCCAACTGACTCATTACCGATTCATAACTCAACGCGCCAAAACCACCACGGCCATCTTCATTGCCCATGTAGCGGTCGCACGGCACTGCAATAATTTTTTGCGTTTGTCCGCTGGCCGGATCTGTGTACTGCACAAAGTGCGGCTGACGTCCCCATCGCGCTGAATTGCGCGTAGGTGCCCATAAATTATTCAACTGCACCCAATTGCCCGGATCCGCATTTTGCTGATCCGAGCGATTCATTTCATACACATTGCCCGAAGTAGAAAACGGATAATTATTGCAGGCGCGGTCGAAATGCAAATTATCCACCAACACCCAATCAAAACCCTCGTCCTTCAATGCCGGAATCATTCGTTCCGTAAACGCATTTTCCGGTGGAAAAATTCCCTTGGAATAATTCCCGGAAAAGTGCAGCGAAAAAATCGTCTTGTGCGCCTGAATCTGCTTGCGAATATCTGTGTATGGAATCAATCCCATCAATGGATGGTGATAGCCAAAACCAACCAAATCCATGCGCGGATTGCCCAACGAAGTGGTCCACGTGCGCGCCGTATTCCACGCGCTGGTCCAGTTGCTAAAATTGCCATTGCCGGCATTCTTGAGATTGTCGAGATTTTCCATCAGCGAGCCGCTAAAACTCACCTGCGCGCCCAGGTGCGCAAAGCTCAAACCCTTGCCCACCGCATCTTTCGGCCAACTGTTGTACGGCCCTAATCGCTGATTGTGAATATCGGTAACCGAAAAACTATACCGGTTATTCGCATCGGTTTGCACTACACTTTCATACGGCCAGTAAATAGGCTGGTGCATATGCCATAAAAAGGCAATGTAAACAGGCGGATTGGTAGCCTGCAAACTCATGGCCAGCAGCAGGGCACTTAGTGTCATCTTTACACGCATCTTCCGAAGGTAGTATTTTCCATTCAAAAAGAAATTTCGGGCGGCTGCCGCGCCGCACCCATCACTATTACTGATGATGGTAAAAACCGCGAAAGCGGCGCGGCACCAGGCTTTCCGCTTGTAGTCCTCGCACCGCTCGTACCTCGCGGCGCTGCGGGCTACCGCTCCAATCCTTGCCGCGTTTTAGGCACCGGTTGCGCCATGTTCCAAAAAAAAGCAATCAACTTAAAATCCCTGTTGCCGAATGCGTAATCCGTCTATGAATACGGGCTTTCCGCCTTCCGGTAAATACACCTGTACCGCCATACTATCACTTACAGCATGATTAGAAACAAACATCGTTGCTTCTCCTGGCTGTTGCACCGGCATCACCCGGTTGATACGAATCATCTGTTCATCAACTTTATGGTCGCGCGAAAAAAGCATAACAACCAGTTGCGCCATCAGCCAATTATTCCATTCTTGTTCGGTACAGGTTCCCCGCAGGCTAATGGCATACGCCCTGGCGTTCGGCTGCAACTTCAATTGCGCCAGCGGCAACACCTCATTTCCCTGCACTAACCTTCCGTTAAGCCCGGGCAAAGTGTCATTCAACATACGAGCCGAAAAAATCTCCTGCCCACCTGAAAACTTTGCCGCTGCCTGATCAGGATGATCTAACAATAATTGCGTTTCATCAGCTACGTGCCACCTTCCCACTATCGCATTGAAATAGGCATTATTCATTTCCGGACCTTTCAGTAACCCGCCGGTATGACTCTGGTAAATGCACCAGGCATTGTAATACAACAACACCGGAAATACGAAAATGACCAACCACTTCAGATAACGGTTCTTTAAAATAGAACTATAAAATCCGCCAAAGCCAAAAGCCCAAATCGGATACGATTGCACCATGGCGCGTTGTCCTAAACTCCAGCCATACCACCACTCCGACCATGCAAAACAAACATAAGTTGCCAGCAAGCCATACATCAAAACCAAAGGAAACAAAGCAGGTTGTATTCGCTTCAACCATAACACCCCGATAAAGGCAAACACTATAACCGGACTATACCGCAACCAACCGGCATTAGCATGAAACAAACATTTGATGTAATGAGGATGAAGCCAATCGAAACCTTGCTGGCCATAACTATATACCAACCACGAGCCACTTACATAATGCCAATACAAAGGCTGCACCATGGCTACGGCCAAAAATCCAATCATAATAAACGCCGTAAGCACGCGCTGTTCTACAAAAAACCAAAATCGTTTACGCAAGGTATTCACATCATACACACCCCAAAAAATGGGGATTAGCGTAACCATTATTTCTGTAGGCCGTGTGGTAGCCGCTAAGCCACATAATAGACCAATAGCCAGCGCCAAATACCCATTAGGACGTTTGTAAAATCGAATGGTAGCTAACAGCAAACCTACGTACAGCGTAAACAAATTACTATGCGTTAATCCGTTGCTAATGGCTGAATAGTCCAGATAATTGGTACACAATGCAATGCTCACCAACGTAAGCGCAACAACCCCATCACTAAAGTAGTGCAACATCACCACGCGAAGTCCCCACAAGCCTAACCAGGCCAAAAGCAAACACCACGCCCAAAACGCAAACTGATACGGCCTCGAAAATCCATCAGCGGGATAACCACCTGCTATCAAACAATAAGCGTGCGCTGCAAAAAATGCAGGCGAAACCATTATGGCCTGCCCACAGGAATATTTCATGATGTAGTTGCCATTAGGAAGTTCTACATCGGTACTAAAACTCGATACTGGCTGATATTTTTTCACAATCTCGTCAGCGAATGCGCAACGTTTCAAATCATGGTAAATAAAAACCGCTGGCAGATACAAGTAGTACCCTGCAGCATCATGAGATATGGAAGCCTCAGTCCAGTTTCGTTGCCATTTGGGATAGTAAAAAGCACCTAAATACAACTGAACCGCGCAGCAAAAAACAAGCGCGATACGCGACAGTGAGTAGAAGTGGGTAGGCATGGAAAGGTTTTATTAATAAAATCAGCCACTACATCAACGGCAAATGACTAATGGGGTACTCACTATTGCTTCAACATTGGCCAGCGTACATTGCCGCCCGGCCAAACCAGTTGCAATACATAACTTCCCGCTGCAAGCGCTGGCATTTCAATGGTATGCACTTCGCCACCGCCAATCGCTCCAATCATTTCACGGTGCATCATCACGCCCGCCGTATTCCACAACACTAGTTCTGCCTGCTCCGTGTGTTCATCCATCACTACTGAAATGGTGTTGCTAAAAGGATTGGGATAAACCGCTGCACGCACGGCTGCCGCATTAGAAATACCAGCCGGAGCAGTAAGCTGCTTCGTAAAATAATAGTTGCCATTCGTTGCTCCGCCAAATCCCGTAAACACTACTTTGTATTGATTGCCGCTGCGATCGCGTACAAAATACGCGCGATCGGTAAACACCGTATCGCTAATCACATCCCTGAATGCTTTGCCAATCGTATTGATTTCCTTGCTGTATATTCCGGCATAATACGTCAATTGCGCATCTGCACCGGTAACCATGGCGGCCAGAACATCTTCGTTCTGCAACACACCCATATTGCGCTGCACATTGTAATCGCTATTGTTGGTATAGGGTAGAAACACCAAATCCCAGGCGCCGTTCGCTGGCTCCTTGTCTAAAATGGTTTGCGTTTCCAAATTGTAATACACAAAATTCTTCGTGCCGTAGCGGTTCTTGCTAATCTTCTGTAATTTAAAATTGCTGTTATCCAAATCGGCAAACTGAAAATAAATAGCGGTGTCTTTCCAATCGCTAAGAATCGAAATCTTCTTCAACTTTCCTCCGGGCAATTCCATCAAAAACATCGAATCACCAATTACCGAATGTATGCCACCCGCAAACTGATACTGCCCCCAGCCATAATTAAAATCATCGGAGAAATTCTTGGTCGAGTTAAATGCCCCTAAATTCCAACTGGTATCACCATCAAAAAATTGCGGCCAGTTGCGATATCCTGTCGTATCTAACGTAGCAAACGAAGCCGTATCCTTTTTCGCGGCATGATACAACTTCACCCCAATCGAACCATTCATTCTGATACTCACCGCTCTATTGGTACTATTGGGAATAATGGCGGGCCGAACAGAAATAGCGAGATGCCAGTCAGTATTGTCGGCCACCGTCTTGGTGCCTGTGCTTAATTGGTAAAAGCACATCCTGGTAGCGCCGGCACCCAAACTCACGCTATCGGGCATTTGCGCTTGCACACCTAAAATAACCAGTAAAAAACTCAGAGTAGTACACGTCCTTTTCATGCTGCGAAATTGCCCCGATAGAATAATCTTATGTCATGAAATTGTCAGAAGAAGATATTGCTATCTTTGCCTCCCGAAAATGAACCTTTCGGAATGACGAAGACGCCATTGCAGCAGGCCGCTGTGTTACTTTTAGCCGACGGCACCGTGTTTCATGGCCGTGCGCTGGGCCGGGTGGGCACTACCACCGGCGAATTATGTTTCAATACAGGTATGACGGGCTATCAGGAGGTATTTACCGACCCCTCTTACTTCGGCCAGGTGCTGATTATGACCAGCAACCACATTGGTAATTACGGCGTCCTAGATGCAGAAACCGAATCTTCTTCCGTAAAAATTGCCGGCCTCATCTGTAAAAAATATGCCGGCACCGATTTCTCCAGAACACAATCACCGGAATCGCTGCAGCAATATTTTGAACGATTAGGCGTAGTGGGTATCAGCGATGTGGATACGCGCGCCCTTACCGTTCATGTGCGCCGCGCCGGCGCCATGAACTGCATCATTAGTTCTGAAACCACCGATATCGAACAACTCAAAAAACAATTGGCTGCCTGTCCGGATATGAACGGTCTGGATCTGGCGCAAAAAGTATCCACCCCGGAACCATACTTCTACGGAAATCCGGATGCGCCTTACCGCGTTGCGGTGCTTGATTGCGGTATCAAAGAGAATATCCTAAAGTGTCTCAGTGAGCGCAACCTGTACCTTCAGGTTTTTAACTGTAAGACCTCCTTCGACACCATGAACCGCTGGAATCCGCATGGCTACTTCATTTCCAACGGTCCCGGCGATCCCGCTGTAATGGATTATGCCGTGCAAACCGTTCGAAATATTCTGGATCAAAACAAACCGTTATTCGGCATTTGTTTAGGCCATCAATTGTTGGCGCTGGCCTCTGGGGTAAGCACTTTCAAAATGCACCACGGCCATCGCGGGCTCAATCATCCGGTTAAAAATCTCATTACCGGAACATCAGAAATCACTTCTCAAAACCACGGCTTCGAAGTGAGCCGTGCCGCTATCGAACCGCTGAAAACAGTTGAAATCACGCATGTGAATCTCAACGATAATACCGTGGAAGGTATTCGCAGAACAGATAAAAAAGCCTTCAGTGTGCAGTACCACCCCGAAAGTAGTCCGGGCCCACATGATTCACGCTACTTGTTCGATCAATTTGTATCCTATCTTACTACAGCATGAACGCTTTTCGTTTATTTTTTCTTTGCGCGGTAGCCGGATTGCTATTCACCGGATGCGCGCCAAAACCATCGGCGCCGGCAGTAGGTGAAATAGTTATGGATAGCATTGCCGTGGATACTGTCATGCAGCGTAAACTGGAAACTTCTTATGAATTCCAGCAAGATTTAATGGCTGGTCAGCTTCGCTATGAAGTGAAAAGTGCTTCGTATCTGAAAAACTTTGAACCGGTGAAACACTTTGTGCTGGTGCGTGTTTCAGCCGGCGGCAACGATACGTTATACAATCAATCAGAACCTTCTCATGTGGTGGCGGCGTCGTTAAGTAGTAACGGTAATGAAGTTAAGGCGCGCTGGAAAACCGCGGATGGCGATACGGCAGAAGGCGTTTTTTCGCTTCGGGCGAAAGCACGTGAATAGCACAATTTCTTAACGCAAATTGGCAGCGGTATTACCATTAAATTATCTAACGTTGTTCCCGCATTTCCTTACAAAACAAAAGTTCTAACCATGGCACAAATAGCAAACATTCACGCCCGCCAGATTTTGGATTCCCGCGGCAACCCAACCGTAGAAGTTGATGTAGTAACGGTAAACGGCATTTTGGGTCGCGCCGCCGTGCCAAGTGGCGCCAGCACCGGCAAGCACGAAGCCGTGGAATTGCGCGACGGCAACGCCCGCGTATTCATGGGTAAGGGGGTGCTGAAAGCGGTAAAGAATGTGAATGATATTATTGCCAAAAACCTGATGGGCATTTCGGTGTACGAGCAGAATTTGATTGATGCCATCATGTTGAAATTAGATGGCACACCGAACAAAGCCAAATTGGGTGCTAATGCCATTCTGGCTGTTTCTTTGGCCGTGGCCAAGGCGGCCGCAGAAGAAAGTGGCATGAGTTTGTATCGTTATGTGGGTGGCGTAAACGCCAATGTATTGCCTATACCGTTGATGAATATTCTGAACGGCGGCGCTCACGCCGACAATAAAATCGATTTTCAGGAATTCATGATCATGCCTGTAGGCGCGAGCTCGTTTTCACAGGCACTACAGATGGGCACCGAAGTGTTTCACGCCTTGAAAAGCGTTTTGAAGAAGAAAGGTTATAGCACCAATGTGGGCGATGAAGGCGGCTTTGCACCAGATATTGCCAGCAATGAAGAAGCCATTGAAACCGTGCTCTCGGCTATTAAAACAGCAGGCTTTAAAGCGGGCAAAGATATTTTCATTGCGATGGATGCGGCTTCTACTGAGTTCTACGATGAAAAATCTAAAAAGTACATCTTTAAAAAATCAGATGGCCGAAAACTGTCATCTGAACAAATGGTAGCCTATTGGGCAGATTGGTGCAAGAAATATCCGATTGCCTCTATTGAAGACGGCATGGCAGAAGATGATTGGAATGGCTGGAAGTTGCTGACGCAAACCATTGGTGATAAAGTACAGTTAGTGGGCGATGATTTATTCGTTACGAATACATCGCGCTTGTCACGAGGTATCCAGCAAGGCATCGCTAATTCCATTCTTGTAAAAGTTAACCAGATTGGTACGCTTACCGAAACGATTGAAGCAGTTTCTATGGCAAAAAACAGCAGCTACACTTCAGTAATGAGCCATCGCAGTGGTGAAACAGAAGATGTAACTATAGCCGATTTGGCGGTTGCGTTGAATTGCGGACAAATCAAAACCGGATCAGCGTCCCGCACCGACCGTATTGCCAAGTACAATCAATTACTGCGGATTGAAGAAGAATTAGGCCCAATGGCTCAATACAATGGCCGCAGCTTCCGATATACCAGCGGGAAATAATCACACTACAATGCCTTGTTTAACAACGCATTAAGACATTCCACATCAGGTGGTTAATAGTTGTATGCAAAAAAAATGCGTCAAATAGTATCCTTTGGCGCACTTTTTCGTATAGAAGATTGATTAAAGTCCCAGCTATGTTTAACACGAAATCACTATTGCTGATAGTGGCGGTATTTACGGCCCTGCTGTCGCATGCGGGTGAGTTTGCCGGCAATAAAATGCTGGAAATTCTGGGCGAAGACAAAAATAATGAGCGGGTTCAGAAATTCCGAAACGAATATCTTCTTGACAAATCACTTAAAAACGTCGATAACGGCATCAAGTTGACCTTTACCAAAGAAGACCCTATAACCATTAACACCTTGTTATTAGCCAATACGGGATTTGAGCAAAACGATTTACAGTTTAAGGCATTTAAAGGCACGTTGCCTTTCGATATAAACTGGAATGACAATGATGAAACGCTTCGCGAAAAATTAGGAATGCCCAAAACAACCAATGAAGAAAAAACGAAGTATAAAAGAGATGGTATCACCATCAACATCTTCTATAAAACACCAGCGCACAAGAAAATAGTCTACATCAAGTTCACCCAAAATATTGGCACTGAAAGTCCATATCGTTTAGATGGCAATCACGAAGTGATGCCACCGAAGGAAGTGGTAGCAGAAACGCAACCTGCCAATAAAACAAACGAAGTGGTTGTTAATGGAAAAACCACACCGCCAGCTCATCAGGATAAGCGCGCAACGGCCGCTGCTGGCGCACTGCCGGCTCCTGCACAATTTGCGAAATCAAATAATGCCATGGCTAGAAGTAAAAGTCCGTTTTACAATGCCATCATCAATGTGTTTGAATCTGGTGAAGATGAGATGTTCAAGGATATTAAAGGTTCGAATCTGGAAAAATCGAATTTCTGGAACTACAAATACACCTATGCTACTAAGGTGAATATTCCCGGTGAGAAATATAATATGTTATATAGCTTTCCATTTCAAACATCGCAGTTAGATTTCGTTTCGGTTCTGGAAGAAGCAGATGCTTCAAATGCTAGCGCCATTGCAGCCAAGTACAATGAAATTGAAGGAAAACTAAAAGAGGATTTCAAACTCACTGAAGGCTGGACGTATCACTACATCATCAATCGCGACAATCCTAATGGTCCAAAAGATTTTGAATTAAAAAATTCAAAATTAGGCAGTGTGGTGCTCGACCATTCTGTAAATCCATATGGAAAGCAAGTGTTGTATCTGCGCTTTCTGCTGCAGTACGATTAGTACGCTAATTCAGCGTGAAAGGCGCTTCCATTCTGAACTCGGGAATATTCACTTCAAACTGCAGCCCGTTTTCTTTGTTCACGAAGTAGAACTTCCCGCGCATGCGTCCTTGTGGTGTAATGAGATGGCAACCCGATACGTATTCATGAATATCACCACAGTAAAGAATGGGCTGACGGCCTACTACACCATCACCTTCCACTACACGCAATTCTCCTAATGCATTAACGATCTCCCAGCGCCGACGCAGCAACTGCACGGTGTGACGGTTGTGATTCTGTATGTGAATCGTGTAAGCGAATACAAACTCCAGCGATTCAGGATCGGAATGCGATTCCTGATAGCTGGTTTGTACAATCACCTCAACGCCGGCTGTGATTTCTGAAATCATCTGAATCGAAAATAGAAAGCAGCCGGAATTAAACAAGTAATTCTGTCGTCTTCTTCTGCTATTAACAATTTAATGACAAAACCCTCATGTGCCTATTTCCAGTTTTTTCTATTTTTATCACATGAATTTTCCAGAAGGACTACGTTATAGCAAAGAACACGAATGGGTTAAGGTTGAAGGCAATACCGCTTTGGTGGGTATTACCGACTTCGCGCAGAAGGAGTTAGGTGATATTGTGTATGTAGATATCAGCACCTTGGGCGAAACAGTAAGTAAAGATCAGGTTTTTGGAACTGTGGAAGCGGTGAAGACCGTTTCCGATTTATTTATGCCGGTATCGGGAAAGGTGTTAGAGGTTAATAGTGGATTAGAATCAAATCCTGAAGCTGTGAACAGTGATCCTTACGGCAACGGCTGGATTATTAAAATAGAATTAGCTGATGCAGCACAGGTAAATCAGTTAATGGATGCGGCAGCATATCGAACTCATATAGGCGCATAAACGTCTTATAGCGATATCGAAAGGGCTGCCAACGGATGTGGGCGGCCCTTTCGTCTTTAGGAAGGAAGCAGGATGAAGGCGTTGCTCGTGAAATAGTAACAAGTAAAACCAACCATATGCTCGAATCCATCATTACTGCCAAATGGCGAAAATTAGACGGAACAAAAATTGAAAGCTCCATTGCGGATGCCGTAGAATTTGCATTGTTGAAAGAAGCAGAAATCGGCAACCAGATTAAGGTTTGCATTGGAACCGACAGTCAGGTTAAAGGTGCTGAAATTGATTTTGCTACGGTAATTTTGCTGCTGCGCAAAGGCAAAGGCGGTTATATGTTCATTTGCTCTGACCGTTCTTCGCAACGGATGACTATCAAGGAGCGCATGTTGAATGAGGTATCCAAATCAATCGAGATTGCTTACCACTTGTGTCCACTTTTCGATAAATACAAAACAGAGTTGGAAGTTCACGCTGATATTAACACCAATCCAAGGTTTGGAAGTAATACGGCGTTGAGCGAGGCTATGGGCTACATTCTTTCCATGGGCTTTACGTTCAAAGCAAAACCAGATGCTGTTGCAGCCAGTTGCTGTGCGAATAAAGTGGTTTAATTATAGCTTTAGCAAAAAGGGATTTTTTTTCCGCTCAGCACCAATGCTGGTGTCTGATCCATGACCGGAATGTACAATGGTTTCGTCGGGTAGCGTAAGAAACTTTTCCTTAAGCGTTTGAAACAATTGTGGTCCGTTGGCCCCGGGAAGATCATAGCGGCCAATACTCTGGCGAAAAAGCACATCGCCAGAAATAATGTACTGATCTTTTTCATTATAGAAACTGACACTCCCCGGTGAATGGCCAGGCGTATGGATGACGAGAAGTTCCGTATTGCCAAAGCTGATACGCTGGCCATCGGAAAGGAACTTTTTCACTTCAGGCATTTCCGGCATTTCCTGCCCCAGAAACATGCCCGCATAATCAGGTGCGCTGGCCAGAACGGGAATTTCGAGGGCGTGTATTTCAAGGTCCAGTTGATAGGTATTTGCAACGAAGGGATTTCCCGGGATATGATCTACATGGCAATGTGTATTCAGCAAGCGCACCGGCTTCAATTGAAGCGATGCCACAGCTGAATATAACTCATCATACTCTCGCTGATTACAGCATCCAGGATCTATCACTATACATTCGCCTGTGGTATCGTAAACCACGTAGGTGTTTTCCTGAATAGGATTAAAGGTAAACTTGAGTACCGTCGACTTCATGAAGCCGCAAAACAAGCAGAATTTAGGGGGAATAAAAAAGGCGCTCCGAGGAGCGCCTTGCTTTTATTTTTTAAACCCTGGGCCGGTTTTTGTTTGATCAATCGGTTCACCTCCATATTGAATTTCAGGAGCGTCCTCAGGCTTATCAGGAAGAATCTTAAATTCTACACGACGATTTTTCCAACGTCCTTCCGGATTGTCTTCTCCGTTCAATTCATTGTCAGCTATCGGCATTGTTTCACCATAGCCTTTCGCGATTACACGAGCGCCATCAACCCCTTTCGATACGATATAGGCCTTGGCTTCGTCAGCACGTCGCTGCGACAATTTATTGTTGTAATCATCAGAACCCTTAGCATCGGTATGACCTTGAACTTCGAGGCTATACCCCGGGTTTTGCATCATCACGCTAACAACTGAGTCCATTTTAGCTTTGTAAAAATCTACCACATTCGATTTATCAAATTCGAAATAGATGTTTTCAATTTTCACCTTCTTACGAACTATTTTGTCTATCAGGAAGATCTGGGTAATCGTATCGCGTTCCTCATCTTCACGAATCACCACATTTTCTACAGACGGCCAATATCCTTCTTTATTACCATTCACTTTGTAAGAAGTGCCGCGCTTAACGGTAAATGTAAAAGGCTGATCGGTAGTCATATTGTTAGCCAAAAATTCGAATTGCTGCCCAGCCACTTTGTAGATAGAAGCATCTATGCCAGCGATAGGCGTTTGCACTGATTCCCCGCGCAATGCAAAAAGACCTTTCAGCACCACATCATCGCGCATTTGTACATTCCAGATATCATCACAGCAAGTTTCACCGTGAATGGTTTTTGTTCCGGGGCGGTTAGATACCACAAAACCTTTTTTGCCAGTTTCATCAACGATGAAATATAAATCGTCGCAAGAAGAGTTAACCGGCGCACCCATATTCGATGCTACCCCCCAGTTCTCTGGTGTTCCAGGGATACTGAATACATCGAATCCACCCAGATTAGGACGCCCGGTAGAAGAGAAATAAAGTTTCTTCGCGCGTGCGTCATAGTAAGGGCTTTTTTCATCGCCCGGAGAATTCACTTCAGAACCCGCATTCTTGATAGCGCCAAACGAACCATCGGCTTTCATTTCTGCATAAAAGATATCCAACCCACCTTTGCCACCACGGTCAGAGGCAAAATAGAGGATTTTCTTTCCGTCCTTATCTACACCGAAAGCAGGTTCAGTAGTAGTAGCCGTTTCTGAGTTCAACGTTTTCAACTCAACAGCATTTCCCCAATCAGCGCCATTCTTTTCACACTTGAACAGTTTACACTTCGGATTATTCAATTCTTCAGTAGCGCACTTATTGAAAATCATCACCTTTTCATCTTCACTCAGAATTGCATTACCAACATGGTTCTTCGCATCATTAGGTGGATAAGGTAAACGAGTGTCTTCCACCCATTCCTTTCCTTGACGGCGTGCAGTGAAAATCTTTGCGTAAAAATCATTTGATGAAGTGGTCACATTGATGGCCGTGTCAGATTTCAACGATGAATAAATAATACGATTTCCCTTTAACGGCTTCGGTGCAAAGTCGGTAAGCACGTTGTTAATTGGGCCTTCTTCATGTTCCACCTTCATCTTATTTGGATTAGCCAGCCATGTAGCCGCTGAATCACACCCTTCAATTTCGATTTTGGCCAGCGTTTTGTAATTCTTTTCATCCTTAGGGATATCCATTTTCAAGTAAGCCTGGAAAGCTTTCTTAGCTTCATCGTATTTACCATTGGCTTTCAACACCTGACCGAGGTAGAAATTATCAGTTACCCATTTCTTGTCATCCTTATCTAGCTCAATTTTGTAGTATTTTTCAGCAGATTTATAATCGCGCAACATCCGGTTGATTTCCGCCAACTGATGTACCACTTTTATTTGATCTGGTTTCTGCTTAACTACATCCTCATAATATTCTACGGCGTTATAATAACTACCCTGTTTTGCCAACTGGGCGCCAAGCTTTTTCTTTTTGCTAACGCTAACCTTAGGGAACTTAATCACCTTTTGGCGGTTATCAGCGCTCTCCTCTTTCTGTGCTATCGCACCCAGAGTTACCAGCACCATCAATGTTGCTACTATGTGTTTCATGCCCGAGTCCAGTTTTCTTTAAAGGTTAATATAATTGTTAATTGGTTTGTTAGTTTGTTTTGGCTTAGAAGCGAGGGTTGAATAAGAAACGATTTTCACGATACTGTGGCAGGAAGCCCATATATGAAAGGGTAATTTCGTAAGCTTGAGGGCGCTTAAAGTTTCCTGCTTTGGCGTCGCTGCCGAACTTTCCTAAATCAATGTCATACGCAAATCCGAAGCGAAAGTTTTTATAGTCCAGGCCAATCTTCGGCGTTAGGTTGCGATAGGCAAAAGCAGAAACAGCATCTGCCCCCATCCGATTCCACAAGCCTAAGAAGATGGTTCCTTTATCAGAACGACCGCTTCCGTCGTTGCGAGGCTTGTTCATGAAATTGTAACCAACCATCAAGCCCACATTGGCTTCGTTCGCTTTAGCTACGTTTTGATATAAAAACCCTGGAATAAGTACCCACTTCTTGGTTACATCAAATTCAAAACCGGCATGAGCAACATGACGGAAATTGAGTCGTGCATCGCTGTTTCCTTTGCTGATAACCGCAACATTCGGACGTAAGATATTCATCATCGAATAACCGGCGTAGAAGGTCATCCACTTAATTGGTTGGGTATTGAAGAATAGACCCGCCGCCAAGTTGAAGTAATTGACTTTTGGAATAGTAATTGACTCAAAGCCGGAAGTATTGGTGTATTCTAACGTAGTTTTATCGAAACCATCGTAGAACTTATAATCGCCACTAACATTTCTAAGCGTGTATGACGGTGTGAACCCCAGGGAAATCTGGGTTGCTTTTTTCTTGCCAAGATTTAGTGTGTACGCCAGTGACAGGTAAATAGTATTCGTATTCAACTTGCCTGTTGATGTTTGCTGGTCATTCACGAATGCCAGCCCAACCCCCAATGCGTTGCCCTTCATTTTTTCTTTCAACAACGAGAAGTCAACAGATACACCGGGCGTACGAAAAATTGAATTACTCTGAGTAACACCATAATACTGCCCGCGGTATATAGCATTAACCCGGTAAAAACCATCAAACTTTCCCGTTAATGCCGGATTCAAAGTTAATGGCATGGCATAATATTGAGAGAAATGAATGTCCTGCGCTTTGGCGCCGAACACCATCAACATCAATATATTGAGTAGGTAGAAATATTGCTTCATAGCGGGATAATTAATGCGTTTCATCGGCGTTCGAATATCCTTTTTTTAGTCTTAAAATACAAATTTTTATCTCCACAACAGGAATGAACCTTTGGCCGTCAATGTCTCCTTCTCATTCGGTTTACCTGCCTTCGGTACTTCCACCTGTATCAAATAGGTGTACGTCTCACTTGGCTGCGCCTGACCGCCTGTAGTGCCATCCCAACCCGGTGCCTCAGGGCTGTTGTAAACCTGCTCGCCCCAGCGGTTGTATATCCTGAACAAGGTCACCTTAGCCGCTGAATTACTTCCGCCGTTCAACACCGGATACATCCGATCATTCTTCCCATCCCCATTCGGTGTAAACGCCGTTGGCATCACAAAACGACCCTCCGATCTAACCAATACCGTCAGCGTGTCAAAAGCACGGCAACCATGTACCGTATCCATCACTTCCAGGCGGTATTGAAGCGTACTGTCACTCAACGTCGCCGTCTGTAATCCTTCCGTTTGACTTACTGAACCCGCAGGGCTCCATACATAATGTACATCATTCGTATAACTACTTACTGCCGTTAATTGTGCGCTATCACCTATAAATATCGCCGTGTCGGCTGGATTCGATAGCGTTATGCCTGCCGTCAAACAATACAAATTAACTGCCCCGCTCGCTACCGCTGAACAATTATTCCCATCCAGCGCCGTTACCGTATACACCCCGCTTTGGTTCGCCACTATCTGATTCACATTGCCTACACTACCAGCATTACCCGACCACTGATAGCTAGTTGGTGTTCCTGAAACTACTGTCACACTTATGGTAGCGCCAGTATCGCAACTGCACCGGTTCGTTACTGATGGTAAGCTAAGAACTGGCGAGGCCAAGCCTCCTATCGTTACACTGGAATCCTTAATACATCCATTCAAATCAGCTCGAACACTATATGTACCCGATTGATTTACCGTTAACGTTGCGCCGCTCACCGAGCCCGGTTGCCAGGTATACAATACGCCTGCCTCCTGCCCGGCATCTATCACTATCGTATCTGTACTACATATCGGATTCTTTGGAACCGCAAAATCTATAACCGGTAATGGCTTCTGATTCACCTGAGCCGTGTCTGACTGTACCAAACAAGTATGCACATCGCGTGCGCTATACCAGTACGAGCCCGCAACACTTGTATAGAATGACGTTGCCGTGCTGGTGGTATTCCACAAAATATTGCTGTACCCACTTGATGCCATCAACAATGCTGAATCTCCCGGGCATAAGTTCGATACCGACGGCGTTACCAACGGGCGCACGACATTATAAAATCCTACTACCGCTGTATCGGAGTAATAGGTACAGTTGTTAGCGTCTGTAATTGTTAAGAAATAGTTTCCAGGTGATTGCACCATGGCTGTGTTCGCATTACTGGTAGAAGCATTCCATGTATACGTAACGAAACCTGCTGTTGCAGTAAGTAATACCGAATCGCCGGGACAAATACTGGTATCTGGACCAACGGTAACCACAGGGGCAGGGAAAGCCAGCACATCAGCTGTATCAGAACGATAAACACAATAGCCATCGTTTACATCCACATAATAACTGCTTCCCGGGGCTGCGTCAAATGATGGATCCGTACTCAAAACAGCCGACTGTGCTATATCGTACCAATTGAAGGAGTTATAAGGACCTCCGTTGGGGCTAAGTGGAGCGGTGTTATTATAACATACGGTGAATGGGCCATTAAGGCTAATTGGAGCATGTGTGCGCACCACTACGTTTGCGCTGCCTGATACCGTACAGCCCTGATTATTGGTAGCCGTCACGGAATAGGTTGTGGTGCTTAACGGGGTGGCGGTTGGTCCAGCCAAGGTAGAATCATTGAGACTTGCAGCAGGACTCCATTGGTAAGAGATTGCACCAGTTCCATTAAAAGCAAGTTGACTACTACCCCCAACGCATATCGAATCAGGAGTAGCTGTAACGCCAATGAATGGGAAATTACCGATGGTTACCCTTCCTGTATCCCGGCTGATACAACCATTACTAAAAGTCACCTCGACACCATAATCCTGTGTTACTGTAGTAAACATAGTTGCGGTATCATCGGTACTGGAACCAATAATTGTTGCCGTTGGATTCCATTGGATGCCCGTGATACTCAAGCCAGTTGTTTGGGGGGTAAACCGCCAACCTTCATTGGCTGTAATGGCAGTGGTAACATTGTTTCTGCCCGGGGCGGGAGTACCTGCAGTTCCAGTTGCATTTTCAACGCCGATAGTTTTTGTGCCTGTACCAGCATTGAATGCGCTAATCATCGTCTCCACTTGATTGCTGCCCTCGTATAGATGTATTTCAGCATTAAAGGTAGCTGAACCACCAAATAATCTTGCATTGACCCATCTTACTACCAAAATCCTGTTGGGTGCTGTGCCTACCGTGAAATAATCTCGGGTGGCGGTTACCAAGTCATCCCAGTAAGCGGCAATGTAATTATTTGGGGTACCGTTATTAGGAATTGCAACATTTCCAAATGGACTACTGGTGAGGTTATTGAAAGTGATAAAGCCGTTGGTAGAAAAACTAAAGGTGTTGTAGGTGTTACAATAGAATTGGAAAGGGAAAGGAATGGCCAGGTTATTCGCATAGCCATCGTCGTTGCCCCCAGTAGTTGTAATACTAGTTGTTGCGCCTGTAGGTGCAATTGTAGCATAAGGCGTTGATGCTACAGTATAGCTTGGCGCACAAACGGGTACTGATGGATTAGGCTGTACAACTACCAATTGTGCTGTATCAATAGCACCGCCCCCGCACAAGGCTGTATCGCGCACATTGATGAAAACGGCAGGATTTACATGAACGGTTACATTAGCTGAGGCCGTACAGTTCCCATCGGCTACAGTTAACTGATAGCTTTGGTCGCGATCAACAGTGGCAACTGGATTAGCAATGTTTGGATCACTCAAAGTTGATGTTGGCGTAGGTGTAACGCCGGTCCAGTTATAAGTTAAATTGACAGCCGGATTACACATGGCAAAATAGGTGTTTGGCCGACTATTGGTAATGGTTGGCGTCAACTGATTACATCCCGCTACATTATCGCCAAAGTCGTAGGCAGAGGCCCCATTAAAAAACGTGCTTAATTCTACCTGATCATTTGCATCAAATGTTGTGGCGGTATTATCGTAACAAACTTCTACAATAATATTAGAGTGACCGTCCCAATTATATGGGTCAGTTAAGTCGAATGTGTTAAGACCAGTAGTTGTTTGGATTGTTTGAGGCTGGAAAACTACTGGCAACCCCGGTACGAAACCGGTCAAAGAGTCGCGAGTGGTACACGACATTTTAATCTGGAAGTTGTTGTAGTTAAAGTTAGCGGCGCTACCTTTAGTAGTTACATAGAAGCCAATGGTAGTAAAGGTTCCACTATATAATCCCATGGCCTGAAGTTCTGAGGCACGGTATATATATTGGGTGTGCCCGCCTTCCCATAAACCAAAAAACGGTGTAGCTGTTGTACCGCCTGTAGTAGTAGTCCCCAACTTCACAGTAGGCTGGGGGCCTGGCGTTAGGCAGGCATTAGAAATCGGAATCACACCACATTGCACCAAATCTGTAAAAACAGTTCGTGGCAATAAGGTTACAGTATCATGAAGACATAGATTGTCTCGTGTTGAAAACACAGATAATGCAGGTGCCACACCACGCACAAAAACATCAGCGGTATCATGAACAGTACATCCTGAAGCACTTACAATAGTTACTGTAAATTTCGTATCGCTAAATGGTGTGGCAGTAACCGTTGAAGTTGTTGAGTCATTTAGTACGTTAGCAGGTTTCCAGTTGTACGTAAAGGGACCCTCAGATAATGGGGTGGGGCTAACTGTTATTTGCGTTGAAGCGTGTAAGCATATAGTATCTTGGCTTACTGCAATGCTCGCAGAAAATGTACTAACATTCGTAATCACTACGGTATCTTTATTCTTGCACGGACTCGGCAAGTTGCTGGTTACCACATAAGTCGTAGTAACACTTGGCGCTACTTGAATAGAAGAGCTATCCGGGCTGGCGCTAATGATACCTGTTAACGGCCTCCAATGGAAAAGACTTCCACCTGTGGCTGTAAGTGTTACCGGCCCTCCACCGGTACAGTAATTCTGGTCAGCGGAAGCTACTGTCTTGTTGACCCCAATAGTAAATGTTCCGGACCCCGTACAACCAAAAGCGTCATGAATTACGTAGGTATGCGTTCCTTCCGACAAACCCGTAACACCAGTTGCAGGAACAAAAGTGGTACTGCCATCGATAGCCACAGTATATGGCCCAATACCACCGGTGCCGGTGAACGAGGCGGTGCCATCATTCGAGCCACAAGTGGCAGGGGTGGTTGAAATACTACTTGCAGAAACGCCTGAGCTGATACCGTTACTACTAGTAAGCTGAATGCCCGTACAAACATCACCAGCAAATCCATCAATCATCAGGTAGTACGTTTGCCCGACTACTAATGGCGTTGCAGTAATCGAGAAACTAGTACTTCCAGCGCCATCGCAAACTACCGAAGTAAAGTTCTGACAATCCGGGCTCGACATGACCATTCCCTGAATGCCATCCCCATTGGCACATCCTGAAGCATTAAAAGTAAATGTTACGGAAGTAGCCGAGGCAGTAAACTGATAGAATTGATTATTCTCAATAGAGCCGCAAAATGCTGTTGCCAAATTACCCGGCGTTTGGGAAGTAAGGCTTGAGTTGTTCGACCCAATACAGTTTCCTCCTCCAAGTAAGCACGCATTTATGAATGGCGCATTATTACAGAAATTATTGCCTACCAACTGGGTGGTACACTGCGCCCACCCATGGACCAAAAAAAGTGAGCAGATTGCGAATGCGTATAGCTTCTTCATAGTCTATTGACCAAGTGTTTTTTTGAATTGATTTCTTTCTAATGCCAGACGCTCAACAACGGCAGCATCTTCATTTACTGTTTGGGTAGATATTGGATTACTTGATTGGGTTAGAAGCAGGCTACGTATTTGCTGCTCGGTAATTGCAGCTTTGGTACAAATTACGAGCTTGTGCTCCTTTTCAAGATTACTGATGTGATAAATTCCTGCTACGGAATATATTGAACGCTGCAGAGAAATCCACTCTTTATCTGTCAACGATTTTTCACAAGCTACATTAAAATAATTAACCATCATTCTGCTTTGTTGCGCCATCGCCGCTAAAAAAAAGCCCAGAACTGAAAGCGTTAGAACCAGTTTCCTCTTCATGTTATGCCTATATTTCGAGTTAATATTACAAATTTTTATCTCCACAACAGGAATGAACCTTTGGCCGTCAATGTCTCCTTCTCATTCGGTTTACCTGCCTTCGGCACTTCCACCTGTATCAAATAGGTGTACGTCTCACTTGGCTGCGCCTGACCGCCCGTAGTGCCATCCCAACCCGGTGCCTCAGGGCTGTTGTAAACCTGCTCGCCCCAGCGGTTGTATATCCTGAACAAGGTCACCTTAGCCGCTGAATTACTTCCGCCGTTCAACACCGGATACATCCGATCATTCTTCCCATCCCCATTCGGTGTAAACGCCGTTGGCATCACAAAACGACCCTCCGATCTAACCAATACCGTCAGCGTGTCAAAAGCACGGCAACCATGTACCGTATCCATCACTTCCAGGCGGTATTGAAGCGTACTGTCACTCAACGTCGCCGTCTGCAATCCTTCCGTTTGACTTACTGAACCCGAAGGGCTCCATACATAATGTACATCATTCGTATAACTACTTACTGCCGTTAATTGTGCGCTATCACCTATAAATATCGCCGTGTCGGCTGGATTCGATAGCGTTATGCCTGCCGTCAAACAATACAAATTAACTGCCCCGCTCGCTACCGCTGAACAATTATTCCCATCCAGCGCCGTTACCGTATACACCCCGCTTTGGTTCGCCACTATCTGATTCACATTGCCTACACTACCAGCATTACCCGACCACTGATAGCTAGTTGGTGTTCCTGAAACTACTGTCACACTTATGGTTGCGCCAGTATCGCAACTGCACCGGTTCGTTACTGATGGTAAGCTAAGAACTGGCGAGGCCAAGCCTCCTATCGTTACACTGGAATCCTTAATACATCCATTCAAATCAGCTCGAACACTATATGTACCCGATTGATTTACCGTTAACGTTGCGCCGCTCACCGAGCCCGGTTGCCAGGTATACAATACCCCCGTCTGCTGACCAGCATCTATCACTATCGTATCTGTACTACATATCGGATTCTTTGGAACCGCAAAATCTATAACCGGTAATGGCTTCTGATTCACCTGAGCCGTGTCTGACTGTACCAAACAAGTATGCACATCGCGTGCGCTATACCAGTACGAGCCCGCAACACTTGTATAGAATGACGTTGCCGTGCTGGTGGTATTCCACAAAATATTGCTGTACCCACTTGATGCCATCAACAATGCTGAATCTCCCGGGCATAAGTTCGATACCGACGGCGTTACCAACGGGCGCACGACATTATAAAATCCTACTACCGCCGTATCGGAGTAATACAAACAATTACCGCCAGCTGTCACTGTAACGAAGTAACTACCTGGCGACTGAACCATAGCCGTATTACTCGTGCTGGTTGATGCGTTCCATTGGTAAGAGGAAAACCCTGGAGTTACCGTTAACAAAACCGAATCACCCGGACAAATAGTAGTATCAGGGCCAACCGTAATTACGGGAGCCACTATTGCAGTAACAACTGCGGTATCTGACCGGTAGGTACATAAACCATCACTTACTTCTACGAAATAACTATTCCCCGGAAGACCAAAATAAATCGGGTTGCTACTGATAGGATTTGTTTGATTCAAATCATGCCAGCTAAATGAGGTGTATGGCGCACCAGTAGGAGCGAGACTGGCAGAGTCGCTATAGCAAATAGTGTAGGGCCCTCCTAAATTTATGGCTCCATGTGTTCTCACATTCACCTGAGTGGTTCCAGAAACTGTACATCCCTGGTTGTTGGTTGCAGTAACGGAGTACATCGTAGTACTCATCGGATTAGCCGAAGGACCCGCTACTGTTGAGTCGTTGAGACTAGCGGCCGGGCTCCACTGGTAACTCACCGCTCCGGTACCGTTGAAAGCGAGTTGGCTACTTCCTCCAGGGCAAATAGTGTCAGGCGTAGCTGTAATGCCAACAAAAGGGAAGTTACCAATAGTTACCCGGCCTGTATCACGTGTTACACAACCATTACTAAAGGTAACGGCCACTTCATAATCCTGGGTAACCGGTGTAAACATAGTTGCGGTATCATCGGTACTAGTGCCGATGATAGTAGCAGTAGGAGACCATTGGTAACCGGAAATTGTAATACCCTGAGTTTTGGGGGTAAATCGCCAACCCATACTTGAAGTAACAGCGGCACCCACATTATTCCAACCCGGAGCCGGCGTACCAACTGAGCCAGTAGCGTTTTCAACTCCAACAGTTTTTGTTCCGGTATTGGCAACGGCGGAAACGAAGGTTTCTATGAGATTACTTCCCTCATAAAGATGTACTTCAGCATTAAAGGTGCCGCCACCGGTAAAGAAAGTTGCATTATTCCATCTAACTACAAAAACACGATTCGGTGCTGTTCCAGAAGTAAAGTAATCTCGGTTTGCTGTGACTAAATCATCCCAAAGCACTGCAACAATATTATTAGGCGTTGCCGTATTGGGGATGGTAGTATTACTAAATGAACTGGTATTTAGGTTCCCGAAAGAGATAAAGCCATTGGTTGAAAAACTAAGGGTATTGTAGCCAGTACAATAAAAATTGAATGTGAAAGGAATAGGAAGGTTGTTTGCATAGCCATCATCATTGGTTCCGGTCACAGTTATGTTGGTAGTTGCGCCTGATGGGGTTATTGTAGCATAAGGTATGGATTGAACATTATAATCAGCTACACATGTTTGAGGGGCTGGATTTGGCTGTATGGCTATTAACCGCGCTGTATCCGCTCCGGCGCCGCCACAAAGTGATGTGTCACGAACTGTAATTACTACGCCTGGGTTTACATGAACCGTTACGTTAGCACTATTGGTACAATTACCATCTGCAATAACTAAATGATATGTCTGATCCTGTGATACTGTAGCAATCGGATTTTGTACGGTTGGATCATCAAGTGTACTGATTGCAGTAGGCGATACCGCCGTCCAGGTGTAACTTAAATTAGTGGCCGGATTACACATCGCAAAATAGGTGTTCGGACGATCCGGATAAATGGTTGGCCCGGTAAGGTTGCATCCCGGCGTTGCATCATTTAACCGGAATGCTGATGCTCCGGCAAATGCCGCCGAGGTTTCAACCGCATCATTCAAACTCCAGTTAGTTAAGGCTGTGTTATCATAGCATACCTCTACGATAACATTCGAAGATCCATCCCAGTTGTAAGGGTCCGTTAAATCAAATGTGTTTAATCCTGCAACACTTTGAATAGTTTGAGGTTGATATACCACAGTAAGGTTAGGAACATAATCTGTAAGTGCCGTTAAACTGGTGCAGCCCATTTTAATTGTAAATCCATTGAAGTTCCAGGTTGCAGCACTGGATTTAGTGGAAACATAGAAACCGACTGTCGTAAAAGTTCCGCTATAAAGACCCATGGCCTGCAATTCGCTGGCTCTGTAGAGATATTGCGCACGAATGCCATGCCAATCACCCAGAAATGGCGAGAGCGCGGTAGATCCCGCTGTTGATGAACCCACTTTTACCGTTGGCTGAGGCCCCGGAGTTAAACAAGCGTTCGCTAATGGAATAACACCGCAGTTTACCAAATCTGTAAACAATGGGCGAGGCACCAAGGTTACTGTATCGTTGATACACAATAAATCACGTGACGGAACCACTGAAAGAGCGGGAGCATTACCTCTAACGTAGATTCGGTGCGTGGTGGTCACCCTGCATCCTGAGGCTGCCGTAACATCTACATAATACAGTGTATCTGTGGTTGGATGAACTGTAATCGTTGGATGTGTTGGCGAGTCAACAATTGTTGTTGGATACCACTGATATTGAAAAGGGCCGACAGCACTTGGAGACGCTGATACCGTTAGCGTTGTGTTTGCATGAAGACAAATCGTATCTGAGGCTGCCGAGACGGTAACATTGAAACCTGGAACTACAGTAATATGAATGCTATCAACTGCAATACATCCCGGTTTTGCTGCCGTCACTTTATACCACCCCGACATATTCAAAGTCATGTTAACGAGGTTCTGATATTGCCCTATAGCACTAAAACCATTAGGCCCGGTCCAGGTATATGTTGCTCCGGCCACAGGGGTTGTTTTTAACTGTGTTCGTCCGCCTTGACACACCACAGTATCTGCTGACGGAATGGTATAGCATATGCACGGAGAAGCCGAGGTAAAAGACTTGGAATAGGTACATAATGGGTTAGAAGAAAAGGTTGCGGTGATGACGCAGTTACCTCCAGTAGCGGTCACTCCGGGAATAACAAATGGAATGGTATCTGAAGCCACTGGCATCGGGATAGACAAGGTGTCGATTCCGCCACAGGAAACAGTCAACTTCATCACTCCGCTGGTTGGCCGGTTGCGCGCAACCACGTAACCTATCAACGAATCAGTATTGTTTGCCGGGTTACATGGTGTACTTTGTGTAAAAATATTGACCACATTACAGCCAATATTACAGTTGGTAGTTGCTGTTGATCCCGCTCCTTGTGCCAACGTAATAGTAGATGGTTGATTGGAAAAATTGGTAATTAAAATAAGGTAATATTGTCCGGCCACTACTGGTATCGTTACGGTTTCCTGGTTAGAGGCCGAGTAACTACAATCTAGAACGTTAGAAGTACTGTATTGAGAGCACATCGCGGTTGCACTGGCAAACGGTCCCCAAACCAGAAAATCAACGTCACGGGAAGCTGTGGAATCGAATCCTGTTAGATTGTAAACAATCGTTCCCGTTGAAGCCGCCTGAATATACAACCAAACAGGATTCGGAGAGGTAGATAAGCAATCGTAGGCCGACGAGAAAGCCGGTTGATTTGTGCCATAATTAGCAGAATACACCAATGGCGTATTGGTACAAATAGGAGTTGCTAAAGCACAGGTGGTATCAGATGGATGCGGTGGCGGTAGATTGATACAATTCACATTCGCCGACCATCCGGCACTAACACCTGAACTATCAGAGGTAAAAATAATAGTGATACATCCGCTGAAATTATAAGAATTAATCGTTCCGGGGCTGTTGCTACCGGTGTATGCTCCTATAAGCGGCGCAGACGTGTTATCGCCATCGTATATGTACATGAAATCCCAGTTGTTTTCCAAATCAAACTGAGTAAAACTTAACTGAATTTGCTTGCCGGCGGTAGAAGGGCAAAAGGTTACAGAATCTCGCATGTTATTTCCGTAGTTCAATCCACCGCCGCCATTATCGAAAAAAGATCCGCTACAAGTACTAATCACACCTAAACCACCCATGGTGTAGGTTTGTGAATCTGCCGAGAGCGCTAAGAACAATGCAAAAGCAAGTAAAAATTTTTTCATAAATGCAGTAAGTTATGGGTTATTAATTCTTGAACCGGCTGGCTTCAGCACACCTTGTGGCAGAAAATAATGAAACACGGGATCTTGCTTCTCTCGAAGAATATCTTTGTTCAGAGGACTCACTGGCTTGCCAAACTTCTGACGTAACTCATTGGCTGAGAAGAGCTCAACTCGAAACAATTCCGCTGATTCGGGAAATTCTATGAAGATATTGCGACGAACCTGAACCAGCCGATATTGATCAAGTATGATAGATGATAGCCCTTTAACACAACGCTGATCTTGCACCTCAATACCCTTCTCATTAAAAACCCGGTATTGTTGCTTGCCTTGGGCCGATGCCTGTACGCATACCGCCAGCAACATCATTGATAGAAACCAATGTCTCATATTCTTATTGTTAAAATCTTAAAACCCCCTAAAAAATGTCAAACTATGCAAATTTATCATTCCAAAATGAACTTTTCGGAATATTCCAACAGCGATAGACGAGAAGTTTGGCATACAAGTTGCATGTTGAAAACACGCGAAAAAACGTTACTTTCGCAGCGAATTTTTTAACCAAATAAAAAAACATGAAAAAAGTATTCAGCTACTTAACCGCGGGCCTTTTGACGGCTACCCTGTTCACCACCCAATCTTGTACTAAAACTTGTGATGCTGGCTATGAAGGCTCTGATTGCAAAACAGAATCACGCGCAAAATTCTATAAAGTTTGGGCTGCTACCGAAACTAAATCCGGTACAACTACTCCTTCAACCTTCAGCGTAACCGTAGGTTCTGGAAGCACTACCGATGTAACCAAAATCAGCATCGCTAATTTCGCTGGTGTTTTCGTAAACCCAGTAACTGCTACAGTTGATGGTGATAAGTTCACTATTCCAACTCAAAATCCAGATGCCGACCGTTACACCATCGTTTCTGGAACAGGCACGTACAATACCTCTACCAAGAAAGTTGCTATTGACTGGACCTTACGCAACGATACCACTTCGGTTACTTCTAACTGGACTGGTACTTGGCAATAGTCAGCAATCAACCTTAACAAAAAAAACCGCTGCAATATTTGTAGCGGTTTTTTTTATTGCTTGAAAACACCATCAAGCTTGCGTGCAAATAATCATTCAACAGAGCGGCTATTACTTCTAATCATATTTAAAGAAGTTCACCCCAATATTAAAGGAAAAGCAATTCAGCGTTACCCTATAATACCCTTTCTGTTCCACGTATACCAAAAAAAAGCCATTCCGTAAACGGAATGGCTTTTTCATATAGCTGACTAAGAATTAATCGAACTTCTTTTTCTTAGCGTCTTCCTGAGCTTTGGTTGGTGTTACCGTTCCGCCACCATTACCATCTAACTTTTGTTGTTTTTGTTTTTCCTGATCAGCGTTAATTTTTGTTTTTCCGTCGCCATCAAATTTGTCTTTCTTAGGATCATTCACTACGACAGGTTTCTTTGGTTCTGGTTTTTTAACCGGCGCTTTGTGCGGCACTGGCTTTCCGGCTTTTTTTGCAGCAGCATTTTCAGCAGCTACAATGGAGTCCGCTTTAGCGGTAGCAGCAGCCATTACTTGCTCCTCGCAAGCTTTCGCCACTTCTTCATCCATCGCTTTAGCCTTATCATCTACTAGTGTTTGCACTGCTGCATCATCCGCCTCACGTGCTTTCTTGTTGGCTTCATCGTTATTACACGCAGTCATCGCCAATCCCATCAACGCAACTGCACTTAAATTCAGCATTATCTTTTTCATGTTGTTAAGCTTTTTTGGTTAATTACTTTTTTTCCGCTTCGGCTGTACCAGCTTCAGCAGCCAGCATCTCCTGAACTTTTGCGTTTACTTTGGCTTCCATTTCTGCAGCACAAGCCTCTTCTTTCTGCTTTCTCATATCGGCCATTGAAGCATTATACATGGAATCGGCCTTTGCCGCTTTTTGCTCCTCGGTAAGCGGGGTGTATTTATCACCACAACTGCTCAACATCAAGGCTGCCGCGCTCACCGCCAGCAAAGAATAAAATCCTTTTTTCATTTGTGTTGTTTTTTTGAAATTTATAATGCAGCGAAAGTAAAAAAAGAAGTGATAACAAGAGTGAAAAACCGGAATGGTTGCGGTTTTACTTTCAGATCCTAAACATATTAAAAAAAAGAGGCCTCCTTGCAGAGGCCTCTTCATAAGTAATCATCGCACCCTAGTGAATTACTTCAAAGCGCGATTGTTGCACCAATTGCTGGCCGCGGCTCTCGAAAACCGCTTTCACTACATAAATTCCCGATGGCCATGGCGTGGCTGATAAGGTTACCCGCTGCGTTCCCGAAGTGTACGCCTCCTGCATTAACTCGGTCATTTCATGACCCAGCAGATCATACACCTGGTATTGCAACTGGCCTTCCTGCTCAAAGGAAAACTGTAGTTGAAAACGATCGTTAACCGGATTAGGGAACAAGTTCATCGTAGCGCCGGCTGATTTAAAATCTAGTATGCCGGTGGTAATTTCTTCGGGTTGCTGAAAACCCTGAGTCAGTGTAATCGTGCCCTGAGAAAAGGTTTGCACCAAGGCCATTTCACCGATAGTTTGAGATAGCGATACACCGCCTGCCGATGCATACCAGCCCGCGCTGGAAACCACACTAGGTGAGGTAGTTTGGGCAACCGAAAACAAGGGCAGAAGGGCCGCTATTAGAATTATCTTTTTCATATTTCTTCCTTTTATGATTTCCGAAACAGCCCGCCCGGGCAGGCCGTACGGAAAACAATTTTTACTGACGAATAACCAAAACATTAAATGTAGCGCCGGATGGCATGGCAGAAAGATCTTCATTGTAGACGGTCCATGCCGAACCGTTCCAATAAACACCAATCGATTTGTTTAAATAACCGCTGGCAACGCCTCCGGGATTGTAATTATGCGTTACAATAATCATATCAGAAGTAGATGGATTGGCATATGACAGCGTGGTAATATGCCCCGAGGTGTTTCCTGCTGTTGCCGTATGTACAAAGGCAGCACGATTGGCAGCAGTACCTGCCACTTTTAATGCGCCTTCCAGTTGCAGCGAAACACCAGTTGAGCTGGAGTTGGCCAACCGCATCGTTGTACTTCCTGCTCCTGTTGAAACCAATTCTGTATTTATGGCATTAGCATAGGTATTGATACCGTAGAAGTTGCGCGCGTTCTGATTGGCTAAACCTGTTACACCAGCGTAAGGGAATAGTGCACCGGGAGCCGACGGATAAGATTCACCCTGAATACCATATTGCGCAGAACCTACATACAAACCATTGTTACCTGTGCTGGAAGTCACATACAATTGAGTGGTAGGATGTGTAGTTCCAATACCAACACGGCCGATACTGTCAATAGTTAGTTTGGGATTAGCCTGGATAGTTAGGTGTAATGAACCTGTGGTGTTTAATCCGTTAGTTCCAAAGTCAACATCTTCTGCCTTACCGGCATAAGAACCCCAATAACCGCGGTATGCGTTATTCTCTTTAAATAAAGAATACATGTTGGCAGACCCGTTTACCGATAGTGGAACTTGAGGCGTACCATTGCCCACGTTAAGCAAACCGTCACCTGTGTTCGTTCCTACCCCCACCAGGGTGCCGTTATCAAAAATTTGTGAATTACCACCAGCCGTTGCACTGGTAAATTTCACCACATAATTCGTTGTTCCGCTTAATGTGCCACTTCCACCAGGGCCTGTGGGTCCTACAGCACCCGTAGCGCCTGTTGCTCCCGGTGCACCGGCTGCTCCAGCAGGACCTGTTGCACCAATGGCACCAGCAGGGCCTACCGGACCAGTTGGACCAACCGGACCGGTTGCTCCGCCACCGCCATTAGCAGCATATAATGCATAAGGTACGCTAAGCAATTGCGCCGCGCCCATACTGGTGAATGATGACCCTCCGGCAGGATCAATTTCAACCTGTAAAAATTTTGAACCACTTCCCCAGTTGATCGTAGGAAAACTAGCCGCACCTACCTGTGTACCAGTTCCTACAGCATGCGTTACTAAACCCAAGCTGTTAGTGGTTAAACTTTTTGTTTCCTGATACACCGTGGTGCCGGTTGCCGTACCATCGTGTATCGTAAACCGCATGTTGACGTTCTGATTGCCGATAATGGTTCCCGAACTGTTTCTAACCACGGTTTGATAATTAAACCCTTGCGGGGCCTGAGCGAATACAGCCATCGTGAAGCAACTGGCAATCAGGATGGCTAACATTGTTTTCCGTTTCATAGTTTCCATTTTTGTTTTTGTTAATTGATGACCCAAAAGTACCGGCCCACCACCCCCCTATCAATTCAACTTTTTTGATAAATTTAAATTCGACAGTGCACTTTATTGATATTAAACCTTGATTTTCAAATATTTACAATTCCATGGGATTAACTGAACAAATCCTTGAACACCTACACCCGCGCGAGTACACTGCGCTGGAGAAAAGACTTACTTCCACTGACTCCCAAGCCGGGAAGTGGTTGAGCTTGTATACGGAGTTCGCCCATGACGAAGAGAAGCTGGAAGCGCGTTTTAAGCGGGCCGTACCCAAGGGAAATATGTCTGTGGTGAAAAATGCCGTGCAACATGCTGCATTAAATGAAGTGGTTCGGGCCAGTTTAGACCATCATCCGGCTGCACAGGTAGAGCTGTTGATTTTACAGTTGCGTGAATTTTCTAACCGCACTGCCGTAACCGTTGTCCAGAAGTTATTGGCGAAAGCGCTTGAAATTGCGGAGGAATATGAGCTACTCACACAATGGTCGGAATTGGTGGATTATGAGATCTACTTCGGCGAATTGCATCACCTGCACACCTATGAAGTATTTCAGCAAAAGCTGAAACAACATGAATTGCTGTTAGAAAAAATGAGCAATCATCAGCAATACCGTCAGTTAGAGTTCAGGCAAATGCGGCTCACCAATGCTAACTATATGCTTCGAACGGAAGAAGCTAAAGCGGAATGGAAAGCCATAGCAGACAATCCCTTGCTGCAATCCCCGGAGCGCGCCCGCAGTGTGAGTGCTTTATTGGAGTATCACATCCTACGCGCGCATTGCTTTTTCATCTTTCTGGAATATGAAAAACAGGCGCAGGAAGCCCTGGCCATTATTGCGCTGTTTGAAAAGCACCCCTTTCTTACAACGTACCGCAATATGCACCTGCTTTGGGCCTATACACAGCTGGCGCACGTTGGCTATTATTTGAAGCGAAACGATTGGCTGGAAATGGCATTACACCAGTTGAAACTTGTACCTAAAAAGTCGGTTTTGGAAGAAGTAGCTGCGTTCACTTATGATGCGCACTATTCTATGGCGTATTCAGATTTAAAAGGCTTTCAGGATGAAATGAAAAAGGCTGCCCTGCTTGCAGCGGAAGGTTTGGTGAAGTGGAATGATAAAATTAAGCGCGATGCCAGAGTTGCCCTATTAGGTTCATGTGTGAGCGCACTAGTAGAAGTGGGTGAATATGAAAAAGCGTTGGATCTTATCAGAGAGCATCACGACTTCTTACACCTATCAAACCGGTTAGATTCAAAAGTAATTATTCAGTTTTTTGAATTGATTGCACAAATAGAAACCGGTAATGAGTTAGTAGTGAATGAGACATTACAAAATTTCAATCGGTTCTTGCTGCGAAATCAATTTAAAAGTGAATTTGAACAGCGCATGATGCGCTTTTTGAAAATCATTTCATCAGGCAGCCCGGAAATGAAGGAAGAGTTGGCGCTATTGCAACAACAACTGAAAGATATTCCCAAAGAAGCGCTGTTAAGTCAGCATCCTATTTTATGGCAGATTATTTTGCACATGGCGGAAAGCCGTATCGCCGGCTTGCGCTATCATGAGTATATGGCGGGCTTAAAGCAAGCCGCTATAAACACCCATTAATGCGGTAGCTGACTGCTCAGGGGTAAACTGGGCTGCACGTTGTATGGCACGATCTTTCAATAATCGCTTGTCTTCATTCAATAACCTCCGGATAACGCAAAGCATATCGACTTCATCTTCCGGATTAAAATATACGGCAGCCGCGCCAGCAATTTCCTGAAAACAACCGATGGCAGAAGCGGCAACCGGCGCTCCTGATGCCAGCGCTTCCAATACAGGAATACCGAAACCTTCAAACAACGATGGCGCAATCACTGCCGCCGCATTTCTATTACACCACCACAACTCATGATTGGTTGCCGAACGCACATGAATACGATTACTGTAGGAAGAATTTTTAGCCGCACGAGCTACCGCCGTCGATTCATTTCCGCCTCGCCCGATTAACACCAGGTGAAGTTCTTCCTCTTTGGCCAACTGCTCAAAAACACGGATTAACCGCAGTTGATTTTTTCTGGAGAAAAAGCTGCCGGTACACAACAAATATCGATCGGGTAACCACATGGGACATTCACCTGGCGCCTCGCCAAAAAACATGGAATCACAGCTTTGATAGATTACCTTGATTTTCGATTCAGGCAGACCATAGAAAGAAATCAGATCGTTCTTTGTTTCCTCACTGGTAGCGATAATCATATCGGCATGTTGGCAAGCCCATTGCGTTTTCGCCTCATAAATTTTTCGATCAAAAAAGGGATACTGCTGGCGATGTTTTAAAAAAATTAAATCGTGAATGGTTACCACACGTTTTGCTTTATTAGAGGAAAACACCGGGATCTCATTACTTAATCCGTGAAAAATATCCGCATCCGAATCAACAGCCATCATCATTGAGCGCCATAGTCCAGATGCCAGCTTCCAACCGCTATTTGGATAATGAACATCAAAACTGTTGGCAAATGATTGGTACGGCTCACGGGCATGTACTGAGGACCATAATTCAAGACTTACTTCCGGGAAAAATGTTCTTAATCCAGTTAACAAATTCCGGCTGTAATTGCCCAGCCCGCTGGAATTTACCAAAGCCCGTTTAGCGTCAAAAGCAATTTTCACTTGATAAAAGTAAGAAGTTAATGCTGCCAGGGCTAAGCTGGTGGCCACAAGGCCCATCGATATTTTAAAAATGTTTCGCGGGCACGCTCGCGCGAAATCACCCACCCCAGTTTCCCATCAACAAAACCCCGTTGCATGAAAAAACTTCGGAACCCTTTCCATACTGGATTCACCATCATCTTCCAAAATAAAATGAACCGTGATTCGCGTTGAATGGCCTGTGCCCCACGTAGCGCATAGACTTCAGTTCTTTTCTGAATATCTTTTTCATCGTCATAACTAAAATGAAGTAAATCGCCCGTAATCAATACCGGCTCGTGATCCTTCGTATCTACGGTTTCATGAACATGGCGCTCGTTCCAGCAACAACGACGCTTATCGTACAATCTGATTTTCTTATCCGGATACCAACCGCAAGTAATCACAGCGCGCGCACCAACATAATTTAATCGTTTAAACTGAACGGCCGCGGGCGCAGTATCATTATTCAAATTTGCTTTGAGCTGAAGTATTGATTTCGCCAGCGTTTCGCTTATTATTTCATCAGCATCAATAGAAAGAATATACGGATGCAACGCTAGGGCAGCGCCATCATTTTTTTGCTGGCCATATCCTGCAAAAGCCTGTTGATGAACAATAGCACCTGCACTACGCGCAATAGCAACTGTTTCATCAGAAGAAAACGAATCGATGACCACCACTTCATCTACTACAGGTCGCACAGAAGCAATACAGGGCGCGATACGCGCCGCTTCGTTATGCGTTATGATGACAGCAGAAATGGTCATTGCCGATACGACATAAAAAGTGAAAGAAACGACAAGTAAAAAATACTGCCCACTTGTTCGTGTAAGGGATATTCTGTGAAGAAGGCGGTAAAGAAAATTACAAACAAACTCCAGAGCAACCATCCCTTTTGACGGTTAATCCAGAATGGCGCCAGAAATGAAAAGCAAAATCCCAGGAAGCCAAAAATTCCAGTAGCAGCAAACATCCACAGGAATTCATTGTGGGGCATTTTCAAATCTTCCAACGGTGTATCAGGATAAGCTATTCTGCCTACGCGCTGCGATTCCTGTAACATATCACCTGCACCTACTCCCGTCCAAAAATTTTCACGAATCAACTGCGCACCTGCTTTCCAACTAGCCAGTCGCATCGCATCGGAATTTCCTTCTATATGGCCGACATTAAATTGTTGCAAGTCATACTTCATAAAGTCAATTCTAAAACGCACCGGTTCAAAGGTGTAATAAGCCAATACAGGGGTAATTACCAAACAAGTAATCAAAGCCCAGCCCATACGCCAGTTCCCATTCCTGAACAAAGTGGCTAAAATGGCTACTAATGTGCAAGCATACAACGCCAACCAACCGCTTCGCGAAGCTAATACATGCACCGCAACAACAAACAACAGCAGCGGTAACGCATAAAATCTGCGCCATGGTGAAGTTTCTTGCTGAAACAACCACCAACAGCAACAGGCTGCAAACACCAACAATAAATTATAGCGGATATGAGAAAACGGCACCGGAATAGCCTGACCTAACAAAAGAGACGCATTCCATTCTTTGTAATGCCACCAATACAACACTAGTACTACCAGCACGCTGATGGCCATGATGGCTACAAAAAATTGTAACAACCGTTCCAATAATTTCTTCGGAAAATTAAAGGCCGCACTGCACAACGGAAACGCCACAAAAACAGACGCAATGCGCATCCAATTCAGCCATGCGCTGCGGTCTGATGAATTCCATCCGGAAATCAACAACACCACAAACAGCAGCATCACCGCCTGCCGGTCGCGACTAACCAAAAACTGTTGCCACGTTTGTTTCCATGGATAAAGCAATACCGCCTGCAACACCAGCGCTATCACACCAATACTCATGAATGCCCGTGAAATATTAAAACCAATGAAGATGGCAGCGTATGCCGCTACGAGCAACGCATCACGTTGGCGCGAAGTAGAATTTATCAACGCTTTCTCCATTCAATTAGCGAATAACACTATTTTCACAAGGAAAAATTCAATTCTGTCACAAAATAATTTCGCCGCATTTAAAGTTTTAGCCCGGCATATTTCACTAGTTGAAAATCAGGTGCCGGAAGCAGCTGCGCTCATGGAGCAACTGCGCCCCCTACCCATTCCGGTGGTGGGGTTCACTGGTCCGCCGGGCGCCGGGAAAAGCACGCTGTTAAACGCCTTGTTGGGCTTTTTATTGGAACAAAATAAGCGCGTGGCGCTGTTATTGGTAGATCCGTCTTCGCCCTTCAATTTTGGCGCCTTGCTAGGCGACCGTTTACGAATGAGTCACTATTTCACGCATCCGAATGTGTTTATTCGTTCTGTGGCCACGCGTGGCTCGTTAGGTGGATTAAGCGATACTATTTTGGAAGTAACGGAAGTACTGCGCACCTTCCCGTTTGATGTGGTGTTTATTGAAACCGTTGGTGTTGGTCAAAGCGAAGTAGAAATTGCAGGATTAGCTGATGTTACCGTGGTAACCCTGGTGCCGGAAGCCGGCGATGCCGTCCAAGCCATGAAAGCGGGACTGATGGAGATTGCCGATATTTTTGTGATTAACAAAGCTGATCGTCAGGGTGCGGAAGCTATGGCGCACGCACTGGAACTGCAGCTACATCTCAACAACCGCGACGTTCCCGTCTTGCGCACTACAGCAGTGGAAAGTGTTGGTATACCGGCCTTATGGACCGCCATCACCAACCGGTTTCAAGCGCCGCGATCGGAACGACAACTGCATTTACTCACTGAAAAATGTTTGCGGTTGATTCAGAAAAAAAGAATGCAGGATATCGATATCCGGCAGCTACGGCAGCAATTAGCTGCAGCAGCAACGCAAACTGATTTCTCCATCTTTAGATTCATCAAGCAACTGGTATGATGCCATTATTTTTATTGAAGTGGATTTTGCGCTGGGTAAAAAGCAGGGCGCAATGGCGCAATATTCCAAGAACACGTAAAGGCTTTGATAAAGCTACCCGATGGAATCACCCACATCCCGATTGTGCCAGGAAGCAGGAAGTGATAGCCGGTGTTCCCGCCGAATGGATTATTCCGCCTGACGCGCCGGAAGGAAAAGTGCTGTTGTATTTACATGGCGGTGGTTATAATGCCGGAACCATCCGCAATTATCATGGATTTGTTTCGCGAATCGCGCTTGCGGCTAATCGCACTACCCTTTTAATTGAATACCGTTTAGCGCCTGAACATCCGCATCCTGCGGCATTAGAAGATGCCGTAGCGGTTTACCAGGAGTTACTTTTGCGCGGCTATACGCCTGCATCTATGGCCATTGGCGGCGATTCTGCCGGCGGCGGTCTTACCATGGCCACTTTGCTTTATTTGCGCGATCATCAACACGAGTTACCAGCTTGTGCGTTTTTATTATCACCATGGGCCGATCTCACCCAAAGCGGCGATTCCTTCCATTCAAAAGAAAAAGCAGAACCCATGCTGATTAATGAAGCCATGGGTGAATGGGCTGCCAATTACGCTGGTACAATGGACCATCGAAACCCTTATATATCGCCACTTTGGGGCGATCTGGGCGGATTGTGTCCGATATATATACAAGTAGGTTCTGAAGAAATTTTGTTAGATGATTCCGTTCGGTTAGCATCACGCGCCAGCGAAGCGGGAACCATGGTAAGACTGGAAATTTATCCGCGCTTCTTCCATGTTTTTCAAGCTTTTTACCGCTTGCTGCCCACTGCACGAAAAGCCATTAAGAAGTTGGGGGCTTTTATACAAGCTTTCACCGATTAACGCCCTTGTTCCTTCATGGCCTTTGGTTACTTTCGGCACATGAAATTCGGAACCAAAGCGATTCACGCCGGCGCCGAGCCGGATCCATCTACAGGCGCTATTATGACGCCCATTTTTCAAACTTCCACTTTTGTGCAGAAAAGTCCCGGACAGCACAAAGGCTTTGCCTACGCAAGAGGAAAAAATCCAACCCGCCAGGCATTAGAGAAAAATTTGGCGGCATTGGAAGATGCGAAGCACTGCTTGTGCTTTTCATCGGGTATGGGCGCGATGGATGCCGTCATTAAATTGTTGCGTCCCGGCGACGAAGTAATTACAGGCGATGATTTGTATGGCGGTTCCTATCGCATGTTTACGAAGGTATTCGCCAATTACGGCATCAAGTTTCATTTTATTAATATGCATCAGGCCGAAAACATTCGGTCGGTCATCAACGAGAAAACAAAGTTGATTTGGCTGGAAACACCCACCAATCCTACGATGCAGATTGTTGATATTGCCGCATGCGCTGCCATTGCCCGCGAAAAGAACATCTTGCTGGCAGTGGATAACACCTTCGCTTCGCCATACCTGCAAAATCCACTGGCATTGGGGGCCCATCTGGTGATGCACTCTGTAACGAAGTATCTTGGCGGCCATAGTGATGTGGTGATGGGTGCGCTGATGATGAATGATGATGTTTTGTATAATGACCTCGCTTTCATTCATAATTCCTGCGGCGCAACGCCGGGCCCTATGGATTCATTCTTAGTGATGCGCGGTGTAAAGACCTTGCATTTGAGAATGGAGCGGCATTGTTTTAATGGGGAAAAGATTGCCCAATATCTAAAACAACATCCTCGTATTGAAAAAGTATACTGGCCCGGATTTACGGATCATCCGAATCACGAAGTGGCCAGGAAGCAGATGCGCGGTTTTGGTGGTATGATTTCTATTGTGCTCAAAGGCGCAGATTTAGAAGAAACTTTCCGTATTGCCTCCTCATTTGAAGTGTTTTCGCTGGCCGAATCATTAGGCGGCGTAGAGTCGCTTATCAATCATCCGGCCACGATGACGCATGCTTCAATTCCCAAAGCAGAACGCGAACGTGCAGGTGTGGTTGACAATTTATTGCGACTTTCTGTTGGGGTAGAAGATATTGACGATTTGCTGGAAGATCTGGCGAAAGCACTGAAATAACCCGATGGAAGCGGTCATCATTAAATCAACAGGAAGCTGGTACGAGGCATTGGATACGCAGCAGCAACACCTGATGTGCAGATTGAAAGGTGTTATGCGTTTAGATGACTCCAACGATACCAATCCCGTGGCAGTTGGCGACCGCGTATTGCTGACGCATGATGAAGGCGATTGGATGATTGCAGAAGTGTTACCCAGAGAGAATTACATTGTTCGCGCATCGCCCAAGCATAAAGGCGCACGCCAGATTCTGGCCGCCAATATGGATCAATGTCTGTTAGTAGTAACGATGGCAAATCCGCGCACTTCTACCGGCTTTATTGATCGCTTTTTGATGACTGCTGAAGCGTATCACATTCCCACCGTATTGGTGTTTAATAAATGTGATGTATTGGATCCGAAAAGCACGCAAAAGCAAGCGTACGTTGCTGCTGTTTACCAGCAAATAGGCTATCGAACTTGTTTCACCTCTGCTACCACAGGCGAAGGAGTTGATACGCTAACTGAACTGCTTAAAAACAAAACCACGCTAATAGCGGGTCATTCCGGCGTGGGCAAATCTTCGCTGATGAATGCGGTAGATCCTTCGCTGAACCTGCGAACAACACCCGTATCGCGGATAACGGGAAAGGGCATGCACACGACAACATTCGCGGAAATGCACTTGGCCCAATTCGGTGCACGCATTATTGATACGCCAGGCGTTCGCGAATTCGGAATAAAGGATTTCATGCCGGAAGAAATCAGCCATTATTTTATTGAGTTCCGGCATTTTATCCCCCACTGTAAATTCAATAATTGTTTGCACGAAAACGAGCCCGATTGTGCTGTAAAAACAGCTTTGCAGGAAGGCAAAATTGCGGAAGAGCGCTATGTGAATTACATGAACATCTTAGACGATTACCGGGCCAATTACAAACACTGGGAATGAGAGTAGTCATTCAACGCGTAAGTGAAGCCTCCGTAACAGTAGACGGCAAAACAACTGGCGCCATCGGCCCAGGACTGTTGGTGCTAGCGGGTTTTGAAGCAGCCGACAACTTGGAAGATTTGCGTTGGATGGCCGGAAAAGTAGCCCGGTTGAGAATTTTCAACGATGCCGAAGGGCAAATGAATCTTTCTGTAACCGATATTGGCGGTCAGATTTTACTGGTATCTCAATTTACCTTGTACGCGTTGACAAAAAAGGGCAATCGCCCCTCCTTCATTCAGGCTGCGCGCCCCGAACAGGCCATCCCGCTGTATGAATCATTTATTACTTGTTTGAATCAGGAAACCGGGGCGTTGCCGCAAACTGGTATTTTTGGCGCTGATATGAAAGTACAATTGCTGAATGATGGTCCGGTTACCATCACCATTGATTCCCGGCAGCGGGAATGATTTTCCGTGATACGATATTTCTTCCTACCTTAATTTTCTCAAAACATGTACACGCCTCCACATTTCAAAGAAAGCGACCGCGAAGCGTTAGCGCACATGGTGCAGCAGCATCCCTTTGCAGTTTTAGTTTCCTTTGAGAAGGGTTTACATGCTACCCATATCCCATTGATGCTGCGCGTTAGCGCTGAAGGTGAATGGCGCTTATTGGGTCATGTTTCAAAAGCCAATCAGCAATGGCATCATTTTTCTGAGTTTCAAGAAGTACTGGCCATTTTCACTGGTCCACATCAATTCATTTCATCATCGTGGTATGAAAAAACCAATGTTTCTACATGGAATTACCAGGCCGTTCATTGTTATGGAACCACTAGAATTTTGGAGGAAGAAGAAGTGAAAGCATCGCTGGAAAATCTAACCAATACGTTTGAAGCCGGCATGCGCCATCCGCGCCTGTTTGAACATCTGCCAAAAGAAATGGTGGAAGATCACATCCGAGGTATTGTAGCGTTTGAAATAACCGTGACGCGCATAGAAGGACAATTTAAATTAAGTCAGAACCGCAATCCACGCGACTTTCATCAAATCATCAGTGAATTAAATCAGATGAACGACCCTGAAGCGCATCGGTTAGCCGCAGCCATGCAACAACATCAAAATAAATCTACCGATTAATCAATTCATAAATACACCAGCACAATGACCATAGCACAAGCGCAGGAAACCGTACACCAATGGATTACTACTACCGGCGTACGCTACTTTGATGAATTAACCAACACCGCCATTCTGATGGAAGAAGTGGGTGAGGTAGCCCGCATCATGGCGCGGAAATACGGTGAGCAATCGTTCAAGCCGTCAGATCGCGACGTGAATTTAGGGGACGAAATGGCTGATGTTTTGTTTGTGCTGATTTGTTTAGCTAATCAAACCGGAGTTGACCTCACACAAGCACTGGAAAAAAATCTGGAGAAGAAAACCGCGCGCGATTCACAACGCCATCGCGACAACGAGAAACTGCGCGATTAGCGCCAATTCAATTCTCGCAATCGCAATTGCCAGTCCCAGGCTGTTTTCATCATATCGAACACCGAATATTGCGGCAACCATTGCAGTTGTTGTTTTGCCTTTGTGGCATCGGCGCAAAGAATGGCCACATCACCGGCGCGGCGGCCAGTAATTTCATAATTCAATTTTTGCTTAGATGCCGATTCAAATGCGTCTATCAATTCCATCACCGTAACACCATCGCCGGTGCCTAGATTGAAAACTTCATGCGTAGCTGTTGGTTGATGTTGCAGAAAATGCAAAGCCTGCGTATGCGCACGCGCAATATCCATCACATGTATATAATCGCGCACGCAAGTACCATCGCGCGTAGGATAATCATTTCCGTACACCATGAATTTTTCAAACATACCGATAGCCGTAGCGGTAATCCGCGGCGTTACGTTGTAGGTGGCCATGGGCAATTCTCCGATTTGCGCAGAAGGATGCGCACCTGATGGATTAAAATATCGCAGTGAAACAAAAGCGCCTTTTGACTGTCTGGCGTGGGCGGTAATCATATCTTCACCAATCTGCTTGGTGTGTCCATACGGACTTTCTGCCGGCAACAAAGGAGTGGTTTCTGTTAGTAACGGATTCGTGGTATTTCCATATACAGCGGCAGACGATGAGAAAACTACGCCTTTTACACCGTAATTTTCCGACTGCTGCAATACATTCAACAAAGAATTGAGGTTATTCTGATAATACAACAACGGTTGTGCCACCGATTCCGGAACTGATTTAAATGCTGCAAAGTGGATAACAGCATCCGGTTGTTCTGACTCAAATAATTGCTGTACCACATCTGCGTTACACAAATCGCCGTCGTAAATCTTCAGCGCTTTGCCAGTGATAGCTTCAATACCTTTGGGAATATGCCTGTTGCTGTGCACGAATGAATCGGCACAAATTACTTCGAAACCCTGTTGTATCAAATCAACAACGGTGTGCGAGCCGATATAGCCGCAACCGCCGGTGACCAGAATTTTTTTCACTAGTAATTGTATTTGCCTGAGGCTACCGTTTTGCGGATACCTTCTTCAATTGTAACCAGCGGACGATTGAGCAGTTTGCGCATTTTGGCCACATCAGGCTTACGGCGCGTCATATCGCCTTCTTTCAATGGCGGCAAATGAATAATCTTCGATTTGGAATTCGTCTCTTTGATAATCAATTGCGCTAAATCCAAAATCGTGGTTTCAAAGTCGCTGCCGATATTCACAGTTTCGTCAATATAATCAGTGCTTTTGAAAGCATTATAGCAGGCGTCGATATTGTCGTCTTTATAGCAGAACGTGCGCGTTTGCATGCCATCGCCATAAATAGTGATATCACGACCGGCAATGGCAGCATTGATGAATTTCGACATCACAAAATCCTGACTTTGCTTTGGTCCGTACGTATTGAAGAAACGGAAAATGGTATAGTCGAGATTATATTCTTGCTTGTAAGAACGCAGAAAAGCTTCGCCCACATTTTTCACCACCGCATAAGGCAACCGTGAATTCAACGGCGTGGTGTGTTCATTTTGCGGATGCTCGAATGGTTCGCCATAAACTTCCGACGATGAAGAGAAGAACACCCGCTTCACACCGGTGTTTTTACACAAGCTCAGCAAATATTTAAATCCGCTGATATCATTCAAAACAGAAACCGGATTCAGCAAGGTGCGTTGTACGCCTACCACCGCGGCATAGTGAAAAACGTAATCAAACTGATAGGCCATCATCACGGCCGACAAATCGCGGTACGAGTTTACATCGCATTTGATAAACTTCCAGCGATTTTGATGCACTTCCGGCAAACGCGTAATATTTCCAGTGGTGAGATCATCTACGATTACCACAAAGTTTTCAGGGTCTTCAATCAGACGGTCTACCATACAGCTTCCTACAAAGCCGGCACCGCCGGTCACTAAAATCTTTACCATTATATTATGAAATTAATTCCATGAGATAGCGACCATATCCGCTTTTCATCAGCGGCTCGGCCAATTCTTTCAGTTGTTGGGTAGAAATAAATCCCTGACGCCAGGCTTCTTCTTCTATACAACCTACTTTCAGGCCCTGACGTTGCTCGATTACCTGCACAAATTGCGAAGCTTGCATCAGCGAATCGAAAGTGCCGGTATCTAACCAGGCGGTACCCCGATCCAGAATACCTACTTTCAAACGCCCCTGACTCAAATATTCTTTATTGACATCTGTTATCTCCAGTTCGCCGCGCGGGCTTGGCTTCAAGGCCTTCGAGATAGCCACCACTTCATTATCGTAGAAATATAATCCCGGTACCGCATAGTTTGATTTCGGCTGCGCGGGTTTTTCTTCAATCGAAATTGCTTTACCGGAAGCATCAAATTCTACCACACCATAGCGTTCAGGGTCTGAAACGTGGTAGGCATATACTACGCCGCCATCGGGATTATTATTCGATTTCAGCAGTTGATCAAGACCGCTGCCATAGAAAATATTATCACCCAGAATCAGCGCTACTTTATCGTTGCCAATGAAAGGTGCACCCAGAATAAACGCCTGCGCCAATCCTTCCGGTTTAGGCTGCACCATATATGAAAACCGACATCCATAGCGTTTGCCATCACCCAACAATCGTTCAAAATTGGGCAAATCAGTTGGGGTTGAAATAATGAGTATATCGTTGATGCCAGCCTTCATCAGCACCGACAGCGGATAATAAATCATCGGCTTATCGTAAATAGGCATGATTTGCTTGCTGATGGCATACGTGATAGGGTACAAACGCGTACCACTACCTCCGGCCAGAATTATCCCTTTCATTGCCGCCAAATAAAGAAAAAAAACAGGAATACCAGCGCGGGAAGCGTTCCGGGCCTAATTCGCCATTTCACTCATGAACTTGATTCGCACCAGCTGCATGTTCTCAGGCTCCACCTCATCGGCACTGAACTCGTCACAGGCCGCTTCAATGCTATCGGTAGGCGCAGTACGGAAGTAATCGTAAATATCCTTCACCAATTCTTCGTCCATGATGTCGTTCAGATAATAATCTATGTTAAGCTTCGTTCCGCTGTGCACAATTACTTCCATTTCGTTGATTAACTCGCTTCGCTTAATCCCCAGGGTACGCGCCAAATCATCCAAGCTAATCCGCTTATCAACGGCCTGAATCACCTTTATCTTCTCACCCTGCTTATTGGCTACCGACTTCACTACAAAATCAGTTGGACGGTCGATGTCATTCTCTTCTACATACTTGGAAATCAGCTCTACAAACTTTTTTCCGTAGCGTTCGGCCTTACCCTTACTCACCCCGATGATGTTCGCCATTTCATCCATAGAAACCGGATACTTGGTGGCCATTTCCTCCAGCGAATTTTCCTGGAAGATGACATAGGGTGGCAGGTTGTGCGCCTTTGCAGTTTTCTGCCGTAAATCTTTCAGCATGTTCAGCAAGGCCGGATCCAATACCGCCCGGTTGCCGCCACCAGCTTCTGTTACTACTTCCTCATTGGCTTCTTCTTCGTATTTATGATTCAATGCCACTTCAATGCTGGTGGGCTTCTTCATGAATGCCTTGCTCTTGTCATTCAGCTTCAGCGTGCCATATTGTTCAATATCCTTATCAATCAGCCCCACCATCATGGCATTGCGCAACACGGAATTCCAGTGATGCTCATCGCTGTGCGCGCCTTTCCCGAACACGGGCAACTTATCATACTTAAACTCAGTAATTTCCCGCGACTTCTTACCCAGCAACACTTTTACCATGTAGGGTAAATCGTGATTTTCTTTCACCGCCGCAATCGCTTCCAGTGCCAGTAAAGTATCCTTGGTAACATCAATGCGCTCTTTTGGGTGGCGACAGTTGTCGCACATATTGTTGCACTGCTCTTTGTGATACGTTTCTCCAAAGTAATGCAGTATGAATTTGCGGCGACATTCCGCACTTTCCACATAAGCCACCGTTTCATTCACCAATTGCAGACCGCGCTCGCGCTCGGCCACAGTTTTATCGCGCAGTAATTTTTCCAGCTTCGAAATATCCTTATAACTAAAGTACACCAGACATTCGCCATCCATACCATCTCTTCCGGCGCGGCCAGTTTCCTGATAATAGTTTTCGAGCGATTTAGGAATATCGTAGTGAATGACGTAGCGGATATCCGGCTTATCGATTCCCATGCCAAAGGCGATAGTGGCAACAATTACATCCACTTCTTCCATCAGGAAAGCATCTTGTGTTTTGTTGCGCACTTTGTGATCAATTCCGGCGTGATAAGGCGCTGCTTTCACCCCATTGGCGCGCAGAATTTCCGCCAGTTCATCACAGGTCTTTCGGTTGATTACATAGATGATTCCCGATTTGCCGGAACGCTGCTTGATAAACTGCACCATGTTCTTAATGGCCAACTGCGGCGTGGCTTTCGGACGAATTTCATAGTACAGATTCGGCCGGTTAAAGGAGGAGATGAACACCAACGGCTTGCGCAACCCCAGCGTCTTTACAATATCGCTCTGTACTTTTGGCGTTGCCGTAGCCGTTAAGGCGATGATTGGAAAATCGCCCTTGATGCTTTCCACCATCTCGCGAATTTTACGGTATTCCGGACGGAAATCGTGCCCCCATTCAGAGATACAGTGCGCTTCATCAATGGCGATGAACGACACCGGCACTTCATTAAAAATATCCACCGTTTCCTGCTTGGTGAGCGTTTCAGGTGCCACATAGAGCATCTTCGTTTTACCCGATTTAATATCGCGGATCACCTGCGAGCGTTCTGTACGGGTAAGCGAAGAATTTAAAAAGTGCGCTACATCATCTTTTTCTGAATAATTCCGCACCAGATCTACCTGATTCTTCATCAGGGCGATGAGCGGAGAAATGATAATTGCCACACCGTCCATCATCATGGCCGGCAACTGATAGCACAGCGATTTACCGCCACCAGTAGGCATGATTACGAATACATCTTTTCCACTGATTAACGTTTTAATAATCTTTTCCTGTTCGCCTTTGAACTTGGAAAAGCCAAAATATTGTTGGAGTGATTCTTTAAGCGATACGGTTGCTACTGCCATGGTTTGATTGTTTAGGGGGTTTACTGATCCGCCCAATGTTGCCACTGCGCGTGAGTGGGGTTAGTTCTCCGAAAGATATAAAAACAATCGAAAAGGCGATTTAGTTTTTTAGAACCATTAACAAAATCAGATTCCCCATTATTCGCTATTTTCGCCCGCTCTTTTTTAAACACAATTCATGAAGCAGGTGTATGTGGTGATTATGGCCGGTGGCATTGGTAGCCGGTTCTGGCCGAAAAGCCGTACGGCCAAGCCCAAGCAGTTTCTGGACATTCTGGGCACCGGCAACACCTTGCTGCAGATGACCTACGAGCGATTTGCGCCTATTTGCGAGCCCGAAAATATTTTCATGGTAACCATAGATGAATACCGCGCACTGGTACAGGAACAACTACCGCATTTAGGGGAAGAGCAGATTCTGGAAGAACCCATTCGAAGAAATACCGCACCATGTATTGCTTATGCCTGTGATAAAATCTATGCCCGCGATCCCGATGCGCGGATCATTGTGGTGCCCAGCGATCACCTTATTCTATATGAAGACAAATTTCTGGCCACCATCAAGAAATGTCTGGATTTTGTAGAGAAGAATGAAGCGTTAGTTACTTTGGGAATCAAGCCGATGCGCCCTTCTACCGGCTACGGCTATATTCAATTTGATGAAGATACGGCCAATGGCGAATTCTTCAGGGTGAAAACTTTTACCGAAAAACCAGATCTGGAAATTGCCAAGACCTTCTTTAAAAGCGGCGACTTCCTTTGGAACTCGGGTATGTTTGTCTGGAAAGCCAAAGATATTCTCAGCGCCTTACATCAATACTTGCCCGAGGTAATGGATTGTTTTGCAGGAGGTGCCGCGGTATATAATCAACCCGCAGAAAAGAATTTTGTAGAGAAGGCTTATTCGCAATGCACCAATATCTCTATTGATTACGGTGTGATGGAAAAGGCAGCCAATGTGTTTACCATTCCTTCCAATTTCGGCTGGAGCGATATTGGTTCATGGGACTCATTGTATGAAGTGTATAAAAAAGATTACCTCGGCAACGCGGTGATGGGTGATCATGTGAAGATGTATGACGCAGCCAACAATATGGTGATGGTGCCTAATGGCAAACTGGTGGTGTTACAGGGTATAGAAGGTTATTGCGTGATTGATACCCATGATGTGTTGTTGATTTGTGAGAAAACGAAAGAACAGGAAATAAAGCAGATAACGATTGATCTCAAGAAAGAAGAACTCGATCGCTATCTGTAATTTGATAACCGGGAAACGCCTGGCGGTCTTCCCTTGTGATATATTTTTACGTGCAGTTTAACGGAAACATTTACTCGAAACTACCCGCTACGGGAACCACTATTTTTACCGTCATGAGTGCCCTGGCCCGCGAATTTCAGGCGGTGAACCTCTCGCAAGGTTTTCCTGATTTTCAACCGCATCCTGAATTACAGGAGGCTGTAGCCAACGCCATTCGCTCAGGTCATAATCAATATGCGCCCATGGCAGGATGGCTACCTTTACGCGAAAAGCTGGCAGCCAAGTGCCAGGATCTTTATGGCTGCGCGGTTGACCCCGAAAAAGAAATCACCATTACCGCCGGAGGCACGCAAGCCATCTTCACCGCAATCAGCGCCTTGATTAAGGAAAACGATGAGGTAATCTTGTTTGCGCCGGCTTACGACAGCTATGCCGCGTCGGTGGCGGTAGCAGGCGGCAAATGCGCCATGTATAATCGCGAAGCGCCAGACTTCGCTATCAATTGGGAACAGGTAAAGAAGCTGGTGAATGGCCGTACCCGCATGATTATCATCAATAGTCCGAACAATCCGGGCGCCAGCACCTTATCTGCAAGCGATATGGAAGCATTGCAGGCCATTGTAGATAAAACCAATATCCTGGTGATGAGCGATGAAGTGTATGAACACATCATCTTCGACGGACAACGACATGAATCGGCGCTGCGCTACCGTGCCCTGGCCGACCGCACTATAGTAATTGGTTCATTTGGAAAAACCTATCACACTACCGGCTGGAAAGTGGGTTACTGTATTGCCGCACCCGAAATCACTACCGAAATCCGCAAGGTACATCAGTTCAATGTGTTCTCAGTTAACACGCCGGCGCAGGTGGCCTATGCGAATATGATGGATAAGCGCGATTGGTATGAGTCGCTGCCCGCGTTTTACCAGAAAAAGCGCGACTTGTTCCGGCATTTATTACAAGGTTCTAAATTTAGTTTACTGCCCTGTGCCGGCACCTATTTTCAACTGGCCTCATACGCCGGTATCAGTGAAGAAGGCGATGTTGCCTTTACCCGCTGGTTAACCATGGAAAAGAAAGTGGCCGCTATTCCCATTTCCGTTTTTTATAAAAACAATTTTGATCAGAAAATCATCCGCTTCTGTTTTGCGAAAGAAGATAGTACTTTAGAACGCGCAGCGGAATTGCTGCACCGCGTATGAAAATAGCCTTAGTACAAACCGCATTGTTTTGGGAAGACAGCTCCAAAAACCTGCAACAACTTGCCGAGAAAATAGCGGCGGTGGAAGCTGTTGACCTGATTGTACTACCTGAAATGTTCAGTACCGGCTTCAGCATGCGCCCTGCTGCGCTGGCGCAAACCATGGACGGTGAAGCCGTAAACTGGATGCGCCAAACCGCTGCGAAAAAAAACTGCGCCCTCTGCGGCAGCTTAATCATTCAGGAAGATAACACCTACTACAACCGGTTAATCTGGGCCACACCCGATGGTGGCATCGCCACCTATGATAAACGCCATTTGTTTGCACTTTCTGATGAGCCCCATCTTTACGGCAGTGGAAAAGAAAGGCTGATTGTTGAATGGAAAGGCTGGAAAATCTGTCCAATGATTTGCTTCGACCTGCGCTTCCCGGTTTGGAGTCGCAACACGGGCGGTGCGTATGAATTACTGATTTACGTAGCTAATTGGCCCGAACGCCGCAATACCGCGTGGAAGACGTTGCTACAAGCCCGCGCTATAGAAAATCAAGCGTACGTTATTGGTGTCAACCGCGTGGGTAACGACGGAAACAACATATACCATTCCGGCGATTCGATGGTGATTGACCCTATGGGCACCGTCCTATTTCATCAGGCCCATGATGAAGTAGTACATATTGCCGAACTCCATCTGGAACAAGTGCAGCAAGTGCGCACCCAACTGCCTTTCTTAAGCAGCGCTGATTCCTTTCAGTTGAAATAAATCAGGTGTTCAGCCGGTAAAGTTTTACCAGATAAAGAACACCTGCCAATCCCGCCACAGCGGCTGTTGCTAATGCAGCATAACCAATATCGGCTCGCGACTTACTCACCTCAACATAAATGGCAAATGCTGCCCAGCAAATCACCAACGCGTAATAGGGCTCTGTGAGTTGAAAACTAACCCAAACCGCCAAAGCCGCTGCAATCATCAGCATGGTCATAGTAATCATCACTTCATATTCGCCGCCGCGCCAACCTACGCTAACTAAATAAATAGCCACATTAGCAATGGTGGCTACCGAAACCCATCCTGCATACACCCCAAACGGAATCAAATTCCACCGCGGAATTTGATTGGCGGCCAATAGCTGATGAGCAGTGAACATCATGTACACACCCAGCGCCAACTGCACCAAAAGCAACACCACACTGGCCCCCAGTACCTCGCGCGTGTAAAAGGCAATCCAAACACTGCCCAGCACATTAACCGCTATCAAGGGCAGCACCAAGGCATTCAATCCGGGATAACTTTTTTCTGCAGGCAGCAAGGCGAAAATGCCGAAGCTCAGAAACAGCGAATAAATCAATCCCCAAATAGAAAACGCATATCCCGCAGGAATGAAGTAATTGGGATGATCATACGTTACGGCGCGAATATCGCGCAATGCCAGCGGACCAGCGGTATATAAGAAATTAAAAAGCACATTACCGATAATAGCTACCAATAATAGCCAACGATACGTTTGGCCAGAAGCAGTTACTTTTTCCATAGATTAAAGATACGATTAAAACCAGGGGCGAAAGGTTTTTTGATGGCCATGAAGTTTCTTAACATTACCGAAAATTACACACGATGTACACTACCTTACTATACGAAATAACAGGCGCTGTGGGCACCATTACGCTAAACCGGCCAGATGTTTACAATGCCTTTAATGAAACGCTGAGTGCAGAATTTATTGATGTTTTAAAGAAAGCAGGTAAAGACGAGGCTGTGCGTGTTGTAGTGATTACCGGGGCAGGAAAAGCTTTTTGCAGCGGACAGGATTTGCAGGATGTAAAGAAAGCCGAAGGCAAACGCAGCCTGGGCGAATCGGTGAACCGGCGTTACAATCCCATGATTATTGCTGTTCGCGAAATGCCCAAGCCGGTGGTTTGCCGGTTGAATGGTGTGGCTGCCGGTGCCGGCGCTTCATTAGCGATGGCTTGCGATATTATAGTAGCAGCAGAAGAAGCCTCACTGGTGCAGGCTTTTGCCAATATCGGACTGGTGCTGGATTCAGGCTCTTCTTTCTTCCTGCCTAATTTAATTGGATACAACAAAGCATTTGAAATATGCACGCTGGGCTCGAAAGTATCGGCGCGCGAGGCGTTTGAGCTGGGCATCATCAACAAATTGGTGCCTGCTGCCGAAATAGATGCGGCCGTAAAGGTGTACACCGATCGCTATGAAAACGCGGCACCCAAATCGATGGCCATCATCAAGAAAATGTTGAACAAAGGGATGACCGCCAATTTGCGCGATATGTTGACGTACGAAATGTACTCGCAGGAAATTGCCGGCAACACCGCCGATTATCAGGAAGGCGTTGCAGCGTTTATTGAAAAACGCAAGCCGACTTTTACCGGGAAATAAAAGAATTGGGGCGCGCCGCTCGCCTGCGCTAAAATTACGAAGCCGCAGACTCGCGGCCGGGTGCTCCGCTCATATCTTTGCATTCAATAAGATATAAGACGCTTTGAACAAGAAAAGAAGTATCTCGTATCTTGGCTGGTAGTAGAAAAAGCAGGTGCAGCAACTTGGGTGCTTCGCACGCGCATTGACGCTCTATTGTAGGTTAATCTGCACCTGTTTTCTCTTTTTGATTCCCAATAGTACCTAATCGATAA
>JAXLUK010000010.1:0-15298 GCA_046329555.1 Chitinophagales bacterium
AAGCGCTGGCCCGCAACGGTTACTGACATATGTCGCGAAAAGGCGTTGTCGAATCCTGACTACTTCCCGGAGATCGCGCAACTTATGGAGGCTTCTCCTCAAACTAAATTTGAAATTCAGGAGCATATTACATTTTGTTTAACCTGTATTGCTAAATCACTTCCGCTGGAGCAACAAATCGTACTTTTATTAAAGGAAGTTTACCACTTTAAGCTACAAGAAATTGCCCGGATTATTGACCAATCAGAAGCGATGGTAAAATACTATCTGCATGCTTCGCGGGCAAAAATGGTTCAGATTTATGAAGGTCGATGCGCACTCATCAACAAAGCCGGAACCTGTCATCAATGCTCAGAACTTAACGGCATTTTCAATCCAAAGCAATCTTTTGAAGAAGAAAAGAATAAAATTGAATTTGCTAAAAAAGCCGGGCATCCCGATCGGGAGCATTTGTTAGATCTCAGATTTAAGATTATGAAGGAAATTGACCCTTTTCTCTCGTCGGGAGCTGCTTTACAATTACATCATTTACAGCACAATACAAAAATTATGGAAGATTATTCGATGGATAATGAGGAATAGCCTATCATTTTCTCTATCCTAAACGTCAAAATATAAACTCAACACAATGCAACAAGGTTCTAACGGCAAAGCGGCCACTATTAAAAAATTCTTCAGCAGAGAAACGTCAGTTAGTATTGACATTCAAAGCGACCCTAGCATCATTTGGGCGCTACTGACCAATTTAGGCGATTTCACTCGGTGGAATTCCACTATTGTATCGTTATCAGGTTCTATTGCGGAAGGAGAGACAATTCGTTTAGTAGCCAAGCTAGACCCAAAACGGGAATTCAAATTAAAAGTAAAACAAGTGGAACCTGAGCAAAGGCTAGTGTGGGGCGATGCCATGGGCACGCGCACCTACACTTTGAAAAGCATAGGCGCACAGCTCACTAATTTCACGATGCACGAAAAAATTGGCGGCCCATTGTTTCCTCTTTTTTCAGGAATGATTCCGCCATTTGATGAAGCCTTTGAACAATTTGCCCGCGACTTGAAATCTGAAGCAGAAACAATTTCACAAACAAAATAGTTAGAACAATGTCACATCAAATTGGAACCAAGGAAAAACCGATGGTGTTGCAAACACCACCACAAACTTCTTCGTACACCATGCATATTGAAAATAAAGATGGTGCCGAGGTACTGGTGTGTACGGTTGGAAAAACGGTGCTGTTGTACCAATTGCGCTGTATTGATGATTTGCATGCTATGCTGAAAAAGCATGGTGAATGGATGGATTTAGGTAGTGCCGATGAACAGAAGCCGGCGAAGGAAGGAACGGTAGAAGCATGGGGGCGATCAGAAAAAAATCCGGTTGGCGGCTGGTATGGTATGAAGAAGGGGTTACGCGGTCGCTTTGGCATGTACATTCCGCCTCTCATGGAAGCATTGGGCTTAGCCGAGGTGACGCACGAAGCCAAGGGCAACAAGATGCGCGCGAAGTAAGGTGTTTTTTAAGTTGCTTTTAAACACTATGATTACCTCGATTGTACCCAAATTGCCCATGCGCAACAAGGCAGTTACTCGCCAGTTTTATACCGAACACCTGAGTTTTCGCGACATCAGCGCAGCTGATTATGCGGGATATCTTATCTTAGAACGAGATGGTTTTGAACTGCATTTCCTTGAACATCTGCAATTAGATCCGCTGCGAAATGACGGCCAAGTTTACTTGCGTGTTGAAGAAATTGAGCAACTATATGAAGCGGCGCAACAGCAGGGCTGCCCTATTCATCCTAATGGCGTACTGTCGAAAAAACCATGGGGGCAAATGGAGTTCTCGGTACTAGACCCTGATCACAACTTGCTGACATTTGGAGAGGCAATAATATAATGCATGGCAATCTTACGGCCGATAGATTCTCACGACTACTGATCGCTTTCTAAAAAAAACTAACTTGCCAGAATGGTCGTGAATCATTGGCACAGCGAAATTAGTGAGTAACAGACGCGTATTTGGATTAGATGTGTTGCGCGCAGCAGCCATTCTTTTTGTGGTGTTAGAACACAGCACCTACCTGCTACCGGAAGGGAGGCGTGCCGTTCCAAATTATTTTGTGTTGGATGGTGTTACTATTTTCTTTGTACTCAGCGGCTTTCTTATTGGGGGGTTGCTGATTCAATTTTTAGAAGAAGGCGTTAGCTGTTCCGGGCTGTTGCAATTTTGGTTACGGCGGTGGTTCCGAACACTTCCAAATTATTTTCTAATCCTAACCGTAACCATACTCATCGGAATTGGCCTGAACCATAACACTTCAATAACCGATGCTTGGCCGTATTACTTCTTCCTGCAAAACTTACATACTCCACATCCTGCGCTATTCCCGGAAGCATGGAGTTTGAGCGTAGAAGAGTGGTTTTACCTGCTAATACCCATACTGATTACCGCCTGCATTTCGCTGTTTCGCTGGTCACCGAAGAAGGCGCTTCTCGTGGTGGCCGTAGTTGTACTTACGGTAGCAACCGGATTCAGATTGTATCGTTATTATCATTTTCCTGTTGATTCATTCAAACGATGGGATTTGATTTTCAGAAAGCAGGTAATCACGCGCCTCGACAGCTTGATGTTCGGTGTGCTTGGCGCCTATTTCAAACACTATCATTTCAAAATCTGGAATCAATACAAACTGGCTTTCCTTGTTTCAGGACTGATAATTCTGCTCATCACCAAATATATTTTGCCTGTTACGCAATACTATAACAGTTTTTACGGTTGTGTATGCTCGTTTTCATTGATGGCCTTCGGCACGCTACTCCTGCTGCCCTGGCTAAGTAATTTTCAATTAGTAAAGCAGCGGTTAACGAAGTGGATTACGCACATCAGCCTAATTTCCTACTCGATGTACTTACTTAATCTGACCATCATACAGAACACCCTGATGGAGTATTTTCCCTGGGAGGTATTACAACTTAGCAACAATGCGATAGCATTGATTAAGTATGCCTTGTTTTGGATTTTAGTGATTGGCCTGTCCAGCTTGCTGTATCGTTATTACGAAAGGCCAATGACTCGTTTACGCGACCAAATTTTCTAAATTAAAGTGCTAGCAGATGATTCAAGTTATCAACCACCTCGCCACCTCATTAAACCGTCGCGACGAAGTTCCAAATCAGGAATTAGCGCGAATGATTGTAGATAAGGACGACCATGAGGCAGTGCAAGACCTGGTTAATTTGTTGCAACACAAGAGCAAGGACATCCAACATGATGCTATTAAAGTAGTTTATGAAATCGGTGCCTTAAAACCGGATTTAATTGCATCCTACATTCCCCAATTTATTGCGCTCCTTTCTCACAAAAGTAATCGTATGCAATGGGGAGGCATGATGGCGTTATCATCAGCTGCCGTTGTTGCTCCCAGGAAAATTTATAACGTATTGCCTGAAATCATGGAAGCCGCTGGTCGTGGATCAGTGATCACCAAGGATCACGCTGTAAACATCCTTATTGCATTGGCAAAAGTTCCTGAATATACCAGCAGCTCATTAACATTACTGAACGAACAATTGACTATATGCCCCACCAATCAACTGGCCATGTATGCAGAAAGAGCATTGCCAGCTATCTCCAAAAAGTATCAACCCCTTTTCCGCGTCACACTGGAAATGAGACTAAAAGAAGTAGATCAGGAGTCAAAGAAAAAAAGATTGGAAAAAGTAGTTAGAAACCTTGCTTCCTGATATCCTTTACCAATGACAAGTTTTTTATGCAGATTCTAATTCAGGTTTAAACCTTGTTTAGAAAATGCTGTCGTAGGTTTTCTTTCTTTGAATTCCCTATGATTAAACATTATGTCACGCTGTTCTTCTCTCTTTTTCTTGGCTGCTATGCTATAGCGCAAACCGTTGGGTTAACCCAAACCAACAGCAATACGACATCTGGATATATCCTTTTCGCTCCGTTAAACAGCACTACTACTTATCTCATTGACCGATGTGGCCATGAGGTACACCAATGGCCTGGCGCGTATAAACCCGGGCAAGCAGTTTACCTTCTTGAAGATGGCCATTTATTGCGGACAGGAAATAACAACAATCTCAATTTTAGCGCCGGCGGGAAAGGTGGCATCATCCAGAAAATTGATTGGATGGGTAATGTTGTATGGACTTACACGCTTTCTGACACTATACATTGCCAGCACCACGACATTCACCCAATGCCCAACGGGAATGTTTTGATTATTAGCTGGGAACGAAAAACAAAAGCGGATGCAGTAGCAGCCGGTCGGGACTCTGCACTTACGCCAGCGGTGCTGTGGAGCGAAGCCATTTTTGAAATTGCCCCAACAGGAAATTCAGGTGGCAACGTAGTTTGGGAATGGCATTTATGGGATCACGTAGTGCAGAATACTGACCCCCTAAAGCCGAACTACGGTACCGTTTCTAATCATCCGGAATTAGTCAACATCAATTATAACGCATCTGCAACCAATAGTGATTGGATTCACTTAAATGCTATCGACTACCATGATGGATACAATCAGATTTTACTAAGCGCTCATGGCATGGGAGAAATTTGGGTGATTGACCATAGCACTACAACAGCGCAATCTGCTGCACATAGCGGTGGCCATGGAGGACATGGGGGTGACATTTTGTATCGTTGGGGTAACCCGCAGGTTTACCAACAAGGAAATGCGAGCGACAGAAAATTGTTTGGCCAACATCATGCACATTGGATTGATAGCGGCTATCCCTACGCCAATCAAATCATGATCTTTAATAATGGCCAGGGCCGTACGGGCGGAAACTATTCTACGGTAGAAATTATTCAACCACCGTATTCTGGCAACCAGTACAACAATACGCTACCCTATCTTCCTTCGAATTCCTCATGGACTTACAACGCCGGCAACCCAAACAACTTCTACGCCCAAAACATTTCCGGAGCACAGCAATTACCGAACGGCCATGTATTGGTATGCAACGGCCCCTCAGGTACTTTTTTTGAAATAGACTCCAGCGGGCAAACGATTTGGAATTACGTCAATCCGGTAAATACCACTGGTATTTTAAACCAAGGCGCTGCGCCGGTCCAGAATCTCGTTTTCCGATGTGCCTACTACCCCGCTTCTTATAGCGGCCTGGCTTCGCATCAACTTGTGCCTGGAAGTACGATTGAAAACAACAATGTACTTTCTGATAGCTGTTCGGTGGTTGCTGGCGTAGCGGCAATTTCAAATTCATTCGGCTTGAGGATGTGGCCATCACCAGCAGATGAACAACTTAGTTTATCGTTATCACCATCAACATCAACGGGCGCTTTGCACATCTACAACTCGCTTGGCCAATCCATAGCTACATTAACGATGGACGACAATTTTAATAGCACAATCAAAACTGTATCGTGGCCGGAAGGTGTGTACCATTGGGTGGCCACAACCGGCCAAGGCCAATGTAGCGGGCATCTGGTTATCAGGCATCATCAATAGGGTAAAAAAGCCTTTACGGAGGAGTGCTAATGCGGATATCCCGATATAAATACTTTTCTATTTTTGGACGCACCTCCTGCAGATTGATTCAGGCATGATCAGAAACTTTTTATTTCATCGGGTAAATCCCGAAAGAGACCAACTTTGGGATCCGATGGATGTGCCTTTGTTTGAGAAGTGCATTGCCTACATCAGCAAGAAATACGAAGTAGTTCTTATAGAAGATTTAGTCTTCTCAGGGCGGATGCATGAAAAAAATCATTTCGCCACCATCATGTTTGATGATGGATATAAAGACAATATCGAGTTCGCCGCGCCTATTTTGAAGAAGTATAATTGCAAAGCATCTTTCTACGTAGTAACAGATGCCATCAATAACAACCGACCAACCTGGACGCATATTCTGGAATATCTTTTTCAATTCACCAGCGAGAGCAACATTGTGATTGACTTTGATTTCTTGCCCGCTGAATTCCGGACTACGCATTTAAGCTCGCGCGAAGAACGAATTAAATATGTGAGCAAGCTGAAACCCTATCTCAAAAAAATAGACCATCACTTACGGCAGCAGGTTTTAGACCGCGTTGAGGCTACCTTTAACGATATAGAAATCCCAAAACTGATGATGAATTGGGATGATGTGCGCGCTTTGCGCAATGCCGGTCATTACATCGGCTCACACACCGTACATCACAGCATGTTAGGCACTATTGCCGATGAACAGGAAGTAATGCGGGAATTGGTGGACTCTGCCAAATGTATTGAGCGCGAACTGGGCTATTTCCCATTGACTATTTCCTATCCGGTTGGCAGCTATAACGCCACCACAAAAAGACTTTCTGCCATGGCTGGTTATCAGATTGGATTGGCGGTGAAGCAGAATGTATACGATCCCGACAAAGACGATTTGTTCGAAATCTCAAGAATTGAATTGTATAATGAACCGTGGTGGAAAACACGGCTTCGTATTTCTAATGTGTTGGAAAATTTCAAATCAATAATTCGCTACCGATGAAGGTAATGCTTTGGATATGTAACGAAGGTAATCAGCGGGCGTTGGCGGCAAAAGTTCATGCAGCTTTCCCGCTGGCTGGGGTCATCACTGAAACGCGGCAATCGAAACGCGACTATTCCATCAAAAATCTAACACAAAAAGTAGTAGAGAAAATTTTCCTTAATGAAGTAGGTAAAGCCTGGTGGGGCATGCAACTGAATTACCGCCAACAATACCCCGAGTTGCCGCAAGTACCCACACTGGATGTAGAAAATATTAATTCTGAAGAAGCTTTTCAATTCACCAATAAGATTAAGCCCGACCTTATTCTGGTTTCAGGCACCCGGTTGGTAAAAGAGAAGATGCTCTCCATTCAGCCAAGCATCGGCATTCTAAACCTTCATACCGGCTTATCTCCCTATATCAAGGGCGGCCCGAATTGCACGAATTGGTGTTTAGCTACCAAACAATATCACCTGATTGGCAATACCATTATGTGGATTGATTTGGGTATAGATACCGGCAATATTTTAACTACAGAATTTACACCGTTAAACGGTAATGAATCGCTGGATGTACTCCACATGAAGGTGATGGAACATGCACACAATTTGTATGTACGTGCCGTTAGTTTCCTGAGTACCGGCCAGAAACAAAGTGTGCCGCAAAAAGAAATTGCAAAAGGAACCACCTACTATACCAAGCAATGGACGCTGCAACAAAAGTTTGCGCTAACCAGGAACTTTAAAGGGTTGCAGCCGTATTATCAATCCGGGAAACTGGAGACCGACCGCATAGGAGTGAAAACCATTTCTTTGCCTTAGCATTAAACTAAATTCATTTCGAGGCGTCATAGTCATACCTGTTTTTCTTTACTAAAACAATTGGCTATGATTCGAATTGCACTTCTTATCTGGGTAATTTTTTTGACACATGATGGGCAGTCACAACCTGCTCTACATATTCATTTTGTTACTCACAACGAACCCAACGATAACTACCAAACACCTGCAAACTACGCGATAGCGAAAGCCAATTTAACCACCATGGCGAAGATTATCGACAGCAATAATCTTCGCTGGAATTTGCAAACATCCGATGGTCTGGTACTTGGGGCGCTTGCCGACCAGGCTACCACTGCAGGAAACATTTTTAGAACGCTGGCACAAAACCCATATAAAGACAATGTTGAAATTGACCCGAGATACAAGAATATGAACGGGCGCAATATTGCCGACCAATGGCATTTGCTGGATTCATTGGGCGCGCAACCCTCTTTCCACCTTGGCGGCTGTATTTATGCTACTACCAATAGTAGCCTTCAACCTATCGACTGGGAGCAATACCGCCATCCTATCATTGGCAATATTTACGGTAACTCCTGGCAATGTTCGCTTATCACCGGTGCCGGAAGCTATCCGCCCCACACCAATGACCTCAACGATTTTGGCGTTTTTAAACCTGATACGGCCACCAATTTCTATCATCACAATCCGGCAAAGAATTTATGGTGCCTAGGTGTTGGTTGCGCACCGGTGCTTTCCGACACAGGCGATGAGCAACAAGTTTTCAAATTAATCAAGCAGCAAGTAGATAGTATTCAAAACGGACTATGGCCACAAAATAAGTTTTATGTTACGCGGATAATGACAAATCAGCGCGATTTTAAACCAGCATTTTTTACCAAGTTACGCACCTTGATTGATTCTCTAAAAACAATTCCGGCCGCTCAACTCAAGTGGACAACCATCGGTGAAACATTTTCAGATTTTCAGTCCTGGCAAACCACCAGCGGGCAGGATTTTAGTCAATGGCTATGCGGGGAAACGGTTACTGGCCTCCCATCATGGCCTGAAGTGGTAACCAATATCTTCCCCAATCCAGCTTCAAGTGCCATCACCTTGCAAATGGCCGACAATTTGCCTCATGAGGTGAGATGGATGACTATAAACGGGGTGATACTTCAACAATCGGTGGTGGCAGAAAACGCTACTTTCGATTTAAGTGTGTTTCCGGCTGGCTTGTTGCTCTGTAGTATCGACCGGCACCGGCCTGTGAAAATTGTTAGAACCGAGTGATCATACGAAACAAAATCTATGACAACTGCCTTTACGTTGCGACCATGGTATATTGATGACTTACCTCACTTGGTTCATTATGCCAATAATCAGAATATCGCCAGATTTCTAACCGATCAGTTTCCGCATCCCTATACGCAAGCCGATGGCCAGGCCTTTATAGCGATGGCCAACCGCGACCATCCCGCCCGCATTTTAGCAATTGAAATAGATGGCCACGCGGCAGGAGGTATTGGCATACATCCACAAAGTGATATTCATCGCCTGAATGCTGAACTAGGTTATTGGTTGGGGGAACCGTATTGGGGAAAGGGAGTTATCACCTCTGCTATTGCCCAAATGATACATTTTGCATTCGCCAATCTTGATGTACAACGTATTTTTGCCCGACCTTTTGGGTCGAACTTAGCCTCTCAAAAAGTATTAGAGAAAAACGGTTTTGTTCTGGAAGCGCGCATTCCCAAAGTACTGATTAAGAATGGCTCTTTAGAAGACGAGTTGATTTATGGTATACGCCGCAGCCAATGGGCGCGATAAGTTCATGGTTCATTTAGCAATTGATTAATATTGGATAACTCCGTATTAATCATGGTATCCGCTTTCATAATTTGCGCATCGTACTGAGTGGTCTTCTCTCTGATTTTCTTTGCATACAAATCACAATAGCGGTATCGCCATTCGCTGTATGTACGCAGCATATTGTTTCGCGAAACCAGTGTTCGCTCTAGCTGAAGCTGGCGCATACTATCCAACATCAGTATGTTTTCATGCCAGTAATACACGGCTGAATCCAGCGCTAACAACACCTGCGCTTCTGAAGCATCCTCGGGTAACTGATAAATGGCCATGGCGCTATTTTCGCGTTCACTAAACCGTTCCATGCAGGCTTTGTACTGCCCCATCGTATCCGGAATGGTCCGCAATGCCCATACTGCACCGCCAGTTGTGATTAAAAACAAGGCCGCTAAGGTCGCCATGGTAAGCTGTACTTTATGTGGTTGGCGAAGTCCGGGCAGGAGCGCATACCCGATGAGCAGTCCGCTACATAATCCGCCTAAATGTGCAGCATTATCTACTCCGCCCTTCATGCCATAAATCAGGTTGTAAACCACAAAAAGACCGATACTGGCCAGCAGCGCCTGTCGCGCTTCCCGCTCAATAAAATTGGTTGTAAGCAGGGCCAGAAAAACACCATACAATCCGAAAATAGCACCGGAAGCACCTGCGCTAACGATATTATCATGCCACCACAAACTGGCGATACTAGCTGCTACACCAGTAAGTATGTAAGCCGAAATAAAACGCCACTTTCCCAGTAGTGGCTCCAGTAGTAATCCAATAAACATCAGCGCATACATGTTCATGAGCAGGTGCATGATGCCTATGTGGATGAAGCAACAAGTGAGCAACCGCCACCAATCACCAGCCAGCGTCACGCTTCTTAAATTAGCCCCCCAGCGCAGCAAATCTTTGGACGACGGATCCACAACGCTTACTCCAGTCAAAGCCATCAACACAAACAACAGTATGTTCAAATCGATGAGGAGCGGCGTAACAAAGTAGCCCGCGCGCGGTATAAACAACTGCAGAAATCCTTTCACATCATCTACCCACGTAGTTGGCGGTAATTTCAAAACATCTTCTTCGGGAGCACTGAAATAACCCGATAGATGCGCCTGACGTTCAGCCAGCGTCTCTGCAGGGGTGTGCTGCAGGGCATCCATTTGCGCTATCAACTGTTGCACCATCTTTTTGTTCTTGCCCCAATCAAACATCTCGCTTCCCGCAGAGGCACTTTGTAGTTCCAATTGCTGTGCAATGCGAATGGTGATTTCTGCATTGAACTTGAACATGCCTTGATTGGTATGAGCCATTAATCCGGCATCGCTGACATGCGTAATGGTCCACCCTAATTGTTCCACGGCCATAGCAGCCAGGGCGAGCCAATAAGATGACGCAATAGTTGGCGTATAGGTTTCCTGATGTTTCGGTGTGAAGCCAAAGGCCATAGCAATAAATTAGGGTGCAAGACGCGCCATTTGCCACTGGTCGCCCTGCTTTTTATAAATCAGTCGGTCGTGCAAGCGTGAGGCGCGGCCCTGCCAAAATTCAAAATACATCGGTTGCAAAATAAATCCGCCCCAATGGTCGGGGCGCTGTGGTGGCCCTTGCTTTACCTCAGCTAAACGTTGTTCCAATGCTTCCCTTGAAGCTATTTCTTCACTTTGGTTGGATGCCATAGCGGCATAACGGCTCTCTTCCGGGCGCTGATTAAAATACGCTTCACTATCGGCTGCGCTAATTTTTTCTATCACGCCTTCTATGCGCACCTGACGTTCCAGCGCATCCCAGAAAAACAACAATTCTGCCCGGGGATTTTCCGTCAACTCTTTTCCTTTTCTGCTGTGGTAATTCGTAAAAAACACCGCGCCTGCCTCGGTGAATTCTTTCAACAACACAATACGCGCTGAAGGTTTGCCATGCAAGGTAGCTGTGGCCAGCACCATCGCGTTGGGCTCGCGGATCACGCCCCTGGTTTGCTCAAACCATATTTGAAACTGTTCAAAAGGAGAAGGCAGCGCGTGTGCTTCACCTAATTGATCGTAGAGATATTGCTGACGGTGATCGCGTAAATCCATAACTCAAAATTAGCAGGAAAAACGAGAGCGATTTTCAGGGAGCATCTTTTTGCGCAATACCCGCCCACCTGGCGCTTTGCGTGAGGTGGCGAAGTGGAAAGCCCGCAGCCCGGCGAGGTACGAAGCCGGGCGAGGACTTGCAACGAAGCAACCGACCCCGCAGGCAGCTATGGGAAGTTCAACTAGTGCGCACGGCGCCGCTGCCGGAGGGGGCACGCCCTAATTTTCATCCTGAATGCAGCCGCTACTATCCTCATTTAGCGATGCCGCTGCCCGCGAATCGATTCTAAATGATGTTCGGCATGATAGATGGTGAAGTACAACATCTCGCGCAGTGTGATTTTGCCTAAAAGCGGGTGCGGCAACAAAAACCGGTCGAGTTCTTCCTCTGAAAACTTCGCGGTTTTATCACAGAGCCAGCGTATCTCTTCCAGTAACTGACTGGTTAACTTATCGCGCTGAGCGAAACTCACTTCCCGGGGAACAAATCTTCCCGAAGCCCGGCCACCAGCCGCCAGCTTCTCGTGATACTTGGCCACCAGCTCCTCATAACTGCGGCCACTTCTGTTGGGTTTGCCCCAGGCTAACGGAAATAAAAATTTGGGAGCAGCCATAATTTTTCTGAGTGGACGAACACTTAATACCAAGTGCTCTAATTGCTGACCGGCGCTCCACTTTTCTTCCGCATGCTGCTCGAAAGTGGTAGCATCTAATGATTTTATATGCGCGGCAAATGCGGTGTATTTCTCCTGCAACTGCGCTACAAGGGCGCTATTCGTCAATTCCATCGAACGATATTAAAGATTAAATTGAATTCGCCAGTGCAGCCGCTGAAAAACAAAAAAAAGGCGCACCGAAGTGCGCCTGATATAAGTTGATAGTTGTCATTATAAGCGTTCGAAAATTCCGGCAATGCCCTGACCGCCGCCAATGCAGGCACTCACCATACCAATTTTGTTGTTGCGGCGTTTCATTTCGCCCAGCAACTTCATGAACAAGTACGTACCACTGGCACCCAGCGGATGTCCTAACGCCACCGCACCGCCATTCGGATTGATGATTTCCGGATTCAGTTTGGCTTCCTGAATTACCGCCAGCGACTGCGCCGCGAAGGCTTCATTCAATTCAATCAATTCGATATCATTCAGGCTCAAACCCGCTTGCTTCAACGCTTTCGGGATAGCAGCCACCGGACCAATACCCATGATAGTTGGGTCTACACCGGCACTGGCGGTGGTAATCATGCGCGCAATGGGTTGCAGATTCAGTTCTTTCACCACGCGCTCGCTCACCACCAATACGAAGGCCGCTGCATCAGAAGTTTGCGATGAGTTACCCGCAGTCACTTGTCCGCCTTGCTTGAACACCGGCTTCAGTCCGGCCAGTCCTTCCAGCGTGGTATCCTTGCGCGGTCCTTCATCTTCCGCAACGGTGAACTTGCGCGTTTTTTTCTTGCCGTCTTCGAAGTACACTTCTTCAACTTCTACCGGCACAATATCTTCTTTGAACTTTCCGGCTTCGATGGCGGCAATGGCGCGTTGATGCGAGGTGAGTGAAAACTGATCGGCCTGATCGCGCGTGATGCCGTACTTGGCCGCTACATTTTCTGCCGTTAAACCCATGCCGATGTAGTAGTCGGGATGGTCTTTGGCAATTTCGTAGTTGGGTACTGTTTTGTAACCAACGGTGGGCACCAGCGACATACTTTCTGTTCCGCCGGCGATGATCACATCGGCCATGCCTGCTTTAATTTTGGCTGCCGCCATGGCGATGGTTTCTATGCCCGAACCGCAATAGCGGTTCACGGTAACGCCCGGCACTTCTACCGGCAATGCGCGAACGGCTACCCAGCGCGCCATTTGCAATCCTTGCTCGGCTTCCGGCACGGCATTACCTACAATGAGGTCATCCACCCGCTTCGGATCCAGATTCGGTACTTTCTTTAATAAATCAGTAATCGCGTAATACGCCATATCTACCGGCGTAGTAAAACGAAAACCGCCTTTTTTTGCTTTGCCGATAGCTGTGCGCGAACCGGCGATAATGTATGCTTCCATTTTTTTTAGTTTCTGTTTTTTTAAATTTACTTATGGACGATTAGGACTTTAAGACGATTGGGACGTGGGTTTATTCAAAGTACTGGCAAAGCTATAGATGTTGCTTTGGTTTCGCTCAATTCGCGCTTCGATGTTTTTATACGTTTCATTTGAAACATAACCTAAACGATTGGCAATGGTTAGTTGAGAAATCAGTTCGTTAGCCGAGCCATTGGCAATTCCAAGAAAATGCCGAAACTCCTTATCATGGTTTCTGCCAGAACCCTCTGCTATATTCGATGAAATCGAAACAACACAGCGATTCATTTGCGAAACCAAATTAAAGCGTTCCTCTTTAGGAAAAGTATCCGTCATCTTGTATATCTCTACAGCCAAATCAATGGCATCATTCCAAATTTTCAATTTCTTTAAAGTGTGCCTAGGTTTCATGGTGGTTATTTTTCTGGTGAAGGAAAATCGTTACATCATGCGCGTCCCGAAAGTCCAAATCGTCCTGATTGTCCTTGACGTTTACGAATTCAACTTCGAACATCGAACATCGAACCGTCGAACATCGAAAAGTCGAAAAGTCGAACATCGCCTTTAATTCCGCAACGGCTTGCCGCTCGTCAAAATACTCTGAATCCGCTCCAGCGTTTTCTTCTCGCCACATAACGACAAGAACGCTTCACGCTCCAAATCTAACAAGTACTGCTCGGTCACCTTCGATTCGGAAGTCAAATCGCCGCCGCATAATACGTAGGCAATCTTCTGCGCAATTTTGAAGTCGTGCTCCGATGCATAAGCCCCTACTTTGAACGAAGCCGCGCCGGCATACAACGCGCTCAATCCGGTGCGACCAAGTACCGTAATATCCGTACGCATCGGCTTCTGCACATAGCCATCGTTATACAACTCTAGTGCTTTCGCTTTCGCTTCGGCAATCTGGCGCTGCTGATTCACCACAATAAAATCTTTCTTCTTGTCTAATACGCCTACGCCAAATCCTTCGGCGCCCGAGGTAGCCACCTTGGCGGTAGCAATAGCCGTAAAGCGCTCGGCCAATACTGGAATTTGCGGATCGCCATTGTAGTAAGCATCGCTGGCGCGCAAGGCCATTTCCTTCGTACCACCGCCGCCTGGAATCAAACCCACACCCACTTCTACCAAGCCGATATACGTTTCTGCGGCAACCGCGGCAGCATCGCAATGCATGGTAAATTCACAGCCGCCGCCCAACGTTAATCCGTGTGGCGCCGCCACTACCGGAATCGAAGAATAACGGCACCGCGTAGTAGTATGCTGGAATGCACGGATAGCGAAATCGAGTTCGTCGTAATCCTGTTCAATAGCCATCATGAAAATCATGGCCAGATTGGCACCGGCTGAGAAGTTAGGATAATCATGGCCCAGCACTACACCTTTCCATCCCTGCGTTTCAGCAATATCAATCGCTTTATTAATTCCTTCCAGCACACCGCCGCCCAACGAGTTCATCTTGGTGCTCCAAGAAATATTCAATATGCCATCACCCAAATCATCGATCCGCGAATCGCCATTTTTCCAAACGGGTTTTTGCGAAGCATAGATATTATCAAGAATGATAAACGCTTCGCGACCCGGAATGGCCTGATACGATTTAGACGGAATATCGTAATACTTCTTAACGCCATTTTCAATTTTGTAGAAGGAAGTGTTTCCGGCAGCCAGCATCTCCTCTACCCAAGGCGCTACGCTGAAACCCGCGCCCTTCATGGCTTCTACGGTTTTGGCAACACCAACCACATCCCATTGTTCAAACGGACCTAACTCCCATCCGAAGCCGGCGCGCATCGCATCATCAATGCGATACAACTCATCTGAAATTTCCGGGATGCGCTTCGATACATACTCATTCACATAAAAACTCAGCTTGTTCAAAAACTGAGCGCCCTTGTCGCTGCTCTTCGCAATCAGCTTCAACCGCTCGCGCAAATCTTCAATCGGCTTGCCGGCTTCCAACACCGGAAACTTCACCTTCTTATTCGTAGGCTCGTACTGCAGCGTTTTCAAATTG
>JAXLUK010000011.1:0-14783 GCA_046329555.1 Chitinophagales bacterium
AATTGTTTACTGGCGGAACAATTCGGATCCCGTTTGTTTTTCGCCTGCCCAATGTCATTTCATTCATATTTTATATTTATTACGCTTATCGGCTGTCACGCCTGCAATTTCGTTCCGAATATGTTTTTGCGGCATTTTTTATTCTGATCTCCAATCCATTTGTTCTTGATTTCTTCGGACTTGCCCGTGGTTATGGTATGGCACTGGCATTTGAAGTGGCTGCCATTTACTATCTGGAACTTTATTACAGGGAGCCGAACAACAACAGCATGGGTATTAAAGCGCTATCACTAGGCGCTCTTGCCTCATTGGCAAATTTTTCGTTCATCCCATTTTTTGTTGCAGCATCAGCCTTTGTTTTACATATAGCGATACAAACCAAGACCCTATTCAAAGGCGAAAATAGAACCTATTTGCGTTCGGTATCCGGTGTTCTATTAGCATTTATTATTCTTGGAGGACCGGGTTTAATTAAATTGAAAAGGCATGATCGCCTTTTTTTTGGAGGCAATACCGGTTTTGTTTCAGATACTGTCAACACTTTGGCGAATTGCCTATTGTATCAGCATGAATCTTCATTTTTTTTCAGCAACGCCGTGTTTGTTTTTTTTGCGTTGCTAACTATTGTGGTGGCATACTGTATTTGGCGGTTAAGATGGATGGAACTGCTGCCCGTTAGCTGGCTGTTATACGGATGTATGGTGGTTAATGTGTTGTTATTCTGGTGCTTTGGCACTCTTTATCCAATTGAAAGGGGCTCGTTATTCTATTTTCCACTTATTGTTATTCCTTTCTTTTTAATCTGTTATTTGGCAAGAACATTTATTTTCTCCAAAATAGTTTTAGCGGCTGTTGTTTTTGGCTCTGCGATTAATTTTTTTGCTCATGGAAACCTGCATAAGACGCTAACCTGGGATTTTGAGTCGATATCAGAGGTTGGCTTGAAACGCTTGAATGCTATTGGCGTTAGCGAATCAAGAATAGTTCGTGTAGGCTATTCTTGGCCATTTCAGAACGCCATGCATTTCTACGAAAAATATGATTCTCTTCGGAATATTGAATTGCTGGATGCAGATAGAAGTTATATTAGAGATAGCACGGAGTACTATTTTTATCTCAATCGAGATTTAAATAAAGTTGGATACGATAAAGGCAGAGAGCAGGTTTTGGCACGCAGAAAGGATACGGTATTTGCCAATGAAGAAGACCATGTTGTTCTATTTCGATTACCATAGGAAAGGCTTTTCTCCATGAAAAGTAATTCGCACAGAGATTTACTGAAACTTAACAGCAATTCTCCTCGGCATCAATATCATTCAATTTTCTGCCATAACCGGATTTTAGAGGTACCCATAAAGTTGTTTTTATGGAACTTTGCCGGCAATAGGCTTATGCGGCGGCGTGGCTCCGCGGCGGCTGGCGGGGTTTTACTGCTGAATTGGAATGATCTTGGCGGCCGTATGACCGCTCAACGATATCATCGAGCATAATCAAGAGGGCCTTCAATAACGTCAAACAAGAAGATTGCGACCGGCTGTAGGGAAGCCAATCGATAGGCAAGTCCCGAATCACAAAAAGGGGACTTTCATATTTTTTTTGACTTTAGTTTGAAATAGCGCCGAGCGTGAGCGACCGCAGTGGAAAGCGTTTTTGGCCGGCGCGCGGTTGGAGGAAAAGACGTTGATGGAAAGTGGTTGAAAAAATACGCGGCCAAAAACCTTGGGAACGTAGGGCGCGACCCCGAAACCCGCATCAGCACTGGGTTTGGGCAGTAGGTAATGGGGCCTGCGGGTGGAGGGGGCACGCCATCATCAATCAGCCACCACGTAAATATCTTTCAGATTTCTGCCGTTCCGGTAATGCAACCCACCGTTCATGGGTTTTAGGTAAGCAGGTTGACAATTCTGTGTCACCATTGTACTACAAAACCAAAGCAAATGACTAATCATTTAACAAAAGCCTTTGCCTTTGCATCACTGCTGTTTGGTGCTTGCTTCGTTCATGCGCAAAGCCTTGCGCCTGGGGTGCTGGCCAGCAATGGCCGGCAACTGGTGGGCGCCAACGTGCAATTGTCGTACACCGTTGGTGAGCCTGTTACGGTCACCAAATCAGCGGGCAATGTAACGCTTACGCAAGGCTATCATCAGTCGTATAAATCGAGCGTTGGGATTTCATTTTTGGAAGAAAAAATAGCCGTGCTGCTGTTCCCTAACCCCACACCTGACCAGGTACAGGTGAAAGCAGAGATACCCAACGGCGAAGGCTTCACGTGCCGTGTTTTGGATTTGGAGGGGCGCGAACTGAGCAGCACCAAATGCCACGCGCAAGCCGCTACCAGCATTTCTCTTGCCGATTACGCAGTAGGGGTTTACCTGATACAATTGACCCGAATGAATGGGCGACCATTTGGCATTTACCGCATTGAAAAACTGTAATCAAAAACTTCATTTAAACATTTAAAACATGAAAACTACCAATACCAATTGGCTAATAGCCTTTGTTTGCTTCCTTTTATTAGGGGAAAGCCTGCGCGCTCAAGTGCCGCAAAAAATGAACTATCAAGCTGTGGCGCGCAACACAGCCGGTAATGAGCTGGTGAATCAGGCTATAAAAATTCGTCTATCGGTTTTAGATGGAGGCGCAACAGGCACCAACGTTTTTTCAGAAACGCATAGTGTAACCACTAATGCATTCGGTTTGTTTACAGCCGAAATAGGCGGAGGAACCACGGTGAGTGGATCTTTCGGGGCGATTAACTGGAGCACGGGCTCTAAATTTTTAAAAGTAGAAATTGACCCAACAGGAGGCAACAGCTTCACTGATTTGGGCGCATCAGAACTGCTGAGTGTGCCCTATGCGCAATATGCGGTTGCGGCAGGTTCGGCAGGCCCCGTTGGTCCTACAGGTCCGCAAGGCCCACAGGGTGCGAAGGGTGCTACTGGTGCTACCGGTGTAACCGGAGCCACGGGTGCCGCTGGCGCTACCGGTGCTAATGGAACAAACGGCGCGAATGGCGTAACGGGTGCCACGGGTCCTGCCGGTACAAACGGAACGAATGGTGCTACAGGCGCCACGGGGGCGAATGGCGCAAACGGAACGAATGGCGCAACAGGACCTACTGGTGCTACAGGAGCCACCGGTCCGGCCGGCGCAGGTAATGTGAGCGGCACGTTGAACTATGTGGCTAAGTTTACGCCCAATGGGACAACCGTTGGCAATTCGCAGATTTACGATAACGGAACTGGCGTAGGCATAGGCATTGCTACTGTTCCTCCAGGCATGAAATTGAATGTAGGTGGATCGATGACCCTCACCAGTGCAGGTAGTGGTGTTATCATTGACTTCAAAACAGCTTCGAATTACACAGGTTACGTTGGTGCGGTAACGGCTCCTGCCGATTTAGATTTTGGGTCTTACACGGGTAAAACGCACCTGGTGACAAATTCTATACCGCGTTTATCGGTTACCAGCACCGGGGAAGTTGGTATTGGTACCACCTCGCCGGCAGCGAGGTTCCATGTTATAGAATCTTCGCCTGGTGCAGGCGAAGTAGCTCGCTTCGAATCAGACAATCCCTTCATTTCTTTGAAGCGGAGCGCTTCCAGTACGTATGATTCTTACGTATGGCAAAATGGCGACAATATGGAGTTAGGCGTTTATGGGAATAACTCGAACATGGATTTTAGGGTGAATAGTGCTCAGCGTATGCGCATTGCTAATAGCGGTACCGTGATGATAGGAACTACTACACCTCCAGCAGGAACGTACAAGTTAGTTGTAGATGGAACCACCACGAATGGCGGTTATTTTACCAGTACGCAAAGCAACGGTGTAGAAGGGTATACGAGTGCGGCATCTACTGGTCTTTTAGCTCCATACGCGGGTGTAAGTGGCATCAGTACTTCGGCACTTGGTGTAGGTGTTTACGCACAAAACGCATTAGGTAGCGGTGTTGCTTTGCAGGCTGTAGCTACGGCGGCAAATGGAACTGCTATTAAAGCATCTGCCAATACATCAACCGGGGTTGGTTTAGAGTTGTGGGGTGCATTGAAAGTGGCCGGCACCAACAAATCAGTGTTTAGAACAAACGCATTGGTAGCAGCAACAGGAACAGTATCATTGGCAGGCTTGTATCCTAACCAATCGGCAAGTGATATGTTGATTGTAACACCAGTTACCAACAACGCTACCTTTCCCAGCGTAACAGTAGGCTGGCTTAGCCCGAACTGGTATATTTACAATGCTTCTGACGACGGTGCTCCTTCGCAGTTTCCGGTGGGCACGCAGTTCAATGTAATGGTAGTAAAACAATAGTTCCTTTCAAATTTCGTTACTTCACTTTCGGGGTCTAAAAACCCCGAAAGTTTTCTGTTATGGAATCGGAATTGAAATCGGGGCTAGAAGCTGACATAGAGTTGTTCAGAGTAAAAGCAGCAGAAACGCCCGCCCTGGCTTTCGAATTGTATGAAGCATTGCGCACCGCAGATCGCAGTGCTGTTTCCTTAGATTCCCAGTTCGATTTTTTTCGCGGCGCAGTTAACCTTCATTTAAACTCGAATAAGTTGGATGAAGCACAATACTATCTACACGAAGCTCATGCATTTGTCAACCGAAATCCAGACGAGCGAAGGTTGTTTTTTGTTGCTATATCAGACGCTATTTTAATTTGTATGAAAGGCGAGGTGCAGGCGGCTATTCAGCAGTTCAAACAAATACTTCTTCATTTGCCCGAATTGAACAAGGATATTCATGCCGCACATGTTCATATGCAATTGGCCGTTGCATACGGCAGAGCTGGAGAGTATCAAGCCTGTTTGGAAAGTGGCATAGCGGCTTTGCAGTACTTTGACAAGTCAGCGGATCCGGCGCGATTTGTAGTGCGTATAAATTTGCTGAATCTGTATGCACAACTCAACATGCACAAGGAGCTCTTTGCTGAATACCAAGTTATGGAGGCAATTATTGAAGATTGCCAAGTGCCAAAAGTACGGGTTGTCTTTCATACGAAATACGCCGAGTATCTGACACAAAACCTGGCGTATGCCAAGGCGCTGGAACAGATCAATGTGGCGTTTACATTTTGCACCAACCTTACCGATATGACAGGCTTGTCGCTGGTCTATAGAATGAAATCAGAGGTGTTAGAAAAACTGGGCCGAGACCGCCTCAGCTATCTTTACAAGCTGCGCAACTATGAGGTCTGCCACACTATGGGCAACCAATACAACCTCAGTTTGGCGCTGATTAGCTTGTGCTCATTTTTGCGCAGGCACCAGAAGGATGCGAAGGTCATGAACTATGCACAAAGGGCATACGCTGTTTCCAGGGAACACGATTTCAAAGTAAACCTTAGAACGGCATTAGAGTTGTTAGCGGAAATAAAGGAAGAGGCAAAGGAGTTTGAATTGGCGGCGAAGTACCTGCGCGAGTTGAATGAGGTAAAAGAAAAAATACTCAATGAAGAAGCCGCCAAGGCAGTTGCAGATGCCGCCGCTAAATATGAATTAGTTGAAAAGGAGAAGGAAGCGCAACGCCTGCGTAGCGAAGTAGCTGAGACTGACCTTCGGTTGCTGCGCAGCCAGATGAATCCGCATTTCATATTTAACAGTATCAATAGTATCAACAATTTTATTCTTAAAAATAAGGGCGAAGTAGCCAGTACCTATTTGCTTCGCTTCGCAGAATTGATGCGGCAAATACTGGATAACAGCTCTCAGACAAAAGTAAAACTGAACAAAGAAATTGAGTTCATTGAGAATTACTTGCACTTAGAGCAATTGCGCTTACACTTTCCATTTACCTTCGATATTCAAATAGATAGTGAAACGGAAACAACCGATTTGACTATTGCGCCAATGTTGCTACAACCGTACATTGAGAACGCCATTTGGCACGGACTGTCGCATAAACCCGAGCCGGGAAGAATCATCATCAACTTTGCAGAGCAGAACGAAGAACTGGTTTGCAGCATTGAAGACAATGGCGTTGGCAGAAAGCGCAGTGCCGAAATTGAAGCTGGTAAGAAAAGGCATCAGTCGCGCGCGTTAGATATTACCTACGAGCGCATCACCAAGGGCTTACAGGGTACGGTAGAGATTTTTGACTTAAAGAATAAAAAGGACGAGGCCACAGGTACGCGCGTGGTGATTAAAATTCCGTTGTAACAATGAATGCACTGATAGTAGATGATGAGCCACTGGCGCGTGAAAACCTGCGTATGCTTTTAGCGCAACACTGTTCACAGGTGAAGGTAGTTGCTGAATGCCGCAACGATGAAGAGACCATGGAGGCGATGGAAACCTACAAGGTGCAGGTGGTTTTTTTGGATATAGAAATGCCCGGCAAGACGGGTATTCAAATTGCCGCAGATTTACATCGCTATCAAGTGCACATTGTTTTTGTGACGGCATACAACGAATACGCCATTCGGGCATTTCAACTTAGCGCCATAGACTATTTGTTGAAACCCATAAGCACGGCGCTATTACAAGAAGCTGTAGCGCGCTGCGAACGGTATAGCGCATTAAACCTAACACAACAGCAGTTGCAGCTTTATAACCAAAGTTATTCCAATAAAATGGAGCGCATCGCATTGCCCTCCATGAGCGGACTGGATATTTGTTTTCTGAAAGACATTGTTTGTTTCGCTGCCGATGAAAGCTATACTGAAGTGATGATGGCAGATAACACCAAAAAAATAATCAGCCGCAAATTAGGTGCTATTGAGGAAACATTAGGTAACACGGATTTTATTCGCGTACACAAATCGTATCTCATTAACATACAGCATGTGAAACGCTACATTAAGGGTGAGGGCGGCCAGGTAGAACTCAGCAATGGTTTGTATGTAGATGTAGCACGCAGGAAGAAGGATGCGCTGCTGGAAAAGCTACATAGAATTTGATGTCTGGCGAAAGGATTTAAGTTGAAAGAAGCAAAGAGTTAGGACGCAACAACTGTTGGAAATTAATTTCGGTTCGATTGCGTTCCTTATTGCAGTGGATAACTAATTTACTTTCACAGTACATTCAAAGTGTGCTGGCTTTGTCCCCCAAATAGCGCCGAGCGTGAGCGGCCGCAGTGGAAAGCGTTTTTGGCCGGCGCGCGGTTGGAATGAAATGACGTTGCCGGAGTGGGGTTGAAAAAATGCGCAGCCAAAAACCTTGGGAACGTAGGGCGCGACCCCGAAACCCGCATCAGCACTGGGTTTGGGCAGTAGGCAATGGGGCCTGCGGGTGCAGGGGGCACGCCATCATCAATCAGCCACCACGTAAATATCTTTCAGATTTCTGCCGTAGCCGTTGTAATCTAAACCGTAGCCCACAATAAAATCGTTGGGAATTTCGAGGCCTACATAATCAACCTGCACCGGTACTTTGGCGGCATTGGGCTTGTGCAGCAGCGTGGCTACACGCATACTGGCGGGGTTGCTACTGCTAAACAGCGGAATGACCTTGGCCAGCGTGTGGCCGCTATCTACAATATCTTCAAGAATAATCACGTGCCGGCCTTCGATGTTTTCTGATAAGCCAATCAGCGATGACACCACGCCTGCGGTTTCTGTACCTTGATAGGAAGCCACTTTGATAAACGACAACTGACAATCGCATTGCAATTGTTTCATCAAATCGGCGGCGAACATGAAGGAGCCATTTAAAATAGGTACTAGCAGCGGACTCTTTCCGATATAATCGTTATTGATTTGGGCGGCAATCGCTTTTACCGCTTGTTGAATTTGCGATTCCTTGAGGTACAACCGGAAGGTACGGTCGTGCAAAACCACTTGCTGCATGAACAAATTTAAGAAGCTCAAAGGAATATGCAAGCGAAAGCCGCGAGATTAGAACTTCGGACAGTAACTAGGGTACTGCACATCGGCATCGCGCTCTTTCTTGAACACGTACACCACGCTAACTTCCAGCGCCCCTTGCGCTTTAGAAGCACCGCGCAGGCCGCTGTGGTTGATGTCGTAACTAACGCCAATGCGCGCATTGTACACATCTACGCCCAGATTAACGATGCCGGCATCGCCATAGCGATAAAAGCCGCCGCCGAAAATGCCGATATTATCGGTGGCCTGATAGTTAATGCCTAAGCCAAAATTATATTGTTGCGCCTGGCCTTGCAGCATGAATAAGAAGGTTGGCGCGATGGTCCATTGATTATCGTATCCGGCATAAAACTCCATTCCGCCATGCGCCACAAAGCGGCGGTGCAGGTAGTTGGTGGTATTATTTGAAAGGAAGTATTCCTTGGGTTGCGCCACATGGTGAACGGCAAAGCCCACATTAAAAGCGAAGCGCTCTTTCGGGTGTGCTGAGAGCAAGGCGCCCAGGTTGACATCGGGATTGATGATGGCCTTATTTTGAAAGGTGTTCTCGCCATTGTTGAAATTACGATTCCAACCAAAACCATCCAGTTGTGATTCAAAAACCAGATTTGAGATATTGATTTGTTTGATCATAGCGCCGGCTTGCAAGCCAAACGACAAATGCCAAAGGCCGTAGCGGTCGAGCGACTGATGATACGCAAAAGAGGCCATGATATAGTTGGTGGTCAGCGCGCCATCGCCGGCTTTATCGTTGAAAAACATCAGTCCGGCGCCGAACTTATTATTGCCCAGCCGGTCGCTTTGAATAGGCGCATCCACTGAGGCTTCATAAGTTTGATAAGGCGCTACGGAGCCCTGCGTGGGAATTAGAAACCATTGATTGCGGTAATTGAAAGTGCCGCGAACAACGCCATTGAATTTGCCAGTAAGAGCCGGGTTCATGGCTACCGGAGCGGCCCAGTATTGCGAAAAGTGCACGTCTTGACCCACCGCCGTAAGCGACAGAAATGCCAGCCATAAGGGGTACCACTTCTTCATACCGGTTTTTTCAGATGCGGAAGATAATAACAATTTCTGATTTCATAGTGGCGCCAAGGGTGGGGTAGCGGCATTTTCCTACCTTCACGCTATGAAATGGATGGTAACCGTTATTTTGATTTTGGCCTCAATAAGCGGAATGGCCCAACAATTTGAGCCCAATGTTCCGTTCAAGGATGTACAGGGAAAAGTGATTTCTGAGCAGGAATTCAGAAAGATGCTCAGCACTGGAAGCTACCGTTTTCAATCGCTGATGAATGACGACGCCAAAATTGTGGAATACCAACTGACTGGCGGGCCAAATCCAGTTCCGCCTGCCGATGATAAGCACAGCCATGATTCGGGATATTTGGGTATTAGCTTTGATGCTGGCGTGCCATTTAAAGATGAGAAAGGGGCGGAAATTACCGAGCAGCAATTCAGGGCGGCTTTGGCTACCGGGCGCTATACTTTCTTTTCGCTGCGCAATGAAGAAAACAAAGCCATAGAATACCAATTGGAAGGCGGAACGGCTGTGAAAGTGGATACGCCTTCGGTAAAAGTGACAACCGGGCCGGTGGGCGCAGGCGTTGCTTATCGCGACGAGAACAATAAAGACGTTACTGAGGCTGAGTTCCGTTCGCGGGTGGCGGCAGGTGCAAATTATATAGCGATAAAGAATGAGATGGATCAGGTAGTGGCGTACCAACTGATGGCGCGCGATGCGGCGCCGGTTTCCGGAACTACTACGCAGGCGGCTCCGGCTCGAGAGACCATTAAGGTTGGGCATTATTTGCCGGAAATTACTTTGAAAGATATTTATGGCAATGTGATTTTACCGGCAGATAGGAAAGGGAAAGTGGTGCTGTTGAGTTTTTGGTTCAGCGCATGCAAACCTTGTATAGATGAATTGCCCGAAATGAATGAAGTAGCGCAAATGTATCGGGCTAACCCCAATGTGTTATTGCTGGCCGTTACTTCGGATACGGAAGAAAAGGCGAAAACTTTTTTGGAGGCGCACCCGATGAATATGCGCGTATGCGCCAACGCCCGCGAGGTGATTGATCAATGTTATGTGCTGTATTATCCTACCAATATTGTAGTTGATAAGAATGGCGTAGTGCGCAATGTGTTTACCGGTTCGCTGGGCAACCCAAAGGAAACGCTTACTTATAATATTGATGCGGCGTTGAAGTAATTAGCGCAACACATCTAAACGCTGTGAATCAAGACGAATAAAGATGAACAGCAGAATGGTGAAGGAAAGCAGCGACGAGCCGCCCTTGCTGATAAACGGCAGCGGAATGCCGATTACCGGCGCCAGACCAATTACCATGCCGATATTAACCGCGAAGTGAAAAAACAAAATGGCGGCTACGCAGTAACCATATACCCGGCTGTATTTCGATCGTTGGCGTTCTGCCAAATACAAAATGCGCAACAGCAAGATGAGGAACAGCGCCACCACAGTGAAGGTGCCCAGCAATCCAAATTCTTCACCAATGCAACTGAAAATAAAGTCGGTGCTTTGCTCAGGCACATATTTTAAATGCGTTTGTGGTCCTTGCAGATAACCCTTTCCCAATAGTCCGCCTGAGCCAATGGCAATCATACTTTGATTGACATTCCAGGTCAGGTCCTTATTGAATTCTTTTCCCAGCAACACATTGATACGGTCGCGCTGGTGTTTGGGAAGATGCTCCACAATTTGTTCCACCCCGATAACATAAACAGAAGCCAGAACGGCTACGCCGATGATGAGGTACACCATCTTTCGGTTGCGGTAGTTATAATATATTAAGATAGCAGCCATTAGGGCAAACACCAGCCATAAATACCAGATGTGTGGAACTAATAGCGCTACAACTGATAACACGGCTACCGCCACACCGATAATGAGAAAATAGGATTCCAATCCTTCGCGAAAAAGTACCAATGAAAATGCGGCAAACACGATGGCCGATCCTGTATCGCCTTGCACTAAAACAATGAGCATGGGCAGGCCAATAATGGCGAAAGCTTTCCATTTATCGCGCCATTTTCTGATATCTACATTCAGTGTGCTCAGGTATTTGGCCACGGCCAAACTGGTGGCGAATTTTGCCAGTTCAGAAGGCTGCATCTGAAATCCGCCAATGCGAATCCAGTTGCGCTGGCCTTTTACTTCTACTCCTAAAAAGATAACTCCTATAATAACAGGAATAAAGAATCCGTAGATGATGTATGAAAATGTGGTGAAGAATTTTCCGTCTATAATTAAAATCAAGGCGCCCACCACAAAGCTGCCGATGAGCCATTGCAATTGTTTGCCGCTGTTAGTGCGGGTGTCAAACACCCGCGATGTTTCATCTACATAAACCGACGAGAAAATGGCAGCGATACCAATGCCGCATAACAGCACATAAAGCAACACCGTAAACCAATCAATCTGCCCGGTAAATTTCTCTTCTTTCCGCACCGCGCGAAGTAAAGGAAATTCAGCGGCTGGGCGAATGCCAAAGGGCAGGCTTCTTTTTGGCTATCTTCGCGGCATGAAATGGCTGGCTGCCGTACTACTTTGTTTTTTGCCTATCACAATTTGGTCGCAGACCTTTTCGGCTAATGGCAATACCATACCCGATTACGCCAATGCGCGCTATTTCTTTCTACAAGTACCCGCACTGACACCAACTTCGCTATCTCCAGCACATGGATTGACCCAGGTTTGTATTGACATTACCCATCCGCATGTGGCAGATTTGGTGGTGTTTCTATTGGCTCCTGATGGCACGCAAGTAGAACTGGTATCAGGCGCAGGTGGCGCAGGCGGGAACTTTTCGGGCACCTGTTTTTCTATGAAGGCCAGCACGACAATCATCTCGGGAAGTGCGCCGTTTTCGGGCCTTTACTATCCGCGCCATAATTTGGGCGCATGTAACAATGGCAGCGACGGAACCGGGGTTTGGAATTTGGTCATTCAGGATATTGTAAAGGGAGATAGCGGCGTGCTGAATAGCTGGGCGCTTACATTTGACACTGCTGCACCGGCTCCTTCTGGAATCCCGGTGGGGCCTTGCAGCAAGTTTAATGTACCCGGCTGCGGTTGCCCGGATAGCACCCAGTCAACTTGTCTTTTGCTGCCCGATATGTTTATTGGCGAAAGTTGGTTTTTGGATACTATCAGAAGACGAGAATTTCGCGATAGTATCACAGTGTCTAACAGTACGGCAAATATTGGCTGGGGCCCGATGGAAATTATTGGCACCAATCGCTGGTTTTGCGCCGACAGTGAGGTGGCGGGCAATGTGGTTTGCAGCGATGGCGGCTATTCCCGGCAATTGGTTCAACAACGGATTTATAAGAAAACAGCCAACGGATTTTTTGATTTTATGGATACGGTAGTAGGCTATATGCGCTTTCACTCAGAGCTGGGTCATCATCATTTGCATGTTGAAGATTGGGTGGAAAACACCTTGCGCATCCGCGGACCAGAATCCAATCCGGAACTGTGGCCTGTTATCGGACGCGGCTACAAGGTGTCGGTGAGTTTGTACGATCACATCCGGTGCGACACCATTTTTGGCGCCTGTGATTATGCTGATTCGGTGTATCAGTTAAACGCCTTGCGCAATGCCGGATTAGGAGCGGGCTATACCTCGGGTAGCGCTCAGGTGCAGGGAATTTCTGTGGGTTTTTCAGATGTATATGAATACTTGTTGCCCTTCGGACAAGCCATCTATTTCGACAGTATTTGCAATGGCGAATATGTGTTGATGTCGCAGTTTGATCCACATCACCGTTTTGTAGATGGCCATCCTGAGAACAATATTACGTATGGTGTGATTACGCTTACTAAGCAACGGCCGGCATGCTGCACGGCGCGCTTTGATATCGATACGATTAATTGGCAGCTAGGGATTTTTCGATTTGTAGATAGAAGCGTGGCGATGCCATCGGAATGGCATTGGAATTTTGGAGATGGCGATACCAGTGTGGAACAATTTCCCATTCATCAATTCAGGCAGGGCGGAGCGCATACAGTGCAACTGAGTACTTTTAGTAGTTCCCAACAATGTGCCGCTTATGCTTCTCGCAACCTGGTGTTGCGCGACACGCTGTTTCTTGCAGACTTAACAGCAGCCTCATGGCAGGCTGAAGTATGGCCTAATCCCGGCGAGGGTCCATTTACATTGCGCATATCTTCCAATGAACCAACCAAAATGCAACTGGTTGCTTACGACGCCCTGGGTGGCGTAGTGCCATCGCTGTCAGTAGCAGAATGGTTACCCGCTAGCGCCCAAAATCGGATCATTTCTCTTCCTTATGCAGGATGTTATTGGTTGAAAATAACCTGCGGCACCACTACAAAAGTTTTACCTGTAGTTCGTTATTGAATGAAGTGGCCGTTATCCTTATGTTATAGTGAGTGTCTAAAAATTTGACATTACCCCGTGCACTGTGTACAATTCCAGCCTGCCAACAACAACAAATACCACAGTGAATAGCAATCTTTGGGCAACCTCGTTAGCATGGAGACAAACGCATCACACGGATTTTTTAGCAATTTCAGGAATATGTTCACCCTGAAAAAGCACGAAGACATGGTAGAGTTCGAAGAACACGATACTCAGGAAACACAGCGCGAAATACTGGATGCGCCTACCGACAAACCCATGGCCACACGTACGGTTGATTTCAGTCACACCGAGTATGTTCCCATGGTGCCCTTGACGCATACCGATGAAGTAACCGAGCGCACACCCATCGAAGCTACCTTGCCGGCAGCCGATTTAGATATTCAGTTCGCCACGAATCTGATTGAGAAGGGCGGTAAATTTGTTTACTGCGAAAATCTGGGCGAAGCAGTTGAACTAGTGAAGCAATGGTCGGCTGAAAACGAATGGAGCCATGTGTTTCATTGGGAAAATGAAATCAAGGAAGCGTTTAACGAATTCAATTTTCAGCGCGGTGTAATTGGTTACACCATTGAAAATTCAGATGCAGCCATGTGTTTGTGTGAAGCCTTGATTGCTGAAAACGGAACGGTATTGCTGAACCCTAAACAGGCTTCCCGCCGCCGCTTGCCGGTGTTCCCCAAAACACAAATTTTTCTGGCTGATGTGTCGCAATTGCGTAGCACCTTGAACAAGGCTATCCTGCAATTCTCATCGGCTAACCGCGGCGAATTGCCGTCTATTCTCGATTTAACGGATAACGTAAAAGGGCATTACTACCACGATGGCAGCCTGGTATTGAAAGCCGAAGGCCCGGAAGATATTGTGGTGATTCTGATCGACGAGAAAATTCCGGTTAGCCTGAAAGCGTGAAGTGGCTGATTGCTTTTTGCCTGCTGTCTACAACCGCCTGCGCACAGCAAACCATCCGCATCGCTTACGATTCCCTGCATCTGCAAAATGATGACACCTTGCTGTATCAGCACGGCGATAATGCCAACGGAGAAATAAAGTTCCGTTCTAGCCGCGGCACCACAAAGTACATCTACACCAGCGGAAAATTCGTGAAGAAAATCGGGTACTACGCCAATAACAATAAAATGGTAGAGTATGAATTGGATGAAGGTCGCCTCAATGGCGCGTTTAAAAAATGGACCAGAAAGGGCAACTTGATGGTCACCGGTTTTTACCGCAATGGCATGGCCGATAGTCTTTGGGTGTTTTACGACGGTTTAGGAAGAAAGGAATCAGAAGGTTATTTTTCTCCTTCACCGGAAGTGCTCATCACTGATTTCGAATTAGTGAACAAAACCTTAGAGCCGGCTGAAAAGCAGGTCTACCCGCGGTTTTCAGCGCCCGACGGCCGATGGCAATTCTATTCGCCTGATGGCACCGTCTATAAAACAATGATCTTTCGGCAAGGCGTCATCACCCATCTCGAAGTAGGCGCACCTTAGCTGCTTTTCACGCAAATAGCGCGCCTTTACTATATTTCAAAAAAA
>JAXLUK010000002.1:0-898628 GCA_046329555.1 Chitinophagales bacterium
ACAAGATACTTGATGATCGCACTGTTTCAAACTCGCGAAGGTGGTGGCGCCAACTTCTTGCATCCGCATTCGCATTGGGCGCATACAGATTTTCATCAAATCCTTCCAGATTAGAAGCATCCTTTCTGGAAAATCGCAAGGCGCGATACATAAAAATACGCTCGGTATCGGTGACATGGGCAATAACTTCTTTCATACTCCATTTCTGTGCCTCGTATCGACGCATCGATTGCATTTCACTGAGGCTACCATAAAATGATAACGCATCGGCCAAATGATTCGATAATATAGCTACCAAATCATCGCCTTCAACAAGATCCAGATAATTCTGAAAGTACTCGGCATGCTCGTCTGCCAACGGTCGCGTAACTATGGCCATTTTACCTGTTTTATTCTTCAATAATTACCCGGGTAGTCATCCATTGATGATCTACTTCTACCTGCAACAAATAAACACCGCTGCGGCATCCGCGAACATCAATTTCACCATAGGCAGCGGGCAGGCCACTCCAAACCAATCTTCCTGTTACATCGCGCAATGTGGATGCCGTAATCATACCAGAGGCTTCCACCTGAATACGGCCTGCAGTTGGATTAGGGAAAACATGCAACAAAGCGACCTGCTTTTCGTCTTTCACACCGGCAGGAAAGCAGGTAGCAGATAGCACCTGAGGATTCCCGCTGGGGTTTCCAACCACGATCGCTTCATGTACAAACTGCCCCCAATCTGAGCCGAAATTTTTGTAGGCACTACCACCCAACCGATCTAAACGTACATAACCCGAAGTTTGTCCGTAGTTATTAGTGAGCCAAAAACCTAACCCGTACGACACATCCGGATTTTCATTTCTGAAATAAAAATCGTAAACGCCTTCTTCCAGATGAAACGTATCACGATAAACGGTAGCTGCCGCCAGCGTTCCGGCATTGCGTTGGTATAAAACGGCACCACTGGCATCTTTCAATGTGTAACTGAAATCTGCAGCAGTAGCATTAAATGCCGGAAGATTAGTAGATGTTTTAAAATTCAGCACCACCACAGAATCGTACAAAGCAGGCACTTTGATACCCACGCGCATCGTATCGTCGAATGGATACTGGTCACATTGTTGGTTTGGAGAAAAAGAAAACACATAGAACTGCGGCTGTAATGGCGTGTGATTAACCGGCATGTTGGGTAAAACAACCTCTGTTTTCTGATCAGGAGCCAGTAATCCCTGCCATTCGTAATCAGTATCGTAATACCCTTCGTATCCATACCTGAACTTTACCCGGCGAAGCACTTGCTTGCCGCTGTTCTTTAAAATAATTCTTGGCGTCACCGAAACCGGATTAATTCGCAACTGTTCGTATTGATCTGAAGGTTGCAGGATCTTGTCAATAGTTGCATCTATATCAAAACGATTGTCTTTGTACTCAAACAAGTATGCCCGCAAATCGTAGTTACCCTGTTGAAACAAATCATGCGATTTCTGTTGCATTTCAAGGTCGAGCGTGTGTGAACTATTGGCCGAGTAACGCGTCCACACTTCATACGGTTGTACGGTGCCTCCCGGACACCAATTGGCCCGGTCAAGCGGCCAGGTGCCTGATTGCGGATAGCACGGATTATCGCCACAACGCTTCCACACTTGCCAAGTTTGCGCCATTGAATTATCCAGTAACAAATTCTGATTGTAGTTGGCAAATTCACAGCAGCCGTCTATGGTATCGCTGCCGTGCCCAGTTTGCACCAAATAAAATTTCTGCGCGTCGGAGCCCGGATGAATGGTAATGTTTCTGGGTGCCAGATAGGTTTCCAGATCGTGTGTGGCGTTACCAAAATTATACGAACCATGCCAAAGCGTATCTACTGCTACTGGCACGTATGTGGGTATTCCTTCTGTCAATTCAAAATCCAATTTTACCAACCACCCCCTGCCACTGGTAGCTTCATATCCCGTATGCTGATATTCTATTTCAACGCTATCGTGCAACAATGATGCAAAATCAGTGATGTCCATTTCCCAGCTAAATTTCCACGAGGAAGGATTGGAATAGCCATAGGGTGTAATAAACTTTACCAACTGAATATCCATCGACGGTTGTTGAACCCCTCCTTTCCGGCGCAACCAAACATAGTTGAGATAATCCCACTCGCCGCAATGCATGCCGGAGGGGCATCCATAAGTCATGGTCACCTTCACTTTGCGATAATTTACAGAGGCCGGCGGGAACTGCACCCATGATGCATATTCGGTGTGACCAATAGCGGGATTTGTTTGTATGAGTTGCTTGTTATGGCTAATGATATGGATAGTGTCGCCATTGGCAGCTATCAAACAACCAGCAAATAGTATGAATAAAAATAAGGCAAGATATTTCATGAAGGAAAGAACGTATAAAAATGTGGAATGAAAAAACATCGCGATTATCGCAGCGGGGTTCGGCGCAAAAAAGGACGGCTGGGGAGATTTCGTAAGGATTGCCGCCTAATGTAAATTACAAGCTGATAACGTCACAAAATGTATGCTTTGTGTCAGAAGTTTACTTACTTCGTTTAAAATTTTAGCCTAATGAAAACATTACTCTTAGCCGCCTTGATGGCGTTTTCTGTTTTGGGCGCATTTGCCCAACAAGAATTGAACACCTTTGAACCTACCCCTGTAACTTACCAACCAATTAGCCCGGTATTTGCCAGTGCGCAATCATCGTCGCACTATTTGTTTTCGAAAGACAATGTAAAATGTGATCGCTTTACGAAGATGAATAAGGCAGGTAAAATTTTATGGATTGTAGGTACTCCGGTGGCAGCAGCAGGCCTGTCGATGATTATTGCCGGTGTAGCAATCGGCTATTCTGCAGATGCCTTTGCCGGTACTGGTTTGGCAGCGGGTGGAGCCGCTACTTTTGTCGTGGGATTAGGGTGTATAGGTGCGGGCGTGCCACTCTATATCATTGGGAGACACAACGTTAACAAATACTGCAGTATTAATTTACAACAAAACAAAAATGGCATTGGCCTGGCGTGCAACTTCTAAGCCACACCATTACATCTAAAAAAGGCGGGGCAGGGCTCCGCCTTTTTTATTCCGCTTCAATAGTTATATTTGCCTACTCTCGAATGGTCAACTTCTACATTTAGTATTTTTCGAAACTAAATTGTTATTCATGTCATCTTTTGTAAGGCGCTTTGCGGTGGCCCTGTTGGCTATCGTTGTATCTGTATCGGCTTTTGCCCAATCCAGCACAGACAAACCTGTTTTTAATCCTAATCTAATCAATACGGTAACCACTGCTTTGCCGTTTTTGCGCATTGTAAATGATACCCGCTCAGGCGGCATGGGCGATGTTGGTATTGCGATTGACCCCGATGCTAATGGTGCTCAGCTGAATGGCGCCAAAATGGCTTTCATTGATAAAGATTATGGCTTTGGCATTTCGTTTACTCCGTGGCTAAAGCAATTGGTAAACGATATTTATCTGGCTCAATTCACCGGATATTACCGGATCAAGAAAGTGCAAACCGTGCATATCGGCTTCCGCTATTTCTCTTTAGGAAACATTCAGTTTACCGACGATCAGGGTAATAACACCATTCAGGTTCGCCCGAATGAATTGGCGCTGGACGCAGGATATGCCCGTCGTTTGGGTAAAATTGTATCAGTAGGCCTAACCCTGCGCTTTGCTTATTCTAACATCGCGCCAGGCGGCGTACCCGGGCCGGGGGGAGAAGTTATTCGGCCAGCATTGGCAGTTGCCGGAGATATTTCCGTGATGGTTAACAAAACTTTCACATCCAAGAAGAATGCGCTGACGCATGAATTAAAATGGGGACTATGCTTCTCTAATTTAGGCAACAAGGTCACTTATTCTAACAATACCGTTCGCGATTATATTCCAGCGAATTTAGGTATGGGAATTGGTTATGTTTTAAATGTAGACAAGAATAACTCTATTGGGGTTTATGCTGATTTCAACAAGCTTTTAGTACCAACGCCAATTCCACGTGATTACTACAGAGATGCTGCTGGAAACAACCGTCCGCAATACTTTTCGGAGGGCGATCCCAATGTATTGGACTACCGCGAATGGTCGTCGGTGAAAGCAATTTTTAAATCGTTTGCAGATGCTCCGGGTGGCGCTAAGGAAGAATTCCGGGAAATTACTGCCGGAGTTGGTGCAGAATATTGGTTTAAGAAGATGTTTGGTGTGCGCGCCGGATACTTCTATGAGCATCCAACCAAGGGTAATCGTCAATTTGTAAGTGTTGGCGCTTCTATCAAGTACAGCGTGGCTGGTTTACATCTGTCGTACCTGGTTCCCACTTCTAATTTACGAAACCCGCTGGATAACACCTTCCGCTTATCGGTAACCTTTGATTTTACGAAAGGACAATTTGCCAAGAAAGCAACTGATGCCGCCCCTGGCGCTGATGTTCCAGTTGCAGAACCGGTTCAGAAAAAGAATCGCAGCAAGGCAATAGACCGCGAAAAATCAGAGCCAGTAGTTCCGCCTGCACCAGAAACCGCACCAGGCAAGGAATAGTAGCCATTTTACAAAGATGTGAAAGTCGCAGGAGGTTGTATATTTAAGGCCTTATGCTACCCATTATCAATCAATTTTTCGAAATGCAGCAAAAGTTGGCGGATACACCCCAACGCGCTGTATTGGAAAGAAACTTTAACCGTTTACAAGCACTTTTTGAAGAAGCTGGTTTTCTAGTACAAAATCCGCTGCACGAAAAATACTCGTCTTCCCGGACTGATTGCGAGGCTAGCATTGTTGGCCAGCCAGGAGAACGCATGAAAATCACCCGGGTATTAAAACCCGTCATCTATCAAAAATTAACTGAAGGAACACAACTGGTACAAAAAGCTGTTGTGATTGTAGAAAACGAATAATGGAAGCTGTTAACTTTGGTATCGACCTGGGTACCACCAACTCACTGATTGCCCGATACGAACAAAATGGTGTTCGCGTTTATAAGAATCCGTTTGGTCAAAAAGAAACTTTAGCCTCGGTAGTGGCTTACCGAAAAGACCGGATTCTGGTTGGCGACAAGGCTCGTGAATACCTGACCAAGGATGCGGTGAATGTATTCAGTTCCTTCAAAAGGAAAATGGGCACTGATGAAAAATACTATGTGGTGAATCTTGACGAGAATGTAACTCCGGTTCAACTTTCTACACTGGTATTGAAAGAACTAAAACAATTTGTTCAGGGAGAAATTCCAAAAGCATGCGTTATTACCATTCCTGCATCCTTCGACAGTATGCAAAGCAATGCCACGCTAAAAGCCGGATTGGAAGCGGGTTTTCAGGAGGTTTTTTTGTTGCAGGAGCCGATTGCAGCCAGTTTGGCATTCTTTAATACAGGCGCCGAGAAAAAACCGGAGGGCTACTGGTTGGTTTACGATTTAGGTGGGGGAACATTTGATCTGGCATTGGTCAAATCATCGGAAGGTGAGCTGAAAGTTGTTGATCACGAAGGAAATAACTTTCTGGGCGGCGTGAATTTCGATGCGGCTATTATTGATCAGATTGTAATTCCGGCAATCATTGAGCAGACGGGCATCATCACTTTTGAGGAGGAATTCAAAACGCGATATGGCAAGTATGAAATGTTGTTTTATCAAGTACAATATTATGCCGAAGAAGCCAAAAAGGAATTATCACAAGTATCGGCCACAGTAATTGAGTTTAGCACGGAAATAGAAGGTGTTCGGTACGACTTTTCCATTCCAGTTACCCGCACCGACCTTGATCGTATTTTCGCACCAATCATAGCTGAAACCGTTTCTTTATTGCGAAAACTATTGGAGCAGAATATGCTGAAGCCATCAGATATTCAGCAATTGATTTTAGTTGGAGGCAGTACTTTCCTTCCTCAAGTACGGCAAACGCTGCAACAGGAAACTGGCATCTCCATCAATTTCAATATTGATCCTACAACCTCTATTGCGATTGGCGCTGCCTACTACGCAGCAAATAAATTTTACACTCCTGCCGTTGCCGCTGCTCCAGAAGAAACAGTAGCACTAAGTAGTGTTGACGAGTTGCTATCTACAATTGATTTCACGCCAGAAACGCTTCATGTAAGTATTTCTTACAATCGCTCATCAAGAGACACCGAAGAAGTTTTACTGATGGCGTGCACTGGAGCCTTTGAGCAGTATTCGTATCGTATTACCCGTGCCGATGGCGGATTTGATACCGGGTTAATTCCATTGCGATCAAAAAAAACAGAATTTCTTCCGCTCATTCCTTCTACCAGTAACCAATTTACCTTATACATTTTTGATGGGCAACAAAACGAGGTGCTGGCACAACGCAAAAGTATCTCCATTGCTCAGGGCTTTTATCAAATTGATGGCCAACCTTTACCTTATGATATTTGTTTGGAAGTAGATGATGTAGAAAATAAAAGCACAAGGCTTGAAGTTATTTTTGAGAGAAATAGTTTGCTGCCGCAAAAAAGAACCTTGTACCGGGAAATATCAAAAACAATCGCAAAAGGTACAACTGATAATCTGGTCATCAATATTTTGGAAGGCGATCGCAACTCAAGGCCTTCTTCAAACCTCACCATTGGCAGCATCGAAATCAATGGAAAAGATTTGCAATCAGACTTGGTAAAGGGGTCAGATATTGAAATCCATCTACATCTTACTGATTCGCGAATTCTGCATATTGAGATGTTTTTAGTGATGACACAACAGGAGTTTAAACAAGCCTTTTCACTATCTGAGAAGAAGGTGAACTTAGGGCGACTTCGCGAGCAATTTCTCCAACTGGAAGATGCACTGCAGGATACGGTCAGGGAATTTCAATATAACGATGACAAGGTTTGGGAAATCAAAGCATCAGCCTTATTAGAAGAACTAGATGAGGTAAAAGCGCCATTATTCAAACTAAAAGATAGCGACCAATCAGACAGTAAGTTTGTGTTAGCGCAGAAGTTAACGCGCATTTCACAAGAGGCCGACAAATTAGGCGGCAATGAGCGCGTTGCCAGTTTGATTGACCAATACATGCTTAATAAAGAAGCAGTTTCACAAGCTATAGCCAGTGCCGATTTTTTGAAAGATGAATTACTCATGGCATTCCGTAAATTGGAACAATCGGAAGGCAGCTTCATCAAATCAAAGAATGTTTCGGTGGTTGAAAGCAAATTGCGACAACTACACGACATTCACTGGCGTGCCATGACGAATACAACCAGTTACTTGATATCGTTGTTTTTCCAATGGAAAGATTTGCCGGCTAATTCGTACAAAGACCATCGCGCTGCAAAAACCGTCATTAAAATGGCTGAAGGCGCATTAGAGAAAGAAAAACACGCCGAATTTCGAACGCATGTATTCAACCTGTCGCATTTGCTAGTACAATCTGATCATCAATTTAATATTGACTTTAAAGGCACCGGCATTGGTTAAATACACCTCTCCCATCCGATTGTTTGATCACGCAGCTGTGAGTTTGCTGGGTGAACTGAATATCTCCCGCATCAGAAAACAAGTGATTGCGGAATTCGGTTTATCACCATCAGGTATTATTGATATCGGTGAATTCCATTATAATAAGAATGATGTACTGGCAGAAATCGACCACCCTGATTTTATCGGGCGATTAAGATGGCATCAGCAAGTATGGGAGCGTCCAGCAATGCTCCAGATGTTGGAAGAAATGTATTTTGATCAGGCCCTGTTCTATGGAGCGGCGCTACCATTTTATACAGAAGAAGGTCGAGCTTTTTTGTCGCCCTATTTCGCCTTTGCCTTCGAACAACTTTCGCGCAGCCTGTTGCAAACAAACGACCTGGATTCTTTAGGTATCGTCTTACCTTATACCGATTTGATTGAAGCTGCAGATCGCGAAGCTGCTTTTCGGCCTATTCGTATTTACCTCGACGAAAACATTCGTGTATTACGAAACATCAACAAAGATAACTACCCACAGATGAGTGCCCAGCTTTCACATTGGATAAAGCAAGACTGGAGCTTCTTCATCAACCATCTTCCCGATGAATATTATGACGAACGCGTTGACTTAGCTACGTATCTTGTAAATGTCACCGTCTCTATCCAAAAAACATTTTGGCAAGATTGCTACAGCATCAGCCTTCAACTGTCTAAGCTAGAGCACCTGCCGGCATCGCTGAACCAAACTATCATGAACAACCATAGCATTTATGCGAACCACGGCAGCCCCCGAACGGTTGTAGGTAGTGATGTAAATTGGCGGTTGATTGTTTTTGGATTGCTTGTAGCCGTCAGAATTCTGCTGGCCATGCAGCATTGCTAAGGGTTAACTAGAAGCTAAATTTAACGCCTACTAATCCGTTTACGCCAAATACTTTGTAGCCTGCCCAGCGTTCATAGCGTTGATGTGCCATATTATTCAAATCGCCAAAGAAAGTCCAACGCTTACTAAAGAAGTACTGTAGATGCAGGCTTAAATCGGCTGTTCCATTGATGCCGCGCTCAACGCCAGGGGCCAGAGGAGCATAGTACTTACTGAAGGCATACAAATCTAACGTAGCGCTAATTTTTTGTTTCCAGTTATAGGTGGCGCTCCAGTTGAAACGAAGCGCTGGTTCATACCATGCGCGCGCATTTCGTGACAAACTGTAGAAGTTCATGTCTGCCAGAGCCATGACGCTGAAACTCTCATTCAATTTCCATCCCATTTCAATGTTGGCTCCAAAAGCTGAAACCGTAGGATCATATGCCACATAGAACCGCTTAGTGTCAAAATAGTTGGTGTAGAAAAGCGGCATTTGACTAAAACGCCTGTACTGGAATTTCAGCACATAAGTAAACTGTTGCACCGTTCCCTTTAAGCCAGCCCCAAAGTCGCTAATCTGCGTATTCTGCAACTCCAGATTGGAATTCACGAAATTATTCACCTCTGCAAGCGATTTATAGGAGTTCTTTTGAAACCGAACTTCCCACTGTGCAAATGCAATAATCTGATGCTTGAATAACCGTTTTTCTATGTACAAATCTGGCAACGGCAGAAACTTACTACCATCAGCGCCCAAGGTAATTGCGCCTCTTGCTTTCCAATCGTCATTATTGAAAGCATAACCCAATTTTAGCAAGAAGATATTTCTAAACCGATCTTGTTCTGTAGAATGAAACTTGGAAATGTCAAAACGGAAATCGGCAAAAGCCCGATGGTACTTCTTAAACACTTTTTCTCCGCCAACATGTCCGTTCACAAACCATTCATTACTCTTACCAAAGGTTTCCTGAAAATAATTGAACCTTACCGCAGCCTCATAATCGATATCAACTTTATTCTTTAACACATTACGAAGCTTCAACTGTACATCATAATCCCGTAAATTTTGCCGCACATCTTTAGCCGCAAAATTCTCGGTAGTGCCATAAAAATGCGTTCTCAGATTATGAAACTGGAATTCGGGAGTTATCTCTACACCTCCTGAGATGTAACTGGCATAAACCCCTACACGATCATCGCTATACCGCATGTTCTTGATGGCAAAGCCATATTGCGACAAATGATGATAGAAGCCTCCAAAACGCAGGTTCTTCGTCTTATTATCGTTGTAAACCAATTCCGCCAGTGGCGTTAACTGACTTCCAAATCCAAGTTTCAGATAACTGCTATTAAAACGCTCCAACTTCTCTTTTGTCATAGAAATTGGCCGCAATGGATTGGGTTCAAATGGAATGTCTTTAAAATCGCGCTGTGGCACCTGATAGGTCTGTTTCGGTGAACGCGTCTCTTCTTCGGGAACATTAGGTGGAAAATTCACTTTATCAGCATCCTTAATTTTCCCTTCAAATTCTTTTACAATAATCACCTGATCGTTACTGACATTTCCCTGCGCAAAAATTGAAGCAGAAAACAATTGCGCAACGATCAAGGTTGTGATAGCAAACCCTGCAGAACGCACCCATTTGCTTACAGTAACACGAACGGAAGTTGTAGTTTCCAGATATGTTGCATTAATGTTCATCGCAGCGTATCTCCTTCCATTTGCAATTGGTCGGCTGGTGCTTCCAATTGAATTTTTGATCGATTTAATTCCTCTGAGCGAATCTTCTCCAGTTTTCGTCGTGCTTCTTCAAGCAATTGTACATCGCCCTTATAATTATCTACAATACTTTCTAAAGTGGCTTTCGCCTGAAAAGCATTACCCAGCGCATAGTAGTTTTCAGCAATCAGAATAAAATCTTTAACAATCCAATACTCGTAGCTGCCAAATCGATTTTTAATCTTGAAACAGGTATCCAGGGAGGCTTTGTACTCTGCCTTTTCAAATAAGAATTTCGCAACCATGTACTTAGATTCCGCCGCCCTGGCGCTAATTTGTGTTGCGGCTGCTTTATTGAAATTGATATAGGCGATATCCATTTGTCCTAAGGCATAGGCAGCTTTTGCTTTCATATAGGTGGCATCATCCACATCTGTTTGCTTCGCTGTACCACTCATGATTAATTTATCAGCAAACTCCGAAACTTCATCATAACGCGCCAGATAATATGCGGTTCGCATCACGCCTAATGTAGCTGTATAGGTATTAGCCGATGACGAACTAGCCTCATACAATTTCTTATAGAATCCATACGCGGTTTCGGTATCCTTCACCTCGTAATAAGCGATACCGGAACCGTTCAAAAGCGCCCGCTCATAATACTTACTGAAGCGATTATCAACTATGATGCGATACTCGCCCAGCGCATCATTATATTGCATATTACGAATCAGACATTCCGCACGACTAAAACGCGCATCCTGAATAAATATCCCCTTGGGATAGGCTTCTTCATACTGCGCAAACAATCCAATCGCTTTCCCACATTCGTTGTTCAGAAAGGCAGCTTCCCCAGCCTGATAGGTCAGGGAATCACGTTCGCCCTCGCTGGTAGCAAATGGCGCATATTCCGCTGGTTTTCCCAATTCAATACTCAAATCGCGAATGGCAGCAATAGATTGATGAGACTCTTTTGAATCAGGGAATTTTTTGATGATTTCTTTATACCGGTCTAATGCTTCTTCTTTTTTATTCAGATTATACAATGCCAATGCTGTTTTAAGGCTTGCTTTAGGCGCAAAAGCGCTTTTTGGAAAATCCTTCACTACTCTATTGAAGGAAAGAATGGCATCTTCATTATTATCCAGTTCCAGGTAAGTGTCGCCAATTTCATAATGCGCCTGACCCACATAAACTGAAGTGGGATAACGACCAATAAGTGTCTGTAGTGTGGTGATTTTATCACGGAAGTGTCCTTGCAAACCTTGAACAATGCCTTTCTGAAAGAAGGCATATTCCGTTCCGGGCCAGTTATTCTGTACAACTTTATCATAGGCACCGGCTGCTTCATTGTAGTCCTTTGTTACAAAACAGCATTCTGCAAAACGAAGGTAAATATCAGGTAAAAGCGATTTTTTTCCTTCTACGTCCTTGGTTCCATTGCTTTCTTCAATAGCAGCCGTAAAATGAAACCTGGCTTCTTTGTAGCGTTTCAATTTAAAATAAGCATAGGCAATATTGTACTCTGACCGCAACTCACTCAATCCTACTTTTTCTTCTAAGTACGGTTTCATACCTGCATTAAAGCGCTGGTATTGAACAATAGCGTCTTCGTAATTCTTCAGTTGATATTGCGCTTCGGCCTTTGTATAAACTGCGCGCAACGCTAAATCCTGCTCTACCGGAAACTTCAACGACTTCTCGGCAAGATCAACTGCTGCCTCAAACTTCTTGTCATTAAAAACCTCGATGGCATGATAACAGGTTACTTTTTGATAAATGGCTTTTAACGATGGCGTCAGCTCCTCTAACTTTTCAATAACCAGATAAGCCCGCTCATAATTTTTTGTTTGTACCAATGCATTCAGCAGTAGCTCGTTAGCTTCTTCGCGGTATGAAGAAGATGGATTCGCTTTCAGAAAATTCTCCAGTGTACTTACGGCCTCACTGGCATAGCCTAACTCGAAACACAATTTGCCATAATGGAAAAGCGACAATTGCTTAATATCTAAATCGAAATCCATCGCTGCCGCACTTTGAAATGCCGATCGCGCCTTACTCTTCTGATTCGTTTTTAAATAACAATCCGCCAGCGCATAGGTGGCACTTTGCCCCATCATTTCGTCTAGTAAATTCACTTGCGTGAAATTCTCAATCGCCCGATCGTAGGCGCCAGTTTTATATTGGCAAATTCCCAATTCATAAATATCTTCTTTACGAACCTTTTTGTTGGCGGCTACAAAATTTTCCAGCAAAGGTAAGGCACGTTCATAGTCAGAAACCTGGAAGTAAGCCTCTCCCAGTAAATGATTCATTTCATCCTTATAATTCAGCGCAGCTTTATCAATATTTCCGTTGATATACCGAATCGATTCCGAATAGTTTTTTTCCAGAAAATAGATCTGCGCAATATAGTATGGAATGACACTGGCGTACAATTTTGAATCTTCAATTGCCTTAAAGCTGGCCATTGCGTTTTTATAATCCTTTTGATAGAAGCTAATGAAGGCGTAATAGTAGTTGGCAGGATAGAAGTACTTCTCGTGCACGTCCTTGATGTCCCGAAACAAAGGCTTAGCGTCATCAAACTTCTTCTTTACAAAATAGCTGTAACCCAACAGAAACTTATACGCTACCAATTGGTTGGCATTCAATCCAGCCGGATCTACTTTTAGCAACCATTCCAGTGCTTCGGCGTGCTTATTTTCCTGAGAATAATATTTACCCAAATAAAACACCACTGCATTCCGATGCCCCGTAGCGTGATAATTTTTGATGTATGCCAGTAACAATTTTTCGGCATCTGCATCGGCACTCTCCGCAGCGCTGGCTGCGATGTAATAATCGGCCTGCTCCTGAACCACCAGGTGTTGAGATGCCGTGGTAGCAGGCATTTGTTGCAAGAATAAGGCGAGCCGTTGCCGCGCTGCCTGGTAATGTTGCGCTTCAAACAATTGTTGCGCTTCTTTGAAATCCCGGTTGGGATCAGTATAGGTAAAGGTTTTCTGGGCGGGTAGGCACACCAGCCAGGTCAGAAAAACCCATAAGAGAAGCAAACGTATCGGCATGAAAAATCCGGCTCTCCGGTGTGGTACAAATGTACAGGATGTGTCATGCGTGCGTGTTGGTACAGGTTAATTGATTTCAACAACCAATAATGGTTGTCTAATTTTAGAAACGTATAGCGTCTCAGAAAAATTGCAAAGCTGGTATCGTTAAGCGCTTTTAGCCTTAAACGACCAGGTAACGAAAAAACGCGCTTCTACTTCTCCGGTTGCTGATTTCCCCTCAGCTACACAACGTACCGTTTGACCCTCGCCGGTAACAATACTGGTTTCTATCGCCTTCCGAATCGCATCGCCATCAGCGCAAGTAAAAGTTGTTACACCTGTAGCTTTCTTCACAAATTCTGCTTCCAGCCGGGTCACCAACATCGAAACCGAGGGCTTCGCATGGCGTGTGTGCATCAACGCCATCATACCACTGCTCATTTCTGCTGCCATCGCTAATACCGCAAAGTAGGTTGATCGAAATGGATTTTGATTCAACCAGCGATACTTCACCGCAATGCTGCACTGCTGATCATCGAAATGCGCTACCCGCAAGCCTGCCAAAAAAGCCATGGGCAAGCTCTTCAACATAAATAACCGGAACAAGAAATTGTTCTTCACAACTTTTCTAAACTGTGCAGTTTGAATAGCGTTATTCGCTCTGAAATCGTCAAGAGAGTACTGGCTCATATGCAGTTATTGCGTTTTTAATCCGATCAGGCACCGGAAACGGAGCCTGTGTTTTATAATCAAACATCACTAGGGTAGTTGCTCCTGTGGTGAGTCGTTCTTTCCGGTCTTCATATTCATTCACCAATAAATATTCTACCTCAAAACTTTTATTCCCAAATCGCGAAACGCGTACATAGATATAAGCCGGATCACCATAACACAGCGGTCGCACATAATTGATTTGGGCATTGGCCAGAATTACACCATCATCTTTCCAGTTCCATTGACAAGCCTCCTGAAAATAACCAACCCGAGCTTGTTCAAAATACGTAAGATAGACCGCATTATTCACATGATGGAGCTCATCCATGTCACTCCAACGCATTTCAATTTTCTGCCGGAACCGAAACTTTCTAAGTTCTTCTTCCACATTTGCCATGGGGCAAATGTAAGTTGTTCTTTCCGACTGTTGTTTGGGAAACCGTTTTGTATTCTTGCGCCATGGATGCAAGCTATTTGGCAGCCACGCGTTTTATTGATTGGGAACATCCAGCAGTTGAGGTGTTCGCAAATCAGTATGGTAAAGGCCGTTCACAAAAGGAACAAGCGGTTGCCTTGTATTATGCCGTACGAGATAGTATTGCCTATGATCCTTATCATCTCATACTGGATGCCAATGCCATTTCTGCTTCGCTTACGCTGCAACGTCAAAGCGGCTATTGTATTGAGAAGTCGCTACTGCTGGCTGCTGCAGCACGTGCTAACGGAATTCCTTCGCGACTCGGATTTTCTATCGTAAGAAATCATTTGGCTTCTGAGAAATTTGTGGCATTACTTCTAAGCGACAAGTTTGTTTTCCATGGATATAATGAGTTCTTTTTGGAGGGCCGCTGGGTAAAATGCACCCCTGCTTTCAATCGTTCATTATGTGAGAAGTTTAATACCCAGCCTTTGGATTGGGATGGAGAAAGTGATTCTATTTTTCAGGAATTTCATGGAGATGGACGTGCGTACATGGAATACCTTCATGAGTACGGCACCTTTGATGATTTGCCGGTAGACCTCTTCTTTTCAGAACTGCGGCATCACTATCCGCATCTCTTTACACAGGGAAACACCATGCTCTCCTGATTCAGGTTTGCTTTTTTCCTGTAGAATACGTTAATCTTGCCAGCATGAAGCACCTTGTTTTTTGCGCCCTTTGTATCAGTTTACACCTACAAGCCGGCAACGCAAAAATCACTCGAATTGATCCACCGAATTGGTGGGTGAATATGAAACATAATAGCGTACAGTTATTGGTGTATGGTCCCAAAATCGGTCGCGATTCCGTAAGTACCTCGCAAAGTGGAGTTACAGTCGATCATATCAACCGAGTAGAAAATCCAAATTATCTTTTTGTCACCATCAACATAGCCCCCACAGTGGCACCCGGCCCGGTAACCTTAAAATTTCATGAAGGCGACAAGTTGTTCACTTACGCTTATCCGTTATATGCACGGGAAAGTGACGAAAATTGTCATGGCGGTTTTGACGCATCCGATATTATTTATCTGCTTATGCCCGATCGGTTTGCCAATGGTGATACTACCAACGATATCTGGAAAGCATCACACCAGCCAGCCATTTGCAGAGATAGTTTGTTTCAGCGACATGGGGGCGATTTGGCGGGCGTACAGCAACATCTCGACTACATTCAACAACTAGGCGTAACCGCTTTATGGATGACGCCATTTCAGGAAAATAACCAGCCGCTTGAATCCTATCATGGTTACGCGATTACCGATCATTACCGCGTAGATCCCAGACTAGGTGACGTACAACAATTTAAACAGATTGTAATGCAACTGCATCAGCGAAAAATGAAATCAGTGATGGATATGGTATTCAATCACAGTGGCAGTATGCATTGGCTGGTGCAAGATCTTCCTGATCCTAACTGGATTCACCAGCAAGATACTTTTGTTAGAACAAATTACCGCGCACCGGCATTGGTTGATCCTTATGCATCAGCTTTTGATAAAAATAAAATGAGCAATGGTTGGTTTGCTCCGCATATGCCCGACTGGAATCAGCAACATCCGTTGGTAGCAAATTATTTAATACAGAATGCAATCTGGTGGATTGAAACAACCGGGATAGATGGTTTTCGGATCGACACCTATACGTATTCTGATTTAGATTTTATGCAATCGCTAATGATGCATGTAAAAACAGAGTATCCGCATTTCACTGCAGTAGGAGAAATCTGGGATCACGGTATTGCCATACAATCGCATTTCCAGAAAGACCCTGTGCTATGCGATACACGTAACACACATCTAGATGGTTTGTTGGATTTTCAGATGAACTACGCATTTACGGAAGCCTGCAGTAAGCCCATGGATTGGACCGGGGGACTTTCAAAGTTGTATTACACGCTGGCACAGGATTATTTGTATAGCAATCCTTTACAGAATGTAACTTTTCTTGACAATCATGATTTCAGCAGGTTCTTTTCAATGGTAGGTGAAGATCAGCGGAAATTAAAAATGGGCTTAGGTTTGTTGCTTACCCAGCGAGGCATCCCATCCATTTATTATGGCACAGAAATTTTGATGAAGAATTATGCCGATCCCGATGGGAAGGTGCGCAGCGATTTCCCGGGAGGCTGGAAAAGCGACAAAGTCAATAAATTCAATGCTACGGGAAGATCGGCTGATGAAAATCAGATGTTTCAGTTTATCAGTCAGCTAACTACGTTGCGTAAAAAATGGGCCGTGTTACAAACCGGAGCGCTCACCCAATTTGTTCCTGAAAATGACACCTATGTTTACTTCAGAAAGAATGATAACAGAACGGTGATGATGGTAGTTCGCTATAGTGAAAATGAGCAGTTGCTGCCCTTGTTACGGTTTCAGGAATTTCTGTACGGTCACCGCACCATGACAAATGCGTTAACTGGTGAAACGGTTACTTTGGGTAACACGTTACAGGTGGCACCTATGAGCTTTGCGATATACGAATTGAAATAAAGAAGAAAGCACTACTTTGCCGGTCATGAAAACCTATCGTGTTATTGGCTTAATGTCGGGCAGCTCTTTAGACGGGCTTGATTTAGCTGATTGCAGATTTTGGTGGGATGATGGCTGGAAGTACCGCATTCACGAAGCCCGGTGTCTTCCGTATTCAGAAATTTGGATAACGACACTACGCCAAGCGCGGCAGTTAACCGCCGTGCAACTACAACAGTTAGATCATGAATTCGGAAAATATATCGGTGAGTGCAGCCTTTCGTTCATTAATAGTATTGATGACGCTACGCCTATCGATGCTATCTGCTCGCATGGACATACGGTGTATCATTTTCCTGAGAAAGGTTTCACCTGGCAAATTGGTCATGGCGCAACATTAGCTGCGTCATGCAGACTCCCTGTAATAACTGATTTGCGAAGCACTGATATTGCTTGTGGCGGACAAGGCACACCAATTGTGCCAATAGCTGATTGGCATTTGTTTCCAACTTTTCCGGTATTGCTGAACATTGGGGGAATTGCAAACATTTCCGTAAAAACCCGTGACCAAATTTTTGCTTTTGACTGTTGTGCGGCTAATCAATTACTCAATGCGTTTGCTGGAGAAGCAGGATTATCGTTTGACAAAAATGGCCAGATAGCCCGACAAGGAAATTTAATTCCGGCCTGTTTGGAGGCATTGAACAGCAGCCCATTTTTTCACAGGCCATTTCCGAAATCGCTGGATAATGGTTTCAGTCAGGAACAAATCGCACTGATGAATCCGAGCTGGTCAGTTCCGGATAAACTGGCATCAGCCTGCGAACATATTGCCCAACAAATTGCGGCTTCATTGGCGATGGCGGTGAATCAGACAGGCAATACGCACTTATCAGAAAAACAACTACTCGTTACCGGCGGTGGGGCATTCAATCGTTATTTAATTGAGCGACTAGATGCACACGTTCCCCTGGAAATCGTGGTTCCTGATGTTACCACGGTCATGTACAAGGAAGCCCTGGCGATGGCATTTATTGGCGTATTGCGCTTAAGAGGTGAGGCCAATGTACTATGTTCAGTTACTGGTGCCAGACATGACACTGTGGGTGGAGCCCTGTTTCTTCCGTAGAATTTAGCACTTTCGCACCATGAATTTAATAACCGGAGTAACCGGCCTGGTAGGCGCACAATTGGCGCGGCGGCTGGTAGCGAATGGCGAACCGGTACGCGGTTTAAAAAGAGCATCAAGTAGTTTAGACTTATTGGGTGATGCAGTTAACCGGATAGAATGGGTTGAAGGCGATGTAACCGATATCTTTTCATTGGAAGAAGCGATGAGAGGCGTTAGCAAGGTATACCATGCAGCGGCCATGATTTCGTTCAGCGCGAAGGATGCTGACCACATGATGAAGATTAATGTAGAAGGAACTGCGAATTTGGTTAACATAGCTTTAGAAGCAGGGGTAGAACACGCCCTGCTGGTTAGTAGCGTTGCCGCCTTCGGGGTTTCGCATCGCCAAGGAGCATTGATTGATGAAAGTTTTGATGCGCGTGACGCCGGCAATAATTACACTTACTTTCGCAGTAAACTACATGCTGAACGCGAATGGTGGCGGGGAATTGCAGAAGGTATGCGCGGCAATATTTTAAGTCCGGGTACAATTCTTGGCGGCGGATTTTGGGTTAATCAACCCAACAATTTGTTTGATGCGGTTTACAAAGGCTATCCCTTTTATACCACAGGTGGCAACGGCTTTGTTGATGTACGGGATGTGGTGTCTGCCGCCATACAGATTTCGAATAGTACAAGGCAAGGCGAAAAGTTCATTGCCGTAGCAGAGAACCAAACCTTTCAATTCGTGTTATCAGCTATAGCGGCACAATACAAGAAAAAAGCGCCATCCATTGAACTCAATGCATTTCTTGCCGCAGCAGCATGGCGATTGGAAAGTGTTAAATCAGCCCTCACCGGTTCATCGCCTCTAATCACTAAAGAATCGGCGCGCCTCACCCGGGAAATCTACCGATACAGCAGCGAAAAGCTTAAAAAAGAATTAGGCTTCAAATTCCGACCCTTGCAACAGACCATTGCCGATGTGGCTGCATTGTATCTCCGCTCTCATCAGGAAAACAAGTCCTTCGGTATTCTTGAATAATGCTACCATGATCAACTGCAAACCTGCAACAAAAAACGATGTCCCCCTGATACAGGAGTTGGCTAAAGCCATATGGCGGGCTCATTACGCAGATATTATCTCAATAACGCAAATCGATTACATGCTTGACCTGATGTATTCAGAGCAAAGCTTGATTCGTCAGATGCAAGAAGGTCAGCCTTTCACCTTAATTTATTCTCATCACGAACCTATTGGGTACTACTCCATAAGCGAAAAAGAGCCGGGCCAATTCTTTCTGCATAAATTTTACATTCAAACTGCGGCACAGCGTAAAGGTAATGGCACCGCGGCTTTTAAGTATCTGTTAAGCGGTCTTAGCGAAGGAAGTTTACGACTACAGGTAAACAGACGAAATTTCAAGGCGATAAACTTCTATTTCAAACATGGCTTTACCATCGAATATGCCTTTGACTTTGATATAGGCGGTGGGTACAGCATGGATGATTTCATGATGATTAAAAAGGTCTAAAAAAAATGGCGGCCGAAGCCGCCATTTGATTATCTCAACAAAGTAACACTACCTTTAAGTGTTCGTTCCGTATAGCCATCTGTAAACGTTACATGTATGGTATATACATACACATTCGGCTCCTGATCTACATCTTTAAACTTCCCGTCCCACTTGAAGTTGATGTTGTTCGATTCGAATACCTTTTCGCCCCATCGGTTGAACACTTCAACATCCACCTGATACCAACTGCGTTTGTTGTTTGCGCCAAATATTTCCCACTCATCATTACTGCCATCACCATTTGGTGTAAATACATTTGGCACATAGATATCATATTGTGGAATCACTCTGATAAAGGCGGTATCATAGGCTACACAGCCACTATCGCTCACAACCTTTATATTATAATGTATCGTGCGCAGCGGACTGGCTGTTGGCTGCGCGCAATCGGTGCAAGACAATCCCGCTACGGGTGACCACTGGTAAGTTGATGGATTGCCGCCTGTTGCCACTACACTCAGATCTACGCTTTCACCTAAATCAATCTCGGTATATTGTGGTGTAGCTTTAATGCTGAACGAAGAGTCGTTGCGAATCACAAAAGTGGTATCCCTTAGGCATCCGTTAGCGTCACTAATAGTTACTGCATAGTTGCCTACTGATAATCCATAAATACCGTTACCATTAAATCCGTTACTCCATTGAACCTGATAATTAGGAGTACCGCCATTAACAGCTACTGTAATCGCGCCATTTTTCAACGGATCACACAATACATTTTTCACCGACGAGTTGAAACTCATTGGAGGAATACTATCTACGAATACCGTATCGCTTATATTACATCCGTTGGCATCAGTTATCGTTACGATGTAGGAGCCGGCTGCCACTTGTAACAAATCCTCAGTTGTTGCCGATGGCGTATTTGACCAGGCGAAGGTGTAACTTCCAGAACCGCCGGTTGGTGTGATGAATGCAGCCCCATCGGTACGACCCGGGCAAGTAACCAAATGTGTGCTATCGTTGGCAACACTTACTCCAGCCGGGTCAGTAAGAATCACAGGCCCCGCTGTAAATGTACAACCATTAGCATCAGTAATAGTTACGGTATAGGATCCTGCCAGTAACCCACATGAATCTTCAAAGTAATGGCCATTCCCCCAATCATAACTATATGGGGTTACACCTCCAGTGATGGTTTGGTTAATGCAACCATCAGCGTATCCTTTACAAGTAGGGTCGGTAGATGACTGTTGCACGGCAAGCTGTGCCGGTTCCGTAATTTTGATGGTATCTAAACCTGTTATCAAACAACCATTTCCGTCACGAACGTGTACGTAATAGGCTCCGGCAATCAACAAAGCGCGATCTTCAGGATCACTACCCCATGGCAAATCATCCCAATCATAACTATACGGCGGCAAAGTGCCGTTCACAATCAGATTGATACTGCCGTTGTTTCCACCATGACACAGCACATTAACCACATCCGTATCTAATGTAGCAGTAGTGGCCGGGGTTGGAATAGTAATTGACAACGAGTCGATACATTGGTGTGCATCTTTTACCACCACAGTATAAGTTCCTCCAAAAAGATTCTGGAATAAACCTGTATTCTGATAAGTGCCGCCCGCCAGCGCATATTGGTAAGGCGATGTGCCGGTTCCTGCTCGACCTTGGACGGTTAAGGAGCCATCTTGTGAAGCATGACACAAAGGTGATGTTACTGTTATAGAATCCAAGACTAAAACAGCTGGTTCTGAAATACTGAACAGCACATTAAAGGTGCAAGCATGCGCATCCTTGATCGTTGCGGTATGATTTCCTGCACAAATATTTATGAAAGAATCAGCCGACTGATAGGCACCACCATCTAGAGAATAAGTATATGGCGCTGTACCTCCAAAAGTAAGTACGTGAACCCGGCCGTCGCAGACACCGTTACAAGAGGCATCCGTATGCGTTTCCTGTCCACCCAATGCATTAGGCGTATAGATATTGAAATTGATGATCGTATCGCACAGACTGCCATCGCGGATAGTGATGACATGTGGACCTGCCGTCAACCCGCTCACATGGGCAATAGGGCCGAAGCCGCCGCCATCTACATCTTGCTGATAGTTTCCCGTACCGCCTGACGGGGCAACTGTAATTCCTCCATCGTTAGCACCAAAGCATGAGATACTATCAATTCGTGTTATGGCACCTCCCACATGTTGCGGCTGATGAATCACTATGGTATCAATTCCGGTAATCAAACAACCATTTGCGTCGTGAACCCGAACCAAATAACTTCCGGCGGTAAGTGAAGCGCGGTCTTCAGGGTCACTTGTTCCAGGCAAATCAGTCCAATCATATGTATAAGGTGTAACCGTTCCGGTTACAACCAAATCAATAGCCCCATTATTTCCACCATAGCAGGTAACATCGGTGATATTGGTATCCAGCGTAGCAGATGCAGGCGGGGCAGGAACAATCAGATGAAGTGAATCCACGCAACCGTTAAAATCGCGGACTACCACAACATAAGAACCTCCATACAAATTCGAGAAGTTGCCGCTATTTTGATAAGCGCTATCGGCTATTGCATATTGATAAGTAGGCGTGCCGGTACCAGCCTGCGCTAATACCGAAAATGCACCATCCTGACTAGAATGACATAACGGTGCCGTAGCAGATACGGAATCTAGTACTAAGGCCAATGGCTCCGTCAGCGTTACCGTGATTGATGTGTCACAACCTTTGGCATCTGTAATCACAATGGTGTGATTGCCCGCACAAAGCGCAGTAAATGAATCAACCGCCTGATTTGCGCCACCATCTATAGCAAATTGATACGGTGCAGTACCTCCTAATGCGGCTGCACGAACCATACCATTGCAGGCGCCTGCGCAAGTAATGTTGCGCGATGTGGCTCCATTCGGCACCAATAATGCCGGTTCATAAATAGAAACCGTAAATACCGTATCGCAATTATGTGCATCGCGAAGGGTGAAATTGTGTACGCCTGCTATCAATCCCGTTACCGGTGCAACAGGATTGAAGCCACCACCATCTACCGACAGTGTATATGGCGACACACCGCCATGCCCTGAAATCGTTACCCCACCATCGTTTCCGCCATGGCAGCTCACACTATCCAAATCTACAATAGCGGCTCCCACCTTTGTAGGTTGAACCACTACTGCCGTTACAGTATCTCTACAGCCGTTCGCATCCTGTACATAGGCACTATACGTATTAGCTGGAATATTACCCGCTACACTATCCGTTTCTGAAGGCAGCAACGGCCAAGTATAACTATATGGATAAGTACCACCGGTAACACTCAACACAATTGCGCCGTCAGTCCCACCAAAACAACTTACTGGCGTAGTGCTAACGGTGTCTGCCAGCAACTGTGTTGGCTGCGTCATCGTAATATGTAAACTATCCGGACATAAGTTCTGATCTACTACCCCAACGATGTGTGGACCAGCGCTGACGTTATTAAACGTACCGCTTAGTTGTGGAACCGGAACATCTATACCGTATTGATAGGTTGGTGCCGTACCACCGCTGGCGCTTACTACGATTTGTCCGTTCGTGCCTCCAAAACAGGATGGCGGCGTGATGCTCACCAGAGATAATACCACTGGTGTTGGCTCCGTGATGGTAATCACCATAAACGTGTCGCAGCCTTTTGCGTCTTTCACATGAATAGTATAAACACCATCACATAAATTCGAGAATGAATCAATACTCTGATACGTTACACCTCCATTCGAATATTGATAAGGCGGTGTTCCTCCACTGCCCGACATCCTGATTAATCCATTGCAGGTATCTGCACACTTCGTGTTGCGTTGAAGCACTAAGGCAGGAAGCAGTTTAGATGGTTCATAAATAGAAACCGTAAATACCGTATCGCAATTATGTGCATCGCGAAGCGTGAAATTGTGTATGCCGGCTATCAATCCCGTTACCGGTGCAACAGGATTGAAGCCACCACCATCTACCGACAGTGTATATGGCGACACACCGCCATGCCCTGAAATCGTTACCCCACCATCGTTTCCGCCATGACAACTCACACTATCCAAATCTACAATAGCGGCTCCCACCTTGGTAGGTTGAACCACTACTGCCGTTACAGTATCTCTACATCCGTTCGCATCCTGTACATAGGCACTATACGTATTAGCTGAAATGTTACCCGCTACACTATCCGTTTCTGATGGCAGCAACGGCCAAGTATAACTATATGGATAGGTACCACCGGTAACACTCAACACAATTGCGCCGTCAGTTCCGCCAAAACAACTTACAGGTGTAGTGGTAACGGTGTCTGCCAGCAACTGTGTTGGCTGCGTCATCGTGACATGTAAACTATCCGGACATAAGTTCTGATCTACTACCCCAACGATGTGTGGCCCGGCGCTGACGTTATTAAACGTACCGCTCAGTTGTGGAACCGGAACATCTATACCGTATTGATAGGTTGGTGCCGTACCTCCACTGGCGCTTACCACAATTTGTCCGTTCGTTCCGCCAAAACAGGATGGCGGCGTGATGCTCACCAAAGATAATACCACTGGTGTTGGCTCCGTGATGGTAATCACCATAAACGTATCGCAGCCTTTTGAGTCTTTCACATGAATAGTATAAACACCATCACATAAATTCGAGAACGAATCAATACTCTGATACGTTACACCTCCATTCGAATATTGATATGGCGGTGTTCCTCCACTGCCCGACATCCTGATTAATCCATTGCAGGTATCGGCGCACTTCGTGTTGCGTTGAAGAACTAAGACAGGAAGCAGTTTAGATGGTTCATAAATAGAAACCGTAAATACCGTATCGCAATTATGTGCATCGCGAAGCGTGAAATTGTGTATGCCTGCTATCAATCCCGTTACCGGTGCAACAGGATTGAAGCCACCACCATCTACCGACAGTGTATATGGCGACACACCGCCATGCCCTGAAATAGTTACCCCACCATCGTTTCCGCCATGGCAACTCACACTATCCAAATCTACAATAGCGGCTCCCACCTTGGTAGGTTGAACCACTACTGCCGTTACAGTATCTCTACAGCCGTTCGCATCCTGTACATAGGCACTATACGTATTAGCTGAAATATTACCCGCTACACTATCCGTTTCTGAAGGCAGCAACGGCCAAGTATAACTATATGGATAAGTACCACCGGTAACACTCAACACAATTGCGCCGTCAGTCCCACCAAAACAACTTACTGGTGTAGTGCTAACGGTGTCTGCCAGCAACTGTGTTGGCTGCGTCATCGTGATATGTAAACTATCCGGACATAAGTTCTGATCTACTACCCCAACGATGTGTGGACCAGCGCTGACGTTATTAAACGTACCGCTCAGTTGTGGAACCGGAACATCTATACCGTATTGATAGGTTGGTGCCGTACCTCCACTGGCGCTTACCACAATTTGTCCGTTCGTGCCTCCAAAACAGGATGGCGGCGTGATGCTCACCAGAGATAACACCACTGGTGTTGGCTCCGTGATGGTAATCACCATAAACGTATCGCAGCCTTTTGCGTCTTTCACATGAATAGTATAAACACCATCACATAAATTCGAGAATGAATCGATACTCTGATACGTTACACCTCCATTCGAATATTGATATGGCGGCGTTCCTCCACTGCCCGACATCCTGATTAATCCATTGCAGGTATCTGCGCACTTGGTATTGCGTTGAAGAACCAGAGTTGGAACTAGTTTTGTTGGTTGCGTTAAAGTAATGACTGCAATAGTATCACAACCTTTGCTGTCTTTTATTTCTACATTATGAGCTCCTGCATTCAAGCCAGTAAACGATCCGCTGGCACCGAAACCGCCACCATCAATTTGATATTGGTATCCTCCATTGCCTCCTGCAACGCCGGTTACCGTAATGGTTCCATCGGCTCCGCCATTACAACTAATATTTGTTGAAGTTATGGTTGGAATCAGTCGCGCTGGTTGTGTTAATGTGGCAACAACCGTATCACGGCACAGACTATCGTCAATGACGATTGCCGTATAGGTTCCTATTGAAATTCCGGGGCCTGCAATGCTATCTGTTTCTCCAACAATTGTTGGCCATGTATACGTATAAGGATAAGTTCCTCCTGTGACGCTTAATACAATTCTTCCATCATTAGCATTATAACAAGTGTTCGGATAAACATGTACCGTATCTGCTACCAGGGCTGGCGGAGCAGTAATGCGAACCGTACGGGTGGCTGTACATCCGTTTCGATCAGTTACGGTACCGGTGTAGTTTCCGGCACACAAGTGTGTCATGCGTGCTGAATCCAAATGACCTGCAATACCCCATGCGAATGTAAACGGACCTGTTCCTCCCAGACCATCCGCATAAATTCGTCCAGTACAAACGTTGGAACAGCGCGTATTTGCCGTATCAATAATGCCCAAAAACAGTTGCGCTGGCTGTCCGATTACCGCAGAAGCGGAAGCGGTACAACCTCCGCCATCGGTAATGGTAACCGTGTAAGTACCTATAGGCTTATTGGAAATAAAGTTAGTTGAACCGCCTCCACTCCACGAGTACGTATAACCAGCGGCACCGCCAATTGCCTTAACTCTCACGTAGCCGATGCTTTGTCCAAAGCATTTTTCATCTGTTGAACTATCTATATAGGCTTGCAAGCCGGCGCCAGCACCAATACTTCCGGCAACTGTAGCCGAACAACTACTTCCCGTCGGCGTTACTGTTACAAAGTAGGTACCTGAAGGTTGAGATGAAATAGTAGCCGTACTACCGCCCGTATTCCAATGATACGTATAAGTTCCGGCGGGTGAAGCCGTCACTGTTGCGCTACCGTTGGAACCACAGGTGGCAGGAGTTGCAGAGAAAATTAAAGTTGGTGGATTTGTTTTTACGATATTAATCGTGGTATCGGCATTACACAAACCACGAGGACTGTAAGAGGTTACCAGATAAGAAGTGCTGGCCTGCGGATAGAGATAGACGTTCGCGCCTGTTGGATTAGAAACCCCTGACGTTGGCGCCCAGGAGTAACTCGATCCACCGCTGAGTGTAACATGGGCACTATCACCTGCGCAGAATGAAGTGACTCCGCTATAGCTTAAGCTGGCATTTGGTTCTACCAGCATATAAACAGAATCGTAAGGCGACCAGCCACAACAGTCTGTTTTGATTCTCATCTTTATCTTAAATGTACCCACGGTATTAAACACCACGCCATTCACGTTCTGTACAGCGGCACCGTAGTAGATGTTTGGAATTGCTGCTCCTCCAAAATTCCAATCAAAAGTATCGGCCGAAGCAATCACCGCGTTAAAGCTGGCTAAGCTCCCCTGACAAAGCCAAAAAGTATCACCGTTCAATACATTGGCATTGCTTTGTATTTGAGGAACAAAAGAACCATTATCAATAGCAATGTTTACAAAGCCGGTATAGGTATTCGCACCAAACAAAATATCCTTTCGTCCGGGGGTAGTATATTGCGTAATGAATTGTGTTCCTGCGCCACTGGTTGGCGTTGCTCCTGCGCCGCCGAACCATCCTGCCGAGGTTCCCGAAGAAAGGGTGTCATCCCGAAGTGTACATGAAGTATTGGATGTATAAATGACCGGTTGCGATGCTAACAAGAATGCAGAATCGCTGGGTACAGGGGCGGTACCGCTGGCCAGAAAGAAATTTCTACCAAAACCGTTTGCTCCTGAACCGCCCGAGCCACCAGCGCCACCAGCACCTCCGGCACCTCCGGCACCTCCTCTGCCAATTTCCGAACTACAAGTAGAATTTTGCGTACCCCCTGCGCCACCGGTGCCGCCGCTGCCGCCTGCGCCGCCTGAACCGCCATTGCCGGCTGTCCCGTGGGTCATGTAACAATCCTGGAATGAGGTTGAAGCGCCATTATTAATAGCAAAAATGCCAAAGGTGCTTCCACCACCATAACCGCCCGTTCCGCCGGTTCCGCCCTGACCGCCGCCGCCGCCGCCAGATCCGCCATTACCCGGGCCGTCATCCACGAACGTTCCGGTTTGCCGGCCACCACCACCACCACCAGCACCACCTTGGCCACCGGTGCCGTCAGTACCGTTTCCTCCTGCTCCGCCGGTATTCCAAAACAAACCAGATAGGGATGGTGAGGTTCCGGCTGTACCGTTGGTTCCGGCATTTCCTGCAGCTCCACCTCCACCAGCAGTACCTGCACCTCCGGGATTGCCCTGAGAGCCTGCTGTGCGTCCGGCACAATTGGTTCCCAAACTAGCACTACCACCGCCACACGAACCCGCTGTTGCATTCGGTGAACCACCTCCGTTTTGTCCATTACCACCGGCTCCGCCACCACCGCCATTTCTTCCTGAGCCAGTAGTTCCTGCTCCGGTTCCTCCACCTCCGGTACCACCGGCGCCACCAGTGCCACCAGGGGCTGTTTCAGAACAAAAAAATCCGCTACAATTGCCATCACAAGATCCACTACCTCCGGTTATTCCGGCTGCGCCATTGCTGCCCGCTGCTCCCGCTGTACCAGAAGCACCAGCACTGGCAGCACCGGCATTAATCTGACAACGCACAAAGGTGTAATTGGAGCAGTTATTAATGTGGAATACATAGTTATTGTATCCATACAAATCACCGCCTGAAATAGCCGGACAATCCTGTGTTTGAAAAGTGATGTCCTGAAAACGCATATAACTGGCATTACTCAGATACACCGCCACTAATCGCTTGCTGGAACCGGAACCTTCAAGATTAGTATTGTTTCGGTAGATGGTAGTAGCGCCAACCTGACTGGTTTTCCGCCAATTGTTTGCCGGATCAAAACCCCCTTCTATGGTGGTATTACTACCAATGTTTAAAATTGGATTGCTAATGGTGTAGGTGCCAATTCCCAACTTGATCACAGCGTTGTTACACTGCGCCAGCAGTAAGGCACCTGCCAGATTGGTTGGGCTTGCCTGTGTTCCTACTCCTGATCCCGATGGGGTAGCATAGATAACCGTGCAACTTTGTGAAGGCGGCGGATTATTAATCACCACGCTGGCTGTGCCCGTTGCAGAACACCCGCTGGAATTAGTTACAGTAACAGAATAGGTACCTCCAACCGAAGGCGTAGCAACAGGATTGGCACAATTAGTACATGATAAACTTGAACCCGACCAATTGTAAGTGGCGGGAGAAGCATTGGTGCTTACACCGAGTTGCGCCGGGCTTCCGGCAGCACAAATTTTTACGATATCGGGATAAACATTGATAGTTGGATTACTAGCTCTGGTAACCACCACCTGATCGGTTTGAGAACAACCACTGGCATAAGTTGCCGTTACAGAATAGTTCGTAGTAATTGCAGGATTGACCGTCCATGTAGCACCGCTATGGGTGTTGGTACCATCACTCCACGTATAGCTAGTTGGCGAGCCGGCAGAAGTGGCTTGCAAAGTAACGCTTTGCCCGGGACACAACGTGGTGTCACGACCGGCATTTACCGGTGGATCGGAAGCGCCGGAAACATTTATGGTATAAGAACGAACGCTTGAACCATTAATTTGACAGGCATTATCGCGCACTTTAACGGTAAAGAACCACTGACCTACGTCTTGCTGCGTAGGCGCCCAGCAAAATGTTCCTACTGGCCTACTAGCCGAAGTAGTGGTGAATGTTGCGCCGGGAACATTCGTGTAATCAGCAGAAGTCATGGTAACTGCCTGACTGGCGTCGGCATCCGTACTGTTGATGGTAAAACAGAAGTTGCTGCAGGCAGAAACATTGTAGGTATAGTTAGTGGTGCCATTAACACCCGATGCGGCTGGCAGGTTATTGGTGCATGCCGTTACAATTACCTGCATATCTCGCTCAATGTGCCCTATAAGCACACCATTCCGATATTCATCCACACCAATTTTTATAACTCCAATTTGTGTTTGATTGGGTGTGAACGATAAATCGCCATTGCTTTGATTCACTGTGAACCCACCTGAAGTAAACAATGGGCTTCCCGCCGTAATACCACCCACATAAGGAACTGGCGTACCGGCATCATCCAGCGATGGAAGCAAACGGAACACTAGTGAATCGCCATCCGAATCACCTACACCATGGTTGAAAATTGCCGGTTGGTTACTACAAAAAAACGGAATTGGATCATTGGTAAACGAAGGAGAATTATCGCATTGCGGAAGTGTATTGTTGATGGTTGATTGAATATATAAGTTATAGCTATCGGGTGAATTGACCGTGGTGATTGCGGCGTTCCTGCAGCAATATTGCCAACTCAACACCCAATCACTACCACATCCGGCCGGCAGGTTTAATATTCCCTGGAACACATACTTCTGAACACCGTAAGGACCATTCCCAGAGCATGCCGACTGAACACTCGGGCATAAAGGGGTAATATCTGTTGGAGGCCCCACCTGATTGAGCATGAGTGTACGGGTCACTCCGCATTGCGCAGAACTCACGTCAATGGTCAGTGGACCGGTTAAATCAATCCCCTTACAGTCGCGGTATACAGCCAAGTTCACCAGGTATTGATTGGGGCCCAAACATTCATACGTGAGGTCAGCGCCCATCACGTGGGAACCGAAGCTACGAATAGAAAAAAACAGGTTGAAAACAACGAAGACAGAGAGTAGCTTTAGTTTCATTCAAATACGGTTTTACACTTTAGGTAAAGATAATTTTTTCCGTGAGCCAGTTGCATGATTTTTAGCAAAAAGGCAGGCCGTTTGCTAAATTTACGCCATGGCGTTCCTGAAAGGCACTTCTGCCCAAATTAGCGAGAAAATCAAAGAAATCAGGGCAGGCACCCTAAACGTATTAATGCATTTAGTACTATGGGCGCTTTACTTCGGTTTTCTGACCTTCATTAGCACCCAAACCCTGCCGCTGAATTATGCCCTACAGCGCAATTTGCTGATCATCATTTTTAATGCGCTGGTGTTTTACATCAACTTCTTGTGGATCATGCCCAGTTATTTTGAGCGGGGCGATTTACGTTCTTATGCGTTGGCCATGTCGGGAATGATTTTGATTGCTACCCCGCTTCAGTATATCATTGAGGTCACCTTTTTTAACGTGCCGGAAGCGGTGCGATTATATACATATAATGTTCGATATGTAGTATTGATTGCCTTATCGTGCGCCATTTTTTTATTGTTGAGCACGTTGCTCAGAATGAGCATGAGCCGCTATCAGTTCGAGCGTGAGTTATTGGAATTAAAAGCTATCAAATTCGAAGCGGAATTGAAGTTTCTTCGAGAACAAATCAACCCGCATTTCCTTTTTAACAGTATCAATAACATTTATTCTCTGGCATTAGAAAACTCGCCGCGAACCCCTGAGATTATTCTCAAACTTTCGGAATTGCTTCGATATATGCTCTACGACAGTAATAAACCAAAGGTAGAGTTGGTGAGCGAAGTAAGCTGTATTGAATCGTTACTGGAATTGTTCCAATTAAAGTTTCCAGAAAAAATCAATGTCAGTTTTGAAGTGAAAGGTGATTTGAAAAACAAAATGATTGTTCCGAACTTATTTACCCCATTGGTTGAGAATGCTTTTAAACATGGCGACTTCAATACCAATAAAAGCGCCTTTCTGGATATTGTATGTGTGGCCCGCAGCAATTACGTTTATTTTAGTGTAAAAAACAGCAAGTCGGCTATCAAGGATCCATCAAAACAACCAGGGGGGATTGGTATTGAAAATTTGAAAAGAAGATTTCAAATCAACTATGAACCCTATGGTCAATTGAAGTTCGACGAAGGAACAACATGGTTTTCTGCTGCCATGAAAATTCCGTTGAACTAAATCAGGTTACTTTTTTAGAATCTTGCGAATCGTTTCGCGATAAACCTTTCCTACAGGAAATTCTTTCCCTTCTCTGGTACCAATAACACTTCCGGAAACGGTATGCACAATTCCTGTATTGATGATGTAGGATTTATGAATTCGAAGAAACTGTTCCTTGGGCAACACTTTCTCCAGATTTTTCAGTGCCTCTAACGTAATCACAAATTGCCCATTATTGAGGATGATTTTTACATATTCACCAAATCCTTCAATATACTTGATTTCACTGAAGAAAATCTTCACTACCTTGTAGTCAGAGCGCACCATCATGTAATCAGGCTTTTCTTTCAACTCTGCGTTTTCCTGATGTTTATATTGAAGATAAGCCTTAGCGCGGTCTACGGCATGGTTAAAGCGGTCGAATGAAAACGGTTTTACCACATAATCAACCACATCCAGATTAAATGCGTCTAGTGCGCGGTCATTATTTGCAGTGATGATAACTGTAACGGGTTTCTGCTCCAACTTTTCCAACATCTCTATGCCCGTCATTCCCGGCATCTGAATATCCAGAAACATCAAATCCACTTTTTCCTTACGCAAGACTTCCATAGCCTCGTCAGGACTGCTGCATTTCGCCACCAGTTCACAAGCAGGAACTTTCAATAGAAAATTCTCCAATATCCGAAGCGACGGAAATTCATCATCTACCAAAATGGTTCGTATCATAAGCCCCTAAGATACGATAAAAGAACTATTGCGCACACCAGCTAAAGCGACCTCGCTATGACTATTGGCCTCAAGGCTTATTATTAGATGGTTTTTTATAATTTCGCGCAAATTTTTTCTGAAATGGCAAAAGCAAAGAAACCCGTGAAGAAGACACCGGCCCCTAAGAAGGTCGCTAAGAAAGCCGTTAAACCCGCTGCTAAAAAGGCTGTAAAACCAGTAAAAAAAGCGGCAAAACCGGCTCCCAAAAAAGCTGTAAAGAAAGCTGTTGTTAAAGCGAAACCGGTGAAGAAAGCGGTGAAGAAAGTAGTGCCGAAAGCAAAAACGGTTTCTAAAGCTAAAGCCAAGGCGCCGGCAAAAAAAGTGGCAGCTAAGAAAGCTGCCAAGTCAGTAGCGAAAAAGCCGGTTCCTGTAAAGCCAGTGAAGAAAGCTGCCGGACCTAAGAAAACTGCCGCGCCTAAAAAAGCGGTTAAGCCGGCTGCCAAAGTTGCCCCTAAAAAAGCAGCGCCACCAAAGGCAGCTCCTCAAAAATCAAAGCCAGTAGCTAAAACTCCTGCGAAACCAGCTGCAAAGCCAGCTGCGAAGGCAGTTGTAGCGAAAAACAATAAAGTGACACCTGCTCCCGTTTCTAAAAAAGATGCTGGCAAGGCCAAGAAGGGAAAGAAAGATGATGATGGTGTTGAATTGGAAGAGATTCCGGGATTGGAAGAGTTTCAGGCCAAGCCAAAGAAACAGGATAAAACACCTAAGAAGAAAGAACCAAAAATTATCAAGGAGATGCCTGCCCGGGCGCTGATTACTATGGAGAAAAAAGAAGAACCTAAAGAAACATTGCACTACGAATATCCTACCTTGCGTTACAGCGATGAAGAATTGAAAGAATTCAAGGACATCATCGACAAAAAGTTGGTGACTGCTCGTGAAGAATTGAAAAATCTGAAAGAGTCTTTGGACAGCCACACCGATAGCCAGGCGGGCAACAAATCATGGAACATGGAAGAAGGTCAGGACACTTCGGAAATGGAATACCTGATGAATCAGATTTCTCGCCAGAATAAATTTATCCGCGACCTGGAAATGGCTTTGGTTAGAATTGAAAACAAAACTTATGGTATTTGCCGGGCTACCGGTAAATTAATCGACAAAAATCGTTTGCGTATTGTTCCTCATGCCACGCTGAGCATAGAAGCTAAAATGAGCCGCAAAACAGATGATGTTGCTGCGCCTAACGCCAGCGGAAACGCCGCCCACATGGGTTCTGAAGGCGAAGGCTTCGGCGGTGATGATTGATACCGAAGAATTGACTGGTCAAGTAATGAAAAAGGGAGGTTCGCCTCCCTTTTTTTATGGGGTTATTTAGTAGCATTCAAAATGGCAGTAGTGCTCTTTCCCTCAACTAAAGGAACTAAAACGACCTGGCCGCCATGTTGTCGAACAAAGGCAGCGCCGGCAATTTCTTCTTCCTGATAATCACCACCCTTAACCAGCACATCTGGTTTAATCATTTGAATCAAATCTAATGGTGTATCTTCTTCGAAAATGATTACAGCGTCTACATCGCGCAAGGCTGCCAGCAATTTTGCCCGATCATTCTCCTGGTGATAGGGCCGTTGGGGGCCTTTTAAACGAGCCACCGACTGATCACTATTTAATCCCACCACCACATAATCACCAGCCTCGCGGCACTGCTGCAGCACGGCTAAATGCCCGGTATGTAATACATCAAAACAACCATTTGTAAAAACAATAGTACCACCCAATCCACGCCAATGGCGCAGCAAACGCGCTAATGATGTTTTGGTTACAATGTTTGATGTACTCACGGATTCGCCTTGAAATTTCTACTTATCATTAATAACGAAAGCACCCCGCAAATTATTACAGCCGCTGTTTGAACCGACCAAACCAGCCAGCCAAAAGCGAAGCCCACTTCATAGGCTACGCCATACAACAATAGTACGGCACCGATGGTAACAGGGTAAGCGCCTATCCCCCCCTGAGAGATAATGAACGCGAATCCGCCAAAAAACAGGCACGCCATCCCGGCACCCACACTCATATCGGATGTCTCAGGTAATGCATGAAAGCACAGATAAATCATACCAAAGTACATCACCCAAATCAATACCGAATAACCAATGAACAACCATGGCCGTTCTAACTTGAGTACGGAGGCCAAACCAGCTATGATACCCCTCACAAAGCGCCATAACGCCCCTAAATACTGATGTTCACGAAATGCATAAAGCAGGTAGAACAACACGGCGCATACCAAAATAGTCAACAACATTCCACTCCAAAACCAAGTGGGAATGGCTTTCCAGTCAGTGGTATGCGTTTTTAAAACTTTCTCCTGTAAAAAGCCAAACCACCGGTTGAATTGAAATAAAAACAATAATGCGCCTACGGCCAGCATCGTCACCATATCCACCATTCGCTCTAACACCATAGTACCAATTGATTTATCAACGGGAATACCATCTGTTTTATACAACAGCGAACAACGTGTCACTTCTCCAAGCCGGGGAAACAATAGATTTCCTGCATACATTACAAATACACCATTATTTACATTAGAAAATCTGGGGGAATATCCGGCCGATTGCAGTAACATCTGCCATCGCAGTGCACGCACCACATTGCTCAGCATCCCCACTACAGGACCCGCAATAATCCAAAAGTAATTGGCCCTGCTGAAAACACCGCGAACAGTAATCATTTGTTCTTCATCCAGCTTACTGATGGTAACCCAGATGATAAGAGCGCCCAAACCCAATGACAGCGCCAGCTTTAATGCGTTCCAGAGAATCTTATTCATTAATCGGTTACTTTATTCCCTGCTGAAACGTGTACGGTAACCGGCTGATGCACCTTATATTCTTCCATTGTTACGTTGCAGTAAGAAATAATAATCACGATGTCATTCACCGCTACTTTGCGCGCGGCCGGGCCATTCAAACACACAATTCCGGATCCGCGTTCGCCCTTGATGACGTATGTTTCCAAACGTTCGCCATTATTGACATTCACGATTTGTACCCGTTCATGTTCAAAGATGCGGGCAGCATCCATCAGGTCTTCATCTATAGTTACTGAGCCGATATAATTTAAATCGGCCTGCGTTACGGTGGCCCGGTGAATTTTTGATTTATAAACCGTTATTTGCATAGCGCGCGAAGGTAACGATATTTTTCACGCATATTTTCCAGAGTGTTAGCGGCTCAAAAAGCGCCGCAATTCGCCCAAATAGGTTTGCGACTGATCTAACCATCCATAATGGCTGCTGGCTTCAACGAAAATTACCTTAGCCTGAGGGAGTGCCGCTTTCGATTTATAGGCGGTTTTTGGAAGAATAATATCATCCTTTCCCTGAATAATGAGTACAGGACCGCGATAACGACCCAAACCTTCTTCGCAATCAAATCCGATACGTTGCATATCCTGCCAAATCAGCGCATTAACCAAAGGATTGCCTTGCAGCAAACGCTCAGCTATAACCGGAATAAATTTTGGATTGACAACATATGCCGCCGCTAGTGCCGTTGCCCTGCGATACGCAGTTTGCCTTGTGGTATCGCCTGCGGCAATAGCACTGTCACACTGTAATACGGCTGCGCGTTGCGCTTCCGATAAGCGATGGGGAATACTGGTACCAATGTAACTGAGTAAATCCAGGTCAATACCGCCTGATGAAGACAGAATCAAATGACTCAACTGATTCGGATGTTGGGTGGCATAGAATGAAGCCAACATACCCCCATAGGAATGGCCGAGAACTGCCCATTGCTGATAACCTTGCTTCTGCCTAATGGCTTCTATGTCATCAGCCATCAGTTTTGTAGTAATAGTGGTGGAATCAAGAATATCTAGCTTAGAATCGCCAGTACCCCGCTGGTCGTAGATAATCGCGGTAAAACCCATTGCTGCAATTTCCCGTGCTAGCCCTTCAAACCCCTTGCTATTCATTCCCGGGCCGCCATTGATGATTAGCACGGGCGCACCCACACCAAAAGCTGTGTAATGAATAACAGCGTGATCTGAAGATATTGCCTGACCCTTCATTATACGATCCGAATTTCCGTTGCATGAAGAAAATGACAGCCAGCAAGCAAGAAACAATAAGATTATAAAAAATCTGCCCATAGTTGGTGGTAAGATAAAAAAAAAGGAACCCTTTGGGTTCCTTCTAAATTTTCATTTTCTCTACCATTAAAATTTCGGGCAATAGATGGTTTGAGGACGGCGTTTTTTGAAACATCCTACATAAGAGGCTGCCAACTCAAAAGCGCCTTGCGAGCGTGATCCCTGAACCAATTGCGACACATTCACATCATAAGCAAAACCAATGTTCAGGTTATTAAACTCCACACCAGCATTAATAATTACCGCTTCCGAATTTAATTGTCCGTCTTTCCATGCCGCTTTAGCATCACCACCTACCACGCGATACATCAAACCAAAACGGAAGTTGTTGCCTTCCGGTTCGCGCTCTTCAAAAAGAATTCGAATATCAAAACCGGGATTTAATTCATGGCTCACGCCCTGATTCATATAAATCACTTTGGGCTGTAAATCGAAACGACCTTTGATAGGAAAGCGGAAACCAGCATGCGCAGTAAATTTCATTGGAATACGAACGCTGTTATCTCCCAAGAATGATTCTTTTGGCCGGGTCATATGAAAAGCAGAGAAGCCAACATAACCGCTACTTCTTCTTCCAAACTTACCGGTATAGAGTAAACCGAAGTTCACCACATCGGCAATCAGAAAATTGTTATTTACTAAAAACTCACCTGTTGGAAGCAGCGGGTTGTACGTTCCATTATCATTTTGCGCACCCCATTGCAGACCGCGATAATCTATGGAGCGCTGCAAAATCTGAACACCGAAGCCGAGTGAAAGAAAATGTTCTGCACGGCGATCCAGTGATTTGTGATAAGCCAGTGATAAATTGAATAAGTTCGTTTGATATCTTGACTGACCTGCTTTATCGTTCATAAACGCAAATCCAAAACCAAATGCATCTTGTTTTCCAAAAGCGCGATTGGTACGAAAATCCAGCGATGCAGAAGGTGTTTGAAACATTGGCGTAGCTTCATCTTTCAAAACACTACCCCATTGACCGCGAAAAATTGCCGTGAGTCGGTAATTACATTTCATCGCACCCGTAAGCGCCGGATTGAGCAAAAGCGGCGCTGCATAGAATTGAGAAAAATGGGGATCAGTTGCACCGCCCTGACTTTGTGCCGTAGCAGCGCCGCTGGTTACCATTGTGGCCAGAAATGCGTAAAGTATTCGTTTCATCCGGATTCGTCTTAAAGCAATCATACGAAAAATCGTTTAGAAAGATACAAAAAATTCCTGATTCACGGTGATTTATACAAATTGACCAACGCTTTAACGCACAAGGGTTATGGAGCCGTCTTTCTGTTTCTTCTTTCCATCCAAATATTCAATTGTAATGGTATAGGTATAAACCATCGGCGGTTGTTGCTGCCCGCGGTAAGTACCATCCCATCCTACCCACTGATTTTCGGAATCAAAAACCTTTTCACCCCACCGATTGAATACTTTCATGCCAACGGTTTTGATGCCTTCACCATAAATCATAAACACATCATTATTACCATCACCATTTGGTGAGAATGCCGATGGAATATAGTAAGGCAGATTATTCTCTACTGCAACGGTTACCGTTGCGGTATCGGCACAATTAGCGCCATAAACTGCGATTAACGTATATCGTTGTGTTTGGAATGGCGAAGCAGAAGGGTTGGGACAATCACCGCAGCTTAATCCGTTTATCGGCGACCAGGTATAACTACGAATTCCTGCAGCCGGATAACCCGAAGTTAGCGTGGCTAACTGTAGCGTACTACCCATATTGATAGTAGAATCCTGAGGTAAAATGGTTAACACCAGTTGCTGTGGCTTGCCTACTTCCAGTGTAGTATCTAACCGGCAACCCTTGCTATCCTGAACATTGACCTGGTAGGTACCTGCACCAAGCCCGCTGAAAATGCCTGATGGCTGCTGACCACCCTGGCCTTCGATGCTATACTGATAACCTGTAGCGCCCGGTGTTCCGCCAGTAACCATAACGGTGATAGCACCGTCAGCTGATTTCGGACAACTCACCGAATCAGCTATAGCGTTGGCGAAACTCATGGCAGATGGTGCCGCTAATGTAAAGTTGAGAATAGTATCACAACCATTGTCATCGGCAATAGTTACGCTGTATGACGCCGGCCCTAGATTGGTAAGGAAACTATCAGTACCCGCTGGCGACCATTGGTAAGTGAAAACACCTGTTCCTCCGGAAGGAGCCACACTAATCTGACCATCGGTGGTATTGAAGCAGGAAATTGGTGTAACTTGCGAAGTAACGTCAATTGCAGCCGGATTTCCCAGAATAACCTCGCCGGTTTTTAAGCATCCTTTGGAATCACTAACCTGAACATGATAAGTGCCTTCCGTCAGATTAAACGCTGTGTCAGTAGCTGAAGGCGGTACATTATCCCAGGCGTAAGTATAGCCACCACTTCCACCAGAAGCATTCACAAATGCCTTACCGGAAGCTTCATCATGACACAGTGGGTCATATAATCCCATACTCAGAATAATCTCAGATGGCTGCTCCACGATACCTATTATTGAAGCGGTACAATTGTGCGCGTCCGTAACAGTAACACCTATTGTTCCGGGAACAAGGGCGGTTGCCATAGAGTCATTGTTATTAGCCGGATTCCAATTGTAGGAATAGGCTCCGGCACCATTTAAGGCAGTAACGTAAGCACTTCCATCATTGCCATTAAAGCAACTGGTACTATCGGTACGGATACGCAGATGTAGGACATAATTTGTATCAATAACAAATGGTGCGGAAACAGTACAACCATTGAAGTCAGAAACTACCAAAGTATCGTTACCGGCAGGCAAGCCAGCCACTACGCTTCCCCCGGAATTACCATTCCAAACATAGGTATATGGTGCAGTTCCGTTACTTACTGTTGCGATTGCGCTGCCATCATTAGAGGTGGCGCAATTGGCGTTAGTTGGTGTTACGGAAGCCTGGATTTGTTGGGGTTGATAAATATTTCCGGATACCGTGGCTGTACATCCTCGGGAATCGGTAACGGTTACTGAAAACGGTCCTGCTGATAAAGCATTATTGGTAGAATCAGTAATTGCGGTAGCCGACCACGTGAAACTATATCCCGGTGTACCGCCTGAAGGATGCACCTCTGCCACCCCATTACTTTGACCAAAGCATCGAACCGAATCTGTATTTCCCAAAGATAATTGCAACAATGGCGGCTCAGTTACGGAAGCGTAGGCCGAGTCTTTACAGCCATTTAGGTCGGTAACCTCCACCCAATAATTACCGGCAGCGAGGTTAGTCAATGGATTAGCATTGGTACCACCAGGTTGCCATGAATAAGAATACCCGGGAGTTCCTCCTGTTACGGCAGCGCTGATACTGCCATCAGACAAACCATGACAAGTGATGTTGACAGGAGTTAATACGGTATGAATGGAATCAGGTGTTCCGATTGTCACTGATTGCTGAACGCTGATATTATTTGAATCAGTAACGGTAACAGTATATGTTCCTGCAATAACATTTAATATTGAATCGTTTGTTCCAAGACCGTTGCTCCAGGCGAAGGTGTAAGGCAAAACACCTCCTGAAGCTGTAAATGATGCAAAACCATCACTACCCCCGAAGCACTTCACATCGCGTTTAACGAAAACCACAAAAATTGGAGGCGGAACAGTAATAACGGCGGAATCTGGCTTGCAACATCCTTTTGCATCACATACAGTTACGTAATAGGTTCCAGTACATAAACTGGAAACCGAGTCAAGCGAACCTCCTGGTGGATTGCTCCATGTATAGGTATATGGCGCAGTTCCCCCACTAGCTTGTACTCGTGCCATGCCATCACATAAGCCGGCACCACTAATATTACGCGTAATCATGGTTGTACTTACGGCAGATGAAGGTTGAACCACGTTTGCTTTGCCGTTAATGGTACATCCATACCTATCGGCAACAGTAACCTGATACAAGCCCGGAGCGAGTGAAGAAAGTGCTGATGGATTACCTGACTGCGCCGGACTCCAGGTGTAGGTATAAGAAGGTGCACCGCCGGTTACCGTTGCGGATACAGTACCATTTCCTGCGCCAAAACAGTTGATATTCGTCGAGTCCATCCGAAGTGATATTGGTACCCTCGGGGGTACTACTACCGAATCGGTACCAACACAACCTTGATGATCTGTTACAGTCACCTTGTAGGTACCCGGACATAAATTCATCAAACTATCGCTGGATCCGGCAACACTCCACACGTAATTCAGCGGTGGAATTCCGCCAGCTGGTACCGCTCGAATTTTAGCATTACACTGACCAGCGCACTTCACGGAATCGACAATAGTTGCAGATACCGGCAAGTTGGTTCCTATACTAATTGTTGTAGAATCTACCGTTGTGCAAGTACCCAGCACAATGGTACAAATATAGGTGGTGTTACCCGTTGGTGTGACGGTAGGATTAGCGAAAGATAAACCTACACCTGATGGCGGAGCGGTGCCTCCTCTGGCTGACCACGTGTAAGTGATTAACGCCGGGTTAGCAGAACCAGATAATGCAGCGTGTAACTGAACAGGTTGAAGGCTGCACATAAATGTATCGCTTGGTGAAATAACCACCCGCCCAGTGTCATTTACGGTAACTGTCACAAATCCCTGACTAGAACATCCTGAAGGTGTGGTATAATTCACTTTATAGGTTGTAGTTGCTCCGGGTGTAGCGGCAGAAGTGTCGTTGTGAGCAGGATTTGCGGCATTGGGTCCTGTGTTGGGCGTCCAGGTTACTAATGAATCAACTAAACGGTTTTGACAGATGGCGAACCGCATATTCGGCCTGGTATATGGCCAGTTCGACAGAGTGAGTACTCCGGTCTGGGATCCGCTATTTCCGCACATACTACCGGCATTGCTGGCCGTCCACCATGTGGATCGATAACCAGTAGGATTAGTCATCATCTTATTATTTGCCGAACCGTTAGTGGTATTGGCGAAACATAAATCAACAACCAAATTGGAGGAACCGTCCCAATCATAGGAATTGTCAAGTGCCAAATTATTCCAACCTGCTACTGGTGTATAAGTAACTGGATTTTTGACTTGCACCAAGCCCGCTTCAACAAATCCGGTCAGACTATCCAATTGAGTGCAACCCAATTTGATGGTAAAGCCAGATAAAGCGGTTGCACCGTTCAGGTTGGCTATCTGGAGTGAAACAGTAGTAATGCTTCCACCGGATCCAGTTAAGGCCAATAACTCATTCCTTCTAATCAAATATTGATGTCGGGCACTTTTGCGATTAGCCCCGAACGGGGAAGGATACATGGCACTGGTGCCTGCCTCGGGAGTGCTGCTACTTCCAATCTGATTAGAGGTAGTTACTCCTGTACAGGGTGACATGCTAGCGCCGCATGAGGTAGGGCTAGAAAGAACATACAACCGGGTTGTATCTCCACTACAAATAACATTAGGAACCGCGCTAGGCACCAACCGAGGCGCAGTGCCATTCACCGTTACACAAACCGTATCATCCCTAATACAACCGGTGTTGGCTGTAAAAGTTACCCGGTAACATGTAGAAACTAACGGTTGTGCTACTGGATTCAAAATGTTATCTACACCATAAGCTGTTACCGGATCAATGAGCGTATTGTAACCGTTCACCGTTGATGGGGTCCACTTAATGGTGTATGGCGCATAGGTATTATCTACAGAAGCGCTTAACTGGGTTTGGCCATTCTGACAAATCGTTGCATCACTACCTGCACTCATGATAAACGGCGGATTATAAATCACCAGCGCTGTATCAGTACCACATGAGCTGGTGTAAGTATATTTCGTAGTGGCGTTCGGTGTTGCGTAAGTTACCGCTGCAGTGGTGCTGGATAAACCTGTTGGTGGACTCCATAACGAGGTAGTACCTCCTGAGGCGGTAAGTGTAATAGGTGTACCACAATAAATAATGCGGTGAGGCGAAACGGTAACCCTATTCACCACACAAACACGGTACACCTTGGTATAACTACCCATTACAGGACAGTCGTCGGTTTGGGCAGTGAGGGAGAAATAATGACAACCCGTATCAGATACTTGAGGCATCCAGGATATTGTAGCCTTCACCGTATCATTTGGAACAGTACCGATATTGGTTGCCACTAAAGTTGCTCCAGGCAGTGGCGATACAGCATTTAACAAATTACTTTTTACTAAAATATTGTGCTGATTGGGATCGCGTAGTACAATATCGAAAGACGATGTACTGCCGGGGCAAACCTGAACTGAAACAGAGTCCAGCAATGTACCGCCGTTAAGACTGGATGGCTTCTCTAATACTGGAGTAGTTTGCGTACACTGAAGAATAACGATTTGCACATCGCGCATGGTATACCCAACTAACACGCCATTGCGATATTCATTAAAGCGGAAAGCCAGAACATCATTTTCAGGTAAAACGGTTGCTGAAGGCGTAAAGGATAACTGCCCTGTTTGATTATTAAACGATGTGCCGGTAGAGGTTGTAATTGGTGATGCTAAAGAGAATCCACCCTGATAACCCAGCGGCACCGCGCCATCATCCAACGGTGTCACCATCAGACTAACAAGTGAATCGCCGTCGCGGTCAGAAATAGCATTGTTAAATGTAACAGGCGAATTGGCGCAATAAAAAGGTACCGGATCTGCACCGAAATTAATAGAGTTATTGGCATATAAATTCGCCGTAGCGGTGAATGTACGACAACGATTGACGCCGGCCGAATCGTAACAAATTGTTACTTGCTGGCCATTGGTAAATTTTCCAGTCAAAGTAATGCTTCCATTGGAAGTACTGCAATCCTTAGACTTTTTAATGGATATGCCACTAACAACAGGTGCACCCGGGTCGGAGATAGTGACTACGTCAAGCAAAACGGCTCGACATCCAGAGGTGCCTGAATTCTGGCCAACCACTTGAAAGTTATTGTATATACCGGCATGATAACCAGGCATTACAATCTGGCCGGAACCGTTAGGCACATAGGACCTTGTCCTGGGAACGCCTGCGCTATCGTAATTGACTGCATACGTTAAACTAGATTGAAGGCCCGACAGCGTAATGGTGGCATTGCTGCCGCCGCATGCCGATGGCGCCGCACCATTAATACCAGTAACTGCCGGAAGGGCATTCACCGTTAAAGTTTGCGTAGCCTGACTGATACAGCCAAAAGGCGATGTATAAGTATAAACAATCAGGTTCACTCCTGAACCGGAAGTGGAAAAATTATTACCAGAAACACCGGCTCCTGAAAAAATGCCACCAGCGGGGTTAGCACCCAGCCGCAGGGTATCGCCTACACAGGTGTTTGGCGTAGAGGTATACATGGTGGCAGAAACGGTACCTACCACACTCACATATTGCGTATCCACAATAGTACAACTTCCGGAAGTGTAAGTATAGCTCACCAAATGTCGCCCAACAGTCAGCGTCGAAGGATCAAAACTTCCGGCAGCATTATTTACGCCATCAATTTTCCAACTACCTCCGGTTACGGTGGCTTGCAGTGTTCTTGGCAAAGCAGTGACGCAAATAGGCGCATTGGAGCTGTTAATGCGAACTGAAGCAGTCAGCACATCCGCTAATACAATGGTAGTATCTAAAGCACGAATACAAGACCCTAAAGTACCCACCGCGAACCCATCGTAGGTACAACTAGGCAAATTGGAAAGAACAATGTTTCCCGAGCCGTCTGATGACAGCATCCGCAAGGTCGTTGTTCCGCAACTATCAAATACAACTCCGTACAAAGTTGCGGGAGTAAGACCGGTCAAAGTAATTGAGCCGTTATTCAAGGAACAATTAGAAGGGTTCACCAACGTGCCAACCTGAAAATAAGGCACAGATGGATTGCTTAATGTTACGCTTACATTTGATGAAGCACTGCAGCCTCCTGCCTTGCTCAAAAGAAAATGCTGATAAAAACTTGGGGCTCGGTTGAGCATAACAATTTGACCGGCAGCATTGGTTATTACTGTCCGGGAAATTGGAAGATGATTACTATCGTATTGAAGGGTATAAGAGGTGAGCGGTGACAAACCGGGGCCGCTGAGTGTGATGGTATCCGTAAAGGTGCCGCAAACGCCAGATTGCGTGAATACGGCATTGGTAATCTCCGGAATGGGGTTAACGCGAATGGTATCATTGGCAGTAACCAAGGAAGGGTTAGATGAACATGCTCCGTTCGAATAGATATATCGAACGGTATGAACTATAGGTACCGAGGCATTGCTGGTAGCGGGGTCATATTCATTACCAGAAATAGGATTGCCGTCAACATAAAAGACGCCACCCATTGGATTCGCGCCCAGTAGAACTTTTCCTCCATTTCTGCACACGTTGCGGGCACCCACATACAACGTTGGTAATACGGGTGCTACAACCTCAATTTCCTGGGTAGCACGCTGAACACAGGATCCGCTGGTGTAGGTATAGTCAACACGATGCAATCCGGGCGTATAGAGCGATGGATTGAATGTGCCGGCAACGGCTACTCCATCAACCGTCCAAGTACCTCCTACTGGCAACGCGGTAAGCGCACGAGGTGTAGCATTGGTACACATGGCAGAACTCGCACTGGTGATAGTCACCGTTAGCGGCGTTGAATCACCAACGAAAATTTCAGAAGCCAGCGGAGCAGTACAGCCCGAAGCATTCTTTACGGATAAATTGCTGTAATAGGTACTCGCCAATCCGGGTATCACCACCTTGGCACTATTGGTATCCAGGGTGTTGTTCAGCATTGCTTCAACATACAAAGCCGCGCTGCCGCCGCCAGTAATATTCGACAATGGAGAATTCCGGGCATTTTCTGCAAATGAAAACTTCCATTGACTACATGAACCAGGCAATGTTATCAGCGCGGTATACTCGTAACGTTCTACACCGGGGTAGGTTCCCGGAGGCGTAGCACACGTTGACTGACTTTGAAAGGCAGGACAAAGCTGCGATACTTTACATCCGTTCAAGCCAGATGTTTGAATGATAGTAGGGTAAAAATTGTTTAAATCCGGGCAGGTGTCATTGGTAACCTGTGTAAAGTTAAAAGTGGGATTACCGAAGCCACAAGTGTTGGTGATTGAAAAATCTCCATTTACGCCTGCAGCCGTTGGTGCTGCGATACCACTACAATTTCTATAAAAGGTAACCGTTACCAGGTATTGTTGCTGACCGGCGCCATTCACGCCAACGTAGCGATACTGAATATCGGCGCCCATGGCATGAGAAGCCCTGGCGTTTTGGCTAAAGGTTAATGTAAACAGAAGGGCCCAAAAGCCGTAACAAAATGTCTTAAGTGTGGAGTAGCAGTCTTTCATATCAAGCGTGCCAAAAAGACTTTAAAAGTAACAAATTGGTTGTAAACCGCTAAGCGCTACTTTTTCTTTAGATACTCCATAAACCGTTCCTGCGCCCGAACTCTGGGACCAGCTAGCTGCCGGTAACTATTTTGAGGCAGATAGCGGGCTTTTACGTTGTCAGACCATTGAATTTCAAGCAAATCGCGCAATTCCTGTTGCAGCTCCGGATCAAAAACAGGGCAACTTACCTCTACCCGAGAATCCAGATTTCTGGTCATCCAATCGGCACTCGACAAATAAATTAATGGCTCGCCCCCGTTTTCAAACAGATAAATCCGCGAATGTTCCAGAAATTTGTCTACTATACTCACCACCTCGATGCGCTCGCTCATACCCGGCACCCCAGGAATTAAAGCACACACGCCGCGCACCAAAATGCGAATCTTAACTCCCTTATTACTTGCGTTATAGAGCGCTTCAATCATTTCTTCATCAACCAAACTATTTAACTTCAAAAAAACCGAAGCCGGCTTTTTCTTTCTAGCCTGCTCAATTTCTTTATCAATCAAAGCCAGAAACCGCTTCCGCGTTTTTAACGGGGAAGTAACGAGATGCTTAAATGGCTTCACCCGATAATTGCGTTCAAAAAACTCGAACATACCGATTACCTCATGCGCTAAGTGACGGTCTGTGGTGAGCAGCGATTCATCGCAGTAGGTTGCCGAAGTCACTTCGTTGTAATTGCCGGTACTGATATTGACGTAATGGTTGAGTTTGCCGTTTTCAACTCTGCTAATCAAACACAACTTTGAGTGCACCTTCAGGCCATGTACCCCGTAAATTACTTGAATGCCTTCATCAGCCAATGTACGCGCCCAACGAATGTTGGCCTCTTCGTCAAACCGCGCCTGCAATTCCACTACTGCCGTAACTTGTTTTCCATTTCTGGCTGCATTAATCAGCGCATTTAACACCTTCGAATTACGTGCCGCCCTATACAGGGTCATCTTAATCGTTTTCACCTGCGGATCAATGGCTGCTTCGCGCAACAGCTCTATAAACTGATTGAAAGAATGGTACGGATAATGCAACAGAATATCGCGCTCGCGGATTGCCGAAAACATGCTGCGCTGCTTGCGAAACGCAGGATGTACCAAGGGTTCAATCGGTTTGTAAAAAAGTTGGGGACGGCCTAAATCAGGAATTTTCATGAAATCCTTAAAGTTATGATACCTGCCGCCCGGAATCAGATTGTCATACTTCCTTAATCCCATTTTGTTTTTCAGAAATTGCAGCAAATCAGCCGGTATTTTCTGATCATAAACGAACCGCACCGGATCGCCCTTCTGGCGATTTTTTACACTTTTTGAAATCTTCTCCAATAAACTCTGAGACAAATCTGTGTCAATATCCAACTCTGCATCGCGGGTCATTTTTATGGTGAACGCTTCAATTCGATTGAAATCAAAAATCGAAAACAGGTCAGGTAGATTATACCGTATAATATCATCCACCAGAATAATCTGTTGCTTTGCCCCAGTGCGGGGCAACAATACAAACCGTGGCAATTGATGGGTTGGAATTTCTACCAATGCATATTGGGTAGATTTAGGCTGTCGATTCACCGATAGTTTAATGGCCAGATAAATAGCGCGGTCTTTGAGTTCAGGAAACGCCTGCACCTGATTCAGCATAATGGGCACCAATGCCGGCCGCACCTGCTCTTCGAAATACCGCCGAACAAAAGCACCTTGCTGAACTGTAAGCTGGGTTTCATCTACAAACACCACTTGCTCACGCGCCAGGGCTTTCCTGATATCTTCATAAATTTTATCGAACTGCCGGTTCAACGCTATTACTTCCTGTTGAATCTCATCCAATAACTTTTGCGGTTTTACATGCAAACTCTGTTTTGCCTTCGAGCCCAACTGCATCACTCGTTTCAAAGTGGCCACACGAACCCTGAAAAACTCATCCAGATTACTGGAAAAAATACCCAAAAAACGCAACCGCTCCAATAAAGGAACCGATGGATCGGCGGCTTCCTGCAATACGCGGGTATTGAAACTCAACCAACTGATTTCACGATTTATAAAGCGCTTGGCCTTCAACATATGGGCAATAAAAGTAGCAGAACAACGCCAAAATAAAGGCCTTTTATGAACCTTAACAACGGGTTAACATCGCTGAAGACCAATTACATCCAAATTCCGTTCGACAAACGATGCTTCGTTCTGCCCCGGCAATCTTTCTTCGTATTGCAGGCATTAACCATCAACACAAAGGCCAGCAAACACACCCCGGCTATTTTCATTTTTTTCATATTCATACAATTTGTCTAACCATTAAAAATCCGGCGCCTACCGCCAATAATCCCAGCAGCACGCTACTGCCCAGATATAGCGCAGCCGCTGCTAACTTCCCATTTTCCATCAATTGCAACACCTCGGCGCTGAACGTTGAAAAAGTGCTAAAACCGCCGCAAATCCCCACTGAAAAGAACAATAAGGTGCCGCCGCTTATCCATTGACGCTCCCTTCCTGCGCCCAGTATCAATCCCAACACCAAACAAGCCAACACATTCACAAGCAACGTACCATATGGGAACGGAATACTCCAAAGCACAGCAGCGCGATTCATCCATAATCGCAATACACTGCCCATTCCTCCGCCTAAAAAAACCAGCACCATTTCGCGTAACGTTATTCCCATCGGGTAATATTACATTTTAGGAAGGATAATCGGTAAATGGTAACATTGCAGCATGGATTTTGCCTTTAAAAAAATAACGACAGAAGATATCGGATATTTCAAATCGGTATTGGGCGATGCGTTTGTGATCACCACAGCACCTGATTTAGCGCGTTATGCCAAAGATGAAACGGAAGATTTGCGCTTCTTTCCTGAAGTAGTGTTAAAACCTTTGACTACAACAGAAATCAGCGCCATCATGCGCTATTGTCATGAACAGCGTATCCCGGTTTCTCCGCGCGCGGCGGGAACCGGCCTTTCTGCCAATAGTTTATGTATCTATGGTGGCGTGATGCTGAGTATCGAAAGAATGAACCGCATTATCGAAATCGATGAAAAGAATTTGCAGGTGACCGTTGAGCCCGGGGTGATTACCGAGGTTTTGCAAAATGCGGTAAAAGAGAAAGGCCTTTTCTATCCGCCCGACCCATCCAGCCGCGGATCGTGCTTTATTGGCGGTAATGTAGCCTGCAACAGCGGTGGCCCGCGTGCCGTGAAATACGGCGTAGTAAAAGATTTTGTTTTGAATCTGGAAGTGGTTTTGGCGAACGGTGAAGTGATGGAAACAGGCGCCAATGTGCTCAAAAATTCTACCGGATATAACTTTACCCAATTGATGGTAGGTAGCGAAGGAACGTTGGCGGTTATCACTAAAATCATTCTCAAGTTAATTCCTCATCCAAAATTTAATTTGGTGCTGCTGGCGCCCTTTCAAAGCATGGAACATGCCGCTGCTGCAGTAGCCGGAATTTTTAGGGCAGGAATCGTTCCCTCTTGTTTAGAATTTATGGAACGTGAAGCAATTGATTGGGTGTGCAACTGGCTTGGCGATGTTACCATACCCATTGAAGAAAATGTACAGGCTAATTTGCTGATTGAACTGGATGGCAACGATATGGATGTGTTGTATAAGGAAAGCGAACAGTTGTATGAAGTGCTAACGGCTTTTGAATGCGGTGAAATTTTGATAGCCGACAGCGAAGCGCAAAAAGCGGATTTATGGCGTATGCGGCGCAATGTAGCTAATGCCGTAAAAACCACTTCTGTTACTATTGAAGAAGACACTGTAGTGCCGCGATTCTACTTGCCGCAATTACTAAAACATATCAAGGAAGTGGGCAAGAAATACGGGTTTCGCAGCATCTGCTACGGGCATGCAGGAGATGGCAATGTGCATGTGCGCATTATCAAGGACGAGTTATCTGATGCCTATTGGAAAAATGAAGTGCCGAATGGCGTTCGGGAAATTTTTCAGGAAGTGGTGCGATTGGGCGGAACTATCAGCGGCGAACATGGCATTGGCTGGGTGCAACGCCGATTCATGGATATTAAATTCCCCGACCATCAATTGGAATTAATGAGAGGGGTAAAACGGGTTTTCGACCCCAATGGCATTCTCAATCCAGGGAAGGTTTTCTATAGCGGAAATCTCTAAAATATGTTAACCCATGTTGAATTAGCCAACGCTATACCACCAATCGTTGTTTTAACCTATCTTCGTAACAGATGAGAAAGCTGGGTTTAATTGTTTTCGGAATACTGATGGGATTCGGCGCCTTTGCGCAAGATGACGACAAGCCGCGTGTGTATACCCGTCCGCAGAACGAATACGCTCAGGATACAATTTCTACCAAAAGCAAGGTGGCCAGTCTGGAGCCCAAGAAAAAATTCGACTGGAGCAAAATTATCATTGAACCCAATCCGCAGTTTGCCATCTACAACGGCGGGATTGATATTGGCTTATCGGCACTGGTAGGCTATAATGTTTGGAAAGGCTTGTTTGCCGGTGGCGGAGCTACCTACTTTTATTCCGGAAGAACTTATCTGGCAGAAATTCCGGTGAGTGGTGGTGGCACGGCAGAGTATAAGGTTACCGGCAAATATCACACGTACGGCGGTGCTGCTTTTCTGCAATACAATATTTGGCGGGGATTTTTTGCACGGGTTAAGTTTGAAGTATTGCAAAGAAGTATCACAGCCCCAACTGGCACCTACTATATCAGTAATAACACCCCGGTTTTTGAGTACCAAAAAATTCAGCGCACTTATCCGGGTTTGTTTATTGGCGCTGGTTACAATATGCTGCAAAGCAAAAATTTCTTTCTGCCCATCATGATTTCCTATAACGTACTGAATAGTGTGGGTGATAAAACTTATGCTCCCTATCGCACTGGTTTGAACATTCAAATAGGCTTCATCAATCTGTTTTAAGAACATTAGAAAATTGTTCTTCCTAAATTCCGTTGATTAGCACAATAAAATCAAAGCAACTTGCTTTGCTTCTATCCAAGTATTTAAGCGTCCATTTTTTCAAGAATACGGGAATAGTAGGCTAACTCTCGTTGTGTATACATGACCAACTTCTCATCCTCCCGGTAATCGTACTTCCGGATTTGCTTTATACGATCCTGAGCCATCTTAATTACCATTCTGCAAAAATCACCCACCTGCTGGGTGTCGCGCATTTCTTTTCTGGAACTGAAATACTTCAGATTCTTTTTAGCGATATAGATGGCGAAATTAAAATCGCCCATTAAATAAAAATAGACCGCTTCCAGATTGCGCAATTCCACTTCATAATTCACCAGTACATTCTTTACCAACCGGCCTTTCATCAACTGGATATAATCAAAGGCGCGCTCAAACTTCCCCCATAACAAATACAGCTTGATAGAACTCAACACGTACATCAGCGTAAACCGATGCGTTTGTTCCTCAGACGAACGCGCATACACATACTGCATCTCGGCTTCCGCTTCCTTTAATCGTCCGGTGATAATGCACAACTGAATAAACTTAGAACGCATCGCATTCACAATCACCTGATGCGTTTCTTCATTCTTAAAAAAAGGCAGAAAGCGTTTATAAGCCTCTTCGAACCGACTAAGAAAAAAAAGCGCTTCAGCGTATTTTAAATGAAAATTAACCTGCTCACTGGCATCCAGTTGTGCACCTGCTGCCGGCAACAGTTTTACACTTTCTTCAAGAAAAACCAAACTCTTTTCAGGCGCCATCAGGTTATAATAAAAGATATTGGCAATGTTGGCCTGCGTATGCGCATAGGCATCATTTACTTTTTGCGCCTGAACCTTTAAAGCAGCCAACCGCTTCTCTATTTGCTTCATCATTCCGGGGGTTTCCAAGGTCTTGGTCACCCCATAAAGTTCTATTTCGCCAATTAAAGAACGCGATGCAACAAAAACTTGCATTACGTATAGTGGCTTACCTTGCTGTACACTCTTTAACAGCGCAGCGCCATACTTCCGCACCATATCCATTTTACCATCGGTAACCGCTGGCAACCGACAAACCGTACGAAAAACTTTATTGTAGAATTTCGCGCGCTCATCTGGCGTTGGCGGCTTTACTTTCCAAATCTTCTCTTGCTGTTTTACCTCGTGAAGCGCATGCCTGATCAATCCCCGGTTCACTAACTTCCCAATCATCACTGTGCCGCCCTCAGGATAAAATTCCGCGTAACACTTATCCAATACCACAGACGATATCTTATCGAAATGCGCTCTCGAAAGACTGAGGTCACGGCACGCCTGTAGTATATCAATTTCCTGCCGCTTGAAGTGGAGCAAATAGTCAGCTACATCGCGTTCTTTACCCAACAAAGGCAAATTTTCGATGCGCAGCCGATCCGCTTCGTTTAACGAACGAATAAATTCAAACAGGTACGACATGGAGTTCTCTGTAAAGGTAACAACTTGTAAGTTACCATTGCATGAAACCCGAAACCAAATGAAAAGTTCAATGATGCCTGAAACGCACTATGAAATAGATTATAAGCCGGTGTGAGTGGATAAGTGCGCATCAGAATCGCGCCATGCTTGGCGGTTTGACACTATTTTCGAAAAAAAAATAGTCATGCGCATTCTGCTGGTGGTTTGTTCCTTATTCATGCTCTCTTCCTGCCTGGTTTCCAAAAAGAAACTGGAAGAACAACAGGCTCTTGCCAATAAGTATCTGAACGAGAAAAAAGATTGCAACGAAAAGCTGGATAAAGCGAATGGTGAAATCAATCGGCTGAATGAACAAATCGGAAAACTAGATGCTCAAATCAATGAACTGAAAAATAAAAATCTGTCGGCCACCGAGCGCGCCGATAAGATGAAGAAAGCCAACGATGATTTGAATGTGATGTACGACAAACTGAAGAATCAGTATGATGATTTATCCAAAACGTCATCCAAAGACAAAGAAAAACTGGGCATGGCTTTGCAGGAAAAGGAGCGCCTATTGAACGACCGCGCCGACGAATTAAAAAAACTGAGCGACCAATTGGCAGAACGCGAAAAACGAGTGAAAGAATTAGAAGGCCTGATAGCTAAAAAAGATGAAGCGGTGCAAATGCTGAAAAAGAAAATCAGTGATGCCTTAAAAGGATTCTCCAGCGATGAATTGAAGGTTACCGAAAAAGACGGCAAAGTCTATGTTTCTCTTTCCGACAAGCTGTTGTTTAAATCAGGAAGTTTTAATGTAGATGAGAAAGGCAAAAGCGCCATTCGTCAATTGGCCGAAGTGCTGAATAAACAAACTGAGATTGGGGTGGTGGTTGAAGGTCATACCGATAACAAGCAGTATGTAAATCCTAAAGGTGATATCAAGAATAACTGGGATTTAAGTGTGATGCGCGCTGCCACGGTTACCGAGATTCTGGTGAACGACGGCAAGCTGGATCCTAAGCGCGTGAGCGCTTCCGGCCGCGGCGAGTTTTTTCCGGTAGGAGAAAACGACACTCCGGAAGGACGCAGCAAGAACCGCCGCATCGAAGTGATTCTAAGCCCTGATCTGGCCGGTATCATGAAAATTCTGAACGGCGAGTAAGTCGCTGCTTTTTACCGAATTCGGTTACCTTCGCGCGCGTGGCACGGTTAGATCAGGCGCATGATGAAGCCGAAATGGGCTTCTTTGATCATATTGAAGTTTTACGCGGACATTTATTCCGTTCGGTATTAGCCATTGTTATCCTTACCGCTGCCTGCCTAATCAAAAGCAAGTGGATATTTGACCATGTGATTTTTGGCCCCGTGCGCTCCGATTTTCTGACCTACCGAGTGATGTGTAAAGTAAGCGCTGTGATACGCCCGAAATTATGCGCCATCAGCCCTTTACTTTGCCCCGAAGACGGCATGTGCGTGCAAGGTCTGAATGTCAAATTCATGAACACCGAATTGTTCGGACAATTCATCACCCAGATTCAAATGAGCTTTGTGATGGGATTGATTGTTGCGGTGCCCTACATTATTTATGAAATCTGGCGCTTCATTCGCCCGGCATTAAGTGCCCGGGAAGCGCGAATTTCCGGACGCATCGTTGGATTTTCAGGGATCTTCTTCTTTATCGGGGTGTTGTTTGCTTACTTCATCATCGTACCGTTTTCCATCAATTTCGCCGCTAACTACCTCATCAGCGATCAAATCAGCAATTTGTTTACCCTGGATAATTACATCGGCTTTGTGACGATGATGTTGCTGGGTTGCGGCCTTATTTTCGAACTGCCGATGATTATTTTCTTCCTCGCCAAAATGGGCATCATTACTGCCGATTTTATGCGCGAATACCGGCGCTACGCCATTGTAGTTATATTGATTCTGGCCGCCTTCATTACGCCGTCTCCGGATATGTTTACCATGATGCTGGTAGCCATACCGATTTACATTCTGTATGAAATCAGCATAGTGGTGGCCGCACGCGTTGGTCGCTAATCTCTAAAAACTAATCTCGGTATTATCACCGATATTCAGGCTTTGACTCAATCCTTTTATAGTAGTATCGCTGCCAATCAGCGAAGCGTGCAGGGTTACATTTTCCAGTTTAGAAAAACTGCCAATTACCGAATTGCGTAAAATGCTATTGCTGATTTCCGAATTCTCGCCGATAGTCACATATGGACCGATAATGGAATTTTTAATGGTGGCAGAAGCCGGAACGTAATACGGCGCTATGAAGATGGAATTTTCAGCCGTAGGCGGAATATCCTGATGCTTATTCTTGCGCAGCAGAATAGCATTTGTTTCCAGCAGAATATCCTTCTTTCCCACATCAAACCAATGCTCGGCTTTGTAGCTATTGAATACTACGCCGTCATTCATCATTTGCTGCAATGCATCGGTTAAGGAGAACTCGTTATTGCTGCGCTGATTCGTTTCAATCAACTGCGCCAGCGCGTGAAACAATTGCGCCGTTTCGCGGATGAAGTAAAAACCCACCAACGCCATGTTTGATTTAGGAATAGCAGGTTTTTCAATAACGCTCTTAATGGTGCCGTCAGGCAACAACTCGGCTACACCAAAAATGCGCGGGTCTTCCACTTTTTTTACGCACAGCGTAGATCGGCCATTTTTCAGCACCGCATCAAAATCGGTATCCAAAATGGTATCACCCAGTTGAATAATTAGGGGCTGCTGTAAATCAATAGATTCCTGAGCACTGTAAATGGCATGACCTAAACCTGCGCGCTCTTCCTGCCAGATAAACTGCACATCCAAATCAGGATATTTTGCTTCTACGTATTCCTTGATTTTTTCGCCCAGATACCCGATTACAAAAACGAAGCGCGTAACGCCTTGCTGTTGCAGATTTTCAATAATGTACGCCAGAATTGGCTTACCTGCCACAGAAATCAACACCTTGGGTTGGGTGTATGTTAAAGGGCGAAGGCGTGTTCCGGCGCCTGCCACAGGAATAATCGCTTGCATGCGGTGAATTTAGGTGAAAATAGGGAAAGGGAAAGCGGCCAAGTAATACCACTTCGTCTAAAAATTAGTTAATGCTTTGCTTTCACAGGTTCCGCAAGATGACTAAGCCCAAACCAGTGTGCCGCAGACGGCCAGCCCAACCTCGCCATCTATTGTCACCTTTATTATTCTTCATCATAAAACGGTACCGGCACCATCAAAATTGTTATAGAATCTTAAAGTGAACTCCAATACGCAACAAACGGCGCCTTTTGTTGAACATTCTGCCTTCCCACTTGTATCATTGCTTACTCACCGGGCCTCGCGCATTATTCCATGATCTGCCAACTACCATGAAGTTACGCGATTGTTGCTTGATTGCCTCTCTGCTTATGGCGGTTTCTTTGTCCGCTCAACAAAACCTGTTCAATATCCCTTCAGGCGATATTACACCTGCCCGTCAGTTTTTCTATCAAAATCAAATCAATTTTTACTCGCCAACCAGCTTCGAGATGAAGCAACATTTTGTTTTCGGCTTGGGCAAAGGATGGGATGCCGGCATTAATCTACTGAACGTAAAAATGAACGCCGGCAAAAAAGGACCGTTTTTCGATTTTTATGATCAGCCTGATGAGATGACACGCCCCCTAGCACCTATGCTGATGTTCACGGTGCAGAAGAAAATATCACTTACAACTAAGGTAGAATTGTTGGCAGGCACGCAACATGGTTTTAATGTATCGCGCCATAGCAGCAAGATGCGTTATGCTACCTTCAATTACGCTGCCGTAGTTTGGCATCCCGGTCATCATTTGCATATAGTGGCCGGACCCTATTTCGCTAACCGTCCGTACAGTGGTTCCTCACTGGTTATTGGCGCTATGGGTGGCTTTGATTGGCAATTCCATAAACGGGTATCCCTCATGGCCGATTACGTTTTAGGCAATAATTATCTCGGCGCTACCGTAGTGGGCTGCAATGTAACAGCCACACCCAAATTCCAACTCTGCATAGGCGCCTTATTGCCCAATGGGTGGGTTAATACCTATGGCGTAGTTCTAGAAATCAATGCACTGTCATACAGCGTTTGGGGACATTAAACAGAATCAACGCCAAAACACTTTAAAAACCCTTTCCATTGCATGCTTAATACTTTGCGCTACCTATACTGCATCCCACAGGAAGCAGCGTTCACATAAAAGGCATACATCATACCAATAAAGTGCCCGCAAATATTCAGTTACCCAACATCTGCTACCTTTAGCGCATGAGTCGCACTTGTTATTGGTCGTTAATCACTATCCTCATTCTTGTACTGACACCAGCGGCTAAAGCCCAATCTCCCTGGTATCATCACACCAATATCTACCAAATTTATCCCCGCTCTTATTACGACACTGACGGCGATGGCATCGGCGACCTCAAAGGTGTTATCAAAAAACTCGATTACATCCAGCAACTTGGCTTCGAAACTATCTGGCTCTCGCCCTTCTTTCAATCGCCGCAACAAGATTTGGGTTACGACATTTCCAACTACTACGCCATAGCGCCCGAATACGGCGATACGGCTACGGTGCGCCAACTCATCCGCCAGACGCATCAGCGCGGCATGAAAATCGTTTTCGATTTGGTGCTGAATCACACCAGCATCGATCACCCCTGGTTTCAGGAAGATTTGCGCTTACCTAAGGATGCGCCCACCCACTACGTGTGGCGCGATAAAAAAAACAACTGGCAGAGCATGGTTACCGGCAATGCCTGGCATTACCGCCCCGAACGAAATCAGTTTTACTATGCGGCTTTTCTGCCTTTTCAACCCGACTTAAACTACCGCAACCCGGAAGTGCGCACCGCCATGCTGCAGGTAGCCCGCCATTGGCTGCAACAGGGCGTTGATGGTTTTAGATTAGACATCATCAACTCGCTTTACGAAGCGGCGGATTTCAAAAATAATCCCACCGTTTTCAGTCATCGCTACACTGCCAATCAACCCGAAGCATTGGAATTTACCCAATCGCTTCGCGCCCTGTGCGATTCATTTGGAGAAAAAATCTTATTGGGGGAAGTGATTGGTCCGCGCGCCATCAGCAGAAAATTTTGCGGCGACAGCATCAACAACCGCCTGGGCCTGGCCTTCGATTTTGAAATGCTGCGCTTTCACTTTAATGCCAAATACTTCCGCCATCTGCTGAAACATCTGGAACAGGATTTTCATCCGCCGTTTATGCCGGTGTATGTATTCAGCAACCACGACCGCCGCCGCATGCTCACCCGCCTGAAAGGGAATACCGATAAGGCACGACTATTACATCTGCTGCAGTTCACCGCCCGGGGCGTCAGCTGCACCTATTATGGCGAAGAAATCGGCATGACGGATGTGCCCATCCCCTACCGCGAAGCCATAGACCCCATTCCGCATACCCTAAAATTACCGCGGGGCATTATGAACCTGGTGAATGAAACCCTCAACCGCGACGAAGTGCGCACGCCCATGCGCTGGAGCAAGGCCGCCAATGCCGGATTTACCTCAGGAAAAAGTTGGCTGCCTATGGGCCTCGATAAAAATGCGAACCATGTAGAAAGCCAGCAGCGCGACAGCACTTCGCTGTGGCATTTTTTCAAACAACTCAATGCGTGCCGCAGCCAACCCCTATTTCAGTACGGCAATTTACAGTTGGTAACCAAACATCTTCCGGCCAACACCCTGGCCTACACCCGTGAATGGCAGCACCACACCGCCCACATCTACCTGCATTTTGGCAAACAACCCATTCACATGGCTGTACCGCCGCAAAAAACAGTAACCCTGCAATCAGGCACCTGTACTTATGATGCTAACAACGGCACACTGATTTTAGGCAAGTATAGTGCCGTGGTATTGCAGTAAAAGATACAACTACCAATTCCGGAATGCCCGAACGCTAACCGTGCTGGAATTATTATCTACAAAGCTACCGGTAATGCTGTCGCCATTCAGCGTACCCAATATTTTGCCGGTATCATCTAACAGTTGATTCGCACTGTTAATGGCATTAGGACCAAAATGCGAACTGCTGCTGGATGTGGTAGCCCGCGAACTGCCGCCGTATAATTTTGCTGTGCGCGACAACAACAAATTAAAAGTGCCTGCCTCGGTAAGCGCGCCATTCTTTTTGGTTTCATAAGAACCCAGGAAACATTCTACCAGATTAGAAGAAGTTTCTTTGTACACATCAAAGCTGGCGGTTGGATGACCGGGAATATTGCTGGAGGTCACCACCGGATTTGCGCCATTAGGATCAACAGAAAAAGTAATGCTCACGGCACTGCCGTTCAGCGTTCCGGTGAAATCAGATATATAAGGCTGACCGGCCGTCCAGGTAACATTAGCCGTCAGCACCGTGGTTACGCCATCTAACACCATGGTGGCTTTGATCACTGAGCCACTGTTCAACACATCAAACATAATGGTACCAGTGCTGCCGATGATAACTCCCTTATAAATTCCCTTGCTGGAATTATCGTTTACAGCAAGCGCATCGGGTTTAGACACACAGGTTTTACATGTATTGGGCGTAGTGGCCGTCTCTGATTTTTTACATCCGGCAAAAACCAGTAAAAGTAACATCAGGCCAGTAGTTGATTTCATTTTCATGTTGAAGATTTTTGGCAAAAATAGACGGTACGCCGTTGGCCATGCGACAGAAAACCGTATAAATCTTACTGGCTATTCATGTCATTGCGGCCCATTTCCCCACCTGGCGCTACGCGTGAGGGATGCGAAAGGCCTGGTCCGCCACGGGCGGACGGAAGCGAAGCGAACCCTGTAGCAGCCCGACCCCGAAAACCGCCAGCGCGCTGATGCCCTGATGATACTTTATAAGCGGTTTGAGGGGGCACGCCATCATCTTATCTATGGCCGCAGGCATCAGGCACCACAGCAATACTGATACGCACCAACTTTTCACTCCAAAATTCTCCGCTATCGTTGAAAACCATCGCACAACTGCGCCGATTCTCTAGCTTTATAGCATGAACAGCAACAAAAAAATTAATGCCTTCACCAATGATGCACTCGGCCAACTGGATGCCGTAGGCGTGGCCCAGGCCATCGCCACCAAGCAAGTAAGTGTGCAGGAAATTACCGAAGCGGCTATTGCCCGCGCCGAAAAAACAGACACTCATTTAAACGCCATCGTGCTGCCCACCTTTAACGATGCGCGCCAGTACGATAAACTGCAGACCGGTCCGCTGTACGGCGTGCCGGTATTCATCAAAGACAATGAAAACATCAAGGGCTATCCTACACAATTAGGCACGGGCTCGTTCCGCGCAAAAGTGGCCAGTAAGAACAGTCGCTTTGTGAATCAGGTATTGTCTACCGGCGCCAACAGTCTGGGTAAAAGTACGCTGCCCGAATTCGGACTCATCTGCAGCACCGAGAACGAACGCTGGGGCATTACGCGCAATCCGTGGCACACCGATTATACCACCGGCGGATCTTCTTCCGGCTCGGCTGCGCTGGTGGCCAGCGGCGTGGTGCCCATGGCTACGGCCAATGATGGCGCGGGCTCAATTCGCATTCCCGCAGCATGTTGCGGTTTGGTAGGACTCAAGCCCACGCGGCAGCGACTGGTGCAGATGGACGGCTCAGAATTAATTCCGCTGCAAATTGTGCATGAAGGCGTGCTCACGCGCAGTGTGCGCGATACGGCGGCCTTTTTTGCTTCGGCTGAAAAATTTTATAAAAATCCAAAATTGCCCGCGCTGGGTCACATTCAGGCGCCCGGAAAAAAACGATTGCGCGTGGTGTTTTTTGAAAATCCGGCTAAAGGGAAAGGCGCGCATCAGGATGAAGAGACGCATCGCGTGCAACTGGCCACCGTAAAGCTGTTGCAAACGCTGGGGCATCAGGTTGATCAGGTGCCAATTCCCATTGATGTAGAAGGGATGACTGATCACTACCTCATGTACTATGGCTTTTTGGCGTACATGATGAGTCATCAAAGCCGGTTGGTGTTAGGTACGCGGGTGAATAAAGAGGTGTTGGAACCATTCACCCTTGGGCTCAGCAAAAAATTTAAAGACAACAAACTGAAGCTGCCGCGCAGCATTTCGATGTTGCGGCGCGTGGGCATGGAGACCGAAAAATTGTTTGATACGTACGATATTATCATGACGCCGGTGTTGGCGCACACTACGCCCAGGATTGGCCATTTTTCGCCGCAGTTATCGTATGAAGAAGTATCGAAGCGCGCGGCCGATTTTGCCACGTATTGCGGGTTGCAGAATGTGACCGGTTCGCCTGCTATTTCGTTGCCCATGGGCACTGATGCCCATGGATTGCCTATTGCGGTGCAGTTTTCATCGCGTTTTGGCACCGATCAGGTGTTGCTGGAACTGGCGTATGAATTAGAAGCCGCGCAACCCTGGAAAATGATTTTTCAATAAATCAGGATGATGGCGGCTGCTCCGCTTCGCTACGCACCGGGCTGTACGCTTGTAGTCCTCGCGCCGCCGCACCAACGGCTTCGTAAGTATTGAAGACTTCGTAAGTCGTTTTCCGGTAGCCCACAGGCGGCGCTGCGGGCTACCGCTTCCATCCCTGCCGCACTGAAGGGCAGTGTTGTGCCAGGTTGGATGGTTGCGCTGCAATGGATGTGGAGGAAGGCAGGGTGTAGTGAAAAATGAGATTCGCTATATTTGCTTTATCGCAAATAGAAGAGCTATGCTAATGGTCAGTCCGAAATACATTACCAACCGCGCCGGAAAGAAAATTTCGGTAGTGCTGCCCATCAAAGATTTTAACGCCATCATGGAAGAGTTAGAGGAGTTGGATGATATCCGGCGGTACGATAAGGCTAAAAAATCAAAAGAAAAGGCCGTTCCGGTAGACGATGCTTTTCGACAAATTGAGGCCAAGCGAAAATTGAAATAATGACCTATCGCCCTAATTTCGACCGAATCTCTTCAAAATGATAAAAGAATTCTCCCGCAACTGGTCGAAGTTTCTTGCGCTTCTTTTCTAAGCTAACGCAAAACGTCCCTAACTTCGACTCAACTTCCATACAACATGATAAATGAATCCTCTGCCACGGGGAGGAATTTGTAGAAGTTTCAAATTAATTAATGAATAAAGCAGTTGACGTTCTTATTCGTATCCAACAAACTTCCGTACCAATTTATTCTATGCTGGCCTTTCGCTGAAATAGTCATAGGACTAAGTAAGATATCTCCCAAAAACGGATCATCTTTACACTTCATGAGCAATTCACTTTTAGCCTGATTTTTAACCGATCCTAGTTTCACTTGCTGCTGTAAGTAAATACTTTTATACTCATAACAAAACAATGCCTCAAGCGGCTGCGGAAATGGCAGACGAATGGCTAGAAAACTAATATGCTCAAATTCTTGCTTGTAAACTCTCGATTGGCGCAATTAAACCTAGACTACCTGGGAGTAGCCTATGCATATCGGTATGCTCTGGCAGAGATAGTGCCTTTTGAGCAAATCAATATTATAATATCTCCCGTAAGGCCACACTACGATCGAGTATGGATGGTTGACAAAAAGGTTCAGAGCCCTCCAATCACGGTTCACTTTCCGAGCAATCTTGAAGGTTATGAAAATTTTTCGCGGGCCGAAAAATTAAATTTTCTAACTACACTCTTTCAAGACAGCCTGCAATTACTATTTAAAGAGTACGGCTATAATCCTCAGGTAATACAAAATACTACTGCAGAGATTCTTAGAACTAATCTCGATATGTATTTCCCGATCAAGCTATTGGGAAGTAATAAAAAAGGTAATTACAGTTACGAATTGTTAGTGAAACCTGGAATAGAGCATTTTTCATTTTATCTACAAGTGAAACATGAAGAACATGTTTCCTTGTTTGAGATATTTAGGGGAAATACAACTTATTGGATTACTTACAGGGATTTATTCAAGAAAATCAAAGTAGGAAAAGATTCTATTCTAATTTTCGGAAAGTCAAAAGACATCATTTTCATTTTTAATCCTATAACCAAAGTCTCTAGTGTCTATTGTGAAGACATTAAAAGCGAAAAAAAATTTGAGAATCACAAAGCCGATGCGAACTGGCTTAAACGAAAATAAATAGATGCGCATTTTTATCATAGCTGTTTTCCAAGCGATATGCTTCGTTTGTTAGAGTTGTTCCAACCAGCTTACGATAGTGAACGATTCCCTGTATTGGGAGCCAAATACCTTTTCACCGAATTTCTATACTACACCTGGTCAAAGCTCCCAACGCTTCCCTTCCACGTTAACGCAAAGCAGCCTTAACTTCAACCCAACTTCCATACATCTGATAAATAAATTCCTCAAACAACGCTTTACAACGGCATCAAAGTTTGATGAATGGCAGCGCGCAAATCAGAAGGCACTTTTTGTGCTTCGGCAAAATGGTTCCATTTTTTTACTACATCCCGAATTTTATTGATAATCAACTCCGGCTTCTTAATGCCATTCGCCTTGGCTACAGTAATTAAATCCTGGCGGGTAATGTGTTCACGCTTGCCGTTTACACTAAGCGATTGTCGGCTTACCCACGCGCTTCCAGGCCGGTACGCATAGCAAACATCAAAGGCCGGCGATAAGCGCCAGGTGCCGCTTTGATCCATTACGAAAGCAAAATTTTTGGTATGGTCATCGCAGTTGCGCGCCATCACATTAAATACCATCCGTCTGTACATTTGCTCCCATTGCGGGTACGGCAATTTCAACAGACGTATGGTCTGAAAAAGTTGTTCGTAACTAAAAGCATCGATGTCGTTAAAATCGTAGTGCATCATGGCGCAAAAACTTTGCACATGTAATTTCCCTTCACCTGGAGCCCGGTCGAAACGCCGGGTCATAAAATGCGCCCTTCCATTTTCTTCCAGCAATCGGCATTCGGTCATTTCAATTTCGCTGGCAGTGGCCATGTTGTGGTACGCCATTTCTACCCGGCCATAGCCATGTGAAACACCCAATTGCGTATCGGCAACTCCATCCAGTTTAATCAGCCAATGCGTAAACCCTTTGGGCGCATCGGTCTGCCCCGATTTCACTTCGCCCGTCAATGGATTAAAGGCAATAACAGCTTTAGCACGCGCACCACCGGCAGAGGTCCCTATTTTCAAAATATCCGACAAGGCCTTTTCTTCATCATCGCGGATGTTTGCCGAGAAATGTTGGCGCCCCGATAAAATTTGCCTGGCAACACCCACCAGACTATCTAACTCCAGTTTAGTGGCCGTGTTCGGACCTTTGGGATCAACGGGCTCAAACGACAAGGCGCCCATACCCCGCTTGCCGATAAAGCAAAGCATTTCAATAGGATTCATACTGTTGGGTGCGCGGCCCTGACGGGCCAGCCAGGCATTAATCAACTGGTTGCCAAATCGGTCGGGCAGTACATCGGCCAATAAGCCGGGCAATCCTTTAAAGGTGGTGCTGTTGCGCAATTCGGGAAAGGAAAACAAGCGACCCCTGCGTGCTTCAGCTAATGACATTTTAATGGGCGCTACATCCCAATCATTTTTCAGAAAAGACGGCTGAAATTCAAATTCACCCATTCCTGTCTTTTCGTCCCACGCCACAGCGCCTACGCTTTTGCCCCAAAGATGTACCGATGCTATTGTATGTTGCCTGGCCATGGTTTTATTGTTTAAGTGTTCTGCTGGCGCGTTGCCGGGTGTTCTTCTCTAGCTTCGCCAGTTGCAGCGGTGTTAGTTTACGTTCAACTTTAAATGTTTCCAACACATGCAATTGCTCCAGGGCGCGCAGCACCTGAACGAATGAGGCCATGGTTCCCCCGCTACCCTTTTCCAGCAACATGACGGTAGAACGATTCACCCCGGCCATTTCAGCCACCTGCTGTTGGGTTTTGTTTTGCTTCAACCGGCAATCGCGGAGGTACTGTCCAATTACCGCTATGATAGCCGAATCGCTCATGGCGTACCAATTTATGCTTGTATTTTCCATCATTGTATCGTTTTTATATTACTTGTGATGTAATTTTACAACATTTATTCTAATGGCTATTGTTGTTTTTTTACATCTTTATATCGATATGAACGTCTTGATGTTACATTTTTACATCTTTATATCAACCTCCGGCAGACCGAGGGCAGTAGTACAGGCTACCGCCATGCTATTATCCAGCGCGAATGACACAAGCGATTATTCGACTAATCGATGTTCGACCTTCGACTGTTTGATGGATCGAATGGCAGGACGTTTGGGACGATTAAACAATTGGGATCCGATGCATATTGGCGCGGTTTTCCGCAACCTTCTTAGTTGCCTTGAGATTTGCGCTACAGGCAATAGGCGCAGGAGCTACCTGCGCAGCCATTGGCGCTGGCTGATGGGCACCTCTAAAAACCTAGCGTGAGCGAAATGCGCAGAAAATTTGGTGTAAGACGAGGCGCAACGAATGCAGTTACATGAATGATGTAACTAAATGAGGCGCAAGGATGCATTACGCCAAATTTTCAAGCCTTCACGCTATCGCACCTTTGCTAACTATTAACAACATTTCGCCATGCTAAGTTTTTAGAGGTGCCCTTATGATACCCTCATAATACTATTTTAGCACGATGGATGTAAATGCTATTTTAGGTTATACCGCTTCGGCGCTGATTTTATTGTCGTTTTTGTTTCGCGATGTCACTACACTGCGCATCGTGAACACCATTGGCTGTATCACCTTTGTGGTGTTTGGCGTACGCACCGGTAATTATCCCATCATTATTACGAATGCCGGCATTACCCTCATTAACCTATATCATCTGTTGCGTAAAAATTAGGCGCATCGGCAGCGCTATACGTTTCAGGCCTATAGGCCGCCTAATGCGGTTGAAATCGATTGTTCGATGTTCGATGTTCGATTGTTCGATGTTCGACCTTCGACTGTTTGATGGATTGAATGGGCAGGACGTTTGAGACGATTAGACGATTGGGACACGCTGAATAATGGTGCGGTTTTCCCTAAAGTTTAACGCACTGCTGGCAAGGACAGGTAACGCAGTATTTATTTGCCATTTGCATGTTACAATTTCCAGGAACATGTTAAACCTACAACCAGCCAGTATGACCCTGTAAGAATTAGGGCGGCGCAGGCGCGTTGTTTACTGCGGCGCGATTTACGGCGCCGCGCGGCAGGGATGCGAAAGGCGTAAGCGTAGCGAGCGGCCCGCAGCCCGTGAGGTACGAACGGGCAAGGGCGGAAGGCGTAGCCGTACCCTGTAGCAGCCCGGTGCCGCAGCGCAGCGGAGGCAGCCGCCCAACAACTTTAAACTTACTGTCTTATTGATATTGCGATGGTCCGCAACCTGGTCGAAGTTTGTGGGAAATTGGGTCGAAGTTAGGACAGCATTGCGTTAATTTCCTGAAGTAGTGTTAGAAACTTCGACCAGACTTAGGACTTCGTAAGTCCTACTTCCGCCAGCGACTTCGTAAGTCTTAAAGACTTCGTAAGTCCTCCTTCCGCCAACGACTTCGTAAGTCTTAAAGACTTTGTAAGTCCTACTTCCGCCGGCGACTTCGTAAGTCTTAAAGACTTCGTAAGTCCTACCTCCGCCGGCGACTTCGTAAGTCTTAAAGACTTCGTAAGTCCTACCTCCGCCGGCGACTTCGTAAGTCTTAAAGACTTCGTAAGTCCTACCTCCGCCGGCGACTTCGTAAGTCTTAAAGACTTCGTAAGTCCTGTTTCCGCAACATAGTCGAAGTTTGAGGGAAATTGGGTCGAAGTTAGGGACGCTTTGCGTTAATTTCGTGAGGTAGTGTTAGAAACTTCGACCAGATTGAGTAGGACTGGTACCAAAAACAAAAAAGCGCTCCTTTTTATTGAAGCGCTTTTTGAAGTGGTCCCACTTGGGCTTGAACCAAGGACCCCCTGATTATGAGTCAGGTGCTCTGACCAGCTGAGCTATAGGACCAAGAATCTAAAAATCTGAAAGGTACTATTTCAAATTTTCCCCGCGAATATAGCGTTTTAGCAGATTACGCAAGCGGTGCAGCACGGCAGTATCTTGCTGTTGGCGGGGAAACTGCTCATCCCGATCGGTTTTTACCTCGTACAACACTTCATTTCCGCCGCCGGCAATGAGCTTGAACATCGCACTATCACTGCGTTCTATCACGGCCTGTAAGGGCGAATGCCCATGCTCTAATCCGCTGCTGCCGGTTTCCATAAACGCGACATCAGGTGGCGGTTGCAGGCTCAAAGGTTGTCCTTGCCAGGTTGCAGGAACCGCTAAGCCCAGTCGGTTCACCAGGGTTGGCGCAATATCAATTTGCCGCGCAAATTGCGTGTTTTGATAAAATGCCAAACCCGTATCCACAATCAACAACGGTACGCGCACCTGCGGCTGATACAACCAATCAACATGTCCGGCTACACCATGCTCGCCCAAACCCTGACCATGATCGGCTGTAATCACCACCAGCGCATTTTGTAAAATGCCCTTTTGTGCCAGTGTGGCAAACAATTGGCGAATGGTTTCATCGGCCTGCAACACTTTATTGTCGTACGCATTTTTTAGTGCCGTAAAATCGCGATTGCCGATTAATGATGTTTTCGAAGGTTGATACACTTCAAAATCTTTGCGCAACAAGGCCGTTTCGTGCGGCGATTGAATGTGGAAGTAAAAAAATTGCGGTTGATTGCGGTTGACCGACACCTGCGCCAATCCTTCTTCCAACACCCGATCATCTTTGAAGTAGTATTTTTTGGAATCCTTTCCATCAAAATAACTATCGCAATCGTTCTGATAAAAGGCCGCCAGATTATACCAATCGCGATGCGCACCGGATACCAGTACATGCGTCTGAAACCCTTGCGCATGCAGCAATTTGATGAGATTGAAGCCATACGGAGAACAACCTCCCCAGTACCGCGACAGCAGCAAGGAGGGCACACCAATTACGGTGGAAGCGCCCGAGGCGATGACCTGTTCGACAGCTACGGCTTTTTTTTCGCGTATTAACTCTTGTAAGAATGGTGTAGTGTTGCGCGTATAGCCATAAGGAGTGGTGTGATCGGCGCGCAGGCCATCGCATACGATCAAAATCACATTTCGTTTGGCGCAGGATTGTTTTACGGAAAGATATTGCCGGTATGCTGCCTCATCAGCCTTTCCCGCTTTATTTTTTTCGAGGGTAAAAAATGGGTTGTTGTTCCACCCCCACATCTTATCAAACAAAAACACCATCATCGGCTCGCCGACGCGGTGCAGCGGGCGTTTTACTGCAACTAATACTACAACCGCTACAATTAAAAGCCACGTAGATGTACCAGCAGTTGTTGTTTGCCTGGATTTCAGCAGCCGATAAGTGCCTATCGCTACCAGCAATGGCGGAGCTGCCAGAAAGAAAATGGCCTGCGCGGGAGCAACAGGCAACGACTGAATAAAATCGGCGAACGACTTCAAATAGGTAATTACAATTTTCAAGGTGATGATATCGCCCCAGAATTTTGCAGATAGAAAAATGAGTTGATAGAAGGTGGTCCATACGGCGGCATATAGCGCAATCACCAAAGCCTTCACGCGTTGCGACTTCAACCAACCTTGAACTACAGAAAAGAAGATGGTGTGTAACAACAGGGCCATCACGGCATGTTCTGCAATGAGCCAGCCATCTGCCCGAAACACTTGCTGCCACAGCGTTATCAGCCATACGGAAAGAACCGTAAAAACGATGGGCAGTCGTTTCATTAGAGCTGTTTAGCGAGCCATTCGGCAATTTGCACCGCATTGGTAGCCGCGCCCTTGCGCAGATTGTCGGATACAATCCACATATTGAGCGTACGCGGTTGTGTTTCATCACGGCGCAGGCGCCCCACAAAAACCTCATCGCGGTTATGTGCGTGCAAGGGCATCGGGTATTTCAATTGCGATACCTCATCCACCACTACTACACCGGGCGCATTTTCCAGTAAATGGCGCACCTCATTTAAATCAAACTCATTGGCAAATTCCACATTCACACTTTCGCTATGGCCACCCATCACCGGCACGCGCACCGTGGTAGCGGTAACCTGAATGGTATCATCGCCCATGATTTTTTTGGTTTCGTTCACCATTTTCATTTCCTCCTTGGTGTATCCATTTTCTAAAAAGACGTCGATGTGGGGAATCAGATTCAAATCAATGGGATACGCATAAGCCATTTCTCCCGTTGTTCCTGCGCGCTCGTTCATCAGTTGGTCGACTGCTTTTTTCCCCGTGCCGGTTACGGATTGATAAGTAGAAACCACAATGCGTTTGATCGTATATTTATCGTGCAGCGGTTTTAACGCTACCACCATTTGAATGGTAGAGCAATTCGGATTAGCGATAATCTTATCTGCTTTGGTGAGTACATGGCCGTTCACTTCGGGTACCGCCAACTTGATGTTTGGCTCCATGCGCCAGGCTGATGAATTATCGATTACCGTAGTTCCCACCGCAGCAAATTTTGGTGCCCATTCTTTTGATGTGCTGCCGCCGGCAGAAAATAGCGCAACATCGGGACGAGCGGCTACGGCATCTTCCATGCTTATTACGGCATAGTCTTTGCCCGCATAGCGCACCTTCTTCCCTACTGATTTCTCAGAAGCTACCACTAACAATTCTGTCAATGGAAACCGGCGTTCTTCCAATACTTCCAACATCTTGGTGCCTACCAATCCGGTAGCGCCTACCACGGCAACTTTCATAGTTATTGTTTACGATTGAAAAATGCGAATTTTCTCTGAAACAGTTGGCGATTTAGCCACGGGCCGCCTTTCGGGCGGGCAGCCAACTGGCGAGGAAGGAGATACCAGCTACGGTGCACAAGGCCAGCACAAAATCAGTGGCTTTCATCACCACCGGATAAGCCTGTACCACAAATGAACTATCGCCTCCGGTGAGTTTCAAAAAGCCCGTCTTCTGTTGCAGCCAGCAAAAGGCGCCGCCCAACAAAACGCCTACCGTGGCGCCCAACACGCCTGACAAAGCCCCTTCCAGCAAAAAAATGCGGCTCACCATTTCAGGGGTTGCGCCCAAGGCTTTCAGGATGAAAATATCCTGCTTTTTTTCCAGCACCAGCATAGAGAGCGAGCCGATAATATTGAAAGAAATGATAAGCAGGATAAAGCTTAAAATGGCAAATACGGCCCAACGTTCGGTGCGCATCACGCGATACACACTTTGCTTTTGTTCATACCGGGTTCTTACGGTAAAATCGGGACCTAGTGCCTGCCGCAATTGATCGCGCACCTGATCGCGATCAGCGCCCTCTTTCAACTTCAATTCATAAGCAGAAATTTTACCGGGATTATCCCCCAAATCCTGGGCGAAATCCAGCGAGCAAAACACATACTTTGAATCAAATTCCTGCTGAATAGAAAAAATTCCGATGGGCAGCAAATCGCGTTGATTGAAGGCGTCTTCAGGTAATAAGGCATTTCGTACGCCGCGCCGTGGCAAGGTTACTTGTAAGGGATAAATCGATCTTTCCACATCTGCATTCAGCGCGGCATAAATATTTGCGCCAAGTATCGCGTAATTAAATTCAGTATCCTTTAGGCGGTATTGCCCTGCCTTAATCTGCTCTTGCAAACCTGTAACCCTGGTGTAATCACTGTCGATTCCCTTCAAACTAGCCACCGTTCCCTTTTCTACATATTTGAAATAGGCTTGTTCTTCTAAAGTGGCTGAGATGGCTTCATAAGGCGCCGTCTTTCCGATAAGCGCTCTGGTTTCCGGCTTATCGTCAAAAACTTTTCCCGTAGCCGCCGTAATTTCTATATCCGGATAAAACGAGTTATAGAGCGACACCACCAGACTCTCAAAACCATTGAACACACTCAGCACCACCACCAGCGCAAAAGCGCCTACGCCCATACCCACCATACTTACGCCGGTGACGATATTGATGGCATTGACGCTCTTTTTAGAAAAGAGGTACCGAAAGGCTATTTGAAGCGAAAGCAGAATGGTTATTCGTTTTCTTTCTTAATGCGTTTGAACACTTCTTCCATGTGATAGGCCTGATCCAGCGAATCGTCAAGGAAGAACTCCAACACCGGAATTTTTCGCAGATGGTGGCGCAGCTTCGCACTCAGTTCGCGCTTTAGCTCAAATTCATGCCCTTTTATCTGCTCTATCACCCCAGCTTTATCTTCAGCATTGAACACACTAAGGTAAAAGCGTACTTCCGACAAGTCGGGCGTTACTTTCACATTAGTAATGGTTACAAATGCCTTTCCATAGATTCCCTTGCCCATGCGTGCCAGAATTTCACCAAATGCTTCCTGAATCAGCGAAGCCACCTTTTGTTGTCGTCTAGAATCCATACTTCTTCTTTTAGCGTGTAAAATGGGCGTTAGGAAGCAAAAATAAACTTCTTCATCTTAGCGGAGTGAAAAACCTAGGGCATATTTTGCGCTACCTCAAACCTTTTGGCGGATTAGCCGTGCTCAATCTGGTTTGCAACCTGCTGGCCGCAGTGTTTTCATTGTTCAGTGTGGTGATGGTGATTCCACTCCTACAACTCATTTTCAATCAAGTGCCGGAAATAACACAGCGACCTGCATTTTCACTACATGCCACGGCTATTCTGGATACCATCAAATTTTATTTATGTGAAGTAAAGCGAACCGATGGAGCCGCCACCGCGCTTTGGTATGTATGCTTGGCCATTGTAGTCATCATCTTTCTAAAAAATGTATTCCGTTATCTCGCCTTGCGCACCCTCTCGCCAATCCGCACCGGTGTGATGCGGCAATTACGCAGTGATTTGCACCGGAAATTAATGGACCTGCCCTTATCGTACTTCAGCAATGAACGAAAAGGCGATTTAATGGCACGATTGACAGATGATGTGAGCGCGGTGGAACGCAGCATTATCAGTATGCTGGAAGTTACCGTGCGCGAACCCATTAATATTCTGTTGTCATTGGGATGGATGCTGATGATTAGTGCGAAACTAACGCTGTTCGTTTTTGCGATGTTGGGCATCATTGGCTTTGTGATTGGCCGCATTGGCAAGTCGTTGAAACGCCAGTCGGTAAATATTCAATCTACAATTGGCAGTTTTATTTCGATGATTGATGAATCGCTGTCCGGATTGCGTATCATCAAGGCATTTCAGGCTGAAACCCACCGCCAGCAACAGTTTGAACAAATTAACGATCAGCTTTACGCGCAAGGTAATCGCATCAACCGACGGTATGAATTAGCCTCGCCGCTCACTGAATTTCTGGCCATTACGGTGTTTAGTATGGCCTTGTGGTTTGGCGGGAATATGGTATTAGGAAACGAGATTGAAGCGGCCGTTTTTTTTGGTTTTGTAGCCTTGTTTTCGTTGCTTATTCAACCGGCAAAGAGTTTCTCTTCTGCTTTCTCTAACATTCGGATTGGCATGGCATCAGCCGACAGGATTTTTCAGGTTCTACATGCGGAAAACATTTTAAAAGAATTACCCGGTGCTCCGGCGCTACCTACTTTTCAGCATAGCATTGAATTCCGGAATGTTTGCTTTCAGTATAACGACCATCGCACCGTATTGAATGATATTTCGTTCGTTTTACCAAAAGGAAAAACGATTGCGCTGGTGGGGCCTTCGGGAGCCGGAAAAACCACACTGGTAGATTTATTACCGCGCTTTTACGATGTTACTTCCGGTGGCATTTTTGTAGATGGAAAAGATATCCGCGAAGTAAGTATTGCTTCTTTGCGACAGCTCTTTGGATTGGTATCGCAGGAGCCGGTATTGTTTAATGAACGTATCATCGACAATATCACCCTAGGTGCAAGCGGTGCCACAACAGAACAAGCGCACGCCGCGGCTGAAGCAGCTTACGCCACAGGCTTTATAGAAAAAATGTCAGAGGGTATGGATGCATTGGCCGGCGAGCGGGGCAACAAGATGAGCGGCGGCGAGCGCCAGCGGTTGACTATTGCCCGGGCGCTATTGAAAAATCCTCCGGTGTTAATTTTAGATGAAGCCACTTCTTCATTAGATGCGGAATCAGAGCATTGGGTACAGCAAGCGCTGACTACCTTGATGCAAGGGCGCACTACTTTAGTGATTGCACACCGTTTGGCAACCATTCAGCGCGCTGATTTGATTTTGGTCATGCAGGAAGGGCGTATTGTAGAGCGGGGTACGCATGCTGAACTGCTGCAACAGCGCGGTCTGTATCAACGCCTGGTGGAATTACAGGCGTTTCAGGAATAAATCAGAAACAGGCACCGGTTGCCACTTCCCAATATTGGGCAATCGATAAGTGGCTCTTCACATTCATACCCACAAATAATTTGTACTGCTTGTCTTTACCGAATTGTGCGTAGTAATAGTTTCCTCCTACCTTAAAATAAACCTGGGATGCGGTAGCCATGCTGCGTACAAAATAAACGCCCATCCCGAAGAACATCCCTACCCGGCCCAGCATCAATTCATCGCCAAAGTAAACGCTGCCGTTAAAGGATTTTCGCACCGCCGATTTCTTATCCGTAGATTCATTAAACACCAAATAATTCCGCACCGAAGGAAAGTATTCCATGCACACCCCCCCGAACACCTTGTTGCCATAGCTGGTATAGCGCGCATAAACGGCAGTAACCACATGGGCGGCCGACATTGAGCCGCCGATGCCATACGCTTCATGCAAACCAAAGCCATATTTAATCATTACCTCGTTGGGATGTTTGTGCTTTTGCCTGCTGTAGTTATACGACAGCGTGGTGAGTTTAGGATAGTATTTTATACCAACCGTTAATGAGGCGATGTTCATGCCGTAATTAGGCAATTTCGCAGAGGCATTACTGAAGTGGGAGAAGGTTCCGGCTGTAACCAATTGTACTTGCGGATGGATTTTCCAATCTAAGCCAACCCGCAATTGTACGGCCATATTCAGCGGACCGCCAAGGATGTTGTTTCGAGGGTTATCGGTGTAATCGTAATACTTCGTTACCACGCCCAGGCCACCGCCCAGCCGAACATACGCATTCACTACTTTAGAACGCACTACAAAAAACTTCGCATAGCCCATCAGCGAAACCGCATCACCAAAAACCGCGGGATTGCCGATATGCCAGTAGTTCAGTGCAATGCCGTATTCCGGATAGTTTAAAGATTTCATCCAAGGTTTTTGACCCAGCGACCGGCGAAAATAGTCCAGCTCAAAACCCTGCGTCCAATCGCGGGGAACCTCCTTGATTTTTTTTGAATGACGAAGCACGGGGCCGGTCTGATAGTTTAACTCAAACCCCCATTTACCGCCTTTCATTTCATAAGCAGACGAATCTGCTGCGGCAAAGATTACCGCAGGAAACAATAGTGCCAATAAAGAGAACACCCGCTTCACGGATGCCAAAATAAAATAACTTTGCACCACTATGCGCCTTCGCGAATTCTACAGAAAATTGATGTCATACTTCCTTCAGGGTTTGCTGCTGATAGGACCTGTATTTCTGACACTATACTCGTTGTTCTCCGTGTTTAACATGTTCGACTCTAAGGCGAACGATTGGTTTGAGTACCTCTTTCATTTCCGCTTTCCCGGCCTGGGCTTATTGTTGTTGATGATAATCATCACGCTAATTGGCTATATCGGCTCAACCGTTATTCTTCAGCCGGTGCTGCATGCACTGGAGTTGTTACTGGAAAAAACGCCACTGGTGAAAGACATCTATTCCAGTATCAAGGATTTTGTTTCTGCTTTTCTCAGCAATAAGAAAAAATTCAACAAACCGGTCATTGTTGAAATGGGCAAGAGCAGCGGCATTTTCAAGCTCGGCTTCATCACCGATGCCGATTTAAATGAATTCCAGATAACGGATAAGGTGGCCGTTTACTTTCCGCATTCTTATAATTTTTCCGGCAATCTATATCTGGTCAACAAAGAGCAGGTTCAACCATTACATGATGTACGTTCAGCAGATGTAATGAAGTACATCGTTTCAGGTGGCGTTATGGAAATCGAAGAAGATTAATGGGGTTGAATTAAGCCAGTTCATTTTCAAAGTAGGCTACAATTTTACGCTTTAATAAATCTTCTTGTTCACGAACAGAAAGCATCGGCAGTTGTTGCGAAGCCTCATAATGTGGCCAGCCCTCTGCATCAGTTTCTCTTAAAATATAATAACCATCTTCCGCTAACAGCCTGCAGGTAGCCACATGCATCAGGTCCAGTTTTTCTTCTTTCTCCCAATGCTCTTTAACAATACCCACCTCATTCATGCCTATCAAAAACAGCATGGCATTTACATCAGGTCGCTGACCAAAATCTTCTTTCACCCGCTGCCGTACCTTGTACCAGCGCAATGAAAAATCGTCGGTATTATTTTGTTCGTTTAGTAGTGGCATAACGTTAAGAATTACCAGCAGCTCATGCCGCCATCTACTACAATATTATGCCCAGTTGTATAGGTGGAAGCATTACCGGCCAGATACAACACCGCGCCTATCATTTCATCATCATTGGCCATGCGCTGCATCGGACAGCGAATCGAATAATGCTTTAGAAACTCTGGCCCTTGCGGTGTTTCAGGATTGAAAATACCGCCCGGCGATACGGCATTCACTCTTATTCTTCGCTCAGCCAGGTGCACACCGAAATAGCGCGTCATTTGAATCACACCTGCCTTGGTAGCGCCATAGATTTCAGAATTTTTACGCGGTGTATCTGTATAAATGCGGTAATCTGGTGATATCACACCATAGAACGAACCTATATTGACAATGGCGCCGCCAGCAGTCCACTTCTTTTCGTCATACAAATTCACAAAAGCCTGTATACAGAAAAATGTACCCTTGATATTCACATCCATCACCCAATCTATATCCTTCTCTTCGCGCTGTTCAAAAGGTGCAAAAGTACTTACACCAGCATTGTTTACCAGAATATCAAGGCGGCCAAATTCTGTAGCCACAGCATGAAAGCGCTCATTTACCTTTTGCTGATTGATGATATCCAGCTCATGATAGCTAACCCCGGCAATTTGATGTGCCGCATTCAGTTTGGCATCTAATCCAACAACAGTACAGCCGCATGCTGTAAGGGCCGTACAAATTTTTGTACCTAGCTGCCCGGTAGCACCGGTTACTACGGCAACTTTTCCATTTAACTGATATAGTTGTTCTAAAAAACTCATAGTATTTCTTTTAGTGATTGTAGCGATTGCAACAAGCCGGGCAATTCGCGGTAATATTCTACCGTTACAAAATCAACCGAAGCAGTTTGCAACACTTTCTTTAATTCTGAAAATATAAAATCATCTGGCGGAAAATGCGCATCATAGGCCTCATCTTCACTGCGCATACCGAATTTACAAATATGCACCTGGCGGGTGCGATGAATGGGTAGCTCGTTATAATACTGCTGGAAGGGAATGCGCATATTCACCGCGCTGATATGTGCATGAGCAATATCGTATAGAAAGTGAATCTGATTCTGCTCCACCACATCGCGAAGAAACCCGGCTTCAATCACGTGGTCATACGCCGGTGTGCGCAGGTAGTTGTTGTTTTCTACACAAATTATTATTGCAGGTGAAAGAAAAGTTCGCAGTCTGGCAATATTCTTTGCTGCTATATCCAGTAATTCCTGCCTTTCATATCTTTTTCCTCCCGGCTGGAATTGCCCTTCTACGATAACGGGTTGATCATAACAAGAGGCGATATGAAAACTCACCAGTTCCAAATGCGGTTTTGATTCACAACATCTCCTGATGTAATCAAAATCTTCATCCGTCATGGGATGAATGATTTGTTGTTCAAAGTGAAACAACCGATGTAATTCGAGATGCGTTTCTGCTGGCGAGTGATCGCGGCATTCTAAACAATCCGAAGCAGCGGTAATCGCAATTGCCGCTGCTGCATCCTTGTACAAATGAGAAATAGGAGTTGCTATTCGCGTCATGTTCATGTAGTTCCCTTCATCATTGGACAACTCTATTTGAGTCACCCATCAGATGCAAGCTGATACTATAAATTACCCCGCAGTTCTTGTTCCCGTTCAATTGATTCAAACAGCGCTTTGAAATTACCCTTGCCAAAACTTTTCGCGCCAACGCGCTGGATAATCTCAAAAAAAACTGTTGGGCGATCCTGAACCGGCTTGGTAAACAATTGCAACAAGTAACCCTCGTCGTCGCGATCAACCAGGATATTTAACTTCTTGATGGCCTCCTTGTCTTCTGCAATAACCCCCACGCGATCCCACACATCGTCATAATAAACATCAGGTACATGCAGAAACTCCACACCGCGGCGGCGTAATTCTCCTACAGTCGCAATGATATCATCGGTTGCCACAGCTAAATGCTGAACACCCGGGCCATGATAGAATTCGATATACTCTTCAATCTGTGATTTCTTCTTGCCATCAGCTGGTTCATTAATAGGAAACTTCACATAGCCATTTCCGTTAGAAACCACCTTGCTCATTAAAGCTGAATACTCGGTTGAAATATCTTTATCATCAAATGTCAGCAACAAATCAAAGCCCATCACGTTGCGGTAAAAATCAACCCATTCATTCATCTTTCCCAATTCCACATTACCCACGCAATGATCGATATGCTTCAGCCCAACAGGCTGCACCTGAACGCCTGATGTCCGCGCCTGATAGCCCGGCATGAATGCTCCTTTGTAATTTTTTCTTTCCACAAACTTGTGGATGGTTTCGCCATAGGTTTTAATAGCGGCGATGACCACTTCGCCATCGGCATCTTGCATCACGGTTGGCTCTATTACCGGAACAGCACCACGCGATACTGTAGCATCAAAACTTTTTCGTGCATCATCTACCCATAAAGCGAGAACCTTCACACCATCGCCATGTTGTAATACATGCTTAGAAATTTCACTATCAGGGTGCATGGCAGAAGTAAGCACCAGTCTGATTTTGCCTTGTTGCAACACATAACTGGCCCTGTCTCGCAAACCAGTTTCCGGTCCGGCATAAGCCACTAACTGATAGCCCCAGGCCGACTGGTAGTAATAGGCAGACTGCTTGGCGTTGCCTACATAAAGCTCAACATGATCAGTGCCATTCAGTGGGAGAAAATCGTCGGTTTTATTCGGTTTTGTAGCGGGTGCAGTTACCGTTTCCATAGCAAGAAATCTTTTGGTAAAAATAGTATTTCTACCCAACTCACCGCATAGGCGTTAAGCCAGAAAGGGGCCTACAAAAACTATCCGAAGCCGGTGCTTTAGAATTTAAACATCGCCTGCAGCACAAAGCTGCGCGGAGCGTTTGGCTTGCCTATGCGCACGGCGTAATCCGTATTCAAAACGTTCTTACACAAAAAGGTAAATCCCAGATGTTTGTTTATGTCGTAACCTGCGCGCAAATCCCAAACCCAGTCGCCACGTTCAAAGCGATCATTCCTGTAATCCTGAATTCCGGTGATGGCGTAAGTAAATACCGCGTCGATGTTATCCATGTATCCGTAGTACATAACAGATGTTCCCAAACGGGCTCGCTTATAAAACAAGGCATCTACATCAAATTTAAATGTATGTCGGATGCGGTATTTGAGCATCTGATCCATATCCTGCGTGCTCGGTTTATGGTAAGTGGTAAAAGCCTCTTTCAGGAAATTCGCTACGCTTTGATTTTCTTTAGATGTATCAGCCAGATTTCTAGGATAGAAATACGTGTAACCACCTTGCAGGGTCAGATCAACCGGGCCAATTCTTCCTTCACCCACTAAAGAAAACTCCCAGCCGAAAATGCGTGCGTGCGTAACGTTTTGTGATTTGAAATAGGCATTGGGTTGCCATTCAGTAAAAGGCGCATCCGGCCTGCCTGGAGGCGGTAAAAATTTAATGGTCTGTAGTTGGAACTCAATCATCTCCTTGAATTCATTCCAAAATACAGCCACATCGGCATAGCCGCGCCAGTTTCGGCCCAGATGAAAACTTCTTTTATATCCCAACTCTGCAGTGAACCCGGTTTCAGGTCTGATACTATCGTTAGGCAGAATGTGGATGTTACCCAGATCATAAGCTACGAATCGCTCTGCAATGGTTGGAAAACGAAATCCTTGTCCGAATGCCGCGCGCAGGTAGTTATACTTCTTGAATTCGTAATTGATGCCCACCCGGAAAATCGGCTTGGTAACACCGGCGAACTTATCCAGTGCAATCCAATCGAAGCGCGTTCCAAAGCTAACGGTAAGCCCTTTATAAAATCCTTCCGCCAACAGATAAGCGCCACCTTGATCGCCATTGTGATTACCTAATGTGCCATCTTTCACAATAAAGTGCGTATTGGATGCGCCCAACATCAGTCGCGCAAACTTTCCAAAGTCGCGCCGGAACTGATAATCGACATAAAACTGATCGAAGTGAGGGCCTGCTTCGCTACCCAGATTTTTGTTTCGTTGGCGGAACCAGCGCATCAGCAGGTGGTGGTTGTTACCGCCATTATCGGTGAAATAGATTTTCGGATCCAGAAATAAGTAAAAATACTGCTCGTGGATGGTTACGCCGGGCGCACCCAGGTAGGGATTGTCGCGATCTTTCCAATAGAATTGAAAATCATTCTTGCGATACGTGGTACTTGCCGCCAATTCCAGGATAAGTCGTTTGCGGAGTTTAGAAGGAATGTATCGCAACTTGCCGGTAAACCGGAAACGATTATCCCATTCATCGCGTAAGTGCGATTTTGATTCGTGAATATTTCCACTGATGCAGAAATCAACATCCGGGGTGATTTTATGACGATGAACAAATTGAAAACCCACGTTATGCGGTCCTTCAGTAAACGGAACGGAGTCGCCCCCCCACCATTTATAGCTTTGTTTTGGAGGATTGCCATATACCTCGCCATACACGATAACGCGTGTTTCAGGCGTATCTTTTGGATTGGCCGTAACCACCTGAATGGTTCCGTTTAAGGCCGACGAACCATATTGTACCGATGAAGCACCCTTCAACACTTCTATCTGTGCCAGGTTTTCCATCGGCACTAGTTCCCACTTAATTTCACCACGGTCGGGCGTAATCAGCGGCATATCATCTACTACCATTTGCACCCGGCTGCCACTTCCATAAGCGTAGCCACTTCCACCGCGAATAGAGATACTATTATCAAGCACCGTTACGCCAGGCACTTTCTGAATGGCGTTCAGCACATTGGTAATATTATTTTGCTCAAGCACCCGGGGTTTAAAAACCTCAATAGTGATACTTTCCTTCTGAATTTTGCGTTCTGCGCGACCCACACTCACCACAACCGTATTCAATTCCTGATCACGGGAACCTAGAGAAACATTGAGGTCATGTACCTGTCCGGCTGCCAATTTTATCTTTTGCGTATCGGCGCCCATACCGGTGAAAGAAACAATTAGCCGGTTAACACCTGGCTTCACCTTTATTTCATAGTAGCCGTTCTTGTCGGCTATTACAGCATTTTCCAGGCTTTCCATTACGGTTGCTCCTGGCAGTGCTTCACGGGTTTGGCCATCGCGCACGAAGCCGCGCACTGTTGCCGTTTGAGCATAAGTTGTGATGATTAATACTGTACTTATTATGGTTAGAAAAAAACGTCGCATTTCGGGGTTTTGCGCCCAAATAAAGCGAAAGATGCCAATAGCTGAAAATCTAGTGACTATCGCATTGTGTATAAACTAAAAGCGGAGTATCAACGAATTGATACTCCGCCCTCTTAAAAAACTGGTATTTATTTTTTCTTGAATTCTTTTGAGATGGTGCGATACAAGTCTTTTCCGCACTTCTCATAACATTCTGCCAAACGTACTCCGGTTTCAAAATCAAAACCGCCGAATTCCTGACCAGGAACATTAAACACATTTACTACAGCGACCTCCTTTCCGGTATTATCACGGAAGGTACAAATGGCATTGATTGTAGCTGGTTTTTTGTCGATACCGATATTCCAACCTGGATCGGTGTAAATAGTTTTAACTTCTAACTGCCATTCTCCCTGATCTGCTGAAGCCTGCGTTTGAGTTTCGGCGCCCAATTCATTGAATTTTTGGAAGAAATGAGGTTCGAAACGCGATTTACGATCGGCTACCCAAGCCTTTGCCCAATTATCGCCCCGGCCGGGTTCCTTTTCATTATACTTTGCCACTTTTTCTTTGACGTATTCTTCCTCGGTTTTCTTTTTTCCAACCGTCATACCATCGTAAATGAAGGTAGTTTTGAAGGTTTTTCCCTTGAGCAGGCTAACATCGCCTGAAACAATTTTGCATTTAGAAAATTGCATGGCCATTCCACCACCCATACCAAATTGGGCATGCACCGATACGGCCAGGAAAACCAAGGCCAGAGCGCCAGAGAGTTTAATCTTTTTCATTAATGAAGTTTTTAATGTAAACAATGAGGCTAAGTTATATAAATTAGGAACGCGATAATTCAAACCGTAAGAAAATTGCAAAACATGGCAACCTATTCCAGCAGGTTCTCTTGTACACGCACTGAACTAGCATTCAGGACATTTTTTCTACCCACGGCATTATCAGGCAATTGCACTTGATAGTTAGTCCAAACCGAACTGCTCCCAGCGCGGGGGTCAGGCCTTTCATAATCGGTTGAAGTAATTTGTGCGCCGCTGGCGAACGCGTTATTCATATCGGTATAGTCACCATTACGCGCCTGCCAGGTGCCCGCATCGCTTCGCGTTCTGACAATATAGCCTTGTTGTACCTGCTGCTGAATTGCGGCGAAATCGGATGTTGGATCATTCAGAATAACAAATGCTGTTTCAGGATTTCCCGGTTTGCCATATACAAACATGGCCCGGCCTTGTAAACTTGGATGGCCATTCAAATAATAAGAGACGGCATTGCCTTGCATGATAAATATTACTTTACCACGGCAGTCGCGCAGTTTGGGCCAGCGATGATTGACGGCAATTTCATTTAAGGTTGCCGCTCCCTGCCGAACCTTATCGGGCGTTAACACGCCATTCAGGTCAGACCCGAACACCAACTTAATTTCCTGATCCAACGCATCGGCTGCTGCAGCATCGTAGGGCGGCGCTGGTTTGAAACCGAGGGAAGCCAATTGTGCATTTTCAGAAGGGCCATCCTGTTTGGATTCAACATTGATAAATAACGGCAAATGGCCGGGATGCCCGTCGCTCCATTGTTTGATAGTAACTAACGCATCGTGAAAAGTATTGAAATGGGAATTGTAATCCACATCTTTGATATGCAACACCTTGAAACCGGGAAGCAGTAACGGATAAATATGCGAAATGGGATCTATCCGGAACAACTCGTTAATTTTCCGATAGTAAAAGGCACCCCCTTTAGGGTCGTTGTAGATATCAATCTCTAAACCACGTACGTGGTACAGATCAAACTGTTCTTCAATTGGCGGGTGCTCGTAATCCAATTCATCGGGATCGTATTGCGGTGGAAGATTGGATTTTAATAACTGCAAATAAGAAAACACAGTTGAATCCGTATGACGGTGGTAGCTATTGTGAGAAGCGATGATTTGAATCTGATTCAATTGCAATGAATCATCTTGTGGATTGACAATAGCGGCAGGGGGTGGCGTTTCTTTCTTACAGGCCGCTAAAGCAACTATTGCTAAACATATTGTTAACCATTTCTTCATAAATGGAAGGTAACTAAAGAAACGGAACCGAAAAAGTACCTAACCTTGATTTTTAAAGATATTCTTCCGGATGAACTTTGGCCGGCGCTTCACTTCTTCAATAATCTTGGCCTGATACTCGCCAATGACGGAAATTCCCAGCATATTGAGGCCGCCGAAGAACAGAATCAGCACAATAATTGAGGTTACACCATGTGGATTACCCGGGAAAACAAAATACAAGACAATTTGAATCAGAATAGCCAGAAACGATAGTATGGTTAGAAATCCACCCAGATAAGTCAGTAGCTCCAAAGGAACAAAACTGAAACTGAAAATCGCTTTGCGTGCCCAACCCAAATTTTTGCGCCAATTGTTGGTGGTGGTACCGAACATGCGTTCAGGACGAACATAGTCTACACCGGTTTGTCGGAATCCCACCCAGGCCCGCAAGCCGCGCATGAACTGATCGGTTTCGGGCATCTTTATGAGTTGATCTACCACTTTGCGATCCATTAGGGAGAAATCGCCTGCATCTAACGGAATGGGAACATAGCTCATCGACCTGAACAAGCGATAAAAGACTTTGTAGAAAAACGCCAGTTGCTGACTGCCTTCACGCGCAATCCTTCGTCCGTAAATCACATCGTATCCTTCCAGATATTTGGCATAGAACTGCTCAATTAATTCTGGCGGATCCTGTAAGTCGCCATCCAGCAGAATAACGCCGTCGCCAGTAGAAATCTCCATGCCGGAAAGAAAGGCTGCCTGTGAACCAAAGTTGCGGGAATGTTCGATTGCAATTACGTGATCATCCTGATTCACCAATTGCTGTAAAACTTCGGAGGCATTGTCAGGAGACGCGTCATTCACAAAAATTATCTCGTAATCGACGCCAATTTTTGTAAAGGTATCTGTGAGCCTGCGATGCATAAACGGCACCGCTTCGGCATCGCGGTAGCAAGCAATAACGGCACTTAGTTTGTGCCGAATTTTATCCTGCACCATCTTCTTTTCATACAATGGCTTTGAATATTGCTTCTGCCAGTTGAGGGTATACTGTAGACCTTCTCTTAAGCTGGTTTGATTCTTCCATTGCAGCAATTCCTGCGCTCTGCCAGCATTGCCGTACCATTCTTTCAAATCCCATTTGCGATTCGGGAAATCGCCCCATTCGGGATCAGATGCGAGTTGAAAAATCTCTTTAATGGTAAGCGCAATATCGCGAATGGTTGTTTTCTGGTTGCCGGCGATATTGAACGATTTCCCGCGGGTTTGATTGAAATCAGCATTGGCCGCTTTCAGCGTGGCCAAAATGGCATCATCTACATATACAAAATCACGCGAGATATCGGGTTGAACCAAGGGCGGATAGGTGCCGGCCATACCCTTGGCAATCAACTGCGGGATTAAACGATCGGGTTCTTCGTAGGGGCCGTAAATGGAATAATAGCGCAGATTCAGCACCGGCATCTCTTTAATCACGCCGTAGAATGCAATCATCTGAGCGGCTGAAGCCTTGGTTACCGCATAGTGCGAATTAGGCATCAATGGTGCTTCTTCAGATGGACCGGCGGCATTTAATCCGTATTCTGAACTGGAACCGGCATGAACAAATGCCCGAATGGCATATTGCGATGCCGTTTCCAGCAGATTCAGCAAACCCATGTAATTGGTTTCATGAATCAGCCGAACATCAGCCTGTTTGGCATAGGCACCATAGGCTGCCAGGTCGAAAATAGTTTGAAAGCGATACTGCTGAAACAATTGCTCCAGGTCCTGGCGGCGCGTGATATTACAGTGGAGAATTTTTGAAGCATCGCAATCATCCAACCGCCAGGGAATAAAAGGCTTGGAAGTAACGGCATACACATCCTGCCGGTAACAAATAATTGCCCGGAACAAGTTGGCCCCAATAAAACCGCCGGCGCCAAAAATGACGATGGGACCCGGTAAAGCGTTAATTTCCCGCTGTATGGCTTCCTGAAGTTGCATGCACCACAAGGTTAATAGGTTTTTGCAATTTAAACTATCTTCGTGGCCCTTTGAAGAAGGGAAAAATTATGAAGAAATTTTCAGAACTGGATTACCAACGCCCCGACCTGCCTAAAGTTCAGGATCAATTCGCCAATTTACTGACGCAATTCGATCAGGCTACCGACAGTGCTACTCAGGAAAAAGTGATTGCCGCTATCAATCAACTGCGCGCCGAATTCCAAACTGCGGGCAGTTTAGCCAGCGTGCGTAACACCATCGATACTTCCAATGCTTTTTATGAGGAAGAACAAACTTTCTTCGATGAAACCGAGCCTTTATTTCGTGATTTGAATATTCAATTCTATAAATCACTCAACAATTCTCCGTTTAAAGCGCAGCTACAAAAAAAATACGGCAAACAATTGTTTGACATTGCCGCTGTAAGCGTTCGTTCGTTTGGTCCGGCGGTGATCAACGATATGAAGGAGGAAAATAAACTGGGCACCGAATATTCTAAGCTGGTAGCCAGCGCAGAAGTTGAATTCCGCGGCGAGAAATACAATCTGGCCGGATTAGAGCCATTTGAGCAAAATCCGGATCGCGCAACGCGCCGCGAGGCGACACTTACAAAGTACCAATGGTGGGATGCCAACAAAGAGAAATTTGATGGCATTTACGATCAGATGGTAAAAGTACGCACCGGGATTGCGCGTAAACTGGGCTACGACAACTTCGTTCAATTAGGCTATGACCGCATGTTGCGCACCGACTATACCGCCGAAAATGTAAAGCAGTTCCGCCAACAAGTGGTAGATTATGTAGTGCCTTTGACCGTTGAATTGCGCGACCGCCAACGCAGAAGGCTAGGTCTTGACAACCTTAAGGTTTATGACGTGCCTTTGAACTTCACTACAGGAAACGCTACACCAAAAGGTTCGCCAGAGTGGATTATTGAAAACGGTAAGAAAATGTACGGCGAGCTATCCCCTGAAACGCAGGAGTTCTTTGATTTCATGAACCGTTATGAGTTGATGGACCTGGTGAATAAAAAGAATAAGCAGGCTGGCGGTTATTGTACCCATTTTTCAAAATATAAAGCGCCGTTTATCTTCTCTAATTTTAATGGCACTTCGCATGATATTGATGTACTAACCCACGAAGCCGGCCATGCTTTTCAATGCTATCAAAGCCGGAATAATGAGATTGAAGAATATTTGTGGCCTACGTATGAAGCCTGCGAAATACACTCGATGAGTATGGAGTTCTTCGCATGGCCATGGATGGAATTATTCTTTGGGCCAGATACAGAGAAATACAAATTTTCTCATTTGTCTTCAGCTATACTTTTCCTGCCGTATGGTGTTGCGGTAGATGAGTTCCAGCACATCGTTTACGAGAATCCCGATATGACGCCAAAGCAGCGCAACGAAGCCTGGCTGGAAACCGAGCGGAAGTATCGTCCTTACATGGATTTCGACGGTATTTCTTATTTGGAAGAAGGCAATATGTGGAAGCGTCAAGGTCATATTTTCAGGTCGCCATTTTACTATATCGATTATTGCCTGGCGCAATTATGCGCACTGCAATTCTGGAGCCGTTCAAGAAAAGATTTCAAAGGTGCCTGGGCTGATTATCTGACCTTGTGCAAAGCAGGCGGCAGTCAATCGTTCCTCGATTTGGTAAAACTGGCTAAGCTGAACAATCCTTTCGATGTCAATACGGTGAAGCCGGTTATTGCCGATGTGAAAACATGGCTGGACAGCGTTGACGACACTCGTTTATAAGCCCTCATTTAGGATTTGTTCACCTGCCCTGAAAACAGCACCTTTGAGGTGTTATGAAAATCTACACACTTGCTGCCACTGCATTGCTTTTAGCATCATGCGGCAATTCCAATCAAACCAAAAACTATTCAGCCAAAGAGATCGCTGAAAACTCTAAACAAGTCAATGCGTTTCTGGATCGGCGCTTTGATGAATCGGTGGCGCGGTTTCCGGAATTTGCATCTTCTTTGGGATTAAAAACAGGTTATGGCGAATGGAACGACCGCAGCGATGCCACCAGCAAGCGCGAGTTAGACATAATGAAGGCCACACTAGACTCGCTGAAGAAATTTGACTGGAACGCATTGGATGCGCAAACCAAGGTGAGCGTGCGGATGTACGAAGAAGATGTGAAGCGCGCCGAAGAAGGTTTCAAATGGCGGTTTCACGGGTATTGGATTTCTCAAATGGGCGGCGAACACACCGACTTACCGGCATTTCTCATCAATGTTCACAAAGTAGAGAACCGCGCGGATGCCGAAGCCTACCTCAGTAGATTGTCAAAAATGGGTAAGGTGTTTGATCAGGTTTTAGAGCAACTAAAAGAACGGGAAAAACGCCATATTATTCCGCCGCATTTTACATTCTCTTATGTTACCAACGACCTGAAAACGTTTATTGCCGGCTGTTCGAAGGCCGGAGCAGAAAATGTATTGCTTAACGACTTCACCGAAAAAGTTAACAAGCTGGAAGTACCCCAAGCCACCAAGGATTCCATGATAGGGTTGGCGCGCGCTGAAATTGCTTCAACCGTAAGTAATGCTTATCAGCGTCTACTGGATTATTGGCAAACGCTGGACCAAAAATATCCGGAAAGCCACGGGGTATGGGCGCTGCCTGAAGGCGATGCCTATTATCAATATTGCTTGAAGACCACGACGACGACGGATAAAACTGCCGACGAAATTTTTGAAACCGGACAAAAAGAAGTGGCGCGGATCCATCGGGAAATGCAGGCGATAATGAAGCAAGTGAATTTCAAAAATGATTCGTTGCAGGATTTCTTTCAGTTTATGCGCACCGATAAGCAGTTTGCGTATCCCAACAGTGATGCCGGAAGAAAAGAGCTGTTAGCTGAATCGGAACGCTATCTTGACGTGATTCAGAAAGATTATCTATCGAAATTATTTAACCACCGGCCTAAGGCACCGTTGAAGGTAATGGCCGTTGAAAAATTCAGGGAGAAATCAGTTGGCGGCGCATTTTATGAAAACCCGTCTGATGACGGCTCACGGCCCGGACGCTTTTATGTGAATCTCTATAACATGGCTGACGAGCCGCGTTACCAGATGGAAGCCTTGTGTTATCACGAAGGTATTCCGGGTCATCACATGCAGATTGCGCTGGCTCAGGAGCTCCAAGGCATTCCGAAATTCAGAACGCATGGCGGCAACACGGCTTATATAGAAGGCTGGGGATTGTATTCAGAATTGGTACCGAAAGAAGTGGGATTATACAAAGATCCTTATTCAGATTTTGGCCGTCTGAGCATGGAAATATTCAGAGCTGCGCGATTGGTTGTAGATGTAGGTATTCACAAAAAACACTGGACGCGGGAACAGGCCATTGATTATTTTTTAAAGAATACGGCCAACTCGAAAGGCGATTGCGAAAAAGAAATTGAGCGCTATTTTATTTGGCCCGGTCAAGCCACCGGCTACAAAATTGGGATGCTGAAGATCCTTGAGCTGCGCGAAAAAGCGAAGCGCGAAATGGGCGATCGGTTTGATATCAGGGGCTTCCATGATGTAGTGCTGATGAATGGTGCGGTGCCCTTAAACATTTTGGAAGAACTGGTAGACGAGTGGATTGCGGAAAGCAAATCATCAGCAAAAAAATAAAACATCCTGCAGGCCAGTCTGCTGTAGCATAAAGAATGAAACTATACCGCAATCTTTGCGAAGCCGTTGCGGAAGCACTGGTAGAAATTTTTGTACACCGGCGGCATGCGCCGCAGGTGGTAGAGCAGTGGCTACAAAGCAATAAGAAATGGGGTGCGCGCGACCGCCACTTTATTGCTTATACTATTTATGAAAGTGTTCGCGCTTACAGAAGATTATTGTTTTGTATTGATAAAGAACAGCTGGAAACTATTGCAGATGGCCGGTTATTGATTGGCGCTTTATTTTTGGAACAGGGCTTATTGTTGCCTGAATGGAATGATTGGGTTTGGCCGCCACGGCAACAGTTCGGGGAACGCAGGAAAATAGCCGTTGGTCTGCGTGCTCTTCGCGAAGCGATACCCGATTGGCTGGATCAGTTAGGCGCTGAAGCCCTGGGTACGCAATGGGATGCCGAGTTGGCCGCGGCGAATATTCCGGCTAAAATTTGTTTACGGGTAAATACGTTGCGCAGCAACAAAGAAGTAGTGATGGGCTGGCTGCGCGACAACCACATTGGATTTTCGGAAACGGCATTAGCCGGTGATGCCCTGGTGTTACAAGAGCGAAAAAATGTTGAGGGCTGGGAATTTTATCAAAACGGAGCGATAGAGATTCAGGATGTGAGTTCGCAACTGGTAGCGGCTGAAATGCAGCTGCAGCCGGGCCTGCGGGTGATAGATGCCTGCGCTGGCGCCGGTGGAAAAAGTTTACACATCGCCTCGATGATGCGCAATGAAGGCGAGCTATATTCATTTGATGTTCATGACTACAAATTGAAAGAGTTGCAGCACCGTGCACGAAGAGCCGGTGTGCGCATTTTGAAAACTTATTTGACCGAAGATATTCCGTGGGCCTCACTTCGGGAAACAGCGGACAGGGTATTAATTGATGCGCCTTGCAGCGGGTTGGGCACTTTGAAACGGCATCCGGATTTGAAGTGGAAATTAACGCCTGAATTTATTGCACAGATGCAGGAAACGCAGCGACAGGTGCTGACGCAATACAGCGCATTGGTAAAACCGGGCGGTTTACTGGTGTATGCCACCTGTAGTATTTTACCTTCGGAAAATACAGCGCAAGTGCATTGGTTTTTAGCCGCGCATCAGCACTTTCAGCTGGTACGCGAAAAACCAATTCTATCCTGTGCAACCGGCTACGACGGTTTTTATGTAGCGGTATTACAACGATTATGATGGGATTGCAGCCAGCGGCGCAAGCGTTCTTTTTTGTAAAGCGCCATGGTGCCCGCCGCGCGTGAGGGATGGCAGCGGTAGCCCGCAGCAAGGTGAGGTACGAACCTTGCGAGGACTACAAGCGAACAGCCCGACCCCCGAGGTACGAGGGGGGCACGCCCTAATTTCTTCCGGCAAGCAAGTACAACACCGCCATGCGAATAGCTACACCATTTTCAACTTGTTGCAAGATGAGGCTTTGCTTTGAATCGGCCACATCGCTGTTTAACTCAACGCCGCGGTTAATAGGGCCGGGATGCATGATGGTAATGGGTTTGTTGATGCTATCTAATAGTTCGCGATTGATGCCATAGAACAAGGCATACTCGCGCAACGATGGAATGAATTTGATTTCTTGTCGCTCTAACTGAATACGCAGCACATTGGCTACATCGCACCATTCCAATGCTTTTTTAAGATTGGGTTCGAACGTAACGCCCAGTGCTTCGATATGTTTAGGAATGAGTGTTGGCGGGCCGCACACCTTTACGTTAGCGCCCATTTTCAGCATCAGCGGAATATCAGAGCCTGCGACGCGGCTATGTTTGATATCGCCCACAATGAGATAGTTGAGATTTTTCAATGACCCGAATTTTTCCAGCACACTGAATCCATCCAGCAATCCTTGTGTAGGATGTTCGTGCGTGCCATCACCGGCATTCACGACGATGGCAGGAATATGCCGTGCCAGAAAATCGGCCGCACCGCTGGATGCGTGGCGCATCACCACCATATCTACTTTCATGGCCAGGATATTATTGACCGTATCGAGTAGCGACTCGCCCTTTTTTACTGACGAGCCAGAAGAAGAGAAGTTGATGGTATCGGCGCTCAGGCGTTTTTCGGCCAGTTCAAATGAAATTCGGGTGCGGGTAGAATCTTCAAAAAACAGATTAGCGATGGTGAGGTCGCGCAGCGAGGGCACTTTTTTAATAGGTTGTTGCAGGATTTGTTTGAATCGGGCAGCCTGACCAAATATCAATTCGATATCGCTTTTCAGCAGCGGCTTGATGCCGGTAAGATGTTTCTGACTCAGTGCCATAGCGTATCAGGTTCTTTGGTATAGGTTTAGGTGGTTATGTTATTTCTCTTCAATCCATACCCGGTCGGCGCCTTCTGTTTCCTGCCATTCCACCCGCACTTTTTCAGCGGCAATTGAATCCACTACTTTCCCCACATATTTCGCCTGAATAGGTAGGTGCCTTTGTAAGCGCCTATCGATAAGCACCAACAGTTCTACATCGTTTGGGCGACCGAAAGCCAGCATAGCGTCTAAGGCGGCGCGGATGGTTCGGCCGGTGTAAAGCACATCATCGATGAGCACTACATTTTTTCCTTCCAGTGTAAAATCGATGGTAGTTTCTGCGGCCAGCAGGGTATCTCCTTTCAAGCGGAAATCGTCGCGATGGAAGGTGATATCGAGTTTACCGTACAAGATATTTGGGTTGCCCAGAATATCGCTCAGGCGTTGGTGGATGCGGTTAGCCAATGCGGTACCGCGCGGCTGCACACCAATCAGACAACTTTGGGAAAAATCGCGATGTTGCTCTATCAGTTGATGACAAAGCCGGTCGATAGTGAGTGAAAATCCGCGCTCTAGAATCAGCCGGGGCTTCATGGATGTGGTAAAGATAGGAAAATATGGGAGGAAAGCGTTTTGCCAGTTACTAATTACTTTAAAAAATCACCGTTTCTGGGTCACCTCTTTAAATACATCTTCCAGCGAATAACTTTCCCGATGCAGCTCCAGTAAAGTGAGCTGCTGTGCTTTGGCAAAATTGAAAATATCTTCGCGTAAGTCGCCTTGTCCGTAACCCGAGAACTGCCAGCGCCCCTCTCCCAGCGAGGTTACCTGGCGCACACCTTTAAGCTGACCCAGCAGGGCTTTATCTACTTGCTGTTTAAACTGAACCGTCAGGAGCACTTCATTATTTAGCTTCGACTGTAGTTGAGCGGTAGTATCGTTGGCTACAATTTTCCCTCTATTGATGATGATAACCCGGTCGGCCACGGCCTGTACTTCCTGCATAATATGCGAGCTAAACACCACGGTCTTATCTTTTCCCAATTGTTTGATCAGCGCTCTGATTTCGATGAGTTGGTTAGGGTCGAGTCCGCTGGTAGGTTCATCCAGAATCAGCACTTCCGGATCGTGCAGCATGGCTTGCGCCAGGCCTACGCGTTGTTTGTAACCCTTTGACAACTGGCCCACCATTTTTTTGCGTTCGATGGTCAAGCCTGTGCGTTCGATCATTTCGTCGATTCTGGCTTTTGGTTGTTTCAATCCATGCAGACCAGCCATAAACTCGAGGTACTCGTGTACATACATATCGTAGTACAGCGGATTGCTTTCGGGCAGGTAACCGATTTTCCTTCGCACTTCAAGCGGTTCGGCGCTATTGTCGATACCGCAAACATGAACTGTTCCGGAAGTAGGTGGAAGAAAGCACGTAATCATTTTCATGGTGGTAGATTTTCCTGCGCCATTCGGACCAAGAAAACCCAACACCTCGCCTTTATTTGCCTGAAAAGAAATATCATCTACTGCGCGCTGGGCACCGTAGATTTTAGTGAGGTTGGCTACTGCAATCGACATTGGGCGAAGATAGGGAATTTGACCGCAGCCAAACTGGTTGAAAAGCGTAATTTCATGAGGTGAAAAGCGGTTTAGAAAAGGTAGGGCTATTATTGATCGGCACCGGATTAGCCTTGGTGATAGCAGAAGGTGCGCTCAGGATATGGGCGCGGCAGCCCGACCGGCGTTGTGTATTTCCGCCGCAAACGGTGTACACTTTCAGGCCCGATAGCGCCCTGTTGCCAGGTTGCGGCGGCATAGTGCGTTTTACCACTGATGGCTATGGTGCGCGTGATATTCCCGGCGATGGTAAGAAGCAATGGCTGTTTATTGGTGGAAGTACTACCGAGTGTTTATATCTGGATGATAGCGCCACCTGGCCGGCCTTGTTTTGCCAAGCCCGGGGTGAAAGCGGGTATAGTATTGGGAAAAGCGGACAAACTTCTGCCGAGCATGTAGCACAGCTAGAGCGTTACGCACCTCAATTGCCGGAGGTAAAAAAAGTACTGGTGATGTGCGGGTTGAATGATATGCTGAAGGTATTGAGTGATACTGCACGATGCAACAATGCTTATGATGATCTGGCAGCAGAAAAAAGCTTCACTCATACCAATCAATTTGCTTCGCAGCGAGGCTGGCAACTAACAGCGTTGATACGAAATGTATGGCGAAATGCCGTTCCGGATACCACAGGTCAATACCGGCAAGATGTAAGCGGCAGTCAATTACGGGCATGGCGGGCAAATCGTTGGCTAGCGCCGGTGTTGATTGCCGATAGTCATTTTGTGCAGGCTCACCGAGCAGCAGGATTACAACAGTTTGAAAAAAATCTATTGCGCATGATACGCGCGGCCCGGGCGCAGCAGCTATCCATTACGTTTCTTACGCAGCAAGCGGCATGGCGTTCATCTGCAAGCGAGGAGGAGCAAAAGCGCTGGTGGATGGGCAGTCTGGGTGATGGGCAGCGGCAAGCGGGATGCGCCTATTACTCGCCGGATTTTCTGTGCGATGAATTAGCTCGTTACAATGAGGTATTGCAGCGTGTTTGTGCCCGGGAAAATATCACATGTATCCAGCTTCCTAATGCCGGTGAACATAGCACCGGGTGGTTTTACGACGACTGCCACTACAATAAAAAAGGCGCCCAGAAACTGAGCGCCTTTCTCGATAGTATGGTGAAGTAATTACTTATTAATACTGATTTTGTTACGGCTGATTTTGCCGTTTGACTCCAGTTCAAGAACATACAGTCCGGACGAAGCCTGTTCTAATTCCAGCGCAAAGCGGTTTTCACCTTTGTTGCCGTTGCGCTTCTGTGCATAAACCAAGGTACCTGCTAAATCATACAGTTTAACATCCAGGTCGCCGGTTGCTTCCAGCATGGCGTTGATATAAACTTTTCCGTTGTTTGGATTTGGATAGATTGCAACATCAAGGCGGTCCTGAACATCATTGATGCCATTGTAGCGAATGATATCAGCAGCGCTGCGCACGTTGATATCATAACCAAAATCGTAAGGTGCACCGGTGTCGTACTGAGAAACCAGACCAATTACATCGAATACTGTAGGCGCCGGAGTTCCGTAGGCAGAAGTTAATGAGTCGATGCGGATGTAGTAAGTATTTGCAGAACCAGTTCCGCCTTTAGTAGCTTTAACTGTAAAGCCTGAGCCACTGTTGGTCCAGCCGCTGCTATAAGTCAATCCATTTACGCGCACCAGGTATGATTCTTCCGGCTCGTCGGGTTTAGCGCTCAGCACCATTGGGTTTAGCAAACCATTACCGCTATTAATTTTAATAACCGTATCTAAAAATCCGAATTCAGTAAAACCCATAAACTGCGAAACGCGTCCTTGTACATTAATGGAATCGCCTTCAGTTACGGTATAGCCAAAAGTTTTTGTAGGAGAATAGATGTAAATACCGCCGGAGTGGTCGTGGATGTAGAATCCTAATCCATTGCGACGGTAGTTGATACCATAAACTACACCGCCTATACGACAACGAACGTTGTTTGAATCTGCAGCGAACGTAGTTTGGTTTTCACCGTGGATGGTAGCAATTTGGTAGAAAGGCAATACCGGAGTAGGAATAACTGAGTCGCTCATTAAAATGGTTAAGTTGAAAGTAGAGTCGCCCAGCAATACGCCGCCTGAAGGGTTGCGCAACACAAAATTGAAAATTTCATCACCTTCCGCTATGGCATCGTCGGTTACTGGAATGCTAACCGTTGTTGTAGTGTTACCAGCAGTAAAGGTTGCGGTAGTAGAAGTAAAGTTACCGATATCAGCTCCGGTACCACCATTTGGTGAACCTTTGAAAACCACATCTATTGTTTTGTTAGCAGCGGTAGCCTGACCTAAGTATAGCGTTAGGGTATAATTACCGCTATTTTCTGCAACAGATGCATCACCCGACATGCTTACCGTAGTATCGAGCGGTGCAGCGCAAGGGTTCATGGTATGCTGGCCGAGATTGCTGAAATAGTTTACAGGATAAGCGGTCCAACCTAACTTAGCAGTTGTCCAGTTTACATCACCTTCCTGAATGGTAGGTTTTCTGATTAAGGTGTTATCCTTGGTATCTGCTGTATCCACTGTCCAAACCGCGCTATCACGGCGAACACCAATAACGTCAAGCGTATCTGTACCACTAAATAAGCCCATGGCGTCGTCGCCATTGAAATTCAATGTATCGGTAAGCAACTGTGCCCGATTTTTGATTACAGTATCTGCGCTAGGGTTGGCTACCACGAAGGTAGCGTGAGGCGCTAATGTTCCGCTGAGGCTAATAGAGCTCCAAACGGAATCAATGCCATTCCGCCACTGGAAAATTTTGTATGTGGAAAGGTCAACCGGACTCGACGACGGGTTATAAATTTCCAGCGCTTTATTGTTGCTGGTACCCTCGATATATTCCGAGAAGAAAGGCTTCGTGCAGGGTTGCGCAATTAGTTGCACCACAGCAGCGCATAACAGGGTTAAAGAAAGGAGATGTTTCTTCATATCTTAATTTTGAGTGTGTGAAAATAAGCGTTTTTCGGGAACCCGCCCGTTAAGAAATTGTTAGTATGTGGAACACTATTTAGTGAACCACGGCTATGGGTCGGGTTGCCTGAAAATGTTCGTTTGAAACAACCAGCACATATGATCCAGATGGTAAATCACTGGTATTCAACACATAACCAGCACCATCCGCTTCGCGAGCCTCAACTGACATCCTACGCCCCAAGGCATCCATCACTTGTACTGCTACAGTTTCAGCAGTTGAAATATGTATTTCGTTGGAAGCAGGAATCGGGTAAACGGAAAAATCAATAGTTCCCGGTTGGTCGATGCCAGCAACGCAGGCTTTTTTAGCGAGGGTGTAAAAATTGATGCAATTCGCCCATTCAGGATGATCAATAAATGGGTTACGATTTTTTTGTCGGGAAGCCACGTATTCATGCCGCGTTTTTTCCTCTAAGCTTGGCGGGTCTTGGGCATTCCATAACTTAAGAATAGAATCAGCCTGTTCGGGTCCGTTAGACAATAAGCTTTGCAATGCCCAATTTCCTGATAAGCCATTGTAGCAAATAATGGTATACATCATGGCGCGTGCCGCATCGCCTTTCATGGCGTTTTGGGGTTCGGCTACTTGTATGCCGGCCGAGTTGGTACCTTGTTTGAAGTTGATGTAGCTATACGTGGCGTTTTTCACTATGCCGTAAGCGTAATTAAATCGTTGGGTATTGACAGTGCCATTGGTGAGGAAGAGCATGTGATAATCGCTACCTTCAATGTCATTAGTTATAGATGCTCCCTTCGCAGCATATGTACGCATCCAGCTTTTGGGCAGGGTATGTTCCCTGTTATAGTTGATTCCTCCGATGCTCAATGGCGGGGTGTACACCACGATCTCGTCACTATACTGACAGCGAACATATTCTTTACCGCCTATAGTATCGTGAATGTAGAAGGTATCACACAAATCATACATGCCGTTTGAATAGTTCATTTGGGTGTGGGGGTATATTTTAGCAGTTAGGTCATTAATAAAGGTTGCACTACCCGGATTGATTCCATTAAAATATGTACCCTCGCTACTGCCAGCAGCCGTTACGCTACCCGTTAGCGGAGCAGATTGTTTATAATCAATAGAAGTACCTGAACCGCTGTAGGCAAAAACAGCGAAGTGGTGTGTTGAATTCATCAGTACCTCCTTAACCCACACGCTATTACCAGAGCCTATATAAAGGACTTTTGCAGCACCAATCCGATCTCCTTTTTGGTACGTCGTTCCATCAACTGGTGTAGCGGTAACAGGTTGGTTGCTGCGCAGAACCAGAAATCCCGAAAATGAGGTGCTAGGCGTATTATATCTGATTGCAAAGCCCCACGACTTAACGTTGGAAGAAGTAAAGTTGGTTGGGTTATTAGCCGGTTCAGCCGCTTTTGTAGTTAACGCCGCAAAAGCCAATGCCCCCCATAACAAACTGGTTAAAATCGGTATCCGCATACTGTAAATTTTGCGATTCAGGGCGAGCATGAATCTGCAACAATACAACAATTCCTTAAGAGTTCCTGCCCCGTCCGCAACGCGAAAAACGCTGAATTTATTATTCCATTGAAACAAAAAACAGGATGCTTCGTAAACACCCCAAACAATTCGAAATGAAAAAGACCTCCTTAACAGCAGCAGCTTGTCTGCTTTTATTTTGCGCCCAAGCCCAACAAGCGGGTAAAGCCGTAATCAATTGTTTGGGCGGAACGCAGACCGCAGGAAGTTTTAAACTTCAACTATCAGTTGGTGAAGCTACCGCTGCCGCTTATGATTCCAAGGGCAATCAACTTTATCAAGGTTTCTTCTCAGGCAGCCGCAGTGTGGTGATGACTGCTGTAAATGATTTTCATACCACTCCAATGCGTGTGTACCCAAACCCTACTGCACAGTGGTTAAATTTTGATGCCGGGAATAGTGCCATCACCCATGTAGAAGTCACCAATGCGTTGGGCCAGAAAATTGCGGATCAGGGCTCAGGTGAAGCTATATCCGTATCAACCTGGGAAAACGGAATCTACCTGGTGCGCGTAACCGCAGAAAACCAATCATCTTTTTCCACCAAACTCATTAAACAGTAAACCAGATTCTTAACAATAAAAACAAAACAATGAAAAAGTTAACACTGTTATTACTCACCGCTGCTGCTGTTGCAGACGCCTTCTGCGGCGCACCGCAGGCTATCAACTATCAGGCTGTTGCAACAGGGGAAGGTGGTGCCCCGTTAAAAAACAAATCTATTAATGTACGCTTATCGGTACTTGACGGGCCAAGCGGGCCAAGCCAATATGTGGAGACGTTCAGTACCACTACTGATAATGCCGGCTTGTTCGCGTTAGGCGTAGGTACCGGACTTCCAGCAAGCGGATCATTCTCAGGTATCAGCTGGTCAAAAGGCACTTTTTATCTGCAAACCGAAATTGATACAACTGGTTCTGGCGCCTATTTCACGATGGGGTCGCTGCGATTCCTGACCGTGCCGTATGCTTTTTATTCTGAGCGTACCGGCCGAACCAACTACAGCTCTCCGGAATTCCCGGATGGTTTAGATAACAGCACCCCAATGCATTGGGACGGTACTTTCAGTTACGTAGTTCCAACCGGATACAACTTGTATTTAACGCAGATTGATTACAATAACAGTGGCGCAGGATGCACCAACTACAGTGTAAATATCAATGGCCTTACCATGAACCTGAGTTCTAATACGAACACCGCAGCAAAGGCGCTGGGTGATGCCCCATTCGCCATTGGTGAAGGAAAATCTATCTCTTCTTCGTCTTGCGGTGCTTCAGTAACCGGATTCCTGGTTCCGAAAGTGCACTCATGGGTATTGTATGACATGTCATCTGGAAGCTACAAAGTACCACTGGGAAAAGTGCTAGTTATTAAGCGCTTCATCTTCGGCAATGCCAACGATTGGAACGGTTATTACAGCGTAAATGGCACTACACGCAAAAACTCAACTTATATTCAGCAAGCTGATCAAAACGATCTGATTAATATTAATGGCCTGAGTAACCCAGTATATATGATTGGGTATCTCCGCGACCGGTAAGCGTCTTTTTCATTCGTTAACGATCCCGCAGTGTTACTGCGGGATTTTTTTATTTTTGGACTTCGGAAAAACATCCGGATGGACATACTCATTCGCGCTGTGCGCGTCATCAACCCCCTATCCTCGCTACACCAAAAAGTTGTTGATGTCCATATTTCCAAAGGCATTATTCAGGCTATAGGCGAAAAGTTGGCTCGACCTGCTGACGTTGATGAATGGTATTCAGAAGGCCATTGCCTGTCTCCGGGTTGGGTAGACCTACATACCTATTGTTTCGATCCTGGTTTCGAACAACGGGAAACGCTGCCATCCGCAATGACAGCGGCCGCGGCAGGCGGTTTTACACATATCTGTACGATGCCGCACACCTTGCCGGTAACACAAAACAAAGCGCAGATTGATTATCAGTTGCAAAAAGCGGCTGGGCAACCTGTTCGTATTTTGCCGGTTGGTGCTTTATCGCATCAATTGGAAGGCCGTGAACTGGCGGAATTATTTGAATTACATGAAGCCGGTGCCATAGCCTTCAGTGATGGCCTGAAACCCTCGCCGTCAGCGGGTTTTATGGAACGCGCCTTGCTTTACAGCAAAGCGTTTAACGGCCTGGTGATGGCGCATGCTGAAGATGCTTCTCTGGCGAAAAATGGTGTAATGCACGAAGGCGTGCGCAGTACGATGACCGGCCTTCCGGGGTTGCCGGAAATTTCAGAAACACTTGCTGTAGCACAATGGTTATCGGTGCTGGAATACACTGGTGGGCGGTTACATTTTTTAGATTTATCTACTCAACAAAGTATTGATTTAGTGCAACAGGCGGCAACCAAGGGGTTAGCCGTAACGGCATCTGTAAACGCCTATCAGGTGGCAGCAACAGATGAACAAGTAGATCCAGCGGACGCCCGCTGGAAAGTAAATCCACCACTTCGAAATCAAGCAACAGCCAGTTTTCTGCTTCGTGCGTTGACCAATACATCGAATACGCTGTTCAATTTTTCTAGTCAACACCGGCCATTAGAGGAGGATGTAAAACGCGTGGAATTCGACAAAGCAGGTTTTGGGTTCGCCGGATTAGAAACCGCTTACGCCTTGGTTAATAGTGCCATTGACGAAGCTACAGATGATTCATGGGTAGCTACTGCATTTAGCTTGAACGCCCGCAAAGCATTACAAATTCCACTTCCAGGTTTTAAACAAGGGGAAATGGCAGACATGACATTGTTTTCTCCAACTAAGAAATGGACGGTTTCTGAAAGCAGTCTTTTCTCTAAATCAAAAAATACCCCTTTCTTAGGCCGTGAATTAACCGGCCAGGTGCTGGGCATTATTAATAACAACCATTCATATTATTATGGAAGATAAATTCAATACCGCTTACGGCATCAGATATGGCTTGATGGCTGGCTTTTTTTCCTTAGGCATGGGATTCACTTATTACTTGTTTAGCAGTGCCATCTTTTCCAGTTTCTGGTTGCCTACCTTAACGGGGTTGGCCTCATTGGCGGTAGTTATTTTATTGGCGACACTTGGTGCCATTACGTACCGCAACGAAAATCAAGGCGTCATTACTTTAGGGCAGGGTGTTGGTACCGCCATTATGGTTTTCTTCATTGCCGCAGTTTTTTCTACTGCTACACAGTGGATTATTCCGAATCTGATCGACAAGCAATATCCTGAGCGAACGGCTGCATTACTCAAAGAAAAAGTAGGCGCACAGATGGAAAAATGGGGTGCTCCCGACGAAGCAATTGAGAAAGCGATGAAGGATATGGGGCCAGAAAAATTTAACCCTGATGCTGCTGCCACAGCAAAGAATTTTGGCATCATGATGATTTTTTATGTTTTTATTTCCGTGGTTATCGGCGCTTTTGTAAAGCGCAATTCCAAGGATATGATCAAAGTTGAAAACGCCTCCTAAATGCAGATATCGCTGGTAATTCCCGCCTTTAATGAAGAAGAATCGTTACCTGAATTAAGTGCATGGATCAGGCGGGTGATGGACGCACATCAACTAAGCTATGAAGTATGGTTTATTGATGATGGCAGCCGGGATCAAACCTGGGCAGTTATCGAAAAACTTTCGGAACAACATCCCCAAATTCATGGTATTCGTTTCCGCCGTAACTATGGAAAATCTGCTGCTTTGAATGTGGGCTTTAAAGCAGCACAAGGCGATGTGGTTATTACCATGGATGCCGATTTGCAGGATTCTCCAGACGAAATTCCAGAGTTGTATAAGATGGTAGTGAAAGACGGCTTCGACCTGGTTTCTGGCTGGAAACAAAAGCGTTTCGATAATGCGCTCACGAAAAATCTTCCTTCTAAACTATACAACTCAGTAACCAGTGCCATGTCGGGCGTAAAACTACATGATATGAATTGTGGTTTGAAAGCATATCGCCAGGATGTTATTAAAACAGTAGAAGTTTATGGCGAAATGCACCGATACATTCCGGTATTAGCCAAACAGGCTGGCTTTCTGAACATAGGCGAAAAAGTAGTGCAACATCAGGCCAGAAAATATGGCGTTTCAAAATTTGGCATGAGCCGATTTTTGTACGGGCCGCTGGATTTGCTTTCCGTCATGTTCATGACACGCTTCTCCAAAAAACCGATGCATATTTTTGGAGGATTAGGCGTAGCCAGTTTTTTTCTGGGCTTCATTATTCTTACCTATCTGAGCATCGCCAAATTGGTTTTTGAACAATACCGAATGACCGAGCGCCCCATTTTCTATTTCGGGCTCCTAACCATTGTGATTGGTACGCAATTGTTTCTTACCGGATTTTTGGCAGAACTTATATCGCGAACAGCAAGCGACCGCGATCAATACGAGATTGCAGCAAGTATCTAGAAGCGTAGATGCTTAACCGTCAATCCCTGATTAATCAACTGCTTGAGTGATCCAATACCAATGCGCAGATGCGTTTCTACATAATTCGCTGTAACGGTGGTATCGCTTAATTCTGTTTTAACGCCTTCCGGAATCATGGGCTGATCGCTAACCAGCAACAAGGCTCCTGCCGGAATTTCATTTTTGAAAGCGGTGATGAAAATGGTAGCCGTTTCCATATCGATGGCCAGGGCGCGCACTTTTCTCAGATAATCTTTGAAATCTTCATCCCATTCCCACACCCGGCGGTTGGTGGTATACACCGTACCTGTCCAATAATCTTGTTCAAAATCACGTATGGTAGTAGAAATCGCTTTCTGCAAGGCAAACGATGGTAACGAAGGCACTTCAGGTGGGAAGTAATCATTGGAGGTTCCTTCTCCCCGTATTGCAGCGATAGGAAGAATCAAATCGCCAATTTCACTTTTCTTTTTTAAACCGCCACACTTTCCAAGAAACAATACCGCTTTAGGTTCAATAGCCGAAAGCAAATCCATCATTGTTGCGGCATTCGGACTCCCCATTCCGAAATTAATGATGGTAATACCATCGGCCCGGGCAGAGCGCATCGGGCGATTTTGTCCCTTTACTTCTACGCCATGCCATTCAGCGAACATAGTAACATAGTTATCAAAATTGGTTAGCAACAAGTACTTGTCAAAATCACCCAATTCACGGCCGGTATAACGCGGCAACCAGTTCTGAACTATTTCCTCTTTCGTTTTCATACGGTGAAAATAACAAAGAAGCCGTAAGTGTACCAGCGAGGCCTGTTACAGTAGTTTGATGCCGTGCATTTTAGCCAGCCAGCCCAGATGCCCCGCATGTACACCTTCATGCCTGATGGCATGCACAAACAACATCCGGTTCGAATTGTCGCCATCTCCAAATTGAATGCCTGAGGTATTGCGCTGGCTCAGCCGGGCATCAGGAAATTCGCGCATATACACCAGTGTCTTCGCATGAATTTCCTTCATTAACTGCAGTAAGCTTTTGAAATCTGGATGGCCATCATGGCGTTGACCTGAACTGCCTAACTCATAGTTTTTTATCCAATCGGGAGCTACCGGTTCGCCTCCTGTAAAACGTACCACTAACGCATCTTCTGCCCAAATCAGATGGGCTACATGCCAATAGATACTGTTGAAAGTTTTGCCATCTAATGTGGTGATAAGATAAGGATCAATTGATTTTAAGTTAGACAGATAAAAGCGCGTCAACTCGCGCGATTTATCAAATACGTTGGCATATACGGCTGATTCGGTCATCGTCATTATTTAGATTTATTGCTTCCCGTTCCAGAGTTGCGTAGTGTGTAACCACGGCACGGCAACACCAATCAGTGCACCTGCGGCATAACCCGCCAATACGTCGGTCCAGAAATGTTTACCGGCATGTACGCGCAGCAGTGCCGTAGTTAGCGGTAAACCGGCGGAAAGTGCCCATACCAATGGGGAATACTTGCTATTTGGATGATATTGTTGCCAAACGTAGGCAAAGAAAAAAGTTTGACTGGCTACCGTACTGGTATGACCGCTGAAAAACGATCTGAAATTCTCAGGATCTCGGCGTTTCCAAACAGGTGACTTCACTTGATAGGCCTGGGGGCGGGGACGATGCACAGCTTCCTTAAAAAAGTTGGTAACCGCGGTGTTTAATAACAACACTTCGGCATCCATTACCAGAATCTTTCCAAAGTCCTTTCGTGCTTGCGGATTTTCCAACAATATCAAGGGCGCTAATGGCGCGGTATAGAGCGTAATATCACTCACAAAACCGCACATGGCAGAATGTTGACGAATAGCGTATCGATCCAACGAATTAACTTGTTCGGGTTTTAGCCGGAGGATGGATTCTTGTGTGGGAATGCGAGGGTGTTTGCGCTTGAATTCGTATGCCCCACCCAAGGCTGAAAATGAAATGATTGCAGTGGGCACCACCACCTCAGGGCGCCACAAAAAGGGTGAGCGGCCAACCTGGGCAAAGCCGTTTTGAACCATGTTTATGGAAAGAACCATGAACAGCAAACACTTTTCCACCCCTCTACTTCTACGTAACATATTACCCGATTTTACGTTAAAACTAGCATAAACCCGGATAAAACTCCGAACGTGATTACAACCAAACGATTCCTTAACAGCGCCTTGGTAATGCTCATGGGTATTTCTGCCTATGCACAGCCATCAGCGAACTTCATACCTGATAGGGTGACGGGCTGTCCGCCGCTGATTGTGAATCTCAGTAATACCTCATCGGGTTACAATGCCAGTTCCTGGGACTTTGGCAACGGCAATACCTCCACGCAAAACAGCCCATCGGCAACCTATCTTTCACCGGGAACTTTTTCCATTAAACTGATTGTTACCAATGCCAGCGGACAAAAAGATTCTATCACCAAAACCGTACATGTTTTTACTCCGCCAACAGCGCAATTTACCACACCCGACACCAATGGTTGTGCGCCGCTGATAGCGCACCTTACTGATCAATCGGTACCTGGTGAGGCACCAATAACCAACTGGGCATGGGATTTTGGCGGGCCTTCGGCACAAATCGTTCCAAGCCCAACGGTTTCTTATACCAATGCCGGTAACTGGCAGGTAACTTTGGTAGTTCAGGATAGTAATGGCTGCGTTGATAATGAAATCAAACCAAACTATATCCGCACCGGAACACCAGTAGTAGCCAGCTTTTCAGCTAATCCAACTTCCAGTTGCACCGCCCCGCAACAAGTAGATTTCAACAATACTTCTACCGGACCTGTGGCGCAAACGCGCTGGTTCTTTGGCGACGGCGGCACTGGCTTTGGTGGCTTTACATCGCATACCTATGCCGCAGGAAACTATACGGCCAAGTTAGTTATCACCTCTACCCTTGGTTGTAAAGACTCTACAACAATTCCCATCAACATCGCCACATTACCGGTTAGCTTTACCGCTTCCGATACTGTTATTTGCGCCGGTGTACCGGTTTCTTTTACTGACCTTAGCGCTTCGGCCAATGGATGGAGTTGGAACTTTGGTGTAACAGGTGGCACTTCCACGCAGCAAAATCCAACGTTTACCTATACCAATGCGGGCACTTATACTGTTTCATTAACCACTACCGGAACCAATTGCACCGGCATCCTGACCAAAACAAATTATATCACGGTGTTATCATCACCGCCAGCCTCGTTTACGTCACCTGATACGGCATCCTGCAAAGCACCGCTGATTTCCAATTTTACGTCATCCTCCTCAGGCGCCTCTTCATACGATTGGGATTTTGGCGATGGCCAAACTGCTACCACAGCAAATGCCAGCCACACGTATAATCAAAACGGATTGTACACGGTAACTTTTGTGGCGCACTATGCGTCAGGTTGTTCATCTACAGTAATAAAACCGCAATACGTCAAGATTATTCCACCGCAGGCGCATTTTCAGATTGTTGGCGACTCAGGATGCACGCCTTTAACGGTGTTGTTTGCCGATAGTGGCGTGGTTTCTTCATCACCACTGAGCGTTATCTCGTGGGATTTTGGAGATGGTGCCGGATTTAGCGCCAATGGTCACACTGCATCACATACTTACACCACACCGGGGCATTATCAGGCCAGGTTGGCTATCCAAACCATTGATGGCTGTGTGGATACTTTCGACGGCGGGATCATCAAAACCGGCGTAAAACCGAATGCTGATTTCGTGGCGCATCCGTTGGTTCAATGTTTGGGCAACAAGGTTCAGTTTACCAATTTATCTACACCAGGTTTATTCTATCTGTGGGATTTTGGAGATGGGAACAGTACTGAATTTGAGCCGGAACATAAATTCATTGATACCGGATTTCACACCATCAGTTTAACTGTTTTCAACAATGGCTGCAGGGCTGATAGCATTAAGAAAGATTATGTGTATTCACCGATTCCGAAAGCCAACTTCTTAATTGTTCCGGATTGTCATGACCCCTACACCGTTACCTTTGTTGACACTTCCATTAAGGCAGATACCTGGACCTGGCATCTGAGCGATAGCTTCAACACCAGCGGCGTTCGCACCTTTAGCCATACCTTCGCACAATTAGGTTCACAAACAGCCATGCTGGTGGTTACGAATGCACAAACCGGATGTAACGACACCTTAAGTAAGGGTTTTGTTTTAGGCGTTACACATCCCGGATTTACGCAAGATACGCCATTGGTTGGATGCGCACCGCTGACCGTAGCCTTTCACGATACCTCAGCAGGTGCAGCCGGTTACTTATGGCGCTTTGGCGATGGTAATACTTCCGGAAGTTCTAGTCCGCTGTACACCTATACAACGCCGGGGATTTACACCGTTACACAAATCATCAATCCTACCAGCCAATGCCCGGATTCAGTAGTGAAAGTGAACATCATTTCTGTAAAAGGCGTGGCGGTAAATTTTGTGGCAGATACTACTGCCGGCTGTGTACCCTTCACTGTTCATTTCACGGATTCCAGCCAGGCATTCAATAGTACAATTGTTAAGCGAATCTGGAATTTTGGCGATGGCACGATAGATAGTATCAATCAAAACCCAACACACACCTATAGCCGCTGGGGGCTTTTTAGTGTATCGCTCACCACGCGTAACAGCCAGGGCTGCACCGAAACGTTGAATCGTATCAATTATATCCAATTAATTCGTCCGGTACCATCTTTCAAAATTGATACTGTTTATTGTCCGGGCGATTCCATCTTCTTCAACAATACATCTTCATCTGATGCGGTCAGTTTTCTATGGAATTTTGGCGACGGACAAACATCTACTCAAAAAAGTCCGAAGCACGCTTACAGCGCACTTGGCAGCTACCAAATAACATTGCAGGTTTTCAACCAATATGGTTGCGATTCCTTGTGGTCTGTTCCAACCCGGGTTCGCATTGATACGCCGGTGGTAGACTTCTCAATCGCTGCAACATTTTCACCCTGCCCGCCCTTTGTTGCTTCTTTCAGAAATACCTCTAATCGCAAAGACCTGCGTTGGCACTGGGATTTTGGTGATGGCCATATAGATACAATTGAGAATCCAACGAACGTTTATTTCTTCCCTGGCTTATATACCGTGCGCTTGATTGGAACTTCTTCTACCGGCTGCACCGATACAATTGTATATCCTGAACTCATTCGGGTTTTAGGTCCACGCGGCAATTTGATTGACACACCAAATATTGGTTGCTCCCCGGTTACCGTACAGGTGCGCGGCACCATAACTGATGCCATTCATCCATATGTATGCGATTTGGGCAATGGTATTCTTTACAACGACTCCGTTAACTTTAACTATACGTACACCATGCCCGGTGTTTATCATCCAAGATTTATTTTGAAAGACACTGTTGGCTGTATTGTATCTTATTATCTCGATTCAGTAACGGTATATCAAACGCCATTCAATAGGCTGCCTGGCGACACATCTGTTTGCGCAGGAACTGCAGTTTCCTTCTCAGTAACCGAAGGCGATCACTTTCAATGGACCCCCGCTACAGGCGTTAGCTGCGACACGTGCAGCAGCGTAATCATCAATGCAGCAGATACAACCACCTATATTTTGCTCATAACTTCCAACAATGGATGTTTTTCAGTTGATACGATTAATCTCAATGTAGAAGCATTGCCAGTTCCTGCCATCGTTCACGAATTAACGGTATGCCGGCATGAAGCGGTTCAACTACATGCTGGTCAGGTTTATCGCGCTACGTGGACGCCGCCAACCTATCTGAATTCCGACAAATCACTGGATCCGGTAAGCACACCGGGAAGTAATATCACCTACCAACTCACCGTTTACAATCGATTATTGTGCCCGATGTCGGATTCAATTACGATTAAGGTGATTGACAAAGTTAATCTGGTTGCTATGCCAGACACGGCAATTTGCCAGGGCGATTCTGTTCCGCTTTGGGCTGGCGCTACCGACAGTTCATTCAGTGGTATGCATTTCAGTTGGACACCTACTCAGCTAGTGAACAATGATACCATCACGCATCCAATGGGTTGGTCGCCAACCTCTACTACTTTTACAGTGATCGGCACTAGTGGAACCTGTATTCCAGACACCGCCACCATTACCGTAACCAATATTCCTATACCAGATATTATTGCGGGCGATGATGTTGTGGTGACACCAGGAACCGAAGTAGGATTATATGCTTCCTCATCGGTGCGCGGCGTTCACTATCAGTGGAACTTCCCTTCTGGCGATGCTGTAACCTGCACCAATTGCAGAGTGCCAAAAGTAACCGCTACACAATCGCAAATAGCGGTAGCCACTGTAATGAACTCACTAGGTTGCAAAGCCTCCGACACCGTGCACATTACAGTTCATAGTTGCGATGCTGAAGCTGTATTTGTTCCGAACACCTTCACCCCTAACGGCGATGGTGAAAACGACCGATTGTATGCGCGCTCGATTGTGTTGGAACATTTGGATTATTTCCGGGTGATGGATCGCTGGGGGAAAGTGATTTTTGAAACTTCTGACCAGCAACAAGGATGGGATGGCAAGATTAACGAGCAAGAGGCGCAATCAGGAGTTTATGTTTACACCGTTTCCGCAGCTTGCAACAATGGTGAAAAAATGACGCGCAAAGGCACGGTTACACTGATTCGCTAAGGCACATCAGAAAGCGCAATTCCTTTCCTTTTATTGATGTATTCCACTACTTTTGCACGCTTCCCGTGCAACAACCATGTCATTTGAATTAACATCAAAATACACGCCTTCCGGCGACCAGCCCGAAGCCATTCGCCAACTCGTACAGGGTGTTCGCAGTGGAGAAAAAGCCCAAGTACTGTTGGGCGTAACAGGATCAGGAAAAACATTCACGATCGCCAATGTTATTCAGGAAGTGCAACGTCCAACCTTAATCCTGACCCACAACAAAACACTGGTTTCACAGTTGTATGGCGAATTCAAACAATTCTTCCCCAATAATGCGGTGGAATATTTTGTGAGCTATTACGATTATTATCAGCCTGAGGCGTATATCGTTACTACCGATACCTACATCGAAAAAGATTTATCTATTAATCAGGAAATCGAAAAACTTCGCTTAAGCACCACCTCTTCGTTAATGTCGGGAAGAAGAGATATCATCGTTGTAGCATCGGTATCCTGCATCTATGGCCTCGGCAATCCTACGGAATATCAAAACAGCATTATCCGAATTAAGAAAGGACAACAACTTTCGCGAAATGCATTTTTATATCAATTGGTAGAAAGTTTGTATTCAAGAAGCGAGGAGTTGCAAAGAGGAACGTTTAGGGTTAAGGGAGACACCGTAGAGATTATTCTCCCTTATCTGGACTACGCCTATCGCGTCACGTTTTTTGGAGATGATATCGAAGCTATTCACTCATTTGAACCTTCATCCGGAAGGCGGTTGCAGGAGCACGATCAGGTTTCCATTTTCCCGGCAAACATGTACGTTACTTCGAAAGATCTAATGAAGAATGCCATTAGTTCGATCCAGGATGAATTGCGCCTTCAGTTGGAGTATTTTCGTGATTTAGGAAAGCATCTGGAAGCCGCACGCCTGAAAGAACGTGTGGAGTTTGACATGGAAATGATGCGGGAATTAGGTTATTGCAGCGGCATCGAAAACTACTCGCGCTTCTTTGATTTACGCAAGCCTGGTAGCCGGCCATTTTGCCTGCTTGATTATTTCCCTGATGATTTTTTATTAGTGGTAGATGAAAGTCACGTTACACTCCCGCAAATTGGCGGCATGTATGGCGGCGACCGCTCCAGAAAAATTAATCTGGTTGATTTTGGCTTTCGATTACCTTCTGCTATGGATAACCGGCCTTTAAATTATGCCGAATTCGAAGCGCTGACCGGTCAATCCATTTATGTTAGTGCTACGCCGGGCGATTTGGAATTGCAGTACACAGGCGGTGTAGTAGTGGAACAAGTTGTGCGGCCAACAGGACTTCTGGATCCTCCAATTGAAGTTCGGCCATCCCTGAATCAGATAGATGATTTACTGGAAGAAATTGATGAACGCGTGAAGAAACAGGAGCGCGTTTTGGTTACCACGCTTACCAAGCGGATGGCAGAAGAACTTGACAAATACCTCACGCGGCTGCACATCAAATGCAGGTACATCCACTCGGGCGTTGATACGCTAGACCGCATTGAGATTATCCGCGACCTAAGGCTCGGGAAATTTGATGTTTTGATTGGGGTGAATTTGTTGCGGGAAGGATTGGATTTGCCCGAAGTTTCTTTAGTAGCCATTCTGGATGCAGATAAAGAAGGCTTTCTGCGGAATAAGCGCTCGTTGATTCAAACTGCGGGCCGTGCAGCCAGGAATGTCAACGGTAAAGTCATCATGTACGCCGACACCATAACGGGCAGTATGCAGGAAACAATTGACGAAACCAACCGGCGTCGCGAAAAACAATTGCGCTACAATGCCGAGCATCAGATTACACCTAAAACGGTTTTCAAATCGAAAGAGGAAATCATGAAACAAACGTCGGTGTTGGAAATCAGAAAATCGGAAAGCAAAATTTACATCGAACCAGAGGAGTCGATTGGATTAGTAGCCGAGCCGGTTATTCAGCAAATGACGGCTGTGCAACTACATAAAGCCATTGAAGATACCCGGGCGCGTATGCTTCAGGCGGCTAAAGATACCGACTACCTCACTGCCGCCAAGCTACGCGATGAGATGCAGGCCATGCAGCAATTATTAAAAGAAAAATTTGGCTAGAACGCGTAACGCTGCGCCTTCTTCCAAAATGCTGAAAAAGAGGAAAAGTAATCTGTCACTTCCGGGAATAACCAATCCCTCTGATCGCGCTGACCGGGCCAATGCGCAAATGCCGGATGTTCTTTAGAAAAGTATTGCGGCCTTTCTAACCCCAACTGAATCAACTCCCGCTGTAAATCCTCCATCTCGCCAACAAAGATCTGCATCCCATTGATATCCGTTGCCAGTGAAACTACAAACGCAATTACCGGCGCACTAACAGGGTAAGACAGATAATGAGATGGCTCCAGCAATAAAATCCGGTTGGCCGCTTCTGCGTGGCGCCATGTTGTATCCAACTGGTATGCATTATAGAGATGCACCGGTTGATCTTTTTTAATGCTCAAAGGTCTGGCTTCGGGAAGATTTACCGACAAATCAATTACCGCTGTTGTTTGTAATATCTCTGGTATTGGCGCATGCTGCAGTTGCTCAGATGGCATATCCAGGAACGTGTGGCGCTGTGCGGTATGCGTGTGGTAATTGATATTTTCCTGCGAACACCAGTATTTTTTGGAAGAAAAAGTGCCTGCTACCCATTGCCAGCTTAAATGATTACTGGCAGCATCACCATCCAGCAAATGGTAATACATCCACTGAGCCGGAGTAAGCCAATGCGCCCTGGCCACATTAGTGCATAACGAAGCCACATACATACGTAAATGGTTATGCATATAACCGTGGGCGTATAAATTCGAAATGGCGTCATCTACAGCCTGCACACCAGTTTGATGTTGCAGAACAGCAGCAATCATCTGCCGGTGCGCAACAGGAAATTGCTCCTGGCGCACATCATCCGCAACACCTACACCCACATGTTGCCACACCCTTTGAAAATATTCCCGCCAGGCTAGTTCCTGAATAAATTTAGCGGCCTGCGCAGGCGAATTACGCTGCAAAATGGCATTGCGCACCTGCGGCAGCGAAAGAACTCCTCTGGAAATATAGGGTGACAAATACGAAACATTGCCGTCAATAAAATTTCGTGTTGCCGCATAAGAGGTTACTTCAAACGAAGCCAATCTTTCTACGGCTACCTGATGCCTGGCAGGAAAACTTTCAGGAGTTCGCATCTAGATAACTTAAAAATTTTTCGGCGGCCAAATGGTGTGCCTCGCGTTTGGCAACAGGCATTTTATCAAATGATTGAACCAACATATTCAGCCGGGGATTAGATTGAAAAAAGGAACGATGCTTGTCCATAAATCGCCAGAATAATCCATCCCAGGTTACCTGCCAATTGCCCTTAGGGTAATCGCCCATTTTCATGATGTAGTTAGAACCGCTGATGTATGGCTTGGTGGCAAACAAACCGCCATCCGCGAATTGGCTCATCCCATAAACGTTCGGCACCATTACCCAATCATAAGCATCAATAAACAGTTCCATGAACCATTGATAAACCGCATCCGGATCAATTTCACATAGCAGCATGAAATTACCCAGCACCATCAGTCGTTCAATATGATGACAATAACTATTCTTGAGCACCTTACTGATGACCGTATCAACGGGTAGTATGCCCGTTGTTGCGTTGTAAAACAACGAAGGCATCGGTCGCTTAAAATTCCAGAAGTTACGCACTCGCATTTCACGCCCTTTGTACGCATACATGCCGCGCATAAATTCCCGCCAACCAATCACCTGTCTGATTAAACCTTCCAGCGCGTTCAATGGTACCGCATGTGCTTTAGCATAATCCAATGCGGCATCTACAACTTGTTCCGGACGCAACAGGCCGATATTCAACATAGGCGTTAACGCGCTATGAAACAGAATAGCGGGTTGTCTTGGTATCGCATCTTCATAATCCCCAAACAACCTGAACCTTTGCGCCAGAAATTCCTCCAGCCATTTCCTCGCGCCTGCGTGATCTACAGGGAAAAAGAAATCGCGATTAACCCCACCATAGTGATCACCAAAGTGTTTTTGCGTGTAAAGCCGGGCTTCATCATGCATAGCTGTCCATGAAGGAAAGTGGACCTCCGGTACCGTTCCGGTTTTAGGAAATTTCTTGCGATTGTCGGCATCAAAAGTCCATTGCCCGCCAATGGGCTGTTGCTGCTTATCTATCAAAACGCCTAAACGCTTCCGTTCGCCGATGTAAAACGAGGTTTGGAAGAAGCGCTTCTTTCCATCAAAATAATCTGTGAGTGATTCAGGGGTATTTAAAAATAAAGGCGAGGGGGTTTTATCCCATATGATTTGATGTGCCCGACAAGCAGTGAGCATTCTTCTTTCCAACCAATCATCAGTAGGGTCAACTGCCAAAATACGACTAACCCCTTCCCGGGCTAGTTGCGCTATAAGCACTCGGACATCAGATTCCGGTTGGTGCGCTTCCACATAACGTACCTGGAACTTTTTTTTGAGCAACACCGCCTCATAACTTTTCATGGTTGCCCGGTGATAAGCTATCTTGTGTTGATGAAAAGGATATTGTTGGAAGAACAGCAACTCTTCCACCAATACTACGGCCACATCGCGTTGTAAGGCAGGATGATCTTCAAATAACTGATGCGGAAAAATCAGCGTAATGGCGCTCATGACTTTCGCTTTTGCCTGCAGCGATCGCTACAGTATTTCACCTGCTCCCAATTCAACTGCCATTTCCTGCGCCACGAAAAAGGGCGCCCGCATATCACACAAACTTTCTGAGGAAGAAATGCCTTCTGATGCATATAATATCCATCAGATAACAACTATCAACACCAATAGTTCAGCAAACCGGTTATTCTACCAAGCCGCGACCTTGCTTTTTAATCAACCCAGCTTCCTGCAGTTGCTTACGGGTTTTATCCAACACCCCATTCACGAAATCTTTGCTCTTAGGCGTACTATATAACTTGGAAATATCGATGTATTCGTTAATCGAAACTTTTACCGGTACCGTGGCAAAATACTTCAATTCACATACCGCTAATTTCATAATCACCAAATCCAAAACCGCAATCCGTTCCATATCCCAGTTCGCCAGATTCGGCTTGATATCAGCAGCTAATTCTTCACTGTGCAAAACATATTGCTTTAACAAATCACGAGCAAATTTTTGTTCTGCTTCCCAGGCTGCAATACCTTCCAGCAGCGCCTGCTCCTGATCGGGTTTAAATCCTTCCAGATACTTCAATAATACATGGGTGAGCAATTGCTGATCATCGGCATAGTTGATGAAAAATTCTTCCAGATGCGATTCCAGCTCATCGCTACCGTTCATCACCTTCTTCACCAACAGCGACATCACTTCGAGATCCTGTTCCAGTGTCGGTTTTTGGAGGGCAGCGTATTCTTTGTACTTCGGTTTCTCACTCAAACTCACAAATAAATTCTTCACTACATCCTGCGATACATAATGCTGAATTTTTTCCGTCTTTACATATTGCTGAAAAATCGGATTCTCTTTCAGATAACGAACTACCGCGTTGGCGGCAATCTGCGTGCTCACATTCTTATCGGCATCAGTTTTCACGTGCTTGGCCATACGGCGGGCCGCATCTACCATGCTATACTCACAAACCTCAATCAGATATTGCAAATCGGCTAAATAGAGTTTACGACTCCGCGCCATGCTCTTCTCCAATTCACTTTCTAATGTAGCTAATGGGGTTTCAGGATGCATCTCCAATCCGAACAGCACCTGCATCACCTTTATGCGCAAACTTCTTCTGCCTAACATACTTTACTTCTTTTTTTCTGCAATGCGTTCTTTAGCAATTCGAATAGCGGCTTCCTGCGTTGGAATCTGTTCGGCTTTCGACCGTGCAAAAATCTCTTTGGTTTTATTATAAATCGCCTCAATAAAAGGCATCGTTTGTTTTTCTGTTAATCCACTTACCTCGCGGTAGCAATTGATAACGCCGCCAGCATTAATCAAAAAATCTGGCGCATACAGAATGCCTTTCTCCAGCAACAGCGCGCCATGCGCTTTCTCATCAGCTAATTGGTTGTTTGCCGCTCCAGCGATAACGGCGCACTTTAAACGGCTCAACGTTTCATTGTTTACTGTAGCGCCCAAAGCGCAAGGCGCATAAATGTCTACATCTAAATCGTAAATCGCGTCTTTATCAACTGCCGTTGCACCAAATTCACGCACCACTTCTTTCACCAAGGCATCGTTGATATCACTAACGAACACTTTCGCGCCAGCTTTAGTAAGATGACCAACCAGATATTTGCCCACATGACCAACCCCTTGAACAGACACTCGCTTGCCGGCAAGATCATCGGAACCGAAAGCGGTATTAGCACTGGCTTTCAGGCCCAGAAAAACGCCATAAGCAGTGAATGGCGAAGGATCGCCAGTGCCACCGGCACTTTCAGGCTTACCTGCTACGTGCAAGGTGCGTTGCATGATGTAACTGATTTCGCGGGTTGAAGTGCCCACATCCTCGGCAGTGATATATTTTCCACCCAAGCTATCTACAAAAGAGCCAAACTTGCTCCAGAAGGCTTCGGTACGCTGATCTTTGTTACCGGAGATGATAACGGCTTTACCGCCGCCCAAATTGATACCGCTAATAGCCGATTTGAACGTCATCCCCCTCGACAGGCGCAGCACATCCCATACGGCATCGCTTTCCCGCTCGTAATTCCAAATTCTGCAGCCACCTAGTGCCGGCCCCAGCGTGGTATCATGAACTGCAATAATTCCTTTCAATCCTGTTTTCCCATCCTGAAAAAACAACACCTGCTCGTGTTCCATGTCGTGCATGGTTTCCAGTGTATTACTTTGCAATGGCATGTTTCTATTTTTTATTGTCCCGAGCCGCACACAAATTCGCTACATTCGCCGCCGGGTTATCGGTTCTATAACAGCCGGCAAACCTAAGCCAATTCCGCATATCAAAAAATGTTCGTCATAACAGGTGAAATCGCTACTGTCATTACTCCCGTATTTTGCCCGCCACAAGTGGCGCACGGCATCCGGCTTTCTTTTCATCTTATTGGCGAACTTTTTTAAAACTTACAATCCGGCGGTGGTGCGTAATGCCATCGACCATGTAGTTGATTCCCTTTCCGGGGGCACGGTGGCATCGGTGCCTGATAGCGCCATTTCAGCATCACTATTGTTTATCTTGTTATACATCGGCGTTTCATTGTTGGAAGGATTATTCACTTTCCTGATGCGACAAACCATTATTGTAGTATCCCGCCTGATTGAAAACGACCTGAAGGCCGATATGTTTGCGCACTACCAGCGGCTGGATCTGGCCTTTTATCGCCGCAACAACACCGGCGATCTGATGAACCGAATCACTGAGGACGTAGCGCGCGTGCGGATGTTTCTTGGCCCCTCCATGATGTATTCCGCCAACCTGGTATGTATGTTTGTTTTATGTACCATCGCCATGGTACGGGTGAACCACGAGTTAGCCCTTTACACCTTATTACCACTACCTTTTCTTTCCCTGCTCATTTATTTGCTCAATGCGCGCATCGAGCGAACCAGTGATCAGTTGCAAAGACGTTTATCTGATATCACCACTAATGCGCAGGAATCATATTCCGGCATTCGTGTGATTCAAAGTTATGTGCAGGAAAAAGCCATGTTTGGTTTCTTTGAAAATGAGAGCGAAGCCTACAAAAAAGAATCGCTGGGATTGGCGCGCGTAGAATCATTTTACTTTCCGCTGATTTTATTTCTGGTAGGGCTTTGTATGGTGATTATTGTTTACGTAGGCGGCCATTTAGTTCAGCAGCACCGCATTAGCATTGGCAATGTGGTAGAGTTCATCATGTATCTGAACATGCTCACATTCCCGGTAAGTGCGTTAGGTTGGGCCGTATCACTAACGCAACGCGCTGCGGTGAGTATGCGCCGAATCAATCAATTCTTTACAGAACAACCAACGGTATATCAACCTAAAGGAGTCAGTGAGAAGATGAAAGGGAATGTATCCTTCCAAAAGGTCAGTTTTGTATATCCCGATACAGGCATTCAGGCTTTAAAAGATATTGATTTCATTATTCCTGCCGGGGAACGATGGGCGGTAATTGGTAAAACGGGATCAGGGAAAAGCACCCTGGCCGATTTGCTGGTCAGGTTATACGATGCTACCGAAGGCGCTATTACCATTGACGGATTAGATATTCGCCAGTGGCATACCGATTCACTGCGCAGCCAAATAGGTTATGTACCACAAGAAGTATTTCTATTTTCTGAAACCATTGCCGATAATATCGCTTTTGGTATGGCAAAAACAGATTTGGCACGCGTAAAAGCGTATGCCCAATATGCATCAATACACGACGAAATTGAGCGATTCCCGTTGCAGTATGAAACGATGGTTGGCGAGCGGGGCGTTACGCTTTCAGGCGGACAAAAACAACGTATTTCCATTGCGAGGGCGCTGATGAAAGAACCGGCGGTATTGCTGTTGGATGATTGTTTATCGGCGGTAGATGCTTCCACCGAAAAAGAAATTGAACGCAATTTGGCGAAGGTCATTGAAGGACGTACCTCGCTCATCATTACGCATCGCATCTTCGCGCTGATGCACTTTGATCACATTCTTGTTCTTGACCAGGGAAGAATTGCCGAAAGGGGAACACATGCAGAACTGCTGGCAAAAAACGGCGTGTATGCCGCGATTTATTCGAAACAAATGACTGAAACGCAATCGAAAAGCACATTGGCTTAGTGATTTTGGAAAGTTCGCAAAACATTCGTTTAATTTGTAGAACTCATTATTATTCACTTAAAGAGTAGCATTCGTGGAAAATAACGCGGGAAAAAACAGCGGATCATTCAGTAGAAAATTAAGAGCCGGAAAGCGGCGTACGTACTTTTTCGATGTTAAGAATACCCGTCAGGGCGATCATTTCATCACTATTACTGAAAGCAAGAAGAAGTTTGACGGTGAAGGCTACGAAAGCCACAAGATTTTCCTTTACAAGGAAGATTTCAAAAAATTCATGGAGGCATTGAACGAAACGGTGAACTTTGTGAAAACCGATTTAATGCCTGATTATGATTTTGATTCGCCCGTTTTCCAGCGGGAAGAGCGGGAACAACCCCAACACGAAATTTCGGCGCAGGCACCTACGTCAAGTGATTCCTCTGATTTCAACGGCGCCTCTCAAATAGGCGACGATGAAGAGATGAATTGGGGATAATCCGGTTACTTATTTTTTAGGAATAGTGAAGCAGAACTTGCTTCCTCCGGCATCGGCGTCTTCTATCCATATTTTTCCGTTCATCGACTCAACAATCTTTTTACAGATGGCCAATCCGATTCCAGAGCCCTCATATTCATTTCTATTGTGCAACCGCTGAAAAATCACAAAAACCTTATCGCGATACATCGGATCAATCCCAATGCCATTATCTTCTACCGTAAACAAATAGTGATCATCGCCTTCGTTGGCAGTCACCTGTACCATCGGCAAATCGCTTCTGTTGTATTTAATGGCATTGGTAATCAGGTTTAGAAACAATTGCTGTAAATGAGTGCGGTCGGCCGTTACGCGCGGCAACTGCCCCACCTTCAACTCTATGTTCCGCTGGCGCAGTTGCGGACGCAACAGCCCCTTTACGTCGCTGATTACCGCATCAACGGCAACTTCTGCCTTTTGTACATGTGCACCAATTTTCGAGAGTTGAAGTAGATCGTTAATTATAGCCATCATCCGTGTAGCGCCTTCATTGAGATAATGCAGGTAGTTAACTTGATCTGGTGAGAGTTTACCATTTAAAGAACGCGTCAGCAATTGCGCATAGTTATTCACCATGCGCAACGGCTCTTTCAAATCGTGTGATGCCACATAGGCAAACTGGTTCAATTCTGAATTTGAAATCTCTAGCTTGCGTGCGTATTCTTCTACTTCCTCGTGCTTCTTGCGAAGCAAATCTTGTTCGCGCCGGCTCTCATTCACTTGCAGCTGCAAACGAACATCGTTCACTGCAACCTGCTTGTTTTGGCGCAGCGTTTCCTCGCGTAGCTCATAAGCGCGATTCAGTTTATCCAAAGCCTCTTCAGTGCGCCCAAGTGAACGAAGCGTTTTTGACCAATGATGATACAAATTGAAATTATCAGTGGTCTTTCCCATTTCCAGAAAAATCCGTTCAGCCTCCTTGAAATGGCTATCCGACTGTTCAAAATCACTGAGATTCTGGTACACATTGCCAGCCAATTCGTGAATAGACAAACTAAAATGCTTGTTGGTTTGTTGGCGAATTCGGTCAAGTGCTTTACCTATCGCTTCCAGAGCCGCGTCGCGCCGCTGGAGTGTACTTTGTACTACAGCAATATTTCCCTGAGCAATACAGTACGGCTGAATATCACCATCTTCTTCTGCAATGGCGGAAGCATTTTCATAATGCACCAGTGCGGTGTCGTATTCCTTCTTCCGCCAGTCGCGAACACCAAATGAAATAAAACCCCTGGCTATACCGCCGCGGTAGTCGCACTTTCTGAACGACTGCATCGCGCGTTCGAGATAATCTGAAAATAGTGCATCAAACTCTAAATCGCCGTAAATAATAGATTGATTGAATTGCGCGCGCGCCAGAATCAGCGTCATGTCACGCGACAGTCCCTGACGGTTTTCTAAAATCTGAATAGTTTCTTCGTAGAATTGTTTGGCCTCTAACACATCACCTTTGAAGTCGTGCGCCAAACCCAGTCGAAGCGCATATCTCGCATAATCTTCGGGCTCCTTCTTCTTGTCATAAAGCCCTACTACTTCTTCAATAATAGCGATAGCTTTATCTAATTCGGTAGTAATATCTACGTAGAAGTGAGATAACTCATAACCCGCCTCGGCAATCAATGCCTTATCTCCGGTTGACTTTGCCAATTGAAACACCTGAATACCTAAAGCCACGCTGGATACATCACCCTCGCGTTTACGCAGCATGAAGATATCTAGCATCTCGCGTATTCGCTCGGCGGTATGCAGAGAAATGGCAGGCGAAACTGTTTCGTTCATGGTTATTTGTTAACCTGTATGTACGCTGCCCGCCTCTAAATGTTTCGGGAAACCGGGGCTTTTTTACGTTTTTTTCTACGCTTGGGCCGGCGGACCAAAGCCCATCGGATATGGTATAGTATCCTGATCTTCAAGCTTTCCGAACTGCTGTTCGTACTTCTTCACATTATCGGCCAGGGCCTTTACCAATCGCTTGGCGTGCTGTGGGGTTAACACGATACGCGCCTTCACCTTGGCTTTCGGAATGCCCGGCATAAGGCGCACAAAATCAAGAATAAATTCCTGATTAGAATGCGCGATGATGGCAAAATTGCTGTAAATCCCTTCGGCAATTTCTTCCTGCAATTCAATATTGATTTGGTTCTCTGGTTGGTTGTTATTCACATCTGACATGCCGCTAATGTAGTGTTTTGAATTTATTACCAACACCCTGCTCATATCCCATTTTACGGTAAAGGCTTTTTGTATTTTCGTGCCATGCAGCAGTACCACGATCTTCTACAGCATATTCTGAACCAAGGGACCTACAAGGACGACCGCACCGGTACCGGCACCTATAGTGTTTTTGGTTATCAGATGCGTTTCGATTTATCCGCTGGGTTTCCGCTGCTAACTACAAAAAAACTACACATTAAGGCCATCATCCATGAGTTATTGTGGTTCCTGAATGGGGAATCTAATATTCAATATTTGTGTAAGAACGGGGTACGTATTTGGGACGACTGGCCGTTTGAAAAGTATCGCAATAGCGCTGCGTATCAAGGCGAAACCATGCGTGATTTTGCGGATAAAATTGCCGGTGACGACCATTTTGCTGCGCAATGGGGAGATTTAGGGCCGGTGTATGGCGTACAATGGCGCAACTGGATGGGAGCAGATGGAAAATCTGTAGATCAGATTTCGGAACTGGTTGAACAACTTAAACGCAATCCCGATTCCCGCAGACTGATTGTAAGCGCATGGAACGTTCCTTACATTAACCAAATGGCCCTACCGCCTTGTCATACTTTGTTCCAGTTTTATACAGCACCCGATAAAAATACTGGAAGAAGAAGGCTCAGTTGCCAGCTTTACCAGCGTTCGGCTGATGTTTTTTTAGGCGTACCGTTCAATATTGCTTCCTATGCGCTGTTTACGATGATGCTGGCGCAGGTTTGCGATATGGACTGCGGCGAATTGGTACACACGCTGGGCGACGCCCATCTATACAGCAATCATCTGGAGCAGGCGCGCTTGCAGCTCACACGCACGCCGCGGGAGTTGCCGCAAATGCAACTGAATGCTGAAGTGAAAGACATTTTCAAGTTTCAGTACAGCGATTTTCAGTTATTGAATTATGATCCGCATCCGGCGATAGCTGCCGCCGTGGCTGTTTGATTGGCGTCAATGCATAGTATCTAAGGCCGCTTCGATATTTTTATCGGGGATGATCCACCAGATGGCTACGGAAAGAAAAATAATGCCGGAAATAAGAGGTAGCCAAAAAGCGGCAACCATGGCCACCACATAACCCGCAAGCGAAATCAGTCCTTTTTTCTCTTGCCGCCCCAGAGCTACCGACAAGGGTGTTGGTTGCTGGTGCTGCTGCTGAATTACCTGTTGCATGATGTAGTAAGTAATGGCACATAGCAAGAGATTACCTGCATAAATGGCTACCGGAAGCTGTGCAAAATGGTTTTCAGCCATAAACCCGGTTGAAAATGGAATTAATGACAAACCGAATAGCAACAGCAGATTGGCCCAAATCACCCGACCATTGACCCGATGTAAAGTATGAAACAAATGATGGTGATTGCCCCAGTAAATAGCCACATACATAAAACTAAGTACATAGCTCAGGAACACGGGAATGAGGGGCTTTAAAGCCGACAGCGTAGGCTGGTGCGGCACTTTAATTTCCAACACCATAATAGTGATAATGATGGCCATTACGCCGTCGCTAAACGCTTCCAAACGGGCTTTATTCATCTGGCAAAGCTATATATCTTTCAAGCAAGGCATAACCGAGGATACTATCCTTTTGGTGCGCAAGGCTTTTCCATTTTTAAAAACTGCTTTAATTTAGCGAAATGAACCAAACGCCCTTTTAGGGTGTTTTACCATGAGGAGAAGAAGAGACCGTGCATTATTCTATTAAAGAATTAGAGACTTTATCGGGAGTAAAGGCGCATACTTTGCGCATCTGGGAGCAGCGATACAAATTTATTGCTCCTGAGCGTACCGATACCAATATTCGCCTGTATAATCAGGAGCAACTGAAGCACATCCTGAATGTGGCCTTGTTACGGCGTAATGGATTGAAAATATCCACTATCGCGCGTATGACTACTGATGATGTGAGGAATGCGGTTCAGGGCATCATCGAGCAAGAACATGCCCCTTCACTGATGGATGAATTTCAGAATGCGATGCTGGATATGAACGAGGCGCATTTTGAAAAAACGTTTTCACTTGCCCTCAATAAGATGGGTTTTGAGGAATTATTTACCCAGCTCATTTTTCCTTTTCTGGAACGATGCGCCAGCTATTGGACTTCTGGTTGCATCACCAGTTCACAGCAGGTGTTTATTCATCAGTTGGTGCGCAGAAAACTGTGCGTCGCCATCGACCATATCTTTCACCAACCAGAAGCGAATGCCAAATGTTGGTTGCTGTTTTTGCCGGCTGGCGAAACCAACGACTTACTTTTGTTGTACATAGAGTATTTATTGAGAAAGCAGCAGCACCGGGTAGTTAATGTGGGCAGCGCCTTGATGGCAGATTCCGACACCATGGTTAAAATGCCCAAGGCCGATGCTTTAGTGGCAGTAATAACAAGGCCGGTATTAGGAGCTACACTCGAGAAAATGGTGCAGTTTGTCCGGCAAAAATTTGAAGCTGTACCATTATACTGCGGCGGCAGTTTCTTTTCTCAATGGGAAGAACCGTTGCCAAAAGAAATGCATCGTTTTTTTGATCCCCACGAGTTGTTGGCACAACCTTTAGCCGTGAATTGACATTTGATTTTCCCGCTAATTGTTAAACGTTCGTAAATTGACGAAAGTCATTGACAAGTGGCAAGGGAATTGTCAGTTTTGTCTTATTATTTAACAAAACAAAAAACAACTCATGAAAAAAATCATGCAAGTATTGATGATTGCGTTACTGAGCGTATCTATCAATATGGCCCACGGGCAAGGCGCTTCAAAATCAGCAAACGGCGCTAAAAAAGAGGAAACCAAGCAAGCTGGCACCGCTAAGAAAGAAGACAAAGCAGCCGCACCAAAGTCGTCATCTAAAGACGAGAAAAAGAATGCTGAGAAGAAGGAAGAGAAGAAGGAATGGAAAGCTGATAACCGCACGAAGACCGGCGATCCGGTAAACAAGAGCATGAAAGGACCAAAGGGTGAAACCGTTTACTCTGGCTCTAAGGGCGGCAACTACTATCTGGATGGCTCCGGAAATAAGAAGTACATTAAGTAAGTAATTGCAAAACGAAAAAAGGCTCCGCTTGGAGCCTTTTTTTTGGCCATGCCGCTCGACAAGGCTTTTGCTATTTTCGCCGCATGAGCAGCGCCTTACCGGTAATGGAACACTTTTATACCATTCAGGGCGAAGGGTATTATCAAGGTCGTGCCGCCTATTTTATCAGATTAGGCGGTTGCGATGTTGGTTGTCCGTGGTGTGATGTGAAGGAAAGTTGGGATGCAGCCGCTCACCCCAGGCTAACGGTAGATGAAATTGTAGAAGCCGTTCAGGAAACGGGTGCTCGTATTGCGGTAATAACCGGCGGCGAGCCGCTGATGTACGATTTGACAGAATTGACCGCAGCGCTTAAAGCGGCTGGTATTCGCACCCACGCGGAAACCTCAGGGGCCTATATAGCAAAAGGAGATTTTGATTGGATTACCGTATCGCCCAAACGCTATAAACCGCCCTTGGCTGCAGTGCTTGCACAGGCTTCAGAATTAAAAGTAGTAATTAACCACACCAATGATTTTCGTTGGGCGGAAAGATTTGAAAGTGAGGTGCCACCGCAATGCCGCTTATATCTGGCGCCTGAGTGGGAGCAGGAAGAGGAATTGATGCCTCAATTGATTGAATATGTAAAAGAGCATCAGCAGTGGGAATTGTCGTTGCAAATTCACAAATACATCAATGTGCCCTGACCTGGGCAATACACCACAGAACGGTTGAAAACTACCACCGTAAACTACAGCCGCATCCAACTATCAATAATTCTTAAAACCTATCTTGTGGCATCATCTTTTCTACCCTAACCATGCCAATATGAAAAACCGTTTTCTTTTTCTACTGATTGCTTGTTCCATCACAGCGTCCACCTTTGCCCAATCAGTCACTTATGAACGCGCCAGCAAGCGCGCTAAAGACCGTTATGATGCGGGCAATAATTTTTATGCTTTTGGTCGTTATGCAGAAGCCGATTCGATGCTCAAGCTGGCATTGGAAAGCGAACGTAATTTCATTGAAGCACACTGGTTGTTGGGCAATATATATCTGGAGAATCAACGCAACAATGCCGGCGCAGTAACGGAATTGAAGAAGGTAGAGGAATTAAATCCGCAACACGATCGTTATCTCATCAAAAAAATTGGACACGCTTTATTTAACAACGGGCAGTATGACGAGGCGAAAACCTATTATCAAAAATTCAGGGCACAGCACGGCATTATGCCGGAAGATGAAGTGGAGGCCGATCAAATGATCAGAAATGCTGATTTTGCGAAAAAGGCAGTTAGTTCTCCGGTAGCCTTCAAGCCTGAAAACCTGGGACCGGCGGTGAACAGTACCGAAGATGATTACATGCCGGCATTGACTGCCGACCAGCACTGGCTGTATTTTACCAGAATGGAACGCATTGGCCGCGCAGTGGATGAGAATATTTTTATATCAGAGAATCGCCATGGTGTGTGGACCTTAGCTGAGCCCATTAGCGAGGCAATCAACACCTTGCAATACAATGAAGGCGCCCACAGCATTTCACAAAGCGGGCGTTATCTTTTTTTCACCTCGTGTAACCGCCCGGAAAGCAATGGAGGATGTGACATTTACTTTTCCAAACGCACCGGAAACGATTGGGATCGCGGTAAAAATCTGAATCGACCCATTAACTCGGCCGCCTGGGAAACGCAACCATATCTGGCAGGTGACGGACGAACCTTGTTTTTTGTGAGCAATAGAAATGGTGGTTATGGCGGCGCTGATATTTACATGACCCAATTAGGTGATGATGGCAAATGGAGTGAGCCGCAAAATCTTGGTCCTAATATCAACACCAAATTCGATGAAGAACGGCCCTTCATTCATCCCGATGGGTTTTCACTCTATTTCGCTTCAAAAGGTCATGATGGTATGGGGGGGAGTGATTTATTTGTTTCAAGAAAACAAGCCGATGGCACTTGGGGAACACCAATCAACCTCGGCTATCCAATTAATACTTCGGGCGATGAATTAGGCTTGTATGTGACGCCTGATGGTATTAACGCCTACTTTTCTTCCGAGCAACCTGATACGAAGGGAGGATTAGATATATACCGTTTTGCACTGCCGGAAAATGTGCGCCCCTATCCTACTTGTTACGTAAAAGGAGTGGTAAGTGATGCGCAATCAAAAGCAGCATTGGGCTCAAAACTGCAATTTATTGATTTGCAAAGTGGGCTGATATACACCACCGGCAGTAGTGACCCCAAAACCGGTGAGTATTTGGTGACCCTTCCTACGGGAAAAAATTACGCTTGTCAGATTTCGAAGGATGGTTATCTATTTTATTCCGCCAACTTTTCTTTGGCAGAAACTAAGGAAGGGCAGGCATTGCATTTAGATGCTGCTTTGCAACCCTTCAAAATTGGGGAATCTGTGGTACTGAGTAATGTTTTCTTTTCTTCTAACAGCTACACCTTACTGGATGCTTCAAAATCTGAACTCAACACACTGATCGATTTACTGAATAAGAACGCAACGTTAAAAATTGAAATTGGCGGACATACCGATAATAGCGGCTTAGAGAAAGATAACTTGTTGTTGTCTGAGCAGCGTGCCAAAGCGGTTTACGACTTTTTGATCAGCAAGGGAATTAGTGCTGAACGATTATCTTACAAAGGCTTCGCTGCCACACATCCTATCGCAGATAATGCTACTGCTGAAGGCCGTCAAAAAAACCGACGAACAGAATTTAAGGTAGTTGGAATTTAAAGGGATGACCACTTGAGGAAGGTCTTTACCGCAGCGCGTGCTTGTGCATCTTTCCCCTAGGCAGGAACCGGTTCAGGAAATTTGATCGCCTATTACCTGATGTCGGTAGAAGATGAACAGGTTTCTTTAAAACCTCACCACTTTCACTTCAACGCGGCGGTTTTCTTTATTGTATTGCGCCATGCACTTAGCATTGCGACGGCAATCTTGCTGCAACGGCACAGCACCATAGAAATTAGATGCAATTGCCGATGACGGTATGCCCTGATCGCGCAGATACTGTTCAATTTTCTTGGCGCGCCTAACTGATAAACCATAGTTGTAATTAGCGTCTCCCCGTTCATCCGCGTAACCATTAATAATAATTCTACAACCACTATTAGCAGCGAACTTATCTGAAGCTTCTTTCAGCAATGGCAAATGATTGGCATTGATATCTGTGGCATTCGTTTCATAGTATACATTCGCCGCATACAAATCTTTGCCTTCCACGCTCTTTTTTTCCATGGCCAGCTCAATGGGATAAGCCTGAGCGGCACCATACTTTTCACCTTTGAAAGTGGTAACATCATATCCTTCTGCACCAGCTACCAACGCCACATCCTTTCCTTCTGCAAAACTATATATTAATGCACCATCCGCATCAGTCAGGTAGAATTTTCCATTTCTTTCCGTACCGGAATACACTTCAACTTTGGCATTCGGAATTGGCTTGCCAGTGGCTTTATCCACCACCACAGCGCGGTTGTCGTGCCCAATCACCGGAATTTCTTTCTTCACCTTTTTCGTGGTGTTGATTACCTGAAACAAATCATCATCACTATTGCGGTTGCTGCTCAGGAAGCCCTTGCCACTTTTCTCATTCATGATAAAAGCAAAGTCATCTTTGGAAGAATTCACCGGAGATTTCAGATTCTCTACTTGTTTAAACTTACCGTCTTGTAACATCGCACTAAACACATCTAAGCCGCCCATACCGGCGTGGCCGTTACTGGAGAAATACAGTGTTCCTTTTCCATCAAAAAACGGAAACAACTCGTTGCCGGTAGTGTTTACTTCCTTACCTAAATTTGCTGGTGCACCCCAAAATCCGGATTCGTTATGGCTGCGATATAAATCCATGCCGCCATAGCCGCCCGGCATATCCGAAGCAAAATACAACCATTGTCCATCAAGCGAAATAGAGGGATGGGTAAAGCTGTAAGCGGGATCAAAAGCCAATGGCTGTGGCTCACTCCATAAACCATTTTCCAAAGAAGATGTTACCAATTGCAGATGATCGCGATACTTACATTTTTTCAAGTTGTTACGACTGTACACAATGGTTTCCCCACCTGGAGAAAAGGTAGCCGTTCCTTCATTGAGGCAAGATGATAAAGAAGGAGAAAATTTAGTTACAGCCGGCGGACTACAATTCGCTTCACCTTCTGTATAATACAAATCAGTGAAGGGCAACCCGTTCCATGCCAAACGTTTTCTCTCGCCTTGGGTGAATCGATCGCTGGTAAATACGACTCCTTTTTTGTAAGGCACTGCTGCATATTCCGCGGCCGCCGTATTCACTGCTAACGAACTAATCTGATATTGCGAATTTTCAAAATGATCGTTGATTACCTGCAAGCAAATCATAGCCAGCGAATCGGCCAAAGGCGTTGGCACCTTCTTAAACTGCGCCATCGCTTCTTCATACTTACCATTAGCCTGTAATACCCGACCATAGGCCAGGCGATGAGCGGCGTTAGTTTTCGGATTTTCCGCAATACGCGAATACCAGGTTTCTGCTGCTATTGTATTTCCCATGCGGTTATAACATTCTGCCAACCTGGCCTGAACCGACCACAAGCTATCAGCAGGTGCATGAGTTAAAGCACTTTTGAACACTTCAGATGCACGCAGAAAATGCTTTTGGGCCATTAACTTATTGCCGCATTCATATCCTTTCTGCCAGCACGATCCAGCCATTGCCGAAACAGCCCAAACCACACTGCCTAAAATGACGATTGTCTTCTTCATATTTCTTCTTTCAGAATTTAAAAAAAGCGAGGTGATTGCGCCACGCGTGGACCTTGTGTTCCAATATTGAACCCTAGCATTACTTCATGGGTGCCATAGTTGTTTTTTAACAGCGTCATCTGCTGCGCCACTTCACCGGCATAGCCAAGTTTCAACCATTTGGCAGGCTGCACGCCCAGCATTAATCCATAGGCGCTGCTGATGCGGTAAAATACCCCGGCCCAAAAGATTTGCTTGTACTTAAAATTCAAATTCAAATCCATTACAAATCTCGTAAATGCTGAATGACGCACTAAGAAAGAAGGTTCAATACTGAAATTCTTTTTCACCCTTATGTTATACCCCATCGCTAAATTGAAATTGAAGCTGGCCATCTGGATTTTTGTGCTTTGCCTATTGTAGGCCGCGCGATTCTGTATCAACTGCGGAACAGAAAAACCTATCCAAACATTCTTGCTATAATAAGCCATGCCTACACCAACATTATAAGTCATGCGGGTAAAATCCTGCTTGTATTGCGCATCTCCGTCGAAGGTTGTTGTAAGTTGCGATCCGTTTTCACGGGCAATGCCGATAACCGGTTGAAAACCGAATACTAACCTGCGACCCTTGGGCAGTTTAAATCGATAGGCAAATTGCGGTGCGATGCTGGTGGTGCTACGCGAACCAATACTTTCATTGTAAACATATAGACCAAGTGCCACATTGCTTTTTCCTACCGGTGCGTCGATACGTGCATAGATGTTATGTGGTGCGCCTGTGAATCCGGCCCACTGATGACTATATACACCAGCCAGTGAAACGCTTTCTTCCTGCCCAGCAAATGCCGGATTGAAAGATGTTTTATTCAACATATACTGGCGGATGATGGGTTCTTGCTGCGCCCTGGCGCATAAACCAACAAGAACAACGCCAAGTAGTAATCCTTTTTTCATAGTCGCTGTATTCATGATGATTGGGGTTTATCGTTTCAATTCAAAATATCCTTTCTGTACTTTATCTGAAGAAAGTCGCAGAACATAGAAATATGTATCTGTTTCTAACCGCCGGCCGCTTTGTATCATGCCTTGATTCGCAATGCCGGCAAACTCATCTACATAACCCTTCTGCATAAAAATCAACTCACCGAACCGGTCATAGATTTCCATCACATTATCTGGATAGCTTTCAATACCGGGCGCATACAGATGGTCATTCAGCCCGTCACCATTCGGTGTTATCAGCGTTGGCACTTCCAGCTTTTCAAATTTTGAAATCGTGAGATTGACCTGATCGGTAGCTGTACATTGATGTCCATCCGTTACAGTCACATCAAAGGTGTAATTGCCTAAAGCCGGTGCACTGAATTTCGGATGTTGCGCTGTAGCATCATCCAAATTGGCGGCTGGCGACCATTGATATGTATACGTTCCATTTCCACCACCGGCGACTGCGCTGCCCTCTGCAAGTTTTACGGGATTAATGGGTGAATAAAACACATCGCGATCAACGCCCGCATCAGCCGTGGTGAAGGTGTACACCTGAATTTTTACAGAATCTGTGCGATTCACACCGCAGGCATTTGCTAAAGTCCAGACAAACCAATTATCCCCCTGCGACAAACCTGTGATACGAGAAGCGGGGTTGCTACTTTCGGAAATATTACCGGATCCACTCAGCAACGACCAGCTTCCGGAAGTATGTAAGGGCAATGCCGCAGCAAATGCCGTATCAGTGGGGCATATTGAAATATCTAAACCGGCATCGGCTCCGGTTAATGTATCTGCTCTGAAAATCTTCACCTCATCAAAAACGGCAGGTGGACAAACACCATTGGTAATTTGCCACCGCAAGATATTATCGCCATACGACAATCCATTTACGACAGAATTTGGAGATGAAGGCTGCGCCACAGTGCCACTTCCTGAAATCACCACCCAATTACCAACACCAATAGCCGGTGTTGCAGCCTGAAGCGCATATTGCGTAGTACAAACTTCAGCGTCTGGACCTGCATTGGTAAATGACGGTGGCAATTGACGTGTAATGGTTACCAAATCGGATGAAGCAGCACATAGCGCATTTCCTGCGATTGTCCATTTAAAGATATTAGCACCAACACCGAGTTGCGACAAGGCACTAGTAGCAAGTGAAGAATCAGCAATAACACCTGATCCGGAAACGAGGCTCCACACGCCACTGCCAGCTATCGATACATTTCCCGAAAGTGCTGCATTACTATCACAAACCGCCAAATCAGCGCCAGCATTAGCCAGTCGCTGAAATCTAACCATCACCGCTCTTCGGAATAAACTCAATCCGCTAACAGCACTATTTTGGATGCGGCAGTAATAGCTACCCTGCATGGTGCTATCAAAACATAGAAGCGCATAGCTGCGGGCATTTGCTCCGGAAACAACCGCTCCTTCTTTATACCATTGAAACAGGTTATTGATGCCAGCAGCGGTATCTACATTAGTGCGCATCACAAATGTACTTTGTTCAATAACCAGCGTATCTACATCAATTTCTACGCTGTCCTGAGGAACATAAATGAAAGCAGCCGCGGCGCCCACATTGGGTTTCAGACTAGAGAAGGTGAGTTTGTTATTCTGCACTAACAACGTATCCAGCACAGAAAGCGAATGAAAATCGGGAATAGATATTAAGGCATTATCGGAAAGATCTAACTTACGCAACGAATCCAGTGCAACAGCTCCGCCAGGAAAATTACCTGTTAACTGGTTACCCGATAAGGTTAATGAAGAAACGCGGTTATTCCGAACACTCACGCCATACCAGGAGGTCACATTTCCGGAAAGCCAATTCGTTTTATTAATCCAGTTAGCTCCTCCGGTTGTAGTATAGATATTTACCAAGGCATTAGAATCTTGCGGCAAAACCTGCGCTGTGACAAGATTTGAAGCGATAGAAAAGAGGGCGATAAGTGCTAAAATCAGGTGTAATTCGTAATGCTGCTTCATGCGTTGCAGAATTTTGGTTTGAGCATCAAACCTATACTTTAATATGAGAATAAAAATTTATTTATTCTGTATTAAAAGGTTAAGTTCGTTGTTCATGTCTTTTCAGCATTAAAGCATATCCCCATGAAACAACACTACCTCAAACAGTTTGTGGCCGTTCTACTTTTCACCGTCTACGCTGGCGGTTTAAATGCTGGTCATAATTTTTACCGAAATTTCAACAGCGACTATTATGTTGGCCTCTCCTGGGATCAGCTATTCTCTAATTATTGCGATTGCAGCGGTACCACTTATGTGTACGCCATGCCCAATGCCTACGCCGACCCCAACGGTTCAACCTGGCTATGGGGATATGGTTTTGCGCACGACGGCCCCACTAGCGGCAGCTACAACTGGGTTGTTGGTCCTGACTACTATAACACAGGCTATGTAAGCACTTACTACGGCGGCAAAGAATCTACCCATGGTTGCACCTGTACCTATGCTGCGGGGACCTGTCCTTATAATTGTTCCCGTAGAATTGATATCGGCTCAGGTGCAATTTTATTTGCTACGTCGCACATCAAGGGGCCAGTAAATATTACAGCCAGCCAGGGCACCAGCACCAACCAAATTGCCCTGACGTGGGATGCCGGAACAGATATTCCAGATGGCTCTGTGGGTTATCGCATTTACCGCGACGGCGTTTTATACGCAACCATTGGCGGCGCTAATCGCTCCTTTACCGATATCGTAGGTGTTGCCGAAACACACAACTACGACATCCGCACTTACACCAATGGATGGGGTGGCAGCGAATCTTACTACAACGGCTATGTAACCGGTTATACATTCGACACGCACTTCTCGGCAACCGACGGCACGCTTTATGGTAAAACCAAATTAACCTGGGATAATTTTTCGGCTCTTTCTCCAGATGGTATTGAAGTGTTGCGCGATGGCGTTCAAATTGCAGTAGTTGGTAAAAACAATACACAATACACCGATTTCGACGGAGTACCTGGCGTAGTATATACCTATTCAATCAGAGGTATTAATGGCAACAGCTATACGCTACCGTATTATAACACCGGCTATGCCCGTCCGAATGGCGTTATCAAAGGGAATGTGCGCACCATTTTTAACGGTGGCGTGAGCGGTGTAACCATTACGGCTACCAGTACCATCAAAGGCATTCCTTATGCTTACACCGCTACTTCAGATGCCTCAGGATTTTATGAGATACGGGATGTTTTCTACGATACCGCAGCAACATATACGATTGTTCCAAGCAAGAATATTCACAAGTTCAATCCAGATACGCTGCGCAGAAATTTAAGCATGAATGCCAATCTGGCCTCACAAGTTGACTTTACCGACACCACTGTGTTTTCTGTATTAGGGAAAGTTGCATTTGCAGCAGATGCGCACTCCGCTTCAGGTTGTGGCATTGCCGGAGTAGATATATACAAGAACGGGCAATATACAGGTGTAAAAACCGATGCCAATGGCAGCTATATCCTCACTATACAGGATGAAGGTAATTATGTGATTGAACCACGATACAAGAATCACACCTTCGATACTGCTTCGAAATCGGTTTATGTAAACGATAACATGTTCAATGTCAATTTCACCGATACGAAGTATGATACGCTTTTTGTAAGTATTAAAGGCGGATGCCGCAATGAGGTAGCACATCATGCCAATCTGAATATTGCATCCGCAAACGGATGCTGGGTTTATCCTTCCTATTATTTAAGCGGTGCACTTTCCCAGCAATTTTTAGTGGTTCCAGCGCAGTCGTACACCGTTAATTGTCCGCAAGGGAATGTGTTTTCAGATGCAGTAAACCCTGACCCCAATATTTTCTTCAATGCCATTACTGTAGATCTTTCAGAACGAGATTCCGTACAACAAACAGTTTATGATTCAGTAACAGTTACTATACCGGCTGATACGATAACCGCTGTTAACGGCACATTAATCATCACACCGGCGCATAGTAGTACTCGAGTAGATACCATTCAACAAACGATAGCCTTACAAGGCCGAGCCGATTTCGTGCATCATGGCACATTAGAAGTTCGTGTGCTGCGTTTGGATAGCAGTGGCTGTGCACAATACCCATTTGTTCTGGAGCAGGAAAGCCGATACCCTACCCGGGTTGAAATCAGCGAATTCTACGACTATGGTGGCGTGGATATCCGTTGTCCGGTTGATTCAGGTGAATTATTGATATATGATGATGTGAGTGATTTGGGGGTTCAAAGTGTGAACTTCTATAATGGCGTCTATAACTACACGGTTCGCCCGGGTATCCCGAATATAGCCAATCCTTATACTAAGGTGTTGCAGTTTTTTGTTAACGTAGGAAATGCCCACGCCAATGTACCACTTCAGGTGTTGGTAACCGGTCATCGCCCTAAAACACAAACCTTCGTTACTAAAACGCCAGAGTTACCATTCTTCGTTTTACACGACCCTCCGGGTGACGGCAGCTATGCCTACATGATGAAGGATTCCAACTATTCTTACACCTACAATAACCAGTACCAATACGGTGGTGCCGCAGGTATTTATACTGATTGTAATATTGGCGGGGGCGTGCCTATTCCATTTACCGGAATCACTATTGGCACCGGTGTTCATATTGAAGCGGAAGTTACAACCGGGCGCGACAACACTAACAGAAACGGCCTTACCACTAGCTTCCACGCTACCGACCAATTCTCTACATCGGCTAGTCCGGATTTTATCGGTTCGGATGGCGATGTGTTTGTTGGTGGCTCGTTCAACATGATTTATGCCTTAACTGATGTTATTAAATTCAACAATTGCGCTGTAGAAAAAGACACGCAGCTAGTGTGGGGTGCCAATGGTTTGGCCACCACCTACATTTATACAGAAAAGCATATTCGCGAAACGTTAATTCCCCAATTGGAATTATTGAAATCACTTTCGCATGGCGATACCATTGATCAAATAGATGGATATATCAAGGTTTGGAAACAAACGCTCCACAATAACCGCCGAAACAGAGATACGGCCGCCACATTTATCGAAAATATATCTTATAGCGGCGGTTCTTCTTTTGACCGCAGCGCTACCAATTCTACCGATACCAACACCTACGTTGATTACAACATTTACTTAGATGCCAGCTTACAGGCTGGTGTGGTATTCGGTGATATATCGGGTTGGGCTTTGAATCAGTTTGGTATCAAAGCCAACTTCCGTTGGGTGACTAACCGCACGGATGAAACAACCATATCGAATTCTAAAACAATGGGCTATCATTTAGAAGATGGTACGCCTGGTGACTTCTTTAGCGTTGATATCAAGAAAGATAAAGTTAATGGAACGCCTTCATTTAAATTGGTGGCTGGAACCAGCTCTTGCCCGCATGAAGCGGGTACACAAGCACGTGATTACCCTGAAATCACTTTGGACAACTACGTTGTAGCCGGTGTTCCACTGAATACACCAGCAAATTTTGTTGCCCACCTTTATAACGTTAGTGAAAGTTTAGAAGGAAGAACATACGAAGCCCGCGTGGTACCTGAAAGTAATCTGGATGGCGCCATCATTAAACTGGCTGGACAACCCATAAATAATGCGGCTGCCAGCTTCACTATTCCTGCCGGACAACAAATTCCGGCGGTGTTGAGTGTTGAACGCGGACCGCTGGCTTCAGACTACAACAACCTGCAGGTGCAAATTTATTCGCCTTGTGATCCTGATCAGGAATTTACCACTAATAAGAATATCGTAACCTTCTCCGCGCATTTCCAAAGCTCTTGCAGTCCTATCGACATGTTTACGCCAAGCGATGGATGGCTGGTAAATGCAGACAATCACGATTCTTTACTAATCATTTTTAGTGGATACGATGCGTCTAATCCAAACTTGTTAGAGATTGGATTAGAATACCGCAAAATCGGTCAGTCGGCCTGGCTGTCAGCAACCAATCCACCTATTGCCAAAGCAGCGCTTACTGCCCCTTACAAAAACTTCTGGTTCCGAACCAATAGTTTGCCCGATGGTCAATATGAACTGCGCGCCTTTTCCAATTGTGGTGCAGTGCCAGGTGGCCGTACGTATTCGCCAATTTTACGCGGCACTATCGACCGTAAAACAATCAAACTATACGGCACACCAAGTCCAGCCGATGGTATTCTAAATATTAACGAAAATATTAGCGTCACCTTTAATGAGGCAGTTGATTGCAATCAATTCTACAATGCTATCTTCTCGAAATTAGTTAGAGCAGATAACGGACAACCCATACCGCACACGATTACGTGCAGTGGAAATTCAATTTTAATTGAAACAAATCCCCCTTCGTTACTCGATAGTTTACAGCAGGTAATGCTTACCGCTACAATCGGCAATGTGCGCGATGTGAATGGTAATCTGTTACCGAACAACGTGGTATGGAGCTTCCTGGTTAACCGTGGCCAAATTTTCTGGGACCCATCTAACAAAAACATCAGCGTAACACAAGGAACAGCAAGCGCCGGTAATGCTACACTGCGTAATGTTTCTGCATCCACTGCTGATTTTTATCTGGTTTCAAAGCCAGATTGGATGACTATCAACAATATTCCCAATCTGGCAAATCCTACCTCCGTACCCGGAAGCAACGGCACCTTCGATGTCAACTTCTCTATTTCCACTACGTTGAATCCTGGCGGATATGATGACACTTTAATAGCCACCATTAATGGCTTGCCACAATATCTGATGGTTCATGTTGATGTAACGAAGCCGGCACCAAACTGGACTGTCGACCCCTCAAAATATCAGTATAGCATGAACGTTGTTACCAACTTCAGCCTCACCGATATGAATGCACCTTTATCCAGCGATACACGCGATAAAGTAGCGGCATTTGTGAAAGGTGAATGTCGTGGTGTAGGTAATATCCAATACGTTACGTCATTAGGAAAGTATATTGCATTTCTAACAGTTTATAGCGACAGTGTAGTTGGCGATACGCTTTCTTTCAGAATGTGGGATGCCCTGCCAGGCACTGAGCATCAGGCCAAAGAAACCTTGCGGTTTGTAAACGACGGCATTGTTGGTCAACCACTGGCACCATTCATTTTACATTCGGGAGGCGTATATCAAACTATGACGCTGAAGGCAGGATGGAATTGGTTCTCACTTAATGTTAGAAGCAGTAATATGACCGTAGGTGCGGTGTTGAAACAATTAAAGCCTTCGAATGGCGATGTTGTAAAAACACTAGGTGCTTATGCGCAGTATTCTACCGCCAGCAATGCCTGGGTTGGCGCGCTGTCGCAATTCAGCATTGCTAACAGTTACATGATGTATCTCACTAATCCAGATACCCTTCATTTCTTAGGTCAGTTGGTTAAAGACACGATTACCAAATCAGTGGTAGCAGGATGGAACTGGACTGGTTTCCCACGTCAGGACAACACCTCGCTTTCTGACTATCTCAAATCTTACCCGGCGAGCAACGGCGATATCTTCAAGAGTCAAACTGCATTTAGCACTTTCACCGGAGGGAGTTGGAACGGTACACTTGCCGGCCTGCAACCTGGTGAAGGCTATAAATTAAAGGCAGCAAACTCCTCGGTGTTTGATATTACACCTGACCGCAGCTTGCCAAGTTGGCAATTAAATGAAAACGCGTATGAGTACAACATGACCATCACAGCCGTTTTAAAATTCAATCATGTACCTTCCCGCGAAAGCCACTTCCTGATTGGCGTATTTAATGGAAGCGCTTGCGTAGGATTGGCGCAGCCTGAGTATTTAACCGCATTGGACGCTTACCGCATTTTTGCCACCGTACATGGAGATGCATCTTCGAACAACCAACCGCTTTCGTTTAAAGTCTGGGATTTGGACAATAACATGGAATACCTACCAACGTACGATCCACAGAATTTTGTAACCGACGCTAATGTAGCCACGGTAGAATCACCATACGTTCTGGACGTTGCTGTAAATGGAATTAATCAACTGGTGGCTGAAGGTTATTCGCTATCGCAGAATATTCCAAACCCTTTCAGCACCAATACCCGAATTGAATTTTCAATTCCGAAAGAACAACTGGTAACGATTGAAATCTTTGACCAATCGGGAAAGATTGTTGCTACGCCGGTTAATGGCAAGTTATCATCGGGCAGACATCAGTTAGACTTTGCTGTAGAGGATTTACCAAAAGGAATTTACAGCTACCGAATGACATCTGGCGAATTTTCAAGGACTAAACGAATGGTAATTCTGTAATGAATACAATTCCCTCCGGTTTTACCGGGGGGATTTTTTTTATTATAGAACGAGCTGGCGCAACAACTCCCTGTTACCTTCCAACGCATTTCCGATAACTACTACATCGGCACCAGCGTTTGCAGCAGCAGTTAAATGATCAGCCGTTCGCAAACCACCGCCAACGATTACAGGTATAGTCACATTCCTTTTTACTGCCTCAATCATCGCCGCAGGAACGGGTTGTAACGCGCCACTTCCAGCCTCCAGATAAATGGCCTGCAAACCCAGTAACTCTCCGGCCATGGCCGTGGCTACGGCCACATCATTACGGTCAGATGGAATTGGCGCCGTTTGGGTAATATAGGCAGTTGTCGCTGTTCTTCCTCCATCAATCAATACATAACCAACAGGAATAGCTGGTAACTGCATTTGCCTGATACGCGGTGCCGCAGCCACCTGCTGACCGATAAGGTATTCGGCATTTCTACCTGAGATTAACGACAGCATTAGCAACGCATCAGCGCGTGTATCCAGCTGCATTTGATTTCCGGGGAAAATTACCACCGGAATTGTTGTATTGTTCTTTAACCAACCAACCAAATCATTAAAAGAATCGCCCAGCAGCAAACTACTTCCAACAAAAAAATAATCTAACAAACTATCTCTGGCCTGTTCTACCAGAATAGGCCAATCTGATTGGGTGAGTTTATCAGGATCCAGTAATACCGCTACTTTCGGACGCTTTCCCCGGCGCAAATCAATCTTCATATCAGGAAGCTGGTGTTTCGGTTTGCAATTTTTGTAAAGCGCGCATAGCCGCCTGCTGTTCCGCAATCTTCTTGCTAAAACCTTCTCCCCTGCCTACTGCTTCGCCATCAATAACAGCATCAATAACAAAATAACTGCGGCGGTTGCGCTGCTGTTCTTCTGCCACACGGAACTCGAGACCCTTGGCTTCTCGCTGTACATAATGATAGATCTTGCTTTTAAAGTCAACATCAGTGGCCTCCACTTCCTCTACATCCACTAAATGTTGCAGCACCCTTTTGAAAATAAATTTTCGCGTAGCATCTATACCCGCATCCAAATACAAAGCGCCAATCAATGCTTCAAAAGTATTGCCGCCAATATCTTTGGGCATGCCATTCACCTGGCGCTTATTCATTTTAATTTTATCGGGCAAACCTAATTTATCCGCAATGGCGTTTAGCGATTTCCGGTTTACCAGCTTCGACCTCATTTCCGTAATAAATCCCTCCTCTCGGTAGGGATATTTCTTGAATAGAAATTCCGCCACCAACATGTCTAACACCGAGTCTCCCAATAACTCCAGCCGTTCGTTATTCTCGCGGGCATCACCATACACCGAACGATGATTGAAAGTTTGTTTATACCACTTCAGTCGGGTGGGCGTAATGCCGGTTATGGCGCGGATATACCGAACTAGTTCTTTATCGTCGGATAAAACGGTGTTATATGCTTTTCTGATGAAAGACAAACGCAGGTACTTTTAACAAAAATAAAAAACGGCGCCGTATTGGCGCCGTTCGCGTTTTATTCTTTAACTACCTTAAACTCTACCCGTCTGTTTTTCTGACGGCCTTCATCGGTGGTGTTATCTGCAACCGGATATCGCTTACCATAGCCAACATAGCTCAAACGGCGGGCATTGATGCCATTTTGAATGAGGTATTCATAAACCGCCTTGGCGCGGCGTTCGCTCAATAACTGATTGTATTGTTCACTGGCGATATCATCTGTATTTCCTTCAATTTCAATATGCCAGTTCTTACGCTCATTCAATAAAGTAACCAATTGATCCAATTGTTTCTTCGATTCCGGAAGCAACTCCGATTTATCCAAATCGAAGAAGATATTGTTCAGCACATAATGTTTACCAATATAACTCTTGGTACCCACCAACTTGCCATTTCTAAAGTCATCGCGATCTTTTGCTACTTCGCTTAATAACTTTGAAAGACTATCATTTTCTGCTAACAGCTTTCTTGCTTTTTCATTTTCCGCACGCATCGCTTCGTTATCCTTCTTAGCCTTATCTAACTGACGGCGCAGTTGTTCGTTGCGCAGATTGGCTTCATTATTCTGATACATCAAACTATCGATACGAATCTGCGAATCGCGCAGCTTTTTGGAGCTGCCATCTGCATTACCAAAATGAACGCCTAGAATAACCTCATGCGATCCACCTACATATGATTTGATTTTATTGTTCATGTTAAAATCGTAAGCATAGGCAATGGTTACATGCTTAAACAGATCCACGCCGGCGATAGCGGAAACACCATATTCTGTGCGATAGGAAGCGCCCAAAAAAACCATGTGTTTGTAATCTAACATCAGCGATGCATCTACCTGCACAGGAGCGCTGTTACCCTTGCGCACAAATACCATTGGTGTGATATTAAACTTCTCTTTGGCAATATTAATCTCGTAAGAAGCTGATGCCGTAATGTGCCGCGTTAACTGAAACTTCGATTCCTTTAATTGAGAAGTAATTCGCGCACTGGTATTGAGAATTTGCGGCATGGCAAAACCTATCCGTAATTTCTTCCATTGGTAGGCGATACCAGCGTTTAAATCGAATGCCGCCCTTCGGCCAGAGTTCACCAGCAAGTAGTTGTCGTCATTGTCATGCGGATGTGCTTCATTAAAACGTACACGCGTATCCATTAAACCAATGCCTACACCTAGAGCAATCACATGATTTTTCCCTACATGAATTTTCTGTGCATAATTGATATGCGCGCTAACGCGCTGAATAATGTCGGTATTATCATTAATTACATCCACACCAACACCACTACGGTTCTTCCAGAAAGAGCCTTCGGCTGTGCCACCCCGGGTAACAGGGCCGTTTGGATAACCTGTCCACTGATCACGATAGAACAAAAATGCGCGATAGTCGTTATTTATTCCGGTAAACGCGGGATTCAACAAAAACTGATTAAAGTAATAGGCACTATAAAGCGGCACCTGTTGAGCCTTCACCATCAAGGTGGCTGTTGCTACAGTAAGAAGAATTGCAAACTTTTTCATTTCTTATGTTTTGATGATGAGGATTACTTTTTGTTATTGAGCAGGTTAATAGCGCCTTTATAAATCCGGGAATCACCCTTATTTTTCACCGCATAGTAGTAAGTGCCATCTGGTAGCATATTGCCGTTGTTCTTAAAGGTGCCGTTCCAGTCGTTTACATAAGCGCCACTTTCAAATACTACTTCGCCCCAGCGATTGAAAATGATCACTTGCGCGGATGGGAACTGGTTCAGATCAATGATCCACACATCGTTCTTGCCGTCGCCATTCGGCGTCATCACATCAGGGAACAACAGATTGGTATTCGGTGTTACCACTACTTTCACCGAATCGGTAGCCGTACAACCATACATATCCATTACGGTCAGATAATATTGCGCATCTACGCTTGGCGTTGCAAGTGGGTTCGCCACAATGGCATAATTCAAAGTAGAATCCGGATACCACAGATACGCGAATGGCGGACTACCAGACGCTGATCCTTCCAATTGCGTCCAGCTGCCACGGGCAACGGTGGTATCTGCACCTGCATCCACAGTTGGCGAAGCATGACCCAGAACTTGCAATGACGCAGAATCAGAAGTGCAGGCATTTGTTGTAATGGCTAAGATATTATATACCGAATCTGCAGTTGCGGTTAACACGTGTGGATTATCAGCCACGGCCATGCCGTTTATATAAATTACCGTGTTACCGGCACCGGCAGCTGTAAGTGTTACTGACTCTCCTGCGCAAATCACATTGTCGGCATCACTACTGGTTAATGTCGTTCCCGGTTTACCGGCTACAGTGACATTTATAAATGCAGATTTCGAACCACAACCATTCAAACTATTTGCTGAAACGCTGATGGTACCGTTGCTGGCCGTATTGCCTAAATCTAGCACAGCAACATTGCCACTTTGAACTAAACTGGCATCACTACCTTGGTAAGTCCATGAATAGCTAACACCAGGATCGTTTTGCACAGCAAAGACATGAGCCAGCGTGCCGGCACAGAACGCACTATCAGCCTGAACAAATACCGGAGCCGCGGCAACTGCCTTTCCTACAATAGTAACCATGGCCGTATCACGGCAAGTATTGGCATCTATATAAACCGCCATGTATGTGCCTGGCGGAACTGCACCTGGATTTGGCGTATTGAAGTTGATCGGCGTGAATCCTCCGAAATTAATACTGTTCAGATTAAACGTATTGTTTACACAAACAGAATCGATTACATCATTACCCAGATTTGGATTGTTATTCACTACCAGATTCAACGTAATCACGCTATCACAATTTGCGGCATTCGGCAATGTGTCGCGATAGGTTCCGGCATTGCTAAGTAGCTGCCCGTTAAATACATAAGTACTACCTAAACAAATAGCCGCATTGACCGTAGTTGCTGAAGGCGAACCAACCGTAAGATTCAGCACCACAACGCTATCACAACCACCTACGGCAGCACCCAGTATGGTATCGCGGTAAACACCAGCCGCGGAAAGATTCATTCCGTTGAACGGATATACACCGCCATTGCAGATACTACCGGAAATTGTAGATGTAATAATTGGCGAAACAGTCAAATTTGTAATTACTACACTATCACATCCGCTGACAGCCAACAGGGTGTCGCGATAGGTACCGGATGTGGTATAGATATGTTGCCCTACTACCACAGAAGCACCGGTACAAATAGTAGGTGACTGTGTAGTACTGATTGCAGGAAGGATGGTGAGATCAGAAACAATGATACTATCACAGGTATTGACAGCTGCAAACGTATCGCTGTACCAACCGCTTGCATAGTAAACATGAGTTCCGACCACCAATGAATCATTGGCGCAAAGCACCACATGCTGCGTATCGCGCTGAGAAGGCGTTACGAGTAATTCAGTACTCACTATACTGTCGCATAGCGCTGCATTCACTAAAGTATCGGTGTACGTTCCGGCAAGGGTATAAGTATGTGTTCCGATAGTATAAGACCTTCCTTCACAAATGAATATCGACTGTCCGTAGAAGCTGCTATTCTTAATCTGTAACGTAGTTGTGATAATACTATCACATCCAAAACTATTGGGCAGCGTATCGGTATAAACACCCGCGCTGCTATAGGTATGGATACCCACGGTTACTGATTGTCCGTTACAAACCGACAAGCTTTGTGCAAACGAACTGGCTGGATTTACGGTGAGGTTCGTTGTAACGATACTATCACATAATACGCCGGCCAGCGTATCTGTATAGGTACCTGTGGCGCCGTAAGTATGCACACCTACTGAAACTGTTTGACCCTGACAAAGCACTAAGGTTTGATTACCTGTTGCGTACGGACGAACATTTACAGTTGTTACCAGAATACTATCACAGCCGGTTGATGCGGCCAGTGTATCCGTGTAAACACCAGCGGCAGTATAAACATGCGCGCCCACGGCTACTGATTGACCCGGACAAATATCTACGCTCTGACTAAAATTCACAGGAATTATGGTGACAGTAGTAGTGATAATACTATCACACCCAGATACGGCTGCTAATGTATCGGTAAAGACCCCGGCGGCATTATACAGATGTACGCCCACAGAAACACTTTGACCCGGACACAGATTAAACGACTGGGCACTCAGTACCGGATTAATAACCGACAAATCTGTAGTAATGATACTATCGCATCCATTTACGCCAGTCAGCGTATCAGCGTATATTCCCGCTGCATAATAAACCGAATTGCCTACTACAAAACTATCTCCGCTACAAATACTTTGATTTAATGAAGTAGTACTCACGGTAAGTACCGTAAGGTGGGTCACCACAATGCTATCGCAGCCTCCTGCTGTAACCAACGTATCATAGTAATCACCAGCGGTAGTATAGGTATTGCCACCCACTACCACTTGTGCGCCCTGACAAATTACCGGTGACTGTACTACTGAATCTGCCGGCGTCACCGTGAGATGGTAAACAACTATACTATCGCATCCAACAGATGCGGTAAGTGTATCCTGATAATCGCCCGATGCGGTATAGCTGGCAGCACCCACAGCAAAGGATGTACCCTGGCAGATGACCGGATACAAATCCGTTGTAATCTGAGGAAGTATAGTTACATCGAGATCTATCACGCTGTCGCATGCCAGCATGTTCGTTAATACTACCTGATACAATCCGGTGGCGCTGTAAAATTGACCATTGTACGCAACGCTATCGCCGAAGCAGGCGCTCAGCGATAATGATGAACCGCCTGGAATCACATATAGGTTTGTTGTCTGGAAACTATCACATCCCGTAACACTGGTTAATGTGTCGTAATAAGTTCCGGTAAATGAGTAGTAATTCGAACCAACCTGGATATAATCATCTTCGCAAATCACAACATCCTTAACCACAGTATTCTTCGGACGAATATCCAATTCCGTACTCACAATACTATCGCAGCCGAAGCTGTTAGGAATAGTATCCAAATAAACGCCTGGTACCATATGCACATTAGCTCCGATAAACAACGTGTCGCCGAAGCAAAGTGTTACGCTCTGACCAAATGAAGTTTGAGGAAGAATAGTAATTGTTGTCGTAATCACGCTATCACAACTGAAGGCATTCGCAATGGTATCTGTATAGGTACCGGCTGCCTTATAAACATGACCCGCTACAACAGCTGAATCTCCAAGACAAAACTGCAACCACTGCGCATAAGATGAAGTAGGATTAACCGTTAAATCAGTATATACGATACTGTCACACAGCAGCATATTCTTGAATGTATCAGCATACAACCCGGCAGTTGTATACGTATGCGTTCCTATTGAGAAACTCTGACCCTGACAAATGGCAACGCTTTGAGAGGTGCTCGCCGGAATGACATACAACGCAGTTGTAACTACGCTGTCGCAGCTATATTGATTAGTTAGAACATCGGTAAAAGTTCCTGAGGTAGTATAGGTACTGCCTCCTACCTGAACAGATTGTCCAGCGCATATCATCAAAGACTGAGTGACACTATCAATCGGATTGATAAGAATGGAAGTCGTTAAAACACTATCGCAGCCAGTCACCGAAGTGAGCGTATCGGTATAAGTTCCGGTAGTGTTATAAGTGTGGCTTCCTATGGTTACACTTCCTGAACCGCAGAAGGTTAAAGACTGGCTACCTGTAATCAGATTGCGGACGGTAAGATCCGTAGTCACCACACTATCGCAACCTAAACTATTCAGAAATGTATCTGTATAAACACCAGATGCATTGTAAGTATGGGTGCCTATCGAGTAGCTGGCACCAAAACAAATAGTTACATTTTGAGAAGAAGCAGTATTCGGATTTACAGTTAAGTCGGTAAATACAATGCTATCACATAACAACGCATTTTGCAGCGTATCGGTATAAGAGCCGGCAACAGTGTATGTATTACTACCAATTGAATAACTCTGACCCTGACAAATTGTTACGTTCTGTGAAGTGCTTTGCGGAATTACATAAACATCAGTTATTACAATACTATCACAACCAAACTGATTACCTAAGGTATCTATATAACTTCCGGTCAGGCTATAGCTATTGCTGCCCACTTGCACTGTTTGTCCGAAACAAATGGTGAACGACTGACTGATGTGATCAATCGGATTGATTGTTAAGTTAGTTGTCAGAATACTATCGCAACCAGTAACGGAAGTTAAGGTGTCAGTATAGGTGCCTGTAGCTGTATATGTATGGCTTCCCACATTAACACTTCCAGATCCGCAGAAGGTTAAAGACTGGCTACCTGAAATCAGATTGCGGACGGTAAGATTAGTAGTCACCACACTATCGCAACCTAAACTATTCAGAAATGTATCTGTATAAACACCAGATGCATTGTAAGTATTGGCGCCTATCGAGTAGCTGGCACCAAAGCAAATGGTTACATTTTGAGAAGAAGCAGTATTCGGATTAACCGTTAAGTCGGTAAATACAATGCTATCACATAACAACGCATTTTGTAGCGTATCGGTATAAGAGCCGGCAACAGTGTATGTATTACTGCCAATTGAATAACTCTGACCCTGACAAATTGTGATATTCTGCGAAGTACTTTGCGGAATTACATTAACTAAGGTAGTCACGATGCTGTCACAACCATATTGATTACCCATGGTATCTACATAAGTACCAGTGGTGCTATATATATTGCTTCCAACCTGAACGGTTTGCCCGAAGCAGATTGTAAATGACTGACTGATATTATCAATCGGATTTATCGTCAAATCGGTTGTAACAATACTATCGCATCCTGTTACCGACGCTAACGTGTCTGTGTAACTTCCGGTGGTAGTGTAGGTATGACTACCTACAACAACACTTCCAGTGCCGCAGAAGGTGAATGACTGATTGCTGGATATTGGATTTAATACGGTAAGATTAGTAGTCACCACGCTATCGCAACTCAAACTATTTAACAAAGTGTCGGAATACGTTCCTGACGCAGTATAGGTACTGCTGCCAATGCTATAACTTCCACCATAACAAATAGTCACATTTTGCGACGAACCTGCAGGAATAACATACAATGAAGTGTTCACTACGCTGTCGCAAACATATTGGTTAGCCAAAACATCAGTGTAGCTTCCGGTTGACGTATAAACGTTTGAACCTACCACAATACTATCGCCGCTGCAAATAGTAAAAGACTGATTGACTGTATCGGTAGGATTAATGACAAGGGTAGAAACCACAACACTATCGCAACCGTTGGTAGCTACCAGGGTATCGGTGTAAGTACCTGCGGAAGTATATGTATGAACGCCAACACTTACACTACCACTTCCGCAGAACGTAATTGTTTGCGTATCCGTGATCAACGGCATTACGTTTAGATTGGTCGTAATAATACTGTCGCATCCGTATGAATTAGCAAAAGTATCCGCATAGAATCCGGTACTTGAATAGGTATGTGCTCCAATAGTATAAGATGCCCCAAAGCAAATAGCCACCGCCTGCGTATCGTTGGTGGAAGGATTTACTGTGAGATTGGTAGTTACAATGCTGTCGCAGGTATTGGCACCAATCAAGGTATCAAGGTAGGTTCCAGCTACTGTATAAGAGTGGCTGCCAATGGTATAAGTTTGACCATTACAAATTACTACATCCTGCGTATCGGCAGTTGGATACAGTAAATTCAATGGAATTTGTACCGAACTATAGCAACCTTTGAAGTAAGGTAATGATACGATAGCTGTGAATGAATCATTGGCAATAGGAACCAATTTAGGTTGAACCACTAAGTTGCCGCGCGCAAATTTCACCACACCGCCGCCGGTTTCGCCACCCACAAAATCTCTTAAATCAACAGTATCTCCAAGACAACTATTGATAGTAGTAGCGGTAAGATCTGGTGATGGATGTACATTGAAGCTATCCAGATAATTATTGATGCAACCCGGATTTTGCGCATCAATACTATCACCGTCAAACAACACCTGTGTGTAATGCCAACCTAATGCTAACGTAGAGGGGTCGAAAATTCCAGATGGCAATCCATCTAAAAAGAAACTGCCTACTCCTGCACCAGTAATGGTTACCGTATCCTGTGCCGAATTCTGACAATAATCGCTATACAAACCATCAATGGTTGCCTGAGGATAGTAACAAATGCCGTTGGCAGAGAGCGTATCGGTTCCGTTAGTAACAACTACTGAAAAATTCATGCCGTCGATATGACGGCCCGATAATTCATAAACACCTGTACCCAAATCTGTGAGGGGCGTTCCCGGAAGAATTGCATCAGGGGCAACAGGAGGATTACCACTGGTAGTTTGATAGAAGCTATCGGCCGCAACCACCACCCAGGCATCGCCTAAATTACCATTTACCTGAATAGTTGAATTGAACTGACCGGTACCATTGCCATTGGCGTTATTACTACAAGCACACGGGCTCACCGAAATAGTTTGCCCCGTGGCCCATCCGGCTATACAACATCCCACTAAAACTGCGTATAAACGTTTCATCATATGCGTCGGAAATATGGCGCAAGGATACAGCGACTTCCTACTTCCCCGCTTCCACTTATAAACAGCCGTTTTATTTTCTGTACAAATCCATCTATTGTCTAATCGGCTGTGCTTTTTACATCAGTTGTGTACAATTCGGCGTTCTTTAATTACCTATTGCCGCCACAAAAAGCCAATTTTTGAAAACTATGGAAATGGAAGCAGAGCAACCCAAGGGCAGAAAAGCCAAAGCTAAGACAGACGAAACTGCTGCGCCGGTAAAAAAGAAACCCAAAAGCCGGCCTGCAACTGATTTCGAAGAGGAAGAGTCTGTACCCTTCTGGAAAGACGGACGGTTGGCAAAAATTGCCGGTATGTCATTGCTATTGGCGTCTTTCGTTATGGCTGTAGGCTTCACCTCCTATTTGTTCCACGGCGCAGATGACCAATCAGAAATTGCCAATCGCACCGTAGATGCACTTACTGACAATTCAGTGAAAGTACACAACAGTATCGGCCGTGTTGGTGCAGTTGCCGCACATGTGCTGGTGCAGAATTTGTTTGGTCTGGCTTCCTACCTTTTATGCTTGCTCACCTTTGTAATTGGCTTCAATTTACTGCTGCAGAAGAAGATTTTTAATATCCTCAAAATCACCTTATATGGCGCGGCCATTATTGTGTGGACCTCTGCCGCGCTGAGCTTTCTGAATCAACTCATTTACCCTTCTTCAGTTTTTAGCTGGGGTGGTGCATTTGGCGATTATCTCACAGGAACGGAAGGTCAACTCACTGGATTATTACAAACGGTTGGTACAGCAGCATTGCTGGCCGTAACCGCATTGGCCGGCCTGGTATGGGCCTATAACTTCAACTTTAACTTCCTGATGCGGCCATTTGAACGAACGCATAGCGAAGAGCAAACGGCTCCGGTGGTAAATGAAGTGCCCGAATTCAGAGATGAAAGCGAAAACATTTTTGGGAAAGATCAATTGCACACCGAGATTAAACCGGCTGTTGAATTACTGACACCTGATAATTTGGTAGAAGAAGAAGAATCGGATGAAGAACTGGTGCTTACCACTAAGGTGCCCGCCGAAATTCCGCATCAGTTGGGTGATTTGGAAATCACTAATGCCGGCGATGCCGATTTGGAATTAGATATTCAACAGGTGAAGGAAGAGCCGGTGGCGACAACAACCGGCGCGCTAACAACCAAGTACGACCCAACGCTTGATTTGTCAAACTACGCCTTCCCATCTATTGAGTTGTTGGAAGAATACGGCAGCGAAAAAATGAAAATTGATCCGGAAGAATTGGAGCGAAACAAGAACCAAATTATCGCTACACTCAATAACTACCAGATTGAAATTTCTAAAATCAAAGCTACTATCGGACCAACCGTTACGCTGTATGAAATCGTTCCTGCGCCAGGTGTAAGAATTTCAAAAATTAAAAATCTGGAAGACGATATCGCCCTCAGTTTAGCGGCTTTGGGCATTCGTATAATCGCTCCTATTCCAGGAAAGGGCACTGTGGGTATTGAAGTGCCTAACATGAATAAAGAGGTGGTGTCCATGCGGTCGCTGCTGGCCTCCGAGAAATTCCAAAACACCAGCGCCGATTTGCCCATTTGTTTAGGCAAAACGATTTCCAACGAAATTCTCGTAGCGGATCTGGCCAAAATGCCGCACTTGCTGATGGCCGGTGCCACAGGGCAGGGAAAGTCAGTTGGTATCAACTCAATCCTGGTATCACTGCTCTACAAAAAACATCCGTCGCAGTTAAAATTTGTGATGGTAGATCCCAAAAAAGTGGAGCTCAGCCTGTATGAAACATTAGAAAAACACTTCCTCGCCAAACTGCCAAACGAAGAAAACGCCATCATCACCGATACGAAAAAGGTAGTGACCACCTTGAACGCGTTGTGTATGGAAATGGACAACCGTTACGATTTATTGAAGAAGGCACAGGTAAGAAATATCAAAGAATACAACCACAAATTCCTGAATCGTCAACTCAATCCGCAGAATGGTCATCAATTTTTACCCTATATCGTTTTAGTGGTAGATGAATTTGCTGATTTGATTATGACGGCTGGCAAGGAGGTGGAGATGCCAATTGCCCGTCTGGCGCAGTTGGCCCGCGCCATCGGTATACACCTCATTCTGGCAACCCAGCGACCATCAGTAAACATTATTACCGGCACCATCAAGGCCAACTTCCCTGCTCGAATCGCATTTAAAACCACTTCTAAAATTGACTCCAGAACCATTCTGGATGCGGGCGGTTCAGAGCAATTGATAGGCCGTGGCGATATGCTGTTATCACAGGGAAGTGATATGATTCGACTGCAATGCGGGTTTGTAGATACCCCGGAAGTAGAGCGCGTTCGAGATTTTATTAGTGCGCAGCAAGGCTACCCGGATGCCTTCTTATTGCCTGATTATGTGGATCCTAATGAACTAAAAGGCGATGGTGATTTTCTGGCAGATGGCGAGCGAGACGAACTTTTTGAGGACGCCGCGCGTATAATAGTTCAGAATCAGATGGGGTCAACCTCGCTGCTGCAACGCAGAATGAAATTAGGTTATAACCGCGCCGGCCGACTGATGGATCAGTTACACGATGCGGGCATTGTTGGAGAGAATCTGGGCAGCAAGGCGAGAGAAGTGAAAATCAAGACTGAAGCGGAATTGGAACAGTATTTGCAAAAACTCCGTGAAGTAGTCTGAAAAACATGTTAAGAATTAAAAATTGCCGCATATGTATATCATTCTTGTTGTTGTTGTGGCTACCTGGCTGGTCTTGTTCCGCGCAAAAAGGTACCAACATTAACGATCCGGTTGCCGGTGAAATTCTAGATCGGGTAGCGAAAAAATATCAAGGGCAAGCTCTGGATATAGATTTTACGCTTACTACTGTTCGTCCGAAGTTAAAACCAGACGAGCCCGATGCTAAATACACCACCAACGAAAACGGAAAGTTACTGCTGAAAGGGAAACGGTTCCGAATCATTTTTGGCGGCCATGAGGTAGTATGCGATGGAAAAAACATCTGGACCTATGCGCAATCCGCCAAAGAAGCGCAGCTGAACGAATACGATGAAAACGAAGAAACTTTTTCTCCGTCAAAAATCTTTTCGTTACACCAATCCGGATATAGTTATCAGATTAAAGAGAAAAAGAATTTTCAGGGAAAGAATGTGACGGTTATAGAACTATCGCCGGCAAACAGAAAGGTGTCCTTTTTCAAAATTGATATTGCTGTTGAAGATGGAACTAACACGGTACTGGAATCAAAAGTGTATGAAAAGAACGGTGTGCGTTACATCTATAAAATAAATAAGGCCTTCCCTAGCAGCGCCACCGACGCAGATTTTGTTTTTGACACTAAAAGTCATCCGGGTGTGAAAGTAGTTGACCTCCGCTAGTTACCTTATTGTTCCGGTTACCTCCTTCTTTTAACATGGATAAAAATGCCATTGCGAAGGCATGCGCATCGCCCGGCCATCGAGCCGAAACATAGTTTCTGTCCCGAACTATAAATCCACGGTTAAGATCCTGCATCGAATCACGCAGCAGCGGAATCGGCCCTTCTTCAAAATCTTCCGGTCGCCTTAACACTTCAGTTACTTCTTTTTGCACAGTTAAACCGGGATACGTCAGGTAGTAATCTCCCAACCATAACCGAGTAAGGTGATAGGCAGCCATTTCCTGGCTTCTTAGCAATGCTGTAGTTCGATAGCCATGCAACACTGACTTGCCAGAAAGTGCGCCTTTACTTCGCGCGGCTAACACTACACCATGACAAATTGCTGCCACAGGTGTATGTTTATCGAAAAATTTCGCAACTACTTGTTGCAATAAATCAGATTCTAAATATTCCTTAACCCCCTTATCATGCCCACCGGGCAGCAACAATCCATCAAAATCAACAGCTGTTATATCAGCATAAGATAATGGGCGCTTAAATGCTTGCTGTTGTATCATTTCATGATACGCCAGTTGCGCATCAGCGCTGGCTTGCAACAACCATTTCCAGATACCTAAATCTTCACCATCCAACATTCTTCGATCGGCCTCAGCTATGCCGCCAGCGGGCGTTGCAAAAAGCACCCGAACGCCGTGACGGTGCAAAATCTGCCAGGGAATGGCCACTTCAGTAGGATCGAAGCCATAGTTTGGCAAGGGTATCAGTACTTGAATGCAATTGACCATATCTTTCGCATTAGGCTCCTCCAATTTGCTGAATTTTAAACTGCATGAGCTGAGCGATTTGCTGCCCCTTACGCTTGGCCTCTTCTGCAACCGGCCCAACGAAATGAGCATCTACCGTGCTACACCACAGCAGCAGCCATTGATTGAATTGCTTTGAAGAAAGTGTTGTTTTACGACTTAGCAATATATGCGCCTGCATCGGGTTGCCGCGATAGGTTGTTTTACCAAATAAATTTGCCTCCCAGAAATCATACATCTTTGGCAGATGCGTTTCCCATTCTACTCTGGCAACATCAGTAAATATAAATCCAAGCGTTTCATCTGCTCGTACCTTCTCGTAAAAACCCTGAACCAGTAAAACAAGGTCTTCTCTATTTGAAATATCGCTCATTGTCATTTCGTAAATATCGGCATTTCTGGTATTACGCTACGCTGCTATACAGCAGCCTATAATAAGTGCAAAACATCTGTATTGCTTCCTTCAACTTTAACAAATTGCTCTATTAAACTTGTTATCCATATTGATATCCAAATATCATGAAGCAATTATATCTCCTAGGCAGTTGTCTATGTTTCCTTTTGAATGGCATGGCGCAATCGCTATACTTTCCACCAACAACAGGAAGTACCTGGGATACCCTTACACCAGCATCACAGCAGTATTGCGCCCCGCAAATCGATAGTTTGTATACCTTCCTCGACAGCAATCAAACCAAGGCATTTATCTTGCTGAAAGACGGTAAGATTGTATTAGAGAAATACTTCGGAACGCAGAATGTCAACTCTTATTGGCAATGGGCGTCGGCCGGTAAAACCATCACTTCATTCATGGTGGGTGTAGCACAACAGGAACATCATCTATCCATCAACGATACTTCTTCAAAATATCTCGGAGCTGGCTGGACCTCATGTACCCCCGCTCAGGAAGCGCGCATCACTATCCGGAATCAACTTACCATGACTACGGGCTTTGACGATGGCGTTCCGGATAACCATTGTACGCAAGATACCTGCTTTAAATATTTGGCCGACCCAGGAACAAGGTGGGCCTATCACAATAGCCCTTACACCATTTTGGATAGCGTGATTGCCAGCGCAACGGGGCAATCACTGAATGCCTATACGAACCAGAAATTAAAACAACCAACCGGAATGAACGGTCAATTTGTTATGTTGAATGAAGACAATGTTTATTTCAGCAATGCGCGAAGTATGGCGCGTTTTGGCTTGTTGATTTTAAACAAAGGAAACTGGAACGGTACCGCGCTGATGACGGATACGGCTTACTTCCGTCAGATGACCAACACATCACAAAATTTGAATCCATCGTATGGTTACTTATGGTGGTTAAATGGAAAATCTTCTTTCATGATTCCTCAGAGCCAAATGGCATTTAACGGTCCGCTATTCCCTGATGCACCCGCTGATGTAATTGCTGCCATGGGCAAAGACGGGCAATTTTTAAACGTAATACCTAGTAGCAACATGGTGTGGATTAGAATGGGTAATGCGCCGGATAATTCATTAGTTCCCTTTTTACTGAATAATGAAATTTGGAAGTACGTAAATCGTTTACGTTGTTCACCAGAAGGAGTAGAGGCAGTTGAAGGAATTAATGGTATCAGTGTTGCGCCAAATCCTACTGCAGGCCCTATTCATGTAGAAGTTCCTGTACATGACGGTATTGCTGAAGTATTTAACATGGAAGGAAATCGGCTGATACAAATGAATTTCAACAGCAACACCTTCCAGTTGGAAACCGCTACATGGCCAACAGGTATCTACCAAATCAAAGTGACCAGCGATCGGGATGTTTTTTCCGGAAGAATTATACGCTGATTACTCCTTGTGTTCCTTCCCCGGAACACAACGTTCTACAATCTGGTGAAAGGTGTCATGCAATTTTGCCAACGACTTTTTGATGGCATCATCGCTACCATTCTTTTTAACTAAAGCATCTAGCTTCTTGCTATCCTTAGCCAATTGATTAACAGCAGCAGCAACCTTCTTGTTATTAAATGCTTCTGGAATCCCCCCTTGTTTTAATGCTAAAGCCTTTTCGGCCAATTCACCACTGCGCTTCTTGATGGGCGCTAAATTACCCTCTTCGCTAGGGTGGAATGTTTGCGACATCACCTGATGAAAAGCTTTCAACTGCGGCCACTGATCAAACTTGCCTTGGGCGCGTAGCGCGAATGAAACCATCTGAAGGACTAGAAACAATACGATTTTATTCATCATACAAACAAAATTTTAATTAGATAAAAGCTGATTGATTTAAATGCTGTGATGGTGCATCGCCCTTACTTCGCCTTACCCTCTTCTACCAGCTTTTCCAGCTTTTCAATAAAAGTAAGCGTAGCAGGGCACCGCGGAATATTTTCCTGATAGGTTTTTTCTTGCACCTGATAGAAAAAGTCGCGACGTACATGATGCGGAAATCCGCTGCAATCAGATGGACGAATGTCGTATATCGCGCACTTGTTGTCTTTTCGCAAATGCTGACAAGGTTGATTCTTGTTGACGATATCTCCATTGTCGTCATCCACTTCAAGGTATTTATCCCAGTACTCGTTGAACGTCATACCTAAGTGCGCGGCAATGCGTTTTACTTCTGCGCGAGTAAAGGTGGGCGTCATCGTTTTACAACAGTTAGCGCAATCCAGGCAATCTATTTCCTTCCACATCTCGGCATCTGCCTGTTTAGATAGGGCGAAGATATTTTTGGGATTCCGGCGTTTTAATTTTTTTAGAAAAGCATCGAGGGCCTTTTTGCGTTGCCGGCCACGCCTAATTAACCGCTGTATTTCACAAGTTTGCATCAGTAAGATTGGAATTGTGGGGCAAGATAAAAAGAGGAAGGGATTGTAACCGAATTTTCTAATAACAGATGAAATCAGGGAAATAAAAAACCCTCGCCCCGTGAGGGGGAGGGTCTTTTATAAGAACTTTAAAGAATTACTTCTTAACTTCTTTAGCTACTTCTTTAACTGCACCAGCGGCAGCACCAGCAGCTTCTTTCATTTTGTCAGCAGCTTCGCCCACTTTAGCAGCAGCAGTGTCTACAGCTGTAGTTGCAGCAGCAGCAGCAGTGTCAACAGCAGCAGCTGTAGCTTCAGTAGCAGCAGCGGCAACAGAGTCAACATTTGGAGTTTCAGTGGTTTCAGCAGGTTTGTTGTTGCAGGCAGCCATTACTACTCCTGCGGCAACAGCGAAAACGAAGAATAATTTTTTCATTTTTTGCCTTTAGTTTTTTTGTTGGTTAATAATTAGGCGCGAAAGTAGGATTTTTTTTCATTCCCCACCAAACTTTTCTTAATATTTATTTTTCCCTGAAAAACAGATTCACTGGCACCCCCTTGAAATCCCAGTTGGCCCGGAGGCGCTTTTCGAGGTAATTTTTATACCCTTCCCGGATATACTTCGGATGATTGGTAAACAGGGCAAACGAGGGAATATTGGTTGGCAACTGCGTTAAGTACTTGATGCTCACTAATTTACCCGATACTGCCGGCGGAGGATACCGCTCAATTTCACGACCCATCACCTCATTTAACTCTGCCGTAGGAATCCGCCTGCGCATATTAACATACACCTCCTCTACAGCCTCAAGCAATCGGAATATCCGCTGATGCTCCATGGCACTGGTAAACAAAATGGGCACATCATTGAAAGGCGCCAGTTTATTCTTTAAATATTCTTCAAACTCTTTCACCGTATTGGAATGCTTGTCGGGCACCAAATCCCATTTATTCAGTACCACAATAATACCACGGCGCTTTTTAACCGCCATCCGGAATATAGTGAGGTCTTGCTGCGCAATTTCCTGCATGGCATCCAATACTACGACGGCAATATCAGATTCGTCCATGGCCTTTACCGCCCTGATAACCGAGTAAAACTCCAGGTTCTCATGTACCTTCGATTTTCTGCGGATACCGGCCGTATCAATCAAGATCAATTCCTTTCCATACTTGTTATAATGTGTATGGATGCTATCGCGCGTGGTACCGGCAATGGGCGTTACGATGTTTCTAGATTCGCCTAATAGTGCATTGACCAGCGACGATTTGCCCACATTAGGCTGCCCTACAATACATACTTTAGGAATATCAGCCTGTTCTATTTTATCATGCTCAGCCGGCGGCATACGTTCTGAAATGGCATCCATAAGCTCGCCGGTGCCGCTACCACTAATCCCCGCAATGAAGAATACATGCTCAAAGCCCAAACTGTAGAACTCATTAGCCTGATACATGCGCTCCGCATTGTCAACCTTATTCACTACCAGCAAAACTTGTTTCGAATTGCGCCGCAGCAATCTGGCCACTTCATCATCCAAATCAGTAATACCGCAACTGGCATCCACCATAAACAACAGTAAAGACGCTTCTTCCATCGCAATGAGCACCTGCTCGCGAATATGCTTTTCAAAAACATCTTCACTGCGCGGAACAAATCCGCCGGTGTCAATCACATTAAACGTTCTGCCAGCCCATTCACTTTCGCCGTAGATACGATCACGCGTAACGCCACTAATATCATCAATAATGGCCTTTTTCTCGCCTATCAGGCGATTGAACAGCGTGCTTTTTCCCACATTTGGACGGCCAACAATGGCTACCGTAAATCCCATAATGCGGCGAAGATACGCTTTTTCATACGCCCTAACTTATCTGCTCAATTTGTGGAATCTTGCATCTTTGACATCTAACTTGCGAACAACATTAAAAGTATAACCATGAAGCGCATTTCATCTGTTTTCATTCTATCCTTGCTATCATTATCATTATTTAGTCAAAACCCCATTGCTACTACTATGGCCAGTACTATCAATTTACAAGGACATGCTTCCGGGAAATACGCCCCGGATTTGATGGTGATTGATTTCACCGTGCAGTCGAGAAACAAAACCCATCAAACGGCTTTAGCGCAAATGCAGCAGGCCAGTGCCGATTTAGTAGCCCGCCTGAATAAATTGGGGTTCACCAAAGAACAAATCAAACTCACCGCATACAATGTGAATCAGGAGTTCGACTACTCCGACAACCGTCAGCGCCTGAAAGGATATGTGGCCAGTCAAAGCCTGCACCTGGAGTTCAAAACAGATATGGCAAAACTAAGCACGGTATTCAAATCGTTTGCCGATGCACCAAGTCAGGACATTTCCTACAATTACGGCACTGATTTTTCTAAAGATTTGAAAGAAAAAATCAGAACTGAATTATTGCCAGCGGCCATACGCGAGGCGCAATCGAAGGCCGAATTAATTGCATCCACAGCCAAGTTGAAAATTACTGGCATTAAAGATATCAGCTACAATGTAGCGGTACCAGTTCCTGCACCAATGTTTATGCGTGCAATGGCTATGAAAGAAGAAAATGCAGATGCTGCCGGAGTACCAGATGTGAGTATCAACGAAACAGAATTCATGGAAGATATTCAGATCATCTATCTGGCAGAGATGATTCGGTAAACATTTCCAGAAGTAAAAAGAAAAGGCCGCAAGCATCAACTTGCAGCCTTTTCTTTTTAAAGCGTTAACTTCTTAATAGACCTTAAAGCCCGAAAATTGTGTAAAGTTATTGGCGCCACTCAAGGTTAAGCTGGTATTGGTACGATTATCTACCCAAACCGTTACCACGTCCCCGGCAGCTAATTTAAGGTTGACGCTATGACCCAAAGAAACAAATGATCCGCTGGTAATGGATGGTATCGTTTCATAAATTCCGCCTTTGACAGTAGTACCGTTTTTCTGAAAGTAAATAGAAACATAACCGGTTAAATAGCCAGAATTGCTGAGCACCACTTCGTTGGCATCAAAGTGATAAACACCGGCAGAGGGAGCGGTAAACTGACCAGTAGTCGTATTATAGGCATTGCCGTCGTTATAGTCAGTATTGGCGTAAATACGTTGTAAGGTACCTGTAGCACCGGTAATTCCTGTTCCACCAGATCCATACGAACTAAAGCCAACTCCTGATCCTACGGAACCGGTTGGGCCTGTAGCGCCCGTAGCTCCTGCACTTCCTGTAGGACCCGTTGGTCCAGTAGGCCCGTTACCACTTCCTGTTGGGCCTGTTGGGCCTGTGGCCCCAACGCTTCCGGTTGGACCTGTTGGGCCGTTACCACTTCCTGTTGGGCCAGTTACCCCTGTAGCTCCTGTTGGTCCGGTAGCTCCGGTAGCACCACCTGCTGATGATGCAGCAAACAATGCATAAGGCACGGAATTCAGCGGGGAAGTACCCATGTCAATAAAATTAGTACCTCCGGCAGGGTCAATTTCCACTTTCAGGAAGCGCGAGCCCCCTGCCCAATTGATACTGCTAAAGGCATTTGCTCCAACCTGAGTGCCTGTACCAATGGCATGCGTAAACAACCCAAATGCATTAGTAGATAGACCGGTTTTAACTTCCTGATACAAAGTACTTCCACCAGCAATCTGATCAGAGATGGTGTAGCGGGCGCTAATTGACTGGTTGGCTAAAGCTGCACCGGTATTATTCCTTGCGATAGCCTGATAGTTGATAGACTGCGGCACTTGAGCCCATGCGGATACGGCGAAAAACCATACCAGCGTAATAGATAAAATGTTTTTCATGGATATGTTTTAGTGATGCGAAAATAAACTTTCCACAAAACTACTCCATACATTCTTTCACAGCCATCACTACATGACTCTTGCCTTGTTGGGTGACCCGCAAAAAGTAAATCCCGGTTGCACCGGTAAATGGAATCTGAACATGATTAACGCCTTCTTTGCAAAAAATTGACCATTGATTAACTAATGCACCGTTTTGATTTAAACACGCAATATCCGCTGTGCCTTCTGCTGCTGTAAACTCTAAAACAGCATTTACTGAAACAGGATTGGGATATAATCTAATCGTTTGCTTGTCGCTCGTTTCATTAATCCCGTTAGCGATTGCCTGCGCCATTAAAACAGCGCCATAACCATTAACTTTACCATGGCCCCAATCATTGTTTCCAGTTGCCGGCAAAGCCGTAGTAAATGAATCCTGAATGGCTGTGGTGGCCAGAATTTGCTTGATCTGCGTTGGCGTTAAATTGGGTTTAATCTGCAGCAATAGAGCAACAATACCGGCAGTAGCAGGCGATGCCATAGAGGTACCTGACAAGACGGCGTAATAGCGTTTTCTTGAAAAAGCAGAATCATAGAATGAATACACATTGGAACTAAAATCACCGCCACTGGGTAAAAAGTTTCCGTCGTAAGAATTCACTGCAGAAGCCACACCCATTCCGGGTGCAGTGATTTCAGGCTTAACCCGACCATCTACCGTAGGTCCGCGGCTGGAAAACGGAACCAGATCATGTAAGCGGGCATAGCTGCCGTAACTCACTGTTTGACTACTAATATTTCTGAAAGAAATTTTTGATGCATAAGCACCAACCGTAATGGCAGAAATGGTGGTGCCAATATCACTCACCGTATAATCTGTATTTCCTTCTGTTGCCCATGCCTTTCCATAAGCAGTAAATGAACCAATATAGTTGGTGGCATTGCTCACATAACCCTGAAAAACCTGCACCTGATTATCGGTGCTGGTTACAGAAAGCAATACAGAATCAGGGGTGCGATTTTCAATACCCAGATAAAAACGTGCTTTGCCATTAAATGCTGCGGTCTGCGAGGTAAATTGCACAAAGCAGGTATCTCCGTTACTTCCAACAAGCGCATACTGCGCTAATTGATTACTGGTACACACCAATGGCGTATGTTGCTGTACACCGTTCTTGTATAAAGAAACAACTACACAGGCTGATTTTGAAGGTGTGGCCCAGATATCGATCCAGGTTCGAGGCTTGGCATTATATGGATTCACTACAACAAAGGAATGTAATGCAGTATCTGTGGATGTAAAACTCTTCATCAGGTGATTCCTGGTATCGCCGGTATTACCAGCAGCGCAAACAAAAATTTTACCAGGGCCCGTTAACGCATCGCATGCCTGACCAAAAAGTGATGAGCCGTCGTGCGGGCCAACCCCACTACCCCAACTAAGATTAATGACGCATGGCTTACCAACTGATTGCGCATAACGATAGATATAATTCATACCATCTACCATATCACTCATGCCAGTATTTTGCCATTGCAGGCTATCAGTTAGAATGCCTACCAATACGATTTCGCTTTCGAATGCCATACCCCGAAAACGACCATTAGCGGCGCCAGGCGCGCGGCCGCTTCCGGCAGCAATTCCAGCTACATGCGAGCCGTGTGAATTGTTGATATTGTCGGAATGTGCAGCAAACAATGCGCTGCTATCGGTAATTTCTGTTCCATATGAAAATCCGGATGGCGGTGTGCCGGGCGTTTTTTCTAACCACGCCCGCTTAATTCGATAGGTTGTACCCGTGGTATCGAAAAATGAAGGATGTGAAAAGTCGAAACCAATATCTACAATACCTACCACCACATCTTTTCCGGTATAAGGCATGGGCAGATTAATACCTGCCTGGACGGAATCAACCCGCGTTGCCACCCGCACAGAATCCAAATATCGGCCAATAGGCTGATCAAATTCTATATATTGAATACCCGGCAACTGCGTAAAAGCAAATACCTGCTTCAATGGAATTTGAACCGTATACACCGAACCTGCACGCGTACCAATGTGCACACCTAATTGGCGTAGGGGCGTTTCATCAAAATGCGCCTGCACTTTAATGAATGCGCTAATACAAATTCCTGTCGAAGTTTGTTTGTAAACAAAATCAGGAAGAATGGGTGGCTGGTCGGCTCCGGCAGTGATTGCCAAATAACGTTGCGCATGAATATCTAAGGCTGCCTGTTGAGCACTCAATATCTCGGTCAGGCATAAAAGAAAAAGAAGTAACCGGTATTTCATGCCGGTGAAGGTAATAAATATGGCTATGCCATTTTACTTGGCACAGGTAAACTGCACCGCGATCGAAATTGGTGTGCCAGCGCCGGTATCTATATTCGTAGTGTATACCAAATTGTGATCGTCTAGCTTTACAATATTATACTTTGTGGTGCTGCCGTTGGTATTCAAAACAGAAATCTCATCGCCACTTTTGTTGATGTTATATAAAAAGTTGCTTGGCGTTACATTAGGCAAGCTTAGCGTGCCACCACAATGGGTATCATGGGTTGAACAACGTTCAAATTTCACTGTAGCATTTGCATATCCCAGGGAAGCCAAATCCAATGTGATGCCAAAAACTGAAGCCTTTTTATAGGTCCAAGTACCTTCTAATTTATTCAGTGCCTGCTGATCTTTTGCACAGGCCATGATGAAGATTAACGGAAAAACAAAAATGATTTTTTTCATAGTCGCGTTTATCGCAAAATTACCAGCTTCCCAAAACCCTGCTTGAAATATTTATCGATATTGGTATTGTTGAAGAATCTGGCGGTGTTACCATTAGAATTCATATGATCCATCTGACGCCCATCCAAATTACTAATCACACGATAGAAATAAACACCATTAGCCAACTTATCGCCATACTGATCGCGGCCATCCCAAGCATATCGGGTGAGGTTATGTCCGATATGAATATCACCCAATTCCTCTTTCGTAATTTCTTTAACCACGCGACCGGTAATGGTCATAATTTGAATTTTAAGGTAGGTGGGAACTTCACTTCCCGTCAGCGTAAAGTCAAAGCGTGTTGAAGTGCTGAATGGATTCGGATAATTAAGCACACTCGACACCATCGGTTTCGTAATAATTTCGAAAGTAGTGCGGTAATCGTAATGCACGTTTCCAACATACTGATTGGAACTCACGCCGCTGCTATTGCCGTTATTGTCCCGATCCTTAACCAGTAATTCATAGGTACCATCTACGGTAAAAGCTGGCTTCAGCTCAATTTTCGCCTTATTCATTTTAGAAATATCACCGCTGGCCGGATAGAACGAAAGCACATTACCATCGTAGGGAAAATATACTGGTTGTGAAACGCCTGGATACTTGATATACACCTGCATCAAAGAGGTATCTTTCAACGCCTGATTTTTGTTTTCATCCCGAAGAGAAATCAGAATATTAGGTTTGGCAGAAACAATATCGCCATTCATAATATGCTGTCCGTCGAAAGTAACATCCAGCAGCGGATTAATTTTATCGCCTACTGCATTAAAGTCGATGAATGCAAAATTATTAAAGTGGAAACGCTCGGGCTGATGTTTAGTGTCAATTGGATTAGCTTCAATGCTTAATCTATTCTTTCCTTCGTAAACTGAATTTAGCAGGGGCTGCCGGAACTGCAGAATCATCGTATCCAACGCATACAACGAATCTTGCTTAATGATAAACGATTGCTGACTTTGATTCTGCAAACTTTGCAAGACATACTTCGTTCGCATACTATCCATATTGTAAGTGGAAACATTCTCTAATGCGATTCCCACATTTACAGAATCTCCAATTCCAATGGTGTCGCGCTGAATTTTGAAATACGCCGTTGGATTCATAGCGGCCTCCGGCACTTCTTTATACAATACTCTCCAATAGTAATTCTGTGATGGCGTATGCGTGCTATCGTCGCGCGTATACATTCTCAGCCGCACGAAAGGATACTGCGCAGCGTTCACGAAATTCAAAGTTGTATCCAGCGTGGTTGTTTGCAACAGTACATTTTGCGTTCCGTTCTGACGTACACCTATTATTTCAACGTACTGCTGATCCACCGCGGTATTTTCGGCGCGACGGTATCGCCAGTGCACGGATCCCCATTCGTTTGCCGGGCCAATCAAAGTTGATTCATAGGTACCTGATTGACGCTTTACGCGAAAGTCGAAACTACTTGAAATTGCAGTATTATAATCTGTTCCAATAATTTGTTTGGAATTACCAGGCACGCCTTTCTGGAAAAAGAAAATATAAGGAGCAGCACGGTTGCTATCTACATACAACTGCAGCAAACTGGCGCCAAAACCAATCAACTTATTTTTAAGCGTTGCCGGCATCGTACTCCAGTTAGGCCGGTTATCGCTGTACATCACCACATAAGCGCCATTGGGTATGCTATCCAGGAAATTACTAACCACCTGCGCCCAAGGAATTCCCAGCGATGGATGCGTTGTGTTATCAAAATGAAAATCAAATCCGCTTTGATTAAGGGTTTGCGAAGCGCAATGATAATTACCGAATCTTCCAAAGTTGGTACCGGTATTTACGCTTTCCCAAATTTCCAGATTATTGGTATCCACTACTCCGAAGGTAATGCCGTTTGTGCCATTGAGGGCAAATCCACAACTACCCATGCGATAGCGATGTTGGTTGACGCCGTTTAATTGCCATTCCAAATTTGCAGCAGGCAGTTGCCCCCCAGTGGCATTACTCCATCCGGCCATTGCGTACATACTGTTTAGTCCGCTGTTGTATTTGAACACGCGGTCGCTGTCTAAATAAATCTCTTCGGAATAATTATCCTTCTTCCATTGATAATAGTGCGACTGATTCCAACCGGGATATTCATCTTTTAAATACAGAAAAGACGAATACTTCCAGCCCTTCGTTAATCCTCCTGCCGAATCGGTTCCCACTCTCCAGTAGTACACCGTACTATCGGAAAAAGAAACTGGTACAGTCCAGTGCAAAACACCTCCTTTTTGCGTCACCGTGCCCTGTGCCAGAATAGTTTGAAATCGCTCCGAAGTATCCAGTTGAAACCGGTAGGTTCTTTCAGGTGCGAAAATATTCACAGTACTGGCTTTAAGCACCGGATTTTGTTTCGGCACAATAGCGAATTCGTAAGGCCAGATGGGAATTACATCATCACTTTGAATGTAGGTGCTAAACAGCTCCAAACTGCCATTATTTGTTTCGCTCATCTCATCGATGCGCGTTTTCGATTCAACAAAAACCTGGAAATCATTCGGACCATAACCATAACTACGGTTATACAACGTAGGAAGTTTAAAAGAGAAAGTGTCGCGGTAGTACGTGGCACGAACCATTTTCTTATAAATAAATTGCGCGTTGGTGCCGGTTCCATTACCAGTGGTGTCAATTTTTCGGGTAAGCGTAATTTCAATCGAATCTTTAATAGCTCTGCCCAGATTAGCTACAATGATATTCACCAAAAAAGAGTCGCTTGCAGCATCAATAGTGGTTGGTGTAAAATACACCGACTCATTGTCAATTTGATAATCTGGTTTTGGATACTGATACAACTTAACAGCCGGATCGCCGTGCAACGTCATCTCGTAGTTGATGAACATATCAAAATCGCTAGAGCCAAAAATGGAATCGTTATCCCGATAAGCGGCTTGTAGTGCCTTACCCCAGGATGTATTATAAGCGCTTGAGCGCAACCGGTCGTAAACAAAGGTTCCGTAATTATACAAATTACCACTAATAGACGAGCCGCTGGTTGCAGTAAAGATAATCGCTCCCTTACCCGGAGTCAGTACAAATCGTTCACTAAATGTAGATGGCTGCGAAGCAGAAATAGCGTCGTGAATACTTCCCGCAAAACAACCATTAGAATAGATGATCGGATAGCGTTCGTAGTTCGTCCAGTTCTCTGGTTGATCAATATCAATGTCAGTTGCCGTACCGGCAGAATGCCCGAAAAGCGACATTAACGCCACACCTGAGTCGCGGCGCTGCGCAATTGCTTCTTTCTGCGTAACATCTATTGGTGCCGAAGATGTCTTATAGTAAGAAGTAACATGAGTACCCCAACTAGTATCCTGAATTCGGGTGGTCCAATCATCGATATAGGAAGCCAGTTCTGCTTGTTCTATAGATGTTTCACCACCTCCGAAATGCATCACTTGCTTCATCCAATCCTTTTCAGCCTTTGTTTGATAAGGATCACCCGCGCGAGCCTGCAAACTTTCATACTGCCGAACTTTCGCCAGGTAATCACGAACTTGTTCAGGGCGCTGAGCCGCCAATCGACCTACCGCCAACAACGGAGCATTACTTCCTCTTCTGGTAGCCAATAAATTATCTGAAGCCGGTCTGCCCCAAGTTGGCACTAAACAAGCCGCATACGCCTGTGCAGCACTTTGCCCGCCACCACCTTGTAATATTTCGCGGTAGTCGCGCCCCTTTCCGATAATGAAAAGGTATTCTGGTTTTTTATTCCAGTTATCGTAGGCGTACTCAATGAAATTGCGTATCGCCAGAGGTGTTTTGCGAATTCCGTAGCCAAATTGATCAAACAGTTGGTCGATGTCATAAACAGTCCGCGCATCAAACTTTCCGGTAGCCGGATTTGCCGTCTTATCGCGATATTTCCGAAATTCTTCCACCTGATTCACGCCTAAACTATCTGCAAACAAAGCGCGATTTGAAATAATGATATAGTCGCTTTGTGCGGCTGCCGCCCGATAGTCGCGAAAGGTCACTGAATCCATACTGGCAATACTGGTTGCGGCATTTGGATTGGAACGAATGAACATTTCCCGCTCTCCAGCTACTGCAGGTATTACATAGGTTCTTGTAGTACTAGACAAGGCGTTGGACGAAGGAATCATCAAACCATTCGTAAGATCATACAACATGGGCTGCACGCCGGCTGTTGCATAATTTTGCAAACGGAAGAAACGTGGATTAGTACCCTCACGCAAACGCCACAGAAAATCAGGTGTTCCGCTGAAATCAAATTTTCTGGGATATTCTAAATCTGCATATAAAATCAAATCCTGATTACCCACACCCTGACTAGGTTGCAGCTCCTCCGTTTTAATCGTATTACTGGCTAAAATAGAATCAATTCGAACCTGTGTTACGGTAGGATTATATCCCCATGAATAAAACTGCTTCTGCCAGTAAGGCGTGCCATTCCAGGATAACCGAAGCCAGTGATCTTCCGGACTTCTGGTAAAAATATAACATCTGCGTATACCGTATTGCGGTCCGTTAGTGTACAGCTTTTGCGTGGTTAAGGTTACTGAACCAGGCGAAGTATTACTAAACCAGCCTGAGCCAAAACCTTCCGCTTCGTCCCATATTGATTTAAAAATCAGAGAAGTACCCACCTGATAGGCTTTTCCACCAGTGAAGGTAGCCGTATATGTTTGGCGGGTTACCTGCCAGAAATACAACTCCTCAGGCAAAGCCAGCGTGGTAGCCAGGCTGGTATCATTAGCTACTTGCTGATAACGCCTGTTATTCGTCTGGTTGTTCACTACCAGAAAATAAATTGAGGTATCGGTGAAATTGCTTTTATAAATATGCGGCTGCCATCCCGATTTTGGATATAATACGGAATCCATATCGGCAATATTCTTCCTGCCATAGAATTCTATAAAATCAGTGGCGCCTAAGCTAGTTGTGTTGGAAAGATAAATGGGCTCTTGCGTACCGTTGTGATACAGCGCAATATTGGCGGGATTAACAGAACTAATATTGGGAATGGCCGCGCTTAAAGTGCTGTACGGTATTCGATAAAAACCATCGGTGGTGATTTTTATCTTGTAATGCACCAGTGAATAATCTATCCACTCGTTTCCATAGCGAAGCGGCTGCGCACCTAAACGCCAGACCAACAACATCAACATGAAAAACAGTAGCCGTTTATTCATTTACTCCTTGGTTTCCGCTTTTTTCTTCTTGATATTAATATCCAAGCGCAGGCTAACTACGTGCGAATACAAACCGTTGTTTCTGGAAGCATCCTTAATGGCCGTTAAGTTGGCCAGCGCATAATCTATTTGTACTACTTTAATTCGCACACCTGCACCCACTGATGGCGCAACTGCATAATGTTGTTTACCGTCCTCGGCATAATACCGCTGAATATTGTTGATGCCCGCGCGGATATATCCAATGCGGAATAAATCCAATTCCAGACCGGCTGCAATATCCATGCTGATGGGCTTACCGGCCACCAGCATATTTCTTTTTCCATCGGTAGAAAAAATGAAATCCACTTCGGGGCGGATGAAGAATTTATTCTTGACATTAATCTCGTAACCAATACCCAGGTTAATCAATGGCGTACGTAGTTCAGTAGAATTTTTAGGCAACTCATTTCCTGTAGCAACTAATACGGCTTTCTCGGCATCCGTAAAATTAAACGACCAAGAAGTGAAGGTAGAGGTAATATCGCGAAGCGAAAGGCCGGTGCGTAATCCTTTCCAACGATATTGCAGTCCCAAATCAATTCCAAAGCCATATGCGTGCGCAAACTTTCCTACTTGCCGATAAATAATCTTGACCGAACCACCTGCTGTCAACCCCTTAATGGGAAATTTTTGCGCATAGTGAATATTGAAAGAATAATCAGCAGTGCTGAACGAAGTAATTTTGCTGTAATCAGGTGTGCCATCGGGGCCATACAAGAACAATGTATTGGGAATGTCATCCACTCCAAAACGCTGGAAGGTGAAACCAATAACCCGTTTCTTCTCATCAAAAGGCACCGCTGCGGCCACTACATCAAACTTTCCAATTCCCGCAAACCATTCGGCATGCGTTAAACCCACCTGAAAAGTATTATTGATTTGCGCCAACCCCGCCGGATTGAAATATCCGGCAAAAGCATCATCGCGGAAAGCCGATTGCGCATTGCCCAAAGACAGGCCCTTGGCATCGGCGCCAATATCCATAAACTCATTACTGTACTTGCGTACTTCTGCCTGTGCTAAAACCTGCGCAGCCCACACCACGCTTCCCACTATGAAAATAGCCTTTCTCAACTTCATTCGTTTTTAAATCGCCAGCAATTGCTGGCTGCTATAACGTACGTTCCCCGAAATCTGTTGCATGCCCTGCTGTAATTTTTCAGCATCACCGGCTTCAACTGATGTGCGCGTTACCCGCTCACTGATGCGACACAACCCCTCAACCGCACCGGCATACGTCTGCAGCCGGTGCAGATACTGCACCTCAGAGAATATCCGAAATCTACGAAAAAAATCCGGGGCTGCTGTCAACATTCCGGAAGCCAAAAAGTAACCCTGTACAATTTCCTCGTCAACTTGCTGAATATGAGCGTAAAAATCGCCGGCCAGACTGGGGTCAGCCTTTAACAACTCCACATCCAGGGCTAATTCCACGCCTATATGCGCCAAAAAAGACAATCGGTACTTTTCTCGGGAAACCCCTAGCGCCAGCCAATTTTCAAGCAATTGCCGAACCAGTTGATGAAACGCCGGATGCTGATGAAAATACTGATCGGCGTGGTAATGCCGCAATACCCCTTCCTGAATATGCGACTGAACTTCCGGGTATGCATTTCCCTGGCGGTGCCGTAAGTTATGGTTGTAATGCCGCGTAAAACCGGGCATCAAATCGGGCATCATCGCCCCTAAAGAAAAATAGGGTTGTTGCCGGTGGCGGTCAATCACGTAATGCGACAGGAAATGCATACAGGAAAGTAAAAAATTGCCTGTAATTGTTGCCGGAAAAGGCTTTACTTCTATTTTCGTTGGCATGGTGAAGAATTTTATTGAAGAGTTGCGTTGGCGCGGCATGCTGAAAGATATCATGCCGGGCACCGAGGAGTTGTTAATGAAGGAAGTGGTGACCGGTTATATCGGATTCGACCCAACAGCCGATTCGCTGGGGGTTGGCAATTTGGTACAGATTATGACCTTACTGCACTTCCAGCAATGTGGCCACAAACCTGTAGCGCTGATCGGTGGCGCTACGGGCATGGTGGGCGACCCATCCGGAAAAAGTGCAGAACGCAATTTATTGGATGAAGCCACCTTGCAACGCAATTTGGAAGCGCAGCAAAAACAATTGGAAAAATTTCTGGATTTTTCAGGAGCCAACGCCGCTGTCATCGTCAATAATTATGATTGGTTCAGGAATTTTTCATTTCTGGAATTCATCAGAGATGTGGGGAAGCATATTTCTGTAAATTATATGATGGCCAAAGACAGCGTGCAAAACCGACTGGAAGATGGCATGAGCTTCACTGAATTTTCTTACCAGCTAGTGCAGGGGTATGATTTCTATTATTTATGGAAAGAACATGGCGTAAAACTGCAAATGGGTGGCAGCGACCAATGGGGAAACATTACCACCGGTACCGAGTTAATCAGGCGGAAGGCCGGCGGAGAAGGTTTTGCGTTAACAACGCCCTTGATTAAAAAGGCGGATGGTACCAAGTTTGGTAAATCGGAAGGAGGCAATGTATGGCTTGATCCTGCCAAAACTTCCCCTTATCAGTTTTACCAATTCTGGCTGAACGCAGCCGATGCAGACGCATCTACTTTCATTCGCATTTTTAGTTTTAAAGGAAGGGAAGAAATTGAAGCACTGGAAAGCCAACACCGCGAAGCTCCACATCAGCGCTTATTGCAAAAAACACTGGCTGCAGAACTTACGGCGCGCGTGCATTCAAACGAAGCCCTGCAACACGCCCTGAATACCACGCAAATTTTGTTTCATACTGATGCGCTGGAATCGCTGCAACAACTCCATGCCAAAGATTTGGAAGACGCCTTTGACGCTTCAGCCACTTTTCGCCTTTCGAAAGAAGTTTTCGAAGCCACCGATATCGTTAGTTTACTGGGCGAAAAAACAGCCATCTTCCCTTCTAAAGGTGAAGCCCGAAAAATGCTGCAGGCCAACGGCGTAAGCATCAACAAACAAAAAGTTGGCGTTGACTACAAGCTACAATCCAGTGAACTGCTATTTGGCAACTCATTACTGATTCAAAAAGGAAAGAAAAATTGGTTCCTCATTATTGTTGTTTAAACGCTTCGAAGCAATTGATACTTTTACACGATGAAAAGCACCGTTAAAATGATAGCCGCACTTGCCGTAATCCTGGCCTTAGCATCCTGCGGCACACCGCCTACAGCCTGCATAACCGTAGTAACGCCTACCGACAGCATTCGCGTTGGAAAGCCAGTGCAATTTGATGGCACATGCAGCGCGGATGAGAAGTCGTATCGTTGGGATTTTAGCAATGGTGAAATCAGCACATCCGGACAGCCAACCATGACTTTTGATTCTGCCCGCGATTACGAGATATTTTTGTTGGTAACTAACGACCGTAAAACGGCGAATACTTCAAAAACCATTACTGTAAAACCCTAATGTAAAGGCTGATAACTGTTATTTGAGGCAGCAAATCGACGAAAATCCCTTTACAACGCAGCGAAAATTGCTGATGCGTTATGGCCGCCAAAACCAAAGGTATTGGATAAAGCGGCTCTTATTTTCCTGGGCTGCGCCTGATTGAAAGTAAGATTCAGTTTTGAATCAATTTCTGGATCGTCAGTAAAGTGATTGATGGTTGGCGGCACCAACTGATGTTGAATAGCCAGCACACAGGCAATGGCTTCCACCGCTCCGGCAGCACCCAATAAATGTCCGGTCATAGATTTGGTACTGCTAATATTCATCTGATACACATGTTCGCCAAACACCGATGCAATGGCCTTCAATTCCGCATTATCCCCCAGTGGTGTTGAGGTGCCATGGGTATTCACGTAATCGATATCTTCGGGTTTCATTCCCGCATCTTCCAAACAAAACTGCATACCTCTGATGGCGCCCTGCCCCTCGGGATGTGGTGCCGTAAGGTGATAAGCATCCGCGCTGAGGCCGCCGCCTTTCAATTCACAGTAAATTTTTGCACCGCGGGCAATAGCGTGTTCATATTCTTCTAACACTAAAGCACCCGCTCCTTCTCCCATCACAAAACCATCCCGGTCTTTATCATAAGGACGGGAAGCAGTAGCAGGATCATCGTTTCGTTCACTCAGCGCCTTCATAGAAGAAAATCCGCCGATACCGCCCTTGGTTACTGAGCCTTCAGAGCCACCGGCTACAATAACATCTGCCTTGCCTAACCGAATCAGGTTGAAAGCATCTATCAGCGCAATAGTAGAAGAAGCACAAGCGGCAACAGGACTGTAATTCGGCCCACATAATCCATGTTTCATGGAGATATGTCCGGCAGCGATGTCAACAATAATCTTTGGAATGAAAAATGGATTAAACCTAGGGGTGCCATCACCCTTGGCGAAACCGCCAATTTCTTCTTCGAAAATATGTAAACCTCCAATGCCGGCCGACCAAATCACACCAGCACGATAACGATCTAACCGATCAGAAATAAAACCTGAATCGCGAATGGCTTCGTCGGCCGCCACCATAGCATACTGCGCAAAATTGTCGAGCCGCTTTACTTCTTTTCGATCAATAAACTGGGTGACATCAAAGTTTTTGAGCTCACACGCAATTTTGGTTTTAAACTTTTCAGTATCGAAAGAAGTAATAGCTGCACACCCGCTTAGACCCTCCGCCAACCCCTGCCAAAAGTCAGGAACGGTGTTGCCAATGGGTGTGAGGGCACCAAGGCCCGTTACAACAACCCGCTTCAGTTGCATGAAAAAGAAATTAAGCTAACGTCTTCTCGAGGTACGAAATGGCTTGGCCAACCGTTGTAATGGTTTCAGCCTGTTCGTCGGGAATAGAGATATTGAATTCTTTTTCGAATTCCATGATAAGCTCCACAGTATCCAAAGAATCTGCTCCCAGGTCAGTAGTAAAGCTGGCCTCATTAGTCACCTGGCTTTCTTCCACTCCCAGTTTATCTACAATAATCTTCTTAACCCGTTCAGCAATTGTTGCCATGATCTGTATTTTGGTTTGAGCCGCAAAAATAGTATTACGCAGGAAACTTAAAAGCGAAAATTTCACTCCTCAATCGCTACCACCTCCCGCACTTCGGGCACCATGCGCTTTAACAATCCTTCAATACCATTTTTTAACGTGATAGAAGCAGACGGACAACCACTGCATGAACCTTGCAGTACTACGCTTACCACGCCATCACTAAAGGACCGGAAAGAGATATGTCCGCCATCGCCTTCTACGGCTGGCTTAACATACTTTTCTAACAAATTCACAATTTTTGCTTCCGGATTATCAGCAACCGGCGCTTCAGGGTCAACAGGTTGCGCCCTATTCCAAAGCGCTTCCGTTACCGCTTTCTTGCCGCTGGCCAGAAATTGGCGAATCGCCTCACGCAAACCACTGGTAATTTCATACCATTCTACTTCAGCTACCTTGGTAACCGTTACAAAATTCTGACTTAAAAATACCTGCTTTACGTAGGGCAAATCAAAGAGCATCAACGCCAAAGGCGATTCTGCTGCACTTTCTTTTGATTTAAATTCAGCAACATCATTGGGCAATAAATGATGATTAGTAACAAACTTCAGGCTCTCAGGATTAGGCGTTTCTTCCGTATAAATTTCCACCAATATCATCCCGCAAAATTAGCAACTTACACGCTACCACATAAAAAAACCGCCTCACGGTTACGCAAGACGGTCATTGATTTTTGAACTCGTTTTTATCTTTGATTTTCAACGTATTCCACGGGCTCTATGTATTGAATACCAGAAAGCACCTGTGGTTCATACACCTTGGATGTACCATCCTTAGCCACTACTTTGATGCGATAAAAGCAATCTAGATTAGCGGTAAAAGGTTTCTCATCACTGATACCGATGTAATTTTTACTGTTGTTGAGATGCTCGGCCACCTTTACGGTCTTGCAGGGCACAAACATGGATCCGTTCTGACTTTTCTCTATCACAACGGCATCTATTGAGCGCAAGCTTTTGGAATAAAGGTACATCATCACTTCATCGCCAATGCGCTCCATTTCGAAACTTACTTCATTAGCGGCCAACGGCTTAAACAGCCATTTCCCTTTCTGAGAAGCAATTACCGGTGCACTGGTAGAACCGGCCGGAACACCAGCGGTCAACATCGAAAATACAACGCTCAAAGAGGCCAGTGTAAAGATCCATTTTTTCATAATACAAGAATTTCTACCTGTATTACGGCGGTTTCGAATAAAGGTTACAGAAAAAATCTATTTAACCCCGAAAACAACAATTTACTGATTGCCGTGCAACTGAATATGCATCCGCACTGGATTCAGATAGTAGGCGTAACTGCCATTAAATGACGGACAGCAGTGGGCGTCATCCGCCTTGTACAACTGAAACTCCCCGTTAATAGAGTCACCATAAACCATGGTCGTAGTGCCGTCTAAATATTGATTGGTAACTTCCGGCAGGGTAGAATCGGTGGAGCGCTTCCGATTATATTCAATCAGAATATTCTTCCGGATTTCTTCCATCAGATGGGCGTCTTCCTTTCCATCGGCGTAAATTAACTTGGCATAAGCCGGCGTTCCACCATTGTGACCACTGCAATTTTCGCTTTGGAAATACAGCAGCAACTCATTCTCTCCATCATCATTTAAATCAGTTTGAACGGTTGTTACATCGCGGTCGCTGGCCGGCCAGGCATTATCCTGGTTCGGATTCTTAGCCTGCCATCCTCTAACAGAATCGCCGCCTGCTTCGCGGCACGGACTTCCCAGTTGCTTGCTGTCCAATAACTCTTTCTTCCATTTCGCTACAGCAACCGCTGGTTCAGGTAATGTACGCGCAGGTTCCTGCTCGTTACCATTGCCCGATGACAGATGACAACCCGAAAGGGGCAGCACAATAAAAAGCCAAAAACGCACAGCTATTTTCATGAATTCGATGGCCTAAGATAATAATTCAATAAATTTCAACTTAGCGTTGAAGCGCCTCAGCCTTTCCTAAATTTCGCTAACAAGGCAACGCCTTCTTTCAAAATTCCTATTTTGTGCGCCTTCCATGAGAGTGCTCGTTTGTTTTCTATGCTGCTGGTGTTTGCCGGCACTGGCCCAAAAACCGGCCGTCGATAAAATTATTGCTGTTGTTGGCGATAATATCATTCTGCAATCAGAAGTTGAAGTACAGGTTCAACAACAGCTGGCCAATGGCGCTACGGTGATTACCGACACCAACGACCTGCGCTGCCGGATTTTTGACAATATGATGCTGGAGAAACTGTTTGTGGCACAGGCAACACTTGATTCACTGGTGGTTTCGCAGGAAGAAATTGATGCCGAATTAGATCGCCGGGTAAAGTACTTTATCAACCTGTTTGGTTCCAGAGAAAAACTGGAAGAATACAATGGCAAGACCATTGCCGAATTGAAAGACGAATTTACAGATGATGTAAAAAGTCAGTTGCTGAGTGATAAGATGCGGGGCAAGGTGTTTCAGGGCATGAAGGTATCGCCAAAAGAAGTGACCGAATTCTTCAATAAAATTCCGAAAGACAGTATTCCTTACTTCAACAGCGAGGTGGAAATTGCGCAGATTGTGATGTTTCCCAAAGTGAGTGAAGCGCAGAAAGAACTCGCCCGCAAGAAACTGGAACGCATCAAGGGCGATATCGAAAAAGGCGCCGATTTCTCTACGCAGGCTATTTTATATTCTGAAGACCCGGGATCAGCCAGCGATGGTGGTAACCTGGGTATTGTGGAACGGGGCGAACTGGTGCCTGAATTCGAAGCCGTGGCATTTAAACTAGATGAACATAAAATGAGTGATATAACCGAAACACCTTTCGGTTATCACTTGATTATGGTAGATGAAAAACGCGGCAACCGGTTAAAACTGCGCCATATCCTGATTAAGCCTAAATCGCTGCTGGCCGATATGGAAATGGTAAAAGACCGGATGGACTCCATTCAACATCAACTTTCTGTTGATAGCATGAGCTTCCGCGAAGCAGTAAAGTACTTCTCTGACGATGAAAACTCAAAAGGTTCCGGCGGTATGATGACCAATCCGAAAACCGGCAATACAGTTTTTGAGAAATCTGAGGTGGATGGCTCGCTCATTTTCACCATCGACAATTTAAAGGTTGGCCAGGTTTCTGCCGTATTGCCCTACACCACCATGGAACGCACTGGTGAGAAAAAAGATGGCTACCGCATCATCTTGCTCAAATCAGAAACACGTCCGCATAAAGCCAGTTTAGCCACTGACTATTCCCGCATTCAGGCCGCGGCCAAGAAGCGCAAAGAACAGGAGGAACTGGCCAGGTGGATCGGCCTGAATAAAGATCATGCCTTTATTAAAATTGAAGCGCCATACGATGCCTGCAAGCAGGTGCAAAAATGGCTGAAACAAGAAAAGCAATAGTTCATGTATCAATCAGATGTAGAAGCGCTGGATGCGTTTGCGCAGCGCTATAAGGAATTGAAAGCCGAAATCGGCAAGGTGATTGTTGGTCAGGAAGCGGTAGTATCCAATATCCTGATTTCTATTTTTTGCGATGGTCACTCGCTCTTGGTTGGCGTGCCCGGCTTGGCCAAAACCCTCACCGTGCAAACCATTGCGCGCATCCTGGATTTAAGTTTCAGCCGCATCCAGTTTACGCCCGATTTGATGCCCTCCGATATCATCGGTTCCGAAATTTTAGATGAAACGCGGAATTTTAAATTCAACCGCGGACCCATTTTCTCCAACATTATTCTGGCCGATGAAATTAACCGTACGCCGCCGAAAACACAGTCGGCACTGCTGGAAGCCATGCAGGAACGCAGCGTTACGGTGGCGGGGCACAAGCACTCGCTGGATTTGCCCTTTTTTGTATTAGCCACACAAAACCCCATTGAACAGGAAGGAACGTATCCGCTGCCGGAAGCGCAGCTCGACCGCTTCATGTTTTCTATTCACCTGGATTACCCCAGTCTGGAAGAAGAAATCAATGTAGTGAAATCAACTACCTCAGGCGTGAAAGTTGATTTGCAGAAGCGTTTATCGGGTCAGGAAATTTTGTTTTTCCAGCAGTTGATGCGTAAAATTCCGATTGCTGATAATGTTTTGGAATATGCGGTTCGGCTGGCTGCAAAAACGCGTCCGAATCGCCCTGATTCGTTGCCCATGGTGAACAATTACATCGGCTGGGGTGCTGGTCCGCGTGCCTCGCAATATTTGGTATTAGGAGCGAAATGTCATGCCGCAACCCGGGGCAAGTATTCGCCGGACATTGACGATGTGAAAGCGGTTGCGCTGCCTATTTTACGCCACCGCGTATTCAAGAATTACAAGGCCGAAGCCGAGGGACTCAGCATTGAAAAAATCATCGGCGATTTGCTGTAAAGCATAGCCGTTTTGCAGAAAGAAATTGCGGTATGGAAGTGCGCTATGCTCAACAATTGAAAGCGCTGCGTTCCGAACATCCAATTGTAGTACCGGTTGATTAGATGATGATGGCGGCTGCCTTCGCTGCGCTGCGGCACCGTGCTGCTACAGGGTACGCTTCGCTTCCGCCCGCCACGCCTTCGGCTGGCGGGCCGCTCGCTGTGCTCGCGCCTTACGCATCACTGCCGCGCGATGGGCACCGGGGCGCATAACCGCACCAGCGCCCCGCATACAACGCGAACGTTCAACCCATCAACCATTCGATATTTCAATATCGTACGGTATAAAAAAGTCCTGCTTTCATATGCCTGTATGGATTGTCTAAAACATGCAGCCAGAAAACCCAATCGACGTAGTTGCACCGATTTAGATTTACCAAACCAATTAGCATGACAAAATCGCCTATTACTGAATAACTACTCTTCCAACATAGGTGTTGCCTGCCTGCCGCACCTCCACCATATAAGTGCCTCTACTAATTTCACCCAAATGAATAGGGTTGACGGCTTGTTTAACTACGCGAACTACGGCTCCGCCTTCATCTACCAACTTAATAGAAGCTTCTTCTGAAATGGCATCCCCGTTGGGCAACTGTATGGTAAACGTACCATGGTTTGGACTGGCGAAAATACGCAATTCGCCTATGGTTTGCTTTGGCGTTTCACGAATGCCATTGACTTGAGCTAGTTTGGCGAGAAAAAAATCTGAACCTTGGTTTACATCAACATGCAGATTATATGAACCAAAATGGTTGTCACCCGGATTAAGGCTACCCGTAAAATATACGGCACCTTGTGCATCTACGGCAAAGTCCCGGTAATCAGCAAAAGGCAGTGCCACTAATCCCTTGCACACGCCATTCGTATCAAACCGTGCCACGAAATGATCAACAGCGCCAGGTTTTGTTTGAGTAGATGTTATAGTAAATCCGTCAACTGTAAACTGTCCCAGAAAGGCTGCGTACATGAAAATTTCACCATTAGCGGCCATAACCATCGGACCTCCCGAAACAATGTTGGTTGAGCTTAAAATCCTACTCCAAGCCACATGACGATTTGAATCCAATTTTACCAGATAAAAGTTGGTAGCTGTACCAGAAATATGTCGTAATGAGTCATCGCTGAAAGCAATGCTAGAATCAATATTCCCAGCGAAGTACATACTCGATTTTGAATCGATTAAAAAATTAATGTTGGCATCATTGATGGGCATCGACCATTTCAAGGAACCATTGCTTTGCAATGCGCAAAATATAGTTTGAACCGGAAATGCACTAGGTAAAAAAGGAACTAATTGAGACTGTAGGGTATCGAATGTAAATGCAGAGTCATTAGCCATGAAGCAATAGAGCGTGTTATTCGCATACTGCATGGCGCCATAAGCGTTATTTGCGCCATTGCTATTTTTCATCCACTTAACTTTACCATTTCCATTAACGTGCGCAATAACATGCTCCGACCAATTAAACCCGGGCCGTCTAACACAAAAAGTGTCTATACACGGTCCGTCATAATTCGCACCTCCATATACGTAAACCCCATTGGAGTCGTCAGGAAAGACCTTCGTTGCGTAAATGAAGTTTTTGAATTTTTTTGTGACATGTAATGCTGTATCGTACGTCGATAAAAACAAAGAAGTGTCATCGGATCCCGTGAAATAGATATTGCCTTTTTGCATCTCCATGGAAATGGCGTAGGTAGAACTACCGAAAAATGGAAAGTTGAATGGCGATCCTCCAATCAGTTGGCCGGTATTCGTAAATTTTGCTAACAGTAATCCCTTTTTGACATAACTATTATTCCATAGATGTAATGAATCGTTGTAGGAAATAGTAGCATAAATATTACCCACGCTGTCAACACTCACTGACTTACCTTTTCCATCACCGGACTTTCCTTGAATAGCCCATTGCCATTGCCCAAGTGCAGCAGCGTGAATAAACAGAAAGAAAACAATCTGTATTGCCAAAAACCTGTTTCTCATAAACTTTCCTTAACTAATTTAAAAAAGTATTGATTGTTCGTGGTTTTACAACTAACCTGATAAACACCTGATGCTCATTTTCTACATTAATATTTCCCCCTGATCAATTAATCGCCAGAATGCCGCCATCCCCATCACATCGGTAACAGCAACAGTGATATTTGAATTTAGAACAGCGGAACCATCAAGCGCAAACATGGCCCACCACACGCAGTGGCACCTAAAATGCGCGAGGTGGCGAAGGCTTCCTATTACCAATCCCGTAGGGATCGCATCGCTGCATCGCAATGACTGATGCGATTAATTTAATCGTTATGCATAACGCGGAAAATTATTCCATAGGCGGCACAATTTCGTTTTATGCGACCCCTACGGGGTCAGGTTATATTTCCGCTTAATGTTACCGATCCCGTGGGTATCGCATCGCTGCATCTCAATGATTGATGCGATTAATTTAATCGTTATGCATAACGCGGAAAATTATTACATAGGCGGCGCAATTTCGTTTTATGCGACCCCTACGGGTCGTAAAACAAACGCTTCCGGGGGAGCTACAGATATATGACCCCTACGGGGTCAGGTTAGATTCCCGTTTCGTGTTTCCAATCCCGTAGGGATCGCATCTCGGTAACCCGACAGATATATGACCCCTACGGGGTCAGGTTATATTTCCGCTTAATGTTACCGATCCCGGAGGGATCGCAACGCTGCATCGCAATGATTGATGCGATTAATTTAATCGTTATGCATAACGCGGAAAATTATTCCATAGGCGGCGCAATTTCGTTTTATGCGACCCCTACGGGGTCGTAATACAAAACGCTTCCGGGGGAGCTACAGATATATGACCCCTACGGGGTCAGGTTATGTTTCCGCTTAATATTACCAATCTCGTGGGTATCGCATCTCGTTAACCCGACAGATATATGACCCCTACGGGGTCAGGTTAGATTCCCGTTTCGTGTTACCGATCCCGTGGGTATCGCATCGCCGTAGCCTACGTGAACGATCATTCGAAATTCGGATTCGATGTCCGATGGTTCGATATTCGATGTTGGAAAAATATGAATCACAGATTTTAAAATTGGCGTTAACGATGACTTCCCTTAACGAGTGATGCTTAAAAGAATGCCGCTCATCAGGCTTCTTGTTACCGATCCCGGAGGGATCGCATCGCTGTAGCCTACGTGAACGATCATTCGAAATTCGGATTCGATGTTCGATGGTTCGATATTGGATGTTGGGAAAATATGAATCACAGATTTTAAAATTGGCGTTTACGATGATTTCCCTTAACGAGTGATGCTTAAAAGAATGCAGCTCATCAGGCTTCTTGTTACCGATCCCGGAGGGATCGCATGGCTGTAGCCCGATGATGCGCCAGCCAACGACCCCGTAGGGGTCGCATGTTTGGGAATGTTCCATTTTGCTGTCAATGGCAGCCACACGCAGTGGCGCCTAAAATGCGCGAGGTGGCGAAGTGGAAAGCCCACAGCGCACGAGGTACGAGTGCGCGAGGACTTGCAACGAAGCAACCGACCCCGAAGGCAGCGAAGTCTCTTGTTGCTTCAGCGCCATGATGCGCTGCCGAAGGGGGCGCGCCCAAATAACGAGCCCCTAACACCTTGTCAACTTTTTCCCCATCTTTCACGCCGTGAAACGTCTGGCCATTTTTGCATCGGGCGGCGGCAGTAATGCCCGGGCCTTATTCGAATATTTTAAAGACGACAACCGCATCCAATTGCCCCTGGTGATTGCCAACAAAGAAGGTGCAGGCGTTTTTGGCGTGGCGGCTTCATTCGGCGCTACCGCTGTTTGGGTTAAAAAATCGCAACTGAACAACCCTGATTTCTTATTGCCATTGTTGCAACAACATCGCATAGACGGCATTTTACTGGCGGGATTTTTGTTGTTGATTCCTCCGTACCTGGTGGCGGCATATCCCCAGGCGATATTGAACATCCATCCCGCCTTGCTGCCCAAATTCGGCGGCGCCGGCATGCACGGGCATCATGTACACGAGGCCGTTTTAGCCGCGGGCGAAACCGTGAGCGGTCCGACGGTTCATTTGGTGAATGAACAATACGACGAGGGCCGCATTCTTGCCCAACAAACGGTGCCTGTGCTGCCCGACGATACGGCTGAAACACTGGCCCGACGCGTGCTGGAAGCCGAGCACCAACTGTATCCCAAAACCGTTGCTGCGTATTTTATTCGATAAAATTGTAAAGTTGCACCACTAATTATTGCTTATGCAGGAAGGTTTTAGGCCGGTATCGAATACGCGCGACAGCTCGCTGATTGGACAACTGAAGTTTTATGGCAGAATGGTGCTTGACCTTCAGATTCTCACCATTTTTCGCGATTTACGGAAAACGCTGCCGGGCTTTCAGGGTAAAGTGTTAGATGTGGGCTGCGGCCAATCGCCCTACCGATATATGTTAGACGCCACGAAGACCGAATATTTTGGCATTGACATCGTGGACGCAGAAAAATTTGATTACGACAATTCGGGCATCACACCGTTTAATGGTCGCGATATTCCATTCCCTGACAACCATTTTGACGCCTTGCTGTGTACTGAAGTATTAGAGCATGTTGAGCAATACCAAGTGCTGGTGAACGAAATGCACCGCGTGCTGAAACCCGGCGGCGAGGGCATTATCACTATACCCTGGAGCGCCCGCTACCACTATATTCCGTGGGATTATTTCCGGTACACTCCGTCTGCTTTAAAAACTATTTTTTCAGGCTTTACCGAAGTAAACATCACGAACCGCGGCACCGATTTGGCGGTTATTGGCAACAAGGTGATTGTACTTTTTTTCCGCAATTTATTGCCGGCAGCGGCCTGGCGCTGGCTGTTGGTGCCTTTGTGGATCGCCCTGCTGCCCTTCTTAGGCCTTGCCGTGGTAGTGGCGCATTTGTCGCTCTGGCTGAACTGGGGTACCGATGAAGATCCGCTGGGATATACCTTACGGGTAAGGAAGTAATTCCTATTTTCCCGCTTCAAAATTAGTTCATGGCAGAAAAGAAAAGCGGACTGCACGCTATTATCAGCACCCCGTTTGTGTACAACCTGGTTCAGTGGGTGGCCGGGGCGCGTTTGTACCGCGAACGGATGACCGCCAATTACATCAAACCCTTTGAAGGCTGCCGGATACTGGATATCGGCTGCGGAACAGGCGAATATGTAGAGTACTTTGATAAGCGCGTCAAGCAATTTGAATATTACGGATTTGACGGCGAAGCGGCGTATATTGAATGGGGCCAGCAACGTTATCGCGATGATGCGCGGGTGCATTTATTTCATAAAATTTTGACAGAAGAAGAAATTCGCGAGTTCAACAATTTCGATATTGTGATTGCCACCGGCGTGATGCACCATTTGGATGACGAATTAGTGGTTTCGCTGTTGCAATTGGCGAAGAAAGCACTGAAGCCCGGCGGAAAATTAGTGACGTATGATCCAGGAAATTACCAAGACGCTAACGCCATAGAAACGTTCTTTGTGAACAACGACCGCGGACGCAGCATTCGATTTCAGGAAGGCTATGAGGCGTTGATTAAGCAGGTATTCCCGCGGTTCACGGCTCATGTGCCGTACTTAACCTGGTTCAAGGTGCGCAACATTGTGTTTGAATGTTATAACGACTAAGTATGTCAAAAGAAAAAAAAGCGCCGGCGCGGCCGGCTAAAAAAGCGACTACCGCTCCGCTTTTCGATTTTAGTAATACGTTGAGCGAACAGCAATCAACCTGGTTTAAGTACGTCTTCTTTGGTTTGGCGCTGCTCATCTTTTTGGTGCGGCCGATGGTGAGCAATCAGTTTGGTCCTTCCAGCGACGAAACCTACCACCGCGCTATTGGCGATTTGAGTTACGACTACCTTTCTACCTTTGGTAAGAACGATTCCATTTTTCGTTATGCCGGTAATGGTCGTGAAGATGCGGCGCTGTTGTTGAATTACGGTCCACTACTGGAGGTTTCTGCTGCGGCTATCTACAAGAATTTTGGAACAGATGTTTTTCATACGCGCCATGCGGTGATTACGGTATTCACATTTTTGTTGTTTTTCTTTTGCGGACTGGCGGCTTATGAAGTGGGCGGTTGGCGCGCTGCGTTGATTGCGATGTTGTTTATGCTGGTGAGTCCGCGGTTGTTGGGTGAAGCGTTCAACAACCCCAAGGACCCGCCCTTTGCCGCCGGGTATATGATGGCGGTGTACGGCTTGCTGCGCTATGTAAAGCAATTACCGCGCCCTGATTGGAAATCGGCGGTGATTGTTTTGGTAGGAATTGGTTTGGCCTTCAGCATTCGTGTGGGCGCTATTATTTTGTATCCGTTCTTGTTTCTTTTTGTTGGATTGGCCGTATTGATGAACGACGAGTGGCGGACGCGTTTTCTGGCTTTCGATTTCAAATACTACCAGAAGTTGCTGTTGCAGCTAGCCGCAATAGTAGCAGGCTCGTGGCTGATTGGCATTATCGCCTGGCCAGCCGCGCTGCGCGCTCCGATATCGCATCCATTTTATGCGTTGAAGATTCAGAGTACTTATCCTACGGTTATTCGCGTATTGTTCGATGGCGCATATATTCCCTCTAACGAAGTGCCATGGAATTACAACCCGACGTACATTGCGTTGACCTCGCCGTTGATTGTTATTTTAGGATTAGTTATTGGTATTGCCTTGTTGCCGTGGCTCAGAAAAACATTCAACGGTTATGCGTTGTTTATGTTGCTGTTTGTATCGGTGTTTCCATTGGCATACATCATCTACAAACATTCGGCCTTGCTGAACGGATGGCGCCACAGTTATTTCACCTATACCGGTATAGCCGTTTTTGCAGCGCTTACTTTTGAAGGCTTGTTGCGCCTGGCAAAAACAAGAGCCATACAAGGCGTTGTGTACGGCGCATTGGCTATTGGTATTTTACTTCCGGCCACTTTCATTGTGAAGAATTTCCCGGTAGTGTATACTTATTTTAATGAATTAGCCGGAGGCGTGAGCGGTACTTATGGCGATTACCAGTTAGATTATTACGCGTGTAGTGCTGCACCGGCTGCCGAATGGCTGGCAAAAAATGTTCCTTATGATCCGAAATTGAAGATTGTTTCAAATAACCCTTGGGAGCTGAATGTAGTTTGGGAAAGTGCGCATTCAAAATTCACATCTTCGTATATCCGCTTCCGTGAGCGCAACGAGCAAGACTGGGATTACGCCGTATTTCTTCCGCAGTTTGTGGATCCTTACATGATGAAGAAAGGATTCTTCCCGCCGAAAGGAACGGTGCATACCGTAACTGTTGATGGTTGCGTGGTGGCTTGTGTAGTGAAGCGCGAGTCGAAAGATGATTTTGCAGGAATAGAAGCGTTGAAGAAAAATGATTTGAATACAGCGCTGCCGCTACTGGAGAAAGCTGTTCAGGAAAACAATACGAATGAAATTGCGTGGGCCTATCTGGGTGTGGCTTATGCTTATGCCGGAAAGCGCGCCGAAGCATTGAATGCGCTCAGCAATTCCATGAATATTTCTCCGGAATATCAGTTGCCACAGATGTATTATCAACAAATCAGTCAAAGCCGATAATTGAAGCGATTATGCTAAAGAAAATACTAGTTGCCAACCGTGGCGAAATTGCCTTACGCGTGATGCGTTCGGCGCGTGAGATGGGTATTAAAACTGTTGCTGTTTATTCAGAAGCCGACCGCCATTCTCCGCACGTAAAATATGCAGACGAAGCAGTTTGTGTTGGTCCGCCGGCATCTAAAGATTCGTACTTGCGCGGAGAAAAAATTGTAGAGGCGGCCAAGCGGTTAGGTGTGGATGGGATTCACCCCGGTTATGGATTTTTATCGGAGAATGCAGCCTTTGCGAAATTGGTAGAAGAGCATGGCATTACGTTCATTGGGCCTACACCCGAGGCTATTGAAATTATGGGCGATAAATTATCGGCCAAGGAAGCGGCAAAGAAGTTCAGCATCCCGATGGTGCCGGGTAGTGATGGCGCCATTACCGACACGGCTGCGGCTATTGCTTTATGTAAAACAATTGGATTCCCGGTATTGATTAAGGCCAGCGCTGGTGGCGGAGGCAAGGGCATGCGGGTTGTGGAGAAAGAAGAAGAACTGGAAGAACAGATGCACCGCGCGCAGAGTGAGGCGCTATCGGCTTTCGGGGATGGCAGTGTATTTATTGAAAAATATGTAGGCAGTCCGAAACATATTGAGGTGCAGGTTTTGGCAGATAACTATGGCAATACCGTTTATCTTTTTGAGCGGGAATGCAGCGTGCAACGGCGTCATCAGAAGGTGGTGGAAGAAGCGCCTTCATCCTGTTTAGATGAAGCTAAGCGCAAAGCCATTGGCGAAGCGGCGGTGATGGTAGCCAAAAGTTGCGCCTACATTGGCGCGGGAACGGTTGAGTTTTTGGTAGATGAACAACTCAATTTCTATTTCCTGGAAATGAACACCCGGTTGCAGGTAGAGCATCCGGTAACGGAAATGATTACGGGAATTGATTTGGTAAAAGAACAAATTCGCATTGCATCGGGCATGGCGTTATCGTTCACCCAAAACGATTTAAGCATCAATGGGCATGCTATTGAATTGCGCGTTTATGCAGAAGATCCAACCAATAACTTCCTGCCCGATATTGGTCAATTGGTGCAATACAAAAAGCCGGAAGGACCGGGCATTCGGGTTGATGATGGATTTGAAGAAGGCATGTCGATTCCGATTTATTACGACCCGATGATTGCCAAATTAGTGGCTCATGGAGCAACGCGGGAAGAGGCGATTCAGCGGATGCTGCGGGCTATTTCAGAATACCGCATCACTGGAGTGCGCAATACGCTGCAGTTCGGTGCCTTTGTATTAAAGCATCCAGATTTTGTTTCCGGAAAGTTTGACACCCATTTTGTGGGCAAGCATTTCAAGCCGGAATATTTAAAGCAGGAAGACGCTGCAGAAAAAGAAATTGCCGCCTTAATTGCGGCAGAAATTTTCCAGCAAAAGCCAGCCTCAAGCGCTGCCAATACCGCCAGCGCTCCAGTGAGTAATTGGGTGAAAAACCGCACCTAGTGCGCCTCCAGCCAATTTTCACCTACACCCATTTCTGCTTCAATCGGAACTTTTGTGGCGATGGCTTTGGTCATCTTTTCATAAATCACCGGCTTCACCTGATCTAACTCGCTGCGGTGTACGTCGAATACCAATTCATCATGCACCTGAAGCGTTAGCTTTGATTTAAAGTTTCTGCGTTTGAATTCATCGTGGATGCCAATCATGGCTAATTTGATCAAATCAGCAGCACTTCCCTGAACCGGTGAGTTGATGGCGTTGCGCTCTGCAAATCCGCGAACCGTAAAATTTTTGGAGTTGATATCTTTCAAAATTCGCCGGCGACCCATGATGGTTTGCACGTAGCCGTGGGTTCTTGCAAACTGAATGTTATCATTCATGTATTGCTTGATTTTGGGAAACTGCTTAAAGTAGTTTTCAATAATCTCCTTGGCCTCTCCCCTGCTAACACCAATATTTTCTGCCAATCCGAAAGCACCCTGGCCGTAGATAATACCGAAGTTAACGCTCTTGGCTTTGTAGCGCATTTCCTTGGTTACACTTTCTAAAGCCACCCCATACACCTTAGCAGCCGTAGCCGTATGGATATCCAATTTGTTCGCAAATGCTTCCAGCATGTTTTCATCGCCCGACAATTCTGCCACTAACCGCAACTCAATTTGTGAATAGTCGGCTGATAGCAATACATGGTGGGCATCACGCGCTACAAAAGCCTGCCGAACTTTACGTCCGCGTTCAGTGCGGATTGGGATGTTTTGCAGGTTCGGATTATCACTGCTCAATCTGCCTGTAGCAGCCACAGCCTGCCGGAAGGTTGAATGTACGCGTCCGGTTTTGGGATGAATCAATTCAGGCAAGGCATCTACATAAGTAGATTTCAATTTAGCCAGTTCGCGATAGTCCAAAATTTTTCCGGCAATGGGATATTCATGCGCCAGCTTTGCCAACGCATCTTCATTAGTGGAAAGTTGTCCGGTTGCGGTTTTCTTTCCTTCAAACGGCAACTTCATTTCTACATATAACAAATCGCTCAACTGCCGCGGCGAATCCACATTAAATTCACGCCCTGCCAGTTGATAAATTTCGTCGCGTACTTTTAACAAATCACTTTCCAGCTCCCGCGAATATTGTCTTAAAAAATCAGCATCAATTTTCACGCCTTCATATTCCATATCCGCCAACACTGCTATCAATGGGTGTTCCACTTGCTGCAGCACTTTTTCCACTTCCATTTTTTCACATTGCGGTTGGAACAACTGCTTTAGTTGCAGGGTCACATCAGCATCTTCCGCGGCGTACTCCGTGATTTTATCCAGAGGCACATCGCGCATTGTGCCCTGGTTTTTGCCTTTCTTGCCAATTAATTCTTCAATAGCCACCGGCGTATATCCCAAATAAGTTTCGCTGAGATAATCCATGCCGTGTTTTAAATCGGGCTCTAACAGATAATGGGCCAGCATGGTGTCATACACCGGTAATTGTACGTTTACACCATACTTCTTCAACACCAGCCAGTCGAATTTTACATTCTGTCCTACTTTAACTTTTTCTACACTTTCAAAGCAGAACTGATACCGCTTCAATAACGCCATTGCTTGCTGTTGGTCAGCGGGCACCGGAACATAATAGGCTGTTCCCGGCTCAAACGAAAAACTTAATCCCACTAATTCGAGTGAGTGAATTTCAAGCGAAGTTGTTTCAGTATCGAAACAAAACTCAGTGGCTTGCTCCAATTTCCTGATTAGTTCCTGATGTTGCGCTTCATCCGTAACGGCTACGTACTGATGCGGTGTGTTGTGAATAGTTTTTCCTTTCACCACTTCAGGTTCAGCCGCGGGCTGCTGGCCAAATAAATCGGCTTGTTGTGCCACTGAAGCTTGTTGTACCGGCTGGCCTGTTGATGTATTGGCAGAATAGGTATCGCCTAATATTCGTTTACCCAGTGTACGAAATTCCAATTCTGAAAAAACTGCGGCTAAAGCATCGCGGTCAGGCGATTCCAGTAACAGCTCATCATCACTCACCTCAATCGCGACATCTAATTTTATTGTAGCTAGTTTTTTCGACAACAAACCTTGTTCTGCGAATTGCGCAATATTCTCGCCTACTTTCCCTTTCACTTTTGAGGCATTGGCAATAACCGCTTCCATGCTACCGTATTCCTTAATTAGCTTCTTGGCCGTTTTCTCACCTACGCCGGGAATACCGGGAATATTATCTACCGCATCGCCCCACATTCCCAGTATATCTATCACCTGCACCGGATCTTCCACTTCCCATTTTTCTTTCACTTCAGGAACGCCCATAATTTCTACATCACCACCCTTATATCCGGGCTTGTAAATAAAGATGTTGGGTGCCACCAGTTGCGCATAATCTTTATCAGGAGTTACCATGTACACCAGATGACCTTCAGCAGCTTTTCGTTTAGCCACCGTGCCAATGATATCATCAGCTTCGTAGCCTTCATATTCCAACACCGGAATATTCCAGGCACGGATAATTCGTTTGATATAAGGAACGGCAAAGCGTATATCTTCAGGAGTTTCCTGTCGGTTGGCTTTATAATCTGCAAAATCTGCTTCGCGTTCCACAGAACCGCCTAAATCAAAAACCACCGCCAGATGGGTAGGCTTTTCTTTCTGAATCAAATCATAAAGCGTATTTACAAAACCACTGATGGCAGAAACATTTTGTCCCTTTGAATTGATGAGCGGATTGCGACTAAAGGCGAAATAGGCCCGAAAAATCAGGGCGTAGGCATCCAGTAGAAATAGCTTATTGTCTTTCCATTCGGTACTCATAGCAGTATTGCGCCGCTACATTGATGCGGCCATGCAATTTAGTATTCTGCCAGTTACTTACTTCCAGAAAAAGGAATCAACACGACCACCGAGTTATCGGCTTTATTTTTTGCCGTTAGATTCATGGCAATGGTATTGGTGCCGAACGTGCCGCTTCCCTCCAAAGTATATACACCAGTTGTGTTCTTCAAGGTTACGTCTTCGGACACCGTAAACTGTGTAGCGCTCGACAATTTGGCTCCGGCAATGGTAACGTAGGTGTCGTTGGAGGAAGTAGTGAGTTGAATTTCTACGGTTTTCTCATCTATGGCTGTTACCAGGGCTTTGTTGTAGTTGGTGTAGATGCCTGTGGCACTATAGGTACCCGTATTTCCCGCGGTATAGTTAACCGCCGTTTTGCACGATGACAAAATCAACAACAGCAGGATGAAATTGAAAAAAATGGTCTTTTTCATAAATACAATGCTACAGGTATTGAAACAATCTACGCCCTAACACCCAGCACCTTGGCTACGGTATCGCCAATAGCTGCCGGAGAATCCACCACATGCAATCCGCATTCGCGCATGATGCGCATCTTGGCTGCGGCCGTATCGTCGGCACCGCCGATAATAGCGCCGGCATGACCCATGCGGCGACCCGGAGGAGCGGTTTGTCCGGCGATAAAGCCTACCACAGGCTTTTTGTTGCCATTGGCCTTGATCCAGCGTGCGGCATCGGCTTCAAGACTTCCGCCAATTTCACCTATCATCACAATGGCATCCGTTTCAGGGTCATTCATAAATAACTCAACGGCTTCTTTAGTTGTTGTACCGATAATAGGGTCGCCACCAATACCAATAGCGGTAGAAACGCCCAATCCAGCTTTAGCCACCTGATCAGCGGCCTCATATGTTAACGTGCCCGATTTGGAGACAATACCAACTCGACCCGGCTTAAACACAAAGCCTGGCATGATACCCACTTTGGCTTCTCCGGAGGTAATGACACCAGGGCAGTTCGGACCGATGAGGCGCGATTTGCGCTGGCTCAGGTAATTCTTCGCCATCACCATATCCTGAACAGGAATACCTTCTGTGATACAAACAATCAGTTCGATGCCGGCATCGGCGGCCTCCATAATGGCATCAGCGGCGAATGCCGGTGGAACGAAAATAATAGAGACATTACAGTCGGTTGCAGCCTTGGCCTGCGCTACTGAATTAAAAACGGGCTTATCCAAATGCTTTTCACCACCTTTTCCCGGAGTAACGCCACCAATAACATTGGTGCCGTATTCAATCATTTGGGTAGCATGGAAAGTGCCTTCCTTTCCTGTAAAACCCTGCACTAAAATGCGGCTATGCTTATTTACCAATACGCTCATATGCTTCTTATAATTTTATGCTATGTTGTTTTTAATCAATGTCTTTATCTCCAGCGCTTGTTGCACATGGCGATATTCATGAGCAACAATAATATCAAAAGCTTTCTCTAAAGTATAAACAATCTTATTATTCGCCGGAGAGGCAATAACCACCTGCTTGCCCAGCAAATCGGCTGAACCTGCAATCATTTCATGCAAAGCGCTTTGATGTGCTTCAAATTGTTTGAGAATTTCCGGGATATTCCCTGAAGCAGGCTCCCAAATCGGGAAGGTTTTCATGGGTCGTTTACGATCCGGCTGAACACTGCCCAGTATCATATTCCCAATGGCATTGACCAGCCATTTCCAACTACCCAAAAATGAAACTTTATAAGTACCGTTGCGCAGTTGTTGAATGATTGGCGGATAAGTATTATTAACGGTAATCAGATGATGAAGATTTTCTGCTATGCTCCATACGGCCGGTGCCGGTTTCCAATTTAACTGGTCTTCAGATAAATCTCCAAAATGGCGCTTCACTTCCTGCGTCACCTGATCAACTTGCTGCGTCCAACGTAGGGTATCCATTATCGGTTTGCGGCTTTTCTTAAATCTTTGAGGAAGTCGGAAGCGAAAATAAAATCAAACAATTCGCCATCATTAATATTCATGATCTCGCTGGATGGCCCCTCCCAATATTTTAGTCCTTCGTGAAGAAATACCACTTTGTCGCCAATACCCATCACGCTATTCATATCGTGCGTATTGATGACCGTGGTCATCTTGTATTCCATCGTGATTTCTTTAATCAAATCATCGATCACCAACGACGTTTTAGGATCCAATCCGCTATTGGGTTCATCGCAGAATAGATAACGTGGATTCAGCACAATGGCCCGGGCAATTCCCACCCGTTTCTTCATACCACCGGATAATTCGCCCGGATACTTTTTGTTGGTATTCACCATGTTTACCTGAGCCAGACATTCATTCACGCGATCTCGTTTTTCAGCCGCTGTTTTATCGGTAAACATATCCAGCGGAAAACGAATATTTTCCTCCACCGACATCGAATCAAAAAGCGCAGAACCCTGAAACAGCATACCTATTTCACGGCGAATCAGTTTTCGCTCATGAAAATCCATCTTCGTAAAATCCCTGCCGTCGTACAACACCTCACCCGAATCGGGTTCTATGAGACCCACCATAGTTTTCAGGGTAACTGTTTTACCGCTGCCTGATTTACCAATAATCAGATTGCATTTCCCGGCTTCAAAAACCGCTGAAATACCCTTCAATACTTGTTGAGGGCCAAACGATTTTTTTATGTCTTTGATTTCTATCACTTATCCGAGTAAGAAGAAGGCAACGAAGAAGTTTACAATAATCACAAAGATGCTACTGAGCACCACCGCCTGTGTACTGGCTTTGCCAATTTCAAGTGCGCCCCCGCTTACATAGTATCCTTTATAACAAGGAACAGAAGAAACGATAAAGGCAAACAACACTGATTTGATGAGCATCACGATTACATCCCAATTCTTCATGTAATCCTGCAAGCCTCGTACGTATTCAGCGGTGGTAAAAAATTTACCCATTACGCCTGCCGCCCAGCCGCCAATAATGCCCAGGAACACCGCAATAACAATCAACATGGGCACCACAATTAATGAGGCGATAATTTTAGGGCCAATGAGATAGGAACGGGTATTGACGCCCATAATTTCATAGGCGTCGATTTGTTCCGAAATGCGCATAGAGCCCAGTTCAGTAGCAATATTGGAGCCTACTTTACCTGCTAACAATAATGCTGTTAGTGTGGGCGCCATTTCCAAAATGAGCGATTTGCGCACAATAGAACCCATCCACCACATGGGCACCAAACCAATACCGCGCAATTGATACGCAAACTGTACTGCCGTAACTGCTCCGATGAAGGTGGAAATGATAGCAATGATGGTGAGTGATCCAATACCGATATCGTTCATCTGCCGGAAGATTTCCTTGTAGTACATGCTACCTTTTTCGGGCTTGCTGATACTGTGCCGCACCATTAAAAGATAATTCCCGAAATCTTCAAAAATTCCCACAGCAGCGAAGATAAAAAATAAGGCAGGAGCGCGAAGTGCGAATCAACGGCGTTCCAATAAAAAAGGGGATCCGAAGATCCCCTTTCCTTTTCATTTATGGTCAATTAGTTTGATTCGAAGTTCAGTCGTTCGTCTTCTACATTAGCCAGTTTCTTCAACGTTTCCTGAGCGCCGCGGCCAGCCTTTCCGGCAGCCTGCTGTTGTAACTGCTGCATGTACTGCGTTAAATCAGTGGCTTTCGGCGGATCGATGCCATTAATTTTCTGCACAACATAAACGCCCTGATTTCCCATTACCGGAGCCGACATTTTTCCATTAGCCAGACTTATACCCGCAGCAATAACAGCCGGCTCATAGGCGCCACTTCCCAACATGGGGTTGGCAAACATCACGCGATCGGCCTGCTGTGCTTCTTTGCCCAATTTTGCCGCTAAAGCATCAACGCTGGCCGCGTTTGCATCCTTGATTTTCTTCGACAACAACTCAAATTTCTTGTCGCGGGTGCAGAACATTTTTACTTGTTCTTTAACCGATTCCAGGTCTGGTGTGCCTTTTGCTCGAACTGCTTCCAAATAAGCCACCACGTGTTTTTTATCGATAGTTTTTATTGGCGATACATCACCGCGCTGGGCATCATAAGCCCATTTTACAATGCTGCGCGCGTTGCCCAGGCCCATCAGCATAAAATCCTGTTTGCGCACAGCCATCAGGTCTTTCACTTGTTCAGGATGTGCCTTGGCAAAAGCCTTGAATTTATCTTCACTACCGTTATCGCCGGCAAACTTGCTGGCTTCTGCATAAATTGTACGCTCCGTTTCAGGAGAAGGCAGAATTGACTTGGTAAAATAAGCCACTTTCACGCCGGGCTTCGATGGCTTTTCTTCCACCACCTGTAAAAACTTAATGGCGTTTTCCTGCTGAGAAACATAGCGGTAAGCCTTTCCTAATGTGGCATTATGGAATACGATGCTTTTATAGAAAGCATCTTTCTGCGGATCATTAGCTTTTACCCAGCCTATCAAACCGCCATTCACCTTGCTATTATTATCATCAGAGTATTGGGCGGCAATAGCACCAAAATCTGCACCGAAAGAATCAATGGCGCGATATAAGCTATCAATCAGCTTGAAGCGAGCATTACGACCCGCCTCGTCTTTCACCTGATTAAAAGAGAACACCACTTCGCTAACGCGAACAGAATCACTCATCATTTTCCGGGCAGAAATTTTTGCCAATTTGTACATGCCGCCTTCTACATAAGGCCCAATAACCGTTCCCACCGGCATCGACATCAAAGAATCTTTAACAACGTTTCCAGCCAATTGATCGGCAGTTTCATATAAATCAACAAAAGCCGTTTCGCTTTGAATTTTCACAAACATAGAATCTTCACTCTTGTTCTTACCGCCTTTGAATTCTTCCATTTTCTCTGCCAATGAACGCAACACCGCAGCAGAATCTTTTGAAGATGGTAGAATATCGAAAGCTACGTAGCGCACTTTGCGTGTTTCTTCTTCCTGACGGAAACGCGCTTTGTGATCATTGAGGTACTTTTTCAGCTCGTCATCAGTAATTTTCAAATCATTATCATTCACCTCGGCATAAGGCAAAGCCACAAAGCGGAGGTCGGCGGTTTTATTGGCATCCTCATAAGCCATTTCAGCCATCCAGCTCGGCGTGGTCAAGCCTTTTTGAACCAAGGTAGAATATTTTTCAACCAATTCTGACTTCTTCACTTCCTTTTCGAAAGCAGCCCATTGACGGCGCTTTGTTCCCGGCTCCTGGCCTTGCTCATCGCGATCCAATTGCTGCATGTACATCTTCACAAATTGCGGATCAAATTGTCCGGTTTGCGGATTCGTAAACTGTTGTTGAACGTAAGGATGTACATTCTTTCCGGTGAAAATCTCAACTAACTCATCATCCGTAACAGTGAGGCCGGAGTTGGCATAGGCCTTCTCCATGATTTTATTATTCACCATTTCCTCCCAGGTCTGCATCCGGATTTGCGTCTTCATATCATCGGTGATATTCTGGCCGCGCATCCGCTCTTCCATATTCTTGGTATTCTCATCCACCTGTTTCTGGTAATCCTGATAGGCAATTCCTTCACCAGCTACGGTGCCGATATTATTCGACCGGCCGCCTTTCAGTACACTGAATTGCGAATTTGTTGCATCCATCACCAGAAAGCCGACGATACTCAAGGCAATTGCACCTACCAGTACCCCCGAATGTTTTCTGATCTCACCTATTACTGCCATTGCTTAACTCTTTGATTTTTTAAAAGGAGGCGCAAAGTAAACTTTTTTAGGCAAAAACGTTGAAAAATGGCCTAAATACCTAGCTTCTCAGTCACCAACTGCCTGATTTGCAGCGCAAGTGCCGCTGCTGGCTGGTTTGCTGGCAAACTATAGATAACCTCCCGGGTATCTAAAAGACTGAAAGCTGCCTGATACTGCTTGCGCACCGCCTCCAGATTTTCCAGTGTTTCATACAGTTCGGTGCCAGGGCGATTTTGCTGAATCCTCGCCATCGCATCTTCCGGGGTCATGTCCAGAAAAATATGGGCATCGGGGCGTAGCAACTGCGCGCATAGCGAATTGGCGGCAATCACCCAATCCAGCGACATATGTACGCTGTGATAAGCGTATGAGGAAAAATAATACCGGTCGGAAATAACCGTGGTACCTTGCTTCAAGTGATGCAACAATCCGTCTTCTTCATCAGTTATATGATGTAACCGGTCGGCCAGAAATAGACCCGCTATGGTGGTATGATCAGCCTTCATCTTTCCTTTAAAAATATCCCTGATCATGACGCCGATAGGGCTGCCCGTTGGTTCGCAGGTTAGATGCACCGCCTGGCCTTCGGCTCGCAGCTTTTCTGCCAACAGGCGAGCCTGCGTGCTTTTTCCACTGCCATCTATTCCTTCAAAAACAATAAAACGTGCCTTCACGGCGGCAATATCGGAATTTTGAATGACGTGATTACTGCTGAAAACGCCACGCAATGAACTTATTGTAGCAGTAAATGTTGTAGAGGTGATTTCACAAATGTCAAAGATTGCCATTATAGGATCTGGTTTTTCGGGCTTGAGTGCAGCGGCCTACCTCTCGAAGGCCGGCCATGAAGTGCATATCTTTGAAAAAAACGCATCACCAGGTGGAAGAGCCCGCCAATGGGAAACAACTGGCTTCACTTTCGATATGGGTCCTAGTTGGTACTGGATGCCGGAAGTGTTTGAGAAGTTCTATGCTGATTTTGGGAAAAAGTCATCTGATTTTTATGAGTTAAAAAGATTGGATCCCGCATTCGACGTGGTTTTCAAAGGCGGCGAGCGGGAGGGTATTCCCGACAATTTCGATGCTTTGTGTAATTGGTTTGAGAAACAGGAAACGGGCGCAGGAAGTAAGTTGCGCCAGTTCATGGATGAGGCAGCTTACAAATATCAAGTAGGAATTGATGAGTTGGTGTATAAGCCGGGGCTCTCCTGGATAGAATTTGCAGATTGGAAATTGGCTACTGGTGTACTGCGCTTACAGGTTTTCAGCTCGTTCAGTAAACATGTTCGGCGTTATTTTAAGAATGAAAAGCTGATTGCGTTAATGGAGTTTCCGGTGCTTTTCCTGGGGGCCATGCCGGAAGACACGCCAGCCTTATACAGTTTGATGAACTATGCCGGCCTGAAGTTGGGAACCTGGTATCCGATGGGAGGCTTCGGTAAAATTGTATCTGCATTTGTTTCTATAGCCTGTAGCCAAGGCGCACAAATGCACCTGCAAGCGGCCGTATCCAAAATTGTTACCGACGGTAAACGTGCAACTGGTTTGATGGTTAATGGTATAGAAGAGCACTTTGAAGTAATCATTTCCGGCGCCGACTACCACCATACCGAAACTTTGCTGGATGTAGCCTACAGAAATTACTCGGAGGATTATTGGAAGCATCGCACTTTCGCGCCTTCTTGCTTGTTGTATTATATCGGATTGAACAAAAAGATATCCGGACTATCCCATCATACTTTATTTTTCGACGAGCCGCTGCATCCGCATGCTATAGAAATTTACAAAAAACCGCAATGGCCCAAAAATCCGTTGTTCTATGTATGTTGTCCGTCAAAAACAGATTCCTCTGTTGCACCTGAAAACGCAGAAAACATATTTCTCCTGATGCCTATCGCTCCTGGATTGAAAGATGATGAATCGGTACGGGAGCAATACTTTCAGGAAATGGTTCGACGAATTAAACAACAAACCGGCGAGGATATTTCCCGGCACTTGGTGGTGAAACGAAGTTACTGCGTCAGTGATTTTGTGCATGACTACCATGCGTATGGCGGAAATGCCTATGGATTAGCAAACACCTTATTTCAAACAGCCGTTTTTAAACCTAAAATGATTAACCGGAAATTGCCCAATTTGTTTTACACCGGCCAACTCACTGTGCCCGGCCCGGGTGTTCCTCCTGCTATCATTTCCGGGAAAGTAGTGGCGCAATTAGTTCAACAAAAATTATCATCATGAAAACCTTGTACGATCAGGTTTCACGGCAATGCAGCCGCTTGATTACACGGCAATACAGCACCAGTTTTTCACTGGGGATATGGTTTCTGGAAAAACCTTTACGGGAGCCTATTTATTCTATTTACGGTATGGTGCGACTGGCTGATGAAATAGTAGATAGTTTTCAAGATTACCCCAGAGCCGATTTACTGGCGCGTTTCAAAGCTGATACTTTTGACGCTATTCAGCAGCGGGTTTCCCTAAATCCGGTATTACACGCCTTTCAGGAAACGGTGCATCGTTATGGCATTTCAGCAGAATGGATCTCCTTGTTTTTTGAGAGTATGCAAATGGATTTACATCCACAGGTTTACGACCAGCATAGTTACGAGCGGTATATTTTAGGTTCTGCAGAAGTAGTAGGACTCATGTGTTTACATGTTTTTACTGAAGGCAATCAACAACAGTTTGATGTTTTAAAACCTTATGCCATGCGGTTGGGTGCAGCGTTCCAGAAGGTAAATTTTCTTCGCGATGTAAAAGCTGATAAAAATGAACTGGGTCGCACCTATTTCCCGCAAGTGAACCTCAATCGATTTACGGAAGAAGATAAAAGGCAAATTGAAGCAGATATTGAAGCGGATTTCCGCGAAGCGGTGAAAGGCATTTTGTTGTTGCCAAATTCTTCCCGACGCGGAGTCTTCCTGGCATATTATTATTATTTCATGTTGTTCAGAAAGATTCAAAAACTACCACCCAAAAAAATTCTGGAACAGCGGATACGGATTCACAATTTTGAAAAATTCCTGCTGTTATTCCGTTCTGATGTTAAACTTCGTCTTCACTTAATGTAATTTCATGATTACCGCCATTGCTATTGTGTTTACTACGTTTTTCGCCATGGAGGGTGTGGCCTGGCTTACCCACAAATATGTGATGCATGGATTTCTGTGGCATTTGCACCGCGACCATCATCAAAAAGACGCCACTCGTTTTTTAGAAAAGAATGATTACTTCTTTTTGATTTTCGCGCTACCCGGCATCCTGGGATTACTGGTAGGCGTGCAGCAGCAATTCAGTTTTTGGTTTTGGATAGGATTAGGCATTACGCTGTATGGCATGGCTTATTTTTTTGTCCACGATGTTTTTATTCACCGGCGTTTCAGTTTCCTGAACAACATAAGCTGGCCCTATTTCAAAGCGATTCGCAAAGCGCATAAGGCGCATCACAGCAACACGCAACAACACGGCGGCGTTTGCTTTGGCATGTTGTGGGTGCCGCGCAAATTCTTCCAAAACCAACCCACTCAATGAACTGGACCTACTGGCTAATTGATGCAGGCACCATCGCCATTCCCTTCCTGTTTTCGTTTCATCCGCGTATTCGATTTTTCGAGCATTTTACCAACTATCTTGCGGCAGCGGTTCCTGTAGGTATCGTTTTCATCATCTGGGACGCCTGGTTTACCCATCTGGGCGTATGGGGATTTAATTCACGCTATCTGCTGGGACCTTCTATACTTGGTTTGCCGATGGAAGAGTGTTTATTCTTTCTGTGTATTCCGTTTTCTTGTCAGTTTACCATTCATGTACTCCGGCGTTATCGGCCGGTTCAATGGAAGAAAACGACATTGCAACGCGTTACCATTTTACTCAGTGCGCTTTTGCTGGCGCTAGCTTTATTTTCATTTGGTAAGATGTATACAACTATTACCTGCGCTGCATTAGGAATTGCGCTGCCGCTGGCATGTTGGCTGGGTGCCGCCAAATCATTAGGCGATTTGCTGGCTTATTATCCGGTGTTGTTAATTCCATTTTTTATAGTGAATGGAATTTTAACGGGAACCGGTTTAGATGAACCCGTAGTTTGGTACAACAACACCGAAAATCTTTCCATCCGAATTGGCACTATTCCGGTAGAAGATGTGGTCTATGGCTTTTTACTTCTGCTGTTGAATCTGGTGGGATACGATATGCTGTTACCAAGAAAGATTAATACACCATCAGTTTAACCACGCTGTTTTTTTGTTGCAGGAAATAAAGGCCAGGCGATAATGTTTCTACCGATATACTGATGACATTTCCGTCCGGAATCCAGGTTTGCAATTTCTTACCGTCCGTACTCCAAAGCTCAAGCGGCTGATCCGGGATAAGTGCTGCAACCTGCACCTGCTGATGGGCAGGCTGCGGAAATAGTTGTAGCGCTGCTGTTTCTGTTGTAGAAACTATGCCTGTTGGCCATCCGTACTTATATAATTCTCTGCCTTTCGCATCATATAATCCTGAGAAAAATAATTGTCCTTGATATGAAAAGAAATCCATTGCGCCGGTGATACCTGCAGTTGCCTGCGAATAAAAAATAGGCTGTGTTCCTTGAGGCGTTCCATTACTAACAAACAACTGATTACTATTGGAAGTAGGTTCAATGGCAGCAAAGTACAGTTGATTTTGGTGCAGGTAGTAACTTGATGGGGAAGAATTGTTTCCGTTTCCGATGTATATATCTTTAAACAACAGGGTGCCGGCTACAGTAGAATCTGTTGTCCATGGCTCAAAGCCTTTATTAGCATGGTTAGCTGTGAAGTAAAGTAAGTTATTGAAAACAACCGGGGTTGTACCCGACTTAGCTGAATTGGCATCACTGTCGAAAAAGATTTTTGTTCCAGCCGGAGTGCCATCAGAAACGCAAAGCTCTGCACCGGCTGCTGGGGTAACGCCATTAAAAAAGATGCGTCCCTTGTAGGGTACTAATGGTTCTGGCTTTGCATAAAGCGGACTTACATTCAGTTGCTTCGTATTCGGTGTAGTGCCGTCGGTTACCCATAAGTCGCTCTGATCGATGAAGAAAAGTTGACTTCCCATCACCACCGGGTAAGCCATTTGTACCCCAAAACCAGTGAAAGCAAAAACTTCATTGGTTCCAGCAAGGGTACCATCTACACTATATAACTTATCTGTAGCTTCCTCAGCCACCATCCAAAGTTTGTTATTCCAATTGATAGCCAACCGTGGATTGCCGCTTGCAGCGCCGGCTTTAAACTCCCAAAACAAATCAGTTCCGGCAGCAGTGCCATCGGTAGCCCATAATTCACTTCCATGTGCGGCATCTGTTCCATTAAAATACAACTTGTTTCCAAGAGCCAGAAAAGGCCCTTTCACCGCCTGATGTCCGGCGTAGATTGTTTTAAATAGTTGTGTACCTGCAACGGTACCATCTGTTTCATACAGTTGCGCATCGGTATTATTCAATAATATTCCCATGAAACAACGTCCGTTTAGAACCCCATAACCGGAAAGCGAAGCGTTCTTATGCATACCGCAGGTTAAACAAGAAATATCATTGCCACGCATTATATAAATGGCCGAACCGCTATCTGTATTGGCCGAAAAGAATAAGCTACCATTGAATTCAAACAATGGTTTTGGAGCACCGTCGCCAGTGCTGTTAAACTCACGAACAAAATCAATTTGCTGCGCGCTTACCTCACTAATAATGCATAAAAATGCGATGGACAAAAAAACTGCTAACTGCTGACGCATTGCGTGTTGAAGGTAATTCATCGCACTAATCTACTTTACAATTCGCTCATCTGCAACTAGTCAATACCCACAAATAAACTTTGGCATTGTATTTGAAAAGGTAGCTCCCGAAATCAAGAAAAATGGAAAAACTGCAACTTCTAGCCAATAATTTTCTGCATGTAGCCGAACAATTTGCACCTAAAATTGCCGGTGCCTTGTTGGTTTTTATCATCGGCCTTTGGCTTACGAACTGGGTTACACAATTAGTAACCAGAGCCATGGTTCGCCGCGGTTTAGATGTGTCGCTGCAATCGTTTCTCTCCAGTTTGCTGAGTGTGAGCTTAAAAGTGTTGCTACTGATTACCGTAGCCGGAATGATGGGTATTCAAACCACTTCATTTGTAGCCGTTTTGGGTGCTGCTGGTCTGGCTGTTGGCTTAGCCTTACAGGGCTCATTATCGAACTTTGCAGGCGGTGTGCTAACGCTGGTATTTAAACCTTACAAGGTTGGTGATTTAATTGAAGCTCAGGGACAATTTGGGGAGGTTAAGGAGATTCAGATTTTCAACACCATTTTACTTACGCCCGAGAATAAAACAGCCATTCTACCCAATGGCGCAGTTTCTAATGGCACTATTGTGAATTATTCCAGACATGGCGATTTACGTGTTGATTTGACTGTTGCCGTTTCACCCGATATGAATATTTCAAAAGTACGCGAGGTAATTGCCGGCGTTTTTGATGCTAATGAAAAAGTACTAAAAACACCTGAACCCACCGTGAACGTGCTCAAAATGGCTGATGGCATGGTGACGCTTGCTGTTCGCCCGTACGCTACACCAGCTGATTATTGGGCCGTATATTTTGGTATTCAGGAACAAATCAAAATAGCTTTCGAGCAGGCTGGCATTGAAGCGCCGGTTCCGCATCGCATCATTATCAATAAATAGATAAGAAGTTTTTAGTGTGGGGATTTATAGCAGCCGCCGGTGAAAGCCGGCGGTTGTTTTTTTAGAAACTCTCCACCAATTCCTGCACCCGCGAAAGTCCGTGAACTTGTAATTGATACTTGGATAGATCTATTCCTTTTTGATTGAATTTCGAGATGAACATTCTTTCAAAACCCAACTTATCGGTTTCAGCAATTCGCTGGTCGATACGCGCTACAGCACGCACTTCGCCGCTCAAACCCACTTCAGCGGCAAAGGCCGTTTTAGCTGGGACGGGTTTATCTTCATAACTGGAAATTAATGCTGCTACCACCGCCAAATCAATACCCGGATCATCTACCCGCAAGCCGCCGGCGATATTGAGAAACACATCCTTCGTTCCAAACCTGAATCCCGATCTTTTTTCCAAAACTGCCAGCAACATATTGAGGCGGCGTACATCAAAGCCGGTTGCTGCGCGCTGCGGCGTGCCATAAAATGCCGGTGTCACCAAAGCCTGCACCTCAATTAGAAACGGCCGCATCCCTTCCATCATTGCTGCAATTGCAATACCGCTGGGCTGTTCGTCTCGCTCGGTCAGCAGTATTTCTGAAGGATTCAACACGGCGCGCAAACCATTGCCTAACATCTCGTAGATGCCAATTTCCGAAGTACTACCAAAACGGTTCTTGATGGTTCTCAAAATCCGGTAAGCGTAATGCCGGTCGCCTTCAAATTGTAGCACCGTATCTACAATATGTTCCAGCATCTTGGGGCCGGCAATAGCGCCATCCTTGGTAATATGCCCGATCAAAAAAACCGGAATACCCGATTCTTTAGCGTACCGCTGTACTTCGCCGGTACATTCCCGGATTTGCGAAATACTTCCCGGAGGCGAATCCACATAAACAGAATGCATGGTTTGAACCGAATCAATAATGATCAGATCAGGTTTTAAGATATCTGCTTGCTTAAATACGGCTTGCGTATTGGTTTCGGTAAGCACATAGCAGCTATCGTTTTTGATGCCAATGCGCTCGGCCCGCATCCTGATTTGACGGTCGCTCTCTTCCCCGCTGATATATAACACCCGGCAATCTTCCAACTGTGCCGCTAATTGCAACATCAGCGTTGATTTTCCAATACCTGGCTCGCCACCAATCAGAATAAGCGACCCCTCCACAATACCGCCACCTAACACACGGTTCAGTTCGGTGTCGCGGGTATCGCGTCGCACGGTTGCCGCTTCTTCAATCTCCTGCAAAGGAACCGGAACAGCCCCTTCACGGGAATACCCCTTCTCCCTTGCCTTGGCCTCTTCCCGGTTCACCACCTCTTCTGCATAGGTATTCCATTCGCCGCAAACAGGGCATTTACCCACCCATTTGGGCGACTGATTCCCACAATTCTGACAGAAATAAACCGATTTCGGTTTCATATAATTAGGTCTAGAATATTGATTATCAAATAATTAATAAACGCTGCAACACACGAAAGGCGCAAAATAGCAACGCTTTCCGCAGTAGCACAACATACTATTGGCAAATGTCGCTTTTTTCCGTACATTTGCATCCCTTTTTCGGAAAGCCGATACCGGGAAAGAACCGCTGTACCATGAAAAATCTGAGGGATTATCTTATTCCGTATGTAGGGTTAAAAGTGGGTATGCATCGGTTTGAGTACGCGATTACCGGTGAGTTCTTTCAGCAATTCCCTGATTCTCTGATTCGGGAGTGCGAAGTGAAAGTGCGGTTGGAGCTGGAGAAAAAGGAGACGTTCTTTATTTTGAATTTCTTTATTGATGGAACCGTGAACGCGGCTTGTGACTTATGTTTAGAGCCCTTCCGGAAGGAAATTTTTGGTGACTATCCGTGTCTGGTGAAATTTTCGGAAGAACTTTCGAAAGGCGCGAATGACGATGATGAGGTGATGTATATCTCTCGAGAGTCGGATTTTATTGATGTAGCACCACTGATTTACGATTTTATCAACCTGTGTATGCCTATTCAGTTGTGGGGTTGTCAGCAACCCGGTGCCGAAAAGCAATGCAATCAGGAAGTGCTGAAATACATGAATAAGGAAAAGAAAAATGACGAATCGGCCGACCCGCGGTGGGAAGGTCTTAGAAAATTGAAAGAATAACTAACGCAATAAAAAATAAGTTATGCCAAATCCGAAGAAGCGAATCTCGAAACAACGCAGAGATAAAAGACGGACGCATTATAAAGCTGAAGCCCCAACCGTTTCAGTTGATACGCTGAGCGGCGAAGGTCACCTGCGTCATCGTGCGCATTGGAGCGAAGACAAACTTATTTACCGCGGAAAAGTAGTGGTAGATAAGTCGTCAAACGCTTAATCGCGGCGGCGCGCCAGCAACGATATGTAGTATACCAGGTTGACAATTGAGGCAACCGCGGCAACTACGTATGTCATAGCTGCCCATGTGAGCAGTTCTTTAGATTTTCCGTAATCCAATCCGGTTACATTATTGGTTTTTAACCATTCTAATGCGCGGGCAGAAGCATCAAATTCTACCGGCAGTGTTACTATGCTGAAAAATGTGGTAAAGGCGAATAAAACCACACCTATCGCCAGCACCACCCAGCCTACTTGTCCGGCGAATGCAGACAGTAACAATCCAGCCATAATAATCCACTGATTCCATTGACTGGCTACCTGAACCATGGGTACCAGACCGGAACGTAGATTCAGGAAGGCATATGCTTTGGCATGTTGCACCGCATGGCCACATTCGTGAGCCGCAATAGCTGCAGCGGTAACACTGCTTCCGTGATAAACTTCATTGCTAAGGTTAACGGTTTTCTGCTGCGGATTATAGTGATCCGTTAGCTGTCCTTCCACGCACTGCACCGTAACATCGGTAATGCCATGGTCGCGCAACATTTCCGCAGCTACCTGAGCACCGGTTTTGTTACCTACAGTCAGATACTGACTGTATTTGCTAAATACGCTTTTTAGTTTGTACTGCAGAAAATAGCTTAAACCCAGCAGCAGCAAAGACGCTATTAAATAGATTCCGTACATCTCTTTGTTTTTTATTGTTGACGACAAAATTCGTGCAAAATTGTAGATGCGCCAAAACGTCGGCTAAGGGCACCTCTAAAAACCTGTTATGAGTGAAATGCGTAGAAAATTTGATGTAAGGAGGCGCAACGAATGCAGTTACATAAATGATGTAACTAAATGAGGCGCAACGAAGTATTACATCAAATTTTCAAGCCTTGAAGCTATCGCTCCCTCGCCAACTAATTGCCACATTTCGCCATTACAGGTTTTTAAAGGTGCCCTTAAGTAAAAGCAGCATCTCCATCTCCATCGTAAAAAAAGTGATTAGCCACCTCCCCTACCTGCGCCGTCATGGTAGTACTCATTAAATAACCCCGATACACAAAGCGCCTGTGTAGCCATGGCAATGCGGTCATTTGCTGAGCGGCGCGTTGTAATTCAGGATGATACAAGGTTAGGGTATGGGCTTTATTATCTACCATGAACTGAAACAAAAATGCCAACGCTTCCTGGTCAAGCCTGGCATTGCCATAGAAATAGGGAACGCGCAGATGACCATCGCGCAGCATCAACATCAACAGCGCCACCGGCTGCTTCTCTTGCTGCAATACAAAAATCCGTTGCCGGAATTGTGTTGCTACAGAAGAAAAATAGTAACGCTTTGAATCCTCGTCAGAAGCAGCTTCCTTCAACCATGGAAAATTTATTATCCATTGTAATTGTTCAGGGATGCGCTGCGTTAACGATTTTTTTCTAAAACCGGTAAAAAAGTCGGAAGCCAACTGATGGAAACTATGCCATTCCTGCCATTGCGCAACGGGATGCTTCACCATTCTCAAGCGCGGCTGCCACAACGTATTTAAACTTACATCCAAAAACTTAAACAAACCAGTGAAGCATTTCAGTGTGGGGTATTTTCGCGGTAGTAATTGATGCGTATTGAAACGAATAAACGCCCGTAGACCCGCGCGCTTATCGGGCGCCGGAAAAAAGCCCGAACGCGCATACAAGGCTTCTGCTTCAGGCGTAAACTCAGTAACCATTAAACATCCTTGATAAGCGTCATGAACGGTTTGCAGTAATTGCCGCGCAATTCCTTTTCCACGCATGGTTTCATCAACCCATAAACAACTGAGCCACGCAAAGTGTACACATTGCTCATTGTGGAATGCATCGTCAGGCAAGGTGCCCAGATAGCCGCGCATCACCGATCCCTCAAAAACAATAGTCAATAACACATCATCCTGACGGGCACGAGGGTTGTGAAGATGCGATTGTGCACGAATGACGCTAATCGGTAAAACTGCCGTTGAAGCAAACCAATCGGAAGCAATTAGTTGCTGCAATTGCACACGATTATAGGTTTTTACTTCTAACATAGCATTAGCGATTTATGGTGTTTCTTCCAACAAAGCCACGCAAGGCCGCATAAGCCAATTCAGCCTTGATGGCAGTTATGGCATCATAATGGGTTTCCTCTAATGGCAGGCGTTGCAGCTGACGCGGATGCACATCTCGCTTGCATCCTGCTCCGCCAAAACTAAGCGTTAGGCCTTCATCCTCCAATAATCTGTTGATAACAGCGGCGCTCACGCCATCATCCGTAAATGGAAAAGCAAAATACTTAGGGCCAGAAATACCATGCGCTTCAAGCTCAGAAAATGGCTGCACCGCTTCTTCTACTTGCTGTTCATCCTGCAAGAAAGAAAAATAAGGATGCGTAGCGCTATGCGAACCAATCGTAAAACCCCATTGCTGCAGTTGGTGAATATCCGACCAATCCATATAGGGTTGTTGTTCCTTCAGAAAGGTAGAAAAATCGTAGCTACTGGCTTCGGGAATGGCCTCTAATGATTCCGCCGACCGCGTCTGAAGAAACAGGGATTTCTTCTCCGGAAATGCCTCACACAGCAACGATGCTTTATACCGGAACATCAATTGCTGATTACCCACGAAGGCGGAATTGATGAAAAAAGAAGCCGGAAGACCACGGGCTTTAAGTATGGGCGCTACCACGGTAACCATTTCCTTCAAGCCATCATCGAAACTAAGATGCAACAAGGGTTTTGGCCGCTTTGAAGTAGCCACACCCCGTTCAACCACTTCATGCAATTGGTGTAGGTTGATAAACGTAAAATGCTTTGAAAGTAAGTCGAGATCGCGTGAGAATTCCGCAACTGATTTAAACCGGTACAGATGACGAATGTGTTGGCATTCCTGATTACTCACGATGTGGTAGAAAGGCAAGACTACCTGACAAGCGGCGGCGCGCATGAGCCACGGCAAGGGTAACTGACCAACTACAGGTCGTAAAAATTGTAACGCCTTTTTCCGCACGTATCGATTTGATTTAAAAGTAAAATTTTTGGCGGCAAGGTTGGTTAGCGAATTTCTTCTGGCAACAAATATATAGGTTCGCGCAGTTTCCATGCAGCCGATGGCGGCGTATTCACCCAGTAAATTTTTTTATGTAAATCTTGTAAGTGATTTACTTGTTGCTCGGTTAATCCAGTGCCGAAAGCAGGCAGCGCGCTATAAAACATAAAATCCAGCTCGTTGTCGTTCGGAATATTCACCACCACGGCATCGGCTGGCAATGTTCTTGTCCAATGACGCATCACTGCAGCATTATAGGTTTTGGCAGAACGAATAGGCGCATACCAGGTGTGCAAATCGAAGTAGCTGGTCAATAATCGGTTTGGTTGAAACAATATCAATGAAAATAACAATACAAGCGTCACTGTTGCCATCACCCTTCTTAGCAGAATTTTTTCCAGCAATAACCATCCACCATAAGCTATATACAAAAGCACTAATGGCATCACCATAAGCGGATAGCCCCACATCTTAGTAGCCGCCAAGGTAAAAAACAGATACACTCCAACCACCGATGCAATTAGTGCCCGATGCAGGTTGTTATTTTTCCCGGGCAGCAAAACCAATATCATCGCCAGAATCGCCACCCACTCCAGATGATGATACATACTGGGAAGCTGCTTCCAATAAAACCCAATGGATTCCGCATGCCCTTCCAGTACTTCGGTAAAATGCCGGCTATTGTATTGAAATTCGTACTGCGCTTCAATCGGATAATGATGAAAAATATACCATTGCCAAGGCAAGAAAGCCAGTAGGGTAATTCCTAACGCGAAGACACCGTCTATCATCACGCGCCTCGTCAACAAATTTCCTTCTAACAAATGGTAGCAACCATATGTAGCAAATACCAATAAACCAGTGAGCCATTTCACCAACACCGCACCACCCGATGCCAGCGCCATCAACACCAACCAACCGCGCCTTCGTGACTGTTCATACCTAAACCAAGCCCACAACGACACCGTAACGTAAAAACAAAAGGCCATATCGTTATGATCCATACCCGTGTAACCGCTGGTTAGATCAAGCGGAACATGGTACAATGAAAAGAAGAAGGCCGCCAGAAAACCCGTTTCCGGATTAAACAGGCGCTTACCCAAGTCGTTCAAAATTGCAATCAACAAAACACCTTCTATGGCAGACGGCAGGCGCAACGCAAATTCATTTCTTCCAAAAAAATTTACAGACCATCCAATCTGCCATAAAAACAAGGGTTGCTTATGGAGCCATACGTGGCTAAAAACCCAAGAAAAGGGACTGTATCCGAGCAGCGGATATTCCCGCAAGGTTGGTTTAAGAAAATGCTGGCCGGTATTGGCACCCACTAGGGCGTGAAAGCGCTCGTCCCAATCGTGCAAAAAAGGATCCAGCTCAATAAAATACAATCGCAGCAATGCGCCTCCTGCTAACAGCAGCGGTAAGGCCAGTCCAAATTTCCTTTTTAGAAAAAAACAAAGTGCCGCAACATGCAGCGCTCCGGCCGTAATTAATGCAGGTTGTAATGCCCGCGGCAACAATGCTATGGCATCGTTCCAGCCCATCGCCTATGGAAGAAGTCTGCCGTAGCTGCGCGGGAACGGAATTGATTCGCGGATATGTTGCAAGCCGCAAATCCAGGCTACCATGCGTTCTAATCCTAAACCAAAACCGCTATGCGGCACATTGCCGAAGCGACGTAAATCAAGATACCATTCAAATGCCGACATCGGCAATTGGTGATGATGAATTTGCGCTATCAACCGATCAATATCCGTTTCGCGCTCGCCACCGCCCACTACTTCTCCATAGCCTTCCGGCGCCAACAAATCTACACCACGCGCAATGCCAGGCTCGTTCTGCTTCATGTAGAAAGCTTTCACTTCTGCCGGCCAGTCGTAAACCATCACTGGCTGCCCAAACATCTTCGTTAAAACCGTTTCATCGCTTCCCCCGAAATCATCGCCGCGCTGGAAATTTTTTGCACTGTTCATCCACTGCGGGATGTTCAGCAACTTCTCTTCCAAATCGCTGATTTCATTTTTCAGCTTATCAATTTTTGATTGATTGAAATTAACCTCGCCCTTCTTCAGCGAACCGCTGTTGATCTTTTCCTGACGTTCGGTAATTTCACTTTGACAAGCACTCACCTGGTTGCGCAACGCCATTTCTTCTGCTTCTAACATTTGAATAGAAGTGCGGCCGTTGACCTCTTGCTCTCCCTTAATCACGCTCACTGCATCCGCATACTTCATTCTGATAAACGGTTCAGCCACTTTTTCCAAATACGTGGTATCACGCTCCAGCACCTCCAATTCCAAAGGATGTTTTTCAATAACTTTCAACACCACATATCGAACAAAATCTTCTATCAAATCCATATCCATATCTAAATCATAGAACGCCATTTCAGGTTCTATCATCCAGAATTCAGAAAGATGTCTGCGTGTTTTAGATTTTTCTGCGCGGAAGGTTGGCCCGAATGTGTAAATCAAACCCTGCGCCATCGCCATGGCTTCACCGTATAGTTGTCCGCTTTGCGATAAATAAGCCGGCTCTCCATAAAAATCAGTTTCGAACAAAGTAGAAGTTCCTTCGCAGGCGTTACCCGTGAAAAGCGGCGCATCCATCTGCACAAATCCCCGTTGTTGAAAGAATTCGTGAATGGAAAAAATGATAGTATTCCTGACGCGCATGATAGCCCATTGGCGGCGACTCCGCAGCCATAAATGACGCTTATCCATCAAAAACTCTACACCGTGTTCTTTCGGTGTTATCGGAAAATCAACTGCTTCAGAAATCACGTTTAACCGCGACACCTGTACTTCCACCCCACCGAATTGCTTTTCATCTAAACGCACCGTACCTTCTAACTCCATGGCGCTTTCCTGCGATAGCCTTTTCGCTTTATCGAAATCTGCTTCACCAACCACATTCAGATCTACCACACATTGTACAAAACCGGTACCATCGCGCATCACTAAGAATGCCAATCCTTTGCTATCGCGCTTTTGCGACAGCCATCCTTTCAGCACCACTTTTTTTCCATCTAAAGCGGGCAATTCCTTGATATATGTCTGTTTCATGGGAAGGGCGAATATAGCAAAAGTGCGTGGGCTTACGGCCCGCCATTGGGCTTGTTGCCAAGCAGAAAACGCAAGGCCGCCGGTAAGCGCCTGCGCCACGCCTTTTCGCTATGATCATCACCATCAGCATACTGCGTCACCCAATTCGCTGCAGCATACCCTTTTTTCTTCAAAATCCGGTCTACCCGATGTTGTATTGATGGATAGAGGGAATCCAGTGTTTTTGTTCCACAATCAAAATACCAATGATGGTTACCCGCAGCGGGCAAATGATGTTTTAGGTAACAAAGGATAGCGCGGGGAAAAGGATTACCATCCTGCTGCACCACACCCACCCAATGTGTAGAAAAACAGGCCGCTCCGCCGAAAACCTGGGGATATTTACACAGCGCATAGCAGGATAACATAGCGCCCATACTACTGCCGGCGCAAAACGTGGCAGCACGGTTGGTGTCAACGGAAAAACTTCTATTAATAGCCGGCCTTAATTCTTCCACCATAAATATTAAAAACTCATTGGAACCGGGTTCAAAACCCCGTTGCGCACGGCCAGAGCGTACCAGGCGTGCCACTACCGTATCACGCTGCCGCTTGTTGAGTTGCCAAAACGGATCCTCAGGAAAAAAATACCGATATCGCGTTTCCGGCTTGCTGCTAATGCCAACAAAAATACAAGGCCGGATAACACCTTGTACTAATAGCCCATTAGCTGTTTCATCTACTTCCCACGACTGATGATTCCAGGTTATGGAAGAATCAAACAGCATTTGTCCATCCTGCATGTAAACAACTGCATAACGAATGGAATCAGCATAGCCATTGGGCAGCCAGATATCAATATCAGGCGATTGAATATGTTTTGAAGGAAATGCCAGCCACGATATCATTCGCCCGGATGTAACCGATGGAGGTTGCGCCTGCAACAACAGCGGCATACACAAAACACCAAACCATATCCATCGCATTCCCATGACCACAAGTTATTGTTTTGTAAGAAAGAAAAGGCTTGATGCAGTAATAAGGGAGCACAATCTTTGTATTTTTAAGCTATGGAAGAAAACCATCTGCCATGGTATCAGCAACAACTCAAGCAGTATTTTTCTAAAGAAGAATTAGCTGCGTTAATGCATCGTTCCGATTGGCGCGGCCTGCTAGAAGTTGCCTATACCTGGGTTTGGATTATCGCGGCTTTGCTGCTTGCCGGAGTATTTCCCCATCCAGCCACTGTTTTTCTGGCGCTTTTTATTCTTGGCGGAAAACAATTGGCTTGCGCCATCATTATGCACGATTGTTCTCATGATGCGTTGTTCAAAAGCCGCAAGTTGAATGCCTTTTTTGGAAACTGGCTAGGTGCGTTTCCCATTATTCAGAATCTTGAGCAATACCGTCCGTACCACCGCGAACATCATATTCATACTGGCCTCGACAGCGATCCTGATTTAGCGCTCACCAAGGGTTATCCGGCATCTGAAATCAGTTTGTCGCGAAAATTTCTCCGCGATTTACTGGGCGCTACCGGGGTAAAAGCAATGGTAGGAACATTAGCCATGCATCTGGGCATCTGGGAATATAATTTGGCTGGCGTAGTGCAGCGCAGTAGCCACATTTCACCGAGTGGCGTATGGCAGCATGCCTGGACCAATTTACGCGGACCCATTGCGTTTCACACCCTTTTCTTTCTTACACTTTGGCTTTGCGGCGCCGCGTGGTTGTATGCCATTTGGTGGATAGCGTTTCTAACGACTTACAATTTTTGCCTGCGCGTGCGCAGCATAGCTGAACACAGCATGGCTGAAAATCGTTTAGATCCGCAACAAAATACGCGAACTACTTATGCGAATTTTGTAGAGCGGATGTTGTTTGCGCCGCATTATGTGAATTACCACAACGAGCACCATTTATGTATGGGAGCGCCGCCTTATTCCCTGCCGAAAATGCATCAGTTATTGTTAGCCAGAGGCTATTATCAAAACAGTATGATGGAGCCGAATTACCGAAGGGTGCTACTGAGGGCGATTAAAAAAACGGTATGATATTTTAGGAAACCGGATTAACCGCTATGGAATAAATCTTGTATTGATTGCGGTCGCGTTCGTAATAAAATTTATCCAGCGCTTCATACATATTCTTCGCTCTGAAATAAGAAGTATGCAATTGACTGTCGCCAATCTTCATCCATTGCACCGTCATGCTACTTTCTTCCGGATAGTTATTTTCGATATACGCAGCCATCTTAGCCAGTGCATCTATTTTATCAGTACCATTAACCGTGTGAAATAAAAACGACTGTTCGTGTGTAGGATTGATGGTAACCACATCCAGCCGCATCACATCATTGCGTTCGCGGAAATTAAAAATCACATTTTCTTGCCGCAACCCCAGTAGCGATACAATCTGTTTTTGCAAACGCGCTACTTCAATATTGATATCGCCTCCGCTCATTGCAGTTTGTCGGTAATGGCGTCAACAATGCCGTATTTAACTGCTTCTTCAGCCGTCATCCAATAATCGCGATCAAAATCTTTCATCACCTGATCTACTTTCTTACCGCAGTTATCAGCCAGAATTTCGGCAGAAAATTGGCGTGTGCGCTCAATTTCACGAGCGGTAATTTCAATATCAGTGGCCTGACCATACATACCACCTAAAGATGGCTGGTGAATCATTACCCGGCCGTGTTTCCATATTTTGCGAGAACCTTTCACGCCACCGCTTAACAGGATAGAACCCATAGATGCAGCCAAACCCATACAAATAGTGTGTACCGGTGAAGAAATCATTTTCATCACATCGTAAATCACCATGCCGCTGGTCACTACGCCGCCCGGAGAATTGATGTAGAAGTAGATCTCCTTTCCCGGGTCGCTGGCTTCTAAGAACAGCATGCGGTTCACCACTTTTTCTGCTGATTCATCATGTACCGCGCCCCACAGAAATACGCGGCGCTGTTCCAGAAACTTGTTATCGAATTTCGAGCCCGGCATGAACTTTTCCATCAGGTCGCCCGGATTTTTTGGTGCTTCTGGTTCTTCCATATATGTTTTCATCACTTTTATTTTTTATTCGGAACGAACGAAAGTAAAATAAATTGGAAAAGTGGGTAACTGCTTATTCGTCGTCTTCTTTCCGGGAACAATCAAAATTAATTACCCGGGTAGAATCCGACAAAGGCGCAAAACCTGCAGTGCGATTGAGTTTCAGGGTACGGTCGCCATAGGCCCGGTTCAGAAATTTACCCACTATGGGCAATGCGGCCGTAGCGCCTTGTCCGGCCGACGTAAAATGCACGGAAGGTTGTTCAAAACCCACCCAGCAACCCGTCACCAATTGCGGCGTCATACAGATAAACCAGGCATCAGCATTGGATTGAGTAGTGCCCGTTTTCCCAGCCATTGTAACCTCCTTCAAACCATAATTGTTCCTCAGTCGAGTGGCCGTGCCGTGATTTATCACCCCTTTCATCATTTCGGTAGTGGTATAGGCTACTTCTTCAGAAAGCGCCTCGCGCTGTATATCGCCAAACACAGCCAGGTTATTGCCGGTTTTATCAGTAATCTTCTTAATGAAATACGGCTTGCTGTAAATTCCCTGATTGGCAAAAGTTCCATAGGCACCCATCATTTCCATAAGTGATATATCACTTACACCAAGACATAGTGCCGGCACCGCGTCCAGGGCGCTTTCAATCCCACAACGCCGTGCCATATCTACCAATGCCTCGGGGCCAAATTCACACATCAGGTTCGCCGTTACTTTATTATCGCTATACCACAAACCCTCCTGCATGGGTAATTCATCACCTTCCTTCCAATGCTTACTGCCATCTGGGTTCCAACCACCTTGTCCGCAACCCGGCGCCTGATAAATCATCATCCGGCAGGGCTCATATTGATGTTCGATAGCCACCGCATATTGCAATGGTTTCATCGTACTGCCTACTTGACGTTTGGTTGTTTTTTTGGCGTGGTCTAGCTGGAAATATTTCAGATTTGGTCCCCCAATCCAGGCGCGTATCTCGCCGGTGTGCGCATCGGTAGCCAAAAAGCCGGTTTGGATGATCTGTAGATAATACCGCAGCGAATCCATTACGCTCATTAACGTATCCTTATCGTAGGTGCCATGGTCGCCCTGATAGCTAAACACCGTCATATCTGTTTTCTGACTCAATATTTTTTCGATCTCGGCATCGCTTTTTCCTTTGGCTTTCAGTTCAGCGTAGTGCGCTGTTTCCTTCATCATCTTTTTCAGCAAATCGGGCTTGGCCCGAACGCCGAATTTCCAGGGCTCCTTGCCCTTCCAATCGTGAAAATATTGCGCTTGCAAATCTTTTAAGTGCTCACGCATACTTTCTTCCGCATAACGCTGCATGCGCGAATCGATGGTGGTGTACACTTTCAAGCCATCGCGGGTAATATCGTATTTCGAACCATCAGCTTTGCGATTTTTCTCGCACCAGAATTTTAATTCCTGTCTGAGATATTCGCGGAAATAGGTAGCCAATCCCTCTCTGAAATCAGGATTGTGGAAATTCAACACTACCGGCTTCACTTTGATGGAATCGTATTGGCGCTGCGAGATATAATTCTGTTCTACCATACGCGAGAGCACCAGATTGCGCCTTTCGCGCGTGCGTTCTTCATGCTTACGCGGATTGAAGTAAGATGGGCCATTCAGCATAGCCACTAACGTTGCCGCTTCTTCCACTTTTAAAGCAGCGGGCGCTTTATAGAAATAGGTAAAACTGGCCGTTTTGATGCCGTAGGAATTGTATCCGAAACCGATGGTGTTAAAGTACAGATTGATGATTTCTTCCTTCGTAAAGGTGCGTTCAATTTTTGCAGCCAGCACCCATTCTTTCAACTTCTGAAAAACGCGTTTGAATTTTCCCGCACGCTGAAAATCCTGATGAAACAAATTTTTAGCCAACTGCTGCGATAGCGTACTGCCGCCGCCTGCATCTTGTTGCATAATGCCAGTGCGCACAAAAACGCGGAATAGTCCTTTCAAATCTACACCCGAGTGATCATAAAAGCGCTTGTCTTCCGTAGCTACCAGGGCCTGCACCAGATAAGGTGATAATTCGTCATAGTTTACTTCTATCCGATTCTCATTAAAATAACTACCCAGCACTTCACCATCAGAAGAATATACGGTTGTACTGATATCGTTTTTCGGATCCTGAATATCTTTCAGGTCGGGCATTTCGCCCAGAATTCCTAAATCAATAGCGAAAAAAAACAAAATAGCCAGCAGTACACCCGACCAGAAGATCAGTTGCACCCGGCGGAACACCTGCCAAAAATTATTGAAGTTTAATTTCCCTGCCACGCTGTTTTCCCGATACGCATCAGGGGGTTTCAGTTTTGTTTAACTCTTCCAATTTCTTTTGCGCCCTGTCGCGATAGCTGCTATTTCCCTGTGCCAATTCCTGCAAAATCTTTTTGGCCTGCTCCCCCTTTCCTTTTCTAATCAGGAGGTTGGCTTTATACCACTTTGACCCTTCCGGGTATTGATTTTTTTCAATCAGTTTATCAAAGGCCTTTTCTGCCTTTTTGTTTTCACCTTTAATATAGTTAGAAATCCCGCCGTAATAGGCCGCCTCTGCGTTCGCAGGATCTTTATCCAGAATCTGCTCGTACTTTTTTGAAGCTTGTTCAAATTCACCGGCATCAAACAATTCTTTAGCCTGCTGCGAAGCGTTTTTGGGTGCAGCCTGCTCTACAACAACTTCTTTCATATCGCCCATCTCGCGGGCGCCTCTCAGTGTTGGTGCGGCTGGGGCTGCTTGTTTTTCGGCAGCTTCATTTGCCGTGGTGCCTGCAGCCATATTTGCCGAAACCGGGGCTAGATCAGCTTTCTGGCGACTAGAAGATTCACTTAAACGTTTGGCTAATGGCGCAGGCGCCTGTTCGTCGCGAACAGCATCAGGCACCATAGCCGTTGCGGTGACAGGCGCCTTCTCGGCTGTTGCCGTAGGCATTGCAACAGCTGAATCGGTTGACTGGGTTAGGCCTGCGGTATCGGCCGCAATCGTAGCAACTGGCTGTTGTTGCGGTGAGGCGGTATCAATGAGCATGGGTTGCTCTTCGGCTTGCATCGCCATTTGCTGGCTGCGCGTATTCATGTAATTCACCAGCACTGCGCCAAGGCCAATCAGCACACCAAAAACGGCAGCGGCATAAGCATAATTGGCCCAATGGATTTGCAAACCGCCGCCCTTATGCACCTTGAACTGGGTACGTTCGCGCAACTGCTCGTTAATACGAGCAACGGCCGATCGCATTTGCGCGGGTTGCGCTGCGGCTTTCATGCCTTCCAGCGCTTCCCGGGAAAAAGGATCAGCTTGCAGCAGACTTTCCACCTGAGCCAACTCATCGGCAGACAGCCTTCCTTCCGCATACGCCAGCAGGGCGTCGTGCGTTAGCAGACCGTTTTCCGTAAGTATTATTTTTCCGCTCTTTGCCATTAGTCCTTTCCTGAAATAAACAATTTCAAATTTCGTTTACCGTTCTGGATATAACTCTTCACTTCATTAATGGAATAACCGGTTTGACCGGCTATTTCCTGATAACTTTTGTTTTGCAGGTAGAAGAGTTCAATGCACTGCCGCTGCCCTTCCTTCAGCCGACCCAGCCCCGATTTAAGTTGCTCCAGCACCTCATGCTTCTCCTGCTCTGTTTCTAGATGCTCGTCGAACGGATTTTCCACATCTCCTGCCCGGGATTTTTTCAGCTCCAGCTCATTTTTCTGCTGCCGCGTTTCTTGCCGGAAGTGCATCATACAGTGGTTTTTAACCACGGTGTGCAACCAAGGTTTGAATGCTTGAACATGATGTTTCTTGAGTTCCTGAATCAGCTTTTCAAAAATTTGCATGGTGGCATCTTCGGCCGCTGCTTCATCCTTTAGGTATTTCATGCAAACGCCCATAACCAGATGCGTATACCGCACATACAACTCGCCGATATAGGCAGTGTTATGCGAGTTCCGGTACATTTGTACCAGATCTTCATCTGTGGTAAAGTCGTTTCCCGATGCCGGCAACTGGAGAATCTTTATCCTCCAAATTACAATAGTAATGCCAAGACCAGCAAGTAAGGATTACACATCGCCATAAAGAGTGTATAGGGGAAAGGGCGGCTTTTTAACACCTAAAGTCCTAATTCTGAAAAGAAGATAGATGAAATATCTATACGCCTACGCGGTCACGATTTCCTCATCATGCGCATCGAAAAACTTGTATTCGGTGAGCGGGAAATTTTCGTTAGTGTAGATACGTACCCAGCGCTTGTATTGGAAGAACCAGCGCATTCGGATGGATGGAAACCCTTTCTTTAAATACGCTGCCATAATCGGATGTAGATAGAGTCGTAAATCGGGATGCGTTTCCAGCAAATGCCCCACGTCGCTCTGAATTTCATCCAAAATCAACAGCGGACTACCAATTTTCCCTGAGCCGCCGCATGTAGGACATTCTTCTTCCGTAACAATATTTACCTCTGGCCGCACTCGCTCGCGGGTGAGCTGAAGAATATTGAATTTCGAAAGCGGAAGAATCGTGTGCGTCGCCTTATCCTGTTCCATCGCCACACGCAATCGCTCCTGCACCTGGCGCTTGAATTCGGGATTTTTCATATCAATAAAATCGATAATGATAATCCCGCCCATATCGCGCAACCGTAATTGCCGGGCAATTTCATCACAGGCTTCCAGATTCACTTGCAACGCATTGGTTTCCTGCGTGCCTTCCTGACTGCTTCTGTTTCCGGAATTCACATCGATCACATGACAAGCCTCAGTTTTGTCAATCACCAGATAAATCCCGTTACCCAGATTCACCTGACGACCAAAAATGGCCTTCACCTGCTTGGTTATTCCAAACTGATCAAAGATGGGAACCTTGCCATTATAGGTAGAAACGATCCCCTTTTTATCGGGTGCGATCCGTTCGATATACGATTCCAACTCCTTCGCCAATGCACTGTTGTTGGTCACCACCCGATTAAACTCAGGACTCAGTAAATCGCGCAACAATCCGGATGTTTTATCCAGCTCGCTGAGCACCTTTTTCACGGGCTGTGCACCGCGCAAATTGCGCGACATTTCCTTCCACTTTTCTTCCAGCAGCCGCAAATCTTCATGCAGTGTTTTAGCGTCTTTTCCCGCCGCTACGGTGCGTACAATAACCCCGAAGTTTTTCGGTTTCAGACTTTCTACTAAAACCTTGAGCCGTTTGCGCTCATCGGCAGATTCAATCTTTTTAGAAACACCAACAGAATTGCTAAAGGGGGATAATACCAGATACCTGCCAGCCAAGGTAATTTCGCAGGTTAATCGTGGGCCCTTGGTAGAAATGGGCTCTTTCAGAATTTGTACCAGCACATTGCCTTTTCCTGCCAAAACCTCTTTTACATTTCCCGTTTTTTCAATTTCGGGAAGCATTTCAAGGTTGTTCAAAGTGCCATCGGAATGGCCGGCAACAGCCTGCCCGGTGAATTTGGCCAAGGTGCGGAAATCGGGGCTAAGGTCGGTGTAGTGAAGAAAGGCGTCTTTTTCGTGGCCCACATCTACAAAGGCCGCGTTAAGGCCGGGCATGATGCGTTTAATTTTCCCGAGAAATATATCGCCAACGTTAAATTCGTTATCGGTCTTCTCCTGATGGATTTCCACCAGTTTCTTATCCTCGAGCAACGCCACTTCAACGCCATGGGGATTCGAGTTGATGACTAGCTCTTTTACCATAAAATAATACTGATTAGACGGGCGTTACCCATCCGCTCCTGCGGAAAAATGCCGTGATGCGGCTACTTTCGCTAAAAATAAAGCCACGGGCTCAATAGCCCCATGGGATTACTTCTTCTTGTGACGGTTCTTGCGCAAGCGCTTTTTACGCTTGTGTGTTGCAATTTTGTGCCGTTTTCTTTTTTTACCGCAAGGCATTGTAAAGAATGTTTTTTAGTTAATAATGTTTCAGCTAGGAGCGTTTCCACCCTTTGCTTTTATCTGCGCTTTATACGCTTCAATTTCTTTTTTCAGTTCAGGTTTACCGACTAACTTCAGACATTGATCCAAGGCCTGAATGGCTTTGTCGGGGCGACCCGCTCCTTCGTAGGCGTTAGCCAGCAAAAAGAGCGCATCAGGATTACGGGGGCGCAAATATACAACTTTTTCCAATCTGGTCACAGCTTTTTCATACTGCCTTGATACTAAGCCGAATTTGCCCAGCATGAGCTGCGCATCGGCATTGTTGCTATCAGCGCGAACTATGGCCAGCAGCATGCCCACACCCTGCATAGGCTCACTGCCTTCATCCAGATAGGCCGTAGCTAATTTAATGCGGTTATCGGCAGAACTATCCAGTGCTACCACCTGCCGGTAGGTGGCCAGCGCTTGTTGCTTCAGATACGTAGTCAATGCCGGATTCTCACTTAAACCCGCCGTAGCCGAGAATAAATCCGCTGCGCGGTTTAAATCGCTGAGCTGATGAGTTGCCGCGGCGTATTGTGATAAATAGTACGCCTCTGCCACAGATTCGCCTTTGCGACGATAAATGGCCGCTAATTGCCCCCAACTTTCCGGTTTGGCTTCCAACTGAGCCACCAGCGCAGCAGTATCTTTATCCAGTTGTGCATTAACTTTCTGCAGATAAGCCTTCACATCATAAGCGGGCGCGGCATCCTGAGCCATGGGCGCAGCAGGGGCTGCTGATTTTGGCTTACGGGTTTCTCCGAACAGGTAAATAACCAGAATCACCACCACCGCGGTTCCAAAAGCAATCCATTGATTTTTATTCATGGCCGGCGAAAATAGGTAATTGCGGTGAAGTAATGCTTTACAAGGTATTCCGTTTGCGCCTTTACCCGTAGGTGTTATCTTCACCGCATGAATCTTAACCTCTCCGGGAAAAACGCATTAATTGGTGGTAGTAGCAAGGGAATTGGCCGGGCCGTGGCCGTTGAATTGGCGAAATGCGGCGCCAGTGTCACTTTAATAGGCAGAGAAGAACCTTCATTAATGCAGGGGTTAATTGATTTGAGTTTCATTAGCGAAGCCGAACAGCGCCATGATTATGTAGCCGTAGATTTCGCGCATCCCGAAAAGGTGAAAGCTGCAGTAGAGCGTCATCTAAAAAAAACAAACAAACGGTATCACATCCTCGTTAACAATACCGGCGGTCCGCCCTCAGGAAAAATTGCCGATGCTGGTGACCGCGATTTTTTAGCGGCATTTGAGCAGCATCTCATCAATAATCATCAATTGGTGCAATTGGTTTTGGATGGTATGAAGACCGACCATTACGGCCGCATCATCAATATCATTTCCACCTCTGTGAAAGTTCCCTTACCCAATCTGGGCGTCAGCAATACCATTCGAGCTGCAGTGGCAAACTGGAGCAAAACCTTAGCTAATGAATTAGGCCCTTTGGGCGTTACCGTGAATAATGTTTTGCCAGGCGCAACGGAAACCGACCGTCTGAAACAGATTATTGCTGCCAAGAGTGAAAAAACAAAGGTATCAGCAGATACGGTGCGTCAGGAAATGTTGCATGAAATACCGCTGGGCCGATTTGGCCAGCCCGATGAAATTGCTGCAGCGGTGGCCTTTCTGGCATCACCAGCCGCGGCTTATATCACCGGGATTAATCTTCCGGTAGATGGTGGAAGAACAGGCGCGCTATAGCCTCGTGAACTTACTTCATATTGTGAAACACCTGCTGCACATCATCGTCTTCTTCCAGGCGTTCGATTAGCTTAATAACCTCTTCGGCTTCAGCATCTGATAATTCTTTATAGAATTCGGGAACTTTTTCATAACCCGATTCAGTAACTTCAATTCCTTTTTCCTCCAATCCTTTGGTCAGATTACCGAAGTCGGTGAAATCTGCATACGCCGTCACCACGCCTTCATCTTCCTGAATTTCAGTTAGTCCGGCATCAATCAATTCCAACTCCAAATCTTCCAAATTCCAATTGCCTTTGGCGAATTTGAAGAAGGCCTTCTTCTTAAACATATATTCTACCGAACCAGAGGTGCCCATGGCGCCACCCAGTTTATTGAAATGCACCCGAAGATTGGCCACGGTTCGCGTAGGATTATCTGTTGCCGTATCAACCACAATAGCAACACCATGCGGTCCATAGCCTTCGTAAACTTCTTCTTCATAACTAGCCGTATCTTTTGAAACCGCGCGCTTAATGGCATTTTCAACACGGTCTTTTGGCATGTTCACCGCCTTGGCATTGGCAATACAGGCACGCAGCCGGGCATTGGTATCGGGGTCGGCACCACCGGCTTTTACGGCAATAGCAATATCTTTTCCTATTCGGGTAAACGCCTTGGCCATAGCGCCCCAACGTTTCATTTTTCTTTCCTTCCGGTATTCAAACGCGCGTCCCATAATGCTGAAATTTCTGCCGCAACAATAAAAAAAAAGCAAGACATGCCAGTGGCAGAAACAATAGTTCCGGTTCTTTGGCCGTTTTCATATAAATAGCTACTATAGAGGATTAACAAATTACTTTACAAACCACCACTTATGATGAAAAAATGGTTGCTTCTTCCATTGCTCTTAATTGGATCTAGCCAGATTCAGGCTTCCACCTATCAAGACGCATTAACCGCCCTAAACACTAACAAACCGAAGGATGCGTTGCGCATGTTCCGCGACGCGTACGCCGCAAAAGACCACCCGCGCGAATCAAAACTCGGGGAAATGTACAGTCTGTGGTGCATGAACAAAAAAGACGAAGCCTTTCAGGCTTTAGCCGAATACTATGAATCTGGCGTAGACCCCAATCCGTACCCAACGATATATGCGTTGTGGTCCATGCCATTTGGATTTTCCCATGCTACCAGCATGAATGAAAAAGAAGTACTGTTGTTGGAAAAAATTGCGGCCGACCCCAAAGCCCCTGGCACCTTGGTGGCCATGGTACACCATGCGCTGGGCGTCCATGATGAATCTACTCAGAAGTTTAAAGATGCTGGCAAGGAGTTTAACTTGATTGGCTCCATCGACAACTGGCAACTACTGGGCGAGTTCGACAACGTAGTGGGTAGCGGTTTCGATAAAAACCCGGGAGCACTGGAGCACCCACAGGCAGATTATGTTTTTAAGAACAGAAGAAATGCCGATGTAAAATGGTTTACACCACCAGCTTCTAAATCTGATAAGTGGTATTACACCAGTTATTACTTTGACGATGATGATGCCGTGATGTATGCACAATCATTTGTTCAAAGTGATGCCGATCAGGAAGTAGTATTACGCTCGGGCTGCAGCGGTTCACTGAAAATTTGGGTGAACGATTTTTTGGTGGTGAAAGAAGCTAAGGAGCGCAACTGCGACATGGATGTTTATAACCAAACCATAAAACTAAACAAAGGCTACAACCGCATTTTAGTGCAGGTGGGCGTAAGCGAAGTGAGCAGCGCCAACTTCCTGATTCGCCTTACTGATGCCAATGGAAGACCAGTAAGTGGCCTTACCGCCACCGACCAATACCACGATTACCAAAAAGCGGCAGCCTATACCAGCCGAAACGAACCGTTGTATGCAGAGGCCTATTGGGAAAAAGAAGTAGCACGTATGCCAAAAGATTTCTTTTCGCGCTTGCTGTTCGCTGAAACCCTGATGCGTAACGATAAAACTTATGAAGCGCGGAAAAATTTCAAAATACTAAAACAACAGGAACCCAACAGCACCCTGGTTTCTACCAGAATGATTGAAGCCTATTCCCGAGACAACAACCAAACTGACCTTACTAAAGAACAGGAATTTATCAGGAAAAACGATCCGGAATCATTCTATGCACACGAAATGAATCTGGAAGATTTTGCCAAGAAGGAGGATTACGACGCTTACGAGCGCGAGTTAAAAAAAGTGGTTGAACAATATCAGGAAAGTCAATACACAGAGTCGATGCAATTGGCACTGTATGCTTACCGAAAAGACGTTCCGGCTTTACTGCAAATGGCAGATGAACTGTACAAAAAATATCCTGATAACTATGGCTACATGAACCTTCGGTATTCTGTTGTAATGGATAAGACGAAGGACTTATCGAAGGGCAATCAGGTATTGGAAACCTTTCTGAAAAAACATTACAATGCGGATGCAGAAATGCAGTTAATCCGAAATTTATTCAAGTTAGGTCAAACCGAAAAGGCGCTGGCGCAATACAATAAACGTATTGAAACGCATCCTTACGCCGTAGGTTATTATTCGCAGTTGAGTGATGTGTACTATGGCCTTCAGCAATATAGCACCGCATTGAATTATGCAGAAACCATGTTGAAATTTGCGCCCTATTATGGTCAGTATCATCAAAACAAAGCGAAAATTCTGGAGGCCATGCATCGCAACAGCGAGGCAGAAGCCAGTTACCGCAATGCGATTACCTACCAACCTACTGATTACGAGTCGCGCAAATTATTGCGGAAGTTAAATGGCAAGAAAGAATTGTTTGAAAACTTTTCGCAGGAGGACGTCTATGATTTATTCAAAAAAGCGCCTGATGCAAAGGAATATCCAAACGATAATTGTGTGGTATTACTGAATGATGAGCAGAGCGTTATTTATCCGGAAGGTGCTTCTGAGAAAAAAGTGAGTATTGCGGTTAAAGTTTTCAATCAAAGTGGGGTTGATAGCTGGAAGCAATATCAGGTGAGCCTGAATCCATACACGCAGCGACTTATTCTGGATAAAGCAGAAGTATTGAAAAAAGATGGCAGTAAGATTCAGGCAGAAAGTGATGACAACACCTTTGTATTTACTAATCTGGAGCCAGGAGATGCAATGTATATTTCCTACAAATTAGAAAACTACAAGGGGGGAAAACTGGCCCAACATTATTGGGCGCAGTTCCCATTTCAATACACCGTACCTAGCCTTATCAACCGGTATCGTTTGATGATGCCTGCCGATAAAAAATTCAAACACGAATTAATGAATGGCGGTAATGTTTCTTTCAAACAAAGTACAGTTGAAGATTACACCTTGTATACGTGGGAGGCCTTAAATCAGAAAGCCATCGAGCAGGAATCATACTCGCTGAACCTCTGTGATATTGCGCCGACCCTGGATATTTCCAGTATTCCGGATTGGAATTACGTAGCACAATGGTATAGCGATTTATCTGCCAATAAAGCCCGTCAGGATTTTGAAATTAAAGAAGCTGTTCAGGATCTTTTCCAACCAGGCTCTACCCTCACGCCGTATCAGAAAGCGGTTAAGATTCACGATTTTATTGTTTCTAACATTTCCTATAGCAACATTCCTTTCCTGCACGGCGCATTAGTGCCGCAAACGGCTTCTCGCACCCTGGCTACCAAGCAAGGTGATTGCAAGGATGTGTCTACACTTTTCGTCGCCATGTGTAAAGAAGCGGGTTTAGATGCGTCTTTAGTTTTAGTTGACTCTAAAGCAAACGGCAAAAAACACCTGAACCTGCCGTCTAACAATTTCGATCATTGCATTGCGCGATTTGTAGATGGAAATACGAGCTATTTCGTGGAGTTAACCGACCCTCATCTCAGCTTCAGGTCGTTACCTGCGGTGAATATCGGTGCTAACTGCCTGTTGATACCTTCAAAAGAGAACTCCCGGCCGGTAGAAGGGCTAACTCCGCTGGTTAACGAGCAGACCATTCGCTCAGGCATCAAACGCCTGACCACCATCAATATCGTTAATAAGGATATGAATCTGAGTAGAACGAATATTCGGTTTGGCAGTGAAGCTTCATCTAACCGTGCCAACAACATCGATCAAAGCAAGGAAGATCGTGAAAAAGCGCTGTCTGAATCTGTTTCAACCAATTTCACAACTCCTGTCAAGGTTACTGCCAGCGATTTTGGTGATTTAAGGCTTTTAACCGATACCTTGGTTACCAGCTACTCCTTTAACGCAAAAAAAGTATTCACCGAAATTGCCGGCATGAAGATATTCTCATTGCCATGGTCTGAGCGTTTCTCTACCATTAACTTTACTACTGCTGAGAAGCGCACCAATCCATTTAGCTTCTGGGAACTACAACGTAACGAAGTAGAGTACGAACAAATGACCGTTACGCTTCCCGTTGGATCTTCATTAGTAGAAATGCCGAAAAATGTGAAGTTGGCATGTTCTGGGGCTGTTTATGAAATGACTTATCAGGCGGGCAAATCTCCCAACGAATTCATTGCAACGCGCACCTTCCGCCGGTTGAAGGATGTAGTGGATGCTTCAGAATATGAAGCCTTCCGAAACTTCTTCTCAGAAATGGCAGAATCAGATGTGCTGAAGATTGCGGTGAAGTAAATTCGGCACTAAATAAAAACGCCGCCTTCATTGCTGAAGGCGGCGTTTTTATTTAATCACTTCGGAATTATTTACCGGCTATCGTTACTTTGAAAGTAACAGAGCCAGTTACCGGCTTAGGTGAAGTGCTTGCGCCATCTTTGCGGAACAAACGGGTAGTAATATAGAAATCGTTGAAATCGATATATTTCTTAGCGTCTTCAAATTGATTTTCCATTTTCAATGTGCCCTTAGTTGGATCAATAGTAGCGTAAGCCAGTTTTACTGAGTCAGCAGATCCAGGAGCAGAGCGGATGAATACTTCGGCCCATTTATAATCATCTAACAAACCGCTGGACAATGAAATAGTTACATTATCGGTAATCACTTTCTTCACCCGGCTTAAATCACTTTGTGTAATCTTGTTGGTTTCGAACAGCGATTTGATGTCAGCACCATTCACTTTAGAGGTGTTTTCCCACCAGCCGTTGTTGGTGGTGCCGGGGTCGGTAAAGTTCAGGTCATAAATTTTAACGGTAACATCTACATCCTCTTTGTTGCAGGAAGTGATGCCTAACAGGCCAATAAAGGCCGCGAGAATCATCATGGTTTTTGTCATGTGTTTCATTTTGGTTTTGTTTTTATTGTTTGGAATTATTTAAAAAGGAAGGTCGTCATCGGCAATCACTCTGCCTGCCGGTTGTTCTTCAGCAGGCGAACTGCCGGAACGATAAGCCGGAGCTGCTCCAGTTGCTCCCGATTCAATACGCCATGCTTTCAGATTGGTGTACCATTTGCCGTTGTATTCCCGGCTATCTACATCAAATTGGATTTTCATGTCGGCTGCAATTGGCAGGCCTTTCACCTGTTCTACTTGTTCGCCCCATGCAGTTAAGCACACTTTTTTGGGATATTTCTCCTGAGTTTCAATAACGAAATCACACTTTACCCATCTTCCATTACGGCCATCGCCGCTAACTTCTGGCAATACGGTGAACAGCTTTCCGGTAATTTCCATGTGGGCGAAGATATAAAAAAACCATATACGAATGACGACGGTCATTTTGCAGGAGTAATCAATCGGGTTTACTTTGCCACCATGCAAAAGAATATCGGTATAGTTGGCGGGGGTCTCATCGGCTCCATTTTAGCGGTGTTGTTATCGCGCCGCGGACATCGGGTGGATGTTTTTGAACGCCGCTCCGACTTTCGTAAAGCTGGATATGTAGGCGGACGTTCTATCAACCTGGCGCTAAGCGATCGAGGTTGGAATGCGCTGGAAAAAGTTGGCCTTCGTGAACTGATCGAGCCAATAGCCATACCGATGTACGGTCGAACTATTCATCAGCTCGACGGTTCTACGGTTTTTGCGCCATACGGAGAAAATAATCAGGCCATTTACAGCGTATCCCGCGGCGATTTAAATCTGGCGCTGGTGAATGCCGCAGAAAAAAATGAAGGTGTACACTTCCACTTTGATGTACCCATGGGGCATGAAACTGATGTTTTAGCGTTCTCTAAAAAATACGATTATCTGTTTGGTGCTGATGGGGCATTTTCAGAAGTACGCTATCAATTGCAAAAAACAGCAGGTTTCAATTTTTCGCAAACGTATGAGACGTACGGCTACAAAGAACTGCATATTCCGGCTGCCGATGGCGGCGGATTCCGCATTCATCAAAACTCATTACACATCTGGCCTCGTAAGAGCTTCATGATGATTGCTTTGCCCAATCCGGATGGCAGTTTTACCTGTACCTTGTTCGCCTCCTTCAAAGGCGAAAATTCTTTCGAACAATTAACCACCGAGAAAGAAGTAAGGGCGTTTTTTGAAGAACAATTTCCATCAGCCATCCCGCTGATGCCGGATTTGTTGCACGATTTCTTCCAAAATCCTACCGCTTCCCTTTGCACGATGCGATGCTACCCGTGGGTGCACGGAAATATTGCATTGATTGGCGATGCAGCGCATGCCATTGTTCCGTTTTACGGACAAGGTATGAACTGTGGATTTGAAGATGTGCGGCTATTAGGAGAATTTTTAGATGCCGGAACGGATTGGGATCAACAGCTGGATGCCTGGCAAAAAAGCAGGAAGCCCAATGCGGATGCTATTGCTGATTTAGCCTTGTACAATTATATTGAGATGCGCGACCTCAGTGCACGTCCTGAATTTATTTTGCGGCAGAAGATTGAGAAGCGCATTGCTGCAGCATTCCCAGACCGGTTTCAGACCTTGTATTCGATGGTTACGTTTAACCAGACTCCTTATGCCGATGCCTTGGCGCGAGGCAGGAAGCAGGGCGAGTTGTTAGACGAAATTATGAGTATGAAAGACATTGAAACTGCGTGGGAAAGCGAGGTGGTGCTCAATAAAGCGCTAAATTGGCTTGATGCAAACAAGGTCTTTAATTCCTAAATAGTTATTATTTTTAATACAATGTTCATTCACCCACAATGAAAGAAATGAAGTATCCCAATATAAGGGAAGAAGAACTGAAAAATAAGGTTGCCCAGGATTTTTTTTGGCAATACGACTGCTCTAAAATCATCGGAAACGTTGATTTTTGTGTTTGTATGCACCAAAGTTCACGCGTTGAACAAGGTTCTCAATCTATCTTTTGGGCGGAGGCAAAAAAGGGGCACTCCAATATCAACCATTCCATCGTTCAATTGGTTTTAACCATTGGCAAAGCCAGAACCTTTGACCAGAACTTGCCGCCGGCCATGCTCGGCGCTTTTGACGGTGAGAAAATTGCATTTGTTCCTTATAATGAAATCCATGAGATTTTTTACATCAACGATTTCAACTGGAACGTTACCCCTTCAAATCATAATTCAAAGGAGTTTAAGTTAATTTTAGAGAAGGTTGAGTCTGTGCTTTCCGGCAATACACTCCAATTCAATTTTCTGGATGACGAGAAAGAGCTATTGCGATTCATTCGTAGAAACTTTGTGATTGGAAAATTTGGCATTACCAAAACACAAATTGATAAGAATAATTTCGTAGCAATCTACACGAAATGGTTAGAAGAAGTGAAACCAACTATTTCTGTTAATTGGGATATCGCCAAAAAAGCCGGAATTATCGATGGCGACTTCTATCTTGCTGATCTTCTATCCGAAGAAAATTTCACATTAAAGGAAAAGCTATTCGTCTTATTGAAGAAAGACCACTATGAGTTGGATCGGCAATTTGATGAAGCAGGAATGTTCAGTAGTAAAAGGACCGACTTTTCAGATAAGCAGAAAAGTCACACCCAATTCTGGAATCGATATGATCGTCCACCAAAAGAAGAATATTGGGACTACATTGTTGAACGACGCGACCTGTTAGTTCCTCAAGATGTAAGGGAACGAAAAGGAAGCTTTTTTACACCTAAAATTTGGGTCGAATTATCACAACAGTATTTGGCTCAGGTATTAGGTGAAGATTGGCAAGATAACTACTATGTATGGGATTGTGCCGCCGGAACCGGAAACTTACTTACCGGCCTAACAAACAAATACAACATCTGGGCTTCCACATTAGACAAACAAGATGTGGAAGTTATGCATGATAGGATTAAAAACGGCGCCAACCTGCTGGATGAACATGTTTTTCAATTCGATTTTCTTAACGATGATTTTTCGAAATTACCTAAAGGCCTACAGGAGATAATTAGTAATCCAAGAAAACGTAAAAAACTCGTCATTTACATCAATCCTCCATATGCTGAAGCCGGGGATACAAAACAACGTTTAGGTAGAGGTAAAAATAAAGTGAACGTATCTAATCAAACTAATGTACATAGCAGGGAACTGAACTTGTTAAAGGATTTTGCAAAGAGAGAACTTTTCGTTCAGTTTTTAGCTAGAATATACTCAGAAATTCCTGATTGTATTCTTGGAGAATTTTCAAAGTTGAAAATTCTCCAAGGGCCTTATTTCCAGGACTTTAGAAAATTTTTTTTAGCCGAATTAAAGTCACTTTTTGTTGTTCCTGCGAATTCTTTCGATAACGTTAGAGGAAACTTTCCGATTGGTTTTTTTATTTGGGACACTTCCCAAAAACAAGAATTCAATCAAATTAGTGCTACTGTTTATAATAGCCACGGAGCCATAGAAGGTGCCAAAACATTTTACAGCTATCAAAATATAAAAAATATTAATGATTGGTTGCGCCCAACGTGGAAGGATGAGAAAAACAGGATAGGTTTCCTGACATGCAATAGCAACGACTTTCAAAACTCCATTGGTGTCTTCATTCAGCTAAACAAGAGCAATCAAACATCCACTTACTATAAGCCGATAACGGCTCAAAACCTTATCATGTCTTCAATCTATTTTGCTGTAAGAAAATGTATACCCGCTACGTGGCTAAATGACCGCGACCAGTTTCTTTTCCCTAATGATGGATGGCAAACCGATGAAGAGTTCAAAACAAATTGCCTAACGTTTACACTTTTCAACAATAATATTCAATCTAAGTATGGCATCAATCACTGGATTCCATTTACTGAAAGTGAAGTCAACGCTCCCGATAAGTTTGCCAGTAACTTCATGTCTGACTTCATCAAAGGTAAAGTTACCCCTACTGAAGAGATAAATATTTTTACAATTATCTCGGAACCTAAATCGAAATATCAAAAACGACTCACCTTTTCCACAGAAGCCCAGCGAGTTTTCAGCGCCGGAAAGAAAATTTGGCTTTACTATTTCCAACAACCCTCTTGTAATGTAAACGCTTCTTTATACGATATCAAAGAGTACTTCCAGGGCAGAAATGAAAAAGGAACGATGAATGCTAAAAGTAAGGATGAACACTTTAATCAACTTATATTTGAACTAAAGAGAAGCCTACAATCACTTGTACAAAAAATCGAACCTAAAATCTACACTTACGGTTTTTTAAAAGAGTAGCCAGCTACTTTGTCATGGATTTGTAAACCTTTTGGTAGTGCCTTCTGTTCATTTCCAACTTTTAATTTGTAAAGCAATGGTGTATCTTTATTTAACAAAGTTGGTTCTGGTTAATGAAAAAATTATTGGTTGTTGTCTTCAAACTGTATTGCCTTGCGGTATTCGGGTTCGATTCCGATCCGGCTGCGATTCCCGGCCAGTACATTATTCAATTTCGCGCAGGCTTCGGCTCAGAAGTGCTACAGGGTAGTCCCTTTCATCTGCATAAAATATTATCGTCAAGAATGGGCATCGCGCTGGTTGATGATCTTACTGCACAACCCGTAGAACAAGCGCTGCGACAATTATATGCCATGCCAGCAATTGCCATTGCGCAGTGTAATCACCGTGTTCAACAACGCGATTTATGGTTGCCCAACGACCCTCGGTTTAACGAACAATGGAACCTCCGCAATTCAGGCCAAAGCAAGGGACTGGTTGGTGCTGATATCAGCGCCACATTAGCTTATACACTTAACCGTAGCCCTATCGCCAAAACAGGTGACACCTTAGTTGTTGCCGTTATTGACAATACCTTCGACATGCAACATGAAGATCTGAACTACTTCTATAATGTGCATGAAATTCCCTTGAATGGTATTGATGACGATGGCAATGGCTTCATTGATGATTATCACGGCTGGAATGTTTTTGACAATAACGACAGTGTATTCGTTTTCCCTTCTGCCCATAGTACCCACTGCGCGGGTATCGTGGGCGCTGTTGCGAACAACGGAAAAGGCGTGGCCGGTGTTTGTCCGGCTGTAAAAATTCTGGCCATTGCGGGATCTTCAGAAACAGAATCAGAAGTGGTAGAAGCTTACGATTACGTGGTAGAAATGCGGCGTTTATTCAATCAAACCAATGGGGCGAAAGGCGCATTTATTGTTTCTACCAGCTCATCCTTTGGCGTTAATAATGGAAAGCCGGTTAATTTTCCCATTTGGTGCGCGATGTATGATTCGATGGGCGCGCAGGGCGTGCTCAGCGCTGGCGCAACAGCCAACCTCGGCATCAATGTAGAAACCGATCATGATATTCCTTCAGAATGTCCGAGCAAATGGCTGATTGCAGTTACGAATACCACTCGCAGCGACGACCGTAATTCATTTGCCGCATACGGCTCTACCAGCATAGACTTAGGCGCACCTGGAACACAAATTCTATCTACGATATCCAATAACAACTACGGCTTGATGACCGGTACATCGATGGCTACACCTCATGTTGCCGGAGCCGTGGCCGCAGTTTTCGCAGCGGCATGCCCGGATTTCATCAATAACTACAAGAACTTCCCAGACTCTTTCGCACTTCAAGTGAAGCAATACATCATGAATGGTGTAGATACTTTGACCACCATGCAGCAAACTGTTTCGAAAGGACGGCTCAATGTTTTTATAGCAGTACAACAAATCATGCAGTACAACTGTAACAACTGTGCATTTTCGGCTGCTGCTGTGGGAACACCGGCATTCTGTTATGGCGATACGAATGGCATCGTTACAGGTACCGCAACAGGTTTGAACAGTTATCAGTTTTTGTGGAATAACGGATCAACTTCCACAACCATTAACCCGGCGCGTAGTGGCGTTTACTGGGCCACTGTTTCTGAATTTCCCGGGAATTGTACAAAAACAGTAGTAACTACAGTGTATGAGCCCCAACCCATTGTGTTCGACAGTGTAAGAATCAATGCAATCAGCGCAGGATCGGGAAGCTTTGTAGTATATGCCAAAGCAGGGAAAGACGCACTACAATACGCGCTTGACACCGGAACTTTTTCTGACAACCGTTTGCTCACAACGCCACTTCGCGGCGCGCACATCGTACACGCGCGCAACGCCTTTGGCTGTGTGGCCGACACTACTGTATTCATTGATTTTGCAACCGGCATCAATGAATTGACGAGTTCCACCTGGAGTAGTACGCCTAACCCAGCCAATCAACAGCTCACCGTAACGTTTCCAACACCATTTACGGGCGCGGTTTCAATTACCGATGTTACCGGCGCCGTGGTGCGAACCGAACATTTAGCAGAAATTAAGAATTGGATAATGGCAGTTGACGATATTTGTGCCGGCTGGTATGTTATTCAACCCGCCGGGAACAAATATTATTCACCCATGCGCATCCTCATTGCGCATTAATTCAACATTTTTGCCCTATGCCGCTTCCTGAAAAACGCTGGACGCTGCCCGATTGCGACCCGTTGGAGGTTGCCCGGTTGCAGCAAGAGCTAAAAATTGATATGGCTTTAGCGCGCTTATTAGTGCTTCGCGGTATCAGTGACTACAATGCTGCACGTCTTTTTTTCAATCCTTCACTGGAACATTTACATGATCCTTTTTTAATGAAGGGAATGGCGCAGGCTGTGAATCGCCTCACCAGCGCCATGGCTGCTGGTGAAGCCATCCTGATTTACGGCGATTACGATGTAGATGGCACCACCGCGATTGCCTGTGTGTACACCTTCTTGAAAAAAATCTATCCCAAAATCTCTTATTATGTGCCGCATCGTTATCGGGAAGGATATGGCATTTCTATGCAGAGTATCGACTATGCCGCTGAAAAGAATATCAAGCTGATGATTGCGCTGGACTGTGGCATTCGGGCGGTGGAACAAGTAGCCTATGCCAGAAGCAAAGGCATCGATATGATTATTTGTGACCACCACTTGCCAGGCCCTGAACTGCCGCAGGCACTTGCCTTGCTGGATCCCAAGCAACAAGATTGTACCTATCCATTCAAAGAACTCAGCGGTTGTGGTGTAGGCTTCAAACTGCTGCAGGCATTTTGTATACAACAAGGCCTGCCTCAGGAAATGTTATGGCCCTTTTTAGACTTATTGGCGGTGAGTATTGCCTGTGACATTGTTCCGATTATTGGCGAAAACAGAATTCTTGCTTTCCATGGTTTAAAACAACTGAACACCGCGCCGCAACCCGGTTTGAAGCAATTACTAGAATTAGCCGGCGCGCCAAAAACAATGACCATCACGGATGTTGTTTTTCTTTTAGGTCCGCGCATTAACGCAGCAGGCCGAATTGATGATGCCCGCAGTGCAGCAGATTTGTTAATAGGAGAAGGTGATGCCCGCGTTTTGCTGGAAGGCGCTATTAAACTGCAACAACTGAATGCAGAAAGAAAAACGCTGGATCAGGATATTTCCGCAGAAGCCCTGGCCATGGTGGAATCGGATCCAGATTTGTTGCAGCGCACTTCAACAGTTGTTTATCATCCGGAATGGCATAAAGGCGTTGTAGGGATTGTTGCTTCCCGGCTGGTAGAACGGATCTTCCGACCAACCATTGTACTCACCAGTAGTGGCCAGGTTATTGGCGGATCGGCGCGCTCTGTACCTGGCTTTGATTTATACGAAGCCTTGTATGAATGCCGCGACTTACTGCTTCAGTTTGGAGGGCACCGCGCCGCGGCCGGATTAACACTGGAAAAAGAAAATCTTGAAGCGTTCAGGGAAAAATTTGAATCGGTAGTGGCGCGCATGATTACACCTGAACAGCGTATTCCTGAAATTGTAATTGACACTGAAATTAGCCTGGATCAATTAACGGATCGCTACTATCGAACTTTGCAGCGTATGGCGCCGTTTGGCCCGGGCAACATGAAGCCGATGTTTGTTGTTCGCCAAGTTAAAGACAGCGGTTATAGTCGTATTTTAAAAGAACACCACCTTAGGCTTTCTATCCGAAAGGCAGATGGTGAGTTAATTCAAGGCATTGGTTTTGGGTTGGCGGAAAAATGGGAGGTGGTGAAAAATGGTTATTTTGATTGTTGTTTTCATCTGGAAGAAAATGAATTCCGCAATCAGACCACTTTACAATTGATGGTGAAAGACATTCGTCCGTCTTTGTCATAATTTTGTCAGAATAGACCATAATAAGTCAGAAAGCTGTAAAAATTAAACGTGCCCGTTAGCTTTGCACCCACAATTTTAAAAACAATGAAAAAGTACTACTTCGTAATGTTATTTGCCGCTATGTTCAGCGGTGTATTTGCCCAACCCATTACCAACGGCGGATTTGAAAACTGGGCTTCTCCGGCTGCACCAGATGGATGGAGTTCATTTGGTTCTGCTACCGGCTTCTTTACTTCTTTAGTTAAAAAAGATACTGTTACCGGAAACCACAACGAAGGTTCAGCTTCTGTTCAGGTGATGACCGATTCAGCAACCGTTCCAGGTGCAGGATTTTTAACTATTCCTGGCACTTTGATTTACGGCCCATCTACTTACAAGCAAGGTGGACTTGTTTCACCAGGTGCGCCAATGACCAAACGAATCGACACTTTGTTCTTCAGCTATAAGTATACCCCTGCTGCTGGAAAGCCAGATACTGCCTATATGGCGCTGGTATTAACGAAGTGGAAAGGCACGAAGCGGGACACCTTGCTGGAAGTAGGAACTTTGTTAGAACCGCAGGCCACTATTCAGCCGATTTATTTTGAGCTAACGCCATATTACAATGCTTCTGTAACCGGAAATCCAGACACCCTGCACATGGTGTTTTTCTCTAGTAGCGACAGTGCCTACCAAGGTTCGAAATTATGGGTAGATCGTATCCGCTTCAACAAAGCGGCTGAGTCTACTTCCAATGTAGGTATTCATGAAGCACAGGAAATGGGCGCGGTAAAGGTATTCCCGACGCCTGCCCGCGATGTGGTTAATTTTGAAATTTCTGAGGAGTGGTTAGGTGCTACACTTGAAGTAACCAACGCTGCCGGTAGCTTAGTGCGCCGTGAAACCTTGAACGAATTGCGTTCTACTTTCAACATCAACGATTGGAATAATGGCGTTTATCAATATGTTCTTCGCCGTGGCGACCAAGTACGCAGCGGAAGCATTTCAGTTTTGAAATAAACGTTTCTCTTCTCTTGGATATGAGGCGGCTAAAACGGTTTTAGCCGCCTCTTCTTTTTTATCACATTGCTGGAGCGCGCAAAAAAACGCTATCATTACAAATGCTTATCCGACTGCTGATACTCAGCTGTTGCTCGCCGCTGTGGCTGCTCTCGCAAACCATCAACAACGGCAGTTTCGAAAATTGGAATAGTGGCACACCAAGCAGTTGGGGTACGTTTTCCAACTGGCATCCCAACTTCAATAAGACAGCCGCAATTGACAGCACAGCGGTGTTTGATGGAAAATTCTCTTTGCGTCTAACCACAGACACCCTCCAGCTACCATGGGATTCACAGGAACGACTGTATCCGGGTTTTGCTAACTACGGCGGGGTGGTGTACAACGCTCAGCAAGCTCAACTTTCAGTTTTCGGTACGCCATACACTTTTCGTCCTGATACTATTAGCATGGCATTGAAGTATATGCCCACGGGATCTGACAGCGCTTTTATCAGTTTTTCATTTTGGAAGAAAGGCATTCAGATTGGCGGAGTAAGCACCAATGCTAATGAAGGTTTTAAGTTAGGCACTCTTCCCAACTGGAGTTACTTTCACTTCCCTGTATTCTATTGGAGTGATTCCGTGCCCGACACACTAAAAATTCAGTTGTTATCCAGCGATAAATTTCCGCAACGCGGTAGTACATTATGGGTAGATAGTGTAAATGCTCATATCAGTTTAGTGAATGGAATCAGCGAAGAAATAGAAAACTGGAAGCCCATATTTCCCAATCCGGTGAACGGCGAACTCGTTTTTTCAGAAACTAACAGCGAGCCGCAGCAAGTTGAAATATATGCCAGTAATGGCACCTGCATCTTGCAACAAACTACCGCTTCATCAATTCCAACATCTTCCTGGAAACAGGGCGTGTATATAGTCTTGTTAAAAACTGCTGATGGTACCATCACTTTTTCAGGTAAATTGGTAAAGCAATAACGTATGGCCAACAAGCGAAAAATATTTAATGATCCGGTTCATGGATTTATTACTATTCCGCATGAAATAGTGTTTGATGTTATTGAGCACCGTTATTTCCAGCGCCTGCGCCGCATTCAGCAACTGGGTTTTAGCAATTATGTATATCCAGGCGCTAATCACACCCGCTTTCATCATGCGTTGGGCGCCTTCCACCTGATGCGGAAGGCCATTAATATTCTAAAGGTGAAGCAACATGCCATCTCCGAAGAAGAGGAAGTTGGCGCCTGTTTGGCCATTTTGCTTCACGATATCGGACACGGCCCTTTCTCGCATACCTTAGAAAACATCCTTATCAAGCAGCTCCATCACGAAGAAATTTCGAGATTGTATATGGAGCGATTGAACAAGGAATTTAATGGCGCTTTGGATTTGGCTATCGAGATTTTCAATGGCACTTACCATAAGAAATTTCTACACCAACTAGTATCGTCGCAACTAGATGTAGATCGGCTGGATTATCTTACACGTGATAGTTTCTTTACAGGGGTAAGCGAGGGCGTGATTTCTTACGACCGCATCATCGAAATGATGAATGTACGAAACGATGATTTGGTGATAGAATATAAAGGCATTTATTCCATCGAAAGTTTTATTGTTTCCAGAAGATTGATGTATTGGCAGGTATACTTACATAAAACCGTTTTATGTGTAGAACAACTGCTGATAAAGGCGGTGGAAAGAGCACAGGAGTTAATTGCGAAAGGTAAAAAACTGGATGCTTCACCGGCGCTCACCTTCTTCCTGCAAGAAAAAGTATCGCTGAAAGATTTCCGGAAGCAACCTAAATTGTTGGATACCTTTTCTGAATTAGATGATATGGATTTAATGGCCGCATTAAAGAATTGGCAACACTCCAAAGACAAGATTCTAAGTATTCTATGCGATGCGATATTAAACAGACGATTGTTCAAGATTGAAATGAGCAGTAAAACATTTCCTTACAAAAAGGTTAATACCATCATCAAAAAAGTAGCAACAGAGTTCAAGTTAACGGAAGAAGACGCCAGCTATTTGGTGTTGGCTGATTCTACCACCAATCACGCTTACAACCCGTCAGAAAACCGCATTAATATTTTGATGCCTGATGGCACTGTAACCGATATCGCTCAGGCTTCAGATCAGTTGAATATTTCAGTACTGTCTGTTCCTGTAGTGAAGCATTACCTCTGCTACCCAAAAGGCATTATTGGTTTGTAGGTAATTCGTTAAGTTTAGCATATGAAAAACACTTTAACCACCGCTTTAGCTACGCTGTTATTGGCACTGCCTTCCTGTAAAAAGGAACCGGCCGCTACCAAAACCCTCAAACAACAATTGATAGGAAAAAAATGGCGCTGCGTTTATCATGCAACCAATGGTGTTGCCTTAGATAAATGGTGTACCATGAATTCCATATTTGAGTTTACTGATGCCGGATCGCTGTATATTACTGAAGGTGATAATAATGGTGCGTGTACACCAAACAACATAGGCTCCATCACTAAGCAAACCTATACTATAGATGCAAACGATAGCTATTACTTGATTCCAAATTCATTTCCAACTAAAAACGACACATTTGAAGTCGTCCTGATTTCCAGTACTGAAATGCGTACGAAGAGATGGGCGAATGTACATACCAATTTATGGGAAGAACGCTTCACGGCCGACTAGAATCATGTCGATAAAAAAGGCGCTTCAATTGAAGCGCCTTTTTTATTAAATCATTTTGATTAGAACCGCGGACAGAACATAATGTTGCGCAATTCATAATTCTTGGCTCGACCAACATACATCAGTGAAATTTCCAATCCACCAACACCAGGTCCAGCATTTTTAAATTTAGAAGCGGTAAAATCGTAGCTAGCGCCAATTTTAAATCCTTTAATGTCTAATCCCATGTAGGCGATTCCGGCATCCGCCTGAACATCTTTGTTGGCCAGGTTATTGGCGCGGGCATATCCTCCCAAAGTGAAGTTGACATCTTGCTTAATATCATATCCCAAACCCAAACCAGCGTTCAATTGATCGGCAGTACTTTGGCTCATGAAAAAGACAGAAGGCAGCAGGTGGAAGCGATTGTTCTTTGTTAATTTAATATCTAGACCACCGCTTAAATTCCAGCGCAGCATTAAATCCCGCTTCGCATCAGCAGAGCTCAAATTATACTTTGGTGTAGTTGTATTCGCAACCATACCGCCAAAGTATAAGTCCAGTTTCGGAATTATCTTTCCATAATACATCAAACCTACATTAAGATTGATATACCCCTTATTGGGTGCCATGGCAATACCGGATGGCAACTGGCTGTTGTATTCATTATTCTGAAACTGACTGCTCCAGTGCAAATCACCTGAGTTAACGCGCAGTTGCGAGTAGCCTACCTGAAACCCCGCCGACAATTGGTGATTATGATCTTTACCAAGACTCTTGATATATGATCCGGAAATCATGAAAGAATAGGTATTCATGGCACCTGCACCGGCAAAATCGCCATAAATAATAGCGCCAATTCCGATGTTATCGTGTTTGAACACTTTAATAGGCATATCAAAAAACACGGAAGGCGTTTGGTATGGTGATTTAAAAAAACCATTATTCACCCCGCTGAACCATTGGTTACGGTAATGAACGCCTACCCGGTAAGTGCCGTTCACCAAGCCAGTTAAAGCCGGGTTGGTAGTTAACGGTGAATTGTAGAACTGCGTATAGTGGATATCCTGCGCCTGAACTGCGAAGCACCAAATTACGAGAAAGGGGATTAAAATTTTCTTCATGACCAAAGTGGTTTTCGTGGGTTTACCAAATCAAGGCAACATTGCCGGTTACCGTCGGATATAAACTTCCTGTTTGCTTATTGCGAACGGTTGCCAGGAAGGTGTAATTCGCCTGTTGTTGTAATTTACCCTGATAAAAACCATTCCATTTATCAGTACCATCGCGCTTGCTGTTAAACACCATTTCACCCCAGCGATTAAATACGCTCAACTCATCCAGCGTCACCAAATCTGCCTGATTGATGATGGTGAAGTAAGTATCTTCAGGCTTAGCTGTACCCGATCCTGGCGCAAAGGCAGAAGGGAAGTTGAAATCAGTTTTAACGTCAATGGTATTAATGAGTGCGTGTGCCTGATCTTTTGAAGGAGTCCAGCTATTCTTCGTCATCCGCAGGCGACCAGAGCCAGCCGGATCAGCAGCAGAAGAAGCGCTCAGCAAATCTTCCCACTGCGGATTATTTTGCCAGCGGCCAATAGACTTCCATTGCTTATCCAATCCGGCATTATAATAAATACTTAAAGCTGCAGGTGCTGCATCGCTGGAACTAATTAAATGATAGAAGACATCATTAACATCGGTTACGCGCGACTCCTTTGTTCCAATGCTGTAACCATCAAATGTAGTGGTATTGCTGGTGCCGGGATTATTGGCAAAACGAACAGAATAAAAGCGCGCATCGCTGTTAGTTGGTGTCAGTGCCACCTCGCGGATTTTTTTATTTCCACCATCGTCTATACCGGTAGGGAAAACATACTCCTGCGAAGCATTCGTGTTCCGTATCAATCGTCCGTTATTGGTGCTGGATACAAAAGCCTGATTAACATCATCACGTGTAATGGCACCAGTTGACGGATTCAGGATAGTCATGTTATAATCACCGGTGGCCAATTCATTGGAATTGAGCGCCAGAATACCGTTAACTTCAGCGTTAATGGTTTGCGTTTTGGTACTATTAGCCGTTTGTAAGGTAAGATTATGGAAAGTGGTTACTGAGGTACCGGTAATTTGCTGTGTTCCCCCATCCAGAAATACTGTGGAATTATCTGCTGTAAATACGCCACTATTCACCCAGTTACCTCCAACACGGTAATTGCCCAGAGAAGAAGCAAATCCATCTGCCGTTGCGCCTGGATCTATTTGAAAATTATTGGTGATATGGAAATCACCCTTGTTCTTAATAAGTCCGGCAGCAGCATTTTGCACAGAACCGTTGGCGATTACCGGACAATTGTCGGTAACAACCATTGTTGCGCCATTGTTATAAACCAACGGCTGTGCACACAAAGCCGCCATACTACAAATTGCCAAAGTGAGTGAGGACCATTTTTTCATATCGATATGCTCCGTCTTTAATTGATAAACAGGGACGGGTAAAAATAACAAATACTGCCTAAGAAACAAGCGCTTATTAATCCCCGAAAGTGACTAATTCTACCTGATAGCCACTGTGCTTGCGAATATTGATCACCTTTCCACCTTCAAACATCAGGTATTGCGCCCTAATTCCGGTTAAAATACCATTAACTTCAGATTGCTTATCCAGACTCATGCTGGTCACTTTCTCAGGATAGGCGGTAACCGGATAGGAAATCTCTATAACCTCATTGTTATCAACGCAATACATCGCCAATTCAGGTGGTAATAATTGCTTGATTCGGGCCTTCTCAGCCACTAAATCTATCTCTGGATTAAAGGCATTCCGCAACATCTTGGTCCAATGGGTTTTATCGGTCACGTGATCCTTTAGCGCTACCTCAATCAACCCAGCTAACTGCCGGTAAGGGGTTTCGGCCAAAATGATGGCCTGATTGGCTCCCTGATCAATCCATCTGGTAGGCACCTGTGTGCTTCGGGTCACACCAACTTTTACTTCGTTCACCAAAGCCAAATAAACAATGTGTGGTTGTAAGTGATTAGCGAGTTCCCAATTAACATCGCGCCCTTGATGCTGATGCGCCATACATAACTCAGGTCGTATAATACACTCCGCATTATCGGGTGCGGTAGCAAAACAATTGTAACACATTCCTTCGCCAAATGATTTGCTGGTTTTCTTTCCGCATACCGTGCAAAAAATACTACCCGTAAAACGCAGGGAAACAGACTTTCCAATTAGATTATTCCATTCTACTACCTCCTCACCTAATTGTAACCGGTATTGCACCGGATGAATAAAGGAGGTACTCATTTTATCGAGCGTACCTAAAAAACGCATCGTTGATAATTATCGGAGACTAATCACATAACCGGCAATGGAATCTACCTGCGCAGCAGACAAGCCTTCCACAGGCTGCATGGCACCCTTGCCATGTAGGATCACTTCACGAACAATATCAGCAGGCAATTGTGATGTGTGCAGATTGGCCGCCCCTGCCAGTTGGGCATCGCCGGCCTCACCGTGACAACGTGCACAATTACTTTGATAAAGCGCCTTCCCTGTTTCCCCGGCAGCTACTACCTGATGCGTCTTCTTCTTGTTTATTTCGGCCAGACCATAAGCCCCCAATATTAACAACACGGCCAATACCGCCAGACCTTTATTATTCCTTTTAAAACCAACAATAGCAATAGGAATAGAACCCAATACCATTGCCAGTTTCAACCATTGCAAAGTAGTTAAAGAAGCACCATTTACCATCAACCAACCTCCGGTTGCTAGGAACAGGAAGCTCACAACCATTTCAGCTACCCGCGTTTTTGAGGTATATCCCTGAAGCGCAACTTGCTTATTCGACAATAGCAAAAATGCTTTCCACAAGTAATGTAACAAGAAAAGTGTTACCAAAATGCGGTGTACTAAAACAATGGTGGCGTAGTTCATAGTTCAAAATTGAAGTCGCGAATATATAAAGGTTACGTTCTTATTCTTTTTTCAACCTGAAATAAGTAAGCTCTTCATTAATGCTGAATTCAGATTCCTTCTTCAGCTTTACCGAAACATTTTGCGGAGTAGTACTTCCGTTCAGCCGAATGGCCTTTCCATTTAACTGATAAATTACTGGCATTTCAAAACCGGCTTCATCAACTTTCCAGTAATATCGGAAGTTAAACTGTTTGCCCTTTACACGTGTTAACGAATAGTGTAATTCAGGAATCGCAGCATGATTAAGATATTGATGAAAAACTGGCACTAATGGCAAGTGGGTTCTTTCGGCCATGTAATTAACCACGGCCTCTGCATCAGTGGTTTTCATTCGGAATGCGGTATCGCAAATACTTTTCATCAATGGCCACCACTTTGCATCATCATTAACGATGGAACGTATGGTATTCAGCATCAGCGAGCCCTTACTATACATATCGCCATCACCTTCTTCATTTACCCCACGATATGGCCCCTGGATAGGCGCAGCATTATCAATTTGTCCTTTTTTAGCGTTGATATACGCTAAAGCTTTTTCCTTGCCGAAAAGGCATTCCACATAAATTGATTCTGTATAAGTGCAAAAACTTTCGTGCAGCCACATATCCGCCATATCGTTACAACTTACACTATTACCCCACCACTCGTGTCCGGTTTCGTGAATGATGATATAATCAAAAGTGAGCCCGATTCTGGAAAAATCAATGCCGTTGTATCCGGTTCTGTAGCGATTGCCATACGCAATAGCACTTTGATGTTCCATCCCCAAATAAGGTGATTCCACTAATTTATACCCATCGCGCGCAAAAGGATATTTACCTAGAAACTTCTCATAACACTGCATCATCGGTTTCACTTGCTTAAACTGAACTTTTGCTTGCTCCAGGTGATAAGAAAGTACGTAATAGTTTAGCGGTACCGTACTGCCATCGGCATTGCGATAAGTATCAGAAAAATGGACATAATCGCCTACGTTTAATGTTACATCGTACAGGTTGATTGGATAAGAAACCTGCCATGTATACGTAGCCGTGCCGTCGTTATTTTTTTTTGCGCCGCGGAAAGCGCCATTGCCAACCGCCATTAACGAAGCGGGAACAGTATACTTCATGAGTACTCCTTTATCAGGCTCATCACTGTTATGATCTTTACATGGCCACCAACTGGAGGCTCCCAATCCTTCGCAAGCCACCCCTATCCATTGATACCCGTTTGAATCACGCTCCCAAACAAAACCACCATCCCAAGGCGCGCGCCTAGCTGCTACTGGCCTGCCGGAATATTGCACGTGTAGCACTGCCGTACTATGCTTTGGAATTTTATTCATAAAGGCTACAAATACCGCATTGCCTTCGCGTGTGTAAGGCAATTCCCTTTCTTCACAGGTAAGACTGCTAATCGTGAAACTATCGCTCAAATCAATTTGGAGCGTGGTGATATCCGTTAAGGCATTGAAAGTTATGTCTACAGCACCTGTGATTCGCCTAGTGCCGGTATCTACAGCAATTGAAATATCATAGAATTGAACATCGTAGCAAGTACGTTCCGGCCGCAAACTGCCTCGCAGTGAATCGGCTCTTGAAAAAACTTTTTTCTGGGAAATCAACTGCCCGTTTACCAACCCTGAAAACAGGCAAAAAAACAAAAAGGTGCTTCGTTTCATTAGCAGCAAAATTCTAAATTCGTTGTACATCGTTAGCCGGTGCAATATGCGCTATTTAGGCGGCAGTAAAACCGGCAGATGTTTCAATATGCGAATTTTCACATTTCTGCTTTCTGCAATTATTACCACAACGCTATTAATAGCGCTGAATACTCGTTTCGGCCAGGTGCCGGCATTTGGCACCTTCCTGAATCCTTTCTCAGGGTTTTGGCAGAACGCCGATAGCGAGCGCCGCTTCAGCGATATACAATTACAACTTCCGGGCTTAAAACATCCTGCTGAAGTACGCTTCGACGAGCGTATGGTGCCGCATATTTTTGCACAGTCTGATGAAGACCTGTATTATCTGCAAGGTTATGTTACTGCCAAATATCGTTTGTGGCAAATGGAAACACAAACCCATAATGCGGCAGGCAGGGTGTCAGAAATTATTGGAAAAAAAACACTGGACAACGACCGGTTAAACCGGCGCATTGGGTTAGCCTTTGGCGCGGAAAATTCTACTGAGTTTATTTTGGGTGATACGCAAAGTCAGAAAATGCTGGGTGCTTATTGCGCTGGGGTAAATGCATTTATCAGTCAGCTAGCACCTAAAGATTATCCCATTGAATATAAACTTCTGGGCTATGCGCCTGAGGCGTGGACACCACTGAAAACCGCGCTATTGTTGAAGAATATGGCCAATATGTTATCGGTGTATGAATATGATATTGAGAACACTAATTTCATCAATCGTTTTGGTGAAGAACAATTTCATTATCTGTATCCCGAAAAAGATTCCTTCATCGATTACATCATTCCAGTGGGAACAAAATTTACAAAAACCGAAATCCCGCTCAATAACACAGAAGGCGTAACGCTTACCAATCCCCGTGAAGCCATGCTGTACAAAAATATTATTCAGAAACCTACTGATTTGAACGGTTCAAACAACTGGGCTGTTTCAGGAGAAAAAACCAAGACCGGAAAACCGATCTTATGCAATGACCCACACCTGCAACTTAATCTTCCTTCCATTTGGTATGAAATGCATTTAGTATCTCCCACCTGTGATGTGTACGGCGCTACGCTTCCCGGCGCGCCTTGCGTAATCAGCGGTTTTAATAAAGAAATTGCATGGGGTGTTACGAATGGTGGCCGTGATGTGCGCGACTGGTTTAAAATCACCTTTAAGGATGATTCGCACAACGAATATTTGCTGGATGGGAAATGGGCTAAAACACAGAAGCGCATCGAGCATATTAAAGTGCGCGGCGGAGAAGAATTTCTGGATACGGTTTTATATACCCGCTTTGGTCCAGTTGTTTTTGACCAAAGTTTTGGCGATGTGAAGATGAAGCAGTTTCTGGCCATGAAATGGACGGCTCATCAGGGTTCCAACGAATTCATGACTTTTTACAAAATGAATCGTGGTGGCTCTTATGAAGATTATTTGGAAGCATTAAAACACTATTCATGTCCAACGCAAAACTTTGTATTTGCTTCGCGAAGTGGTGATATCGCAATTAAACAACAGGGCAAACACCCGCTAACCCATCAGGTTGTAGCCGATGGCTCGCTGAGCAGCAGCGATTGGTTGCATTACATTCCTGATACTGATAACCCGTTGGTGAGAAATCCGCCGCGTCAGTTTGTTTCTTCTGCCAACCAATTTCCATTCGATGCCACTTATCCATATCCTGTAAGTCATGTTGGGATTTATGAAGAACAACGAGCCATTCGAATTAATCGAATGCTTGAAGAAGGCCAATCCATTGATGCTACTTATATGATGAAAATGCAGAATGATAATTACAACATCACCGCATCATTAGCGCTACCTGCGATGTTAGCCGCATTACATCGAAGTGATTTTTCATCTTACCAAAATGAAATTAGTTTACTGGAACAATGGAATTACCGCAACGATTCCGATTCAAAAGGCGCAACCCTGTTTGAAGCCTGGGCTACCGAGCTGTATGAAGAATTGTGGGATGAAATGGCAGACGTTCAGGCTCCTATGAAACGACCAAACTGGTACCGCACAGCCTATTTTCTGCGCAACGATAGCAACAGTATTTTCTATGATAACCTACAAACGGGTGAGCGCGAGAATCGGGAAATTCTGCTTAACAAAACATTCGATGTAGCCATGAAAAAACTGCGGCAGGAAAATAAGCCATTGGAATGGGGTCAACATAAAGCCACTGGTATCCGTCACCTGGCAAAACTGGATGCGTTTTCTAAACTAAATGTGATTTGCGGCGGTAACCGCGGCATTGTAAACGCTACGAACTCCACTCATGGCCCTAGCTGGCGTATGATTGTTGATTTTGGAAACAATACCGCACACTGTCTCTTCCCCGGCGGTGAATCAGGCAACCCCGGCAGTCGATTTTACGACAACATGATTGATAAATGGGCGCGTGGGGAATACTATGAAGCGCGCATTACAGAAAAGGAAAAAGTGAAGTCGTTGTTTACGATGCGTGTCAATAGCAAGTAGCCTTTGACGAATTACAAATTTTGTTTGGCTGGAAGAATCTGTCCGCTGCATTCCCCAAAACCAATGCGGATGCCATCTTTCAAACCATAACCGCGCATCACTACCGTATCGCCATCCTGAAGAAAACGTCGCTCGGAGCCGTCTGGCATTACAACGGGCTTCTTGCCTTGCCACGAAATTTCCAGCATCGACCCATAGCTATCTGGAGTTGGCCCGCTGATGGTTCCGCTAGCGTATAAATCGCCTACTTCTACATTACAGCCATTCACTGTATGATGAGCCAGTTGCTGAGCCATATTCCAATACATGTATTTGAAATTGGATTCAGACACTACCTTTCGCGCCCCGCTGGCGGCTACAATTTCCACTTCCAGATGAATGTCAAAATTCTTTTCGCCTTCAAACTTTAAGTAAGGTAATACCGCTGGTTCCTGCATTGGTGTAGCGGTGCGAAATGGTGCCAAAGCCTCCATGGTTACAATCCACGGAGAAACCGTTGATGCAAAATTTTTCGCGAGAAACGGACCTAGCGGCACATATTCCCATTTCTGAATATCGCGTGCGCTCCAGTCGTTAAACAACAACATGCCAAAAATATAATCTTCCGCATCCGCAGTAGAAATGCTATCACCCATATTCGTTTCCTTTCCTACCACAAATGCCATTTCTAATTCAAAGTCTAACAAGCGAGAAGGCCCAAAGGTAGGCGCTGGCTGATCATCTGCCTTGGTTTGCCCTTTTGGGCGTACAACCGGCGTTCCGGAAACAACAATAGAGGAAGCGCGACCATGGTAGCCTACAGGCAGGTGCAGCCAGTTGGGTAGCAAGGCGTTCGCCGGATCACGAAACATCATGCCCACGTTGGTGGCATGTTCACGACTGGAATAAAAATCGGTATAATTAGGAATATGGATGGGCATCAAGAGCTGCGCTGCTTCTATGGGAATTAGCGCCTTCTCCCTGATTAAGACTTCATCAGGAGATCCTACCGAAAGCAACTCCTGAATTCGGCAGCGTACCGCTTGTGTAACGGGTTTACCCAAAGCAATAAATGCGTTCAAACTCGGCATTGAGAAAACCTGTACCGGCGCACTTAAATCGTCAAAATATCCGGCTGCGGCCAACACCAGCAAATCTACAACGTAGTTACCTATTGCTGTGGCTGCTCTGGGCGTACGGTCGGCTGTTTGTATAATTCCGAAAGGAATATTCTGAATAGGGAAATCACTATCAGATGAAACTTCGATAAAACTTTTCATACTGTGAATTTGACATTTTCAACATTCAAAAGGCTGGATTAAAATAACATTTTCATCGTCGGCGGATGGACCGTAGGTGGCCGGCACCGCAACACCCAGCATTCTTAAGTAAACGCCTAGTTGTGCACGGTGATGTACCAAATGATTCATACAGAAAATTCGCATGACTTGCTTCTTAGAAAGTTCAAATAGAACATCATCGCCATGTGTCATAGCCCAGAAATCTTTAAAAACTTCGTCGTCCACCTCAAGCAAGGCCGCTTTAGCATCTGCTAACAGCGAGTCGAAATAACTGAGTAGGTCCTGATTAGTAGCAAATTCTTTTGGTTGGAAGTCTTTAAAATCTAATCGCTTATCGCGAATACAAGAAGGCCACCAAGCCAGAATTTCCGCCAGATGAACAGCCAGCCGTCCCAACTTTTCCGATTTTTCAGCAGGCTGAAAATCGAGTTGATCAAAGGGAACTGCTGCCAAATAATTGCGGGCTACTGCGGCTTCCAATTCTAATTCCTGAAACAATTCCTGTCCAATTGTCATAACCGTTAAATATCAAAATCCCAATCGGCTGATTCGCCTGTTTGTTTCCGGCTATTAGCCTTTTGAATCTGACGTTGAATTATCTTATCAGCCAAGTTACCTGCGGCCACCTGCAAATCTGCTTGATTTAGCGAAGCCAATTTTCTGAAATCAGGTTCATCAATATCAATCCGATACAAAATTAGCCTCAGCTTTTCGATATCGGTTTGCAACAATCGTACAATTTCACGTTGCAACCATTCTTGCACCGCCTGCAAGGGATCGGTACCCTGTGGTAATTGCGCATCGAATGCAGCAAGGAGTTGATCAAACTCCGCTGGCATAATCTTCTAGATAACTAAAATTCTTACCCAGCGAACCATTTACCGCAATAGTAGCGTTGTCAATGGTTTGACTATTGGCGCGCATCAGCCTTGGAATAATTCTACTCAGCAGCATATTCCCAAAATCTTCGCTCGCGTCGCGAGGCAATTCGTTGGGAAGATTATCAATGGCCTGAATATCGATGAAGCGGTTGGTAAACGTGCCCGTAATTTTTTCTTCCTGCGCATCATAACCATAATAGGGATCGGCTATTGATGAAGCCATTAGGGTTGATGGAACTGAGCTTTCCGGAGCGATATCACAAGTGATATCTGAAATAATTTTGATGGCAAAATCAGGTTCTTTCATTTGCGCTTTGGTGAAGAATGGAGCAATGCGTTGATCCCAATAAATGCCGTTGATGAATACATCAGCCACTTTCGTAAACGGATAGAAAGCCGATAAATATTCTTCCGGATGCGCATGGAAATGATCCGTATCAAAGGTTTCAGCGCCGGGCCGGTAGAACATATCCTTTGATTCCAACTGCGTATACACCACCTTGTCGAAAGTTTTATAGCAGAAGTCGTGCGCGGATACTTTCTGAATACCCATCGTATCCAGCAGGAACGCACTGCCATTGGCCACACGTCCGGTACCGGTGAGTACAATTTTCCAATTCGGTAGTTGTAAATGCTCCAGTGACTTCTGCGCTTCGGCGAAATTGTGGCAATATACCATTTGCGGTATAGAGAAATTACCCGTGCGGTGCCCAATCATTTTAATGGCGTGATAAGCACCTACTATCCCGGCCCAACGCCCAAAGGCAATCAGGCGCTGTCCTTGTTCATCTTTCAAACATTCATAATCAATCAGGCGGATTTTCTTCTTCAATACTTCCTGCAACAACGTTCTGTTATGCGGTTGCTTTTTTATAGTATGCGAGAAAAACATATATGTTTTATTCGCCATTAACTGCTCCAGTGGAACTTCTTTCACCCCTAACAACAAATCGCAGTCACTCAAATCTTCCCGAACTGCAATACCCTGGTAACGATATTCATCATCACTAAAACATCGATGCCTGCACGGTTGCACCGCAATCCATACCGAACTATGTTCTTCCATCAACGTACGGCACTGACTGGGCGTTAGCGGGGTGCGATTATCTTGCGGAATTTTCCCCTCTCTGATAATGCCTATTTTCATGCCGTGAGCAAGGTGGTTTTTACTATTTCCAGAATTTCATTTACGCGATCTAAAGTGCCCGCTTCGCCATAAACACGCAGCACCGGCTCTGTGCCCGAGGCACGAACCATCACGCATTCTTCATTAGCAAAATGATACTTCCAGCCATCCAAATCTTCAACCCGTTCTACTGCCAAATCGCCAAAACACTGGAATTGTCCGGCCTTGCAAGCGGCCACTATTTTCTGCTTTTGCTCTTCCTTTAGATGCAAGTCAAGACGGTTATAGGCAAAGCGCCCTACGATGTCATAGATGTTCTGTATTAATTCAGCAACTGAAATGCCTTCCAGCGCCAGATATTCTATCAATACCAATCCATCCCAAATACCATCGCGCTCTGGTATATTTCCTTTTACCGCAATACCGCCACTTTCTTCCCCTCCAACCAACACATCTTCTGAAATCATTTTTTCGCAAATGTGTTTGAAACCAATCGGCGTTACTTCATACGGAATATTGTAGTGGTTGCATAGCTTCTTCACTTTATCGGAAACAGAGAAAGCAATCACCACTTTTCCATCCAGTCCTTTGTATTCTTTCAATACATAAATCAACATCAGGATAATGTGATGCGCATCAATAAAATTACCTTTCCCGTCGTAAACCCCAATCCGATCGGCATCACCATCCGTACACAAACCAAAATCAACATGCTTGGTTTGCTTGATATAGCTTTCAAACTCTTTCAGATTTTTTGCAATCGGCTCTGGCGCCTGACCATAGAATCCTGGATTATAATCGCAATGCATCAGATCAGCATGCGGCAATAACCGGGGAAGAATGCTTTGTCCTGCGCCGTACATCGCATCATATCCAACCACTAAACCCGAATCATTAATTGCTTCCAGATCAAAGAAATCACTTACATGCTGGTAATACATAGTTTCCAAATCTACCAGCGTAACCCGTCCTTCTGCCACCAATTCATCGATAGTCTTTTCCGTGATTGTTTTTGTTTCCGGTATGATGGATTCGATTTCTTCGATGTACCGAACCAACAGGGGGCCGCCATGTTTGCCTTTCAGTTTATATCCATTGTAAGTGGGAGGATTATGAGAAGCGGTGAGAATAACACCCAGCTCGCAGCCCAGTGTTTTGGCGGCCAGCGAAATCATTGGCGTAGAAACAAAATGCGGATCGAAATAAACTTTCAGGCCATGTTCCAGAAAAACATTGATTGCGGTTTGGCAGAATAAGTACCCGCCAAATCTACAGTCGTAACCAACCACCACACTTCCGGAAGGATTATTCTTTTTAATCCATTGCGCCGTTGCGTCTGCAACACGCGCCACATTATCATTAGTAAAATCTTTTGCGATGATGCCGCGCCATCCGTCTGTTCCGAATTTAATTTTGATCGCCATATCTGTTAATTGCGCGGCGAATATAGGAAAGTCGTATTTAGTACAAGATTCACTACGCCCTTGCTAAAGCGGCACCCTCATTCGTCATCCTAATTTGAAAACGGCATAAATGCCTCAACAAACTGTTCCCGGAAATCAGCGAATCGGCCCGATTCCAAACAGCCAAACACAAAAATCTAGTTTTGAAAGGTTGATTAGCCAATGATTTGCCTAACTTTGAATGATGCGATTGCTTATTGGCTTACTATTTTTTAGTAGTGCGGTTCTTGGTCAGCATGGCGATGCCTACTGGCGTGCGAAAGATGCCGCATTCGACTCGGCTTATAATGCGCATTTCAATTCTTTCCGTAAAAAAAAGTCGATTTTAAACTTCAGCCAAAAACCGCACACCAAAAGAATTTTAGGTACAACAGGAGTAATCGTGGGTAGTTATGTAACCGGGATGGTATTTCTTGATCGTTTGTGGTATGCCGGATACCCAAGAGCCAAATTTCATTGGTTTAATGATCTTAACGAATGGAATCAGATTGATAAATGTGGGCATATCCAAGGCGCGTATACCGAAGCGAACTTTGCTTATCAATGGTACCGATGGTGTGGCGCTAACAGGCGCGATGCCGCAATTTATGGTGCGATAACTGGATTTGTAGCGCAATCGAGCATTGAAATTTTCGATGGCTTTTCTTCGAAGTGGGGAGCCAGTTGGAGCGACATTGCCGCCAATGGGATTGGGGCGCTGGCAGCCATGTCACAGAATCTGGCATGGGGTGAACAGCGATTTCAGATCAAAATTGCCTCTCACATTCAGCCTTATCCGCCGGGCGAATTGGGAATAAGAGCAAAAGAACTATTCGGCACAGGTTTGGTCAACGGCTTTCTGAAAGACTACAACAACATCGACTTTTGGCTGTGTGTGAATCCGTGGTCTTTTCAGAAGGAATCAAAATTTCCGAAATGGTTAAACATTGCTGTTGGTTATGGCGCTGGAAATATGTACGGTGGATTTGATAACACCTGGACTGATAAGTATGGTGTGTTTCACAACAGGAACGATGTGCCTCGATACCGCAAATTTTTCATTTCTATTGATTACAACTTAATGCATGTGAAGGCGCGCACACGAGTAGGCAGGCTGCTGTTGGGCGCGCTAAACTTTATTAAACTTCCTGCCCCTGCTATTGAGTTCAACACCTTAGGTCAGGTTGTTTTTCATCCTTGCTATTTCCTGAATATGGAAATGCCGATTTATCTAAAAAAGTAACTTACGATTTCTTTTTCTTGCCTTCTGCACCACCTCCCCATGAGTTTTGGCGCGCGTGACGGCTTAGTTGGAATACCCGTGAAATGGTGAAGCCCAAGCGAATTTGGCCTTGTGCCCAACTGCGATTGTTGTAGGCCAGAAAATCGTTTTCAAGAATACCTGGCGTGTTGGTCAGGTTAATGTGGAATACGTGTCCGCCTGTTTCAAATTCCACCCCTAGATGCAAGCTTGGATAGAATGCGGCGTTTTTCAAACCGCGTACCAGCCCAAAGTATTCGCGATAGGTGGAACCCGGCTTCTGCAGTGGCGTGAAATATTCAAACAAGATGGCCGTGCGCTTACTCACCTTGGCGCGCGCAGAAATACCTAATGAGAATAAGTAGTTTTGATCGTTGTAAGCCACATAATTGCGCCATAAAAAACTAGGTGTAAGCTGCACCGACAACCAGTTGGTCGCTTTACATGCCAGATAAGCCTGCAAACAATAACTCATCCGGGCCGCAAAAGGTTGTTGCTTTAATGTTTTGCTGATATCGAATGGATCGGCTTTTTGGCTACTGATGACTGCATTTCCAAACAAGGTAATGGTCAACGGAATTTTGAAATCAGTGGTCTGTTTCAACGCACGATATTTTACAAAACCGTTGTACAACTCGCGCATAGAACCTGCGCCTTGCGCGCGACCCACGCCTACGGTTAGGTCATCCAAAATGCCGTATTCCAACGACAACAAAATGTCGGTAGCCGCATCAATACCGCCCAAGGTATGACCACTCACACCCGGAACTGCAATATCACCGAACCGGTGTACTACCCGAAAATCGAGGCAATTTTTCTTAACTGTTTCTACCGAATGACCATTGATTACCCGGGTAGTTTTGAAGGTGTAGCCCACATATTCCCGCTTTGGTTTTGATTCCTTCAGGAGGTCGTCAACAATGTCGCTTTGTGCTTGTGATGTATTGGCAAAACCAGCCAATAACAAAAGGAATAAAAACGGTTTTGCGGGTAACAGGTGGAGTCTACTTTTTTTCATATTTTTTAAAGTCAAATGCCACATCCACTTTTACCGATTCAGCAATTTTTGCAATTACTGCGGTAGGGATGGTGATGTTGTGGTCTTTTAACAGCACCATGAATTCGGCTGTAGCATGAACAGGCTCGCCGTTTACCACAGTAATCTTTCCCGGAATTTCATAATCGTGCTTCACGCCATGTACCTCTAATGTTCCCTTTAAAACCACATCCTTTACCCCATCCGTTTTCAGATCCAGCGGCTGGGTTAGCGCCATATCCAAAACGCCATATGGATATTTTTCGCTCTCCATGTAATTTTCATTGAAATGTTCTTCCATGAACTTACTGGGAAAGTGAAAGGAGGTCATGACCACCTTACAGAATACTTTGCCGGTGCCCGTATTTAGCGCGCAAACCGCCTGCTTGGAGGTAGCTTCAATATTCTCCATAGCGGTAGCCGAGAAGAAGTGAATCTTTCCTTCCTTAGTAATAAACTGTTGGGCAGAAGAAACGAAGGCGATCAACAAAGCGATCGACAGTACACCAAATTGCTTTTTCATATTAATTACAGTACCCGTTATTTTTCCAGGCCACCACCACATTAATAATCGAATCCGATAATTTTTGATCTGGTGGCATCTGGGAACAGGAACTAGCTTGCATATTGCAAATAGCGTTCCGACTTTCTACGCCGGTTTTTGATCCGGCATAGTCAGAAAGATTCACGCCCGATTCATTCGTTGCAGCATCATGACATCCGCTGGTTGCACAACGGGCATCAAAAATACCCTTCACATCACGGGCGTAGCTCACCTTCGTAGAGTCACAAACCTGCCCTCCTGATGGCTGCGGTCCCTTCATTTTAGTACAGCTTCCTGTGCTAAAAACAAGGGCTGCCAGACCACCCACAAACACTATTGCAATAAGATTTTTTAACATGTTTGAATTTATTGAAGCACCACTGACTTGGTTATCCGCTGGCCGCCTTGTTGAATGTTCACCTGATAAATTCCGGCCGGCAAGCCTTTAACATCAAATGAAGCAGTTTGCTCATTGAAGCCACTGACGCTGAATACTTCGTTGCTGATTACGCGACCGTCATTAGCTACTAAGCTAGCTTCAGCTTTCTCGTTGCTGAGATGATATACACGTGCAAACAACTTTTCAGAAGCCGGGTTAGGAAATACCGTCAAAGCCACTTGTGGTGTTGCATCCACAACGCCATTAGGCGCCGTTGCTTCATCGAAAGAAGTGGAAGTTGAATAAACATAATCATTAGCTTCATTTCCTGTTCCATCACATGCGGCCAGCGCACAATAGAAATTAGCCGTTCCGCTACCGGTAGCCGGGGCAGTCCATGTGAATGTAAACGTATGCGCATTAGCTGTTGCGCCACCGCCGCTGGAGTGGGTAATATTTTTACGCCCATTACCTGCATTGGCCGTATGCGTACCGGTTCCGGCGGCCAATGTTCCGATATTTGAATTGGAGGCGTTGAGCGCTTCGAATGCCAAGCCGAACAATTGTTTGCCAGATTGCGTGCCGATTACGTTAACAGTATAAGATTGACCAGCAGCATATCCCGCTGAAGGAATATTGGTTGTAATTTGCACTGAGCCTGGCCCCGAATTCAAAGTAAAGTCGGAATGACAACTGGCGCATGTGCCTTCTCCAGGCGAGCCTGAATACCCGGCCTTTCCGGTTGGGTTGTTAGTGCCGCTGGTGAACACCAGGAAGGCCAGGAATGAAGTAGTTGCAAGTAGAGCTGTTTTTTTCATTGTTTTTGATTTCGAATATGAAGTTGAAAGATGTGGTGTCATATACAAAAATGGGTTTATCGAATATCGGTTAAATTGATGAATGTTGCGGCGAAAAACGCTATTAAGAATGATTCTAAAGCACTTATTGCTGTAGAAACTGTGAAAACCACTTACCGCTATCTTTAACCGTGCGTTTCTGTGTTTCGTAATCTACGTGCACCAATCCAAATCGCGGCCGCGTGCCTTCTGCCCATTCAAAATTATCCAGGAACGACCAGATAAAATAGCCCCGTACATCAATGCCTTCCCGCTTTGCTTTTAAAACACTTTTCAAGTATTCCTTAAAAAACTGAATACGGGCTGTGTCATGAATTTCGCCGCCCATCATTTCATCTTTAAATGCAACGCCATTTTCTGTGATATAAATGGCTTTGATGCTTTTATAAGCAGCAAACTGTTTAATGATTCGGTACATACCTTCGGGGTACACCTCCCAATTCATTTCTGTTACCGGATGACCTAGTTTTTTGGGTGGAATATTGAGGGACCGCAACATAGGTACCAGTCCGAAATTTTTGGCAACAATGCGCGAATAATTCTGCAATCCAATGAAATCAAAATCAAATTTCATTTTCTGTTCATCGCCGTCCTTTATATACTTTTCAATCCGGTGCAACGCTGGCAACTCTGCTTTAGCGGCATACCCCATTCCCAAAACAGGCTCAATGTACAATCGGTTAATCAAAACATCGCAGCGTTGTGCAGCCCGCATATTGGCAGGCGTCCCTTTCCATCCGTCAACAGATGAACACGAAAAAGTTGTACCAATATTGCCGCCTTTCACATGTTCCTTCAAAATTCTTCCGCCGGCGCCATGACACATCACCGTGTGATGCGCGCTGGAAAAGAAATTTTTGAAGCCAATCTTTCCCGGCGCATGCATGCCAACCAAATACCCCAATGCAGTGAAGGCCATTGGTTCATTAAACACCATCCAATTTTTTACGCGGTCGCCAAAACGATGCGCACATAAATCTACATACTCCTCAAACCAACTAATCACATCGCGGTTTGTCCAACCGCCTTTTTCCTGAAGTTTTTGCGGCAAATCCCAGTGGTAACAAGTTACCCAAGGTGTTACATTTTCTTTTAGACAAGTATCAATTAAACGATTATAAAAGTCAACGCCCTTTTCATTCACCTTTCCCGTACCGTCGGGAAGCAGGCGCGACCATGCCAGTGAAAATCGAGATGCAGGAATATGTAGCGAACGCATTAGCGCGATATCGCTTTCATAACGATGGTAGAAATCACAGGCTATATCGCCATTCTCACGGGTTTTAATTTTTCCCTTATGAAAGTGCGTAAAGTGATCCCAAACCGATTCACCCTTCCCATCGGTATTCCAGGCGCCTTCAATCTGGTAAGCAGCCGTTGCCGTTCCCCAAACAAAATCGCGACCGAAATCAGAAGCTTTAATTTCATCTTCTGCCAAAGCTGCCATGGCCCATTTAGGCAATGCCGCGCCAGCGCCGAACAGCGCCGACAACCGAATCATCTCTTGTCTTGTCATGTAGGCGAATATAATAATTCACCCCAGCCCTAACGTGTTTCCGGCAACGGCATTACAAGCCTAGTTCTTTCAGTTGTTTTGGATCGACGGCAGCAGGCGCATCCATCATTAAATCCTTTCCATTTGAGGCCTTAGGGAAAGCAATGGAATCGCGAATGGTTTCACCTCCGGTCATGAGCATAACCCAGCGATCTAAACCAAAAGCGCAGCCGCCGTGTGGTGGTGCGCCATACCGGAAGGCATTCAGCATAAAGCCAAATTTGTGATCAACTTCTTCCTTCGATAAACCCAATTTTGCAAAAACCCGGTCCTGCAAATCTTTTTGATGAATACGAATAGAACCGCTCAGTACTTCATTGCCGTTCATCACCATATCGTAAGTTTGTGCTCGTACACGCAGCGGATCGCTATCGAAATACTGTAAATCATCGGGGTGCGGCGAACAGAATGGATGGTGCACGAAAATGATCTCTCCCGTTTCTTCATCCTTTTCAAACAACGGAAAATCTACTACCCAGAATACACTCCATGTTCCCGGCTTTATCCAATTCAGCCGTCGCGCCAGTTCCAGTCGTAAATCGCCTAACGACTTACGTACTTTCGATGTTTTATCAGCAGCAATCAGCAGTAAATCACCTTTTTCAGCGCCCATGGCTTTGCCAATCTCACGCAATTGTTCTTCATTGAAGAATTTATCAACCGATGATTTTACGGTTCCGTCTTCATTAAATCGAATCGACACTAATCCACCTAATCCGCGGTGTGATGCTTTTACAAACTCCGTTAACTCATCTAATTGTTTGCGGGTAAAAGCTGCGGCGCCCTTGGCATTCAATCCGGCTACCAGCCCACCGTGGGCAACCGCCTGATCAAAAACGGTAAATGCTCCAGCAGGAAATACGCCTTGTAGTTCTACTATTTTACAATCGAAACGAAGATCCGGTTTATCGCTGCCGTATAATTTCAGCGCATCTGCATAGGTAAGCCGTAAAAAATCAGGTAGTTCAACATCTTTCACCGTTTTAAAGACATGCTTCACCATGCCTTCAAAATTTTGAAAGATATCTTCCTGTTCCACAAAAGCCATTTCACAGTCAAGCTGCGTAAACTCAGGCTGGCGATCGCCCCTGAAATCCTCATCGCGATAACATTTCACCACCTGATAATACCGATCCATACCAGCCACCATTAACAACTGCTTTAGAATTTGAGGCGACTGCGGCAAGGCATAAAAAGTACCGTGATGTAAGCGGGAAGGCACCAGAAAATCGCGCGCGCCCTCGGGCGTGCTCTTGATCAGGTTGGGCGTTTCAACCTCAATAAACCCCCGGGCATCTAAGTATTGGCGCATGGCACTGATCATTTTCGCACGAGTAACCAATACATCTCGAAGGGCTGGCCTGCGGATATCCAAATACCGATATTTCAAGCGCAGCTCTTCGCCGCCATCAGTATCGTTTTCAATTGTAAATGGAGGTGTTTCTGCCGCATTTAGCACGCGCAATTCTTTAACGGCAATCTCAATATCACCGGTGCCGATTTGCGCATTCTTGGATTCGCGTTCGCGCACCACACCAATGGCCTGTACCACATATTCCCGACCCAATTGCCGGGCAGCTTCACATAAGTTGGCATCAGCATCATTGTTGAAAGATAATTGCGTAATACCATAACGGTCGCGCAAATCAACAAACACTAAATGCCCAATATCGCGTACACGCTGCACCCATCCCGATAAAGTAACTGTTGTGCCCTGGTCGGCCAGGCGCAATTCTCCACATGTTTTCGTCCTATACATAATTTTCTTCTTGCTTTAACTGCTAAAAAACGACAAGAATGTGTCGTTTCCCGCCGGTTGAGCGGCAAACGAAAATAATCTTTTTCACTTTCTGTTATTTTCGCCGCTGTGTTACCAATCTATCTCAAGGAATTGCGGCAGTTTTTCAGCTCGCTGATCGGCTATATCGCTATTATCGTTTTCCTGTTGGCGGTAGGCCTTTTTCTATGGGTTTTCCCGGATACCAACATTTTGGATTTTGGCTATGCCACGCTCGACTACTTTTTTTACATCGCGCCATTCATCTTTATCTTCCTGATTCCGGCTATTTGCATGCGTTCTTTCTCTGAAGAAATTCACAGCGGAACCATAGAAATACTGGCCACCAGGCCCGTTACCGAACTGCAAATTATTCTGGGTAAATTTTTTGCAGCACTCACCCTGGTAGCAATATCCTTGATACCTACGCTACTTTACGCTTACACGGTGTATCATCTGGCTGCGCCCATTGGCAATGTAGACATTGGCGGTATCACCGGTTCCTATTTTGGCTTGCTATTTCTTGGGGCCGTTTTTGTTTCGGTAGGTTTGTTCTGCTCCTCGCTCACCGGAAATCAAATTGTAGCCTTTATCGCCGGTGTTTTTATCTGCTTTGTATTGTATCTTGCCTTTGACAACCTCTCGCGGCTTGGTATTTTCTTTGGGAAGAACGATTACCTGGTTGCCCAGCTAGGACTCAGCGCGCACTATGAAAGTATGGGTCGGGGTATTCTGGATACCCGCGATATGGCCTATTTCTTTTCCATCATTAGTGCCTTCATTTTATTCACCAGAACATCTCTTGCCAGCCGCCAATGGTAAACTTTTTTAACCGCCGCCTCGCCAATCGCAACGATGCCATTTTCTTGCTGGGCATTAGTTTGGCCATTCTGCTTTTGCTGAATGTGGTCAGTCAGTTTTTTTATACGCGAATTGATCTCACTTCTGAAAAGAAGTACACGCTTACTGATGCCACAAAAAAACTGGTGAGGGAATTGAAAAACCCGGTCACTTTTAAAGTTTATCTGGAAGGCGATATGCCTGCAGGATTTAAACAATTACGCCAAAGCACGCGTGATTTGCTAACAGAAATGCGGGCTTACGGTGGCAAGAAAATTGAATTTGAATTTATTGACCCCAGCACGAACCGCAGCAATGAAGAGCGAAAAGCGCTGATGGAAGAATTGCTGAGCAAAGGTCTGGCACCAGCTAATGTACAGACCGGCAAAGCCAACGAACAGAAACTCACCATGGTTTTCCCCGTCGCGATGGCATACTATGGCGAGCGAGAATTCCCGATTCAATTGCTGGAAAATCAAATTGGTTACTCGCAGCAGGAAGTGTTGAATAATTCAGCGGTTTCTTTGGAATATAAATTCACTAATGCCATTCAGAAGCTAACGCAATACCGTTCGCCGCGTGTAGCCTTCAGCAATGGCAATGGCGAATTAAGTGCGGTTGAGTTGGCCGACCTTCAGGATCAGCTCATTCGTTTGCGCTTCGACATTGCTAATATCGACCTGAATAAAACTTACAAAGTAGACACCAAGTTTGATGCGTTGGTTATCGCCAAACCCACCATTCCTTTTACAGAAAAAGAGAAATTTCAGATTGATCAGTTTGCGATGCGCGGCGGGAAAGTGCTGTGGTTACTGGATGCTACCACGGCTGATATGGATTCGCTGCGGATTAATCTCGCCGAACAAATGGTGGTAGATCGCAATCTGAATCTCGACGACCAACTATTTAAATACGGCGTTCGCGTGAACAGCGATTTGGTGCAGGATATCAACATGTGCAACCCCATTCCGTTGGTGGTAGGAAAGATGGGCAATGCACCTCAAACAGAGCTACTGCCCTGGTATTATTTTCCTTTGCTGATACCCGATAGCCGTCATCCCATTGTACGAAATTTGGATCCTATTGCATCCCAGTTTGTAAGCACCATTGACACGATACGAAATGCTGATGTAAAGAAGACCATCTTGCTACGCACGTCTGACAATTCAAAGGCGCAACTGACCCCTGTTCGCGTACACTTCGGTATTCTGCAACAACGACCCAATCCGGTTTACTACAACCAGAAACAGTTGCCTGTAGCGGCTTTGCTGGAAGGTCGTTTCAGCTCATTATATGCCAATCGGATGACGCCGGAATTTCTGGCGATGGCCGATACCGTTCCGGATATGAAATTCATAGACCGCAGTGAAGAAACCAAGATGATTGTGATAGCTGATGGCGATATTTCGCGCAGCGAAGTACGGGGCGACAGCACCGCCTATCCGTTAGGTTATTATGGTTTTACCCGACAAACATTTGCCAACCGTGATTTTATGCTGAATTGCATTCAGTACCTGGTGGATAAAAGCGGTTTACTGGAAACGCGCAACAAAGAAGTAAAACTGCGCATGTTGAATACCATTCGTGTTCAGAATGAAAAATTATACTGGCAATTGGTGAATGTAGTGGCACCTATTGCACTGGTTATTTTGGGCGGAATAGCGTTCACCTGGTGGCGCAGGCGCCGCTTTGCGCAGTAAGTGTTACTTTCGGCGCATGCAGGATTTGCTCAACTATATCAACGGAGCGCTGGTAGCCCCGCAATCCAATCAATGGTTAGATAATTACGAGCCGGCCACCGGCGACGTATTTTCCCGGGTGCCAGACAGCGACCAACAAGATGTAGCGATGGCTTATGCCGCCGCTCATGCTGCATTTCCAAGCTGGCGGGCCATGCCTTTGGAAACGCGCATGCTTTGGCTGCTTAAACTAGCCGACGGCATAGAGGCGCATTTAGATGAATTGGTAGCTGCAGAAAGTCGGGATAACGGCAAGCCCTTGAAACTGGCGCGAGCCGTAGATATACCCAGGGCAGTTTCTAACTTCCGGTTTTACGCTACAGCCGCGCAGCAATTTGCCAGTGAAAGTCATCACATGCCGGGTATAGGCATCAACTACACCTTGCGCCAGCCCATGGGTGTAGTAGGCTGCATCTCGCCGTGGAATCTGCCGCTGTATTTATTTACTTGGAAAATTGCCCCGGCCCTGGCCGCAGGCAATTGTGTGGTTGCCAAACCCAGTGAAATCACCCCGCTTACGGCATTTCTTCTTTCTAAAATTTGTATCGAAATCAATTTCCCTAAAGGAGTGTTGAATATCGTTCATGGCTTAGGGACAAAGGTGGGACAAGCCATTGTAGAACATCCAGGCATCAAAGCGATTTCTTTCACCGGTGGCACAGCAACAGGCAAACAAATTGCCGCTACGGCAGCGCCTATGTTTAAAAAGTTATCGTTGGAATTAGGCGGTAAAAACCCAACGCTGATTTTTGCTGACTGCGACTTCGAGAACACCGTTAAACAAGTGGTGACCGCATCTTTCAGCAATCAGGGAGAAATTTGTTTGTGTGGTTCTCGCATATTTATTGAGCGTAGTATTTACGAGCCCTTCCGTGATGCCTTTGTGACGCGGGTTAAAACGCTGAAAACCGGTGACCCGAATGCAGACGACACCAACATTGGTGCACTGGTATCTGCCTCGCACCGGGAAAAAGTTTTAGGATACCTTGATTTGGCAGTGAAAGAAGGTGGCACGGTGTTATGCGGTGGGGCGTTGTCTGCATCGGAACAAGAAGAATTAGGTACGCGCTGCCGCAATGGCTACTTTTTGAAGCCTGCCGTAATCGAAGGTTTATTGCCTGATTGCAGAACACAACAAGAAGAAATTTTTGGACCGGTGGTCACCTTAACACCTTTCGACAGTGAAGAAGAAGCCATAAAAATGGCTAATGGTGTTCCATACGGACTTTCGGCCAGTGTTTGGACCACCAATTTAAATCGTGCCCATCGCGTAGCGGAAGAATTGGAATCTGGTATTGTATGGATTAATTGTTGGTTGGTTCGCGATTTGCGCACCCCATTTGGCGGTGTAAAGGCCAGCGGCGTTGGTCGTGAGGGCGGTTGGGAGGCGATGCGCTTCTTTACTGAACCAAAAAATGTGTTGGTGAAGTATCAATAGTCCGATAATTATCGAAGTACATTTATGGAATTAAAACAGTTTATTCTTCGCGTTGTGGTGGCGCTGATAGCCGGAATGGCCATAGGTTTAGAGCGCGAAATCCATCATAAAAATGCAGGCATCCGAACCAACGGACTGGTATCGTTAGGATCAGCGATTTTTGTGTTGCTGTCTTATGGTATGATTCAGGATCATGGTGGTGACATTACACGCATCATTGGTCAAGTGGTTACTGGTGTCGGTTTTTTATGCGCCGGCGTCATCATGCACCGCGGCGGAAACCCACAAGGGTTGACCACTGCCGCTACCGTATGGTGTAGTGCCGGTATTGGCTGTATGGCGGCGGCTGGTTACTTTGCAGAAACGGCCATTGCCTGCGGCATTGTGTTATTCGTAAACGGTGTGATGCATGTGGTAGATGATTGGATCGATAAACGTTCCAAAAAATCACCTGATCTGCCAAAATAATTTGTAGTGATTATTCCGCCGGCGCTTCCTGCTGCTGGCGTTCAGCTTCCGTTTTCTCGGCAATCCAGAAGTTATTGTATCCCTCGCCTATCACAATGGTGAGTATCTGCTCCTGAATAAGTTCTAGCATAGAGAGAAACGTAAAAATGGCGTGAACGCGATTTTCGCATTCTTCAAAAACTTTTTCGAAAGCCACTTTGGCGCCATCGCGAACCATATTACGCAACACCATTTTCTCACCTTGAATAGTATAAGGCGGTTGAACGATGGTGTGTACTGGCTTATTCTTTTCACGCTCCATTCGCGCCACCACATTCTGAAACGCTTTCAGTAAACGAAACATAGTGAGCGATTGCATTTCGTATTCTGTTTCGAACAAGGCAGCAATCTCCTTCATCTCATCAGGAATGTTTCCACGCTTATTGATGCTCTGCCTGTCATCTTCCAGTTGACGCAGCGTTTCCGTGGCTTCCTTGAATTTCTTGTATTCAATCAGGCGCGACACCAACTCTTCCCGAGGGTCGATTTCTTGTCCGGTTTCCGGATTGATTTCCTTTCTGGGCAACAACATCTTGGCCTTAATACGCATCAGCGTTGCGGCCACCAGAATAAATTCACTGGCCAACTCGATGTTCAGCCGTTCCATGTCGGTGATGTACGACAGAAAATCCTGCGTAATCTTGAAAATGGGTATATCGTAAATATCCAGTTCATCACGCTCAATAAAGAACAACAATAAATCGAACGGCCCCTCAAACTGAGGCAGCCTAATGCTATACGTATCCTGCGTCACCGACATGGCGCGAATATAGGCAAATCGCCTAAGGCAGCCACCGGTGGCTGTGACGGCAAACATCCGGGCTACTTTTAGCAACGCGATATTTCGTTACTTTCGCCCGGCTTATGCAGTATCCAACCATAACCGCCCTGCAGCAGGCACTGGCTGCGGGTCAATGCACGGTTACACAACTTCTTGACCAATACCTGAATGCCATCGAGCAAAAGCGCGAGCTGAATGCTTTTCTGGAAGTATTTACCGAATCTGCCAGGGCGCAGGCGGCTGCCGTTGACCAAAAAATTGCAACAGGTGCGCCACTGGGTAAGTTGCATGGTGTGGTGATTGGAATAAAAGACAATATCTGCTACAAAAATCACCGTGTTTCCGCCGGTTCAAAAATTCTGGAAAGTTTCACTTCCATCTATTCTGCCACAGTAATTGAAAAATTATTGGCAGCAGATGCCATCATTATCGGACGTTTAAATTGTGATGAGTTCGCGATGGGTTCCAGCAATGAGAATTCGGCATACGGCCCCGTTCGCAACGCGCTGGATACCACACGTGTTCCAGGCGGTTCATCCGGCGGATCGGCAGTGGCGGTGCAGGCTGGCCTATGTCAGGTTTCACTAGGAAGTGATACCGGCGGATCAATTCGCCAGCCCGCTGCATTTTGCGGCGTAGCAGGATTGAAGCCTACCTATGGCCGAGTTTCGCGGTATGGCTTGATTGCCTACGCATCTTCATTTGACCAGATTGGCCCGTTTGCAAATAGCGTAGAAGATATAGCCAAGGTGATGGAAGTGATTGCAGGCAGCGATGATTACGACAGCACGGCTTCCACTCGTGAGGTGCCCGCTTATAGCAAAGCTACTTTCAGCGGTAAGGCGCGCATTGCCGTATTAAAGAACACCATTGATCATCCCGGAATTTCGGCAGATGTGCGCGGTGCAGCAGAGCAGTTAATCAGCAATTTGAAGAAGGAAGGACATACCGTGGAAGAAGTGCCTTTTGATTTAATGGATCACCTCATTGCCACGTACTACGTACTGACTACGGCTGAGGCTTCCAGTAATCTGGCGCGCTTTGATGGGGTTCACTACGGCTATCGTTCGCCCAACGCTACAGATATGGAAAGCGTTTACAAATTATCGCGTACAGAAGGTTTTGGCAAGGAAGTTAAAAACCGCATCATGCTAGGCACCTTTGTATTGAGTGCCGGTTATTATGATGCCTACTATTCCAGAGCACAACGGGTACGCCGGATTCTTCAAAACCGAATCAATGACATCTTTTCTTCGTACGATTTTATTCTGATGCCTACTACCCCGTCAGTAGCCTTCAAATTGGGTGAAAAGACCAGCGATCCGGTGGAAATGTATCTGGCAGACATTTACACCGTATTGGCGAATCTCACCGGAATTCCCGCCATTTCTATCCCTTATACCAACAACCGCGAAGGGCTACCCATGGGCATGCAATTCATGGCCAAAGCATTCGATGAAGGGCGCTTGCTGGCCTTTGCCGGTTCTCTTACAGGTAAACCATCATAACGCGGGCAATTCGGCACGGATTGTGTTCTTTTGCCTAAAGCATGAACCCACGGCTACTGCTATCTATTTTTTTGTTGCTGACTAACATTGGGTGGCAAAAAGCCATGGCACAGCAAACGCTCACCGACAGCCTGCGTAACCGTGCGCACCAGGAAGTATTAGATAGTTTGCGCCGCGAAAACGTGGGCGTTGCGCTTTCTAAGGCAATCAGTATTTCCGGCTATTTGGAAGTGTATTTCAGCTATGATTTCGCTAAACCCAAAAACCATTTACGCCAGCCCTTTGCCTATTCTCACAACCGACACAATCAATTTAATGTCAATTTGGGTGTAGTAAAATTAGCGTTGAATAAAGAAAGGGTGCGCGCCAACATCGCATTAATGCTGGGCACCTACAGCAGCGATAATCTGGCAGATGAACCATCGGTATTGAAGAATATTTATGAAGCCAACGTGGGTCTGCGCCTCGCGCGCCGCCATGCCATTTGGTTGGATGCCGGCGTGATGCCCTCCCACATAGGATTTGAAAGTGCCATAGGTAAAGATTGCTGGAATGTAACCCGAAGTATTCTGGCTGATAATACACCTTACTACGAAACAGGCGTTCGCCTTTCCTATACTTCTGCTAATGAAAAATGGTATATCAGTGGATTATTGGTGAATAGCTGGCAGCGTATCTACCGGCCCGATGGCAGCAACTTCCCCGCATTTGGACATCAGCTTACCTTTCATCCCAACAGTAATATAACCGTGAACAGCAGTTCGTTCTTTGGCTTTATGGGGAAGTCGGGATCAGGCGTATGGCGGCTATTTCACAATGCCTATGTGCAGGCGCAACTACACGAAAAAGTAGGACTGATAGCAGGTTTCGATATTGGTGCGCAGCAGAAAAAAAATGGCAGCAGCAACTATTCCCTTTGGTACACACCCATCGCCATACTGCGTATCACACCTTTAAAACAACTGGCGCTGGCAGCGCGCGCCGAGTATTACAGCGATGCGCAAGGCGTAATGATTGCTTATGCCACACCACATGGATTTCAAACGTGGGGGTATTCTATCAATATCGATTATCAGATTTGGAAGAATGTATTGTGGCGACTGGAAGCACGCGGATTTACCAGCCGCGATGCAGTTTTTCAGCTACAGGAAAAACCCAGCGCAAATAACTATTTCATTACTACCGCATTGGCGGTATGGATTTGAGCACCCATCATTTACAGTAAATTATAAGCCGCCAGAAGTGCAGCCGTTATTCAGTTTATAGCGCAACTTGCATAAAGTGCGCTATTACTTTTCCTCTGGCGCTTTCACTTCCTTGGCTTTCTCGCGCATGCCGTCTTCTATCTCCGTCTTGATATTATTCTTAGCCGCATTGAATTCGCGAACGCCCTGACCCAGACCGCGCATCAACTCCGGAATTTTCTTTCCTCCAAACAGCAACAAAATTGCCCCTCCGATTACGATGAGTTCTGGCCATCCTAAGTTCATAACCTAAATTTTATGCAAAAGTAGGTAAAAAAAGAGGAAACTTAGCCCCATGAAAATTGGCATCGTTTGTTATCCCACCTACGGCGGCAGTGGTGTAGTGGCTACCGAACTGGGAAAAGCGCTGGCCCGCAAGGGGCATCAGGTTCATTTTATCACCTATCAGGAACCTGTGCGGCTGGAACGCTTTCAGGAAAACATCTTCTTCCATGAGGTTGCCGCCCTTGACTACCCGCTGTTTCAATATCAACCCTACGAATCGGCTCTGGCCAGTAAGATGGTAGATGTAGTGAAATTCGAAAAACTGGATTTACTACACGTGCATTACGCCATTCCGCACGCCTCCAGCGCGCTCATGGCCAAAAGCATTCTGCGCGACCAAGGCATTTCCATTCCCTATATCACCACCTTACACGGTACCGACATCACACTAGTTGGGCGCGATCCGGGCTACCGGCCGGTAGTAGAATATTCGTTGAATAGTGCCGATGGCATCACCTCAGTATCGAACCACCTCAAGCAAGATACCTTGAACACTTTTCAGTTGCGGCGAGACATTGAGGTGATTCCTAACTTCATCGATTTTGAGCGATTTAAAAAGCGTGACAAAGAACATTTCAAAAAAGCTATCGCGCCGGGCGGTGAACGCATTGTGATGCATGTGTCTAACTTCAGGAAAGTAAAGCGGGTGGAAGATGTGATTAAAATGTTCCATCTATTGCACCAGCAAGTGCCTTCCAAATTATTGCTCATTGGCGATGGCCCCGAGCGCACGGCCTGCGAAATGATGTGCCGCGAATTGGATTTGTGCGACGACCTCCGCTTCCTGGGAAAACAGGATGCGATTGAAGAAATTCTGGCAGTGGCCGACTTGTTTGTACTGCCCAGCGAACAGGAAAGTTTTGGATTGGCGGCACTGGAGGCCATGGCTTGTGAAGTGCCGGTCATTTCTTCCAATGCCGGTGGCTTGCCAGAAATCAATATCCACGGCGTTACGGGCTACCTTAGTAATGTGGGCGATGTGGAAGATATGGCGCGTCATGCTGCTATTATTCTGGAGGAGAAAAATCTGGCTACTTTTAAAAAGAATGCTTTTGCCCAAGCCAATGAATTTCATATCGATAAAATTCTACCAAAGTACGAGGCCTACTATGAAACCGTGCTTCGCCATAATGCTGCCATGTTTTAGAAAGCGTATTTAATTCTTGTTAAAACCATGCCGATGACCATACCGCCTGGCCTTCTGGCATAAAACGTATTCCCATCTTAGGCGGTTTTCACTACTTTCGGAACCCGATGTCGGAAATTTCGCGCCAATATGATTCATTGCTGGAGAAGCTGGATCAGTTCATCCGTAAATATTACACCAACGAGCTGATGCGCGGCGGCATTTTTGCTGCCATCTATATTCTGGCCTTCTTCCTGGCCATTAATCTGTTGGAATACTACCTGTATCTGCCAACCCTGTGGCGCAAGTTTTTATTCTTCGGATTTTTATTGTCGTCAGCCACTTTCGTTGCCCTGTATGTAGTTAGGCCACTATTGCATTATTACCGATTAGGAAAAGTTATTACAGCAGAACAGGCCGCTACCATTATCGGTCAGCATTTCAGTGGTGTGAAAGATAAATTACTGAACGTACTGCAGTTAAAAAAATTAGAGACCCTAGACGATTATTCGTTGGTCAATGCCAGTATCTCCCAAAAAATAACAGAGCTCAAACCATTCCGGTTTTCATCAGCTATCGACCTAAAGCAAAACAGAAAGTACCTGAGATTTCTTTGGCCGCCATTGATTTTGTTTGTTGGCATTTTATTGCTGGCACCGAATATTATCCGTCAGGGTACTCAGCGTCTTTACCACAACGATACCACTTTTGAAAAACAAGCGCCATTTCAGTTTCTAATTCAGAATAAGCAACTGAAAGTACTTCAGTTTGAAACGCTCACCTTGCGCGTTACTACCACGGGTGAAGCCCTTCCTGCGGAAGTTTATGTGAATGCCAGCGGGGGCTTGTTCAAGATGAAGCAGACTGAGAAAAATGTTTTTACGCATGATTTTGTCAACCTGCAGGAGTCGCAAAACTTTCACCTCTCCGCCAACGGTTTCGACTCAAAAGAATATACAATTGACGTAGTGTCTAAACCTGTAGTTTCGGGATTTGAAGTAGCCGCCGATTATCCTGCCTATACCGGAAAAGCAGACGAAGTAATTCGCAATGCCGGCGATTTATCGGTACCGGCAGGTACCCGTTTAAGCTGGCGATTTGAAGCGCAACATACCGACGCCCTAAATTTCGTATTGGGCGATTCTGCCTACGACACCAAGAACAATGGGAATGGCGTGTTTACTTTTTCACGTACTTTCCTGCAAGGAACAGCTTATGGCATTCGCGTTTCTAATGGAGCCATAAAAAATGCTGATTCTGTATTTTATTCTCTGGGTGTAATTCACGATTTGTATCCGGTAATTAATGTAGAAGAAAAACGGGATTCACTAAATGACAAATACTTCTACTACCTGGGTGATATCAGCGATGATTACGGGATTAAGCGCCTTACTTTTAACTATCAGTTGCTGAGTAGCGACTCGGGTACTTCACGTGCCATGAAGGTGATAGAGGTGCCTTTTAGTGGCACTGCCGCTTCGCGTTTTAATTATTTCTGGAATTATCAGGAATTAGGCATTAAGCCCGGTGATAAAATGACGTACTATTTCGAGGTTTGGGATAACGACGGCGTTCACGGCAGCAAAAGCACCAAGAGTCAGTTGATGCGTTTCGATATGCCTTCACAAAATGAAATCGAAAAAAATCTGGCTAAGGAAAGTAATGAGATTAAGGACGATCTGAAGCAGGGCTTAAAACAAGCTGAGAAAATGAAGAACGACCTGCAGCAGATGCAGGATAAAATGTTGGATAAGAAAAAACTGAATTGGGAAGATAAAAAGCAGTTGGCTGATTTAATGGCGAAGCAAAAAGAAATGCAGCAGCAACTGGAAGAAACCAAGAGTAAGATGAAGCAGAATATGGAGAAACAGGAAGAGTTCAAAGACCTGGATCCTTCCATAAAAGAGAAACAACAACAGCTGCAGGATTTATTTAACCAGACTATGAACAGCGAGATGAAGAAGCTGTTTGAGCAACTGGAAAAAATGATGGATGAATTGCAGAAAAAAGATGCAGTTGAGAAAGTGGAAGACATGAAGCTGAATCAGGAAAAGATGCAGAAGGAATTAGACCGCATGTTGGAACTGTTCAAGAAATTGGAATTTGATCAAAAGGTTCAGGATGCTATTGACAAGCTCAATAAACTAGCCGATAAGCAAGAAGAATTAGCAAAGGCCACGGAGAAGCTGGAACAGGCACGAAATGACAAAAACAATCAGACCAAGGAGAAAAAAGGTGAATTAGAGAAGCAACAGCAAGACCTGAAAGCGCAGCAAGATAAACTCAATCAGGAGATGAAGGATGCGCAGAAGCAGGTGGATGATATGAAGAAGTTGAACGATGAAGCGAAGGATAACAAAGACATGCAAGGTGCTGAACAGGATATGGATAATGCGCAGAAAGATCAGGAAAGCGCCGAGCAAAATCTGAACCAGCAGAAAAATGATCAGGCTTCGAAAAATCAGAAATCGGCTGCGCAGAATATGAAAAATGCTGCATCCAAGATGCAGCAGATGAAACAAGGCATGGAACAGGAAGAGAATGCCGAAGACATGCAGTTGTTGCGTCAGTTATTGAAGAATGTACTTACGCTTTCTTTTGATCAGGAGAAGTTGATGAATACCATCAAGGTTACCAATGTGAACACACCTGGCTATGTGGGTTTGATGAAGGAACAACAGCGCATCAAAGAAAATTCGGAATTGGTGGAAGACAGTTTGTTTGCATTGGCGAAACGCAATTTTCAGATCAAAAGTTTTATCACTAAGCAGATTACTGACATCAATAAATTTCTGGGAAAATCGATTCAGGATTTGGAAGACCGTAACACGTTCAGGGCGGCAGGCAACCAGCAATATGTGATGACTGGTTTGAACAATTTGGCGCTAATGCTGAGTGAAACGCAGGAGCAAATGCAGCAACAGCAATCGGAAAGTATGCCAAAAGACGGCAAGCCGAAAATGTGTAAAAACTGCAAAAAGCCCGGCATGGGATTGCCTAATCTTTCAAAAATGCAAAAGCAACTCAGCGATAAAATTTCGCAGATGGGCGAGCAGATGAAGAAGATGGGGCAAGGAAAAGAAGGGCAACAAGGACAAGCGCAGCCTAAGAACGGCATGAGTAAGGAATTTGCCGAAATGGCCGCGCAACAGGCTGCCATGCGTAAAGAGCTGGAACGGATTAATAGTCAGCAGAACAAAGACGGAAAAGGTTCGCTGGGTGATTTAGGCAAAGCCATTCAACAAATGGAGCAGAATGAAACTGATTTGGTTAACAAGCGTATAACCAACGAAATGCTTCGCCGGCAACAGGAGATTATGGTGCGTTTACTGGATGCCGAAAAAGCAGAGAAAGAACGGGGAGAAAAACCAGAAAGAGAGTCCAATACAGGAAAAGAAACAGAACGAAAAATGCCGCCATCACTAGAAGAATATCTGCGCCAGAAACAGGCGGAAGTAGATTGGTATAAAACCTTACCACCTTCGTTAAAACCATATTATAAAACGCTGGCTGAGAAGTATTTCAAGGCTATTAAACCCTAAAATTGCAACCCCAACCATTTCCCCTAAAGTCTTATATTTGAACTATGAGTGCCTCTGAAACATTGAAAATTTCGTCGGATCCGCACAATATCGCCCAGGTTGAGGCTTTTATAGAAGGATTGCGCGACAAGTACCAAATTGGCGATGACGCCTTTGGAAATATTCTTATATCCGTTACCGAAGCGGCCAATAATGCTATTATTCACGGAAACCATAACGATGCTGGAAAGAGCGTAGAAATTCAATGCGTACCGGACGACCGTGGCAAGGCGGTTACTTTTTATATAAAAGATCAAGGCCACGGCTTTGACCATAGTCAATTACCCGATCCAACGGCTCCGGAAAATTTGGATCGCCCCTGCGGACGCGGCGTATTTTTAATGATGCAACTGGCCGATTTAGTGGTCTTCTCGAATAACGGTGCTACAGTAGAAATGCAGTTTCGCATCTGATTGTGGCGGTTCGTTTTTTTTATCAGCAAACCAGGTTCCGGTTAAAACCCGCTAAGGTTTACAAGGCATTTATTGCCAATCAATTTTCGGCTACATCGAAGAAGGAACTGCAGTTGCGGTATATTTTCTGTTCGGATGACGAATTGCTGCAGATTAACCGCGATTTTTTGCAACACGATTATTACACGGATATCATCACCTTTCCGCTTGAAGAAACCGAAGAAAAGCTGGAAGCGGAATTATATATCAGCATTGATCGGGTAAAAGACAATGCGGCTCAACACCAAACTACTTTTCAGGAAGAGTTGCTGCGGGTGATGTGTCATGGTGTTTTGCATTTGTTAGGCTATGGCGATAAAACGCCGCAGCAACAAGCCGCCATGCGTAAGGCCGAAGACGAGTGGATTACCGCTTTTAAGAACTGGACTTCGTAAGTCTTAAAGACTTACGAAGTCCTACTCCTCCACCTCACCTCCTCAAACAACTTACGAAGTCTTTAAGACTTACGAAGTCCTAACCAAGCCTATCCGTTTCCACGAGGACTTACGAAGTCTTTAAGACTTCGTAAGTCCGAAGTGAGCTTTTACCTGAGCTGGTTTTCTGGCAGAACCGGACCTAAGCGCAAGCTCATGCACTTGTCACGAGCGCGAGGTGGCGAAGTGAAAAGCCCGCAGCGCACGAGGTACGAGTGCGCGAGGACTTGCAACGGAGCAACCGACCCCGAGGTACGAGGGGGCGCGCCAAAAAATACTACCTTATGCTTCCGGGCCATTCACTTTTGCTAGGCCGAAAATTTCTTACTTCCAGCTTTTACGGCAACTTCAGCCTTGCCAACCTCCTTCATCTTTTTCAAGCCATAATTGCGAATTTGTTCAATCAACGGCATCACCTCACGCCCCTTGGCGCTGAGTTGATACTCCACCCGTGGCGGCACCACCGCATACGCCTTGCGATGCACCAATCCGTCGCGCTCCAGCTCGCGCAATTGCGACGACAACATTTTGTCAGTAATGTGAGGCAGCGTTTTGCGGATTTCAGTGTAACGCATCACCCCCTTATTTAAACGCCACAGAATGGGCATTTTCCAGGTACCCCCGATGAAGCGCAAAGCAAACTCGACAGGGTTGTAGTACACTTTGTGCTCGTAAATAAAATCTGGCATAACTTCTTTCCCCCAAACATACCGTTTCCTGACTGTCGAAAACGCCATACTATCTAAAAAGATAGTAACCTTCTTATATGTAGTACACATGGAAACGCAATGGCATCGCCCCTTCTTTGCCGTTCAAAATTAAGCACATGAAAAAAATAATCACGTTGCTGCTGCTGGGGGCGTCTCTTCAGTTGGCGGCGCAACACAATGCCGGCAACAACGGCAAAGTATTGATGATTGCATCGAACCCGGCGGTGAGCACACAAACGGGTTGGCCCATAGGCGTATGGTATGCCGAATTAGCCCATCCTTACTGGGTATTCAGTGAGGCCGGTTACACAGTTGATATCGCTTCGCTGAATGGCGGCGCGCTGACCTTTGACGCTTTCAGCGACCCGGAAAATGAGAGCAAGTACGCGGCCTTCGACTTCATTTCATTGGGCTTTAAAAAAGACAGCACGAAAATGGCACTGACGCGTAACACCAAAAAACTATCTGCCATTAACCCTGCTGATTATAAAGCCATCTTCTTATGCGGCGGTCAGGGGCCGATGTACACTTTTTACAAGAATGCCGAGTTAGAGAAATTCTTCGTTGACTTCTATGCAACCGGTAAACCCACAGCGGCTATTTGCCATGGCACTTGTTTACTACTCAACGCCCGAATGCCGAACGGCAAATTTTTAGTTGAAGGAAAACGTTGGACGGGTTTCGCTTCATCGGAAGAGCAATATGCTGATAACTATGTGGGGCAAAAAATTCAGCCGTTCCGGATTGAAGATTTGGCGCGCACCATGCCCAATAACCGCTACGAGCACGGCGCTCCTTTTGCGCCCTATGTGGTTCGCGATGGCAATTTGATTACTGGTCAGCAGCAAAACAGCGGTGAAGCTGCGGCGCAAGCTGTAGTGAAGGCGCTGGAAGAAGACCGAGGGCGCTACCCTACCTATGTGCTGGTACATGGCGCCTGGGCCGATGAAAGCGCCTGGGGTATGGTGCGTAATGCGTTAGCGGAGCGCGCCAATGTAGTGGTGGTGAACCTTCCGGCGCATGGCATTGACCTGACCGACGGTAAAACTACCGGCATGAACGACTATGTGAAAACGGTAACCGATGTAGTGCGGCAGCAACCCGGAAAAGTAATTTTAGTAGGACATTCGATGGCCGGAATGATCATTTCGCAGGTGGCAGAGAACTTGCCGGCAAAAATAGACCGACTGATTTATGTAGCCGCCTACTTACCGAAATCGGGGCAGAGTGCCGCAGGTATCACCAACGCCTTTCTCAACAATAAGCCAATTGAGGCATTCGAGTTTAACAGCGATTATTCATTAGTGAGCATTAAGAAAGCCGCACTAACGGATGTGGTATGCGCTGACTGTCCGGCATACATGAAAGATATTCTGGTAAAATACCACAAGGCTGAGCCGGTAAAAGGATTGAATGATGTGGTGACTTTAGGTGCCGCCTTTCAGTCGGTTCCGAAATACTATATCAGCACAACCAATGATAAAGCGGTGCCATATGCCTTGCAAAAACAAATGATTGCAAACAATGGCACCATCAGGCAGGTAATTGAAATGAACACCTCGCATTTGCCTTTTGTTTCACAACCGGCGCAATTTATTGAGACGCTAAAACGAATGGCGCCATGAAATTTTGGGCTATGGCGCTAAGTGTGCTGTTGTTAATTGTAGACCTGCCATGCCATGCGCAACTGGAAGAGAGCGATACCGCCCGATGGCAATTTAATGGTGGCCTGTCGCTAAAGCTCAACACCGGCAATGTAGACCGGATGATAATCACTCCGGAGGCCAATGTGGCGCATGTATCGAAAAGCAAGCTATGGGGATTTTCGGCCAGGGAACGCTACACCTTTGGTACTTTTGGCAAGTACCACACCGAAAATGATTTGCTATTGCGCAACTTCATCTATTTTATTCCGGAGAAACGGGTGTATCCGTATGTGATGGCCTGGTTTCAAACGCATGAACGGCAACGGTTGCTGTTTCGGTATCAGATTGGGCCAGGGGTTACGGTGGTGCCGCTCAGGCGCAGCGGCCAGATAATTAAGTTGAGCGCTACGGCCACCTATGAGCAGAATTGGTATAAAGAGGATAGTTTGGTGTTTTTAGGTGATTACACCAGGAAGCAGTACGGCACTTTCCGGGCTACGGTGCGACTATTTGGTTCGCACTGGGCCGTAAAAAAAGTGCTGTGGTTGTATTACGAAGTCTTGTTTCAGCAATCGCTGACGAATATCAACAACTGGAGGATTTTTGCAGAAGGGGGTGTAAATGCCCAATTGCCCAAAGGATTTTCGATGCGTACTTACGTTAGCTACGAATACCAACAAGTTCATGTGAAATCGGAAAAGCCGAATGACCTCATTTTGAACGTAGGGGTGAACTACCGTATCTCGTCGCGCCGTTAGGCGGTTAAATGACTTCGTAAGTCTTAAAGACTTACGAAGTCCTACCCATCCACTTCACCTCCTCAAACAACTTACGAAGTCTTTAAGACTTCGTAAGTCCTGAGGGCGCTTTTCCTAAGCAGGTTTTTTGGTAAAACCGAACCTAAACGCAAGCTCATGCACTTGCCACGAGCGCGAGGTGGCGAAGTGGAAAGCCCGCAGCGCACGAGGAACGAGTGCGCGAGGACTTGCAACGAAGCAACCGACCCCGAGGTACGAGGGGGCGCGCCATCATTATCCTGCAACCACAACGAGTGCGCTTCAGCGCCCCAATATTTGTTAACAACTCCGGCCAGCGAAATTTCTACAGCACGGCTGCCGTTAATTCCCTTAATTCGCCTAACTACAACAATACCGCATGAATAAAACAGCCATCCTCTGGGCCGACGATGAAATTGAACTCCTGAAACCTCAGGTGCTTTTCTTAAAAGATAAAGGTTACGACGTTACTACCGTTACGAATGGCCGCGATGCGGTTGAGCTGGTGCAAAAACAACATTTCGATGTGGTGCTGCTGGATGAGTCGATGCCCGGATTAACCGGCCTGCAAACCCTCACCCTCATCAAAGAAAAAAACAACCTGCTGCCAGTGGTGATGATCACCAAGAACGAAGAGGAAAATTTGATGGAAGAAGCCATAGGCTCGCAAATTGCCGATTACCTGATTAAGCCAGTTAAACCGCAGCAAATTCTTTCCAGCCTCAAAAAAATTATTCAAAAAGACGATTTGGTGAGCGACAAAACCGTGAGTGATTACCGCCAGCGGTTTCAGGAATTGTTTCAGCGCATTCAGGATAAACAAGATCATCAGTCGTGGGTAGAACTTTACCGCGATCTGATTTACTGGGAGCTGGAACTCAACAAACTCAACACCCGCGAAATGCAGGATGTGTTTGAAATGCAGAAGAGCGAAGCCAATACCGAGTTCAATAAATTTGTGATTAAGAATTACAGAAACTGGCTGAAAGACGAGAAAGACGCACCGGTGATGAGTCACAATTTGCTGCGCCAAAAATTGTTTCCGCTGCTGAAAGAAAACAAGCCCACTTTTTTGGTGGTGATCGACAATTTGCGTTTCGATCAATGGCGTTCTATTCAGCCCATGGTGTCGCAATCGTTTCGCGTAGAACAAGAGGAAGCATTCTACAGCATCCTGCCCACGGCTACACAATACAGCCGCAACGCCATTTTCGCCGGCATGATGCCTGCTGATATTCAAAAACAGTTTCCTGATAAATGGCTGAACGATGACGATGAAGGCGGGAAAAACATGTACGAAGCCGATTTCCTGGAAGCGCAATTAAAGCGCTACTTCAAGGATCCGGTAAAAATGCAGTACACCAAAATTACGAATCACCGCGACGGCGAATTGCTGGAAGCCAATATAACCAACTACCTCAACAACAAACTTTCGGTGATTGTCTACAACTTCGTGGATATGCTGTCGCACGCCCGCACCGAAATGGAAGTATTGAAAGAATTAGCCAGCGATGAGGCGGCCTATCGCTCGCTTTCGGTGAGTTGGTTCGACCATTCGCCCCTGCACAATGCACTGAAAAAACTGGCGGGCAAGGATATCAATATCCTCATCACCACCGACCACGGCACGGTGCGCGTGAAAGATCCATCCAAATGTATTGGCGATAAGCAAACCACTACTAATATTCGGTATAAAACCGGAAGGAATCTGAATTATGAAGAGCGCGATGTATTTGCGGTGCGCAATCCGGAAGAGGTGATGTTGCCGAAATCGGGCCTCACCAGCACGTACATTTTTGCGAAGGAAGACAAGTACTTAGTGTACCCGAATAATTACAATCATTTTGTGCAATACTTTAAGAACACCTTCCAGCACGGCGGTATTTCGCTGGAGGAAATGATTGTGCCGGTTATCCGGCTCAGCACCAAGTAAGTTAGCCAATCCAGCCGGCGGCTTTAATGAGTTGCGCCATGCAGATGGCAAAAACAAGATTGGCGGCCAGCAGGGCAATCATGCCCAAAGTTGATTTGATAACGGGAACCATAACAGTTGTTTTTTGGATGTACGGCTAAGTGCGTGAATGGTTACAAATTCCAACAACAATTTAAGGTCATTTTTTGGCGGCTGCGGCAGCAAGCGCGAAAGTTGCAGCGGCCGCCTGCTGCTGCACCGCGCTTTTCCTTTAGACTTGCACACTCTTTTTAATTAAAGGCTATTACTATTATGAGATTTCTTTTTTGGTCCTTTTTTCTTTGTTGGAAGATGTGGATATGTTAGTATAAGATAACACCGGCAGAGGTGAATTAGGGGCTTTCCCAGGTATGACCTATGAAGCGATTCAAACCTCTGCCGGCTCTTTGAACAAGCATCAAATAGAAATTTAGGCTAGAGGCCTATTATCAAGGGATTGATTGTGTTCAAAGGCGTTATCGTATTCAATCATTTTTAAAATTAAAAACATGAAGCAATTTTTTGTAGGAATTGATGTTTCGAAGGAGAAATTCGATGTTGCGGTCGTAGCCTCTGGAGTGAAGTGCCTGAGCGCTGTTTATCCAAACAATCTCAATGGCGTAAAGCAGCTCGTAACAGCACTCAAGCACTTCCCTGAATTTGAGTTAGGCAATGCGGTGTTTTGCTTAGAGCAGACGGGGATTTATGTCAATCACTTATTAGAGGGATTGCATAAAAGAGAGGCCATTGTTTGGTTAGAAAACCCTGTAAAAATCAAACAGAGCAATAAACTAATGCGAGGCAAGAGCGACCAGATAGATGCGGAGATGATTGCTTGGTACGCTTTTAAAAACAAAGATGATTTAAAACGCTGGCAGCCCAAAACGGCAGTATTTCAACGCCTCAAGCATCTATTCACCCTCCGCACCAGGCTAATCAGTAAAAAACAGCCTTTTAACGCCATTAAAAGAGGCTGACGGTTTTGTATCAAAGCAAGTACTTCGGTTAGAGAAACGCTTGATGAAAGCAGCTATCCAGGGAATAACCGAATCGCTCAAGCATATTGAAAAAGAAATTGCTGAGCTGATCGGACAAGATGAAAACATCAATCATCAATTTAAACTGTTGACTTCGGTTGAATCTATCGGGAAAGTAACAGCGCTTTATATGATATTGGCAACCAATGAATTTAAGGATTTTAACTGTCCTAGAAAGTTTGCCTGCTATAGCGGTGTAGCACCATTTGAACATCGATCGGGTAGTAGTGTGAGAGGTAAAACCAGAGTATCACACTATGCCAATAAAACAATCAAGAGTCTTTTGCATCTAGCTGCCATGTCATCAATTGTACATTCCAAGGAAATGGAACATTACTATCGGCGCATGGTCGCTTCTGGAAAGAACAAAATGTCCGTGATTAACGCTATACGAAACAAGTTGATTCAAAGAATGTTTGCTGTTATAAGGGATAACCGGCCTTATGAAAAACGTTTGCCGATGGATTTGGTATTGCCATAGAAATCACTCCAAGTCCTCACGCCGGCCTCAGGACTTCGTAAGTCTTTAAGACTTCGTAAGTCCTGAGGCCGGCGTTGCGGGCTTTTCGTTGCAATCGCTGCCGCTAAGCGCTTAGCGGGGAAGCGGGGTGTTTTGATTTACAATATGGTCGAAAACTTAGTTGAAGTTTCTAGCGCTACATTAAACCATTCACGCAACGCTTCCCTAACTTCAACCACATTACCCACAAACCATACATCTCTGTTACTACTCTCTTCAGGCTGTCTTTACGCCCAATAAAAAATGTGATTCCCAAACATGCGGCTAAATTTTATTTTCGTTCAAAATCTAAAATCATGCGTCACTTTTTATTACTCCTGAGCCTGGCCTGGTATACCCTGGCCACTGCCCAATTCACCCCACTGGCCCGTTCCGCCTCATTCCCTGAACAACAAGGAGGATACGTAAAATTACTCATCCTCCCCAATGGCAATACGGTACATGCCGCCATCGTAGTATCGCCCATGGCCGGTATGCCAATCTTCGGCCGGCAACCTGCAGGCGTTACCCTCGACCTCACCATTTACGACCCCTCTTTCAAAGAAATTGCCAGGAAAAAAGTGCCGGTTGACTTACACGGAAAAATGTTCTATGAATTTACTGCCTGCTTTTCCGTTAACAACGATATCGTAGCCATGATTACTGGTTTTTCCATGGGTAACCCGATGTTAAAACGGATGGTACTGGATGGCACCACAGGCGATCTTACCAAGGAAGATGACCTGGTGAACGGCCCGCAAATGACTTCAAAAGACCAAAAGGCGTTCATGGCCGGCAACCGGTTGATGATGCCGTGGTACATCGCCAAAAAAGATCCGTTTTCTGAAAATTACGCGGTGTCATTATTTGGCTATCCCAATGGCAATGGCACTTCGCAAATAACCATTATGCACTTCAACAGTACGCATAAAACGCTAACCAAAACGGTGTTAAAATCACCTGATAATAAATTCGCCGTGCAGGATGTGCTGGATATTGCGGTAATAGATGATAAGCAGGTAGAGGTGCTGCATCTGGGCTACAACATCTCGCGTAAAACCGACAGGGATAATCTCACCTACCTTACCACCATCAAGGCCGGCGGTGAACAAAGCGCCATTACCTTGCAAAATAAAACCAATGAACTGACGCAACACGGACTGGTTCGCTTTAATCCGGCAACCAACCAGCTTTTTGTTTTAACTTTGGACAGAGGCGCCACTGAAGAACGTTTTCTGGCCGCCGATGTAGTGAACTACAATGTATTGTTGTCGGTACTCGACCAAAGCACTAAAAAAGTATTGTCCGGCGGCGATGCCATTACGGTGATGGGTATTAATCAAACCTACCGCGACTATTTTCAAAAGCGCAAAAATTTTGGCGGCGTACCTGAGAATCTCATCGTGAACCGCGATGGCAGCTATTGTATTTTGCTGGAAGGCCTGTTGCAGGAAACGCGCGTTGGCAGTGGCAATACGGGCTTAGCCGCAGCAGGAGGAAGCTCCGTGTTGGGTGATCTGGCCGTGCTGTATTACGCCAAAGACCGCACCCTGGTATCGTCATCGCTGGTGCCTAAATCGCATGCGTATGTTTATGTTGAGCCCATGTATATGGCTGATCGGGATGTGAAACCAACCTATTGCGTGATGGGTTTTCAATACAAATCGGCCACGTATCTCAACGGCAAAAACAAAAGTTATGTGCTGATGAATGATATCGAGGCGAATGGCGTATCGGCGCCTAATGGCAAGGTGACCAAAATTATGGGGTTAAGTGAATGCGATGCGTTTGCCTTCGATGTTTCGCCGGGAGCAAAACCCCTGCCCGATCGCAAATTGGTGTTTGGCAATAAAGAAGGTCATTCGCTGGGCTTCTTCAGCACCTCCGCTTACGATGCCGAAAAAAATATTTTTGTAACGCTGGAAATCGACCGCGACAAAGGCGATAAGATGAGTCGCCTGGTTTGGTTAAAACCCGAATAACGAGATGTATCAGAGAAGGCAGCCTAAGGCTGCCTTTTTTGTTTAAGAAAGCGTGCTTGAAAAGGTGCAGCTAGGTATTGGCTGCATATCATGGCGGCTGCCCCCAAAGGACTTACGAAGTCTTAAAGACTTCGTAAGTCCTTTGGGGGCACCGCGCTTTTCACTCCAAGTCCTCACGCCGGCCCTCCAACCCCATACTTTTGAAACACCCCTACTGCGACATCGTAAGTCTTTAAGACTTCGTAAGTCCTCGGGCCGGCGTTGCGGGCTTTCCGTTTCAATCGCTGCCGCTCGGCGCCAGGTGGGGAAGGGTGTAATCAACGTAACAGGGTAGAAGTTTGTTGCGCTATCTTTGCCAGATAAGCACCTAAACGATCGAAGTTTCTGTGGCTATCTTATCAGGTTAATAATACAGAGTATGGTCTAAGTTAGGACTGCATTGCGATAATTTGGCAAGGTAGCGTTAGAAACTTCGACCAGATGGAGAATAATAAAATTATGGGTGAATCTTATCATCCGCTCTTTGATTTTAGAGTAAAATTAATGCCGAAAGAAATTTTATCGGTACGCACTCTTTCTAATGAGGGAGATCCGCCAAAAGCAAACGAGCCCCAGCGATTAACGCCTATACTACATTTCACTTCAGGCTCAATTATTAAATATTTCCCGATGTAAAAAAGCCTTGACACGCCAATAGCCAAGGCAACTTGCATAGGTTCTACCTGCTGGTATGAACCAGCAGAAAAAAAGGTGTCAGAAAAATACCGCCAACGGGTATTTCGAACGACGGGGGAGAACAACAACATCCCAAAACTTAAACAAACCGGTTTAAAGATAACGCTGTATGAGGAGGAAATAACGGCATTGTTACTAGAACTCCAGATACTTAATGTATAAGGCTTTGTATTACTATAGTTTCCTTGCCAATTCACAAACATGTCGTCCTTAATATATCCAACACCTACAGTTAATCTATGCTTTGTGATACCACCAAAAGTCCATGCTAATCTTGCTTGTATGTCACCACCAAATCTTATTGGACTGATGCTTTTTTTTGATACTAACAAAGCGCCTACGTTATCTCCGAACCACCAAAACCGTCCGGGTTTTTGGGAAGGAGAGTTAACATTAAGGTCTAAACCGCAATATAATCCATAGGAAAAGGTTCCTCTTGGATACCCTATCGTTGAAATGAGAATCACCGCAATGACTAGAACACATTGTCGCATATACGGTAATAGAAACGGTGTTAATCACTTTTTCTTTTAAACCAATATATCCATTTGCTTTTGAAGCTGAATACTGGTCGAAGTTTCCAGCATTACCTTGCTAAATTCGCGCGGTGCTGCCTTAACTTCTACTCTATACCCCCATAATTACACTTATGCCAAGAAACCTTTCTAAAATGAAAAAGGGCTGTGTCCTAAAACACAACCCTTCATTTTTGAAAAGCTCCCCCTCTTGGGCTTGAACCAAGGGCACAAAACTGGTCGAAATTTCTGTGGCTATCTTACCAGTTTAATAATGCAGAGTATGGTCTAAGTTAGGACTGCATTGCGATAATTGGGCAAGGTAGCGTTAGAACCTTCGACCAGATGAAACATTACCAATGAAGAATTATTGATTTTCTGTAATGCACAGGCATATCTACTAAGAAAGCAGCACCATCATCTCATTAAATTTTTTGTCGAGGGGCAGTTTTAACAGCCGTTCGTATTTTGCAATTAGACCGATGCGTGGGAATTTGCCATCTACCTCGTATTGGAGATAATTGTATATCCATATATCCTGCTCTGCCAACGGTTTATCTTTCATCCTTTCAAAATCAAAATGCTTTTTAATGATAGCAAGAAACTTGCGGTCCTGTTTGGGTTTTTTCTTTGCTAAATCATCGTTGAGTTCTTGCAATTCCGTTTCTGATAAGTAGCTGCTAACTGCAACATAAACTACTAAGCGAGGTGTTAGTTTCATGTGATACTATTTAGTGTCGTATATCAATATCTCACAAAACGCATTTTTGAGTGCGCCCAAATAATTTGATTTAGGGGGTTGTTCATCAATGGAAAATTCGGTGATGGATTGGGCGGTGTGCAGTTGCTCGCGCAAGCTCTTTACCCGCATGGCAAGATTGCCTGCACCTTCGGAACTGTATTCTACAAGGGAGTTTACAAACTTGCTTGATTCATCTATTTGCAGGAGGTGGTCTTTATCGCTGTTGAGTTGTAGCTGGGTTTTGTGGATGTTGGTGCCCTCGTAAATTTCTTTGAGATCGAGTTTTAGGCTTTTGAAGATCATCGCCATGTTGGACGAAATGAGGTCGAAGGTTAATTGGGTAACCCCGCCTTTGTATTTAGCCTCCTGATTCCAAAATTCATTTTTGTCGAACATCAGTTCGATGTAGAAAGAAAGGTTTTGTTTTTGGAGTTTAGCGTTGAATGACAGCTCTAAAATGTGGCTGACGGTTCGGGTATCGGAGAATCCTTTTTTTTTCTGAATCAGTATTTTTTGCACCGATGGGTTGTTGTTGATGCCCACAATAATGTTGGGGAAGTTTTCTACTTCATTATCGGTAAAATCTTTATGCGGAAATTTTAAGGGGCGTGAAACGCCCAAGCGGTAAAATGTCTTATCGCCTTTGGTGAAAACCTGCTTGGAGGTAATTTCGGAGTGGGAGGAAGTGAAGCGGAATTTTTCGTTGTCGAGTATTTCGGCAAAGAGGCGGTTTTTATCTGCACGTATATCCTCCGCTGTTTCGTATTTATCGCCTATGTTAAACTGAATGGTTTTGTTAACTACTAACTGATAGCGATACACCTCGAAGGGGATGAGTTTTGTTGCTTTAGCTTGTATGTCTTTTGCCATAGGTTCGGTTATTGGTGTTTATTGATTTTATCCAATTGCTTACTGTATGACGATGAACTTTTAACTCCCGTGCAATTTCACACTGCTTAGCGCCATCATCTATTCGCTTTTGGATATATGTATCATGCGAAAGCAATATAGGAAATCTGTTCTTACTTCCTTTGGGTCTGCCAAGCTGCTTACCTTCTGCTTTTAATCGTGCTAAAGATTCCTTTGTGCGTTGTGATATGAGGTTTCTTTCAATTTCTGCCGATAAGCCAAACGCAAACGCTAAAACCTTTGAATTTATATTATCCCCTAATTCATATCCTTCTTTAACCGCAAACACTTTTACCTGCCGCTCCATGCACAAATGCAAAACACTCATTACCTGCATCAAGTTACGACCCACTCGCGAAAGTTCGGAAACTATGAGGCAATCATCTTTTGAGAGCTTTTGCAGTAAGTGGTGAAAGGTTCTTTCCTCTAATTTTTTCCGAGTGCTTATCGTTTCTTCTATCCACTTATTGACAATAAGCCCTTTGCTTTTAGCAAAGCGAAAAATCTCATGCTTTTGATTTTGTATGTTTTGCTTTTCGGTGCTGACACGTATGTATGCGTAAACCATAAATTTTTAGTCCTAAAATATGGCTCGTTTTTTACCAACGACAAATCATTCATTATTACGGGAGATAACTTGGAGTTTTTAGTCGTGTTCTTAAATTCAAAACTCTTCAGGTTTTGCTTTAAAGAATACTTTCCCGAATTACTCGGTGAAACCAGAGAACTTCGTAAAGTTTTCTTTGAAACCATAGCGGTTAAACTTGCCGAAGATGTTGCTCCCTACAAAAAAATATTAAAGGAAATTCTTCAACGAAAACAGCAGAAAGAACCAATAGCTGATTTAGCCAGCAAGGTAGATGAGCTAGTTTTCAACCTGTATAATCTCAATGATTCTGAAAGAAAAATGATTGACAATGCTATAGTATAGGGTTACCCGCTTGCTTTAATGGCCTTAACCTCCATATCCGATAGGGAATATAAAGCGGCTAATCGGTCTTCTATCTCATCTTCTAAATGCTTGGTTTCTCTTTGACTTTGCTTTAGCTTTTCTATCTTTTCAACTAATTGCTCAAACTTCTTTTCGGTTGCAACATCTGTAACTTTCGCTGTTACATTTTCAAAAAACACCTTGCTTAATTCGCGTGTATCGCCAAGCAACTCGGGAAAATACTCCTTGAATGCAAAGCGAAACAATTTTGAGTTGAAAAATGCGGTCAAATAGCCCAAATGCCCTCAGGTAATGATGAAACATTTCTGGTTGGTAAAAAACGAGCCTTTATCATATACAAAGGGCAAAAACTTAGTCATGTTAGGGTATATGATTTTGGGCTTACTAAACTCCTCGATGTATGCGCAATTACGAAGGTTTGTCCAATGGTCGCCCTTGTCTTGCCTTTTTTCCAAAGCAATTTGAAATTTTAGCAGCCACTTATATACAGCTTTGTAATCTTTCTTTACATCAATCGGTTTTACTCCCTTAGCTTTTATACCATTGTGAGTCGCGATTAACCACTTCCCCTTCCAATCCGGCACATACGCTTTTATATCCTCACCACGCAATATTGGTTTTATCATTTCTGCACTCTTGGGGTCTTCGGCTATTAATTTGTCGCGCACTTCGGCATCTATAATGAATGCTTCATTACAACCGGTCTTTATCCCATAGTTAATCTCTATGTCCCAATCTTTTAGTTGCTTTCCTTGATTGATAATTTTCTGAATCAAGTGATAGCTGTTTTTATCATAAGCAATCCAACTATTTGCTTGCGGGTGGTTTATCAAGATAGCGTTATTGGCAACATAATGGGGTAGATATGGGTTTTGTGTAAAATCGTTGCCTATTCTGCAAATTTTAAGCAGTGGCTGTGGTGGGGCTTTTTGTAGAACTATAATGTTGGTTAGTGTAGTAGCGCTTTCAAAAACCAACGCCATTCCAAAATCAATTACCTCCTTTACATGGCATTGGTTGCCAAAGTATTCTCTGGTTATGTAGCCGTAATCGGTTCGCATCCATTTATTTGAAGTAATAAAGCAGAGATGCCCGCCCGGATGGAGAATTTGAATCCCCCGCTCGTAAAACAATTGATATAAATCGCCTCCTTTGGTAAAGGTTTTATACTTCTGTCTTTCAAGTGAGGTTTTTACTTCTTCGTTTAGTTTCTGAATTTGCACATAAGGTGGATTACCAATAACAATATCAAATCCATTTTTTACAGAAGGGAAGAAGTACTCCGGCTTAAAGAAATCCACCTTTTTATTTTCAAACAAATTACGGTAGCTGTGCCAAATAGCTTGTTGTTTGCTGTAATCCTCTAAAGATTTTTCTAACTGCTTTAGTCTGCCTGCGGAAGCACTGTTTCTCTCCTTTCTCAATCGCTCAATAATTTGATTGATGGCTTTATCATGAATGGCAGTTATTTCATTCAGGCATTGCCTTATACGGTTCTTTACGCCTGTTTTTTGTTTGTGTTCTGAATTGAAATACTGTTCAATGGCTTCGGCAAATTCTTTTAATATATCACCTGACTGGTTTTTTACATACTCATCTTCGGGCACGTCCACCAAAGTATCGGCACAAACAAATTTAAAATCGAGGTTGGGCAGGGCTTTAATATCGGTGGGTTCTTCGTCCACCACTAAGCTAAGCCAGCAGCGCAGGCGGCTTAACTCTACCGCCATTGGTTGTATATCTACTCCGTAGATGGAGTTTTGTATGGTATCGAGCTTTAGTTTGTAGTTTTTGCTTTTGGGGTGCAATTGCTGTTTTAGCGCCACTACTTTTTGCAGCACGCCAATAGGGAAAGCCCCCGAGCCGCAAGCGGGGTCGAGCACTTTTATTTTTACCAGTGCATCGCTCAGTTGCTTTTCGTGTTTTTCTAACTGCTCCGGCAAATGCTGTGTATGCACAAAATCTTCCAGTACTTCATTCATAGTTTCGGGCAAAGCCAGCGAGGTTTTTAAATACTCGGCAATACTTTGCTCTACCATGTAGTCCACAATTTCGCGCGGGGTATAAAAAGAGCCGGTGGCTTTGCGGGCACTTTCGCCTGTTTCGGGGTTTTGCTCCGCCAACAGGTTTTCGAAAATGCGCCCGAGCATTTCGGGGTCAATGGCAATTTCTTCGTTGCTGCTGCTGTTTTCGTCCACCGTAAAGTTGTATCGCTCTAAGGTGTTGCCAAAGAAATCTTCAAACCACTTGTTTTCAATATGCAGTTGCAGGTTATTTCGGTAGTCGGTTTCCTGCGCTTCGAACAAACCTCCGTTTAAAAACGGATAGCGGGCAATGGTTTTAGGTAAACCTCCCTTTCGTTCTTTTTCGGGTGTATTGAGCACATCAAAAAAGAGTGGCTCTAATAAATCCTGATAGTAGTTTGCTTTTTCGTGGGCCTTTACTGCCTGTAAGGAAAGCGCATCTTCTTTCAGCACTTCTTTGCGCTTAAGAAACCAACAGAAAATAATTCGACCAATTAAGCGGATGGCAAACTGCACCCGGTCTTCATCAGTTCTAAACGGATTACCTTTACGACTAAGCTGCGCTATTAACTGCTCATAGGCTCCTTTGATTTCGTTATAGAAATTGCGGTTGACAATAGAAATATCAAACGCTTTCCAAAGCGTTTTCCAAAGGTCGGTAGGTTCAACAAACAGGCGATTGACTTTTGCCTGCACTTCGGTAAAAATGAAGTTGTAAGTTTTGTAGTAGGGTTGGTTGATTCCGAAAGAGAGGGTTTTCAGTACTACTTTTTTGCCCTCTTTAGCACTTAATACTACTTTAAGTTCGGTTTCGTTTTTGTTGCCAAAAAACCAAATGATGTAGCGGTTGGCTTCGGAACCGCGAATAAAACGGGTGGTTACTTTTTGTATTTGTGCTTTGTTGAGTGCCTCATCGTTTAAACGCACAAAAAAGAACAGCAATTGCGAAATGCTGCCACGCATTAAACTAATGGGGCGAATGTCTTTTTGATTGGTGAATTTGGGATGGTCTGCCACCAAACGGAGGATTTCACCACCGAAGAGTTCCTGCTGCTGTGCAGTGGGCAGTAAACTTTCCCAGTTTACTTTTTCTTTAACTGCAAACTGTTCAATCACAGCTGCACTCAGTTCATCATACTGAAGTTTGGTTTTATTTTCTACAAGATGTTTTATGCTTGCCATTATCTTTCAAATAATTTGAGGTACCTCTCGAATAAGAAAATGCGGTTTCGTTTGAAACCGGTTTGCTCTTTCAAAATTTCGAGTCGCTGAAAATCTTTGATGATGTTGTTAGCAGTTGCTTTTGAAACGTTGAAATCTTCTTCAATATCAAGAGCGGTAATTACCGGATGCTTGTAAAGATGTGTGAGCAGTTGCTTTGCAAAGGGCAATTTCTTTCCAAGCGTGATGATTGTTTTGCCTTCAAGTTCCTCACGCAGCTTTAAAATCTCTTTGAAGGTGTCTGCTCCCTGCTTTGCTGTTTCCACCACTGCCACCAAAAAATATTTGATCCACTGTGTGAGGTTGTTTTTGCTCCTGACCACCGTGAGGTTATCGTAATATAGTTCTTTATTCTTCTCAAAGAAATCGGAGAGGTAAAGCGTGGGCTTGTGAAGTATCTTGTGCCTTACGAGGTAAAGCGTAATCATTAACCTTCCTAACCTTCCGTTACCGTCAAGGAACGGGTGAATGGTTTCAAACTGGTAATGAGCAATGGCAATGCGAATGAGATGCGGCACATTAATGCTGTCATTGTTTACGAAGTTTTCAAGGTCACCCATGAGCGGGTCAACCTCCTCGTGAGGGGGCGGAATGAATACAGCATCTTTGAGCGAACTGCCGCCAATCCAGTTTTGGCTTTTGCGGTATTCACCGGGCATCTTGTGCTTGCCTCTTACACCATCGAGCAAAACCTCATGGGTTTTGCGAAAGAGGCGACTTGAAAGCGGCAGATTTTCAAGTTCGGCAATGGCGAAGTTCATTGCTTCAATATAGTTCTGCACTTCCTGCCAATCATCCCGCTTTTCGGGATTGATGTCACGCTGCTTCTGAAGGGCTTCTTCAATGTGTGTTTGTGTTCCTTCAATGCGGCTGGACTTGGTTGCCTCTTTAACAATGTGCATACGGATGAACACCTCTACATCAGGCACGATAATGGAAAAGGCATCCAATGCACCGAGTTTGAGGTTTGCCTCCTCTAACAAGGTGTTGATTGCAGGGTCGCTGACAATCCACTCTTTGTTAATTCTCTCGGGCAAAAAACTCTTGTATTGAAACTGAGTTGAATACCTGCCCGCTTCAAACTCCTTAATGTCCATTTTATTGACCTTTGCAAAAACTCTGCGAACTTAACCATAAATTTCCATAGTTTAAGCAAATCGATTTACTTAAACTATAAAAATCCATAGTTCAGGCAAATTCGTTTCTCAAAACTATACGAAAGCATAGTTTTAGAAAATAACCTTTACCCGGAATAATACCCAAACCACATTTCGGGGTCGGGCTTCCTTTCGGTTGCACCATCTTTTACCAAATTAACGCTTAAAATAGCCAAGCTATCCAAGAAATCAAGCGATACCTGATTATCGTAACGCCTGAGATAAGAGCGCAAGCGATTTTCGAGCGCCAAATTTTTTGAGGTTAAAAGGTTTTGCAAGCGTTTAATATTGTCAGCAGAGTATCTATCCTGGTTTTCGTGAAGTATATTAAGCAGTTCCTGCTTGGCATTTTTCAAGCTACTGCCTCCGCTGCTTGTTTTTACGCCCATAAACTCTGAGAGGTCGGAATCTTCTACAGTAGATTGATATGCTTTTTGGGACTCAAAAACTTTTGAGGCGGTTTTAATGAGTTCTTCTTTTTCCTGAAAGGAAAGTTTTTCGGCTTTACGCTCTTCGTCAAAGCTGCGGATAAGGCGCAGGGCTTTTAGTTGGTTAGGTTCTTTTGCTACCCGGTTGCCATCGGTGCGGATGAACTCAAACTCGCCTTTTCCGATATTGAACACCAGTAGCTTTTCCAAATCCTTAAGGGAAGGAATGTCGCACCATTTATTGAAGTTCATTTGGCGCAGGATATCCTTCTGCTCATCGGTTGCTTTGCGCATAAACTCCCTCAGGTCGTTTTCAAACAGCTCGTCAAAAGCTAATTCATTTTCGCGCTCTAATTCTTCAATGGCCTGTCGCTGACGGTCTTTATCATCGGAGTAAATACTATCCATTAAACCGAACTGCCGGTCGGTTATTTGCTCGCCTAAAATGCTGCTATCGATACCCACCGAGCCACCGATGATTCGGATTTTTTGCTGCAACTTGACAAGCAGTTTTAGGAATTTATCTAACTGCGCCTCTGGACGGAAGTTGTGAATCTTTACTTCGCTGAATGATGAGCCCAATCGATTGATACGACCGTTGCGCTGAATCATTTTTACGGGGTTCCAGTGCAGGTCGTAGTTGATAATAATGCCGCAGTCCTGTAAGTTTTGTCCTTCACTTAACACATCGGTACTGCAAAGAATTTGCAAGGGAATTTTGCCGTTCACTTTGCCTTCTATCACTTCCTGCCGTTGAGCCACTGGAGCAAAACGCTGTACATAATTAGATTTTTCCTTGCCGTTTTTGCTTTTAAGGAAAGCAATTTCGTCTTTAGACAAGCTGATTTGGGCAAGGAAGTTATCATCTAACTTTTCTTTGAGGTAATCAACGGTGGTCGCGAAGTAGGAGAAGATTAAGACCTTCTGCCCCTGCAATTCCCCCAGAAGTGATTTGAGCTTCTCTAACTTGGTGTCGGTTTTAATGCTGCCTAAAACTGTTTTAATGATAGCGATTACATCTCGATCCTGCTTAATGAAATTACGGATATTGTCGGTGTTGAACTGCTCCAAACTAATTTCAGAAAAACCTTTCTGAGCCTTGTAGTTGCGGTCATTTTCTGCTTTACGATTTTCGCGGGCTTCAAATGATTCCAACTCTTCTAAAATCAAATCAAATACATCTTCATCCTGTTCTTCTTCAATACGGTTGATTGCTTTTTGAACGATTTCGGGCCGGACAATGATTTTGTTCTGAAAAAAGAGCATTTCGAAATTACTGAGATAGGTTTCATATTTATCAATCCTTTTTTGGAACGTATGAATGGAAGAATCGAAAGATTTGAACAACGACACTTTCATTACACCTGTAAGGTTTTTACGTGCGTTTGCCTGAACAGCTTCCTGCTCATTTGGCTCTAACTTTTCGCTGAGGTATGAATACGGAATAAGTTTAAGGTTCTTGATGGCGCGGTCAATGAAATGGAAAACCGATTCAAATTCGGTTTGGTTGATGCGCTTGCGCTTTTTAGATTCAAAGGCTTGGAAGAACTCAATCACTCCCTGAATTTCTTCCTGCTCTTCCTCTTTGTCGGTTAATTCCAAGGTAAAAGCATCATATAAAGCCGGATTAATGGTTTCTAAGGAACGAAGTGTGTCGCTTATGGCTTTTCGTACTTCTTTGTTGTCTAACTCATACAACTCGTTTATCAATTTCTCTTCGGGAAAAATGATGGGTTTACCATTAAGCAAAGCATCCGGAAAATCTTTTTTTACCTGGTGTTTGGTTCGCTTTACCATTATTTTGTTGAGAATAGGATAGAGTTCAGAAAAAACATCTTCATTGTCAATGCGCTTGAACTCCTTTTGTGTTTGCCCGAAGAGCGTAAGCAAACTTTCAATACCAAAGTGCGCAAAGAATTTTTCATTGCCGCCTTTAGCCAACAAAATTTGGTTGGCAAGATCCTTAATACCGTTATTGACCGGAGTTGCCGAAAGCATCAAAACTTTAGGAAGCTCGTTGCAGATGGTGGGGTCGGTGAGCACAGCCAGCAAATTCATAAATGATTTGCTGCCTTGTGTTTTAAGGTTGTGGCTCTCATCTATTACCAATAAGTCAATTGCGGTGTTTCTTCCCGAGCTTTTTTTGTTGTAAAGCAGGTTCTGCCTTACTCGCTCAAAACTCTCGTCCATACCAAACTCTGTAATGGAGAAAACAGGCGCATTGACTGTAATATCTTTAAGGTGTTTTTGCCAGTCCTCACGCAGTGAGGCGGGACAAACAATCACAACATTTTTCCGCTCGTAGTAGCCGATTCTCTCTATAATATCGCGGGCAATGTAGGATTTTCCCAAGCCCACTGAATCGCCTATTAAGCACATACCCACCTTTTTATCGTTCAACCGGTTCAATGCCTTAAGAACGCTTTCCTGCTGGAAAATGGTGAGTGTATTTTTACGTTCAAAAACTTCTTCGGTTTTCAACTTTTCTTCTATCTCAATATCTTCACCATAGATTTCGTAAAGTATTCGGATGTAAATTTCGTAGGGAGAATAGGACAAGTTTCCAAACTTACTAAGCCCCAAAATATCTACTACAAATTTTCTATTCCAATCGATACTATCCGGGTCATTCCATAATTTCTCAAACCAACTACGATGGCTTGGGTCGTGTTCCTGCGATTGTGGTATGTAGTTTACTATGCGGTGATCGTATTCAATATCGTTGAGTTCCGTATTACCCAACAAGCCGTTGCGTGTAAAATTAGAACTACCTATAATGCCAACTGCTTTTTCTCTTTCTGCTCCAACGATGTAGCATTTAGCATGGAGAAAACTCTTTTTGTATAGCTTAACTTTTATTCTGCCGTTGTCGAGATTTTCGGAAAGAAAGGCAACGGCTTCTTTAAATTCTTCTTTGAAAGGCAGCTCGCGTAAATCATCTTTGATAAATTTTTCAGGAAATGAGTTATCAAGCTGGCCCAAGCGGATTTTGGGTTCTTCTCCGATTAAGAAGCGAATTTCTGTATCGATACGCTCACCTAAGAATTTTCTAAAGGCAGGCAGCAGTTCTACCAGTGCGGGTAAATCCCAATAGCCAGAAGCAACTGAAAGTTGCGTATACGCACCTGAACAAAGGTGCTTATCTAAAAACGCCTTCAGCTGAAATTGCTCTTCGGAGTTATCAAGTATTTGCGGATTGGTTTGCATGAAAATGAGTTGCTAAAATGCTTAAAAACGGGAATGTCCGTATGAAAAACGCTTTGCTAGAGACCAACCAATGTGTAGGATTTGAAGGCCTCCCAAGAAGAACGCATTTCTTGAAGTTTTGCGGTTAACAATATTTGAAGTTAATAATATTGCCCCGTTTGCGTTCCTGGCCTGCTGTTGGCAGGAGTTAACCTTTACCTTGATTGTAGAATTACCGTACTGACAAGCAAATGCTGTTTTTCTGAGGGCTTAGATTGCAAACAACTCCCCCATGATTACACTTGTGCCAAGAAACCTTCCTTAAATGAAAAAGGGCTGTGTCCTTAAACACAACCCTTCTCTTTTTCTGCTCCCCCTCTTGGGCTTGAACCAAGGACCCCATGATTACACTTGTGCCAAGAAACCTTTCTTAAATGAAAAAGGGCTGTGTCCTTAAACACAACCCTTCTCTTTTTCTGCTCCCCCTCTTGGGCTTGAACCAAGGACCCCATGATTACACTTGTGCCAAGAAACCTTTCTTAAATGAAAAAGGGCTGTGTCCTTAAACACAACCCTTCTCTTTTTCTGCTCCCCCTCTTGGGCTTGAACCAAGGACCCCATGATTAACAGTCATGTGCTCTAACCAGCTGAGCTAAGGAGGAATTCCGTACCGCGTGGGGGAATCGAACCCCCCTTTCATCCGTGAAAGGGACGTGTCCTAACCGATAGACGAACGCGGCATTTCCCTTGCGGGAGCGCAAAAATAAAGTTTTCGGTATAAAGTCCAAATTTTAACCCCTGAAATAAAAAAGGCGGGGTTGCCCCCGCCTGAACTATTCCTATCTTCCTACCTACTAACCATCAGCCGCAACTGCCGGCTTCCAACTGCCGTCTGCACCTGTAACCAATAAACCCCTTCAGTTACCTGGCCCAGAGGCAGCGCCAACTGTGTTGGCCCACCCACAGGCATGAACACGACCTCCCTGCCCGCTATATCCACTAAACGAACCGCCTCCATCGGCTCACTGCTGTACAAGTTCACTACTCCTTTCGCCGGATTCGGCACGGCGCGCAACTGCACTTCCTGAACCGTCAAAATACCATTAGGTGTATATTCTACCTGATTTGAATCAGCACCGGCATTCAACGCCACCGACTTACCCTGCCCGTCAACGGCTACCACGTCGGTGATAAACGATTTGTTATTCCAATACGCTAAATTCTTCCCGTTAATATTATCGGTGATGATAATAGAGCGAAACTCAGCAATAGTACCATTGCCTCCTCTGCTGGTGTGATCAATGCCGGTAATAGCCGCTTTCACCACTCCGGTACCGGCAAACGTGCGGCTCAGGTGAATGCTGTTTTGCGGCGTTCCTAACCACGAACTAACAAAAGAGAATTGCAGCTTTCCGGTATCTACCACCAACGGATCGAAATGAAACTGGAACGATAATCCATACAACGCAGCCACCGGCGTAGTGGCATCACCCAGTGAAATGGTAGTAATCAACGTATCGCCAGCTACCACCACATTTTTCGAAAAACGAACATTCAGCACGGGCGCACCCGCACGCCAGGGATCATTTCCGCCATCAGTTTTCTGATGGTACAATCCAAAATTCTGCACTACAGCTAAGGTATCAGCCGCATTGATGGTGCCGTTGCCATTGCAGTCAGCAAACTTGTAATTCAACCCACCCTGAAACGTATCCGTCCAATCCGTGGCCTGCTGTCCAACCCAGGCAATAGAAGCCCCACTGCGCACTGGCCCTGTGGCGCCGTAACCTAATCCAATATGGAGTAAATCCGACTGATCGGCGCGGCGATCGTTATTGGCATCGCCGGGATAAACCAGTTGCACATACGAACAACCATAAGGATTCGCCGTACTGCACAACGGCACGTTGTTTACATTAGGTCCACTGGTTAGCACATTCCGCGTGGGCACACAACCGATAGCCGCTGAATCAAAACGCAAATCCTTAATGTAATTGAACGAAGGCAAACAATGAAGATTCGGATTGCTGGTAAAATCAGCATGATCATTCACCACCAATGGCAGATTGGTTAATGAGGTCAATTGATTGTTGCTGCATTGCAATACCTCCATCGTATCAGGTAATGCCGGCAGGCTGCTGAACGAGTTGTAATTACATTCTAAATAACGCATCGTCATAGGGATAGTAGGCATGGTGGTCATCCCTCCTGAAGTACAATATAATACCACCAACCCCTGCGGTAAAATCGGAATCGTTTTGGGTGCACCAAAACCACACCACAACGATTGCAGTCCGGATGGCAAACGACTCAAATCCATGATTGGTGTGCCGTCTACATGCAAATCGATGATATCCGGCCAAACCAGCGGATTGGTTTGAAAAGTTTGAATGCCCGAATACGTCAGATCAAGATATTGTAAAGTAGCGGGCAAGACCGCAGGCAATTGAGTGAATTTGTAATCGCTGCGTACCGAGAGGCTGGTTAGTGCTTTGAAATAGTGAATGCCGGTAATATCAAGTACATTGGTATCGTTGTTAATGTCGACACTGGTGGCTGATAAAACTAAGGAACAAGTGGTATCCAGTTGCCAGCCAGAAGTACTGTTGCCCGACAGGCAGGCCGAGTAACCATTGTTCGCTAACCACTGTCCAAAGCCTTTGTCGGGCAATGGCACATACTGAGCGCGTAGCGCGCCCATAGCCATTATGCTGAAGGCTACCAAAAGAAGTAATCGTGTTGTTTTCATATTTCGATTTTTAAAGTTTATAAAAAGTATCATACTCTATAGACCACAAAAGAACATTTCGGTGGCGTCAGAAAAAAGTACTAATTCTTCCTTTTATACAGCATTTTTTTTCTTTAAACAACCATTTTAATACCTAATTAGTCTTCTGATATATTGTTTTTATACGATTGTTTTTATGGAAGGAAGTAAACTGCACCTATTGCTCAGCAGCCTGTCGGCGCCGGAACTCAACCGGCTCGCTAAATTTCTAAAGTCGCCCTACCACAACGACGACCAGCACCTGGTACGGTGTTTTGCCGCATTGCTTCCGTACTATAAAAAACAACAACCCGCCTTGCCCGAGCGCGCCCGGCTGTGGAAGAGTACTGGCGAAAGTGCAGCGCTTACCAATTTGCGCTTCGCCCGATTGTTATCTGATTTATTGAAGAAGACGGAACACTTTCTCACAGTAGAACGGCTTCGCGAGAGTCGCCAGGATGCTACTTACTTCCTGCTGGATGCCTATAACAATCTGGCTATGCAGAAGCACTTTCAGGCGCCATATGTTTTCGCTGTAGAACAACTGGAAAAACAACCGTTACGCGACAGCGATTATTTCTTTCATCGGTTTCGGTTGAATGTACAGCAGTACCATTTCCTGGAAAATAAAATGCAGCGCACCACACAAAAAAATCTACAGGAAACCATTCACAGCCTCGATGTTTTCTACCTCATCAATAAGTTACGCTATAGTGCTGCCGTACTCCATTACAAACAATTCCTGAATATGGAAGACCCACCGGGCTTGCAGGGCTTGATGGCGCAACTGCGCACTGAACCGCCTACGGTTCCGGTAGCAGAAATCTATTACTACATTGTACTAACCCTCATTCAGCCCGATACTGAATCGCATTATCAACGCCTCAGCAATTTATTGTTTAAACATACCGCATTACTCCAGGAGGATACCCGTAAGGAAGTCTTTGCCTACACCCTGAATTATTGCATCCGAAAAATCAACCGCGGACTTAGCCAATATCAGGTGGAACTATTCAAGCTGTATAAAGACGCGCTGAAATTGGGCCTGCTGCTGCAAGGAAAACAACTCAATCCCTGGGATTTTAAGAACATCGCCACTGTGGCGCTGCGCAACAAGGAATATAAATGGACCGCCTCATTCCTGGAAAAATACTTGCCACTCTTACCTAAAGCGGAACAAGAAAATGCGCGCACTTTTAATCAGGCCCGCTATTTCTTTGCTACTGCACAATACGACCGGGTTTTACAGTTATTGCAGCATGTTGAGTACAGCGATATTTTTTATTTGCTGGATAGCAAAACAACCCTTATGAAAACCTATTTTGAGTTACGGGAATATCAGCCGTTGTTATCACTGAAAGAGAGCTTTAGAATTCTGCTTCGCCGAAAAAAAATGATCTCCCCCCAAAACCGCACGAACTACGGCAACTTCGCCCGGCTGCTGATGTCGCTCTATCGCTCTGGGCCCGGTAATCGCGCCAAGCTGGAAGTCCTAAAAAAAACTATTTCCAACACACAGAATATTGCCGACAAAAGCTGGCTGGAAGACAAAGTAAACCAATGGCTCTACGCGCTGGATAGCCGCACGGCCCGTTTTTGATTTACCGCCACAATACTACTTTTGTGGGATGGCAAAGAAAAAATCGAAGAGCGCTCCGTCGCTGCTGAATGCCGCCGATCTGGCGTTTTTTCGCAACTACATCAACAATGCTTCACCTACCGGTTTCGAGGCAGAAGGTCAGAAGCTATGGCTGGAATACCTCAAACCATCTATTGATGAATACCATGTAGATAATTATGGCACCGTTTACGGAGTGATTAACCCGGGCGCAGCATTCAAAGTGGCTATTGAAGCGCACGCCGATGAAATTAGTTGGTTTGTGAGCTACATCACCGCCGATGGATTGATTTATGTAAAAAGAAATGGCGGCAGCGACCATCAGATTGCTCCTTCAAAACGCGTTTGGATTCACACACGAAAAGAACGCATCCCTGCGGTTTTTGGCTGGCCAGCTATTCACACACGCAGAAGCGGACAGGAAAAAAGCCCGACCATGGAGAATATTTTTCTGGATTGCGGCTGCACTTCAAAAAAGGAAGTAGAAGCCAAGGGTATCCATGTGGGTTGTGTGATTACCTATCAGGATGAATTTTTTGAATTGAACAACCGATACTTTGGCGGAAGAGCGCTGGATAATCGCGCCGGAGGTTTCATGATTGCGAAGGTGGCTCACTTGTTGAAGCAGAATAAAAAGAAGTTGCCGTTTGGCTTATACATCGTTAATTCTGTTCAGGAAGAAGTGGGGCTGCGCGGCGCTGAAATGATTGCCGATACCATTCACCCGAATTGCGCCATTATCACTGACGTGGCGCATGACACCACTACACCTATGATTGACAAAATTGTTGAAGGTGATTTTAAATGCGGCGATGGCCCCATGCTGACTATTGGTCCGGCTGTTCACAATAAACTGCTGAACCACATTCGCGATGTGGCCGACAAGAAGAACATTCCTTACCAGATGGATGCTGCTTCGCGCGCCACCGGCACCGATACGGATGCGTTTGCTTACACTCGTGGCGGTATCCCAAGTGCGTTGATTTCTCTTCCCCTGCGTTACATGCATACGACTGTTGAAATGGTGCATCGCGATGATCTGGAAAATGTGATTAAGCTGATGTATGAATCGCTGCTGGCGCTGAACCCGCGCATGAACTTTAAGTATTTGTAAAGTGCTGGTAGTTACCGGAGCAGCAGGCTTTATTGCCTCGCAACTGGCCGCTGCATTACATGGTGAATCGTTGGTTTTAGTAGATGATTTTTCGGCAGAAAAAAAAGCTAAAAACCACACAGCGCTGGAAGGATTGCGCATTCCCAGAGAACAGTTTGCAGATTGGCTGGTAGAACACGCAGATGAGGTGGAGTTAGTTTTTCATCTCGGCGCACGCACCGACACGACCGAATTTAATTTTCGGGTATTAGACGGATTGAATACAGCTTACAGCAAAACCTTGTGGGAGATTTGCTCAGTAAAAAACATTCCGCTGATCTATGCATCTTCTGCGGCAACGTATGGTTTGGGTGAACAAGGCTTTGATGATGATCCGTCGCGTATGGCATCACTTAAACCACTCAACCCTTATGGTTTATCGAAGCAATTATTCGATATGCATGTGATGCAATCCAGTGTATCGCCTTCGTTTTGGGCAGGATTGAAATTTTTCAATGTTTATGGCTCGCATGAGCAACATAAAGGCCGAATGGCCTCAGTAGTCTTCCATGCCTATCACCAGATCAAAAACACCGGCGCGCTGCGTTTATTTCAATCACATCATCCCGATTTTAACGATGGTGATCAGCTACGCGATTTCATTTATGTTGATGATGTTGTTGCGGTGTGTTGTTTTCTGCTGCAACAATTCCGGGAGGGAAAAACGATTCGCGGCATTTACAATTTAGGAACAGGAAAGGCGCGCAGTTTTAATGATTTGGCAAAGGCTGTTTTTGATAGCATGCAAAAGCCTGTAAACATCCAATACATCCCAACACCTGAAGATATTCGCGATAAATACCAGTATTATACTGAAGCAAAAATGGATCGGTTGCGCGCGATGGGCTATCATCAACTTTTCACTTCTTTAGAAACAGGCATTTCATTATACATCAATTACCTGCAACAACATGGCTAAGAATTTCTTTTCTCAATATCCTACCTTCTACAAATACGATCGATTCTGGATTGGATTGCTCATTGGCTTGTTGGTGCCTTTACTTGGCATATTCATAGTGTTTGGCTACGGCTGGGGTCGACACCTGTTGTTTCAGGCCGATATGGTTCCGCTTTCTACGCTGTTGCAAAGCGCCCGCTCCTTGCCGCGGCTCAGCAGCTTCATGAGTGTGGGCTGCATTCTGAACTTAGGTGTCTTTTACTACTTCCTGAATAAAGATTATTTCAATGTTGGAAAAGGCGTCATCATGGCCACCATCATCATTTCTATTCCGGTGGTTATTAATGTAATCAGAACAGGATTAGTCTGAGCCCTTTTTACTGGCGCCAGGTTTGATATAAAACTCACTGAACTGCCGCAAAACATTTCCCCAAACATAGTACTGCACCAAGACAAAATCTGCACCGCCATGAACTGTGGCGTAGAAATGTTCTGAATCATACAACAGCGGCCTACCTTCGCTGTCAACACGCGTAACGCTGCGTTCATTCAATGGCATGTAGTACAATACCGCTTCTTCTACGGATTTATTTTTTGCTTTTACAGAAATGGTACAATAGGGGTTTTGTCGCAGAATAGAATCTTTGATTGGATTGTTGTTTTCATACGCTTCCATTGAAATAGCCGCATAAAAATCGAGATACTGCCGGATGTGGCGTTGTTTCGGTTGTTCATCTGCCAGCGCCCCCTGTTGCTTCATCACGAAAGAATCCGTACCACTGATGCGCTCCAACTCAAAAGAGCGCTCAGGCTTCTGGTGATAGTTCACCTGCAACGTTTCGATAGAGCTATGATCTTCCCGAAACACCCAGCGATTGCGCCAGTTGTCAAGAGACGGATAATATCGCTGTGTAAGATAGGAAGGCTGACCGGGAATGCCGGTGATATAGGCTTGTTTAGCCGGATGCCCATCCACCTCAAGAATCATAAAAGTGCCTTCGCCGTTTGAAGTAGGTCCGCCAACGGTGTAGGCCTTCATCAAAGTGTTAGCTGCATCATAAATTTCAATTCTGGTGCTGCTCTGGTGCATGTCTTTCAACACATTCTCTAACATGGTTGGCGGAACCACATTCTTGGGCCGCACCTTCTGAATAGCCGTCATCAGCAACGATAGTGTTGCTTCGTTTACCGGATACCGATGATCAATGAGCCAGCCCTGCGCTTCATGGGTTAACTCCATTTGATGACCATCAATCGCCTTTAGTACAATGCGATGAATGGCCTGCACATCATCTACCGCAAAATTGCTTTCAATTTTCTCGATGGTGGATGGCGAATAGCGATACAGAAACCAACCCGCCGCGCCAGCCAGTAAGGCGAGTATCAGCAGATATGGAAGGTACTTTTTCAATGGTGAGAATGATCGCCGTGTGCGTGAATATGTCCATGCGCGATTTCGGTTTCATGCGCCTGACGCACCTCCACCACCTCGCCGCTGAAATACAATGTTTCTCCTGCAAAAGGATGATTCATATCAATCGTCACATCATTTGTACCAATCTCTGTAATTCTACCTTGATGGGGATGACCGTTCTGATCTTGCAGTGGAATAATATTTCCTAACTGAATCATATCAGAAGCATCTTGACCATCCATTACAAATGCCGCTTTTTCTAATTTAATCACCGCCATTTCGTCGCGCTCGCCATAACCGTTCTCAGGTGTCAGCACAAACTGAAACTGGTTGCCCGCTACTTTTCCTTCCAGATTCTTCTCAAATAAATCCAGCACATTCTGATGACCAAATAAGAACTGGAAAGGCTGCTCCTTCGTAGCCTCATCGCGCACTTCGCCATTGGGTTCGGTACGGAGTTGGTAAGAAATGGCAACTACGGTGTTTTTTGCTGCTTGCATGTTTAATTTATTAGCCCGCGAAGATAGGAAAAGCCCTCAAAGCGCATTTCTATGCTACGGGATAAAGCCCCCTAGGCATTGCTTAAAGAACGGCCAAAACACGCACCATCAAAGGATTCTGACCACAAATTGAAATTGTCATTAATTCGTTAGATTTTCTGGTTTAACACCAGTTAACGATTTCTTACCAACCTACCCGCCATTGCCTGTAATTTTGCGGCACCGCGCCGAATCCTTCATAAAAACGAGCAATGCCGGGTTCAGATGAACCTTCAAAATCATACAGCAAACCTTGATCACTGTAGTGATTCAAAATATACGCCGTTAGAAAATGCATGGCACCCACCTTCCTTCCTGCTTCATTCACCGCAGGTAACAAGTGAATCCTGCGATGGCCATGAGATACAATGCCGGCAATAGCGAGCCAGGCTCCCGCATCATCCAGTGCTACAAACCAGCTGATTAGATTGCGATCGGTAAATGCCTTCGTTAATTGCTGAAGCTGTTGCTGATGTCGGGATTTAAAATGCTTATCACGAAGGGCTGTGTGCGCCACATAAAAATCTAACAACGCCTTGATGCTGGCATCACACTCAGCAGCGCTCACGCCCTGGCGCGCAGCTTTTGCCAATTGCCGCCGGGTATGCGCAGAAAAACCAGATTGTACCGATTCCGAAGCGTTCAAAGGCAAAATCAAATTGGTTCTTTCAACGCCTTCCATTTTTTCTACTGCATTCTGAAAATTCAAATTGTAGTGCGCCCGGGTATATTGCTGGCCTACCCATTCCAACCAATCAGCAACCGATGAACCAGCACTGGCACCTACTACGCCCAACTGCTGACAAAACAACGGCTGATAAACATAACTAGAGAAAAAACGGCGGGCTACGGGCAACGGCATCACTTGTTCATAATCTCCGGCAACACCGGCTTTCCATCCTGGAGCCACTGCATCCAGATACCACGTATACGCATAAGGCAACGGAGCCTTATCTACCAGCGCATTCCAACGTGCTGCATCAACTTCTTTTCCGGAAAGCAACTGAAAGGCCGCCATCTTTAAAAATCATCTTCGGCCACTACTTTCTTCTCCTTTTTGATTCGATAGAAAGTTTCGTTTCGCAAATATTTTGTTTTCAGCAGCGGGCAAATTACATATCGCTCATCCTTGGTGTCTTCATAAAGCGCTGCCAACGTTTCAAACACCGCGCTGATGCCAATTTTATCACACCATTCCAATGGTCCGAACGGATAATTAGTGCCCAATTTCATGGCCTGATCAATATCCTCAATAGAAGCTGTTTTTTCCTGAACCGTGTAAGCCGCCTCATTAATAATCATAAACAAGATACGCGCCTTCACCAAACCAACCCGATCTTCAACCGGCAGGAAGGTAACCCCTAAACCACCCAACAACTTTTCGGCATCCGATAATTCAAATTTGCGGTAGCTGCTCAACTCCCACACCGGATTCGCTATAAACTCCGGCAAGGCGTTTATCCCAAATAACTGACATTTCACTTTCACATCGGCGCTATACACCGCTTCTGCCAGCGACAACTTCACAGCACTTACAAAAACCGGGGTGTCTTTTAAAGCAGCGTACAAGGGAAGATTAGACGGATCATCGTCGAAATTCAAATCAAACAACACATCATAGGCATCAAAATCCTCTTCCTCATCACCATCGCTGAAATCAACTTCCATACGATCGTTAATAGCCAGGCGGCTGCGCATGGCCGCGGCGCGGTCGGGTTCTCCTATCAGCAAGATTTTCATCGCTGCGAAAGTACGTTTTATTTACTTTGTGTGATGCAACAGCAAATTGTATTTACCAAAGATGCGCCTGCGCCTATCGGGCCGTACAGCCAGGCGGTGAAAGCAGGCGGTATGGTTTACGTGTCAGGACAAATCGCCATTGATCCGGCCACCAATCAAATTACTTCCGGTTCGGTTGAAGAAGAAGCGAAACAGGTGATGAAAAATCTGGAGGCCGTTTTAATTGCGGCCGGAAGCGATTTCTCCCGTATCGTAAAAACAGGTATTTTTTTGAAAGATATGAACGATTTCGCCGTAGTTAATACGGTGTATGGTTCATTTTTCACCGGCAATTTCCCGGCGCGGGAAACGGTTGAAGTAGCCCGTCTGCCGAAAGATGTTCGCGTAGAAATTAGCTGTATTGCGCTTTGCGCATGAAAACCGTATTGGTATTAGGCGGCGGTGCAGCAGGCTTTTTCTATGCCATCAACAAAAAACTAGTTGAACCGGCCACCCGCATAATCATCTGGGAACGCAGCAATAAATTGCTGGAAAAAGTACGCATTTCGGGCGGTGGACGGTGTAATGTAACGCATGCCTGCTTCGATCCGCGTGAACTATCTAAACACTATCCCAGGGGCGAGAAAGAGTTGCTTGGCCCGTTTTACCGTTTCCACCCACAACATACCATACAATGGTTTGAAGAACGCGGCGTTGCCATTCAGGCAGAAGAGGATGGCCGCATGTTTCCCACCACCAATAAATCTGAAACTATTGCGCAGTGCCTGCTACAACAGGCCGCCGAACTGGGTATTCACATTCAGCTAAACACCGAGGCAGAGGCCATAACATTTCAGGCGCCGCACTGGCGCGTGCAATCGCAAAACGACGTGGTGATTGCGGCCGATGAGGTGATGGTGGCTACAGGTCCGTCGCTGCGCATGTGGAAGCTGCTTGAACAATTAGGTTATCGCATTACACCTTCGGTACCCTCGCTCTTCACTTTCAATTGTGCCGATCAGCGTATCAAAGGACTATTGGGTCTCAGCGTGCCTTCAGCGCAATTGCGCGTTAGCGGTAGCAAATGGCAAAGCATCGGTCCGTTGCTCATTACCCATTGGGGATTTAGCGGACCAGCTGTGCTAAAACTCTCAGCCTGGGGTGCCCGTGAATGGCAGGCGCTGAAATACCGGTTTGAATTGCGGGTAAATTGGTGTGGTGAAAAAACACAGCAAGAAATACTGGAACACTTAACGAAAGAAAAGGAAACGCAACCCAAAAGAACGGTTATCAGTCATCCGTTTTTTCATTTGCCGCGCCGGCTGTGGGAGCGATTGGCTCCGCTGGAAAAAAACTGGGCCGATGTGAGTAAGAAAGAACTGCTGGATCTGGCGGCGCAACTCAGCGACAGCCGTTTTCAGATAACCGGAAAAAGCACTTTTAAGGATGAATTCGTTACGGCAGGTGGTGTAGCGCTGGATCAAATCAATTTCAAAAATTTTGAAAGCAAGCTGCACCCGGGTTTATTCTTCGCCGGCGAGGTGCTGGACATAGATGCCATTACGGGCGGATTTAATTTCCAGGCGGCCTGGACCGGTGCCTGGCTGGCAGCGCAAAATAAGGCGGGTTAATCCTTATTAAAAATACCTGATTCTGCTGCGCCGGCATCTTCATTTTCCTTTCTTTGCGGCCGGTGAAAGACCTGTTTAAAGAACGCTATCGCGTGATGCAGATTATTGTCATCACATTCGCGCTGCTGTTTGCTGCGCGGCTGGCGTTTTTGCAACTAATCGATAAAAAATACGCCAATACCAATGCCGTGCGCGAAGCGGAAATTTATCCTACCCGCGGCTTGATGTACGACCGCAATGGCGAGTTAATTGTATTCAATGAAGCGATTTTCGATATCATGGTGGTGCCGCGTATGGCGAAAGGCGTTGATTCGGCGCGACTCTGTGAATTATTGAAATTACCCATCGACGACTACCCAAAAAAAATGCGCGCCGCGCGCGATTATTCGCCTTATAAACCCAGCGTTTTCATGAAGCAAGTGAGTATGCAGGATTACTCGCGGCTACAGGAATTCATGTATTTGTTTCCCGGGTTTTACGGACAGGTGCGCACGGTGCGCAATTATCCGCACAAATGCGCTGCCGTGATTTTAGGCGATATTGGTGAAGTTGATGATAAACAGATTCGCAAATCAAAAGACTATTACAAGCCGGGTGATTATGTAGGAAAGAACGGTCTGGAAAAATATTATGAAGAAGATTTGGGCGGAATAAAGGGCGTGAAGCAGATTTTTGTGGATGTGCACAACCGCGAACAAGGTTCGTTCAATGAAGGAAAATCTGACAAGCCCGCTAAAGCCGGCGATAATTTATACACCACGCTGGATATTGATCTGCAGGAATACGGCGAGAAGCTCATGCAGAATAAAAAAGGAAGTATTGTAGCCATTGAACCTTCCACAGGCGAAGTTCTCTGCATGGTGAGCTCGCCAGGTTACGACCCCAATTTACTTTGCGGTGCGGTACGCGGTGAAAATTTCAATAGGCTGCTGCGCGATTCGCTGCAACCGCTGTTTAACCGCGCTACTATGGCTACCTATTCGCCCGGTTCAGCATTCAAATCAATTGTTGGTTTAATTGCCTTGAACGAAGGCGTTCAGGGCGAAGTGTACACCGTACCCTGCAATGGCATATATTTCTTTGCCGGATTGTCGTTGCACTGTTCGCACCACCATCCCTGGGCCACCAATATTCAGTACGCCCTGGCACAAAGTTGTAACCCTTACTTCTGGCAAACCTTTCGCAACTGTATTGAAAGCCATCAGTACGGCCGCATTCAGGATAGTTACCAATCGTGGAGCGACCAGGTGCGCAGCTTCGGTTTGGGTGCCAAGCTGGGCATCGATTTACCCAGCGAGGCCCGGGGAAATATTCCCACCATCAAGTATCTGAATAAAGTTTACGGCGAAAAAGGATGGCATTCTGCCACCATCATTTCACTGGGAATCGGGCAAGGTGAGATTCTGGTCACACCCTTGCAACTGGCCAATGTGTACGCCGCAATTGCCAACCACGGATGGTATTATCCGCCGCATTTAGTGAAAAAAGTGATGGATGTTTCGTCAAATAAGGATGTACAGAAAAAATCAGCCAAGCTGTTCACCAAAATCGCCAACCAATGGTATGTACCTGTAGTAGATGGTTTACGACAAGTAGTAGAATCCGGAACAGCGGTAGCCTCGAAGGTGGAAGGCATTACTTTATGCGGAAAAACGGGAACCGTACAAAACCCGCACGGCGATAATCACTCTATTTTTGCCGGCTTCGCGCCTAAAGACAATCCAAAGATTGCTATTGCTGTGGTAGTGGAAAATGCGGGCTATGGCGCCACCTATTCTGCCCCAATTGCCAGCTTAATGGTGGAACGTTATATCAACGATACCATTGCCGAAAAGCGACTGCCTTTGGAAGAAAAAATGTCGAAAATGAATTTACTCTACAAATACCTTCCGGCATTGCGGCAGCAGAAAGATACTATGGCACAGGATTAAACAATTAATTTCTAACCGGCCGCGGCGCACCGGTTTTCTGCACCTGAGCGCCCGCACTAGAAGGCCACAACTTAGCCGCTGCATACGCACCTAGTTTTTCATTCGCCTGACGACCTTCATCTAACACCATCCAAAAGCCCTGCCACGCATGAAACATGTGCGGCCACACTTCCAACCGCACCTCTACCCCGGCATCGTGTGCCTTCTTGGCAAACTGGCGCGAATCATCCAGCAATAATTCAGTTTCACCCACCTGAATGTACAACGGACACAACCCTTTCAGATTGCCAAACAAGGGCGATGCATAAGGATGTTGCAGATTTTCTTTACCGGCATAATTGGCGGCCCAAAGCGGAATACCTTTGTAAGGCACCATCGGATCGCGGTGCTTATTGATTTTATGCGACTCTCCTGAAGCCGTTAAATCAAGCCAGGGCGATAACAGCATAGCCGCTGCCGGCATCGGCAGTTTGCGGTCTTTGGCGCACAACAACATGCCGGCAATCAATCCGGCTCCAGCCGATTCGCCAGCCATCACAATTTCAGATGGCGCATAACGATCCAACAAGAATTGATACCCCTGCAAGGCCTCTTCAATCTGCACCGGAAATTGGTGCTCAGGCGCCAAACTATATTCCAACATTAAAGCGCGCACTCCGGTAGCCAGCGCAATTTGCGAAGCCAGTGCGCGATGCGTTTTTAATGAACCCGTAGCATAACCCCCGCCATGCAAAAAGTACAACACCCCGCTGCCTTTCAACTGATCGGGTACAATCCACTCGGCATCGAGCTGCCCCACGCGCGTGCTTTCATACGAGCAATCTGCTGATTTTCCGGGAAGAAAATCGGCCAGCTTATCAAAGGCCGCCCGCGCCAGTTTGGGATTATCAAAGGCCAGCTGTCCGGCATTTTTATACAACCGCAACAGGTTGTGAATGGCAAACGTTTTAAAGTTCATACTGGTTATACGTGTTTTTCGGGCGGATGCTGCGCATATTCAGCAATCATGAGCATTTTCCAGGCCAGGTCAAGATTTTCCTGCGCTATTTCTACCCTCGCTAACTCGTGCATTTCTTTTGTAAATAACGAAATATCGTGCCCAAACTGTTGCACCGCCTGATCAATTTCCGGAACACCACGGGTAGCAAACAACTCTTTTTCTGTAGGCAGGGCGCGTACCGAGGCCAGTTGCGCCAACTCATTCGCATCTAATACCGCCGAGTGCCGAACCGATTCCGGTAATTGATCGAAACCCATACCAACATCAGCTCCCATCTTAAACGGCGCCACCTGAAACATATTCGTTTCATCAACCGTGCACCACCATTGGCTGCCCATGCGCGCCACATACCGCATTTTCATCGGATCAATCTTTCCCTCGGCATCCAACACCGAATCGTGAATGTGCATCTTCACCACTTCGCAAACCACCAAATTGCCCGCACCGCCACCGCTGCCGGTTTCAATTACCTGCAACACCTTGCATTCAAAAGCCACTTTACACTCGGCTACCCGGGGCGGACCCACCACCGCCGACTTGGCCGGTGTTAAACCGCTTTTTACAAACTCATCTACCCCCTTCTCATACATCCCCGCCGCCAGATTCATCTGATGGAGAATACCGAAATGGGCAATATTCACCACGCATTCCGGCACCTCCAGCACATTGTCGTGCGTGTGCTTGGTAACGCCGGTTCTTCCGCTGCGGGCAGGCGAAAAAACAAGAATCGGCGGATTGGCGCCAAATACATTGAAAAACGAAAATGGCGATAGATTGAAACGACCGTCCTTATCTATCGTAGAAACAAAGGCAATAGGCCGCGGTGCCACCGCATTCAGCAAGTATTCATGCAGCCTGGGGATGGGCAATTCGGCAGGAGTTACTATCATGAGGAACAATCTATACTTTGGTAAAGATGAAAAAAAGCTACGCTTTTATGGTATCCCGAACCACCCCACAGACCGGCACTTCACATATTAAAGAAAGTTATTCAACTTTACGCCAATGAACGACACCACTATCGCCAGCCTTGAAGCCATCGATCCGAGTGCCTATACCACTTCTTACCTCTTGGTTTTTATAGTGATTGGTATGGTGCTGGTGGCGGGCATCCTCACCAACAACCTATACCGAAAATGGAATCCACCAGCTTTTACTGAGCAGGGCAGCCGCACCTTCAGTGGCGGTGTAGGCTTGCTGGGAATTTTGTTAGGATGCTATCCGTTAATGGCGCTGTTTACCATTTTCCATTTCGGTTATTTACAAGCGCAGGTGTGGGATATGATTTTTAGTCGCGGCAGCGCGCTGTATCATCCGTTACAAGGTTACACCTGGATGTTTAATTTGATTTTAACCGCCTTTCAGGCCAGTTGGGGTTTGTTAGGACTGCGTTTGTATTTCGCGCGCAGAACGGCTTTTCTGCCCTACGCCCGATACACCTTGCTGTTTAACGCAATTTATTTTCCCCTCAATGCCTTATGGCATCAGGTAGCCTTACACCAATCTATTGTAAATGGCTGGTGGCTCATCGGGTTTCTTTTAGCGGTTGCGGGATGGTTGTTTGTGACCTACTCGATGGCGGTAAAAGAAACGTTTTGCATTGAGTTGCCGCGGGAGCGCGAACAGCGCATCTGGGCCGAAATCAAGCACAAAGAGCATCAAGGCCATCGGCACCTGAAAAAATAGGGCGGCTGCTCCGCTTCGCTACGCACCAGGCTTTTCGCTTGTAGTCCTCGCGCGGTTCGTACCTCACCGCGCTGCGGGCTACCGCTGCAATCCTTGCCGCTTAGTGCCTTGTTACTGAGCGAGCGTTTTCATTGCTTAAACAAATTTAATGGCTGCCTTTTCTTCAAACACCATACCACCTGTAGAATATGAAGCGCTTCCCGCTGAAAAAAAAACGGCGAGCGGTAGGGATGGGAGAGGGCCCGCCATCGGCGGGCGTGCGCAGTGAAACGGAGCACCACTGCCACGAACAGCCCGGGCCGCAGCGCAGCGGAGGCACCGCCATGATGCTTCCTCTTTTCAATTATTCATTTCATTACAGGCATAGCAAACCAATGGTGCTCCATCATCTGCTACTTACAGGTCAAGAATTTTTAAAACTAGAAAAACGAGTACCAGCCATAGTCATGCTGCTACTCGTTTGGTGTTACTGGCGCACCAACTTGTAGGTGCCCAGCTTTGTTGCGCCCCGGTAAAGTGTGCCTTGGTACACGCCTTCAGGCAAGTAGCCCACATCAATGGTATTCACGGTAGCGGGCAACCGGTGTATTCCTGCCAGGCGGCCTAACGCATCCGTAATTTCCAATCGGGCGTTGTCGCCGGCGTTCCATTCTACCACCACCCATCTGCTGGTAGGATTGGGATACATTTTAAATCCTTCGTCTTCGGTGCGGCTGATGGCTAAAACATCTACGGCTACACATGCAGTGGTATCGGCACAATTATTTTTAATGATTACACAAGCGTAGTGTCCGTTCACTGTTGCGGCAAAGGTGGGGCCGGTTGCGCCGGCAATCCAGGTTTTATCATCGCAGGTTATCCACTGATAGGTGGCATCGGTTTCGGCCACCGAACAATTGGCGCCGGTAACATTAACCTGCGTATTCAACTGGTTCACCATCAAATGCAGTTCAATCACGCTATCGCATCCATGTCCGTTCACCAGCGTATCGTGGAACACACCGGTGGCAACCAATGCTTCGCCGTGGAAGAAATAAGACTCACCCCCGCAAATAGTATCATTGAAGCTAAAGGCCGTTGGTGTGTCAATGGTTAGCTGCAGATGAACAACGCTATCGCATCCGGTGCTATTGGGCAAGGTGAACACCGGGCTGGAAGTGCTGGTTGTATAGGTAAGACCGTCGATCCAGGTATAATGACCACAGGCATGTTGCACATCGGTTGCACTGGAAGGATGACCAATAGTGAGCTGTAACTTTACCACACTATCACATCCGTTACTGCCGGTTAGTGTGAAGGTTGGCGTGTTGGTACTATTGAAATAGGTTTGTCCGTTTATCCAAACAAAGCTATCGCAGGCGTTATGCACCGCTACGCCTGTTGTAGGTTGCTTCACCGTAAGCTGTAGTGTAACTGCGCTGTCGCAGCCATTGGCAGCGGTAAAGTGATCCACGAAAGTGCCACTGGTAGTATGACCCATAAAACTACTGCCCTGACAAATACTCCGGGTTAAGGAAGTAACCGCATTCGGCAACACCGTTAGGTTAAGTGTTCGGGCACTGTCACAGCCATTCACCGCTGTATAGTGATCTGTATAGGTGCCGCTTACAGCGTGCCCCGCATAGTTGCTACCCTGGCAAATTGAAGTGGTAACGGTTGCGGTGCGGTTGGGCAGCACCGTCAGGTTCAAGGTACGCGTACTGTCGCAACCATTAACAGCGGTAAAATGATCTACATAGGTGCCGCTGGTGGTATAGCCCGCATAGCTGTTGCCCTGACAAATGGTGCGGTTGATAGCCGCAAGCACATTGGGTAAAACAGTAAGGTTCAGGGTGCGGGTACTGTCGCAACCATTGGCTGCGGTGTAATGATCGACATAGGTTCCGGCAGTGGAATGCCCGGCATAACTACCACCCTGGCAAATGGAAGTGGTAACGGTAGCGGTGCGATTAGGCAACACCGTTAAGTTGAGTGTACGCGCACTATCGCAACCGTTTGCGGCAGTATAATGATCTATGTATGTACCGCTGGCGGTATGCCCGGCATAACTGCTACCCTGACAAATTGAAGTGGTAATGGTAGCGGTGCGATTAGGCAACACCGTTAAGTTGAGTGTGCGCGCACTATCGCAACCATTAGCAGCGGTAAAATGATCTACGTAAGTACCACTGGCGGTATGTCCGGCATAGTTGCTTCCCTGACAAATGGAAGTAGTAACGGTAGCGGTGCGATTAGGCAACACAGTAAGGGTTAAGGTACGGGCACTATCGCAGCCATAGATATTGCTGTAGTGGTCGGTGTAAGTTCCTGCAGCGGTATGGCCGGCATAACTTCCGCCCTGGCAAATACTGGCTGAAACCGTTGATGTTACGGCATTGCGTATGGTGAGCTGCGTGGTAACTATACTATCGCAACCGGTTACAGCGGCATTCAGCAAGGTATCAATATAGGTGCCGGTAGTGTTATGGATTTTTGTTCCCACGGTAACTGCGCTGCCTGCACATAAACTAAGCTGTTGCGAAAAGCGCGCTCTTGGCTTTACTGTGATGGTGTACTTAACCGGCATACTGGTGCAGCCTGAGCCCGTGGTGAAAACCCCACTGCAATCGGGACCCGGCATACCGGTAACGCTGGCTATAATGGTGTTGCTAGCGGTTGAAATCACCGAAACCGATCCGCTGAGTGTATTGGTGACATAAACCTTGCTTCCGTCAGCACAAACCGAAACACCGGTAGGGCGATTGCCTACTGTAATAGTAGCCACTGTGGCGTTGGTTGCTGTATTGATAACATAAACCCGATTATTTAAGAAATCAGCCACATACACCTTCGTTCCATCTGGTGTTACCGCAATGCCGCGAAGGGCCCCGTTCGAGGTTAGGGTGATATTTCCCATTAAAGTATCCACCGTAGCATCAATCACCGAAATATTTCCTGAAGTTAAATTTGAAACATAAACGCGCGAACCGGAAAGATTGACGGCCATACTATTGGGTGAATTTCCTACTGCAATGCTTTTACTCACGGTATTTAGCGAGGCGTTGATTACCGAAACCGTATTGCTGCCGGCATTGGCCACATACACCTTCTTGCCGGCCGGGTGTACGGCAATGCCGCGCGGATTAGTGCCAACCGCTACACTGGTAACTACCGTATTGGTTACCGTATCTATCACCGAAACCGTATTGCTGCCGCTATTGGATGTATACACCCGGTTGCCCGAAGGATTCACGGCCACGTAAAAAGGCTGTGTGCCCACGTTCACTGTAGCCATTACCGCATTGGTTGCGGTATTGATCACAGACAAGTTGTTGACGTTCTGGCCAGCCACATACACCCGGCTGCCGTTCAGATTTGTTGCGATACCCGCAGCCCCGTTTAAACCACTGATGGTGCTGACTACCGAATTAGTTTGACGATTAATAACGCTAACCTGCGCGTAATTGGGGTTTGAAACATAGGCAAATCCGCTGGCAGAAACAGCAACCGAAATAGTATCAATAACAGGGACGCTGGAATTATTCACAGCCGTAAAAGAAGGCACAGAATCTAAACCAGAAGCGGATAGTCCGATGGTGGTGGTACTGCCATTCCATACTATTGAATTTCCGCTGATGTTGTTAAGTATAGTGGCGTTCACGGTATTTCCCGCGCAGGCCAACTGATTACTAACTGCAACATTGGGTGCTGCTGCCACCGGGTTGATGATGAGGTTCGTAACAACAATGCTATCGCAACCTGTAGCGGCCGCACCGCGCAAGGTGTCGTTGTAGTAACCGGTAGTGTTGTGAACCACATTTCCTACGGTTAGGCTACCGTTTCCGCAAAACTGAACCGCCTGATACGATGTGGCATAAGGGCGCACCGTAAGTTTTGTGGTAATGATACTATCGCAACCGTAAACCGAAACACCGTGGAGTGTATCAATATAAGTACCCGTTACCGAATAATACTTATTGGCAACACGCAGCGAATCACCACTGCAAATGGTGCGTTGCAGGGTATAGCGCGCTGTTGGTTTTACGGTAATGGTAAACCGCATCACCTGGCTTTCGCAATGGCCGGCGTCCACCAAGTTGCCGAAGGAACCGGTAAAATTAGATGAGTCCCTGTTTAAGGGCACCGTCACATTCGTGAATTGTGCCGTAGAATACACCGGCCGCCACATCACCCCGCAAAAGAAATTGAATTGCATCGGTTCATGAATCACCACTTCCCGGCCATCCGGAGTTATGAACGCATTATGAAAGAAAAACTTAGGATTCCCGTGATAGATATACCAGTCGTGTACATAGCCATAATTTCCGCCTAACCGAGCGAGCGGCGCGTAAGTATCAAAATCATGAAGGAAAAAGCGCGAGTAATCCTGATCGAGGGGAGTTTGACCGCTGGAATGCGTGAAAATAAAGCCACTACTGTCGGGGGTGTAGCCGAATCCGCCGAAGGTATTTGACGGACCCGTAATGGAAGGGTTCGTAAATCTCGTGATAATGGTGTCTGCAGCTATATCTATGACGTTGATCCTGGCATAAACATCAACCGTTCCGATTGCTGTAAACAACCGCTTGCCATCGGGCGAGCAAACCAGGGACAAACAGGAAGAGACCGCATTGAGGGTACGGTTGAGCGTAAACGCAGGCATATTGTACTCACGAATACCCTGGCTTTGTGTACCTACATACATCTTACTGAAGTCGGGATTAAAGCACATCTGACCCGTGCGCGCCTCGTTTACATTATTTGCTTCGTGATTGTATATCGTAATCTCCCCAGTAGCCAGTTCTATTTTCTCGAACTGCCAAGTAAAGCCATGCGATGCTGCCGAAATGTATAAAAACCGGTCATCAGGGCTAACCACCATACTTCCGATCAAGTTGGGCCCTGAGGAGACTTCCGGATTTACCTCAAAGGTTCGAAGTAATTCTCCGGTTGAGGCACTAACCTCATAAAAATAGCGTAACGAGCCGAAATAATAATCAGAGCTGGTGCTGGTAGCGTAAAAAACCGCCCCTTTATGGTCGTACGCAATATTGGTGATCATTTGCGACCCCGGCATAGTTGCCGTATCTACTACCTTCTTCGTGCTGATATCGAATTTATATAACCAGTGCCCCGACGGGATCCAGGCATATCCACGCCCTTTCACTACTACCGAAATGGTGTCAATAATGGGCGTGGTGCCATTGTTTACCGCAAGAAATTTTGGGATATAATCAACACCCATTTTTCGTAAACCAATATTAGCGGTGGTTCCATGCCACTTCCCGAACGTGGTAGTATCACCCACCGTAAACGATATACGGCCAACAGAATCGCCATCGCAAACTACCAGATTGGGTAGCTGTTGTGCGGGCGATGGGGTGCGGTTAATGGTAACTTCGGTATGCACAATGCTGTCGCAACCATTCACACTACCTCCCAAAACGGTATCAATATAATTGTATACACCGGGACTGGTGCTGCGGTGCGTAATATGATTCACTACCACCGAATAGCTGTCGCAGCCTGCAAAGGCTTGCTTGAAAAGCGGCACCCGGCGATAGGCAATCTTCGTAGTTAGCAGGCTGTCGCACCGGTTTAAAGAGGCATAGGAAATGGTATCGAGAAAAGTGCCCTCGGTGGAGTAAGTATGCGTACCCACCTGCACTCGAATGGTATCTTCGCGGCAAAACAAAATCTGCCGGGTGGCGCGCTCAAATTTCTTCGAAATAAATGTACTGATCACACTATCGCAACCACCCACGTTCACCGTATCTAAAAACGTACCGAAGGTGGTGTATACATGGTTTCCGGCTGCATGACTAAAACCCAGTTGGCATTCCTCAAAGATTTGCAAAGAGGTAAGGGTATTGATGCGAATATCATCTACTGTTAAAGAAACGGAAGTATAATGAGAAGCATTTTCAGGTTGCGCATCTGGCCTTCGTATTACCTCGAATTTAAGCCTTATGTCCTGACCTGCATATTTGGCCAGATTAAACGTTACGGTTCCACGGCCTGAGCCCCAAACCGAATGAAAAACGGTATCGGTTACCACGGAAGCTGCTGTAATAGGAGTGGTGATAGTGACGATCTGCGAAGATGGCGAGGTATATCCTGCGGTATCACACCTATAGGAAAAACTCAGTATCCCTCCTGTTGCAGGTACTGAAATTACCCTTCCCATATAGGTGTCTTTATTCCAGGGGAAGTTACTAACCAGATAAGATCCAATTAAAGCGCTGTAATTCCCTGAAATGGCGTTTCCCGTGATTACATCATTATCCGGGTTGCCGATACTAATATCATCATAAGTGTACCAATCATTGAAGTTTCCTCCCTCAAAATTCCCGTTGGTAATGGCATTCGGGCATTGACTGTAAGCACCCCATCCCATTCCGAATAAAATGATCAACACCGCAAGTAAACGCTTTGGCATACTGTATTTTTTTGATGGAGCAAATGAAAGCACCCAATGCCTGATAGCTGTTACTAGTAATCTACTAGTTGCCTTTTAACGTGCAGAAACACAATAGGCCACAACTATATTTGTAACAACATACCGATATGCCAAACAAACTCAACTCAAAAAAGATAGACGATACCTTAGAACGCCTCAATGCGCTGCAATACCCGCCGGTAGAAGGAAGTGCCGAATTCAGCGAGCTGTTGCAATGCTATCAGGATGCCCGCAAACGCGGGTATAAAAAAGGAATTGCTTTAGCAGCAGGTACTATTTGTCGCATGTATATTGCGCACCGTCACTTTGCTAAACTCGAGCCGTATCTCAAAGAGCTGAGGATACTTTGTGAAGAAAACGGCACCTGGCACGACCTGTATTTCGATTGCCTGCTGATGGGCATTGAAACCGATTGCACTTTCGGGAGGTTTGATGAAGCCATAGCCACTGCCAATACTTTTCTATCTGGCCTAATCCAGCAGCAGCGAGGCTTTCGGGTAGTTAACGCCTACATCGTTATCGGCAACTTATACCAGATGCGCGGCTGGCATATCCGGGCGATGCGCGTATTTCACCAGGCCATGGCGCGGCGTAACGAATACGACAATCACCCCATGTTCCTCGGCCTTTGGGTGAATTACGCCTTCTCGCTTTTCTCGGTTAAACAATTCAACAGTGCCCTGCAAGAATTCAAGGCTATACTTGCCTATCAGGAACTTCCGGCATCGCCTCTGTTCCTTGCGCATTGCCACCTGATGATGTCGCAATTATACGCCGTTGGTTTTGCCGATTACAACAAGTGCATGGAGCACACCAACTTGTCGTTGCAAATAAGTCGCGCCCACAGCATTCACGCCGAGGAAGCCTTTATGCTGGTAGCGCATGGTCTCAATCTCACTAAATTAAAACGCTACAAAGAGGCACTGCCAGTTCTTGAAAACAAAAAGGCCCTGCAGGCCATTACCGATAATCCCGCTGAATATATCGAGGTACTGAACGCGCAGGCCGAGTGCCTGCTGCATTTAGGCAAACTAAAGGAAGCCTGGAAAAAACTAAAAGAAGTGGCCCAAATGCCCGACCAGACTGATTTGCTCAATAACCGAATACGGTATCACGAAAATTGCGCGTTATATCATCAGTTGAACGGCAATCTTGCGGCCATGAACGCCAGTCAGGAAGCGCGCAATCAGGCTCAGGAGCAGTTATCGCGCATTGAATTCAGCATGCAATTAGAGCAGGTGAATGCCATGATGGAGCTCGACAAAAAGAAATACGAATTGGAAATGCAGGAACTAAAACACAGCCAGATGCAGCAGGAATTACGCCATGCCGAACAGGAAAAGGAAATGTTGAAGACGGCTATCGAGCAGCGCAATACGCTGATTGCCGAATTTCAGACCGCCATAAAAAAGATTGAGAAGTCGGATATGAAAAGAGCCGAAATTTTTCAGGCGCTCAACCACAAAATTGCTTCGGTGAAAAACAGCAATACCGAATTAAATGCGTTCGATTTGCGTTTCAACGAAAAGTTCAGGCAGCACAAGATGTTGTTATCGAAGAAATACCCGCAGCTTTCAGCCGGCGAAATGAAAATTGCGAGCATGCTGGCATCGGGTTTATCTAATAAAGAAATTGCTACCATTACCCTTACTACTACCCGCAACGTAGAAAACCACCGGTTACAGCTTCGAAAAAAAATGAAGTTAAAGCCTGCTGAAGATTTGGTAAAAAAATTAAACACGTTGTTGGAATAAGGGTTGAAACAGGCAGGCCGAAACGATTGAGCAACATCACCAGCAGTGCAATAACCCCTGCGCTAAACGACCGAAAATGCGCTGAGCGGTAGGGATGGGAGTGGGCCCGCCATCGGCGGGCGTGCGTAGTGAAACGGAGCACCACAGCCACGAACAGCCCGGGCCGCAGCGCAGCGGAGGCACCGCCATGATGCTTCCTCTTTTTAGTGAATGACGACAACATTTCAGGCAAATTCGTCTATTCGGCATCAACCTGTTACGAAGTCATGAAGACCTTAAAGATTAAAAAAATGAACAGCAGCAAAAGTGATTCTGCTAATCATTTTTTGGTGTTGGCGCATCTACAGGCCCGCCGATTTTGAGAATAGCCATACACCTGCTACGCATTAACTCGTTAAGAAGAAAAACCATGTATGCGGCGCAAATGCAGATCACCAATACACTGCAGGTAGATTTGAAAAGATGCCCCTCCAATCTGCATCGAAGCGTAACAGTAGCATGGTCATTAGCCAAACCATGGTTATGATTCGCAGCACAACCTTGAAATGGTTTTTCGCGGAAATGGATTATTCATTTTCGGTGTGAGAAATTCACCAAGCAATTTTCAACTCAACGGCATCTCCGGCGCTTCCTGGAGTACAACGGGAAGCAAAAAAAGTGGGCCTTCGCCCACTTCAAAAAAAAACGTTGTTTCAGCAATTACCCACGCACTGGTGCTCTTCTGTTTCGCACGTAGATGTAAACTGCAAGAACCACTGCTAAAAGGCGCAAACCAATGCATGCCACAAACAATCCAGAGGGATCTGAAATTTGCTCAATTTTCAAAAATGCCCCAATGGTGCCCAACAAAAACGAGAGGGCAAATAGCGCGATGGGAAGGATGTACTTTTTCATAGCGAAACGTTATTTGATAATAAAGGTGTTGTTTTCTTCGATATATTTTTCGATATATCCGTTGGACATCGACTGATTAATCCCTTCAATAACTTTAAAGCGATCTGCTTCATTGGGATCAACTGCCTGTATTAGCATGCAAGCGATTGCCGCACCAGTCATACATGGAACCGCAGCAATACTGCAGGTTATTCCTGATACCCAATCACTAAAAAAGGATTGGAAACAAGACCAAACACATTCGCCATAACCCATACCTACACCACAACTTCGCACGGTTGGCGTAAATGTTCCATCAGGATTTTGTAACCAGGCATACTCTCTAAGGATATGGTCCATGTCAATTAAGCTTCTGATATCATAACCGGTTATCTCATTGAAATAGAGGTGTTCTTTGACCTCGTACAGCGCAACAACATTTGCCAACTCGTTTGAAGTAACAAATAGATTGACCTCCTGTTCATTTGTATTGGATTTCAAAGTTCTGCTAAGCGGAATAACAAATTGACTTCGCAGGCCGTTGTCAATTTTTCTAATCCGGTTAACTGGTGCCAGATGATACTTATTGAAATAGTTGACCACCGTTGGCAATTTAATAATTTTTTGAACGCCGTCATCGGAAAGATCAATTGTAGTAGAAACAACTTCATGCTGGAAAAACACCTGTTTATCTTTCTTGCAGGAAGCCAGGAATAACAAAGCGATTAGCGCTAAGCAAATTGAATTTCTCATATTGATACATGTTTGTCTTGCTGATTTCCCAAAATGGAGGGCTTGCAAGTCAATCCCTTAATATTCTCCTTTAACACCAACCTCCGGAATGTTTCGAGTTAAAGCTTGAATATTTTTGATAATCGAAATTCATTATCATTTTAATAACTGCCAATAGGTGCTTAATCATTATTAGCATATTGCGCACTTCAAAAAAAACTCTTATGATTTGTTTTTCAGGCATTTAGATATTTCAAATAGACGAAATTCCCTGTCTAAAATCACCCCCAATACCTGCTGGCGGCATGCGCCTCCCCCTTTTCACCCTCCCCCCTTCCGCTTTCATTCTTTTTACTATATTTGCAACCGAAGAGGGGGCGAGTCCCCCTTTTTTCATGTTCGTACCGATGGAGTTGAAGGAAAAAATTGCCGCCTGGCTGGCGCCTGAACTGGAGAAAGAAAATCTGTTTCTGGTAGAAGTACGCGCCGCTAATAAAGCCAAAGTGGAAGTTTTTGTGGATGGTGATAAAGGCGTGACCATCGGTCAATGTGCCACCCTCTCCCGCTTTCTGGAAAAATATCTGGATGAAAGCGGAGCCGTTACCGAGAACTATACGCTGGATGTGTCTAGCCCCGGTATGGATAACCCACTGAAAGTGCCTCGCCAATACCGCCGCCGCCTAGGTAGAAAACTGGATATTGTACCCGTGAACGGAGAGCCTATAGAAGTGGAACTGCTGGAAGCCGACGACCAGCAAATTAAAGTGAGAACCATTGTGCCGCCGGTGAAAAAGAAAAAAGGAATCACCACGCCTGAACCACAACCGAAAGAATTGGTAATGCGCTACGACGAAATCAAGCGCGCTACTTTAAAAATAGAATGGTAATTCAAATTTAAAACGATGAACAGCATTGATTTGATCGACTCGTTTAGCGAGTTCAAACAACTGAAAAACATTGATCGCCCTACCATGATGAAGGTATTGGAAGACGTATTCCGGACCTTACTCAAAAAGAAATATGGCGATACCGACAACTTCGATATTATCGTTAATACCGATAAGGGCGATTTGGAAATCTGGCAACGCCGCGAGATTGTGGAAGATGGCGATGTGGAAAACGAAATCACCCAGATTTCATTGAACGATGCATTGAAAATCCAGGACGACTACGAAGTAGGTGAAGAAACCTATGAGAAGATTGAACTGGAAAGCTTTGGTCGCCGTTCGGTACTGGCTGCCCGCCAAACGCTGGTAAGCCGCATAATGGATCTGGAAAAAGACGAAACCTACCGCAAGTACAAAGACCGCATTGGCGATATCGTTACTGCAGAAGTATACCAGGTATGGAAGAAAGAAATTCTATTGCTGGATGAAGATGGTAATGAACTGATTCTGCCAAAAGCAGAACAGATTCGCACCGATTTCTACCGCAAGGGCGAAACGGTAAAAGCCGTGGTTAAGCGCGTTGACCTGCGCAACAACTCGCCGGTTATTATTCTGTCGCGTACCGACGCCGCCTTCTTGGCCAAGTTGATGGAACAAGAGGTTCCGGAAATTTTTGATGGCTTGATTGTGATTAAAAATATTGTTCGCGAACCGGGTGAAAAAGCGAAAGTGGTGGTTGAAAGCTACGACGACCGCATCGATCCGGTAGGTGCCTGCGTAGGCGTGAAAGGCTCGCGCATCCACGGCATCGTTCGAGAATTGAAGAACGAGAATATCGATATCCTCAACCATACCACGAACCTGAGCCTGATGGTACAGCGCGCGCTGGCCCCGGCCAAAATTGTATCGCTGGATATCAATCAGGATAAAAAGCGTATCGCTGCTTTTCTGGAGCCCGACCAGATTTCGCTGGCCATTGGCAAACGCGGCGTGAATATCAAACTAGCTTCGAAACTGGTGGGATTTGAAATTGATGTGTATCGCGAAGGACAGGAAGCCGATGAACCGGAATTTGATATTGATATTGATGAGTTTTCTGACGAGATCGATAGCTGGATGATTGATGAATTGAAAGCCATTGGTTGCGACACCGCCCGCGATGTGCTGGCGTTAACGCGCGATGAGCTGGTGCGCCGTACCGATTTGGAAGAAGAACAAGTGGACGATATCATCCGAATCCTGGAAGATGAATTCAAGGAAGAGGAAGGTGCTGAAAACAGCACCGCCGGAGAGGAAGAGAAAAACTAAGAATCCGGTGACCAGGCAATTGCATATTACGACGACTGTGAAGATGTAGATCTTACGCGCTCATATTGCCTGCTCATCAGATTCATTTAAAATGATTTACATTTTGAATGATAGCGGCAATATGTGGCTATTATTCAAATGAAATATTTGAATAAAAAAGGATGTCTGAATTAAAAGCAATCCGCCTGCCTAAGGCGGCAACCACCTACAATGTGGGCATGGACCACATTGTTGAAGAGCTGAAGAAAAACGGCTACACGGTTGAAAACAACCCCAACACTAAGCTGACCCCCGAAATGGTGGGCGTTTTGGAAAAAGCGTTCAACAAAGATAAAGCCATCCGGGAGGCGGTGGAAAGTACGAAGTCGACGGAAAAGCCGAAAAAAGAAACCGTTGAACTGAAAGAAGAAATTCCGGCTACCGCAACGCGCAAAGCCTCAGATGAAAAAGAGGTGCTGATCAAAAGCAATCTGGTAAAAGAAGCACCGGCAAAAGAACCGGTAGTGGTTAAACCGCCGGTAGCAGAAGAGCCTGAACCAACAGATACAACCACCCACGAAACAGAATTCCAGAAACTGGAAGGCCCGAAAATTTTGGGTAAAGTAGATTTGACGAAACCGAAGAAAACGGTTAAGAAAAAAGAAGAAGAACCCCCTGCACCGGTTGTAAAAGAAGAGCCGCCGGTAGAAGAGGTGAAGCAGGAACCTAAACGAATCCAGCTCGATAAAGTTGACCGCGGCAATGAGCCGGATATGGACAACATGATTCAGCGCAAGAAAGTAGAGCTGGAAGGCCCGAAAATTATGGGCAAAATTGAGCTGAAACCGGAAGTTAAACCAAGCGATAAACCAAAGCGCGAAGACGGTCAAAAACGCGTGCGCAAACGCATCGAAAAACCAAAGCCGACGCGCATCGATAGCAATAACTACCAGGGCGGCGGCAACCGCCCGGGCGGCCGGCCGGGCGATAAGCGCGGCGATAACCGCAACCAGCCTCCTAAGCGCAATGCCGATGGCACCATCGAAATTTCAGAAAAGGAAATCGAAGAAAAAATCAAGGCTACGATGTCGAAGATTCAGTCGATGACATCTAAAAACGATCGCTCTAAAATGCGCCGCGGCAAGCGGGAAGCCTTCCAGGAAAAAATGGCCGCCGAACAGGAAAATCGCGGCGACAACAAATTACAGGTAACCGAGTTTATCTCCGTTAGTGAACTGGCTTCACTGATGAATATCCCTCCGGTGCAAATCATTTCCACCTGTATGCAACTGGGCGTTATCGTTTCTATCAACCAACGCCTGGACGCCGAAATCATTGAACTGATTTGTAACGACAAAGGCTTTGAAGTGGAATTTATTTCTGCACAAGATCAAACCTCTTTCGCAGAAGAAGAACCAGACACGCCTGAGCAACTGGAAGCTCGCGCGCCCATTGTTACCATCATGGGTCACGTGGATCACGGTAAAACATCCTTGCTCGATTACATCCGTAAAGCCAACGTAGCTTCCGGCGAAGCAGGCGGTATTACCCAGCACATCGGCGCCTACGAAGTGAAAACGCCTAGCGGTCGTCACATCACCTTCCTGGATACACCGGGTCACGAAGCCTTCACCGCCATGCGTGCGCGTGGTGCCAAAGTAACTGACGTAGCCGTAATTGTGGTAGCTGCCGATGATGCGGTGATGCCGCAAACCAAGGAAGCTATCAACCACGCACAAAGTGCGGGCGTGCCGATGATTTTCGCTATCAACAAAGTGGATAAAGACGGCGCTAATCCCGATAAAATCCGCGAACAACTTTCTGCCATGAATATTTTGGTAGAAGAGTGGGGCGGAAAATTTCAGTCGCAGGAAATTTCAGCCAAGCGCGGTTTGAACATCGATGCCTTGCTGGATAAAATTCTGATTGAGGCGGATTTGCTGGATCTGAAAGCCAATCCCAACCGCAATGCTACCGGCTCGGTAATTGAAGCTACACTCGATAAAGGCCGTGGCTATACCACCACCTTATTGGTGCAAAGCGGCACCCTTTCGGTTGGCGACATTCTGGTGGCTGGTCCATACATGGGCCGCGTAAAAGCGATGTTTGATCATACTGGTGCCCGCGTTAAAGTGGCAGGCCCTTCTGTACCGGTTCAAGTGTTAGGTATGAACGGCGCACCCCAGGCCGGTGAAAAATTCCGCGTATTCAGCAATGAACAGGATGCCAAAGAACTGGCTACCAAGCGCGCGCAGTTAGAGCGCGAACAAGGTATCCGCACCCGCAAACACATCACTTTAGATGAAATTGGCCGTCGCCTGGCACTGGGCAACTTCAAAGAATTGAACCTGATTGTGAAGGGCGATGTGGACGGTTCAGTAGAAGCCTTGTGCGATTCGTTGCAGAAGTTATCTACCGAAGAAATTCAGGTGCGCATCATCCACAAGGGCGTGGGTCAGATTTCCGAATCCGATGTATTGCTGGCTACAGCTTCCGATGCTATCGTGATCGGCTTCAACGTGCGGCCATCGCAGAACGCCAAGAAGATTGCTGAAACCGAGAATATCGAAATCAAACTGTACTCGATCATCTATAACGCCATCGCCGATGTGAAGAGCGCCATGGAAGGTTTGATGGAGCCGAAAATTGAAGAGAAAATTATCGGTAACATCGATGTGAAAGAAGTGTTCAATATCACTAAGGTGGGCACCATTGCCGGGTGCTTCGTGCGCGAAGGCCGCGTGATGCGCAATTCAAAAATTCGCCTCATCCGCGATGGTATTGTAATGCACAGCGGTACGTTGGCGGCCTTGAAGCGTTTCAAAGACGATGCAAAAGAAGTGACCAGCGGCATGGATTGCGGTATCCAGATTAAGGATTACCAAAACATTGTTGCCGGCGACGTGATCGAAGTATTTGAAGAAATCGAAATCGCCAGAAAACTGTAGTTCTTCAACACATACATCAAGGCCGGAAAAATTTTCCGGCCTTTTTTATTTCCCATATCGAATCTATTTCCTATCGCTACAAAAAATATAGCGCAATGTACCAGATTCGTTATTTAAACACCGCTGAATCGCAAAAAATCAATTGACCTGAAGGTAATTATGGCGGGTGCCAGCATGCCATCGATAATGTTATAAAAACAAGGCCAGTGGCATGCTGGCAACGCGCTTTACGCTTGTAGTCCTCGCTCGGCTCGTACCTCACCTCGCTGCGGGCTACCACTTCAATCGCTCCCGCTCGGCCCTTTGTTGCACAAGAGCGCTTTGGCACAATTTTTATTAACTTGTTCTAAAATTTTCAAACCATGCAATGGATGGGTCGTCGCGAAAGCGATAATGTAGAAGACCGACGCGGATTAACCGGCGGACATGTAGCCATTGGCGGCGGCGCCATTGGCATTATAATTCTGGTCATTAAATTATTCATGGGTGGCGACCCGGCACAATTGCTCACCGAAGCCGCTCAGCAGCAAATGGCCCAGCAACAACAAACACAAACAGCCGTCAATCCCGAAGAAGATCAAATGGCCAAATTTGTGAAAGTGGCACTTGCCGACAATGAAGATGTATGGCAGAAAATTTTTCAGGAACATGGCTCCAAATACATTGATCCTAAATTAGTACTGTTCCGCGGCGCCACCGAATCGGGCTGCGGCGATGCCAGCTCCTCTACAGGCCCGTTCTACTGCCCGGGTGACCAAAAAGTGTATATCGATCTATCATTCATGGATGAATTAAAAAATCGCTTCGGCGCCAAGGGCGGCGATTTTGCGCTGGCCTATGTACTGGCCCATGAAGTGGGCCACCATGTGCAAAATCTCATGGGCACATCAACTAAAATCCACGAGATGGAACAACAAACTGATGAGGTACACGCAAATCGCCTCTCGGTAGCGCTGGAGCTGCAAGCCGATTTCTATGCCGGCGTTTGGGCGCATTACGTGCAACAAGATAAAAACGTATTGGAAGAAGATGATATCGATGAAGCCTTGAGCGCTGCCAGTGCGGTTGGCGACGATGCCATCCAACAAAAAATTCAGGGTCGCGTAGTGCCTGATGCCTTTACACACGGCACTTCAGAACAACGCAAATATTGGTTCATGCTGGGCTACAAAACCGGTGATATCTCCAAAGGGAATACGTTTGAAGCCATGCACGTATTGTAGTTTTCATCTATCAATAATTAAAAAGGCGCACATGAATTTGTGCGCCTTTTTAATTCATAAAGCCTAAAATTTGTTTTCTTTAAAACATGAAAACTAAAACGCTACTTACTTCTACCCTACTAACTGCCGCATTAGCCATTACCAGCCTACACCTCATTTCAAGCGGAGCGGGGTCGCCGCAACCGGGCATGACGAATGAACCCGTGGGCAACACCAACTGCACCAATTGTCATACTACAAATGCAGCCGTTTCCGACGCTTCCAAGTTCTCCGTAAAAATTGCCACCACACAAAGCGGATTGTCTTCTAGCCCACTGTCTACATCCTTTCAATATACCCCGGGCACTACGTACTGGATGAGTTTAACGTTAAACTCGGCCGGCTCTAATGCTAAACGCTTTGGATTTGAGATAAGCTGCCAGGATCAAAGCCAGCAAAATGCCGGAAGGTTTATTGCTACTAACCTCACTAACACACATGATACCCTATTGACATCAGGCGCATTAAGTGGCCATTCGTATTTGTCGCACTACAAAGCTACAGGAAACAAAACATGGATATTCAAATGGCAGGCACCTCAAACAGCCCAAGGCCCGGTTACCTTTTACTATGCCGGAAATTTTGCCGACAGTTCACTCACTAACCAAAACGATCAGATCTATTATGCTAATCAAGCTATCAGCAGCGCAGTGAATGGTGTTGAAACCGTTGCCGCAGAAAATTTCCGCGTTTATCCTGCGCATGCGCATCAGGTAGTGCATGTAGAAACAGATGCCAGCAATGGCGCAAGTATCCGCATAGGTATCACTGATATGCAGGGCGCAACGGTAAAATCGTGGCCGGCTGAAACTCTTACCGGCCAACATTATTCAACAATACTTGAAGTTGGCGAACTGCCTTCCGGTATGTACCTAGTTCACGCGGTAGTGAATGGCAGAACCATGACTTCACGGTTTGTGAAGAATTAGGGAGCGCTGGTTTTATGATTAAAAAATGGGTTCTCAAAGCTGTAGTGCAGAAAGTAATTTCCTTTTTGCCGCAAAGCCATAAAATCAATTATCTGTTTCAAAAATATATCACCAGGGGCGTGTACCTGAGCGATGATTATTTTTACGACAGGTTGGCACATGCCGGAGAACATATCAAGGCGTGGCAACAAGGTTCAGGCACCAGCGCACCACCAAGCAGTCTTGAAATTGGTACCGGTTGGTATCCGGTAGTGCCCATCAGCTTTTTCTTATCCGGCGTAGAGGCTATTTATTCAGTTGACATTTCTCCGCTAACATCAAAGCCCCATCTGCTCACCACCATTCGCAAATTCATGGAAGCAGGAGAACCGCGATTAGCGCAAGTGTTGCCCTTGGTTCCTGAACGCTGGCAGGAATTGAAAACTATCGCGGCCTCCATGAATACACAATCGCTGGATGACTTGCTGAAACAACTTCATATCACCTACCTGGTAGCCGATGCCCGTCAATTACCACTTGACGATAACAGCATCCATTTGGTGAATTCGAACAACACCTTCGAACACATCTACCCCAAATTACTACAACCGATTCTGCAGGAATTCCAACGCGTAGTAAAAAAAGAGAATGGCGTTTTTTCACACGCTATTGATATGTCTGACCATTTCGCACATTTCGATAAAACCATTTCTATCTATCATTTCCTCCGCTATTCAGAAAACGCCTGGAAATGGATTGACAATTCAGTTCAACCTCAAAACCGTTGCAGAATGTGCGATTACGAAGCCATGTATCAGGCATTGAACATCCCTATATCCTCCTCCACTCACCGGAAAGGCGATGTCAACGAATTAGTTAAAGTACCATTAGCAGCACCATTTAAAAACTACTCGCCTGAAGCCAATGCCATTAGCCACTGTCACTTAGTTTCCTTCTTCAGAAAAAACTAACTAGCTGGCGTAATGCACTCGGCCAACAACTGTTCGGTATGTTGCAAATCAACAGCCGCGGCCGCAGCAGACCGGCCACAGTACTGTGTTATTGAAGCATGAATAATGGCTAAATCAGCAACTGCTTTCGGCCGTTCAAAAAAGGCCATGCCTGTTCTTCTAAACAAAAAATCAGTAGAACGGCAACACATTTCATGTTGCATCACATAAGCTAATTCTTCCTCCAAAGAAAAAGTGCTGAACTGTTTTGCGGCAGTACCATAGCGGTAAAACAAACGCAAAGCAGCCCTTTTTCCGGCTTCATCTTTTCCGGCCTGCAACTGATTTAGAAACGCATCAAAATCCTCCTGCGAAGCAAACTCACCACCGCTTAAACGATAATCGTGCGTTTTACTGGAACCAAAACTACCTTTCGCGCCTTTCAATTCACCGGCTACCAAATCCACAATTTTTTCTGCCATCAACCGGTATCCCGTCAACTTACCGCCGGCAATAGAAATTAATCCACTTTCCGCTTTAAATATTTCATCCTTCCTCGATAACTCAGAAGGCGATTTCCCATCTTCATAAATCAACGGTCGCAGGCCGGCCCACGACGACTGAATATCTGCTTCAGTCAGTTGCAACGAAGGGAACATATTCTGAACAGCTTTCAGCAAGTAGTGGATGTCACTGCGCTCCATCTGCGGATGTTCAATGTCGCGATTGTATACCGTATCCGTTGTTCCTACATACGTAACGCCATCACGCGGAATAGCAAAAATCATCCGCCCATCCGGCACATCAAAATAGACCGCTTGCTGAATTGGCAGTTTCGCGTGGTCAAAAACCAGATGTACACCCTTGGTGAGTTGCAGCCGTTTTCCGAATAAAGAATTATCCTGCTTCCTGATTAAATCAACAAACGGGCCGGCGGCATTCACCACTTTTTTCGCACGAACCGTAAATACCGTATCCGTTTCTGCATCGCGCACTTCGGCACCGCAAACCTGCTGCTGTTGGTTATAACACAGCGCCTCTACGCCGGCATAATTCAGCAATAGCGCGCCTTCCTTAAAAGCACTCTTGGCTAACTCCATCACCAAACGCGCATCATCAGTGCGATATTCGTAGTACAAACCACCACCAATTAATTTGTTTGGATCCAGCAACGGCTCCTCCTGCAATGTAGCTGTGGCCGAAAGCATGCGCCTGCGCTCATGCGCGCGAACGCCCGCCAGCACATCATACACCCACAACCCTAGCGAACTGCTGAATTTCCCTAATGAACCGCCCTTGATAATCGGCAGTAACATGCGTTCAGGAATCACCAGATGACGCGCATTGCGAAACACAATGGCGCGCTCGCGACCCACATCATGTACTAACTTAAATTCCAGTTGTTTGAGGTAGCGCAGGCCACCGTGAATCAATTTGGTAGAACGGCTGCTGGTTCCTGCCGCAAAATCCTGTTTCTCTACCAGCGCTACCTTCATTCCGCGCAGCGCCGCATCCAATGCAATGCCACATCCGGTAATACCGCCGCCAATCACCAATAAATCGAACTCGGTGTTTTCCAGGTGGCTTTTAATGGCCGGCCTCGATTGATAAGAAAAAGACAATGCACTCATGCCTTCTTCTTCTTTTTAACCACTTCAATACCGGCAGCAGCCAACCCTTCAAATCCTTCTATGCATATTCTTACTTTGTGAAAGCCGTCGCGTTTGAACAATGATGCCGCAAAGCAAGCCGCAGCCGGCGTTTCTGCATACAAATAAATATTCATATTGGGATCCAGATCGGGCAATGCTCCGCTGATTTCCGATAGCGGCAAATTCTCGGCATCGGCCAAATGCGCTTCTTCATACTCCGCTTCCTCGCGCACATCAATCAGATAAAATTCATCAAAACGATAATCAATGGCCATTTCTTCCGCCGAAATCGCAATAAGTACATCCCGCTTTCCTTCTAAAGCAGCAGCGGCATCCAAAACGCCCAATACTTCAACGGCCCCACTTTGACGAATCCTTTGAAACCATTGTGCTTCTTCACCCGGAGCCGTCAGTAACACCACCCGGTCAACTTCTTCATCCAGCAGTTGCAGCCAGTCAGTGGCTTCCGCCCCCGATAAAAAAATGGAACGGGGCACCAATCCCTCAACAAATGCGGCTACCGGCCGAAAATCGAGCACAGTAGCACCTTGGGCAATCATTTCGCGGGTTTCAGCAGCCGATAATGCAGTATTCATACAAGTGTTTGCAAACCTATGGAATTATCACTTATTTTAGCTTCGTTTCTTAAAAACACGCTAATGAGAAAGGCTATCGCCGTTTTTGGGTTGCTGTTGCTACTGGCCAGCTGTTCCGACAAAAAAAAGTTAACCGATAATATTCAGGGAACCTGGTACATCTACAAGCTGGTTCGCTACAATGTAGATCTCACCAACGTACTTAGCGATTCACTGTATAATTACCGTGTAACGTATTCCGGAAGTAACTACGTAGAAAACAATGTAGTTTACGGCGATACTACAGCATCTTCCGGCACCTGGGAGTTCCGTGATAATTATGAATCACTGGCCATGATAGATACGGCTAAGAAAGAACGCGTATTTACCATATTCAACCTCACCGGCAACCATGTAGAATTACGTCGTAATTCTGAAAGTCGTTACATGCGTAAAGTTCAATAAGCTATGAAGAAATTAATGATGTTGGGATGTGTGGTTGGATTGGTGGCATTAGCCGCCTGTACAGAAAAAATGTTGCTTGGCGATGTGGAAGGCACCTGGAAAGTAGCCAAGTACACCGTTGATGAAAAAGATCAAAGTCAGTATTTTGATACCACCTTTAAGTTATTCCGGTGGACTTTTAACAGCGGCAATCGTTTTGAAAAAACCTGGCAGTACAAAACCATCGACACCTTGCTGAACATCAGTAAGATTTTCGATTCAGTTACCGTAGCCAATGATACTGTGTACCATTTCGACACAGTAAAAGTGCCTACGCCGCGTTTTAAAAATGCCGATGTTAAAGGAGATTGGTATCTGATTAATTCCAACAAATTCCTGCAAACACGCGATTCGGTATACGGCACCAATGCCTACAAGATTGAGGCGCACAGCAGCAAGGAATTGCAGTTATCCCGCGGCAGCGAAAAATTCTTCCTTCAGGCACAATAACCTTTCAGTCGCTTTTAATTTTGCGGCGTAACGGTAAATCCCTTTTGCCGCAACAATTCGATGACCCCTTCAGGGCCTGGTAAGTGCAGTGCGCCAACGGCAATAAAGGTGGGCTTTTCAAGCACTAACTCACTAATACGCCTGGCCATGTGCTGATTTCTTACCGTAACAATAGCGGTATAGAATTTAGGTGGAAGGCGAGCCTCATGGCTTTCTTTTAACAGCGCATCAAGGTCTTGAGTTACATACAACGCTAAAACGTTTTTCCCATCCTCCGGAACATTTCCGCGCAGCGTAATCAGATCATCGTGCAACAACTGCGCCTGCTCCTGATAAGTGAGACTATTGAGTGCATTAAGTTGATCCTCTACCGCTTCCAAACCAATAACCGGTTTGTGTAGGCGTTTCGCGCGGCGGTAGAAATACATATCGAGAAAATCGCGCTCCTGGCTGCTGGTTACCGGCTCATCTACCCGCGATTTAAGCGCAAATTGTTCCACCATAGCCTCAATCAAAATCGGCGAAACCCGATTGAAAAGCGCCAGGCTGCTACCCATATTTCTGGTAAATATTGAATCGAGGAAGCGATAATCAACGGAATCCAGAAGTTGCTCAAGGGATTGTGTTTCGGGCATCAGTAACCGGGCCATTACCTGCGCATTGAATGCCTCATCAGGATTCAGTTCCATGGCAAAACGACGCGCCGACTTAAAGGCGGGATCTACCTGATTCGAAAATTGAAACACCCGGGAATCTGTGGTATGCATGGTGCCATACAAATAAGAAGGCTTGTTGATGCCCGGCCCGGAAATTTTCCAAAGCAAGGCGTGGTATTGTCCAAAGCCCAGCACGGTTACACAACAAGCCGTCAGCAATGCCGATAAACGTTTCATGAATTTGTTAGTTATTCGCATGGCAAATCTGCTTGCAAGAATATAAAGAAGTTGGCAATGGCCTTAAAAAACACCTCGTATCCAAAACACAAAATCAACATTCTGCTGCTTGAAAACATCAGTGATGTGGCGGTAGATGAATTGAAGGATGAAGGATATGTTTCTATCCGCAAAATTAGCGGCGCACTGGATGAAAAAGACTTGATTAAAGAAATCAAAGGCGTTCATTTGTTGGGTATTCGTTCAAAAACTCAGGTAACTGCCAAGGTGTTGGCTAAAGCCGATAAACTGTTGGCTGTTGGTTGCTTTTGCATTGGTATCAATCAGGTAGATCTGCAGGCAGCAACCAACAAAGGTATTGCCGTTTTTAATGCCCCATATTCCAACACCCGATCGGTTGCCGAGTTAGTGATGGGTTTGATGATCATGCTGTTGCGCAAGGTGAGCGACAAAAACATGGCCGCGCATCAAGGTGTTTGGCAGAAAGATGCGCGCGGCTGCTATGAATTGCGTGGAAAAACGCTGGGAATTATCGGATATGGAAACATTGGGTCGCAGGTTTCCGTAATGGCAGAAGCAATGGGCATGGAAGTGTTGTGTTACGATGTTGAAACAAAATTGCCGCACGGCAATGCGCGCCAGTTGCGCACTTTACGCGAGGTGCTGCGCAAATCGGATGTAGTTACGTTGCATGTGCCATCCGATGCAGGCACGCGTAATATGATGGACGCGGCTGCCTTTGCGCACATGAAAAAAGGCAGCTACTTCTTAAACTATTCCCGCGGCGATGTGGTAGATATTGCGGCGCTCCGAGAGGCACTGAAAAGCGGCCATCTGGCCGGTGCCGCTATTGATGTATTCCCGGAAGAACCGGAAAAAAATGGTGCCGCCTTCCAGACTCCGTTGCAGGGGCTTCCCAACGTAATTTTAACCCCGCACATTGGCGGCTCAACTGAAGAAGCGCAATACAATATCGGTCTTGATGTTACTTCAAAGCTAATCCGCTATTTAGAACGGGGAACATCCACTGGTTCCCACACCGTACCCCCACTTAATGTACCCCAACAGGCTAAAACACACCGTATTCTGCATATACACCAAAACATCCCGGGCGTATTAGGCGAGATTAACTCCCGGCTTTCTGCGCATGCCATCAATATTTCTGGCCAATACCTGAAAACCAATGATACTATCGGCTACGTGGTGGTTGATGTAGACAGTCAGCTAAGTGGTGAAGCACAGGCACTGCTGAAAGAAGTTAAGGGTACCATCAGAGCGCGATTGCTGTATTAAGTAAGGAATTGGTTTATCTCTATAAAACATTTACATTAGCATTATAACCACAAGACATGAAAAAGATTTTACTCGGATTATCAGTGTGCTTTGCAGTTGCAGCATCGGCACAATCGCTAGCGCCAACTGTAGTAGCTACCGGCGGCGGATATGGCACTGGCGGTGGCTATAGTTTGTCGTACACCATTGGTGAAATGGCTGCCGTGCAAACTTTCACCGGAGGCGGCAACATTCTTACACAAGGTTTTCAACAACCTGAATCAAACGTGCTAGGCTTATTGGAAGCGGAAGACGATGGCTTTGGCGCTTTTAGTGTTTATCCAAATCCAACCACCGAAAAGCTGTACTTCGGCTATCAGTTTGCCCGCGAAGGAGCCGTAACAGTTACCTTGTACAATGCCGTGGGTCAGCAAATGACTTATCGCATGAACGAAACGTATGAAAGCGGCAAGGTGATTCATCACCTTGATTGCAGCGACTTTGCTGCCGGTAATTATGTTCTCTCTGCCATCTTCAAAGGTGCTGATGGCAAGGAAAAAAGTTTTAGCAAGAAATTCCAGGTGATTCGCTAAACGGCGATAAACCTTTTATAGAAAGCGGTGTTGTTATCAATACCGCTTTTTTTATGTCTGCTTACCGAATTCAATACACACAATTTCTGCCCATCTCACTGGAAACGGCCTGGGATTTTTTCTCCTCGCCGGATAATCTCAGGGAGATTACGCCGGCCTACATGAATTTTAGAATTCTCTCGCGTGCCGGTGGTGAAAAAATGTTCCCCGGTCAGATTATCACGTACAAGGTTTCGCCTATTCCCTTCATTTCGATGTTTTGGATGACGGAAATCACTCATGTTGCCCCGCTGCAATACTTCATTGATGAGCAACGCTTCGGCCCTTATGATTTATGGCATCACCGGCACGAATTCAAGGCGGTGGAAGGTGGTGTAGAAATGCTGGATGAGGTTCATTACAAAATTCCCTTAGGCCCATTGGGCCAATTAGCCAACTGGCTATTTGTTCGGCGGCAACTGGAAGGAATTTTCGAATACCGGAAGCGGGTTTTAGAAGAGAAGTGGGTGAAATAAAAAGCGGTCTTTTCCCAAATCAGTGGAAACTTCCTGAGTCTTAAATTACCCGTTTCTTCCGGCAAATAAATCAACAATCATTTAAATGGTGATTTGCATTACTTTTGCAATATCTGCATCAAATGAAAAAATCACTAATCGCCGCAACCCTCCTTACCAGCCTTATCGTTCAAGCGCAAAATGTTGGCATCGGCACCAACGCTCCGGGACGTAAACTTCACGTAAAAGAATCAGGGTCGAATGATAGTTACATTCGGATAGACAACAGTGACCCAACAAAACAATCGGGTGTAGAGATTCAGGTAAATGGCGCCACTAAGACTAATCTATACTTCGATCCCACCACGGGTACGTATGGCACCAATGGCGCTTTAATTTTAAACAACAATGGCACCTCTTCTCCCAACCTGGCAATCAATCCCTCGGGTACCGGCAGCGTCGGTATCGGCGTTTCTCTTCCTACCAATAAATTAGATGTAAACGGCTCCATCCGCTTTCGGGAAACGGCTTATTCCCTTTCAGGGGCGAATCCTTCCCTCACCATCGGCGCAGATATTAGCCAGGTGCTGCTCACTACCGGCACTTCGCCTACCGGAACGGCCGCTTTAACTATCACATCGCCACAAACCGGCCAGCATCTTAGCATTTACAATAGTTCCTCCATTCCCGCCACATTGAACAGCACCGTAATTTCTGCCGGCGAAGCCATGCAGTTTATTTACAGTGCCAGTGGCTGGCGCGCCGTCGCCGACGGGTCGTTAGACGACTGGAAAACAACAGGAAACGCCAGCACGGCGGCCAGCACTAATTTTATTGGAACTACCGATGCCAATGATTTTGTAGTGAAGGCCGGTGGTAGTGCCGTTTCCAATGAGCGGATGCGCTTTGCCAATGGCACCAACACTATAGTTCTGGGTTCGGGCGAAGGCGCCGCCGCCAGCAATGGCGCCGCTACAACACTGCGGGGCGCCAATTACACAGGCACCAATCAGCCAGGTACTAATCTCACCATCCAGCCCTCTAATGGCACCGGCAGCGGCGGCTCCGGAGCGGTAATCATCAATACGGCACCAGTGGGCAGTTCGGGCTCCACAGCAAATACCATGACCGAAGCTGTGCGCGTATCGAGTACAGGTTTCGTTGGAATAAACAATCCAAGCCCCTCACAGCGTCTGCACGTATCGCATAATGCCGATGGAGCCGGAGTAATGGCCATTGACAACGCCACAGCAGGTGGCTTTGCCGGCGCCTATTTTTTTCAAAACGGTGCCGCCAACTACCGCGGTCATATCGGTTATGTGAATACCGGTGGCACTTCGGGCTTCGGCGGTAAAGGAACCTTTCAGTTGGCTTCCGGAAACCGGCCGTTGGTTTTCTCGGCAACAAATGGAACCGAGTTATTCAATGAAGTAGCCCGCTTTGATAATACTACCGGTAACTTCGGCATCGGCACCCTCCCCGGCTCACTGAATCGGCTCGATGTTTACTATGTGGGCACGCCTTCGTTTAACGCAACGGTGGGTAATTTCGTCGGTGGATTTTCCAATACCACCAATGTTTTTACCTACGGATTAAACTCAAACGTCACCTTTTCCGGAACCGGTAACCCCGGTTATTTAATTGCCGGCAATTTTTCGGCAACCGGCAATACCGAGGATGCTCGCGCACTTGCCGCCACCTGTTCCGGAAGCGCATCTACCTACGGCCTGTTAACTTCCTCCGCTTCAACCGGGGGCGCAGCCTATGGTGTATCTTCCACTGCCACCTCTAATTCATCATCCGTGTATGGCATATACGGCAGTGCCACCTACTCAGGTTCCAGCAATCCCAGTACTACTTACGGGGGCTTTTTCACGTCAACCGGAGGTACGCAGGATGCAAGAGGCGTGCATGCCACCGCTAGCGGCAGTGCACTAGTGTATGGCTTATATGCTACAGCTTTGGGAACGGGCTCAACCAACATTGCCGGCTTCTTTAGTGCCAACAGCGGTTCAAACCCTTATGCCGTTTACGCCCTGGGCAACGCCTACTTTTCTTCCAGTATGGGCATTGGCACTACTTCATTTACTAACGGAAAATTATCAGTGAGTGGCTTTACCAGCTACAACTATGGCGCTTTCGCTTTTTACGCACGAAGCGGCACCAGTACCAATACCGGATATAACGGCGGTGGTAACAATGATGTTTCCATCTGGGCCTCCAACCGCGTTATCGGCTCTGAATTTAATGCCACCTCCGACCGCCGCATAAAAAAAGACTTGATAAAAAGCGATGCCGCCTGCGATCTGGCTACACTGATGGAATTAGGCGTAACAGACTTCAAGTACGTGGATGTGGTAAGCAATGGCAACAACTATAAAAAGGGATTCATTGCCCAGGAAGTGAAAAAGGTCTTTCCTGAAGCAGTGCATACCACTACTGATTTTGTTCCTTCTATTTATGAAATGAGTGAAAAACTGGTGGTGGATGATGATTGTAACCTGCATGTTTTCCTCAATAAAAATCACGAACTGAAAAAAGGCGACAAAGTGAGATTATTCTGCTCCGACAATGAGGAAAAAGGATATGAAGTGGCCGACATTGCAAGCGAAAAAGAATTCGTTATCGCCAATTGGCCCAAAGAAGTGGAAAGCGCCTTTGTTTACGGAAAAGAAGTACACGATTTCCATACCGTTGATTACGATCGTATCTATACCCTTAACGTAAGCGCTACTCAGGAACTGGCCCGTAAAGTACTGCAACTTGAAAAACAAAACCGGGAACTGAGCACACAAAACAGCGAAATCCGCACTGACGTTGACCGGTTGAAAGCTTCGGTAGAAACGCTACTAAAAATTACCGGCACTAAAGCCGAGAAGTAACTATTCCATTTTTTTGCCGCCCCGCTCGCTGCGGCTCAAGCCACACGCTGCGCCTGTGGCTTGCCCCGGCTCGCGGCCGGGCCTTTCAGGGGTTCGCCTTCGGCTCCCGTGCTGCGGCTCCGCCTCCGCACCTCGGCTGCGCCTCGCCCTTCCAGTCCCTGGCGGTTAGCGTAAAGCGCTACAGCCTGCGCCTAAATAAAAAAACCGGAAGTGCCCTTCCGGTTTTTCAGTTTTCAGCTTTTCTGTTCTATGAACAACCCATGCTGTTTCCGCAGTTCAGGCATTTGTAACAAGTGCCGCTGCGCAGCGTGATATTACCACACACATTGCATGGTGGCGCATCACCACCCATATCTTTCAAATGGTCGTTCAGATTGGCTAAGGCCGGCTTGGCTACGGCGTATTTTTGAGTCATCTCAGGCTTGCTCACAGGCTTTTCTACCATCTCCGGATGCGGACGCCTTACCAGTGGTTCTTCTTCAATATCAGTAGTTAAATCTAATGTACTCACCTCGCGTGAAGCCAGTTCGCTGGGGGTAACATGTACTAAATCTGTTCTTCCCAAATATTCAAACGCCAGTAAACGGAAGATATAATCTACAATAGACGAAGCGTTCTTGATATTTGGATGATCAACCATACCGCTTGGCTCGAAGCGGGTGAACGTGAATTTATTCACAAACTCTTCCAACGGCACACCATATTGAAGACCGATAGATACCGAAATCGCGAAGCAGTTCATCAGACTGCGGAAGCTGGCGCCCTCTTTGTGCATATCGATGAAGATTTCGCCAAGCGTTTGATCATCGTATTCACCGGTACGAACGAAAACAGTTTGTCCACCCACTTTTGCTTTCTGCGTAAAGCCATTGCGTTTGTGTGGCAGCGCCTTCTTCTCAACAATGCGCGACAGCGCGCGTTTGAATGAAGTGTCGGTGCTTTCCTGCATCATCACCCGAGCCGCTTCCAGCACTTGCTCTGGTGTAAGCTTGCTGAACATTTCTTCAGAAGAAACTGGCTTTGGCGCTTCTGTTTTTGCTGCTGGCTCATCCTTTTCTTCGTCCTTCTTATTAGAGAGCGGCTGGCTCAGTTTGCAGCCATCGCGGTACAGCGCATTAGCTTTCAAACCTAATTTCCAACTCAATTCATAACACTCCTGAATGTCGGTTACCGATGCCTCATTCGGCAGGTTAATTGTTTTTGAAATCGCTCCACTGATAAACGGCTGCACATGCGCCATCATGCGGATGTGCCCGGTGGCGTGAATGAAGCGCGTGCCCAGCGTTCCACACTTATTGGCGGTATCAAAAACCGGCAGATGCTCTTCTTTCAAATAAGGCGCGCCTTCCACGGTCATGGTGCCACAAACATATTCGTTGGCAGCATCAATATCCTGGCTAGTGAAACCAATCGCTTTAAGCAGATTGAAATTCGGCTTGTTGTATTGCTCGGCAGACAGACCCAATTTTTGCAACAATTGCTCGCCCAACGTCCATACGTTAAATGCAAAGGTAATGTCGAAGGCAGAGCTTAACTGTCCTTCTACTTTTTCAATATCTGCAGAAGAAAATCCTTTAGCCATCAGGCTTTCTGGATTAATACCCGGACAGCCGTTCAACGTGGCATGACCTTTGGCATACTTGGTAATAGCATCAATTTCATTTGGCTTGTAGCCCAAATTCTTCAAGGCAAATGGTACGGCTTCGTTCACAATTTTGAAGTATCCGCCACCGCTCAGCTTCTTGAATTTCACCAACGCAAAATCCGGTTCTACACCTGTGGTATCGCAATCCATCAGCAAACCAATTGTTCCGGTTGGCGCAATAACGGTTGTTTGCGCATTGCGGTAACCGTATTTTTCGCCCAGTTGTAAAGCCTCGTCCCATGCGTTGCATGCGGCAGTAAGCAAATATTCCGGGCAGCGGCTTTGGTCGATACCGCATGGTTTCACTTCCAGTTTTTCGTAATCATTAGTGTTATATGCAGCGTAACGGTGATTACGCATAACACGCATCATGTGTTCGCGGTTGCGCTCAAAGCCCGGGAAGGCGCCTAACACGCTGGCCATTTCCGCAGATGTTTTGTATGCCGTACCGGTCATGATAGCGGTAATAGCACCGCCAATAGCGCGGGCCTTTTCACTATCGTATGGAATGCCTGAAACCATCAGCAAGGTTCCCAGATTGGCGTAACCCAATCCCAGCGTACGGAACTCGTAGCTCAATTGCGCTACTTCTTCAGAAGGGAATTGCGCCATCAACACAGAAATTTCCAGCACCATGGTCCACAAACGGCTCATGTGTTCAAAACCCTTCACATCTAATGTCAGGCCGTCAACATCATAAAATTTCATGAGGTTGAAAGAAGCCAGATTGCAGGCGGTGTTATCTAAGAACATGTACTCGCTGCACGGATTGCTGGCGCGAATAGGACCGTCGGTAGGACAGGTATGCCACTCGTTAATCGTAGTATCAAACTGCACGCCCGGATCGGCACAGCGCCAGGCGGCGTAGGCGATTTTATCCCACAGTTCGCGACTGTTGATTGATTTCATGGTGCGACCATCGGTGCGCGCCTTCAATTCCCAATCAGCATTTTGTTCTAACTTATAGAAGAAAGAATTCGGAATACGAACCGAGTTGTTGGAGTTTTGTCCGGCAACCGTACGATAAGCCTCTCCTTCATAGTGGTTGCTATATCCAGCCTTAATCAAAGCTGCAACCTTATCTTCTTCCTTGCTTTTCCATTCAATAAAATCAATTACTTCAGGATGGTCCAGATCCAGACAAACCATTTTGGCTGCCCGGCGGGTAGTGCCGCCGCTCTTAATCGCTCCTGCGGCGCTATCGCCTATTTTCAGGAAGCTCATCAAGCCGCTGGAGGTTCCGCCACCGCTCAAACGCTCGCCTTCTCCGCGAATGTTAGAGAAGTTCGTACCCACACCTGAGCCGTACTTAAAGATACGAGCCTCGCGAACCCACAGGTCCATGATACCGCCTTCATTCACCAAATCATCATCTACAGAAAGAATGAAGCAGGCGTGTGGTTGCGGACGTTCATAAGCAGAAGTCGAACGTTCTAATTTTCCTGTTTCGGGGTTTACGAAGAAGTGGCCTTGTGGCTTTCCGGTAATACCATAAGATGAGTGGAGGCCAGTATTGAACCATTGCGGCGAGTTGGGTGCAGCCATTTGCGACAACAACGAGTAAACGATTTCGTCGTAGAACACCCTGGCATCTGCCGAAGAGGCGAAATAACCATATTGCTCGCCCCAATGGCGCCAGCAATTCGCCAAACGGTGCGCTACCTGCTTAATTGACGTCTCACCGCCCAGTGAGCCATCTGGCTGAGGCACCCCGGCTTTGCGGAAGTATTTCTGCGCCAAAATATCGGTTGCCACCTGACTCCATGCTTTTGGCACTTCTACATTGTGCATCTCAAAAACCGGATCGCCGGCGGGATTGCGAATCACCGAGCTGCGCAGGTCATATTCAAATAAATCATAAACCGAAGTGGTATCCTTCGTGTAATAGCGAGACACTGCTAGTCCCTTCTTATTATTAGTCTTCTTAGCCATGGCAGCCGAGTTATCGTTTTGGTTTGTAAAAACGGTGAAATAACCGTTTCGTGCTCCGAATGTAAATTTTCAAAAAATCGGAAGCCATATGTTTTATAAACACGAAATGTGAACAGCGATTTCAAAATTTAAAAAACAAGACATGATGCGGGTTTCGGCTGTGGAAATTGATGAGGAAAGATTTTTTAGGGAGAAAATTTGGAAGTTTGACTGCTGCGTATTAGTAGGCTCTATTTTGGTACCAAACAAGCTTTGGCCGAAAAAAAAAGCGCATACCTGGTGAGGTATGCGCTTTTTCCGGGATTTTCTTCCCACAGTTACCAATATGCAAGCACCCGTTCGCCGGTTACACTTCCAGAATCGAGCGCCCAGTTCAGTTTAAAGCCGTAAGCGCAGCCGCTGGTTACCTGCGTTCCGCTGGCATCTGTGCCAAAAGTTGCTGTAATGGTAAAGCGATCGGTACGGCTGGTATAAATACCTGCCGTTGGGCGCCACCAACCACAGGCAGTACCCGATTTCCACGGCTGCACCATTTCAGTAATGAAATCGGTGTTGAACCTGGTCTTTCCATAGCTATCAATCACCTTGCCGTCGATGGTGGTATCGCCATTAACAATGGCGTAGTACTGCGGATTGGTAGTGCCATTACTGATGCCCCAGGTAGAGAGGCGGAACGAATTCCAGCTAGAAACGTTGCCATTGTCGAAAGTAACCGTAGTGTTATAACTGCGCTCGCGAATAGATACCGTTTTTGTGCCAAAGTAAACGCCAATCCAATCGATACCGCTAACGTCAGTAAGATATTTCACCCCATTAAAGGTGAGCGAGTGGTTATTGAGCCCGGGGAAAGTGACCTTGTAATTCGTGTGCGTTACCTGCAACATCGCACCTACTGAACTCCAGTGCGCCCCGCTAATCAACTGCACGCGAATATCGCCGCTACGGATTCGTCCGCTGCAATTAGTAATACCATCGAAATGAATATCAATATACGGCTGCGAGCCCGATGCATGTGATGAGTCAATGGTAGCACCGCAGATACTGTACAAAGCCCCCACGGCGCCATTCTTCCCAAAACCAGAAATACCGGAAAGCGCTCCGTTGATATCCGTATTCACATTATCTGATTCAGTCTTGGTATTCTGTACATCTTCATTGTGCTGCTTCGAATTTCCATCTACTGTAACTGTATTCGTAGTATCGGTTTTCTTGGCACAGGACGAAAGCAAGAGCACCAGCGCAGCTCCCATAATGATCCCAAATTGTTTCAGTTGCATAGTTGTTTTATTGATTTAACGCCAAAGATAGCAGATAAATTGTCAGCGAAACAGGAATGCCTACTCCTGAAAATACACCCGTTTTACCCTTCCTGAAATACCGGTCAACAGTTCATACGCAATGGTTCCGGAGGCGGCTGCCACCTCTTCCACCCGCGGACGCGCTCCAAACACCACAACTTCATCGCCTTCTCGCGCCTCTATTCCCGTGATATCCAACATGGTCATATCCATGCAAACATTGCCCAGTATGGGTGCCTTTACCCCATTTACCAGCATATAACCCTTGCCATTACTTAAACTTCTCGGTAACCCGTCGGCATAACCGATACCCACCGTAGCCATCACTTTATTGCCGGTCACCTTGCCTACTCTTCCGTAACCAACGGTATCCCCTTTCTTTAAATGTTTAATTTGAGAAATGGTGGTTTTCAACGTGCTCACTGGCATCAGGCGCTGTTGAACGGCAGGTGAACTATCTAACCCATACAAACCAATGCCCAGCCGCACCATATCATATTGCGCCGCCGTGTGGCGCGAGATACCATTGGAGTTTAATATATGCCGAAGAACTTTGTAATCAAATTGCCGGATAAACGGCGCACTGAGCGTTTCAAAAGTATCTATCTGCTTTTGGGTATAAGCATCCAGGGCAGCATCTTCGCTGGCGGCCAGATGTGAAAACACTGAAGCTACCATTACCTGATCTGATTGGCGAATCATATCCGATAATCTTCCTAAATCATCACCCTCGAAACCCAGGCGGTGCATACCGGTTTCCAACTCTACATGAATCTTATACCGCGGCTCAGCAGCGGTTCGCTTCAACTGCAATACCTGAAGAAACTTTTCCAGCAGACCCAGGCTGTAAATGTCTGGCTCCAACTGATGCGCAATCATACTCTCAAAACTGCGTTCTTCCGGATTCATTACCATAATGGGCAGACGAATACCGTGCTTCCGCAAATCAATTCCTTCATCGGCATAAGCCACTGCCAGATAATTGACCCGGTGAAACTGCAACGCACTGGCAATTTCATAAGTTCCACTGCCGTAGCTGAATGCCTTCACCATGGCCATCACCCCGGTTTCGCGGCGCAATAGCGATTTATAGACGTTCAGATTATTCACCAAGGCATTCAAATCAATTTCCAGCACCGTGGTATGTGCCTTTTTTTCCAGCAACATCACCAGTTTTTCAAATGCAAAACGCCTGGCTCCTTTCAATAAAATTACCTCATTATTGAAAGTAGACGTATCTACGGCTTTCAAAAAATCTTCCGTGGTTTCATAACATTCAAAGTGCAAACCCGGTATTTGTTCAAACGTTTTATGCTCGCGTTTGAGTGCCGTTCCAATTCCTATCAATCTTGAAATTTTATGTGCCGAAAGCAGTCGTGCCACTTCTGAATACAGCTCTAACTGACCCTTGCCCGATTGCAGAATATCGGATAGAATAACCGTTTTCTTTTGGTGCTGCTGCTGTTGCTGCAGGAAATCAACCGCAATGCGCAACGATTCCAAATCGCTGTTATAACTGTCGTTAATGAGCGAACAATTATTGATAGCATCTTTCAATTCCAAACGCATAGCGATGCCGGTGAGCAGACGCATGCGATCGCGAATAGTTTGAAAATCTTTCTTCAATACCAACATGCAGCAAGCACAATGAATAGCATCTTCCACTGAGGCGCGATCAGCAAAAGGAATCTCAAAATCAAATTCCTTCTCGTCGTACATCGCCGTGATATAGGTGTGATTTTGCTTTTGCAATAAACTCAGTATCCGCAAATCTGCTTCCGTGTGTTGCGACCATGAAAAAGTGCGAATGGGCGCATCGCTTCGCAAGGCATTGATTTCTGCCAATGCTGCATTCACTTCTTTATGGTCTTTACAATAAATCAACACTTCCGTAGCACCAAACAACCGCAACTTCTCCTTCGTTTTGTGTTTGATATTCAGGAAGCCCTCCGCATGGGCTTCGCCGATATTCGTCATGATGCCGATGGTTGGCCGGATCATTTTTTCCAGCTTTTCCATTTCGCCACTCTCCGACACGCCGGCTTCAAAAATGCCCAGCGTATCATCTGGACCCAATTGCCAGAGCGACAAAGGCACACCAATTTGAGAATTAAAACTTTTCGGACTTCTGGCGATGTGATAATCTTCATGCAACAGTTGGTACAACCATTCTTTCACCATGGTTTTCCCATTGCTACCCGTTATACCAATTACCGGTAATTGAAACTTCTGTCGATGCCAGGTCGCTATTTTTTGTAAGGCCGCCACCGTATCTTTTACCACAATAAAACTACCCGCCCGGCCTTCTGCCATTTCTGGCTTAGAAATCACAAAAGCATGCACGCCCCGCTGTATTAACTCATCAATGTAAGTATGGCCGTCGTTTCGGTTGCTGATGATGGCAAAAAACAAAACGCCTTCTGCATGGCTGAGCTTGCGACTGTCAAGCAACAACTGACTTACCGATAGGTCGCCAGAGCCCACCAATTTCCCGCCAGCCGCTTTCGCCAAATCTTTTAATGTATAGGTCATTTATTTCTTCCAGAGTACAATCTCTGCTGCTGTTCAAAATTCACTTAATCATTAGCATGCTCGCTATACTTCTTTCCGGAATACATACTGTACTTCATAAACTTACATTCCAGTTGTCCGTTGTAAACCGTTATTTTCCTTGAAGGCCGCAGCCCCACATGTTTAAAAGCTTCGAGATTACTGCTAATCATCCAGCAATCATATCCGGCAAACCGTTGTTTGAAGGTATCGCCAATCTGTTTATACAACGCGTTCAAATCATCCTTATCCATACGTTCGCCATACGGCGGATTTACAATCACCGTGCCGCGACCAGCAGGTACTTCGAACGCACGCATATCCATGTTCCTGATCTGAATCATATCATCCACCTTGGCGCGCTTGGTATTCTCGCGTGCCTTGCGCATCACATGAGGTGAAACATCGCCTCCATACAATTTCACCTCTTCATGACTGATGCGATCAATGGCTGCATTATAAATGGTATTCCACAAATCTTCGTCGTACGGCATAAACACTTTCCAGCTTTGAAAACCGAACCATTCGCGGTGGATACCGGCAGGAATATTGGCGGCAATCATAGCCGCTTCTATCAATATGGTTCCCGAGCCACACATCGGATCAATAAAGTTACTACGCCCATCCCACCCCGAAAGTAATACCAATCCCGCCGCCAGCGCTTCATTAATAGGCGCCAGATTGGTTTTCTCGCGATAGCCACGCTTATGCAGGGAATCACCTGAACTATCTAAGGCAATGGTAACACGGCGATAATAGATATGAATATGCAGGCGAACGGTGGGTCGGTCCAAATCAACCGAGGGCCGCTTCCCGCGCTTCTCCCGAAACTGATCAACAATGGCATCTTTCGCCTTTTGTGAAATATATTGAGAGTGATTAAACAGCGAAGTATTCAATACCGTATCAATCGCCAAAGTATCATCCACAAAAAGATATTGCTCCCAATTGATATCCTTTATTTTTCGGTAGAAATCATGCTCATCTTCAACTTCGAATTCGTGTATCGGAACCAGAATTCGCAAGGCGGTTCGCAAGTATAAATTTGCTTTATACATCACACCGTGGTTTCCTTCGAAACTCACAGCCCGGTTATGTATTTCAATATTTTCTGCCCCTAGCTTTCTCAATTCTGAGGCACAGGTTTCTTCCAAACCAAAAATGGTTTTGGCTACCATTCTAAAATTATCACTTGCCATAGCATGCGGCACCCGCTTTTCCTGCATGGGGTCATCAACTGTTCCCCTTTCTGCGTGTACTCTGATTCAAATTTATAATTTGCCTGCCAATGGCATGGCTTCCGGCCCTGATTTGGGCGCTTTTTATTTTATGGATGTGCCTGAAACCGGCATCTACACTACCTTTGGCGCCGTTTCCGCATTTCGACAAACTGGTGCATTTCCTATTTTATGCGATACTGGCATCACTTACCGATTTCGCCTTTCGGAAAAAACCCATTGTTCAACAACGGCAGAAAATTTTCCTGACAGCATCCGCTTATGGGTTATTGATAGAGGTGTTGCAGGAAACTTGTACCCGGGATCGCCATTTCGACTGGACCGATGCCGCGGTAAATGCCTTGGGTGCCTGCACCGCCTTGTTTCTGATAAATCGGCAATTCCCACTATCTTCACCGCAATGAAACAAGCGGCAGCGCTGATGTTGTTTTTACTGTTGACGGTTGCCGCCGAGGCGCAACACGGGCGCGACCAGACGCTGGCGAAAAGTTATTTCCAGAACGGCGAGTTCGATAAGGCACTGGAATTATACCGGCAGTTATGGGAGAATAATAACCAGACCACTGAATATTACACGCCATTGTTGAAATGCTTGTTAGAGCTGAAGCAATACAGTGAAGCTGAAAAAGTGGTAAAACGTCAGGAAAAGAAATTTCCTGAGCAACCGCAATTCCATTACGACCTGGGCGCGGTTTATAAAGCGCAGGGCGAAGCGTCCAAAGCCCGTGAGGCGTGGGAAAAAATGATTAAGAACCTACGACCAAGCGAAACAGAAATCAACACGGCAGCTAATATCTTTAAAATTAATAACGAGCCTGATTTTGAAATAGCCGTGTACGACAAGGCCATGAAATTATTTAAAGGGAATATGGATTACAGCTTCCCCATTGGCCAGGCGTATTTCAACAAAGGCGAGCAGGTTTTAGCAGCGAAATTCTTTATAGAAAACCTTCAAAAACAGCCGCAAAATCAACAGCAAATTAAAAGCCTGTTACAGCAGGCCCGCGGCGCAGAAAAGCTATTGGCCGAGATAGAAACACAATTGTATGGTTTGCTGCAAAAGCAGCCCGACAATGAAGAGCTGACGCAGTTTCTGACCTGGATTTATGTGCAGAATAAAGATTTTGAAGGCGCATTGGTTCAGATGAAGGCCTTGGATAAAAGGAAAAATGGCAATGGATTTAATGTACTTGACATTGCGCGCATAGCCCAAACAGAAGGTTTTTATGATGATGCTATTTCCGGTTTTTCGTATGTAACGAACAAAGTGCCACGGAGTAATCTGTACTTTCAAGCGAAGACGGAATTACTGAATGTGCGCAAAGAGAAATTGGCCAAGACCATCAATTATACCAATGACGATTTGCTGGCGTTAAAGGCAGATTACGAATCATTTTTAAGTGAAAATGGCAAGAACCCGCGCACTTCCATGAGTATGAAGGAAGAGGCCGATTTGCTGGGATTTTATTTACACGATTTACCTGGCGCCATTGCCTTGACCGATGAATTAGTGCGTATGCCAGGCATTCCGAACAACCTGAAAAATCAGGCGAAGTTATCGTTAGGTGATTTTTATCTGATGACGGGCGATGTATGGGAAAGCACCTTGTTGTATTCGCAGGTAGATAAAGAGGAAAAAGATGCACCATTGGGCGAAGAAGCGCGATTCCGTAACGCCAAACTTTCCTATTATAAAGGTGATTTTGATTGGGCGCAGGAACAATTAAAGGTGCTGAAAGCATCTACCTCAGAACTAATAGCCAATGATGCCATCAACCTCTCTGTTTTCATTATTGATAACCTAGGTTTAGATACCATTACTGACCCGATGGAGCGTTATGCCAGAGCCGAGTTATTAATGTTTCAGAATAAAAATGAAGCGGCGATGAAAACGCTGGATACTATTACTTACTTGTATCCAGGGCATGCCTTGTTTGACGACATCGAATACACCAAGGCGTTACTTTATGTGAAGCAACGGGAGGTGCCAAAAGCCATTCCATTGCTGGAAGACATTCTGAAAAACTACGCCCGCGACCTGAAGGGTGATGATGCCACATTTTTGTTAGCAGAAATCAACGAGCGTGAATTGCACAATTCGGAACGCGCCAAAGAACTCTACAAATCACTCATTACCGATTATCCCAGTTCGTTGCTTACCATAGAAGCGCGTAAGCGCTTCAGGGTTTTACGTGGCGACAAACTGGAATAAAATCGGGTTATGATTTTTTTTAATATTTTGTTACTATTGAAAAGCTCCTTAACTCAAAAAACGGACAAACCAACAGTATGGATCCATTAAACAAAGGGGAAAAGTGGAAGAGCAAGTTGCAGCGGATGGCCAATTCGGTTACCGCGTTTTGCGCCGCCTACATGATTTGCATGTTTGGCTACTATCTGGCCACGGCGCTCATGGGGAAAATTTTCGGCTTTGATGCCTGGGTATATTACTATGGTGTTAAATTTATTCAGGGTAAGAATCCGTGGGGCCGATTGAACATTTTATTCACGTACGGCGCCGGCAGTTTCTTTCTGGTTTTGTTTGGCGGGCTTTGCATGTTTGCATTTTACCGACTTAAAGAGCGCATGCTGGTGATTAATCTCATTTGGCTGTGGGGCTTTGTGATCAGCACCTCCATGTTTTGCAGTCAGTTTGTGATGGCAGCCTTGAGTGGTCAGGAATATAATTCTCCGTTTTATCAGAATCTGGCAGTAGTGTTTGCCTGGTTGTACTTTCCTATGCCGGTAATTTACTTTCTCAGCATCCCGGCCATGGCGCTGCTGGTATTCTTTTCTATCTATTCCAGCAAACCATTTCTGAGTTTATCCTATTCATTTTCCAAAGTGAATAAGGCAAAACGGAAAAGAAAATACTTCTTTGAAACAGCTTTTGTTCCGTACATCTTCGGTGCCGGAATTATGTTAAGCTTCACCTTCCCGCTGAATATGTATGTCAATCTGCTTTATGTTGCCATGATTGGCTTATCACTGGTATTAGCGTTTTTCATTATCAATATTCAGGACATGAAGGTAGATGAAGTGTTGCGTTACAAGACGCTACAACAAATCAACATTCCTCTTTTGGTGATTTGTGCTACTATTTTCCTCTTTTTATTCGTTACCTTTAACGGCATATTCATCGGTTTCTAAGGTTGAAGGATTTGTTAAAGAATAATCCCGGCGCTAAAAACGCCCTGCTGTTTGCCATGCGTATTGGCATTGGCTATGGTATCTGGAGAATTTGTTATTATTTTTTGGAAACGAATTTGCCGCCTTTCTGGGTACATTTTCAAAACTTCGCTGCTCTACAAATCATTAAAGGAGGGGCATTCCTTTTACGCCAAATAGGCGAGCCCGCGTTTTACAATAGCCGAAATTTGTTCATCACCCGTGATGTTGGCATTTATCTCGCCGACCACTGTATCGGCATTCCGGCGTTCGTTGTTTTTTCCATCTTCATCTTATCATATCAAGGCAGGTGGTTGACGAAGGCATGGTATATTCCGTTCGGAGCGCTCAGTATTTATGTCATGAATGCTACGCGATCAGCCGCACTGGCTTACTTATTACGGTATTATTCCAAGGCTTATTTCGAATTAAGCCACTCGTATATCTATACCATTACAATATATTCCCTGATTTTTCTTCTTATAGTATGGTGGATGGAAAAATGGAGTAAAACCACTTCTTGATTATGCGCAACTTTGTTATAAAAATTTTCATTAACGCTCTTGGCGTTGCCATTGCCGGTTGGTTACTGAAAGATGGTGTTCATGTAGCTAGTTTCGGTTACGCAATTCTGATTGCCTTCACGCTGGCTCTTTTAAATGCATCGGTTAAACCTTTGCTTGTCATCCTAACCTTGCCGGCAACGCTCTTCTCATTAGGTCTTTTTCTGTTTGTAATCAATGCCGCTATTATCCTCATTGCCGATTGGATCATCAAGGGCGGTTTTGAAGTAGATGGATGGTGGTGGGCGCTGCTGTTTTCAATTTTGTTATCTATTCTGAACAGCCTCATTGAACGATTGCTGGCACCGGTGATTAAAGATTCCGGAGGTAAGGAAAAGGAGGTGAAGATTTACGATAAAGATGGAAACCGCATCGCATAAATGCCTTTGCAATATCTAAGCAATCCCAACTTGCCTTTTATCATTGCCAACTGGAAAGGCAATCCATACAAACAACGTTTTTTTGACCCAAAACATCCTTTTGGCCAGGACTTTCGCGCATTTTTAAAATGGCAATTCAGCCGAAATCCACAGAAAAAAGAAAAACAAGAAAGCACCTGGCGATTAACTACTGATCACAGCAAATCATTTCTTCAAACCAGCCAGAATGGCTTAACCTGGTTGGGGCACGCTTCCTTTCATATCCGGTATAATGGCGTACAAATTTTGATTGATCCGGTTTTTTATCCGATTTCAGGCGTGGTGCGCCGCCACAGCGAATTACCTTGTGCGGTACGTGAATTCAATGACATCAACTATGTACTACTGTCACATTTTCACCGCGACCACTGTGACCGTCGCTCTCTTAGCGATTTATCGCGCAATAATGCTTTAGCATTTATCACTTCGCTTGGCGGTAGTAAAGTAATACGCCCATGGTTTCCCGCTGCCGATTTAACGGAAATGGGTTGGTACCAACACTTGACCTTACCCGGAACCGATATCGAAATCACCCATCTGCCCACGCGCCATTGGAGCAATCGCTATCCTTGGGACACCAACCAAACGCTGTGGGGTAGTTATATGATTCGACTTGGGGAGCAATTCATTTTTTTCGGCGGTGATTCCGGTTATTCTGAATACACGAAAGAAATTGGCCGTTTGTTTCCGAGAATCGACTACGCACTGATAGGTGTAGGCGCTTACAGCCCCTCGTACATGATGCAAAACGTTCATACGCGGCCTGAAGAAGCGGTAGCGGCGGCACATGACCTGGGTGCTGCACATTTCATTCCCATGCATTATGGCACCTATGATTTATCCGACGAACCCATGCATGAGCCTGAAGTGATACTCAGAAAAATGGATGCCGCTAATCAGATTTCTTCTAAATTGAAAATCTTACAACCCGGCGCTTTTTTGAGTATAGAATAGTATATTTGAATATGGCCGAGGCTTCAGCAAAAAAAGAGTTTGCTCCGCCGGTTTGTCCAAAATGCAAGCACGAACTCAAGCGCATTAACCGGAAGTGGATGGACAAATTGTTGAACAAAATTCTATTTGTTCGGCGGTATCGCTGTTTAGGTTGTTTATGGGAAGGCATCATTGTAACGATTCACGACCCAGAAAAGGCATAAATCACTTTTTCCAAACTTCCACAAAAATTTGCGAAAGTCTTTTAGCCCATTCCTGATACATCAATGGGGAAGGGTGCAAACCATCGCCTGCAATCCAATCCGCGTTATGCTTGGCTAATCTGGAGTGCTGCGTTATCTCCGTGTAATGTGCGCCAGCCATAATTGCTTCTTGTCTGTTAACTTCATTGTACGCATCAATTTCATGGGCAATTTGCTGTTCACTGCGCACCTCATATTGCTTAGCAGCAAAAGGCGTCACACCCCAATCGGGAATACTTACAACGAATACATGCCCGGGGGTTCCGGCATAGTGAATGGCCGTAGTCAGTAATTGTTTAAACTCGGTACGGTAGTTGGCGGTATCTCTTCCCCGGTATTGATTATTCACGCCAATTAGCAAGGTTACTGCATCAAATTTGCGGTTCGGATGTTCTTTCTCCCATGCGGCAACAGCAGCGGCCAGTTCATCTGTGGTCCAACCAGTTTTTGCTATGATTTGCGGATGCTGAAAATAAATGTGGTACTGAGCCAACATCTTGACTAATTGCTCAGGGAAGCGTTGACTTTCCCCAACTGCTTCACCAATAGTGTATGAATCACCTAAGCACAACAAAGTTTTTTGTTCGTTCAAGTGTTTGTTTTGTGCAAGTATAACAATAGGCGCTATGGCCAACAAGACCAATATATACAGCATAAACGTACCACTTAAAAAGAACCTCTTCATGCGATAAAATAAAAAGGCGGGAATCAGATTCCCGCCTTACCGTTATTATTTGGTTGATTACTCTTCGTCGCCTTCGCCTTTCTCGGTTTTCACCACTTCTACACCGGCATTGTACTTAGCTCTGATCTTGGCTTCAATATCATTGGCCAGCTCAGGATTATCGTGCAACAATTGCTTTACGCTATCGCGACCCTGTCCAACTTTCGTTCCTTCATAGCTATACCAAGATCCGCTTTTCTGCAAGATTTCCAGATCAGTTCCAAGGTCAATCATTTCACCTACTTTGGAAACACCTTCACCGTACATCAAATCAAACTCAGTAGTTTTAAATGGCGGCGCCATTTTGTTTTTAACCACCTTTACTTTGGTGCGGTTGCCTATGATGTTATCACCGTCTTTGATTTGACCAATTCTGCGGATATCAAGACGAACAGAGGCATAGAACTTTAACGCGTTACCACCCGTTGTAGTTTCCGGATTGCCGAACATCACACCAATCTTTTCACGTAACTGGTTGATGAAAATACAGCAGCAACCGGTTTTGTTGATGGTGCCGGTTAACTTACGCAAAGCCTGACTCATCAAGCGCGCATGAAGACCCATTTTTGATTCTCCCATCTCGCCCTCTAATTCCCCCCGGGGCACCAGAGCTGCTACTGAGTCAATTACACAAATATCAATCGCTCCTGAGCGAATCAAATGTTCTGCAATATCAAGCGCCTGCTCGCCATCATCTGGCTGCGAAATCAGCAAGTTGTTGACGTCAACACCCAAACGAACCGCATAATCCTTATCAAAAGCATGTTCTGCATCAATGAAAGCTGCAATACCCCCATTTCGCTGACAATTAGCAATAGCCTGTATGGCGAGGGTGGTTTTACCAGATGATTCAGGCCCATAAATTTCAACAATCCGTCCTTTTGGAAGCCCGCCAATTCCGAGGGCAATGTCTAAACCCAACGACCCGGTGCTGATGGATTCTACACCCAACACTTTCCGGTCGCCCAATTTCATAATCGTACCCTTTCCGTAAGCTTTATCCAGCTTATCTACGGTGAGCTGAAGCGCCTTCAGCTTTTCTTTTTTCTCGTCTGCTACTGCGTTTGCCATAGTTGATAAATTTAGGTGAATAATGAATTAATGAATGCAAAGAAAACAAGTTCGTGCGCAATGTACATGCGCAGCTTCATTTTTGCAAAAATTAGGTATTACCCTATTCTTTCACCAGCCTTCCCAAACCTTTACCGCTGCTGGTATGCCACTCTAACAGATAAATACCGCTATGCAGCGCGCTGCAATCCACTGCATTAACTTCGCCTTCGCTGATTACTATAACATCCTGCCCCATCACATTGCGAATATGTAATTCCTGTACCGGTTCGCTGGCATTCAGATACAACCAATCGCGCACAGGATTCGGCCGCCAGCTTACGGCATTCGCTCCAGTTTCTGCAATACCAACATTAGTAACAGAAATTGGATCAGAGAAAACAAAACAGCCCGACCCATTCGTTACCTTCACGGTATAACTTCCGTTAACCGTTGCCTGTATGGTGGGATTCGTTTCTCCGTTCAACGGTTGATTATCACGGTACCATTGATACGTTACACCACTGGCGCTTGCCGTAAGTGTATACCCACTTCGGCTTACACTAACCGTTGGCGCCGCATTTACCGATAAACTCAAGGTAACCACACTATCGCATCCTGCCGCATTCAGCAAGGTGTCGCGATAGGTGCCGGCGGCTGATAGCATTGTTCCATTAAAATTAAATTGATCGCCCTCACAAATGGCATTAGCAATTTGTGAAGAATTTGGTTGACCAACTGAAAGGTTAAGTATTATCACACTATCGCATGAGCCGGCATTTGCGAAGGTGTCGCGATACACGCCGGCAATTGACAACTGCCTTCCGTAAAAATTATAAATATCACCGGCGCAAATCCGGGCATTGGCATTTCTAGTGGCATAGTTACCAACGGAAAGATTCAAGGTCAGGAAACTATCGCAACCAGCGGCATTCACTAAAGTATCGGCATAGGTTCCTGCCACGGTTCGGTTCGCGCCGTTAAAGAAATAGCTCTGGCCAGTGCAAATGCTCGCACTAATAGATCCATTTGTTGCTTGCTTCTGGGTAAGATTTAGCGTGATGATGCTGTCACATCCGGCTGCATTTAGCAAGGTATCAACATACGTTCCCGGAACGGTTCTGTTCTGACCTTTAAAGAAGAATGAACCTCCCGGACAGATACCCTTATTGAGCACTGAAGAACTGGTTGCTTTCAGGGCAAGATTAAGCGTGATGAAGCTATCACAACCAGCTACATTCGTTAACGTATCAAGATATGTTCCTGCGGCTGTGCGATTGACGCCATTGAAGAAGAATGAACCTCCCTGACAAATGCTTTTATTCAAAGTAGATGCGGAAGTAGATTTTAGCGAAAGCGTTAGCGTAAGGAAGCTATCGCATCCTACGGCATTGGTCAATGTATCAAGGTAAGTACCTGCCGTAGTTCTGTTAACACCATTGAAGAAGAATGCGCCACCCGGGCAAATGCTTCTGCTGATAGCGCCAATGCTGGTGTTTTTAACCGTAACACGTACTTTATTACTGGTTACCGTTGCGGGATTGGCGCATGTAGCCGAGCTGGTCATTACGCACCATACCGAATCACCGTTGGCAAATCCACTTCCCGTATAGCTGTTGCTATTAGTGCCTACAGTTGTACCATTGCGTTTCCAGGAGTAGGTTGGGGTACCTCCGTTGGTTGGGGTAGCCGAGAATGTTAACGAAGCGTTTCCACAGATCGAAGTGCTGGAGGTTGCCGCTGCCACAACTGAAGGTGTTACAGTAGGATTCACCGTAATCACCACCTTATTACTCGTTGCCGGATTGTTGCTAACACCTGCAAGATTGGATGTCATCACGCAACTAATCGTATCGTTATTGTTTAATGAACTCGAATTGAATGTAGCACCAGTACCGGCATTCGCACCATTCACTTTCCATTGATAGGTGGGCGCACCGCCTCCATTAGTTGGCGTAGCTGTAAGACCTACAGTAGCACCGCTACAGGTAGGGTTTGAGCCGTTTGTAACAGCAATAGAAACGCTTGCATTTACAACCTGAACGGCTTCTGTTATGGTTATTGGTGAGGCCAACTGATAACCATCTCCACTGGAACCGGCACCATTGCCGGCCAAAATCAAACCGTAAACTTTCACCGAACCCGTTCCGGTTGCTGGTGCTGTCCATGGATAGGAAATTCGGTAAACGGTTCCTGTTCCGCCTGTCCCGCTTGCGGGTGTCTGACGGAGTGTATGTTCAGCTACTGAAATAGCATTAACTGTGATTGCATGTGTATTGGGTAGTGCCGTACCCCATGTCCCTGCCTGCACGGCAATTGAAGTACCAGCACCTGATAATTTTACCGTTGATAACTGGAAACCGAAACAAGGCCATGATGTAGCAGTGCCATTAACCGCCGTAATTTTAACCGTATAGGACATACCAGGAACGTATGATGTTACGGGCACGCCGGCTGAGTCTAATTCCAAAGAAGTTCCAATACTAGTAGTTGTCGCATGACAGCTACAGCCCGAGACACCTTTGGAGCCACTTCCGTTCAGGCTACCGTTGCCGGGACCAGAACTTGGACTTTCCAAAATTACTGCCGCGAATAATGATGTAAATACAACGATTAGTGTACGTATCTTCATATCCAAATCTTATAAAGTTTAGATTGAAGATAAATAAGAATCTTTAATAAACAGGCGGCTTCTATTGTGCCAACTGTCCCACCAGTACGGCGACTTCCGCAAGGCGTTGAAAATTAATTCGGTAGTAGATGAATTTTCCATCGCGCTCGGTGAAAAGAAAACCGGCCTTTCGCAAAATGGCTAAATGTTGTGAGGCTACCGACTGCTCTAATCGCAACTTATTGTGAATCTCGGTAACCGTCATCTTTTCTTTCTCATTCAACAGCTCAAAAATTTCTTTTCTGAGTGGATGATTAATGGCGCGTAAAGTTAGCGCAGCCCTTTTAAGGGTAACATAGTTTAGAGAAATTTCTTTTGCCTGGGCGTCTTTTACAGTTAATAGTTCTTTCGACGGCTTGTTCATGTTAGTGGGGGGAGTTCTGAGAATAATCAATTTCCTGGGGTTACTTCGTTCCGAAGCTTTTTAAATAAAACGGTTCGTAGTATCTGGCATCAACAAAATTTTTATTTTCTAAATACTGCGCAGCAGGCGCAGATAGGTTCGAGGACAATGTTTTCACACTCCCAATTATTGTGCCAAAACCCTTGATTTGCAATAGGTTTATTTTTTTTTCTGCATCCCCAAAAATCGCTACGGGTCGTTCAAAACGCCGCACCGAATTCCAAAAAAAATCATCCAACTCTGTGAAACTGTCGGTAGTTATGCAGTTCAAATTTCCGTCGTATATGGCGTAATACGCATCATTTCTGCGGGCATCTATTAAACCCAGAAATAATGCGTTATCGGCCTGAAACCGTGTAATAGCAACACTTGTAAGGGCTTTAATAGTTGGTACGGCAATAAGCGGAAGGCCTGTGGCCAAGCAAATTCCCTTAGCTACAGAAGCACCAATACGCAATCCGGTGTATGAACCTGGCCCATTACTAACGGCGATTGCCGATATCTGCTGGAAATCAACTCCGGCATCCTGCATCACTTGATGAATCAATGTGGTAAGCTGCCGGGCATGACTATTCGGTTGCGCTTCTTGTTGCTCATAAAGCAACTTCCCGTGCTGGGCAATAGAGGCAGAACAAATTTCTGATGTGGTGTCTATCTGCAGAATCATACGCCGGCGGTAGGAGCCAATGACGTTTTCAGATAACCGGCTCCCATTGCCAATAAATGAACTTGCTCAATAGTATTCACTTTGGATTCGTTATAAGGGCCAGCCACTTTGATATAGTTGTCAGTGAATCCATACATCTGCCCCATGTCATTTTCAGCCTCCCATAAAACCGGGCGCATCGTTTTACTATGCGCTTCATAAAACGCCGCCTTCTTTTTCTCCGACAAAATCCGCAAGCGCTCATTGCGTTCCCGCCGCACCGAAATTGGTACTACCGGTTCAATATCCAATGCCTTAGTATTAGCCCTTTCAGAATAAGTAAAAACATGCAAATAACTCACGTCCAGAGATTGGATAAACTCATAGGTGATCATGAACTCTTCTTCCGTTTCACCGGGGAAACCGGTAATTACATCCACACCGATACACGCGTGCGGCATGACGCGCTTGATGGCTTCAACCCGCTGCCGATACAAGGCGGAAAGATATTTTCGCCGCATGTATTTCAGAATACGGTCGCTACCGCTTTGCAGGGGCACGTGAAAGTGCGGCATGAAGGTGTTAGATTGTGCTACAAATTCAATAATTGGTTCAGACAAAAGGTTGGGTTCGATTGAAGAAATACGCCAGCGCTCGATTCCTTCCACCTTTTCCAATGCTTGAATAAGTTGCAGAAAATCTTCATTAGTTCTTGTTAAGCCATCGGGTGTTTTTCCGAAGTCGCCCACGTTAACGCCGTTAATCACTACTTCCTTAACACCTTGCGCCGCCACTTTGCGCGCTTCTGCCACAGTAGCTGCAATAGAACTACTTCTGCTTCTGCCGCGCGCCAATGGAATGGTACAAAAAGAACACTTGTAGTCGCATCCATCCTGCACCTTCAAAAAGGTGCGTGTACGCTCACCATACGAATAGGCCGGTGAGAAAAAATTCACTTCATCAATAGCGCCATTGAGCACTACGGGGGCGGTTGCCGTATCTAACTTCTCTAAATGCTGATGCAACTGAAATTTTTCATGGGCACCCAATACCATACTTACTCCCGGAATTTCCGTAATCTCCTGCGGCTTCAACTGCGCATAACAACCTATCACAACTACTTTTGCATCAGGATTAGTGCGCAAAGCCGTGCGTACAATACGCCTCGTCTCCTTATCGGCATTTTCAGTGACCGAACAAGTGTTAATCACATAAACATCGGCCCGGTCGCTGAAGGCTACTTTCTGGTAACCATTTTCAGTTAGAATTCGTCCGATAGCCGAAGTTTCGCTGTAATTTAATTTACAGCCCAGTGTGGTAAGTGCTATTTTTCTTTGGTAATACAAGCCGGCGAAATTAAGGGTTTCTGCCGTAAACCACAGCTTCTAACGTAACCTAACATCTTCCGAACATCCTCTAAACCCTTGATTTTGACTGGCTATTCCTGTTTCCTACACAATTCACAACCCGATTTTGGCATTCAAAACCCGGTAAAAATGCAAATCCCGCAAGCCGTTATACCTTCGATGTAGTAATGAAGGGGAAGGTTAAAATTGGTCTTTTAGGCGTTGGGCATCTGGGTCGTATTCACCTGCGTCTGCTAAAAGAAATTGAAGGATTCCATATCGTCGGATTTTACGACCCCGATGATGAGGCGGCACAGCAAGCAGCATTGGAATTTGAAGCGAAGCGGTTTGCCGATCCGGCAACTTTAATTGCCGAATGCGATGCAATTGACATCGTGACGCCTACCATGACCCATTTCGAAATGGCCGTCATGGCGCTCAAAAAAGGCCGCCATATTTTTATCGAAAAACCACTTACACATACCCTTGAAGAAGCGCGGAAACTTCATAAACTGATAGACGAGGCCCGGGTACAGTGTATGGTAGGACATGTGGAACGATTTAATCCGGCATTTCTAAGTGTTCAACCAAAACAGCTAAATCCATTGTTTATAGAAGTGCACCGATTGGCACAATTCAATCCGCGCGGTACCGACGTTTCCGTGGTGCACGATTTAATGATTCACGATATCGATTTAATTCTGAGCATGGTGAAGGGCAACATCAAGCGCATAAGCGCCAGTGGTGTTCCTATTGTTAGCGACACTCCCGATATTGCCAATGCGCGCATTGAATTCGACAACGGTTGCGTGGCCAATATTACGGCCAGCAGAATATCGATTAAGAATATGCGTAAGATGCGCATCTTTCAGCATGGCGCCTATGTGAGTATGGATTTCCTGGAACGAAAAGCAGAAGTGTTTTCTATCAGCGATATTCCTGGCAATCATCCACAACAATTTGAAGTTGATTTGGCAGAAAAAGGGAAGAAATACATCACCTATGAAAAACCAGAGCCGCCAGAATCCAATGCCATCCGCACAGAATTAGAGCACTTCTTAAGGGCGATTCAGACCAATCAACCAGCACCGGTTACTGCGCTTGACGGGTTGATGGCAATGGAAGTTGGCCACAAAATTCTTGAAAAAATTAAGCGCGCTGCTGCCGGCTTGTAATCAACTAATACGACTCCAGATTTGATCTTTGGATCGCTGCTGTAGAAACTGTCGGAGATTCTGATTTTCCGGTTGGATCAAATCAGGATCCGCTTCTATTAAATGGAATGCCGCCTTGCGCGCCGCCTCCAGCAATGGCGCATCTTCCACAATACTCGCCATTTTCAAATCCATCGCCCCACTCTGCCGGGTTCCATCTAACTCACCCGGGCCACGCAAGCGCAAATCTTCTTCTGCAATAACAAAACCATCATTGGTTTCGCACATCACTTCTATTCTACGGCGTGAATCTGATGACAGCTTACCGCCCGTCATTAAAATACAATAGCTCTGCGCGGCGCCCCGCCCTACCCTGCCGCGCAACTGATGCAATTGAGAAAGACCAAATCGCTCGGCATTTTCTATCACCATAACGCTGGCATTAGGCACATTCACACCCACTTCTATCACTGTAGTAGCAACTAGTAATTGCGTTTCGCCCCGGGCAAAACGCTGCATCTCATAATCTTTATCGGCAGGCGCCATTTTTCCATGCAGAATACTCACTTTGTATTGCGGCAGCGGAAATGCTCTGGAAATACTTTCAAACCCATCCATCAGATTTTTCAAATCACTCTTTTCTGATTCTTCAATCATCGGATAAACAAAATACACCTGCCGTCCTTCTGCAATCTGATCGCGCACGAAACCAAATACCCGCAACCTATCGCTATCATTGCGATGTACGGTTTTTATAGGCTGCCGGCCCGGCGGTAATTCATCCATGATAGAAACATCCAGGTCGCCATAAACAGTCATCGCCAGTGTTCGGGGAATAGGTGTGGCTGTCATCACCAGAATATGCGGCGGCACTGCGCTCTTCTCCCACAAACTGGCTCGTTGCGCTACGCCAAACCGATGTTGCTCGTCTATCACCACCAGCCCCAACTGCTTGAATCGAACCGTATCCTCAATCAGCGCGTGGGTGCCAATCAGAATATGAATATTTCCCGCAGCCAGTTCATTCAAAATATACTGGCGCATTTTTCCCTTAACACTTCCGGTAAGCAGGGCCACTTCAACACCCAACCCTTTCACCAGTTGCGTGATGCTTTCATAATGCTGCTGAGCAAGAATTTCTGTGGGCACCATTTGCGCAGCCTGATAGCCATTGTCAATTGCCATTAGCATAGTGAGCAAGGCCACCACCGTTTTTCCACTGCCTACATCGCCTTGCAGCAAGCGGTTCATTTGCATACCGCTCAACGTATCGCGCCTGATTTCGCGCAACACCTTTTTCTGCGCATTCGTAAGTTCAAACGGCAATTTGGTTTTATAGAAGATATCGAACTTGTTGTCAATTTTTTCCAGCAAAATGCCATGCACCTGCTGCGCATGCAGTGATTTAATTTTCAGCAAGCGCAGTTGAATCAGAAAAAACTCTTCAAACTTAATACGATGTTTTGCGTCTTGCAAACGACTTTCGCTGGTAGGAAAATGTATCTGCCGCAGGCTTTCTGCTAGTGGCAACAGCCGTTGTTGTTGAATTACGGAAGATGGAAGAAACTCGGGCACATCCGCATCGCGCATCTGATCCAGCAGGGCGCGCGTCAGCTTTACCAGTGCTTTCGAATCCAGAAATTTCTTTCGCGCTTTTTCCGTTGCCGGATAAACTGGCTGCAATCCTTTTGGTGCTGCCGCTGCGGCATCAGCCACCACTTCCAGCTCGGGATGTGAAATATTGAATTTGCCATTGAAAAAGGCAGGCTTGCCAAACAGCAAGTATTGCTGCTTGCCGTCAATTTGCTTCTTCAGCCAATCACCACCTTTAAACCACACCAGCTCTATGCTGCCGCTGCTATCGGTAAAAATGGCTGTATATCTTTTTCCCCGGCCCACTCCGATAGTTTGAAAATTAGAAACAAATCCCTTGAGTTGCACAAAGGCCGTATCCATGCGAATATCGCGCACCTGATTAATTTGCGACCGATCTACGTATCGAAACGGAAAATAATGCAGCAGGTCGCCAAAGGTTTGAATGCCGTATTCTTTCAACAGCACCTCGGCGCGTTGGGGTCCCACCCCCTTGAGGTAGGCGATGGAAGTAGCCAGAAAGGAAGTCATTTGAAAACAGGAATTTGGTGAAGCGGCAAAGGTAAGAATCGCTTATTTTGCCGCAACCATGAAGCGGCAGCGTATTTTTGATTTTTTAGAAGAAAACTACCGTCGGTTCCATCGTGCGGACTTTATCTCCAACGACCCTATTTCCATTCCTCACCGGTTTAAGATCAAACAGGATATTGAGATAAGCGCATTTTTCGCAGCAACGCTATCGTGGGGCAACCGAAAAACCATTCTGCAATCTACCAACCGGATGATGCACCTAATGGATGAAGCTCCCTACGATTTTGTGATGCACCACACCGATGCTGATCTCAAAAAAATATTGCCCTTTGTTCATCGCACCTTCAACGCCACCGACGCATTATATTTTATTGCCTTCTTTCATGATTACTATGCCGCACACCATTCGCTGGAAGAAGCCTTTTTGCCAACTGCCGGCCATTGGCCAGGTGAGCAACCCTGGATGGAGCAGGCTATTGCGCAGTTTCACGAAGTATTTTTTGCATTGGAAGAAGCCCCTCAACGAACCCGCAAGCACGTAGCCACACCTTTGCGCGGCAGTACGTGTAAACGACTTAACATGTTTTTGCGCTGGATGGTTCGGCCGGCCGATGGCGGGGTAGATTTTGGCTTATGGAAGAACATCCAAACCGCGCATTTGCTGATGCCGCTGGATGTGCATGTAGACCGCGTTGCCCGAAGTTTAGGCCTGTTGCAGCGACCTTCCAGCGACTGGAAAACTGTTTTAGAATTAACAGAAGCCCTGCGCACCTTCGACGCCAACGACCCAGTAAAGTATGATTATGCGCTGTTTGGCGTAGGCGTGAATGCGGTTATTTAACGCGATTCGAAAAAAAATGCGCCTGAAGTAGTACACCTCAGGCGCATCGCCAACCAGGAATAAGCAATCTTATTCCTCCGTTTTCTTAGCCGCAGCTTTCTTCGCTGCAGCCTTCTTAGGAGCGGCAGCTTTCTTCGCGGCCTTTTTTGGAGCCGCTTTTTTAGGCGCTGCTGCTTTTTTTACTTTTTTCGGACGGGCATTTCCAAACGATCCTTTGAACCGTTTTCCTTTTGCCGTGCGTTTATCCCCTCTTCCCATGTTTTTTGTTTTATGAATTCGGACGCAATTATCAAAAAAAAATCGACCTCACAAATTTTTTCCCATATTTGTAATGCACAATAGCTGCCAGGCATCTCCTTCCTGCTTCTTCGGTTGCTATTTTACACCCCCTTCAAAACCCCGCACCCCGCCTGATTTTTATCACACAGCTACCCGGCTGTTTTACAACAACAACTATGGAGTATAATACCGTACGAAAACACCTGCCGTTATTAGAATACGGCCGTCACATCAAACGCATTGTAGATAAATGCGTATCGCTAACCGATCGCGAACAACGCACCAAAATGGCTGGCGAGATTGTAGAGCTGATGATTCAACTGAATCCGCAACTCAAAAACTTCGAAGACTATCGTTCGAAATTATGGGATCACCTTTACATGCTCAGCGAGTTTAAGCTGGATGTAGATTCTCCGTATCCCATGCGTCACCGCGAACAGATTATCGATAAAGTAACGCCGCTCCCTTATCCGCAAAGCACGCTTCGTCACCGGCATTACGGCAAGCTGGTTGAGCATTTGGTAGATAAAGCATTGCAGGAACAAGATGCCGAAAAGCGCACCGCCTTCGCTCAATGCATTGGCAACTACATGAAGCTGACTTACCAAAACTGGAATAAAGACAACACCAACGATGAAATCATCAAAAGTGATTTGCGGATTTTATCGAAAGGAGAATTAAGTCTTTCGGAAGAAGATAATATCAGCGCCTTAACGCGTAACAGCGGCGGCGGAAATTTCAAGAAAGGTCCTTTCAAACCCAATAATCGCAACAACAATAACAACAACCGCAACAATAATTTCAAGCGGAAGAAATTTAATAACAAAGGTAACCGGCCTCAGGCGCCTCAGCCCGGTCAATAATACTACCAATGAACGCTTACATCATTGATGCGCTGCGTACGCCCATTGGGCGCTATGGCGGCACACTGGCTTCAGTTCGTCCCGACGACTTGGCCGCGCTGGTTTTGAAAGAACTAGTGCAACGCAACCTATGGCTACAGCCTGAAGTTATTGAAGATGTTATTCTCGGTGCTGCCAACCAGAGCGGTGAAGACAATCGTAATGTGGCGCGCATGGCGGTGTTGTTGGCGCAGTTGCCATTATCTGTTGGCGGCGTCACCGTAAATCGTTTGTGTGCTTCAGGCCTACAAGCTATTGCCGATGCGGCCCGCGCCATTCACGCCGGCGAAGGTGAGGTTTATCTGGCAGGCGGCGTTGAAAGCATGAGCCGCGCACCGTTTGTATTAGGAAAAAGCAGCAGCGCGTTTGACCGCAATCAGCAGTTGTTTGATACCACCATGGGCTGGCGCTTTACCAATAAAAAATTCCCGGCTGATTATACCTTGGCGATGGGAGAAACTGCTGAACAAGTAGCCAAGCAATGGTCTATCTCGCGGGAAGAACAGGATGCTTTCGCACTAGTTTCTCAGGAGCGCTATCAGGCTGCACATGCAGCAGAAAAATTCAAGAACGAACTCATTGCTGTTCCGGTAGAAAAAGGAAAGGGAGAAGTGATTCATTTTTCAAAAGATGAACATCCCCGGGTTTCTTCCATGGAAGATTTGGCTAAACTGAAGCCAGCATTTATTAAAGAGGGAACAGTAACAGCCGGAAATTCCAGCGGCATCAATGACGGCGCGGCGGCTGTTTTAGTAGTGAATGAAGCTACCGTGAAGAAACATCAATTACAACCTATGGCGCGCATCGTCAGTGCTGCCGTATCGGGTGTGCATCCCTCTATTATGGGCATTGGCCCTGTAGAAGCTACGCGCAAAGCATTACAACGCGCGGGTTTGCGTATTGAAGATTTGGGTTTGGTTGAATTGAACGAGGCCTTTGCAGCGCAGAGCATTGCCTGCATCCGGGAATTAGGTTTAGACCCCTTGAAGGTGAATGTAAACGGTGGCGCTATAGCGTTAGGCCATCCGCTGGGATGCTCAGGTGCACGTATCACCGCAACGCTGCTGCACGAAATGAAAAGGCGTAACGATGTGCGCTACGGATTAGCCACCATGTGTATTGGTGTTGGCCAAGGTCTGGCGGTGATTTATGAAAAAATGTAATGGCGCGCTACTTCATTCATTTGGCGTATGATGGCACTGGCTATTGCGGCTGGCAGAAACAACTAAGCGGCGAAACGGTACAGGGAAAGCTGGATTTTGCTTTGTCGAAACTGCTGAATGAACATATCAATTCAGGTGGTTGTGGAAGAACCGACGCCGGCGTTCACGCCACCGATTTCTATGCCCATTTCAACACTGAAAAACCGATAGATGCGCGCTTCGCGTTCCGGCTGAATTCCATATTGCCAAGCGATATCACCATTTTTTCTGTATATCCGGTGCCCGAAGACGGACATGCGCGGTTTAACGCCATTAGTCGCACCTATGAATACTACATCCACTTCAACAAAAACCCATTTCTGCGCCATCACAGTTACCAACTACACAACCGCGATATGAATTGGGAGCGTGTGCTGGAGGCCACCAAGCTCATTCCTACCTTCCAGGATTTTACTACGCTTTGCCGGCCCAGTGAGGATTTCAAAACCAATATCTGTCTGGTTACCGAAGCGCGCTGGGATGAGGTGAAACGCCCTGCCCGCGCGGGTTCCGGCGAGGACCGTTTCATGCGATTCACCATCACTTCTAATCGCTTTCTGCGTGGCATGGTACGTATTGTGGTTGGCTCGCTGGTGTTAATTGGTCGTGGCAAGCTGGATATACCGAGATTTCAGGAAACCGTACTGGCTAAAGAAAAATTCCCTTTCGCTATTTCTTCACCGCCTCAAGGATTGTACCTCACTAAAATTATTTATCCCAATCATTTACTGCCACCAGGCGATGAGGCTTTGTTCCCGGAATCAACCACACCGCATGTTTAGAGGCGTCAGAAAAAGGTTGACGCATTAATGCGGCTTCCTTCATCATCTGCTGTACATACCAACCAGGATTAGAACCGTCGGTCACCACTAGTTTTGGCTGGAAGATTTGCAGCCACCTTTTCAAAGTTGTTTTAGGTCGATGGCTAACCACTAAAACATCCACTTGAAATGGCGCCATGGCAACGGAATCCCACCTGGGCAAGGGTTGATTGGCCACAGCGATTGTAAAGTGATGCCCAATCATAACACTGCCAAAAGGCATGGCGTGCATCATTAAAGTATGATTGGAAGATACCGGCGTTTTCAAATGATGAACGCCCTGCGACCACCAATGCGGCCATGTTTGTGTTCGCATTTTAGGCACTAGTGCTTGCCATGAGGTATCTGTAATGCAAATCGCATCATCACCCTGCTGCAAAGCAATCAACGTTCTGCCGGGCAAAGAAAAAATCACCAATTGTTCTTTCTGGCGCTGGTGTATTCGATTCCTAAAAAAAATTGAACTGAAAATAAAAAAGCACCCCAGCGCCCACCAACACCATGGCTTATTTCTTGTTTTGAAGAAACCAATGAGCAGAAAAATGGAGGCATAGATTAAGGCGCATTCAGAGACTGTTAACACCATTCCGGAAGTTTGAGCCAAAGGCAACTGCTCAATGGCGAATACCGCCTTATTTAACCAGATTAGAAAACCATTAAACAACCATCCGCAGGGGTAAAACAGCCCGGGTATTGCGCTGAGGGCAAACAACAACATACCCCCCATCAGCAACACATCGCTAGCGGGAATGATGAGCAGGTTGCTCAGCAGGAAATAATTGGGGAAGCGATGAAAATAGTAACAACTCAGTGGCGCCGTAACCAATTGCGCCGCCAGTGCTACAGCGGTTAGCGACCAGATTTTATCGAGCCATTTATTTCTAATGGGCAGCATCCGGTACAACATCGGGTGCAACACAAAAATGCCCGCTACGGCCAGATAGCTGAGCTGAAAGCCTACATCGTACAACAAGTTGGGTTGATATAGCAGTAACGCCAGACAAGATGCTGCCAATACATTATAGGTATTAGCATGTGCCCTTTTGGCCCTGGCCACAATCACCAATGAAAACATACTCACCGCGCGAAGCACGGAAGGAGAAAGTCCGGTGATACAGGCATAACACAACAACACACTAATCACTAATCCCGCTTTAAGTATCCGTGTTTTACGGCGCCGATCCATTTTTTTTAGAAACAACTCCAGCGTCATAAACACAATACCTACGTGAAGACCAGAAACGCTTAATACATGCATGACGCCGCTGGAGGCGTAAGCATCCATTACTTCTGCTGTCATGAAGTCGCGATATCCCAGCAACATAGCGGTGGCTACTGCGCGCTCGTTAGCCGATGGCACTACGGATTCAATTCGTTTTAAAAAATACTGACGAATCTGATGAATTGCGCACCACCAGGCACTTCCGGCATGATGTTGCAGTATGCACCAATGATGTGGCTTAACCAATCCCTGCCAATACACCTGCCTTCTGGCGTTCCACACTTTATAGTTGAAGGTGGCCGGATTTCGCGGCGATGCAAATTCCGCAAAACGCGAAATCACTAATAATTCATCGCCATATACTGGCGGTGATTGCGCGGTGGTAGTTTGCAGTGTAAGCAACACCTTTTGCTTTGTTCCGGTGCTATCCTGAGCAGTTTCTGCGAGTACCAGCCAGCTATTGTTGCGCAACACCGGTTCATCGGCAACGATGACATGATGCACAGCTAATTGCTGTTGCCAACTTACCACAGGTGGCGCAAACCAGGCACTGCGTGCCAAACCCAGTACCCCGAATAACGTCATGATGGTCACCCCGGTAACCCAACGCCATTTATAAATCAGGCTGATATTACGCCAACGGGAATAGGCTATCAGGTAAATCATAGCCAAAAGGATGAAAGCTGGGCTCCAATGAAGAATTACGGGGTGATACTCTTGTAAACAACATTGATGGAAAAACAGAATGCCGGTTGAATAGGGCAACAACAGCCGTAAAGCCGGCATTTCATTCCAATAGGAACGCAGCAGCGAGGATGGTCTCAAGTGAAAAGATTTAAGGTGAAGCGAAATAAAAAAGGGAGCGAATCATTTTCGCTCCCTTTACTTTTTTTAACCTATTCCCGAACTAAACGCCGGGTGGTTTTATGCTGTGCCGATTGCCATTCTAAGACATAACTGCCCGTTGGCAGCAACTTCATATCCACTTGAACAGCGGTGGTATTGGGTGCAATAGCTTGTTCTTTCACCAATGTGCCGCGAATATCATATAAACGCAACATCGCTTGTTCCGTCAGCGGCTGCAACTGAATCGCCAATACCTCATTAACCGGATTAGCGCCCATGGTCATCCATGGTGCATCATCGGCAGAACTGATGCCTGCAGGAGCGCAAACAAAAAGACTATAGGTAAATACAGATGAGAAACTACTTTGGTAAATGCAGGTATCGAAAATAGCGCCGGCGCTCCCACATCCTGTACCGCTGAAATCAAGCGGGTATTCGCCCGTTGGCGCTGAAGTGGTACCGCTCAAATAAATACAAGCAAAACTTCCACCGTAAATAGTTTTGCTGGGGGGATTGATAGCGTAGGTGATCCCGGCTGGCAGCCCCATAATAGAATCGAGATGTATGGAGTCAACCGTTACCTGAATAGCGGGCAAGGTTGGAATCAACTGATTAGCCATCACCGTTCTGGGAATGCGCATGTAAATGGTTTGTGCGTAGGGCGCATTACGCACTATACACGCTGGGGTATCGGGGTAGAAAAATTTACCGTGATAGTGAGACGTGTCATTATCGATGGTACATTGTGCAAAAGCGGCACCAAAAATCAACAGGAACGCAGCGAGTAAGGTATGTTTCATTATGAAAGAATTTATTGCCGAAACTAAAAAAAGCCGGCGATGTGCCGGCTTTTTTCTTCCTGTTTTACAATCCTACCATATCACCGGGAACTACCCAGCGATCAAAATCACTTTCGCTTACATAGCCTAGTTCAACGGCTACTTGCTTTAAGGTTTTGTTTTGCTTGTGTGCTGTTTGCGCAATTTCCGCGGCTTTGTAATAGCCAATATGCGGATTCAACGACGTAACCAACATCAGCGAGTGGTGCAGGTTATTGTCGATATTTTCCTGAATAGGCTGAATACCCACAGCGCATTTATCGTTGAAAGACACACACACATCGCCAATCAATCGGGCGCTGTGCAAGAAATTATAAATCATCACCGGCTTGAAGACATTCAGTTCGAAATGACCGGTAGCGCCACCTACGTTAATGGCCACATCATTGCCCAATACCTGTGCAGCCACCATCGTCATGGCTTCGCATTGGGTTGGATTAACTTTACCCGGCATAATGGAAGAACCGGGCTCGTTATCGGGAATAAAAATTTCGCCGATGCCGCAGCGCGGTCCAGAGGCCAACAGGCGAATATCGTTGGCAATTTTCATGAGCGAGCAGGCAACTGTTTTCAGTGCGCCATGCGATTCTACAATGGCGTCATGCGCTGCCAGCGCTTCAAATTTGTTTTCTGCCGTGATGAACGGCAAGCCCGTTAACTCGGCAATTTTCTTGGCCACGTTTACGGCATAGCCTTTAGGCGTATTGATACCGGTACCTACAGCGGTACCACCCAAAGCCAACTCAGCCAAATGCGGCAGCGTATTTTCAATAGCGCGAATACCGTGATTAAGTTGTGATACATAGCCGCTGATTTCCTGACCCAGTGTAAGAGGCGTGGCATCCATTAAATGGGTGCGGCCAATTTTCACGACAGGCATGAACTCCTGTGACTTAGCCTGAAGTGTATCGCGCAGTTTCCGCAAGCCTGGCAGGGTACACTCGGTTAGCACCTGATAAGCGGCAATGTGCATGGCCGTTGGGAAGGTATCGTTGGAGCTTTGCGATTTGTTGACGTCGTCGTTTGGGGCAATGGCTTTTTTCTCATCTAATAACGAGCCGCCCATGAGTACGTGTGCGCGGTAGGCCACTACTTCATTCACATTCATATTGCTTTGGGTACCGCTTCCGGTTTGCCAGATCACCAGCGGGAATTGGTCGAGTAACTGCCCAGCCAGAATTTCATCGCACACCTGGGCGATGATGTCGCATTTTTCTTTTGGCAAAACGCCGGCTTCAAAATTGGTGATAGCAGCGGCTTTTTTCAGGTAGGCGAAGGCGCGGATGATTTCGCGCGGCATTTTGTTTGTGTCTTGTGCGATGCGGAAGTTGTCGATTGAACGTTGGGTTTGTGCGCCCCAGTACACCTGAGCCGGCACTTCCACCACGCCCATAGTATCTTTTTCTTTGCGGAATTCCATAGTTTTTTGTTTGCGGGGCGAAAATAAGAAAAGCCATTAAGCCGCATTCATTACTGCTGTAAATCACTATATTCGAAACATGGCATAGCAATTGCCATCAAAAGATTAACCATGAAACAACTAATTTTTGTTCCTATGCTTTGGCTGGCGATGAGCGCTGCCGGTCAAACCGCAACTGAAAAACTGGTAGGCGACCGCTTAATGCCCAATTTGGTTTTGACCGATATCAACGGCAAGAAGGTGAATGTGCAGGATTACGGCAAAACCGGGGGTATTACCGTTTTTAGTTTTTGGGCTACCTGGTGTGTGCCGTGCAAGAAGGAGTTGACCAATATGGCTGATTTAGCCGATGACTGGAAGAAGAATTACAATGCTAAGATTGTGGCCGTTTCTATTGATGATTCGCGGAATACCGGGAAGGTAAAGCCGCTGGTAGACGGACAGCGCTGGGATTATGATGTATTGTTAGATGTGAATCAGGATTTGAAGCGCGAGTTGAATATTCAATCGGTGCCGTACACTATTGTGGTAGATAAAACGGGCAAGATTGCCTGGCAGCACAGCGGCTATGTTGAAGGCGACGAGAATGTGCTGGGCGATGCGTTAGAAACGCTTTCGAAGAAGTAAATGATTTGTTAGCCAATAAAGCACCACAAACCCTATGAGGACTTAGCTGCTTTGTTGGCTACAAAAATTGTTACTAATGCTACCAAATCAGCACCCCCTATCACCATCCCGGCTGAGTCGTGGCCTGATTTTACCAGATCCCAGGAAATAACTCCAAAAAGCACTGAAATTAAGAACCCCATCCACTGTCCGATAGCGCTTTGATTTAAAGATCTTCTTTGGCCTGTTTGTTCAATATGTAGCCGATGCTCCACTTGCTTTTCGAAAGTTATCATCAACCGTTCCCCGCCATTGGGGATAACCTGATTGTACACCCGAATAGTTTCCGCATCGGGTAGAGGGCCATGATATTCATTAGAAGCAGAGGTCATTACCCGAATCAGGGCTTGTTGCTGCGATTCGTTAAGTTCCTTAAATAATTGAGCCATCACCACCGAAAATTCCTCGGTGGCTGGTGTAGGGTGATCAGCAAGGTTCATTTCAATTACAACTTATTCAACCCTTTAAAACAGTCGCGGCCAATGGCTGCCCAATCAGATTGCAGCGCCAGACTATCGGCTGCAAATGGTTTGGAAACTTTTCTAACCATGGGTGGTGCTCCCCAAATATTGAGAATGCTACTCCAGCCCTGCCAAAACCCGCACCGGGAAAACCCAATATGCTTATGGCGGTGATAATTTGATAAATGTTTGTTCATGGTGATTGCATTTATTCAAAAATATAGTTTCCTAACAACGTATAAAAACGATTAACAAACATTAAAACGGTTGTAATCAGAACCACGCCGCTGGAACGGGCAGCGCGCTGGTACCTGAAGCGCACTGGTGCTGCGAGCGTGAGCGACTGGAAGGGCGGCCGCATAGCGGCCGGTACCCGCGCGTAGCGCGAGGTACGGAACCCCTGCAAGGCGCGACCCCCAATTTATTGGGGGGCACGCCATACCCATGGATCACCCAATAATTGATATAGCTTTTCAATACACTTCACCGCGAAATACGAGATAACCGGCGCGGCCAGCACATCGGCGGTGTAGTGCACATGCTGCCACACCAACATTAATGGCACCAGCGTGCCGGCCAACAACGTAAACTGCTTGAGCAATGAGCGGTGAAAAGCGAAATAAAAAATGAAAATGGTTGATGTATGTCCGGAAAAAAACAAGTCTTTGGTTACTACGCGCCCGCCATCGGTTAGAAAAAAACCGGCCAGTGGATCGCGCAACAAAATCATATCGGCCGGTGGTTCCAGCGGCATAAAATAAATAGCTGCGCAACGCAACAAGCGCACTAATAAATAGGCTTGCAATCCTTTCAATAAATAATCGGGTTGCTGCGCCAGGTGATAGATACCCAGAAAAACCACCGCATAAATGAGTACGAAAATGGGTACGGAAAAATTGAATGGCGTGAAGAAGTGCATGACCTTATCGGTAATGACGGCGCCGGGCCGCATATCCCACAACAGCAACAGGTGAATTTCGTAATAAAAGACCGGCAAGGCGATGAGCATAGAATAGGCGGTGAGCCATTTGCCCCGAGGTGTACTGAGGTATTGTGCCCAGGCGCTTAAAATGGTGGCAACGGGAGGAAATAACATGGCTGGCCTAAAATATACATTATCGAAAAACTTTGTTGTTTCGCTGCAATGGAAAAAAAATCGTTGACTCCGGTCAGTAAATTAGGTGAATTTGGATTGATTGAACACCTCACGCGTCAGTTTTCACTAACGAACAGTAGCAGTTTAAAAGGTGTTGGTGATGATGCCGCGGTGATGGATTACAGCGGTGAAGCCACTGTAGTAAGTACCGATTTACTGGTAGAAGGCGTACACTTTGACCTGGCTTATGTGCCGCTGATGCATCTGGGCTACAAAGCAGTGGTGGTGAACCTTTCAGACATTTACGCCATGAATGCGCAGCCGAAACAAATCACCGTTTCGCTGGCGTTATCCAGTAAGTTTACGGTAGAAGCTTTGGAGGAATTATACGCCGGTATTGCGCATGCGTGCAAGCAATACGGTGTTGATTTGGTAGGTGGCGACACCACCAGTTCTACATCGGGATTAGTGATTTCGGTGACCGCCCTGGGTGTTGGCAAGAAGGAAGCGTTGGTTTATCGGAATGGCGCACGGCCGGGCGATTTGATTGCGGTTAGTGGCGATTTAGGCGCGGCTTATTTGGGTTTGCAACTGCTGGAACGCGAGAAGCAGGTTTTTTTAGAGAACCCCGAAGTGCAGCCCGATTTTGAGGGAAATGAATATCTGGTGGGTCGATTCTTACGGCCGGAAGCGCGCCGCGATGTGTTGGCATTTTTTGACGATATGGAACTGCGTCCTACCAGCATGATGGATATTAGCGATGGGTTATCAAGCGACCTGATGCACATTTGTAAACAATCGGGCGTAGGTGCGGTGTTACAGGAGGCGCGGTTACCGATTGCAGAGGAAGCCTACCATCAGGCACTGGCGTTTAATATGGACCCCACCACCTGTATGCTGAATGGCGGAGAAGATTACGAGCTCTTGTTCACTATTGCACCGGAAGATGAAACCAAGTTGACAGGCAGCGAGCTGGTGACTATTGTTGGCGAAATTACCGCAGCCAGTGAAGGCCTGATACTGCACACCAAGAGCGGCAACAAACATGCGCTGAAAGCCCAGGGCTGGCGCCACTTTTAAGTGATCAGGATGCACCGCTCACTAACTGATACCCGGATTGGCGTACTGATTGGTGTGCTAAGTTTTGTATTCACCTGGTGGTATCACAGCGTTAATATTGCGGCCTTGCGCGCCGAAGCCCCCGGCAGGTTATCTTCCTATGAAACGATAAAGACACCGGATGACAATGCCTATTTGGCGCCTGCGTTAAATTATTATCACGATGGTGTTTGGAAAGAACATGGTGCTGGTGTACAGCGGTATTTTTTGAGAACACCCGGCTATGGTTTGTTTCGATATGCCTTGATGCTTGGTTTTGGTGAAGCGCAACAATTTGAGGTAGTGCGCTGGTTTCAAACCCTGTTGTTTGCGCTATCGGCTGTAGTTTTGTTTCAAATTTTCTTGTGGATGGGAATGCCCGTGTGGTGGGCCATTGGCGGCAGCTTATTTTTTGGCTGCAGTCCGCTTTTTAGTGCTTTTGTGAATTACAATATGACGGAAGCCATTACGCCAGCGTTGGTGATTTTTTTGGTAGGATGGGCGCTACGGCCGCAGCAGCCCTGGTGGTGGATGATTCCCGGTGTGGCTGTAATGGCCATGTTGTTATTAACGCGGCCGATTTTGGGTGTTTTGCTGCCCGTATTTTTTGCGGGTTGCTGGCGGCAGTTTATGCATCACAAAGAACTGAAAACGTTGACCGCATTGGGTTTGGCGGTGTTGCCATTAGTGATTTGGGAAGTTAGAAATACGCACATAGCCGGAAATTTTCCCGGCTTGCATCCCATCTATCATCCTCAAAGTAATTCCATGTATAGAAGCACGCATGAAGCGCTCTGGAATTTTGAAAAGAGTTTTGGTGCAGATGTTACCGACTTTCATGAAGCGGTGAATGCGTTATGGATGAAGGATGATTCGATGGCTTTATGGAGAAGTTGTCCGGACTGGGTGCGCGCGTCGGTTGGCGAAGCGCGGTTACAGCGCGTCTTTGCGGCGTATCGCACCTCTATTGCCATGCAGCGCCGTTTATTTCCTGAGGGCACGGCTATGCCTGATACCATTCCGTATTATGAAAAAGCGGTAGCAGCGGAAATCTCATTCATCACCACTACGCTATGGAAGAAACAGCCCTTGCGTTGCGGGATGGTAGTGCCAATCATCAATTTAAAGCGGATTATGGTGCATTCTAATTTGTCGCTTTATATGTTTCAACATACGTATCGCGGCAGATGGTGGATGGAAGTATTGCGGGCGTTCTTTGTGATTATTCACCTCGGGTGTTTTGCGGGTATGTTTGGATTGATTTGGTGGCGAAGAAAAGAGCGCGATGTTTGGTGGGTGGCGGCGGTTTCGGCGGTGAGTTACCTGTTGTTTCTGGCGCTTGTTTTCAGAGCCATTGAAGAGCGTTATATGCTACCCCTGCTCAGTATTGGTTTTATAGGGTTATGCTGGATGCTTTGGCGTGTTACTGTTGCGGGGCGGCCGCGCGGTTAACGTTTGGTAACTGCTTGCAGATTTCGGTATATTTCGAAAAAATTATAGCGTGCTGGTTATTGAAGATAAAATTGTAAGCGACGATATTCTGGAAGAGAAATTTGTTTGCGAGTTAAGCGCCTGTAAGGGCGAATGTTGTGTAGCCGGAGATGTAGGCGCACCGCTGGAAGCGTCGGAGTTGGCGAAACTGGAAGAGATTTACGAAACCATTAAACCGTATTTAACGGAAGCAGGTATTGCGGCGATTAAGGCGCAGGGTTTTTGGGTGAATACCGATCAGCCCGAGAAATATAATACGCCATTGATTGAGAATAAAGGTTGTGCCTACATCAACTACGACAATGGCATTGCGATATGTGGTATTGAGCGCGCCTACCGCGACGGGAAAGTAGATTTTAAAAAACCGATTTCCTGCCATTTATACCCGATCCGTGTTACGAAGCAGCGCAAAACAGGCATGCAGATGCTGAACTATGAGCGTTGGGATGTGTGCAAGGCGGCTTGTAAAAACGGCAAGAAGCTGGGCGTTCCGGTGTATCAGTTTTTGCGCGAGCCCATTATCAGAGCCTGGGGAGAAGAATTTTATTCGGTGCTGGAGCAATATGCAGCACAACAAAAAAAGTAAACCACCTCATATCGGGAATAGATGATGCCCATTGCTCATATTCTAATTGTAGGTCGCCATGCCAATATGTTAGATAGGATAGTGGCCCAAGTTGAGCAAGCCGGTTATTGGGCTATTGGAACCACCACGAATGAAGGCGCTCTGGATGCGGTTAAAAGTCATCCGATAGATGCCGTGATTATTGGCGGCGGCGTAGACCCTGATAGCCGCCTGTGGATGCGTGAGGAATTCAAAAAATGGCGTCAGGGCATCATCCTAATTGATGCGCATCCTCACACCGTCATCAACGATTTACAGACTGCTTTTCCGGGTTCCTGAACGTCATCGAAAACAAGCTGGCCTGTCCCCCAAGTGAATCATCAGGAAACAGGCCAGTTTTTGTTTTCGAATTTATTCGCGAAGCGACTTATTTCAGCACGCTTTCTTTCAAGCCATTATCAACAGGATCGGCACCCAGCCAAATTCCCAGTAAAGCTTGCTTAAAAGCTGCTCCGGCAATAACATCCTGGAGTTTATTGTTCTTAAATACTTTTACACCTTCTGCGGGGATGTAAACCAGGTCGAACACATCGCCTTTCACGATAGGTTCCCGTTTAAAGATGCTGACGAACTTGTTGATTTCCGCTTTGATGGGTTCGGTTTTACCGCCTGTTGACTTTTGAAATCCTTCGGTAACCGCTTCTACCATCCGATCAGAAGAAACCAGTTTTGAGGTAATAGCAATACGCACGGCTTGCGAATTGCCGGCTTTAATAATGGCATTGGCATCGGTGCTTTTAGCCGGAAGGTATAGTCCCAGCACATATACATCGATAAACAATTTGACGCGGGTTCCGGCGCCACTCAGTACCAGATTATCGGCACCGGCTTTGAATGAACCCGGCAAGATAACGCCGCTAATTTCGCGCTGAGCCGAGGCTAGCTGTGCGGTTGCTGCAACCAGCAACATTAAAATCATTTTTTTCATACCTGTTATTTCTTTCATCAAATCTAACAATCGTGCCAACTTGAGTGAAAAAATCTTAACGTCTATTTACTCTACGCCGAAACATGAAATTTTTGAGACCGCATTGCTGCTGCCGCTCATAACCGCATTGATGCCTGCGGCGCCGCTCATCGGCACCATGAATGCATATTCACCCGCAGTAAGTGTTGGCAATTGAATTTCCCACAAGTTTTCACCCACTTGCTTAAATTTAATCGCTACCCGTACATCGTCGGTAAACTTGGATTGGCCCGTTGCAGAAACACGCGAATAAACAAATCTGCGGCGGTCTTTTGCTGTTTCACCTTTAATCAGACAGATGCGGTCTGAAGGGTCACATTTTGATTCAAAATGGATAAACATGCGCGGTAAAGCGCCCGCAGTAAACCGAACCGCTGATTTCGTACCCATAGCGGCCACGCTGCTTTCGCCACCGCCGTACCCCATACCTTTCAGCCTGGCATCAAATACAGATTCTACCCGGTCTAACATCACCATGGCGCTATTGGTGTATTGATAGGGAATGCCGTCAAGTGCCGGTGCAGGCAGGCTTTCCAACATCGCTTTTCCGTCTTTGTTAGCCGTAACCTTCAGCGCATTCAGGGCAGCATCAGAAGCTCCGCGCGCGGCGGCATCTTGTTGTGGTGGCGCTGCGGTAGCCGGGGCGCGGTTATTGAGTTGTTGCAACAGCAGAATCATTTGCCGGTTTTGTTCGGTTTGAATTTGCAGTTGATGGTAGATAGAATCAGACCGTTGGAGCAAGGCGCGGGTAAGGCTATCGGATGAGGAAGGCGGAATGGGTAAAGCATGAACTGTGGTATGGCTTGTTGTTGCCAGCAGCAAAACCACAGCGGTATTAAATGCAGAGTATTTCATGAAGGAAAGTTAGCTTTTCATTTGACGATGGAGCAATTCCGTTTTGACCTTGTGCGGGGCAAACACTTTTAACCAACGCGTATTTTACCTAGCAGCGATGCAACTGATTCAACGAGATTGATTTTCTTCTTGTTCTACCTGAGTCAAATCAAACTACACAGATTACCTGCGTTTTCATTGGTTTTCCCCGTAGAAATACGATTGTTTTTTTCAGTAGAAATACGGTGCATTTCGCGTAGTTCTACCATCGTTTTTCTGCCATACGGTTACCAACTTTACCACCAAACAAATACCCATGCAACTCTACCACATCGGTTTGGTTAGTCAAACCAAAAAAATCAGTTCTTCTGAATTACAGTTAGTAGCCGCAGCACTTCAAAAACAGGTAACCCGTGACTTTGGGCCCATCTGGCATGTACAAGCCACTATTGACGCTTTTGCGCAGCTATCAGATGTGCCGCTAGGTTATTGGCCGGTTATTATTCAAGATAAAATTGATGATCCCACGGCAGCAGGTTATCACGACGACGACCACCACCAGCCGTATGCCCTGGTGCAGTATTCGCGCACGTGGAGTTTAACGGCAAGTCATGAAGTTTTAGAAATGCTCTGCGATCCCTTTGGCAATCGTTTGGTAACGGCTAATTCGATTAAGAAGGGACAAGGCCGCGTTCGATATCTGGTAGAAGTTTGCGACCCCAGTGAAGATGATGTGTTTGCCTATTCAGTGAATGGTATATTAGTGAGTGATTTTTATACACCCAATTATTTTGATCCCGTAACAGCGCCCGGGGTGAGGTATAGTTTCACTGGCGCTATTAAGCGGCCGATGCAGATTTTGAAAGGCGGATATCTCAGCTGGTTAAATCCTGCGGATGGCGAATGGTATCAGGCTACTTTTTTCGGAACGAAGCAAAGTATCAGAAAATTGAGTCAAATGAACTCCATGACGGGAAGTTTGCGCAGTCGAATTGACCGTTTGACTCCGTTAGCCTTATTAACCGAAGGCAGTAAGAACAAAAAGGTTTTGGAGCGAGCCAAGGCCGTAGAGCAGTTTACCACAAGAGCTGCGCGGGAACAAGGAAATCACCTCAGCAAACAGATCATGAAAATGATGAAGAAAGGATAATTAATCAGTAATAAATCAACATTATGGCTATCAACTTAGAGCAAAACTTAAGTCCCAATTTCAAACTGCGTGAAATGCTAATTAGCGAAACAGCGCCCAGGTTAGGCATCACCGAGCAATACACACCATCTGCGGCGGTTATTAATAATCTTACACAACTATGCGTAAACATCTTGCAGCCATTGCGCGACCGCACGCGAAAGAGTGTGAATGTGACCAGCGGCTATAGGTGCAAGCGGTTAAACGCAGCTATTGGCGGCGCGAAGAATAGTCAGCATTTGGTAGGACAGGCGGCTGATATTAACGTACCCAACAAAAGCACCGAGGAATTATATCAGTATTTAAAAACCAGCGGGCTGCCTTTTGACCAATTGATTCAGGAGTTTGACAACTGGGTACATATCTCGTACAACCCCGGGCTTAAGCGACAGCGCGGGCAATGTTTACGGGCTGTGAAGATAGGCGGGCAGACGGCATATCAGGCAGATTAGATGAAGTGAGCCCTACCACCTATACCGTTAGCCGAAAAGGGAAAAGAGTAGGCGTAATAAAGTAAATCACACCAATGAAATCGAAACTATTTTTTGTTGACTATGGCCTATCCGAAGGAGCCAATGTAGAAGTATCCGTTGCAGTCGGGAATTGCAATTTTTTTGACGGTTCAATGAACACATTCAAAGGAGCTACGAAGGAGATAAATGAAGCCAATTTAAAAGCCAACCTCGGCAAGTGGGATGGCAGTGAGATTAAAACGTTGTCGCTAATTGCACATCCCATTCCAGAGCCTGATATGGTGACGCTTGATGTGTATATCAATGGCAAAAAGGTTGGGGACACCTTATCAGGTGAACAAGATGAACAAGGATTCAATTTTATAGTACGCATCTCATTTGCAGAAAACTAAACCGTATGAAAACAAAGCTATTAACAGCAGCAATTATAGCTTTAAGCTACAACAGCTTTTCACAAGATTCAGGAGTTGTAGAAATTGGCGAGCTAAAAACACCAAATGCTCCGGCATTTACACTTCTTGGCACATCTCCCAACGAAATAAGCAGACCAAAATCACTAAATGATTTAGAAGTTTCTGTATCCAACGCCTTTTTCAAAAATGGCCAATTCCAGATACCTACAAATTACGCTTTAGAAGCCTCTCCTTACTGGCTATTCAGAAAGCGTACCGTAGGGTTTAGAGAATGGTATAGCGCTAATAGCTGGCAGCAGTTTGTCCGCAACTTTAGCGTAAGTATTGGCACAAATACTCGAAAAGATGTCACGGATAGCAGCAAATTAATCCCTCAGATGGCAGTGGGATTCAGGACGCAAGTTTTTCCGTTGTTTACTTTCTCCAAGAATGATTTAAACCGCTTTGTTGAAGTACGCGAAGAAGTGCAAAAGAACAGCACGCTTCTTACCGTGATGAATACAGCAAACCAGGATATGGTCACTAATAGATATCTGGCAAAAGTAAACTCCCTACCAACTAAATCTGCACGCATTGACACCATTATCGAAAACACCATAACGGCGATTAAGGACAGAAAGGGGAACTATCGTCTTTCGAAAAAAGCCTTCCAATATTATTTCGAAGATTTTATCAAGAAAATGCCAGATTCATTTTCAAATGTTGCGGAACTGGCTGGTTTTGTTCATTACATGGACTCTTTATCTGCTAGTTATATCGCGTCATCCATCAACTATGACGGCGCTTTACGACGACTGCGAGAAACTTACAATGGGCCATCTGCATTGTTGCTAGAATTTGGCGGCGGCATCTCTTGGGAATACCCTACACAAATGATTGGATTTCAGAAGGCGCTAAAAGGCGGCTTTTGGTTAACTCCTACATATCGGACGCCTCACAACAAATTAGGACTACAAGGAGAAATCATGGTGATGTATCGGTTCCTGAAAGACTACCGAAAAACAGATAGTACAACCAACTTTACCTCCCATGATTTGGGTGTAAGGGCTGTAATGAAGTATAAACGGCTATCCATTTCAGCAGAAGTAATCTATCGACACATCAACTGGTATCAAAAGTTGACAGATGCCACCGGCTCAACTTTTTTTGCTCAAACTACAGCCTCAAGAAGCGATACTTGGAAGTACATGATTAATATAGACTATCGACTTACAAACGGCATCGTTCTTAGCTATGCGATAGGCAAGGATTTCGACCAAAAGTCGGCGATGCAATCCGGCAATCTAATCAGTGCGCTCGGACTGAATTTTGGTTTGTTTCCAGCCTTGTTAAAAGTTCCTTCATCAAATCAATAGGAATAAATATGTCTTCCGAACAAACTAAGCTAACCGACACCGTAAGAAAATGGCGTTTGTTTTTTAACGATAGTAAAGAAATCATTATTGCCATTGCCTCTGTTTTATCTATTGCTGTTGCATTTCTTACTAAAGAATTGATAGGTAACCCATCCCTATTCATAAACCATTATTTAGTTGGCATCGAGTTTTTGAACATCATTGTGCTTCTATGGGGTATAATAGCCATTTCCACACAAAAAGATTTGGTAATCACGTCTGAATTTAATTACGGTGAACTTGAAGCACTTGAGACAACTACAGAGGATAAAAAGCTAAAGCGCGTTAACATCGACGACCGCGTTGAAAGAGTCAATAAGCTGGTACAACAATTTCGCGAGGCTATAAGAGGATTTGCAGTGGTTGTTTTACTGCTCTATGTCGTCCTTATGGTAATTGATTATGGCCGGACAACAAGAATACCTCATGCGATAGCTGACTACAGTGGTCATATTACGATGTCGCCGAATGTGGATAGCGTCAATCAGATTGCCATCGAGAAAGACTTTATAGAAAGCCAAAATTTTACTGAACTGGCTTTTAAGGCAACTAACCTGAATTCAATTAAAAAACTCATCAACGACTTTGTAGATAACGCATTCAATTTATACAGCAGCGGTTTTATATATATTGCATTCACCGTACTATTCACGGTTACGCTGGAAGAAAAAACCCTAAAATCGAGAATTAACTACTGGTTGCCAATTTCACTTGCATCTACTATCTGCCTATTCCATTTGCTGATTATCATCAACGGCTTTATGGGCTTAAACCTTGAAAAGTTAACGATTCTCGTTAGGATATTAAGTGGGCTCTTTGCTGCGGCAGGTTTCATGCTACTGTTCAGTCGCTTTATCAGCATGGAATGGTTTTTTGGAAAAGGTGAACAAATCCAAAAATACTTTTACTACATCGGTTCCATCGTAATTTTTCCGTTGTATGCTGTAGTCCAACCGCTATACGGTTTGTTTGATATAGAGGCTTCATCTATCAACTCATCTGTCTTTAAGGCAATTGTACTCACCACTTGTCTGGTTGGTAAAATATTTCTGGTTTTGTTTGTCTCCACCATTATAGACAAAAAGTGGCTTCACTCTTATCTTTATTTCCTATTGCAGAACACTAATGCGATGAGTAACATTTCAAAGGGTATTTATAGCTTAGTTGGGAAAGATAGCAACCGTAACCCTGCCCCAGCTCGTAATGGTGAACGGCCGGTGCCGCCTACGTTTGATGCGAGATCTTAAACTTCGAGATCAATTTACTTCCTAAATTCTTCACTTTTTTAGACAATACCCACAACAGGGCGAATAACCTGCTGCGGGCGCAGCGGCAACTTGCGTAAATTTCACCCATGCAAGCCACCGAGTTTAAACAGCGTTATCATTTCGATCCGCACCACGATCTGATTGCAGAGGGTACCTATTCACGGGTATTCAGGGCGTTTGATCAATTGTTGCAACGCCAAATTTGCGTAAAGCTTTATCGCAAAGAATTCGTTTCCGGTTCGCCGCTGGTACGCGAATTGAGTCGTGCCGGCGTCTTCTTTCACCCTAACATTTGCGCCTTTTATGATCTTCTGGAAATTGAAGAAACCAATGTGCTGGGCGAAACAGAACCACAACCTATTGGCATTCTGGAATACATCAACGGCGGCACAATTACACAATATCTGCATGGAAAAAGCGATGATGTACTGCGACGGAAACTGATTCGCGATTGTGTGAACGGACTGGTCTATCTTCATTCTTTACACCGTCCTCATTTCGATCTGAAACCAGAAAACATTCTGGTGAAAGAAGAAAATGGCGTTGCTACGGCAAAAATCACCGACTTCCTCAACAGCGAGAACCTGCATACGCGCACGGCTCCCAATTCTATCAGCACTGAAGCGCTGGCCTACAAAGCACCCGAATATTTTGAAGGGAAAAGCCGCGAAGCTACCACCAAGGCAGATATTTGGGCGCTTGGTTTGATTGTGTATGAAATTTTCACTGGTAAAAAACTGTTTTACCGCGAAGGCGATACTTCTGAAAAAATCATCCGCAATATCTGCTATGGCGATTACTACCCCTCGCTACACGAACTGCCTGAGCCATTCAAGTTATTTTGCGAGAAGTGTTTAATCAGAGATGAAGCCAATCGAAATATTTCCCTGGAAGAGCTGCTGATTATTCTGCAAATGCCGGCACCAGCAGCCATGCCCCGCCCGGAAAAAAAACCAGCTCAAAGCAGCAAGCCTGCCTTCGTTGAAACACCTCAGGAAAGCAGCGCTCCGAAAGCCGATATTCCAGCCACCCCAATAACTCCAACACCCGCGCCACCCGCGCCTGCTACTCATCGGGTAAAGCGCAACTGGCTCATTCCCATTTCTCTTTTTGCACTATCCGGTTTAGCAGGTGGGCTTTGGTATCTTTATCAATCGGAGAATCGCAATCGGGAACCCGCGGCTATGGCGGCTACTGTTGCAGCAGCGTCTGCCTTAACAGAAAAACCAACGCCTGCTGCAACACCAGCACCAGCAACAATAATTCACGACACCGTAAAATTAGTTCAGTTGGTAGAAACGCCAGCCCCGGTTCCGGCAAAAATGAGCAACGCCGTAGCCGTTGAAACACCAGCCTCTGGCAAACAACCTGTACTACCGGCTATTGATAACATGTGGGTTGGTAAGCCGTACTATGTAGATCTAAAAACACCGTTGCTTAGCAAGGAAGAATTTCAATTGGTAAGTGAAGAAGCGGCCATTACGGAATTAGGACAAAACACATTCTATATTAAACCGATGCAGGCTGGAGACGTTTTCGTTTCTGTTATCAATAAAAAAGATGCGAAAAAAGTAGCTGCAAAAAAGTATCGTGTACGCGATCAGAAAATGCCGGTTGCGACCATCGGCGACGATATTTTTGGCGGATTTGTTTCGCCTAAATTGTTGCTGGCTAAACTGACGTTGCAAGCGAAAGGTGAAGGCGGCAACTACCGTATCAAAAGTTTCCACCTAAGCTGTAAATCGGGTAGTTGTGATGTCAATGATGCCTCTTCCGATAACGGCCGCTTCAATGAATCCATGATTCAAACCCTGCGTAATGTGAAACCGGGAGAGAAACTTTATTTTGATAATATCATCGCTGAAGACGACCAAGGTCAACTGCTTCGCCTGAACGACATTCAGGTTACTACCTATTAATTTTGATAGAAGCCGTGGTATAACGGGCTTTTTTTCTATTTTCGCGCGGGGTTAGTACCATACGACCAGCTCCTGCATACTCCTCCAGGGCGGAAACGCAGCAAAGGTAAGCGGTTGAGCGGTGCGATATGGGTCACTAGCCCTATTTTTTTGCCTTATGGCCACTGAATAGCGCCAATATCCGGCGGATTCGAACGCAGCGCATCATGCAAATCATCAGTAACCGAAGTACTCACGCCGGCACGATACAGGGGCGAAGTGGTACTATCTGGCTGGTAATTATCTTCTGTTTCTCTTCTAAACTGTGGATCCTTATTGAAAACACAGCCGTTATTAGCAGCCTGCACTAAATGAAATGAGTCTTCAGCAATACGCAACAAACAATTCTGAAAACTCACATTAGCTATATTTCGGGGCGAAAAGGCCAGTTCCGTTTGCAGCGTTCCATAAACCACGCAGTTAATCACATTGGCTGTTAACGGCCCGGGGCCGATAAGATTATCATCAATATCGGTTAAATATTCTGAAAAAGTGAGCGACTCGTTTTTATGATCAGTGTAGCGATTGTTGACATTCGCCATTGTGCAATGATTGAATTGATACGATCCGCCCAGAGCGCCAATAACCATTTGTCCACCAGCACTGTGAAACAAACAATTGGTTGCAGTCAAAGTGCTGCGCAATGCCGTTAAACTGGTGCTGGAACAATTACGGATTATTGTTTTGGAAAGATTGATGACGGGAACAACGGCATAGGTGGCATAGTCTGCGATTTTGGAGTCAGTGACGCGCTTACTAGTGATGATGTTCAGAATATGTTCGTCGGAAAGGCCGAAGTAAGATTCATCGATGATGGTGTGCGTGAGGTTAACTTTGGCGCCGTATGTACTATTTCTTCCATACACAATACCAAACCATTGTCCGGGCTTACCAGCATAGGAGGCTTCCAGCCGCAAGCCCTGAAAAATGATACTGTCTGATAATGTGCCGTTACAGTTAAGTGTTCCGTTTACAGAAATAAGCGCATTGGGGCCCATGAAAATTTTCGTTCCTGCGTTGATATTTAACGTTGCTGCCGAACCTACTTCCAGTCCCGGAAAACTATCGCCTGATAAAATCACCACTGGCTTATCATTCGGCAATGTTACTACCCCCGATGCAATGCGCTTGCCGCGATAGTAATGCGCATCTTGCCCGTATGCCTCTAATACCACTTGCTGCGTGGTGCCATTCGTCACAAACTCAATTTGATCAAACAACACCAGCGGATTATTGGTGTTGTTTGGATTTACGGTTACTTCTACAAAAACATAAATACTATCTTTCCCCAACACCTCCACATCCTGAAAGGAAGTCCCTGAAACGCCGTCCACATTAATTCGGAACTGATTTCCCTGCTGCTGCAGCAACTTAATGCTGCTAATCTTAACGGCTTTGCTTTGCGTATTGCGTACCTTAAAAGCGCGGGTGGTAGAGCCCAGCGAAGTGAACACCGTATCAAATGATAAGGTATCAACGGAAAAAGATAATGCGCCCTTGGTAGCATATACTTCCTTCCTGCACGATGGCATCCACAGCGCCACCAATAACAATACCGCGCTAAGCGCACCAAGCAATCTGATTTTCATAAATTATTCAAGCCGCAGCGCGGTAAAAACGGAGGAAAACTAAAATTATTTCTGCTTAGTTTTCCTTTACCAGTTTTCGAACCAGTTGCACGTGCTCACTAGTAGTGATTCTCAGCATATACACGCCTTGAGGCTGTTGCCGTACATCCAGCAATGGATTTGTAGCAGGTTGTTCCAGCACAATGCGACCCGTGGCATCTAATACTTGAAGGGTAGTAACTTTGGCTCCTTCAGTAGCAACACGGAACAATCCTGAGGAAGGATTGGGCTCTATGCGCACCAATATTTCCGTTGGCTCTGTTATTCCGTTCAACACGCTGTTCACCGTGGTTTGTTGCACTACTTTGCAACCATGCGCATCCGTTACGGTTACCGAGTAATCACCTGCGGGAACTTGTTGCAGCGACGCACTGGTGCTGGTTCCGGATGACCATTGATACGTGTAAGGTGCCTGACCACCGGTGGCCACCACACTAACTGAACCTGATGAGGTATTATTCAGATCAGGAGTGGTGCTGGCGGATATATTCGCTAAAGCATAAACTTGAATATCCAAGCCTTTGATGAGGGTATCGGCGCCAAAATTGTTTGCAGCAATCAATTGAACATCATACAAGCCCGGGGTACTATATGTCACCAACGGATTTGCCCCATTAGCAGTAGCTGGTGAGCCACCATCAAAGCGCCAATTAAAGGTTGTTGGATTACATGCGCTGGCACTGGTAAAAGCAACGGTATCGTTAGGGCAAACCGAAATTTTATTAGAAGAAAAATCGGCTACAACTGCATTTACAGTAATAAATCCATTAATGGTTTTGCTGTCGTTACCCAGGTTATTAGACACCGTTAGTGACACCGGATAGGTTCCCGGTGCATTATACACTACCGAAGGATTTGGTGTATTGGCTGTATCAGGAACGCCTCCGGTAAAATTCCAATGCCAGTTAGTTGGCAGGTTAGTAGAAAGATCATTGAAGGTAACCGAAGCGCCAGCGCAAATAGCATTATTTGAAGCTGAGAAATTGGCAATTGGAGGCATTGGAACAGGTGGTACGGAATCAATTAACTTGAAGAAATCGAAACCAGCTTCTACCAAATTACCACCACCATTATCAAAGGTGCGCACCACCAGACGCATGGTATTGGTTAATGGGATAACACCGTTAAGACTATAACTTTTGTACAGCCACTGACTTTGTGCATTGGTAGTTGCTGCAATTTTATCTACTACAACGGCTTGGGTACCGTTATTGATACTAATTACAAGAGAGTCATCAGCGGTACCGTTTCCCCCGTTATTGAAGAACCAGCGGTAGTACGATAATTTAGGATTTGTATAGGCTGCGAGAGCCATTACCGGAGAGGTAATGATTGTTGTGCCATTATCTACATCATCATTGCTGGCCGTACCGCCACCATTTCCGGTAACCATGCATTGCGTGCCAAAATCGCCTGTCACATCGGCTCCGGGATTGGCTTGCAAGCTGGTAACTCCTGATGTATAAGTAGTACCAGCAGGCACACCACGAACCCATTTCCCGGTAGTGGCAGTGCCTGTTTGCGTCCAGCCAAAGTCAAAAAGGAAATCGTCATAATAACCCTTGCTGATTAATACCGTTGCTGCCGGCGAAGTGTTAGAAAGCGACAGGCTACCCGTAGCATTCGTAACATAACCCCATTTTCCGGCATAAATGGTATAGGTGCCTGCCTTGATATTGGCTGAAAAGTTGCCTGCCGTATCTGTAGTTACTGTGTAATCGGTATTGCCGTCTAACAAAACTTTTGCATTGGCTACGCCCTGATTATTTGCTGCATCGCGCACTTGCCCAGTGAATAAGAAGGTAACCGGCAAGCTGCATACATCGCTCGATAATAAGGTAACGCGGCGGGGTGCGTTATTGATAATCGTTAGTATACGCGTTTTCTGATCGTTGGTAAAAATATTCATGCAGCCGTCATCAGTATAATCCATGTAGTTCTGCACCATATCATTTGGATCAGGAGTGCCATCATTGCAACTGTTCAGTGTTGGACAACCATAATTGGCCTGAGTAGATTTGGGTGTGTCGTCACAATAGTCTGTTGCAGTACAGCTATTTCCATCGCCCCAAATGTGACGCAAACCCAAATAATGACCCAACTCATGAGTTAGGGTTCGTCCTCCGTTGTAAGTAGCATCCAGATTTCCTACGCGGCCGCAGGCATTGTACCGAATCACAACACCGTCGGTAGAGGCGCCTCCATTGTTAGTACCTATTCCGGCCAACGTAGAGTTTGGGAACTGTGCAAAACCAAGCAAGGAGGAAGAACTTCCGCCGAAATTTACGGTCCACACATTGCAGTACAAATCAGGATTCCAGTACGTTTGCGGTTTCAGCGTACTGTTACATTGCGCTTGGGTCCAACTGGCCTGACCCATATTAACCCGGTCAATACCAGGCTCAGCAAGCACGTTGCCGTTCGGGTCTACCAGTGCCGGACAGAATTCAATCTCCACATCCGCGCCAACAGCATTGCTGTTAAATCCCGGCGTTCCGGCTTTTCTGCGATAATCTTCATTCAACACATCAATTTGCGACATTACCTGCGCCTGCGAGATGTTTTCATTTACACCAGGAGCTGACCCATTATGAATGACATGGAAAATAATTGGAATGGTCACCACGGCGCGACTTGAGCGCGACGACTGATCCGTTTTAAACTTGACAATTTTAGCCTGTAGCCAGTTTTCGAAATCAGCCATCGACTCACTTCCGGGTTGTAGCCGACGAATGGAATCGTCTTCCATAGTGGCACAACGTATAGGATGCTGGGCCTGAACAGCCACAGTCAAAAACAAACAAATTGAGGTTAGTACTTTACGCATAAGGGAGGTGAAATTAAAAAAACCTATATGTGAGGGTAGTCCAGTGAAAAAACTGTGTGATTTCATGAAACCTTCCGTCATAACTATCGTAAAACCAATCATGAAAAAGTCGATAATCACAGCTTTATCCCTCATTTTGATGAGTGCCGCCTATGCTCAACTGCCTGTTTACACCAGCATGGAAGAAGCCTTGAAGGAGCCTGAAAAAGTAAGAGCCCTGACACTTAAAGAATTGGGACTCACCGAATTGCCTGGCGATATCGAAAAATTCACCAACCTGGAAGTTTTGGATTTATCCGGAAACCGTCTTACACAATTCCCGGAAAAGCTGTTTTCATTTAAGAAACTAAGAGCACTGACGTTGAAGGGAAACCGCATCGAACGGCTACCTGAGGATATCCATAAAATGGATCAACTGGAAGAGTTATACATCAGCTACGGGCTGTCTCACAATGTACCCTACGAGGAATTCAAAACCATCCCCGCTAGTTTTGGACAACTAAACCACTTGCGTGTTCTGGATGTAAGCGACTGGAATTTGTTTTCGCTGCCTGAGTCGGTTAGCAAACTGGGTCTAGAAGAATTGTATGCCAGCAATAACCATATTCAATCATTGCCAGAAGAATTATTCACCCGCGGCCGCTTAAAGGTTGTTGATCTTTCTAACAATAACCTTACTGCTCTTCCAGCTAATTTGGATGTTTGCGGCAATTTGGGCGTATTAAATGTAAGTGGCAATCAAATCAAAAATTTGCCTGAAGCCATCACTAATCTTCAAAATTTGCGCTATTTGAATCTTGCCGGAAATAAGTTTATCAAGCCGGTTATTGAAATCAAACGATTGATTCCATTGAATAATCTGGCCTACCTGAACCTGAGTAATACTGGTGTTACCGAATTGCCCACCGCAATAGGAACCTGGGGCGTGCTGCAAGAGTTCGATATCAGCAACAACAACCTGAAGGCACTGCCCACAACTATCGGCTCATTGAAAAATTTAGAGAAACTGAACATCTCACACAACAATATCATTGCGTTGCCAAAAACGTTTTACCAGTTGTCATCACTCAAACAATTCAATGCAGGCTATAATGCCATTAGTTCATTAGAGGATTTCTCTTCAGGAACGCCTTTTCTGCAATCTGTAGATTTCAGCCACAATCAAGACTTGGCCCTTTGCCCCAACAGTTTTTCTAAAATGGAATCACTAAAAGTGGTGAATGTTAAGCACACCGGCATCAACCGGTTTCAGGCTGAGCGCCTGATGAATGAATCAGTAAGTGCTGCGTTTATTTATTAATCGCCATGCGCCCAAGCAACACCGCATGGATGGAAGCCTGCGCCAATTATTACGCCGGGTTCATCAATAGCCTAAAATCTTCAGCATACTATCAGCTGATTGTTCTTCCGAAAACAACCGGTAAGAAAATTTCCCTTTCACTTCATCTACCAGCAGGTGCGGTGGCGAAGGCAACAAGCAATGTTTAATACCGCCATAACCGCTCAGCGTGTCCTGATAGGCGCCGGTATGAAAAAATCCGAGATATAACTTTTCCCCTTCCTTAAAGGCGGGTAAATACACCTGATTGATATGGGCGTCACTATTGTAATAATCGCCCACATCGCAAGTAATTCCGCCTAAATTCACTTGCTTATAATCAGCATTCCACTTATTGATAGGAAGCATGATAAAGCGTTGCGCCAAGCCCCAGATATCTGGCAAATTGTTCATCAGTGAGCCATCCAGCATGTACCACATTTCGCGGTCATTCTGCTGCTTCTGAGCCAAAACTGAAAATAGCACTGCTCCCGATTCGCCCACTGTATAACTACCGAATTCAGTGTAAATATCTGGTTCATCTACGCCCTCATCTGCACAGCTTAATTTAATCTGCGTGATAATCTCGTTGATCATGTATTCGTAGTCGAAATCAAAGGCCAGCGATTGTTTAATCGGCATACCGCCACCTAGATTGATGGTAGTGAGTTCCGGACAAATCTTTTTCAGCTCCACATAAATTTTCAGCGCTTTGTGAAACTCGGTCCAGTAATAGTTAACGTCTTTAATACCCGTATCAATGAAGAAGTGCAACATGCGCAATTGATAGCGCGGATTGTCTTTAATTTTCTGTTGGTAGAAGGAAACGATATCGTTGGCGCGAATGCCCAGGCGAGAAGTATAAAACTCATACTTAGGTTCTTCTTCCGCAGCAATTCGCATGCCCAGTTGCAGCGGCTCTCCGGGATCAGCGTAGCGGTCCAGCTCATCCATATTATCTAACACCGTAACAATATTCTTATACCCGGCTTTTATGGCATTGGTTATATTGTCGATGTAGCGCTGTGGCTTGAAACCATTGCACACAATGGTTATTGATTTATCCAGTTTCTTTTTCTCTTCCAGTTTCCGAATTAAATCAAAGTCGAAGGCACTGGATGTTTCCAGATAAACTTTCGCTTTTAAAGCTTCTTCCAAAACAAACGAGAAGTGAGAGCTCTTGGTGCAATAGCAGTAAAAGTAATTCCCTTTATAATCAAGATTGGCGATAGACGAATTAAACAACCGCCGCGCACGCTGTATTTGCTGGGTTATTTTGGGTAGATAAGTGATTCGCAGTGGCGTGCCATACTTCTCAACTATCTCCATTAACGGCAGATTGTTGAACAAAAGTGAGTTGTTCTCTACCTTAAATTCTTTCTGCGGAAAATCGAATGTTTGCTCGATCAGATCCTTGTATTTCGGATTTTTTACCATGGAAAAACGAAAATAATAACTTTGACGGGAGTCGGCTCATGCCGCCAGTAGCTAAAAAAATCATGATCCATATTCAACATACGCTGAAAACGGCTGCGGTAACGGCTTTCAACCGGTTGTTTAACGCTTCGTTAACACCAACCGACATTACCTTAAACATTACCAAGAAGGAATTTGAAGGCGACTATACCGTAGTTATCTTTCCCTTAATACGCCAAAGCAAGCAGTCGCCAGAAGAGACCGCCCGCTTACTGGGGGATGCGCTGTTACAGGAATTGCCTATTTTGAACCGATACAACGTAGCGAAGGGATTTCTTAACCTAAGCTTTACTGACACCTTCTGGTTACAGCAATTGCGCGCTATTCACGACGCCGATTTTCAATCGTTTCCTGCCAACCAAAAGAAGGTTTTGTTAGAGTACTGCGGCCCCAACACCAACAAACCACTGCACATCGGCCATGTGCGCAATATGCTGCTGGGTTATTCCATGAGCGAAATTCTGAAAGCGAATGGTTACGAGATTATCAAGGCGAATATCTACAACGACCGTGGCATTGCAATTTGTAAAAGTATGGCTGCGTACCTGCAACGCGGCAACGGAGCAACACCAGAAAGCACAGGCGTTAAGGGTGACCATTTTGTGGGCGATTATTATGTGTTATTTGGCCAACTGGTGGAAGCTGAATTGCGCGCTGCCCATCAAATTCCGCAGGAAGAAAAGAACGTTTTTAAATTTCTGGGGAAAGACCGCGAAGTAGCCGAACAGGAAACGGCAGTATTTCAACAGGCGCGTACGTTGTTACAGCGTTGGGAACGAGGCGATGCCGAAACGGTGGCGCTTTGGCAACGCATGAACAACTGGGTTTACCAAGGATTTCAGGAGACGTTCCGGGTGATGGGCGTAGATTTTCAGCGTGACTATTACGAAAGTGAAACCTATAAATTAGGCAAGGATGTTATTGAGGAAGGGCTGAAGAAAAATGTGTTTTACCACCGGGCCGATGGCGCCGTGGCAATTGATCTTACTGCCGATGGTCTAGATGAAAAAGTACTGTTGCGCAGCGATGGCACTTCTATATACATCACACAGGATTTAGGAACGGCGCAAGTGCGGTACGATGAATTCCACATGGATAAAATGATTTATGTGGTGGCCAATGAACAGGATTATCACTTCAAAGTATTGAAGCTGGCACTGCAGAAATTAGGCAAGCAGTGGGCCGATGGTATTTATCATCTCAGCTATGCGCTGGTAGAATCACCTACAGGTCGCTTTAAAAGCCGCGAAGGAAAAACGGCAGATGCCGACGACTTGATTGCAGAAGTATTACGCATTGCTGCTGAAAAAACGAAGGAGCTGGGCAAAATCGATTCTTTTTCCGAAGAAGAAGCACAGCAACTCTTTCAAACCATTGGATTGGGTGCATTAAAATACTTTATCCTGCGTGTAAATCCTTATAAGAAAATCATCTTCAATCCGGAAGAAAGCATCGACTTCCACGGGCACACTGGTCCGTTTATTCAGTATACGCATGCGCGCATTCGCTCGGTATTGCGGCGGGCGCAGCCGGAACAATTTACGGCAGATGGGATAGCGCTTTCCGGAACCGAGCGCGAATTGATGTTGCAGCTCTATGAATATCCGAACGTATTGGCCGCTGCAGCCGAAAAATACGACCCCAGCGAAATGGCGAATTATGTTTATGCCTTAGCTAAGCTGTACAATAAATTTTATGGCGAATCGAAAATCCTCAATGCCGCATCTGAAGGTGAAAAGCAAGCCCGTTTGCTATTATCAGCTACCGTTGCCGCCACCATTCGCAAAAGCATGCTTTTACTAGGCATTACGGTGCCCGACCAAATGTAAACCGGAAATAAAAAGGGCGATGTTTTGACATCGCCCTTTTTATTTAATTCTTAGTCTTTGATGTTGATTTCAACTCTTCGGTTCTTCGCACGACCTGCTGCCGTTTTGTTATCGGCCACCGGCCGGTTTGGTCCATAGCCCGCAGAAGTCATACGCCCGCTTTCTACACCTTTCTTAATCAAATAATCAACTACTGCTGCGGCGCGGCGATTACTCAATTCAACGTTCGCGGCTTCGCGGCCAACATTATCAGTATGCCCTTCAATAGCTAGCTTCAGGAAGTTGTACTGACTCATGATTCCTGCCACATTATCCAAATCATCAAACGATTCTTTCTTCAATATCGATTTACCAGTTTCAAAGAAGATATTCTTAGCGGCAAAGCTGAGCTTTTGTTGTACTTCTACCTTTTGCGTTTCAGTGAGCCCAGGTTTTGGACAACCTTCCATTTCAGCTACACCGAATACGTTGGGACATTTATCTTTATTATCAGGAATGCCATCACCATCTGAATCGGGACAACCCTTCATAGCGGCATTGCCTTTTATATCCGGACAAGCATCATCTTTATCAGCAACGCCATCGCCATCGCGGTCGGGGCAGCCTTTTAATGCCGCTAATCCAGCTACATCCAGACAAGCATCTTCCTTATCAATTACACCATCACCATCGCGATCGGGGCAACCTTTTAGTGCTATTGGTCCTTTATCATTCGGACAAGCATCATCGGGGTCAATAATTCCATCGCCGTCTGTATCAGGGCAACCATTAAATTCCGGAACGCCAGCCAACAGCGGACATTTATCATCTTTATCAATAATTAAATCGCCATCGGTATCAGGGCAACCGCCTAATTCCTTTTTACCCGGATCAATCGGACATTTATCTTCTATATCAGGTACGCCATCTTTGTCGGTATCCCGGCCCTTGCCAAAGCGCACAACCAAACCAAAGGAGTGGTGCATATAACTTGGGCGGGCTTCGTTGTAAACGGGAGATTCTTTTTTGTTTGGAATGAAATTGTATTTCGCTTCAATGAACAGACCGAAATTACGGGTAATCCATAGGTTCAGGCCAGCACCCAAATCCAAATCAGCTCGTGTATTTCCCCAATAATTTAGACCTACACCGGCCACCAGATACGGATCAAACCAACACTTTTCTTTCAGAATGTATCCATTGGCAAAACTGTATTTTGCATCAATATCCCAATCAAAAAAGAAACGACCATTTCCAGTTTCCGCATCATTTCTGAAAGCGGTTCCTACCGAAGCAGTAGTTCCCACCGAAAGACCAGCCTTTATATGACGGTACGCCTTAACATGCGCCGACGCCGGGGTTAAATTCCAGTGCTTTCCATTAAAATACTCTTTGAAAAAGGCGCGATCGCCTATCGTCATTTGCGGACCATGAGTACCAACGGCAATCAACCATGGATAATCTCGGTTTTGAGCTTTAATGCCCAAGCTAAAAAACAACAAACAAGCAATAATTAAGGAGTTGAAATGCTTCATGTTCGGCAGTTTAATATTCGTAAAGGTAGAAAAAGAACAGGTGTTTGGTAATGTTGCCATAACCTGAACAACTGATAAAAGCTCTTAATACATCTCATTTTTTCCGGGGAAATCAACCGATTTCACATCGCGGATATAATGTTCAACAGCGCCCTGCATCAGATCAGCCATTTCCATGTAACGCCGTACGAAACGCGGCCGGAATTCCTTATTTATTCCTAACATATCATGTGTTACCAGCACCTGTCCGTCAACACCCGGCCCGGCACCAATTCCGATCACCGGGATATGAACACTTTTAGCCACTTCTTCTGCCAATTGCGCAGGAATCTTCTCTAATACCATAGAAAAACAACCAAACTTTTCTAACAGCATAGCATCTTCCCGCAACTTGCGCGCTTCTGCTTCTTCTTTCGCACGTACATTATAAGTGCCGAACTTATAAATACTTTGAGGGGTTAGACCCAAATGCCCCATTACCGGAATACCTGCGGTTAGAATCCGCTCAATGCTTTCTCGAATTTCAGAGCCCCCTTCCATTTTAACGGCATGCGCTCCGCTTTCTTTCATAATTCGAATAGCAGATTCCAGCGCCAGCCGGGAATTACCCTGATAACTTCCGAAAGGCAGATCTACCACCACCAAAGCCCGCTTCACCGCACGCACCACCGATGAGGCATGGTAAATCATCTGATCTAATGTAATAGGCAATGTAGTTTCATGGCCAGCCATCACATTCGAAGCCGAATCACCCACCAGAATCACATCAATGCCAGCCGCATCTACAATGCTGGCCATCGAAAAATCGTAAGCGGTTAGCATGGCAATCTTGGCACCTGCGTCTTTAAACTCTTGCAGGGTATGCGTGGTAACACGCTTAATTTCTTTCTGTACTGACATAACGTTTAAATTTTAGCAGGCCATGCCGTGCTTAGCCATCAAAGGTACAATTTACAATTTTCACCGTTACAATTGTTTTATTTGCCCGGATGAAAATTGTTGCCATCACACAAGCGCGCATGGGCTCTACGCGCTTTCCGGCCAAGGTGCTGAAAACCATCAATGGCGAATCGCTGTTGGAATTGCATCTATATCGCGCCAGTCGGTCGCGCATGATTCAACAACTAGTGGTAGCTACCACAGTAAATGAAAAAGACGATGTGCTGGCGGAATTTTGCGAGCAGAAAGGAATTGCCTGCTTCCGCGGCTCTGAGAACGATGTATTATCGCGTTATTATCTAGCTGCACGCGAAGCGGGCGCTGACTGGGTGGTTCGGATTACCAGCGATTGCCCGTTGCTGGATGCCGCCTTGATGGATGAGGTGATTGAAAAAACAATTGCCGGCGCGTTTGATTACGGCACTAATGTTTTTGAGGAAACGTATCCAGACGGTGTAGATGTGGAAGTGATGTCTTTTGCGGCCCTGGAGCGCAGCCATCTGGCAGAATTGCCGGCACACGACCGCGAGCATGTTACCACGTACATCCGGCGGGAATCAGATGTGAATGGCGGCACCGCTTTCCGTTGTTTTGGTTTAAACAGCCCGGTAAACTACCATCATGTGCGGCTCACGGTAGATCACGAAGCAGATTATCTGTTGATTAAGAAACTAGTAGAAGACCTGGGGCGCGATGCCAGTTGGAAAGATTATGCTGAATATGTAGAATCGCATCCGGAAGTAGGCACCCTGAACGCTCATTTTGCGCGTAATGAATATTTAAAAAAGTGATAACCGCCTGCAGTTGGCGCTGCGGGCACAAACCCCTGAATCGAGTAAAACATGAGTTTAAAACTAGATAAGTCAAACGAGTACCGCTCAAAAATCCACCGGTTGATACCGGGTGGAGCGCACACCTATTCCAAGGGTGATGATCAGTTTCCGTTATTGTCGCCTGCGGCTATGTCGCACGGCAAGGGTGCCTACCTGTGGGATATTGATGGAAATAAATATCTGGACTGTCCAATGGGTCTCACCAGCGTGAGCTTAGGTCATGCCTATGAGCCCGTTTTGGAAAGAGTACGCGCAGAGTTAGACAAGGGCGCTAACTTCCAGCGGCCTTCTTTCATTGAAATGGAAATGGCGGAGCGCTTTCTAAGTCTGGTTCCTGTTCACGATATGATCAAGTTCGCGAAGAATGGCTCTACCGCAACTACTGCAGCCGTAAAACTGGCACGCGCGTATACGGGCAGAAAATTGGTAGCCTTCCCTTTTGATCATCCGTTTTACAGCTACGATGATTGGTTTATCGGAAAAACTGCATGTAACAAGGGTGTTCCTGAAGAAATTCAGGCGTTGAGCGTGACGTACAAAGCCGACGATCTTCAATCACTTACTGATCTGTTCGAAAAATATCCCGGACAAATTGCCTGTGTGATTTCAGAACCGGAAAAAAATAATTTACTGCCGCCGAATTACATCGCCGACGCCATTGCTTTAACGCATCAACACGGCGCCTTGTATATTCTGGATGAGATGATCACTGGATTTAAAACTGATTTTCCCGGTTCAATCAAAAAATACGGCGTTAAGCCAGATATGGCTACCTGGGGAAAGGGCATTGCCAACGGCTTCGCCTTTTGTGCTCTTACGGGTATTCGGGAGGTGATGCAATTAGGCGGCATCGACCGGATTGGAGAAGAAAAGGTTTTTCTGGTTTCTACTACCCACGGCGCTGAAACGCATGCTATTGCTGCTTGTTTGGCCACTATTGATGAATTTGAAAAACATCAGGTAGTGCCGCAACTGCATCAAATTGGCCGTTTGTTTCACACCACCATGCGCGGCGTGATTCAGGCTCATGGCTTGCAAGATTACGTGAGTGTAAACGATACCGACTGGTGGCCGATTTTTGATTTTAAAGATGCCGCCAAACAAAGCAGTCTGGCTTACAAAACACTGATGCAGCAAGAATTGATTGGTCGCGGCGTGTTGTTCAACGGATTCTTCGTGCCGTGCTTTAGTCATACTGTAGCAGATGTGCAGTTTTTTGCAGATCAGTTAAACGAGGCACTTCCTGTTTACAAGAAGGCTCTGGATGAAGGCTATGAGAAATATTTAACCGGAGATGTTGTGAAGCCGGTATTTAGAAAATATCTGTAATGATTCCATTCAACATTCCGGTGGTGATAGGCCGAGAAATCGATTACCTGAAGGAAGCACTGGCCAACCGCAAACTGAGTGGCGACGGGCCTTTCACGAAGAAGTGCAGCGCCTGGTTTGAACATCGTTATCAGTTTAAGAAAACGTTTCTAACCACATCGTGCACTGATGCTTTGGAGCTATGCGCGCTGTTGTGTGAATTACAACCGGGCGACGAAGTGCTGATTCCATCCTACACCTTTGTTTCAACAGCTAATCCATTTGTGTTGCGCGGCGCCAAGCTGGTTTTTGCAGATAGCATGGCAGAAAACCCAAACATCGATGTGCAGCAACTGGAATCTTTGATTACGCCGCGAACCAAGGCGATTGCGTTAGTACACTATGCAGGTATTGCCTGTGATATGGACGCTATTATGGCGCTGGCGAAAAAGCACAACTTACTGGTGGTAGAAGATGCGGCGCAAGCTATTGATTCATTCCACAACGGAAAACCGCTGGGAAGTATTGGTCATTTATCTGCTTTTTCATTCCATGAAACGAAGAATATTGTAACCGGCGAAGGTGGCATGGCCGTAATTAATGATGAACGATTTAAAGACCGTGCTGAAATCATCCGGGAAAAAGGCACGAACAGAAGTCGTTTTTTCAGAGGCGAAGTAGATAAGTACGGCTGGGTAGATGTTGGCTCATCCTTTCTTCCATCAGAATTAATTGCGGCCTACTTAATGGCTCAACTAGAGGCCTTAGATACCATTCAAGAAAAGCGAAAGGCCATCTGGCAAGTATATTGGGACGCTTTTCAGCAGATTAAAGGAAAAGTACAATTGCCCTATCTGCCTTCATACGCCACTAACAATGCCCACATGTTTTATTTGGGTTGTGAAAGTTTGGCGCAACGTACGGAATTGGTTGCCCGGCTGAAATCAAAAAATATTCACGCCGTTTTTCACTACTTGTCGTTACATCAATCGGAGTTTTATAAAGACAAACACGATGGTCGCGATTTGCCAAATGCTGATAGGTGGACAGATGTTCTACTCCGCTTACCGCTGTATTACGATTTAACGTTAGATCAGGCTAGCATGGTAGCGGAAGAAGTTGTGGCGTTTTTTAAGTAATCGTAAAGCCTGAGCCTTTTTTACAGGCTCGCATATGCTTCATGGGGCATGACTATATCTGTAGTTGAAAAAATATCAGAACCGCCTTCCAGACTATGCGCCTGGAAGACATCAAAATTGAGCCTGGTGCCACCAACCTAAACGTAACGGCGCTATTGCAGTCGCTTCAGTTTAATCAGTTTATAACTATTTTCGATATTGAAAAAAACGATTACGTCTTTACTGCTCATGTAGAACAAGCGCTCGGCTTTTCCGCTACAGAATTCACCGAGTTCAATTTGAACAACAGAGCCTTAATAACAGGCAATTCGAAGGACATGAAGCTGTTCCTTCACCCAGATGACCAACCGCACTTTGAAAGATTTGCATGTCTCTTGTATCAACTGATTACGGAACCTGATATCGCAATTTCCCCACAGAACGACTATGCCATTTTGAATTTCCGGATGTTCAACAACAACGGCGAGTTAGTTCGGGTTGAACATAAAACCTTTTGTCATTCGCTTCATGACTCGGGATTATTTCATGCCCATCTCGATATTTGGACGGTATATCCTTTTTCTCCAACCGATTTATTTTTCCCATCGGCACAATTCATTTCCAATGGCCGCCAAGGCGATATCAACCAACGTTTAGCAAAAATTAAACTGCGTCTATATGGATTTCAGCTAACAACTGCTGAACGACGAGTAATTGCCATGATGATAAACGGTGATTCGCGTAAAAAAATAGCTCACCAACTACAGGTTAGCGAAGGCACGATTAATTCGCACTTCAACAACGCGAAAGAAAAAATCAACAAACATCTTCTAACTGCAGAAGCGGCGCCAATATCCAGCCTTGTTCAGCTCATTCATTACGTTCGTTTATTCCAGCTCCTTTAAGCCGCCTCTATAAAATTATAGATTGTACGGCCTTTCAATGCACATCATTTTCGCAGCATGAAAATGTTGCATTTATCGATATTGCTGCTCGTTGGTCATGTATCATTTGGTCAAAAAGACAGCGTTTCGAACTATAGACACATTGTTGCGCTGGCTTACTTTGGCGACCAGCTTTCGCACCCCGGCGGAATGGCAGGCTATGGATATCGGGCTATCGTTTCACCTCATCGTCATCACGCATTGGTTACAGGATGCTATTTGGGAGGGTACCACTTCCCAAATAATAGCAACGGCGTATTTTTATTACCCTACCTCGGATATGAATACCGCGCCAAGAAAGGTTTTCAATTCGATTTTCAACTGGGGGCAGGCTACCTCCACACTTTTGCCGATGGCGCTGTATATGAATTCCAAAACGGCTCCTTTCAAAAAGTTATCGATAAAGGCGTCTCCAGAAGTATGCTACCATACCTCTCAACTGGTTTAGGTTATTGGCGAAATCTACCGCACACGCCGCTCCAAATCACCCCTTTCATTCGAACCGGTTTTTATGGCTATTACCCCATCAACCAGCTCTGGTCATTACGCTTACACTGGTCAATCGGCACTTCCCTTTCTTTTTAATCGAATTATGAAGAACATCTATAGCTATGTCGTCATCATCGCCTTAAGCGCGATGCTATCTTGCAACAAAGATGTGCAACCCGGCGATCAACACTTCTTTTTGAAACATCGAAACTCGATTCTGCCCGTATGGATTCGCGGTAATCAGCAGGCAGAAACTTTCATCGTCACTATCCACGGAGGTCCGGGCGGGTTTGGCGGCCTGTTTCCTAGAAGCGAAGCCTTCCAGCAACTAGAAAAAAAATATGGACTGGTTTACTGGGATCAAACGGGTACCGCTAACGATCAAGGCGTAGCCCCAATAGAAGACATCAACAATGAAAACTTTGCCGAAGAGACCGATCTTGTGATAGAATGGATCAGACAACACTATCCTGGTAGAAAAATATTTTTACTGGGTCATTCCCACGGTGGGGCAATAGGTACAGAATATTTAAGCACTCCTGAACGTCAATCGAAAATAACCGGATGGATAGAAGTGGACGGTGCTCATATCACGGTACAGCATCCGGTAGCATTGAACTTTAGCAAGGCTTTCGTTCTCAACTATGCTAATCAACAAATAGCTAAGTCCAACTTATCATCGAAAGAACGTAACTTTTGGAATAAAGCAATTGCCTTTGAACAACAATTGACGGAGATTACTGCCGACAACCAGCGCACGCATATAGCCTACGTACGAGCTGCCAAGGGATACTATCAAAATGAAACCTTTGACTTACAGCTCGACGATGTATTGGACTTACTGCTGCTTTCAAAAAATGATATGGCGGCGGTAACACCTAGCCAAATACGTGCTATTAATGCCCCCGCCATTCTGAAACCGATAGACTATCGGCCTCGCATGCATAATATTACCCTACCTACCTTGTATCTCTGGGGCCGATACGATGGTATATTACCGGTAGCATTACTTCCGCTGGGGCTGGATGCCTTAGGCACAGCCACAGCCGATAGGCACAGTTTCATCTTTGAGAACTCTGCACATAATCCCTTCGATGAAGAATCAGGTTTGTTTTTTGAGCAGGTTGATCAATTCGTAGAAAGATATAATTGATGAAGCTCATTTAGAGCTGGATTATTATCAATACGCGCGCCCTTCCTTTCCTTCCATGTAATTAATGAAAGCTTTGTTGGCAACGCGGGTGCCTCCGGGTGTGGGATAATTTCCGGTAAAATACCAATCACCCAGATGATTAGGACAAGCACGATGCAGGTTTTCTACCGTTTGAAAAACCACTTCTACTTCGCTGAAAATTTGCTGCGGCTTGATGATGGAAGAAATTTTGGCGGAAATCTGTTCATCCGTATACTGCGCATATAAATCCTGCACGTGATTGCGCGTATCTTCCGGACGCATATCCATGGCGCGGCGACAGTTATCATAAACATCCTGAATGAGCGCCTGCTTGCCATCTTCCTGCAACAAGGCCATTAGCGCACGAAACGCAATGAAATCATTCATACGGCTCATATCAATACCGTAACAATCCGGATAACGAATCTGCGGAGCAGAACTAACAATCACAATCTTCTTCGGATTTAAACGATCCAGAATTCGCAGAATACTTTTTTGCAACGTGGTGCCACGCACAATACTGTCGTCAATCACTACTAACGTATCGGTATTTTCGCGAATAGAACCATAGGTGATATCATATACATGACGAACCATTTCATCGCGGCTGGCGTCATCCGTAATAAAGGTGCGTAGCTTCACATCTTTAACTGCAATTTTTTCTATCCGCAACTTCCAGCGAATCAACTTTTCTAACTCCGGCTCTGATAGTTGCTTACCTTGAATGGCTCTCACTTTTTGTCGGGTCAAGTTGTCTTCCACCCCCTTAATCAATCCATAAAACGCCACTTCGGCTGTATTCGGAATAAAACTAAACACGGTATTCTCTACATCATTCCCAATAGCATTCAGAATTTGCGGCACTAACAGCTCGCCTAATTTCTTCCGCTCTGAATAGATTTCCTGATCGGTTCCGCGAGAAAAATAGATGCGTTCAAAACTACAAGCCTTCCTTTCGCGCGGCTCAAGAATCTGTTCTTCTTTCACTCTGCCATCGTGCTTCATTACCAGAGCGTAACCCGGCTTCACTTCTTTGATGGCATCAAAACTCACATTGAACGCCGTTTGAATACACGGGCGCTCAGAAGCCACCACCACAACTTCTTCATCGTGGTAATAAAATGCCGGACGAATACCATTTGGGTCGCGTAACACAAAGGCATCGCCGTGCCCAAACATACCAGCCATTGCAAAACCACCATCAAAATTCTTACAGGCGCGCGTGAGAATACGCCGCACACTTAATTCTTTGGCGATGTATCCGGTGATTTCTTTGTTACCAAATCCCTGGTCTTTGTACTTGTCAAAAATCTGCTGCACTTCATGGTCAAGAAAATGGCCGATCTTTTCCATAACCGTAATGGTATCACTGCGCTCTACCGGATGCTGCCCGAGCTGAATCAGATTATTAAACAGCTCGTCCACATTGGTCATATTGAAATTCCCCGCCAACACTAAGTTTCGGGTCATCCAGTTATTCTCTCTTAAAAATGGATGACAAAAGGAATCGCTGTTTTTACCGTAAGTGCCATAGCGCAAATGACCCAGCAACAACTCGCCCATAAACGGCACATGACTCTTCTGCCAATTCGCTTCAGCTTCAGGCTGCTCCAGCGGGCGCCGGTCTTTGGGTATTTGTCCGTAAACATGGGCAAACACATCAGCTATAGGTGAAGGTTTCGTGGTGCGGTAGCGATTGATAAAGGGTGTACCCGGAGTAGGGTCTAGTTTAATTGCCGCCACCCCTGCACCATCCTGGCCGCGATTGGCTTGTTTTTCCATCAACAAATACAATTTGTTAATGGCGTACGCAGGAGTATGGTATTTATTGATGTAATAGGAAAGCGGCTTTAGCAGGCGAATGAGGGCAATTCCGCACTCATGTTTGATGGCGTCGCTCATCTTGCAAAAATAACTGTTCGGCGCACTTCGTACAGTATTTCTTTCCACCTATACATGAGGTTACTACCATGTTATGAAATCACCCAAAACGCAAGCTGGTGCAGCACTTCTGCCTACTTTAAAATAAAGGCAAAGCGATCTTTCAGCTTCAAAAACGGCTTTTCGAAATAAGAATAGCTGATAAAGCTAATACCCAGTGTAATCATCAATGCCATGGCCGTATCCAAAACCAGCACCTCCCAAACATGGTCGTTGAGATGCAGCAGCCGGCTAATTGTAATAGCAATCAAAATACCGATGAAATGCAAACAATACAATCCATAAGTAATCTTACCTAAATAGGAAATCACTTTGAATTGCGACATTTTAAACCACGAATGTTGCGCGAAGGTTTGTTCCAGAATAATAAACAGCATCATCACCGCAATCAAGGCGCGTTCTACAACCTGAATAGCCGGCATCGCTTCCTGCATTTCATCACGAAACAAAAACACCACCAGGAAACAAACGTACAATAGTGTAATAGCCCATTTTGGCCATCTGTTTACCCATTGGTGAAATGGTGGAAATTCAAGCATTAACCAGGCGCCTAAAGCACCAATCGCCATATCGCCAATACATGACAAGGTATGATGTTCGTATAAAATTGGATCAGGATTCAGGAAACGGAAGAGCAACGAAGCACCAATCACCGAAACAAATGCAATCCAGAATTGCCGAACAGGCAGGAAGTATAATACCACCGGCCATACCAGGTAAAATTGTTCTTCAACTGCCACGCTCCACAATACGCCTAATGTAGAAGCATCGGGCGGGCCTTTGCTGATGAATTCAAAATTGTTGAGAAAGGTGAGGAAGTAAGGGAGTGTAGCCGTTTCATGTGGGGTTTGCCCGAAAAAATGTTTAAGCAGCGGAAATCCAAAGAACCCAAAAGCTACACAGAAATAGAACAATGGCCATATACGCAATATCCGGCGCAACCAGAAAAACGGCACATTAATCTGCCCATTCAGCTTTTTTTCTTCAATCAGTAAATACGTGATCAGGAAACCGCTGAGCACAAAGAAGAAATTTACACCCAGATTGCCATTTCCGAACACATCATTCTTTACAAACCGGTACATAGGAGAATGAAGCACCTCTGGCACTTCGGTATAGAAACTATGAAAGAGAAAAACAGAGAAAAAGCACAGGAAGCGCAATCCGTCCAGATTCTCAAAATAGATTTTCTTTTGCATGATATAAGGAAGGCGGGTTAGGCGGGGATATCCTGCAAGTTTACATTTTTTGATTTTTTTTTGACAGAAAAAGCCGCTGTACAAACTTTTCTACCTTACCAGCACAATTGGAAGCTATGGCTAAACATCTTTTGATGGCCGATTTATCAGCCTACAACACCTGGGCCAACCTCGAAATCTCTCGTTGGCTAATTACAGTGAATCCGGAGTTGCTTACTGCCGCAACCCCATCAAGCTTTCCCACCATCGACCAAACCCTTCAGCACATGCTGCGTACGCAGAAGTTTTGGCTGTTGTTTGTAACATCGCAGTCGCTGAGCGGCTTTAGCTGGGCGGTTAGAACTGAAAAGCCGTTGTTGATTATGGAAGAGTTAAATCATCAATCTGCTGAGATGGAGCGAATTTTTTGCTCCTTCACCGAAAGCGAATTGGAGGTTGTTTTACATCTTTCCATGCCCTGGGCGCAAAATCAACTCCCCCGCTTCCATTACCTGATGCATGTGTTGAATCACAGCACCTTTCACCGCGGTCAAATCATCACCATGGCAAGGCAGTTAGGGATTACGGAGGGAATACCGGCTACCGATTACAATATTTACAAGTGCTTGTAGTATACAGCCAAGGGAAAGTCACAGATTTGTAAAAACGAGGTTCTGGCGAATAGAAGCGCGCAATAACTGATCCGACTTATCGTTTAGGGTCGAAACAATCAACTTATGAAAAAAATCATCATTTCGGCATGTATTGCCACCATTGCCATCCTTTTTTCTTGCAAGAAAGATGCTACCAGCCAGCAATACAGTTCACTGGCAGCGCTCTACGCTTCTCTACAACCAAAAACAACCATCTATGATGTGAACGGAGCCACTGGCGGCTCGTTTACTACCAGCCAGGGAACCACGGTTACTGTTCCTGCCCAGGCTTTTGTTACCAAAGCCGGAAATCCGGTTACAGGCACCGTGAATATTGAGTTTCTCGATATCTACAAAAAAGGAGATATGTTACTCCGGGATAAGCCAACCGTAACGTACAACTGGAACCTCCTGCGATCAGGTGGTGAATTTTTCATTCGCGCGAAGGCCAACAATGCCGCGGTTGAAATTGCCCCGGGCAAGTCTATTACCATTGAACAACCCATTGCCAATGGGGATTCTATTGGCGGCATGGCCGCTTTCATCTTACCGAACGATACTCCCCGCTGGATTAACAACGATAGTGACTTTGTGACGCCAGGGCCATCTTCTTACGTGTACAGCATGTACAGTTTCCAATCGCCCGTTGATTCTGGCTCGTGGTGTAACAGCGACAACGCTGCTTACTTTTCAGGGTTTCCGCAAACTTCACTGCAGATCAATCAAACTGATTTTGCCTCTTTCAGCCACACCGATGTCTTTCTCTTTTTTAAGAACAAAAAATCAATGGTTCATGTGTATTCCAACGGCACAAACTATCCGTATAACTATGCTCCATTGGGGTTTGATGCTACTTTAGTGGCTGTATCCGTTAAGGATGGCGATGTATATAGCGCCACTACTGATTTTACGATCACTAACAACTCAACAGTTAGTTTTACGCTAAGCAAAACAACTAATGACAACTTCAAAACTTTGATAACCGCCCTGCGGTAAACGATTTAGTTGCTCCTCTCTCCTGCCCGGTGCCTATGCATCGGGCTTTTTTATGACTTCCTTACAAACTTCGTAAGAATGACAATAGTTTGCTCGTTGATTTTCCCTTCAATCTGATCCGTGTTATCATGTACCAGACGAATTTTTTTGACCACGGTACCTTTGGGCGCACTGAAACTGGTTCCTTTCACATTCAGGTTTTCGGTAAGTACTACCGTGTAGCCATTTTCTAATTTATTTCCAAAGGCATCCAGATGTTGATCCACCTGTTGAAAGGCGCTCATGGCCCAATCTACAACAGCTTCATCCCAATCTACCGATTGAATAATCTGCTCTGCCCAATCGGCACCGCAACGATGCAGCAGCCGGTAGCTCAGCGCCTGAACAGCGGGTTCCGGATTCCAAACAGCGCCTTCCAAACAACGCCAGTAATCAGTGGTATCGGTCTTTTCGATATGCTCATTGCAAGTGCCGCAAACAGCAACTTCATTGGTGACTACGCCATCTTCTTTCGGACTCACCGCAAACCCTGAAACAGGAGGCGCACTGCTACATAACTCACAAGTATTATCGCAGCGCGACTGAAGAGAAACACTAACAGACATGTTTGAAATTTCGGGCGAAGGTAGCATTATCAAGCATTTGGGCTGCTTGAATCAGGCTTTCGATTCCTGATCTTTTCACTACTTTAGAAATATGGCAACTGCAGCAACGTTCGATTATATCGTGATTGGATCGGGATTTGGCGGAAGCGTATCTGCCATGCGTTTGGCAGAAAAAGGGTATTCCGTGTTAGTTATCGAAAAAGGAAAAAGATGGCAGCCGGATGATTTTCCCAAAACCAACTGGAATCTGCGAAAATATCTTTGGATGCCGGCGCTACGCTTTTTCGGGTTTCAAAAACTCACCTTTTTTAAAGAAGTTTTTGTTATTAGCGGTGTGGGTGTGGGCGGCGGATCGCTAGTTTATGCGAACACGCACATGATGCCCAAACCTTCCTTCTACCAAAACAACATTTGGAGTCATTTTAAAGATTGGAAATCGGTACTGGCGCCTTATTTCGACCGCGCCAAATACATGTTAGGAACGGTCACCTTTCCGAAAGATTATGAAGAAGACCGCATTCTGGCAGAAGTTGCTGCCGATATGGGTCATGCCGCCTCGTATCAGCCTGTTGATGGCGTGGGCGTTTACTTCGGTGACCCCAATAAAGAAACGGATCCTTATTTCGGAGGCAAAGGCCCATTGCGAAAAGGTTGTACCGAATGTGCGGGATGTATGGTGGGTTGTCGGCACGGCGCCAAGAACACGCTTGATAAAAATTATTTGTGGTTTGCAGAACAATACGGCGCCACTATTCTGGCCGAAACATTGGTGGAAAAAATTCGCTTTACCAATGGCGAGTATCTCATTGAAACAATTAGCGCTACTGCTTTCGGAACAAAAAATGCCCAAACCTTTCGCTGTAAAGGCTTGGTGGTGAGTGGCGGTGTTTTGGGCACCATGGATTTGTTGCTTAAGCAGAAACATCTTTACAACACCTTGCCGGAATTATCAGATAAACTCGGACAAAACATTCTCACCAATAGTGAAATGCTGAGCGGCGTGATGGCAGCCGATCGAAAACTCAATCATGGCGTAGCCATATCAAGGGTTTTTTCTCCAGATGAAAATACCAACATTGAAATCTGCAAATTTCCCGATGGCAGCGACGCGATGACACGGCTGGGCATTATGGCTGCCGGTAACGGATCGCCCATTGTGCGTACCGCTAAATCAATTGGAAATATAATTCGCCATCCGTGGAAATTTTTGCGTGCTACCATTAGTACTAATCAGGCGAGCCGCGGTGTCATTTTCCTGATTATGCAAACTCTGGAAAATGCAATGACCATGCGATTGAAGCGCGGTTGGTTTGGTTCATCACTTACCATCCAAAACGATTCGAATCAGCGGGTTCCTACTTACATTCCCATCGGACAAGAAGCCTTATACCGCTATGCCGAAAAAGTAAATGGCGTACCGATGAATGCGTTCAGTGAAGTATTCTTCAATCTGGCCAGCACCGCTCATATTTTGGGTGGCTGTCCGATGGGCGCCACAAAAAACGACGGCGTAGTGGATGAGTTCTTTCGGGTGCATGGCTATCCAAACATGTTTATTCTGGATGGATCAATCATGCCTTGTAATCTGGGCGTTAATCCCAGCTTAACCATAACCGCGCTGAGCGAATACGCGATGGACCAAATTCCTTCTAAAACTTCCTAGATCACTCTACGTAATCCAAATCCTTGCCGTAGGTTTCTTCCGTATAGTACAGTGCAACCAACGGCAAAATGATGATAAAAAAGCCGACTACCGCTGCTGCATGTAATTTGCCAAATGCAGGTTGCAGCGCAGTGAAAAACAGTGAAATCAGCGGCAACGAACCGCGAATAAAGTTGGGCACTGTGGTAGCTACCGTAGCGCGTATATTCGTTCCGAATTGTTCAGCCGCATTAGTTACAATCACCGCCCAGAAGCCTGTTCCAACGCCTATCAGCACCATGGTAGCATAGAACATAGTAGCCGAAAAATGGTGCGCATTGAAGTAGATCAAAAAGCCAATCGCGGTGATTAACAGAAACCAGAACACGGCCTTCTTTCTGCTTTTCAGCACTTGCGACAACCAGCCACACAAAAAATCACCCGCGGTAATTCCTGCATAGGTGTACATAATCGCATCGCCCCCTTTAATCGTTCCCTGAATATCCAGCAACCTTGAAAATTCCGGTGAAAAAGTAACCAGAATACCAATGGCAAACCAGGTTGGCAATCCAATTAAAATGCACCGCAGATATTTTAGAAACATGGAAGTTGAAGAGAATAGCCGGAAGAAATTTCCGCGTGGTGTTTCGGTCTCTTTAATCCTGGAATAGATGCCCGATTCATACACACCGATGCGAAGAATGAGCAGCGCCAATCCTAATGCGCCACCTAGAAAATAGCAATTGCGCCAGGCGTCGGTGGTGATCGTGCTCATCAACCGATAAGTTTGCCCGGCAAACACTGCGCCCGAAACGCCGATAGAAGCAACGATCATCGTTCCCCAGCCGCGTTTTTCTTTCGGTAATGATTCAGCTACCAAAGTAATTCCTGCGCCTAACTCGCCAGCCAGCCCAACGCCAGCCACAAAACGGAAAATGGCATATTGCGTCACATCATTCGCGAAGCCATTTAAAATGTTCGCCAATGAATACAATACAATTGATCCAAACAGCACAGATAATCTTCCTTTCTTATCGCCCAGCATTCCCCAAAACACCCCACCAATCAGCATTCCCGTCATTTGCGTATTGATGAGCATCAAGCCATACTTTTCAATTTCCGCAGCAGAATAGCCCATAGCAGTTAAGCTAGGTACGCGCACAATACTGAACAGCAACAGATCATAGATATCTACAAAATACCCTAGCGCTGCCACTATAACAGCTGCCGAAAAAATGGTTTTGTTCATGCCCTCATTTTGCGGGTAAAATGGAAAAAATCCGGCAATCGCAAGCATTGCCTTTAATTTCGTTACCTTCGGATGAATATCAAAAATATGCGCGTTGTGCTTCTCGGCGCCACCGGACTGGTGGGTGGTCATCTTCTTCAACAACTATTGGCTTTGCCAGCCTGCACGGCCATAACTGCAGTTACGAGGCGGCCACTTCAACAACAGCACCCCAAGTTGAGCAATTTGGTCATCAACTTCGACCAGATGGAACAACATGCTGCAAAATTCTCTGGCGATGTACTCTTCTCTGCCTTAGGCACCACCATCGCCAAAGCGGGAAGTCAGGAAGTGTTTCAAAAGATTGATGCAACATATCAAATTACGGCCGCCAAATTAGCCCGCGCGCAAGGCGTGACTACACATGGATTGGTATCTGCGTTAGGTGCCGATGCCAGTAGTAGCATTTTTTATAATCGCGTCAAAGGCGCCACCGAGCAAGCCATTATCGATATGCAATTTCCTAATCAGCTTATTGTGCGACCGTCTATCATACTGGGAGAACGGCAGGAAAGCCGCCCCGGAGAAGCCGTCGGACAATGGGTTGCCAGCAATCTTTCCTTTCTTTTTTCTGGTCCGCTAAAAAAGTACCGTGGCGTTCCTGCTGAGATTATTGCTGCCGCGTTGATTGCGGCTGTACAAAATCAGTACAAGGGGCTGCATATTGTTGAAAACGACCAGCTATGGGCGGTAGCGAAGGGTTAACTTCACGGCAATTTTTTATGAACATGCGCCATGGTTTTCTTTTTTTGCTACTAGTTGTTTCTGCTTGGGTACAGGCACAGCCCAATACCAACGTCCACCAGCGCAATATTGATTACGAGGATCTGGACGGCCAGGAAAAAATAGATTCCTTTCGCACCTTACACCTGATTATCGGCGGAAACATCTATCAAACCGAAGAGCAAATTCGCAACGCCTATATTCCTGCTCAACACAAATTCGATTTTAGCCACGAGTTACGTTACGTCAATCCCGTACTCAATCTCGGCGACATTGTTATTGCGAATATGAAGACCAGCTTTACGAATGATGGCGCCAATCCATTCTCTGCGCCCGATGAGTTTGCGCTGGCATTGAAGTATTCGGGCATCAACCAATGCGTCATGGCCAATCAAAATACGGCCTATCTCGACAAAAAAAGCATGGTGCGCACCAAGAAGGCGCTGGAAGTTTTTGATATCAATACCACCGGTGCTTTTACCGATAACATCGCACGTAATGGAAATTATCCTTTATTGATTAGCCGGAAGGGATTTAAAGTGGCGTTGCTGAATTATTCTACCATGTCGCAGCGCCCAAGTATATCAAGAGACTATCTCATTAATCAAGTTGACCAAACGTTGATTGAACGCGATATGCGCATTGCCCGGGCACAGGAGCCTGATTTCATCATTGTGTATCTGGATTGGGGTGGTAATTACCAGGAGTATCCTTCCTACTCGCAAGAATCATTAGCACGCTGGATTTTAGAGCAAGGCGCCAGCATGGTAGTGGGCACTTTCCCGAATACGGTACAGCGCATTGACCTGATGAACTACTACTACCGTCAACAGGAACGCCAGGGATTAGTATGTTACTCGTTGGGTAATTTGGTGAGCAGTGCTACGGACGACCGCGCCAAGAACGGCATTCTGATGGATATTGAGTTGAAGAAAAACAATTTCAGCGGAGAGACACACATCGGCGATTACGGGTTTATTCCATTGTGGAATTATTACGACACTATTTCTGCGCGGCGGCGGTTATTCGTACTTCCTGTGGCCGCTTTGGAAGATAATTCTTTGTTTAACAATCTTCCCGTTGATGAGCGTCGTAAAATGTTGACTACTACCATGGAATTGCGTAAAATGTTAGGGCGTGCTTCTGATGAAATTCAATACAACCTGAGTGAGATTATTGTAGAAAATGTAGAAGAATCTACGCAGCTCACCAATGCCCCATTGAACAATAAATTCAATCCGTTCGACGAGCGCAACATGCAGCGAAGCGAGGGGCCTACGGCCAAATTGTCGATTCCGGTTACTGAAGATACCGTCTACCGGGTGCAGTTCTATGAGCTAAAAAAATTAATTCCGATTGACACCGCTTACTATGAGCACCTGAAGGGTTATGAAGTATATCAGGAAGAAGGAACTTTCCGCTACCTCATAGGAAGTTATTCTTCTTTCAATCAAGTAAAAGATTTTTACTTCCGCGTGATGAAGCCCCGGTACAAGCAGTGTTATATTGTAGCTTATCATCAAGGCCGGCGCGTGCGTACCATCATGCTGAAATAGCATTATAGTTCCTGTTGCGGATCCCAGAACTTCTTTTCGAAATCAACTACGGCATGGTTTTCAATCTGCACCTTTTCCTTCTCCAGCAACTCCTGCATGGTGGTAGGGGTGGCAAAATGATGCCGGCCTGTTAGTAATCCCGAACTATTCACCACCCGGTGCGCCGGCACCCTGGGTGTAACCGTGTGTGCGGCATTCATGGCCCAACCCACCATGCGGGCGCTCTTTCCGGTGCCCAAATAGCGCGCAATAGCGCCATAAGAGGTAACACGGCCTCTGGGTACCAACCGCACTACCGCATATACATCATCAAAAAATGAATAGGTCTCTTTGGAATATGCCATAGTGTAAGTATCGGAGAATTAGGCGAATTTGTAAATTGCTTGAATGCCGCTGCTTTCTTTCGTAATTTCACCGGCCTTTTATGAATTACCTCGACGAACTGAATGATGTGCAACGGGCGGCTGTAGTGAACAGCAACGGCCCTACTTTGATTGTAGCCGGTCCCGGTTCAGGGAAAACCCGTGTGCTTACCTATCGTATTGCTCACTTACTGCGACAGGGCGCCAATCCCTTTTCTATCCTGGCCTTAACCTTTACCAACAAAGCGTCGGAAAGTATGCGGCAGCGGATTGAGAAAATCGCCGGCAACGACGCGCGCTCGCTCTTCATGGGTACGTTCCACTCTATTTTCGCGCGCTTGCTGCGCGTTGATGCGCAGCGTTTGGGCTATCCCGGTAACTTTACCATTTACGATACAGAAGATTCTAAATCCGTTTTAAAAGGAATCATCAAGGAAAGAAACCTCGATGATAAAGTATATAAACCTGCGCAAGTATTATATAGAATTTCCGCCTGCAAGAACGCATTAATCTACCCAAAAGATTATCTCAATGATGCCGATTTGCTGGCAGAAGATCGCTCGGCCCGCCGTCCGGAATTAGGAAAGATTTATGCTGAATACTGTGCCCGATGCTTTAAGAGTGGTGCTATGGATTTCGACGACTTGCTCTTGAAAACGCATGAAGTGATGGAGCAGTTTCCGGATGTTCTATATAAATATCAACACAAGTTTCAGTATGTGCTGATAGATGAGTTTCAGGACACTAACTTCCTCCAATATTCTATTGTAAAGCGTATTGCTGATGTGCATCAGAATATCACCGTAGTAGGCGATGATGCGCAAAGTATTTATGCATTCCGCGGCGCAACCATTGATAACATCTTGAATTTTGAAAAAGACTTTCCCGATTTGAAAGTTTTTAAACTGGAACAGAATTATCGTTCCACTCAAAACATTGTCAAAGCGGCTAATGAGTTAATACATCGCAACAAAGGACAGATCAAGAAAGAAATCTGGACCACCAACGATATTGGTGATCCAATTAAAGTGGTCAAAACACCCAGCGATAACGATGAAGGCCGTTGGGTTGCCGATGCCATCATCGAAATGAAGATGCGGCATCATTATCATAATAACGACTTTGCTATTCTCTATCGCACCAATGCACAAAGCCGTTCATTTGAAGAATCGCTGCGTCGGCACAACATCGCCTACAAAGTGTATGGCGGCATGTCTTTCTACCAGCGAAAAGAAATTAAAGACTTAGTAGCCTATTTAAAACTAGCCATCAATCCCTATGATGAAGAAGCCCTGAAGCGCGTTATTAACTACCCAACGCGTGGTATCGGACAGACTACTATTGATAAAATCATCATCCACGCAGCCAACAATCAGCTGCGGCCGTGGGACGTGTTAGAGCATATTGAACGATATGATTTTGCCACACGCACCAAACAATTGCTCTATGAGTTTGTGATTATGATTAAGTCGTTTGGCGCACTTTCCAAAGAAAAGAACGCTTATGACCTAGCCGCTCATATTGGAAAAACAACAGGGCTATTGACCGAATTATACAACGATAAAACCGTTGAAGGCATTGCGCGCTACGAGAACATTCAGGAGTTGTTAAACGGCATTAAAGAGTTTACAGAAGAAGATGTAGTTGAAGCTGGCGAGGAGTTTATTCAGGATCGTTCGCTGGGATCGTATTTGCAAAACATCACTTTGTTGACGGGCGACGAAAAAGAAGAAAAAAGTCAGGATGCGGTGAAGCTCATGACTACACATGCCGCGAAGGGCCTGGAGTTTCCCGTGGTATTTGTAGTTGGTATGGAAGAAGGGTTGTTTCCTTCTTCTCAATCGTTGTACTCATTGGATGATTTGGAAGAAGAGCGGCGATTGTTTTATGTTGCCATTACCCGCGCCGAGAAATATTTGCATTTGTGTTATGCCACAACGCGGTACAAATTCGGAAATATTCAATACGGCGAACCTTCGCGCTTTCTGGAAGAAATTCCGCCGAATGTATTGCAGCATCACGGTAAAGAACAAAAAGTTCAACCACAGCAACAAGTGTGGGGTAGTAAAATTAGTTCGCCAAAAACCACCAACTTTCCTAAACCTTCTGCACCAAAACCAACCTTTACAGCTCCAGTTGCTTCGATTCAACATCAAGAACCTTTTATTCCGGATGATGCTACTAAGCTGCAAACTGGCATGAATATTCTACACGAAAAATTTGGAGAAGGTAAAGTTATCGCAATGGAAGGCGCAGGCGTTAACCGTATCGCCACGATATTCTTTGCTCCATACGGCGAAAAGAAAATCATGTTGAAGTTTGCTAAAGTGAAGATTGTAGAATAGAAGTATAGCAACTCTTTACAACAGCTACTATAAGTACCTTGGGTATTTATCTTCCTTTACAAATTAAAAAGTGAGCCATTTGGGATTGGCTAATCAGGGTGTAATCAAAGGCCGCAAAAATTATTGCAAAAGTTCAATGCCCTATCAGCAAGGTTTCTTACATCAACTCCTGATTTCCCCAAAAACCCGGATTTTGTCTTTCAACTATTGCTTCACCAGGGTATGTGAACAGGCGTAATCGCTACCAGAGAGGCGGTAATTCAGATTCAATTGTATCCGTTGCTGTACGCCTATCACCTCGAAATTTCCACCGCCATTGATTGTATTATCAGAAGAACCGCCCAAGCCTTGTTGCGGAATTTCCAGATAAGTTCCTTTCTTATCGGTGGAAGATTTGATATACCCTACCAAATCAAACTGTCCCAAAAAATTAGCGATTACCAACTGCGACACATCTGTACTTCCTTGCTGAATGTAACAGGTATAACTAGTACCACCGGGACCCGAACAAGTAGCGGTAGTAAAATAAGTTCCGATAAATTTAGGATAACTCAACTTATTGCAACTATCTCCTTCATAGCCGTTCACACAATAGCATTGCCCGTTATTACAGGTTTGATTATAGCCGCAAACGGTCTTTGAGCAATTCTTATTACTACAGGCGGAAATGAAAAGCAACAGGGCAATTCCAAATGCTACAACAGCTTTTTTCATGCGGTGAAATTAATGGATTTCGGCAGAACTCGATGCTTGGAGAAGCTTGGGAAAAAGCGCCTTAACTTGTTGTATTAAGGTTCGATTGAAAATAGCTACACCCCTGCTATTCATGTGATTAGCATTGTAGAAATACTCCCGGTGATAACACAACGTATCTCTTGAAAAATCAAGAAATGGCACCTGTGCTTGCTGGGCATGCTGTTTCAGAACCGCCAACATTTTATCGTGATCGCGGATGTATTGCTGTCCTTCAATGTACGTGGGGCAATACACCAAAACGATAGGGATTTGTTCTTGTTTTACTTCTTGCAAATATCTGTCTAGTAACGATAATAGCGAGTCATTCATGACCATCACCAATTCCTTCTCGCGTTTTTTTGCCTCTTCGAAATCGTTTGTCCAGGCCGAAGGATTAGATCGAAAACCTCTTTTCCTTCCCTCTTCGGGATTGTCGGGGTGTTGCGCCTGATGCAAAGCCACGCGCACCGCATCCCAGTGTCCGGTGTAACGCAATAGTGGCAACCAAAATTGGAAACGATTAAACCCCTCGTAGCCCGCAGTGGTCTGTTCGATTTCCCGGCTACCCAGCATATACGGCATAAATTGCTCGTAATTGCAGGATGGCTGTTTTACCAATGAGCCAGGTTCAATGGAATGAATAATCAACTTCGGCTTTTTATTGTATTCCAACACCATTTGATGGCGTAAATACTGAAAGGGCAATCCATGACCATCCATTCCAAGATTGTAGGCTGGCAGGTGCAGGCTATCTTGGATTACTTCCGGATTAAAATGCACCCATGCTCTTGAACTTCCATACACCAACACATCGGCGTCTAACTTCCCGGAAGTGAGTGCATTCCAAACAGGATACTCGCCCAAGGCGAAATGCACAGATTTGCTAAGTTGAGCAGATAGATAGCGATCCGCAGGATACATCAACACCAACATCGGTGCTAAAAAGAAAAACAACAGCCTCAGAAAAGTTTTCATCAGAATTGGAAATAAATGAACTGTTGATTAGATCCTGCAAAAAGAAAAATCATCACTACCAGAAAATAATAGAACCCCCAAACTTGCCAACGCTTCCTTTGATGGATATGCTGAATGGCAAATTGCTGTTCGCGGCCAAACCATTCTATCAAAAGGAATATCAACAGTAGCAGCACCAGCGGGATCGCTGTCATTTTATTTTCCATTAGTTGATGCCACCATTGCAGCGAGATAAAGCTAGTCGAACAAATCTTTTTGATGTAAGCAAAGGCTTCATGAAGTGATGCCGCTCGGAAGAAAATCCAGGCCAGCACCGTCATGGCAAAGGTCAGCAGCATACTTCCTAATTCTGATAGCGATGGCCAGCTTTTCCCTTGGGCAACAATTTCCATATTGGTTCGGTTCCTATTTGTGAGCAACAATGGGAGAAAATAGACTGCATTCAATCCGCCCCAAACAATGAAAGTCCAGTTAGCGCCATGCCAGAAACCACTCACTAAAAAAATGATGAACGTATTTCTTATCCGCATCCAGGTACCGCCCGAGCTTCCGCCAAGAGGAATGTAGAGATAATCCCTAAACCAGGACGATAACGAGATATGCCATCTACGCCAGAATTCCGCAATATCACGAGAGAAATATGGAAATGCAAAATTGCGCAACAGTTCGATACCGAATAAACGTGCGGTTCCTAAAGCAATATCTGAGTAGCCGGAAAAATCACCATAAATCTGAAAGGCAAAAGCAATAGCTCCGAACACCAAAGTACTGCCATCGTAGTCGGCCGTATGGTTAAAAATCATGTTGGCGTAAGTGGCGCAGTTGTCTGCAATCACCACCTTCTTGAACAGGCCCCAAAGGATTTGGCGCAAGCCATCTACCGCTTTGGCATAAACAAAAATACGCGGACGTTTTATTTGAGGAAGCAAGTGCGTGGCCCGTTCAATAGGACCGGCCACCAGCAAAGGGAAAAAACTCACAAAAACCGAATATTCTACAACATTCTTCTCGGCCTCAATTCTGCGTTTGTAGATATCAATAATGTACGACAAGCCGTGAAAGGTATAAAATGAAATACCTACCGGCAGAATCACGCTAATGGTGTAGGGATGCACGTGAAAGCCAAACTGCCCCACTAATGCGGCAAAGCTATCAGCAAAAAAATTGTAGTATTTGAAGATGCCCAGAAAACCCAGATTGATAATGATACTGAGCCATAACCAAAACCTACGCATTCTTTCTGATGAAGCGGATTCAATCTTCAAGCCATTGTAAAAATCCAAAAATGTAGAGAACAGTAGCAGGAACAGAAAACGCCAATCCCAACAGGAATAGAAAAAGTAGCTGGCAATAAGCAAAAGTGCATTCTGTCTTTGCAGGTTGTTTCTGGTTACAAACCAATACAACACAAACACCAATGGGAGAAACAAAGCAAATGCAACAGAGTTAAAAAGCATGCGTTTACACAGCGGTCGGCTACTCATTAGTTTTGTATCCTGCCGCTGGAGCAAGATTAAGAAATTTGACAAATTCAGAGGTGTCTTGACGCATGTTGCACTTGTTTCGATTTCTTATCTTTATTGAAATTATCATCCATGAAATACTTTACATTTTTACTTTACATCCATGTTTCCATACTGGTGTGGGCGCAATCTGCCCCCATGCAACATCCTCGTTTTAACAACCATGAGTCCACGGAAAGGGCAGCTCCGAAAAGGTTAGTAAGTGGCTCAGATTACTCGTTCGATGGAACTAACTACAATCTTGAAGACACCACCATATATGGTTGGCGAGCGGATAATGGCAGTGGTCTATATTATGATACCGTCACCAATTACGCGCTAAGCGGCACCACCTTAGTTCCTGTAACCCGCACGCTTTACCGATTTGATACCAACCATATGTTATCATATCAAGGCGATCAGGAGTGGCAGAGCGGGAGTTCTGCCTGGCGTACCATCTATGAAGAGGACCGCATTTACAGCGACACCTTATTGGTTCATTTGGTGGCCAGAAACTGGAGCAGTGCCGCAAATAGTCTTAGAAACTTAAGACTGGAAGAATATCGCTTTTACCCCGACCATTCACCGATGAGCGCCAGGCTATCTTCGTGGGATTCGGTGGCCAACACCTGGATAATTTATTCCCTTGATTCAGAAACCTACAGTGCCGGTCAGATACAGCTCAAACAATCATGGATTGGCGACAATCACGGAGGGTTGATTCGAAAATTCCAAAGCACTTTTCAATATACCACTGGCCATGTTATCACTACATACCAGGATTGGGATACGGTAGCGAATAGCTGGTTAAACGCAAATAAGTTTGACGACCAATATTCCGGTGGATTGATGACTCAATCTTTATATCAGACTTGGGATTCCGCTGTTCAGCAATGGAAAAACTCGGGGTTAAAAACATTACAATATTCCGGCAATTTAGTAACCGACCGTCTGGAAAAAACCTGGAACACGGTCTCCTCTAATTGGGAAAACTACTGGCATACCACCTATCAATACACCGGCAATCAGGTAGCTGTTGAAGTAGCTGAACAATGGAACAATAATCAATGGCAAAAAAGCTTACGAGCTACTTCCTCCTATAATACCAACGGCGATTTGATTTTGAACATTACCGAATCCGGCGTTCAACCCGGGAATACCTGGAAATTTTCATTCAAAGACACTTCAGCATACGATGCGGAAGGTTATTACACTGGGTATATCCCCTACATCTGGGAATCTTCCAGTAGCGCATGGAAGCCTAGTCCGTACAGTTACGCTAACTATTTTTTCTATGCTCCTTACGACCCTGGTGTAGGTATTACTACAGATATATTCAACACCAATTGCTCATTGTTCCCGATACCTACAAACAACCAACTGATGGTTCGGTTTGAAGCGCCCAAGGCCTCCATGGTCACATTTACCATTAGCAATCTTACTGGTGGAATTTCACTCCAACATCAACAATTCTTAACGGCAGGAGAACACCTTACTTCATTCGATGTTTCCCATTTACCTTCCGGCTGCTATCAGTTAGAAGTGCTGAGCGATAGAGGCTTCCGCTTTATGAATCGATGGGTGAAACCATAGAACAACCTGGATCTTGTTACCTGGCATTAACTTCTTCTTCCAGAGCACTGTGCGCTGAACCGCCAGAAAAATCGCTGACCGACCAAAATTCGTGTTCCAAAACATACAGAATAGCAGTGGACTCAAGGCGCTTCTCCCTCACCGCTTGTTGCATGGCCGGCGAAAGCACAAATGACTCCCAGCGCGTGATGCGTTTTTCCTTTTTGAAATCGTAGTCGCGGCTCTCCATTTTCTGCCTTAAATAAACCAAGGTATTATCATCGGGGCGCAAATTGGAACGAAAACGTTGCAGGGCACTTAAATCGCTACTTAAATAAACCCGATACAGTAAACCATTTACTGTTCTTTCGCAACAAGATATTGCAGGATTTCCTGCTACCAAACCACAATGGTTCCTCTTAATAAATAGGGAATCATCGGCCGACTCCTGATAATGGACGATATCAACGTCCTTACTTTTCCTTACAGATTTATCTGCGCTATCTCGCTTCATGTAGAATACTGGATGCTGATCATCCGGAACCGCTGTTCGCTTCTCTGTCACATCATCGCATTGATTTAGTTTCGGGGTGATGTGATAGAATCCAAACCGATCACTAAGTGTTAACATCGGCCTAAATGCCTGGTTTGCCGGCTGCAGATACGCTTCGCCGCAATCAGCGTTCTTCTTAAACTGAAGTTCACTATAAAGCGTTCTTCCATCGAAAGTAAATAACAACCAATTACCCCGGTATTTACCTTTTTCGTAGTAGGCCTCCAAAATCCGCATGCTATCCCGCCATACAGTCCAGTGTTCTACATCCCCTTCCAATTTCATTTCCTTTGAAAATCTGCTGCCGTTGATTTCCGACATTGATTTGCTGCGGTAGTACAATGGAACACCTTGATTAAATTCCCCAACGCTAGCTGTATCACCTTTCGAATTAAACTCCACTAATCTACCATCCAAAAATTTATTTCTTATCGTGTACACCAGGCGCAAACCGCCCTCATAAAAGTAATCCTTACAAACCCCTTCTTTAAATCCGTTTTGAGTTGTTCCTTCATTGAACACCTTGTTGTTGACATTGAACATCGTGTAAGAACCATCCATTACATCCATCTTGTAGTCAACTAAATATTCAGGGTGATTGGGGCTATGATACTTTTCCAGCCGTCCGTTTAGTTTTCCTTCCTTGTATCTGGCCACACCGGCTATTGAACCGTCGGGGAAGTAGGAGGTTGTAGCGCCATCCAGTTTCGCGTTTTTGTAAAACGCTTTTGATTTAATGGCTCCTGATTCATAAAATTCAACCGTGGAATCTACGGGTACTTCATTTTTAAACAAGGCAATACGCTCTATCGATCCACTTTCATAATACCAAATAGCGGTGCCGTTTAGCTTAAATGGTTCTGCATCATTTTTAGAAACTCCTTCGAATTGTCGGGCGCCAGATTGATAGAAATCGTGAATATCGAAACCATCTGACTTCTTTTTTACCTCTCTATAAAAAACAGCATGCTCCTTATCTGTAGGCTTCCATTCGCTGTCGAAAAATTGTCGCTTCTGACCTGCCACATCTGTCAAAGTCAATAATGCCGCAACAAGTAAAAACACCCGCGTTCTTAATTCATGAATCATCTTTCAATATGTAGATAATTCTCACGGATTGCAACTATCACAATACATTGGATTTTCTGTTTGCTTGCCCTGCGGAAACAATTGACGTTCTTCAATGCCACATTTTTTGCATTGATAAATCCATGCTAAAATAGCCTTGGTAGGTTGGCTGCACCATTCGCATGGCAATCCCATTTCAGAACGCACTACCCCATAACCCGGCGTACCGCATTGTTTACAAACCGACTGCATTTGTTGAACTAACTTCCGGGCGGTAGTCTTGATAACCTGCATCCGCGTTGGATTGTACATGGCACGCATATCCGTCTCAACCCGAAGCGGCAAGCCGCCGGATAATAGCTCTCGATAGGTAGCCATCAGCATCTGTTGATCAGCGATTCCCTTTACTATTCGCCCATCTTTTCCTTTCAGAATGAGGCCATGCGTTGGAAAGTGCGCCCGCTTTGCAAACGACATTAGTTCTGATTCCGTAACAAAATCTGAAGCATTAAAATTTGTTTCCATCGATAACTCGCGCACCACAATTTCTACTTCGTTGCGCGTATCCAGCAACATCATCCACTCTTCATCAACCGGAACGAATCCAGCCTGCGGATGAGCGCCGAAAGAACCTTCACTGGCTAAGGCCAAATCGCCGCCAAATTGATCCAGCACCATTTGACATTTCATTCTGAGTGTTTGCACCGGATCGCCGGGGCGGGGTACCTCACCTGAAAAAGTGCCTAATGTATCGGTATCCAGACCATCTGGAACCCTAATCTTCATTTGGAATGCCTCTTCTAAAACCGGTGCTACCACCTCTTCCTTGCGGTGCTTTGTGGCCAACCAAACTTCCCGATGCTGAAACATGCTACGAAAGTAGGGGCTAAGCCGTAAATTTTCAGTATATCTGATTAAGTTTCAATTCTCGCCTTTTTTCGCTAGCTATGAGGTCGGTTTGTCGATTGAAAAAGTTTGGAACATATAGCGTAGCCTTACTGCTGGCGCTGGGCGCATACGATGCGGCCATGGCGCAAGCCGCCGACATGAAGTTTGGCCAAAACCGGGTGCAGTACAAAGACTTTTCATTTCAGTATTACGAAAGCGACCATTTCATCACCTATTTCTATCCCGGCGGACAAGACATTGCGAAGTATGTTATTAAATCTGCGGAAGACAACGCACAGGATATTTCCCGGCTGTTAGATTACCGTTTCAAACGGAAGATTGATATCGTGGTGTACAACAACATCCATGAACTCAATCAGACGAACATCGGCATTTTTAACCCGGATCAGAATCAGGGCGGTACAGGAAAATTTCCGGACAATAAAATGTTCATCTATTTCAACGGTGAGCATGCGCATCTCGACAAACAAATTCGTGAAAATATCGGCAGAATTTATCTCGACAAACAACTATCCGGACAAACATTTGGGCAAGTGATTGGCAATGCATTGTTGATGAATCTGGCCGATTGGTTTAAGAAAGGATTTGTGAGTTATATCGGAGAAAATTGGAATGCAGATATGGAAGATCGCCTTCGGGATGGCATCATGAGCGGTCGTTATAATCGGTTAAACAAATTATCACCCGAAGAAGCCGTTTTTGTAGGGCATTCCGTTTGGCATTGGATTGAAGAAGTTTACGGCAAGAATCAGGTTTCCAATGTGATGTATCTGACCAGAATCAATCGCAGCATTGACAATGGTTTCGAATTTTCCATTGGAACAGGCCTCAATGAAACGCTGGAGAATTGGTATAAGTATTATGTAGCGCGGTTCAACGGAGAGGTTAAGTATACCATGCCGCGGGATGCAGAAACAGTTGTCAAAAAAAAGTATAAAGCCGAAACCACATATTATCAGCCGCGACTGAGCCCGAATGCCACCTATGTAGCCTACGCCAGCAACAATCTGGGCCGTTACAAAGTGCATTTGCAGGAAATAGAAAATAATAAAACAAGGATTATCAAGCGCGGCGGATGGCGTACAATGACGCAATGGACCGACCAAAGCTATCCTTTGATTGCCTGGGCACCAACAGGAGGTAAAGTAGCTTGTGTGTTTACCCGCCGAAATGTAAACTATCTGATGGAGTACGAGGTGAAAACCAAGAAGAAGGAACTCTACCGATTAGAGAAATTTCAAAAGGTCTTTTCGATTAGCTATGCAGGCAACTCGAAACAAGTATTATTATCGGCAGAACAGAAAGGGCAGACTGACATTTTTCTGTACACCATTGCCTCGCAAACCGTTCAACAAATTACGGACGATTACTTTGACGACCTCACGCCAGCATATGTAGAAGTAGATAGCATCCGCGGTGTTGTTTTTTCCAGTAACAGAACAGATGATACCCTACGCAAAGCGCGATATGAATCACAGGCGTTTGATAAAAGCACTGATTTATTCTTTTACGATTTAGATCGGGGTGGTAATGTTTTGTACCGCATCACACAAACGCCGCATGCCAACGAAAGTTATCCACGCCCATTTAACTCTGGACACTTCTCTTATTTAAGCGAGAAAAACGGCATTCGCAATATTTATGCGGCTCGTCTGGAAACTGTTTTCGACCACAAGCAAAACACCTTTTACTTTTTCAACAAGGATGCCAACGAAGATGATTCACTAAGTCTTCCCTTAGATGTCAATTTTGCCGATTTCTACGACACCACTATTTTACAGATTAAGCGCGTTGAACAAACCGATGTGTTTCGTATTGCCGGAAAAAGCCTTCAGCTTACTAACTTCGAAAATAACATACGCGAATACGATTTCTCACAGGAAAAAACAAAATCGCTGGAGTTGTCACTCAGCAAGGGCCGCTCGCTATTTTATCTGCGGGATGTAGAAACATCTATCCGTGGTACCGAACCACTATTCTTTACCACCGACTATGCTAAAAAGCGCGATGGAATAACAACAGACAATGTTGTAGCTAATACTACAACTACACCCGCAGCAAGTGCCGTTGTTCCGGCACCGAAGGACACGCCGAGGGTTGCTGCTGGTCACGACTTCCAAAGTGAGTTTGATTACGCCATTAAGTTATTTGACTGGGATAGTTCAGCCTCTCAGGTGCGCCGTGCTGAAGCAGCGGCCAGTGGTGGATACATTTTCCGTTTTTCAAAAGTGCGGCCGTACTTCGTGAAGTTTATGGTAGATAAGTTTGTTGGTCAACTAAACAACGATCTGCTAGTGACACGCTATCAGATTTACAATCCACAGAACCCATCATATACCATGCAGCCGCTCAATGCCTTGTTTAAAGTGGGCATTACTGATTTACTGGAAGATCACAAACTGTATGGCGGCATTACGATTCCACTGGTGGGCGCGGCAGGGTTTAACGTAAGTGATTTGGGATACTTTCTTACCTATGAAAATTTAAAACGCCGGTGGGATAAGAAGCTGACATTTTTCAGGCAGAGTGTAAGTAAGCAGGCCAGCAGTTTCGTTCCGTTTTCTGATCGTACTATTCCTTCCGGCCAATTAAATTATTCTATAAAAACCACCTATCTGGAATTGGAATTCAAGTATCCGTTTGATGTGTTTCACGCTATAAAATTGGGTGCAGCCTATAGGAATGATCAATACGTTTACAAATCGGAAGACACATTTTCTTTACATCTTCCCAGCTACATCACCAATTGGGTTTATTTGAAAGGCGAATACATTTTTGATAACTGTATTGATGTACAAGCCAATATTCGCCGGGGTTTCAGGGCAAAGGCATTTGTTGAACTTCATAAAGAAATACCTACCAAGCCTACTGCCAGCGGCTTTCGTATTCCGCAATGGAATAACCAGTTTTTTGTGTACGCCGGATTTGATGCGCGTTATTATATCAAATTATATAAACAATTGACTTTGGCTACACGCGTTGCCTTTGCCACTTCTTTAGGTAACGCCAAAATGATTCATTACTTAGGCGGACTTGATAACAGCTTGCTGGCCGTGCGTGGCGATAATAGTTCGCGAGGCACTGTTCAGATTGACCCATCCGTGAATTATGTATTTCAAACGCTTGCCACTCCGGTGCGCGGCTTTTTGCAGAGTGCGCGCTATGGTAGTAATTACGGCGTTATTAACGCGGAGTTGCGTATTCCGCTGTTTTCTATTCTGATGAACAGAACACCTAAATCAGAGTTTGTGCGCAATTTTGCATTAGTAGGTTTTTGCGATATGGGCTCGGCCTGGGAAGGCTGGAATCCGTTTGATGAACGAAATACCTATTTAACGGTTACTTATCAAAACGCCACTTCTACAGTTCGTGTGAAACAATTCCGCACACCAGTATTACTGGGAACCGGTGCCGGCCTGCGCATGTCGTTGTTGGGCTATTTCATTAAGTTCGACATGGCTTGGGGCTTAGACACAGGAGAATGGAGTAAAAAGCCAAATTACTATCTCAGTTTTGGCTACGACTTTTAGGAGGCTAAGCGCATCTTAATTATCTGAATAGAACAACATTTCCTGTTTTGTATTGTACCTCCTGATTCAGAAAACGGTACGTCAATACATAGTGATAGGTTTCGGAAGGACAAGGAACACCATGAAACGAGCCATCCCATTCGGTTTCAACATCGCTGGATTGAAAGATTAACTGGCCCCAACGATTAAACAGTGCTACATGAAAACTATCTGGCCTGCAAATGGAGGCCACTCGCCAGATGTCATTTTTACCATCCCCATTAACACTAAAAGCGTCCGGTATTTTCAAATCGCAATCTTTCTGCAGCGAATCGCAAGTTAAGCTTACACGAACCGCCAACGTTAGGGTATCGGGATGGCAAAGTTGCTGACTTACGGCTTGCACATTGTATAATCCCGCGTTACTGAAAGTATGGGTAATGTCAGGGCCGCCTGTTTCTTCGATGCCATCTTCAAACTTCCACAAAACTTGCTGTGCCAACTGATTTGGCCTCAGTTGGAATGTTATTGGCACACCAACGCAAACCGGCTGACTGATAAGAATAGTTCGGCGTGAGTTGGTAACAGTATCGTAATTCGGAACAAATTGAGGCAAACCAAAAAAGCCTGTGGTTGGTGACAATCCGATATCAGGGAGTAGTATGGCTTTATCAATAAAGTTACATGCCAATCCCGGGCTATCCGGTTTGGAAATCGCCGAAAGCCATTGTTCGTTGTTAACTGAAAGATAGATCTTGCCATCCGGAGCCTTTTGCAGCGCACCTACACAAGAAAAATTTGCCGAACTACTCACGCCAACAACAACGGGTGCGGTAATCTGACTGGAAGCATCTATGGTGCATTGAAACACCCCTCCAGCAAAAGAGGCCTGTTCATATACGCTATAATACAACCGGTTGCTACTGAATGCGACTCCGTACGGACGACCAACCGTTGCCAGTGTCTTAGCATTTGACACTGCGCCACTACATCTGTCAAAGTCGAGCACTTCAATTTTGTCTCTTGAATAGATAGCCACCGCTAACTTACTGCCATCCTCATTAAACGACATACACCCGATAGTGCCGTCTCCATCAACTTGTTGAACCGTATCATGAATGGATCCCACCATACTTTCTACCGGAACCGCACTTATGCCAGCTTTCGTTACTTCATAAGCTTTATAAACCGCATTACCACGCTCATGCATCATCACCCAATACCCTGTAGCATCAGCATTGTAAGTTACCGACAGTCGCTCGGTGGCATTTCCCTGTATCCAAACGTTCTTTCGTAAGGTATCTACATCTCCTAAACCATTATTTAAACTGAGGTCTACTACAGAGTAGCGAAAGCCATGCCCCGTGCCACCCGCGGTCTCATCTACCGTAAACACATAATACTTCCTTAGCTGCTCAGGATACGGAACGATTAGCACGCCTTGAGTACTGGAAGTACCCAATCCCGACAACAAACCACTCCCATTAGGCATAATCTGGTGCGTCCGGTCCCAGATCTTTAATCCATCAGTATAAAACAGCAAATCTCCGTTATTCTGATCAGAAACGGTGGCACATCCCTCGATCACAACCATAGACGAATTGGTTAATGCAACCGGGCCGCTGGCATCAAAACGAACGGCTGCGCGATTTCCAAAGTACCAATACCTATTTTGCTTTTGTGCAAGAGTCTTCCAGGTGAAACAAATTACGCCTATAAGAACAAAACAAACTACCCGAAAGTTTCGCATGGTAAAACAACAATATACAAACCAAATAGTTTATCGTGTTATTGTTGATATAATTTGACAATTTGATGAAACTACGTTGCTGCAATTTAACGCAATAAAAAAGCCATCCGCCGCTATGGCAACGAATGGCTATTGTTTTGACTAGTAACTATTACTTAATATTATTCAGCTTTTCATTAACGGCTTTAACTGCTTCGATCTGCTTATCTAAATCGGCCTTGCTCTTTGTTTGCATATCCTTGGCTTTAACGATATTCTCCTCCTCGTTTTTGATTTTCTTTTGCAACTCTTCAATATCGCGTTTGTGAGAAGTAATGCGATCTTCCGCTGTTTTTTGATCTTTCACAAAACCATCAAAAGTTTTCTGAAATGAATTTTGCTGAGAAACCGCCTTTTCTACTTCCTTCTTTACTGCTGCTTTATATTCAGAAACTCCAAAATCGTGCATCATCTTCTGAATTGCCACACTTTTATCAGGATCCGTTTTAGGGGCAATGTCAACATCGCCATCAGTAAACCACGCGGTTAACTGAACCCCTTCTGGTGTTTCGACCATCTTACTCACAATAGTGAATGGATTTGGGGTGATATTGGTATTCACAGCCCCAACCAACTTCAATTCGCCCTTAACTTCTTCAATTTTTCCTTTAGAATCTTTTTTAATGAACTTTTTCCAGTCGTCCATCACATCTTTCATGGAATTTTGCGGAATCACCATAACAAAGGCAGGCTTGGTACCCTGGCTATTTTCCTTATCCTGAGGTTCCACATTAATTTCTTTTTGTGCTGTTGCCAGCAAGGGCAGCAAGGCTGCCGCGAGGAGTAGTTTTTTCATAGTTTAAATTTCAATATTGTTTTCAAATGATGTGCCAAAGCAGTTGCGAGTTTAAATTCATTTGCTAAAAATCCACCGGGCGATTTCCATAAATGTGGTTTTCTTGCCATACATCAGGATTCCGGTTCGATACACCTTCGCAGCTACCCATGAACAAAATACAAATCCGCCAATCAGCAAAGCCACGGATAGCGTCACCTGCCACCACGGCGGGCTAAACGGCATCAACGCTGGCATAATGATGGGTGAGCTAAATGGAATCAATGACGCCCAAAAGGTGAGGTTCCCTTCAGGCTGGCTTAGGGTATTCATTAAAATGATGATTGAGATAATTATCGGCATCATGATTGGCAGGGTGAGCGATTGCGAATCTGTTTCATCGCCCGCTGCTGCCCCCACAGCTGCAAACAACGAACCATATAAAAAGAAACCACCCAGAAAATAAATAATGAAAACGGCAATCACCGGCTTCCAATGAATGGCCGATAGTCCCCGAATCAAGGAGGCAATTTCATCGGGATCCACATTACTTCCTTGCAACTGCCCTGCCGAAATATTCGACGTATGCGGCATGGTGATACCAAGTACAGGCAATAACAAAAAATTCGTCAGCATAATCATCACGCCCCATAAAAAGAACTGGGTTAAACCTACTGCGCCAATACCTATAATCTTCGCCATCATCAACTGTAGCGGTTTTACGCTACTCACCAAAACTTCCATGATACGATTCGACTTTTCTTCAACTACGCCTTTCATAATCATGGTGCCGTAAATGATTAAAGTAATATAAATCGCAAATCCCAGCACGTATCCCAACACTGCGCCAGCCTCGGCGCCAGCATCATTTTGCCGCGTATCGCTAACGCGTAAAAAATCAAGTTTTACTTCCTGATTCAAGTCTTCCAATTGCGCCTTGTCTATATGCCACTGCGCTGCGCGCAGGTGCTGAATTTGCTCTGAAAAAGTTTTATTCACGAACGATTGAGCCATAATTCCAACACCCTTGGCCGACATATAACGTATGCTGACACGGCGTGGGTTTTCGATATCAAAAGTTGCTGGAATAGCTACCAGCGCATCGTACTTGGGATGTTCTGCTGCTAATCCGCGTTCGATGCCGTTAGCATTATTTTCTTTATGAAAGATGATGCTACCATCAGGTGCATCGGCGAACACCGCGTCCTTAAACAAGCCAGAATCGTCAACAATGGCTACATGCTTCACGCTGCTGCTGTAGGTAGATAAAAGTACCGACGACAACATTAGGGCAATAAAACCTAGCGGCGCCAGAAGCGTAGTAACCAAGAACGATTTCTTGCGTACGCGCGTGATATACTCGCGGCGGATAATAATCCAAATTTTACCCATGACTTTGATTAACGGCAGTAATGAAAATATCATCAAGACCGGGCAATAGCTCATCGAACGAGCGCACCGCTAACTGATGATCGATAAAATAGCGCAACATATCGTTGCCTTCGCCCTTGGTTTTTACGATAACTTCTCCGGAGTGAACAGCAACAGGCATGAACTGCGCATTGAAATCTGTCGGCAATTCGCCATCAAACCGAATCCGGAATTTATTCTCTTTAAATTGTTGCTTCAGCTCCATAACACCGCCTTCCAGAATCTTCCTTCCCTGATTAATCAGTACGATACTATCGCAGATTTCTTCCACCTGCTCCATGCGGTGCGTGGAGAAAATAATGGTACAGCCCCGCTGTTTCAATTCAAAAATTTCGGTTTCAATCAGCTTGGCATTGATGGGATCTAGCCCTGAAAAGGGTTCGTCTAAAATCAGCAACTCAGGCTCATGCACTACGGTGGCGATAAACTGAATTTTCTGGGCCATGCCTTTACTTAACTCTTCAATCTTTTTGTTTCGCCAATCGGTAATTTGCAGCTTCTCCATCCAAAAATTAACCCGTTGTGCCGCGGCTGCGGATGACAATCCCTTTAATCTGGCCAGATAGATAAGATGCTCATACACCTTCATCGTTTTATACAATCCCCTTTCTTCGGGCATATATCCGATACGTTCGTTGTGTTCAGGTTTTAATTTTTCTTCATTGAATTGAATGAAGCCACTATCTGGATAGATGATTTGCGTAATCATCCGGATGATGGTAGTTTTCCCAGCGCCATTCGGCCCCAGTAATCCAAAAATCGCCCCCTTAGGAATGGCAAAACTGACATCTTTAGATGCCTCGTAATTTCCGTAGGTTTTTCCGATATGCGATAGGGATAATTGATTCATGCCCTAAAGGTAGTAAAAGCTGTAGCGGTTACCACACTATTGTAATTGTTTGCTATAGGCACTGATAAAAATGGCGCCTAAATTTTTATGCGGTGGAATATAATCCAGAAACCTACCGTAAGATTCCGTTCCTTTCAAGCGGGCATCTACAGTTTTCCAGATTTGCTGCCAGTCTACGTCGGTTCCTTCCCGAATATTATCAGCCAGCGCCTTTACTATGGGATTATTCACCTGAAATACACCAATTTGCTTAGATGAGATTATACGAACTTCGGGAGAACGGTCGATAATGCTGCTTAACTTGTGATAACCCCCGCAACTACCCAGTACAAAAATTCGTGTGCCAGGCGTGGTTTTGTCAATGGTTTTTGAAGCATAGTAGCTGTGTCCGCGATGTACCAGCACATCCGGTATCAAATGCAGACTATCAAAGAAGTGTTCCAAATAAGCCTGCCCCTCATATTCCTGTTTGGGTTTGTTGGCATAAATATCAACCAGCTTTCCATTTGAAGCGCGAATGACCGTATATAGTGGATGCGACTCATCAACCACCCAATTCTTATCTTTAAATGTGCTAACAAACGACCGATACGACCACTCACCATCATCATCATCATAAAAATTCATGTACCAGATGCACCGACCATTATTGGCAAACAGCTGCCCTGAAGGCAATACATTTATTGGTGCCAGATGATATTGCTGTTGAATTTGCTGATACCAATTCCCCTGAAACATTTGCTGACTACCAAACAAAGCTTGCAATAAGCCATAAATGGCTATGCCACTTTTGTTTTGGCGCAATTGACACTGCTCGTATTCTGTTGCTACCGTTCTTTGTACAATATCGCGCGCTGCTGAATCACTGATACTGGTATAAGCGTCTGCCACTTCAACCGCCTCTGAAAGTTTGCCTTCAGCAACGCCCAGATTTGCAGCAAATTTGACCATCAATATATTTCGGCGTTCTGCACTCATCGTAGTTAGAAACGCGTCGAGTTTACCATAGGCTGCACATTGTTTGACGAACGTTCTGAAGCGCAAATCATTCATTCTTCGTAAAAAATCAAACCCATCTTCTTTACCCAACTTTACCGTCAATCTTTTGTAAATACCGTTGAAGGAAGAAGTGAAAATATCTTCTTCACTATATACAATTAATACATACAAGGCTTCGGCGCTTAAGCTGTTCACTGCTGCAAAACGAATTGCCTCGTTATTCTCATTGTGCAAATCATTGACCTCACGCACTAACTTAAGTGCTGCTATTTCCAGCTCTTTTTCTACAGAGTAAGCAGCCCGCATATTTTTACGTATACGCGTTTGCCATAACTGCTGAAAGAAAGCACGGTTATTCTTTGTAATAGAATCAGCCTGCCGGATAGTGAGTTTACCGGAAACCAAATCATCCATTAACACCATCGCATTGGACTTTTTCCCATAGGCGTCAATAATCTTTCTGAAAATCACCAAAGAAGTATCGCCACTTGCCTTCATCATATCATAAGCAGGATAAGCGGGCAGATAATATGCCTTTGCTACTGTGGGTGCATAAGCAACTACGGCTTCAACCGTTTTGGCGGCATAGGGTCGCTCGGCATATTGCGCAAATTGTTGCAGTACTTCACCTGGCATAATCGTCATCGCTTCTAACAGAAAAGAATCCGCTATAGACTCATAGCGAAACAAACCTGTCAACTCCAAGGAACTGGCGTAATCGCGACGTAAAACAGGCCATACCTGATGTTGGCGCATACCTTTTAGGGTGGCATAAAAGTGGGTGAACAGCACCTCCCAGCGAGCTACCTGACGGTAATTCCCACTATACACCCTGCGCATGGTACGAAATAGATAGTCACGATAAATCCTTCGATCTACCTCAATAAAACCACTTTGATCAATATAATTTTGTATAGAATCAATTAACTGGAAGTAGACGCGCTGCGCGATTTGATTCCGCAGTGAGTCATAGGTTTGAACCCGGCCATCTTCGCTACCATCCAGCTTGTCAATCCTAATCTGATCGCCATCAATAAAATCTACACGAGGTTGCGCCCACGTACAATACGGGATTACCAAAAGCATGGTACAAAACAACAGCATCCCAACAAAACCAATATGTCTGCTTCTACTCATCATTACACGCCAAGTAATTTGTAATAGGTCCGTACAAAAATTGATTCCAAATTTTTATGTGGAGGAACATAATCAGCGAACATCGGATTGCTGCCAACTTTCTGACGCATTTCTTCCCAAAACAACTTCCAGCGAATATCCTTATTCTGCCGCAAGTATTCGTTCAATGCAAAAATAATGGGGTCGTTAACCGGTGCAACACCTACCTGCCGCGTGCTGATGAATTGTGCTTCGGGTGCATTTCGCAAGGCTAGATTCAACTGATAAAAACCACCACAACTGCCAACCACCACCAGGCGCGCCACATCGGGCACGCGGGTCAGTGTTTTTGCAGTATGAAAACTATGCCCCCGGTGAATGATTACGGTAGGCTGATAATTATTCTCTTTGAAAATTTTATTAATCGCTTCATCGCCGCTTTCTTCTAATGTGGGTTTATTGGAGTAAATCAACACCGACTGGCCTGAAGTGCTAGACACCTTTGCGAAATTATATCCCTCTTCCACCTTCCAGCCTTCCCGATTTCTAAAAGTATTCAAAAAGTGATCGTAAGAGGCACGGCCATCATCATCATTATAGAAATACTGGCGCTCAACCGTTAAGTTACCATCGCGCAATTGCGCCGGATGTAACATAGATAAGGAACTGGATTTAAACTTTTGTGCTACCTGCTGATACCAATGTTTATCTATCACGGCTTTATCGCGTGCTGCTGCTGCCAGAACACCAAACAAAACTTCGCTTTCCTGATTACCGCTTTGCTCCGCGGCTTCATACTGCCTTTTAATCTGCTGCTGCAATTCTTTAATTACATAATCGCTATTACTATTGGCAATGATCTCTGCTATAACAGCGGCTTCGCCAATGGGGTCGGCAATACTATCATCTATCAATCCCAATGACGCCATAAGCGCTTGTTGTTGTTGCCCGTTAAAAATGGAAAGCAACTCTTCAGCCTTGCCGTAATTATTACAGAGCGAAAAGAAAGATTTGAAATGCGGCAACTGCGTTACGCTTGAAAGAAAATCTGCGTCGACACGGGCACGGCTTTTAAATCTGCTAAACAGTCCGTTGAACGTTGCAGAAAAGACTTCCTCCCTTCCAAACACCATGATGTAGTAAAGCGTTTGCGCGCAATTGGTATCTACATTGCCAAATCGTTGTTCGAATGGCAGATTCACTTTGTCGTTTATAACGCGCACCAAACGCAACGCCTGGTAGTTTAACTCACGATCCACATTGTACGCACCGAAATACTTTTTTTGGCTGGCAATTTGAATTAATGAGCGGAAAAACCTGACATTGTTTTCCGCCACTACCATGGCCTCGGGCAGAGAATAAACGCCACGCACCATAGCATCAAACAACAGCATTGGTTTAGATGCAAAGCCCATCGCCTTGCTCCATTCCTGCAGTTGTATGATTTCCTTACGTTGGCTATAATATAATATGGCCGACACCGGATGATTGGGATCAGCCAGGTAACGCTTAGCGGTTACCGGCGCATTTAACGCAGCTCTTTCCACCACTTCCCTACACCAGAATTTTGATTTAAATGCTTCCGTTTTCTTTAGCAACTCATCAGGTTCATATTGTGCAGCGTACAACAAAATACGCTTCGCCTGAGGCAAATCAATGAAGGAAGGTATGCGCTGAAGTGTGGCAAATAAATTCTTGGTGTAAGACAAGAAAACCTTTTCACTATCCGGGAGTTGCGGCACAAATGGCGCTACCGGTTCACTGATTACTGATTCATCTTCAGTTCTGGATTCTTCCACAGGCAAGGGCTTTTCTTCCGCTGGGGAGGTAACGGCAGCGATTGTCGGAAACACTGGTCGCTGTTCACTCTTTTCATCAAATGCCAATAGATTCAACAAGCCATTTCGCGCCGTGTTTTCTACACGATACAAAACATCTGGCAAGGTGCCGTTTTGTTGCAAATACTGTATCAAAGAAGAGAGTCTTGCCGGCTGAATATTTTGAATGAGGTTGGCATGAATTTCATCCTGCTTCATCTTGATGCTTCTAATCAGCGCATCCATCACCCGGGGCGAACCATCACGGAAAGCTAAGGCTGCCAACAATAGCTGATCGGAAGTGGCCGTAGGCCATTGTGCATCCAAAGCAACCTGAGGTAGTTCGTTCCATTTGCGAATGCGTTCCACCGAAAGATATTTGAGCTCATTATCTACCGACCAAACTCCTATCGGATGTTCAGTAAGCATCACCGCACCTAGCTCCTTCCAAAGCTCTTCTGCATTTCGCGTAATAGAATCAGCATGCTCAATAGAAAAACGCTGAGTCATTAACGGATGCAACAAAAGATACGCCCTGGTGCGTACGCCAAAGCGACTGTAAATCCTCGACAACATGCGCACCTCCGGTCTGCGACTGCGATCCAGAACATCGGCCACCGCGCCTTCCAAGGCAAAGTAGCGCTTGGCATATTCGGGTGCTTTAATCATCGCTAGTTCGATGGCCTTGCGACCATCCTTTTCCGCTACTAGAAAATCGGCTTGTCGAAGCACCTCTTGCGGATTGACATTCACTTGTTCTTCCAAAAATGATGAAGCAGTAGTATCTTCAGAAAAAAAGACAAACGCTTTTAGGGATAAACTGGGGTATGACCGAATATTAGCAGCCAGATTGCCTTGTTCTTGCCAGACTCTGATAAGCCGAACATAACGCAACACATCAGTATAGGTATTATTCTTCAGCAGGGATTCGTCATTTACCTGATGTAAAAACTGAAGCAAGCGCCGCATATCGTTCGGTGCGGGACGTTGTGCCGCCAGCGAATCTACCAACGTAAAAAAATCGTTTTGCAGCAATGGGGAAAATTGACGAATCTCGGCCTTCTCGCTTTGTAGCAACTGCCGATAAATCACCGCACTGTCGGTTTGTGCAGCTACCCACAAAGGCCATCCTAACAAGGCGGTCATCCACCACTTCAACATCGGGTTAAATGTCAGAAAAATAGCAGTAGTACGCAACGGCACGTCCGCTCATCTGATACAGCAACTATTTCTACACTACCTCAAAATGCTATTGCATATCAGGATCAGCGCCCAACACATTGGCAGGCAATGCCTTCTCATCTTTGAGAATATCTTCTACCTGGTGAATTTTCGGAATTTGCCGGTCGGGAACATTCAAGTCGGTATTTAAAACCCGGGCAGTAGTAGAATAATTCAGATCCAATTTCTTTCCAAACAAGCTACCAGCTGCATAGGTTGTTTGTGAAATAAAGTCAAGGACATACTTACCTTGATAGGGCTTGTACAGCACTTTTACATTTACATTTAACGCATCCATCTTGGCAACCAGAAAGAAGCGTTTCGCTCTTTCATTATAAACATGCACTTCAACCATCCGTATGGCCTTGTTTTTGGTGAGATAAATTTTACCTCGGACCGCAATGAAGTCATCTTTCTTTTTCGGTAAATCCTGAACCGATATCACATCCAGCTCTTCTCCTTCATATTGAATACTGGCCAGATATTGATAATCATGCTTGGCTAACTCTTTCTCAGAAAACAGGTTGTTCGGATACATCACCATAGTGAGTTGAGACGGACTCATGCCATTAAAATCAAACAAACCTTTTCCTGAGTTATACAATTTGTGATCCAGCACCTGCGAGTAGGTATTATCCTGCTTTCGGTATTCATAGGAAGGCAACCAGGTATTATACCGGAAATAGTAATAATGGTTTTTCTTTCCTGAAATTTTGCTGAAATCTTTAAATACTATTTCATGCCGTGTAAAGGTGGTTGGATTATTTTCTTTCATCCGTGCCAAGGCTTCACGCAACATCCCCTTGGCATCTACGGGCTTCACTACGGTTTCATTTAATTTATACTGGCGCGACTTCAATTGCACTACGCCATTCATCGCCTTTAGTGCATCAATGCGCAACCAAACATCATCATATCCCAAATGAGAGATACGCAAGGTATCGGTTTCGGATGCGTCTGCCGCAGCCAGAACTAAACGACCTTCGTCGTCGGTGTAGCCACCATTGAGCGTATGCCGGTTAAAAACGGCTGCATACGATACCGGATGCGCCTCTTCATCAATTACAGACAGGTTGATCTGGCCCAGGGCCAGTAAGGGCGCAGCGGCCAGTAGCAGCAGCATTCTTTTCATGTAGGCAAGATAGGAAACCTAATCGGTTAAAGGGGCACCTGACGTAACTTTTCCAGCACCTCAAATACGGCCGGACAAATCGTGCTATTGAGCAAAGTAGTATTGGTGTACTCGAAAAATTCTCCGCTGTCGGTATACGGATATTTTCTACAATCACCGGGGCGTACATCGTAAATTCCGCAATAATTATCGGCACCCAAAAAAGGACAAGGACTTTGCTGCACCACATAATCACCATCTTCATCTAATCGCAGATATTGTTCAATCAATGCTGATTCGCGCAGTTTCAGGAATCGCGCAATGCGTGTGATATCAGGAGTTTTAAATCTTGGAGAAATTGTTTTGCAACAACCTGCGCATTGCAAGCAATCAATCTTTTCAAAGGCAGCTTCATGTAATGCCGGAAGATGGCGTTCCATACCACGGCGAAGTCGCGCTTTACGCAGTAATTCTTTATACAATTTGCGGTGTTGTGCCGCTGTTTTTTTCCAATCGCCCGTCATAACCAACTTCGCTAAAAAAATAAAAGCCCCGAATAATCGGAGCTTTTATTCAAAAAAGAGAACAACAACAACTTATGACAAGTGCTTGTTGATGTGCTTAGCCATTTCGAACATCGAAACCTGGCTTTTGCCACCGAATACGCTTTTCAGCGCGGCATCAGCATTGATGTTACGCTTTTCTTTTGCGTCTTGCAGTTTGTGCTTCTTAATGTACTCCCATACTTTCTTAGTCACCTCTGTACGTGGCAGCGGCTTGCTACCAACAACGGCTGCCAGTGCAGCGCTTGGTGTCATTGCCTTCATGAAGGCTGCGTTAGGAGTGCGTTTCTTAGCGGCTTTTTTAGGAGCAGCTTTCTTAGCAGCTTTTTTAGGAGCAGCTTTCTTTGGAGCAGCTTTTTTTGGCGCTGCTTTTTTAGCCTTAGCTTTTTTAGTTGCCATTGTTACGTTGATTTTGTTTCGATAAAAGTATGGTTTCCCCCTCTACAACGCCAAATTTTACCAGTGATAAGTTATGCACAAATTGTGGGTTTTCCATAGGGGGAACCACTAAAATCCCATTGGTGCGCACCGGTTACGATACTATTTTCCTAACGCTTGCTGATAAGCTTTCAGGCAGCGTTGCCTGGCCATTGCGTGATCAACAATTGGCTGAACATAAGCAGCAGTGCCATATTCAGGCACCCAGCGACGAACGTAAGTCAATTGTTTATCGAACTTTTCCTGCTGCGATTGCGGGTTGAAAATCCGGAAATAAGGCGCTGCATCCGTCCCCGTTCCAGCGGCCCATTGCCACCCGCCATTGTTAGCAGCTAAATCGAAATCCAGTAATTTTTCGGCAAAATAACGCTCGCCCCAGCGCCAATCTATCAATAAATGCTTGGTCAGAAAGCTAGCGGTAACCATCCTAACCCGGTTGTGCATGTACCCTGTGGCATTCAATTCCCGCATGCCTGCATCTACCAGCGGATAGCCGGTGTTCCCCGAGCACCAACACGCAAATTCCTGCTCGTTATTCCGCCAAGCAATCTGATCGTATTCGCTGCGAAATGACCCCGTGGCCACATACGGAAAATGCCAGAGTATCTGCTGATAAAAATCTCGCCAGATTAATTCTTTTACATACACTTCATTCCTGGGCAATGCATAAGCCAGCAACTGACGGATACTCAACGTGCCAAAACGCAAATGCACGCCTAACTGCGAGGTGCCTTGAATCGCGGGCAAATCGCGGGTTTCATGATACCCGGAAATTATTTTTCCGGGAATAACGCGCGCCGGAAATGACGTTGCTTCTTCCTGAAATCCGATCTGTTGCAGTGAAGGAAATTGCGTTGCAGGCAGCTTGGCAAAAGCTGGTAAATATTTTTGAACCGGATAGGCTTTATAATAAAATGGCTTCAACCGGGCCAGCCATTTCCTACTATATGGTGTATAAACAGTATACGGACTGCCATCATCTTTCAGTACTTCGTTTCCGGAAAAAATCACGTGATCTTTATACCATTTTACCAGAACGCCCTGCTGTTGTAACCATTCCGTTACAGCCACATCACGCTGCCGGGCATACGGTTCATAGTCTTCATTGGCATAAACGGCTGTAATTTTATAGCGGGTTGTTAATTCTTTCCATACCGCTAAAGGGGCTCCTTTTTCCACCAACAGCGTGCTGCCTAACGCCAGCAATTCTTCCTGCAACCGTTTTAACTCCTGATGGATGAACGCCACACGGCGGTCGTTGCGCGGTAAATCCTCCAAAATATTCGAATCGAAAATAAATACGGGCAACACCTCTTCATTTTCTCGCAGGGCGTGATATAATGCGGCATGATCATTGAGACGTAAATCGCGCCGTAGCCACACTAGCGCTACTGATTGCTTCATGCGTCAAACATAGCGATTAGTGAGCTTGTTGCGGAGAACGGTATAATTTCTATCTTAACATCAAAATTCTTCTATGAAAGGGATCGTTTTGGGCTTATTGATGGCGGTTGCCAGTTGGCTGAGTGCACAGGATGCACCAACCTCATTAATGGCTCACATGCGCTCAACCAATCAACTGCTGGCGGCGGCAGATTTTTTAAAAAGTGAACTGGTATTGGATTCTAACCAAGCTAAACGTTGCTACGACTTGCTGCTGATGCACCACCGCCGCGCCATGAACACCGTCAACCAATCATTAACTCCAGAAGTTCAAAAGGTGTTAAGTGATCTGGATAGCAGTCTGGAAAGTAATTTGCAGATGGGTGTGCGCGAAGAACAATGGCAGCGCTACAAAAAAGTAAAACCGCAACTGGTTGCCCGGTTGCTGGCCATGGAAAAAAAATAATCCCGCCTACGGGATGTTAAGAGAGCAATTACTACCGCTTGCAGAAAAAATACTGCCGCAAGCCATTCGCTGGCGGCGGCAGTTACATGCGTATCCTGAGTTAGCGTATGAAGAACATCAAACTGCTGCGCTTATTGCTGAAGTGCTGCGCGGATTGGGAATGGAAGTATCTACCGGCATCGCGAAAACTGGTGTGGTAGGTATTCTACGCGGACATGATCCGGAACGCCATTGCGTAGGACTGCGTGCAGATATGGACGCCCTGCCTATTCAGGAAGCGAATAAGACAGATTATGCATCTCAACTGCCAGGGAAAATGCATGCCTGCGGCCACGATTTTCACACTGCCAATTTATTGGCAGTAGCGCATGTATTGCATGAATTGCGTGAATCATGGAGCGGTAGCATTAAGTTTATTTTCCAGCCATCAGAAGAAAAAATGCCTAGTGGCGCAGCCGCCATGATTGCAGCCGGTGTGCTACAGGAACCGCGCGTTGATGCGCTTTTTGGCCTTCACGTTCACCCAGAATTACCCGCAGGAAATATCGGTTTTCGTGCAGGGAAATTCATGGCCTCGGCTGATGAGATTCATATCAACATTATTGGAAGAGGCGGTCACGCTGCTCAGCCATCTGCCTTCGTTTCTCCGTTGTTGATGGGGTCGGAAATCATTCGTGCGCTTCAGGTAAAAACCGATTTGTCGGTTCCGGTGGTTTTATCTTTTGGCCGATTCATGGCAGAAGGAGCTACTAATGTTATTCCTGAGCGTGCGGTGCTGGCGGGAACCTTGCGCTGTTTTGATGAAACCGTTCGCGCTGAAATGCATCAGATGATTGCAGCAACTTGTTCGAATGTAGCCCATCAATTCGGTGGCCAATGTGAACTGCATCTTGAAAAAGGATATCCGGTTTTGGTGAATAATGAAACATTAACATCACAAGCTTCCCACATCTCAAGGCAACTATTCGGAGCAGAACAGGTTCATGATTTACCCATTAGAATGGGTGCCGAAGATTTTGCGTATTATTCTCATGTGGTGCCTGCTTGTTTTTTCAGGGTGGGAACCGGCAATCCTGCCAAAGGAATCACCTCCGCTATTCATACGCCTACCTTTGACATTGATGAATACGCATTTTTAGTGAGTATTGCGGCAATGGCCGGTTTCGCCATGGCGTTCCGCAAATAATATCTTTGAAGCGTGCCTATTCTGGTTGAAATAAAATTACCTGCGGAACATAGTACTGTTGCTGATATCAAACGCGTTGCATTGCAGAAAGCAGGCCTCTCTAATGACGATATGGCGCACCTTCAAATCCTGAAAAAGTCATTAGACGCCCGACAACGCGTGATTTATTTCCTTTTCAAGGTGGCATTATTCCGGCATGATGAAGTATTTTCAGACGCGTTGGAATTATTCCAACCGATGCCTGTTTCCAACCAGAAAACCTGCCATATCATAGGCAGCGGACCGGCCGGTATGTTCGCTGCATTGCAATTACTGGAACTAGGCATTAAACCTGTTATCATTGAAAGAGGAAAGGGTGCCAGAGAACGCATCGCCGACCTTTCCGCTATACACAAAAAATTAATCATCGATCCCGAAAGCAATTACTGCTTTGGAGAAGGCGGCGCTGGCACGTACAGCGATGGTAAGTTATATACCAGAAGTGATAAACGCGGCAATCTCAAAAAGGTACTGGATGTATTTATCGCACATGGCGCCGATCCAAAAATTCGGTATGAGGCGCATCCCCATATCGGCACCAATAAATTGCCGCGTATCATTGAGGCGATGCGGCAATCCATTTTAGATGCAGGCGGCGAAGTGCATTTCAACAAGAAGCTGGTAGATTTCACCATTCATCAGAACAACATTTCAAAATTGCATTTTGCAGATGGCGACAGCACCGATTGCCAACAGGTTATTCTGGCTACAGGTCATTCTGCCCGCGATATTTTCGATTTACTTCATCGAAAAAACATGCTGATTGAAGCGAAGCCGTTTGCTTTAGGTGTTAGAATAGAACACCCACAAGAACTCATTGATCAACTCATGTATCGCCAACCAAGGGGCACTATATTGCCGCCCTCTTCTTACAGCCTGGTCACACAAGCATGCGGCCGCGGCGTGTTTTCGTTTTGTATGTGTCCGGGCGGCGTGATTGCTCCTGCCGCAACGGCTGGCGGAGAAGTGGTAGTAAACGGCTGGAGTAGCAGTAAGCGCAATGGCCCTTTTGCCAACAGCGGCATGGTGGTTGCTGTGAATCCTGAAAACTGGAAATCGTTTGAAACGTATGGCCCCCTTGCGGCACTTGAGTTTCAGAAAAGTGTGGAGCAGCGCGCTTTTCAGGCAACGGGCAGCATACAGGCACCTGCGCAACGCGTAGAAGATTTCATACAACATAAAGTGTCAACTGATTTACCCAAATGCTCCTATCAACCAGGATTAAAATCAGCGGATCTGGCTACCATCTTGCCCGATTTTGTAACGGCCAGCTTGCGAGAAGGTTTAATTGATTTCGGTAAGAAGTTGAACGGCTACCGAACGAATGAAGCCTTGCTGCTTGGTGTAGAAAGCCGAACCAGCAGTCCTGTTCGCATTCCCCGAGATAAACATTCACTACGTCATCCGCAAATTGCGAATTTGTTGCCTTGTGGCGAAGGCGCTGGTTATGCCGGAGGAATTGTGAGCGCCGCTATGGACGGTATGGCTTGCGCCAAGGCCGTTTGGTAAAGTCGCCGCATTTTTACAGGTTGCCGAAAATATTTGTATGCCTACCATTTTTACCCGCATCATCAACGGTGAAATTCCCTCTTATCAGGTTGCAGAAGATGATCATTTTTTTGCATTTCTGGATATTGCACCGCTTGCGAAAGGACATGTTTTAGTAGTGCCGAAGCAAGAAGTAGATTACATTTTTGATGAAGATGAAACGCTTTATCAGGCGCACTTTTTATTTGCCCGGCGGGTGGCGCGTGCCATTGAGAAAGCAGTGCCTTGCGAACGTATCGGCATAGCCGTAGTTGGCCTGGAAGTGCCGCACGCACACATCCATCTTATTCCTTTGCAGAAAAACGGTTCAATCAATTTTCACGATGCTAAGTTGCGTCTGGAAAAAGAAGAAATGGTGGCGCTGGCCATGGCGATTAAAAATCACTTCTCATGAAAAATCGTATATCCGCTCTATTCGGAATAGAGTATCCAATCATTCAGGCCGGTATGATCTGGTGCAGCGGTTGGGAATTGGCTAGTGCCGTTAGTAATGCTGGTGGTTTAGGAGTTATCGGTGCGGGTTCAATGTATCCGGATATTTTGCGCGAACAAATCCGCAAGTGTAAGGCGGCCACAAAAAAACCTTTTGCTGTCAATCTTCCCTTATTATATCCCGATATCGACAAACATATCAGTATTATTATCGAAGAACAGGTGCCCATCGTTTTTACTTCAGCAGGTTCTCCCAAAACCTGGACTGCCGTATTACAGGAAAAAGGCATTACGGTGGTGCACGTTTGCGCATCATCGGTTCTGGCAAAAAAATGTGAAGCTGCCGGTGTAAATGCGGTGGTTGCTGAAGGATTTGAAGCAGGCGGGCATAACGGTCGTGAAGAAACCACCACGCTTTGTCTGATTCCGGCCGTGCGCGAGGCGGTTCAACTGCCGCTGATAGCCGCGGGTGGCATCGCAACGGGCAAGCAGATGTTGGCCGCTTTTGCATTAGGAGCAGAAGCGGTTCAAATGGGAACACGCTTCGTGTGTAGTCTGGAATCCAGCGCTCATGCAGCTTTCAAAGAAAAGGTGCGCTCGCTGAATGAAGGTGACACGCAACTATCACTAAAAAAAGTAGTACCCGTTCGGCTGGTAAAAAATCCTTTCTATCAAAAAATCCAGGAAGCTGAAGACCACGGCGCCAACGCTGCTCAATTGAGTGAAATTTTGGGGCGTGCACGTGCTAAAAAGGGCATGTTTGAAGGAGATATGGAAGAAGGTGAATTAGAAATTGGGCAAGCATCTGCGCTCGTTCGCGACATTCTTCCCGCAGCAACCATAGTTCAGGATGTTTGGCGCGAATTTGAAGCAGCCAGGAAGGCGTTAGCTGATTAATGTGGCGCTCCGGGCACGGTTGATCCCGGTGTGTTTTTAGGCAACCAGCAGCCTTCATACTTAAAGGCCAGTTTAGCGTAATAATCGCTGCTATAGTGCGCTACACGGTCGATTGTGGCATCCACTTCTGATTGCCCCAAACCAGCGGCCTCACGCAAGCTCAGCACATACAACCATTCGCCCTTCTTGCACATCCACGAACCATACATGCTGTGATTTATTTCAAGCAAATTCTGGTAAAATTCGTCGGCGCGCTTATCGGGCACGGCGCACAACGGGCTCATCACCTGAAAGTAAAAGCGCTCTGGTGCTGTAGGGAAATTGAAAACATCAATCCAAACCGTGGCATCCTTAACAGTGAAAGACCACTGTCCGGCTTTTTCGCCCCGTGTTTTGGCCAGATCTAATTTCAATCCTTCCAGACTTTTTTCTACTAAGGCAGCAGTTTCTTCGAATGTCATGACGTCAAATGTTCGCCCGAATATAGTGTTTTCGCGGCTATCGATATGCCGCTGGTCAGGCATTTCGCCCGTACAAATACAATTTATAGCTTATCTTTACCCGTCCAACAAATCCCCATAAGCATGTTTGGAAAAAACGAGAAAACAGCCGCTTCACCTAAGGCCATGAATCAACTCGGCGCCGGTACGGTAATATCGGGCGATTTGAATTCGGATGCGGACATCCGCATCGATGGCAAGATTAATGGCAATGTAACTACCAAGGGTAAGCTTGTACTAGGCTCCAGCGGCCAGATTGAAGGCGATGTTCGTTGCGAAAATGGTTATATTGAAGGACGGATAAACGGCCGTGTAGAAGCTTCGGAGCTGCTGATTCTGAACAAAACCGCGCTGATTAATGGCGATTTGGTGATTAAAAAATTAGTGGTGGAAGAAGGCGCCAAGTTCAATGGGAAATGTACGATGGGCGTGCAAATCAACCGTAACGAGGAAACCACCTCTCCGGCTCGCACCATTTCAAAAGCAGTATAAATGGCTATTGTAAAACCGTTCCGCGGGCTTCGTCCGGTGGAAAATCTGGCAGCAGAAGTGGCCGCCTTGCCCTATGATGTGATGAGCAGTGCTGAAGCGCGGATTATGGCCTCCGGCAAACCCCATTCGTTCTTACATGTAAGTCGTGCAGAAATTGATTTGCCAGAAACGGTAGATGTACACAGCGCAGCCGTGTACGAGAAAGCGCGCGACAATTTTAAAAAGATGATCGCAGGTGGGGTGTTAAAACAAGATGCTCAGCCTTACTATTACGCCTATGCGCAAACTATGAATGGCAGACGCCAGTTGGGTTTGGTAGGATGCAGTTCAATTGAAGATTACTTCAACAATACCATCCGTAAACATGAATTTACTCGACCAGAAAAGGAGCTCGACCGCATTGAACACATGAAAGCCGTACAGGCGCACGTTGGCCCTATTTTTCTAACCTACCAACCGCATCAGCAATTGCGAAGTTGGTTGCTGGAAACGGCGTCGAAGCAACCCGTTTACGACTTCACGGCCGAAGACGGCATTCGTCATACCGTTTGGGTAATTGATGATACCGAGAAAGTAGCTGCCATCGAAAAACTGTTTCAGCAAGAAATTCCATACACCTACATAGCCGATGGCCATCACCGCACCGCATCGGCGGCGAAAGTTGGTGAGGCCATGAAAATGTCGAATCCGCAACACACGGGTAGCGAAGAATATAACTTCTTCTTATCCGTATTATTTGCTGCCGATGAATTAGCCATCATGGATTACAATCGTGTGGTGAAGGATTTGAATGGCTTGTCAGACGAAGAATTTTTTCAGCGGGTACAAGAGCAATTTTTGTTAGAAGAAGTAAATCACGACAAACGTCAGCCTGCGCAACTACATCACATCACCTGTTACCGCAATAAGCGCTGGTATTTATTGCAACCGAAGCCCGGAACTTTTGAGCATAGCCCTACAGGCGTATTAGATGTAAGCATTTTACAGGAGAACCTGTTGAGGCCGATATTGGCAATTGATGACCCACGCACAAACAACCGGATTGAATTTGTTGGCGGCATTCGAGGTTTAGATGAATTGGAGAAACGCGTCAATAGTGGCGAAATGGCTATTGCCTTTGCGCTATATCCGGTATCGCTACAACAATTAATTGATATTGCAGATAGCGGCGAGGTCATGCCTCCCAAATCTACTTGGTTCGAACCTAAACTCCGCGATGGATTGCTGAGTCATTTGTTTTGAAACAGAAAAAGCATAATCCGCTTTCATTGCCGGCGCAATGTGTGGCCGGTATACTTAGCGTTGTAATAATTGCAACCGTTGCCTTTTTCTTCAACAATATCTTCAGTTATCAAGGCGTAGCTTTAATATTGATGTTGGCGGTATCAGTAAATGCGATATTGTTTGACATGACCGCCGTATTGCTAACCGCGGCCTGTAGTGCCTTAATCTGGGACTATTTTTTCATTCCGCCGCGTTTTACTTTTCGCATTAATCAGGCAGAAGACGTGTTGCTTTTTGTGATGTATTTTGTGATCGCTTTACTACATGCGGTGCTGACAACAAAAATCAGACAAGCTGAGAAGAAAGCCTTCGAGAAAGAAGAACAGGAAAAATCAATTCAGCTCTTTCAAAGCGTATTGAACTCGCTTTCGCATGAAATCAGAACACCTTTATCCACTTTGCTTACTGGTGTTGACACTTTGAAAAACATCGGCATTCAGGAAGATAAAGCGCTCACCAAAGAGATTCTGCAAGACATGACCACAGCAGCCGGCGAACTGAATCAGCAAGTGGAGCAACTGTTGCGCATGAACCGCATTGAAGCGGGTATGATTAAATTACAGGCAGATTGGTGTGATATCAACGAATTGTTGCATTCGGTTATTAGCAAGGCGCAATCGCCATCACACCAAATTAATTTTGCTGAGAATGAATCTTTGCCCCTATTTAAAGTGGATGCCTGGTTATTGGGTCAGGCCATAGAAAACGTATTGTTCAATGGCTTAAAGCATACACCGGCGGGATGCACCATTTCTATAACAGCCGCTTATGAAGCGCGGTGTTTAGTTATTACCGTAAGCGACAATGGTCCTGGACTTTTGGAGTCAGATATCCCCCGGTTATTTGAAAAGTTCTTCAGAGGCGAAGGTGCGCGCCAAACCGGAATAGGTTTAGGCCTGAGCATTGCGCAAGGATTTGTTTTAGCGCATAATGGCACGCTTCGCGCCTGGAATGGCGCAAATGGCGGTGCAATTTTTGAATTCCGAATTCCGGCAACCACCAATTTCATCAATAAACTGCATCATGAATAACCCACTCATTTTGGTAATTGACGATGAAGCCGCAATCCGCCGTTTATTGCGCATCAATCTAGAAAATGAACATTACCAAGTTGTAGAAGCCGGAACAGCCGCAACCGGAATAGCCCTGGCGGCAGCGCAACGACCGGATTTAATTTTGCTAGACATTGGACTACCTGATCAGTCGGGGCACGATGTTTTACAAGAAATCAAGCTTTGGTACTCGCGGCCGGTACTCATTTTGTCGGCGCTTAACAACGAAAAAGACATTGTTCTGGCGTTAGATCGAGGTGCTGCCGACTATCTTACCAAACCGTTTCGCACTGGGGAGTTACTGGCCCGAATCAGGGCAGCATTAAGGCGCGCTATGCCCGAGGTGGCCGCAGAAAGTATAATTACGTTCGGCAAGCTGCAAATTGACCTTGCTCGTCGTGCTGTTTGGAAAGAAGGATATCTATTAAAACTAACCAATACAGAATATCAGCTACTCGCATTCTTTGTTCGTCACGACGGCTGCGTACTTACCCACCGGCACCTGCTTCAGGAACTTTGGGGCAGTTCTTTTGTTGAAGAAACACAGTACCTGCGCGTGTTCGTGAATACGCTGCGCAAAAAAATCGAAGACCACCCCAACCAACCTGCACATATCATTACGGAAACCGGGGTTGGCTATCGCTTCGTGTCTTCTTTATAATTTCTTTATACCTTTTGATTAGTTCTTATAGGGTCTTTATGCGCTGAAGGGAAATTTGCATCCAACATCAGCAATAATGCGATACGCCAGCAGGTGGCGTTGGCAACATGTCATTGCATGTTAGGAAAAATATGAAGAAGATTTTTGGGCTGTTCGCCCTAATTATCATTACGAACCCCACCCCGGCACAACACCTTTCTCAAGCCGAAATGAATGAGCTTGTACAACGAGTAAAACAAGAACTTTTCGATAGTATGGCTAAACATCCCGCCTTTCGCGAAAAGATGCAAAAAGAGGCGGCAATTTCTGGCGCCACGGAAAAAAGCGAGCCCTTTGCCTGGGGCGACTTTTCGTGGGTACAAGGGAATAATCGCCAAAGCAAGTCATTGTTAGACACCCGCTATTTTACCGGTGGGGTAACCATGGATGTGAATTACAACTATTCCTTCAACCATCCTATCGATCACACCAACAGCGGCAGCACGGCCACTTTCAGAAGTAATGAATTCAACATTTCTTACATAGAAGCTGGCGGAGAATTTCACGAACCCAAAACAGGGGTTCGCGCCAAGCTGATGCTGCAATTCGGAACACGCGCCACCGGAATTCCGCGCAATGACAATACTGGTTTGCGCGGGCAATTCGATTTATACAATGCGCTTCGATATGTTACGGAGGGTTATGCTGGGATTCACCTGAAAAAACTTCATGGGATAAATATTGATCTCGGAATTTTCAAGTCATATGTAGGCCTTCTTTCCTACAACAACTTTGAAAACTGGAATTATCAACCCTCCTACACCAGCGATAACACGCCCTGGTTTTTTACCGGTGCACGGGTACAAATTTTCCCAACCGACAAATTGAAAGTAGAACTATGGTTAGTAAATGGTTGGCAAACGTATGGCATGTTTAATGAAATGCCAGGCTTTGGTTACCAAGTTCAATGGCGACCAAAAGAATGGGTTTCCATCCTTTCCAGTTCTTATGTTGGTTGGGATACGCCCAATAGTAAAAAACGGCTGCGCTTTCACACCGATAACAGTGTAGTATTGCGCTATCTCAACCGACCTTCTTCTAAATTCATCTCTAAAGCGGCCTTTTCTGTTACTGGTGATTTGGGATTTGAAAACGGGGATGGCGTAGTTCCATTTAATGGAACAGCGGCTAAACCCGCGCAAAATTTTTTAAGCGCCATGGCATACAATCGGTTTTGGTTTGGGAAAAAGCAACATTGGGCATGGACCACTGGCGGTGGCGTTATCAGTAATCCGGGAAGATACCTGGCGCTGTTGCCGGCCGGGAATGGTGTGGTTACACAAAATCCAGGAGATAAATTTTTCGGATGGGATCTTTCTACCGGTTTCCAATATATGCCGGCTGAATACATCACCATTGGTTTAGAATATGTAACGCGTCATACGGATACGCCTTATTTCTCTGGACCAGGCGGCGTTACTTCACCTAATGGATGGAACGCGCCCATTGGTAACCCAACGGGTTACGTAGCTGATCTAGTTAAAGATGAAAACAGAATCATTCTTTCCACCATTGTTAGATTCTAGTACCGAACTATTGGGCTGCGCGTTGTTGTAAGAATGTTTTCACACGAAGTGCTACATTCTCGCGTATATCCATCCAAAACAGATTGATATCACCAACATGCAAGTTATTGAAACGCTTAGCTAGCGGGTGGCGAATATCGGCCCACAGCACAGTTTCATAACGCCGGGCAGCAACACGGCCTGGTAACAAATGACGAAACTTAAACAGAACCATACCCTTGCTGGCTGCAGCAGGCGTAGCCGTTGTATCTGCGCGCCAACTAACCGGGTTGATGCAAAGTGCCTGATGATAAAAGGTGGGCAAACCTTCCGGAACAAAACCATCGCGAAAAGTAGCCCAGCCCACCACGCCACCTGTGGCATCAGGAGTTGTTGCCGCTTCCAGATGGCTGTAGTTGCTCATATTTACGGGCCATCCCACCACATAAGCGCAAACTAATTGCTTTCTTAACGAGGTAGTATCAAAAAATTCTGCCAGCAACCGCCTGGCGTGCTTGCTACCCTGAGAATGCGACGCAATTACAATAGGACGGCCGTGGTTGTAGTGTTCCAGATAATATTGAAACGCCCGCCGCACATCGCTGTATGCCAGATCCAGCGCCTTTTCGCCTTCCGGCTGGTTCGTGAAAAACGCCTTTAAGTTGGCCTGCCGGTAGCGCGGCGCAAATACCCGGCACACCCCATTCCATGCTGATGCCTGATATTTTATAGGCTTTTCATCAACTACTTTGTTTACAGCGCGGTCCTGAACATCGGCGTTCCAATTATTGCCCTTCCGATAGGTAGTAGGATGAATAAAAAAAACATCGGCTAGTTTATCGCTATCGCTTAGTTGAGAAACGCCTTTCGGCGTACCATCAGCAGCATCCTTTTTAAAAGGCAATGCTGCCCAATTCGCTTCATTGGCATAATCAGGTGGTGAAGATGGTTGGAAAACCAATTCTTGCGCATAACCAACTTCCCCCAATGCGCCTGTCATCAGGCATAGCCACATTAACTTCTTCATGATATTATTTTAAGCCGCGTTGCAACATTTCCTGCAACATGATTTTAAACCAGAACGACCACTGTTCAGGCTGCTCCTGCATTTCTCTACGAATTTCTTCAACCCGCATCCAACGCACAGCGTGAATTTCATCGTGATTAAATTCGAAGGATTGATTATAAACACCAGTAAACACCCAATCCAACTCGTGTTCTGTCAATCCGCTTGGCGCATCAAATGCTTTATAGATAAAAGAGAATGCGGGTTTCAGTTCGGTGCGAAATCCCAATTCCTCAAACAATCTGCGATCTGCTGCCGCCTGAAACGACTCACCCCCACGTGGGTGACTGCAACAGGTGTTACTCCAAATTCCAGCCCAGTGATACTTTGACCATGCGCGTTGCTGCACCAGCATTTCACCGTTGTCATTGAAAATAACAATGCTGATAGCGCGATGCAAGAGCCCTTTCTCATGCGCTTCCAGTTTGCCCATTAGCCCAAGTTGGCGGTCGTTTTCATCTACCAACACCACTTGCTCTTCCTTCGCTATATCTTCCATCTTGCTATTGCTTCTATTGCTGTTGTTCCTGAAACCAACTGGCGTACATCGAGTAGTTATTGCCAATACGTTGAATCAGGTGATTGAAATTGGCCTCGTCCAGATCCTTTACTTTCTTGGCTGGAATTCCGGCGTAAATACTGCCGCTTTCCACCACGGTATTTTCCAACACTACTGATCCGGCACCCACAATGCTATTCTTCTGTATAACCGCATGATCCATTACGATAGCCCCCATGCCTATTAAAACATTGTCCTCTACGGTACAGCCGTGAACAATAGCGCGATGTCCAATTGATACAAAATTACCAATGGTAGTTGGTGCTGTTTGATAGGTGCAATGAATAATGGCTCCATCCTGAATATTTACTCTGTTGCCGATACGTATGCGGTGCACATCACCGCGCACTACGGCTGTAAACCAAACACTGCAATCATCGCCCATCACCACATCACCTACAACAGTGGCATTATCTGCCAGAAAACAGTTTGCTCCAAACTGTGGATGAATGCCTTTTACAGGAAGAATTAGAGCCATGTTAGAACATTACCCCCATCGTAAACAAAAAGTTGCGCATCAGTACCGGGTCGCCTTTTGCATCAATCTTCGTATCAGAAATGGTATTCAGAAACCCATTGTGATATCCAACACTGAATAATACTGAAGTTTTATCATTGATATCGTATTCAGCACCGCCTATCACACCTAAACGAATGTCGAAATAATTGTAATGAAAACCGGGAGCTACTTTAGAAACATCATTTGATTTACTCAACACATTTTCTTTAGAAATATCAAACGACTCGTTTGTGGTGCTGGTGCCATAAGGTTCTCTGAAAATTTGCTGGTTGAAGGTGGCGCGCGAGTATACTGTAACTACCGGCTCAAAACCTACTTGTCCAAAAATGTGAAACCGCTTGATCTCATTTGTTTTCAGTTTAATATAGATTGGAATGGAAATATTCTGGACACTGTATTTCTCCAAAACCGATGAATTTCCGGTTGCCGTACGCACACTAAAATAATCCCGATCGCGAACGGCACCACCTTCCATGCCACCTGCTAATCCGGTTACAAAGGCGTAGTTCTTATCCTTGAAATAGTACTCCACATTCAGTCCATAATTCAAACCAAATGCAGCCGGACCTTTGGAAAGATCTTTGCCTTCTGCCTGCATCCAGGCCACCCCGGGTGCCACATAAACCCCTAAACGAATTTTATCGCTGATAGCAAATGCGGCTTGCACACACAACACCGCCATGATGGTTATGAAGAGTTGCTTTTTCATCAGGCGAATATACAGATTCCCCCATTGGAGCGCCCTTTAAAACATATTACTGTTTTAACGATAACCAAACCGGACAATGGTCGCTGTGCCTGGCTTCCGGTAAGATTTTAGCATCTACAATGCGATCTTCCAAATTATCTGTCACCGCTATATAGTCAATGCGCCAACCTTTGTTATTGGCTCTGGCATTGGCAAACTGGCTCCACCACGTATACTGATCCTTTAATCCGGGATGAATCTTTCTAAAACTATCTACAAATCCGGCATCCAAATACTTCGACATCCACTCCCGTTCTTCCGGTTTAAAACCACTCACATTTTTGTTGCGCACCGGATCGTGAATATCAATATTGGTATGGCAGATATTATAATCGCCGCAGACTACTAATTGGGGGCGGCTTTTACGCAATTCCTGCAAATAGCCGAACATAAAATCAAGGTATTGCATTTTTACCCCTTGGCGCAAATCGCCCGTAGTGCCGCTGGGGAAATAGGCGCTTAAAATACTAAGCGAACCGATATCAATGCGAATATTTCTTCCTTCCGAATCATAATCAGGATGACCAGCGCCATACGTAACTGCATCAGGTTTTATTTTGGTAAGAATAGCTACGCCACTATAGCCCTTCTTCTGCGCCGGAAACAAATAACATTGATAACCCAATGCTTCGAATACCGCTTGGTCAAAGTCTTCCTTTGCCGCTTTAATTTCCTGCAAACAAACAATCTCCGGTTGAGCTTCTTTCAGCCAATCAGCAAAGCCTTTGCGCAAAGCAGCGCGCACCCCATTCACATTATAAGTAACGATGTTAAGCATTCCTTTCATGCAACAAGTTTACACCTTATTGCGATAAAGGCAACCTAGCTATTTTCATATTGCAGGCGTAGCAGATTGGCATACAATCCACCTTCAATCTGCATCAATTCCTGATGGGCGCCTTGCTCCACAATTTTGCCGCGGTTAATCACCAGAATTTTATCGGCTTCGCGAATCGTACTAAAACGATGAGCGATGATGAACGAAGTGCGCCCTTGCATCAACCGTTCTAAAGCTTCTTTCACCAACCGCTCTGATTCGCTATCAAGGGAAGACGTGGCTTCATCTAAAATTAGAATTTTAGGATTGCGCAGTATAGCCCGGGCAATCGCAATGCGTTGCTTTTGTCCGCCCGATAGTTTCAAACCGCGCTCGCCAACCAAGGTCTCAAACTGCTCGGGGAAATCTTCGATAAAATTCAATGCATTGGCTTGCCGCGCCGCCTCCCGAATTTCCTCCATCGTAGCATCTGTCTTACCGTATGCAATATTTTCACGGATACTGCCACCAAACAGCACCACTTCCTGTGGCACTATTCCCAAATTCTTTCTAAACGCTGTAAGATTGAACGACGTGATATTCTTCCCATCCACTAAAATCTCACCGCTTTGCAAAGGATAAAATCCACTTAGCAGTTTGATGATGGTAGATTTTCCGGAGCCACTGGGACCAACCAACGCAATTTTCTGTCCGGGCTGAACCTCAAACGTGAGGTCGCGAAATATTGGGGAATCGCTACGCGACGGATAAGAAAAGGCCACATGACGAAAAGCTACACTGCCGTTAACGGTCATTTGCTGGTCTTTGTCAGCTAGCTGCACTTCGGCAGGCTCTCGCAATATTTCCAGCACGCGGCCCGATGCGCCAATGGTTCGCAATATGGTTGAAAAACTTTCTGTTAAGCCCCCCAGAGAGGTGCCGATGATAACTGTAAAAACAAGAAACTCTACCAATTTTCCGATGGTCAAATGCCCGTTGCTAACTTCACTCAGCCCCATGTAAATGATAAACATGATGCAGAGTGTAAAACCGAATATGATAAAGGAAATAAAAGCAGCGCGGAAGCGGGCTACCTGTAACGCTACACCAATTACATGATCAACAAGTGCGCGCATACGACCTGCTTCATAGCTTTCATTGGTGAAAATCTTAACCGCATCTGCTGCGCTGATTGTTTCTTCGGTCATAACCGCATTTGCCGCTTGCGCGTCTTGATTTTTCCGGGAAAGTTTACGAACAAAGCGACCAAAAAAAGCTGTAATGGCTACCAGCGGCGGCAGCGAAGCCACCATGATGAAGGTAAGTTTGGGAGAAATCATGAACAACCTCGGAATAGAGAACAGCGGCAGAGCGCCTTGGCGAACCACCATGGCCAGATTCGTAGAAAGGGCTTCCTGAAGTTGTGAGATATCGGCAGAGAGGCGGCTCATCAGATCGCCGGTGCGATTTCGTTCAAAAAAGGAAATAGGCTGCGTGATGATTTTTTCGTACAACTTCATCCGAATATCATTCATAGCCCGCTGGCTCACAATTTCGAAAAGGTATATTCGAAAAAAAGAAAGAACCGCTTGCATCAACATGATGCCACCTAACATATAACCCACTTCCTGAACACGAGTAGAAGCAATATTGCCTTTCATTGCGGCATCAATCACCTCGGTTAAGCCCATGGGTAAAAAAACAAAGCCAGATGTAGTGGCCAGCAAACACAAAAATCCGGCAAGAAACTGCCACTTATAGGGCAGCACATAACGATATAAATCGAAAATATCGCGACTATTTCGCCAACTACCTTTTTCTACCTCATTTGCTGCCTTCATAACTCAACGGTATAGACGTACTTGCGGCGGCTAAATTGCGCAAACCGCCGTAATAATGGCGGTAAAAATTCAGCATAAAAAAAGGGGCGCCAAAGGCACCCCTTTCTATCAAAAACTATTTATCGATTACTGGATAGAAACGCGCTTGGTCATTTTGCCATTAGCTGTTTCTACATGAACGAAGTAAACGCCTTTCGTTACTGAAGAGAAGTCTAATTCTTTCTTGATTTCCCCGCTGGTGATATTGCCCAGATTTTCGCTGAAAATACTGCGACCAACCACATCGGTTACTTCCAGTTTCACGTTAGTTGCTGTAAGCGCGTTAGCGGTAACCGTAAAGCGTCCGTTATTTGGATTCGGGAACACCTGCAATGAAGCGATATCATTGGCAGCAGCTTCTCCGATGCCATTATATACCGCTGCAGTAGCCTGAATGCTGCACATAGGAAAATCAGCATTGTATACCAAAGCGGAGTAAGATCCTGAACCCAGATTAGGCAGGAAGCGGCCGGTTTGTCCGGAAATTTCCAGATTATCTTTGAACCAGGTTGCCTTAAATCCCGGAGGGAATGGATTTAAGAAGAACTGATTTCCTGAAGCATCATAAATAACTGCTGCTGAAATAGGGGCTGAAGCGCCGAAGGCAATATTTCTTGCGGGAGAAACCGACTTACAGAAAGAAGTGGTATTAACGATTTGCACAGAATAGCGACCGCTGCTGCGCACCCAAAGAACAGAGTCAGTAGCGCCTGCAATCACGTTGGTATCGTTCAGATACCATTGAATATTGTTACCGGTGAAATCGGCATCTAAAGACAGGCGAATAGAATCGCCATCGCAGGCAGAATCGCGTGAAGCGATAATTCCGGCCGTATCCGGGAAGTTGTAAATGATAACCGAATCCAGAATTTCGATAGAATCGCGGATAGCCAGAGCCACATTTACAGAACCGGTTACACCGCCCTGATTGTTTGGTGAAACAGTAGTGATATTGTATTGACCCGGACCATTAATATTGATTGCTGTGGCACCAGCCTGATCGGGCTGACTAACGGCATCATTATCCTGGAATGAGAAAGTTACCAGGTTATTGGTCACTTCGATATTCAGGTTACTCCAGGTTGCGTTCAAGTTATCTGTTACTTCCGGTAAGCTTGCGCCAAGCGGACTGATGCTTCCAGAAAAATCGGGTTTAGCGGTACAACCTACAATTGGCCAGTTCGTTTCTTCAACATCACCACACCAGAAGTGGCTGCCACCAGAACCGGAATAATCAGAGATGGCTACGCGGGTAATCACATATTTCATGGTGTACTTCTTCAACTTCACATAGTTCACACCAGGGTTTTGGAAGATTACCGGCAGTGGATTCAAAGAAGAGTCATTGTATCCTGAACCAAAATCCCACAGATATTTGCATGGATGCAAAGTGGGATCAAGACAGCAGGTTCCCGGGGTAGCAGTGAAGGAAACCGAGGTAGGTCCGCAACCGGTGCTGGCTGATTTGGTAAAGCAAGGATTAAAAGCAACCGCTCCTGGCAGAATTTTCAACGGAATAGTTACCGCCTGATTCTGACATTGTGTTTGACCAGCGGCGCTACCGCATCCGTTAACCGTGATGGTTACAATGCGGGTGCCCGGACTTTCCAATGTACGACCACAAACTTTAACACAGCCATAACGGTTGGTTTGCGGATAGTAAGTACAGTTATTAGCCGGAGAGCTACAAGTCATTTTCAGACCGATTGGCGAGTTGCTCACGCTCAAAATCTGAACGCTGTTTACGGTAGCCGTAATGCCGGAAACCGATAACTGCGTTGGAAACAAATAGGTAACATCCATATCCACCGTATCACCTTGTGTCACCACAATAGTGTCGGGCTTCAGACCCACATCGCCGGGCGCTGGATTCGTCCAATAAGATTGATTCACTTGACACCCCGGACAAGTTGTTCCGAGGGTTTGTCCGAAGGAGGCAGTTGCTCCAAATAACAACGCTGCCACTCCAAGGTAAAAACGTTTCATGTTTTGATTTTAATGTTGGCGAATATAGCATTATTCGGAACGAAATAATAGTTGTAGCAACAAATAGTCAGTGGGCCGGTTTTTGGCCGATAACCTTCACTTTTCACATTTCATTTTGTCAGAAAAAAACAAGTCTTTAGAACCGTTAAAATTTTAAAAGAATTCCGCATGAAAGGAAAATTCTCCGCATTAGTATTCACTTTACTAACCTTCTGGGTACAAGCACAAAACGCTACGCTTCAGGGTCGCATTACGGATGAGAAAAACGAAGGCCTGATTCAGGCGGCCGTTGTGATTGACGCGTCCAAGGCTGGAATGTCAACCATTTCCGATTTTGATGGCAACTATGAGTTGTCTATTCCGGCAGGCACGTATACGGTCACCTTTCGTTATGTAGGAAAAGAAGAACAGAAAGTACAGATTACTGTTGCTGCCGGCGAGAAGGTAACGAAGAATATCACCCTTACAGAACGCCAGAAAATGATGGATCAGGTGGTTGTTACCGGAAGCAAGTACGCCAAAAAACTAAGTGAAGAAACCGTATCGCTGGAAGTAATGAAGGGCAATGTGTTGCAGAATCAGAACGTAACGGATGTATCAAACGGGGTGCAAAAAATACCTGGTGTCACTATTGCCGATGGTCAGGCGAATATCCGCGGTGGTTCCGGCTGGTCGTATGGTGCTGGCTCCCGTGTTGCTGTTCTATATGATGATTTGCCGATTACAACTGCTGATGCCGATGATGCCAAATGGAGCATTGTTCCGGTTGAACAAATTGAACAATTGGAAGTATTGAAAGGTGCATCTTCCGTTATTTATGGTACTGGTGCCTTAAATGGTGTTATTAATGCCCGTTCTACCGACCCTACAGATAAGCCATGGACCCGACTACAAACGTATGGTGGATTCTATGAAGGTCCTACTAAAACCAGAACGATGAAATGGTGGAATGGTCGTCCACAATATTTTCTTGGCGCCAACTTCGGTGACCGCCGTCGTGTAGGCCAATTCGATATTACAACTGGCATTGCCTATACCAACGATCGCACATGGCAAGCTGATTACAACACTTTCGCCACAGCATCGAACCCCGGAAACACCAATGACACCAGCGCCAACAAGCTGGTTTCAGCGGGTAATCAGGATTTACGGGTGAACTTTAAAGTGAAGTATCGCTTTAAAGGGCTGCTAGATGGTTTGAATGTTGGTGTTGGTGCGATTGCCTACTGGAGTTGGGGAAAAACCTTCTTCTTATGGGATAATATTGGCCCTAAAGGCTATATCGCGCTGGCAAATACAGTAACTACTTATGAAAACAGCCGATATATCGTTGATCCATTCATTACCTATTACAAAAACAACAACAAAATAGATTTGCGCTACCGGTGGCTGGGCTCGTCGAATGTGAACAATACGGGACAAGGTTCATTGGCTGATCGTCACATCATCAATGCAACATTCCAACGTCCTTTTGATGTAAATGAGAAAGTGAAAATCAATTTCATTGCTGGTGTTGGTGGTCGTATCGACAAAGTTCGTCCACCAACAAATCCGCTTGACACAACCTCGGATGCCCGCCGTCAGCGCATTAAAGATTCGCTTGGATATTACCCTATACCTTATTTGTATGGCGACCGCGCGCACAATGCTTATAACGCCTCTGTTTTTGCTCAGGTAGACATGAAATTCTTTAATCGTTTAAACGTTGTTGCCGGAGCCCGTTATGAGTATTTTGATGTAGATGGAAGAAATAGTTTGAACGATTTAAAATATCCGTTGTTCCGCTTTGGCGTGAACTACCAAGCGGCAAAAGCTACTTATATCCGTGGTTCATTCGGACAAGGCTTCCGCTATCCATCTATTGCGGAATTGTATGTGACTACCAGTCTGGGCTCCATTTCCATTTTCCCGAATACCAAATTAAAGCCGGAGAAAGGATACAGTGCTGAGTTAGGTATCAAGCAAGGTTATCAGTTTGGAAAAACAGCCGTTGTGCGTGGGTATGCTGATTTAGCCGGTTTCTGGAACCAATATCAGAATATGATGGAGTTCATGTTCGGCCAGTTTAATCCGGCAAGTCCGCTTCCGGGATTCTCTTCTCAAAACGTAGGCAGTACGCGTATTCTGGGTGTAGATTTTGCATTAGCTAATCAGATTTCTTACAAAGATTTTGAGTTTAACTTCCTGGTTGGATACACCTTCATCAATGCCGTAAGTTTAAATTGGAACGACAAGTTAACGTTGTTTGATACTAAGGGCGATACGCTGAAACCTTATTACTGGCCTTTCGGCGGTGTAGGCACGCAAACCACAAATAACGCCAATGCGCCTAAGGATTTAGACACCTTGAAGTATTTCACTTATGGCATGACTTCTTCTTCCAAAGAGAATACCTTGAAATACCGCCCAAAACATCAGGTAAAAATCATCCTCTCTATGAGCTATAAGAAGTTTGATCTGAATCTGGATTATCAATTTATCAGTTACCAACGCAACATTGACTATGCCTTCGTAAGTCCGTTCTTCACGCAGTTAGTTCCTTTAGCTTTAGGCATCAACTCTTTCACTGGATTGAAAACATACCGCGACGGACAGGAAGCAAAAGGTATTACAGGTGATCATATTCTGAATATCAGCGTAGGTTACAAGCCGGTAGATAAATTGAAGTTGGCGTTTATCTGCAAGAACGTTACCAATGCAGAATGGATGCCGCGGCCGGGACGTTTTGAAGCACCGCGCAATTACACTTTACAAGTTACTTATACCTTCTAAAAAGTATCAGTCAAATAAAAGGCCGGATGAAATTCATCCGGCCTTTTATTTTTTAAGGAATTGTAATTTGAAGATGCTGCCCTGCGGTTCATTGCCTTCCACCCAAATAGCACCGCCTAGTTTTTCCATTATTCGTTTCACTGTAGAAAGTCCGATGCCTGTTCCTTCTGCGCCAGATGCATTTTCTACTCTTGAAAAAAGTTCAAACACCCTCAATCGTTCCTGTTCCGGAATTCCAACGCCGTTATCGGCCACCGCAATGATCACCTTAGCGCCTTCGTCGTAAACGCGCAATGAAACTGATGGCGTGTCGCTGTTATTATACTTCAGCGCATTACTTATGAGATTCTGAAACACCTGCATCAACTGAATATCATTACCGGGCACAACAGGCAGCATAGGTATTTCTAATCGCGCCGATTTCTTATCAATTAATCCTGAAAGATTCATTTTCACTTGTTGCAGCACGGCGTTTAAATCAACAGGTCGACGGGCGCCTTCGCCTTTTGCGGCTTGCAAAATTCCAGAAATCATATCATCCATTCGCTTTGAGCCATCTACCGCAAAATGAAGAAACTGCTTTTCGTCATCGGTAAGTTTATGACTCAGTCGCGCCTCCAGAATTTGCATATAGGTTGAAATCATGCGCAAGGGTTCGCGTAAATCATGGGATGTGGTGTGCGCATATGAGGTAAGATCAGCATTCGATCGCTCCAAGGCTTTGGTATGCCCTTCCATTTGCTGATTCAATTGCGCAAGTGCTCTGGCCTGAAATGCCCACTCCTGCTGCTTCTCTTTTTCTTGCTGGAAGAAGTTTTTTAGAATCTCTTCCGTAACTACGGGATCAGCACCCGGCCTGCCGATACGCTGCGCATACTCCCAAGCATGTTGATAATCGCCCTTTTCGCCATAGAGCGTAAACAGCACTTGATTGAGATGTGATTCACTGTACACCTGATGGTGCTTTTGAGCTAGTTCAAGAAATGCTTTAAAATACGCATCACCATTTTGCTGATCTTTCATCCGGTAATAGACTCGCGCAAGCACTTCATAAGAAAACAGCAGCCTCACTTCGTTGCCTATCTGCTGACGAATGTGCAAGGCACGCTCATAACGGGATAAAGCACGTTGGTTCTCACCTGCTGCGAGATGAATATCGCCGGCATAGATATTGGCAATGGCAACACGTTCATCCTGCGCTTCAGGTTCATCAGCAATAGGCGTCAATAAAATCAGCGCCCGGTCAAAGTCTTTTATGTGGTAGTAAAAACTGGCAATCGCCAATTCGCAATACCGAATCATCCGAGTGAAACCCGCAATGCGACTATGTTTCTCAGCTATCAGTAAATAATCATAACCAAACCGAAACATACCAATATGGTTATATAGAATACAGATGTTGTAGTTCAGAATGGCATACACTTCGTGTAAGGCGGTATCTGCATTCGCCAATATCTCATCTGTGACCAACGTTAATCCCTGAAGGTAATATTGTTGCGCGCCGGTAAAATTGTTCAATGCCTGTGCCGTAGTAGCTAGTAATGAATAAATGCGCAGTTGCACCACTAAAGGTGTTTCATGGCGAATATATGATTCGGCCAGCAGCGCATATTCACGCGCCTGCCATGTATTAAACAGAATTTTATCGGTGGCGTTAGCCAAATGCAAATAAGCTGCCGGTAAATGATGCTGATGCGCAGGCTGGTTCATCAATTGCAGCACTTCCAGCGCGCGTGCCGGCGCGCTGGCATCACGCTTTTCAATGAGCGCTTCTAGTTCTGAAAATATGGTATCAATTTGTTCCACCTTATTGCATGAAAACACTACAAAGAAAATTCCTGATGTCGTTCCGGAATAAACACCGGATTAAAACCTTTTCTTTCCAATCGCATCCTGAAACTATGCTGCACTTCATATTCTCCATGAACCAGAAACAACTGCTTAACAACGGCTGGATCTTGCATACTCAAGAACTGACACAAGTCATCGTAGTCACCATGAGCGCTTAAAGTGCGCATCATTTCAATATGCGCCGCTACCTGAAAACGCTCGCCAAAAATGGTCACATCGCGGTAGCCCCGCATCAGCTTTCCTCCTAAAGAATTCGGCTCGCAATAACCCACCATCAAGATGGTGTTACGTCCATCTTCGATATTATTTTTGATATGGTGTTTTACCCTGCCGGCATCTGCCATGCCCGAAGCGGAGATGATCACACAAGGCTCTTTGCGCGCGTTCAGTGCTTTAGATTCTTCTGCGCGTGAGATGTAGTGTAATCTTTTAAATCCGAAAGGATCAGGATCGCGTTTGCGGAATTCCTGAAACTTCTTGTTCAAATCGTCCATGTGTTCCTTCATCAATTGCGTTGCTTCTACTGATAAAGGAGAATCCACAAAAACATCAATATCCGGAAGGTGTTTATCTATTTCTAAACGATTCAAGGCATAGACAATTTCTTGCGTACGACCGACACTGAAAGATGGGATGATCAACTTTCCTTTCTTTTTCAAACAAGTATCTACAATAACATCCAACAACTTTTTATCAGTCAATTCAGTGGCATCGTGCAAACTGGTCCCATAAGTGGATTCCAATAAAATGATATTGGCCTGCCGGAAAGGTTGAGGCGAAAAGAGTAACTCATCATGGTATCTGCCCACATCGCCGCTAAAAGTGATTTTTGTGGTTTTACCGTTTTCGGCGATATCTAAATGAATTGCTGCTGCGCCCAGAATATGACCTACATCTGTAAAATGAAAATCTACACCAGGTTCTAAATTTACCAACTGTCCATAAGGGACTGTTTCAAAAAACTGAAAACAATATTCCGTTTCTGCAATGGTATACAACGCTTCTACAGGCGGCTCGCCTCTTTTGAGGCGCTTTTTGTTATGGTAAAGCGTATCAGATTCATGGATATGCGCTGAATCCATCAAAAGTATCTGAGCTAAATCAAACGTAGCAGGGGTACAATAGATTTTTCCTTTAAAACCATCAGCCACTAATTTTGGAATCAGGCCGCAATGATCAATGTGCGCATGCGACAGCAATAAGTAATTTACGTTGACCGGAGTAAAACCCCATTCGCGGTTTTGGGCATCTGCTTCCCTCGGGTTACCTTGGAACATACCACAGTCCAATAAAATTTGCGTGCCGTTTCTTAACGTAATCAAGTGTTTACTACCGGTAACGGTTTGCGCCGCTCCGTGAAAAGCAATTTTCATATTACCCATTTTCAGCAGGGAAGTTAAGAAGAAACTAATTGCAGAAATCACAAATGCATTTGGTGGATGCAACTTGTTAGTTACTTTAATCTACTTAGATTTAACCAAAATCCACCAATATGAAACGTTTACAATACGTCATCTTTGCCCTGTGTCTATTCGCTTTCCCTACTTTATCGGCTCAGACGGGTCAATGCCCAGCAGCGGATTTCAACTATCAGGTTTCGCCGCAAAACTTGCTAACCGGAAACATCATCAATGTTGGTGGTGCCGGGAGCGGGCATTACTCTTATCACTGGGTTACACAGAGCTCCGGCTGGGGAAGTGGTAGTTCCACTTTCACCGTTCAATTAACAACTGTTCCTCAGTATATTTGCGTTTACTTGTTTGATTCAATCTTGCCTAATTGCTATGATACCTCCTGTAAGACGATCTATCCTACTCCCACCAATTGTCCTATCGCCCCAACCTTTACCTATTTGTTGGGAACAAACGGTGCGGTAACATTTCACGAAAATATTAGCGGATCAAATGGCCCTGTTGAAAGTACGTGGATTGTTGATGGCTCATCTGTCTCTTCTACACATTTTCCTTTCGACACAACCTTCCGCTTTACGAATGGACTTCACCAAGTTTGCTTGCAAGCAGTTGACTCTGTGAATTGTCAAAGCACCACCTGCCAAACCATTTCTATCAATAATGGCGGTTGCGCCTTGCACGCCAACTATACCTATACAGGCCCTTCCAATGGCGTTGTGGTAGCCACTGCCACCCAGACCGGCGCTTCGTTTTGGGTTCGTTATGGTTGGAAACTGGACGGCGTTTTTCAGGGTACTTCCACTACCAGCCCGGCGCACACCTTTAATCTATCTGCTGGCGTACATAATGTTTGTCTATATGCATATGATTCATTGGGTTGTGTAGATTCGATTTGCCGCAGCATTACCGTTCCAACAACCAGTTGCTCGCTTCACGCGAACTACACCTACACTGGACCCTCGAATGGCGTGGTAGTGGCAACAGCCACCCAAACCGGCGCATCGTTTTGGGTTCATTACGGTTGGAAATTGGACGGGGTGTTTCAGGGCGCCTCTACTTCGAGTGCGGTGCATACCTTTAATTTGGCACCAGGGGTGCATAACATCTGCTTGTTTGCCTACGACTCGCTAGGCTGTGTTGATTCGATTTGCCGTAGCATTACAGCGACTCCAACTTGCCAGTTAAACCTCAACTTCTCTACAATCAATCAGGCGAATGGAATGGTATTGGCTACGGCTTCACAAACCGGCGCTATAGGTCCTGTTCTTTATCAATGGTATGCCGATGGGGTGAGCGCATCTACCCTCTCCGCCCAAAACAATTCGTTATCGAAAGGGTTCACTAATGGCACACATTACATCTGCCTTTATGCATACGATTCTTTACAGTGTTTCGATTCCATCTGTAAAAGTGTTACGATAACCAATTGCAATATTACGCCTCAGATTGTAGATTCTATTACTGGCATAACGCATCATTTATACGCCTTCGCGGGCGTGAGCGGAGGGCTAACCTACCATTGGAGCAATGGTGCAACAACTAACAACATCACCACCACTTCCTCTGGAACCTATTGTGTTACCGTTTCCGCAAACAGCGGATGTATTGCAACGGCGTGTAAAACGGTTAACAGCTGCAACCTTCAGGTTACCATTACTGATAGCTTATCGTCAGCTTTCCATCAGTTAAAGGCCGTGGTTAATGTAGGTGGAGCCTATACCTATGCCTGGTCGAATGGTATTACCACCGCTACAAATCAGGTGACTGCACCGGGCACTTATTGTGTTACAGTAACCAATAGCCAAAGCGGCTGCAGCGCCAGCGCCTGCCAGGTCATCACGCCAACATCTTGTACGGCTGCTTTTACCCGTTTTCCATTTTGTGATTCGGTGCAGTTTTTTGCGATGGGCAGCGGGTTACAATATTCCTGGAGTTTTGGGGATGGAACCAGCAGTAACATCAGTAACCCTAGTCATACCTATCATCAATCTGGCACCTTCGTGGTGAAGCTGCGCGTTTTCGGTGTAGGATGTATCGATAGTTCATCGCAAACATTGCAGGTAACAACCTGCCCGAAATCAGACACTATTTGCGGAACTGTTTTCCTAGATAACAATGGAAATGGCATTCAAGACACTAATGAATCCGGCATTGGACAGGCTGCGGTTTATATCAATAGTACGGTAGTGTATACTGACGCATCAGGGCACTATTCGCTACCTGTAACCGCCGGCACCTATCACATTTACCATCTCACCGGAGCTCAGCAAACCCATTCTATTCCGGCCGGACAGCTATATTATGATTCTGTGATAGTAAGTGGTGGCGGCTGGCACTGTGGCTACAATTATGGTGTACAGAACAACTCAGCTATCATTTCAGGTATTGTTTATTACGACAATAACAATAACAATGTTTATGATGCCGGTGATGCATATGCGCCCTACAAATCCGTTCAAATAGGGAACTACTATTGTTATACGAATTCCAATGGGTTTTATAGTATCATGCTTGCGCCTGGTTCTTACACCGTATCTGTTCCATTAACCAATCCTTTTTCTGGTTACACCGTCAATCCTGCTTCAATTTCCGTTGTGCTCACAGCCGGACAAAACGCTACCAACAATAATTTCGCCTTGCATCCACCTGTTGGAGGTGCGTGCAATGCCGCTGTGAGTTTAGTTCCTCATACTACGGTAACTCCGGGAAGACCGGCGTGGTACAATATCTACGTCAATAATTATGGCAATAGCGTTGTTAGCGGCACTATACTTTTTGCTTATGACCCAGTGTTGCATTTCAACTACATTTCGCCTGCAGGTGGAACAAATGATGCTGTTAATCATACCTATTCGATTAACTATTCGAATTTAGCGCCGGGGCATTACCTCTCTTACTTTATCAGCCTACGCGCCGACTCCACTTTCCAGGCGGGTTACCAGGCATTTGGCATGGCAAGTATCACCGCCAATTGCAATGAATCATCGCTAACCGATAATATTGATACGGTGCATCAAACCGCTACGGCCTCATGGGATCCAAACAACAAATTGGTGACACCAGAAGGCAAAGGCGCGCAAGGCTATATTGCCACTAATCAGGAATTGCAATACCAAATCAACTTCCAGAACACCGGTTCTGCGCCTGCAGTGAACGTGGTTATTCACGACCAACTACCGACCACGCTTGATTTAAATACCTTACGCGTATTAGGCGCCAGTCACCCTTACGCCTTGCAGTTAAATGGCAATTTGTTTCTGGCGCGCTTTTCTGACATCATGCTTCCTGATAGCACTTCCGATGAAGTAAATAGCCACGGATGGATTAGCTTCAAGATAAAACCGGTTGCTGGCCTGCAGCCGGGTACTGAGATTCTTAACGGAGCGAGTATCTTTTTCGACTACAACGAAGGTGTGGTGACGAACGTAGCGCGTAATACCATTGAGTTTCCCGCAGGAATTGAATCCCTATCAGAAAACGTGAACATTGTATTGCAACCAAATCCGTTCCATTCCTTTACCACCTTGAAAATTACAGGGGCAAACGATGGCGTGTTTAATCTTGTAGTTACCGACCTTTGCGGCCGGGTGGTACAACAACAAAGTAGCAGTGCGCCGTTGCTGGTGATTGACCGCAACGATATTGCTACCGGTACCTACCTCTATTCGCTTACGCAATCAGGCCGTGTTATTGCCAAGGGAAAATTGATGGCCGAATAATTTTATTGGCGGAACAATAAGCTACCATCGCCATAACTTAGAAATCTGAAATCCTGTTGAAGCGCGTGTTCATACACGCGCTTCCAGTTTTCACCAATGAAGGCTGCGATGAGCAACAGCAGTGTACTGTTGGGCTGGTGAAAATTAGTGGCCAAAGCATCTACAATCCGAAAATTGTAGCCCGGAGCAATCAAGATTTGTGTCTTTGCCACTACATTTTTTTGCTGGCGATGCTTCAAAGCAGCCAACAAATCCTGTAAGGACTCTAACGCTGAAAGCGATGTTTGGTTTTCATAAGGAGTCCATTGCGTTGCTTCCGGCAAAGCACTTTGTGTATCACCATTCTGACGCAGTAATGCGCCCATCCAATACAAACTTTCCAGCGTGCGCATGGCTGTGGTACCCACCGCCACCACCGGTCGCTTTTGTTGCAATTGTTGAATTAATCGAATCAGCAAATCTACCGATACATCTAACCACTCGGCATGCATTTCATGACCGCCTATAGTTTCGCTCTTTACCGGCTTAAAAGTTCCCGCTCCCACATGTAAGGTTACAAAAGCGGTATCCATCCCTTTATTCCGCAAATCATCAAATACTTCCTGCGTAAAATGTAAACCTGCCGTTGGAGCCGCTACGGAACCTTCTTCGCGCGCATACAGCGTTTGGTAAGTCTCTTTATCTCTGGCTTCTTCCTTTCGCTTAATGTAGGGCGGCAGCGGTACTGCTCCAGCTAGCTGAAGTACTTCGGCAAATGAATAGTTGCCTGTCCATCTCAAATGAATCAGATGTCCTTCCTGCCATGTTCCAGCCCGGCTAGCTGTTAACTGGTCTGACCCGTTAAACGTAAGCGTGAGGTCGCCCTCTTTCCAGCGGCTATTCTTCCCTACTAAGCATCGCCAATAAACTTCATCCTTGCTGGCCATACCCGTGGTGATATCGGCATAACGCGCATCTGGTTCCAGGCAAAAAATTTCAATGACTGTGCCGCTAGCTTTGGGAAACAGCAGCCGGCTGTATACTACCCGGGTATCATTAAAAATTACCAAAGCTCCCTCAGGCAGATAACTGGCAAAATTTCGGTAGACATCTTGCTTCATTAACCCTTGGCGATAAACCAGCAACTTCGCATTGTGCCGGGGCTCGCATGGGTACAAGGCAATGCGCTCGGCCGGGAGCTGATAGGTATATTCGGCTATACGGATATCGCGAATCATCGTTCAAAAATGAAAAATACCGCTTGGAAATTGCAATTTGACAAGGGTTTTACTAAGTTGTTGCACCAAGAAAAGGTACCTATCCAGTAAAATTCAGGAATCTATGCCGTTTAGAAGGTGGATTAAGAATTTTTATTTCTCGTTTCCGGTTCAGTTGTTGTTGCTGAATTTCCAGCGCAATCAATTCCTGATGGTATTCTGGGCCATCATTTTTGGCGTGTTGATGGGAAAGATAGGCGCCAGCGTTGGTGTCCCGTACTTGTTACTGGATCCGGAATATCTGGGCAACACAGGTTATTTCAGCTTTGCGCTTACCGGAATGGGCTTCGGTATGTTTTATGTAACCTGGAACATGAACTGTTACATCCTGCATAGCCATCGTTTTAGCTTCATGCCCAGTTTTCAAAAACCAATGGGTATTTTTTTCATCAACAATGCGCTTATCCCCATTGTGTTTTTAACGTGGTATCTCTCTGCAGCAGTGCGCTTTCAATTGCAGGATCAGTACGCTACCACCGCGCGGGTGTTTTTTGAGGTAGTTGGATTCTTCGTTGGATTCCTCCTGATTTTACTGATCACAGCCTTATACTTCACCTTTACCAATAAAGAAGCATTGGTGATTAAAGAAGAACTGGCAAGGGATAAAAAAACGTGGCTGAACCGTTGGTTCAATTACAACGAGAAAATCATTTCAGACCTGCCTTTACGCGTCGACTTTTTTGTTTCACACCGGTTAGCCATTCGTCATACCCGGTCGGTAGAACACTACGACGAAGATTTGCTGATGACCATTTACCGGCAACATCATCGCAATACCCTAGTGGCACAGCTCGTGCTTTTTACCATCATCGCGCTGATTGGTTTTGTTATGGAGCGCCCTGAATTTCAATTACCAACTGCCGCCAGCGCCTTTATGTTTCTATCAGTATTAATGGCGCTTTTTGGTGTACTGATTTATTGGACCGGCGGATGGGGCACGGTAGCCATCCTTGTTTTCTTGTTAGGCGTAAACGAATTGTCGCGATACGATTTTCTGGGATACCAGAACCAGGTCTACGGCATCAATTATAATACCGCACCTCCGGTGTACAGCAAGGATGCCTTCAAAAAAATTGCATCGGCAGAAAACATCACTAAAGATATCCGGCATTTTACTGCAATCCTTGAAAACTGGAAAAGAAAAAACCTGAACACTTCGCTGCACGGCGCTAAGCCCAAATTATTGTTTTTCAATTTGAGCGGCGGTGGACTCCGCGCAGCTATGTTTTCAACGGCAGTAATGCAACAGGCCGACCGTGATTTAAATGGGAAACTACTGGATCGTACTTTTATGATTTCAGGAGCGTCTGGCGGCATGTTTGGCGGGGCTTTTCTCAGAGATTTATTCTGGGAAAAGAAAAAGGGAAGTATTGTGGATATGCAGGATTCTTCCTTGCCTTACAAAATCGGCCAAGACCTATTAAACCCCGTTTGTGTATCGATGCTCAGTAACGATTTATTTTTACCAGTACATCGTTTTAAGTTGGACTCTTTCACGTATTCCAAAGACCGCGGATACATGATGGAGTTAAAATACGCCAGAAACACAGGCGGCATTGGCGATAAACGCATCGGCGATTATTATGATGCCGAATATCAGGCGCGCATTCCCTTGATGATTTTCCATACGGAAGTCATGAATGATGCCAGAAGGTTTTACATTTCTCCGCAGCCCGTTAGTTTTCTGATGCGCCCGGTGGGACGATACACCACAAATAAGGATTTTGAAATTGACGCTATCGACTTTTGTCGCTTTTTTAAAGAACAACATGGCGAACGCCTGAAGATGTCGTCTGCAATCAGGATGAACGCTTCCTTCCCGCTTATATTCCCCAATCCGGTATTACCCACCTCGCCGCCCACCTATGTGTTGGATGGGGGCGCGTTGGACAACCTGGGCTATGAAACTACGTGTCGTTTTCTTCAAACTTTTAAAGATTGGATCAACGAAAACACCAGCGGGGTGGTGATCGTGCAAATAAGAGACGGCGCCCGTGAGGAAGCGGTAGATTCTATGACACGCCAAAGTTTGTTTACGCAATTTTCGAATCCTTTAGGTACCATCTTCGCGAACCTGCTCACCTTTGAAAATTTTTTGGTAGACCAGAAATTAGCAGTAATCAACGAAGCGCTAAAAGGCCATGTACAGGTGATTTCATTCGAATATATTCCGGAAAAAGGCGATGAGAAAGCTGCGCTTAGCCTGCACCTAACAGAAAGAGAGAAACGCAGTATTGTTCGTGCTGTAAAACGACCAAACAATCAGGAAGGATTTGAGCTACTCAAGGCCGCACTGCAATAGTTACTACCAGTCTTTTTCAATCTTCACCTCTACTGGCCGGGCATTCTTCTTCTGCATCTTATCATTGGCCTTTTGCTCTTCGGCCTTCAAGGCTTCCAATAATTTTTCAGCCTGCTCTTTAGACAGCGCTCCCTTCTGTTGTTTTGGTTGCTGACCCTCTTGCTGTTCGTTCTTTCCTTCTTGCTGTTGCTGATCTTTTTTATCCTGACCGTCTTTCTTCTGATTATTGCCTTTGTTTTGATTGTCTTTGTTTTGTTGTTGATCCTGCTGCTTTTGGTCCTTTTGCTGATTCTGTTGGTTTGGTTGTTGGTTCTGTTGTTGCTGTTGTTGCTGATTTTGTTCGCGCAACTTTTCATTGGCAAAAGCCAAATTGTAGCGCGTATCTTTATCGGCAGGCACTTGTTTCAAAGCCTGCTTGTAGGCATGTACCGCTTCTGACCATTGCTGTTGCGCCATGGCGCAATTCCCTAAATTATGTAACGCTTTGGCCTTTTGTGCTTTCTCATTCAACAACTTGGCAGCTAACTCAAATTGCTTTGCAGCATCCTGATATCGCTTTTGTTGAAAGTAAGCATCTCCCAAATTAAACACCGCTTCGCTGAAATTGTTCTTCGCATCCAATGCCTTTTTGTACGACACCTCCGCATCTACATACTTTTGCTTATTGAATAACTTATTTCCATCGCGCGTGAGGCCACGCTCGCGCTGCGCCTGCAACTGAACATTGCTCAGCAACATACAGCCTACTACTAGTAAGCGCAGCCCGATGGATCCAAACCTGCCATTTACCAACCTAGCCATTTCGTTTTGCGTTCACTCATTAAAAAATCAATCATCAGTAATACCAAAGTCAGCGCCAAGGCATATTGGAACTTATCATCAAAATCGGTAAACACCATTTCTTCAAAATCTTTAGTATTAATTCTTCCTAATTCATTGAAGATAGCATCGATCTCCTGCTTGCCTGAACCCATCACAAATGATTTGCCATTGCCTTTTGCAGCATACTGCCGCATGGCTTCTAAATTTACTTTCGATAATACAATGGCATTGTTTTCATCTCGCTTAAAATCACCATTGGGCAATGGTATTGGCGCACCTTTATCCGTTCCTACCGCCAGCGTAAAAACCTTTATGCCTTCCTTTGCCGCTTGCTCAATCGCTTCTTCAGCACCTGCTTCGTTATCTTCTCCATCAGAAATAATCAACAAAGCCTTTGATTTATTATCGCCCTTAGCAAATGATTCGCGAGCCAGATCAACGGCTTCTGCAATAGCTGTACCCTGCGTTGGAACACTTTCCGTTCCCAACGACTTTAAATAAAGCCGGGCCGCACTGTAATCAACGGTAAGCGGCATCTGCAAGTATGCTCTTCCAGCAAAAACTATCATGGCCACGCGATCATTGTGACATTGTGCCATAAAGTTGGAAATGAAATTTTTGGCGCGCAGCAATCTGCTCGGTGCCACATCTTCAGCCAGCATACTTTTCGACACATCCAACGCAATCACCACATCAATACCGCTGCGTTTTACCTTTTCCTGACGGGTACCCAGTTGTGGTGCTGCGATAGCCAGAATCAGGAATACCAACGCCAATAACTGCAATCCGAATTTTATCCAGCGCCTGGTTTCGCTCCAGCCATTGGTCAACTGGGCAATCAATTGCGAATTGCCAAACACAGCTAACCTTCTTCTACGTCCGCGCCAGGCCAGCAGATACAGCCCACCTAACGGCAGCAGCAGCAGCAGCAGGTACAAATAAGCGCTATGTTCAAAACGAAACATTTACGGCAGACTTTTTAAAATGGTTTGACGCAATATGATTTCAAGCAGTAACAACACCAAGGCAGCAATTGCAAATGGCAGAAACTTTTCTGATTTATGTGTATAAGCAGAAACATTAATCTTGGTTTTTTCCAGCTTATCTATTTCCGCAAAAACATCTTTGAGTTTTTGGTTGTTCGTTGCCCGGAAATATTGTCCACCAGTCTTCTTCGAAATATCTTTCAGGATAGGCTCATCAATCTGCACTTCGGCATAATCATAAATTAACTGCCCTTGGGCATCCATGGCCACTGGCGTGTATGCCGTGCCATTTGTTCCTACACCAATAGTGTAGCAGCGCACACCAAATTGCATCGCAATATCTGCCGCCGTTGCCGGATCCACTAATCCCTTATTGTTTACACCATCGGTCATCAAAATCACCACCTTGGTTTTTGATTCACTGTCTTTCAACCGTTGTACCGAAGTAGCCAATCCCATACCAATAGCTGTACCATCTTCCAACAATCCGTTGCGAATAGCTTTCAATTGATTTTTTACGATGGTGTGATCAATAGTCACCGGACATTGGGTAAAACTTTCTCCGGAAAAAACGACCAAACCTATCCGGTCATTAGGACGACCATCAATAAATTCAAACGCCACGTCCTTGGCGGCATCCAACCGGTTAGGCTTGAAGTCGCGTGCAAGCATAGAAGATGACACATCCATAGCAACCACGATATCTATTCCTTCGGTAGTTACTTTTTCTTCATCAAAAGAAGTTTGCGGTCGTGCCAATGCAATAATTATAGCGCTCATTGCCAACAGCCTCAGTACTGGTAACAACACCCGCAACCTGGCGCGCAAGGGAAACTGAAATCCCCGAAAACTCTCCGTGCCGGAAAAGCGCAGCGAAGGCAATTGCTTCTTGCGCATCATGTAGGCATACGCACCTCCAGCCAGCCAAACCAGCGGCAACAGCGCCAACACCCACTTATTGGCAAATGTGATATGTAGCCAACTCGTCATTTTTGGATATTCGTTTCTTCCAATTGTTTCGTCTGTTCTACAAATGCGATAGCGCGCTGCATACTGCGCAAATGCTCGTCTGGAGCAGGATTCAGCTTTGCGAATTTTACAAAATCGGCCAGCCGCAATACTTCCATCAACTGTGATTGCGGATCTATACCTATGTTCAGCGCATTTAATTTTCGTCCAATCTCTTCTGTAGTGGCCTCCATTGCATAATAGTCGAATCGATATTCCAGATACAAACGAAGAATATCAGTCAGTTTAGAATGATATTGTTTAGAATCTTCTTGCCACAAACGCGTGCTTTCCAATTGTCGCAATTCCCGAAGCGCCCAAATGTGCGCCGGTTCCTTTGGTTTCTGTCGCTTAGGCGCTTCGGCTTTTTTCTTTTTATACCGATCGTAGAACCACAAACCAATTAGTAATGCCGCAATCCAAATCGCTACACCAATCATCCACGGCAGAAACTCGTGCCAAGTGTAGGGTACTTCCAATGGCGCCTTTATTGGCCGGAATGGTTTTGCCGTATCTACCGGCAACGTACTGGTAAGAATTTCAAACGCCTCTGTAGTTACTGAATCTGCCTGTTGCTGCGCAACTGCATAAATCGTAACCGGTGGAACCTGAAATATTCCTGAATCATAGGCTGCTACTTCAAGTTGTTGAGTTAACACCCATTGTCCGTTTGCCGTAGCAGTATCAATATTTGATTTCGAAACAATGTCCAGCCTTCCCAAAGTATCACCGGCAAATGGCGGAAATTGAACTGAGGTGCCGGGAGCCGTGCGCACCACCAAATGCAGTTTTAACCAATCACCAATTTCAACATGATTGGAATCAGGACGAAACGTAGCGGTGGTAGCAGCTTGTGTGTGCCAACTCATGAGCCACAGCACTACAGCGAAGGCACTTCTACCGATGTTATAGATGTTCATCATCGCTTCATCTCCCGTTCTTTAAATAAGCGCATTAAGGCCGTTACGTAATTGGCCGTGGTTTCTATAGAAAGGAATTGCGCCCCGCTCTTGGCAAACAATTCTTTCAACTGCAGTTGCCTTACATCAAATTGCTTCTGAATTTCAAAGCGCAACTTTGGATCTGAAGTATCCGCAAAAAATTCCTGACCACTTTCAGCATCGCGAAACTGCACCAAACCAATATCTGCCATTTCCCGTTCGCGCTTATCATAAATCTGCAACCCAATCAAATCGTGCTTCCTGGCGGCAATGGTGAGTTCCCGTTTAAAATCTTGTGTACTGATAAAATCGGAAATCAGAAATGCTATCGTCTTCTTCTTTGTAGCATTATTGAAATGCCGCAGCGCTTCAGCGATGTTCGTACCTGTTTCCTGAGAATTAAAATCGTCGATTTCACTCAGGATGCGCATGATATGACTCTTGCCCTTCTTAGCCGGAATATATCGCTCAATTTTATCACTGAAGAAAATTACGCCCACTTTATCGTTGTTGGTAATTGCCGAAAAGGCCAGGATACCGCTGATGATTTCAATAATTTCTCGCTTAAACTCAGATTGCGTGCCGAACAGAGTAGATTGACTCACATCAATCAGCAACATCAGCGTGAGCTCCCGTTCTTCTTCAAAAACTTTTACAAAAGGTTTTCCGCCACGTGCGGTCACGTTCCAGTCGATGGATCGGATATCATCGCCGTATTGATATTCCCGCACTTCACTGAATGAAATACCTCTGCCTTTGAATGCAGAATGATAGCTGCCAGAAAAAACCTGATTGGATAGTTTACGCGTGGTTATTTCAATCCGGCGCATTCTGCTGCGATGTGCAGCGCGTTCTTCTTCCGTTTGCCTAACAGACTTCGAAGATGGCGCATCTGAAGTTGATTCATTTCCACGACCAGCACGCCAATAGGTTGCTATCTCGTTTCTAAAAACAACAAGTACTGCAGCAAGCAATAGTACAACGCCACCAAGTATCAGCAAGGCGATCATATTGATTTAAGGAACTTCTACCGCGTTCAAAATTTCACTGATAATTTCATCGGTTGTCATATTGTCGGCCTCGGCTTCATACGTCAGACCAATACGATGACGCATCACATCGTAGCAAATTGCGCGCACATCTTCCGGAATCACATAACCACGACGTTTAATAAAAGCGTACGCCTTAGCCGCAAGGGCTAAATTGATACTGGCTCGTGGCGAGCCGCCATAACTCATCAATGGTTTCAGTTTGTTGAGACGATAATCTTCCGGCTTCCTCGTTGCAAATACAATGTCCAGAATATAGCGTTCAATTTTCTCATCCATATACACTTCGCGAACTGTGTTACGTGCTGTGATAATGGCCTCTTTAGAAACAACCGCGTTGATTGCCGCGCTGGTCATATTCATATTCTGGCGGATGATGAGTTGTTCCTCCTCCTTCTTTGGATAGCTAATCACCACTTTCAGCATGAAGCGGTCAACCTGCGCTTCAGGCAGCGGATAGGTTCCTTCCTGTTCAATGGGATTTTGTGTTGCCAAAACCAGAAAAGGCTCTTCTAATCTATATGTAGAATCGCCAATAGTTACCTGGCGTTCCTGCATCGCCTCCAGCAAGGCTGCTTGTACCTTGGCCGGTGCCCGGTTAATTTCATCAGCCAAAATGAAGTTGGCGAAAACAGGCCCTTTCTTAACCGTGAAATCGTTTTCTTTTTGATTATAAATCATGGTTCCCACCAAATCAGCAGGCAACAAATCAGGCGTAAACTGAATACGCGAAAACTTAGCTTGCACCGCCGAGGCCAGCGATTTAATAGCCAGTGTTTTTGCCAATCCCGGCACGCCTTCCAGCAACACGTGGCCGTTAGCCAAAACCGCCAGCAACAGTCGTTCGGTCATATATTTCTGACCTACGATGGTTTTACCCAATTCTATGTTCAGAATATCAACAAACGCACTCTCTCGGGCAATGCGGTCGTTCAGCGCTGCAATGTCAACAGATGGTGTGGAGGGGATCACTTCCATGATTTCAATTTTGATGGGCGAAGGTAGATTTTAACAAAGTGGGCAGGGGTGAAAAAATGTTAAGGGCTACCTGTTGGTTGCGGCCGAAAAGAAGATCCATAAACAAATACTATTTTCAGGGAATGAAACGTTGGTTACCACTTTTTATAGTATTACTAACCACTTCTTGCCACAATGGGAAACTGCAAAACCAACAATATCAAGAAGCATCTGCCAGTTGGGTTTCAGATTATTTCGATGCATTTAACCGCCACGATTGGCAGACTTTTGCCAGTTTCTATGCCGATACCTGCCGGTTCCTTGATCCATCGCTTGGTGTTGAAGAAGTAAAACAGAGCCGCGAAGAAGTGAGGGACCGTTATGCTCAGTTGGGAGCAGTTATTGCAGATGTACAGGATAGTGTGATTTCTACTTATCATTCATCACAAGATGAGGTGGTGATTGAGTTCATCAGTATGGGTACTGATAAAGGCGGCAGATTTCGTTTGCCGATTTGTACGATTTTTAAACTTCGTGAAGGGAAAATTATCAGTGATCATACCTACTACGATAATTTCTAGCCACTAACCTTTTTCCAAAATCACCGATAACATTTTTTCTCCAAGCAGTATCTGCGCAGGCAAACCTTTTGTGATTGTGAATCAAACACATCCGGCAAACTTAGTTTTGATCTGGGAATACCTGATTTAGTAATTACAAAACCTCCAAACCCTGTGTGGCGAAATCATATCTTTACTATCATCCACAGAACAAACACAAGCCAGCGCCACTAAAAATGACTAAAGAACAGTTTACACAAGAATTTGAAGCGTCCAGAGCGCCCCTCAGAAGTTATCTATTGCGAATAACTGCCAGCCCTAATGATGTGGAAGATTTAGTTCAGGACACCTACATAAAAGGGATGCTAAAATTAGATTCATTCAGAGGAGAGTGCTCCGTAAAAACGTGGATTTTTACTATCGCTTCAAATCTGGCCAAAGACAATAAAAGAGCCAGTAAGCGCTGGCCCGCAACGGTTACTGACATATGTCGCGAAAAGGCGTTGTCGAATCCTGACTACTTCCCGGAGATCGCGCAACTTATGGAGGCTTCTCCTCAAACTAAATTTGAAATTCAGGAGCATATTACATTTTGTTTAACCTGTATTGCTAAATCACTTCCGCTGGAGCAACAAATCGTACTTTTATTAAAGGAAGTTTACCACTTTAAGCTACAAGAAATCGCCCGGATTATTGACCAATCAGAAGCGATGGTAAAATACTATCTGCATGCTTCGCGGGCAAAAATGGTTCAGATTTATGAAGGTCGATGCGCACTCATCAACAAAGCCGGAACCTGTCATCAATGCTCAGAACTTAACGGCATTTTCAATCCAAAGCAATCTTTTGAAGAAGAAAAGAATAAAATTGAATTTGCTAAAAAAGCCGGGCATCCCGATCGGGAGCATTTGTTAGATCTCAGATTTAAGATTATGAAGGAAATTGACCCTTTTCTCTCGTCGGGAGCTGCTTTACAATTACATCATTTACAGCACAATACAAAAATTATGGAAGATTATTCGATGGATAATGAGGAATAGCCTATCATTTTCTCTATCCTAAACGTCAAAATATAAACTCAACACAATGCAACAAGGTTCTAACGGCAAAGCGGCCACTATTAAAAAATTCTTCAGCAGAGAAACGTCAGTTAGTATTGACATTCAAAGCGACCCTAGCATCATTTGGGCGCTACTGACCAATTTAGGCGATTTCACTCGGTGGAATTCCACTATTGTATCGTTATCAGGTTCTATTGCGGAAGGAGAGACAATTCGTTTAGTAGCCAAGCTAGACCCAAAACGGGAATTCAAATTAAAAGTAAAACAAGTGGAACCTGAGCAAAGGCTAGTGTGGGGCGATGCCATGGGCACGCGCACCTACACTTTGAAAAGCATAGGCGCACAGCTCACTAATTTCACGATGCACGAAAAAATTGGCGGCCATTGTTTCCTCTTTTTTCAGGAATGATTCCGCCATTTGATGAAGCCTTTGAACAATTTGCCCGCGACTTGAAATCTGAAGCAGAAACAATTTCACAAACAAAATAGTTAGAACAATGTCACATCAAATTGGAACCAAGGAAAAACCGATGGTGTTGCAAACACCACCACAAACTTCTTCGTACACCATGCATATTGAAAATAAAGATGGTGCCGAGGTACTGGTGTGTACGGTTGGAAAAACGGTGCTGTTGTACCAATTGCGCTGTATTGATGATTTGCATGCTATGCTGAAAAAGCATGGTGAATGGATGGATTTAGGTAGTGCCGATGAACAGAAGCCGGCGAAGGAAGGAACGGTAGAAGCATGGGGGCGATCAGAAAAAATCCGGTTGGCGGCTGGTATGGTATGAAGAAGGGGTTACGCGGTCGCTTTGGCATGTACATTCCGCCTCTCATGGAAGCATTGGGCTTAGCCGAGGTGACGCACGAAGCCAAGGGCAACAAGATGCGCGCGAAGTAAGGTGTTTTTTAAGTTGCTTTTAAACACTATGATTACCTCGATTGTACCCAAATTGCCCATGCGCAACAAGGCAGTTACTCGCCAGTTTTATACCGAACACCTGAGTTTTCGCGACATCAGCGCAGCTGATTATGCGGGATATCTTATCTTAGAACGAGATGGTTTTGAACTGCATTTCCTTGAACATCTGCAATTAGATCCGCTGCGAAATGACGGCCAAGTTTACTTGCGTGTTGAAGAAATTGAGCAACTATATGAAGCGGCGCAACAGCAGGGCTGCCCTATTCATCCTAATGGCGTACTGTCGAAAAAACCATGGGGGCAAATGGAGTTCTCGGTACTAGACCCTGATCACAACTTGCTGACATTTGGAGAGGCAATAATATAATGCATGGCAATCTTACGGCCGATAGATTCTCACGACTACTGATCGCTTTCTAAAAAAACTAACTTGCCAGAATGGTCGTGAATCATTGGCACAGCGAAATTAGTGAGTAACAGACGCGTATTTGGATTAGATGTGTTGCGCGCAGCAGCCATTCTTTTTGTGGTGTTAGAACACAGCACCTACCTGCTACCGGAAGGGAGGCGTGCCGTTCCAAATTATTTTGTGTTGGATGGTGTTACTATTTTCTTTGTACTCAGCGGCTTTCTTATTGGGGGGTTGCTGATTCAATTTTTAGAAGAAGGCGTTAGCTGTTCCGGGCTGTTGCAATTTTGGTTACGGCGGTGGTTCCGAACACTTCCAAATTATTTTCTAATCCTAACCGTAACCATACTCATCGGAATTGGCCTGAACCATAACACTTCAATAACCGATGCTTGGCCGTATTACTTCTTCCTGCAAAACTTACATACTCCACATCCTGCGCTATTCCCGGAAGCATGGAGTTTGAGCGTAGAAGAGTGGTTTTACCTGCTAATACCCATACTGATTACCGCCTGCATTTCGCTGTTTCGCTGGTCACCGAAGAAGGCGCTTCTCGTGGTGGCCGTAGTTGTACTTACGGTAGCAACCGGATTCAGATTGTATCGTTATTATCATTTTCCTGTTGATTCATTCAAACGATGGGATTTGATTTTCAGAAAGCAGGTAATCACGCGCCTCGACAGCTTGATGTTCGGTGTGCTTGGCGCCTATTTCAAACACTATCATTTCAAAATCTGGAATCAATACAAACTGGCTTTCCTTGTTTCAGGACTGATAATTCTGCTCATCACCAAATATATTTTGCCTGTTACGCAATACTATAACAGTTTTTACGGTTGTGTATGCTCGTTTTCATTGATGGCCTTCGGCACGCTACTCCTGCTGCCCTGGCTAAGTAATTTTCAATTAGTAAAGCAGCGGTTAACGAAGTGGATTACGCACATCAGCCTAATTTCCTACTCGATGTACTTACTTAATCTGACCATCATACAGAACACCCTGATGGAGTATTTTCCCTGGGAGGTATTACAACTTAGCAACAATGCGATAGCATTGATTAAGTATGCCTTGTTTTGGATTTTAGTGATTGGCCTGTCCAGCTTGCTGTATCGTTATTACGAAAGGCCAATGACTCGTTTACGCGACCAAATTTTCTAAATTAAAGTGCTAGCAGATGATTCAAGTTATCAACCACCTCGCCACCTCATTAAACCGTCGCGACGAAGTTCCAAATCAGGAATTAGCGCGAATGATTGTAGATAAGGACGACCATGAGGCAGTGCAAGACCTGGTTAATTTGTTGCAACACAAGAGCAAGGACATCCAACATGATGCTATTAAAGTAGTTTATGAAATCGGTGCCTTAAAACCGGATTTAATTGCATCCTACATTCCCCAATTTATTGCGCTCCTTTCTCACAAAAGTAATCGTATGCAATGGGGAGGCATGATGGCGTTATCATCAGCTGCCGTTGTTGCTCCCAGGAAAATTTATAACGTATTGCCTGAAATCATGGAAGCCGCTGGTCGTGGATCAGTGATCACCAAGGATCACGCTGTAAACATCCTTATTGCATTGGCAAAAGTTCCTGAATATACCAGCAGCTCATTAACATTACTGAACGAACAATTGACTATATGCCCCACCAATCAACTGGCCATGTATGCAGAAAGAGCATTGCCAGCTATCTCCAAAAAGTATCAACCCCTTTTCCGCGTCACACTGGAAATGAGACTAAAAGAAGTAGATCAGGAGTCAAAGAAAAAAGATTGGAAAAAGTAGTTAGAAACCTTGCTTCCTGATATCCTTTACCAATGACAAGTTTTTTATGCAGATTCTAATTCAGGTTTAAACCTTGTTTAGAAAATGCTGTCGTAGGTTTTCTTTCTTTGAATTCCCTATGATTAAACATTATGTCACGCTGTTCTTCTCTCTTTTTCTTGGCTGCTATGCTATAGCGCAAACCGTTGGGTTAACCCAAACCAACAGCAATACGACATCTGGATATATCCTTTTCGCTCCGTTAAACAGCACTACTACTTATCTCATTGACCGATGTGGCCATGAGGTACACCAATGGCCTGGCGCGTATAAACCCGGGCAAGCAGTTTACCTTCTTGAAGATGGCCATTTATTGCGGACAGGAAATAACAACAATCTCAATTTTAGCGCCGGCGGGAAAGGTGGCATCATCCAGAAAATTGATTGGATGGGTAATGTTGTATGGACTTACACGCTTTCTGACACTATACATTGCCAGCACCACGACATTCACCCAATGCCCAACGGGAATGTTTTGATTATTAGCTGGGAACGAAAAACAAAAGCGGATGCAGTAGCAGCCGGTCGGGACTCTGCACTTACGCCAGCGGTGCTGTGGAGCGAAGCCATTTTTGAAATTGCCCCAACAGGAAATTCAGGTGGCAACGTAGTTTGGGAATGGCATTTATGGGATCACGTAGTGCAGAATACTGACCCCTAAAGCCGAACTACGGTACCGTTTCTAATCATCCGGAATTAGTCAACATCAATTATAACGCATCTGCAACCAATAGTGATTGGATTCACTTAAATGCTATCGACTACCATGATGGATACAATCAGATTTTACTAAGCGCTCATGGCATGGGAGAAATTTGGGTGATTGACCATAGCACTACAACAGCGCAATCTGCTGCACATAGCGGTGGCCATGGAGGACATGGGGGTGACATTTTGTATCGTTGGGGTAACCCGCAGGTTTACCAACAAGGAAATGCGAGCGACAGAAAATTGTTTGGCCAACATCATGCACATTGGATTGATAGCGGCTATCCCTACGCCAATCAAATCATGATCTTTAATAATGGCCAGGGCCGTACGGGCGGAAACTATTCTACGGTAGAAATTATTCAACCACCGTATTCTGGCAACCAGTACAACAATACGCTACCCTATCTTCCTTCGAATTCCTCATGGACTTACAACGCCGGCAACCCAAACAACTTCTACGCCCAAAACATTTCCGGAGCACAGCAATTACCGAACGGCCATGTATTGGTATGCAACGGCCCCTCAGGTACTTTTTTTGAAATAGACTCCAGCGGGCAAACGATTTGGAATTACGTCAATCCGGTAAATACCACTGGTATTTTAAACCAAGGCGCTGCGCCGGTCCAGAATCTCGTTTTCCGATGTGCCTACTACCCCGCTTCTTATAGCGGCCTGGCTTCGCATCAACTTGTGCCTGGAAGTACGATTGAAAACAACAATGTACTTTCTGATAGCTGTTCGGTGGTTGCTGGCGTAGCGGCAATTTCAAATTCATTCGGCTTGAGGATGTGGCCATCACCAGCAGATGAACAACTTAGTTTATCGTTAGCACCATCAACATCAACGGGCGCTTTGCACATCTACAACTCGCTTGGCCAATCCATAGCTACATTAACGATGGACGACAATTTTAATAGCACAATCAAAACTGTATCGTGGCCGGAAGGTGTGTACCATTGGGTGGCCACAACCGGCCAAGGCCAATGTAGCGGGCATCTGGTTATCAGGCATCATCAATAGGGTAAAAAGCCTTTACGGAGGAGTGCTAATGCGGATATCCCGATATAAATACTTTTCTATTTTTGGACGCACCTCCTGCAGATTGATTCAGGCATGATCAGAAACTTTTTATTTCATCGGGTAAATCCCGAAAGAGACCAACTTTGGGATCCGATGGATGTGCCTTTGTTTGAGAAGTGCATTGCCTACATCAGCAAGAAATACGAAGTAGTTCTTATAGAAGATTTAGTCTTCTCAGGGCGGATGCATGAAAAAAATCATTTCGCCACCATCATGTTTGATGATGGATATAAAGACAATATCGAGTTCGCCGCGCCTATTTTGAAGAAGTATAATTGCAAAGCATCTTTCTACGTAGTAACAGATGCCATCAATAACAACCGACCAACCTGGACGCATATTCTGGAATATCTTTTTCAATTCACCAGCGAGAGCAACATTGTGATTGACTTTGATTTCTTGCCCGCTGAATTCCGGACTACGCATTTAAGCTCGCGCGAAGAACGAATTAAATATGTGAGCAAGCTGAAACCCTATCTCAAAAAAATAGACCATCACTTACGGCAGCAGGTTTTAGACCGCGTTGAGGCTACCTTTAACGATATAGAAATCCCAAAACTGATGATGAATTGGGATGATGTGCGCGCTTTGCGCAATGCCGGTCATTACATCGGCTCACACACCGTACATCACAGCATGTTAGGCACTATTGCCGATGAACAGGAAGTAATGCGGGAATTGGTGGACTCTGCCAAATGTATTGAGCGCGAACTGGGCTATTTCCCATTGACTATTTCCTATCCGGTTGGCAGCTATAACGCCACCACAAAAAGACTTTCTGCCATGGCTGGTTATCAGATTGGATTGGCGGTGAAGCAGAATGTATACGATCCCGACAAAGACGATTTGTTCGAAATCTCAAGAATTGAATTGTATAATGAACCGTGGTGGAAAACACGGCTTCGTATTTCTAATGTGTTGGAAAATTTCAAATCAATAATTCGCTACCGATGAAGGTAATGCTTTGGATATGTAACGAAGGTAATCAGCGGGCGTTGGCGGCAAAAGTTCATGCAGCTTTCCCGCTGGCTGGGGTCATCACTGAAACGCGGCAATCGAAACGCGACTATTCCATCAAAAATCTAACACAAAAAGTAGTAGAGAAAATTTTCCTTAATGAAGTAGGTAAAGCCTGGTGGGGCATGCAACTGAATTACCGCCAACAATACCCCGAGTTGCCGCAAGTACCCACACTGGATGTAGAAAATATTAATTCTGAAGAAGCTTTTCAATTCACCAATAAGATTAAGCCCGACCTTATTCTGGTTTCAGGCACCCGGTTGGTAAAAGAGAAGATGCTCTCCATTCAGCCAAGCATCGGCATTCTAAACCTTCATACCGGCTTATCTCCCTATATCAAGGGCGGCTTCGAATTGCACGAATTGGTGTTTAGCTACCAAACAATATCACCTGATTGGCAATACCATTATGTGGATTGATTTGGGTATAGATACCGGCAATATTTTAACTACAGAATTTACACCGTTAAACGGTAATGAATCGCTGGATGTACTCCACATGAAGGTGATGGAACATGCACACAATTTGTATGTACGTGCCGTTAGTTTCCTGAGTACCGGCCAGAAACAAAGTGTGCCGCAAAAAGAAATTGCAAAAGGAACCACCTACTATACCAAGCAATGGACGCTGCAACAAAAGTTTGCGCTAACCAGGAACTTTAAAGGGTTGCAGCCGTATTATCAATCCGGGAAACTGGAGACCGACCGCATAGGAGTGAAAACCATTTCTTTGCCTTAGCATTAAACTAAATTCATTTCGAGGCGTCATAGTCATACCTGTTTTTCTTTACTAAAACAATTGGCTATGATTCGAATTGCACTTCTTATCTGGGTAATTTTTTTGACACATGATGGGCAGTCACAACCTGCTCTACATATTCATTTTGTTACTCACAACGAACCCAACGATAACTACCAAACACCTGCAAACTACGCGATAGCGAAAGCCAATTTAACCACCATGGCGAAGATTATCGACAGCAATAATCTTCGCTGGAATTTGCAAACATCCGATGGTCTGGTACTTGGGGCGCTTGCCGACCAGGCTACCACTGCAGGAAACATTTTTAGAACGCTGGCACAAAACCCATATAAAGACAATGTTGAAATTGACCCGAGATACAAGAATATGAACGGGCGCAATATTGCCGACCAATGGCATTTGCTGGATTCATTGGGCGCGCAACCCTCTTTCCACCTTGGCGGCTGTATTTATGCTACTACCAATAGTAGCCTTCAACCTATCGACTGGGAGCAATACCGCCATCCTATCATTGGCAATATTTACGGTAACTCCTGGCAATGTTCGCTTATCACCGGTGCCGGAAGCTATCCGCCCCACACCAATGACCTCAACGATTTTGGCGTTTTTAAACCTGATACGGCCACCAATTTCTATCATCACAATCCGGCAAAGAATTTATGGTGCCTAGGTGTTGGTTGCGCACCGGTGCTTTCCGACACAGGCGATGAGCAACAAGTTTTCAAATTAATCAAGCAGCAAGTAGATAGTATTCAAAACGGACTATGGCCACAAAATAAGTTTTATGTTACGCGGATAATGACAAATCAGCGCGATTTTAAACCAGCATTTTTTACCAAGTTACGCACCTTGATTGATTCTCTAAAAACAATTCCGGCCGCTCAACTCAAGTGGACAACCATCGGTGAAACATTTTCAGATTTTCAGTCCTGGCAAACCACCAGCGGGCAGGATTTTAGTCAATGGCTATGCGGGGAAACGGTTACTGGCCTCCCATCATGGCCTGAAGTGGTAACCAATATCTTCCCCAATCCAGCTTCAAGTGCCATCACCTTGCAAATGGCCGACAATTTGCCTCATGAGGTGAGATGGATGACTATAAACGGGGTGATACTTCAACAATCGGTGGTGGCAGAAAACGCTACTTTCGATTTAAGTGTGTTTCCGGCTGGCTTGTTGCTCTGTAGTATCGACCGGCACCGGCCTGTGAAAATTGTTAGAACCGAGTGATCATACGAAACAAAATCTATGACAACTGCCTTTACGTTGCGACCATGGTATATTGATGACTTACCTCACTTGGTTCATTATGCCAATAATCAGAATATCGCCAGATTTCTAACCGATCAGTTTCCGCATCCCTATACGCAAGCCGATGGCCAGGCCTTTATAGCGATGGCCAACCGCGACCATCCCGCCCGCATTTTAGCAATTGAAATAGATGGCCACGCGGCAGGAGGTATTGGCATACATCCACAAAGTGATATTCATCGCCTGAATGCTGAACTAGGTTATTGGTTGGGGGAACCGTATTGGGGAAAGGGAGTTATCACCTCTGCTATTGCCCAAATGATACATTTTGCATTCGCCAATCTTGATGTACAACGTATTTTTGCCCGACCTTTTGGGTCGAACTTAGCCTCTCAAAAAGTATTAGAGAAAAACGGTTTTGTTCTGGAAGCGCGCATTCCCAAAGTACTGATTAAGAATGGCTCTTTAGAAGACGAGTTGATTTATGGTATACGCCGCAGCCAATGGGCGCGATAAGTTCATGGTTCATTTAGCAATTGATTAATATTGGATAACTCCGTATTAATCATGGTATCCGCTTTCATAATTTGCGCATCGTACTGAGTGGTCTTCTCTCTGATTTTCTTTGCATACAAATCACAATAGCGGTATCGCCATTCGCTGTATGTACGCAGCATATTGTTTCGCGAAACCAGTGTTCGCTCTAGCTGAAGCTGGCGCATACTATCCAACATCAGTATGTTTTCATGCCAGTAATACACGGCTGAATCCAGCGCTAACAACACCTGCGCTTCTGAAGCATCCTCGGGTAACTGATAAATGGCCATGGCGCTATTTTCGCGTTCACTAAACCGTTCCATGCAGGCTTTGTACTGCCCCATCGTATCCGGAATGGTCGCAATGCCCATACTGCACCGCCAGTTGTGATTAAAAACAAGGCCGCTAAGGTCGCCATGGTAAGCTGTACTTTATGTGGTTGGCGAAGTCCGGGCAGGAGCGCATACCCGATGAGCAGTCCGCTACATAATCCGCCTAAATGTGCAGCATTATCTACTCCGCCCTTCATGCCATAAATCAGGTTGTAAACCACAAAAAGACCGATACTGGCCAGCAGCGCCTGTCGCGCTTCCCGCTCAATAAAATTGGTTGTAAGCAGGGCCAGAAAAACACCATACAATCCGAAAATAGCACCGGAAGCACCTGCGCTAACGATATTATCATGCCACCACAAACTGGCGATACTAGCTGCTACACCAGTAAGTATGTAAGCCGAAATAAAACGCCACTTTCCCAGTAGTGGCTCCAGTAGTAATCCAATAAACATCAGCGCATACATGTTCATGAGCAGGTGCATGATGCCTATGTGGATGAAGCAACAAGTGAGCAACCGCCACCAATCACCAGCCAGCGTCACGCTTCTTAAATTAGCCCCCCAGCGCAGCAAATCTTTGGACGACGGATCCACAACGCTTACTCCAGTCAAAGCCATCAACACAAACAACAGTATGTTCAAATCGATGAGGAGCGGCGTAACAAAGTAGCCCGCGCGCGGTATAAACAACTGCAGAAATCCTTTCACATCATCTACCCACGTAGTTGGCGGTAATTTCAAAACATCTTCTTCGGGAGCACTGAAATAACCCGATAGATGCGCCTGACGTTCAGCCAGCGTCTCTGCAGGGGTGTGCTGCAGGGCATCCATTTGCGCTATCAACTGTTGCACCATCTTTTTGTTCTTGCCCCAATCAAACATCTCGCTTCCCGCAGAGGCACTTTGTAGTTCCAATTGCTGTGCAATGCGAATGGTGATTTCTGCATTGAACTTGAACATGCCTTGATTGGTATGAGCCATTAATCCGGCATCGCTGACATGCGTAATGGTCCACCCTAATTGTTCCACGGCCATAGCAGCCAGGGCGAGCCAATAAGATGACGCAATAGTTGGCGTATAGGTTTCCTGATGTTTCGGTGTGAAGCCAAAGGCCATAGCAATAAATTAGGGTGCAAGACGCGCCATTTGCCACTGGTCGCCCTGCTTTTTATAAATCAGTCGGTCGTGCAAGCGTGAGGCGCGGCCTGCCAAAATTCAAAATACATCGGTTGCAAAATAAATCCGCCCCAATGGTCGGGGCGCTGTGGTGGCCCTTGCTTTACCTCAGCTAAACGTTGTTCCAATGCTTCCCTTGAAGCTATTTCTTCACTTTGGTTGGATGCCATAGCGGCATAACGGCTCTCTTCCGGGCGCTGATTAAAATACGCTTCACTATCGGCTGCGCTAATTTTTTCTATCACGCCTTCTATGCGCACCTGACGTTCCAGCGCATCCCAGAAAAACAACAATTCTGCCCGGGGATTTTCCGTCAACTCTTTTCCTTTTCTGCTGTGGTAATTCGTAAAAAACACCGCGCCTGCCTCGGTGAATTCTTTCAACAACACAATACGCGCTGAAGGTTTGCCATGCAAGGTAGCTGTGGCCAGCACCATCGCGTTGGGCTCGCGGATCACGCCCCTGGTTTGCTCAAACCATATTTGAAACTGTTCAAAAGGAGAAGGCAGCGCGTGTGCTTCACCTAATTGATCGTAGAGATATTGCTGACGGTGATCGCGTAAATCCATAACTCAAAATTAGCAGGAAAAACGAGAGCGATTTTCAGGGAGCATCTTTTTGCGCAATACCCGCCCACCTGGCGCTTTGCGTGAGGTGGCGAAGTGGAAAGCCCGCAGCCCGGCGAGGTACGAAGCCGGGCGAGGACTTGCAACGAAGCAACCGACCCCGCAGGCAGCTATGGGAAGTTCAACTAGTGCGCACGGCGCCGCTGCCGGAGGGGGCACGCCCTAATTTTCATCCTGAATGCAGCCGCTACTATCCTCATTTAGCGATGCCGCTGCCCGCGAATCGATTCTAAATGATGTTCGGCATGATAGATGGTGAAGTACAACATCTCGCGCAGTGTGATTTTGCCTAAAAGCGGGTGCGGCAACAAAAACCGGTCGAGTTCTTCCTCTGAAAACTTCGCGGTTTTATCACAGAGCCAGCGTATCTCTTCCAGTAACTGACTGGTTAACTTATCGCGCTGAGCGAAACTCACTTCCCGGGGAACAAATCTTCCCGAAGCCCGGCCACCAGCCGCCAGCTTCTCGTGATACTTGGCCACCAGCTCCTCATAACTGCGGCCACTTCTGTTGGGTTTGCCCCAGGCTAACGGAAATAAAAATTTGGGAGCAGCCATAATTTTTCTGAGTGGACGAACACTTAATACCAAGTGCTCTAATTGCTGACCGGCGCTCCACTTTTCTTCCGCATGCTGCTCGAAAGTGGTAGCATCTAATGATTTTATATGCGCGGCAAATGCGGTGTATTTCTCCTGCAACTGCGCTACAAGGGCGCTATTCGTCAATTCCATCGAACGATATTAAAGATTAAATTGAATTCGCCAGTGCAGCCGCTGAAAAACAAAAAAAGGCGCACCGAAGTGCGCCTGATATAAGTTGATAGTTGTCATTATAAGCGTTCGAAAATTCCGGCAATGCCCTGACCGCCGCCAATGCAGGCACTCACCATACCAATTTTGTTGTTGCGGCGTTTCATTTCGCCCAGCAACTTCATGAACAAGTACGTACCACTGGCACCCAGCGGATGTCCTAACGCCACCGCACCGCCATTCGGATTGATGATTTCCGGATTCAGTTTGGCTTCCTGAATTACCGCCAGCGACTGCGCCGCGAAGGCTTCATTCAATTCAATCAATTCGATATCATTCAGGCTCAAACCCGCTTGCTTCAACGCTTTCGGGATAGCAGCCACCGGACCAATACCCATGATAGTTGGGTCTACACCGGCACTGGCGGTGGTAATCATGCGCGCAATGGGTTGCAGATTCAGTTCTTTCACCACGCGCTCGCTCACCACCAATACGAAGGCCGCTGCATCAGAAGTTTGCGATGAGTTACCCGCAGTCACTTGTCCGCCTTGCTTGAACACCGGCTTCAGTCCGGCCAGTCCTTCCAGCGTGGTATCCTTGCGCGGTCCTTCATCTTCCGCAACGGTGAACTTGCGCGTTTTTTTCTTGCCGTCTTCGAAGTACACTTCTTCAACTTCTACCGGCACAATATCTTCTTTGAACTTTCCGGCTTCGATGGCGGCAATGGCGCGTTGATGCGAGGTGAGTGAAAACTGATCGGCCTGATCGCGCGTGATGCCGTACTTGGCCGCTACATTTTCTGCCGTTAAACCCATGCCGATGTAGTAGTCGGGATGGTCTTTGGCAATTTCGTAGTTGGGTACTGTTTTGTAACCAACGGTGGGCACCAGCGACATACTTTCTGTTCCGCCGGCGATGATCACATCGGCCATGCCTGCTTTAATTTTGGCTGCCGCCATGGCGATGGTTTCTATGCCCGAACCGCAATAGCGGTTCACGGTAACGCCCGGCACTTCTACCGGCAATGCGCGAACGGCTACCCAGCGCGCCATTTGCAATCCTTGCTCGGCTTCCGGCACGGCATTACCTACAATGAGGTCATCCACCCGCTTCGGATCCAGATTCGGTACTTTCTTTAATAAATCAGAATCGCGTAATACGCCATATCTACCGGCGTAGTAAAACGAAAACCGCCTTTTTTTGCTTTGCCGATAGCTGTGCGCGAACCGGCGATAATGTATGCTTCCATTTTTTTAGTTTCTGTTTTTTTAAATTTACTTATGGACGATTAGGACTTTAAGACGATTGGGACGTGGGTTTATTCAAAGTACTGGCAAAGCTATAGATGTTGCTTTGGTTTCGCTCAATTCGCGCTTCGATGTTTTTATACGTTTCATTTGAAACATAACCTAAACGATTGGCAATGGTTAGTTGAGAAATCAGTTCGTTAGCCGAGCCATTGGCAATTCCAAGAAAATGCCGAAACTCCTTATCATGGTTTCTGCCAGAACCCTCTGCTATATTCGATGAAATCGAAACAACACAGCGATTCATTTGCGAAACCAAATTAAAGCGTTCCTCTTTAGGAAAAGTATCCGTCATCTTGTATATCTCTACAGCCAAATCAATGGCATCATTCCAAATTTTCAATTTCTTTAAAGTGTGCCTAGGTTTCATGGTGGTTATTTTTCTGGTGAAGGAAAATCGTTACATCATGCGCGTCCCGAAAGTCCAAATCGTCCTGATTGTCCTTGACGTTTACGAATTCAACTTCGAACATCGAACATCGAACCGTCGAACATCGAAAAGTCGAAAAGTCGAACATCGCCTTTAATTCCGCAACGGCTTGCCGCTCGTCAAAATACTCTGAATCCGCTCCAGCGTTTTCTTCTCGCCACATAACGACAAGAACGCTTCACGCTCCAAATCTAACAAGTACTGCTCGGTCACCTTCGATTCGGAAGTCAAATCGCCGCCGCATAATACGTAGGCAATCTTCTGCGCAATTTTGAAGTCGTGCTCCGATGCATAAGCCCCTACTTTGAACGAAGCCGCGCCGGCATACAACGCGCTCAATCCGGTGCGACCAAGTACCGTAATATCCGTACGCATCGGCTTCTGCACATAGCCATCGTTATACAACTCTAGTGCTTTCGCTTTCGCTTCGGCAATCTGGCGCTGCTGATTCACCACAATAAAATCTTTCTTCTTGTCTAATACGCCTACGCCAAATCCTTCGGCGCCCGAGGTAGCCACCTTGGCGGTAGCAATAGCCGTAAAGCGCTCGGCCAATACTGGAATTTGCGGATCGCCATTGTAGTAAGCATCGCTGGCGCGCAAGGCCATTTCCTTCGTACCACCGCCGCCTGGAATCAAACCCACACCCACTTCTACCAAGCCGATATACGTTTCTGCCGCTACCGCAGCAGCATCGCAATGCATGGTAAATTCACAGCCGCCGCCCAACGTTAATCCGTGTGGCGCCGCCACTACCGGAATCGACGAATAACGACACCGCGTAGTAGTATGCTGGAATGCACGGATAGCGAAATCAAGTTCGTCGTAATCCTGCTCAATAGCCATCATGAAAATCATGGCCAGATTGGCACCGGCTGAGAAGTTAGGATAATCATGGCCCAGCACTACACCTTTCCAACCTTGTGTTTCCGCAATATCAATGGCTTTGTTGATGCCTTCCAGCACACCGCCGCCCAACGAGTTCATCTTGGTGCTCCAAGAAATATTCAATATGCCATCACCCAAATCATCAATGCGCGAATCGCCATTTTTCCAAACGGGTTTTTGCGAAGCATAGATATTATCAAGAATGATAAACGCTTCGCGGCCCGGAATGGCCTGATACGATTTAGACGGAATATCGTAATACTTCTTAACGCCATGTTCAATTTTGTAGAAGGAAGTGTTTCCGGCAGCCAGCATCTCCTCTACCCACGGCGCTACGCTGAAACCCGCGCCCTTCATGGCTTCTACGGTTTTGGCAACACCAATCACATCCCATTGTTCAAACGGACCCAACTCCCATCCGAAGCCGGCGCGCATCGCATCATCAATGCGGTACAACTCATCTGAAATTTCCGGGATGCGCTTCGATACATATTCATTCACATAAAAACTCAGCTTGTTCAAAAACTGAGCGCCCTTGTCGCTGCTCTTCGCAATCAGCTTCAACCGCTCGCGCAAATCTTCAATCGGCTTGCCGGTTTCCAACACCGGAAACTTTACCTTCTTATTCGTAGGCTCGTACTGCAGCGTTTTCAAATTGAGCGTGCTGAACGATTTTTTGCCCGAAGCATCTTTTTCTTTTTGAAGAAACCCTGGCCGGCTTTATCGCCAATCCAGTTGTTCTTCACCATCTCTTCTACATAGGTGGGCACTTTAAAAATATCGCGACGCTCATCGTTCGGCAGATTGTCGTACGCGCCCTTGGCCACTTTCACCATCGTATCCAAACCTACCACATCCGTAGTGCGGAAGGTGGCCGATTTTGGTTTGCCAATAAACGTTCCCGTCAGCGCATCAATTTCATCCACCGTCATATCTAATTCCTGCTGCAACTGGAACACCGCGCAAATACTGAAAACGCCCACGCGGTTGGCAATGAAGGCCGGCGTATCCTTACAAAGTACGGTTTGTTTACCCAGGAACACATCGCCATAATTCATCAGGAATTTTACTACCTCAGGATGCGTATCGGCGGTTGGAATAATTTCCAGCAGGCGCAGGTAGCGCGGCGGATTGAAGTAGTGCGTGCCGCAGAAGTGCGCTTTAAAATCGTCGCTGCGCCCTTCGGTCATTAAGTGAATCGGAATGCCCGAAGTGTTGGACGTAATCAGCGTGCCCGGCTTGCGGAATTTCTCCACATTAGCGAAGACCTTCTTCTTCACCTCCAGATTTTCTACTACTACTTCAATAATCCAATCGGCTTGCTTCAGCAAGTCGCTGTTATCATCGAAGTTGCCCGTAGTAATGCGCGAGGCAAAGGCTTTATCGTACACCGGCGATGGATTGCTTTTCAGCGCGAAGGCCAGTTCATCGTTTACTTTTTTATTGCGCAGCGCCGGCTTCTTGGCATCGGCTTCTGAAAGACCGGGCGTCACAATATCAAGCAAGGTTACTTTCAAGCCGATGTTGGCGTAGTGCAGCGCAATGCGCGAGCCCATGACGCCGGCGCCCAGTACGGCTACGTTTTTGATTTTGCGTACGTTGGCCGGCTGCACCTGAACCGACTTCTTTTCTGTTGCTGTTTCCATATATTTTTTAAATGCGTGTAATGATCAAGTGTAACATCAAAAGTAGGTAAAGTTTTCTCTTTACCAAACGTTCGGTTGGGAAAAATTAGGGCGGCCCCTCGTACCTCGGAAGCCGCGCTATCCGCTACAAGTCCTCGCGCCGGCCGCGCCTCGCGCATAACATATTGAATGATAGTCTTTTGAGAACAAGGTGAAGGCCGGCGCTGCGGGCTTTTCGCTCCTATCGCTGCCGCTCGGCGCCAGGCTTGGGTCAGCCACATAAAAGGCAGCACGCCATTACGCCTTCTTTTTGCGAACGGCCCCGTTCTGACCGGGTTCTTCCAGTCGCTTTAAAATACGCTTGGTGGTATTGCGCAGGTAGTTCTGATCATCAAAAACGCGACTAAACATCAGCGAGCCTTCAATTTCGGCCACACTGCGCTCGGCCAGTTCATTGGCAATTTCCTCGCCGTATTTATCCATATAAATCGTTTTCACGGCATGGAAGAAATCCAGAAAAAAGCGCTGCACCAGGGTGTTGAATTCCGGTGCCATCAAGGCGGTTTCTACGCCCATATTGCCCAGCAGATTGCCGCGTTCATCGTCTAAAAACACTTTTTCAGCAGCTAAAAAAGTTGTTGCAGTCGTTGATGTGGCGGCACGCTCTTATCGTAGGCATGACTAAATACATTGGTTTTAAAAAACTCGTGTACGTTTTTGATTACGCGCTTCATCAAATCCTCTTTAGACGGGAAGTAATGATATAGCGAGCCTTTTTGCAAACCGCAGGCCGAGGCAATTTCTGCCATAGACGTATTGAAATAGCTCTGCTTGCGAAATAGTTTCAGCGCTTCAATAATGATCGTTTGCTCGTCGGCTTTCTTCTGGGGCATGGTTGGCTTTTCCGAACAAAGGTAGAAACGATTTAGATTTTACCAAACGGTTGGAAGATCGGAAAAGCGGGAATTTGGTGGTTCGATGATTGATTGTTCGATGTTCGACTATTCGATGTTCGACTTCTCAACTATTCGACTGTTCGATTTGTCGAAATGTCGAATATCGAATATCGAAAAGTCGATTAGTCGATTAGCGATTAGTCGCATGCCGGGCGTAGCGTTTAGACTCATTTCCAAACTTACTCCATTTCCCATTCGCTACGTCCAAAGAATGAAAAAGTAACCCTTGCTAAAGATGCTACATTCAACAAGTCCCAATCGTCTTTAAGTCCCCATCGTCCAAATCGTCCCAACCCCTATCGCCCACCCCATCCCAGCCGTCCCAAATCGTCGAAAATCGAATCGTTCAAACGTCCCCCTTGCCGCGAGACGCGGCGCATCGTTACGCTAATCTCTTAATCGCCTATCTACGTTGGTCGTAGCGAAAGCAAAACTCAGGTAAGTTTCAGAAATGAGTCTACGAACGCTACGACCAGCATTCACCTGGTATTCATTTTCTTTTACAATCGCATTAAAGGATTAAGCTACATTTGAAACATTTTTGGAATATTAAGTCCCAATCCGGCTTGCAGCCTTTCTTTACGTCCAAATCGTGATAATCCCACCTGGTATTCATTTTCTTAGAATTAGCCGTCAACCATTAATCGTATCGAATCTGTTTATCGCGATGCAAATATTTGCAAGCGCTATAAATGTTAAGTATTTAGCCGCTTTGAGATTCTTCAATTTTTTGCAGAAGCTTTGTATCCCTCTCGCCTTAGCGTATTTTTATATTAACGGATGCCTTAATCGACTCATATCCAATTTACCCATTTTGTCGCTATGCCTTTCAAAATTCAGGTAAGTTCAGATCCAAGTCTGCGCTCCCCATCGTCCAAATCGTCCCGTCCCAAATCTTTGTCATATTAGTCAACTAGTAGGTTGTTGCCCGGCGTTGCGGCAGCGGGCGGCAAGGCCGCGCCACAGGCGCGGGTGCGGAACGAAGTGGAGCACGGGAGCCCGCCACAGCGGGCGTACCCTGAAAGCACGCGGTGCAAGGCCGCCGATGACTTACTTAACCTTTAGCAGACAAGAAAATGGCGGACTTGCAGCCGCCCTAATTAGACTTCCCGATACGATGTTCGATGTTCGATTTTCGACTATTCGATTTTCGACTGTTCGATGTTCGATTTGTTGAAATGTCGAATATCGATTTGTCGAATAGTCGAAAGGTCGATTTCTCTAAAGGTCTAAAGGCTTCCAATTTACACCGGTTATTGCGGCCAGCGCATGCGTTCGCCACAGTAGCCGAAGCCAAACCCGAAGGAGAGATAACTACTATTAGATGGACTCACTTGCGATTTTTGATCTGAGATAATTCGGGAATAAATGTTTCTGGATGGAAAGCTGTTTGTCATGTCAGACAAGTTGGACACCTCCCCACATTATTCAGCGAGTCCCAATCGTCCCCATCGTCCCAACCGTCTAAATCGTCCCAAATCGTCGAACATCGAATAGTCGAATATCGATAAGTCGAAAAGTGGTTTTCTCCAATCAATAGCGATACAACACAAATTCATCTGCCGTTACCAGGCCGATGCGCTCCTTTTTCAATAGCCGCATGCACCACCTGAACCGTATCGGGCAATGAAATTTCTTTGGCCTCAAACGTTTGCGGCTGATAGCTTTTTAATTTACCGTCTTCAAAATATACGATGGCGTTCTGAAACACCTGAAAACGCTTTAATCCGGTAATGGGAATGGTTTTGCTATACGTTCCAAACACATCAAAAACCGCAATGCCCTGCGCCGTATCATTCACATACACATTGCCATTTTTTTCCAGCAAAAAATTAGGCACCAATACCTTGCCGGCTACTTGCATCAGCTGCTGCCCGGAAATCAAAACCTGTCCGCTTTCATCGATTTTCTTCAACTTGTTTTCTACATTATCCCAAAACCACAAACGACCATCGGTTGCGGTACCCACGGCGGTAATATTCTGATAGCCCAATGCAGTAAAATCGTAGGTGCTAAGCGGCGACAGAAAACGATCCAGCGTTACGGCCGTTTGAAAATCGGGATAATACACCGTCAGCTTCATGGCATTAGAAACATCCAGTGCACCAATTTTCCCCTTTCTGAATTCCTGATAAGGCTGCGAAAACAAAGCACCGGTTTTGTCGAACTTCCGAATGCTGTTATTCTCTACCACATAAAAATTACCAAAGCCATCGGCTACCGTAAAATTGGCATGCGCCTTTATATGCACTATGGCTTCATAGGGCACCACTGCACTGGCCGTCAACAGCAGCCACGCCATCAACACCGCCGCTCTCATGGTTTATCGTATTTCAGTTCCATCGTACTTCCGTCAAATACCGCATAACTGCAGTAATCGAGCCAATCGCCCAAATTGATATACCGGCAGTTGTGGCTGATGGCGATATCCAAAGGCAAATGCCGGTGACCAAATACAAAATAATCTACCGGCTGTTGCTGTAATTTGCGTTTGGCATATTGCACCAGCCATTCGTTCTCTTCTCCCTGAAATTGCTCTAACGCATAGCCGCCGTTGCCGTAGCGACTTTTCTTTGAAAAGTAATTAGCCAGCCGAATGCCCACATCGGGGTGGAGCCAGCGAAACAACCACTGACAAACGGGATTGGTAAAAATTTTCTTGATGCGTTTGTAGCCATAATCAAAAACCAAGGCCCATCGCCATGTCCGATAAAAAAACGCTTGCCGTTCAGCTCGCGCATAATTGGCGCGCGATAGATGTGCGCCTGCAATTCGGTTTGCAGGTAGTCATCCATCCATAAATCGTGATTGCCGGTGAAAATGTGCAGCACCACACCCGAATCGCTCAGCTCAGCCAGTTTGCCCAGCAGGCGGGTATAGCCGCGCGGCACTGCGGTGCGGTATTCATGCCAGAAATCAAAAATATCACCCACCAGGAACAACTCGCGCGCATCGGGCTGAATGCGGTTCAGCCAATCAACAAAGTGCTTTTCGCGCCAGACTGCTGGCGGCATCGGGCGTGCCCAAATGCAAATCGGAAGCGAAATAATAATTGTGACCCGGCATATTACAAACCTAACAGAAGTAGCGGAGAATGGAAGTCTGTGGGCGTTTCATCTTACACCGGCTGCCGTACCTTTCGTCCTTCATGCACCCCAATGACACATGGCATTGATAACCGGTATTAAACTTTTTCCCAGTGGCGTGAGGGCATATTCTACGCGCGGCGGCACTTCATCATATTCATCGCGCCTGATTAATCCGGCAGCTTCTAATTCTTTCAATTGCTCTGTCAACACTTTTCTTGAAATGGACGGGATGTAGGCCGCCAATTTCCCAAAGCGCAAACGCCCTCCCATCAAACAATACAAGATAATGGGCTTCCATCTTCCACCTATGATATTCATGGTGCGAACCACTGGACAGTCGAGCGGGTTTTCAAATGATCGGCGTGCTTTCATGAGTTACATTTCGGTAACCACATTTTTTTGAGGTTACGCAGTCTGGTTACCAAAAGTAACCTATTCCGTCTAGCTTCGCCAACTGAATTACAGTACATGAAAAAAACCATTCTCATTTTTGGCGCCGGAGCCAGGCATTGGCCAGGCCGTGGCGCAACAATTCGGAAAACAAGGCTTTGCGGTAGCCTTGGTAAGCCGTCGTTTAGAAAATCTGCAACCCCTGGTTGACGAACTACAGCAGCAACAGATTACCGCCACGGCCTATGCCGCTGACCTGACCGACCCCGCTGCTATTGCCCGGGTAGTGGCCGATGTGCTGTTACAATGGCAGCGCATTGACGTAGTGCACTACAATGCGGCAGCAGTTCGCATGGTGCCTGTGCTGCAGGAAACTGCGGCCACGCTGACGGAAGATTTTAAAGTAAATGTGGCCGGGTTATTAACCGTGGCTCTGGAGGCGCAAAAATATCCTGGCCGAGGTTCATGGCGCACTATTGCGTAACCGGTGGCGGGTTTGCCTTATATCCCATGCCTGAATTTGCCTCTCTTTCAGTAGGCAAGGCGGGCGTCAGAAACTTAGCCAATAGCCTGCATCAGGCGCTGGCCGAGAAAGGAATTTTGTTGGCACCGTTACCGTGAAAGGCTACGTATCTCCCGAAGCTGAAATCTATCATCCCAAAAACATCGCTGAACACTTTTGGAAACTCTACCACAGCCGCAATGCGTTTGAGTTGTCGTTGTAATATGCCCTTGCGCCTATTTACTTATGGACTCCACGAAAATCTGTAATGGCGAAAAGTTGCCATTACAGGTTTGTATAGGTACGCTTATACCGGCCTGCAGCAATTGTTGCAGCCTTTCTTTTTTTAGAATTTTTTGTCCGGTAGCACCGGTGGCAATTACCCGCGAACCGCAGGTAGCCGTAAACGAACAAACCACTTCATTTTTTTCTACGCGCGTGAGCGTAGCCGTGAAAACAACGGTTTCGCCCAGAAAGGCCGGACTGTTGTGTTTCACTTCCACAAAGGTGCCGATGCCTTCTTCATCGGCTTCTTTCATTTCCAACACAAACAAACGGCCGCCCATTCGGCATCGCGGGTAATGGCAAAGGTGCTATAAACGGCATGTACTGCTCCGGTTTCAAATGCCGCCAGATCTTCTGTTCTCACCACGCGCCTGAACTGCTGCGTATCGCCAATTGCAAACACTTGTTTCACTCTTCCAAAATACGATAAAACAGGATACGAATAATTCTTACTTTTCTGTTTCTAAAATTCTGCTGCTTGCAAACACTAGATTATGCCGTTTTCGCCGCCTATTTTGCTGTAGTTGCGCTTTATGGCTGGTATGTGTACCGAAAAAAACGCGCCGCTGAAAATGCCGGTGATTACTTTTTAGCGGAAGGCTCGCTTACGTGGTGGGTAGCCATTGGCGCATCGCTGATTGCTTCTAATATTTCGGCAGAACAATTTATTGGCATGAGCGGCGCGGGGTTCACCATAGCCTGGCGGTAGCCAGCTACGAGTGGATGGCGGCGGCCACACTCATTATTGTAGCCGTGTTTTTTATGCCGGTGTATTTGAAGAACCGCATCTTCACCATGCCGCAGTTTCTGGCCACGCGCTACAATGATTCCGTCGCGCTGATTATGGCTATTTTTTGGCTGCTGTTGTATGTAGTGGTGAACCTCACCAGCATTCTGTTTCTGGGAGCGTTAGCGGTAAGTAGTTTTCAGGCCTGCCGCTGAACATTTGCATGTATTTGTTAGCGGCTTTTGCTGTAGTGATTACACTGGGCGGCATGCGCGTGATTGGCTATACGGATGTAGTGCAGGTGTTTTTTCTGGTACTGGGCGGACTGGTGACCACGTATCTGGCGCTGCAGTTGGTAGCGGCTGAACATGGCGCCAGCAGTGCGTTTGAAGGATTTAAACTATTAACCCAACATACTGCTGATCACTTCCACCTGATTCTTCGGCCCGACCATCCCGCCTTTTTAAAAATGCCCGGACTAACGGTTTTGTTGGGCGGCATGTGGGTGGCCAATTTTAGTTATTGGGGCTGCAATCAGTACATCACGCAGCGGGCGCTGGGCGCCGATTTACAAACGGCGCGCAGCGGTATTCTCTTCGCCGCATTTTTGAAATTAATGATGCCGTTGATTGTGGTGTTGCCCGGTATTGCCGCGTTTGCGCTCTATCAGCAAGGGCATTTTCAACACGAGATGCTGAACAGTTCAGGCACGCTGGCGGCTGACCGTGCGTATCCGGTGTTGTTAAGTTTGCTGCCCGCCGGATTGAAAGGGCTCAGCTTTGCGGCACTCACAGCGGCTATTGTGGCTTCCCTGGCGGGCAAAACGAATAGCATTGCTACGATTTTCACGCTGGATATTTATAAGAAGTTGATGCGCACCCAGGCTTCGGAACAACAGCAGGTGCGCGTTGGCAAGATAACGGTGGTGGTGGCTATGGTGATTGCGGTGATGATTGCGCCTTTTTTGGGTATTGATAAAGGCGGACTAGATTTTATTCAGGAATATACCGGGTTTGTGAGTCCGGGTATTTTCGCCATGTTCTTCCTCGGATTGTTTTGGCGGAAGACCACCAGCAATGCGGCGCTGTTTGCCACGTTGGGCGGCTTTCTTTTTTCTATTGTATTGAAGTTTTTACCGGGATGGATGGATCTGAGCGGCTTAGCCAGCATTGGTTTTTCTAAGCTCAACGATGCCGGCGTTTACGAAATTCCATTCCTTGACCGCATGGGTATGGTGTTTGTGTTTTGTTTATTGGGAATGGGTATCATCAGGCGCGGCTCTTTCGCGTATCGGGTGGAAACCAGAAATGGCGTACAACCGCATGCGCTGGAAGTAGAGGCGCGGCTCTTTCGCGTATCGAATGGTTTTTGGCGGGAAGCGCACTGGCTCTCGGTATTCTGGTGGCGCTTTATATGGTGTTCTGGTAGCGGCCTAGTGTTTAAAGTGGCGCACACCGGTTAACACCATGCTGATGCCCGCCGCATTAGCGGCATCTATGCTATCCTGATCTTTGATGCTGCCGCCGGGCTGGCAATGGCGGTCTTTGCGTATCGAATACCCGCCTGATGTGCTAACTGCACACAATCCGGGAATGGAAAAAAGCTTCTGAAGCCATCACCGCACCTCGTACATCGAAGCCAAATTCACGTGCTTTTTTAATGGCGCTTTGCAACGCATCTACCCGCGACGTTTGTCCGCATCCCATACCGATGAGTTGTTGCTGTTTCACCAGCGCAATTCCATTTGATTTTAAGTGTTTTACTGCTTTAATGGCAAATTCCAGATCAGTTAATTCCTGTTCGGATGGAACGCTTTGCGTAACGGTTGTAAACTGTTCGCGGTTTTCGGATACGCTATCCGCATCTTGTTCCAATATTCCATTTAGTAATCGCTTCGCCTGACGCACCGGTCTGAAAACCGCGCCAGGCTTAAGTTGTAAGAGAATGCGATTTTTCTTTTGTTGCAATAAAGCCAGTGCTTCGGGTTCGTAATCAGGGGCAGCCAACACCTCAAAAAATAGCTGGTGCATTTGTGTTGCCGTAGCTCATCCACTATTCTATTGACAGCCAGCACGCCGCCAAATGCCGAAGTGGGATCGCCGGCATAAGCGGCTGCATAGGCTGCGGACAACGTATCGCGCGAAGCTAAGCCGCAGCTATTGGTGTGCTTTAAAATGGCGGTAGTTGGCGCATCAAATTCGGCTACTAATTGCAGCGCCGCTTCAACATCTACCAAATTGTTGTACGATAGTTCTCTTCCATTCAAAATTTCGAAAACGTCATCCAGGTTGCCGTAGAAAACACCCTGTTGGTGCGGGTTCTCCCCATAGCGAAGGGTTTTTGCTTCGCGGAAATTTTCGGCAAATGCAGGCAGTTGCTCAGTTCGGTTGAAGTAGTTGAAAATTTGCGTGTCGTAGTATGAAGTATTTAAAAAGGCTTCCGCGGCAAAACGTTTGCGGTCGGCCAAATCACTTTGGCATTGCTTGTTTTCCAGCAATTCCAAGACGGCCGGATATTGGGTGCGGGAAGAAACGATAAGGGTGTCATTGAAATTCTTCGCAGCGGCGCGGATGAGGGAGATGCCGCCGATATCAATCTTCTCAATAATTTCCGCCTCCGATTTCCCCTGCGCTACGGTAGCTTCAAAAGGATATAAATCAACCACCACCAAATCAATTTCCGGGATGTGATGTTCAGCCAATTGTGCGCGGTCACCGGCTTCGTTGCGGCGCGCCAGAATGCCGCCAAACACCCTGGGGTGCAAGGTTTTTACGCGTCCACCCAATATTTCGGGGAATCCCGTTAGGGTTTCTATAGCAATTGCCGGAACGCCACAAGACCGAATAAAATCCAGGGTTCCACCCGTGGAATACAAGGTCACTTCGTAGCGGTGTAACAATTGAATCAGGGGTTCCAGATGGTCTTTGTGATAAACAGAAATCAGGGCGGCGCGTACCGGTTTTTGCATGGTGCAAAAGTAGGTGGCGGCAAAAAGATTTCGTCACAGGTTTTCAACCATTCTTAACTTTTTATCGTCTATTTTGTGAACAACCAACTACATGAAGCAATATATACTAGCTATCTTTGTCCTCCTGTCGTTTTTCGCAGGCGCTCAGTCTCCCGCCGTATCCTGGTTGAACCGCAACGATCCAAACCCGTACTATCTCACCACCAACAAGGATTATTATCTGCCTTTTTATCTCACCGATGCGGGCACGGTGTTTACGAATTCAGTTGCTTATTCTTATCAAGTCAATAGCGGACCTGTTATTCATCAACACGATTCGGTGAATCACAACCGCGCCACCAATTGCGTGAACGCCCTTCATCTTTCCAAATACCGCATCGCCCTCAATCAGCCGGTGCGCTTTACGACTGCCGGCAGCTATACGTTCAAAATTTGGATCGATAGTTTGAATGGCATTGCGACTTCGCACGCTTATTTCGACACCAACATCCACTACTTTAAAGTTTTGGAAAACCTGGCGCCGCGAAAAGGCCTCACGGAATATTTCTATCACGTGAGTTGCGGGCCCTGCGGCTTAGATGGAACGCCTTTCTATGAAAACCTGATTGATCATTTTTCAGATTATACGGAATGTGTGAAATTGCACAACTACATCGGACAGGCCGACTGGATGAAGATGAATTGTCCGGAAGCCATAGAGATTGATAGCGTAACCGGTTCTGTGGCGCATCCTGAAATGACCTACAACCGCATCGACCTCGCGCCGTTTCAAAATGCTGATTGGTATTATCCGTATCCGAAATTTTGTCCTTTTGATTCTAATTTCATCATTACCGATGTAGTGTACAACCACAAAGTGCCCGCCCTGCTTTCGGCGCAGAACGTACAATTGAATACTACCACCGGAAACTTGAGTTTTAATTTGCAGGCGCAGTTTCTCGACAATCAAACGTTTGCCAAAGAAGTACGATTGAGTTGCATGTTGGTAGAAGACAGCATTTACGATTTCCAGGCTAATGACAATTCCAACCCCATTGATTCTACCTGGCATCGTTTTGTATTAAGAAAGATTTACGGCGGCCCCTGGGGCAAGGCTGGCTCAGTGCCGGCATCGGTAACGGCCGGACAAACGGTGAGCTTATCGTTTACCGATGTCTTGAACAGTCAATGGCAGAAAAGGCAGTTGTACCTGATTCCTATTTTGCAATTCTACGCCAGCGGCACTAACGGATTAGAAATTTTGGATGTCAAGCGGTTGCGCCTGATGAGCTTACTGCCGAATGATGTAGCGGCAGTAAGCGATGAAAATTGGTTGCGCCTTTCGCCTAATCCGGCGCAAACCATGCTGCATCTGTCTTTTGATGCTGCCAACATCAACTGGCTGGAAATCTATTCCATTGAAGGAAGATTGATTAAGGCCGTACCGGCTGCAGCTTATCTTAATGTGGAAGATTTAACCAATGGCAGCTATCTGCTGAAAGCCAGTGGCAGCAACACTTCTGCCGTGATGCGATTCCATATTACCCGTTAAGCACTTCAGGATGCACTTGCTGTACCCAAAGCAAACCAAGGGCAACGGCTACAATAAAGAAAAGCACATACAATAATCCGGTTAGGATGTATGACCACAACACCCGCAGCAAGCGCTGCCGCGCCGGGATGGTATGAAAAAGCTGCATCAGCGTAAAGGTGACGTACCCAATACTGATAATTTCCGGCAAGGTCAGCAGCCAGTTTTCAGGATCGTGAATCAGCCATAGGGTGAGCGGCATGAAAAGAATCTTGATGACGATATGCCAGCCTTGCATGTAGGCGTTAATCACCAAATGTTTGGCGTAGTTATAACCACTGGCGTAAAAGGCGCGGTAGGTACCAAATGCTGAAAATGGCAACAACAACAGCATCAGAAAGGCGTAGTGATTGATCAACCACTCCATCACCTGTTTTACCTGAGAAACCGTTTTTTGGCCATCGCCAACAGCCAACTCTACATGCGAGCCTACATGCTGCCAATGGGCTAAAAAGCCATACAATCCAGCAATAATGACCAGGAACGAAATCGGCTTGAAATGCCGTACGCGCTTGCCTTCAATAAATTCCCGGATGGCATTGCCGGGCCGAATCATCAATTCTTTCAGCGTGTAGAAGATGCCGCTGTCGAAATGAAACAAACCATGTTGGATATCATGCCACAGAAAATGCGCATTAATATCGTGCGTATCTGCCGCCTGGCCGCATTGCGCACAATAGTTTCCGTTAACAGGACTTTGGCAATTTTTGCAAATCACCACCGTATCAGATGTAGAACTTCCGTCCACCTTTTTATCTTCGCCCGAAAATAGCAATCATGTCGTTAGAAGAGAAAATAAATAGTGATTTGAAAGCGGCCATGATGGCCAAGGATCAGGCCGCTATGCGCGCCATCCGCGCCGTTAAGGCAGCCATTCTGCTGGCTAAAACAGAAAAAGGCGCCACCGGCGAAATCACCAGCGAGCGAGAAATTCAATTGCTGACCAAAATGATTAAGCAGCGAAAAGAAAGCATCGCCATCTTTGAACAACAAAACCGTGCAGATTTAGCCACCACTGAAAAAGAAGAAGTGGCGGTGATTGAAAAGTATTTGCCGGCAATGATGAGCGATGATGACATCCGCGCAGAAATCACCAAAATTATTGCCGCAACAGGCGCTGCGTCTCAAAAAGAAATGGGTAAGGTGATGGGCGCTGCGTCTAAGGCATTGGCTGGCAAAGCCGACAATAAACGCGTGTCGGAAATCGTTAAAGAATTATTGCCTGCTTAAATCACTTCGCTTGATTTTCGACATCGTCTTTTTAATTTTTATTGCGGTAGGTTTCTGGTGGGGCTATCAGAAAGGCATCATCTATTCGTTGTTTTCCTTGGCCGCTTACTTCATCGGCATCATGGCCGCGCTGAAGTTCTCCTACATAGCCGTTAAATTCCTTAACGGCTCCTTACACCTGGGGCCGAAAGCCATGGCTATCGCGGCCTTCGTTTTAGTATTTGCGCTGGTGGTGCTGTTGGTGCGCCTGATTGCCTGGGCCCTGGAAGCGGTATTAAAATCGTTCTCTCTCAACCTGGTTAATCAAATTATCGGCGGTTGCCTGCACGCGCTGGTGTCGCTCTACATTCTTTGCGTATTCATTTGGTTCGTAAATAAATGGGACGTGATTTCCCTGGAACAAAAGCGCACTTCGCATGTGTATGGCTATATCGCCGACCTGGGACCAACAGTAGTTGATTACACCGGCCGCGCAGTGCCCGCTATCCGACACCTGTTCGATGATTTCGACGAATTAATCAGCCAGCCGATTCACAACTCCTAACCATGGTGTTGCTCATCGATAATTACGATTCGTTCACGTACATGCTGCGCGACTACCTGTTGCAGTTACACCTGCCGGTTGAAGTAGTGCGCAACGATGCCCTGCAGTTGAGCGACCTCGCCTTGATGGATGTTGAAGCTATCGTGATTTCGCCAGGACCCAAAACGCCTCAGGAATCAGGACTCACCTTGCCCATCATTGAAAAATATCATCGTGAAAAACCCATTCTCGGTATTTGTCTGGGGCATCAGGCCTTAGGACAGTTTTTCGGCGCGCGCCTGGTGCGCGCAACGCGACCGATGCATGGCAAAACCTCTTCTGTGCAACACAATGGACATCCTGTTTTTAATCACATTCCTTCGCCATTTGAAGCCATGCGCTATCATTCGCTGGCCTTGAAGAATTTACCCGATGCGCTGGAAACCATTGCCATTGCAAAAGATGGCACCATCATGGGTGTAGCGCATCGCGAGTGGCCGTTGATTGGTTTGCAGTTTCACCCCGAAAGCATTCTTACGCCGCACGGCCGCCAACTTTTATCGAACTGGCACCAATGGTACACTTCCTTCCTGGCCACACCATCAAATTCCCAATAATTTAAATTATGAAGAAAGTACTGTTCATCGACCGCGATGGGACGCTGATTCTGGAAACAGCGAATTTTAAAATAGAACATCCGGAAGAAATCGCCTTCTATCCGGGCATGATGGAATGGTTGCGAAAAATTGCGGAAGAACTTTCCTATGAACTTGTTTTGGTGACGAATCAGGATGGATTAGGCACCCCTGATTTCCCCGACGAACCCTTCTTCACCACCCATCGGCTAATTATGAAAACGCTGGCAGAAAATGGCATTCATTTTTCGGCAGAACATATCGACCGCACCTACCCCTGGGAAAATCAGGATACCCGAAAGCCGGGCACTGGTATGCTGAAATCTTACTTTTCACCTGAATATAATCTGGCAGATTCGTTTGTAATTGGCGACCGCATTACCGATGTGATGTTGGCGAAAAATTTAGGTTGCCGTTGTTTCTGGTTAAACGATGGGCGCAATCTGGGCGCGGGTGAAATTAAAGAAGATGCTGCGGCGCTGTCGCCATCTATAGCGCTGGAGACCCTGAGTTGGCAAGCGATCTACGATTTTTTAAAGAACTCTTAATCACTATGGACCCTATCCTGCTGGAAAAACTGCAACACTTTTGTGAGTATGCCGAACGCTGCGAGCATGATGTTGTTCAGAAATGTTATCGCCTAAAAATTCCAAGGCTAGAACATGCGGCATATATTGCAGCTTTGCGTCGTAACAACTTTCTGAATGAAGCGCGCTTTATTCAGCACTTCGTTTACAGCAGATCAACCTATAAAAAATGGGGCGCGGCAAAAATCAAAGCCGCGCTGGCCGCCAAAGGTATTCGCGGACCAGCCGTTCAGCCGTATTTAGATGAATTAGAACCAGAAGCCACTCAAGAACAAGCCAATGCGGTGGCCGCGAAAAAGTGGCCGGGCATCAAGGGTGAACTCCGGGAACGCAAATTGAAATTGTTGCGTTTTCTGATTGGAAGAGGATACGATATGGGCACGGCAAAAAAAGCCGTGGAACAAGCCTTACGCGATTAGCTGTTAATCATTACCGGCATCACCAGCATCAGCAAATCTTCGTGCTCCTTCACATCACTCGGACGCAACACACCCGCGCGCGTAGGCACCGATAATTCGATTTCAATTTCGTTGGAATCCAGTACCCCCAGCATTTCAATCAGGAAGCGCGCATTGAAGGCAATTTCCATGTCATTACCTTCGTAAGAACAAGTTAACCGCTCATTCGCTTCGTTAGAGAAATCCAGATCCTGCGCAGAAATTTTCAATTCACTTCCGGCAATAGTCAGAATAATCTGATACGTGGTTTTGTTGGCGTAAATAGAAATACGACGCAACGCATTTTGGAACTCGAGACGGTTTACCGTCAATTTGTTTGGATTGTTCTGAGGAATTACCGCATTGTAATCAGGGTACGTAGCATCAATTAAACGACAAATCAGACGCGTATTTTCAAAGCTGAAGAAGGCATTTGATTTGTTGTAGGAAACGTTGGTGGCCGCTTCCGACTGAGGCAGGCTGTTTTTCAACAAGTTCAACGCTTTTTTAGGAAGAATGAATTGCGCTGGCTTCGCGCTCTTCAAATCTTCGCGGCGCAGACGAACTAATTTATGCGCATCCGTAGAAACGAAGGTGGTGCCTTCCTGATCTACCTGCATCAGTACGCCCGTCATAGCCGGACGCAAATCATCATTAGAAACAGCGAATACCGTGCTGGCAATGGCATGACTCAGCACATTGGCGCCTACATTAACTTCAGTAACGCCATCCGGCTGTGGAATTTTTGGGAAATCTTCAGGATTCTCGCCGGCAACTTTGTACTTACCGGTTTCAGAAGTGATTTCGATGCCGAAAGTTTTGTTATCTACCTTGAACGTCAGCGGTTGCTCCGGCAACGTCTTCAAGGTATCCAGCAATATTTTTGCTGGAATGGCAATTCTGCCATTGTCTTTAGATTCTACCCGAACCTCTGTGCTCATAGAAGTTTCCAGATCGGTAGCGTAGATGGTGAGCTTACCGCCCTGAATTTCAAACAGAAAGTCTTCCAGAATAGGCAGCACTGAGGTGGCGTTAATCACCCCGCTAATCATTTGAAGGCTTTTCAGCAGCGATATGGTAGAAACAATAAACTTCATGAACCTAAAATTTTGCGCCCAAATATAATAATAGGGGCGAAAGCAGCCAGCCGCGATTTACTGTTGTACGGCGCGCAGGCAACTCTGCCACAGTGCGGCTGCCGTATTCGCTAATGAAAACTTACAACATTGTTCCCTGCCCCGGGCAATTAACACGGCACGAAGCCCCTCCTCTTCGGCCAGGCGCTTCATCGCTGCCGCTATGGCAACCATATCATCGGGTGCTACCAGCAAGGCCGCATCACCGCATACTTCTGGCAAAGAAGATGCAGTAGATGCCAGCACCGGCACGCCAGCCGCCATGGCTTCCAGCGGTGGCACCCCAAACCCTTCAAACAACGATACATAGCAGAAGGCCAGCGCACTGCCCATTAGCAAGCGCAAGGTGGCCGCATCGGCGCGACCGGTGAAAATGACATCGCTGCGGTGCTGCATGTTACGCAAAACTACTTCCAGGTCGCTGTTTTGCCAGCCCATAGCACCTGCTATAATGAAGCGGGTCGCGCTTACGGTGGTCGCTTTGTATTGATCAAAAGCGCGTAGCATAGCCGGCAAATTCTTCCGCGGATTAATCGATCCTACATAAAAAAAATAAGGCGCTCCGGCGCTGAATGTAGCGCGGGTATCTGCAATTTCTTCTTCCGTTAATGGCTCAAATTGCTCCTGAGGCGCATTGTAAACCACATCAATTTTATCCTGTTCAATGCCGTACGTTTCGGCAATATCGTTTTTAGAAAAAGTAGAAACGGTGGCAATGCGCGCGGCATGATGCATAAACTTCGGCACAAAATACCGGTAGTAATACAGCGCCGTTGGCGATACATGTTCCGGAAAATGCTCGAAAGCGATATCGTGCTGCACCGCAACCGTTGGCGTAGCACTACGGAGCGACACATACCCATCGGGCGAGAGGAACACCTCGGGCTTCGATTTTTGCAGGAACCGCGCTACAGCAATTTCAAACCACCACCACCACAACAACGGATGACGGGCAGGAGGCCACAACACATGAACAGTAACGTTTGGGTAGGAGGAAAACCAATCCGGCGGGGTGCGATCAAACAAAAAATCAAAGGCTACATCAGGATGCGCTTTGGCTAAACCACAAGCCATTTCGTAACTGAAAAAACCCAGTCCTTCCATTTTGTTTTCTATCACAAAACGGCAGTTAATGGCCATGCGTTTAATCGCGCTCATTTACGAAGCCGATGAGCTGCCCTTAAATTGCTGATCGGTGTTTTTAAACAACACATTGAAGGTGGTCAGCGAGCCATAGATGCGCGTAATGTATTGCTGCAAATCCACTTTTTCTTCATCTGTAAGCACTTTATGCGCATTGATTTGCTGCTCCAGCACGCGCAGCCGGTCGCGCACCATCACAATTTTATGGAAGAAGGTTTCGATGGGCACTTCTTTCGCCTGCAGCGTTGCATCGCCCGGCTTCATCACCAACGTACCTTTTTGCCAGCGGCTACCCAGTTCTACGCGCTCCGACAAATCCGCTTTTCTGTCCAGAATATTTTCCAGCGCCATTTCAATATCCTGCATACTCAGGGCAATATCGCCATGCTCGTTTTTCTGCACCACTTCAAGTTCAAAATTGCGGTCGATGCCGCGGGTACTATTCCCTTCTTTAAACCAGGCGGTGTAAAAAGAGGCATCCATATCCACAATAACGCCCTGTCCGAACTTCGGATGGCGGATGGTTGAGCCAATTGAGAGTTGTTCCATTGCGGCGAATATAACCAAACCCAAAAACCGAATCAGGAAAACAGATGGGTGATGGCGGTATAGTACAAATCACCTACTTCCTGCCAACTGCAATAAGGCAACTCCCAGGCACCGGTGTACATACGTAGCATTTTGATATTCACCAGCGCCAGAAACAAGGGCAAGGCCACCAGGCTACGCACCGCCCAACTGCGATGCAACAACCATTGTTGTATCTGGAGCGCCAGCGGCAGGAGCAGGAAGGCATAATACTCAAAAGCAGGTCGATAGCCAAAAGATGTGCCGAACCACCAGCATACCCACGAGGCCCATCCGTACCAGCTCAGCATGAAAATACCAGCCATCGCCCTACTGGGCACCGCATCGCGGAATCGCCACCACGCCCACAGGGCAATGACGGTAACCGGGGCGTAAACCAATAAGCCGGTTCGTGTTCCGAACAAGACACTAATTAACATCGGGTGATTCCAGTTAGAAAATGTTTCTTGTCGATAGCTGTACAGGATGTAATGGCCAGAAATGTGATGCCAATACAAAAGCTGCGGAATGAAAGGAATCAGAAACAACACCAAAGCCAGTAGTGCCTGCTCATTTTGGAAAAATCCAAAAACTCGTTGTTTGAACGTGGTATTGGGCATGGGATACAGCAATGGATATAGCGCCACCACGGCATTAACCGGCCTGATGAGCGTAATCATCCCCAGGGTAACACCCAGCAACCCCCACTGCCACCAGCGGCTTTCGCGCAGCCATTGAGGTGTGAGCCAAATCAGCACGGCCAACAAAAAAAACGAACAAGGATGCGAATAACCCAGCCGCACCGCGCTGTAGTAAAGCAAATTCGTGCCCGTCCAAAACACCAACGCAGCCAGCACAAAAGCCACCGATGATACCCGACCGCGAAAAGCCAGCCACAGCAACCAAAAGGCCAGCGCCATATACACCCCATTCCCAACAGCCATTGATAGCGGATACAATCCGTGAAATCCATCCGTTGGGAAATACTGAGGAAAAGTGTTTGAAATGCCGTGTGCCATCAACCAGAATGGCCATTGCAGCATTGCCACACCACAGGTATATTTCAGGTACACCTTGTTCGTACCCGGATAATCAGGCAGGTGCGGATGCCCGTCTACGAAGGTGTTTCTGGGAAAATGCTCGTACCCGCAAACAAAGGTAGCCGGCAGGTAAGCATAGTACCCTTCCGCATCCCAGGTCAGGTTGTTGTAGAGTCCGTTGTAGTGATTACGGTTCAGCGGCACCCACACCGTAGCGATGGCTACAATGGCCACAAAGCTAATTACCAACCAATTAGAAGAACTTTTAGGTATTTTGGCCAGCGGCGGGTTCATGGCTGCAATTTAGGTAGATATTGTGGAAAAAATGTTTAAATTTGCGTCCCTTTTTGAAAAAGCAAACTAACAAATAATGAAACGGACGTTCCAACCAAGCCGCAGAAAACGCGTGAACAAACACGGTTTCCGCGAGCGCATGAAGACGAAAAATGGAAGAAAAGTACTGGCACGCAGAAGAAGCCGCGGACGGGCAAAGCTCTCCGTTTCCAGCGAAACACGCCTTAAGTAAGCCCGGCGGTTCACAGTTGTTGCGCTTCTGCAAAGAAGAGCGCCTGTGCAAGCGCACGCTTATGGATACTCTATTCAGCGAGGGTAAAGCCGTTCATACTACGGGCTTTACCCTCGTTTATTTTTTTACGCCCCTGCCCACCGCCTTCCCCGCCCAAATCGTTTTCAGCGTTCCCAAAAAGAAATTTCCCCGCGCCCACCAGCGCAATCGGGTAAAGCGCCTGATGCGCGAAGCCTGGCGCCACCAAAAAGGAGGTTGCTACCAATGGCTGCAGGCCGCCAACCGGCAACTGGCCGTGGCCTGGCTATGCAAAGGCAACGAAATTCCTGATTATCAAACCGTTTACAGCGCACTCGAAAAACTGCTGCAGCGCCTGATGAAGCCGGAAACGTTGCATTAACAACGGCCCCGCAACATATCCCGTCTTTTTGCGTAATTGGAGGTACAATTAATTCCCGATGAAACGCATACTTCCCATCATATTGGTCGCGCTGACGGTAACTGCCCAGGCGCAAAAAATCAAAATCACCACCTCCCTGGCCGAAGCTGTGGCGCATCCGCAAAGTGTGGTGGTGCTGGAGGTGAAAGGTCAGGGGTTAACCGCACTGCCCGAAGCCATTGCGCAATGCACCAATCTCGAGAAAATTGATCTAAGCAACAACGCCCTCACCAGTTTTCCTGCTGAACTGTTGCAACTACCTAAGCTGAAAATTGTGATGATGAGCAGCAATCAACTAACCACCTTGCCCGCCGCCATCAGCAGCATGAAAAGTTTGATGCAAATCAGACTGGATATGAATCCGTTTCTCAATCCCAATGTAGAGTTAAAGAAACTGGCTGCGTGTCCAAACCTCGAATCGCTCAACTTTAGCGCCAATAAAGTAAGTGTGTTTCCGGCCGAGTTATTACAGATGAAGAAATTGACCGAATTAGATTTAGGGTATGGCTCCATCAAGACGTTGCCCAACGATATTCACCAAATGACTGCATTGAAGCGGTTAGTATTGGCGAAGAACCAACTGGTGGCGTTGCCCGCCAATTTTTTCAAATTAGAGAAATTAGAAAATCTCGATTTGAGTTATAACAATTTTCAATCGCTGCAAACCGATTTTACCGCCCTGCCCAATTTAGAGGTATTGGATGTGAGTTTTAACAAACTGCTGGCCGCGATGCCGGCGTGCAAGCACATTCGGTATATTAATATTACCAAGACCCGATTGAATGCGGAAAAATTAAAATGGGATTTGGGCGAATATGCCACCATTCTGATGTAGGTTTATATTTTGAAAGCAATGGGATGAACGCATAGCCCATCCGAAGTTTACGCCGCTGAAATCATCGTAATCATTTTATGCTGTAATACCTCCGGCACCAGCAGCAATTGCTGATTTGCAATTTGAAATTTACTATGATTAATTATGGCGGCCGCCGCCCGGCTTCGTGCCTCGCCGCATGCGGCGCCGTGTGCTCCGCTTGTAGTCCTCGCCGCCTTAATGGCGGCTGCGGGCTACCGCTTCGCCCACTGCCGCGGTGGGAAAATGGCGCAAGTACGGCATGGCCCAAACACTTACGATATTTCCAACACCATTAACCCCAAATGGCGCTACATGATCCAATATCGTAAGTGTTTTTTGTTTAGGCCTTTCATTTTGCTTCCTCCGCAGTTATGCGCTGTTCTAAATAATTGAATTGCCCAACCACTATTTAAAAGCTTAACACATTTTACGAATTGGATATACGCATTGCATCTATCCAGCCACTACAATTTTCAGCAGATTGATTTTCAATATTGTTTTAAAAAATAGATACATTAGCCATAGGCGCGGAGTTGCGTCTATTTTAGAGTTAGCGGTCATTCTAATGGACGACCATCACATCAACAAACAGCAGGGACAAATGACTAAACCAACAATTATAATTAGACAGGCAAATCTTGACGACAGCGAACAGTTGACAGACTTCCGAATTTCACAATTTAAGACGGCAAAAGAATTTGAGTTATTAGGAACTAAAGACTTCTCATCTCAGTATGGTAACGTTTGGGTTGCGACAAGAGACAGCGAAATAATTTCCACAATGCAAGCTGAAATTTTGGCAAACATTTATTTACTAAACTCAAAAGTAAATTGCTTATTGCCTGATAATTTTCTAACTTTTGACACACTCTATTTAAGTAAAGGGGCGACAAAGAAAGAGTATAGAAATACGGGACTAAACAGTTTGCTACGACTTTATATTCTTCAATCTATTATTGACACAACATCAATAAAATCATTGTCAGGTATTGCATACGAAAATGCACCACGACTAAACTTATTGCTCCGACTTGGTTACGAATTTGCAGAAATTTCAGATTGGGACAGTTCGGTTTTTAAACCAATTGGCAAAGTGTTCTTATTACGCTTGGACAGAGACAACTTTAATTCTGCTATAACCGAAATCAAAACTGAAACGGAGAGTTTATATCAACATTTCAATTTTGAAATAAAAACAACGCAACATTTATGCTGACAATAATTTCAACCTTGACAATAGTTGTATCTTTAACAACAAAGTTCATTGGCTATCCCGACCAAATTAGGTTAATATTAAAAGAAAAGCGGGCGAACAATATTTCACTTTGGCTTAACTCTCTTGGTGCTTTATCATACGGACTATTCACTTTACACGGTTATTTAATCAAGGACTGGGTTACAGTTTTTGCACAAATTTTTGGGGTGTTTTTTTGCCTCATACTTGTATTTTTGACACTTAAATATAGAAAGACGAACAATGACGAAGAGAAAAGAACGAACCGCTAACAGCACATTTGCAATAGGCGGGGTTTCGTGCTCCGCAGACAGTTTAGTGGTAGCACAAAGTTTTTTGCTCCGCATAAACATTGGTGGTAAAAATCCCGCCCATCGCAAATCTGCAAACCGTCAGGATGTGAAATAACCCTGTTTAATTCTGCTTTCGACTTAAATTCACTCCTAATTTCCTGCTAAATCAAAATATAGCCGATTACAGCCGCGTTAAATTTTAGGCTGCTAATTTAACTCAAAAAATAAATTACTCTGTAATGGGCTTCAAATCGCCCTGTTTTGAAGACAAAACAGCTATCCTTTTATAATTCGCTGAGTTTTTTAATTTTTTCATTGTCTAATTCATCATCAAACCCGAGGATGTTGATGGTGCGTTTGATGTTATACACCAAATTAAACTGTGTTCGCCATTTACTTTCTCTCTTCCCTTTAGGTTGGTGTAGTAATAGCCCCACTTTCGTTTAATGGAACCAAAGACGTGTTCATTTAGTTCTTGCCGTTTTCGGTAGGTGGCGTAGTTCTTTTGGTAACGTTTGGCGTTTTCTTCAACCACCCCGGCAAACTCGCTTCTTTCTATCTCTCTGCCGCCCTCACGGCCGGTACAGAGGTGTTTGGCTGGGCAATCTTTACAATCGGGTGTTCGATACTTTTTAAACCGGTAAGGCGTATAATTTAGCCGTTTAACGTGCCAGGTGCCTTGAGTGCGTAAAATACTTCCTTGGGGACACCGGTAGGTATCGGTGCGTTTGTTGTATTTAAACTGGGTAATGAGGTACGCTGGGGTTGTGCCATGGTCGTTGCTGTTCACTAACTCCTGCTGCGCGCAGATGGTGGTGATACCTGCATCCTTACACTGCTGCAATCTTCTTCAGATGCGCCAGATGGTGGTGATGTTGCAATTGCCGGGCATTTAGCCCTTATCACTGGTCACCAACAGATCTTCTTCAGATAGGTTGATTTTAGCCTCCAGTGCGATATCGTAAAGGGCATTGCGGTCGTTGCGATTGATGGTGTGGGTAACCACAATCAGTTTGTGTTTTTCATCAACAGCGGCCTGCATATTATAGCACACCTCAACTACCTGCCCCTGTACCAGCAAGGCTCGCGCATCGGCATCGGTGGTGCTGATTTGGGGTTCACCGCTTTGTTCTAATTGTTCGGCCAGCGCCTCGTAACGGATTTTATTTTCTGCCAGTCGTTTGAGTTTGGCGTGGATGTCATTCACGGAAAACTTCACCTTTGTCGTTTTCATCTAAGGCAGCCAGGTATTCATTGGTCTTTTCTTCGATATACAGTAAATGCCGTTCAATCTTTTTAGGGTTGTAGTTGTTTTTCTTGCTGTTATGGGCACGCACCTTGGTGCCATCCACGGTTACATGCTTACCAGAAACGAGATCGGCTTCCTTTAGAAACAGAACGAACAACTTAAACGTGTTGCGCAAGGCGCGGCTATTGAGTTTTCGAAAATCAGCAATAGAGTGATAGTTAGGAAAGAGGTATCCGGTGAGCCATTGCAGCTCCAGATTACGAAAGCATTCGCGGTCAAGCTTGCGACTACTGCGAATACCGTTAAGGTAACCGTACAAATAAATCTTAAGGAATAATTTGGGATGAAAAGGCGGACGGCCTTCCTCTTTCAAAACCACCTCCTGATACCCCAATTGTGATAAATCCAATTTCTCTACAAAGGCATCAATAAACCGCACCGGATTATCAGCCTCTATCTGATCTTCCAGACTGGAAACGGTCATTTGCAGCCGATTACTTCCCTGTACGTAATTCATGCCGACAATCAGCAGAAATCATGCCTTAAGCCGTATTATGGAAAACTATTTTTTTGAGGTAGATTCACAGTCTGACGTTAGCGGTAAGCTTTTGACGACCGTGCAAACACAAACAAACAAGCAATGAATGACCGTTCAAATCCAATACTTCCCAAACCCGAACTTGAGGCTGACATCTACTACTTGACTGAAAAGGAAGGCGGACGAAAAACAGCAGTGGCGACAGCGTATCGTGGACAGTTTTATTATGATGGTCATGATTGGGATGCACCGCAACAGTTTTTAGATAAAGAGTGGTGTGAACCAGGCGACACGGTTAAAGTTCTCTTGCAGACATTAAGCCCCGACTTTCATTGCGGAAAATTTTTTGTAGGTAAAGAGTTTGAAGTTAGAGAAGGTTCAAAGACTGTTGGTAGAGGAAAAATTACCAAAGTGCTCCGACAGGACTTCAATTATTGGGACGGTGCGACCTTTGTGAAAAATCTTGACAAAAGTATTTTACCGTATTCCGACCCTGACGACTTATTAGGTTATCGCATTGACTTTGATGGCTTGCTTCCTGACGAGGACAACAAAATAATTGCAGACGACTTAGAGTTTGTTATGACAGGCAACCTTGACTGTATGATGATTGTAAATGCAAAAGCAACGACAAGAGCTTTAAGAGATGTTGCTGCGTATGTGGTTGACAGATGGAAAAATCATTTGGCCACAAGCAATCAACTTTACAAAATTGACTATGCGACACGAACAAATCTCAAAGGTGAACTTGAAATGGATTACCTTACTTTGACTTTTGCGACATGGCAAAAAATTTATTTAACGGGACAAATAGTTGTAAGATAATGACTGCAAAACTCGACACGACATCTTCGGATGGACAGTAAGCCCCCCCCCCCATCTCGCGCGGGTCTTAGGCACTCCCTCGGGTTTTACGGTTCCAAACGTTAGTGGCAAGTGTAATAAGACACCGTTTCAAATGACAGAAACATACATACAAGACAAAACTTTTGACCGAAACGATACGCTGACAAAAGGTGAATACGAAAACTGCATTTTCAACAGTTGCGACTTTGCGGACAGCGACCTTTCAGAATTTAAGTTTATATACTGCACGTTTAACGGTTGTAATTTCAGTTTGACAAAACTCAACAAAACAGCATTTCGGGACGTAAAATTCAAAGACTGCAAAATGTTGGGACTTCGCTTTGACACTTGCAACGAGTTTGGACTTTCTTTTTCGTTTGACAGCTGCCAACTCAACCATTCTTCATTTTATAAGACAAAAATCAAAAAGACAGTTTTCAAAAATTCGCAGTTACAAGAAACTGACTTTGCAGAAGCTGACTTGACAAGTTCCGTGTTTGACAACTGTAATTTGACTCAAGCCGTTTTTGACCATACGACACTTGAAAAAGTCGACTTTCGGACTTCTTACAATTATTCTATTGACCCAGAAATTAACCGAATTAAGAAAGCAAGATTTTCTATTTTAGGCGTATCGGGACTTTTAGACAAATACGATATTGACATAGAAAAATGACACCAAGAACCCATCTCGTGCGGGTCTTAGGCACTCCCGCGAGCTCAATGTCATTAAGTTAAGCAGCTAACAGCTTGATGCCCACAACTTATCACCTTCGATTAAGGATTCTTTAGTGGGAGATTTGCCACTTTGTAAAAACCGATGTTAAAACTAGGCAAAGCAGTGGTGTTAAATATCAAAACTTTTACCCTTGCTCCAATAACCAAAGAACTTTATCGTATTAAACCTTCAGACTTTATTCGTCATCGCAAATTGCCTTTTGAATTGGTAGCTTTATGCATGCTTAAAACATTGCGTATGAATCTCGCCTTGGAGATTGAATCTTTTATGGATGCATTTGGCCACTTGTTGAAGCGCTTTACGCCAAGCGCCTTTATTCAAGCTCGGCAGAAGGTTAAGCCAGAGCTCTTTGCCGCCATAAGTAATATTGTAGTGGATACATTTTACAAAGAAGTGGGTGCCGCTTGTAAAACCTATAAAGGCCATCGACTCTTAGCTATTGATGGTTCTACGGTAAATCTCCCATTTACCCCAGACTTGATTGAAACCTATGGCGTTTATACCAATACACGAGCGAATGGTGATTTAATTGTGGCGCGGGTATCGATGCTCTACGATGTGTTGAATGAATTGGCGTTGGAAGGGTTTCTCCAGCCATTTTCGAAAAGCGAACAAGTATTAGCCAAACAACATTTTGACACTTGCCAACCTGGTGATGTAGTGTTGATGGATCGCGCTTATCCAAGTTTTGATTCGGCTTTCACCTTACATCAAAAAGGCGTTCATTTTATTTTTCGGTGTAAAGAATCGTACAGCAACCAAACCCGATGGTTCATGGCATCTGGTAAAAGAGAGGCGTTCGTGGAATTAGAACCGAGCCATAGCCATGCCTTGTCTGATAAGCCGTACGATAAGCAGGCTCGCCTTCGTGTTCGATTGATTCATATTGCATTGGGAGGAGGTAAGGTAGAGTTGCTGATGACTTCCTTACTGGATGAGCAACAGTATCCATACAGCGATTTTAAGGGACTATATTGCAAACGCTGGCGTATTGAAACGTTCTACGATCGGTTTAAAAATCTGGTTGCGGTGGAGCGTTTTAGCGGCACTTCCCATCAATTTATTCAACAGGAATTTTACTGTGCCCTATATCTCGCTAATATGCAAACTACTTTGTTGTGGGATGCGCAACAAGAAGTAGATGAAAAACAAAAACACCGACAGTATGCCTACAAAGTAGATAGTTCAGTCTCACTGGGTTTTATCCGAAAAAAATTATTGGACATCTTTGCCAATGAAGATGATGTAGAAAAATCGCTGGAAGACTTAAAACAATTCTTTATCAGAAATACAAATGCTGTAAGGCCAGGAAGAACCTTTAACCGAGATCCAGATAAATACCGAAACCGAACAACGCCTAAACAGTTTACAAACCGTAGAATATTGCCGTAGCTATGATTACCTTAACTTAATGACATTGCTCGCGCGGGTCTTAAGCACTCCCGAGTTTTACGGTTCCTCCGCCATGGCGGAGGAATCCGCCAACGGCGGAAGTAAACTCGTGGGAAAAAAGTAGATGCGGTTTGTTACCGCATCCCCCGCTCAAGTTATGTTTACTTTTAAGATACAGGAGAAGATGCTCGCTTTTAAGTGTAAGTCTTCCATCCTTGAAACTGTCATTTGTAGCCGGTTACTTCCCTGAACCTTATTCATACTTATAATCACCAGAAATGCTGAAAGCCCGCTTTAACCAGTGTCTTCCAGAAAGATAATGTTACCTTTGATAGTATCAAATGATACTATTAAATGAAACCCCCTTTTCAGATAACACCTGATATACTGCATTTGCTGAGCGAGGTGTCGCAACAACTTGGTCAGGTTAAGGCCTCCTTTCTCACTAAACCATCACCAACGCTGCGCAAACGAAATCGCATTAGAACCATTCAGGCTTCATTGGCCATTGAAGGCAACACCTTATCCATTGACCAGATTACCGCGGTGCTTGAAAACAAAAAAGTACTGGGCCCAAAGAAAGACATCCTGGAAGTAGCTAATGCCATCGACGTATACCAGCAACTGCCTCGCCTGAATCCGTGGAGCGAAAAATCTTTTTTGTCTGCACATAAAATATTCATGCAAGGCTTAACAAAAAATGCCGGCAACTACAGAAGCTCAGCGGTGGGCATTGTAAAGGGGACACAGATCGCACACATAGCCCCTCCGGCCAGTAATGTTCCGTTCCTTATGAAAGAATTGTTTCAGTATGTTAAAACCGGTAAAGAACCCATTTTGATTCGGAGTTGTGTTTTTCATTATGAACTGGAATTCATTCATCCGTTTTCTGACGGCAATGGAAGAATGGGGCGACTTTGGCAAACGTTATTGTTAATGCAAGAATATCCCGTATTTGAATTTTTGCCCTTTGAAACGCTCATCAGTAAACAACAAAAAAAGTATTATCAGGCGCTTTCGATGAGCGACAAACAGGGCGCATCCACCTTCTTTATTGAATTTATGCTTACCCTATTACGCGATGCCTTGGAAGAATTACTAAAAGAACGATCCGGCCCCATCTCAAGTCCGGAACGGATTCGTCTATTTATAGAAAGTGGCGTCAAGACCTTTACCAGAAAAGACTACATGGCCTACTTTAAAACCATTTCGGCCGCAACAGCTAGTCGAGATTTACAAGGAGCCGTAAAAGAAAAGCTAATCAAAAAATCCGGAGATAAAAACAAAACCATCTACCGCATCCAGTAGCATGCGGTGTTTTATTAGAGCAGCTACACCTATCGAGTTTAAACGCTCATGCATTATTAACAACAAACAAGCTCCATCTCGCGCTGGTTTTAGTGCTCCCGGGCAATTCGCATCTCCGCCCGCAGGCGTTGGTGTCCGCCTATGGAACAAGTAAACTCATTGAAATAGTTAATGCAGTTGTTAACCGCATCCGAAGTTCATCTTAAGTTGGTATTCTACGTGGAGGTGCGCAAAGGCATCTGTTCCGCATCCAAGGAGTTTTGAGCCTCAACTGGTCTTCCGGGGTTGACACTATAATTTGTGATTGATTGATATCTTTATGTGATGCATGTTTCAACAAGTGCCTGAAGCGTGCTTTTACAGGTGTTTTAAACAGCTAATTTTTTGTGGTAAATTTAGGACCTATGATATAAAGCAAGCTTATCGCACCCGAAGTGATTTACGGACAATTTTAGTTTGGTGTCATAAACCCATATCATGAAAACATTTCTACTGACAGCCATTATGATTTGCGCAGGATTGGCTGATGCACAAAACTGGTGCCCGCCAGGAGCGGCGTGGACGTACAACTTTTACAGCATGTCTGTTTCAGGTTATGAAAAATTGATTTATGAAAAAGATACTGTCATTTCATCTCAGCCGTGTAAGAAGCTAAGCGGGTCTTTGGTTATTCCTAATTCCATATTTCCAGGAGCACCACCAACAGGTATTGATACGTTAGCGGTTAGCCCAATATTTACTTTTTCGCAGGGTGACACCGTTTACGCTTTTTACAAGCAGCAATTTCGGCCCATTTATTTTTTTAATGCCCAGATAGGTGACACCTTAGCGCTTTACAACCCTAATGTAATACACTTTGGCTGCGACACATTGGTAAAACAAGTTGTTGATTCTACTGGTATTGTGGTAATAAACAATGACACCTTACGATATTATGTAACCAGAGTCATTACGGGCAATAATATATACGGTGGGTTAACCAGAATCGTTGAAAAACTTGGCGCTTTAAACTGTCATTTTATTCCAGTTTACACCTGTTATATTGACGGGGAAGGATATTCACTTCGCTGTTACGATGACAACAATTTTGCCACTTACCAAACAGACCCTCGAACAGATTGTAGTTATATCACCACCGGTTTGCAAGATCTTGAAAACAACGCCAACTACGTTGCTCCTAACCCCGCCCGAAATTTCCTCAATATAAAGCGTTCACGACATGAAGAGATTGAGCGCATTTGCATTTACAGCATCTTTGGACAATTACAAAAGCGAATGGATAAAATTGATGACACTGCCCTATCGACAATTGACATTAGTGCTTTTCCAGACGGAACCTATTTTTTGCAACTGCTTTCACCTAGCGGCCAGACAACGACGATTAAATTCATTAAGCAAGCGCAATAACAGACACCCAAGACATCATCTCGCAAAGGCTTGAGAAACAACCCCGGACTTTATGGTTCCGCCCAAAGGCAAATGCATCCAACAATGATAGAATTAAAGTCGTGGGAAAAAGTAGAATCGGTTGGTGACCCCCATCGCGCGCTCAAGTTGTAGTTAGTTTTACGATGAACTATAAGCGGCTCTTAGCTTTAGTCTGCCAGACTAGTAACAGTCATTTGCATATGACGAAAGTGGCCGGAACAAAAAAGACCTATCATTTCTGATAGGTCTCATTCTTTAACTTGGTTACGTTATCTTGAAGACAAGAGGCTTGACCAAGCATCACGGCTTAAAGTTAAGTATATTTGTTGAGTCGACAAAATAGAAAATGAAATTTCGAGACTTTAGACAATATTTTTCAACAGCCCGAGTAAATCGTTACTTACTTGCTACAAGCAATTCAACAAGTAGGGCAGTCAAGTTATATAAAGCTAATCTCAAAACCTCACAGGCGTTCCATCCATTACTTGGAATTTTTGAAGTCATTTTGCGGAATAGGCTTAATGATATTTTGACGGCTTATTTCACAGACCCTGACTGGATAATAAATCAGAAAACAGGTTTTATGTCTGACCCTTCATTAAGATTTACATACAAACGAACAGGACTTCAAAAGACTAATGATTTTCTCAAAAGAGAAATCAATAAAGCAGAAAAGCGACTTCAAAAGACAAAAACGCCAATAACTAGTGGAAAAGTTATTGCAGAGCAAACTTTGGGCTTTTGGACTGACTTATTTGAAGTTCACCATTATCGTTTGTTAAAAGGTAAACCAATACAAATATTCCGTTCATTACCCGCGGGGCACGGACGAAAAGAAGTAAATGACGAGTTGGATAAAGTTAGACGTTTCAGAAACCGAATTAACCATAATGAACCAATATGTTTTAACGGTAACAACATAGACTTTACAGAAACATTAGATGTTCATCAATCTATAACCAACTTATTGACTTGGATTGACCCCGAAATCATAAAACTAATTTCAGACCTAGACAAAGTAAAAAAGACTATTGACAAAGCGAAGGCTATATAAAAGCCCAAGCAACTAACACGGGTGGCTGTTGCACAACAACCGTTGTTGTTCATAGGTTAGCAATGAAAAGGATGCAATACAGTCAGGCATCTGATTTTATGGGAGGAGGTTAACTTAGAAAGCTTATGCTCCTCCTGATAGTATCAAATGATACTATCCATTGCTCACTACACGGCCAAAACGCAGCACTTCCAACTTTTTTGCATGTTCCCCATTGCGTTAGCGGGCAACAGGGGGCCGCAGCGAAGCGAAGGCCGTGCGAATCCGCCACGGGCGGAGAGCACCGAAGCCCGCCTTAGCGGGCGTAGCCCGAGAGCACGCGACCCCGGGTGCCGCTGCGCGCAAGGCTCCAACAACCCAATTGGCACCCCAGAGGCGCCCGGGGGAACGCCCAAAAAAAATGGAAGCCTTTCGACTTCCATTTAAATACTTTTCGGCATTAAAAAACGCTACCAACTAGCGAACGTGCTCTGCGTAGGAAGCTGTTGCCTGCGCGGTTTGTTTTACCGTTGCTTTCTCTGCCGTAATGGTTTTAGCCGGTGTTGGCAAGCTGGCGGTAGTTTCGGTGTTCACGGCAATTAGCGGCGCAATAGTTAAACCAACCAGCGATGATAATTTGATGAGGATGTTCATAGACGGTCCTGAGGTATCTTTGAATGGATCACCAACGGTATCACCTACCACCGCTGCCTTGTGTGGCTCTGACTTTTTGTAGAAGATTTCTTTCTTGCCATTCACTTCAATCTCTACGCCTTTTTCAAATGATTTTTTCGCGTTATCCCAGGCGCCACCGGCATTGTTCTGGAAAATAGCCCACAACACCCCACTAACGGTTACACCCGCCATGTACGCGCCCAAGGCTTCAGCGCCCATTACCAGACCAACTACAATTGGCGTGATGATGGTGATAACACCCGGAGCAATCATTTCGCGCAGGGCGGCCTGCGTGGAGATTTCTACGCACTTGCCGTATTCCGGTGTTCCGGTGCCTTCCAGAATTCCCGGAATTTCGCGGAACTGACGGCGTACTTCATTCACCATATCCATAGCGGCTTTACCTACGCTATTCATGGCTAAGGCCGAGAATACAACCGGAATCATACCGCCGATAAACAGAGCCGCCAATACTTTTGCATTGAAGATGTTGATTTGTCCGATACCGGTAATGTGTACATAAGCCGCAAACAACGCTAATGCGGTGAGCGCCGCAGAGGCAATGGCAAATCCTTTTCCGATAGCGGCGGTAGTGTTTCCTACAGAATCCAATACATCGGTCTTTTCGCGCACTTCTTTTGGCAGCTCGCTCATTTCGGCAATACCACCGGCGTTATCGGCAATTGGTCCGAATGCGTCGATAGCCAATTGCATAGCGGTAGTAGCCATCATGGCCGCAGCCGCAATACCTACGCCGTAAAATCCGGCGAAGTGGAAAGAGCCCCAGATGGCGCCGGCAAACAAAATTACCGGGAAGGCTGTAGATAACATCCCTGTACCCAGACCGGCAATGATATTAGTAGCCGCACCGGTAGCTGATTTTTGAACGATAGCCAGAACAGGAGCCTTGCCTAAGCCAGTATAAAATTCGGTGATGAACGAAATAATAGCACCTACAGCCATACCGATGCAAACCGAGAAGAATACTTCCATGGACGTAACATCGCGACCCAGATCACTCATGTGAATAGTTTCGGGTAACATCATTTTGATTAATACGAAGGCTGCTACCAGTGCAACCAGAATCGAGCTCCAGTTACCCATGTTCAGCGCGCTTTGTACTTTGTCAGTAGACGCTTCGCCATTATCTTTTACGCTTACCAGGAAGCTGCCGAGGATACTGGCTACGATACCAACGCCGGCAATAGTAATAGGCAACAGAATAGCGCCAATACCGCCGAAATTATCAGTGAGTCCCGGATTGTCTTTAATCAGGTAGTTACCCAACACCATAGAAGCCAGAACCGTTGCCACATACGAACCGAACAAATCGGCGCCCATGCCGGCCACGTCACCTACGTTATCGCCCACGTTATCGGCAATGGTAGCCGGGTTGCGCGGATCATCTTCCGGAATACCGGCTTCTACTTTACCTACTAGGTCGGCGCCTACGTCGGCCGCCTTGGTATAGATACCACCGCCTACACGGGCAAACAGGGCAATAGATTCTGCACCGAATGAAAATCCGGTAAGCACTTCCAGTACGCGAGTCATTTCGTCGGTATTACCGTTGAAATTGCCCCCCATGAATTTATTGTAGAAAATGGCGAACAGTACGCTCAAACCCAGTACGGCTAATCCGGCTACACCCAGGCCCATCACCATGCCACCGCCGAAAGACACTTTCAGGGCTTTGGCTAATGAGGTTTTAGCGGCTTGTGTGGTGCGCACATTCGCTTTAGTAGCGATGCGCATACCGATGAATCCGGCCAGTGCTGAGAAGAAACAGCCGGTTACGAAGGAAGCTACGATTAAGATGTGCGAGTGCACGGCCACCTTTTCTACCTGCGACAGGATGCCCAGGCCGATACCTGCCAGCACTACATAAATAGCCAGGATGCGGTATTCTGCTTTCAGGAAGGCCATTGCGCCTTCGGCAATGTTATTGGCGATGCCCGTCATTTTGCTGTCGCCGGCGTCTTGCTTGGTTACCCAGCCCGACAATACCGCCATATAGGCCAAAGCGATTAACCCAAAAACAGGGAGAACGTAAATAAGATTTGCCATGAGAAGTATGATTTATTCTTAAAAAAGGTCGGCAAAAATATAATTATCAGGCAAAGAAGGAAAGAAACGGCGCAATAAGCCGGCGGCGCAGTATATGAACCACCTACTACAGCAATTTGTAATGCACTGTTTTTCTGGTGTTTAGCGCAGTTTAGTTTCGCGCGCTTCGAGGCAATTTTACAATTGTGCTTCCGTAAAATGGCTACTTTCGCGCGCTATGAAAAATCTGTTTTGGGCGTTTTGCCTGATTTACGCCCTGGGTGTTCAGGCCGATCCGATCTATCACTATTCATTTAATCTTGACCAAATTACCGGCGATCAGTTGCAGGTGACGCTGGAGCCGCCTACGCTTACAGAAGATGAGGTTATTTTCAGCTTGCCAAAAATGGTTCCCGGCACTTACGCGGTGTATGATTTTGGCCGATTTATTCACGAGGTGCAGGCGTTTGACAAGCATGGCGCGCCGCTGCCAGTACAGCGCATCGATACCAATAGTTGGAAAATTTCAAAAGCCTATTCGTTGGGTCGTTTAATTTACAAGGCCGATGATACTTATGATGGATTTCCGCAAAATCCGGTTTTTGAACCGGCAGGAACCGATTTTCAGAAAGATACGGCCGTGGTGCTGAACTGGCATACGATGCTGGGTTATTTTAGAAATCATACGCGCCAGCCGTATGAGATTACGGTTGATCACAGCGCGCGTTTTTTCGGCAGTACTTCGTTGCGCGATATGGATGCCAGTGCGCAGCGCGACCGGTTTTTGGCCGAGAGCTACAATGATTTAATTGATAATCCGGTAATGTTTGCCGCTACCGACACCGCTCATGTGCGCGTGGGCAATACGGATGTGCTCATCGGCTTATATACACCAACAGGAAAAGCTACGGCACGGGGCATTGCTGCGGCATTAGACACTTTGCTACAGGCAGCGGGAAAATATCTGGGTGGTCAGTTACCGGTTGATCGTTATTCTTTCCTGATTTATTTAACCACGCATCCTGGCATGGGCGGCGGCGTAGGTGCTTTAGAGCATTCGTATTGTTCGATGTATTATTTGATGGATGGAACAGATCAGTCGCTGGCGCCCATGTTGCGTGATGTGGCGGCGCATGAGTTCTTTCACATCATTACGCCATTGAATATTCATAGTTATGAGATAGAGAATTTTGACTTTGATCATCCGCAGATGAGTGAGCATTTGTGGTTGTATGAAGGCAGTACCGAGTATCATGCGCATTCGGTTCAGGTTAAATACGGCTTCGTTACTCAGGATGAATTTTTGAAAGGCATTAAGCAGAAGATGGATGAAGCGCAGTTTTCTTATAACGATACATTGCCGTTTACACACATGAGTAAGCACGTATTGGATTCTTTTGAGAAAGAATATCAAAATGTATATGCGAAGGGCGCTTTAATATCGATGTGTTTGGATTTAGAGTTGTTGCATCATTCGAATGGTAAATCAGGATTAGTGCAATTGATTATGGCTTTGTCAAAAGAATACGGAAAGAAGAATGCGTTTCACGACGACGAGTTGTTTGCCAAGATTGTGTCGCTTACTTATCCTGAGTTGAAAGATTTTTTTGTGCGGTATGTGATGGGACCCGAGCGCCTTCCTTTTGAGCGGGTGTTGGGATATGCAGGTGTGAAATATGAGCGGGTTGCTATGCGCCGCGATTTTTCTTTGGGGCAGTTTGGTTTGGGTTATAATCCGGCTACGCAGCGTTTCATTATTTCCGATATCAGCAATATGAATGAGTTTGGAAAGAAGTTAGGCGTACAAAAAGGAGATGAGGTTTTGAAGATTAATGGCAAGAAGATTAATCCGATGGCTTTTCAGGAATGGCGGGCGCAATGGTTAGCTACAGTGAAAGAAGGCGATATGGTTACGATGTTGGTGAACCGGATGAACGACAAAGGCAAGGCGAAGAAGGTGAAGCTTTCTGCGGCGGCTTTTAAGGCAGAAGTGAAAAAGTACAATGTATTGAATTTAGACCCCAATGCTACACCAGAACAATTAGCCGTTAGGAAGGCGTGGCTGGAGCGGTAATCATGTAGGTGGTTATTTACAATGGTGGCAGGGCGAAATAATTCGTTTTACATCTTTATTAGTTTAAATTCGAATACACTAAAAAATTTACCATGAAAAAGTTCATGTATTTCACTTGCGCCCTGATGCTCATTATTAGTTCCTGCAAGAAAACAGAAACGGTAACCCCAACTGCAGTTGACCTGAGCGGCACTACCTGGAATGGCACTGCAAATGTTCCCGGTTTAAGTTTGAGTAATAAACCTTTTGTGCTCACTTTCAATGCCGACGGCACGCTGGTTGGTAGCTTTACCAACGGAACATCTTTCGCGTTGAACGGAAGTTGGAACTTAACTCCAAATTCTACGGTTGTTCATTTGTTTTTCACGCTGGCATCTGTAAGCGGCAGTTATGTTGGTCAGGCAACCCTTACCACAAACAACACCAAGATGGAATCCGGAGTTGCTACGAACGCCACCTCGCCAACGACTAATTTGAATTTTACTGTAGCCAGATAGGTAATTCCGACCATCACTTTTGCTTTCTTCCACCTGAAACCTGCTTGGATTAAACTCCGTTTCTTCGCCTTTAATGGCACATCTCATCAACAATGGTTTGGTGAATGCCCTGTTGAATTTTGCCTGTAATTGTCTGCATGACCGTTTGTGCGCAGCGATATTGCCCATTGCGTTCATCAATAATAAACACGCGCTGAATCAGCGCCCGCTGATTGTTTATTGTATCTACCGGTTTCAATTGAATGGCACCAGCAACCATATTGCTGGCGTAAACAACAACCTGCATACCTACCTCATTAAAAAAAGGCACATAGCCGGTTACTTTCCCCAATTTCAATTTGATGGTTTGAAGATGATTGATCAACTCATCTACCTTCAACGTCTGATTAATTTCCAAAAGTACTATTGATCGGTTAAGATTTAGGTTTCTACGATTCCAGAAATCAGCTTTCGAAACTATTTCATCGCGAAAATCAGCAGTAACTTTCTGAAAACCTGAAGCTATCACATTCTTTTCGATAGCCGCTTGAAGCAACTCATATGACGGTTTGATAATTGGCATCACCGTCCACTCCATCTGCTTGACGAACATGAGTTGATACGCCCGGGTAACAAAATCAAAATTTTTAAAGATGGGACTAAAAGGAATCATATCACATCCGTATTAATAACCGATTTTCCACCGGACGTTCTTCCCACGAAAATCAGATGGGCGTGTTGCAAAACTTGCGAAAAAATCAACCCTTCAGTCGCTTCTTCCATTCATGCAGCTTCATCAGCGCTTCAATGGGCGTAAGTGCATCTACTTCCAGTTTTTCCAACTCTGAAGCTACTTGTTGCAATTGCGGATCAGCCACATCAAAAATATTCAGTTGAAAATTTTTGGTGGAAAGTTGCTTTACCGCTTGTTGCGCATCGCTGCTCACCCGGCGACTTTCCAATTCGTGCAGCACTTCGGTAGCCCGGTCTACAATCAATCGGGGCATGCCGGCCATACGCGCCACGTGAATACCAAAACTGTGTTCGCTGCCACCAGGCACCAGTTGTCGGAGGAAAATCACCTTGTTGCCCACTTCTCTTGTGGTGATGTGATAGTTTTTAATTCGTTCGTACTTTGCTTCCAGTTCATTCAATTCATGGTAGTGGGTGGCGAACAGGGTGCGCGGATGCGCCACCGGATAATGATGCAGAAATTCAGCCAACGACCACGCGATGGAAATGCCGTCGTAAGTTGCTGTACCGCGACCAATTTCATCCAGCAAGATCAAGCTGCGCGGGGTGAGATTATTCATGATGCTGGCGGTTTCGTTCATTTCTACCATGAACGTACTTTCGCCTGCACTCAGGTTATCGCTGGCCCCTACGCGCGTGAACACGCGATCTACTAAACCTATACTAGCAGATGTAGCGGGAACAAAACTGCCCATCTGTGCCATCAAACAAATCAGTGCGGTTTGCCGAAGAATGGCCGATTTACCCGACATATTCGGCCCGGTAATCATCAAAATTTGTTGTGTGGTATCATCTAAAAAAACATCATTCGGTATATACTGATTACCGGCACCTAATTGGCGCTCAATTACTGGATGACGGCCTTGCCTGATATCAATATTCAGCGTGTCGTTTACCTCAGGCATACAATATTGCTGGCGTACTGCGGTTGAAGCAAACGACAGCAGGCAATCAATAGCCGCAACCGTTTGTGCATTCTGCTGAATCTGCCGCGTAAAATCTTTCACGAACAACACTAACTCGCGAAACAACATTTCTTCCAGCGCCAGAATTTTCTCTTCCGCCCCCAACACCTTGGCTTCATATTCTTTCAACTCAGGTGTGATGAAACGCTCGGCGTTGCTCAGCGTCTGCTTTCGAATCCAATCAACAGGCACTTTGTCGCGATGGGTGTGCGTTACTTCCAAATAATAACCAAATACATTATTGAAACCAACCTTCAGCGAGCTAATACCCGTGCGCTGAATTTCCTTTTGCTGAATACCGGCGATATATTCTTTTCCGGAATGTTGTATCAAACGCAGCTCATCTAATTCGGCATGCACGCCTTCGCGGATGAAGTTTCCTTTGGCTACCACCGGACCGGCTTCGGGCAACAAGGTCTGTTCAATTTTATCGGTCACTAACGGCAGCAACTGAATTTTTGCGGCCAGCTTCTTTAATTCATCATGCCCACTGGCATTAAGCTGTTGAAGGATTTCGGGCAACAAAATCAGGCCGCGTTTCAACTGCACCATTTCGCGCGGATTGATTTTCTGCAGCGATACTTTTGAAATCAATCGCTCCAGATCACCCATCTGCCGAATCAATCGTTGCAATTCTTCCAGCAACAAATGATTTTTAGTAAAGAATTCTACCGCCCGCTGGCGTTCGTGAATTTGTGCCAATTCTACCAACGGCATCAACAACCATCGTTTCAGCAGGCGCGCGCCCATAGGCGAAACTGTTTCATCCAGAACATCAATCAATGCGCTGCCGCCGGCATGAGGCGTGTTGATTAATTCCAAATTACGAATCGTAAAACGATCGAGCCATACATACTGGCGTTCGGCAATTTTATTCAGCCGCGTGATATGGGATAACTGATGATGTTCGGTGTCTTTCAGATATTGAATGGCGGCACCGGCGGCAACAATGGCCACCGTTTCCTCTTCCACCCCAAAACCTTTTAATGAATTGGTTTCAAACAGCCGCATCAGGGTTTCCTGCGCATGCTCTGCGGCATACACCCAATCTTCCATTCGATTCGCAGGAACCGCGCTGCCAAATCGTTCCAGATAATCTTTCTGTTTTGATTTAGGAAAAACCAATTCAGAAGGCTGGAAGCTCTGCAATAATTTTTCGATATAGGTGCTGGTACCCTGTGCGATCAAAAATTCACCCGTAGAAATATCCACGAAGGCCACGCCAAAAACCTCATTCACTGAATACACTGAACCCAAAAAATTATTCGTCTTGGTGTGAAGAATATTATCGCCCGTAATAACACCCGGCGTCACCATCTCGGTTACACCCCGCTTCACAATACCCTTTGCCATTTTCGGGTCTTCCAGCTGATCGCAGATGGCCACTTTTCTTCCAGCGCGAACCAATTTAGGCAGGTAGGTATCCAGCGAGTGATGCGGGAAGCCGGCCAGTTCTACTTCATTTGCTTTACCATTGGCGCGCTTGGTGAGCACAATACCCAAAATGCTGGCAGCCGCCTTGGCATCTTCTCCGAAGGTTTCATAAAAATCACCCACGCGGAACAACAGCACCGCATCCGGGTACTTTGCTTTAAACGTATTGTACTGCTTCATCAGCGGTGTTTCCGTTTCGCTGGTTGCACTTTTTATCATACTTCGGTGAATGGCCATCGGGCGAAAATACGATTTTACGCGGTGCGTTTGGCGTTATCACTCAAAAAAGCCCGAATGAATTCACTACGTTTAAGGCATGAAAACAACACAGGCAGCGGTTTTGGTGCGCACCGGAAAAGCAGATACAGCTTTTGAATTGAAAGAAGTTCCCATCGCGGCACCCGGTGCCGGAGAAGTATTGATTGAAGTGGAAGGGTTTGGGTTGAATTTCGCTGATATCATGGCACGCACGGGGCAATATCCGGATGCGCCGCCTATGCCTTGTGTGCTGGGTTATGATGTAGCCGGGCGCGTAGTTGCCGCAGGCAGCGAGGTACAACAGGTAAAAGTAGGCGACCGCGTTACGGCCCTCACTAAATTTGGCGGCTACGCGCGTTACGCCATTGCTGATGCCAGAGCATTAGCGCGTATCAGCGATGCGATGCCTGTGGGCGTGGCTACGGCGCTAACTACACAGTATTGCACCGCCTATTATCTGGCTGCAGAAGCTACGCAGTTGTGGCCGGGCGACAAAGTTTTGATTCATTCTGCCGCAGGCGGCGTAGGTACTGCCTTGCTGCAATATGCGCTGCATCGCGGCTGTGAAGTTTTTGTTACAGCTGGTTCTGACAAAAAGCTGGATATGCTGAAGAAAAGCGGGGCGCATCACGGCATTAATTACGTAACACAGGATTTTGCGGAAGAAGTACGTCGTATAGCCGGCAAGCGAGGCGTTGATGTGATTTTTGATGCAGTAGGCGGCAGTTATGTGAAGAAAGGTTTTAAGATATTGAACAGCGGCGGACGCATTCTTTGTTATGGAGCGGCGAACCTGAGCGACAAAAATATTTTCGGGAAAATCAGCGCCGGCCTGGGGTTTGGCTTCTACCATCCTGCGCAACTCATGATGAGTTCTAAAGCCATTATTGGTGTGAATATGTTGCGCATTGCGGTAAATAAACCGGCGGTGTTACAACGTTGCCTGCAACAAGTAGTAGCGCTTTGCGATCAGGGCGTTTTTCACCCGTTGGTAGGCGGGGTTTTTCCTGTCACCGAATTGTCAAAAGCGCATCAGTTTTTGGAGAGCAGGCAATCAACCGGTAAAATTACCGTTACGTGGTAGGTTCTCCACATTGCCGCAAGTACTTTCATTAACAATTTTTATTGGTGGAATAATACTTGCCGTGCAACAAACGACCACTAAAATTCGTTTTCAATAAAATTCCTCACACGCTATGAAATCTGATACGTCCATGAACGTCACCCTCGTGGTATTTTGTCTTGTTCTTATTGGCTTTGTATTTTTCACCTCCAAAATGAACGACATCAACAAGGCGCGCCAGCAGCAGTTGATGCAGCACGACCGTACCAAATAATGCACCGTATTGTAGCCTGGTTTAGTCATACCACCCGCACTTATGTATTGGGGCTTGTTGTTATTTTATCCACAATTAGCGCTCAGGCTCAGGGCGAGTTTGTACCCAACGTAAGCGCCGCCATTGCCACAGAAAATTATGGCCGGGCGAAGGAGCTGGTAGATTCCGCCTTGCAGGTAAATCCCAACGATGTCAATGCCCTGATGATGAAAGGCAATGTGTTGCTGAATTACGGCCTTTCTAAAATCACGCCCATCTATCCCATCACCCTGGCCGATGAAAATCCAATGACTACGGAATTAGCCGGACTGGCGCATCCTCCGCAAGTGGTGCCGGCTGGCCTTGCGCATCAGGTGGATGCTATTTGGCAGCGATGTCTGCAGCTGGATGCTTCGCGTACGGATATTCGCTCAGGCTTGTGCACGCTGTATGGTATGGCGGTTTGGCGCGATTCGCTGATGAGTTTGTTGCCCGCTGTGATTAACGCTTCGCGGCCACGTGGCGATAGCTTCGCGTATGTTTTGGAAACCTATGGGCAACTTTTGGAAGAGCGCGGTGATACCATGGGCGCACGCGGGGTTTACCGGCAGTTAGAGGCCTATTACCCATCCTATTTCCATCGGCAGGCGAATGCCTGTAGTGATACTGCATGGAAAGCGGCCAAGGCGGCATTTGTAAAAGAAGGCAATATCAGCAATCAGTTGCGATACGCCTGGCAGTTATTCTGCTGTAACAAAATGAAAGAAGCCGAAAGGCAGTGGAAGTTATTACAGGCGCGGCAGCCTTCGTCGGCCAGCGCTTATTTTTTGGCGCGTTGTAATGAAAAAAAGGGCCTCGTTTCCGAGGCCCTTCAGATGTATCAACGCATTGCTGCGCAGTTTGAAGATAAGTTTGGATTTCTGGCTTCGCTGCGCGCTAAAAAGTAACTACTGTTTTACGAAAGTTCTAACCGCAGTGCCATAGGCTGAACCCAAGATGGTGTAGGAATAGGCAACAGTGGGCGTGTACTCAATAGTTTCGCCATCAAAATCAGCTTCGCCGCCGCTTTGAGGAATGTATTGCGCCGGCATATCGATGGTAGAATCACTTTTTATCATGAAGTAAGCCTCATCTACATAAGAACAACCGCAGGCGTTATCGGTATGAAAAACACCGCGACCAATACGTGATACGGTAGCCAATGCACCATTAGAGGTGCGCGCATAATCTCCAGAGATATCAAACGTATCGGCAATATTGGTTACCGCCACCAATCGGGAAGCAGTTGATTCAAATCCGTACTTGTTTTTAGCCGAAAATGAAACAATATAAAACCCCTCTTCAGCCGTATTAATAGTAGTAGATGTAGTAAGATCTCCTTGATCCAGGTAGAGAGAATCATAGAAAGTTGCACCAGCATCGGTATAACTATCGCCGGTATGTAAAATCACCACAGGGTCACCCTTCAAGGTGATTGTTGGCGCAGAAACTTTTACCGTTTTTGAGGGATACTGATTTTCTATCTTCTTACAAGATGCTATGCTTAGTAGCAGTGCGATAAATGTTAAGCTATATAATGTTTTCATTGTTTGCCTTTTTTGGATTATCAATTCGCGTCCCACCAAATTTTTTCTTCCACCTGTTTTACTCCGGGGAAACTGGTATTACCAGTCACTTCTTCGCTAGGATAAACTAAACGGCCTGGGAACACCCCGGGTGCCAATACGCTGGTTACTGAAGGTTTTAAGAAATCCGGATATCCGGTACGACGGAATTCCGTCCATCCTTCAAAACCCTGGTTGCCCGCCATAGACACCCATTTCTGCGTGAGAATGAGGCGCAGCTTGGCATTCAAGGTAGTTGCGTTGGTGTAGTTTACCGAATCTCCGGAAAGGAAGGCAGAAAGATTGGTAGACGCCGCAGCAGCCGTCCAACTGCCCCATGACGTGGTAATGGCGTCTTCGTACGACTGTTTATCATCGCCGCTCAACCAGCCACGGGCAATGGCTTCAGCTTGCAGGAACTGACTTTCAGATGCTGTCATTAAAATTACCGGAGAAGTTGGTCCAAGTACTTGTGTGCCCGGCTTGCAGAAACTACCGTCACTTTGATTTCCTCCCAACAACTTACCATATCCCTGAACCAAACCAACATAGTTTCCTGCTGAATTAGATTCAAAGAAATCTTCAATACGATCATCGCCGGTATTCGTCATATAATCAATAATTGACGAGCTACCAAAAATATTAGACGTTGTTTGCAAGCCCACATTCGCATTTGTCCACAACGGATTTTGCTGGTACTTACTGTTGGTATACTTCACAGCGGCATTGTCACCGGCTTCTAAAAATGTTGGATCTAAAGCAGCAATTCCTGCCGCAGCAACCGATGGCCGGATTTCAGATTGGCGAAGGAATATTTTCAACTGCAAGGTATTGGCAAACTTGTACCAAAGGAAAAGATCACCACCATAAATCAAATCATCGGCAACAGGCGATTTTTTGGTGTCGTCAAGCATATTAGCGCCTTCCGCTGCCCATGCCGCAATACTGTCGTAAATTAATTCTTCCTTATCGAATTTTGGGTTAACGTTAGTTTCTCCTTTTAACGCTTCACGAAATGGCACCATTCCCCACCCGTCCACCAAAACCTGAAATGTATAGGCTTCCAGTATACGAGCAATAGCGCCGTAATTACGCAGGGTAGAATCCGCCTTCGACTTCTGATAAATCAAATCCAGATTCACCAATGTGCCTGAATACAAACCTTCCCAGGGCCGATCATTTTCCGCGGTGGTCATCACGTACTGATCTAACTGCGCATATTGGTTGGCATTAGGCCCTTGAGTCCAATACTGACCCCAAAAACCGCCATAAACTGCCAACTGATTGCCCATGGTATAGGCCAGCGTAGATTGCGCTGAAGGCAGCACATACTTTACATCTACTGTTGAGGGAGAATTAGGATTATCATTAACGTCCAGAAAATCTTTCTTACATGATGCCAATCCCAGCATCAATGCCATCAGGGCGATGGATATGCGAACGATATTTTGCTTTTTCATCTGCTCTTTTTTTGATGTTTAGAAATCGGCTTTTAAACCAAAACCAATACTGCGCAACGAAGGCAGGTTGTACACTTCGAATCCTTGCTCGTTGCTGGCGCCGCTGGCATTAACCTCCGGATCGCTGTAGGTGTTTTGTTTCGAAACCCACATCACCAGATTGTTTCCAAAAACACTTAATTCCAAACCCGACATCACCTTATTATTCTTGAAGATGCGGGAAGGAAGGGCATAAGACAGCGATACTTCACGCAGCTTGATGAAGCTGGCATCAACCAGGTTGTAAGAATAATCCTGACGCATGTAGTTCGTCCAGTAGTCCTGATAGTGCACCTTGGTTGTGTTGGTGTGATACTGACCATCTGAACCCTTATAAACACTATTAGGCACTACAAAATCTTCCCGGTTGTTGTACAAGGTAAGCGGATCGGTTCCTACAAATTGTTGTAAGTCGCGGGTGGAAGAATAAAATTTTCCGCCTTGCCGTACATCAAACAGGATATTAAAACGCAATCCTTTCCAGCTTAATGTTGTTCCGAAGCTGGCCAGATAATTAGGTTGGAAATTACCTACAATTTGCGGCGTAGAAGAAATGAGCGGCTTGCCAGTTGCGCTATCTACTACCGGATTTCCATTCGGATCACGCAGTGAAGTAACCGAATAGAATGCACCATAAGGCTGCCCGGTTTGGGCCACAATGGCCATTGAAGAAAGTCCGCCTAAGTTAATCTGACTGGCCGCATCAGATACTTTATCTACGCGACTCCAGTTCTTGGTAAAGGTTCCGTACAATTCCCATTTGAATCCACCCTTGGTGTTCACCGGAATAATGCGCGCTGCTAATTCCACCCCTTTATTAGAGAAGATACCCGCATTCACAATACGATTCGTATAACCGCTGGAGGGAGCAGCCGGAATTTCTACAATTTCATTCACAGAACGCTTCCAATAATAAGTAAAGTCAACCGACAGATGGTCTTTCAGGAAATTTATTTCTGTACCTACTTCCCAGGTATTGGAAATTTCTGGTTTTAGATTCGGATTGCGCAACACATTACTCATTGCGTAACCGGTTACATTATTCACGGCATCAGGAATGCCATCGCCATCCACATCAACGTAATTATAGAAAGGCGCATGCACTTCTGATTCGAAGTAACCATCGCTGATAGATGCTCTGGAAAACACATTGCGCAAACTATACGGTGCCGCATCCTTACCAATCACGGCGTAGCTGGCCCTGATTTTCCAATAACTAATAATCATTGGATTGATTTTCGCCAGTTCTGTAATCACAAACGAACCGCTCACACTCGGATAGAAATAAGAGTTTTTATTCTTCGGTAGCGTAGACGACCAATCGTTTCTTCCGGTAACCGTTAAGAAGAAAATGCTCTTGTATGCAAAATCAATCTCACCATATAAACCTACTAAACGGCGGGTAAAAGACTCATTATATACGTCCGGACGATCTAATGAGTTCTGCAAATTGTAATAATCTTCAATGGCCAAGCCCGACGTATGGGCCAGCGAATGCGATTGTTTGTTGTGGTAAATATTGGTGCCCAACAAACCACCAATCGTAAATTTATCTTTAAATGTTTTTGATGCTCTGATGATGATATCGGCATTGATATCATTTACCTTGTAATTATCTTCCCAATAACGTCCAGGATACACTTTGTTCTGATCGCGGTTGGTGAATTCTACCCGGCGCCAACGCTGATAGCGCCAGTCTGAAGAAAAGTCGGTTCCCAAACGGCCGGTCATGGTCAACCACTTCGTTGGTTTATAATCAACAGTGAAGTTGGCTAAAAAGCGATCTACATCATTTGTAGTTTTCTGATTAGCAATCATCCAATATGGATTGGGATAATAATTACCAAAATAACCTGCTGGTGTATTGAAAGGATTATTCAAATCTTTCAACTCCTGAACCGGAATATCGCGCGGAATGTTCAACAAGTCAAAATAAGGCGAGTTTTCACTTTGTCCCTGGTTTACCAAATCACCTCCGGTTTTGGCGTAGTTGAAAGAAGTGAACACACTTAGTTTATCTCCAAAATCATGAGACAGGGTCATCTTGATGGAATTCCGCTGATAGCCTGTTCCCGGAACAATACCTTTGTAGTTGTAGTTGTTGTAAGATAAATAGTAAGTAGAATTTTTGGTGGCACCGGACAACGAAACGTTGTTATTGGTAATTACACCAGTTTGGAAAAACTGCTTGTGGTTATTCGGCAAGCCAACATACGGCTTCACGCGCTGTGAGTCATTCACCACTTGCCCCCAGGGCCGAATCGAACCATCAAAACGCGGACCCCAGCTAAAGTTCTCACGACTATCAGGCTGCTTCTCGCCACCCTGGCCCCACTCATTTTGATTTTCCGGCATTTTTAACGGATTACTAAAACTTACGGTAGAATTGATAGAAACTTTCCATGGACGACCGCCCTCCTGCTGCGTCAGTTTTCCGCGCTTGGTGGTGTACAAAATCGCACCATTCGCGCCGCGTTGTCCATAAAGGGCTACAGCGGCAGCGCCCTTCAAAATCGTGACGTTCTCAATATCCTGCGGGTTAAGGTCATTAATCCGTGACCCCGCATCGTACTGGTTATTCAATACATCGTCAAATCCAAAGTTACTATTATCAATTGGCACACCATCCACCACAATCAAGGCGTTGTTGTCGCCGGTAAGTGATGATCCGCCGCGCAGCACCACGCGCGTTGAACCACCCGGCGCTCCGGTTGAGTTAGTAATCTGCGCACCCGCCACTTTACCCTGAAGGGCACTCAGTGCTGAACCCGGACTGGCACTATTCAGTTCTTCCGATTTCACGGTAGTAGTAGAATAACCCAAAGAAGCCTTTTCACGTTTTACCCCTAAAGCCGTTACAACCACATCCTTCATCATTTTCTCATTATCATCTAGCACTACATTAATTGTATTGCCAGTAATGGGAACTACTTTGGCGGTCATGCCTACATAACTTACCACTAAATTGGTGGCCGATTCCTGCGCCTGAAGGGTGTACTTTCCATCCAAATCGGTGGTAGTACCAATTGTTGTTTTTTCAACAATAACCGTAGCGCCTATTAAGGGTTGTTTGTCTTTCGACGAAGTCACCATCCCGCTAATGGTTCGCTGACTAAACAGCGAAACTGAAGCGAAACAAGTGAGCAAAACAGCAAGTAACTTTTGCTTCATAGAATTCACGTTTTTGTTAAGAAATTGCAATCTGTTTTATCCAAACTTAAAGATGCGTTTGTGAAAGTTAAAAAAAATTAACAACCGCAACGCTGTTGATAATTCTTTTTTACTATTTCATGATACTACTGCGCGGGCTGCTTTCTTTGATACTATGCCAGAAATGATACTAGGCTTTGTATTGGCCTATTTTGTCGTATTACTTGGAATTGCCATGTATGCATCGCGCGGCGCCGGCAACGAGGCCTTCTTTATCGGTGCCCGGCAGTCGAACTGGTTGTTGGTGGCGTACGGCATGATTGGCACCTCTTTAAGCGGTGTCACCTTCATGAGTGTTCCCGGCGAAGTAACCACCAAAGGATTCGCTTACATGCAGGTGGTGCTGGGCTACTTTTTAGGCTACCTGGTAGTGGCCTATGTATTGTTACCGCTATATTACCGACTGCAACTCACTTCTATCTATACCTATCTTCAACAGCGATTCGGAACAACCGCATACAAAACCGGTGCCGGATTTTTTCTGCTGTCGCGCACGATGGGCGCATCCATTCGTATCTATTTGGTTTTAATGGTGCTGCAACATTTTGTGCTGGACCCACTTCAAATTCCATTCGCAATAACAGCCAGCGTAGTACTGCTGCTGATTTTGCTGTACACCTTCAACGGCGGCGTAAAAACAATTGTCATTACTGACACCCTTCAAACCACAGGCATGCTGCTGGCTTTGGTCATTACCATCGTTTTAATCGCCCAATCACTGGAATTACCGGTGCTGACGCTCTTTCAGCAAATTCATCAAAAAGGATACACTACGGTTTTTCATCTCAGCGACTGGCGCGCCGGTAACTTCTTTCTAAAACAAATCATCGGCGGTGCTTTTATCACCATTACCATGACCGGCCTGGATCAGGAAATGATGCAGAAAAATATTTCGGTAAGAACATTGGCAGAAAGCCAGAAAAACATGCTGCTGTTTTCCGGAATCATCATTCTGGCCAATTTGCTGTTCTTGTTTTTAGGCGGCGCATTGTATGTATTTCTGGAAGCAAAAGGCATCGCCATTCCGGCAAAAAGCGATGAAACATTTTCGCTGGTGGCGCTGAATTACCTGCCTCCTGCGGCCGCCATTGTTTTTGTAATTGGATTAGTAAGCGCGCTATTTCCCAGCGCCGATGGCGCACTCACTGCGCTAACCGCTTCTACCTGCATTGATATTCTTGACATAAAAGCGAAGGGGTATTCAGAAGCACAGCAATTAAAAATCCGAAGAACCGTTCATATCACCATTACCCTGATTTTTTTACTGCTCATTCTTTCCTACCGTCAACTCATTGAAGCTTCCGTCATTTCCACCATCTTAAAAGTGGCCAGCTTTACTTATGGTCCGCTACTGGGATTGTTTGCCTTTGGTTTGCTTTCGAAAAGAAATATCAGCCCCATGCTCACCCCTGTAGTTTGTGTATTGGCTCCGGCCATTTGCTATCTGTTGAACGAATACAGCAAATCGCTGCTGGGTAACTATCAGATTGGTTTAGAATTATTGGTATTAAATGGTGCCATAACGTTTTTAGGACTGGCACTAATTTCGCAACCGGAAAAAGCATCTTCACCTAACTAAATTGTTTATTGATAAAAGATAGGTTATGAAACAAAAAAAATGGGTGAATCACCACGCCGACAGCGCCTGGCGCATGTTCAAAATTATAGCAGAATTTGCTGATGGTTTCGATCGGATGGAACGCTATGGCCCCTGTATTTCCATTTTCGGTAGTGCGCGCACCAAGCCCGACCATCCAGCATACGAACTCACAGTAAAAATTGCAGAAAAGCTGGTGAAAGAGGGATACGGTATCATCACCGGCGGCGGCCCGGGTATTATGGAAGCAGGTAACAAAGGCGCAAAAAACATGAAAGGCCGTTCCGTAGGACTGCATATTGTGTTGCCGCATGAAGAAGGGGCAAATGAATATGTTGACCACAACCGGGTGCTGGTTTTCCGTTATTTCTTTGCAAGAAAGGTGATGTTTATCAAGTACGCTCAAGCCTTTATTTATATGCCCGGCGGCTTTGGCACATTAGATGAACTGTTCGAAGTGCTAACGCTGGTGCAAACTAAAAAAATAGCGAAAGTGCCGATTATCCTGGTAGGAAAAGCCTATTGGTCGGGCCTGATCGACTGGATAAAACAAACGGTTGTTGCTAAAGAACATAATGTAAGTCCGGATGATCTCAATCTCTTCCACATAACCGATGATCCGGCTGAAGTAGTTAAAATCATCAAGGCGCACTATAAAAAGGAAGCGCTGGCACCTAATTTTTGATGATTACGATTTGGCGGAGGCTGCAAATTTCAGTTGGTGAGGCTACTTCCAACCGGCTGATGGAAGGCGTGCTGATTTTTATTTTTGTTGGAAGTATTCTTGCTGCAGAAGGGCAACCATTCTCACCGCCACTCAGCAATCCGCTGTTGCTTTCCGGAAATTTTGCTGAGCCGCGTAAAAGTCATTTTCACGCAGGGTTAGATATGCGCACGCTGGAGCGCGAGGGATTGCCCATTCGCGCAGCCGCAGATGGATACGTATCGCGCGTGAACATTTCTCCCTACGGCTATGGCAATGCGCTGTACATCACCCACCCCAACGGACTCACCACCGTGTACGGCCATTTATCGGGTTTCAATAAAGTCATTACCGCTGCCATTCGTGAGCAGCAATATGCTCGTGAATCGTTTGCGGTAGATCTGTTCTTCAAACCGGGTGAACTGCCGGTGAAGCAAGGTGAGCAGGTGGCTCTTTCTGGAAATACCGGAGGCAGTGGTGGCCCGCATCTGCATTTTGAAATTCGCGACAGCCTGGAGCGGCCGCATAATCCGATGTTGTATGGATATGTTCCCAATGATCATATCGCGCCAACTATTAACGCCGTGCAGTTATATGCGCTGGGCGCTTCCCAACTGAATACCAAACCGTATCGCCTGGCACCGGTAAAAGGACAATGGCCCAAAACCACCATCGCACTAAACGCCGACGAAGTAGGCATTGCCGTAAATACATTCGACCGAATGGATCAAACGCCGGCATCGTTTGGTGTATATCACATGGTATTATGGGTAGATGGCAAGAAACAATTTGAATACCGCGCCGATACCCTATCTTTTGCTATGATGCGGCAGATTATTTCCGAGGTTGATTATCCCGTTTTTCTTCGTGAGCACAACCGCTCCTTTCATCGGCTGTTTCTGCTTCCCAACAACCGTCTGCCTTTATATCCTGTTGCAGTCAATCGCGGTATCATTAATTTGAGTGATGGCATGCCCCATCTTTGTAAAATTACTGTGCGCGATTTTGCCGGAAATACCAGTTCACTGTCTCTTACTTTACAGAAACAACAGGAAGCTACAACCTTCAAACGCCTAGCCGTTCCGGAAACCTTGTTACGATGCGCGTCCGACAACACATTCGAAGATGGCAGTTGGCGCTACCAAATTCCCGGGAACAGCCTTAGTGATTCTATCTTTGTTCATCGCAGCAGCGCCATCGATAGCGGAAGGCTGGTGGTACAACTTGGTCAACCTACTAATCATCTGCAAGATTATGCCCGCATCGGCATCAACATCGCTAAACTGCCCGCTTCATTACAACAAAAAGCATTGATTGTTTGGAAAGATGAGCGTGGCAAATGGATATCCAAAGGAGGCACAATTGAAAATGGCAAGCTAACAGCGAAAATTAGGGAACTCGGCTTTTTTAGCTGGCGGATAGATACGATTGCGCCCACAGTAACAAACATCAACTTTGCAGAAGGACGTTCCTACCAAAAGAATCAAATGATTCGGTTTAGGGCAAGCGACTCACTATCGGGATTGGGGCGTTTCCGTACATTGATAGACGGACATTGGGAACTAACGGAATTAGATGGGAAATCTGGCGTGTTGACTATTCTAACCAATAGACTAGCCGCAGGAATGCATCAGTTGGAACTGACTGTGGCGGATGAACGGGGTAATGAAACTATAATTCGGGGAAGTTTTTCACTAACCGATTAACAAAGAAAGTAAGAACAAACGAGTCTACTTTTTTTGCAAATGCGCCTTTTTCACCGCATCTACAAAAGTCTTGGCCGGTTTGAATGCCGGGATATAATGCTCCGGTATTTCTATCGCCTCGTTTTTCTTGATGTTACGGCCAATTTTACGCGCGCGTTTCTTGGTGATAAAGCTGCCAAAGCCACGTACATACACATTCTCACCATTTTTCAATTGCGATTTAACTTCCTTGAAAAATGCTTCCAACGCCACTAGTACATCTACCTTTTGTACCCCGGTAAGATCGGCTACCCGGGTTACGATGTCTGCTTTCCTCATTACGTAGAATTTTGTTGTTAACTTACGGTTTTTATTTGTTTTGACAATTGTTGGGCCATTTTGTTCAAGGCACCGAACCATTGTCTATGCGAAATAAGCAAATTTTCTGCCATATATCCTAATGTCTTCCTTGCCATCTACAACGCTTTCTGCAAAAAAAATGGCCCGTGTACTGCTGCGCTGGCATCATCAGGTGAATACCCGCCGAATGCCCTGGAAGGGCGAGCGCAACCCCTACCTGATCTGGCTGTCGGAAATCATCTTACAACAAACCCGCGTAGAACAAGGCCTGCCCTACTTCCTCCGGTTTAAAGAAACATACCCCACCGTTCAAGATTTGGCTCATGCTCCGGAAGATGCCGTATTGCGACTATGGCAAGGACTGGGTTACTACAGCCGCGCCAGAAACCTGCACGCTACAGCCAAGACGATTACCCGGGAACACCAGGGCAAATTTCCATCAACCTATAACGATTTGATAAAACTGAAAGGGGTTGGCGCATACACCGCTGCAGCCATTGCTTCATTCGCCTATGGAGAACCACGTGCCGTGGTGGATGGCAATGTGATTAGAGTGTTGTCGCGACTATTTGGCGTGGATACGCCTTTCGACACGGCCGCAGGAAAAAATCAGTTTCGGGAAATGGCGCAGGCGCTCATCGACTCTCAGGAGCCCGCTGCCTACAACCAGGCTATTATGGATTTCGGGGCAACCGTTTGTAAGCCGCGCCAACCCGATTGCACCAACTGTCCTTTTCAAAGCGTTTGCTTCGCCCTGCAGCACCAATTGCAGGAATCGCTGCCCGTACGCCAAAAAAAACCAGTTGTCAGAAGCCGCTACTTTTATTATCTGATTGATATGAATAAACGGGGTTTGTTGATGAAAAAACGCCCCGAAGGCGATATTTGGGCAGGATTGTATGATCTGCCCCTACTGGAAACCAAAGCTCCGCTCAAAAAAGACATATTCAGCCAGGTTGCCCGGCATTTTGAATGCACTGAAGTTAAAAAGGCCGGCTCCACTACCCAGAAACTGACGCATCAAACTATTCACTTCTCCTTCTTCTACGGAACCACAACAAAACCCCGCAAATACCAACGCATCTCCGGGGAAAATTTGTTAAATACCCCTATGCCAAAAACTATAGCTTTGTTCCTGCGCCAATTCGGCCTACTTTAGCGTTGTTAATTTTTTTATTCACCTTAATTCAAAACACAATGGTAAACCGCGTTTATCTTTTAGGCAACCTGGGCAAAGACCCGGTAATCAAACATTTTCAAAACGATGGTGTAATTGCCGAGTTTTCTCTGGCTACATCCGATCCTTACAAAAATAAGGAAGGACAGTGGGTAGATGTTACCGATTGGCACAACATCAAAGTAACCAACCGTTTCCTGGCGGAACGAGTGGAAAAATCACTAAAAAAAGGCAGCCGCGTTTTTGTAGAAGGGAAGTTAAAGACCCGTAGCTACGAAAAAGACGGTCAGAAACACTGGGTTACTGAAGTGGTGGTCGACTTCCTGCGTATGCTGGATAAGAAAGAAGGCACTATGAACGGTCAACCTGAAGTTCAGGCCGAGTATGCCGCCCAAAATAATGGCGCGGGAACCGACGACGACCTGCCGTTCTAATCACTTTTTGTTGGTAGTTCGGAGAAAAAGTTGCTCTTTTCACTCCGGACTACCACAAAAAAGTACTTTTACTACAGATTATGGACCCCTCGCGACCCGTACTGTCGCTCATTTTACAAGCGTCTTTGATGAACATGCCCACGCCGGGTGTCTGGATGGCCATACTGGTTATGGCTATGCTGATTGGCCTGTCGGCGTTTATGGCCGCTTCCGAGATTGCCTTTTTCTCTATCACGCAAGGCGAAAAAATTACCCTTCGCGAAAGCGATGATGCCGCTGACCAGCGGCTATTCCGCTTGCTGGAAAAACCGCGCTACCTGCTTTCCACCATACTCATTGGAAATAACATCGTCAACATCGGCGTCATCATCATTTCCTACTTCATCATTACCGGCATCTTTAATTTTCAGGATGTTCCGGTGGGCGGCTTGGTGATTCCCAAATCCGCCTTCGATTTCCTGATCAACGTCATCATCGTCACCTTCTTCCTGGTTTTATTCGGCGAAGCCATACCGAAAGTGTACGCCACCCACAATAAAATGCGTATCGCACTTTCCGTAGCCGGCTTTTTTGCCGTGCTGAATCGTTTGTTTTCTCCCATCAACTTCATCCTGGTTGGCTCAACCTCTTTAATCGAAAAGAAAATCAAAAAGTACAATGCCGAAATTGATGTAGATGAAATCAACAAGGCTATTGATATTACGGTACAGAACAAAGAGTCGCGCAATGATGCCAATATGCTGAAAGGCATTGTTCATTTTGGCAACCTCACCGTAAAGCAAGTGATGCGCCCCCGAATGGATGTAGCAGCGGCTGATATTGATTGGAATTTTGAAGAACTGGTAAAATATGTGCGGGAAACGGGCTACTCGCGCCTGCCTGTTTACCGCGGAGATATGGATCATATCGAAGGCGTGTTGTATGTAAAAGATTTGTTGGAACATCTGGAGAAAAACAAAGATTTTCATTGGCAACAGCTCATTCGCGAATCATTGCACACGCCGGAAACCAAGCGCATTGATGATATGCTTCGCGATTTTCAGGAATCGCGAAAGCATCTGGCGGTGGTGGTTGACGAGTTCGGCGGCACACAGGGTATCATCACCCTGGAAGATATCGTGGAAGAAGTGGTGGGCGATATCAAGGATGAATTTGATGAACATACCGATGCTAATATCCGGGCATTGCCTGATGGCTCGTGGTTGGTTGAAGGCGCTTGTCCGGTAGACGATTTTTTTCGAGCACTGGAAATCAGCGAAGAAAATTTTGAAACCTTACGCGGCGACGCAGAAACGGTGGCCGGTTTATTACTGGAAATAAAGGGTCGCTTTCCAAAAGCAGGTGAAACGGTAAAGCAACAGAACCTCACATTCAAAATTCTAAGCCTGCGCAACAACCGGATTGATAAAATTAAAGTGGAACGACATGCAGTTTAGAGGTCATGGTTCATGCAAAGGCCTTTCACCAGTATTTCGCCTAATCGGCGTTATCCTCATCGCCTTGTTGCTGCATAGCTGTCATGGCGACTACGTTCCGAAATCGAAGGCGTATCCAAGAATTATTTTTCCGGAGAAACAATACAACTGGTTCGATAATGGTACCTGCCCCTTTGCTTTCCGCAAACCAGTATATGCCCAGGTTAACCGCGATACGGTCTTTATGGGTAAGCCTCTCCACGAACCTTGCTGGATGAACATTTCATTCCCTGATTTCAATGCCACAGTCAACCTCACCTATAAAAGTATTCAGCCCGGCATGTTCGCGCAGCTTTTGGATGATGTTCACAAACTATCTTTCAAACATTCTAAAAAAGCCAATTACATCGATGAATCCTTCATCCGGAATAAAAACGGTGTTTCCGGTTTATACTACGACGTAGGTGGTGAAGCAGCTTCTAATATTCAATTTTTTCTGACCGACAGCGCCCATCACTTCGTTAGAGGCTCGCTGTATTTTTACAACGAACCGAATGCCGATTCTATGGCGCCGGTGCTTCGCTTTGTAAAACAAGACCTGGACACCATCCTGGGTACTTTTACCTGGAAGTAAAAGACCGAAACGCTCAAAGTCGCGCTGAATAATTCGCACTGCGAATTCAACTATCTTTAGTTATTTTCAAATTCTAGCATGATTGTTGCCTCAATCAGGAAAAACAATTCAACATGGGAAAATTTGTCATCAGCACCCGTAAAAACGGAGAATTCCAGTTTTCATTGAAAGCCGGAAATGGTCAAACTATTTTAGCCAGCGAAGGGTACACCACCCGCGCCAGCTGCGATAACGGCATTGAGTCGGTACGTAAAAACGCCACCGACGACAATCGTTACGATCGCAAAACTTCTACCAATGGAAAATTCTATTTCAACCTGAAAGCCGGTAACGGGCAAATCATCGGCACCAGTGAAATGTATGAAAGTGAAGCCGGTCGCGAAAATGGCATTGCTTCGGTAAAAGAAAATGCGCCAACAGCCACAATCGACGATCAAACAAACTAGTCATTTTAAACATATAACTCCACTGCGCCGTCGTGAACAAGGTGTAGTGGAGTTATATACGCCAGATGAAAAACTGGCTGCTGTTCAACCGCAATAGCCAAACCCTCTGGCTTATTCAATACGTAGCAATCAATCAACCGCTTTACCCGAAGAGGGTATCAGTGTTCTAAGGGTGTCAAAATCAAACACCTGATCGTATTCTTTCTTATGAATTTTCTTGCTGGAAAGATCGATTTTGACCGTTGAAATAAACTCTTTGAAATCTGCATTCATCGCCAACTTATTAATGGTCTCCCAATCAAGAACTTCCCGATGCTTTGCCGGAAAAATAATCTCAGATGAATGAGGATCATCAATATTTAGTTGGATGACGCCAATGCCAAATGATGTTGAAAGCCTGGACAGCTCCATCCTGAAATCATCCTCTTCTGACACTTCCGCTGCAACCAAATAACTCTCATTTGCCCAGGATGAGTTAGAAACTGTTTGAAAGAAACTCTCTCGCAAATTACCAAAACTTAACTCGCGCTTCAGCTCAAACGATAATAGCCGAATGGAAACATGACCAATCGAAGAACTTAAATCGTAAACTTCCTGCTTCCAATCTTCTATTGGGAAATAACAGCCCACTATATCCGGATGAACCCACTCGCCAAACTCCTTTTTGGAAGATTGGTTGTGATGAATTGTTTTGGTGTAGCAGCGCAAGTGGTAATAAGCATAATAGGTCAGGAATGGGTGGAGGTCTTTTTCTAAATACGAAAACCGCTTTTTCTTCGAAAACGAAGTTTCCACCGCAGTTGTAGTTTCCGACAAATCAATCGTGCTGGCCTGCGATTTCAAATAAAATTTCCTCGGCCTGCTTTCCGTTTGCTTGAAAATAGATTTCGGATTGTCCTTGGCATTTACATAAATCTGGGCTGCCATTGTGGCCCAAGGTGTTTTTCCCTGGCTGTTAAGTTGCTTCGCATAACCTTTATCACTCGCCAAGGTCCAAATCTCATGAACCGTTAATGGCCGCTTCTCCTCCTTCAAAATCCTTTCGGCCAATTCCAAAAAAGTCATAATGGGGTGTGTTTAAATTTAAGTAGAATATTAGAACCAGTTGATCTACATCTCCCACGTAGCGCCCTCTTTTCCATCTTTTACCTGAATACCCACCCGCTGCAATTCATCCCGAATTTTATCGCTGGTGGCAAAGTCTTTCTTCGAACGGGCATCCTTCCGTAAATCCAAAATAAGACTCATCAGGCCTTCTATTTTATCGCTGCCGCTCTCCTGTTCTATTTTCAAACCCAACACATCTTCAACTAGGGCCGTCATAAAAGTCAATAGCGCCTCCTTATCCTCAACAGTAATCTGCTCGCGCCCATCGTGAATGTTGTTGATATAACCCACCAACTCAAACAACCCGGCTAACGCCAACGACGTATTAAAATCGTCATTCATCGCATCGTAAATACGCTGCTTCACCGGCGCCAAAGGCATAGTGCTTACTGTTGCCGTCTTTAAACCGGGTAACAATTTCAAAGCGTTCACTAATCGGCGGTATCCTTTCTCAGCAGCCTTTAATGCCTCATTCGAAAAATCAAGCGTGCTGCGATAGTGCGCCTGCAACATAAAAAAGCGCACCGTCATCGCACTATATCCCTGCTCCAGCAACGGATGATTGCCGCTGAACAGTTGTGCCGGCAGGAACGCATTGCCTAAACTCTTACTCATCTTCTGCCCATTTACGGTCAGCATATTCGTATGCATCCAGAACCGCGCCGGATTGGTGTGATGACAAGCCGCGTGCTGCGCTATTTCATTGGTGTGATGCGTCGGAATCAAATCCATCCCGCCACCGTGAATATCAAAGGTAGTGCCCAGATACTTCACACTCATCGCACTGCACTCAATATGCCAACCCGGATAACCTTCGCCCCAGGGCGAAGGCCAACGCATAATATGCTCAGGCGGCGCCTTCTTCCATAAAGCAAAATCCAGCCGACCGCGCTTCTCCTCCTGTCCGTCTAAATCACGCGTGTTCTCATACTGATCCTCCAGCTTCCGGCCACTTAACTCGGTATACGGATACTGCTTCGCAAATTTCTCTACATCAAACCAAATCGTACCGTTCACTTCATAAGCCAATCCGGCATCTATAATTTTCTTCGTTAGCTCAAGCTGTTCAACGATATGCCCGCTGGCCGAAGGCTCAATGCTGGGCGGCAACAAATTAAACTGCTCTAACACCCGGTGAAAATCGATGGTGTACAATTGCACAATCTCCATCGGCTCCAGGTTTTCAAGACGGGCGCGCTTGGCAATTTTATCTTCCCCATCATCCCCATCACTCTCCAGATGCCCCACATCCGTAATGTTGCGCACATAGCGCACCTTGTAGCCCAGATGCTTCAGATAACGGAACACAATATCGAAAGTGAGAAAGGTGCGGCAATTGCCCAGATGCGCATGACTGTATAAGGTTGGCCCACACACATACATGCCCACATGAGGCGCGTTGATAGGCTTAAAAACATCTTTTTCCCGCGTTAGGGTGTTGTAAATCCTGAGTTCTTGCACGTGGTGAAATTGTGAAAATCCCGCGAAATTTTGCGGAAATATCCGCCAACTCGCCCCGCGAATAGCCAGTTGCGATTCTTAAATAATCTTAATTTCACGCCTCATTTTTAAGGGCTGCTATCTTAGCGCCCCATTAACGATTGAAGTATTATGAAAAAAATCCTTGCGATTGCCCTTAGCGTTTCGGCTACCTCGCTTTTTGCGCAAAAAGCCGATAAAAGCGCCGTCATTTTCACCGTATCCGGAACACCCGTTACCGTTGGTGAATTTGAATATGTGTACACCAAGAACAATATCAACAACCAGGCCGATTACAGCGAAAAATCACTGACTGATTACCTGAATCTGTATGAAAACTTCCGGCTGAAAGTACGCGAGGCCGAAGCCATGAAGCTGGATACCATTTCTTCTCTGAAAAACGAGCTGGAAGGTTACCGCAAACAACTGGCCAAATCATTCCTCACCGACCGTGAAATCACCGATCAACTGATTCAGGAAGCCTACGACCGCTCCCTGAAAGAAGTGAACGCCAGCCACATCCTCATCCGCTGCGATGAAAGCGCTAATCCGGCTGATACCCTGGCGGCGTACAAAAAAATCATGGACATCCGCAAGAAACTGCTCAATCTCACCAAGCCGGCCGATTTTGGCCAGATGGCGATGGAGTTTTCCGATGACCCTTCTGCCAAGCAGAACAAGGGCGATATTGGCTACTTCACGGTGTTTCAAACCGTGTACCCTTTTGAAACCGTTGCCTACAGCTTGAAGCCGGGCGAAATTTCTATGCCGGTGCGCACCCAGTTCGGTTATCACCTGGTAAAACTGAACAGCACCCGCCCAGCCCAGGGGGAAGTGCACGTAGCCCACTTGCTCATTAAAGCGCCTGAAGAAGCCGCTGCAGATATTAAAGCAACCGCCAAAAAACGCGTTGATTCTATTTATAACATCATCAACAGTGGCGCCATCAGCTTTGATGATGCCGTAGCCCAATTCTCTGAAGACCGCACCTCAAACAAGAAAAAAGGGGAACAACAATGGTTCGGTGTAGGCCGGATGTTCCCGGAATATGAAGCTGCTGCCTTCGCACTGAAGAACAACGGCGATATTTCTAAACCGGTGCTGACTGCCTATGGCTACTACATCATCAAGCGCCTCGATAAGCGCGATATCGCGCCGTTTAACGAAGTGAAGAATGAATTTAAGAAGCGCGTAGAACGCGATTCGCGCTCCTCAGTGGCCAAATCAAAATTGGTAGACCGCATTAAGCGCGAAAACGCCTTTGCAGAAAACAGCAAGAATAAGACAGCATTGTTTAGTTTGATTGACTCTGCGCTGACGCAAGGTAATTTGCAGGCCGATTCAGGGAAAATGGCGAAGAAGCCCGCAAACAAGGGCGGCCTGGCCGGTATGGGTACGGACGTGCTCTTCACTATGGCCGGGAAGAATTACGATGTGAACGATTTTGAAGCCTATGTAAAAAAGGTGATGAAGCGCCGTGGCGATAAAAACAAAGAAGCCCTGCTGAATGAATATTACGACAACTGGGTTACCCAGCGCGCACTGGATTACGAGGAAAGCATGCTGGAAACCAAGAAGCCTGATTTTGCTGCATTGATGAAGGAATACCGCGATGGCATCTTGTTGTTTGAATTAACTGATCGCCAGGTTTGGGGCAAGGCAGTAAAAGATTCTGCTGGTTTAGCCGCTTTCCATGAACAAAATAAAATGAAGTATTTGTGGGGACCGCGCGCAGAAGTACAGATTTACAATTGCACCGACGAGAAAATTGCGAAAGCGGCACTGAAGCTGGCCAAAAAAGGCATGAGCGCCGCCGATATTCAACAAAAGCTGAATAAAACCGGCAGCAACAGCAAGGTGAGTGTTATCAGCGGTAAATATGAAAAAGGACAGTACGATGTAGTAGATAAGATTAACTGGACGCCAGGTCTTACAGCAATTAACAAGCAAAACGACAGCAGTTTTCAGTTTATTGATGTGAAGCAAATTATTCAGAGCGAGCCCAAGCAGTTGAAAGAAGCCAAAGGCTATGTGGTGAGCGATTATCAGGAATATCTGGAGAAAAAGTGGTTAGCTGATTTACGCGCCAAGTATCCCATTGTAGTAAACGAGCCGGTATTCCGCAGCCTGATTAAAAAATAAACAAGCGCATGCATAACGCATCAAGGGGCCAATTACAGGCCCCTTTTTTGTGCCCGTAAGTCATCCCATTCAACAGAACATATAGGGCGGCCGCCGCCCGCGGCTTCGTACCTCGCCGCGCGTGCGGCGCCGGGTGCTATGCTCCAAGTCCGCACTCGCTCGTACCTCGCTCGCTTGCGGGCTTTCCGCGCCGCCCCCTGCCGCAAAGTAAGCGCGCTAAAAGCGCCATGCACATCATGGGCATGGTTGAACATACATCTGCCCCACCAATGAAACTGAATTATAGGAACTAACGATTCCCTTAACCGAAAACGACTTTAGTAAACGCTACCCCCAGCTAATACCCAATAATGATCCGATGCTGATGTTCAAATGTCAGCCCCAATGAAGCCGATACCCATGTTGTTGGAGGTGCCGATTTTTGTATCTTAGGTTTATGAAAGCTTTAGTCATTACGCCAAAAAATAACGACGAATTCAAGTTCATAAGCGATTTGCTTACGAAGCTAGGTATAGGCACATCTTCTCTCTCTCAAGACGAGCTTGAAGATATTGGCTTGTCAAAAATGCTCCGCAAGGCTGACAAGACTAAAAAGGCAAGCAGATTAGAAATTATAAGAAAGCTTTCTGCCTGATGAAAGTTGAGTTTTTGAAACAATTTTCAAAAGATCTAGACAAACTAAATTCGAAATCTACAAAGCGATCATTGCTCCGGGTTATTGAGTCCTTAGAAGTTGCTGAAAACCTTGAAACCATTCCCAATAGCAAAAAATTAAAAGGTTTTAAGTCGGCATATAGAATCAGGATTGGTGATTATCGGCTTGGATTGTTTTATGAGAATTCCACTGTCTTATTAGCGCGCTTTGCGCATAGAAAAGAAATTTACGGCCTCTTCCCCTAATGAACGCTCTTAGCATTTCCCACCATCGAATCTACCTCAAAAACAATTTCCCGTAATACACATTAAGTCACGTTTTATGACCTCATTCAACCATAAAACATACTCAGAGAAGTGACCGCTTATAATTGACAGTTTCCCGTCTGGAAGTTCAGATAGAGGCCGATAATCCGGTGCGTTATTGATGCCTTTGTAGAGAAAGCAACATGTAGTCCATTCCCAGCACAATATCAAAACCTGCCTTAATCCGAAGCTGCTGACATAGGTGCGCAGGATGCGGTTACAAACCGCTTCTACTTTTCGCGCGGTTTCATTCCTGCCATAGCGGAGAAACAGTAAAGCCCGATGGATTTCACAGACCCGCGTGAGATGGCCAGTTGTTCTCCAGCCAACGGGCTAGGGTGATAGTTGCTACCCTTCCAGCCTATTGGGTATATCCATTCGTTCGTGTAAAATCCAGATAACTTCCAGTTCGCTATCAACAACTCTGTAGAAAATTATATGGGACTTTATTTTTGAAGAACGATAGCCTTCCCGAATGTGCTGCAGATTTTTTCCTGACTTTGGGTGAGATGCTAAGAATTCAATTTCTTTAATTATCAGGGAGTAATATCTATCTGCTTGAGTTAAAGACCAAGTGGTAACCGTGTAGCACCATATCTATTCGAGGTCCAAAAGCGCCTCTTCTGTGAAGACTACTTTTAATGTTTTCACAAGTACTTTTTATGAAGCGCGGCTAAATGCTTTTTAGCGTCAAAATTTCCGACTTTTCTAGATCGTTCTCCCTTCTTTAAGGCAGCAATAAGGTTCTTTTTGGCTTCTTCTTCGCTTTCCAGCAATCGGAGGGCGGTACGCACCACTTCACTAGCAGAAGCATAGCGCCCGGAGGAGACCTCTTTGTCAATAAACTTTTCAAAATGTTCTCCTAATAAAACCGAAGTGTTTTTGGCCATACTAAGTCTGTTGTCTAACTAATATACCAACAATTGGTATCACGTCCAAACACGTCAACTAATTGGCTACATTTCGCTATTATAGTTGCCTAAAGGGGTCCGATACAGTTTGATTTCAAACGCACCATCAACATCCTCGGGTTTGATGAATTAATGAAAAAACTAAAAAAATGGCAACCGAATTATAAGAGGGCAGCTATTTTGTCTTCAAAACAGGGCGATTTTAAGCCGTTTACAGCGCAATTTATTTTTTGAGCTTGAATTAGCAGCCTAAATTTAACGCGGCTGTAATCCGCTATTTTTTTATTTAGGAGGAAATTAGGATTGAATTTTAGTGGAAAGCAGAATTAAACAGGGTTATTTCACATCCTGACGGTTTGCCGCTTTGCGAAGGCGGGGATTTTCAGCACTAAACTTCATTAGATGCACAAAGCTTGAATTTAGCACTTCACTGTCATAGAAGAACGAAACCCCCGCTTTTGCAAAACGGCTGTTATAGGGCGTTGTTCTTCTCGTCACCATTGGTTTATCAGTTCCTTTTTTTACTAAGTTGTTTTTCTATTTCTTCTAAAAGCCAAGTCCCGCCAAACGAAATTGTCCCTTCGTGTGAGCCATAAACAATCCAATCAAAAGTCTTGTCTGTGTAAACCGTCTCGTAACAGTCAGGGTCAAATTCTGATTTATCAATTTCATAGTCATACTGCTCTTCCGAAACTGAAAAAAGTCGATCGTTTGCTTTATTTTTAATAATCTGCTTTATCTTTTCAAAGTCATTGTCTGTTAGATTTGACTTGTCGAAGAAAATGAAAGGTTTTGGGCTGCAACTTGTCAATGGTTCCCAATAACCACCGTCAAAATTCCAATGCTCTGAAAGACTTTGTCTAATTGTGTTTGCCTCCGTTTCTAAAAGTTTTCGTTTGAATGGTAACGGTTCAACTGTTGCAATTTGTTGGTCTGTTAAACTGTCTATGAATTTGATAAACTTATTTCTCTCATCTCGAATGGCTCTTTTTTCAATTTCGTTTTGGTTTCCAGTCGTGAATATCGTTTGGCTGTTTTGTCCGATATTTTTTAAAACACCGATACACTCATCTCTGTCTAAAAATGATTGTCCAACAACTGTTTCTACTCCTTTCAAGATTGCGTCTAATGCTTGGTATCTTGGGAAAAGGTCGTAGTCTTTGTCAGTGTAGGTATGAGGAAAGTCATTGCCTGTGCTTTCGTTTTGGTATTTGTCTGACCAATAGCGAAAGTTGTCAATGCAATATCGTCTTGCCAATGTTACTATTTTTTCTGTTGTCGTCATTTTACAATGCCCTATAACGGTTTTGGGCTTTGCGTTCGGGCGGGTTTCGGAGCACAAAGTTTCAATTTATTACTAATGTTTATTAGAAGCACAAAGCTCCAAATTTGCACGTCAGCCCGCCTGACGCAAAACCCGTGTTATGCGGTCGTTTTTCTATTCTCTCAATTCGTTTTTACTCCATTCAAGTCCTTTATGAAGTTGGTTGTGGCTTATTATCCATTCAACTTCTTCTTCATCTTTGAATTCTATTTTTCTGTCGTCAAGTACTTTGTCAAAAACAGACTTATTAACTTCATAACTATGCACTTTGTCTGAATAAACAACCTTCGTCTTAAAGCCCTGACTTGTCTCAATTAGCAAAAGTCCGCCAACGTGTTCGTCTTGAAAGTCAAAAGGCAGGAAAATTACAGTTCCCTTTTTTGCTATACCAATTCTGTAATTCCAATAGTCAATAAGTTTGGTTGTTGCATAGTTTAAAACTTGTCCGTCATTAATATTGTTATTTTTTAATTCTTCGTCACTGATTTCTAAAAAGTCAAGCAAATAGTAACTGTCGCCAGTTTTTATATATCTCGGAAGGTTGTCAATTTTCAAGAAAATGTCATCGTGTCCGCTACCTAATTTGTCAACTATAATTCTTATCATTTTTCTGTCGGTCGTGTCGTTTTAAAATGCCGCATAACGGCAGACTGTGAATCTACCTCAAAAAAATAGTTTTCCATAATACGGCTTAAGGCATGATTTCTGCTGATTGTCGGCATGAATTACGTTCAGGGAAGTAACCGGCTGCAAATGACCGTTTCCAGTCTGGAAGATCAGATAGAGGCTGATAATCCGGTGCGGTTTATTGATGCATTTGTGGAGAAATTGGATTTATCACAATTGGGGTATCAGGAGGTGGTTTTGAAAGAAGAAGGCCGGCCGCCTTTTCATCCCAAATTATTCCTTAAGATTTATTTGTACGGTTACCTTAACGGTATTCGCAGTAGTCGCAAGCTTGACCGCGAGTGCTTTCGTAATCTGGAACTGCAATGGCTCACCGGATATCTCTTCCCCAACTATCACACCATCGCCGACTTTCGAAAAGTAAACAACCGTGCGCTGCGCAACACGTTTAAGTTGTTCGTTCTGTTTCTAAAGGAAGCCGATCTCGTTTCTGGCAAGCATGTAGCCGTGGATGGCACCAAGGTGCGTGCCCATAACAGCAAGAAAAACAACTACAACCCTAAAAAGATTGAACGGCATTTACTGTATATCGAAGAAAAGACCAATGAATACCTGGCTGCCTTAGATGAAAACGACAAAGGTGAAGTGTCCGTGAATGACATCCACGCCAAACTCAAACGACTGGCAGAAAATAAAATCCGTTATGAGGCGCTGGCCGAACAATTAGAACAAAGCGGTGAACCCCAAATCAGCACCACCGATGCCGATGCGCGAGCCTTGCTGGTACAGGGGCAGGTAGTTGAGGTGTGCTATAATATGCAGGCCGCTGTTGATGAAAAACACAAATTGATTGTGGCTACCCACACCATCAATCGCAACGACCGCAATGCCCTTTACGATATCGCACTGGAGGCTAAAATCAACCTATCTGAAGAAGATCTGTTGGTGACCAGTGATAAGGGCTACCACAATGCCCGGCAATTGCAGCAGTGTAAGGATGCAGGTATCACCACCATCTGCGCGCAGCAGGAGTTAGTGAACAGCAACGACCATGGCACAACCCCAGCGTACCTCATTACCCAGTTTAAATACAACAAACGCACCGATACCTACCGGTGTCCCCAAGGAAGTATTTTACGCACTCAAGGCACCTGGCACGTAAAGGCCCGCGATTATACGCCTTACCGGTTTAAGAAGTATCGAACACCCGATTGTAAAGATTGCCCAGCCAAACACCTCTGTACCGGCCGGGCCAAGGGCGGCAGAGAGATAGAAAGAAGCGAGTTTGCCGGGGTGGTTGAAGAAAACGCCAAACGTTACCGAAAGAACTACGCCACCTACCGAAAACGGCAAGAACTAAATGAACACGTCTTTGGTACCATCAAACGAAAGTGGGGCTATTACTACACCAACCTAAAGGGAAGAGAGAAAGTAAATGGCGAACACAGTTTAATTTGCCTCGTGTATAACATCAAACGCACCATCAACATCCTCGGGTTTGATGAATTAATGAAAAAACTAAAAAAATGGCAACCGAATTATAAGAGGGCAGCTATTTTGTCTTCAAAACAGGGCGATTTTAAGCCGTTTACAGCGCAATTTATTTTTGCGCTTGAATTAGCCGCTTAAATTTAACTCGGCTGTAATCCGCTATTTTTTTATTTAGGAGGAAATTAGGATTGAATTTTAGTGGAAAGCAGAATTAAACAGGGTTATTTCACATCCTGACGGTTCGGGTATTGCCGAAGGCGGGGATTTTTAGCACAATAGTTTAATCGAAGAACAAATGTTGAACCTTGTACAAATGTCCAATCAAAGCCATTCAGCCCCGCTTTTGGCAATACCTTGTTAGCGGCTGGGCTTGTTAGATTTTCCATATTTCTTTCGCTTTGTCATACAAGAATTTTGCTCGTTCTTCTATGGTTTGTTCGTTCCACTCGTCAAGTGTCAGATAATAGCTCATTGTTTCAAGTCCTGCGGAATAAGTATTTAATCCTTTTTTGTCGGCTTTACCTTTTCGTTTAACTGTCCAATTCGCATCTCTGATTGTTGAGTTAAGGGCTTGTGTTATAATAGTCAAGTTTCCTAATGTCAATAATTTTCTGTTACGTTTGATTTTGTCCTCTTGGTTGGAAAGTTTGCCCCAATGATTTTCCCATTTTTTTGGCATTAAATGTTCTAAACTATATTTATTGATTCCCAAAAGTTGAGTTGATTGTAAACTTCTGTTGCGGATTTTAGATTCAATGAAATATAAAATCCCTGCGGATTGTTTGTTGATTAAATACGAACCGTCAAAACCTTGTTTTAGTTCTTCGTCAGACGGTAAGAAGTTTACTTTGTCGGCTTGACCTTCTAAAAATTCTAAGAATTGTTTTTTAGATAAAATTTCGTTGTTGATTAACCTGTCCGTAAAAAGTTGGTTGTAGTTTTTAGTGTTGGCGTGAACAACCATTCTTCGCAAAATGTAAGTTTCAAGAAAGTCAAACAGTTCATTTCTGTCGGTGTCGTTCGATACATTTTTAAGAACGTATAGAACATACGGAATTAGGGTGGAAGTGTCCAAGCCAAAAATGATAGCGTTAATTCTTTCAATTCCTGATTGGTCTGTTAATTCGTTTTCGATGGTGTCAAAGTCGAAATTTTCTTGGAAGATTAAAGCATAGTCTTTGATTTCTGTAAGAATTGCTTTTTTGTCGTTTCCTAAATAGTTTTTGATGAAACTCTTGTAAGACTCGAACAAATGCTCAACTTTTGAAAACTCGATTTTATCCTCCGTTTTTACATTCAGTGTTTTGTCTTGGATTTTGATTTGCAGATACGAAAAGAAGAACAAGTCAATGAATGTTCTTTTTAAACGACCTGCGGTAATTTCTCTGTCCCAATAATTTTTAGCATCATCGTCTTTCTCAAAAATATTTTTCCAATATGTGTTGTAAGTAGAAATTTCGTCACGATTGAAAAAGTAGTTTTTTAAAAGCTCGGCAGTTGTCAATTTAACACCTAATGAATTTATTGTGTCGAAAATTTGTTGCTCATCTTCGTTTTCGTCAAGGTCAATACCAACAAAAAGGATTTTTGAAAGAATATTGTTGATGTCCAATTTGTCAGCGTTTAAGTTTTGCTGAAAATATGTGTATGCTTTTGTAATGTTGTCCGAACCTTTAAGGTCTTTGAGTTCGTTTAAATTCATAACGAGTTCGTAAGCGTCTATGTCGTTATGATTATGTTGAACAGCAATTAAATCTCTCAATTTGAACATTCGGTTAAACTCATAATCATCTCCTGTTTTAAGAGCCAAAACTTTAAAGAAAATTGAAAGCGTTGTCAAACGTTGTTGTCCGTCAATTAAAGTTCTTTTGTCGCCAACTCGGTTTCCTGTTGTCGTTGGTTGTTGCTTTAGGATTACAGAACCTAAAAAGTATGGTTTGTTTGCGTGGCTAACGTTTTCCATATCTTCTAAAAGTCTTTCCCATTGTTCGTCTCCCCAAACGTAAGCTCTCTGAAAAAATGGAATTTCTAAAATTCTGTTTCCGTTAAAAATGTCGTTAATGGTTCTTTTTCCTGCGTCCATATTTTGTTTTAAATCGTGTCGTTAGTTTTTGAGCGGTGTCGTGGTAGCCTTGCCGCTAACTCATAAATAGACGCAACTCCGCGCCTCTGGCTAATGTATCTATTTTTTAGAACAATATTGAAAATCAACGCACTAAAAATTGTGTTGGCCAGATAGACGCATTGCGTCTATCCAATTCTTAAAAAGTACTAATAGCCATCTATCATTCCGCATTTACCAGTTTCTTCGTAATCGCCTTTTACCATGAAAACCATCACCTTCGAACCGGGCAAACACCAGAACCGGGAAGTCATCTTCATTCGGATGCCTTACGACCCCGAGCTGGTGGAGCGTGTAAAACAATTAATCGGCAGGAAATACTGCAGGGCGGAAAAGTCGTGGTATGTTCCCGATACCAACGCCTACCGGGAACGATTTAAACTGCCTCCTAAGGATAACCGCCCCGAACTGCTCCGCATTCAAACAATTAACCACCATGCCTTTCAACAATTTATTGAAAACCTTCAACTGCGTGGTTATAGCGCCGCAACCTTGCGCACCTACCGCAACGAATTCACCCAATTTTTATTAGTGCTGGGCGGCTTCCCCGTAGAACGATGCTCAGAACAACAACTGCGCCGCTATTTTCTTTATTGCCACAACCACTTGCACTTAAGTGAAGCCGCTATCCATAGCAGATTTAATGCCATCAAATTTTATTATGAAAAAGTGCTGCGCCGGGAGAAATTATTTTTCGAAATACCGCGCCCTAAAAAGGCGGAAACCTTGCCCAAAGTCATACACCAAACCGATGTGGTCCGCCTATTTGCTTGTACCAATAACCTAAAGCATAACACCATGCTAAAATTGTGTTACGGTATGGGCCTCCGCGTATCGGAAATTACTTCCCTTAAATTGTCTGATATAGATATTCACAGCAAATTGGTTTTCATTGAACGGGCAAAAGGTAAAAAAGACCGATATGTTAACCTACCACTTTCCATTATCCCTCAGTTGCAACAATATATTACGGAATATCATCCGGAAAAATATCTTTTCGAAGGACAATACGGCGGACGCTATAGCATCCGAAGCGCACAACAAATTTTCGACAGGGCACCTCTAAAAACCTAGCATGGTGAAATGTTGTTATTGGTTGGCAAGGACGCGATAGCTTGAAGGCTTGAAAATTTGATGTAATACTTCGTTGCGCCTCATTTAGTTACATCATTTATGTAACTGCATTCGTTGCGCCTCGTCTTACATCAAATTTTCTGCGCATTTCACTCAAGCCAGGTTTTTAGAGGTGCCCTATAACGGCACTGAAAAAAGCAGGTATCAAAAAATCAGTGGGTATTCACGCCTTACGCCATAGCTATGCTACTCACTTGTTGGAAGCCGGAACCGATATTAGCTTCATCCAAAAATTGCTGGGCCATAACAACATTAAAACCACTTTGGGCTACACGCGTATCACCAATAAAAATCTGGCTCAGGTGCAAAGTCCGCTGGATCGGATGTAGTTAAAAAACCACTCCTTAAACACTTACGATATTGAATCATGTAGCGCCATTTGAGGTTAATGGTGTTGGAAATATCGTAAGTGTTTTTCTTTTCCTATCCCGGCGCACTTTTCCCCACCGCGGCAGTGGGCGAAGCGGTAGCCCACAGCACGGTGAGGTACGAGCCGGGCGAGGACTACAAGCGGAGCACACGGCGCCGCATCCGCCTGAGACTGCGGCGAACGCAGCACGCGCCCGAGCCTCTATGAGTATCGCCAATGAGGGGCGCTGGCGGGGGCGGCGGCCGCCCTAATTATCGATGGTTCGATTTTTCGACTGTTCGATATACGACTATTCGATGGTTCGATGTTCGACTTTTCGATCTTCGATGTTGATGTCAAATGTCGAATAGTCGTAAATCGAACAGTCGCATATCGAATAGTCGGTTTTCGATTTTCAATCGAATCGCATTTGGTCGAAGTTCGACTTTTCGATGGTTCGATTTTCGATCTTCGACTTTTCGATCTTCGATGGTGATATCAAATGTCGAATAGTCGTAAATCGAATAGTCGTATATCGAATAGTCGTATATCGAACAGTCGAAAATCGAACATAATCGAACATAATCGAATAACATCTGGTGTATGCGCGCGTACGATTCCTGTTGGTTATTGCTTAAACAACCTCCAGGCGCTTTTGCTCAAAAAAACTATAAGCCGTTAAACGAAATGCCTACGGCAAACTCGTGCACATCGGGCCCGCGGCCGCCTTTGAACACGCCTAAAACGCCGTAATAGGCCGTTAAATTAAAACTGCTGTAACCAATGCGCAGCGTGGGCCCTAAACGGAATAAATTAAAATCGGGATAGGGCTTCAACTTGATAGTTTGATTGGGCGTTTTGGTGGTTTGCTTGGTGTGCGCATCTACCCTGATGCCGGCCTTAAACCCAATATTAAATTTCCAGCACTGATCTAATTTATCGCGATTGGTGCGGATGCGCAACTCCAGCGGCAAATCAATATACGTCAGCGCCACTTTATTCACTTTGTAATTATCGTAATTGGAAATAGGCGTGAACTTGGCTCCGGATCCCGAAGAGTCAGTTAATGCTGAATTGCTGTAAATATTCACACAGCCTACCCCTAAACCGGCTGCAAAACTCACGCGCGATTTTTTAATGCGTAGATCGTACATAAAATAGGCGTTAAACCCGCGGGAATACCAACGGATTTTCATGCCCGGAATATTGTGAATCCAGTTGGTGCCCAAAAAATCAAGCACGATGCGGTCGCGCGGAACAATTTTCAGCGTTTTCTTAGCCGCAATCGGCACCCGAAACGAATCTACCTGCGCCTGTACCGAAATTACAGCCACGCATAGCGCCAGCATCACAATCAGCTTCTTCATAAGCGGGCAAAAGTAAGAAAATAGCCATAGGCGCCACCTCCCTAACATATTTTAGCTTCACCTGCCGCCCTCGCCACACCCTCTTTTTTCTTTCTTTGCAGCTATGTTCAAACTCCGTTTCCTGATGCCGGCGGCGCTGGCGTTCACCCTCAGCAGTTGTCAATGGTTCAACCATCAGGCTCCGGCAACACCAGCCGAAACCCCTACCGAAACCCCGCTGGCCGCCTCGCCCGAATTTAATGCCGATACGGCCTTCGCCTTCGTAAAAGCACAGACCGATTTCGGTCCGCGCACGCCAAACTCGGCCGCGCACGATAAATGCGCTACCTTTATTGCTTCCACCGCCCGCCGCTATGCCGATACGGTTTATATCCAATCCTACACAGCTACCGGTTTTGATGGCAAGGCGCTGGCCTCGAAAAATATTATCGCCTCCTTCAATCCGGGCGTACAGCCGCGGGTGTATGTGAGCGCGCACTGGGATACACGCCCGTTTGCGGATCAGGATGACAACAACAAAGATCAACCCATTGATGGCGCCAACGATGGCGGCAGTGGCGTGGCCGTAATGCTGGAGGCCTTGCGCAGCATGCAGGCGCAGCGCCCTGATATTGGGGTTGATTTCATTTTCTTTGACAGTGAAGATTACGGACAGCCGCAATCCAGCACGCTGCCGCCGGTAGAGAACAGTTATTGCCTGGGCTCGCAGTACTGGGCCACTCACTTACATGTGCCGGGCTACAAAGCTGATTTTGGCATCAACCTCGATATGGTGGGCTCGGCTGATGCGGTGTTCCTGCGCGAGCAAACCAGCGTGAGCTATGCCGATTGGGCCAGTCAGTTTGTATGGAATGTGGCGGGCCGTCTGGGTTTTAGCAGCCTGTTTCAAAACCGCATCGCGCCCGGCGTTACCGACGATCATTTGTACGTGAACCGATTGGCCAATATTCCGTCGATTGATATCATCCATTATTCCGAAAATGGGTTTGGCAGTTATTGGCATACCCACCGCGATAATTTGCAGGTGATTAGCAAGGAAACGCTTCGCATGGTGGGCAAAACCGTGGTGCAGAGTATTTATCAGTACAGCGCCGAGAAAAAACCGGCTACCGCCAGCAAATAAACCATACACCATCCCCCCCGACTCCGTAGGAGTCGCATCTCTGTAGCAACCACACGCTATTTCCACCCGACCCCATCGGGGTCGCATAGCCGTAAACCAAATGCCATCCCCCCGACTCCGTAGGAGTCGCATGTCTGTAACAACCATGCGCCATTTCCCCCGACCCCATCGGGGTCGCATATCTGTAGCGCATATTTGTAAACCGATGCGCCAATTATCATTGGGAATTTTTTGGCGTGCCCCCTGCAACCGCCGCGCAGGGTAAAATACATCCGAAAAATTAGCTGGCGGTTTTCGGGGTCGCGCTGTACGCTACAATCTTTTTTGTAGCAGCAGCAATTGACTTACGATGTTTCCAATACACTTTAGCTCACAACTCCTACCGTTCCAACATCGTAAGTCTTTACTGATGCTGCTACAAAAAAGGATTTTCGCTCCCATCGCTCACGCTAAGCGCTAGGCCACCAATCAAAACGACGCTCTTACTTGCTGCAACAACAACACCGGCAAGGCATCCATGGCAATACGCTCCTGCGACATACTGTCGCGATGACGCAACGTTACGGTGTTATCTTCCAACGTTTGATGATCTACCGTGATACAGAAAGGCGTGCCCAAGGCATCCTGCCTGCGGTAACGCTTTCCAATAGAATCTTTTTCGTCGTAAAAACAATAATGGTCGGCGCGCAACAACTGCAATACCTCGCGGGCTTTTTCCGGCAAACCATCTTTCTTCACCAATGGTAAAACCGCTGCCTTAATAGGCGCTAAAAATGCCGGGAACCGCAACACGGTGCGCTCGGTGCCATCAGGCAGTTTTTCCACTTCATAGCTATTGCTCATGACCGCTAAAAAGGTACGGTTCAAACCGATAGACGTCTCAATCACATAAGGCACATAGCTTTCATTCAATTCGTGATCGAAATACTGTAGCTTTTTACCGCTCAGTTCCTGATGTTGTTTTAAATCAAAATCAGTGCGCGAGTGAATACCTTCAATCTCTTTAAATCCAAACGGGAAATTAAATTGAATATCTACGGCTGCATTGGCGTAATGCGCCAGTTTTAAATGGTCATAGAACTTTAAATCTGCTTCGCCAAAACCCATGGAGCGATGCCACTTCATGCGCGCTTCCTTCCAGTGCCGGTACCATTCCATTTCCGTTCCGGGGCGAACGAAGAATTGCATCTCCATTTGTTCAAATTCCCGCGTTCTGAAAATAAACTGGCGCGCTACAATTTCATTTCTAAACGCCTTGCCCACCTGCGCAATCCCAAAGGGAATGCGCTGCCTGGAAGTATTCAGCACATTAAGAAAATTCACAAAAATGCCCTGAGCGGTTTCCGGACGCAGATAGATGGTGTCGCTATCTTCTGCTACCGAACCCATTTGCGTGCTAAACATCAAATTAAACTGACGCACTTCGGTCCAATTGCGCGTGCCGCTGATAGGGCAGGCAATCTCCAGATCAATAATCAATTGCCGCAGTCCGTCCATATCATTGGCTTCCATGGCCGCTTTAAATCGGGTTTCAGTTTGCTGTAGCTTGTCTTTCAGGCGCAACACATTCGGATTCGTAGCCATGAACTTGTCGTGATCAAAGGCATCGCCGAATTTTTTCTTCGCTTTCTCCGCCTCCTTGTTCATTTTCTCCTCCATCTTATCCATGGCCTCTTCAATCAACACATCGGCGCGGTACCGCTTCTTGGAATCTTTATTATCCACCAATGGATCATTAAACGCATCTACGTGCCCACTGGCTTTCCACGTTTTCGGGTGCATGAAAATAGCGGCATCGATACCCACGATATTCTCGTTGAGCTGCACCATACTCTTCCACCAATAATCCTGAATGTTCTTTTTCAATTCAATTCCGTACGGGCCGTAGTCGTACACCGCACCCAGTCCGTCATAAATTTCTGATGACGGAAAAATGAATCCGTATTCCTTACAGTGAGAAATAATTTCCTGAAAAAAATTCGCCGAATAGGTCTTGCTCATAGCCGGCGAATATAGCAAAAGCGCGTGCCGGTTATTCAAACATATCCTTTACGCGGTCAAAAAAACCGCGCTCTACTTTCACGTCTTTCTTTGGCGCAAAGTTCGGTGCATCGCGCAGCTTTTCCAGCAGCTTGGTTTCTTCGGCTGATAAATGTTGCGGCGTGTACACATGCACCACCACCAACTGATCGCCGCGGCCGTAGCTATTTACCGATGGCAAACCCTTGCCATTGAGGCGCAGTACTTTTCCGGCCTGTGTGCCTGGCGCAATGCTGATTTTAGCTTTCCCTTCCACGGTAGGCACTTCCACCTTGCAACCTAATGCCGCATCCGCAAAGTTCAGGCGCAGGTTGTAAATCACATGTTGCCCTTCTATTTCCAGTTCCTTGTGTTCTTCTACTTCAATAGCAATAATCAAATCGCCAGCCGGTCCGCCTTGTTCACCTGCGTTGCCGCGGCCGCTCATGCTCAGTTGCATGCCGTCCTGTACACCCGCAGGAATGTCAATGCTCAGCGTTTCTTCGCCATACTGCGTCCCTAATCCGTTACAGGTAGTACATTTCTTGGTGATGGTTTCCCCGGCGCCATTACACTGCGGACAAGTAGTAGTGGTTTGCATTTGGCCCAGCATGGTATTAGTGGTACGGCGCACCACACCATTGCCGCCGCACATGGTGCAACGGCCCACCGAGCTGGCGTCTTTAGCGCCACTGCCGTTACAGGTAGCGCAAGGCACATGCTTTTTTACTTTGATGGTTTTGTGGGCGCCTTTTACCACTTCGCCCAGATTCATTTTTACGCGTATGCGCAAGTTAGCGCCCTGCCGCCCACGCTGGCGCCTGCGGGAACCGCCGCCGCCACCGCCAAAAAAGGCGTCGAACGGACTTCCACCGCCGCCGAAGATATCGCCGAAGTTGCGGAAGATATCTTCCATATCCATGTGCTGACCGCCGCCGTATCCGCCGCCGCCCATTTGTTCGGCCTGATGGCCGTACTGGTCGTAACGCGCCTTGCGCTGCGGATCGCTCAGCACTTCATAAGCCTCTGCAGCTTCTTTAAATTTTTCTTCGGCCTCTTTGTTGCCCTGGTTGCGGTCGGGATGGTATTTCAACGCCACCTTGCGGTAGGCTTTTTTAATCTCCTCCGCCGATGCCGATTTCGACACCTCCAGCACCTCGTAGTAATCGCGCTTTTTCGCCATAATTCACTGTTATTTTCCCACTACCACTTTCGCGAAGCGGATGATTTTATCGTTCAGGTAATATCCTTTTTCTACTTCATCCACCACCTTGCCCGCCAAATCAGGCGTTGGCGCCGGAATTTCGGTGATGGCTTCATGATGTTCAACATTAAACTCCGTTCCTTTGGAAATGATTGGCTTCAATCCTTTTGCTTCCAACGCCTTTTGCAATTTATGCGCAATCAGCTCCATACCTTCGCGCACCGCCGCCACATCTGGCGCGGTGGCGGCAGCCTTTACCGCCCGCTCAAAATCATCCAGCACCGGCAACAAATCTTTAATCACGTCCTTTCCGGCGGTCTGAATTAACTCCAAACGTTCTTTCGCATTCCGCTTCTTGAAATTATCGAAATCGGCGAACAGGCGCAGGTATTTGTCTTTTTGCTCCTCTAATTGCTGCTTCAATTGCTTTAACTCGGCATCACGCGGATCCGTTTCCGAGGCCGTAGCATTTTCAATTTCTTCAATAAGGCGCGCACTGTCTTCAGCCGACATTTTTTCCGTTTCGGGTTGTTGCTCTTCAGGCAAATTGGTGGTATTCTCTTCCATGTACTCTAATTTTTTGAGCGCGATAATAGTATCAAATTGTTTGCCAGCAGACAATGTGTCAGCCTTGAACCCATTAAACCTGGTGCCATTTTCCCTATCTTAGTGGTATGGGGCGAGGTATTTACCAAGTTTTGCTGGCGTTGGCTTTTCTGATTTTTTCCGGAAAATCAGCACCTTGCGGCACCCCTGCCAGGGAAACTGCGCCCATTACGGTGTACATCTTCCTTTCAGAAACCTGTCCGATTTGCCAAAGCGAAACCATTGAACTAAAAGCCCTTTACCGGGAATTTTCTCCCAAAGGCGTTCGTTTCGTAGGATTATTTCCTAACGAAACCGCTTCCGATGCCGCTTCTGTGCGCCGTTTCGGAAAAAAGTACGACCTTCCGTTCACGCTCCACATCGATTCGGCACAAACCATGACACAACAATTAGGCGCCACCATTACCCCACAGGTTTTTGTAACCAATGCCACAGGAACGGTGGTTTATCAAGGGAAAATAGATAATGGTTTCGAGCGGATTGGCCGGCGGCGCAGTGTGGTGACGGCACATTATTTACAATCGGCATTGCAACAACTCCTCAACTTACAACTGCCCGATCCGGCTTCTACAGAAGCGGTGGGCTGCTTCATTTCAAAAAACAAAAAACCATAGCTATGCGGCATTTTGCACTACTCGTTTTGTTTTGCAGCTTCTTACTAACTGCCGAAGCGCAATCGGTGACTTACAGCGAGCATATCGCGCCCATTATCTACCAGCACTGTACCAACTGTCACCGGCCGGGTGAAGTAGCGCCATTTCCACTCACCAATTACACGCAGGTGCAAGCCAACGCCAGTACCATCAAGTATGCCACCAGCATCCGGTATATGCCACCCTGGAAAGCCGATAAGAATTACCAACGCTATCAGCATGAGAATTTTCTAACCGATGCGCAGATTCAGCAAATCAGCGATTGGGTAGACCAAGGCACACCACAGGGCAATCCGGCATTAGAGCCGCCACTGCCCGTATTTCCAACAGGGTCGCAAGTGGGTACGCCAGATATGGTGGTATCTTTTGCTCAGCAATACAAGCACGTAGGAAATAACGTTGATGAGTATCGCTACTTTGTTTTACCGACGAACTTAACCCAAGATCAGGATATCGTAGCCCTGGAAGTTCGTCCGGGCAATAAACGCGTAGTACACCACACGCTGATTTGGCAAGATACTTCAGGACAGGCCGCTGCGGCAGATGCCGCCACCCCTGAATATGGCTACGAAAGCGGCGGCAATATTGCCGCTACCATCAACCAGCAGTTGCCAGGCTACGTACCCGGACAAAAACCACAGGTATACACCAATGGCATCGGCATGAAACTGTTTAAGGGCGCCGACTTGAAGCTACAGATGCACTATGCGCCTACGGCTACCGATGAGTACGACAGCACTTCTATCAACCTATTCTTTGCGCATCAACCGGTATCGCGTTATGTAAAAAGCTATGTGATGCTGCCGCTGCCTACAATTCTTACCAATGGCCCTTTTGTGATGCCACCCAATCAGGTAAAAACGTTCCACGGCCAATACACTGTGCCGCTTAGCGTGAGTATGGTGGGCATTGCGCCGCACATGCACAAGCTGGGTCAGTTCTGGAATATTTTTGCCGTAAAACCTACAGGCGATACAGTTCCGCTCATCAATATCAATGAATGGGATTTTAATTGGCAGGGCACGTATTCCTTCCAAAGATTAATTCCACTGCCTGCAGGTAGCGTCATTCACGCTACTGCCCGCTACGACAACACCACCGCCAACATCAACAATCCGCACAATCCGCCGGTGACGGTGAGCTGGGGAGAGAAAACATCAGACGAAATGTACTACCTGCCGTTGTTGTACCTCGACTATCAGGCTGGCGATGAAAATGTGGTGTTTGAATCACCCAACGGCATTGCTAATGCGGGAATAAAAATGGTGGAAGACAAATTGTATCCCATCGCTCCAAATCCCGCAGGCGGAAAAGTTACCATCGGTTTTACGCTGGCAGATGCCAAACGCTTATCGCTACAGGTATTTGACGCTTCTGGCAAGGAAGTAAAAACGATTTTGAACGACCAGTTTTGTTTACCCGGCCGCCATACCAACGATGTAGATGTAACCACCTGGCCTGCCGGGGTGTATTCGGTTACCATGCAATATGGCAACCAGCACCAAACCCAGCAATTAGTGGTTAGCCACTAAGGCCGGATGATTAAATACGCTTGATAGATGCGCCCAGCGCGTTCAACCGGCCGTCGATATTCTGATAGCCGCGGTCGATTTGATCGATATTATTGATCACAGATTTCCCTTCGGCTGACAGCGCTGCAATCAGCAGCGATACGCCGGCTCGAATATCCGGTGAGCTCATCGTAATGCCGCGCAATGGATATTCGCGATTGATGCCGATTACACTGGCGCGATGCGGATCACACAACGTAATCTGCGCGCCCATATCAATCAGTTTATCTACAAAGAACAACCGCGATTCAAACATTTTCTGATGAATCAAAACCGGTCCTTTTGCCTGTGTGGCAACTACCAAAACAATACTGATCAAATCAGGCGTGAACAGCGGCCACGGTCCGTCGGCAACGGTAAGAATGGAGCCATCAATAAACCTTGAAATTTCATAGCGCTCCTGTGCCGGAATGTGAATGTCATCGCCGCGGAATTCCATCCGAATACCTAACTTTTGGAATACCGACGGAATATTTCCCAAATGTTCAATGCCGCAGTTTTTTACGGTTATTTCAGACTGCGTCATAGCGGCCAGACCAATGAAAGAACCGATTTCAATCATGTCGGGCAACATACGGTGTTCTGTTCCGCCTAAAACCTTTACCCCTTCGATATACAGCAAATTTGAACCGATGCCCGAAATTTTTGCGCCCATGCGGTTGAGCATATTGCACAACTGTTGCAGATACGGTTCACAAGCAGCATTATAAATAGTTGTTTTTCCTTCTGCCATAGCTGCGGCCATCACAATATTCGCTGTGCCGGTAACCGATGGCTCATCCAATAGAATGTAGGCGCCATGCAGGTTCTGAGCTTCAATCGAATAAAAACTTTCTTTGGAGTCGTAGTTGAATTTTACCCCCAGTTTTTCAAAACCCAGGAAGTGCGTATCCAGCCGTCTGCGGCCAATTTTATCGCCCCCGGGCTTGGGCATGTATGCCTTTTTGAAGCGCGATAACAGCGGCCCGATAATCATCACAGAGCCGCGCAGCGCAGCGCCTTTCTTCCTGAATTCATCGGTTTGCAGGAACTCCAGATTGATGGCATCGGCCTGAAAGGTATAGGTGTCCGCACTCAGTCGTTCTACCTTCACCCCCAAATCCTTCAAAATATCAATCAGCAAATTGACATCCCGTATATCGGGCACATTGCTGATGGTCATTTTTTCAGAAGTCAGCAATACAGCCGATAAAATCTGCAGCGCCTCATTTTTTGCGCCCTGTGGAATAATATCACCGCGGAGCTTTTTTCCGCCAATTACTTCAAACGCGTTACTCATGCGGTGAAAGTCAGGCTTTTTTTACTTTCGCGCTTCATTCAGTTTTCTACAAATGATACAACGCAAGCAAACGCTGTTCTTAATTTGCTCCATTATTCTTCTGGCCGGCTATTTGTGGTCTCCTGTAATCAGGCTCGAAGGCCCCGGTATTGTAAATCATGTGCGGGCATGGGAAATGAATTACAATGTAGGCTTCCCGGTAATTGGTCATTACTTCGTGTATCTGATTGCTATTGCCGCCGGTATTTCGATGGGGCTCAATCTGATTACCATTTTTCTGTACAACCGCCGCCGACTTCAGTACGCTTTGTGCTTACTGGCTATAATCCCGGCCTTATTTTGCTTCTTCTACGTTTATTATAACTGGGCCACCAAGGATTCTGTTTTAGATACTATTTTCTATTACGGAAATATTACCCCCTGGGCAGCAGTAATTTGTATGGCGCTGGCGGCGATCAGCATCCGCAGCGATGAAGCCCTGCTTCGCGACAGCGAGCGCCTGCGCTAATACCCTGCACTAGCCGCTTTTCCTTATTTTAGCCGCGATGAGTTTGTCGCTAAAGAATAAAGTGCGGATTGTTACTGCTGCTTCGTTGTTCGACGGGCACGACGCCGCCATCAACATCATGCGACGCATGATGCAGGCCGCAGGCGCCGAAGTAATCCATTTGGGTCATAACCGCAGCGCCCGGGAAATTGTGGAATGCGCCATTCAGGAAGATGCGCAGGGCATTGCCGTTACCAGCTATCAGGGCGGACATATGGAGTTCTTCCAATACATGTACGACCTGCTCAAAGAGCGTGGCTGTGGTCATATCAAAATTTTTGGCGGAGGCGGAGGTACCATTCTTCCCACCGAAATAGAAGCCTTGCACGCATATGGCATTGCCCGTATCTACTCGCCCGACGACGGCCGCCGCATGGGCCTGGAAGGCATGATTGCCGATGTGGTGCAACAATGCGATTTTGAAACCGTGGCACAGCGCAACGGCCAAATCAGCAAGCTGAACGACAAAGACTGGAAAGCTATTGCACAGCTCATCACACTGGCAGAAAACGGGAAAGATAAATTTGAAGCAAACGAGGTGCGCGTTCCGGTGCTGGGCATTACCGGCACTGGCGGCGCCGGAAAATCATCTGTTACCGATGAGATTGTACGCCGCTTCCTCCGGCAGTTCTCCGATAAAACCATTGCCGTAGTTTCGGTAGATCCTTCCAAGAAAAAAACCGGAGGCGCGCTGCTGGGCGACCGCATTCGTATGAACGCCATCGCTAACCCGCGGGCGTATATGCGCTCACTGGCCACCCGCGAGAGCGACCGCGCCCTGAGCGAACATGTGCAGGAAGCGATTGATATCTGCAAGGCCGCGCATTTCGATTTTATTATTCTGGAAAGTGCGGGCGTAGGACAAAGCGACGCCTCTATTCTGGATTACTGCAATGTGAGTTTGTATGTGATGACGCCCGAATACGGTGCCGCATCACAACTAGAGAAAATCAATATGATTGATTATGCCGACCTCATTGCCATCAACAAGTTTGATAAGGCCGGCGCACTGGATGCCCTGAATGATGTTTGCAAGCAATACAAACGCAGCCACCAGTTATTCCAGGCAAAAAATGAAGAACTGCCGGTAGTGGGCACTATTGCCTCGCAATTCAATGATGCAGGTGTAAACCATTTGTTCGAATTGCTAATGCTGAAAGTGAAAGAAAAAACTGGTTTTGATTTTCCGGTGACGCATACGTCGCCAAAAGCCACTTCCAGCAAATCGCAAATTATCCCGCCGGCACGGGTGCGCTATCTGGCGGAAATTGCCGAGAACAACGAGCGCTACGACCATTGGGTGCGCGAACAGGCGGCCCTGGCCACCAAGTGGTATCAGGTACGCGGGGCAGCCGAAGCCGCGCCTGAACTAGCCGCTTCCCTGCAACCCATCGCCGATAACTTCAGAGACAAACTACATCCCGACTGCAAAAAGCTGATCGAAAACTGGGATAACCTAAAACACCAGTATTCGGGTGAAACCTTTGGCTTTAAAGTGCGCGATAAAGTATTGCAACTGCCTTTTACCTATCAATCGCTCAGCGGTACGTCCATCAAAAAAGTGTACCTGCCGCGCTATGCTGATTGGGGCGATCGCCTGAAATGGCAACTGCAGGAAAATGTGCCTGGCGAATTTCCCTACACCGCGGGGGTATTCCCGCTGAAACGCGAAGGCGAAGACCCTACCCGCATGTTTGCGGGTGAAGGTGGCCCTGAACGCACGAACAAACGATTCCACTACGTATCACTTGGCCAGCCTGCTCATCGCCTTTCCACAGCCTTCGATTCTGTGACCCTTTACGGCGAAGACCCGGATTATCGACCGGATATCTACGGAAAAATTGGTAATAGCGGCGTGAGCATCGCTACGGTTGACGACGCCAAAAAATTGTACTCCGGCTTCGATTTGTGCCATCCGAAAACTTCGGTGAGCATGACCATCAACGGACCGGCGCCCATTCTACTGGCGTTCTTTATGAATGCGGCCATCGATCAGGAATGTGAAAAATATATGGCCGCCAATGGCATTGCCCTTCCTGCCCACCGCGATAAACTGCCGGAATACAACGGCGCACTTCCCGAAGGCAATAATGGCTTAGGATTGAAACTGTTGGGCCGCTCAGGCAGCGAAGTGCTTCCTGCCGATATCTACCAACAACTAAAAGCACAAGCCCTTCAGGCGGTACGCGGCACGGTACAGGCCGATATTTTGAAAGAAGATCAGGCGCAGAATACGTGCATTTTCTCTACCGAGTTTTCTTTGAAAATGATGGGCGATGTGCAGGAATACTTCATCCGCAACCAGGTGCGCAATTTCTACTCGGTATCAATTAGCGGATACCATATTGCCGAAGCAGGCGCCAATCCAATTACCCAACTGGCCTTCACCCTGGCCAACGGATTTACCTATGTGGAGTACTACCTGAGCCGCGGTATGAAGATCGACGATTTTGCGCCTAACCTATCGTTCTTCTTCAGCAATGGTATGGATCCTGAATACGCCGTAATTGGTCGTGTGGCTCGCCGCATCTGGGCCAAAGCCATGAAGCATAAATACAACGCCAACGAACGCAGTCAGAAGTTGAAATATCATATTCAGACTTCAGGCAGAAGTTTGCACGCACAGGAAATCGACTTCAACGATATCCGCACTACACTGCAGGCATTGTATGCGTTGTACGACAACTGCAATTCACTGCACACGAACGCCTATGATGAAGCCATCACCACGCCTACAGAAGAAAGCGTGCGGCGCGCCATGGCCATTCAGCTCATCATCAACCGCGAAATGGGCACAGCCAAGAATGAAAACCCGAATCAGGGCGCGTTCCTGATTGAAGAGCTCACTGATTTAGTAGAAGAAGCGGTGCTCAACGAATTCAAGCGCATTACCGAGCGCGGCGGCGTACTGGGGGCGATGGAGCGCATGTACCAGCGCAATAAAATTCAGGAAGAGAGTCTGCACTACGAACACCTCAAACACACCGGCGAATATCCGATTGTGGGCGTGAACACCTTCCTCAGCAAAGAAGGCTCACCTACCATCATCCCCGGCGAAGTGATTCGTTCTACCCAGGAAGAAAAAGAGTTTCAGATCAATGCCCTTAATGCATTTAAAGCGCGCCACGAATCGCAATGCCAGGCCGCATTAAAACGCCTTCAGGAAGTAGCCATCGCCAATGGCAATTTGTTTGAAGAATTAATGGAAACTGTAAAACATTGCACCCTGGGTCAGATAACGCATGCGCTGTTTGAGGTAGGCGGACAATACCGCCGCAGTATGTAATTAACGCGAGGCGGTAAGCGCCTGCCACAAAAACAGGGTGTGGCGAAACACCGTCGCTTTCGGCTGCGGTAGCCGCTGCTCCTGAATAGCAGCGCGCAACAGTTGCAAATGAATTTTCTCGGCTTCAGCGCGGGCCTTTGAAAAATTGCGTTTCAAAAATTTCGTCAACGCCTCCAGCTTATCCAAAGCCAAATCAAAACCGCGCTCGCGAATCAGCAATACCAATTCAAAATAGCGCAACATTAAATTATAGTTGTTGTACTCACGACTATCACCCTGCGCGTAAAACGCATTTTGAAACTGATAGAATTGTTTGGCATCTCCTTGCTGGAAAGCATGCAGCGCCTGCACATATGCCAACTGATAACCAAACGAACGATCGGTAGTGCTTTTAAGCAAAGCATTCTTGTATTTCTCAAACAACGTCCGCTTGCCTAACAACAAATAGAAGGAACACAAATTCACATACACCTGCGTATCATACAGCAAATTATGCTTGCCTAATCCCTCCTGCACCGCTTCAAGTACCAGCGCCGGTTTCTCGCCTGATTCAAACTGCGTGTGATAACTCAATAAATTCAGCAACGCCACTCGTCTTACCAGTGGAAACAACGACGCATCATGTTGTTCCAAAAATATCTCAATAGCCGCCGCCGCCTTAGCCGCCCTGGCAGGGTGTAAGGCCAGATTAGTAAACCATTGCAGCTCGCAATAATGGGCGTTGAATAACAACACCGGATGCGCCAATTTAGCAGCGCGAACGGAGAGTCGTTTAATCTCCTGTTCTATGGCCGGTAATTGCGCGTCCTTAGCCTGACCCATTTCCAATTGCACCATCATAATGGCCAGCTCTTTATCTAAAACCACATAATCCGCCATTTTGGGCGCCAAAGCCGCTACTTTCTCTTTCACTTCGCGCATCCACTTCAAATCGCACTTAGCATAGGCCACCGCCATTTCGTAGCCATACAATTCATTCAGGGCGGTCCACCAACCTTGCCGGTCGTATTCCTGTTGTAACTTCAGTCGTAACTTATTTGATTCCGCTTCCAGACCGCGCTTATACAACACACTCGGCAACATCAGTTCATTATAAGCCGTAATGGTATTCAGCCGGATGGCTTCATAAATTTCGTTGCGCGCCAGCGATACATTCTTGAAATAGGTATTCTCGTTAATGCCAAACTTTTTTTCCAGCGCCTGCTTAGTGATATCAGGCTGGCGCAATACTGCGCCAATAAACTGATGTAATTGCGACCCGTTTTCGGCAATGCGCTGCTCCAGCCACTGCCGCTCTTTATCGGTTAATATCTGAATGAGGTCTGCCAGCATTGATGGCGGAAAGTAACATTCTATTTTGTCCTTTCCCAAACCGCCGCTGGCAAACACTTTTGCAACAACAAAAAACAAAATCAATGAAACACACACTATTGCTACTTCTGGGCACCGTGCTATTGCTAGCCGGCTGCAAAAAAGATAATACCACAAACAATAGCTTTTCACTGGTTGGCACCTGGCGCGATACCGTGAATATGAGCGGCTATCAACTCAACAACACCCTGGTACTGTCTAACAACACATTCGATTACACCATGCGCATCGCAGGCACATCGGCTACCATGGGGCATTCGGCCGGAAACTATACCGCTACCAGCTCGCAGTTGCAGTTTCAGGATACTACTAATAGCAGTACCTCTTGCTACAGCACACCTTGTACCTATTCGTACACCAAGGTTAGCGATATGCATATCACCTGGGGTGTAGTTTCTGACGCCTGCACCAACCGGGCCAATGCCAATAACGGATCAAACTGGTATAAACAATAAAGGGCATCTCTAAAGAACCACTAATTCGTAAATGGTGTTTTGTACAGGGGCGGCGCAAGCGGCCCCTTTTTTTGTGACACCATTTTATGCAATGAACATAATCGCTTTTAAAAAGCGGATTGCTGTTGATGAATATTTGGGCGCGCCCCCTCGTACCTCGGGGTCGGTTGCTTCGTTGCAAGTCCGCACTCGCTCGTGCCTCGCTCGCTTGCGGGCTTTCCACTTCGCCACCTCGCGCACTTTAGGCACCACTGCGCACCGTTGCCACCAACAGCGAAACGAAAATTCCCAAAAACATGCGACCCCGCCGGGGTCGTTGGTTCGCGTATCATGGGGCTACAGATATGCGATCCCTACGGGATCGGTAAAACCTAGCCTAAACAATTACAGCGCTGAAGCGATAAACACAGCAAGTGTTGCCGGGCGAATTTCGAAAGAGAACAGCCATGCGATTCCTACGAAATATAATCTAACCGCGACACCATTATACATCCGAAGGTTTATCATTTTTCAACGCGCATATAACCTGACCCTGTAGAAGCCATACATCCGTATATGTGCCAATTATTAATGTGGCCATATTGCCTGACCCCGTAGGGGTCACATATCTGTAGCCCCCCGGAAGCGGTTGTTTTACGACCCCGTAGGGGTCGCATATAATGAAATTGCACAGCATACGGAATAATATTCCGCATGATCAATAACGTTTGCATTAATCACATCAATCATCGCAATAGGGTCAGCACGTTGTTGCCATACATTGGTGTATCGCCACGGAAAATTCCCAAAAACATGCGACCCCGCCGGGGTCGTTGGTTCGCGCATCATGGGGCTACAGATATGCGATCCCTACGGGATCGGTGACACGTAGTCTAATCAATTACGGAGATGCTGCGATAAATATATCAGGTGTTGCCGGGCGAGTTTCAAAATAGAACAGCCATGCGACCCCTTCGAAATATTATCTAACAGCAACACCATTATACATCCGAAGGTTTATCATTTTTCAACGCGCATATCACCTGACCCTGTAGAAGCCATACATCCGTATATGTGCCAATTATTAATGTGGTCATATTGCCTGACCCCGTAGACGTCACATATCTGTAGACGTGCCAATTATTAATGTGGCCATATTGCCTGACCCCGTAGGGGTCACATATCTGTAGCCCCCCGGAAGCGGTTGTTTTACGACCCCGTAGGGGTCGCATATAATGAAATTGCACAGCATACGGAATAATATTCCGCATGATCAATAACGATTGCATTAATCACATCAATCATCGCAATAGGGTCAGCACGTTGTTGCCATACATTGGTGTATCGCAACGGAAAATTCCCAAACATGCGACCCCGCCGGGGTCGTTGGTTCGCGAATCATGGAGTTACAGTGATGCGATCCCTACGGGATCGGTAAAACGTAATCTAATCAGCTGCGCACTTTAGGCACCACTGCGCACCGTTGCCACCAACAGCAAAACGGAAAATTCCCAAAAACATGCGACCCCGCCGGGGTCGTTGGTTCGCGCATCATGGGGCTACAGATATGCGATCCCTACGGGATCGGTGACACGTAGTCTAATCAATTACGGAGATGCTGCGATAAATATATCAGGTGTTGCCGGGCGAGTTTCAAAATAGAACAGCCATGCGACCCCTTCGAAATATTATCTAACAGCAACACCATTACACCTCAGAAGGTTTATCATTTCTCAACGCGCATATAACCTGACCCTGTAGAAGCCATACATCCGTATATGTGCCAATTATTAATGTGGTCATATTGCCTGACCCCGTAGACGTCACATATCTGTAGACGTGCCAATTATTAATGTGGCCATATTGCCTGACCCCGTAGACGTCACATATCTGTAGACGTGCCAATTATTAATGTGGCCATATTGCCTGTAGATCTGTAGCCCCCGGAAGCGGTTGTTTTACGACCCCGTTATAATGAAATTGCACAGCATACGGAATAATATTCCGCATGATCAATAACGATTGCATTAATCACATCAATCATCGCAATAGGGTCAGCACGTTGTTGCCATACATTGGTGTATCGCCACGGAAAATTCCCAAACACACCCCGCCGGGGTCGTTGGTTCGCGAATCTGTAGATCCCTACGGGATCGGGAAGCGGTTGTTTTACGACCCCGCCGGGGTCGTTGGTTCGCGCATCCTACAGTGATGCGATCCCTACGGGATCGGTAAACCGTGCCTGAGCATAGAGCGATAAAATGATAATTGGCGAATTGCACAGCGAAATATTATACGGAATAATCAACGCGCATATCCGCCATACATGATCAATAACGATTGCATTAATCACATCAATCATCGCAATAGGGTCAGCACGTTGTTGCCATACATTGGTGTATCGCCACGGAAAATTCCCAAACATGCGACCCCGCCGGGGTCGTTGGTTCGCGTATCATGGGGCTACAGTGATGCGATCCCTACGGGATCGGTAAAACCTAGCCTGAACAGTTTCGGAGCTAGAGCGATAAATATATCAGGTGATACCTGGCGAATTTCAAAAGAGAACAGCCATGCGATCTCTACGGGATTGGTTAGACGAAGCCTAAGCATTTGCGTATTTTCCACGAAGGATACATCATGTGCTGCCAATTCAACCCAGAGGAAATTAATTGATACGGTTTGCTGCGTATCATTTTGATTCGCTTGCTTTATTGACCTTTAACAACAATTTTAAACACGCTGGTTTGCCTGCGGCGCAGCGATAGCGTTGCGCGCACATGACCCCATCGCGCGGCAGTGATGCGGAAGGCGCGAGCGTAGCGAGCGGCCCGCCAGCCGCAGGCGTGGCGGGCGGAAGCGAAGCGTACCCTGTAGCAGCACGGTGCCGCAGCGAAGCGAAGGCAGCCGCCCTAATAATTCCGTCATCCGATTCAACGATTCTACTTGTTGATGTGCCACATGGCCTCAATGGCCTTGGGCTTTGTTACGAAAACATTACTTTTCCGCGATGCAAAAGTTACTATTCACACTAAGCTTGTTGTTCTTTTCTGCCGCTATACTGGCGCAACCGGTGATGTTAGATACCGCTCAAAACCGGTACATGAAAGTAGATGATGTTACCCTGCACTATCGCATTTGGGGTAAGGGCGAGCCGGTATTGTTGTTACACGGCGCCATGGAATATTGGCGGGAATGGAAAAATCAAATTCCCGGATTAGTGAAAAATTTCAAAGTGATTGCAGTCGATACCCGCGGCCATGGCGAAAGCTCGTTCACCGACCGCGAATTAAGCTATGATTTGTTCGCTTCTGATATGAATACATTTATTCATAACCTGGGTTACGACAGCATCAATATTGTAGGCTTTGGCGATGGCGGTATTATTGGCATGCGGCTGGCGATGCAACATCCGGAACTGGTGCGCCGCCTGGTGGCTATTGGCTCGAATGTGAGCTGCGACACCACGGCCGTATATCCGGATGTGCTGGATAAAGTACGCAGTTGGGACCACGAAAAAATGGCGTTTTATCTTCAGGTAAAATTCAAGGAGAGTCCGAATAATCTGCAATTGAAAAACGTATCGAAGCGGATGCAAAAATTGCTGCTTACTGAACCACATCTCACGTACGACGATTTGGATAAAGTGCGTTGCCCAACGCTCATTATGGCCGGCGACCACGATTTAATTAAGCTGTCGCACACCGAATTTATTTTTGAAAATCTGCCGAACGGACAACTGTGTATTATTCCCGGTTCAACGCATTACTGCATTAAAGAAAAACCCAATGTGGTGAATGCCGCCATCCGCGATTTTCTGACTATTGCACAAACTGCGGTTCGGCGCTAATCAAGCAGCAGCAACGGCTTTAAGCCGTCCGCCCATTTTCCAGCCGTAAAAGGCCAGATACAGAAAGCAAGCCACGCCCACCAGGTAACTCCATTGAATTCCCAGATATTGCGGATCGGCTAAATAGCCTTGCAATAAACTAATGATGCCGCCGCCCATAATCATCATGATAAGCAGGGCCGAGCCGTTGTTGGTGTGCTTGCCCAGGCCGTGAATGGCCAGCGTGAAAATGCATGGCCAGAGCGTAGAACAAAACAATCCTACGCTGATGAACGCATACGCGCTGACCAATCCACCCGACAGCATCCCAATAACCAGCGCTATACTACCTAAGGCGGAGTACAACCACAGTTGTTTTGCGGGATTGCCCTTGGTGAAGTAATTGGCTGCAATGATGATAGGAATAATGGCCGCGTACAACCAGAACGGCTGCAAACTATTTCCGGCCAAATAGTTTACTAACAAAAATACGCCGAAGGCGGCATAAGGCAACAACACATTCAACAGCATTTGCCAACGCGGCGGCGCATTAAAGGCTTCTACGGCTGAGGTCCAGCGACCGATCATCAAGCTAGCCCAGAAAAGGGATACATATGGAGCAACTCCATCGGTGGCAATGCCTGCGTGTTGTTTTAAAAATTCGGGAAGATTAGAAGCGGTGGCCACTTCCACACCTACGTATAAAAAAATGGCAATCATGCCCATCCACAACTGCGGAAACTGAAGCGCTGAGCCACTTTTGTCGGTTTTGTTGGCCGCGCTTGTATGTTGTAACTGATTGGGCAGCGACGACCACAAAAACAACAACGCCACGATGATGAAAGCGGCGCCCAGCGCGAGGTAAGGTGTGCGCACCGCCTGAAGGTTATCGAGATGCGCGCCCTTGGCCAGTCCGCCGAAAATGGCGAAGCTCACTACCACCGGTCCGATAGTAGTGCCGATGTTATTGATACCACCGGCCAGGCTCAGGCGCTGTGCGCCTTTTTCGGCACCACCCAAATTAATGGCCAGTGGATTGGCGGCAGTTTGTTGTAGGGAAAAACCCAGACCAACGATAAACAAGCCCGTAATAAACACCGGAAAGGAAGCGGTTTCGGCGGCCGGGTAAAACAATAAGGTGCCACAGGCGGAAATAGCCAGACCCAAAGCAATACCATTTTTATAGCCGATGCGATTAAGGATATCGCCGCCCGTGAGGCGGGAAATGCCGAAATAAAGGATGGAACCAACCGTGTAAGCTACATAGAAAGCAAATGAAATTATCTGGCTTGCCCATTGCTCCAGCTCTAGCTTCTCTTTAAAAACCGGAATGAGGATATCATTGGAAGCCGCAACAAATCCCCAGAAAAAGAAGACCGAAATAAGGGTGCCCAGTGCTGATTTGGAAGCCGGTTGATTCATGGGTGGAAGATAGTATTTCCTGCCAAAGGCCAGCTTGAGGCCAACTCTAAAAACCTATCATGGCGAAATGTTGTAATTAGTTGGCTTAGGAGCGATAGCTTCAAGGCTTGAAAATTTGACGTAATACTTCGTTACGCCTCCTTACATCAAATTTTCTGCGCATTTCACTCATTACAGGTATTTAGAGGTGCCCTTGAAGCGGCTTACAGGAAGGGCGTTTTAACTACCTGCGCCTTCACGGCCGTGTTGCGGATATCGATGAAAATTTCCGTACCGGGAGCAGCCATTGCAGCATTGACATACGCCATGCCGATGGCTTTACCTAAGGATGGCGATTGTGTTCCGGAAGTTACTTCGCCGATGGCATTTCCGGAAGCATCCAACACTTTATAATGCTGGCGCGGAATACCGCGATCCACCATTTCAAAGCCTACTAATTTTTTGTTCGGCCCCACATCTTTCAATTGTTTGTGGTATTCCCAGTTGGTAAATGGCTTGGTGAATTTGGTTATCCATCCCAAGCCCGCTTCAATGGGCGAGGTAGTGTCGTTGATGTCGTTTCCGTACAAACAGAATGCTTTCTCTAAACGCAGCGTATCGCGTGCAGCCAGTCCGCAAGGCAAAATACCATAGGCTTCACCTGCTTTGAAGATGGCGTCCCACAAGGCTTTGGCGTCTTTATTCCAAACATACAATTCAAAACCGCCGGCACCGGTGTAGCCGGTGTTCGAGATAATAATATCATTCAATCCGGCCATGTTTCCGGAGGCAAAGGCGTAGTAAGGAATGGCGCTTAAGTCGACGTTAGTAAGTGTTTGCAGCACCTTGATGGCATCAGGGCCCTGAACGGCGAGCAACGACAGGTCGTCGCTCATATTTTTCATCTCAACGCCCTGCGTGTTGTGCTTGGCTATCCAGTTCCAGTCTTTTTCGATGTTGGAAGCATTCACCACCAGGTAGTATTCTTCTGCATTCCACCGATACACCAACAAATCATCTACAATACCGCCATCGTTGTTGGTCATGCAGGTGTACTGCACTTTTCCATCGGTTAACTTAGATGCATCGTTGGTAGTTAACTGCTGAATCAGGTCAAGCGCCTTGGGGCCTTTGAGTAAGAATTCGCCCATGTGGCTCACATCAAACACGCCGATGCTTTTGCGCACCTGCAGATGTTCGTTATTAATGCCAGTATAAGAAATGGGCATATTGTACCCGGCAAATGGCGCCATCTTGGCACCCAGCGCCAAATGAGTTGCAGTAAGAGCAGTTTCTTTCATAGCGGGGCGAAGGTAGCAAAATCGGCTGCTAAATGCGCTCGATATCCGACTTAGGCACCCAGCCCACTTTACCATCGGCCAGGCGCACCTTAGCCCAATCGCCCACCTGGTCCAGCAGTGTCATTTTTAACCCTTCATGAATCATGAACAAATCAGTGCCATTGGCATCCGGGGCACTTTTTACGTAAGCATTATCTGTCATCAGAATAGCTTCACCCGAATTTTCTTCATCATGATACTGCGATACCGAGGCATATCCTGTAGCGACCGTTCCAATGGCTAACAACAACACCAGTGAAAGTATTACTCCACGACCGGAAGAAAGAAAAAGGCGCAGCGAGAGCAATGCCATCATCGCCCACAAACAACCGATACATATCCAGGCCCAGCTTCCGGAGGAACGGCCGTGAAGCAGGCGATCCCATCCTTTCACAATAGCCAGTTGCGGCACCGCCGGGAGCCGGTCGGTAGTTTTTAGATTTGCCAGCTTTAGGTTGTGTAATACATCTTCATCGTTTGGCGCCAGTTTCAATGCACGCTCATATTGCAGGATAGCTTCGCCGGTTTGTTCATTCTTATAATACGCATTGCCGAGGTTATAATACAGCGCTGCGTTTTCAACACCGGCGCTTCGCACCTGGCGGTACAGCGTAATAGCCTCATCGTATTGCCCCGCCTTATAAGCCGCATTGGCCTTGGCGAAATTGGCATCAGCACTGGCGGCGTTGCTAACAACAGCCACGCAGATTAAACCAGTGAACAGCAACCACCGGTTAAAAACCAACCGGCGAAGCCATGTGAACCGATGCATCATGACTTTATCTCCTCTTCCAGATCGGCCATTAGTTTCATGGCCGCATCGTAATTTTCCTGCATCGCTGCGCCAGCACCTACGGGCGAGTAAAGCGCTTGCTCGCTGGTGCTAATGAGCCCATGTAAAGTGGCAATCGTAGTTTCAGACACCTGGCGTTCCCGCAATTTTTCAGCGGCATTATCTTTCGATAGTTGTGATGGATCAATACTGAGTTTATCGCCCAGATAGCCCCAGAAGGCACGACTGATTTCGTTGTAGAAGCCCATTTTATCCTGCGCCTTGAGCAACTTACCGGCGGCCGTTAAGCGCTTGCGTGCCAGTTTCAATGCCCGACGGCGTTTCACACCGATCACATCGGCGGCCAGTTCCTGATTTCTTTTGCGCCACACCAACAAACCGGTGAACAACAGGAACGGAGAAACCAACAACCCCATATGCGCTGCAGAACCAAAGAAGTGTTGTCCGGCCTCTTGCCATGGTTCTGGTTTCGTTTTTATATAGCGGATATCATTGCCCAATACCGCCACTTCTTCTTTAGCAACTGCTGCGCCGGCATTTGGGTTTGCAGAAGGTTCTCCGGTAATTTTCAAACTGAATTCAGGTGCGCGCAGGGTAACATATTTCTGCGCAGCGGGATCAAAATAACTGAAGGCCGTTTCCGGAATACGATATTCGCCGGGCTGATGCGGTATCAGCAGATAATCGTATTGCTTACTACCGCTCATGCCATCGGCATTATTTTGCACTTGCTCATTTGTTTTAGGCTCATACACTTCAAATGCTTCAGGCAATTCAGGTTTTATTGGTTCAATAGTTTTCAAATTACCTGCGCCTGAAATTTTCACCGTATATGTTATAGGCTCGTCTGTCTTTCCTTCGCGTGCAGACACTTTCGCTTCGTAATTAAATTTACCTACGGCGCCGCTAAAATCTTCAGGCTTGCCATTGGCAGGTAAATCGCGCACATTAATGGTAAGCGCATTGCTCACCGGTTTGAAAGGAACATTCTGCAACTGTCCGCCAAAGAAGCTATCGAAAAAACTTCTTCTGGCCGGGCGCACCTGAACGGTCACCAGCATGTTCAGTTCAGCCGGCGTTATTTGCAACGCTCCGGCTTTTTGAGGATACAGGTTAAATTTCTGCAATTCTACTGCATAGAACTGCTCGCCGTTTAGATTTTCAATTTGCGGACGGCGATCTTTGGGTAATTCTATCTCCTGACTCCAGAAACCGTTAAATGAAGGTGCTTTGGTGATTCCCGGCTGATTGATGTTCAATTTGAAATACAACTTCAGGGTGGCGGTAATTTTTTCGCCGAGATATACATTGTTCCGATCGGTAGTTAGCCGCACCTGAACATTATCGCGCAATTGCTTTTGAATGTCGCCTTGTGACGTAGGTGCGGGTTCATCGTATTGCTCAAACGGATCATCTTGAGAGAAGAAATCATCGAACGGATTATGGCGTTGTGCCTGCGGCTGTTGCTGCACTGGACCTGTAACCGTTATAGTCATTTCATTTGACTCCAGATTAGCGCCTGCGATAGTAGCGTTTGCCTTTCCAATTTTAAACGTGCCCTGTTGTTTTGGGCGCAGGATGTAGCTGTAGGTTACCGATTGCGACATATCGCCATTCACAAACTGTACGCTGCTGGAGGTATTGGGTCCGCCCAACACCTGGAAATCATTGAAGGAAGGCGGTTTCAACTGAGTGGCTTGTCCGTTCTCAACAACAAAGTTCACCTGAAAATTCTGGTTGACACCAACCTGTTTTGCTGTGGTGGCGTAGAAACGCACTTGAGCATCGGTAACATGCCATGCTGCCAGCCAGGCTAGCAGCAAAAAACATTTTCCAATAGCAGAGGAGTATACGTTCAAATCTATACGCTTGCGTTTCACAGTTGCAAAGATGTTCCAAGGATAGACAAAAGGCAATGCGCGCGAACCTTGCTTAAGATTTTTTAAGAAGGAAATCTGGCTTTAAGGTTATAAAACAGGCTTTTCGACTTAGCAATTAGGCCTTCTTGCTTAGCGCATGCTATCATGCCTGGGTTTCGAAATTCTGGTTTAATTCGCGCGGTGAAATTCTGGAAGGTACTTTTTCTGGCATTCACAGGTATTTTTGTGTATGCCTGTAAGAACGGTAAAACCGCTATGGTTTCGACTGCCATGGCGGTATCGCCACCACCTGCAGATACGCCAAAGGTGTACACCGGCATGTTGTATTACCGGCTCGATACCTATTTCATGAATCAGTTTCTCTACCATCATTTCAACGGCAATGTATTGGTAGCCAAGGGTGGCCGGATTATTTATCAGGGCTGCTTTGGCTATAAGTGTTATGCCAATAAAGACACCCTTACCGCGCAAACTCCTTTCCATTTAGCTTCTACCAGCAAGCCATTTACAGCAGCAGCCATTTTAAGGTTGGCAGAAGAAGGGAAACTATCGCTTTCCGATTCGTTGGGAAAATTCTTTCCCGGCATACCCTACCGCACCGTTACGATTGAACAGTTATTAAGCCATCGCAGCGGGCTTCCGAACTATTTGTATTTCGGCGAGAAGTTGTGGCGCGACCGCACGCGCTACATGAGCAACGATGATTTGGTGAACTTGCTGATCAAGAATAAAGCGATAGAAGGCACCTCTCGTCCGGGTACACATTTCCAATATTGCAATACTAATTTTGCGTTGCTGGCTTCTATAGTAGAGCGCGTTTCCGGCAAGCCATTTCCGCAATACATGAGTGAAACTTTTTTTCAGCCGCTGGGCATGAAAAACACTTTTGTTAGAGATGTGCGCCGCGCCGATGAATCGGCACGTGCGGCTTTGAGTTACAACTCGAAATGGATGTTGCAGAAAGATGACCCTTATGATGGCGTTTACGGTGATAAAAACCTTTTTTCCTCTATTGAAGATTTACTGCTTTGGGACAACGCTTTTTATCGGCATGAAAATATTTCTGCCACTAGCGAAGCTAACGCCATACAACCGCGCAGTTTTGAACATCGCGGCTACCGTAACTACGGTTTGGGATGGCGATTAATGAAGCAACCCAATGGCGAGCACTTAGTGTACCACAACGGTTGGTGGCATGGCAACAATACTGTTTACTACCGTTATCTACCTGATAGTTTTGCTTTAGTAATTCTCAGCAACCGCTATAATCCATCGATTTACCGTGTACAGCCTGTTTTCAATTTAATTAGCGGCACGCGCGACACCATGGCGGGCGATTCAGGCGAGTAAAGCTGCAAAGCGACTTGGTGCTACCGCTGCTGATAAGGGCGTTTCGAATTTCCAATGCCGCACTAATTGCGCTGCAAAGAAGGGCGCCAGCGTATAGCCCTTCGTTCCAAATCCATTAAAAATCCAGAAACGACTGTCAACAGGATGACTACCTACATAAGGACGACGGTCGCGCACCGCAGGCCGAACTGCAGCGCCATGATGAAGAACATGGTAATTATTGCCGGCGAAGGCGCGCACGCCCGCTTCCAACTCTTCCCGTTTTTCGGCCGAAGGCAGTAAGCTGTCAAAATGCCATTGAAAAGTGCCGCCGGCATAAAAGACGCCAGACTCGGTCATGGGTACCAAAGTAGTAGCCGCTTTGAAAGCCTTGTCTTTCGGCAATGATGGCGTTTGAATCAATAAGTACTCCCCCTTTGCCCATTGCCATGGCAAGTAGCTAAACGGATGACCCGGGGTTGAAGCACCGTAGCCATCACAAAACACAATGCGTTCAGCATTTGCGCCATCTTCAATTTGCCAACAACGTTCTACCAATAAGCCTTGTTGTTTCAAATACGCCCGAAAGCGAGTGAGCAGTTCCGCTCCGGCAATGCGCGCTGCACCGGTGATTTCTCCAAATCCAAACGGGTAATCAGTAGCGCTCCACGGAAAATACGCAATAGAACCCGTGAGATACCCGCCATGCTCAGCCGCTGCCTGATAGTCGTTCTGCTCCTTTACTGAGTTGAGCACTTTGTACATGTTTAATGGCTGGAAGAAGGGGAACTGCAACACCTCAGACAACTGCCGGTAGGTATCTTCAGCATGGGGAAACACCTCTGGTGCCAACCAGGTAGAGCGCCATGCCTTTCCGGTAACCGGATTAATTAAAGCACCAGCGGCCAGACTTGCATTAGGGCCATCACCCGGATCAAAAACCTGAATCTGAAAACCGTGTTTGAGCAGAAACCAGGAAAGCATGGTGCCGGCTATTCCCTGACCAACTACCTGTATCGGTTGCATTATCTGAAGTGAGAAAAATCACGCGTATCGCGCTGCGGCTTTTCCGCCTCTTCCTGATAAGCCTCTAATTTATCGAGATGCCCAACGTATTTTTTCATCATTGTTCTGAAATACATGAATAACAGAAACTGATATAGCATGGTAAACGGAGACAAACGGTAGATGATGGCCATCGCATCTTTGTTGTTGGTTACATCGGTACCAAAGCGAGCTACCAAGGCAATGGAAGCCAACATCATGGTAGCCAGAAAAGCGCCGGTGAAATTAATGACCCAGCGCCAAGGACGTATGTTATATCCGGTAGCCATCCGATACAACGCACCACTTAAAATTAGTAACAACACAATATCCATAGTACAAATATAACGCAATTCACCGGGTTAATGTTTTTGATCATCTCTGGCTGGAGCACGAAACACCCAATACTTCATCAATACAAAATTAAAGCCAACTGCCACCACGGCATCTACTGCCAGCCGAACCAGCTTGTAGTCAATGTGTCCCATTTCCGTAAATAGATAGGTTCCGCTGCTTTTTAGTGCGATACTTCCGGCCACTACCACGGCAAATCGTCTGATTTGAAGCGCCTGATCTCCTGAAATAACACTTTTCCAAGATGACGAAGCGGCAGTATTGCTTTGCTTCCATTGCGATTGGATGGCAGCGTTATATGTCCAGTATTTATTTAGCGAGAAGTTCACCACGGCACCTATCAGTCCGCTGATAACGATAGATACCGGATAAAAAACGGAACCCAGTTCGGTAAGCAGTACCATCACACCGTAATCACTCATTCCGCCGATAAACGACGAGGCCTGCGCTTTAGCGAAGATGTGAAACTCTTTACGCCACCTTTCTGTTTTTGTCAATAGCATCTAGTTCTGATTTCCGCTGTTCACGCTCTGCAGCATCGCGCTCATTGCCCATGCGCAGCATCAACCGGAAATCTAAAAAGCCAATAATAAGCAATATGACATTGATGGCAATTGCAAAGAAATTTAACGTACCAGGAATCACCAGTTCAGTAACAAAAACCAAACAAATGGCGATACGCAGTTCGGTTGGACCAACCAATCCGGTATCAATCAAATATTGCCCGGATATTTTGTACTTCATGAGCGCAACAATCATCAGCAACGCATAGGATGCCGCATAAGTAAAAGCGAGTAGCTGATATCCTTCAGGGAGATAAAAATAAAATCCCAAACAAATCACCACGGTAGCAAACCAATCAATGCACATATCTAAACCGAAGCCATACCATTTGCGGGGCTTATTACGGTAATAGGCGATACGCCCATCCAACGAATCACCGAACCATTGAATGGCAAATCCAAGTACACCAAACAGAATATAGTACGAATTGGATTTAGCCAGAACAAAAGATATTCCCACTAAAACACTTCCCAGAAAGCCCAAAACAGACAGCATATCCGAAGTCACAAATGCAGGGATTCGTTCACAGAGCCAGGCTAAAGTTTGCTGTTCTGCTGTTTTAAACAGATTCGTCCTGTTTCTATCTTGAAAAATACTACGCTTTTTAGCAGCAGGCGTTTCTATGGTGGTAGCAGAGGATTCGTTCATTGCTCAATTTCATTCTTCAACCAAAAATTGTGCCGTATGATAAACGCTAAACGGCAAATTTGGTTGTGGTTAGATGCTACGAAATTGGATTAGTTTAAGGTTAAGAGTTGCTAATTCTTTTATTATTTCAGTGAACGCGTGATTTTCACCCTTATACACCTAATCCTGCGGTAGCTATTGTGGCCAGGCTGACGCTTAAGCCAGGGCAAGACAATAGGGCTGTAGCGCCTGCTTCCAGGGTAGCGCCGGTGGTCATGGTGTCATCAATCAGTAAAATATGTTTGTGATTCACCTTTTCCGGGTAAGCCACTTTAAAAACACCGCTAACGTTTTCCCAGCGCTGGTAGCGATTGTAACCGGTTTGCGAATCCCGTTCTTCAGTGCGCATCAGTGCGTCAGGATAAAACGGGCAACCGATGGTTTCTGCCAGTCCCTCGCCAAAGGCATCGCATTGATTATAACCGCGTTCCCGTAAACGTTTCCAATGCAATGGAATCGGCACAATAGCATCGATAGATTTAAAAACCGACTGCGCCGATAAAAGGTCGTACCCGTAAAGTATGCCCAGTTGCCGGCCAATAGCTTCGCGCCCGTGATATTTTAGCTGATGCAGCAAATGCTGGGTAATGCCAGTTCTTCTGAAATAAAGAAATGCGGCCGCCTGTTGTATCGGCACTCGCCCCCAAAAGCGTTGTGCCATAGGATTATTAATCTGGTTGTGATAAAAGGTGCGTGGCAGGGAGGTGATACAATAGTAGCAAATTGCCTGCTCTCCGGGCATGAGCGCCTTTCGGCACGACAGGCACAATTCAGGAAACCATAGATGGAGAAAGGCTCGGGCGTATTGGTTTAAAGGCATGCCCGAAGTTACAAGAGTCTGACTTCTCTTTATTTGAATATCATGCGACTTAGTAAAATTTAAGAACTGCTTTAAATAAAAAAAGGAAGGTTGCCCTTCCTTTTTCTATTGTTATTAACCAATTTACTTGTTTGAACCAGCTTTTAGGCCCGGGTGCGGAGCCGGCGGATTGCTTTCTCCGTTTTCCCCATCACCTGCGTACTGGAAGTCTACGCGACGTGTTTGTTTGCGTTCGTTAGGCGTACGTGCTGTAGATGCTTTCTTGCCGCCTTCGTATTTCACGATGAAGCGATCACGTGCAATACCGTACTTTTCTACCAGATAATCAACTACTGAAGTAGAGCGGTTGTAAGCCAGTTGTTCATTATACTTCTGGTTGTTGGTAGATTCATCAAAACCAGTAACTACTAGTTTCACGTCAGGGCACATTTGCATTTTCTCAGCTACCTGGTGCAGCGCACTCATGTATTCCGGATTCAGATAGTATTTATCATCATCGAAGAACACTCCTGGTAATTCAATTTTAGTGCAATCGAAACCACCTTTACGGCCACGGCCTGCGCCGAAACGACCGCCACCGCCTGTCGTATCATTATCACAACAAGGATTTGGTGGCACTTGCGCAACACCGAATTGGTCGATTGGATATCCCGGAGGAGAGAATGGTTCTTTATCGTCGCAGTCAGCAACTCCGTCTTTATCGCTATCCAAAGCTACACCCTTTACATCTACCGGGCATCCTTTCTTGGTAGTAGGTTCCTTATCTAATTTATTCGGAACACCATCTTCGTCATCATCCTTCAGAATTTCAGCAGCAATTTTATCAGGGTTAGCGTCACTGATTTTCTTATAAGTGTAATCCATCGGATTCAACCAGTACAATGGTTCAACACGGTTTTTGCCCAGGTGGAACAACAATTGCAACGAGGTGTAGAAGATATTGTCGTAGTTCGGGGTAAAGCCATTGTGCTTATCTTCCTGCCACTGATACCCATCTAATAAATCGGAATGGTTAATGATAAATTTTTCTTCGATACCAACGGTCATGAACTTAGTAGCATGGAAATTCAAGCCGATACCAACGTTGATATTTGGCAACAAAGTATATTTTGCCACGCGTGTATTGAAACCATTGCCCGGCGTTTCTGCATCGCTTTCGTAAGTGCCGTCTTGCAAAGTTTTCAACTCCTTCAATATCTCTTTCTTAACATCGCTTTTACTGGCATTCTGATTGAACACCATGTCGTTGTATTTCTGTTCAATCGGTTGGTAGCGGTACATTTTATTATTGGCATCCAGGGCGTCAATTTGCGTCCTGTATAGGTGAAAACCACCGCCGACAATAAAATTCACGTTGACAATGTTGCGCTCTTTATGGAAAAGCACATTACCCAAGTTGATGATACCATCCAAGGCAATATTGTGTACCTGAGTGCGGTAGTTACGGAAAACATAACCCCGTTCGGTAGCTGGAATTTGATCAAGAATCGTTGACGTACCATCCGGGTTTTTCACCTTGTAAACGCCGGAATAATAATTGACACGTGGATCCAGAGTTCCATTGTATGCTCCGTCGAAAGTTACGTTAGCCGTAGATTGCCAGGCATGGCCGTAGGCTATACCGTAAGTATAACCAAAACGAACGGAGAAGAAATAGGTTAGCGCCTTCCTTACCGAGAGGCCAATACCCACACTGCTCAATGGGAAGCCTTTTCCCTTATTGATGATAGGGTCACTATTCAAATCACCTGAAATCTGGAAGGAGCCGAAGTGTAACCCCAACTCCCACTGGTCTTTCGGACGGGCGGGATAGTGGTATTTATTTTGCAGAAACGCTTTCTGTTGCGCTTCCTTTTTCTTGAACCCCTTCTGATAAACGGCTGAGTCTAAATCATATCTCGGCATCAGCGGAGAACTGATTTTTTTACGATCATAGAAGTTATAGTCCTTCTCAGCCATATCCGGCTGCATGAACTGCGTTTGGTTCTGATTGTCTTTCGGACCCTTCTTCTGCTCAGTTCCAGCACTTTTTTGAGTCGATTTCTTGTCTTTATCATCTTTCTTATCGTGCTTTTGGGTTTGCGCCATAACACTTCCCGATGACAGACAGGCTACCGCCAACAATTGAATAAAGAATTGCTTCATAATATCAAGGCTTCCCTTATTGTTTGGTGCGCAAGATAACCCAATATTGGATAATTGCAAACTTATTCACAGAAAATCCACAGTAATTTAGTTTGGTGAACACTCCTGCAAATTATCCTTTGAAATACGCTCAACCTATTGCATATCAATACACTTAGCACCAACAGCAGAATGTTTGCCCTGTAACAAAATACAGTTATCAGGCGGATTACTCGCTTTATTTAGCTACTTTTGCGCGCCCAAAAAAGGGAGCTTACATGAATATTCGGAATATCGCCATTATCGCCCACGTAGACCACGGCAAAACAACGTTAGTAGACAAGATTCTTCACCAGTGTGCGCTGTTTCGCGACAACCAACAAACCGGTGAGTTAATTCTCGACAATAACGACCTGGAACGGGAACGCGGCATCACCATTCTTGCAAAAAATGTTTCTGTTGATTATAAAGGAACAAAAATCAACATTATAGATACACCGGGCCACGCCGACTTCGGTGGTGAGGTGGAGCGGGTATTGAACATGGCCGACGGCGTACTCCTGCTTGTTGACGCCTTTGAAGGACCCATGCCACAAACCCGGTATGTGCTAAGTAAGGCGATTGCCCTAGGCAAAAAGCCAATTGTAGTGATTAATAAGGTAGATAAAGAAAACTGTCGCCCCGATGAAGTGCATGATGCTGTGTTTGAATTGATGTTCAACCTGGATGCCACTGAAGAACAGTTGAACTTCCCAACCGTATACGGCGCCGCTAAAAAGGGCTGGATGGGGCCAGACTGGAAGAAACCAACCGAAGATGTCATCTTCCTGTTAGATACGATTTTGAACCATGTACCGGCACCTAAAATGGTAGAAGGGCCACTGCAAATGCAAATCACCTCTTTAGATTATTCCAGCTTCATCGGTCGTATCGCCATCGGCCGTGTGGCCCGCGGAGTGATTGAAAACGGCAAGCCCGTGCAACTCATCAAGCGCGATGGCTCTATGGTGAAGTCGAAAATCAAGGAACTATACACCTTCTCTGGTTTAGGCAAAATGAAAGCCGAAAAAACTGAATGCGGCGATATCTGCGCTGTTGTAGGATTAGACGGATTTGAAATCGGCGATACCATTGCCGATGCCGACAATCCGGAAGCGCTGCCGCCAATTTCTATCGACGAGCCAACCATGAGCATGGTGTTTACCGTGAATAACGGCCCGTTCTTTGGTAAGGAAGGAAAGTTTGTGACTTCACAAAAAATCCGCGAGCGATTGATGAAAGAACTGGAGAAAAATCTGGCGCTTCGCGTAGAAGAAACCGCTTCTGCCGACACCTTCCTGGTATATGGTCGCGGTGTATTGCACTTGGGCGTTCTTATAGAAACCATGCGCCGCGAAGGCTATGAGCTATGCATCGGCAACCCGAAAGTAATTGTAAAGGAAATCAACGGCATGAAACACGAGCCGGTGGAAATTCTTACGATTGACGTACCTGAAGAATCAGCAGGCAAGTGTATTGAACAAGTAACCTTGCGCAAAGGAAATTTACTGATGATGCAGCCTAAAGGCGATTTGATGCACATGGAATTCGAAATTCCATCACGCGGTATCATCGGCTTGCGTACGCAAATTCTAAACGTTTCAGCAGGTGAAGCCATCATGGCGCACCGGTTTAAGGAATATCAACCTTGGGTGGGCGATATTCCTTCGCGTATCGCAGGGGTTTTGATTTCGATGGAACAAGGAAAATCAGTGACCTACGCTATGGATAAATTATCCGATCGCGGCCGCTATTTCCTGGAGCCGGGTGAAGATATTTACGAAGGTCAGATTGTGGGCGAACATATTCGCCCGAACGATATGGTCATCAACATCAGCAAAACAAAGCAGCTGACTAACTTCCGTGCATCAGGAACGGATGATAAGGCAGTTTTAGCACCGCCAATTCGCATGAGCCTGGAAGAATCGATGGAATACATTCAGGAAGATGAATATGTGGAAGTAACGCCAAAGAGTATTCGACTAAGAAAAATTCTGCTGAACGAAAACGACAGGAAACGCGCATCTAAATAAATACCATAAAAAAGGGGAGCAAGTGCTCCCCTTTTTTTATGGCGCAATACTAATTCGATCTACACGACGCCATACCTTGTTTTCATTTGTATAATACAGATAGGCCGTTGATGCGGGGGCTTCAAATTGGCCGGGCACTTCTGCCTTCAAATCCAAATTGATCTCCCGCTTGTCGTTGGGCGCTAATGCGCGATAATAACACACCACATTATTACCTGTTATCTCATAAAAATCTATCGCCTTCTTTTCCATCAACTCCTTTAACTGCCAGGGTTGCGCGCTGAGTCCGGCCGGAATACCTAGCACGGCTACACTCATTGGCTGCCCTTGATTAGTAGTATTAGAGAGTGTGGCCGACAAGCGAATAGTTTGGCCAACGGCTAGCTGCGTTTTATTCACCCAATGCGCATCCAGATCTACCACACATTTTTTTGAAGAACGCGGTAAAGCGGTACTGTAACTGATGTTTGCGGTATAGGGAAGTGCATTCTTACATCCAGAAAAACGTACTGCCATTTGGTGCTTCCCTTCAGTAATTACAGTTTCTAAATGATCAATTACAATATTCTCTTTCACGCCCTTTTCATAGGCCTTCTCAGCCACTTTTTTCCCATCCACCAAAACAGTAACTACTCCCGCTTCATCGGTACGACGGCTAAACTCCGCATACTTGGTCAGTGCTTTTAAAGCCAGCACCGTTGATTGCGTTGAACCAAAACTGCCATATCCTGAGCGCGCTCCAACCAGGTATTTGATAGCGCCATTTAAAGCATCTGTTGGCGTTTGCTTCGACTTCATCATCGCCAACGAAATCAAGGCTGTAGTTTCAATCTGTAAGGCATCACCAGTACTGCGTGTAATACTATGCTTCTTGCCGGTCCAGAAACCATAGGCATTGCGCATCTTCACCAAACTGCGCAACAAATCATCACCGCGTTGCTGGTCGCCCACATTGAACAGCGCATTCGCCACCAACGCCATCAAGTAAGGATCTTCCGACTTCATCGCAATCTTGTATCCCGCATCAAGTTCTTTTTGCAAATCTTTTTGCCCCGATTCAGTAAGGGCGTAAAGAATGTATGCATTGGTAATATCATCATCAGCGCCACCGAAGGCATCCAGCGCGCGCGGATTGCGCTTGAATCCGCCATTGCCATCACGCTTGTTCAACAATAATTGTCGTGTACGTTGAACCATCTGCTCGTCCACGCCGGGATACACTTGCTTCATGTCTTCAAACTCCATTAATCCGTAAGCGGTCAATGCCTCATGTGCAGGCGCGGCACCAAACCATTCATACCCTTGTTCTTTTGTTTCAAAACTCACCAGTTTCTTATATCCGTCATCCAACAGTTTTTGAGCGCGCTTTTCCAACTCCGGATTTTTCACTTTCATGGTGCGCAAATACTGCATCGCCATCACGTTTGGATAATTAGTGGAAGAAGTTTGTTCGAAGCAGCCGTAAGGTTCGCGAAGAATGGCATCAACACCGGCCATCAACTCATTCATCACACTAGGGAAAACGGTGATCTTCGCTTGCATAGAACCGGCCACAACATCTCCTGTTTCGAACTTGAACTCTTTGGAAAGCTCTTGTCCGCTCAGTGAAATATTTGCCGGAAAGCCGCGACTGATTACCCGCACGCTACGCTGCATTTCATCGCGGATTCCATTTCCTTCAAAAACCACATGCAATGGACAGGTATCTTTGGAAGCCGCGGCCACGCACGGTATAAAAATGGCTTGGTTGCCCTTGGCCGGAATCGTAATTTGAGCATTAAAGGACCCAGCCAGCTTTACACATGGTGTTTCATCAAAACGTAAAATACCTGTGATGGCTTCAGTAGTTGTATTCTTTAGAAATATCGGCAACAACAACTGATCGCCGCTCACCAATTCAGCCGGCAACTTAGTGTCCATACTGAAAGGTTGGCTTACTTCAAATAAATGTGTAGCGTGGCCAACGCCACCGTCATCGCCTGTGCCTTCTACGATTACATTAAACGAGGTGAGCAAATCATTAGTCAGGAACGACACCTTTGCCCTGCCGGCATCATCTGTTGCCACATCGCCATTCCAGTATAACGTAGTGCCAAAATCGTGGCGCAAAGTTTCTCCTTTTACGAAAGTTCTTTTTGGAAATTCACGGCCACGGTAATATTGCACCACCACTTGTTTTGCCCGCTTATCATTTCTAAACAAATCAGCATCGCGCAAATCACCAACATCGGCACCCGCCCACTCTTTTTCATCTACAATTTGCTGTTGTTCCTTTGGTTTTTCTATCGGCGCTTCGTCGGCCAGAACCACTTCTGCCTTCTCCATTCGATCTTCCATGGCCAAATTCGCTTGTAACTCTACCGGAGCGGCCATCACATTTTTTTTCAACCCTTCGGCTCTTGCGCCACGAATAGCAACACCGCCAGCCGCCATAGGGATTCTTTCATAGTAAACAGGAGGGCGATTTTTATCGTAAAGATTGTAACTCACATTAGCATCATACGCAGCAAGTGCAAACGTTTGCGTGATAAATCCACCTGCAGAAACTTCAGCCTGATTGTCGCGGGTAATATCAAACCAGCCGGTAGAGAACCGGCCTTGATTATCGGTAACAACCGTTTTCCCGGAAGGCAACAATTTCACTTTTGCTCCAGACAAGGGCTTTCCTTCCTCATTCTTAAAAACGGTTCCCGCTAAAACCGCGCGCTCGCCTTGTTGTGGTTGTTGATTGAATTCTCCGGACAGAATTTTCTTCCAAACCAACCGCCGCCAGCCCGATGTAAGCATCAACTGATCTAAGGCCGCCACAGCGTCTTTTTCTTTTTCGTCGAAATAGAAGTTCGGCTCTTCCACCTTTTCCTGCAACTCAGGCTCTAACAGCATCGCAGAAAGTATATTTCCTTGCTTATCATCAGCAAATGCCAGCAGGTTATTATCGGCCACACTCATCGCAAAATGGCCAGAAACCGGCAGGCCTTTGTGGTCGGTTACCTGAATGGCCAAATTCACTTTTTCACGTGGCCGGTACACTTGCTTATCGGTCTGCACGGCAATATGTAAATGCTGATCAGGATGCACGAACACCAGGCGCTCACACCGGGCGATGCGCTTGCTGTCGAACAAAGTGAGCTGCACCACGCCAGTAGGAACTGATGCGGCAGAAAAACCAATCTGGTTCGAACCGGCAACTGCGTTCCAACTTCCTGCATAATAAATTTTACCTCGTTGCTGAGCTACCAGGTGCAATTGCTCAGGTGAAGGCGCGTTCACACGAACTGAAATATCATCTCCTTGCGCAGTAACACCAAGCGTATATCCGGTTCCCAAAAACATCGGCAGATTATACACTGTTTCTATACCTGCGGGCTGCGTGATTTTAGCAGTATACCGATGTCCCTTTTGCGGCATCAGTTCCACTGCTCCCATGCCCATGTGCAGCGACCTGAAGTTAGCCACTGGTTGATCGTTATCCAGAATCACCCCGGAAACATCGGCAGCTTTGTCAAATTCATTTCTGGCGCGGAAGGCCATCCGGCTGCGTACGCCCTGCACCCAATCGCCGCCTTCGGGAAAAAACTCTAGCGTAATTTCATTCAATATAATTGGGATGCTACGCGAAATGGATTCTTTACTTCCTTCAAAATCAATCATTGCATTGATTAAACCATCCGTTGTTTTCAAATCGGCGGGCAGTGTTACGCTTAGTGTTGCTTTCCCATCCTGATTGGTTGTGGCTTCGCCTGTGCTCAGCGCGTTACCGGCCAGTGTAGCCGTGTAGGTAATACGTTTGCCGGCCAGCGGGCGCCCTTCATTTGTAGCAAGTTCTATAAGCGCTTTGGCTACATCAGATTTACCATAAGCCTTTCGTTCAAAATCCATTTTCATCTTAAGCCGAGGTACCACAACCTGCTGAACATTCACTTCGCGCTCAACATAGCTGGTGTCACCCAAATTGCGCTGGTATTGCGTCCAGGCTCTCAGTTTGTACAAGCCGCCAATTCTTCCAGCCAAATCAATGTCTGCTCCGGCCACGCCATGCTGCGCAATCAACTGCCATTGCTGTTCTGATGTCCCTTTAGGATTAATCAGTTCCAGATGAATAATATCGGATTGGGAAGACGGCCGAAAATTCTCGGCATCGCGCAGAAACACCGAACACCACAGCGTTTCACCCGTTTTGTATAACGGCTTGTCGGTTTGAATATACAACCGCTCTTGCCGGTTGTTCTCCTGAAATAATTGAAATTGCTTCTTGATTTTTTTGATGCCGTCTGATTCCATCAGGGTAATGGTGGCAGAAGTAGCCAGTGCCAGTACGGTTACCGATATTAGAGAGGTGAACGAAAAGGCTGCGGCAGCGGAAAATTTGCGGAATAACATGTTTGCGGAATTTGAAGAATAGATGTAGAAGGTCTAAAATTCCATAAAAATGGATGGCAAAAAGAATGATGGTGGATTAAATCCCACAAAAATTTGGCCTGGTGATTACTTTCGCCGGAGAAAATTATACCGCTATGACGAAATCATCGTTCAAATTTCTGGTTGTACTGGCGTTGCCGTTTTTGATCAGCTCCTGTGTGACTCAAAAAAAATACAAGGCGCTGCAAAGTGATTTAACGAAGGCGCAGGAAGCCCTTCACGCCTGCGAGGAGCGCAAAGCGTTATGTGAGGACGATTTGAAAAACATCAAGGCCAACCTGAAAACAAAAGAGGAATTATACAACAACCTGAAAGAGCAATTGGCAGATTGTAAATCACAACGCGATAAACAATTAACGCAGGTCGGCGATTTGACCGTCCTAACAAAATCAGCGAACGACAATATCGCTCAAACCTTATCGCAATTAGAGAAGAAAGACAAGTACATTCAATTGTTGCAGGCCGCGCGCACCAAGGCCGACTCTATCAATCTGGCATTAGCCGTGAACTTGAAAGGCGCATTGAAAGAAGGCCTGGACGATCAGGATGTGGACATTAAGGTAGATAAGACTGTAGTAATGATTAATCTGTCTGATAAGATGCTATACACCTCGGGCAGTGCGAATTTATCCCCTAAGGCAAAAACGGTGTTGGGCAAAATTGCGGCTATCGTTGCGCAACGTCCGGATGTAGAGGTGATGGTAGAAGGATATACCGACAACAACCCGATTAAGAATAATTGCCTGACTGACAACTGGGACTTGAGTGTACACCGCGCTACTTCTGTAGTTCGCGTGTTACAGAAAGATTACAACGTAAATCCAAACAAACTAATTGCTGCCGGCCGGGGTGAATACAATACGCTGGCCGATAACAGCACTGCTGAAGGTCGTTCCATCAACCGCCGCACCCGGATTATCATTCTTCCAAAACTGGATCAGTTTTATGATTTACTGAATCCGGAGAAAGCTAACAAGTAGTTCGTTTAGTTTCCAGCGGTAGCATCCGGCTCTTTCAATCCTTTCAGGATATTCCAGATTGGATCGGTGCCGTAATTACCCTGATTTAATTTATTGCCCAGAACAATAATCGTAGTGTTATCGCGCAGGTTGCGGGCAAACACATTGTTGTTTCCATGCCAGTAACCATTGTGGTAAATGATGTTGTTGCCATCGGCCTGACGCGTCATCCGCCATCCGTAGCCGTAGTTTTTCACGTAGGCGTTAGGGAATGAACAACGTTCAAAACTGCGCGGCTCATACGCCTCCTGCAGCATCTCAACGGTTAGCACTTTGCCATCGCGCAAGGCGTTATCCCAGGTAAGCATATCTGCTGCTGTGCTGAAAATACCTTTGTCGCCAACAACACCATCAAAGCATACGTCGCGAATGGTATTGCCTCTGGAATCATGACTCTTCGCAATTTCCCGTTGTTCCTGATTCATAAAATCGAACACAAAAGTATTTTTCATGCCCAGTGGTTCGAAAACCGAATCCCGCATATAGTCCTGAAACTTTTGACCGGTTACTACATGCACAATTTCCGCCAGTAAGGCATAATTGGAGTTACTGTAGTGAAAGCGGGAATTCGGCGCGAACATCAGCGGCGGTCGCTTCTTACAAAAAATCTGAACCACATCATCATTATCCATGTAATGGGCGCGGTCAGCAATGTAGCGATTGTCCATGTATACATAATCCAGCAATCCGCTGCGGTGACTCAATAAAGTACGAATGGTTATGCCTTCGTAAGGAAATTCGGGGAAGTACATATTCACCGGATCATCGAGATATATTTTTTCCTGCTGAACTAACTTCAGGATGGCCGTTCCTGTAAATGTTTTGCTCACCGAGGCCAACTCGAAAGGCATGTCGTCACGTAACTGCTTGCGGTTACGCATATCAGCATAGCCAAAATTTTCATGGTAGATGGGTTTACCGTTATGTGCAATCAGTACAGTGCCATTAAAACCTTCGTAGCGATAACGATGTTGGAAGAAACGATCCAGCATCACCCGGGCGTTCACTTCGGCCGGCGACAGTGAATCTACCACTGTGGCGGTAGAAACTTTTTCTGGCTGAACCAATGAAAGGGTTACTCCGCCGCTGGCAAAAGTGCTGCTGCGGTTGATAAATAACAGGGTGAATGCAATGGGAAGGAGTAAGCGTTTCAATTGCATGGGGATGCGAGTTTCCTCTTCTTTCGCAAAAACCCGAAAAAAGTTTCAAAAAAAGGGTGAAAAAATGTCAGAAATGGCGACAAACAGCAGTTGCTGGGCATTTTTACAATTGATAAGGGGAGAAAATACGTTTTCTTCGTAAGCATGTACCGGGAAATCAGACCAAGCGGTGATCTGGAGCATTTTGTGGAATGCTACTGGATGGTAGAAGAGCGCCAGGCGGCCGCTCAGGAGATTTCTTTTCCCGATGGCACCATTGATTTGGTGTTTTCTTTTGGCGATGGATACACGCGCGAGGCACTTTCCGACCACCGCAAATTCAGCGTAAAAACGGCGGCGTTACTAGGGCAAAGTACATCAGGGCGTATCCTTTCTACTGGCAATAACAACAACCTGCTTAGCATCCGCTTTAAACCCTTTGGCTTGTACCCGCTTTTGGGTATTCCTATGAACGAGCTAACGGAAGAAAGTTTGACGCTTCAGGAAGTAGTGAAAAACTGGGGACAGGATTTAGAACAGCAAGTGTTTGCCGCGCCAACTGCTGATACGAGAATTCAGGCAATAGAAAATTTTCTCAACGGCAAATTGCGTTCAGGCGGTGGCTACATCGACCCCATCGTGCGCGCAGCTGTGTCCGAAATTTTGATTCACCGCGGAAATATCCGAATTGAAAGCATCTACCAAAAACTAGGAGTTAGCAAAAGCACGCTGGAGGCTAAATTTAAAACCTGTGTTGGGTTATCGCCAAAGGAGTTAGCCAGCATCTGGCGATTTAACCATGCCGTGGTTTTACAAAAACAATATTTGGAATCATCGCTGACCGAAGTTGGCTACCGCGCCAGTTATTTTGATCAAAGTCACATGATTAAAGATTTTCGGCGATATACCGGACAGGCACCGCGCGATTTCTTTGCCCAGCAAAAAACGATGTTTTCGGTTTTGGAAACCGGCGCCAAACATCGCTTTGGCGGGCACTATCAGCCGCGCGGCGCGTGGTTAAATGATAAGAAATAGTTTAGGCACCCCCGCGTTATTCCAAGCCCTTTATTAATTTGCAACTCATGGCCGGTGTTAAAGATGATTTGCAACGTCTGGAACAACAAATTGCTGCGGCTAGCTCGCCTGAGGAAGCGTATGCGGCCTTACAGTCGGCGCTGGTGATGCGTGAAAAACATGGCGCATCGGTAAAGTTTTCTGCGCCTACACCGGCTCATCCTGAAGAAGCCACCAAACGCTACACTGCCTGGGCTCAGTTAATTCTTACACAATGCTACTTCCAGATTTCAGAGTTTGAAATTTGTCGTGAGCGATACACCCATAACATCCATGTATTTGAACAATTGGGCGATATTGAAGGAAGATGCGATGCGCTTGACGGCCTGGGCGGCAGTTTATTGCGCATGGGCGATAATGAGGGTGCGCTGCAATATTTAGAATTGGCACTAGAAGGCAGAAGAAAGTTGAACGGAAAGGGTATCGATACCACCCTTTTGTTTTTGGGGAATGTTTACTACCGTACCGGTCAATATGATAAAGCCCTGTATTACTATCGTCAGGCGCCGGTTAATCAGGCAGGCAGCCCTCCTTCGGTGGCATCCGCTTCTCTGCAAAACAACATCGGGTTAATACTGGCTACAAGCGGCCAATACGAAGAAGCGCTTCGTCATTTTCAGTTAGCCGCGGCCATGCAACAACAGTTGGGAGAATATTTAGGATGGGCGGATGCACGATTAAATATCGGGAACATTTATTTCCATTTAGGCGATTGGCCCCAGGCCCTGGCGCATTTCATTGAAACTTTAAAAATTACCCGCAACAGCAACAATAAAAAAGTTGAAGCCTCGGCTCTGAATAATATCGGTTGTGTTTACCTGGTACAAAATGATGATGTATTAGCAGAAGAAAACTTTCAGGAAGCATTGACCATTCGCCGGGAAATTAACGATAAGCGCGGCATCAGCAGTACGCTGAATGAATTAGGGAAGCTAGCGCTAAAACAACAGCGTTACGTTGAGGCGCTACAATATTACACCGAAGCGCTGGAAATCCGTATCGCGATTAACGATCAGCGCGGCATTTCTATTACCCAAAATAGCATTGGTGAAGTGTACCGCGGCATGGGGAACTACGATGCTGCTATCCATCATCACCAAATGGCACTCCATATTGCGAGGGAGATCGGCTTAAAGGCTAAGATTGCCGAATCATTGTGTGATCTGGGTCGTTGTATGTTATCCACTGAAAACCGGACAGCAGCCTTTCCGCTTTTGCAAGAAGCAATTGACATTGCCAATAGCACAGGCGACAAGGCCATTCAACGTGATGCGAACCAATTGCTTTACCAATTCTATCAACAAAAAAATGAATGGCGGATGGCGCTGGAGCACTTTGAACGATTTGTTCAGTTAAAAGATGATTTGGCTAACATAGAAAGTGCTAAACAGATTATTTCGCTAAAGGCCTCGTATGATCTTGAATTGAAGCAAAAGGAAAATGAACTCATTGAATCTATTTTACACAATATGCTTCCGGGAAGTATTGTTCAGCGGATTAAACAAGGAGAAGAAAAAATTATCGAGAAGTTTGATTCCGCCAGTGTGCTTTTTGCAGATATTGTAGCGTTCTCATCCTGGAGTAGCCACCAACCAGTGGGCGATGTAGCCGAAATGCTGGATACTCTTTTTCATTTGTTTGATGCGCTGGCGCCACAATTCGGTGTAGAAAAAATCAAGACTATTGGTGATTCTTATATGTGTGTTGCCGGATTGCCCGAGCGCTGCAACGACCATGCGCCGCGCCTGGCACGTATGGCGTTAGCCATGATGCAAGCGATGGAAGAATTTTCTAAACGTTATCCCTTGCAATTGCGCATTGGCTTACATTCAGGAGAAGTGATTGCCGGTATTATTGGGAAAAACAAATACAGTTACGATTTATGGGGCGACACCGTAAACACCGCCAGCAGAATGGAGAGCCATAGCGCATCAGGAAAAATTCAGGTTACTGATGCTTTTAAACAATTATGCACCAGCCAGTTTGGTTTTGAACCGCGCGGCGAAGTGATGATTAAAGGACGTGGCGCGATGAACACCTACTTCTTAACTCATTACATACCGTGATTGCAGCGTTACTTTTCTTCCTGGTTGTAACGAGCCTGGTATGGCGGATACCCTTGTTTAGAAGCAAACCGTTTCCACCACTCACGGCCGTTACGCTTTGGCTGGTTAAAGCATCTTTTGGAATTGCTTTATGGGCCGTTTATACTTTCTATTACACCGATCGCATTAACAGCGATATATACAAGTACTTTGACGATGCGCTGGTGTTGGAGCAGGCGCGCATACATGGCAATGGTGAAGCGTGGGCGGCTGTCATGCTAGGCCAACCAGCTGCAACCGCTGACTCATTGGTGGGCCAACTAAAAAACTGGGAAAGAAACTTCAATAAAGCGGTGCCAGTGAATGAGAATCAACTCATGATTAGAATTCATGCGTTGTTACTGCCCCTAACAAAAGGGAATATTCATTTGCATTTATTACTCTTCTCATTTTTGTCATTCATCGGGATTTGGTTACTAGTCTTAGCCTTCTTGTCAATCGCTGCGGAAATTAACTGGCGCTATGCGCTTGCTCCGGTATTGTTTCCATCGCTTTTATTTTGGACTGGTGGCGGATTAAAAGAAGCGTTTCTGTTGTTAGGATTTGGCTTGTTGTTGTTTGGATTGTTTCAACGAAAACAACCACTCTTGCTATCCGTGCTAATGGGAATATCTGGCTTTATATTGATTGCCGTGTTCCGCTATTATCTGGCGTTGTGTTTAACAGCTCCGATTCTTGGAGTTCTTTATTCAAGAAGTCAACTTCCCGCTATTCCCATACCAAGAATATCTTCAACGGCAAGTTGCTTTCTTACCGCTAACCTGATGGCGTTGATCATTTTAATGGCTATTGCCCCAATGGATCGCAAACTTAATTTCCCACGAGTAATGGCGCGCAAGCAGCAACATGCTATTGCAGAAGCGCAGTATATGAAGGCAGGTTCTTACTGTGATGTGCCAAAAATTGATTCTACTTTTCCTTCCGTTATCATTCATCTTCCCCAAGGTTTGTATTACACCTACACCAGACCATCCATGGGTCAGAGCAAAAATCCGGTAATGTTGTTATCAGCTCTTGAGAATACGGCGGTTTTTTTGGCGTTAATTGGTGCTTTAGCGTGGTGGTTCAGAAATAAAAAACAGCAGTCTTTTAGTAATGAAGAAAGAAGCGCCTTGTTTTTTGCGTTGAACGTTATTTTGCTCTATGGTGCCTTAATTGGATTAACTACACCGGTAATGGGAAATCTGGTGCGTTACAAAGTGTTTTTATTGCCGATGACCGCATGGATCATCATCTTGATGACTAAGAAATGGCATCAAGCCGGCGGCTGAATAGGATCTCCCTTTTCATCCAGCCCTTTAATAAATTGCTTGGTAAAGGCCGCGGCAAAGAGACCCCAGAACAGGCCAAAAATATCGCTTGCCGCATCTACGGGAGCATATAAAATGGCTATACATTGCACGAACAAATAGAACATCAAACAGGGAAAGAAAAACGCTTTGTTGTTTTCGGGCCAAACTTCTAAAACCGCTAAAGCATACCACGTGGCCAGCAAGCCCGCTACGCCAGCTGCGGGACCCACTACAATTATTTCTGGCTGAAATTTAACCGAGCTGGCGCCGCCCATGGCCGCACAGAACAAAAACAAGCCAATCATATGCTTCCAACCCAGGCGTGGTTCAAGATAGGCCCCCAGTGGAAGGAGTAATATCAAAGCAGGAAGGAGCAGCACTAAGCTGCCACCACAAAATGAAAACAATACCATGTTAACGATATTGATGTGGCCCAAACGAAGCACTGGCCAGTTAGCCAGCTGTTCAGGAGAAGTTGCTAAGCCATGACCAGAGCATACGGCTACTATTAAGTAACCCAAAATCAATAGTAACGCCAAAATAGGTGTTGCCCGATAACCTGGCCGTGGCATCAACCAATTGCGCAACACGCTTATAATATCCACAGGAAGTTGTAGTGTGTTGGTATGAACCATCCTTGTAGCTGCTGATTCCATCGGTAAACGACTGGAAAGTAGCCACCAGATCAATGTAGCCAACAAACCAATGCCTGCAATTTGCAGCATAATTTCAATGGGCAAAGAATACGTTGAACTGGGTGTTCGAGGCTGTAACAACAACACCGGTAACGACCTTGGTGCCGGATAGGAATTGCTATCTACCACTGCCATGTAATTAGCAAAATCCGGGGGCGATTTTCTAATTGGCCGCAACGCCATTTTCTTCAAATCAAGACTTAGGAACTCCTTCCGGAATAAACCGGCCATCAACTTAAAGCTATCTGCGCTTTGTTGCGTGGTCCACTCGGCCTGATGAATCCTTGTATACAACTTTGGATAAATGGCCCAGGCAACTGCCGATTGCGCGCCTTTACTTTTAAAAACAGGAACGCAGAAATAGGCATTCACCTGAATCTGATGACTCTGTTCATAAGGCGAACCCGTCACCAGCTCTGATGCCAGATGGAGATTAGTTGAAAATTCAGTTATCTGCCAATCGGGAACGGGGAGTATGTGGTCATCTGCGGCATCAGCCCTATTTCTGGCGGGAATTTCATTTAGGGAAATCGATGCGATTGTTTGTTCTGAAAGAAAACTAGTGCAGAAACACATGAACAAGAACATTAACAACAAAGTGCCGCGATAAAACCTGCTGGGATTGTCATGAATAGAAGAAAGATCCAGCAAGGCAATCTGATACCGCCAGAAGTACTGCCATGCCAGATAAGGCAGCGCCCAAATGAATACAAGCCAAACGAAAACATTATTAGAATCGCCATCAGTGTTACCAAACAATGCGTTTGCCGATATATACAGCATTGCCATCATTAATAACATCAAGGCAAATGGCAAAACAATGAAACGAAACTTTGCGGAATCCAAACAGCAGCGTTTGGTAGCTAAAATACACTTATTGACTATTTGAAATCAACACTTCAACGAAATCAAAGCGTAAAGTCTATTATCTTATCTTTAAACCACTCAACTTATTAAAATGATATCCTACCACTTATTGAAAGTTGTTGTTGTTGGTTTAATACTGCTACCATTTTCTTACACGGCAAAAGCTTCGCATGCTATGGGCTGTGATATGACTTATGCCTTTATCGACACCACCAACACCGGTTTACTTCAATATGAAGTGGTGATTAGCTTTTATCGTTCATGCAGTGGGATTAGCGCACCTACAGCGGCCAATGTAGACGCAGACTTCTCTATTTCGAATACCTGTAATCTGGCCGTTCCAACATTTAACTTTACTCAAAAAACCGATGACCTATGCGATGGTGGTGGCTTATCAGGCCTATTAGGTTGTAAGGTGCTTAATCTTTGTCCGGCATTTTTTGCGCAGTCTGCCTGCGCTTCGCCCCCGGGTACTTATCCGGGTGTTGAGCGATACGTGTACACCGCTATCGTATCCCTATCAAAAAACTGCGTTTACACCTTGCATTTTTCCGAGAATGCAAGAAACAGCCCATTGTCTAACATTACCGGTGGCGGTACGGCATCGCTTTATATGGAAGCAACGATAAACACGCATTTGCTCCCCGATGGCCATTATGGGAATAATTCACCCAAATATTTGAATGAACCTTCCGTGTTTACCATCAGCAATAAACCTTTCGAATATTCACTTGGCGCTTACGACAAAGAAGGTGATTCGTTAGTGTATGAGTTAATTACACCAATGGACGATGGCGGGGTGCCGCTTACCTATCAGCCGGGATTTTCTTTACAACAACCCATGACCTCGGCCACGCCATTTTATTTTTCTGCAAGTGAAGGGGTGATGAATTGTTTGCCTAATCCTGCCACTAATGAAAGTGATGTCATTGCCGTCCGCATTTCCGAATACCGTAATGGAGAACTGATTGGCACCACGATGCGCGACGAGCAGATAAACGTACTTCCGGGAGACGATGATCTGGTAGCCTTTGGCGAAATTATTCATACCAACAACTGCACCTCGCCTAATAACCATACCATCAATGCCTGTACCGGCAGCTCAATTTCATTCGATATTACTTGCACCTCACAACAAGGTTTCGCCCCTGAAATTGTTACCGCCCTGGAAAAAGACTCCGCCTATTACCCGGGCATGATAGTTAGCCATTCCGGCACGGCTCCTACCGACACCGTGCACGTTGTTTGGAACAATATTCCTGCGATCAGATTAATGGATCTTCCACTGCGCGGCACAACACCGAATTGCCCGGTTAAAGGCCGCGCTTATCGAAACATTCGATTCTACTTCAGCAATCAGGCATCCATACTGGCTTCTGCTCATGCGGTATGCGGGAATCCCGTTCGGCTGAGCGGTACCGGAAACAATATTCATTGGCAACCCGCCGCATTGGTCTCTGACCCTTCCGCCAGCTCTACATTTGTCAATCCATCCAGCGATACCTGGTTTTATCTATCCTCTTCATGTGGTACTGATTCTGTTTTAATCCAACATCAAACACCCATTGTGTTGACCCCACTTGAACAAACGGCAAGCTGTAACGGCGATTACATTCACTGGCAACCAACAATATCGCCGTCCGGTCATTATCACTTTCATTGGTGGCCATCAGGAAAATTTTTCAATAGCATAGGCGGCATAGCCTCCGATACCTTAGCAACGCCTTTCTACCGCAAGCAATATCAGCAACCGCTGGTTATCCAAATTACCAATGATTCAAACTGTTCTATTTTCGACACCCTTCATCTGGAACAACAACCGGTGTTACAGGTTGGTATAACCGCTTCTTCCACCGTTATACCAGGGCTGCAAGCCGGACAACTCATCGATACGCTCCGTGCCCTGGCATTTTCTTTGCGCGCTGGCCAATGTGGTTTTACCACAGACACCTTGCTCACTCATCCAATTTCTTCTTACAACATTGGATTTTCTACCACGCCGGAAGCCGGCACTTCCCCTATGTATCCTTCGCCACTGGGCGCCAACCGCAAATCAGCCCGCCATCAATACCTTTTTCGCGCCAGTGAGTTAAAAACTGCGCTAGGCGCTGCGCCAAAACTGATTCACAGTTTCTCTTTACAAATAGCCACTTTGAACTCAGCTACGACCCTAAATGGTCTCACCATCAAGATGAGTTGCACCTCATCAGACAGTTTAGTTTTCTTCGAAAACAATTTGTATCAGGTAGCCGACCCAACCAATTACACACCTAACGCAGGATGGAACACATTTAATTTCAACCGTCCGTTTTTCTGGGATGGCATATCGAATGTGGTGGTAGACATCTGCTTTTCTAACTCATCTGCCGGATCGCCAAACAACAAAATGATGACGAATCTTTTGCCCTTCCGCGCCACCCACTTCACCGTGTCTAACGCTGGTTCTGTTTGCGGATATACAGGGTCTGGCAACTCAGGCATTATCACATTGAACAACTGGGCCTATTATCGCCCGAATGTAAAATTCGGAGTCACAACGCCTTCAAATCCGGTAATCAGCAACAACCTACAATTTCAATGGCAGCCACTATCAGGTCAAAATAATCTTTATTATGTCAACGATAGTATTGCATTAACAAGACCTGTTTCAAATCAGTGGTATACTGTTTCGCTTATTGATAGTGGTATTTGCAATATTGCCGCAGATTCTGTCTACATACGAATTGGTACGTATACACCCTTTAACGCTTCGCTTTCAGTTAGCTTTCACTATGGTCAACCCGATTCCGCATTTCTTGTGGTAACACCGGCTGGCAAAAATTATGATTGGTATTATCGCGCCTTATCCTCTGGCAATTTCACTCATTTAACCTGGACTTCCGACCACCAGGTGGCGCTCAAGCCTGATTCCGGCCAATACTTTGTTGTAGCAACCGATACCAGTACGGGCTTCTTTGACACCACCAATATCGTATCGGTACATTTTCCTAATTGTGATTACAGCCAATTACAACTACAGGTGCAACCCTTAGGCAACAATGAATATAATCTTTGTATTTCGCCTTCTTTCCCGGTTTATTGGTGGCGTAGCGATGAAGTTACCGGAGCCTGGACGTCCCTCATGAGCAACACAAGTTGCATGTATCTCAGCAATCAGTTTTATGCCGGAACGTACTATGCAGTAATACCCGCTACTTCAGTATGCAGGCCAGATACGGTCGGCGGATTCCATTACCTTCCTCCCGCCATTATCCAATATGATTCTACCAACGATGGTTATCACTTTACCGTAACACCTGCCAATCTAACCTTTCAGTTTGAATGGTATACCATTACCCTGCAAGGCGACACGGTATTAATTGGCACCACGCCTATTCTGAATCTATCTGACACCTTTGGTGGTGGCGTTTTCGTTGTCATAACTAATCCGAATACAGGAGCCCATGACACTTCAGCGGTTACTCATCTGGCGCCTCGTTATACCAGCGGCATTAACGAGCTATCTTCCACACCATACTATATCATTCCGAATCCGGCAAAGCACGAGGTGAGTATCACGGTAATCAGTCAGCAAACACGCATCGAAATTTTTAATACGCAGGGTGCCCTATTATCGAAACATGATCATGCTACCAAAATTTGGTTGCCAGTTGACGAATGGCCACGAGGCATTTACCTGATTCAGGCCACTACGCCGAATGGCGTTTACCGCAAGCGACTTGTTCTGGAATAATCATCAGCGCTTCGGCGGCCACGGAATAAAGGCATTGGTAGATTGAATATACTGTTCGTATTCAGCGTTGCCTTTGTATTTCTTTTCCAGCATCACCACGCCTGAAACGCGAAGTAGTAAAAATGTAATCAGCACAGGGCCGACAGCACGTAAAAGCACATCGGTAAGCTGATGGGCGGAAATCAACGACACCACAAAAATTCCCCACCATAAACACGCCTCGCCAAAATAATTCGGATGGCGGGTGTAACGCCACAAACCATAACGCATGATGCGCCCTTTGTTTTCCGGCAATTGTTTGAAGGCGGCTAATTGTGCGTCACCCACCACCTCAAAAATCCATCCAAACAAAAACAAAAACACGCCAACCACCAGTAATGGCCAAGAATGCCAATCCCCCGCGGCTGCCGTAACCTGCGCCGCCAGAACTGGCAACGCAATCAGCAACATCAGCGCGCCTTGCAGCATAAATACCTGTAAGTACGATCGCCACACCACCTGCTTGCCCCATTCGGCGCGCCATTGCGCATAGCGCCAGTCTTCTGGCTTATTCCAATTTCTGCGGAATAAATATCCCGCCAGACGAAGACCCCACAAAGTGACCATTCCCTGAATCCACAATGCACTGCTCACTTCGGGATATTGCCGGTTGAACCAAGCCCACCAGCCCAACACCACAAAGCCTAGCCCCCAGCCAATATCCACCAAGCCGTTATTTCGTTTCCACCAACAAACTAAAAACACAACCGTCATATACAGAACCACCACCAATACACATGCACCCGCAAACTGCCACATATAGATTATTTAATGCAGGAAAGATATTTCATTTAGGGGGGTGTTGCAATATGAAGGTAACTTCGCCGTTTACTTGCCAAATTCCTATTTTCGGACGATGAAGCATGGCTGGCTTTCCTTACTATTCACTGGCATCACCCTCAGTTGGGCGCAAGTCCCGCTGGGCACCTGGATTTCACATGGCACTTTCGGTGTGGCCATTCAAGCGGCACGCGCCGATGATCGCATCATAACCACTACGGAACACGGTATATTCAACGTTGACCGAAACAATCGAAGCATTTCGAAAATTGAAAAAAGCCAGGGATTGAGTGATGCTACCATTTCGCGCAGTGGTTATCATGCCGGAAAAAACGCCCTATTGATTGCATATCAATCCAGCAATATCGACTTGTTGATCAATCAGGAAATCAACAATATTCCTGACATCAAAAATAAAATCACCGGAACTTCAAAGAATATCAATGAAGTAACACCTATTGGCGACAATTTTTATCTGGCTACCGATTTAGGTTTGGTTGTATTTGATATCGATAAGAAAGAAATTCGCAACACATATGTTATCGGCGACTCGGGCGCTAATGTGCGGGTATTCAGCGTTACAGCCGACGACACCTATTTCTACGCAGGCACTGAACACGGCCTGAAAATGGCACTGCGCAATGGTTCTAACTTACAAGACTTCAATTCGTGGCAAACCATTGGGCCTAAAAGAAATTGTTTATTGTGCCGAAATCTGGAAGGCGTGATCTATGCCGTTGAGCGCGACTCATTGTTCAAACGCAATGGAATGAGTCTGGATCCGGTTCGCGCCGATTATAATTGGGCCTATAAAAATCTCACGGTCTCAGAAGGGAATTTATATGCTACTCAATGGTTTGATACCACCGGCGCTATGAATGGCCGGGTTATAAAAATCGATCCGTCAGGAAATATGACCGACCTCTACTTCCCCGGCCGTATTCGTCCGAATCAATTGATTACTGATGGCAATGTATACTGGCTAAGCGATCAATACAGCGGATTGCGGCGAATTGAAAATGGCAATGACGAATCTTTTATCCCCAATGGTCCACCTAGCATTGGCGGTTTTGATCTTATCGCAAACAACGACGTGGTGCGCGTTGCGATGGGGAGCACCGATCCGCAATACATTCAATTAGGCTATAATTTTGACGGTCCGGTAAAGCGCGAAAATGCTGAATGGCGCAGTTATCCATTAGGCGCTTACGGCACCATTAGTGGTTGTTATGATTTGGTAGATGTAGATCAAACCGCTAGTGGCGATATAGTATATTATGGCTCCCTTCAATGCGGTTTGGTGGAATGGCATACGGCTACGAATGAGTTCATTAACTACGATGAAACCAATAGTATCATTGAACCCTGTTATCCCGGCAATAGAAAAATCAGTGCGCTGGCGGTTGACCAGAAAGGTAATTTGTGGATGAGTAATACTTGCAGCTCTCGTGGCCTTAAAGTTAAAACTCCGGGCGGGCAATGGTATCAATTTTCGGTACCTTCTGATTTAATTACGGTTAGAAAAATGATGATTGACAGCCGCGGCTGGGTGTGGATGTGCGGAAGAGGCGGGCGCATCAATGTGTATGATCCGGGCGATGATTTAGCCAGCACCGACGATGATCAATACCGCTCACTAAGTGTTGGTGCCGGTTACGGCGGTTTACCCAATAGCAATGTTTTCTGCATGGTAGAAGACAAGAACAATGATGTTTGGGTAGGAACGGAAGAAGGCATCGGAACTTTCTATTGCCCGGGAAGTATTTTCAGCACGAATGGCTGCGATGCAGATCGCATTAAGGTAGAGCGCGACGGATTTATTGGTTATTTGTTTAGTACAGAAATTGTACGCGCCATGGCCGTTGATGGCGCGAACCGTAAATGGGTAGGCACTACTAACGGACTTTGGCTCATCAGCGCCGATGGGAAAACTGAAATTCATCGCTTTACTAAAGATAATAGTCCGATACCCAACAACAGTATTCTCAGTATTGCGGTAGATCAGAAAACTGGTCAGGTTTATATCGGAACGGAAGGCGGTATGGTGAGCTATTGGAGCGACGCTATTCTGGGCGAATCAACAGCAGGAAAAGCCATCGCTTTTCCAAATCCTGTGAAGAGCGACTATAGTGGACCCATTGCTATCAAAGGCCTGGTTGACGATGCTTATGTGAAGATTTTAGATAGTGGCGGAACACTGGTGTTCCAGGGAAAGGCCAATGGTGGCTTAATGATTTGGGATGGAAAAGGATATACGGGAACGCGTGTGGCAACCGGTGTCTATACGGTTCTCTCCTCTACAGATTTAGGAAAAGAACGCGCTGTAGCGAAAATCATTTTCAGTAATTGAATAAGCGTTGCGCTAAATACCAACAGGCTCAACCACCACAAAAACAATACGGTTCTATTCTCGAAATAAATTTCAACGTCCCTGCCTTGAATCCCTTTTACTTCAAGTAGCTGTAGCGCATCAGATTGAACCGTCAATAGTTTTCCGTTACACCTCGCCTTCCAACCAGGAAAATAATGTTGCGACAAGCGCAGCACTGAAGGCGCGGAATCAGCCACCTGAAAACGCCAGTAGTTCGGCTCAAAACCAACTAATTTCAGCGTGGCTGGATAAAACAAAGGCGTACTATCCAAAATTTGCTGATAGTTAGGTAGGCGCATCATCGCCTCAGCGCTTTTCAACATAAATCCATTATATCCATCAAATGGAATTTTCCTTTCAAAAAAACCTGCACCCTGCCAAACAACCGGATGCAGTACGTCTTCCGTCCATTGATGCGTTTGACCGATAAATTTGTTTTCAGGTATTGGAAAACTTCCGGGATACCGTTCCAAAACCTGATTAATCGCTTTAAAAGAAACATCTGTGTTCAGCGAAGTATAAATGGTAAAATGCGCCACTATTCCAACTTCCAACATCATTACCATTAAAATCAATTCCCGCTGCCGAGCCTTAAACAATGGAATCACATTAACCAAAAGCAACAATAACCCCACAACAACCAGAAGCAGCAGCGCTGGCATCAGGGCATTCACCAATACTTCTTGCTGAATCCACTTCATCAACGTTGCCGGATGAAGTAATAAGTATGCTGGCAGTTCACCACCTTCATGTACTACCAACACCAATACAACTAAGGGCATTAACACGGCAATGAACAAAAAAGACAACCGCCACCATTTCGAATAATTTCCTTCCACAGCAACGCGAAAACCCTCGGCGGCAATTGTTATCAGAAAAAATACAGAAAATATCCGCGCTATACCTGCGTGGCGGGAAAGATTCATGAGTGGCAACCCTTGATACACCCAACTGCGTATTGGTGTTGCGGCACCAAGCGCCATCAGCATAAAAAAAACAACGGCCAACATCATCCACCTAAATCCTTTTCTTCCAAAAAAACCCGGCAACAAAAAACAGGTAGTCAACCAGCCCACAAAGACATTGCGCATTGTGTAATCGGCATGAAATGGCCAACTCTTCGCATCAGCTATCATACCCAAAACGAATGTCAACCAGGAAGCCGCTGTTGTTGGATAAGAATTTGCTGCCTCAACTGAAACGCCCGCCGTGCGCGACATGTACGGCAAGCCACACCAAAGCGCATAAACCATTCCTGCACCGGCGCCCATAATCAGCAACAATGCTTTCGATACGGTCAAAACAAAGTCCTTCCAGGCAATCGTTTGGCGCATCATTACTTGCAGAAAACAAATTGTTGCCCACGCCCCGGCCGCATAGCACAATAGAAAATTGACACCCATGTAGCCCCCTGACAAATGCAGATAAACTACCACGGCCAACAACAATACACTGATGTTATCGGGTCTATAAAACAGCCTTCTTATGGCAAAAAACAACCAGGGCAACCAGGCTAAACTATGTAAGATGTTGTCGTGTGTGGCATGTGCCGCAAACGGCCCGCAGCAACCGTAAACCACGGCAAACGCAAAAGCGCTCCATCTTTCAAAACCCAAACTGCGCAGCCAATACAGCATGCCCGATGCGCCAATCCAAACATGAAAAAGAAAACTGTAATTCAGCGTCCATAATCCATATGGCAACAAGGCTTCCAAAATTGTTGGCGGATAAAACAAGCCACTCTGCGGATCGGCAAAAAACGGATAGCCTAAATATTGATACGGACACCAATAAGGAAAAACACCCTGATGAAAACAGTCGCTCATAAACATGCGCCAAGGCAAGGTTTGTGAAGCAGCATCAGCACCGAAAGTATAGTGTAACAACGTTACCGGCGCATATACCGCGGCCAGCAGCAACCCCAGCAGCACAACTTCCTTCTTGTGCTCCATTATTCTTCTAATTGTAGATGACGCATCACCGGCACCATCAGGTAAACAGTAGCCACCACAATCAGCGTCATACATCCGCCAAAAATCACGGAAGGAACAGTGCCCATCAACTTGGCGGCCAGCCCACTCTCAAAAGCGCCAATTTCGTTACTGGATGAAATGAAAATCTGATTCACACTGCTCACCCGGCCGCGCATATCATCAGGCGTCATCAACTGCATAATCGTTCCTCTGATTACCACACTAATACTGTCAAAAGCACCGGTGAGAAACAACATAAAAAACGACAATGCGAAATTGGTGGATAAAGCAAAGCCGATAGTAGCTAAACCAAATCCTGTAACAGCAACAAATAAATTGCGACCAGCACGCTTTACCGGCGGACGAAATGCCAGAAACAACCCCATCACCAAGCTACCAAAAAAAGGTGCGCCGCGTAACAAACCCAGGCCGCGCGCATCGCTGTGCAGAATGTCGCTGGCAAAAACCGGCAGCAAGGCAACAGCCCCGCCAAATAAAACCGCAAACAAATCCAGGGAAATGGCACCCAGCATTTCTTTCTTGTTGAACACAAAGCGCAGTCCCGCTGTAAGTGATTCATACAAACTTTCACTTCTGGATCTTGGCGGTGTTTCCTGCACTGGCACAGATAGAAAAACAACGAACGACGCCAACATCAGCGCAATAGCTACGGCAAATGAAATTTCCACATTGGTGTAGCCGTAAACAAATCCCCCAAAAGCAGGCCCCACCACCGCTGCCGTTTGCCACGTATTACTTCCCCAGGTAGCGCCATTGGCATACAAGGGGCGCGGTAACAACTGTGGTAAAATACTTTGATAAGCCGGCCCCATAAAGCCCCGCGCCACGCCACTAAACCCGATGGCAACATACACCGGCCACACACCATAAGTACCAATCATGGGCGCAGTACCACTCATAAAAAATCCAATGGCTACAAAGCACAGGGTAATAGCCAAAATGGTAGCCCGGCCAATTTTATAGCGATTAAATGTATCGGCCGCCAGTCCGCCATACAACGTGGTCACAATAAACGGCAGCGCTTCACTTAAGCCAATCAAACCCAACGACAACTTATCGCGGGTGATTTCATAAACTTTCCAGGCTACAATAGTTTCCGCCATTTGCACGGCGAACGTCAGCAGAAAACGCGATAGCTGAAAATTTCGGAATCCGGCCACGCGCAAGGCGGCAAACGGATCGCGTGGAGACGTGTTCACAGGGCTAAGATGAGAAAAAGAAACCATTAGTTTTATCGCGCCATGATTACGCAATACATCTGGTTCCTGCTATTGGCCTTGCTGGCAGAAATAATTGGTACGGTCTCGGGCTTTGGGTCTTCCATTCTGTTCGTACCTATCGCTTCCTTGTATTTCGATTTCACTTCCGTACTGGGCATCACCGCAGTATTTCATGTTTTTAGCAACCTCTCCAAAATTGCGCTCTTCCGCAATGGCATCAACCGCCCCATCGCTCTCAAGCTGGGCATTCCGGCCGTTGTTATGGTTTTGATTGGCGCCTTACTCACGCACTTTCTTCCTACACCAACATTAGAACTAGCCATGACAATTGTAGTGCTGGCACTAGCCGTTTTTCTAATACTGTTTTTTAAGAAACCATTGCCGCAAAGCAACTTCAACTTATACAGCGGCGGCGCATTGTCGGGATTAATTGCCGGCGTGGCCGGTACCGGCGGCGCTATTCGCGGCCTTACGCTGGCTGCGTTCCAATTGCCAAAAGATATCTTCATCGCCACTTCAGCGCTGATTGATTTGGGCGTAGATGCGGCACGGGCCGGTGTTTACATGTACTACGGCTACTTTCACCAACAATTTATTCCGCTCATACCATTTTTATTGGGCATCAGTTTACTGGGTAGTTATATCGGCAAACGCATCATTGCGCACACCTCCGAAACCGTGTTTCGTTATCTGGTACTTATCGTGATTGTAGCTACTTCCATTTTCCATTTGGTCAAATATTTTTACCATTCATAAACATGGCGTATAACGAAATGCTGGCCGCCAGAGTGCGCGATTATTTGTCCGATCAAGCTGATGTAGAAGAAAAAGCGATGATGGGCGGCCTGGTATTTATGGTTAATCAAAAAATGTGTGTAGGAATAATTAAAAACGATTTAATGTGCCGCATCCATCCCGATATGCAACACGAATTGGTAGAACAACCCGGCTGCCGTATGATGGATATGATGCCCCGACCGATGAAAGGATTTATTGTTGTAGAAGAAAACGCCCTGCGAACCTCTAAAGCGCTGGGCTATTGGATTGATTTAGCCTTAGCCTTTAACCCGCTTGCCCAAAGCGCAAAAAAGAAAAAGAAATGACCGCACTTCCCGCTCCGTTACGCCAATCGTTTGAACCGGCCTTGCAACAAGCCATACTGCAATCGGCTCAGGAAATGCGTTTACCCGAAGGACAAGTACTGGTAGAAATCGGACAAATTGTAAAACAAATGCCGCTGCTCACCAGCGGCACCATCAAAGTGTCGCGCGTTGATCAAGAGGGCAACGAATTGCTGCTGTATTACGTTAACGCAAATGAAAGTTGCGCCATGACTTTCGCCTGTTGCATGCAACAATATCCCAGCGAAATTAAAGCAACCGCAGAAACCGACATCACCCTGCTGATGATTCCCATTAGTTTTATGGATGAATGGATGGCGCGGTTTCCCAGTTGGAAGAATTTCGTAATGAACACCATCCGCAACAGGTTTAATGAATTGCTAAATGCCATTGACCAATTAGCTTTTCAGAAATTAGATGAACGGTTGGTTCACTACCTGAAAGAAAAAGCAAAAGCTACCGGCTCCACCTTAATTCGATTGTCGCACGAACAAATCGCCAACGATATGGCCTCCTCCCGCGAGGTGATTTCCCGCTTGCTCAAAAAGCTGGAAAACGACAAAAAAGTGTTGCTCTACCGGCACGAAATCAAGCTGCTGAAGGATTTGTGACAAACATCACCAACTAAGCGCCGGCGCCGTGTCATCTTTGCACCATAAAACAACAACTATGAAACGGAATATTGGAACATTAGACCGCTTGATGCGCCTGGGCGTTCTGGCCATTGTGATTGTATTGTATGCAACACATATCATTGAAGGTACCACCGCAATCATCTTCGGCATTATTGGTGCAATTATGGGCGCCACAGCGCTCATTAACTTTTGCCCGCTCTACACCCTGTTTGGATTTTCAACACATAAAGAAGAAAAGAAATGAACCACGAAGTAGAAACCCAATGGATGGGTAAGATGCAGTTTAATGCATTGGTTAACGGACATACTATGGTGATGGATGCGCCCGAGCGCGCCGGAGGTGAAGACCATGGACCAATTCCCAAACCACTTTTGTTAACGGCGTTATCGGGATGTACCGGCATGGATGTGGTGGCCTTATTGCGCAAGCAAGGCAAAATGCTCACCTATTTCAACGTTAAAGTAACGGGCGAGCTCACGAAGCAAGCGCCTATTGCCTACTCCGCTATTCACATCCTGTACGAATTGAAGGGCAGTGAAGCCGATCAGGAGGCGGCGTTAGAGGTAGTACAGCGTTCTCAGCACGAAATTTGCGGCGTTAGTTACATGTTGAAGAAAGCGCTGCCCGTAACCTGGGAAGTGCAGTTCAACAACCAAACCATTTTTAATAATCAGGCGGTGGCAGAAACCGCATAATCAACAGTTATGAAAGCATATAAAACCATTGTAGATGTACGCACGCCGGCCGAATTTATGGGCGGTCATGTACAAGGCAGCATCAACATTCCATTGGGCGAGGTATCGATGCGATTAGATGAAATCAAGCAGATGCAGCAACCCATTTTATTGTGTTGCGCCAGCGGCAACCGCAGCGGACAGGCCATGCAATACCTCAAGGCGCAAGGCGTAGCATGCGAGAATGGCGGTGGTTGGATGCAAGTATACGCCAACGTTCAAAAAGCCGTATCATGATTAACGCATTAAAGCAATTATTCGGACTGGGTCCGTCAACTGATTACCAGGCGCTGATGCAACAAGGCGCACAAATTGTAGATGTGCGCACCAAGGCAGAATATCAGGGTGGCCACATTCGCGGATCGATTAATATTCCGCTGCAAAGTTTAAGCGGTCAGCTTTCAAAACTCAAAAAAGACAAGCCGGTTATTACCTGTTGCGCATCCGGCATGCGCAGCGCATCGGCAAAAAGTATGTTAGCTGCAAATGGTTTCAAGGAAGTGTACAACGGCGGCGGCTGGATGAGTTTGGATGCCAAACTTCGGTAAGTTTTATAGAAAGCGGAGTATGATTAGGGCGTGCCCCCTACGGCAGCGGTGCAGTGCGCCATAAGCAAGCAACGCATCGCTGCCTTCGGGGTCGGGCTGTTCGCTTGTAGTCCTCGCTCGGCTCGTACCTCACCTCGCTGCGGGCTACCGCTGCCATCCCTCACGCTCGGTGCCAGTTGGGCGTATATGCCCGAAAGGGATGCGACCCCGAGGCGCTGTGCTAAACGGTTCAATTTTTTTAGAAATTGTGTTGGGAGAAAAATTAGGCTCAACCCTGCACCACTGCATGTTTACCGTACTATTGCGATTTTACGATTAAGGCTGAAACCCGCGCCACTGCTTGTTTGCCGTACTATTGCGATTCTACGATTAGGCCAAAACCCGCATGAATGCTTATCGTAATATTACGATTTGGGGATGGCATCGGCTGAAACCCGCGCTATTGCTTATCGTATTATTGCGATTTTACGATTTGCTTCATCTGTAAGCGCTACAGGGATGCGACCCCTGGGGTCGAGCAAAAGCAGTTGCGTTTTTAAGGTATTGAGCGTGAAGCAAAATTAGGCTCAAACCTGCACCACTGCTTGTTTGCCGTACTATTGCGATTCTACGATTTGGCCAAAACCCGCATGAATGCTTATCGTAATATTACGATTTGGGGGTGGCATCGGCTAAAACCCGCGCCATTGCTTATCGTATTATTGCGATTTTACGATTTGCATATTCTTTTGGTGCTACAGGGATGCGACCCTGATGGGGATCGAGAAAAAACAGTTGCCTTTTTTAAGGTTTTGAGCTTGAAATAAAATTAGGCTGAAACCCTTGCTACTGCTTGTTTACCGTACTATTGCGATTTTACGATTAAGGCTGAAACCCGCGCCATTGCTGGGTTACCGTACTATTGCGATTCTACGATTTGGCCAAAACCCGCATGAATGCTTATCGTAATATTACGATTTGGGGATGGCATCGGCTGACACCCGCGCCATTGCTTATCGTATTATTGCGATTTTACGATTTAAGGCGCTGGATAGTCATGATTGTTTTGATTCTGGCCCCGAAGTATTTGCGCCGAGCGGCAGCGATTGAAACGAAAAGCCCGCAACGCCGGCCTCAGGACTTACGAAGTCTTAAAGACTTACGATGTCCCTGAAGGGGTGCTTCAAAAGGATGGGGTTGGATGGCCGGCGTGAGGACTTGGAGTGAAAAGCGCGGTGCGGCAGCAGGCTACCGCTGCCACTTCCGCGCCTGCTGCCGCAGCCGCCGAAAAACATATAATACCGGAAAACAAAAAAGCGCACTCTTCAGTGCGCTTTCCTTTTTTGTAGCGGGGACAGGACTCGAACCTGTGTCCGCCTTTGGCGGATATAAGCACAACAGACCGCAATAAAAAAAGCGCACTCTTCAGTGCGCTTTTCTTTTGTAGCGGGGAGGGCTCGAACCTCCGCCCAGGGCGGATATGAGCACAACTTAATAGATTTTAAAAGGCAATGATATACTTGTTTATCCTAAATATAGTTTTACCTTTGCTTCGCAATTGATAGCAAGTTATGAAAAACTTTAACAACCTTATCGAAGTAATCACCCACTTTTCAGATAAAAAAGTAGCGAAAGAATATCTGTTTTCATTGCGGTGGAAGGACGGCATAGTTTGCCCCTACTGCAACGGAAAAAACGCAAAGCGTTTGAATAGTAAAGTTCACGATTGCAAGTGCTACGATTGCCGCAAACCGTTTTCAGTTACTAAAGGAACTATATTTGAAAACAGCCCAATTCCATTGCAAAAATGGTACGCTGCTATTTACCTAATCACTGCTCACAAAAAAGGTATTTCATCGCATCAATTAGCGCGTGATTTAAGCCTGACACAAAAGAGCGCATGGTTTGTATTGCAGCGCGTTCGTTTCGCGCTTCAAACGGGAAGTTTTGAGCCAAAATCAGGAGCGATTTTACAGGTGGACGAAACCTATGTTGGAGGTAAGGAAAAGAACAAGCACCAAAGCGCCTTTGCCCGGAAAGAAAAGTTAGAAAAAATTGAATCAGGCGAAGCTAAGTGGCCTACTGGTCGCAGCCTTGACGGTAAAACACCAGTTGTGGGAATGCTTGAAACTGGCGGCAAGGTTACGGCAAAGGTTGTGAAGGACACAACTAAGCATTCGCTTCTTCCTTTCATCCATGAGAACGCGAAGAAAGATAGCATTATTGTAACAGACGAACACCGCCCATACTGGCACGTTAAACAAACCTACGCTCACCATGTTGTTAACCACAAACAAGGCGAATATGTATCAAACGGTTTCCATACGAACGGTATTGAAAATTTTTGGAGTTTGTTCAAACGCGGAATCATTGGCATCTATCACCAAATTTCTGACAAGCATTTAGATAAGTATGTTGACGAGTTTGAGTTTCGTTATAACAGCCGGAAAATGAGTGATTCGGAACGTTTTGAAAATATGCTAACTTTGATTCAGAAACGCCTAACTTATTCTAAACTGATTTCGCCAAATGGAAACGCCTAAAGGGGATTTTTGCATAGAAATAGATTTTGACAAGGATTCCCGCAATCCTGAACGGGTGTTTAATGCCCTTTCGTCAATGATTGGTGCGTTAAAAAGTTTTGATGAATCTTTAGTTGATTCTATAAGTGGAAGCATACAGCCAGTTTTATTATTGGAGGATATTGAAACTGGTTCTATTAGAGTCTGGCTTAGGCAACTCCTTGAAAAAGTAGATGATGATGCGCTAAAAGATTTGGATTGGAAAAAACAAATTGGGGCATATTTAGTAAAGGCAAAATATGTTGCTATTGACTTTCTGCATGGCAAAACACGAATATCAGATGGCGACGAATTGAGGCAGCTTCTAACAAAACTATATGAACTGGCCCAGCAAACAGATGTAAATAAATTTCCGGCGTATTCGCCAGTGAAAATATCCGATTTGATAAGCAATATAGATAAAATAAACAAATCGCTTCAGTCGCTTTCAGACAAAGATACCGCTAAGTTTATTGCAAAGGATGGAACAGCCACATTTAACGCGGAGTTTAACTTTTCGCCAGAAGATATTGAGGATCTGTTGACGAGAGATAAAATTGAAAATACGACAGAAATGATTCTTAAGGTTAAAAAGCCAGACTACTTAGGAAATTCTAAATGGGAATTTAAGCATGATAACCGAACCATTGATGCAAAAATAACGGACGAGGTGTGGGTGAAGCGCTTCCAACAAAGGTTGGAAGATGTTAGGCCGGGCGATTCCATTAAAGGTAAAGTAAAAATACTTGTGAAATACGGTTATGACTCAACGGTTATAGGCACTAATTATGAGGTGATTTCTGTTTTAGGAGTAATAAGAGATGAATCAATCACCATAGAGATTTTCCCAAAATGATTGAGGAAGAAATCACTAACCCGCACTACATGAAGTTTAATGATGCAATGAAAATCATTGCGAACGTTGACAAGAAAGTGGTTGACGCTCGAATGGGTAGGCCCGCGCGCATTAAGAAGAGCGAGGAGCCGAAGGCGGTAACCGTGAAATCAAAACGAAAACAGAGGTAATGTCTAACATTTTACGGGTAATCTTGCACCCTTCTGGCGAGGTGAAATATTACAAACCATCCCAAATTTACGCTCATGGCGAAACGGATGGTTTGGGTTGGATTAAAGTCAAAGAAGAGGGTGTAATGTACACGCGATTTTTACGAACGCCGTACTACGATTTTAAAGACAGGTACAACGAGTTATCATTAAAAGAAAAGGGCGAAGGATAAACTAATATATCATTGCCTTTTAAAATTATCAAGGTAGCGCCTGCCCGTTCCGGTTTTGAACCATTTTTCACGAGCCATAGCATCATTCTTTGATTCAAACACTTCAGTATACACCAACTGCCATGGCTGACCACGTTTGGTAAAGCCTCGGTTTTGCGGATGATTATGTGCTTTCAAACGAGCGTTAATGTTGTTGGTAAATCCAATGTATCTCTTCTGCAACGAGTCGCTGTATAAAACGTACACTGTAAACATAGGTAAGTGATGAATTTCAATTATAGTGGTGTTTTTTTAAAAACAAAAAAGCGCACTCATCAGTGCGCTTTCCGTTTTTGTAGCGGGGACAGGACTCGAACCTGTGTCCGCCTTTGGCGGATATAAGCACAACAGACCGCAATAAAAAAAGCGCACTCTTCAGTGCGCTTTCCTTTTTTGTAGCGGGGACAGGACTCGAACCTGTGACCTTTGGGTTATGAGCCCAACGAGCTACCAACTGCTCCACCCCGCGATATTGCGGCCGCAAAGATAACCAAAAAATTGGTTCCGCGTACGAATCTTTCTAAAATTCCGGTATCAACAGGGTGATGGCGTCAAACCACTACCCGTATCGCCTTCTCTATCAGCGATAACTCAAACGGCCCCCCGCCCAGCAAATCGCCATCGCTTTCCATGTAAACCGGACCGCCGGAAACCGTTTCGATACGAACTTCCTTCGCTAAAAATGTATCTACCTTTTCTAAATCCGTATAGCTGCCATCGTACAACTTCAATATATTTCTAAACACTTCTGTACGCGAAAAATCTTTGGCTACAGCCACAAACAAATGCCCGCCGTCCAACTGCGCGCCGGGCATTAGCTTCATGCCGCCACCACCATATTTGCCAATCCCTGAAAGCGCCAGATAACACGAGGTCTCCATGTGCTTCCCATCAACGGTGATGCGCAATACGGGCTTCTGATAACTAAATAAACAACGCACCATGCCAAGCAGATAAGCCATTTGTCCGTACGCCTTAAACCGATCGGTGCGCGCCACTACATACGCATCAAAACCAACTCCGGCAAAACTGTGGAAATAGGTCACGGTGCGCTGACCATTCATGGTGGTCACCGCCTTGCCTGCATTCTGAACCATGGTATTCCCTTTCGCAATGAGCGCTACCGCATCTTTCACCTTTTTAGGTACACCACTGCTTTTGATCCAATCGTTCCCTGTCCCTAATGAAATTACGGCAATGGTTACATCCGTTGTAGACACCTCTTGCTGCTTCATCAGTCCATTCACTACATCATGAAAATTACCATCGCCACCTACGCTGATAATCTTTCTGTAACCTTCCTGCAAAGCCGCTTGCAACAACACATCGGCGCGCGCATCAGCAGTAGTCATTACGGCATCAAACGCGACACCCTGGCGCTTCAACTCCTGTTCAATTAACGGCCATTGCTTCCTCGCTTTTCCAAAACCGGAAACCGGATTGACAATCGCTTTCCACTGTTCAAACATTGGGGAAAAGTAACATAATTACCTAAGTTTTACTTCTTAGTTTTGAGGGAAAGCGGGTTCGAAAACCAGTGTAACAAAGCACGTACAGCACACGGTTTTCTGGCTCTAACAAATGCACATGGAACTAAAGAAATTTGCTGCTATCGATATTGGTTCGAATTCTGTTCGATTGCTGATTGAGCATGTGATTGAAACACCTAAAGAGGCGATGTTCAAAAAGAACTCGCTCATTCGCGTACCGGTGCGTTTGGGCGCCGATGCGTTCAACGACGAGAAAATTCCGGAGCGTACGGTAAAGAAGTTAGTAGAAGCCATGGTTGCTTTTCGTTACCTGATGCAGGTGAATGACGTGGTGTATTATAAAGGTTGCGCCACCTCGGCCATGCGCGAGGCGCGTAACGGGCCGGAAATTGTAAAACGAATTAGAAAAGAAGCCGGCATTGAAATTGAAATCATTTCAGGCAACAGCGAGGCTAATGTCATTTTTAACTCGCAGAATTATGTAGCCCAGCGCACTTCCGATAACTGCGTATTCATTGACGTAGGCGGCGGCAGTACTGAGATTACGATCTTTCAAAACAGCAAAGTAAGCGCAGCAAAATCATTCGATATCGGCACCATCAGGCTGATGAATGAGCAAGTAACTAAGGAGCATTGGAAAACGTTGCGTGATTGGTTAAAGAAAGAAACGAAGGGGCTCAAATCCTTTGCTGTAGTGGGTTCTGGCGGAAACATCAATCGTTTATCGAAGTTGGCAGAACTAAAACAAGGCAAGCCGCTGTCGCTTGATATACTCACTGCGATGCATGCGCAGTTAAAGAAACTTTCCGTAGAAGAAAGGATGAAACAATTCGACCTGAACCCCGACCGCGCGGACGTTATTGTTCCCGCAGCAGAAATTTTTATCCGGCTGATGGACTGGCTGGATGCATCGAAAATTTATGTGCCTAAAATTGGATTGAGTGATGGCTTGGTTCGTGAAGCCTATTGGGAATGGAAAGGTCACCAACGCAAAGGGCTGTAGTTGATTTCTTAAAATTTATTAATCGGTTGTAGAAGAAAGAAAATCCGCTTTTCATTTGCGGAACCTTAAACTTTCTTCACCATGACCGAACATCTGCTGCACTATATCTGGCAGTACCAGTTATTTTCTAAATCTGATTTACTCACCAAGAGCGGCAAGCGCTTTACCGTGCTGCATCCCGGTTTTTACAATACGCAATCGGGTGCCGACTTTTTCCATGCGCGGTTGCAATTTGAAGATGCGGTGCTGGCAGGTAATGTAGAACTGCATATCCGGCAAAACGATTGGGAGAAGCATCAGCACCAACGCGATGCGGCGTATAATAACACCATCTTGCACGTTGTTTATGAAGCGGCTGAAACCAATTCGCCGCTGCAAAACGGCTATACGGTTGAAACGCTGGAATTGAAAGACCGCTTAGACGACCATATGTTGTGGCGCTACGAACAACTGATGGCGCAGCAGCAAAAGATGCCATGCGAAAAGCAATTTCCGGATTATGCCGATAGCGAGCGGTTTACCTTATTTCTGGAACGATTGAATATTGAGCGCTTAGAGCAAAAAGTGCGTCACCTGCAGCAAATGCTGCAACAGTCGAAGTTTCATTGGGACGAAGTGGCGTACAAACTTATTGCCACCTACCTGGGTGCACCAGTAAATAAAGAGCCCATGCTACAACTTACGCTGGCGGCACCGCTCTTACTGGTGGCTAAATGTTGCGAAGAAAAGCAACGACTGGAAGCCCTGCTGTTTGGCCAGGCAGGATTGCTTGAAGGCAATTGGGAAGAAGATTATCCAAAACAATTACGAGATGAATACCGCTACCTGAAGCGATTGCATCATTTAGATAGTATGGATGGCAGTTGTTGGAAATTTATGCGGATGCGTCCGGCTTCGTTTCCGGTTTTGCGTATTGCAGAGTTAGCCGCGCTATTGTATCGCAACGCATTCTTCTTTACAGATATTTTAGAAAGCGATTCGCGCGAGAAAATTCTACAACTATTCCAGGTGTCATTACATGGATATTGGCAACATCATGCGCGATTTGGTCAACCACTGGCCCGACCGCTAACACAGTTGGGAAGTGCCACCAGAGATTCGCTGCTGATCAATGCCGTTGCGCCCTTATTATTTGTTTATGGTAAGCGCTATGATGAAGAACGAAAGTGCGAATTAGCGCTTGATTTGTTGCGTCATACACCACCGGAAAACAACAGTGTGATCCGCCATTTTAAGCAAATGGGAGTTCGCATTTCATCGGCACAAAACTCACAGGCGCTGCTGCAATTACAACAACATTACTGCGATAAAAAACGCTGCCTGTATTGTGACGTAGGCCGGAAAATTATCCTTCAGAAATAATTGGGTACTCACCCTAAATCATATCAAAGCCGGTGTAAGGCACCAATGCTGCGGGAATACGGATACCGTCCTTCGTTTGATGATTTTCCAGCAAGCCAGCCACAATGCGCGGCAATGCCAGTGCACTGCCATTGAGCGTATGGGCCAGTCTAATTTTTTTGTCCTCTCCGCGAACGCGCAACTTCATTCGGTTGCTTTGAAAGGTTTCAAAGTTAGATACTGAGCTTACTTCCAGCCAGCGCTGTTGTGCCGTGCTGTACACTTCAAAATCATAGGTAAGTGCAGAGGCAAAGCTCATATCACCTCCGCAAAGGCGAAGGATACGATAGGGGAGCTCTAATTGCTTCAGCAAACTTTCAACATGTGCCACCATGCTATCTAACGCTGCATAAGATTGCTCGGGAGTGGTAATGTGAACGATTTCCACTTTGTCGAATTGATGCAAGCGGTTCAGGCCGCGCACATCCTTGCCGTAGCTACCAGCTTCGCGGCGAAAACAAGGCGAGTACGCGCAATTTTTCTTAGGCAGATCGCGCTCATCAATAATCTCATCGCGATAAATATTCGTCACGGGCACTTCTGCCGTTGGAATCAGATAAAAATTATCGAGCTGCGCATGGTACATCTGTCCTTCTTTATCGGGTAATTGCCCGGTGCCAAAACCAGATGCTTCATTGACCATATGTGGCGGAATAACTTCGTTATATCCTGCAGCGATAGCCTGATCTAAAAAGAAACTGATGAGTGCGCGTTGCAACTTAGCGCCCTTTCCTTTGTAAACCGGGAAACCCGCGCCTGTAATTTTCACGCCTAATTCAAGGTCAAACAAATCGTATTTCTTCGCCAGTTCCCAATGCGGCTGAGCGCCTTCATGCAGTTGCGGAATAGCACCACTTTCACGTACCACTTCATTCTCTTCAGGTGTTTTACCCTTGGGCACACTGGCATGTGGCAAATTCGGAAAACGAACCAACAACTGAAACTGTTGGTCATCCAATACGCTTACTTGTTCTGTTAGCTTCGCGCTTTCTTCTTTAAAACTCGCGGCTTCCAACTTACGCGTTTCTGCTACTTCCTTTTTTCCTTGTTTGAATAGTTCGCCAATTTCTTTGGCCAGTGCATTTTCTTTTGCCCGCACCTCTTCCATCTGATGCTGCACCTTTCTACGCTTTTCATCCACCAGCAACAGCTCATCTACCAAATGAATTTCTTTAAAGTGCTTTTTCTCTAGTCCTGCGCGTACCCGGTCGGCATCAGTACGCAACACCTGTAATTCTAACATACGCTAAATTTGAAGCGCGAAGATAAGCAAACTCACTTCACTAAAATTAATTCATCTTTCTCATTGTCTATCGACCAGCTTTTAAACTTGTTCAGGAACGATTTTCCCAGTAAGAACAAGGCGTTGGGATCTTCAGAAACTGCGATAGTAAGCCGATTTACGGTATAATCTCCAACTTTAAAGCCATTCATCAGATAGCGCCGCAATTGAACAGTGCGCCCATCGGCCAGGGTATATGCCCGCGAAGTCATAGCGTCAGTCGGCAACAGTAATTTCTTTTCTAATAACTGTCGTTCTAACTTTTCATTGACAAAAACATCTTCCGCTCCTGAATCGAGAACAAATAAGCGGTCGGTACCGGCCAGATTTATTTTTACGCGGAAAACCTTAGACAGGCGCAGAAGAGGAATACTAATTTTAGCGGCACCACCCACTACATCTTCATTGCCTGAGCCAGCTTTTCCCTTGTCCTGATAGCACGCTTGCATCAAATCGTTCAGTAGTACAGAGTTGGGGTCAGCAATTTCTGCGAGTTGTTTCAATGGAACATTTCTTTCCTTAATTTGATCCCACATACAACTACATAAATCTGTATGGTTAGATGCCGTGTCCATATGCCGGGCTCGCAAAGCTTCTCGGCAAGTTTTAACAACACTGCTCCGCAACTCTTGATTATTATAAATTTCACGCATATTGTCATCGCTTCCGGCCTCCTGAATCGTTTGCCTTCCGCTTTGACTTTTCATGGCGGCCACTACCTCGGGAGCAAAACATTCCTGAATATTTTTAAACAAAGAGGAGTTCGAGTCAGACATTAGCACAGGAAGATTAGCGAGCTGATCTAAAAATTCGCTATAGGTAAAAGTAATTCCAAACTGCTTCACCATGCAGGTACATGTGGCCGTGGCGAAAGAATCGGTGGCCGAAGGGGCATTCGACCGTATACCTGTTGCACAGTTGGCAATAAAGGCTGCTCTTCCGGGCATATGTTTACCATCTCGAAAAACAATATCATCGTTTTGAGCAAGAACCCAATTTTGCATACCAAATGCAATGGCAACCAGTAAGAGATTTTTCATAATACCCGCAAGTTTACTCATTTCATTATTAGCTGTCGTTACCATTAAAGAAAACTGAAGAAATGGCATCACCAGCCTTATCTTAGATTGGTTGTCCCTTCATCCTCACCGAACCTTTCTTCGTGCCATTTGTTCATATCGCCTCTTATCATTATACATTGCGCCATGATTCGTACTGCTGCCTTACTCATCCTAACCATCATCGTATTGCCCTTAGTGGCTTTTAAATTCGGCACACCGCTTGACGATACGCAGTGGTGGATGTTGAAACGCAGTGGCATGGCCATGCTGGGTCTTGCCATGGGCTGTTTCATCCTCAGTGAGATAACCCGAAATTGCAGTCAGTTTGATAAACTCTGGAGCATCTTACCCATTGGTTACACCTGGTATTTCGCCCACGTGAGCAACTATGAACCTCGTTTAGTTTTGATGGCGGTGTTGGCTACCATTTGGGGAGTGCGCCTCACCTATAACTTTGCGCGCCGCGGTGGTTATAGCTGGAAATTCTGGTCGGGAGAAGAAGATTATCGCTGGGAGGTACTGCGTCAACGGCCTGAATTCAAAGACAAAAAAGTGGCGTGGACACTCTTCAACTTCTTCTTTATTTCGATTTACCAAAATGCTTTGGTGTGGCTATTTGCGTTGCCCCCGGTTTTAGCCTGGCAGGCACATGACAAGCCTCTTGGCATAGCTGACTATATTTTGGCGGTAGTAATGATTGTGCTGGTAATTACGGAAACGATTGCCGATCAGCAGCAGTGGAATTTTCAAAACAAAAAGTATAGTAAGAAAAAAAGCGGTGAAGCCCTCACCAAAGAAGAAGCGCAAGGATTCATCAGCAGTGGATTATGGGCTTATTCCCGTCATCCGAATTACGCCTGCGAACAAAGCATTTGGGTGGTGTTCTATCTGATTGGCGCACTGGCCACCGGTATGTATATCAACTGGAGTATGGCCGGTTGTTTATTGCTGATTTTACTGTTTAAAGGGAGTTCAGATTTTAGTGAAGAAATTTCAGCAGGGAAATATCCCGCTTACAAGGATTATCAGGCACGGGTGGGTCGTTTCCTTCCGTTTTAATTACGGATTACCCACACCAACATCTACCTTCACCTTGGTTTTCTTTTGAATCGCATCTTCCATTCTGCAAATCACTGCGCCCCGCGGTAGCGTAGCATCCAGTTTATATCTGGATTTATCGGCATTCGTAATAATTAAAGAAGAAGGCTTTCTGCGCAGCACCGTGCTATGCACACAAGAATCAGGCTGCTGTGCCAGAGCAAAACCAGTAATCAGCCAGCCTGCTAGACACCACCTAATTTTGAACGCCCTTGCCATATTATTGCCAAATCATTACTAATCGTATAATCTTTCGCGTAGCGTAAATTTAGTTGTTTCAAATCAGATGATGGCAAGGTGTTTTTGGTAAAACAACTGCTATACAATACGGCAGCAGGCAACTTGGGCAGATGGCCCAGCAGGCCTTGCGGATCGTAGCCCACCCAAGTCATTTTTCCGGTAACCACCAACCACCAATGCTGCAACAAGCCGCTTTTATTGGTGGCCACCAACAACGGCAATAGCGGCAACATCAATACACAACAGGTGATATCCAGCAACCGCTTCTTTCTATACGCCAGCGGCCGAGCCAAATTCAAATGAAGATCACCTGCATACAAATCGCCTGCTGTGTTTTTAGAGTTGCTGCCAATAAGTGCATCCACACCCGGGTTTAGAAATTTAATGTCGGTCTGCTGCCCATATGATGCTGTAAGTGCAATACAATTCTTAAAAGATACCATTTCGGTAGAAAACACCATTTCGCTAATGGGAAAAGTGCGCAAATAATCAGGCATCAAAGGCAAGGCTGATTCCTGCATTACTACAGCCACCTTTTTATCAGCATGTGCCTGTTGCAAAATGTGCTGCACTGTTGCTGCGGCAGCGCCCGTGCCTACAATTAATACATCACCCTTAGCGGTAGCATCAAATGAGAATTTTCCAAGCCGAACTAAATTATAGACCACTCTTGTAAAAACCATCGCCAGTACAGCTACTACGGCTCCCAACAAAATGATTGCTCTTGAAAAACGCCAACTTTCAGGAAGGAAGGCATACCACGCGGCAATAAGTACCGTGGCCAGCAACACTCCTTTTAAAATGGCGCGTAACTGAAACGGTCGCTCATAGCCGCCACTAAAAAACGCGCCAGCCGTCCAGGTGAAAACATACAATGGCACTACTACGCCCAGAAACTGTAGCGGATAATACTCCGGGGCGTTCTTTATGTTACTGGCCCAGAACTTAATGACACCAAAGGTTCCCCCATAAATGAGTAGTGCGTCTAACAATATCAAAAAGCCAGATGCCAGCAATCCGCCAATAACGGTCAGCACAGCGCGAAACACCACCGCCAGATGTATTAAGATGGAGAAAACAGTGGCTCCGCGTGCAGCAAAATGTTTTCTGGCGAAAATGATCATTGCTTCATAAAACACCTTCACATAATTGAGTGAGCCTTTCTTGGTACTTTCCCCTTTGTAGTGAATGATGGTCGTATCGGCCAGATAATAATTCTTATATCCACCTTTAATCACACGATAACTGAGGTCGATATCTTCACCATACATGAAAAAAGTTTCATCAAAAAAACCAATCTCATCTAACACCTTTTTTCTAAAGAACATGAATGCTCCGGAGAGAATTTCAACTTCATGACTTTCTTCTTTCGATAAAAAACCAAGGTGGTATTGGCCGAATATTTTTGAAGCTGGAAACAATGCTGCCATTCCGAACATTTTGTAAAACGCCACCGCAGGCGTAGGTAATCCACGTTTTGATTCGGGTAGAAAAACGCCCTTGCCGTCAATCATCTTTACCCCTAAAGCGCCGCATGCGGTTTGTTCTTCCATAAACCGGATACAGGTACCGAAAGTGTCTTCGGCCACTACAGTATCCGGATTCAAAATCAAAACATACTGCCCCTTCGCCAAGGCCATCGCCTGATTATTGGCTTTTGAAAAACCGGGATTGCCACTGTTGGCAATCAATTGTACCTGCGGAAATTTTTCACGAACCATCTCTACCGATCCATCCTGAGAATTGTTATCTACTACAAATACTTCCATAGTGATGCCATTGCCAGCGCGATAAACCGACTGCAGGCACTGTTCCAAAAAGTACCGCACATTGTAATTGACAATAACTACAGATAAATCCATCTTAGTTCCGTTTGGTTGGGCTCCACGCCCCCGATTGAACACCGCGGATGTAGCGCCAGAAGCCCAGGGCTAGCGCCACATTCATAGCAATAAAATAAGCAATTAAGCGCAACAACGGCCAATGCCAACCCCATCGCGCCAACAGGGCATCGGCCAGCGGTGTTGCTATTGTTAGGATGTAGCCCATTAAAAGACACTTCCAAATGATACCGAAAGGAGCTAAGAGGGCTAAGCCCACGCCAATCATCAATAGCCATAGTGGCCCCAGCCACCGCAACACCTTGTGAGAAAGAAAACAGAATCCCACGTAACGCTCATGAAACAATATGCGCCAATACACCATCAGGTTTTGTATGTTGCCGGTACTGATTCTTGTTTTTCGTTTAAACTCTTCCTTCACATCGCCTGGCACATCTTCTTCACACAGGGCCTCCGGATTCAGGATAGCGTGATAGCCTTGTTGCAGTACATTCATGGAGACATAAAAATCTTCCATCAAAAAATTCCCGGGAAGCTGCGGAAACAAAGATGGCCGAACCGCATAACAAGCGCCGAATGCGCCTTGCATAGCACCCCACAGCAACCCTTCGCGATATTTGATCATATTCTCGCGGCTGATGTATTGTTGCTCTTGCGCGGCTACACCTTCGCCTGAAATCCGATTGATGACATTAGCACCAACCTGCCCTACGCGTTTATCAGAAAAATAGGCGGCCAATTCGTGGAGCGTTTCCGGATGAAACATCACGTTGGCATCTGTAAGCACCAGTATCGCATCTTCCGGAAGCTGCTCCAAACCCATTTCTGCAGTCAACTTATTGAGCACGCCTGCCTTACCGGAGCGCTGTTGGTAAGGAAGGAGACGCAACTGCGGAAACCTTGAAAGTTGTGCGGCAATTAAATCATTAGTGGTGTCAGTAGAACAGTCTGAGCCAATGTACACCTCCAGCAATTCAGCAGGATAGGCCGTATTGAAAAGCGATTCTATTTTCTGAACAATAACCTTTTCTTCATTAAACACTGAAAACAACACGTATATCCTTGGCCAATGATGGTTGGCCGCATATCGTTGATACGGTAGCGATTTGCCTATGGCCATCCATTGCAGTAGCCATGGGAAAATGACGTAAGAATGGAACATCGCCAATACCGCAACCAACAATAACACCAGCGGAAAATATATGGCGAATAACAGCATTAACCTTTTCTGTTTTGCTCAATGAAGGTTAGAATCTGGCGGCAAATCTTCCTGTTATCATATTCCTCCCGAATCAAATCTTGTGCGCTTTTACCCAGCGCAATTCGCTTATCGTTATTATAAAGCAAGTCGGTAATGTAAGTAGCGAAATTCCTTGCCGAGTCGGCTACCTGAATGTTCTTGTTCGTGGTATAGTTGATGCTTTCAGCACCAATGGTAGTAGAAACTACCGCACGGCCTAGCGCCATTGCTTCAATAATTTTCACGCGCATGCCGCTGCCTGCAAACAAGGGTACGATACAAATAGATTTTGACAAGATAAACTGTTGCGCATTATCTACTTCCCCTACAATTCTAACCCCCTTCATACGGGTTTTTAGCAAATCGGGAGGAAAGTTTCTTCCAGCTATATAAAACTTCGCATCTTTTTTCTGTCGCAACACCATCGGCCACACATCGCGCAAAAACCATTTCACCCCTTCTAAATTCGGCAACCAATCCATGCCGCCAATGAAGGCTACCGCATGTTCTTCTTCTATTTGCGTGAAGTCGGGAAGGGTATCAAAAACGTATCCGGTTGGAATCGCTACGGCTGGTGTTTTTGTTCGCCGCATCGACTTAAACAAATCCAAATCAACTTTACTCACCGGAATAACCACATCAGCCTTAAATACCTGATCCAGTTCAAAACGTTTCATGCGTTTCGCCAGAATATCCAGATAAGTTCGTTTTAACGGATTATTCTCTTGTTTGGCCAGCCGCTCCCAAATTTTGAACTCCACGTTTTGCGGACGTTGCACCACTACTGCTTTTGAACCAGCTTGTTTTAATGCAGCGCGGATGGCATCGATGTAGCGCATGAGATAAATCCCTTCCAGAAGCACTACATCATAGCTTTCTTCCAGCAACAATTGCGTGAGTTTGGCTTCGTATGCTGCGGAATAGAATCGTTCAATGTTGTACGATTTGTCGGTAAACAGATTTTTAAGCGCAGCCGTTTTTGAAAGCGAGGTGTCAATATCTACGGCTTCCCATCGCGCCAGTGATGCTATCTCAGCGGGGAGGTGAACAGGATTAAAATAGTGCTTTTGGGTATTGAGCGCCAGCACCGTCACTTCATGTCCTAATTGTGCAAAGCCCTTGGTAAGATTGATGATGCCGATTACTTCACCATCTTTAACGGGATAGGGAAATTTTTTAGCCAGCTGCAGAATCTTCACGGGTGAAAAATAGGAAAAAAGAAATTTGGATAACAGCTCGGTATAGATGATAAGGGGGTGACGGGAAGGAGGTGTTTTAAATTCTGGCGAAAGGGCGTTAAATTTCTAGCACCAATGCAACTTCACCGCGCATTGTTTCGTTTACAAAAAAAATGCTGTTATGGAACTAAGCGAAAACTGGCTCACTGAAGGGCTGTACGATTTCGAATACAAGAAGTACCAGCTACTGGCTTATCTGCAGCGGGTACGGGCTGATTTCAAAGATCAGAAGCTCTATCCGAGGTTGAGTGAATTGGTACAACACTATCGCAATCTGGAAGGTTATACGCGGCATAAAAAGTTATTCGTAAACCAGCTACCGAAGAAAATTGCCGCAATAGATTTGCAACAGCTTCAATTAGAATACCAGCAGACCGAGCTTAGGGAGGATGTTTTGGCGGTATTAGATGAAATAGCCAGTTATGCGTTACCGCAGATTAAGCAAAATCTGGATGATGGAAAGGCTTTGTATGATGCCGTTGAACAGCAGGTTGATATTTTTCCTGTAGGAATCATACCGATGCATAATCAGGAGGGTTATTTTTTTCTACGGGATTATGCTGAAAAAACGGTGGGTGTATATGCTTATCAGATTACTTTATTTGAAAGTGCAACCGAAACATTACGGGGGATAAAAACAGACTTAGTATACGAGTATGCCTCTGGTATTTCCAATACTTACGAATCTGTAAAATACCAGCTAATAAAGGAAAAACGATTGCCCGCGCCGGCCACCTATGTCATGGAGTTTAAGTTACACGTACCCTTAAATGAAACGCGGCTGCCGTTGGCTAAAAGAATGCTAGTGCGTTATCTCCATCAGGCATAAGCAAAAAAAAAGGGGCGGTTTAACCGCCCCTTTTTTGAGTACTAAAAATTACTTCTTTTTCAACTCCTGCAATTCACGTTCCAGTCGATTGATTTTATCTTCTTGCTCTTGAATTGCCCTCGTTAGCACCGGAATCAGCTCAGAATAGCGAACACCGTAAGTATCGTTGTGGTCTACTTTTTTGTTGCTCTTTTCTAAGCGCGCCTTCTCTTCTGCTGAAATGAACTTATGTTCCACCACATCCGGAACAATTTTTTCTAATTCCTGCGCAGAAAATCCAAGATAACGACCGCCTTCGGGATTTGATTTCCAGTTATAAGAAATTGGTTTTAGTTGCATGATTTCCTTCAAACCGTAACCAATATTTTGAACATTGGTTTTCATGCGAATGTCTGAAGTTTGAATCGTGCCGTTCTGTGCGTATACGGCCAACCACCTGTAAGCTGAATTTCCCAGGTTCACGGTAACATCATTAAATGGTTCAAATGTTGGCGTAGCGGCAGTTAAGTCGTAGTCAGAAAGATAAACTCGCCCGGTAACCGACATATTAGAATCGGTATAGGCTGTAAGAAATATCGTTCCATCAAACTCGGTGTAAGGTGCCAGGTTAGCTCCTTTTCTGATATAATGTACACGCGGTCCGTAATAGTTGAAGGTGCTGGTTATTCCTGATTTGAGGCGAATAGCGCCGGCATCAGGATTATCCAGTTCGATGTCTAGTTTAGAAAGGGGAGTTGTTGTGCCAATTCCCACATTGCCATTAGCCACCAATAGGCCGGGGCCGCTAACAGAGGCAAAGTATCCCGCCACACCTGCGCCTGTTGCATATCCATAAATTGCACGCCCTGTAGAGGAATTACCCCAAATGCCATAACCAGAAGCTGAGTTACCATAAACTCCATTTCCCGATACAGACGTTCCTGATATACCAGAACCAGTACTTGCATCTCCGCGAACCGCAGATTGAGAAACAAGGATGGGAGCAACTGCGTTCTCGATATTACCGTAAATACCCGATCCGGCGCCGCTGTTTTTCACATTGACAATGTTAGAACCGGCAGCTGCGCTTCCTTGTACGTCCAACAAATTGCCAGGTGTTAAGGTACCAATACCTACATTACCATTATTCAACAAAATCAAATTACTAGATCCGGAAGCTGCCGCCAGGCGAATACTCCCCGTTTCGCTATTCTGTATTGAAAAGTCATTACCATTCATTCTAAGTCTAACCCCATCCGTAACTAAATTTCCGTTCGATGCATTTTGTAGAAAAATGCTTTCGTCAGAAACACCGGAACGGCTAATTTGAAGTGCAGCAGCAGGAACAGGAGCTGTAACACCAAGCCCGACACTTGTTCCGTTATCAAACAACTGAGAAAGACCCAATGAAGAGGCGCTCGTCCATTTTGCTATGTAATTGGTAGTACCACCGCTTAAAGAAGCTGTACCAGTAGGTCCCTGTGGACCTGTAGCGCCCGCAGCGCCGGTTGCACCTGTAGCACCGGCAGAACCAGCTGGGCCCGTTGCTCCTGTAGCACCCGCCGCGCCAACAGGACCAGTTGCTCCGGTGGTTCCAGCTCCGGTTGGGCCTTGTGGACCAGTGGCACCCGCCGCGCCAGCAGGACCAGTGGCACCAGTGGTTCCCGCTCCGGTTGGGCCTTGCGGACCCGTAGCGCCAGTTGGACCTTGCGGGCCTGTAGCACCGGTTGCGCCTGCGCCCGGACCAGTTGGACCTTGCGGACCAGTGGCACCTGTTGCGCCAGTGGCGCCGGCACCCGGACCGGTCACACCTTGCGGACCTGTGGGTCCTGTTACGCCCGCACCAGTAGCGCCTTGAGGGCCTGTAGGACCTTGCGGGCCTGTGGCGCCTTGAGGGCCTGTAGCGCCGCCGCCGCCATTAGCTGCGTATAAAGCGTAAGGAACGCTAATCAACTGGCTGGTACCCATAGAAGTGAAACTTCCTGCGCCACCAATTTGCGCCTCTACCTGAAGGTACTTGGCTCCAGAACCCCAGTTAACGGTAGATAAATTTGCTGTACTTCCAATTTGGACATTCACCAAACCCAACGCATTAGCCGTAGTGTTAATGGTTTCTGTATAAACCGTAGTACCAGTTGCTGAACCGTCGTGAATGGTAAATCGCAGATTTACAGTAGTGCCGCTGGCAACAATACTGCCGCTGCTGTTTCGAACTACAGCTTGATAGTTCATTTGTTGCGGCGCCTGAGCATAAATATAGCTTGCTAACAAGACGGCAACGAAAAAGGTAAATAGTTTCTTCATGGCTTGAATTTAGAAATTGAATTACAATTAGCATGCAAGATAGGGCATTCTGATAATCTGAGAAGCGATTACGCCTATTTTTTTTAATCTTACTCAATGAAAAATATAGTAACTACAATAATTCTTTTCTGTGCCGTTCAAACTATCTGGGCCACTCAGCCTAGAAAGGTGTTGTTTATTGGGATAGACGGATGTCGGAGCGATGCCTTCCAACAAGCCAACACCCCTTCGCTGGACGCCATCATTCCTAATTCTTTGTTCACCTACGACTCCTGGCACACCGGAATTACCTGGTCGGGACCTTCCTGGTCAACTATTCTTACCGGTGTAGAATGGAATAAGCATGGCGTTACAAGCAATGCTTTTACCGGTAGCAATTTTGCGCAATACAATCTTTTCCCTGCACTGGCCAAGCAAATTAAACCTTCGTTAAAAACTGCTGAAGTGGTGGAATGGAATCCTCTGGCAGACAATATGGATTACAGCGGATGGGATAAAAAGATAAAAGTTCCGGATGGCGGTACCGTAGCTACAGCAGATTCGGGTATAGCACTATTACAAGACCCCGATTTAGATGCCTTGTTTGTTTACTTCGATAAGGTAGACCTCACGGGCCACTCCACCACTTTCGACCCGGCTAACCCACTTTACATTAATGCCATACAAACTGTTGATTCGGCCATTGGCCGGGTGTTAGCTGCGCTGTATGCACGTCCGAATATTTTGAATGAAGACTGGTTGGTTTTGGTAACCACCGACCATGGCGGGAAAAGTTTTTTCCACGGTGGAAATTCCAATGAAGAAAGGCATATTTGGTGGATTGCCGCAGGAAACGCAGTGACCCCGCATCAGTATTTCAACGCAAATGACCCGGGCACGTATAACTGCCATGCCAATACCGTTTACGACAGCACCTGCGTTACAGCCGCTAATCTGCATAACGCACCGCTGGGAAGAGACATTGCCGTTACGGCCTTACACCATTTGATATACGATTCAGGTATTCGTCCGGAACATAAAACCGAGTGGCAACTGGATGGCATTTCCTGGCTGAAATCAACTACAGGAATTGCCTCAACAAACGGCTCTGACGCATTAAAAATCTACCCAAATCCGGCGTCGCAATTGGTTTCAGTTTGGTTTAACAACACAAAAGAAGAAGTGGTTAACGCTAGGGTTGTGGGCATGAATGGCCAAGTGGTTAACGCTGGCATTCAATATGCTTCTTCTAACAAAATTCATATTGATGTTGCTGGCTTGCCTGCTGGAAATTATTCGGCAGAAATTACGGTGGGAAGAAATCGCTTGTCGCGCCAGTTTACCGTAAAATAATTCGCAACTAATTAGCTATCCACTCGGCAGGATTTAGTTTATCCTTTCCCTTCCATATTTCGAGGTGTACCTTGGTAGCCCCATCATTTTTATCGAGCGATAAAACACCGATGTTTTGCCGTGCGGAGAGGTTGTCGTTGGTGGCTACCGCGGCTTTCTGAATATTGGAATAAACAGAGAAATAATCACCGTGCTTCACAATGATGCATGTTTGCGTTGTAGGCAGTGTAAAAACACTAACCACTGTTCCGCCGAAAATAGCTCTGGCGTTACTTCCTTCAGTTGCTTTGATATCTAATCCATTATTTTCAATGAATACCCCTTTTAACGTAGGGTGTTCATGCTTGCCAAAGTAGGCCACTATAGCACCTTTCAGCACCGGCCAGGGAAGTCGCCCTTTGTTCGATGCAAAGTCCTTGGATAACTCTTGTTCTTTAGGCGTAAGCAGTACAACAGGTGGCTTTGGCAACACCTTAACTGTTTGACCGGGATTGGCCTTCGCCTGCGCTTCAGCCTGTTTGCGCGAAGCCTCCTCTGCTTTACGCCGTGCCACGCGTAACTGATCTTCAATTATCTTCTGAATCTTATTGTTTAGCGCCAGCGCCGCCTTGTTTTTATCTTCCACATAGCGCTTCATTTTTTTCTCTTTTTCACCCAATTGCGCAATCATCTTATCGGTCTCTACCTTCTCCACTTCCAACTTTCCTTTCTCCTCACTCTGTTCTACCAACAGGCTCTCCTTACGCTTTTTGTTCTTTTCTAACTTCTGCTTCTTATTGGTTAAATCATCAATAGAAGCTTGTAAGGTAAGCGCCTGCTGCCTTCGGAATTCAGAAATGTACTTGAGGTAGTTGTATCGGGCAAAAGCTTCATTAAATGAATTAGAAGAAATCAGGAATGTCCACTGATTTTGCAAGGCCAGATTGCTGTAGGTAGTACGCAGCATACGGGCATAATCCTCTTTCATCTGCCCAATCTGTTGATTCTGCCGATCGATATCTTTAGCAGTTGAAGAAATATTTTCTTCCAGCACATCTAACTGTCGGTTGTAATTATCAATCAGCTTTTCGCGGGCTTCAATTTTATCTTTCAGCACATTGAGTTGTTCCAGGCTTTCCCGCTTTTCACTGCGCGTTTTCTCCAACTGCTTTTCCATTTCGGAGATTTCTTTTCGCAGCTTCTTCATCTGCAGTTCCAGTTGCTCTTTCTTTTGCGCATTCACCGCAACTGTAGCCGAATTTTGCCCAACGGAATGCACTACCGGCACCGCGGCAAAAATGGCCAGCCACAGCCATGCTGCAACTCCTGAAATCAAGCTGATAGTTTTGCCCCGCATATTATTCAAACGGAAATGCGACCGGTTGATTGAGTTTTACTTTTGAAAATTCTATCTGCAATTGTTGTTGCCGGTTACCTTGCTTCACCACAATTTTTCGTGAACCAGGAAACATCAGCGCCTCCACTTCTTGCAATGCCTCAAATGTAGTTTGCAATTCGCGGCCATCGAGCTTATCTGTTAACACACTGTTTTGTACGGTGTAGTTTCCAGCATCCACCCTGGCTGCATATCGATAGGTGGCCTGATCGGCTACGGCCTGCGCCAACCGCGCAACCGTATCGCTTTCGAACCGGGTGAACGGCAAGGGCAATAAGTAGCCATATACATAGCGCTGCAGCATATTAAAATTAGCCGGTAAGGGCAAATAGCGGCTCATGTATTTCAAGTCTTGCCGTATTTTCTCTCCGTTCAATTTATTGTTTAAGAAGAAGGAGTCGCGAGTAATCATGGCCCGGGCGCCTTCAATGCCAAAAGGGCCGGTAAACGACAACCAAATGGCGCTGTCTTTTTTCATTCTTATCGTGCCGTTAAACGATAAAGCGCCTTGATCGCCATTGTAATCAATTTTCATTTTGGCAGAAAAAGTTGGCGCTATCACCGGTTGTTCTAAAAAGGGCGCTACTTCCCGGGCCATCCTGCTTTCTATCGGAACCACATCCGGCGGCTTGTTCTCTTTGTGCCTTACTTTACATGAAGCCAACAACAGCAGCGCTAATCCAATCCCTACTGAAAATCTTCCAAAAATCATGTTGCCTGCGGCTTCAGAGCAGCCGCTACCTTTAACGCAGCAAGGTAACATTACCTTTTTTAATTATCGCATCACCATCATAAGTAGTAGCCTCTATTATCCAGGTATACACGCCTAAATCACATGGCTCTCCGTTGCGCTTTCCATCCCAACCTTTATTAAAATCCGTTGTGGCAAAAACCTGCTGCCCCCATCGGTTGTAAATAGCAAAATTCTGAAGCGAGCGAATATTCAAATAGCGGGCAATACGAAATTCATCATTCGTGCCATCACCATTGGGTGAGAACGCTGTTGGTAACAACAGAATAGTATTCGGCTGCACGATCACCAACACGCTATCCTTATTTCTGCAACCATAAGGCGAAACGGCAAACAGAACAAAGGCCGATGTTTGCAACGGCGCGGTATACGTTTGTAGTTCGTGCGGAGAGAATACTAATTCTCCGGGCCACCAGTAAAAAGAATCCGCATCAGTAACACCTTGTAACAAAGCCTCGGTATTTCTCCAGATAATGGTATCGTTGCCGGCATTCACCAATGGCAACTGACGAATAATCACCTCTGCAACGGCGGTATCGTTAAAACAATCGTTGGCCACGGTAACAATAAAGTTGGTAGAAGTAGTTGGCTGCGCAAAAGGATCAGCAATATTGGCATTGCTCACTTTGTCGGCTGGCTCCCAGTGATAATAAAACCCTCCGGTGGCATGCAATTGCACGCTGTTTCCAACACAAACATCGTAAGGCGATTGGGCATCTGCCACAACCGGCAATTGCACGTTGATGGTTATAGAATCGTCGCGATGACATTGATGGATATTGAACACACGGACATAGTAGGTGGTGGTATCGAGCGGAATGGCTATTGGGTTGGCTATATTCAACGCACTAAGCGTAGGATCGGGTTGCCATAAATAATCTACACCACCAAATGCTCTCAACTGCACCGGCTGTCCCTGACAAATGAAAGAAGTATCGGGCAACACCAGCGGATTGGGCCATTGATGTACCCAAACGGTTACAGAATCCCGTTTCTTACAACCAAAGGTATCTTCACCAACCACATAATAAGTGGTGGTATCGGTTGGGAAGGCATACGGATTGGCCACATCTGTATCGCTAAGAGTAGGCTCGTAGGTCCAGTGATAATAAGTAGCACCTCCAGCCTGCAATTGTACACTATCGCCCAAACAAACCGAGTCGATTTTTTCTGTACTGATAGCAGGCAGCGGGTGAACAATAATGGTTACCGAATCGCGCTTTTGATAACAGTAGTTTTGCACGTAGAAAATGTACAAGGTGGTATCATGCGGAAAGAATAGCGGACTATTGGCGAAAGGATCGCTGATGCCAACCGGTGGAGACCATACGTAAAGTGAATAGCCTTGCTTGAGGACGGTAAGGGTGGTGGTGTCGAAATCACAAATCGGCTTAGCTGTTTCTGCAATCAGGTTCAGCGCAGGATCTAAAACATACACCGTTACTGAATCCGTCAACTTACAATTATTCGTATCGGTGCCGGTTACGTAATACGTAGTGTTCACGGCCGGCCTGCTTACCGGATTAGCAATGGTGGTGGAAGTTAAACCGGTTGGCGGGGTCCAAGTATAACTAACACCGCCCGTTGCGCTCAGGCGCACGCTATCGCGGAAACTGCCGGGATTCAAACAAACTGATGTGTCTACTCCAGCATCAATTTGCGGCACCGGAAACAATGAAATCTTAACGGTATCCTTCTTACTGCATCCATTGCCATCCGTCACCTTCACAATATACAGGGTTGGGTTGTTAACCGGACTGGCTACAGGCGCAGCCGATGTTGAATCGCTAAGCGTAGCCCCATTATTCCACAAATACTGTGTACCGCCGGTAGCCGTTAAAGTGGTGGTGGTGAACGGACAAATTGTTTTATCGGGCGAGGTGGTTACTGTTGGTAGCGGATGAACAACCAATGATTGTGTTGCCGTATCTCTGCAGCCATCGGCATTTACGGCAATAAGGGTAATTGTTTTTGTTCCCGGCGTAGTGTAAACCACAAATGGATTCTGAACTGAACTTTGCTGACTGTTACCGAAATCCCACAAATAGCCCGTGATGGCAGGGTTGCTGGTGCTGGTGTTGACAAAGCGACTGGTATCGGTTAAGCACAATGGTGATGCCGTGAAACTGGCACGAGGCTGCGGCCGAACTACAATGGTATCGGTTTTCTGAGAATAACAACCTTTATCATTAAACACGGTAAGCGTTACCGGATACGACCCAGGTACGCCGTAAATGTGACTCGGATTTTGGATATAGGCATTATTTCCGTCGCCAAAATTCCAGGTCCAGGCATTCGTTATACCGCGAGGTGAAACGCTCAAATCTTTAAATGTTGCTGCTGAGTCCTGGCAATGTGGTAGCGCGCTAAAATTTGCGGTCAGTCCGGGATAGATACGCACCAGTGCAAAGGTAGAATCGTAACAAAATTCACCGTTTTTCTGTTTGAACACCACCAATTTCACCCGGTAAGTGCCACTATCGGGATAGGTGTATTGCGGAAATTTTTGGGTAGAAGTATCGGTAGAAATTCCCGACACACCAAAATCCCAGAAATAATTAAGGTCAATATTAGTTGGCGCGGGGTTATAAAACGAAATGTTATTCTGAAAATTAACCGTTAGTCCCAGACACTCCAAACTGTAAACACCATAACCCAAGGTACCATTGTAGGTGCCCGGCAGGTAGCCGATATTGGCCTGCGGAATATCGCAGGGCACTACATTAAACTGAAAATCGCGCACGGTGCGGGAAATGAGCACACCGTTGCGGTATTCCTTAACCGCAACGGCAACTACGTATTGGCCAGCCTGATTAGGTGTTCCGGTAAGCAAGCCGGTTTGCGGATCGATTTGCAAATTCTGCCCGTTACTCGGATTGTTCAACGGATTGTTGGCATTAAAACCGCTCGACCATGGCACGGCCTGATAAGGAGGGGCTGGCGGTGAATTAGGACAGCTACCGCCAACAACACAGGCATTGGTAGAAGCTGCCGGCCCTGGTGCCGGACAACACCCATCGGCTCCATCTAAAGGATCTACCAATTCATACACCAACGAATCGCCATCTACATCAATGGCATCATGGTTAAAGCTGATAGGTGCATTGAGACATACAAAAATGGGCGGAAAGGTATTGAAGCGGGGAGAGCTATTGCCCGTAATGCCAGTTTCAGAGCCGGGCACAAAAGCAGTATAGGTAGAACCCGGGGCGGTTGGTTGGCCTCCGGTATTGCCTATAACCAGGTTAGATATTGAACTATTTCTACAGCAGCGCTGATATACAAACGTATACCCACCTACCCGTGGGGGCAAGGTGACATCCGCCTCATATACCGCCGCTTCTACGCAAACACCAGTTGGTTCTAAACATGGATAATCAGGTGGATTAACACGGGAGGAACCAGGAAATGTTATCGATAGGGTGGTATAGATTGTTCCTGTATTCGTAAAAACAAAAATACTGGTTGGATCATCATACGCCGTTTGCGAATTGCAGTCGCGGTAAATCTTTAGCGTGACGTGGTAATCATTACCCCCGGTATTGGTGTAATATAACTCACCGCCAACTAAGTGGCTGGCCGATGCATTGATAACCATCAATGCTATTATTATGGTTAAAACAAACCTTCTCACGGGGTAAAAGCCAGCGAAAATAAAGATAATTTACTTAGAAGCATTGGCGACTTTCCCAGTTGCACCGCAACATTCGCCACTTCAACATAAAAAATTACAAAACTACGCTTCCCAGGGGTTTGTAATGCCCAGTTGGCGGTGTGCTTCGGCCACTTTTTGGTTAATACGGCCGGTTAGGGTATGCCAGAACATCACAAAATCTGATCCCAGGCTATACAATGGATAGGTAAAAGTAGCCGGACGGTTTTTTTCCAGAAAGAAATGGCCCACCCACGCAAAACCATACCCGCATACTGGCATCAGCGCCGCCAACCATCCTTTGCCCGTTGCCAGTGCCGCAACCAAACAAACAATAACCAGCAAGGTTCCGACAAAATGCAAGGTGCGGTTAATTGGGCGGGCATGTTGGGTGAGGTAAAAAGGATAAAACGCCCAAAATGTTGTGTATTGCTTTTCTGCCATTACGTAAAGATAAGGAAGGCGGAACTTTCTGGCAAATATTGGTCATCGGGAAGGCCGGGCAATTACGAAATGCCCATCTTCATGCAAGGGATGGCAACCTGCAGGCAACCAACGGGCATCAACACCATCTGTTTTGTGCAACACTACTAACTTGATACGTGGTAGCACCTTGTGCAAATAGGCTGAATCTTTCAATTCAGCATGATAACTACTCCACCCCTTGCGATGCGCCAGATACATCAACTGCGGATTGCCATTTCCATTAATTAAAATCAAATCACCTGTTCTGCTCCAACGATCCAATAATGGCTCAATGTCCATTTTATATTGTTCGGAAGATTTGATGAAAAAATCGTGCTGCTGGTTCGCCACTCCTTCTGCTATAACAACAACCAAAACAAGAAGCGCCAGCCAGCGCCGCGTTATGAATGACAAGGCATATCCGGCCAACAGCGCCATCATTGGCACGAAAGGAATGATGTAATAGTTGTGATGAAAAAAGAAAAAGCCCGATTTAAAAACATAGAGCACAAAAACTGCCGCAACGCCGGCAAACACCAACAGCAGTGGTTTGTTTTTTTTGATGATAGCAGAAATAACTCCAGCAGCAAAAACCACAAAGCCGGAATACCCCATGAAGGCGAAAAAAGTAAAGTTATGCAGCGCTTCCCGGTAATGAAGGATGAGTTCGCGCCCACCGTCCAGGATGGGTTTTCCGCTGTTGTACCAGTTGCCAAAAGTAACCGACAGCCAGGGGTTCCACCAAAAATACCATACATACAAAAACGACAAAGGCACCAGAGATGCAAATAGTAAATACCATTTTTCGCGACCGCCCAAAGTGCTACAACACCACATCAACGGAATCACTAAATAAATACCAGCAGGGATTTTTGAAGTAACCGCCAAGCTGGCCAGTAAAACATAAATGACTAAAGACAGCTTTTTCTTCTCAATCAAAAATTGCCAGCCATAGTATAAGGCTACCATCATTATTGCGATGCAGTAGGTGTCGGGCATCATTTTTCTGCTAAAAGAAAACCAAATCGACGTGGTAAGCAGTAAGGAGGCATAACACGCTACCGATACACTAAACCTGGTAGCGACCAGCAACCGGTAGTAATACCATATTCCCAACGTTGAAACAATTAGGTTGAGTAATCTGCCATACCAATGCCGATATCCAAAAATTTTCGCCATCAAAAAGCAGCCATAGTTCAGCGAAGGAAACTCCATACCGATTATGCCGGAGCCCCCGTTATTATCATCTATGCGGGGGTATAAAATATTAGGGTTGGTTTCCAGAAAATTTCTGGCCACCATCAATCCGGTAACCTGTCGCCAGTGATGCGCGGCTTCTAACGGAGGATTGGTAATGCCAATGAGCCGTATTACAAAAAAAATCAGCAGCCAAAATTCGATGCGCTGGTAGAGTTTATCAGTTGTTGAATCCATGCTGCAACAAATATCTGTAAAGAACTGATATCAGCGGAATTTTCAGGCGCTGATGCTTCCTTCAGGGCACCCCTAAAAACCTACCCTGGTGAAATGTTGTTAATAGTTGGCAAAGGCGCAATAACCTGAAGGCTTGAAAACTTGATGTAATACATCGTTGCGCCTCGTATTACATCAAATTTTCTGCGCATTTCACTCACGCTAGGTTTTTAGAGATGCCCTTCACAACAGCGAAACTATTTTATCTGCCTCCCGCAATCCACTTAAATAAGCACCATGCGCAGTAGAAAAATAGTCGGCGTGGGTGTGCTCACCGGCAAAGAACAACTTGTTATTAATGCTTTCCGCTAAATCATCGAAATGGCTCATCTGCGTTGTGGTAGAAGTATAGGAATAGGAGCCATTGGAAAATGGATTCGACTGCCACTTTGTTCGCAAAAAACGTACTGGATCAGGAATAGTATTTCCATAAATATCTTTCAGATTAGCCATAATTTGCTGGATCACTTGCTGATCGGTTAAAGTCTCAGATTGCCTGGCCGCATCGGCATACGCAAAAGTTAGTAAGGCTGCGCTACCGGAATGAATTCGGTGGAGATTTACAAAGTAATTATACGCATCGGGCGCGGCTGGTGTGTAAGAAATGTACTGCACATTATCCCAAAACGGCGTATCCCAAATGAGTAAAAATTTGTTGACGCAGTTCATGCCAACACCACTAATGGCTGTTGACTTTTTTGAGGGTAATGCCGGCGTAAACTGAATACTGCCCGCTTTAAGAACCCCCAGTGGCACAGTAACCAATACATAGTCGGCAACAAAGTGGCTGGTGTTGGTACCAATCTGCACCGCCTGACCAGCGTAATCAATACTGGTTACGGCCTGGTTGAGACGAACATCAATATCTTTGGCCAGATAGGCTATTAGCGTCTCGTAACCATTGACCGCTATCACTTCAGGACCGCTGAATTCTTCTCCTTCATCATACAACAGCGATGATAATTTATTGAGATCGCCGGTGTCGAAGGTGACGTAAGTAGACAATAAGAATTTCCAAAGCCGATCAGCAGTGTGCGACGGATATTGTGAATTAAAAACCGTTTCAAAGCTTTGTGTGTTGTTACCTGAATTTTTTAATGTATTCAGAATTTGATAGAGTTCGTTTTCTGCCAAATCGTAGTCGGCTGCTGTTCTTGCCACACCCCCAACATCGTAACACTTTCTGTTGGAATCAGGCGTTTCAGCCGTGGTCATACCTGCCTGCTGTGCAAGCGCAGTAAGGGGATTCCCAGTAATGCCGTGAATCCAGCTGGCGCCTTCATCGAAAGGAATCGCCGCTGAACGATTGGTGCTTAAACGGCCGCCCATGCTGCTGCGCGCTTCCAGCACAATCACACTACAACCATTTTCTTTTAATGCCTTGGCCGCTGCTAATCCTGAAATCCCTGAACCAATGACGGCCACTGTTTTACCATTCCCTTTTACCGATGATTTTTTACAAGACAACAACTGAGGTGCTACCAGCAACGGAAGCAAGCCCAACGATTCAACCAGAAATGTCCTGCGATTCATTGAAAACAATTTGACAAAAGGAGTAGCGATGAACTTAAGATAACAATAGCAAGCAACTATTGCGCCAAAAGACAGGGTAGCTTACTTGCTAAACAACCGAATGGTATACTTCAGGAGCTTTTTTGAACCCGGAGCACCATGCCCCGGAACCACCCAAACCACTGAAGGAAATACGGCCTTTACTTGATTTACGGTTTGCGGCCAGGCTTTTACATCGGCATCGCCCAAATAGCCTTTACCGGCACCCAACGCTTTAATTAAGCAACCGCCAAACAACACCTCATCATCTTTAAAGTAAGCCACTACATTATCGGCAGTATGCCCGGCGCCAAAAAACCGTATCGATACGTATCGGCTACCGATGGGTAAACGCAGCGAATCAACGAAACCCTGTTGTGGCACCATTACATGGCGAGTTAGGGCAGAATCGATAGTGGCCTGATGCGCATATGATGGTATACCAGCAGCATGAAACGCCTGCAATCCACCTAAACAATCTTCATGAAAATGCGTTGGAATCACTGCTGCTACTTCAACCTTCAAAACATATTGAAGCCAATGAATTAATTCCAAAGCACTGGAATCATTAGTTGGCGTATCAAACACCACTGCCTTCCCTTCGTTTACAACAATTAACCCATTACAAGAAACGTTGCCAAAGTCGTGCGTTGTAATGAATGACACATGCCGATAGGTGTGCGCAGTAAGTGGAATGATTTCGAGATGGGTTGACGCATACACTGCCGCTGTCTTTTTTGAAATGACTGCCATCCCGTCAAATGCGCTAACCATCGAAAAAACCAACAAAATGGTATTGCTTATATAAGGTAATATTGATTTCATGGAAAATAAAATAACTGACCCTAGGCAATTCTACTTTTCAAGGGCCAGTTTATATCTCTAAGATAACTAGCCCCGTCTTCATGGCCTTTTAGCGTTAGAATTTTTTCTTGCAATTGTTGTTGCATAGTGCGTAGTTTCTTCCTATCCGTTTCTGAAAGCGCCTTTTGAATAAAATCGTGAACCAACCGCTCCGTTTTTAAATATCCCTTCTTGGTTTTGATAAAGTAATGATGTTGGCGCAACAACGGTTGAACCACATCTAGCTGTTTCAACTCAAAATAGGCTATTATCTGATAAAGCAAAGCCACCCTAAAAGCAATAGGTTTATCCCGTTGTGCCTGCGGCGCGTTTAGAATTTTATGTATACTGTCTAAAGCTAAATTGTATTGCTGTTCAGCCAATAAAAAACGAGCCATCTGACTGTGAATTTTCAACTTATCTTCTTCCAGCATTAATTCTTCATCGGCGGCCAGCGTATTGTTCATCCATTGCGTTAACTTTTTATAACTGGCTGTAGGGGCCATGTAATGATATTCAATCTTTAACCGCAACAGATGTAACGTCCTTTTAGCGCGGCTCTTTCTTGATTGTGGAACAAATTTCTCCAATTGGTCGATAGCAAACCGCATATCCTCAAGATGCTTCTCATCCTTGGCATTCAATCCGATATTAAAAATTGCATTAACGTAGGTCGATTCGTCGATGGAAGCTAAATTTCCGGCAACCATTTGTCGGTAGATTTCCCAATCTATTTCACGAAATGAACTTCCGGAATCTACTATTTGAATTCTATTTGCGGCCAATTGAATCAACTTTGCCTTATTGCTAAGCGGGGGCTCTTTAGGAAAGGCAACGTCTGGCCGCAGAAGTGGTGTTTCCGTTTGAATACTCCCACGCGCAACATACCATTTTAGCCATTCGTCCAAAACACTTCGCCATTGGAACCAGTTTGTCAGAAGGTCAAGTTGTTTTTTCTGGTTTTCGATATGACTATTGGAAAAAGAGGTGACATGCATTAGTAGTTGAAAAATGCGGAAAGCCAGCGCGTGATCCTCAGTTTGCTCAGCCAGCAACAAGGCCTCATCAAGCAATTCCCTGGCCTGATCAGGCAGGTTTCGCTGAATCATTAATTCCGCGTATTGCATTTTTTGCAGCAGTTGCGCAACCAGACTATATTCTTTAACTGGCGGCAATAACACAGCCATTAAATGTTCGTATAAATAACTCTTTGTTTTATGGAGATGGCCAATAAATGTAGCATCAGGCAAAGCGCGCTTCACCTCTCCATCATGCTTCAATCCTAATGAAGTAATAATGTCATACAACTGCATAAAAGTGGCCTGCTTGCGAGAAGCGTTTTTCTCGCTAAACAACTTGCGTTCAGCGGTCGTCATGCTATGAATCAACTGATATAAATCGCTTTTTTTCATTCAGGGCACACTTTTCCGTTTTTGAGAATTTTGGTTTTACCAAAGCCCAAACAGCAGGCACTTTTGCGTCATCTTATCAATCACATAAATAACGCGTAAGTTATGAACACAAAAAGTATTTTCCTAATTCTAGCCACATTAACGGCCAGTTTTGCATTTGGCAGTAACGCTAAAATTGTTTCCGTCGATACATTAGGAGGCTCCACGCAAACTTTAATGGTCAAAGGACGTTGGGATAATAGCTGGCGGTTGAACAATGTAAGTACTGATGCAGTATATGTTTTTTATAAGTATCGCGCCGCGGGATCGCAACAATGGGAGCACGGTAACTTCAATTTTCCAGCTAATTCCAATCCCTTGTTACAATGTAACCTTGCTGCCAGTGGTGCGTCTGGTTCTGCTAGCGGGAATGGTGCCTATTTTCTCAATCGTAATGTGAATTTTACTCAGGGGGCCACTACTTATGCAAGTTATAAAGGCGCTTGTGTACGTTTTCAGCCAGGAACTTATCAAAATGGCATTTTCGATAGCACAATCTTCACTTTACAAGTTACGCCTATGTTGCCAAACCCACTTGCCACTTACGAGTTCAAGTTTTTTATTCAGGAAATGGTATGGATTCCTCAAGGTAATTTTTTTGTAGGTGATGGCGACCCTATGAATATCGCTCAGATTAGCGACAACCAACCGTACCTGATGGGCGCTACTTTTCCAGTCAATACGTTAAAGTTACGGGGACTTCCTTTGAATTCATTGCCTGCTTACTATCCTAATGGATATGGTGCTTTTTATGTAATGAAGTATGCTTTAAGCAATGAAGCCTACGCCGATTTTTTAAATATGCTGACTACTTCGCAGCAAATGGGGGTTTTGTACAACAACCCTACCAGTAATAATTCCTGGGGGAGCGGTCTTCCATCGGGGGTCTATGTTATGCGTAACTCCCCGCAGCCTGATACTTTATTCAGAAGTGGATTGCGCATTTTTCTAAAACCTGGCGGGGGCTATGAATTTAAATGTGATTTGAATGGAAATGGAATTGGTAATGAGCCTAACGATGGTCAAACCGTGGCAATTACTTGCTATTCGGCACGGCAGGCCAATGCCTATCTGGAATGGGCTGGACTGCGGCCTTTAACTGATCTTGAATTTGAAAAAGTTTGCCGCGGACCGCTGGGGCCTGTACCGGGAGAATACGCCTGGGGAAGCAGTGCCATTACCTATCGTTATAACGGCGATATAGTTAATGCAGGCACAGAAAGCGAGGCAGATGCGGCAGTTGTGTTCAATCCGGCAACCGTTAGTGCACGCCGCTGTGGTTCATTTGCCCGTCCAAGCGGTAGCACGCGCGAAAACACAGGCGCCAGCTACTACGGTGTGATGGATCTAAGCGCTGCGCCACGCACCTATACACTATCAATTCAAGGCCGCCTTAGTAATCCAGGTCTGGCACTCAGTACCGGCAACGCCGGCGATGGTTATTTGAGCGCCACCGGAGGCGTAAGTGATGCTACATGGCTTAATCTTACTTACAAACAAAAAGTATCTACCTACGAAACAACCTTTGGCGGACCTGTTGAAGATGGTAGCATTTATTTCAATAGTGTACGCGGCGCTATCTCTAAGTAACCCTTTAATCCGCATTTTATGAAAGGGTATCTATTATGGGGTAGTTTAATGCTACAGTTGACGGTGGCTGCTCAGTCGGTCAATTTCAACGGTAGCACACAAGACGGATACGACTCGCGGCAACTAAGCGCAACACAACAATCCGAATCACTTTTTAATGGTGGCCTTCAGGATGGCAGCGCATCTTTTCCATTGGCTGCTACACAAATTGCAAATTCCATTTTTAATGGAAGTATTCAGGATGGTTATGCCGCTACCCTCCTGCCTGCTACGCAGTTCGCCGTATCTATTTACAATGGAACTATTCAAGATGGATACGCCGCCACCCACCTTCCTGCTACGCAATTAGCGGCATCTATTTATAATGGAACTATTCAGGATGGTTATGCTGCCATGGGTATGCAAGCATCACCCTACGCGGCTACTATCTTCAATGGGTCGATTCAGGATGGTTACGCCAAGTTTCCGCAAGACCCGCGGCAGCCATGCGGCACACCAATTGATATCACACAAGGTCAACTGAGTAACATCCAACCCAATAGCGCTACCTTTTCCTGGCCTACCTTTAACATCGGCTCCTCATATATGCTGTACATCCGAATCAACAGCACAGCAGGAACGGTGGTTCAAAGCATTAGCGATACCAGCGCGAATGGAATCAACTCCATTACAATACGCAACTTATCACCATCCACTTACTACTGCCTAACATTACAGGAATTCTGTACGGGAGGCACGCAAACGGCTGTAAGCCTGAGCGCCTGCTTCGTAACAGCACCAGATCCTTGTCCGGCACCTACCAACTTGTCAATGCTCAGTAACACCTCAAGCGCTATCCGTTTAGGATGGTCGCCGGGGGCAAGCAGTAGTAGTTACCAAATCATGTTGATTCGGCAGAATAGTACTGATACGTTCTGGCGTTCAGGAAACATTTCCGGAAGCGCTATGAAAGATACCTTCACTTGTTTACCTACCGGGACCTTCTTCCGCTATTACATTCAGGAACGTTGTGCGAATAATTTATTCAGCAATTGGGTAGATGGCTTTTCGGCCTACACCTCTCCGGGCTGCCAGCCACCTGCCAACCTAACCAGCACGGTAGTGAACACCCAGAATGCCCAACTAAACTGGCAAAGCAGCTATGGCAACGACACTACCCGGCGCTATCAAATCAGTTATGGTGCCGGTATATCATCCGCTGCTCAGGGAACAAGATCCACCGTCTTAATCCCGGTAGTGGTGAATGGAAACACGCGTACCCATTCTTTAATGATTGCTTCAGGTGTGGGTAACATCAGTTGGTACGTGAGAGAAATTTGCGGGCCGTGTGACACCACACCCTGGATTGGCCCCAATACCATAGCAACACCTTCATGCACGTCGCCATCAATCAGTAATATGAACGTGTCGGCCATCACCAGTTCATCGGCTACATTAAACTGGACTAGCGTTAACTACAACAGCTCGGCTGTAGTTGAGTTGATGAACAATAGCAATTCTACCGTAAGCGCTTTCTATCTTAATGCCACAGCATCATATACGCGCACCTTACCGGTTAGCAGCCTGACAGCAGGCACCAGCTACAGTTGGCGTGTAAAAGAATATTGTACCAATGGCGATAGTTCCGTTTTCAGCAGTTGGTTGCCGTTCAGTACACTTTCGGGTACCGTTGCCACTTGCTCCGCCCCTGCCAACCAGGGCATTTTCGTTCAGTCAGGTCAGGTACTCATCGGCAAGTGGAGCTCTGCTTTATACGGTAACAGCAGTAAAACCTATCAGGTTAGCTTTGGCATGAATATTACACAACCCAACCAGGGAACGCTTCAAGGCAGTGGTTACTACATCACCCAATCACCCAGCTTTCCTACCCACTTCTTTGCGCAAGGTAATGCTGTAGGGTTCACCTGGTATGTGCGCGATATTTGTAACCCTGGCGATACCAGTGCATGGGCAGGGCCCTTCGTTATGGTTTCCGCCAAAACCGACGGCCTCACTGGAATCAATACAACCAACGCCGACCTGTTGAACGTTGAAGTGTTTCCCAATCCAAATCACGAACGAGTGGTATATATCCGTTGCAGTGCCGGCAATTGGGAGCCTGTGGAAGTACGCGATTTGAACGGAAAAATAGTAGGGCAACAGCCCATATACGAAGGTGATAATAAACTCTGCTTGCCAACCTTACCTAACGGACTTTATCTTTTGACGTTGCGTTCAGGCAGCCAATACTTTAATCGCACACTGATACTGGATTAACAAACATTCAACAAACATAGCCATGAAACCCTTGCTTCGCTTTTCTTTATACGCTTTCACCGCTGGCAGCTTGCTGCTGCTTGGCGGATGTTTTGGAATTGGCTTGCGCGCTCCGGTTCTTGTAATAGAACCCCGGGTGATTTGCAGAGGCGGTACTGTAACAGCAAAGGTTCAGTTTATCAATCTTAACAACCGAACTACACTGGCTTCCGACCAAAGCCGCAGTGCCGACTTTTTGGTTTACACGGCTCCGGAAATTTCAGGCACGCCAATCACCGTTCCGCCTTCTTCCCGCAGTGGAGTGGCCAGCTTACAACCCGACCAAGACGTTAGTGTTACCGCAATATATGGCGCTGGCACCCGCTTTCCAATTACTTTCACACAACAAGTGCGGGTGTTAGATGGCGATGAGATGCGGACGCTGGCATTTGAATACAACTGCGAAGCACAGGCTTATTATCCCGCGCATATTGCATCTGAAGAATTGGGCAGTAATATTTACATTCAGCGGATTGTAAATGCCAACGACAGACCAGTTACAATAACCATAAGCGGGGTTTCTGAAGCCTTGGCACCGGGTGCCGCATCTACCACCATACACGCCAGCGCCGCCAATACATACAACATTCAAGCCGCATTTAATACGAATGAAAATTGTCAGGGTGGCACCACTAATCCCGGCGGTGTGGTGTATCCTCCAGTTTTGCGATTGCAGGTAACCTATGGTTGTAGCCCCGATGGAAATCCTTAACCTCCTCATCCATGCAGCACCACCCAATAGTATAACGGCATGCCTACCGAAATATTAAAAGGGAAAGTTACACCAAGCGCCATCGGAATATACAAACCAGGGTCGGCCTTTGGCGCAGCCAAACGCATCGCCGCGGGCACAGCAATATAGGAGGCACTGGCCGCCAGTATCGCAAAAATGAAACGGTTGCCCGGCTCGGCAGTAATGAACTGACTTAGATAAGCCACCGCAACACCATTCAGCGCCGGTACTACTAAGGCAAACAAGGTTACAAACCAACCATACTTTCTAAATCCTGAAAAACGCCGCGCTGTAACCATGCCCATATCCAACAAAAAAATCGACAAAAACCCTCTGAAAATATCAGTCGTAAAGGGCTTGATTCCTTCTGCCTGCTTCGTATCGGCAATTAAACCAATCAGCAAACTGCCGAAAATCAACAACACACTGCCATTGGTAAAGGCGTGATGCAAAACCGTCTTTACCGACCCTTCTCGTCCTTCTCTTTCAAACAACATCAAAAAAATAACACCGGCAATAATCGCCGGCGACTCCATTAGCGCCATCACGGCCACCATGTGTCCACCCGCAGTTATTTTTTGTACTTCCAGAAACGACATGGCCGCAACAAAAGTCACCGCACTTACAGAACCGTACGATGCCGCAACCGCAGCAGCATCGCTTACCGGCAACCGCCTCCTGAGCAGAAAGAAAGTATACACCGGAATGGCTGATGCCAACACTATTCCGAACAATAATGAATATCCAATTTCGGCGGTAAATGAACTGTGCGCCAATTCCTGGCCGCCTTTGAAACCAATAGAAAACAACAGATAGAGGGAAATAAATTTGCTGCTGCTGGAAGGTAGCTCCAAATCACTTTTCACCAACACCGCCACCACGCCCAACACAAAAAACAACAGTGTTGGATTCGTAAGATTGCTATATAAAATCTGAAATTCCATTGCCGCAATAAAACAAATTTATATGCTGAGCAGAAAAGTTTTGCCGTAAGCTATAACATCAACCTCCGGCATTTGTTCTTCATGATTCCGGCCTGAAATACCGATAACACCAGCCTGCGCAGCAAAGATGAAAGCTCCCCCATACCAGCCAACCCCAATGACCCACGGCCAAATGCATCGCCCATGGAATCACCAAAGCAGTTAACAACAAGCGGCTACACTCTGAGGCGAACACCCATTTCTTTTGCTCCATAATGCCACTCCAGTTAATAATCATGTGCCACAGCAAGGCGGCGCCTATCCACCGCGCCGGGGTACTCCACATACTATTCGCGCTAATCACCTGAAGCATCAACCACAAACCCAACAACAACTGCATCACCAGATACGGCCGGGCACCGGCGAACATGGTCGTTGTAAAACGCACCTGATTGGCTGCGGTAATTTCCACAAAGGGCGGCCGTTCCGGTAAACCCCTTGGCCGCCATCCCAAAGGCATCAACCAAATGCGAAATTTATCGATCCAAAAAGGCGCCGCCACCGCATCGCGCCACAACATACGGTAGTAATGAAAATTGATTGCAATGGGATTCCATGTGCGCGGCGGATAGTACATGCCATACACAACTTTTTCCTGCTCTTCAGCGAAACTGCCGAACAAACGATCCCATACAATTAGAAACTCGCCAAAATTTTTGTCGAGATACTGCACATTAACGCCATGATGCACCCGGTGATGCGAAGGCGTAGTAAAAACAAACTCCACCCATCGCCATAATTTTGGAATCAATTCAGTGTGATGCAGAAAGGCAATAAAGAGATGAATGCCGGTCATGGCATAAATATCCTGAGGCGTAAATCCGATGATGGTAAGCGGCCAGAAAAAGAAGAAAGAAAAAAGCCGTTGCGTCACGCTGGCGCGAAGCGCTACGGCATAGTTCATTTCTTCGGCACTATGATGCGGCGAATGGGCCGCCCACATAATATTGATGTGGTGCCCCCAGCGATGTACCCAGTAAAAAATAAAATCGACGCCCAGTAGCAACAACAGGAAAGTATACCAGTGCATATCGATATGATCAATGATTCTGAAATGTTGCCATAGCCAGCCATAAACAATGTAAACGCCGGCCGCTACCAACACATTCACGGTTTGATTGCCTAACGCCGTGCCGAAATTGGCCATGAATTCCTGAAACGTAATCAACTGTTTCTTGCTGATGGTAATGACCGTCAATTCCAACAATATAAAACCCAGTGCCACTGGTGTTAGTGTAGCATAAATGTTTCCGGCGCTGATCATTGCTGAAAGGTACGCAGAAAGCAGCGTTTTAGAAAACAGTAACACTCGCCCGTATTCACTATCTAGCATTTGTTACCCAAAAAACTTGCTTGTTACTTTAGCCATAACGCATAGTAAACATTGATTTTTCGGCGGCTGCAGCAGCAGGCAAATAAGTTTCAAAGGCCGCCTGCTGCTGCACCGCGCTTTCCCTTTAGACTTGCACACTCTTTTTAATTAAAGGCTATTACTATTATGAGATTTCTTTTTTGGTCCTTTTTTCTTTGTTGGAAGATGTGGATATGTTAGTATAAGATAACACCGGCAGAGGTGAATTAGGCGCTTTCCCAGGTATGACCTATGCAGTGATTCAAACCTCTGCCGGCTCTTTGAACAAGCATCAAATAGAAATTTAGGCTAACGGCCTATTATCAAGGGATTGATTGTGTTCAAAGGCGTTATCGTATTCAATCATTTTTAAAATTAAAAACATGAAGCAATTTTTTGTAGGAATTGATGTTTCGAAGGAGAAATTCGATGTTGCGGTCGTAGCCTCTGGAGTGAAGTGCCTGAGCGCTGTTTATCCAAACAATCTCAATGGCGTAAAGCAGCTCGTAACAGCACTCAAGCACTTCCCTGAATTTGAGTTAGGCAATGCGGTGTTTTGCTTAGAGCAGACGGGGATTTATGTCAATCACTTATTAGAGGGATTGCATAAAAGAGAGGCCATTGTTTGGTTAGAAAACCCTGTAAAAATCAAACAGAGCAATAAACTAATGCGAGGCAAGAGCGACCAGATAGATGCGGAGATGATTGCTTGGTACGCTTTTAAAAACAAAGATGATTTAAAACGCTGGCAGCCCAAAACGGCAGTATTTCAACGCCTCAAGCATCTATTCACCCTCCGCACCAGGCTAATCAGTAAAAAAAACAGCCTTTTAACGCCATTAAAAGAGGCTGACGGTTTTGTATCAAAGCAAGTACTTCGGTTAGAGAAACGCTTGATGAAAGCAGCTATCCAGGGAATAACCGAATCGCTCAAGCATATTGAAAAAGAAATTGCTGAGCTGATCGGACAAGATGAAAACATCAATCATCAATTTAAACTGTTGACTTCGGTTGAATCTATCGGGAAAGTAACAGCGCTTTATATGATATTGGCAACCAATGAATTTAAGGATTTTAACTGTCCTAGAAAGTTTGCCTGCTATAGCGGTGTAGCACCATTTGAACATCGATCGGGTAGTAGTGTGAGAGGTAAAACCAGAGTATCACACTATGCCAATAAAACAATCAAGAGTCTTTTGCATCTAGCTGCCATGTCATCAATTGTACATTCCAAGGAAATGGAACATTACTATCGGCGCATGGTCGCTTCTGGAAAGAACAAAATGTCCGTGATTAACGCTGTACGAAACAAGTTGATTCAAAGAATGTTTGCTGTTATAAGGGATAACCGGCCTTATGAAAAACGTTTGCCGATGGATTTGGTATTGCCATAGAAATCACTGCAAGTCCTCACGCCGGCCGCTCCTTTCCGAATCGCTTTTAACGGCTCCCTTTAAGGACATCGTAAGTCTAAAGACTTACGATGTCCTCAGGCCGGCGTTGCGGGCTTTTCGTTTCAATCGCTGCCGCTCGGCGCTGATGCTTCCGGGTTACGATCTGAGCAGTTATTATTATCGGATGTCTTCAATCGTAAAATCGCAATAATACGATAAGCAATGGCGGGGGTTTCAGCCGATGCCATCCCCAAATCGTAATATTACGATAAGCATTCATGCGGGTTTCAGCCAAATCGTAGAATCGCAATAGTACGGCAAACCAGCAATGGCGCGGGTTTCAGCCTAAATCGTACTATCGCAATAGTACGGTAAACAAGCAGTGGCGAGGGTTTCAGATTAATCTTATCTCAAGTTCAAAACCTTAAAAAAGGCAACTGTTTTTGCTCGACCCCCATCGGGGTCGCATCCCTGTAGCGGTAACAGAAGAAGTAAATCGTAAAATCGCAATAATACGATAAGCAATGGCGCGGGTTTCAGCCGATGCCATCCCCAAATCGTAATATTACGATAAGCATTCATGCGGGTTTCAGCCAATTCGTAGAATTGCAATAGTACGGCAAGCAAGCAATAGCGCGGGTTTCAGCATCAATCGTAAAATCGCAATAGTACGGCAAAGACGCATTGGTGCGGGTTTTGGCGAATCGAATCGTAAAATCGCAATAATACGATAAGCAATGGCGCGGGTTTCAGCCGAAACCATCCCCAAATCGTAATATTACGATAAGCATTCATGCGGGTTTCGGCCTATTCGTAGAATTGCAATAGTACGGCAAGCAAGCAATAGCGCGGGTTTCAGCATCAATCGTAAAATCGCAATAGTACGGCAAAGACGCATTGGCGCGGGTTTTGGCGAATCGAATCGTAAAATCGCAATAATACGATAAGCAATAGCGCGGGTTTCAGCCGATGCCATCCCCAAATCGTAATATTACGATAAGCATTCATGCGGGTTTCAGCCAAATCGTAGAATCGCAATAGTACGGTAAACCAGCAATGGCGCGGGTTTCAGCGTAAATCGTAAAATCGCAATAGTACGGTAAACAAGCAGTAGCAAGGGTTTCAGCCTGATTTTTCTTCAAGCGCAAATCCATAAAATATCAATCTGCTTAGCCTGCCGACCCGTGGTTGCATCCCTTTCGCGCATATACGCCCAACTGGCACCGAGCGTGAGGGATGGGAGCGGTAGCCCGCAGCGAGGTGAGGTACGAGCCGAGCGAGGACTACAAGCGTACAGCCCGACCCCTGCGGCAGCGATGCGTTGCTAGCCTTTCACGCACTGCGCCGCTGCCGCAGGGGGCACGCCAAAAAACATTACCATCGCTTGATGGCTACACCTACCTTATCGAGCCGCCCAACAACACTAAGCGACGCTTCATCACGGCCACACCATCTTGTTGTATCACTTGCAACGTATAACTACCAGCCAACAAATCAGCCATATCCAATAACTGTGTATTAGCATGAACCGGTAATCGTTGCGATGCCAACAACCGGCCCGCAACATCCAACAACTGTACTTGCCAACCCTCGCCAAACCGCTCGCCGCTTAACGAAAGCGTCACCTGATTGATGGCCGGATTGGGGTATACCTGCCAGTTGGCGTTGCTGATATCCGTCACGTTATTCAACACCAAATGCCGGCAGTACTCTCTTCTGCAAATAGGCGAACCCGCCCGCTGTACCATCATGCATGGATAATAACCTTGGCCGGTATTCGCAAAGGTGTGCGTTACGGGCGCATTGCCAACGGTAGTAACTGTTGGTGAACCATCGGCAAAATTCCAGGTAACCGTATCGCAGTTGGTTAAGGCCAGTGGAACAAAAGTGACGGTGTTGCCAGAAATACTGGTAGCATAGCCGGCACTCACTGCACTGATAAACGAAGTGTCGCACACACAACTATCGCGCTGATTTACCTTGATGGATTTGGTAAGCCTGGCCCAGCACGTATCGCCATTCACCACTCGTTCTATTTTAGCGCACAATACATAGGTGCCCGCCGCATAGGTGTGCGTAACGGTGCTATTGCCAAATGTAACGGCATCAACAATGCCATCACAAGTGTAATCCCAGCGAACTACATCACCTGGCAATAACAGTGGCGGCGTGAAAGTATAGGTGGGCGAAGTGCCGCTAACAGCAATAGATTGATTTTGGAGATACGACAAAAATCCGTTGCAACTGGAGTCTTTCGCGCAGGTATAAATACACTTGCAAATAGAATCTCTGCAAATAATTCCGTTTACGGTATCAGTAACATACAAACAAACCTGATGCACAGCGCAAGTGTCGTATTCGTGCTCAGGGTTTTCACCACCTCCTGTTGTGCCATCGCCAAATTGCCACCAATAACCGGTATGTCCAATGCCGGATGACATGTTCATGAACATAGCGGTATCATCATGCGTGGTTACCATGAAATCGGCATGCACGACGCAACTATCGCAGTGCTTAACAAAAACATGGAAATTGCCAGTGGTGCTGCTGCATCCAAAATTATTGTACACCACAACATGAATAGTGTTGTTCCCCGGTGTGAGCAAGCTTAAAGGAAGAAACGGCCCGTAGCTGAATGGCGCGCCGTTCACATACCACTTAATTGTATCGTAGGCAGCAGGCGGCGCCACCGGATTAGTCACATTCGGCAGCGGTATGTAAAGATGAGCGCGGTCGCACAGCGTATCGCAACCCACCGGAAATAAACTCACATCGGGCAACGGGTTCACCAGCACCATGTTTGAACTGGCGCTACAGCCCGATTGATTGTCGGTAATAGTAAGCTGATAAGCGCCTGCAGCGGAAACGCTAATAGTGGGCGTTGTTTCTGCTGTTGACCAGCTATAGGTGAACAATGCCGGCGCATTAGGCGAAGGTGTTAAGGTGGTGGGTATGCCGGCGCAGATGGAACTTCCCGGTGCGATGGTTACGGTTGGTTGCTGACTCACAATAACGCAAACCGTATCGGAACGCGAGCATCCGGTGGTGGAATCTGTTACCGTTAAGTAGAGTGGATAATTTCCGGAAGGCGTGCCTGCCGCAACACCTACTTGCGTTTGATACTGATTGGGCGATTGAATGATTAGCGGCGCATTGGCACTCCAGCTATAAAGATAGTTAACATTGAACGTAGCCGAATAAGTCATTGCGCCCGGCGAAGCAGCATTCACACAAATAATAGTAGGCGAATACGATGGAATCGAAATTTTGAATTTGGGTTTTGGAAAAATAATGAGCGGCACTTTATTCGTCCAACGCTGACATCCATTAACATCCGTCACCTTCACCTGGTATAAGCCAAACTGATTGGCCCATATTGTATTTGTTGCGGTAGTAGCGATTAACACACCATTCTGATACCACTGATAAGTAGTGAAACCCGGTGTAGCCAACAATTGAGAAGAATCATCAGGACAAATGAAAGTATCAGAAATTGCCAGTGTTGCCGACGGCAATGCATGTACAATAATGGAAGATGTTCCGGTAACTGTGCAGCCGTTGTAGTTCACCGCGGTTAAGGTGATGTTGTAAGTTCCGCCTGAACTATAGGCATGAACAGGAGCCGCTAATCCTGAAGTAGTGGCATCGCCAAAGGCCCAGCTATAAACAGCAAAACCGGTGGGCGTTGCCGAAAATGCGTTCTGATCGGCTACGCATGAAGAAGCAGGATTAGAAACAACAAGCGTGTTTGCCGGCACATTCACATTCTGCGTTATGCTGTAATTGCAACCCTGATAGGTAATGGTCATCGTTACCGTGCCACTTCCTGTAAACGTTACGGTGTTGCCAATATTCGTGTTTAAACTGCCACCCACATTACTCCATGAAATGGTGTACCCCGAAATACCGCTCATCATCAACGACGTGTTCGTTAAGGTAGCCGAAGTGCACCCTACCTGAATACTGAAGTTCGGTACAATAGGAATGGTATCGAGCAAGCAAGCAAGCAAGGGACAATACGCCGGATCATTTACCGTAGCGCATACCTGGTAGATACCCGGATTAACATAGCTGTGTGAAATGCCGGCACCGGCATTGCTGGTGCCAGAATTGCCATCGCCAAAATTCCAATTTACCGTAGTGCCTATCGACGGTGGTGCGGTGTAATTATCAGTAAACGAGGTGCCGCAATTTTTTGTAATACTCACCGCATACGGCGCATTCGGCAACGTACAAGGCGTTCCTCCGCCACTGCCTGATGCACAACCCGTATCAATGGTAATGGTGTTCGACGTAACCGTACAACCTGAGCCATAAGTCACCACCAGGGAATATGTTCCTAATGACGTACTGGCCGTACCCGCCGGCTGTGTATAGTTGGCATTGGTGGCTGAAGGAATTAAACCAGGTGATGGATTATGATACCACTGATAAGTGTAAGAACCACCGGCAGAAATAAAGGAGTTGAAAGAAATTGCGGGAATGGGCGACGTAGGCAGCGGTGCACAAAACCTTGTCACCGGTGTTGAAATACTCACCACTGGTGCTGCCGGTAAATTTACCTGAATACCTGAAGCCTTAGTGCAGGGCAGGTTGGGCAGACAGGTATAGTAACCCGATGCATTGATGGAAATTGTTTGCGTGGTGGGCAGCAATGGTGTGCCATTCAAGAACCACGCATACGAAGACGCAGTAGCCGTTGACGTAACGGTGTATGAACAACCGGAGCCCGCTGCGAATGTAACGGGGTAGGTGCTCTTGTTGGTAATGGCTACCGTTTTTGACGCCGTACCTGAACAAGTACTTACCGTTATAGTATGCGCCCCTGCGCCTCCGGCCCACAACACCGTTGCCGTATTGCCCGACGTGCCGGTAATTGTACCGCCAACAATCGTCCAGTTGTAATTCGGCATGCCCGCCGGCGTTGCTGTATAGGTGGCTACATCATCTTCACAAGCGGTGGCCGTGCCCGTAATAGCAGGCGCCGCAAAGGGTGTAACCGTGAATGTGATAGTATTTGACGGACAATTTAATGTGGGGTCGGGATTATTTTGCACAACTGTTAGCGTTCCACCCGTATTGCCCCATTGAACCGTGGCGGTGTTATCATCCTTCACCAAAACTGTGCCGCCGGTAATGGTCCAGGTATAAGGATAATCAGGCTTGTTGCTGGTAACCTGATAGACCATGATATCGCCCGGACAAATAGTACTAGTTAAGCTCTGCGTGGTTGACAGCACAGGACGCGCCACTACATTCACCGTGGTGGTGCAGGAAGGATTACACCAGGTACCGCCAATGGCTGTTGCTACCACCTGATACACGCCGGGTACCAGCCAGTTGATAATCGCAAACGAACCGTTTGGAATTACATACGAAGGCACCAGCACACCATTTTGAAAAACCTGCCAACTGGCATTTCCACCCACAGCATAAAAACCATTCGATTGTTCGCACACCTTCACCTGAGCATTTGAAAACTGAAACTTAGGGTTCACGGTAATGATCCTGGAACTGTTGCCACCACAATGTTTGAGCGAATCGTAATAGGTGCAGTTCAGCGTAAAAGTGCCTGGCGATAGCCCGGCTGTTACTTCTACCGAAGTGGCATTAAAAGGATTAGTACCCAGCGTAAATGTACTGCCATTGGTGCTGGTGAGCGTCCAGCTATAATAACATCCCGGCAGCACCGGCAGCGAATAGGTGTTGTTGCTGCCTACGCACACCGGCGAGGGTCCTTGTATAGGCAGATTCGGATAAATAATCGGCACGGTGATGGTGGTAGAGGCCGCACAACCGCCCGAGCAGGAAGGCGGCACGCTGAGCGTAACCGTTGGCACCCCATTGAAATTCGGGTTCCACTGCACCGTAATATTCGCCGTGCCCGCGCCAGAAATAATCGTTCCGCCTACAACCGTCCACGTATACGAGCCGCATACCACGGGCGTGCTGTACATAGTGCGCAATGGCGTATCGGATGCGCAGATAGAGCCATAGCAACCAACGGTATCAATTTTCGGACCGGTGCCAGTGCCCACCACCAGGGTGTCGGTGTGAATGTCGGAACAAAAACACCGCGCACCTCCTGATTGCGGTCCGTTGTAGGGATTGTTATTAGCCTGCAACGTAATGATGTACGTGCCCGGCGTGCTATACACATGCTGGGGCGGATTTGCGCCAGCGAAAGTGGTGCCGTCGCCAAACGTCCAGATATAACCAATGCCATTCACGCTGGTATTCGAAAAAGTTACCGGCTGATTCACACAAGCCGGATTGGGATTGATGGTGAAGTTGGCGGTGGGCCCATTCTTTAAACAAATCGTGGTTTGAAATGAATCGGCACAGCCGCCGCTGATTTGATTAATCACTACTTTAATGGTGGCATTAGTACCATTGCCCCAGGTTACTGTAATAGGGTTTCCGGAGAAGCTGATTGGCGTACCGCCGGTGATGGTCCACTGATACGTATATCCCGGAAGATTGGGATACACCGTGTACGTTTGTGTAGTTCCTTTACAGGCCGATGAAATGGATTGTTGTCCGCCTGAAGAGCCTCCGGCATAGCAAAGGGTATCGCCGGCTTCGCAATTCTCGGGAAAGCTGAGCGAAAATTTGGGACAACAGGTTTGTGCCTGATGGAGCAAGGGCAATAAAAAAAATCCCAGCAACAGCAGGTTGAAGCGTAGCGCGTTTTTCATGGCATGTAATTTTGTGGTTAGGGAAAGATACGATTAATTTTTTTCGCGGAACCTTTGTAGCATGGTGAGCGTCGCATCATCACTGCGTTACAAAAACTGGTCGCACGAATAGCGAACAAATTTTGGCTGCCGGATTATCGATTTTGGGCGTGCCCCCTCAGGCAGCGGTACAGTGCGTTGGAATCAAACAACACATCGCTGCCTTCGGGGTCGGTTGCTTCGTTGCAAGTCCTCGCCCGGCTTCGTACCTCGCCGGGCTGTGGGCTTTCCACTTCGCCACCTCACGCTCGGCGCTAATGGCTATTCGTGCGCTTCATAAAAAATCGCCGCGGCATTTTCCGCTGTATCTCCATCATGCGCCTCCGCTGTCAATTTAAAAATGCCCATTTACAATCGCGGTAAAAACCAGTTACCGTATTTCTACGATAAAAGACCGTAGAAATACTAGAAATGCACGCTGCACTTGTTACAATGGAAATAGCATGACAACTTTAGCCTCAAACCAACTGCCATGGATAACAACGCCTATTTCCGGAACCTCCTCCATTCAATGAAAGAAAACACCACAGCCATAATCGCCTTGATTATGGCGTGCTGGACCGCTTACAAAACCTACAGCACCGACAAACAGACATTAAAAGCTGCAGATCTGGATAATTTTAGAAAGGAACTCACCATTGAACAGGATGAAAAAAAGTTTGACCGCGATTTTAAAATCGCCATTTATCACGACGTAAAAGAGGCCATTGCCAGCAACAACCCAAAAGTTCAGGAAGCTTGTTTAAATCTGGTAGTCAACCTGGTTAAGGAAGAAGAATTGCAGCGCGGTTTATTGAGTGCGCTGGGTACACAAAGCGCGGTGGCCAAACAAGTAGATACCTTATTGCGGTCAGAGCAACGCTTTCAGGCCGATACAGCCGATGTGGCGGCGCGTTTTGCCACCGCAAAAGTTAGCGATAAGAATAAATTGATTGATGTATGCGTTTTTTACTGCGAAGAGACGCAGGGTGCTTCGAAGGCCATAGCAGAAAAAGCAAAGCAAGCACTGGATAAAACCGGTCAGTACAACGTCTACGTACGCCGATTATCTACCTTGGTGAATAGTAGGCCAGGTTATCAGATACGCGGCAGTGTGATTAAATACAATTCATTACCGGGAAATGCGAAAGACGAAACCAATTCGGCCAATAACATCCAACAAACACTAAAAGCGCTGCCCGAGCTGGCCGCAATTAATACCCATGCCATCACCTATCAAACCGATTGGTATATCAGCGTTTTTGTTTATTGAAGCTGAAATGAATAACAATTTTCGAACCGACCCCAGCGGGGTCGCATGGTGTTTTCAGGTTATTAATTTTTAAATCTGCATCTGGTCGAAGTTTCTAACACTACCTTCCGAAATTAACCCAATGTTATTCTAGCTTCCACCTGGTTGTGAATCATGTCATCCCTTCGGGATTCATGAGACCACTTAACCACAAGCTATAATTATTTCATCCCTTCGGGATTTGTATGGCACAACTTTCCACTAAGCCTCAATTGCGCCTAATCGCCTATAAAAACCCGAAGGGTTGGTATTATTTTAGAAATTTCAAACAACAGATCAATGAACCCCGAAGGGGTGAAATTGTTATCAGAACCACCTCCGTATCTGGTCGTAATTGCTAATACTACCTTGTGAAATTAACCCAATACTATTCTAGCTTCAACCATGATAGCATGAGTTTTACTTTATAGAGATTAGTCATATAGCGGAAATCTGGTCGAAGTTAGGACAGCATAGCACTACTGCTCTAAGACCGCGCTAAAAACTTCGCAGGTTGCGGTTTTTATGCGACCCCGCTGGGGTCGATTTGATATTGCGTTTGTCTGGCTACAGCCATTAGACCCCTCCGGGGTCAGCGCACCAGTCGTAATTCAATTTGAGGTGAAAAAAATACTAAAAGAACCTGCGATTACCATTCCAAAGTGCGACGTCATTCGGAGGAGGCTGTAGTACCATCGCAATAACTCGAAATATTCATGCGGGTTTTGGCTTGGTTTTTCTTCTAAAGCAAATCATTAAAATGAATAACAGTTTTCGAACCGACCCCAGCGGGGTCGTATCTATGTAGAAAACACACCGGCCCGAAAACAACCCCAGCGGGGTCGCATAGTGATTTCAGGTCATTAATTTTTAAATCACCATAGGGGCCGATGTTTTTGGTGATTGGGTAGTGCTTGCATCAGCACACAGCATGAACTTATGCGACCCCGCTGGGGTCGATTTGATAATGCGTTTGTCTGGCTACAACCATTAGACCCCTCCGGGGTCATAGCACCAGTGGTATTTCAATTTGAGGTGAAGCAGATTGCTGAAAGAACCTGCGATTACCATTCCAAAGTGCAACGTCATTCGGAGGAGGCTGTAGTACCATCGCAATAACTCGAAATATTCATACGGGTTTTGGCTTGGTTTTCCTTCTAAAGCAAATCATTAAAATGAATAACAGTTTTCGAACCGACCCCAGCGGGGTCGTATCTATGTAGAAAACACACCGGCCCGAAAACGACCCCAGCGGGGTCGCATAGTGTTTTCAGGTCATTAATTTTTAAATCACCATAGGGGCCGATGTTTTTGGTGATTGGGTAGTGCTTGCATCAGCACACAGCATGAACTTATTCGACCCCGCTGGGGTCGATTTGATAGTGCGTTTGTCTGGATACAGCCATTAGACCCCTCGGGGTCATAGCACCAGTGGTATTTCAATTTGAGGTGAAAAAAATACTAAAAGAACCTGCGATTACCATTCCAAAGTGCGACGTCATTCCGGCGAGGCTCGCACCATCGCCATAGTACGGCAAACAAGTAATGGCCAGGGTTCGGGCGCATCCGTTTACTATCTACAATCGCTATATTAACCTGATGAAAAAATACCTGTTATCGTTGGTTGCTGTGTGTTACGCGCTACTGCTCGCCGCACAGCCAAAACACATAATTGTTTTGGGTGTTGATGGTTGCAGCGCTGACGGTTTGCTGCATGCCCATACGCCCCATATCGACTCACTAAAGGCGCATGGCAGTTTTACCTTGCAGGCCAAGGCGCAATTACCCACGGTGAGTTCGCCCAATTGGGCGTCTATTATTGATGGCGCACCGCCTGCAGCCCATGGCATCTGGAGCAACGCCTGGAAAAGGCGCGATATCCGCGATTCGGTGTATTGCGGCGGAAAGAAAGGACGGGTGTTCCCAACTATTTTTAAAGTGTTGCGCGATAACAATAAACAAGCGCAACTGTGTTGTTTAATGGAATGGTGGAGTTTTAAGCGCTTGGTAGAACCTGGTGTTTGTTCGCTGCGACAGCGAACTATATTGGAAGGCGTAACCGATATGCGCGCGCCAACAGTGATTGCAGTCAGGAAACCGCAATTGTTGTTCCTGCATTTTAATAATGTGGATGAAACCGGACACCGCCATGGCCACGGCACACCAAAATATTTCGCGGCCATTGAGCGCGTTGATAAAAGTATAGGTAAAATAATGCGAGCGGTAAAACGCGCCGGCATGTGGGAGCAAACCGTGTTTATTCTTATTGCCGATCACGGCGGTATTGGTCATGGCCATGGCGGCAACACGCCGCAAGAAGTGAATGTGCCCTTTATCATTTCCGGATGCGGCATTAAAAAGAACCACCAGATTAATAGCCAGGTTAATAATTATGATTGTTCACCCACCATTGCACATTTGTTAGGTGCGCCCGTGCCGGCTTGTTGGCAAGGCCAGGTGGTAAAGGAAGCGCTAGAAGAACCAGAAAGGAAATAGACGTCCACCCTGCTTCCGATTTTGAACAACAGCGATTTTAAGTTGAAGCAGTAATTTTGTGAAATGCGCCCTGCGCTAGGGGGCGCAGCGGAAATCCTTTTTTGGCCGGCGGCCGTTATTCGGTACGCTTTTGCCGGCCAAAAAAGATTGGAGCGCAGCACCCGGCCGCGAGCCTTCAGTTGCTTGCCTGAAGCGCAGCGAGCGGAGCGCCATAAATTATCTTTAAGGATTAATTTACATGAACCAAAATCTTGTTGTCGGCGACCAAAAAGATGAGAACCAGAAATAAGTGCCGGGATGATTCTGACGACTTATGGGCACCTCTAAAAACCTAGCCTAGTGAAATGTTGTTAATAGTTGACCATCGCGCAATAGCTTAAAGCTTGAAAATTTGGTGTAATACATCGTTGCGCCTCATTTCGTTACATCATTCATGTAACTGCATTCGTTGCGCCTCGTCTTACACCAAATTTTCTGCGCATTTCACTCATGCCAGGTTTTTAGATGCGCCCTTAATTTATCTCGACTTAATTACTGGTTTGGTAACAATTCCTGCATCCGTATACACGCGCAACTTATACGCGCCGCTGGCCATATCCTTCAACGATAGGGAAGCCGCGCTACCTTTCGCTTCTTGAGTTGCTACCAATGCGCCATCAGCGCCAATAAGTTCTAACCTAACTAAGGATATCCCATTGCTTGTTTCAATAGTAATTTGGGTGGTGGCAGGATTAGGGAACACCCGAACAGCTGCTAACTGCGCGGCAGATGTTATGCCAGCCGGATTCAACGCAAAATAACCCACATGTTGCAGGGTATCGGTGAATGAATTCACAACAAAATCGCCACCGAAATACAATACATTGCCGATAGCCATCACATCGCGAACCGCTAAATCGGTAGTGAGCAAGGGAACGGTGATATCGCGCAGTGTTGTATCACCAGGCAGCGGTGCCCTGCTGTAGGCCATCAGGTGATTGCCATAGGTCATTCCAGCCGAGCACATAAAATCACCGGCACAAATTAACTGTCCGTTAACCGATTTCATTTTATAAATCGCTTTACCCGAAAAAGCATCAAACATACCCATTGATATTCCCAGCACTTTTTGCCAATGGTCGTTGTCATATCTGGCCAGTGCACACGTATCGTTTCCACTTACCGCATCACAGGCCGCGTAAAGCGCATTGTTGTGAACTTCAAAATCATTCACCGGAGTAAGTGTCCCCATGCTCAGCGCACTCATGTAAGTGCCATCATAAACCGCCACATGTTTACGCAGTGCGCCGGTAGCTAACTCAAACGATCCGCCTACCACCAACATATTATTCCAAACTGCTAATGTCCGCGCGCCTTCACCATACAAAAATCCGTTGGCAATATCCTGCCATTGCGAGCCATTCCACTTCGATAAAAATCCGGTGAAATTGCCGGCAGCATACAACTGATTATTATAAACGGCCAGCGAACGCACCGTGCTGTCTAACGCACCCACCGCTTCCCACTGACCAGTGCCGATGTTGTAGGCAGCAATGTTTTTTGCGGACACGCCTCCGGCCATCGTAAAATTGCCGCCTGCATAAAGTTTGTTGTCATGCCACAGCAAACAATACACAGGCCCATTTAATCCGCTGCCTAACGAAATCCAACTCCAGCCGGCAAAGCCACTCACCCATGCGGCAATGTGCGCACAAGGCACTCCTCTCCTGGTAGCTGTAAAATTTCCTGCTGCATATACTACACTGTTGGCCTGATCGGTGGTCAGCGCATATACGTCGCCGTTCAACCCTTTATCTAAATCATTGGGATTGATAGTTGGCGGATAGCCAGGTTGAATCCACGCTAATTCATTTAATGTAAATCCGTTGGTGCTGGCCCATTCGGCAACTCCCGGCGTTTTTATCTCGTGCACATAGGCAAATTTCTGTTCGCGGTCAATTTGCCTGGCCAGTGCTTCGGCGCCACTTTGCTGCATCAAATAACCTACGGCGCAATGCGTTCCGGCACGGTCAATAAACACCGGATTTTTGTAGGTCAAATAATCGTTAACCGGAAAGAGCCCTTGCTGCCAATAGCCATGCAATTGATCCAGCAGTGCTGCGCGGTTAGCTGCCTGCGTTTCAGTTAAATGCGCCGTGCTGCGTTGTCGCAGGGTTTTTTCTACCAAGCGCAAATGGGTGGCAATCCATTGATGGAACGACTGGCTTTGTGCAGCCGGTTCTTTACTCACCAATTGGCGGGCATCAGCTTGATGTTGCCATTCAGCATTGACTTGCATCAAGGCATCCATGGTATTGGGCTGGGCGGCTTGTGCAAAGCACCAATGGGCGGCTAAGGCGCCCAGAAGAAAGCAAATAAAACGTTTCATGGCGGTGGTTTTGTGTTGGGAAGATACACAAGAATTTTCTTACCCGAAAAACAGTTGGTTAAATAAGGCATCTACATCAACCGAGCACGACTAAGACTTAATTAAAGCGCGTAATTTTTGTTTCGCATAGCAGCGGCAATCAATACCTCAACTTCCCCACAAAAATATAGCTTCGCTTCATGACACTACCATTAAATGAACGCAAGTTCGACTACTTTTTTATTGTGATGTTTTCGTTGTTCTTCATCACCTCTATGATTTCTGATTTATATCCTACGGTGTACGGGGCGCTGGATCCCAACAGCACCAATCCGCTAATGCGCGCCAATTACGATTACGCCAAGGGCTGCGATCCGTTGTTTCTGAATCCGCCGGTGTGGATGAGGTTCGTTACCGGGCTTTCGGCATTTGTGTACGGTCCGTTTTACCTGGTGTTGGTGTATGCATTTATCGAAGGACGAAATTGGATACAAGTGCCGGCCATTATGTACGGCACAGCAATCTCCGTCATTACGGGTGTGATTGTTTTTGGTGTAGAATTTTTCGGCGAGCCGGAGTGGCGCTGTCAGAATTTCGGGCGCTTTTTGCCGCTGAATACGCCCTATGTTTTAATTCCGATACTGCTCATCATCCGCATGCGGAAGCACCATCCGTTTGCGCGCAAGTTTTAATTTGTACTGCGGTATTTTGTTGTACCTTTTATGGCGGCTGCGGCAGCAGGCGCGTAAATTTCAGCGGCTGCCTGCTGCCGCACCGCGCTTTCCACTCCAAGTCCTCACGCCGGCCTCAGGACTTCGTAAGTCTTTAAGACTTCGTAAGTCCTGAGGCCGGCGTTGCGGGCTTTTCGTTGCAATCGCTGCCGCTAAGCGCTATTTTATTGCCGGTGCGTTTTCATTGGCTCAGCAAACACAATATCCAGAGGCGTGAAATTTTCCTGAAATAAAATTCATCCAAATTCATGTCATCCCTTCGGGATTTATCAGACAATTTAACCACGAGCTATAACTATTTCATCCCATCGGGATTTGCATTGCGCAATTTTTCTTTAGACCTCAATCATTAATCGTTACTGAAACAAACCAATCTGGTTGAAGTTAGGACAGCATCGCCCTACTTCTCTAAGGCCGCGCTAAAAACTTCGCAGGTTGGGTGATTGGGAAATGCTTGTATCTGCATTCAGCATGATTGTATGCGACCCCGCTGGGGTCGTTTTGATAGGGCATTTGTCTGGCTACAGCGATTAGACCCCTCCGGGGTCAGCGCACCAGTCGTATTTCAATTTGAGGTGAAACAAGAGCTATAACTATTTCATCCCATCGGGATTTGCATTGCGCAATTTTTCTTTAGACCTCAATCATTAATCGTTACTGAAACAAACTAATCTGGTTGAAGTTAGGACAGCATCGCCCTACTACTCTAAGGCCGCGCTAAAAACCTCGCAGGTTGGGTGATTGGGAAATGCTTGTATCGGCATTCAGCATGATTGTATGCGACCCCGCTGGGGTCGTTTTGATAGGGCATTTGTCTGGCTACAGCGATTAGACCCCTCCGGGGTCAGCGCACCAGTCGTATTTCAATTCGAGGTGAAACAAGAGCTATAACTATTTCATCCCATCGGGATTTGCATTGCGCAATTTTTCTTTAGACCTCAATCATTAATCGTTACTGAAACAAACCAATCTGGTCGAAGTTAGGACAGCATCGCCCTACTTCTCTAAGGCCGCGCTAAAAACTTCGCAGGTTGGATGATTGGGAAATGCCTGTATCGCGCCAATTTGCGCCAAGCGTGAGGGATGGCAGCGGTAGCCCGCAGCGAGGTGAGGTACGAGCCGAGCGAGGACTATAAGCGAACAGCCCGACCCCGAAGGCAGCGATGCGTTGCTTGCTTATTGCGCACTGCGCCGCTGCCGTAGGGGGCACGCCAAAAAATCAGCTGCCAGCGTTGCTATTGAGTCCCTTTAACAACGAATTTGGCAATGCCCCTCTCCATTCTGCTCCAAATGCTTTTTCGCACTTCCAACTGCAATGTTTACCTTTGAGATAAATTTGAACTGACCATGAAAAAGTTGTTTTTAATCTGGGCGCCTGTTGTTGCTGTTGTACTCATCCTGGGCTCCTGTAAAAAGGAAACTACAGAAGCTGATGACCCGAATATCGTTTACACCAATCTTCAAAAATCATTTGATGGCGTGTCGGGAATACCTTCCAGCGATTCGATAGATTTGAATCAGGATGGCTTAACAGAATTGTTAGTTTCATTGGCCAACATTGGTGGCGATACCGGTTATATTATTTTATCGTCGTATCATCAGGATATTCAGTTTGCCATCAGTAAAATTATCCCTACGCCCATTGCGGCAGTGTATGCTAAAGACGCTACGCCACCATTGTCGGGTTCAGCTTATTATCCTGCCGCTTATTCACCTTACAAAGCAGGCGGTTACCGCGAAGGATTGCTAAGTGGCGAAGGCTATCTGGCCTTTAGGTTTACCACTGGTACAAAGTATCAATACGGCTGGATGCGCGTAAGTGTAAACAGCGCGCTCACACAGTTTAAAATATTAGATTACGCTTATAGCTTAACGCCGGACAAAGCCATTGCGGTAGGCGCCAAATAAACGATTATGTATAGAAAATCATTAGTAGCCCTTGTGGCATCCGCAGCACTTCTGTTTGTGCTGGCATCTGGTTGTAAAAAAGAAACCACCGAGCCCGACGATCCGAGTATCGTCTATAACAACCTGCAAAAATCCATTGATGTGGTATCGGGTATAACCGGCATTGATTCTCTCGACCTGAACTCGGATGGTTTAGGAGAGGCGATTATCACGATGGTGAATATTGGCGGTGATACAGGCTATGTGTTGATGAATACGTTTAATCAGGATATTCAGTTTGCTGTTAGTAAAGTGGCGCCTGTTCCGGTTGGTGCCTTGTACGAAAAAGGCAGCACCCCACCCTTATCGGCCTCTTCATACTACCCAACTATATACACGCCTTTGAAATATAGCGGTTACCGCGAAGGTTTGCTGAGCGGCGAAGGCTATCTGGCGTTTCGTTTTACTACGGGCACCAAGTATCAATACGGCTGGATGCGGGTGAGTTTAAATAGCGGATTTACACAGTTCAAAATTCTGGAGTACGCATATAGTGTAACACCGGATAAAGCCATTGCGGTTGGTGCGAAATAAAAACCATGAAAAAAAAGAGTATTGGAACTGTAGCTGCTGTACTAGCGCTTCATGCCATGATGTTATCAGGATGTAAGAAGGAAGTTGCGGTGGCAAATGACCCCTTGATTGTAGATGTGTCGGTCAATAAAGTCATTAATACACCGGTTGGTGCCGTTGCCTACGACAGCCTGGATTTAAATAATGATGGATTAGCCGAGTGTATGTTGCATTTGTTGAACGCCGGCACCAATAAAGGTGATGTGGAATTCCGTTATAAAAGCCAGCAGATTGAGTTTGCAATTGAAAAGCTAACGCCAACCGTGGTTTGCAGCATTTATAAAAGTGGCGACATCACTCCCCTGTCTGCAGCTTCATACCGTCATGCCGCGTACGCAGCGATCAATAATGCTGGCTATTTGGAAGGATTAAAAAGTGGCGAAGGCTATCTGGCGTTTCGTTTTACTACGGGCACCAAGTATCAATACGGCTGGATGCGGATTGTACTTAATGAGAATTTCCTGCAACTTAATGTCACTGATTACGCTTATTGCCTGACGCCCGATAAGGCGATTGTGGTAGGCACTAAATAAATTATATATGTTGAAGCAAATGGTATTTGCCGTTATCATTACGGTGTTATTGTTTTTTGGCTCTTGTAAAAAGGAGTCTTCGGTTGCCGACGATCCTGATATTTATTATAATAAAGTAAGCCGAACGATAACAGGGTTGCCTGGTGCCACTAGTTTGGATTCGATAGATATAAATGCCGACGGCATTTACGAGCTGCAAATTAGATTGAATAACTATGGAGGAGATACAGGCTATGTTACCTTAGACAATACCCGGCAGAATATCGAATTTAACATCAACGGAGGTATATCTGCGTTATACGTTTGCACGGTATTTACCAGTGGTCAAATCCCGCCGCTATCAGGAGTTACCTATAAGCAGAATGTCCTGCCATCAGTTAAGGTTTCGGGTTACCGCGAAGGGGTGCTTAACGGAGAAGGCTATTTGGCCTTTCGCTTTACCACCGGCTCCAAATACAATTACGGTTGGATGCGTGTGAGTGTGAATTCAAGCATGACTGAATTTAAAATTCTGGAATACGCCTATTGCAATGTAACCGACAAGGCCATTGCCATAGGTGCGAAGTAAGGGAACTTATGCTCGTGCAGTTATCAAGCGCTCTTATGGGTTTCTGAGATATGAGTACACTACCAATGAGTTTTACAAAATCTTAGGGAAATCTACACTTTGGTGTAGATTGGAATATAAGATAACTCATTACGAAATGATACAATCAGGGTGGGTCGAGATTTAGCCATATGAAAGAAAAGCACATTTCACTAGAGTGAAATTAGCTGTGCGACACAACCCAAAGCGCTATGGTAAATTTGTAAAGAAACATCCGACAAAAATCAACCCGTACTAATCACGGATAGCTTACATCTGTCCAAGAGGGGCCTTTGCCAAACTCATCTATCGCAAGATAAAGGTAGGGCGCTTCATAATTATTACCATTGAAGTCCTGTGTCAGGTAATAGGTTTGGTATGCATAGTAAGTGTTTGTCCATTTACACAAAACAGCAATCCTCAGCCACTTGTTTACAGGAACATCATATATGTTTTTGGTTATTGTCCATTTATCATCTATTATTTTGATGTCTACTACCTGAGTATTGATTTTATCTTTCTTAAACCTTCCTTTGAGCAGCTCCTTTACCAAGGGAGTGATTGTAGCATCTTGATAACTACCTTCGGCAACATCATGCCAACCTGCCTCAACTTTAGTAGATGGGGGTATGACATAGGTAAAAGCACCTGTCGCCATTTCCAGCCCAGCATACTGTCCTTCTTTACTATCTTTAGCTATTGGGTACAACTGTACTTTTACTTTGTGAGCACCCACTTTTAACATTCTTAAAGCATGGTCCATAGGACTATAAACTAGTTTACCTGAGGAATTCGGCATAGTTATGGTTGATTTAAACTCCATTTGGCCATTCTCGTTGGCGTAGCCCGTATACATCCTTGTTTTGATTTGGATGGTATCGTCTATGGTGAAACGGAACGCATACCAAGCAGAGCAACCATTACAATCAGGGATATATTGCTCTAACGGCTTCTCAAAAAATGCTCTGATAGATATCCGCTCAGGGAAAGTAAACGTAGTACGCAAGTTGGCTTCGTCATTGATTGCATCGCCCAGTACTTCACCAGCATAAAAAACGATACGCCCTGCATATTTATCGTGCAGCGGTGAAACCTTTGGCTTTGCCAACCCTGAGCTTGTTGCTTGTTGCTTTGCCCCACCACCCCATTTCCAAAACTGTGCGGATGAATTCATAGTAAAGGCCGCTAGGGCAATAACAATTAAATAAATGTGTTTCATGATTTGCTACTATTCGTTAGACAAAGCGATTTAATAAACTACTACTTTCTGTGATAAATACGGAAAATCAACCAACCCAAAAAGGTAAACACCAGGCGCTAAGCCGTCAATAGCTATTTTATATCGCTCAGCTATATTATCATAGGTGTTGATTACACGGCTGGAAACATCAAGCAATTGAGCATGATGACCTATACTCCATGCTGGGGCAATGACTTCAAACTGCTTAGTCACAGGATTTGGTAAAATTGTTAACTTATCCGTACCTTCCATTGCGCGGATGCCAAGCCCTAAAGGCGCATTGTCAAAGGCCAATTGATCAATCCAGAGTCTATTGCCTAGTGTGGCAAACCCCGGTCTATCGCTAAATATGTAGATAGCTGCTTTGTTTGGAGTCAAAGTGCTGAGAATATCGATTTCCCATGAGAAGTATGAATAGCTACTTAGGTCTGTGCTATACCCGATAGTTACTATTTTGCTGCCTACTAATGTCGAGTTATTATAAAAAAACACAGAGATGACTGCGGAATCATTTCCTAATCTAGCCGATTTAAATGCCCCTGTAAAATATTTAGGCAGAGAATTGACTGGAAATTCCGCTATAGCATAGCCCTCATGAACACCTCCAGCCAACTGACAAGTGGAGGATTCCAACTTGAGTGCATAACTACTATCAGCTTTGTCTATAACTTGTTTCGATGATTCTGGATTGCAGTTAAGTTCCTGTGACACTGTCCATCCAATTGGAGTATTGATGCTATCTAGTGTCACCCAGTGCTCGAAACTTCCGTTAGGAACAGTTTGCGTATAAGCATGTATTACAAAAAGAAAAATATTGCCTAATAGGATAACGAAGCGTTTCATGCGCAGCTGCTTGTTTGATTAATTATTATCTTATGATTGCGATTTTCTGCGTATAGGTTCCCGATTCGCACTTTACCCTACATAGGTATATACCTGGAGGCGCATCTGCAGCAATAAGGTTGTTTCCAATCTGAAGAGTCGTAGGCGATACTTGTTTTCCGTCTAAATCGAATAACGTAAAGCTGAAATCTGTTTCAATACCAGACACCCTAAGCGCACCTGCGCTGGGCACAGGATATACATATACATTATTCATTGGTTGGTATTGAACTCCATTAACCGTGGCTCCCTGTTCATACCTATAGAGTAGGCTGGCGTTGTATCCAAACAATACACCTTTGCCACTAACTGCAAGTGCTCGAAAAGCGCTGGGAATAGCAGATCCTGGTATTAAATCTTCTACCTTTAGCAGCTGATCGTCAAACTTTAGATAGGTTAACTCGCTACCAGGGGGCATCAGGGTATTGGATGCAATGCAGTACAAAGTATCTTTGAAGTTAACTAAGCTACTGTGAGGTACGTATGGACTTGGAAGATTCAGTTTTTGCCAGTTTAGTCCTGTAGAATCACCCTTCCACACCTCGGTATTTCCAGTCATAGGAGAAGTCCCTATCCAATAGAACTTCTGTTTACTGTTTTGAATTAGAGGGGCAGCTGTAAATGCAGTATCTGACCAAGAGTTACCGTTATTGTCAGTGTAGAGCAGTGATGTATTAAACCCACTATTACTTTTAACCACCATGATGTATCTCCCATTGGCATTTTTATAGATATTTTCTATAGATGCGACATTGTTCACATTTGCAATACTGTCAAAAAAAGGATCCCAATTTACCCCGACTCCAGCGAAACGCCACACATTTACAGTATATGGCGTGGTATTGTAAGCTAGAAAGACTTCTGATCCTATTGAAAAAAGTTTTGTGGAATTTGAATAAGGCAACTTCCAAAGATTGTACGTCACGTCGTTGTAGCTTTTACCAGAGTCAGGAGACATTAATATCTGAGTATTGCCAAGCATAGAGCCGTTAAAGAAGAGGTGACCCTGACTAGTAGCTACTATTTTATCATATGCAAAGACATCATCAGAACTACTCGTTTGAGTAATAGAAGTCCAATCATCTCCATTACTTAAAGATTGGAAAATCTGACCTTTGCTGTTCTTAATATAAAGAGGTCCGGCAGGCGAAGCCAGTAGTTGATCATTGCTAGCCTTACGAAGAACTCCGGAAATGTTATCGAAAACGTTTGGTTGAAGCGTATCATACAAATAGATTCCTCTTGTCTCATTGCCAGAATAGCAAACGCCGCTTCCTGCAGTTATAATTGAAAGGTTGCTGTTAGCGTAGGCGTAGTTTACCCGGGTATAAGAAACACCTTTGTCAGAGGACCTATAGACTACCCCGTTATATAAAATGTAAACATCATCGCTGGTTCGATCTATGTCAATCTTGGTGGTATGAGGCAATGGTAAACCGCCATTGAAGCGTACCGCGTTTGTACTGTCCTTTTCTTTTTTATATATCCCATTTGATGTTGCGAAAAATAGCGCTCCCTGAGATGATACAGCCATATCATATACAGATACGGCTCCCATTCCATAGTTTCGACGCCTCCATGAGAGACCGTCATCGGCCGACTTATACACCCCATCAAACGCTGACCAATTATTGTTATACACGACATAAATGCTGTCGTCAGGGTCCGTTTCATAATCTTTAAACGCAAGCAAAGCGCCATACAACCATGGTTGTCCGCCTCCTGGAAATGGATTAGGGCCAATACCTACAGGTTGAAAATTCGAAAAAGGGGAAACCGCTGGCGCCCTGAATCCCCCCGCAAAAATTGTTCCTGTCTTGGGTGCGGCTTTGACTACCGACACTGGTACGCCAAAGCCAGTCACTGGATTGGTTGCTATGTTATCATGACGCCATAGGGTCGCGCCGTTATCGTCAGTCCACGAGACCCCTCCGCTTCCCAAGTCGCTGACAATAACCCTGCCTGTTTCCTCATCAATATCTATGCTTGAAACATTTGAAAACGAGTAATTGACAGTCGGCATGATATTCCACGTTGAACCCTTATCATCAGAATATGCAACAAAAGATTCCGCCCCCACATACACCCTGCCTGTCTTTGAGTTAACAGCTATTGCACTCACCGATGCCACTTTAGGAGAAACCAATGCGTGCCATTTGCCAGATTGTGCCCCACAGTTGAAGTTTAAAACTATAATTAATGAAAACAGAAAGTAATTTTTCATATCATCTAAGCCGGTTGTATTAATAAAAATCTGAATTGTTTTATTGCGCAAAGTTGTCTTAAAAAGATTGGCTTTGTTATTAAATTTCTTTAGATTATTAAACTCCCAAACCTTCTCTGGAAGTCTTCCTGAAGTATAAAAGCGGCCATGTGTTGCAAAGGTTCCTTGTAAACCTGTTCAGATTTTACATAGTCGACTTGCTGGTGTATTTTAGTAAGCGAAAATCAAAAAATGAGCCAGCTAAGGTCTGTACAAACTTTGATAGGATCACTTTCGAAAGCCGAAAAACGCCATTTCAAGTTGTACTCAAAAAGAATAAATAGAAGTGATGAAAAGCGCTATCTGACGCTCTATCATATCATTGAGGCAAATCTGAATATCAGCGACACGATGCTTAAAAAAAAGGTCAGCAATACCCCTTTGGGCAAGCATCTCCATTTCTACAAAAAGAACCTCTTTGATATGATTATGGAAGGGCTGTTAGATATTTACAGAAGCGAAGAACTTTTAGGTACTTTACGTTACACCATTAGAGAGTCAGAGTTATTGATGGAACGATGCATGTATGCAGAAGCTGAAAAGAGGCTTATTAAAATTAGAAAAATTGCATGGCATTATGAATATTTCAATGAGTTTATAGAAATAGGATGCATTCTTACCAAGTTGAAGCAGGCCTATCAGAAAAGTAAAGCCGATGTGCATCAACTACTAAAGGAAAATCAGCACGCAATTGATCTACTTTCTGCATTAAATGCCATCCAAGAATGCCGTATTGCACTTTGGAACCAGATTCGGAAATTGGGCAATTACTCGAACAAAGCTGAAATTGCTCATATCCCATTGAGGTTAGAGGCCGACATAGTAAAAAAAGCCACGAAAAAGAGCCTACTATGTTATTATTATATGTTAGGAATCCATGCTACTATTCAAAGCTTTGTATATGGAAATGCCAAACGTGCACAGCATTATGAGTTAAAGCAAATCCAGCTATTCCAAAAGAAGGCAGGTTTTTTCAAAATACATATAGACGAGTATATTAAAGCTGTCGCCAATTACTTTCAAAGCACTGTTTACTCCGGCAACCTGGACGTTAGTCAAAGGACCTTACGAGAGTTCCGATCCACAATTGGAAACAACTCAGCCTCTTATAATCCTCATGTTGGGAGAAAAATTGAAGTGGTTCTTTTGAATATGGATGTTACTATTCTATGGTATCATGGAGACTATCAGTCTATCGTTACCTTTGAATCGCAGATTAGAAATGTCTGTACGCAAGAACATTATCCGATTGACATAAATAAAAAGCACCACTTATGGCTAGTCCTTGCCATAGCTTTTCTCTATGTAGGAAACTTCGAAAAAGCCATTGAAGTTGTACGCGATGGTTTTAATGAAAAGGAAGCTGCAAGGTACTTGGAAACATACTTTGATGTATTGTTGCTCAAATGGGTTGTCTTCTATTCAAAAGGTGAGGAAAGCCTAACAAAAAGTGCGCATCAAGCTATGACTTACTTAGTTTCTCGCAAAGCGCCACATCAAGTTGTTTTCAAACAATTACTGAAATCAATAAATTTCAAACCGGCAAGTAGCAAGCGAAAAGGGAAAAGTGAAACAATGGCGAAAGCATTGGCATCTTGTAAATTCTTAGAAAGCGGGAGGGCGCACACAAGAATTTTCAGGATACTGCAATTTCTCCAGGATAAAGTTGTAGCTTCCCAAAAAGGAAAGTAATTTGTGTTATCTGAAAGATTTTTACGACACACTCACCCCGCCCAATTCTCTCTATCTAAACTTCTAAACTGAATCGCTTCTGCCAGATGTGCCGTTTCAATTTCAGCAGCGCCTTCCAAATCTGCAATCGTCCGCGCCACTTTCAAAATACGATCATACGCCCGCGCCGATAACTGCAACTTCTGCATGGCACGACTCAGCAACGCCTTGCCCGCTTCACCAATCACACACCATTGCTGCACTTGCTGCGCTTCCATCTGTGCGTTGGCGTACATGCCTGTTTGCGCACTAAAGCGCACGGCCTGTACCTCCCGCGCCCGCATCACCCGCTCGCGAATCTGCTCGCTGCGCTCCGACGGCCGCGCACTGGTGAGTTCCTTAAACGCCACCGGTGTTACCTCTACATGCAAATCAATCCGATCCAACAACGGCCCCGAAATTTTATTTAAATACTTCTGCACCACACCAGGGCCGCATACGCATTCCTTATCGGGATGATTATAATAGCCGCACGGACACGGATTCATACTGGCCACCAACATGAAGGAGGCCGGATACGTAACCGAAAAACGCGATCGTGAAATCGTCACCCGCCGCTCTTCCATCGGCTGGCGCATCACCTCTAACACCGTGCGCTTAAACTCGGGCAGCTCGTCTAAAAACAACACCCCATTATGGGCCAACGAAATTTCTCCGGGCTGCGGATTCGAGCCGCCGCCCACCAGCGCCACATCGCTCACCGTGTGGTGAGGCGAACGAAACGGTCGCATATAAATTAAAGAAGTGTTCCGCGATAGCTTACCGGCCACGGAATGAATTTTAGTAGTCTCCAAGGCTTCGTTTAAACTCAGCGGCGGAAGAATGGTAGGCAGGCGCTGCGCTAACATGGTTTTGCCCGCGCCCGGCGGACCAATCAAAATCAAATTATGACCACCGGCAGCGGCAATTTCCATGGCGCGTTTAATGTTTTCCTGACCCTTCACATCGCTGAAATCGTATTCGTTGTGGCGGATGTTGTGCGCAAATTCTTCGCGCGTATCTACCACGGTAGGCGTCAGCATGAGTTGCCCGTTTAAAAAGTCAATCACTTCTTTCAATGTCTCTACGCCATACACTTCCAGATTGCTGACGATGGCCGCTTCGCGCGCATTTTGTTTGGGCAGAATAATGCCTTTAAAATTCTCTTTGCGCGCCTGAATGGCAATGGGCAGCGCGCCCTTAATGGGTTGCACATTGCCATCCAGCGACAACTCGCCCATAATAATATACTGGCTAATTACCTCCGGATGTTCCAGTTGTTCGGTGGCGGCCAGTATGCCGGTGGCGATGGTGAGGTCGTATGCACTGCCTTCTTTGCGGATATCGGCCGGCGAGAGATTGATGACAACGCGTTTTCGCGGCCAGTGATAGCCAATAAATTTGATGGCCGTTTGAATGCGGAACTGACTTTCGCGAATGGCACTGTCGGGAAGTCCGACTAAGAAAAATTTCGCGCCGCGTTCAACGCTGATTTCTGCGGTAATGGTTGCGGCATCTACGCCATAAACGGCGCTGCCAAAGGTTTTGACGAGCATAGGTGATTTGGATGATGAAACAAAAGTAAGGCTTTGTAGAAATGAAATTGTGAAGGAGCGTTAAAAGAACTTTTTGAATAGTTTGATTTTTGGCGTGCCCCCTGCGGCAGCGGCGCAGTGCGTGGAAGGCTAGCAACACATAGCTGCCGCAGGGGTCGGGCTGTCCGCTTGTAGTCCTCGCTCGGCTCGTACCTCACCTCGCTGCGGGCTACCGCTGCCATCCCTCACGCTCGGTCATTGTTGGGCAGTTATACGCAAAAGGGAAGCAACCACGGACCGGTATGCTAAGCTGATGGATGTTTTAAGTATTTGAGCTTGAAGAAAAAACCAGGCTGAAACCCTTGCCATTGCTGGTTTGCCGTACTATTGCGATTTTACGATAGATGCTGAAACCCGCGTCATTGCTGGGTTACCGTACTATTGCGATTCTACGATTTACCTAAAACCCGCATGAATGCTTCGTAATATTACGATTTGGGGGTGGCATCGTCTGGAACCCGCGTCATTGCTTATCGTATTATTGCGATTTTACGATTCGATGAATCTCGGTGCTACAGGGATGCGACCCCTAAGGGGTCGGTATCGAAAGGGGTATCTGTATTTAATGATTTGCGGTAAAGGACAACCTGGCCTGAAACCCTCGCCACGGCTCGTTTACCGTACTATTGCGATTCTACGATTGATACTGAAACCAGCACTATTACTTGTTTACCGTACTATTGCGATTCTACGATTGATACTGAAACCCTCGTCATTGCTGGGTTACCGTACTATTGCGATTCTACGATTTGGCCAAAACCCGCATGAATGCTTGTCGTAATATTGCGATTTGGGGGTGGCATCGGCTGGAACCCGCGCCATTGCTTGTCGTATTATTGCGATTTTATGATTTGCTGAATCTCGGTGCTACAGGGATGCGACCCCTACGGGGTCGGTATCGAAAGGGGTATCTGTATTTAATGATTTGCGGTAAAGGACAACCTGGCCTGAAACCCTCGCCACGGCTCGTTTACCGTACTATTGCGATTTTACGATTGATACTGAAACCCTCGTCATTGCTGGGTTACCGTACTATTGCGATTCTACGATTTGGCCAAAATCCGCATGAATGCTTGTCGTAATATTGCGATTTGGGGGTGGCATCGGCTGGAACCCGCGTAACCTGCGAAGTTTTTAGCGCGGCCTTACCGAAGTGGCGCGATGCTAATCTAACTTCGACCAGATGCGGGATTGCTGAGATGTTGTTCTGAAAATAATTTCACCCCTTCGGGGTTGGTTGACCCGTTGTTTGAAATTTCTAAAATAATACCAACCCTTCGGGTTTTTTATTGGCGATAAAGCACAATTAAGATTTAATGAAAAGTTGCGCAATGTAAATCCCTAAGGGATGAAATAGTTATAGCTCTTGTTTCACCTCTAATTGAAATACGACCGGTGCGCTGACCCCGGAGGGGTCTAATGGCTGTAGCCAGACAAACGCACTACCAAAACGACCCCAGCGGGGTCGCATAAAATCATGCTGAATGCAGATACAAGCATTACCCATTCACCCCAGATTGGGCATTGAGATCTAAAGAAAAATTGCGCGATGCAAATCCCGAAGGGATGAAATAGTTATAGTTAACGATTATAGCATTCCATCAATCCCGAAGGGATGACATGATTTTGGATGGATTATTTCCAGGAAAATTTCATGCTGCCGGATGTTGTCTTTGCTGAGCCAGTGAAAACGCAGCCGCAAAAAAATAGCGCCGAGCGTGAGGGATGGCAGCGGTAGCCCGCAGCAAGGCGAGGTACGAAGCCTTGCGAGGACTACAAGCGAACAGCCCGACCCCGAAGGCAGCGATGACAAATTGTAGTTGATGCGCCCGATGCCGCTGCCTGAGGGGGCACGCCCAAAAAAAATAGGTCGACCAACGGCCGACCTTCACGTCTGGGTGACTGGATTCGAACCAGCGACCTCTTGCACCCCATGCAAGTGCGCTACCAGGCTGCGCTACACCCAGATAACCCGCCGGGTTGGCGAATCACCTGTGTGCTGCATGTGAGGTTAGTTCCACACAGACGGTGCAATTTTAAAAATTTTTGCTGCCACCCGAAAGCAGTGTTAGTCTTCGCGCTCGTTGTGCAAACGCACGCGCTCTACCGGATTGGCCGACATCTCAGCATAATCGGCCCGGTTGCGGTAAATATCCAATGCCGAAAAAATAGCCGACCGCAACGAACCACAATCTGCTTTATCCTGACCGGCAATATCATAACCCGTGCCGTGGTCGGGCGAGGTTCTGATCACATTCAATCCGGCCGTATAATTCACGCCGCTGGAAAACGCCAGCGTCTTAAACGGAATCAACCCTTGATCGTGATACATTGCCAACACCGCATCAAACTGGCGGTAATTGCCGGTGCCAAAAAAGCCATCCGCCGGAAACGGCCCCATAGCCATAATGCCTTTGTCGCGCGCCTTGGTTACTGCCGGCGCAATAATCTCTTTCTCTTCCTTGCCTAGCAAGCCGTTATCGCCGCTGTGCGGATTCAATCCCAATACCGCGATTTTTGGCCGCTCAATCAGAAAATCCTGGCGCAGCGTACGCGCCAGCAATTCCAGTTTTGAAATAATCAGCGGCATATCAATTTTCTGCGGCACTTCTTTCAGTGAAATATGATTGCTCACCAGGCCCACCCTGAAGTGATCATCTACCAACAACATCATGGCCTGCTCGCTGCCGGCCTTGGTGGCAATGTATTCGGTTTGTCCTTTAAAGCCGTTGTAATGTTCACTTACCGTTTGCTTATTGATGGGCGCGGTAACCAACACTTCAATATTTCCGGCCACCAAATCATCGGCAGCCTTATTCAAACACAACAGCGCTCGCTTGCCCGCATCGCTGGTGGCCTTGCCGGGCTCAATAGTAACTGCTTCTTCCCAACAGTTCAGCACATTGGGAATCTTGTTGTGCAAGGCCGCGGTATCGGTCACTTCCTGCACTTGAAAATTAGGCACCTTGAGCAACTTGGTATAATAATGCAGCACCTGCTTGTTGCCGTAGATAACAAAGTCGGCCAACTTAAACAGGCGCTCATCTTCCAACACCCTGATGATCACTTCCGGACCAATGCCGTTGTAATCACCCATTGAAATTCCTACACGAATTCGTTCACGCATCGCTTCCATTATAAACTGCTCAAAAATTCCAGCATCAGTCGAACACCGACGCCGGTGCCGTACTTGCCGCGATAATTATCTTCTGCCATCAGGTAGGCCGGGCCGGCAATATCAAAGTGCATCCACGGGTAATCCGTGAAGTGCTGCAGGAATTTTCCTGCGGTGATGGCGCCGGCTTCGGCTCCGCCTACATTCTTGATATCGGCCACATCGCTCTTGATCATCGCGCCGTATTCATCCCACAACGGAAATTCTACCAGCGGCTCATTCACTTCAAAGCCGCATTGCTTCAGCTTGCCTTTAACCGCTTCTGAAGCGGTACCCATGCACACCGTAGCAAAACTGCCAATTGCGGCTTTCGCAGCGCCGGTAAGGGTTGCAAAATCGCATACTAATTCAGGTTTGTATTTGGAGGCATACGCCAGCGCATCGCCCAATATCATACGCCCTTCGGCATCAGTGTTCAACACTTCTACATTCATGCCGTTCATCATGGCTACCACATCGCCGGGTACATAGGCGTCTTCGCCGGGGCGGTTATCAGTAGCCGGAATCAGCCCAACCACATGCACCGGTAATTTCATTTTCGCCAGCGAATAGAAGGTGCCGATTACAGTGGCTGCACCACTCATATCGCACTTCATCATATCCATGCTGTTGGGGGTTGGCTTCAGACTCAATCCGCCGGTATCATACACCACGCCCTTGCCTACCAGCACATACGGTTTTTTGTTGATGGCCTTGGCTGGTTTGTATTCCAGAATGGTGAAGGTAGGCGGACGTTGAGAGCCGCGATTCACCGCCAGCAAGCCACCCATTTTCAGTTGTTCAATCTTCTTTTTATTGAACACCTGTACGCTGAAACCCGCAGCCTTGCCCGCTTTCACGGCTTCTGCCGAAAGTTGTTCGGCGGTGAGGAACGACAGCGGCTCGTTAATCAAATCGCGCGACAGCACCACCCCTTCTACAGTCAATTTCACTTTGTCGATTTCCTGTTTCGACAAACCGGCGATATGCAATTTGGCCAGGGTGTTTTTGCGAACATCCTTCGTTTTATATTTTAAGAATTGGTAGTTGGCCAGAGCCAGACCTTCTGCAAAGCAAGCGCCCAAAACCGCATGGGTGCTCAGGTTCACAAAAGAACATTCTTTGATGCGCTGGCTATTGAAAAACCTGGAACAGGTGCCGCCTGCACGGCGCGCATCTTCCTTCTGTTGGAACAGCTGTCGCTTTTCGTTCACCAGTAAAATGGTGATGCTGCTGTCGCCTTTGTAAAGTTGAAAAGAAAACTGGCCGCTTTCAAACGCAGCACGTGCGGCAGCTTCTTCGTTTTTATTCAGAAATTTTGAAAGGGAAGCGCCTTTTTCCAGCAGCACCACGCGGTGGGCGAAGCTGGTGGCATTATTGGTAGCAAGAATTTGTATGGTCATACGATGCAATGTGAGGGCGCAAGATAAAAATTCCTACTTCCTGCTCCATTGCATAAAATTGATGGTGCGACCGTTTTTCAGGTGCTGGCGCTCGTAAAAGGTTTTGATTTCCAGCTCAGGCACTTCAAGCGGCGCGCTGTAGATATCTTCGCGGTAGTAGGTAATAGGTGCGCCATAGGCCTTTACCGAGGCGGCGGTGTAGCGGAATAAATCAAGGTCGTCGGTCTTGAAATTCACGATACCGCCGGGTTGCAGAATCTGGTTGTAACGCTCCAGAAAGGCATGATGCGTAAGCCGGTGCTTTTCGTGGCGGTCTTTAGGGAATGGATCGGGGAAGGTAATCCAGATGCCGGCCACCTCTTGCGGTGCAAAGAAATTGAGTAGGTTTTCGATTTTAAACCGCATAAAGGCCACATTGGTCAATCCGTTTTCCAGCGCGTGGCGCGCACCAGTATGGATACGCGGGCCTTTGATGTCGATGCCCACAAAATTAACCTGAGGCTGCTGTGCCGCCAGTGCCACAGTATAATCGCCCTTACCACAGGCTAGTTCTAACACCAGCGGATGCCGGTTTTTAAATACCGTTTCTGCCCATTGCCCTTTGTAGTTCAGCCGTTCGCCTGCGGCGTCCTGTAATTGGGTATCGGCAAAGCCGAAGGCCTGAAACACATTTGGAAGGGTGTTGATTTCCGCGATTTTTTTCTGCTTGTTTTTTCTGCCCGCTGCCATACGTAGTTGAGGCGGCGAAGGTATAAAAGCAAAACGGTTCGCAACATCCGCTGCGAACCGTTTTAACTGAAGCGTTATATCAGCTTAGTATACTACAATTTTTTCTACGCGGCTAAAACCTTCGCTGCGCAGGAACACCTGATAGATCCCTTTTTGCTCAGCGCTCAAATCAAGCGTAGCACGGTATTTTCCTTCAATAGCTGGAATAATTTCCTGATGAACCATGCGGCCTGATAAATCATATACCGCCAGTTGCATGTTTTCTACCGTTTTATCGGTCACAAAATCAACATTCAGCAAGCCTGATGTTGGGTTTGGATATACGTTGTAGGTCAATTCGGTTTCAGCAACAACAGCTGCAGCGCCTTCTTCTAAACGATAAGCCGTTGAAGAAACTGAGGCTTTCAGTGTATAGCAGGAAGTAGTACTGTAAACACCACCGTAACCTACCACTCTCACATAGAAAGTACCGGTAGAAGAAGTGTTGTACTTCAGTGTCTCAGAAGTAGTGCTGCCATTAATTGATTTAGCCAGCAACGTACCCGATGCATTGTACAGGTACAAATCGTAATCGGCTGGCAAATTGGTCAGCGTTACCTGAATATTTTTTGCTGTTGTAGTAGTGGTAAATTTGAAGTAATCTACATCGGTGCTGGTGCCAATCAACGCCGTAATATTAGTGTTGGTGGCAATCGTTTTCGCAGCAGAAAGGGTGTTGTTGCTTTCGTAAGCATCCGAGCAGCCGGTAGTGGCCGCGCTGGTGGTGAAGGAAGAAGATGTAGAGGCGGTGCTGCTTCCTGATGAACAGTTGGTAGTAACAATAAAGTTATACGTAGTAGCAGCCGTTAAGCCGGTGAACGAAATAGAATTGGTAGTTGCGGTGTAGTTGGTGTACGTAGTAGCCGCGCTGGTTTTCAACCCTACGGTGTAGCTGGTAGCACCGCTAACTGCCGTCCAGCTTAACGTAGCTGTAGTGCTGGTAATAGCGCTTGAAGCCAAACCGGTTGGCGTAGCACAAGTGGTGCCGCCGCCTGAAGGCGCCTGGCAGCCTAATGAAGTAGTTAAACCAACACGGGCACCGCCAGTAGCGAATAACGCATTCATACGAGTGCTTTGGCCGGCGGTGAACATGTACATGCAGGCGTCGTCGGTGTAATCCATGTAGTTCATCGACATATCACCGGCATTGCTGCAAGTTACATGCGGATAAGTAGGACAACCATAATTCGATGTTTGCTGCGTAGGTGTATCATTCACCAAATCGCTGCCGCAATTGGCATCACCCCAAATGTGGCGGAGGTTCAGCCAGTGACCTACTTCATGTGTGGCGGTACGACCTTTATTATATGGCGAAGCCGCAGTGCCGGTGTTACCAAAAGCGGTATAGTTAATCACTACGCCATCCGTAGCATTGGCTCCTCCCGGAAACTGCGCATAACCCAGTAATCCGCCTCCCAAATTACATACCCAAATGTTCAGGTATTTGGTGGCGTCCCACGCATCATCACCACCTTGTGCGGCATATTTCACCTTGTCGTCGTCGATGAAAGAAGTGCTGGTGGTACTTTTACGTACAATACCCGTTGTAGCTGCGCCTGCAGGCGTACGTTGGGCCAAACAAAATTGAATGTTGGTGTTCGCAATTAATGAAGAGAATGCTGACGGCGTTTGTGATTTATCACTATTGGTAGCCGCATAGTCGGCATTCAGCACCGCAATCTGCGATTGAATTTGCGCATCCGAAATATTCTGCGTAGCGGTGTTGTATACCACGTGAACTACTACCGGAATAGTAACAACCGCGCGGTTGTTCTCCGCCGGATGATTAGCCAGATAATTCTGTGTAAACGTTTCAATCTCCTGCATGCGCGCAGCATAGCCCGGATCGGCCATTTGCAAACGTTCCAGATTGTGCATGGTAGCGCAGGAACGACCCTGTCCGAATACAGTGGTAGCCGTTAAAGCGAAAGCAAAGGCGAGAAGTCCAGTTTTCTTCATGAATTAAAAATTTGAACCCGCAAGATAAAAGAGTTTGGCATTGACGTCAACCCCATCGGTCAACCGGTTGTTTCTTGCGGTGAATATGATAGCCAAAGCCGCTCCGAAATGCTGCCTTTTCTAAAAAAAGTATCTTTAAAACATGAGAACAACTGTTGTGCTGGTGCTGCTGGCCGCGGCCTTTGCATCGGGATTCGCCACAAACGCCTTGCTAATCAAGCCGCTACCTGTAACCCAACCCCATGTAACCGGCATTGGCGGCGTTTTCTTCAAAGCCAAAAACCCTAAAGAACTCAAAGCCTGGTATCGTAAACATCTGGGATTTAATATTGATGCTTATGGCACGGCCTTTGAATGGCGCGAAGGCGCCGATTCCTCAAAATACGGCTTCACCCAGTGGAGCCTGTTTAAAGAAACCACTACCTACTTCGAACCTTCTAAAAAAGACTTCATGATTAATTACCGGGTCAAGGATTTGACCGCTTTGCAGGCACAACTGCAAAAAGACACTGTAGTAATTACCGATTCACTGCAAGCTTTCAGCTACGGAAAATTTCTGCATATCATGGACGCCGAAGGAAATAAAATAGAACTTTGGGAACCGGTAGATACCGCCTTCCTCAAAGTAGCCGGAAGTCGCACCAAGTAATGCCCGCACTCTCACTCATTGTTTCCGTGTACCGCGATGTCGACTTTCTGGATTTAATCCTGAAAGCGTTAATGCGTCAGCGTTTTACCGATTTCGAAGTGATTGTTTCGGAAGATGGCGAAAGCGCTGAAATGCAACAGACCGTTGCCGCCATGAAAACAAAAGTTCCGTTTTCTATCACCCATCTGCAACAACCCGATGAAGGATTTCGGAAAAACCGCGCCCTTAATCGCGCAATGCAAACAGCAGCATCCGATTATTTGGTGTTTTTAGATGGCGATTGCTTGCCGCACCCTGCCTTTTTATTCGAACATGCCCGCCATCGTCAACCGGGCACGGCCTTGTTCGGTCGCCGGGTAATGCTATCGGAACAGCACACGGCCGAATTAACTCAAAAACAACAATACGGACCGTTTTCATTCTTCGAACTATGGCGAAAAGGCGCACAGCGCCTCGATTGCGCGCTGTATCTGCCGTTCACCCAACCTGCCAAAAGGCCCGCCAGTAAAGGCATCTGGGGCTGTAACTGGAGCATCCACAAAACCGATATAATGGCCGTTAATGGCTTCGATGAAGATTATACCACCGCCGGCATTGGCGAAGATGTAGATATCGAATGGCGGCTGCGCGCCAATGGCACACAACTGCGCTATATCAAATGGCTGGCCGTGCAATACCATCTTCATCATCCAGTTCATTACTCCAGCACCGCAGCCAACGAAGCATTATGCCTGAAAAAACAACAGCAAAACGTGCTGTTTTGTAAAAACGGTATTCAAAAATGGAACGACTAAAAATCGCGATTCTATATCAGGATCCATTTATTGTGCTGGTGAATAAGCCTTGCGGTATCATGACCGAACCCGATCAGTTTGGGCATGATAACGTACTGGATATTTTAAAAGCACAACTCAATCCGCAGCAACACAAAAATTTCTTTCTACAAAATGTGCATCGCTTGGATCGTCCGGTAAGCGGCGTACTGGCGTTTGCCTTAAAACCGAGTGTGGTGAAAAAATGGAATGCAGAATTTCGGGGTGATAGCATTCAAAAAGAATATCTCGCCCGCGTATCAGCGGCGCTGCCAGCGCCGCGCGGCGAGCTGCAACACTATCTTTGGAAAGATCAGAAAAACTGGCGCAGCGAAGTGAAAGCAACGCCCTTCGCCCATGCACAACCCGTGCGTCTGGCGTATGAAGTATTAAAAGAATCGGAGGGAAATTTTTTGTTGCGCATCGAATTGTTCACTGGAAAATATCACCAGATCCGCGCACAACTGGCCTTGGTGGGATGCCCTATTATTGGCGATGAAAAATACGGCTCCACCGTTTCATACCAACCCAATGCCATTGCCCTGCACGCGCATCGCCTTACGTTTCGCCATCCCGCCCGCGGCAACACGCTCAGCATTGATGCACCCTGGACCAAAGCACAATAATCAGTAACAACAACCTTTACACCCAAAAAAGTGTTTAGGTGAAGGGCACCTCTAAAAACCTGTAATGAGTGAAATGCGTAGAAAATTTGATGTAAGACGAGGCGCAACGAAGTATTACATCAAATTTTCAAGCCTTGAAGCTTTCGCTCCCTTGCCAACTAATGGCAACATTTCGCCATTACAGGTTTTTAGAGGTGCCCTGAAGTCAAAAAGTAAAAAGCAATATGACGTTTGAAGAAATTGTACACCACCGCCGCTCTATTCGCCATTACAAAAATATTCCTATCGATGCCGACCGCGTAAAGCATTGCCTGCAACTGGCCACATTGGCGCCGAACAGCTCGAATCTGCAGTTGTGGGAATTCTATCACATCACCGATCCCGAAAAAGTAAGACTACTGGGCGAAGCCTGCTTATCGCAAAAAGCTGCTACCACGGCACAACAATTAGTGGTGTTTGTAACCCGGCAGGATTTATATCGCCAACACGCGCAAAAGATGATGGACTTAGAACGCGCTAATGTAACCAGTCATGCGCCGGCCGATAAACAACAACGGCGCATCAAACGCTGGGAAAAATACTACACCACGCTGGTACCGTTTATGTATGCCCGATTTTTTGGCTTCATGGGTTTGTTGCGCTGGATGATCGCCAACGTCACCGGCCTGTTTCGAACCATCATGTACCAGGTTACGGAAAGCGATATGCGCATTGTAGTTCACAAAACCTGTGCGCTGGCCGCTCAAACATTTATGCTGGCTATGGCCAACGAGAAATACGATACCTGCGCCATGGAAGGTTTCGATAGCCGCAAGGTGAAACGCATCCTGAACTTGCCTTCAGGAGCCGAAGTAAATATGGTGGTTTCCTGCGGCATCCGCGATGAAGAAGGCGTGTGGGGCCACCGTCAGCGCCTGCCTTTCGAAGAAGTGTATTTCAAAGTTTAAGAAGAAAAAATTGATGGCGGCTGCGTACCACCAACTTACGATGTTTTGGAAACATCGTAAGTTGGTGGTACGCACCGCGCTTTTCACTCCAAGTCCTCACGCCGGCCGCACATGGATGTGTTACGTTAACTGATTTTTTTGGCCGGCGTTGCGGGCTTTTCGTTTCAATCGCTGCCGCTCGGCGCTACGTGGGCAAAACAGCGTGTCACAAAAACCCCTCTATCAGTCGAATATCGAATGGTCGAACATCGATTAGTCGAATATCGAATTCAACTTTCAAGCCTCACTTAAAACTGCTTAATCAGCGGATAATACTCCACCGATTTCACGAACTTATATAAAGGCAATGTTTGCATCAGCGCTTGTGCTTTTTCTTCATCCATATCCTTAAATACCAGCACGGCCCCATTTCGCGTGGGTCGCAAAAAAAGATGCTCCAGAACACCCTCCTGCTTCCATGCAGCTACCGCCTCTTGTTCGTGTTTAATTATTTCCTGAAAGTTTTCAGGTAGGTTTTCGGTGTTAATGGTGAAAATCACTAAGACATTAGTATTCATTACGTTCATTTATGCGTTTAAAAACGGATAATCAATATAGCCGGCATCTTGTCCGCCGTACATCGTAGCGCGGTCGGGTTGGTTCAACTCGGCGTTTAATTCAAAACGTTTAGGCAAATCAGGATTAGCCAAAAACATCGAGCCATAAGCAATCATTTTCGCAATACCTTTTTCCAATTCAGCTTCCCCGGTTTCCCGGTTGTATCCATAATTGGCAATAACAGGATGTTTCACCAAACTTCCAAAAGTGGCCACTGAGTTGGCCGGGTATTGCGGAAATTTATCTGCAGGAAAGGGTACGTTCATCAGATGCACATACGCCAATGGTAATGGATTCAGCGCTTCCATGAGCAACGTGAATTGCTCCACCGGCTGTTGATGCGAAATACCGTTGTAGAGATTGGTGGGCGACAACCTGATCGCCACTTTACTGGCGCCAATGGCTGCTACCATTTCCGTCATAATTTCTACCACAAACCGATTCCTGTTTTCGGCATTCCCACCGTATTGGTCGGTGCGCTGATTCACACTATCGGCTAAAAACTGATTTGGCAAATAACCAAAAGCCGCATGCAATTCAACACCATCAAATCCGGCTTCCATAGCGTTCCTGGCCGCCTGCTTGTAGTCCTGAACAATCTGTTGCACCTCTTCGGTGCTGAGCGCCCGCGGCGTTTCATAATCCTTCATGCCCTCCAGCGTAAAATGCTGCTGTCCGCTAATGGCCACCGCCGAAGCAGAAACGGGCAGCTCGCCGTGCTTCACCAGCGAATGACCCACCCTACCGGTATGCCACAACTGCGCATAAATCACTCCACCTTTCTCGTGAACCGCCTGCGTCACTTTTTTCCAGGCCGCAATTTGGTCGGCTGTGTAAATGCCCGGCGTAAGCGGACTTCCCTGCGCTTGCTTTGAAATATTAATGGCTTCCGTAATAATTAACCCGGCGTTGGCGCGCTGCGTGTAATAAACCACCGTGCTGTTCCCCACCACACCTTCTACATTGGCGCGACTGCGCGTCATCGGCGCCATCGCCATGCTGTTCTTCAATATTTTATTGCCCACGTTTACAGGCTGTAATAACTTCATCTTGATTTGTTTTAAAATTTCGGTTGCAAGAGTACACCCATTGCTTTACTTTTGCAAGTAGTTACACTATTGTATAGTAGTAACTCGGAGTAAAGTAATACTAATAATCAATTGTTTATGCCTGCCAGGAAAACCAACAAATCCGTAAAAGGCTGTAGCCTGAAAGATGTTTTAGACGTGATCGGAGGAAAATGGGCGATGCCTATTATCTACTACTTATCCAAAGGCACTATGCGCTTCAAAGAATTAGAACGAACCGTAGCAGGCATCAACACCCGCATGCTGGTGAAAGAATTGAAGAACATGGAAGCTAATGGCATCGTAACCAGAAAAATTTTCGCAACCGTGCCACCAACAGTTGAATATTCACTCACCACCAAGGGCAAAAAACTACTTCCGAGTATCAACTCGCTGTACCAGTGGGGACAAGAATTTAGTGTTTAAAACACAGGGAACAGCGCCTTTATTTTTTTTCAAAAACAGCGCGGAGGCGCTTATCGCCAGATACCATACAAATAAGTCGCACTCATCAGCGTAAAGATGGTCATTAAGACTAATAAAGGAGCGGGCTTCCATCGTTTACTCAGATATTGATTCGCATTCAGCGCAATCACCAGCAAAAAAGAAACAACGCGCATCCAGCCAATATGTCGCAGTGTATCCATATCCGTATTACTCCGCCCAATAACAATCAACAACAAGGCACTGGCAATAAACATCGACGCCAGAAGCCGACGGGTTTGAGAAAAGGGCAATAAATCTTCCTCATTTACCTTTTTTGATAAACCCGGTTGCGGACTAGGTATAATGAGCACTACCATGCCGATGATTAAAAACAAAAAGCCATCGGTCAATATCAATTTTTGCAGAAATGTTGCCATCGTTTTCAGTTTGCTTGAATCCCCAACTGCTCCATCAGCGCCTTGGGGCCGTGACCCTCGGGAATCATGCCATAGGTATAAACAATTTTATTGTTTTCCACGGCATACGTAAAATATTCTGATGGCAGGTGTATCGATTTTCCTGTAGCCGGAGTTTTTGGCACGCCTACATTTTTCGGATAATCCAATATGCCCGTGTGCGTTCCCGTTAAGTAAATCGCCAACTTAACTTCATTGTCTTTCTCCATCTCCACCTGTTCATTAAATTTGAAATCGGGAAAGGCCTGCTTCCGCGCTATATGCATGGCCAGCGCATCAGGCTTACCAATGCGCACAAAAAAGGGCATACCTTCCATCTTCATCCGGTAATCATCAGCCAGATAACTATTGGCCGTTTCCCAATCGCCGTTTTCAACCGCTCTCAGATGTAGCTTCACCACCTCTACCGGCTTCAAGGTGTTGTGTGCCGCATCATTGCTTTTAGGTTCATAGGCGTTACAGCCCGATAATAAAAGGGCGACTATAACACCAGGCATCCATTGTTTAATCATCGTTTACATCGTTTTAAAATACACGCAATGGAACTGCTCCAACTCATCGGATAACGAATTAGGCAGTGCATTCTCGCCTTCCAATTGATATTTAAAGGGCACCTGTTCCGTACAGCGATTTCTGGAAGTAAGGTTTGTTGCCAAATTGTGGTTAGCAAAAATCAGTTGCATGCGCTGCGGGTTACGGAGCTCGTTCTCTACAATCCAATAGCCGCCCAATTGCCGTACCGCAATACCGCCACCAGAGCCCGCACCTGCTACCCCAGAAGGAAAGTTTCGAAAGTAAGTGCTAGCCGGCCAAATGTTTCGGGAAATGAAGTTCAGTTGATTGCCTTGATCAACCTGGTACAAATCAATGCGATTAATTCCAGCCGCTTTAAAACTAGCGGCAAATGGCGTCCACCGAGCAATAAAATCTTTTTCATCAAGGGCCGTTTTGAAGCCTACGTACTGAACAATATAAGCGCTCTCCATCCTTTCTTTTTGTACAAACAACCGGTAATACAAATAGTTTAGATCTTTCCTGAAAAAAAAGAGCGAACCAGCCGCCAGTGTCACCACCAAAATACCTTTCATAAACAAGCTATCCAAATCAAATATGTAATTATACTTATTGCATGTAATCCGACGTGGCTTTCATTGGCCATTATGTAATTACATGAAGCGCCCTCCTTCTCTTCTTGAAAACAAACGATAGCCTATTACTATTCTTCTCGTTTTAAAAACGTCACTGGCTCGTCTTGAAAATCTACTTGTACACCCGCCACATTACCTGCATTGTCAAGCGTAAAGTTGAAGTAAAACTCCGGATTCATAATTTGGGGAATATCCTGGATAGGTTTCAACACAAAAGCATCAAATTGCTGATGTTCTAACCTAAATTTCATATTCGGAAAAACAGCAAACAACAGCTTGTTTTCGTTTATAACTTTGAAAGAACCAAAGCCCGGATGCGAAAAAGTGCCACAATAATCAGATAAAATATGCGTTGGTTGCCGTTCCCGGTTAATGTCCTTTATGCTTTTACTAACAGTATAAATATCGCTCACCTGTACCGGGTATTTGTTCCATGCAGTACGTGGCATTTTCAGCATTCTCTTTTCAATGAGGTCAGCTACAACATAAGGCAATACGGAATTGTGTTGATTGGTTAAAACAACTATCCCAAGATGTTCCGTTGGGAACATCACCAATTGCGAACTAAACCCCGAAACATTACCGCCATGATGCACTTTGTAATGCCCGTAACTGGAATTTACCTTCCAACCGTAACCATATCCGAACAAGTACACGTTGGGGTCGCTTGATTCAGGTGGCATGCCATTGTCTATGGCATGCATGCTGGTTGCATGTCTCACAAAATCTTTTGATAAAACTTCCTTCGCTTGAAATGTGCCATCTGCTAACCATGTCTTCATCCAATTGGCCATATCCATACAAGTACTGTTAATAGCACCGCCTGGCTTATCGTTGTTAAGTGCTGCATATAGCACTTCCTGCACTTGATGATTAGTATTCCCGTATCCTATGGCATAATCGGCCGTCTTCACCATTTCGCTAATTGACGTACTGGAGCTATTCATGTGCAATGGCGTAAATATTCTGTCTTGAATATTCCTTTCCCAGCTTTTCTGAGTCACGGCCTCCACAATAGTACCAGCCATCACGTAATTAAAGTTGCTGTAAATCCAACTATCTTTAACTGGCCCATTCGGCTTTAAATATCTTAACCGGGGCATTAACTGCGCTCTGCTTTCAGCAGGAAAAAAGATATAAGTGGCATCTATATTACCGATTCCGCTTTTATGACTGAGCAAATCATCAATTGAAATCAGCTCGTTCATATGGTCATTATAGAATTGCAGCTTCGGTAAGTACAAGGAAGGTTTATCTTTTAACGAGAGGGCCTTTTCACTTTCCATCATTCCCAACAAAGCCGCAGTAAATGATTTTGTAATGGAACCTATTGGAAAGATGGTGTTCTCAGTAACAGGAAGTTTCGCGCTTAAATTTCTATATCCAAAACCTTTCGAATAAACAGTTTTATCATTTTCAACAATGGCTACAGAGAGTCCAACAGCATTGTAAGCCTTAAGCAGATTTTCTATTTCTGAATCTAATCCTTTTAAACGAGCATCCGCCTGCTGCCCCTTAGCCAAATGGGTTACTACTAGAAACACTACCGCCATGGAAACTCTTAACATATCGCCGATTTTTGCTTTGTGCTGATCAAAATTATCTTCCATTTCATGGGGCGTTCCATCCTTCTCTCGAGAACAAACTGTTCATCTATCCCTATAGGTTGGTATACAAAAACACCTTCCTGCCAAAGGTAGTATTTCACCTTTGATGGTTATTGGTTAAAGTAGCTTTCAATTTCCCCAATGGCTTTATCGAGTCCATTCTCTTCTCTAATTGCCTTTCCTACCACTTCAACATGGCGCCTTACTTCATCTGTTTGGGCCAACGCTATCGCAGCCATCAGCTTCTGTGCGGTCATTCGCTTAACAGGCAGGTGTACGCCTAACTTCTTCTTTTCAACGATCTTACCCCAGGTTGGTTGATCAGTGTAAAAAGAAACAACGACTACGGGCAGTTGGTGCCTTAACATGGTTGCCAAAGTTCCCGCCCCGCCATGAAAAACTCCAACTTTGCATTGCTCCAATATCGTTTCATGATTCACATACTTCGTCACAAACAAATTGTCGTGCTTCGGCAGGTTGTCGAATTGCGACCATCCCGTACAAAACAAAATTCGATGCTTCGTTTTCGTCAGAATCTCATTGAGTATAGCAGAAAACCTTTCAGTATTCCCCACACCATTACTTCCAAAGCCAATGTAAACTGGCTTGTCGCCATTTCTTAACCACGTCGCAAGTTCATTGGTTGTTTGATCTAAGTAGTGGTTTTCTCTTTGCTGCTTTGGAATATTGATAAACCCGGTAATCTTATGATGGCGCTCCCAATCTTTCGGCTGTGGAATTAGAGACTGACTTAAACAATACAAATCCAAAACGCGCTGCTTGTCGAGGTAGGTTATCAAATTCTCGTTGAGCGGCTCCAAGCCAAGTTCTTTTCGATACTCGTTGGTGTCATCCTTAATAAATTTCCAAAACAATGCTTGCGCAACTTTATAGGTGAGTTTGTTGTACCAGGGGGAATTGAAAAAATCGAAATCACCCAATGGAAACTCCGCTGTAGGAACAACCGGAGGCATGAAATAAGTAAGCGCCAGTTTCTTCTGTTGCCTTTCTGCAATAGCACTTACAATGGGCAGTGTCATAGAATTGGCAATAATGAAATCAACTTTCGAAATAGCCTCATAGTAGCTCTTTCGCAAAGGCCCTCTATTGTTGTGTAGCACCTCGAAATAGTACTTCATTAACTTGATGGCATTCTCCGTCTTCAGTATCCTTTGCCCTTCCGAAGCGTTCATCATTTGCTCTGCATTTCCCCAAAGGGGTTGAAATGACACACCAAAACCTTCCACAAAGTCCTTAAAGTCTCCTGTTGCCGAAAGGGTTACCTGATGACCTCTACTCATTAGCCCAAGCGCCAATGCAACATAGGGTTGCAAATCGCCCCTGGTTCCGTACGTAAATATGCCTATGTTCATTGATAAATTATCCAATTTGATAGCAGCACTAATAAAGTGTACTTGCCTTGAATAGCAACAAGTATACTATTCATTTCTCTGGAATCTGCACAAAATTGATGGTATGAAGCGCACTTGTATTCACGCCGATTTCATTTCCTTCCTGATTCGCTCAATCTGAGCAAAATGTCGGATAATATGATTGATATAAAATTGAAATGTATCGCCCAGGTTCATTTTAAGTAAGGTTGAAATAGAGGTGCTGATTTTCACTTTATTCAAACTCACTCTACTCGAGGCATTCAACAATTCCAGGAGTTTGCGCTGTTGTGCAATGAACCGGTCAATTACATCCTTGTCAAGGTTCGCATGCAAAGGATTTTTGTCTTGAAACGTTTTCATTTTGTTTAATCGCTCTTTTGGCAACATGCTCTTCGCAAAGTAACTTCCTAACCATCCACTACTGAATTCAGTTTCAGGCCTTGTGTTTGATTGGCTCACTTTACATTCAATCTGCGGCACATAAAAGTTCCCGTACAAATTCAGGTGTTCCATGCATTCTAAAATACTCCACGATTCGGGACTTGCCTTCCAGCGTAATGTCGGTACATCAAGGTTTTTCAACTGTTCCGCTTGTTTGATGATTTGCGAGGTTTGATCTATAAGCGTTTGTATAAGCGTCTCTGAATGCATATATTTTTCAGCAAAAATGGCGCACGCAGCACTAAAAATTCTTGATTGATATCAAGACTTTCGCAATCTTGACAAAGTTTCTGCGCTCATTCGCAAGTAGTTGGCAATATATCGCAAAGGTATTTCCTGAAACAACTGCGGACTCCGTTGCAAAACGCGCAGGTAGCGCGCTTTGGGAGAACTCGTCAAAATATCAATTTCTCTCTCTATTTGTTGAACAACCAAATCCTCCAATAGCTTCGCCCACAATGCGCGATTCGCTTCAATCTGTATAAAACCATCCAGTTGAGCTTTACGAATCACCCGAACATCCGTTTTCTTGATAGCTTGTATCAGTAATTTAGATGGCTGGTGCGTCAAAAAAGAATCTAACGCAGCCACCAGGTTGTGCGTGTATCCAAACCGAATAATTTGTTCCTCGCTGTTGTCCATCACAAACAGTTTCAAGGTTCCCCGCTCAATAAAGTATAAATTAGTATCCACACTGCCTTCCATTTTCAGAAACTCATTTCTGTTTAACTGAATTGATTTGGTTGAGAGTGCTACAAGTTCTGTCATTTTCTTTCAAATGGAGTTCGCCACAACTGGCGTTAAAATAATTCAAAGATGTGGTTTACAATTATCAAAATAAGAGGTTGTTCGGTCGCTTTCCAAAGTAAAGTGATCAATAGCATTTGGATTCAGCCAATTGATAACAACGCAACCTTTGGGTAGCAAATGGCGCTAATGCCATGAAGCGCATTAATCATACGCGATAAGAATTAGAATTTTTATGGCGCGCCGCTCGCTAAGCGCTAAAGGCCACATGGCGAGGGCTCGCGGCCGGGTGCTCCGCTTCAATATTTTTTGTAGCAGCAGCAATTGACTTACGATGTTTCCAACACGCGTGAGCCCACAACTCCTACCGTTCCAACATCGTAAGTCTTTCCTGATGCTGCTCCAAAAAAGGATTTTCGCTGCGCCCCCTCGCGCTCGTGGCAAGTAGGCCAGCGCGCGCTTAGTGATAGCAAGCTACCGAGGAAAAGCGCGCAGGATGCGGTTACCAACCGCATCTATCAAGTTCCCAAGGATTCACTTCCGCCATGGCGGAGGAACCGTGAAACCCGAGGAAGTTTATACCACCTCGTGAAATTGGAGTGATGGCGTTCTGTTCATAGCAGGAGCCTTGATTAGGCTACTGGTTTAGATTTACGCTTCTTAGACGCCGTGCTATGCCGTAATTCCTTGGCTTTAATTTTCCTTTTATGTTCACGAATATATGCACTAACTGTGTTTTCCTCTTCCCTTGTTAAAGGCCCGAATCCACCTATGAAATCTACATTAAGTTCAGTCGCCTTGTTTTTCATAAAGAGAAGTATTTATTGATGAGTTTTAATGCGGCGACCGTGTCTATAATCATCAATCTACCGCCAATATGTTTTGCGTCAAGACTATCGATATAGTGTTGAACTAATTGTGATTTAGATTGAAAAGAAACATTTCCTGCATGTCCCCTTTGGAAGGATAATTTACAAGCAAAAGCAACAAGATTACCGGGCACCCCGGCATAAACCTTGTTCTTTCCCTTGTTAAAAGGCGCACTCTCCACCAGGTGCATATAAACATGATCACTTTTTACCTCCAGGCTAATTAAACCTTGTATGATGTTCAGATTGTTTACAATAGTCAGTTTATAAATATCCCGCTCTGGCTGTTTGTATTCATGCATCCAGTTAAACTGCCAACTGTCTTTTTTTCTTACCCCTTTCAAATCGGCAATACTTGCAAGAGAAACCGCTGTGGCGAAGCTATCTCCCGTGACAACATTTTCAATTGAATTCGTCAGTTTGTCAATCTCAAAATCTAAACCGATTTCGTTGCTTTTCCCCACTAGGTGAAGCTAATAAATTATTACCATTTCTTTCACTCCTGACGTAGCTTTAACGCAACATCGTACGTGTTTCACAATGTCCACCAGCATGAGTCTCATACTTCACAGCGGCAGTAACGCCGTGAAGAAACTAGTGAAACCACAATTCCGCCTGAGGGCGGAGCCGTCAAACCCGCGGGATTTCACAGAACCGCGCGTGAGGGTTCAGTCCTTTGTTATTTCCGTTTCTTCAAGGTCTAAAACCATTGAATGTATTTCAAAATCAAACCACTCTTTAAATAGTTTGTACGTTCTCTTAGGTGGCCAGCAGTTTTCATCGGTGTACCAATCATTCAGTTCGTTTTGAAAAAGCTGGTCAAAATTTCTGCTTAACCATCTTTCAATGGCTTCATTGCTGTCCTTTTCTTTGATTAGGTAAATATTAGCTTCCTCCTTTCCATTTATCGGATCTTCAGGATCCAAATTATTAAGCCAGTCGAAGAATGGCTTCTTTGGCTTAACCACTATTGCATTTCGGTTGATGCTTTCGTAGAAAAAAGGTATTGGCTCCATGACGTTTACATTCTGTACATTTCGCAAGTTGGATGTATCTCAACCCCCAATAAGTTGGACCATTTTTTCAAAATGGTTTAGATTCTTTTCAATGGTTTCAGATTTTTTCTTTAGGTGGGGTGCAGTTAATGTAGGTGGAAGATAGTGTATTTTTCGATTTGCACCGGGCGCAGTTAGCATGCCATTGGGTGTTAACAATAGCCCCGGAAGCGGTTACCAACCGCATCTACCTGGTTCCCACGGGTTAACTTCCGCAACAGGCGGATTCCTCCGCCATGGCGGAGGAACCGTAAAACCCGAGAGAGTTCACAGACCTGCGCGAGGAGGAGTATATAAATGTTATTCTCCGCAAATATGCGGCGAATAATGAAAGTAAACTCCGCACACCAAGCCAGTATTAAGTCAGCTCATGAGTTAGCCTGTGTAGTGTGAGGTGCTGTGAAACATTACGGATTTACCTCAAAAAAATAGTTTTCGATAATAAGGCATAAGGCCTGATTCGTGCCACTTTGATGTTAGGAATTACGCTCAGGGGAGCACGGCTGCAAATGACGGTTTCTAGTCTGGAAGAATAGATTGATGCTGTATATCCGGTGAGTTATTGATGCCTTTGATGGGGAAATTGGATGTACACAAGGATCAGCACTGCTTGATTATCTGTAAGTACACTATTGGCAGGAGCAGCCTTGAGTTGAGTCTACGGGAAATATATAGCGCAGGATGCGGTTATAAACCGCATCTACTTAGTTCCCACGGGTTCACTTCCGCCTCAGGCGGATTCCGCCTGAGGGCGGAATCGTAAAACCCGCGGGAGTTCACAGAGTTCACAGACCCGCGCGAGGAAGGAGCTGTTAGCACCAGCCATTTCAATTAATGTTCTCCAAATTCAATTCTCTTTTTAATTCCTTCATTTTTTCAAATGATAAATTGTCCTTTTCAAAAAGTATCGTTTTTACGTCATACTTACCCATACTTTCTCTAATCTTAATTTGTTGTTTATAATATTCTTTCCATATTGGTTTTAACGCCTTCAGCTGTTCATTAGTCTCAATTAAAAATTTAAATTGTAATGTCTGATTAGATTTTGTTTGAAATGTCAATAAAGCAAGTCCGTTATGAATAATGTCTTTATAGGCAAATTGTTGTCCTTGTATATAATTGTACTTTAAATTAATTGAACTTAGGTCAACACAATTTATCACTTCAATTGAGTTTACTTTTGTCGAAGTAATTGAATTTGTTTCAAATATCAGGTCGCCAATTATGTCACTACTTTTTGCAAAGTCCCCAAATAATTTTCTTGTCAATGGTCTACCTATCCAGGCTAAAGCAAGCATTGTGAGTCCAATTATTAATGGATTTACATTAAAGTTCTTAATCACAAAAACTCCAAGTCCAACAATAATGAAAGATGAAATTACCATCGTCCCGAAACCCTCCTTTTCAGAAATATCTTTGTCGCTTTTAATTTGTTTGAATGTTACTTTCATTAAGGTTGGTGCTAACGTCAGACTGTGAATCTACCTCAAAAAAATAGTTTTCCATAATACGGCTTAAGGCATGATTTCTGCTGATTGTCGGCATGAATTACGTTCAGGGAAGTAACCGGCTGCAAATGACCGTTTCCAGTCTGGAAGATCAGATAGAGGCTGATAATCCGGTGCGGTTTATTGATGCCTTTGTGGAGAAATTGGATTTATCACAATTGGGGTATCAGGAGGTGGTTTTGAAAGAGGAAGGCCGTCCGCCTTTTCATCCCAAATTATTCCTTAAGATTTATTTGTACGGTTACCTTAACGGTATTCGCAGTAGTCGCAAGCTTGACCGCGAGTGCTTTCGTAATCTGGAACTGCAATGGCTGACCGGATACCTCTTTCCTAACTACCACACCATCGCCGACTTTCGGAAAGTGAATAGCCGCGCCCTGCGCAACACGTTTAAGTTGTTTGTCCTGTTTCTCAGGGAGGCCGAGTTGGTATCTGGCAAGCATGTAGCTGTGGATGGCACCAAGGTGCGTGCCCATAACAGCAAGAAAAACAACTACAACCCTAAAAAGATTGAACGACATTTACTGTATATCGAAGAAAAGACCAATGAATACCTAGCTGCCTTAGATCAAAACGATAAAGGTGAAGTAGCTCTGAACGACATCCAAGCCAAACTCAAACGACTGGCAGAAAATAAAATCCGTTATGAGGCGCTGGCCGACCAATTAGAACAAAGCGGTGAACCCCAAATCAGCACCACCGATGCCGATGCGCGCGCCTTGCTGGTTCAAGGACAGGTGGTAGAAGTCTGTTATAATATGCAGGCTGCTGTTGATGAAAAACACAAACTGATTGTGGCTACCCACACCATCAATCGCAACGACCGCAATGCCCTTTACGATATCGCACTGGAGGCTAAAACCAACTTATCTGAAGAAGAGCTGTTGGTGACCAGTGATAAAGGCTACCACAATGCCCGGCAATTACAGCAGTGCAAGGATAGCGGTATCACCACCATCTGCGCGCAGCAGGAGTTAGTGAACAGCAACGACCATGGCACAACCCCAGCGTACCTCATTACCCAGTTTAAATACAACAAACGCACCGATACCTACCGGTGTCCGCAAGGAAGTATTTTACGCACACAAGGCACCTGGCACGTAAAGGCCCGCGATTATACGCCTTACCGGTTTAGGAAGTATCGAACACCCGATTGTAAAGATTGCCCAGCCAAACACCTCTGTACCGGCCGGGCCAAGGGCGGCAGAGAGATAGAAAGAAGCGAGTTTGCCGGGGTGGTTGAAGAAAACGCCAAACGTTACCAAAAGAACTACGCCACCTACCGAAAACGGCAAGAACTAAATGAACACGTCTTTGGTTCCATTAAACGAAAGTGGGGCTATTACTACACCAACCTAAAGGGAAGAGAGAAAGTAAATGGCGAACACAGTTTAATTTGCCTCGTGTATAACATCAAACGCACCATCAACATCCTCGGGTTTGATGAATTAATGAAAAAACTAAAAAATTGGCAACCGAATTATAAGAGGATAGCTGTTTTGTCTTCAAAACAGGGCGATTTTAAGCCCATTACAGCGTATTTATTTTTTGAGCTTAAATTAGCAGCCTAAATTTAGCGCGGCTGTAATCGGCTATTTTTTAATTTAGGAGGAAATTAGGAGTGAATTTAAGTCGAAAGCAGAATTAAACAGGGTTATTTCACATCCTGACGGTTCGGGGCTTGGCGTTCGGGCGGGATTTTTAGCACAAACGTTGATGCGAAGAACCAATGCCAAATTTAGCACAAATTTTCATACGAAGCACATCAGCCCGCCTGACGCCAAACCCTTGTTACCTGCTGGCGTTTTTGTCTGTCCGTTTTTAGTAATTTATTGTCAGTCCTGCACCAAAACCCATATCGCTGTCGTAATGTGTCCGCACACGCATAAAGCGATTTACGATGTAACCCAATTCAAGCATATATTCTTTGTCGGTGTTTACCATAAATCCCGCTCTTAGTCTTTTCGTAATTGGAATATCCTCACGCATTAGTTGTAGTCTTACAATTCCATCGTGAAAAACTTCCGCCTGAAACACAATAAGCATAGGCAATGTGTAGTTAAATCCTAAACTTACTGCTGTTCGGTTGTCTTTTTTATTGGTTTGTCCGAAGATATTTTTTTCCTGTTCGTCAATTCCCATTTTTCTGTAACGCCAATCAAAACCAATAAAAGGCATAAACCATTGCATTTTTCCAACATACCGCCCAATGTGTGTTTCAGTTTCGTAACCGTGCATATTGTTGTAACCCAAACGCCATTCTGTGCCGATACTCCAACGTGTATTTTGCAACATCATTTCTCCGTCATTGCCGTTAGTTGCAAAATCATTTTCAATCATAAAATGAAATTTTCTGTCGTCTGCAAACAACTTTCTTTGTGCTAATTTCGGATTGGGAATAAGCGGATTTTTTTCTTGATTTTCATAACTGAAAACCCTGCCCATTCCACTCATCATATGATACAGAATGTGGCAATGAAAAAACCAATCGCCCTCTGCATTAGCGGCAAATTCCAATGTGTCGGTTTCCATTGGCATAATGTCTATAATGTTTTTAAGCGGTGCATATTCGCCTTGTCCGTTTAATACTCTGAAATCGTGTCCGTGCAGGTGCATTGGGTGTCGCATCATTGAGTTGTTGTATAAAACCATACGGACTGTTTCGCCTTTTTTGATTAGAATTTTGTCGGCTTCTGAAACCACTTTGTTATCTAAACTCCATACATAGCGGTTCATATTTCCTGTAAGTATAAATTTCAACTCTTTTATGTGTGCGGTGTCTGAAAGACTTGTATTTACAGGCGATTTGAGCATTGCATAATTGAGCGTAACAATGTTTGACAGTTTGTTTGAATTGTAATTATCTTCTGTCATTTTCATTTTTTCGGCTTTTCCTTTTTTCTTTTGTTCGCCTGTAATTTCGGGATACATCACTACATTCATATCCATTTGGTTCAAACTCATATTCATTCCCATATCGTCCAAATTGCCGTTCATTTTCATCATTCCGTTCATCATTTTCATTCCTTCAAAGTATTTGAGTTTTGGCAATGGTGTGGTTAGTTGTTTAATACCACTCCCGATATAAAGCGAAGCCGATTTTATGCGGTCTTCCGATGTTGCCAAAAACTCATACGAAGTATTTTCTTTGGGAATAGTTACAATGATGTCGTAAGTTTCGGAAACGGCAATAATCAACCTGTCCACTTCAACAGGTTCTACATCGTTGCCGTCATTGGCTACAACCGTAATTTTTCCGCCTGCATAAGTGAGCCAAAAATAAGTGGAAGCACCGCCATTGGAAATTTGCAAACGCACTTTATCGCCTGCTTTGAATTGCGAAAGTTGTGTTTCGGAATTTCCATTGATTAAAAACCTATCGTAATAGACATCGCTTACGTCCATTGCTAACATTCGCTTCCATTCATTTTTTAGTTTCACACCTAAATAACCTTGCTTTGCTGCTTCGGCATAACTTTGCGTTGTTCCTTTTTTTATCGCAAACCAATCGTTAGCATTGTGCAACATTCTGTGAACATTTTCGGGTTTTAGGTTTGTCCACTCACTTAGCACAATAGGAATTGTTGGCAAATCATCAATGCCTTTTCTGAATGTAGTATCGTCATCACGCTTTTTTAAAATCATTGAACCATACATACCGATTTGTTCCTGTAACCCAAAATGGCTGTGATACCAATGTGTTCCGTGTTGAATAATCGGGAAACGATACAAATGTGTTGTATGCGGTTTTATGGGCATTTGCGTTAAATACGGCACACCATCTTCTTTGTTGGGCAAAAACAAGCCGTGCCAATGCAAAGCCGTGTTTTCGTTCAGTTCATTATGCACATAAATTTCTGCCGTGTCGCCCTCTGTAAAAGTTAGCGTAGGCATTGGTATTTGTCCGTTTACTGCAATAGCTCGTTTTTCTTTTCCTGCAAAATTTACAATCGTGTCTTTTACATACAAATCATAACGAACTACTTTTTGGGCAAACAACGAAGTTGTTGCCAACAACAAAAACACTAACGACAACAGCGTTTTTTGAAAAAGGTTTTGTATATCCATTTTAAGAATTTCATTTTGTTGATATATAAAAAGGCGTAGCCCGCAGGGCTACGCCTTTTCTGTTATTTAATCGTTTCTGTTGTTTTACCGCAAGTGAGCATTTGCGAACCGTAATACGGATTTTTGATTGCACTTTCTTTGCTCAACCAATTTGCACCTTTGCCGTCATTATACATTGGGCAATGCTGATAATAAACAGGTGTTTCCTGTTTTGAAACTTTTATCAGTTTGTAAACATTGTCGGAAAGCGTTGTAAAATGGTCTCGCTGATGTGAAACATCTTTTGTTTCGGAAATATGCTCTGCGTCAAACGAAAGGTCTTTCATCACTTTCATAAAAGCGGTGTGTTCTTCGGTTGTCAATGTTTCCATTTTTACAGAAGAAATTGCATTAACCAAATCTTTGGCTTTTGCAGAAGCGGTGTTTCCGTCCGATTTTACCAATGCTTCTTTTAAGGCAAAGTAGTTGTCAAAAACTGCTTTCAGTTGGTTTACTTGCTGGCTTTCTTGAACCGTGTCCGTATGGTGTTCGTGATTTTCCGTTTCAACTTTCGGTGTTTCTTTTGTTGCAACGGTTTTGTTCACTCTCTCATATTGGCAACATTGTGGCAATGCCGAATAAGCATTGTCGGGTGCAAGAAATTGGTCGCTGTCGTAACCTGCCAACGCAATACGTTTCAGTATTTCGTCCTGATTGGTTTTTGTGCTGTCGTATGTGATTGAAGCCATTTTTGTGTCTTTGTTCCAATCTACTTTGGCTACTTTTTTTACGTTCCCTGCTTTTTCAATTTTGCTTTCGCACATTTCGCAGTTGCCGTAAATTTTTACGGAAGTTGTTTTTGCATTTTTGATTTGTGCATTGCACGCTGTGAGCGATAGCGATATGCACATCGCTACCAATAAAACTATTGATTTCATTCTTTTGAAAATTTATGTTTTTGAAAATAAAATTTGGCTGAAAGCAAAAATGTTGCTTTCAACAGGACAGACTTATGGCTGTCAAGGAAAGAAATCATCCTATTTTAGGCGGTAGCCAAATGGAATGAAAACCCGAAGAAATGTAAGGGTCTGAATAAGGAAAAAATTGTTTTTTGGAAACAACTAATACATTGTATTTGGGTTCTGATGTAAAAGGAAGTGTGCAACCAAAACAAACAGTCGGGCAATGGCAAGATGAGTGTCCACATTTGCCACCGCAACCGTCATTGTCTTTTTCGTTGTCAGAATGATTTTTGCAACAGTCTTTTTTCTCTGTCTGTGAAGATTTTTTGTCGCAACAAGATTTTTCTGTCATTGTATGAGATTTACCACAAGCATAAGAAAGCGTTGGTGTCAAAAAGAAACCAAGCGTTGCTATCAGTAATATGTAAATCTGTTTTGTCATTTATTTTCTGTCCGCAAAGGTAAACATTTTTTCGGTCGGTTGTGTTAGCACGGTCAGTCGTTACGCTTGCAGGTAACGTTCAAGGCTTGGCGAATGTTGGGGCTGCTGCGTTTCGTCACGCCTGAACTGAAGCCAAATATAGTTACTGTTGTTGAATGTGATTACAAATGTTGAGGCGAGTTATGTCGAGCCCGTGACGAAAGGAAAATAGCATTATAAATGTTGATGGCGAGTTCGGTCAAGCCCCAATATTGCCAAACCTTTTGTTGCAAGCAGTTTTTGTCTGCACAATTAATGAACCATTGTTATTTTATAGTAATTTGGTGATGGATAATAAAAGTATGAGTAAACAAAAATATTATCGTCTAATTGTTCAATTTTCCAGTCTAAAGTTTGTGTTACTCCACCAACATTTCTAACGTAATTTAAGTGTGTTTCGTTGGTTGTAAAAGCCCACGTTCCTGTTTCCCATATTTGAGGGTCAGTTGCATTGCATTTTGTCGCACCATTTTCATAACTCCACGATAAGTCTGTTTTAAAAATAGTTATATCATCAAGTCTACAAGTTGGATAATATACGGTTGTCCAAGCTTGATTTGTGTCAGGTCTTGAAAGAACAATAGAATCTCTCCAAGATTTTTGTGTTAAATACTATGTCTTAGTTTTTGTTGTAGGATTTGTAGTTGTCTTTTCGTCTTTTTTACACGAAATAATTGTTGTAACAATAGTTAATACTAAAAATACTTTTCTCATATTTAAATATTTTTTTTGCTTACTCTAAGTCAGTTTTCAGCTTACCTGTTTTATTTTAGTTTGAAATATTTATTGAGTTCTGTCAAACAAGTGGTGTTTTGTAAAATTCTGAATAACATACACTTTGTACTGTTGAAAATCAATGACTTATATTTTTTGAAAAAGTCATCGATTTTCACAAAAATTCGTCACGTTATCCAAGTTTTGCAACTCGGTCTGCCCGAGTCGTGGAAATTGCTTGCAACGGCAGACTGTGAATCTACCTCAAAAAAATAGTTTTCCATAATAGGCATAAAGGCACGGTTTCTGCCTACATGATGTTATGAATTATGTTCAGGGAAGTAACCGGCTGCAAATGACCGTTTCCAGTCTGGAAGATCAGATAGAGGCTGATAATCCGGTGCGGTTTATTGATGCCTTTGTAGAGAAATTGGATTTATCACAATTGGGGTATCAGGAGGTGGTTTTGAAAGAGGAAGGCCGTCCGCCTTTTCATCCCAAATTATTCCTTAAGATTTATTTGTACGGTTACCTTAACGGTATTCGCAGTAGTCGCAAGCTTGACCGCGAATGCTTTCGTAATCTGGAGCTGCAATGGCTCACCGGATACCTCTTTCCTAACTATCACTCTATTGCTGATTTTCGAAAACTCAATAGCCGCGCCTTGCGCAACACGTTTAAGTTGTTCGTTCTGTTTCTAAAGGAAGCCGATCTCGTTTCTGGTAAGCATGTAGCCGTGGATGGCACCAAGGTGCGTGCCCATAACAGCAAGAAAAACAACTACAACCCTAAAAAGATTGAACGGCATTTACTGTATATCGAAGAAAAGACCAATGAATACCTGGCTGCCTTAGATGAAAACGACAAAGGTGAAGTGTCCGTGAATGACATCCACGCCAAACTCAAACGACTGGCAGAAAATAAAATCCGTTATGAGGCGCTGGCCGAACAATTAGAACAAAGCGGTGAACCCCAAATCAGCACCACCGATGCCGATGCGCGAGCCTTGCTGGTACAGGGGCAGGTAGTTGAGGTGTGCTATAATATGCAGGCCGCTGTTGATGAAAAACACAAATTGATTGTGGCTACCCACACCATCAATCGCAACGACCGCAATGCCCTTTACGATATCGCACTGGAGGCTAAAATCAACCTATCTGAAGAAGATCTGTTGGTGACCAGTGATAAGGGCTACCACAATGCCCGGCAATTGCAGCAGTGTAAGGATGCAGGTATCACCACCATCTGCGCGCAGCAGGAGTTAGTGAACAGCAACGACCATGGCACAACCCCAGCGTACCTCATTACCCAGTTTAAATACAACAAACGCACCGATACCTACCGGTGTCCCCAAGGAAGTATTTTACGCACTCAAGGCACCTGGCACGTAAAGGCCCGCGATTATACGCCTTACCGGTTTAAGAAGTATCGAACACCCGATTGTAAAGATTGCCCAGCCAAACACCTCTGTACCGGCCGGGCCAAGGGCGGCAGAGAGATAGAAAGAAGCGAGTTTGCCGGGGTGGTTGAAGAAAACGCCAAACGTTACCGAAAGAACTACGCCACCTACCGAAAACGGCAAGAACTAAATGAACACGTCTTTGGTACCATCAAACGAAAGTGGGGCTATTACTACACCAACCTAAAGGGAAGAGAGAAAGTAAATGGCGAACACAGTTTAATTTGCCTCGTGTATAACATCAAACGCACCATCAACATCCTCGGGTTTGATGAATTAATGAAAAAACTAAAAAAATGGCAACCGAATTATAAGAGGGCAGCTATTTTGTCTTCAAAACAGGGCGATTTTAAGCCGTTTACAGCGCAATTTATTTTTGCGCTTGAATTAGCCGCTTAAATTTAACTCGGCTGTAATCCGCTATTTTTTTATTTAGGAGGAAATTAGGATTGAATTTTAGTGGAAAGCAGAATTAAACAGGGTTATTTCACATCCTGACGGTTTGCGGCTTGGCGAAGGTGGCGATTTTACCACTGAACTTTCATACGAAGCACACACTTCAAATTTACGAAAAACTGTCATACGAAGCACTGAACCGCCACTTTTGCCAAACCGCTGTTATCAGCTGCCCTTCTGTCTGTCCGAAGTGTTGTCGTTGTTGAATATACACTGAATTGTCCACGTTGTTTACGGACTGGTCTGCGGTAAACGAGTGCGGTTGCTTGCACTCTCTTTTGCTTTTGCTGTGATGGCTTGTGTGGGGTGGCAAAAGCAAATGTGAGTGCAAATGCGTGGGCTTATGGTTAATGGTTTCACTGTCCGCTTACAATTTTATTTTCAAACTTCATCAAATTCAAACTCGTCAAAATTACTATAAGTGTTACTCCTACGTCTGCTGCAATAGCGAAAACTAAATTGCTGTAACCAATAAAGGCAAGCGTTATGAAAATGAGTTTAACTGCTATTGCTCCGATGGTGTTGAATTTTATTCTGCGTAAAGTTTTTTGACTTAACCGAATTAGAAACGGAATGAGTGAAAGTTTGTCGTTCATCAATGCAATGTTTGCAGTTTCTATGGCGGTGTCGCTACCTGCTGCTCCCATTGCTATGCCTACGGTAGATTGTGCAAGGGCTGGTGCATCATTGATACCATCGCCTACCATTGCTACTTTTCCATATTGTTGCAAGAGTTCTTTGATTTTTTCGGCTTTGTTTTCGGGTAGCATATTGCCGAATATTTTTTTGATGCCTACTTGCTGTGCTACATAGTTTGCTGCTTTTTCGCTGTCGCCTGTGAGCATTGCGGGGTCTATGTTGAGTGCTTCCAATTCTTTTAGTGCTGCTGCACTATCGGGTTTTATTTCGTCCATTAAACCAATAACACCTGCAACTCCGTTTCCGAAACTTACTACCACGCTTGTTTTGCCTTGTGATGAAAGTTGCTCTACAATTTTTACTGCTTCTTTGTCTATGATTTGAGTTTCTTGGATAAAATCTAACTTGCCTACATAAATTGTTTCGTCTTCACACACCAAACATTTTGCTGTTGCTCCTTTTCCCATAATGCTTTTGAAACCCTCTGTTTTGTGAGGTTCAAATCCTTCTTTCTTGCTTGTATCTACTATGGCTTGTGCCAATGGGTGTTCGCTGAAAATTTCTGCTCCTGCGGTGCAAGCCAATAATTCTTCACGACTTGTTCCATTCAGCGGGAAAATGTCTGACACAATTGGATTTCCGAAAGTGATAGTTCGTGTTTTATCTAATGCAATTGCTTTGATTGATGCAAGGGCTTCAATATATTTACCACCTTTTACCAATGCTCCTTTTGCCGAAGCGTTTCCGATGGCTGCATAGATTGCAACGGGTGTAGATATGACTAATGCACACGGACAAGCGATAACCAAAAGTGTAATTGCCTGTTGTAACCAATGGTTAAAATCTAATTGCATTGCAAATACTGGAATAACAAAAACTAAAACTGCCATTGCAATAATAGAAGGGGTATAATACTTTGAAAATTGCTGAATAAATTTTTGTGTTTCGCTTTTGTTGCCTTGTGCTTCAAAGGTTAGGCGAATGATTTTTGAGAAAGTTGTATCAACGGAAAGTTTTGTTGTTTCCATTTCAATGACCCCATTTTTGTTAAGTGTTCCTGCAAACAAATTGTCGCCTGTGCGTTTGTCTTTAGCGATGGGTTCACCTGTGATGGCGGCTTCATCAACCATTGTTTCGCCTGAAATAATTTTGCCATCAAGCGGTATCATTTCACCTGCTTTAATTTGAATGATTGTGCCAACTGCAATTTTATCAATAGCCACATTTGCATTTTCTGATTTTACAAAAGCGGTCTTTGGTGCTTTGCTTACTAATTCATCTAATGCCGATTTTGAATTTTCTATTCCAATATCTTCTAAGCGTTCGCCTAAAACATACAGCACTATTACAACTGCTGCTTCGGGATATTCGCCTAAATAAAATGCTCCGATAACTGCAATTGTCATTAATAAATTGATGCTGCTGAATTGGAGTTTGAATATTGCTTTTCCTCCTTTCCACAAAACATTGTAGCCAATACCTAAAATGAAAACAGCGAAAACAAAGGGTGCATACGGCATTGGTATCTGAATGCCGATGATTGATAAAACTTCTAACGCTACAACTATTATAATTGCTGAAAGAAGAAAGAGGAATTTTTTATCGTTGAATGGTAATTTCATTGTTGATTTTTTTAAGTTAATTAATGAGAATGTGCTTCCCCTTTGTTATTCATTTTAGCCAAAATGAAAAATGCGCCATTTACCACTACCTTACTATTTGCAGGGATTTCTTTTAGCAAAGTAATTTCGCTGTAACCTACATCGGTAGTGCCTTTACGAACGGGAATTTTTTCAAAAGTTGTTCCTTCTTCCTTGTGTTCGGGTTCTTCCTTTTCGCTATGCTGATGTCCGCTTTCATCGTGTTTGTGTTCGGCAGTTTCGGTTTCGTTGTGGTGTTCTTCTTCGCTGTGGGCATCGGTAACAATAAAAATATAGTCTTGCCCCTCGTGGTTTACAATGGCTTTGGTAGGCACTGCTTCAACGGTGGCATTTTCTAAACTTACTAATGCAGTAATGCTCATTCCGTCAATTAAGCCTTGCTTGTTTCCTTTTACCATTGCGTGAACCGAAATAGCTTTGGTGTTTTGCTCAAAAGTGTTGCTGATGGCGTAAACATCTGCATCGTATTCTTTGCCCGGATTGTTTGTGAGAGTGAAATGTATGGTTTGCCCAACTTTTAGTTTTTGCAAATCTTTTTCATACACATACAAATCCAAATGCAGTTGGCTGTTGTCCACTATTTCTGCAATGGGGTTGTTGGCATCTACATAGCTGCCAATGTTTACCAATACATTGCTGATTGCACCGCTGATTGGGCTTGTGATGCTTACGGCTGATTGAATGTTATCCGATGTAAGTGTTTCGGAATTTATGCCGATTAGTTCTAATTGCTTTTTCAAACTTGCTTTTCGTGCTTTCAAGGTTTTTAGTTCTGCTTCGGATGATTGCAAATTTTTTAATGCCGTGGCGTTGCCTTGCTGCAATTCTTTTTGTCGGGCAAATTCTAATTGTGCCAATTCTGCTTTTGATGAAACATTTAAGAATTCTTCCTGCATGGTGATAAAAGAATTGTTTGAAATGGTGGCAATGGTTTGTCCTTTGCTAACGGTATTACCTGTTTGCACTAAAATAGTTTTGATAACTCCGCCCAATGAAGCAGTTGCGTTTGCTTTATTTTGATTTGGCACTTTTAAAATTCCGTTGGCTTTAAGTGAAGCGGTTAATTGCTTTTTCTCAATGCTGCCCAATTCAATCTTTATAGATTTCATTTGCTCGGCTGTAAGCATAGCCGTGTTGGTGTTTTCGTGTTCATCGTGATGCTCGGTTTCTTCTCCGTGCGTTTCGGTTTTATTGCTGTTGCAGGATGCAAATACTATTGATATTGCAATGGCTGCTATGAAGATTATATTTTTCATTTATCTAATATTTATTTATTGATTAAGAAATTGATGTTGATAATGGATTGATTGATTTGGCTAACCGATTGCAGATAACTTAACTGCACATCAGTGGCGGTTTGCAAGGCTTGCAAGTATTCAATGTAACCAATGTCGCCACTGCGGAAACCAACTTTTGCAGTGCTGATAATTATTTCGGCATAGGGCAAAGCGGTTGATTTGTAGTAATTGTATTTCGACAAATTTTGATTGTATTGCTGAAAAGCATTTTGCAACTGGTTTTGTAAAATGAGTTTTCCGTTGTCGGCTTCTTTTTGCAATGCCTGTTGTTTGTAGTCAAGTGATTTTATTTTTGAAGCGTTGCTGAAAAAAGTGAGCGGAATACTGATACCAACATTGAAGCCCTGAAAGCGTTTGCTTCCGTCAAAATTTACATCTGTTCCGTTTATGTTTTGCACACCGATTAAGGACTGGTTGAAATAACCCACATTGAAATCGGGAAGTGTAGATGCGGTTTCTATCTTCTTGTTTTGTTCAGCAATAACGGCTTGCTGATACAACACTTTAAGCGATGGGTTATTTGCAATAAGCGTTGTGTCAAACGAACTGCTTAATACAAGTGGTTGAATGTTTTCGTTAATGACAATCGTAAAATCTTCGCTTGTATTCATCAGCGTTTTTAAAGAGTAGTAAGCCATTGCAACATCGGTTTCGTTTTGTTTGAGCAAAACTGAAAGTTGTCCCCGTTTTGTTTCGGCTGTGGTTTTCTCCAACAAATTTGTTTCGCCCGTTTTGTAACGCAACGCTGCCGCACTAACAAAATCATTATACAAACTGTCTAACGATTGCAGTTGCTTTTTTGCTGTTTGTAAATACTGCAACTGATAAAACCAGTATTGCACCTGTGCCTTTATTTCGCTTGCTGTGACTTGCTGCTGCAATTGGCTACTTTGTAACTCGGCTTTATACAAACCTGATTTTGCAGTGAAATATGTTGGGAACGGAATACTTTGCGAAACCTGAAACGCCTTATCCTGATTGATGCTGTTGTATTGTCCGAACTGAAAACTGACATTTGTTTTCGGCAATTCAAACACTGATTTTTTTAATGTAGTGGATGATTGCACATTGAGTTGTTGGGACTGAATTTCCAAATTGTTTTTCAATGCGGTGCTAATTGCATCATCAGCCGAAATGGTTTTTGCCGTTTGAGCATTTGTCGTATTAAATGAAAGCAATGCAAAAACTAAAATGGCTGTTGCTGAAACTTTACTTTTTGGTTTTCTGATTTTAGAAAACATCACATACAACAATGGCAAAACAAAAAGTGTTAAGAATGTTGCGGTAAGCAATCCACCAATCACAACCGTTGCTAAAGGTTTTTGCACTTCTGCTCCTGCACCGTGTGAAAGTGCCATTGGTAAAAATCCAAGTGATGCAACGGTGGCGGTCATTAAAACAGGTCGCAAACGGATTTTAGTTCCTTCTTTTATACGTTGTATAATGTCGGTAATTCCGTCTTTTTCCAACTGGTTAAAAGTTCCAATCAACACAATGCCGTTTAAGACAGCTACACCAAACAAGGCTATAAAACCAATACCTGCCGAAATGCTGAAGGGCATATCACGAATGAGCAAAGCGAATACACCGCCTATGGCAGACATTGGAATTGCGGTATAAATAAGCGTTGCCTGTTTTACAGAACTGAATGTGAAATAGAGCAACATAAAAATGAGTGCTAACGCAACGGGTAAGGCAATCATCAAGCGTTTGGATGCGGCTTGCAGATTTTCAAATGTTCCTCCATAAGTGTAATAATAACCTTCGGGCAATTTTACTTTTTCGTTCAATTGTTTTTGAATATCCACAACCACACTTTCTACATCTCTGTCTTTAATGTTGAAACCAACTACAATTCTACGTTTACCGTCTTCACGGCTTATTTGTGCAGGACCTAATTCCATTTTTATTTCTGCAACTTGTGAAAGTGGAATTTGTGTCCCTTTGACAGTTGGAATATACAAATGGCTTACATCGTCAATATTATTTCGGTGGGTGCTGTCAAGGCGAACTACCAATTCAAATTTGCGTTCGTTTTCATACACAACTCCTGCACTTCCACCAGCAAACGAAGTAGAAACAATGTGATTGATGTCCTCAATGTTCAAACCATAGTTTGCAATTTGCGAACGGTTGTATTTGATTACAATTTGCGGAAGTCCTGCAACTCTTTCAACACTTGGTTCGGTTGCACCATCCACACTTTGCACTACTTCGTTTACTTTATTGGCATAACTTAAGAGTGTGTCCATGTTTTCACCGAAAATTTTAACGGCTACATCTTGGCGTATGCCTGTCATCAATTCATTGAAACGCATTTGTATGGGTTGGTTTTTTTCAAAGAAAACTCCAGGTATAGTGTTTAGTTTTTCCTCAATTTCTTCTGCCAGTTCATCATACGAAATATCACGTTTCCATTCATCAGGTGATTTCAGAATTACCATCATATCTGTTGCTTCAGGTGGCATAGGGTCGGTTGGAACTTCTGCTGCCCCTGTTTTTCCAACTACCATTTTCACCTCGTCAAATTCTTTGATTAGGCGGGATGCCTGCATAGAAGTTTCCAAACTTTGGGAAAGTGATGTGCCTTGCGGAAGGATACAATGAAAAGCAAAATCACCTTCTTGCAAGGTTGGGATAAACTCACCACCCATTTTTGAAAAGAGGAAAACGGAAACTACAAACACGGCAACGGTTACACCTACAATTATTTTTTTGAAACGGATGGCTTTTTCTAAAAGCGGTGCGTAGATGCGTTGAAAGAAATTCATCATTCTATCGCTAAAAGTTTGATTGTGCGAAATGTTTTTGGGTAAAAACGCTGCACACATCATTGGAATATAAGTAAGCGATAAAATCAGTGCTCCAAAAATGGCGAAACCAACTGTTTGAGCCATCGGACGGAACATTTTGCCTTCAATACCTATTAGGGTTAAAATAGGAATGTAAACTATAAGAATAATGATTTCTCCAAAGGCAGCACTACTTCTGATTTTAGAAGCAGATTGAAAAACTTCCTCATCCATTTCCTTCTGTGATAGTCTACCGATTGATTTTCTCAAACCCAAATGGTGCAAGGTAGCTTCAACAATAATTACTGCTCCGTCCACAATTAAACCAAAGTCAATTGCTCCCAAACTCATCAGGTTTGCACTTACGCCAAATACATTCATTAATCCCAATGCAAACAGCATTGATAATGGAATTGCAGAAGCTACAATCAGCCCTGCCCGAAGGTTTCCAAGGAATAAGACCAAAACGAAGATTACTATTAATGCTCCTTCAATTAAGTTTTTCTCTACTGTGCTGATGGCTCGGTTTACTAAATCTGTTCTGTCTAAGTATGGTTCTATTACAACGTCTTTTGGCAATGATTTTTGAATGGTTGCCATTTTATCTTTAATTCGGCTTACCACATCGGCACTGTTCGCACCTTTCAGCATCATTACAACTCCACCTACTGCATCTACTTCACCATTGTAAGTCATAGCACCGTAACGGACTGCACTACCAAATTGAACTTCTGCAACATCTTTTATCAGAATTGGAATGCCGTTAGGATTTGTTTTTACAACAATGTTTTTGATGTCGTCAAACGAACTAATCAAACCAACTCCACGAATGAAATAAGCGTTTGGTTTTTTGTCAATGTATGCCCCGCCTGTATTTTCATTATTTTTTTCTAAGGCGGTAAAAATTTCTGGAATGGTAATTCCCATTGCAATTAAACGGTCAGGATTTACAGCAACTTCATACTGTTTGAGTTGTCCGCCAAAGCTGTTTACTTCTGCAATGCCCGTTGTGCCGTATAGTTGTCGGGCAACAATCCAGTCTTGCATTGTCCGCAAATCCATAGCTGTGTATTTGCTTTCGCTTCCCTTTTTTGGGTGAATAATGTATTGATACACTTCTCCCAATCCAGTGCTAACGGGTGCTAATTCAGGTGTGCCAACACCTTTTGGTATTTTACTTTCGGCTTCTTTTAGCCTTTCGTTTATGAGTTGTCGGGCAAAGTAGATGTCCACTTTGTCGTCAAACACAACGGTAATTACTGAAAGTCCGAAACGGGAAATGCTTCGCAATTCCTCCAAGTCGGGAAGGTTGGCAATGCTTTGTTCGATGGGGTAAGTTACCAACTGTTCAACCTCTTGTCCTGCAAGAGTGGGGCAAACCGTTATGATTTGCACTTGGTTGTTGGTGATGTCGGGAACTGCGTCAATAGGCAGTTTTGTTGCACTCCACACTCCCCAAACAATGAGTGCAAGTGTCATCAATGCAATGATGAATTTATTTTTTATGCTGAATGCAATTATTTTGTCTAACATTATTTTAATCAGTTTAATGAATGAATACACGATTACTTGCGGTGCGTTAACACCGTAAGTAGTTTTGTTTTGTTCCGCTGTAAGCGGAACATCATAAATTCATTAACTGATTTTTGGCGGTTGCCAAACAGACAAATACACCTCTGAAACAAATGAGGCGTTGTAAATCGGGAATTTGTCAAATGAAACTGTAACGTGAAGGGCTAAACTGTAAGAAGTAAACGAACTGCTGAAAGTCTGTCCGCAGCAAGCACACATACAAAAAGGTGAGCAATTTTCGGTGTCGCTGTCGTGGTTTGAGTGGTCGGTAGTGGCGAAAGTAGATTGGTCGGCACTCTGATATTTACAGTCGTCCTTGTCGCTGCAAGGCATAACCGCCAAAGCCAACAAGTAAAAACTAAATACGAGTGTCAAAACTTTTTTCACGGGGCAAATGTAAGTAAAAAATTTGTCGGTTTAGCACAAAACTGTCGGGTTGCACTGGTGCGGTTGGGCAAAATAAAATGTGCTGCAAAAGCGGGTCGGCTTGTGGGTGGCTTTGCAGCTCTTTTTATTTTGCGAAGGGATAGCCAAACGGCTTTGCCGAAATTTGCACTGTCTGTCGGGTTTTGTCTGTCGGTTGATTGTTGCACGGTCGGTTTTTAGGGTTGCTGATAACTCATAAATAGACGCAACTCCGCGCCTCTGGCTAATGTATCTATTTTTTAGAACAATATTGAAAATCAATGCGCTAAAAATTGTGATGGCCGGATAGACGCATTGCGTCTATCCAATTCTTAAAAAGTACTAAGAGCCATCTATCATTCCGCATTTAACAGTTTCTTCGTAATCGCCTTTTACCATGAAAACCATCACCTTCGAACCGGGCAAACACCAGAACCGGGAAGTCATCTTCATTCGGATGCCTTACGACCCCGATCTGGTGGAGCGTGTAAAACAATTAATCGGCAGGAAATACTGCCGGATGGAAAAGTCGTGGTATGTTCCCGATACCAACGCCTACCGGGAACGATTTAAACTGCCTCCTAAGGATAACCGCCCCGAACTGCTCCGCATACAAACAATTAACCACCAAGCCTTTCAACAATTTATTGAAAACCTTCAACTGCGTGGTTATAGCGCCGCAACCTTGCGCACCTACCGCAACGAATTCACCCAATTTTTATTAGTGCTGGGCGGCTTCCCCGTAGAACGATGCTCAGAACAACAACTGCGCCGCTATTTTCTTTATTGCCACAACCAATTGCACTTAAGTGAAGCCGCTATTCATAGCCGATTTAATGCCATCAAATTTTATTATGAAAAAGTGCTGCGCCGCGAGAAATTGTTTTTCGAAATACCGCGCCCTAAAAAGGCGGAAACCTTGCCCAAAGTCATACACCAAACCGATGTGGTCCGCCTATTTGCTTGTACCAATAACTTAAAGCATAACACCATGCTAAAATTGTGTTACGGTATGGGCCTCCGCGTGTCGGAAATTACTTCCCTTAAATTGTCTGATATAGATATTCACAGCAAATTGGTTTTCATTGAACGGGCAAAAGGTAAAAAAGACCGATATGTTAACCTACCACTTTCCATTATCCCTCAGTTGCAACAATATATTACGGAATATCATCCGGAAAAATATCTTTTCGAAGGACAATACGGCGGACGCTATAGCACCCGAAGCGCACAACAAATTTTCGACAGGGCACCTCTAAAAACCTAGCATGGTGAAATGTTGTTATTGGTTGGCAAGGACGCGATAGCTTGAAGGCTTGAAAATTTGATGTAATACTTCGTTGCGCCTCATTTAGTTACATCATTTATGTAACTGCATTCGTTGCGCCTCGTCTTACATCAAATTTTCTGCGCATTTCACTCAAGCCAGGTTTTTAGAGGTGCCCTATAACGGCACTGAAAAAAGCAGGCATCAATAAATCAGTGGGCATTCACGCCTTACGCCATAGCTATGCTACTCACTTGTTGGAAGCCGGAACCGATATTAGCTTCATCCAAAAACTGCTGGGCCATAACAACATTAAAACCACTTTGGGCTACACGCGTATCACCAATAAAAATCTGGCTCAGGTGCAAAGTCCGTTGGATCGGATGTAGTTAAAAAACCGCTCTGGAAACACTTACGATATTGAATCATGTAGCGCCATTTGAGGTTAATGGTGTTGGAAATATCGTAAGTGTTTTTCTTTTCCTATCCCTGCGCCATTTTCCCACCGCGGCAGTGGGCGCAGCGGTAGCCCGCAGCCGCCCATAAGGCGGCGAGGACTACAAGCGTAGCACACGGCGCCGCACCCCGCCAAGGTACGCAGGCGGGCGCGGCGGCCGCCACCTTAATTATTCCTTAAATTATATTCCCGTGCTGAATTATCGGTGCATGTCAATCACAAACCGATATTTTACATCGCCTTTTTCCAGGCGCTCAAATGCCTGATTTAATTCATCGGGCGAAATAATTTCTACATCGGCCAACAGCCGATGGTGCGCACAAAAATTAATAGCCTCCTGCGTTTCTGCAATGCCGCCAATATTCGATCCGGCAAAACTGCGCCTTCCGCTTACCACGCTAAATCCGTTAATCATTAGCGGCTCATTGGGCAGGCCTACCAATACCATGGCGCCATCTACTTTCAACAATCGCAAAAAGGCATTCACCTCGTGCGGCGCAGAAATGGTGTCCAGCAACATATCCTGCCGGGCAACCGTCTTCATCTGCTGCGCATCGGTAGTTACCACTACATGATGCGCGCCCAGGCGCAACGCATCTTCCGTTTTCTTCGCGGATGTGGTAAACACCGTCACCTCGGCACCCATGGCGCGCGCCATCTTGATGGCCATGTGTCCTAAACCGCCCATACCCATAATACCAACCTTCTTGCCCGCACCGGCCTGCCAGTGCCTGAGCGGCGAATACACCGTAATGCCCGCACATAAAATTGGCGCCGCAGCGGCCTGGCGCAATGCCTCGGGTATCAGCACGGCATAACGCGCATCTACCACCAGCTTTTTTGAAAATCCGCCATAGGTAATACCGCCGTATTTTTTATCTACCGCATTAAATACAACCGTCCAACCATTCTCGCAAAACTGCTCATTGCCTTCCTGGCAATACGCGCAATTTCTACAGCTATCTACAATGCACCCTACCCCGGCCCAATCGCCGGGCTGAAACTGCGTTACCTCGCTACCTACGCGCACCACACGCCCCAAAATTTCATGACCGGGCACTACCGGATATTGGGTGGCGCCCCAATCGTTTTTTACTACATGCAAATCGGAATGACAAATACCGCAAAACATAATTTCCATTTCAATATCGAACGGCATCACCTCGCGGCGTTGAATAGTCATTGGTTTTAATAGCGCTCCGGCAGCAGATGCACCCCAGGCGGCAACAGCATTACTCATGATATCATTTTATGCGGGTGAAGATGCCAATTATTTGAGTGTTTGTAAGAACAAGGTAGCGCGCCAGCCGATGCATATCCCGGCAATATGATGGTTAACCACTATTTCCCGTGAAGCGGGGGCGGCGCACCTTTGCTACATAAATTCAAACAATGAAACAGCTTTTTACTCTCGCAGCCTGGGTACTGATGGTACCTACCGCCTTCGCCCAAATCACTATCAACAGCAGCGACATGCCGGTGCCTTCATCGTCATTTAGCATTTTCGACATCACCTCACCGGCCACTACGCCTACCATGGGCGCCAACCAGAACTGGGATTTTTCTACCTGGCAAGGCACCTCTACTACATCTAACAGCTTTCCGTTAGAAACCGACACCTTCTTCACCAACCGCGGCGTTGATGTGTATATTTCGGGAACCAAGTCGTTTAACAGCAGTTTTGGCTACTATATTGCCAACGAATGGGATTTTAATAGCGCGGCCATCGACGATAAAGGCTACTATGTTCCTGAACAACATTACGGCCTGGGCATGCTTACTTCAAACAACAGCGACAGCCTGATTATTCCGTTGCAGAAAAAGGAACTGAGTGCGCCGCGCCGCATGGTGCAATTCCCTATGACGATGGGCGCGGCCTGGAGCACCAAGAGTAGGCGCGTTACCGATTTCAATTTAACGGTGAGCGCTTTTTCTTTAAACAATGTTCCGGCCGAACACGCGTACACCATTTACCGCTCAGATAGTATTGTGGGCTATGGCAAGGTGAGCATTTATACCGCTTCAGGGCCCAGCGCGCCAGTGGATGTGCTGGTTGATCAGGTGGCCAGTGCCAACGTTGATAGCTTCTATGTAAATGGCGCTCCGGCGCCTACGGCCTTCACTTCCGGATTTTCCGTGACTCAGGGTGGTATCAGCGGGGTTCAACATCTTTATAATTTCTACAGAAAAGGTGCCGTCAATTATTTTCTGCGCTTCTCGTTTGGTAATGATGCTAGCTATACCACTTTGGCGAATGCGTATGTGAATCCCGACAATGTGGTTGTGGCCGGGGTGAACGATGTGGCGGCAGCAGCGGTGCAAATTACCACGTTTCCGAATCCGTTACATGGCAACACCTTAAAGGTTATGGTGCAGGATGCCAAGCCGGGAACTGTGATTTACGAGTTACAACAACTTACCGGCGCGATAGTGGCGGAAGGGCAATTTAATACTGGCAGTATGCACACTATTACCATAGGGGACGAATTGGCCAATGGCGTTTATCTTCTTCATGGCCGCACGGCTTCGGGGCAGGTGTTTAACGAAAAAATAATGATCAACCGCTAATCACTGCGATACCTTAAATCTGGCAACTACAATTGTAGTTGCCTTTTTTATTTAACTTGTACAACAGAAGCGCTATGGAACAACAGGTGATTATTGCTGATGATCATCCCATTTTCAGAATGGGGGTGCGCGAGATATTGAACGGCATGCCTGATATTAAGGTAGTAGCAGAAGCGGCCAATGGCCTGGAAGCCTATCAGTGTATTCTGGCTAACCGGCCGCAACTGGCTATTCTGGATTTAGAAATGCCGATGCTGGGCGGATTAGAAGTGGCCAGAAAGGTGAAAAAGGAAAAGAATCAAACGGCGATTATCATTTTGACCATGCACCGCGAGCGCTCTTTTTTTGACGAAGCGATGAACAGCGGCGTAAATGGTTATTTGTTGAAAGATAATGCCAGCGACGATTTGGTGCAATGTGTGCGCGATGTGTTACACGGACGGATTTTTGTGAGTCCGGCCATTCACAACTTTCTGCACGCCTACACCGGGCCACAGCACGAGGCCGTGCAGCGCGTAAAAGAAAAATTGACCGCCACAGAAAACGTAATTCTCAAATTAATTGCCGAAGGAAAAACATCGCAGCAAATTGCTGCATTGCTGTTTATTAGTGCGAATACCGTGGATAATCACCGCGCCAACATGGCCAAAAAACTACAGTTAGAAGGAAAGAACGCCCTGCTGAAATTTGCGATGCAATTGCAAGGCGCGTAAATGAAACGTGTTGTATAAAATGAATACCCACCGCTATCTGCCACCACCTTTCGGTATTAGTATAGAAGCGTATTTCATCTTACTGCTCATCGGAATTGTAGTGTTCTTCTTCTGGCGCCGGGTGATCAGCCCGAATATTTCACCTCAACCCATCCGGAAGTTGATCACGTTGATGGTGGTACTTGTTGGCACACCGCATATTTATTGGGGGCTGATGACCGCCTGGTTCTTTTATTTGAGCTATCATTCCAAATACCCGTTTGATCAACAAAAATGGATGCGTGATAAAGAGAAGCGATATGAGCTCAGCGATGACATCATAGAGCACCAGATACTTATTGGCAAAACAAAACAGGAAGTGGTTGCGCTATTGGGTCGGGAGGAAAATTTTGACAAAAGCGACAATTGGAGTTACTATCTCGGCTACCGGCCAGGATTTATAAAGATTGATCCCGAGGCACTTGATATCAAGTTTAAAAACGGAAAAGTTGTTTGGGTTGGATCACATGAAACATAGTATCCTCATCAATACGGCCATGCAACAGCATGCTCGGAAAAAATGCGCTGGTTGGACGTTTCGCGATTCGTTTCAACCAGGTAAAGTTATGCATGCGTGCCGGGTAATTTTAGGTAAAGGGTTGTTGCTCGGGTTGTTGTTGCTGGTTCATTCTGTTGCCGTTTCGGCTCAGGCCGATATGGCGGAAATGGTGCGCTATTGTCAGGATAGTGTGGACGAGCATCCCGATTCTGTTCTGGCATTATGCGCCAGGATAGAACAACTGGCACGCGCGCATCACAGCGATCAGCAGCGATTCACGGCGTTAAAATGGAAAGCCAATGCGCTGGGTCGTATCGGAATTTTTGATGAAGCATTGAAGGCGCTATACGACATGACCAGAATGTTGGAAGTAGCGCCTGCTTTAGATTCATGCGGAGAAACTTATAATAACATGGCGATGTGTTACGAGGCCATGAGTGATTTTGGGCATGGCCTTCAATTTGCATTACAATACCGGCGTACGGCCCGCCAGAACCATTGTAGTTGGGACACAGTGCGAGCCGGGTTTGAAATTGGCCTAATGCAAGTAGGGTTAGGTGATACCAGTAAGGGACTGCAAGAAATTCGGAATCAGATTAACGTGGCTCATCAATTGGGTGATACGCGTTTGTTGATGCTGGGATACGATGATTTAGCAAACGCCTATTTTATGGTCAACCGCTACGAAGATGCTTTTGCGGCTGACACCATGGCGATTCAGTTTATTGACACAACCGCAGATTTGCTTTCGCGTACCGGGGCGTATGAACACCTGGCCCTTTTATGCATTCATACAAAACGCTGGATAGAAGCGCGCCGCTATGCTACCAAGGCGCTAGAGCTGGCCACGCAGTTAAATAACAACAACTGGCTGTACGAATGTTATCGCGATTGGGCAGATATTGAAGAAGCCGCAGGCCATCATCAACAGGCGCTGCAGTGGCACCGCAAGTATGTGGCTACCAAAGACAGTGTTTACGCCGAAGCTTACAACCAACGCTTTGCCGCTATGACACAGTTCTACCAACTGGAAAATAAAGAGAAGACGATTTCATTGCTGGCTGCGCGCAATGGTTTGCAGCGCTCTCGCATCATTCAGCTTTCTGCCTTGCTGGTGGTATTGGTGTTGCTGGGAATTATTGCCGCCCTGGCCGTGCGCATCTACCAAAACAAAAAAACAAAGCGGCTGGAGCGCGAGTTCTCCAGACAGCTCATCAAAAGTCAGGAGGATGAGCGGTTGCGCATCTCGAAGGAGTTGCACGACAGCATTGGTCAGCATCTGTTATTCATTCGCAATCAGATTCGACGCAACGGCGCCGAGGCGCAATCGCCGCTGGTGAACAGTCTGGATATGGCATTAGAAGAAGTGCGCGATATCGCCAAAAATTTATATCCCAATCAACTGGAAAAATACGGATTGGTAAGTTCGGTGCAGGCATTGGCTGAGCAGATTAATGCCGGCACCGGCGTGTTTGCCACGGTTGATATGCAGCTTGACGAACAGCGTTTGCAACATGAACAGCAAATTGCCTGCTACCGCGTGATTCAGGAAGCAGTATCGAATACGCTGCGACATGCCGAAGCCACGGCGCTGCGGATTACGGCAACAATGGATCAACAAACGCTGACGTTTGTGGTGCAGGATAATGGAAAGGGCTTTTCGCAACAAGTGCGCGACCGCAAGGCGCATCGCTCTTTTGGTTTATTGAGTATGGAAGAAAGGGTACGCTTGTTGCGCGGCCAGATTGCGATAGAAAGCCATAGCGGCACGCGCATTACGGTGCAATTGCCGTTGAAACAGTAATGGCTATGCTGATTTTCGGAAGATGGTTCCGCGCCATTTCTGTATTTTCATCCGGTGAACACAACGGTTTCTCTTCGTGCCATAGTGATTGACGACCAGGCGCTGGAGCGCGAGGCGCTGATGGCACTTTTGCAACAATTACCGGTTCCTGTTAACGTGGTAGCTACTTGCGATAGCGTTGCAGCCGGCGTGAAAGCCATTCACCAACATCAGCCAGATATTGTTTTTTGTGATATTGAAATGCCGGTGTTGTCGGGACTTCAGTTGCTGGATTTTTTTCTGCCAGCACAAGTGACTTTTGAGTTGATTTTCGCCACGGCACACAGTCAATATGCAGTAAAAGCATTCCAGCTTTCTGCAACCGATTATTTGCTGAAACCAATTGAGTTAGCCTGGCTGCAACGCGCGGTAGAGAAGGTACAACAGAAACTAAATTTTAGCAAGCAGGAACGTTTTGCGTTGTTGAAAGAAACCGTGCAGCAACATACGCCACAGCGCATGGCATTGCCTTCGGCTACCGGCGTGGCGTTTGTTGCCATAGCCGACATCAGTTATCTGAAAGCCGACAATGTTTATACCACGCTGTACTTCGCCGATGGTAAGAACCAGGTGGTATCTAAGCCGTTGAAATCTTTTGAACAGCTATTGCCGTCGGCGCAGTTTTTTCGGTCGCACCGATCGTACCTCGTCAACCTAAACGCCATCAAGGTGTATCAAAAAACGGAAGGCGGCAGTTTGCTGATGCATCAAGGCGATGAAGTTCCCATAGCGCGCGAGCGGCGCGATGAATTTCAGCAAAGATGGAAGGAGTTCACTTTATAAGCTATGCTGCATCCTGAACGCCACTTGTGTCCCCTGCGGCAAGTCTGTGGTCAAGATAGAAAAGCGATTCCAGCCTGCTTTTCTGTTTAAAAACTCAATCCGCTGCGACAATGCCGCACTGGCAAACGACTGATGTGTTCGGGAGGCGTTAATGATGGCGCTGGCCTTTCTTCCAATACCATTATCTTCAACTGAAACAGAAAGTGCTTCATCGCTGCGTTCAAACAAAATGCGCAAGTATTTTTCTCCTTCTTTGTGGCGAAGGCCGTGCTTGATGGCATTTTCAACAATAGGCTGCAACATCATAGGCGGAAGGCGGTCGTAATCAGCTTCTATACTTTCACTACAAACTATCTGCCACGAAAAGCTACTGCCTAAAGCCAGGTGTTCCAGCGCGATGTAATGTTCTAACAACCGTATCTCCTCATCAATAGTTACCCATTCTTTATCAGAATGCTCCAATGCCGATCGCATCAAACCCGAGAATTGTTGCACTGCTGCGCGAGCCGGGGTCGTTTGTCCCTGCACAATGAGCTGATCTAAAGTACTCATCACGTTAAACACAAAGTGAGGATTCATCTGACTCTTCAACGCTTTCAGTTCAGCGCTAATTTGCAACACCTGCATGCGCTGCAAATCAGCTTCCTTTCGTTCCAGATCATACTTACCTTGAATATCGGTCAAGGTTCTTGCTTTCTCTTCATTGAACACATCAAAGCGCAAATCGTGAAAAAGCGTGAAGTAGTGATACGCCTGTTGATACTGCTCTAAGCGGGCATAAAGCGCATGCATCTTCTGAAACAACTGCACCTGATCCAGTTTATTTTCTGCCATAAACTGACTGCGCTCTAAATCGCAATACAACTCCAGCGCTTTTTCAGGCCGGCCACACAGCACTTCAAAATCTGCCGTATGTAATTGCAGTATGGCCTTGTCGCGCTGCATGCCGTCTTTAGCAATCAAGGGCGTTAAGCGGTTCAGCAAAGAACCCGTCTTGTCTATTTCTCCGCGTTCCACCAGCATACGCAACATCCGAAGCGAGGCATTGATATTGGCAGATAAGTTATTGGCCAGTTCGGCGTGTTGAATCGCCAACTGAAATCTCGACTCAGCCTTATCCATATCTCCCTTACGGTAATACATATAGGCCACATACCCCGATGCACCTGAAACGTTCTCGTGGTCGTTATGCCTTTCCGCCAAGGCAATAATCATTTCCATGTAACTAATACACGTATCATTATTGCCTTGCATGGCATTGAGAATAGACAGCGATTGCAGGAAACCAATTTGCAGCCGCACCAAACCGCGCTGCTCGGCTATACGTAGTTTCTCATTGGCTAACGTCAGGGCTGTTTCCAGTTGATCGTGCCTGCTAATACAGATTTGAATGAAGTTGTAAGAATGCGTAAGTACAATAGCAGGATATTCTTCTACAGCAACTTTTGCTGCAATGACATCGGCTTGTTGCCATTCTATTTGCGCCTGCGCAAGGTCGCGGCTCAGCAGGTGTGTGATTAAACAATTTTTGGCGTGCAATACGCTGTGCCACTGCTGGTATTCGGTGGCGCGAGTCTGCAGTTCATGAATAGCCGCAATTCCGTTGGGCTGGTAAAACCCGAATACTTCGTTCGCATCGATTTGTATTTCCAGGGCTTCCAGACCGATTTGCGGATCGGTAGTCTGCTGCAGCACCTCCGAAGCCAATGCATCTGCTGCTGCGGGATCACTTTTAACTTGGCGGCGCGCTTGTTCCAGCATGAAGCGCCATTGGCGTTCCGTCATACTACGAAAAAACAATTTTTTTCGAGTTGATAAAAAAAGGCCACGCCATAGCGCAGCCTTTACTAAGTGGGTTGTATGTTGAAGAAACAGCGGGATGATCCTGATCTGTTTCTTACATTCAAAAGTAGAACGCTACTTCCTATCATTTTTGAAAATCCAATAAGTGCGTACTTTCAACTGGCGGATGAGTGCAATTCGGGAATAACTGCACAATCGACATCGCTTTCACCTAATGCCATGCAAGGAGGAGGCTATTGCCTACCACCCAAGGCTTCCAGTAGTTCATCTCTTTTGCGCTGTGAAACAGCAATGGAAGAATCATCTGTCATAACAACCTGACCGCCCCTTCCATGAATATATCTGGATACATGCTCGGTATTAATTAAATGCTGGTGATGTACTCTAATGAAGTGGCCGCCGGCAAACAGCGCTTCAAAATCTTTCAGCGTTTTATTCACCAGAAATTTTTGCTGGCCGGAAACATGTACCCAGGTGTAGCCTGTATCGGCTTCCAACCGAATGATATCGGCGGTTTTTACGTAAACCAATCCATTCTTTATTGGCAATGCCACTTTTGTAACAGGAACGCCCGCCGCTGGTCCGCTAGCCCGCTCGCGTAACCGGCCGGCAACACGATCCACCGCATGAGTCAGCTCGGCGATATCTAATGGCTTCAGCAGATAATCAGTAGCGCCCTTACGCATCGCGTCCAGCACATGCTCGTCGTGCGCCGTCACAAAAATCACTTCGAAGGGCGTTGGGTTAAATGTATTCAACAAATCAAATCCGCTCCCGTGCGGCATCGATATATCCAGAAATATCAAATCGGGCTTCACCTCTTTAATTAACACCGCAGCCTTTTTTATATTTTCTGCTTCGCCCAGATAAACAGTATCCGGACAATACTTTTCCAAAAATGTTTTCAGCAACTGACGAGCATATTCGTCGTCGTCAACAATAACATATTTAATTTTCATCGGCGTCTTGTTTTTTGAAAACCGGCATACACACCATTACCTGGACACCCGTAGACTCATACCCGGGCAAGGTCTTATTGACAACGGTGATATGAATTTGTTGCTTATGTATGGCGTTTAGTGTCTCTACCCGCTCGCGGGTAATTTGCATGCCCACCGAAACATGATGGCTATTCGTTGTTGCGGCATGATGCTGCATACCAACACCATTATCATCTATCAAACACCTCAGTTGCTGATTTTCCAGGGCAAATTCAACGCGCAGCAATCCGGTACTAGTGGCCATTGGCACAAAGCCATGGATAATAGCGTTCTCTATATAAGGTTGCAGCAACATAACGGGAAGAAAAGTATTGTTCGAATCAATATTCGAATCAACCTGTATACTAAAATTAAATTTTCCCTTTAATCGCATTTTTTCAAGCTCCAGATAACTGTTCAGCATTTCCGTTTCCTCCCGAATGGTAATCAGATTCTTTTTAGAAGCATGAAGTATTCGCCTGATCAATATGGAAAAGGTGCTGATAAATTTATTAGCTGCCAGCTCATCGTTGGTAGTATAGAAATGTTGAATTGAATTTAGCGCATTAAAAATAAAATGCGGATTCATCTGGGTTCTGAGGGCCTGAATTTCCAATGCTGCAATACGTTTATTGAGCTGGTTCCTTTCGTTGAGCTTTTTTCTTTCAGCCTGCCACCGCCACCGTACGATAAGCAGTGCCATAATCAAAACAAACAGAAAACTACCAATGTAAAAAGTAACGGTACGCCAAAACGGCGCAGTAATATCAAACTGAATCTTAAGCGGCTTACTCCATCGTCCATTTTTGCCCATTGCTTTTATCTCCAATCGGTAAGCGCCTGGCTGTAAGGCATTAAACCGTATCACGCGCTCGTGTGTCACCATGGTATCTGCCCGGCCGTCGCAGTACAAGGTATATTGAAAAACTACTGCGCGGGCACCGCCAAAATCAATCGCTGTATAGCGTACTGCAATATCGTTTTGCCGGTAATTTAGACGCAAAGGCGCGTTGTACCGAACGTTACTGTCGCCAACTGATATGCTGGTTAAGTACAATGGCAAAGGCATCGTATCGGGCCTTAATAACTCCGCTTCATTAATGCTGGCCAAGCCAATTGGCGTCCCCATCCATACCTTGCCTCCGCCCATCCAAACGGTATTAATTTGGCTAGATAACAAACCCGACTCCTGATTATAAATGTGTACCCGAAAACTGTTTCCATCGGCTATTATCTGAACTAACCCTTTGTTAGTACCTACCCAAATCCGATCAGCAGTATCAACAAAAAGCGCTAAGCAAATTTTGTTTTTAAGCTCGGCAACATGAACGCTTTCCGCAGCACCATTACCGGATAGTTTATAGAGGCCATATCCATTGGTAGCCACCCATGCATTGCCGCGATAATCTTTAGCAATAGCAGAAATTCTAACCTGTTGTAATGACGGTGCATTAGCCAACTTATCTACCCTGCCGTCCTTCCAGCAATACAGGCCTTCAATTGTTCCCAACAGATAGGTGCCTTCCTGCCATTCGCATATACTGGTGCTTCTTCTTTTCAACAAGGTTGTTACCTTACCCGTAGCGGGATTATAACGATATGCCTGCTCGGTATTTCCAACCAATAGCTGCCCTTGCTTGTCAACGGCGATACACTTGGCATTTCCCATGGCCTGCAACCTTGGTACAGGCCGGTAACCTTTATCGCTAATGGTAACTACCCCAACATCCGTAGCCAACCAATACACACCGTTCACCACTACGCCCTGATAAACAGAAAAATCTTGTTTTTGTATGGGATGGGTATAATGTGAAATAGCATTCCCTTTCAACACATCAATAGCCCCCATACCAAAACCGACCACAACTGTTCCGTTTTTGCCGGTAATCGACCGAACATCATTGCTGGCTAGTCCGTCCTGCTTTGTAACAAACTGAAAGGCTGTGGCGGGTTTTAAATAAATGCCATCGCCCAGAGTGGTGACCCATTTATTTCCGGAACGATCAATAAATAACGATGAAATGGGCTTGTCTAGTTTCAGCGCAAGACTTTCGTCATGTCGCTTCCAGACTAATGGCTCGCATTGGCCGGTGCTGCCGTAACCCATGATGACAGAATCGCCAAGCAGATTAACTTGTAGAATGTGTGTTCCGGGTTTCCATATACTTCTTGGTGTTCCACCGCGGTTTCGGTCAATAGCAAAAATTTCATCGTTGGCATGGTGATGCACCAGGTAGTATAGCGAGTCGCCCAAAATCAGTATTGAAGAACCAAGATGCTCATTCTCTATTTGAACCAGTGCCGGTGCGAGAATTTGCCCTTGCTTATCTAAACGCCAAATTTTACTTGATTCATTTACATACAAACAGCCGTCCTTCCAGGCCATCCCAACTGCGAACTGCTCAAATTGATGTATCATCTGTTTGTGCAAATCCGGAAAAACCTGATATAAAGTTTTTGAACACAGCAGATACAATGTTCCGTCGTCGCCATTGACAATGCCGGATGGATACTCACGTGTAGCGGCAACCTTTTGATCGGTCGTTAACGGATAGGCATGAAAAGAATCATTTTCAAAGTAACAGGGTGTAGGATGAAAACAAACGGCCCAGATTCTCCCTTGTTGATCTTCTGTTAGCGAGAACACGTCGTTATCCGTAAGCCCCTCACGCACCGTATAGGTTTTGAATTCGTTTCCATCGAAACGACAAAGCCCTTGATCTGTTCCAAACCAAATATATCCCAGATGGTCTTGCAGTATGCAGTAAACAAATGCACCCGGCAGGCCATTATCGGTAGTGTAATGAATATCCGGAAGATGACTGGCGCGTAGCGCTAAGATGCTGAAACAAAAACAGGATAACAGCAGCCACTTCCGGAAATACGCATAACCTGAACGACAAACGTTATGCCATTCGCTGAACATACAGAATAGCGATAATAGCCAACAATGCCGGCAGACCTTGTACCCAAAATATTTTGCGACTGGCCGTGATGGCACCGTAGATTCCGGCTACTACAACACAGCCCAAAAAGAACAAGGCAATGTTGTTACACCAGGTGGCATCGGTTATGAGTCGCGACCAAATTAACCCAGCCGCCAGAAAGCCGTTGTAAAGACCTTGGTTTGCCGCCAATGCGCGCGTAGGCGTGAACAGATGTTCAGGCAACGACCGGAACGTTCGTTTGCCAATGGTTTCCCAGGCAAACATTTCAAAATACATAAAGTACAAATGCTCGGCTGCTACTAACAGCACCATTACGTGGATCAGGTTATTCATCGGGTTAAGGTAGATAAAAGGCGGGAGGTTTGCAGAACAAACACAAAAATTATTAAGTCATTCATCTGGTCTGCTTATATCTCATCAAGTGCAGAACAGATGGAATGGTTATGGCGGCCGCCGCGCCGCCTGCGTACCATGCAGCCTGCTAGGGTTATGCCCACCGGAGTACGCAGGCGGGTGCGGCGCCAGGTGCTCCACTCCCAAGGTTTTTTGGCGCGGCGGCAGAACCACGATTTCGTTGTAAAGAGCGCATTGCGCCATAACACGGTTGAAAACTTCGTGAGTATTGCGCCGCGCCAAAAAACGCTTTCCGTTTCGCCCCTTGCCGCGATGTAGGGTCCACTGCGCCAAAATGATATAGCAAATGGTACGTGGTCAATTGAAAACGGCTAAGTCCGACGTGCAGCGTAGCCGTTTAACTTAGGCGCAAAAACCCACGCCATTGCTTGTTTGCCGTACTATTGCGATTCTACGATTTGGCCGAAACCCGCATGAATGCTTATCGTAATATTACGATTTGGGGGTGACATCGGCTGGAACCCGCGCTATTGCATATCGTATTATTGCGATAGTAGGATTCGATTAGCCAAAACCCGCGCCACTGCTTGTTTACCGTACTATTGCGATTTTACGATTTGCCCGAAACCCGCATGAATGCTTATCGTAATATTACGATTTGGGGGTGACATCGGCTGAAACCCGCGCTATTGCTTATCGTATTATTACGATTTTACGATTTGATTCGCCAAAACCCGCACCAAAACTTGCTTACCGTACTATTGCGATTTTACGATTAAGGCTGAAACCCGCGCCATTGCTTGTTTACCGTACTATTGCGATTCTACGATTTGGCTCAAACCCGCATGAATGCTTATCGTAATATTACGATTTGGGGGTGACATCGGCTGGAACCCGCGCTATTGCTTATTGTATTATTACAATTTTACGATTTGATTCGCCAAAACCCGCACCAACGCTTGCTTACCGTACTATTGCGATTTTACGATTAAGGCTGGAACCCGCGCCACTGCTTGTTTGCCGTACTATTGCGATTCTACGATTTGCCCGAAACCCGCATAAACACTTGTCGTAATATTACGATTTGAGAATCACATCGTCTGAAACCCGCGCCATTGCTTATCGTATTATTGCGATTTTACGATTTGATATTTCGTTAAGCGCTTTGTTCGCGCTTTCATTCTACAGGGATGCGATCCCTACCGGGTCGGTATCCTAAACAAATCTTTATTTTTAAGATTTCAGTTTGAAGAAAAATTGTACTGAAACCCGCGCCATTGCTTGTATACCGTATTATTGCGATAGTACGATTGAGAGCGCTGAATACTTATAATTGCTTTGTTTAAACCCGGAAGCATCAGCGCCAAGCGGCAGCGATTGCAACGGAAAGCCCGCAACGCCGGCCCCAGGACTTACGAAGTCTTAAAGACTTACGAAGTCATAAGGCCGGCGTGAGGACTTGGAGTGAAAAGCGCGGTGCAGGGCTGGGACTTACGAAGTCTTAAAGACTTCGTAAGTCCCAGCCCTGCAGCCGCCAAAATCATCCATTATCGCAATTGAAAATTGGCGATTAATTTTTGAATACCATCCATTGTGGTTCTAAAACCGCTCTCTGAAGCGCAACACCGGGCGTTCCACAATTTGGTGTAAGGCTGTTGCGCCAATAGCAATCAACACCCAATACAAAACATATTCGGTAATGGCCATGGGCAAATTGCGCACTGGCGCCAGTTGCATCATGGTTTGCAGTATAGGCGTGCGGTTCAATAAATAAATACAAAAAGAAATTTCGCTTAGCCAGGTACAAAGCCGCAACCAAAAACCGGTTCCTTCTGCCATACCCTCCAGTTTAGGTAGCAACATCATGACAATAATTCCAACCTGAGTGATGTACAATGTTTTCAGCCAAAAATTTTCCTTTAAAAAAACCGGATAGAGCAACAGCGTAAGCGCCATGCCCGCGATAAAAATCCAAAACGCGGTATTGCGGTGCCGGTGCCAAAAATCGGCGTAGTAGTACCGCACCATTGCGGCCAGTACACCAAACATCAACGTATCAAAGCGTAAAGCGACCAATTTTCTGATTTGAATATTCCAATCGTGCACCGATAAAAAGCCGGTGTGCGCCGCTTTCCAGAAACGCAGTGCGGTGCTCAGCAAAATAAAACCCAACACCACCGCTAAAAAGGCGCGCCGACGCTGCGCCTGATTTTTCACCAGCGTATGCGCCATCAGCAAGGCGGCAGGAAAAAGAAAATAGAACCACTCTTCTACCGCCAGCGACCAGCCTTCGGGATAGAAGTAATACGGATCGGGTTCGGACGTCCAGATATTCTGTAAAAACAAAAAGTGCTTCCACGGAAAAACGAAGCCCACTGAGGTAAATGCGTAGCGCAGCAGCACCAATACCGTAATCACCAACAAATACGTTGGGATCGTGCGCAGCCAGCGCCTGATCCAATACGTTTTAACGGGCTTCCAGCCAAAGTCGGGCCGATCAAACATTTTAACCAGACTACTACCAATCAAAAATCCGCTCAGCACGAAAGAGAACGCTACTTTATCCAGTAACGGGATGAACAGAAATTTCTCGGGAAAAAAATTGACGATTAAATGGTAAGCGTGTGCTTCTATGACCAACACAATACCGATGGCGCGCATCACATCCAGACCAAAGTTTTTGGATTTCCGGCTTTTGCCGGTTGCGTTATCAGGGCTGTTCGTTAAGGATTGCTGATTCTGCATGTACTAAAAATTAGTACGTAAGCATTTTGTATCCCTTTCCTTTGCGCAGTTCGTTGCGGATAATTTTTTGCGTCTCCAGATCGTCGTCTTTATGGGCAATGCAGGCTTTTAAATTTTCGGGGGTCATTTCTGCAATTTCGGGTGAGATATAGCCAAAACCCTTGTAAACACTGGCTTCTATCCAAACCACACTTTTTTCATCGGGGCGGCGGCCTTCGCCGATGATGAAGAAGTTTTCAGCTTTATAAAGGAAGCTGCGCACGGTGCGCTCCAGTTTTTCGTTATACGATTTCTTAAAATTCCGGCGTTGTTCCGGGTCTTCCATTTGCCGCAGCAGATTGAACAACACTTGCAGGTGACCTTCGGTAACAATTCGGTTCAGCACTTTGTGTGCGGTTCCTTTTCCACTGAAGCGCATGGCGGGCTGTTGTTCCATTTCCTGCAGCTTTAAAATTCTCAATTGAAGAAACCCCTCTTCATCGGGCACTAAAAAAATGCCATAACTGAAGCGCATTTCGCGTGGCCTTTTATTGAATTGCGGCAGGGCCTTTTTCACTTCTTCATACGCCCATAATTTGGCAATTACTTCGTGTCCCGTAGCTATAAAATCAATTTGCGTTAACACGCTGTGCTCGCGCTGACGCGCCGGATTGTTGAGAGCTTTATTGAAAAACTTAATCGCCTCTTTGCGCATGTTCTTGGCCGGCTCAATCAACAGCAACTCATCCTGCGCGTTCTTCATGTATACAATACCGGGTTCTTCGGGCAACTTCTCTAGTTCATCAATCGTAATGTTTGGCGGAAGAATAGACAAATCAATTCCGTGATTTAATTCTATTTCGATATGCTTTTTTGAATTATGCTGCTTCAGAATTAAATCAAACAACTTTACTGTTGCCTCGGCGTCGCCAAGCGCGCGGTGCCTGTTTTCTACTACTATACCCAGTGAATCGCACAAGGTGCCCAGGCTATACGAGGAAAATCCGGGAAGCACTTTTTGCGCCAGGGTGACGGTATCCACGCGCTTGCGAACGAAATCAATATTGATTCGTTTGAATTCACTTCGCACCAGGCTGTAATCAAACTTTACGTTGTGAGCCACGAAAATGCAGCCGTTGGTCATATCAAAAATGGTATTGGCCACATCGGCAAAGAGCGGGGCGTTCTTCACCATCTTATCGGTGATGCCTGTCAGTTGGGTAACGTATTTATCGATGCTCCGCTTCGGGTTTAATAACGTAGTGAATTGGTTCGTAACTTTCTCTCCGTCGAAAATCACAATGGCTATCTCGATTATCCGGTCGATTGCCGGACTTCCACCCGTTGTTTCTACATCAATAATTGCGTACATCCACCCTGATTACCTGCTGTTAGTTAAGTTCTATCTGGGCAAAGGATGAAAGATATTCTCCCGACTTTACACCATGCACCCAAAACTTGGTGCCATCGAAGGCAATCGCATCCACGTCAAAGTTATTGACGCGCCAGCTCTTTTCTTCCTGCAACGAGCCATTTAATCGATGAATGGTACCACCTACAACGGCATAATAGCGGCCGTCGTAATAGGCCATATCGCGGATATCGGCTGTTGGTCCGTCGCTATGGCTAAAAACATCAGTGGCAATTTTATATTTCAAATTAACACTATTGCTTACCGATTGGAGATTAACGCCGTCGAAGGCCAGGGCGTCAGGTGAGCCCCAGCTTGAGGCGGTGCTGGTAAACAGGGTGGCGCCCGTTGTAGGGTTGATGCGCAATAATTGATTGTCGTATTTCACGCCACTCCACAGATTGCCGCCGGCAAATTCAATGACGCCATAAATATCAGATAGAGTCAAAGTGCTTTCCAAAGATCGCGTAGCAACATTATACACTTTGATCGTGCTTCTTTGATCAACGGTAATGTATAACCGGCCATTGTAGTAAGTCATGCTATTAGCTCTTAAGCTATCCGCGAAAAAATTGGTTGGTTCTACCGGGGTCATCCATTGTTCTGGCAAGGCAGGTGCGCTTTTCTGTTTCAGTAATACTAATTCATCCAATACTGAAGCATAGGTTAAAAACAGCGTATCGCCACTGAAGCGATAATCGCCCAATTGCAGCTTGCCGAGATCGAATTGTACCGTACTGCCGGTGATTCGGAGGGCGCCTTCTTCTATATCGCGAATACCGTATTCATCGGCAGTAAATTTGAATACTTTCTTTTGTGCTTCATTGAAGGAGTAGTATTCAGGTATGGGCTGGAACGAATTGCTTTTCAGCCGCTGATAGGTACCATAAATGGAATTGGTGGCCGTTGTTTCCTTTTTACAACTTCCTGCTGTTAACAGCAGTAGCAACGCAATAAAAAATGAATAGCGTCTCATTAGTTTAATGTGGTTTTAACGTAAAGCGATTCGCCGGTTCTATAAATTCTGAGGTAGAAGTCAGTGCCATCCGAGGCGATACCACCGATGGAGTATCCTGGCAACTGATAGGTTTGCTCTACCTTCAGCGAAGCGGGATTGATTTTATAAATATACTCTCCATCGCAACCATAGAGGCTACTGTTTTTCATAGCCAGATCAGACAGATAAAGCGAGCAAGTTCTGGTTGGTCCGAAAACACCTGAAACCGCATCGAAATAATAAATCAGATTATTACCTGTTCCACTATACGTATAACACCAAATAGAATTGAGTCCGTCATACGCAATAGCAGAAATGCTATTGGACAGGCCGGTGGAAGCTGACGTGGCCATCGTAGCGCCGGTGGCGCCGTTAATTCTTACAATTTTGTCGTAATCGCTGATTACCGCATCTACGCCAAAGTTGTCCAACGAGTAAATATCATGCGTAGTGGTAATTGCACTTTCAACTGAGCGGGTGGTGTAATTTACTGTGGTAATGGTATTGTTATCGGGGGCAGCTACCAGCTTGCCGCTGCGAATGGCCAGTGGTCCCGCAGCAGTTGAATTCATCAATCTGTCGAAGGTGATTGGTTTCACCCAAGAGACAACTGAAGGTGTGCTGTTGTCTTTGAGTAGTTTAAAATTGTATGTTGAAGCGGAATTATTTGGATCGTTAGTTAACCACATCGTATCGCCATCGGTTTTGATGGAATATTGGTAGAAGCCGGAACCTTGAATGGCAGCCAACAGCACATTGTTTTCCAGGCGGTATTTTTGGCGATTCACCTCGTGGGCTGCGCTGCTCGTGTCTTCGATGAGGGTTTGCGACACTTCTCCGCCGCTGAAAATCACATATCGCAAATCAGGTTTTGTTCCGGAAAGAATGCGCCAACTGCCATCAACGGAAGTGGTTGAAGATTGATCTTTTTTACAGCTTCCCAGCAACGCTACCAAGATTGCCGCGGAGGATATAAGTTTTAGTTTCATCATAGTTTAGTTCAACGAAAAGTGAATAACATAGGGCTGTGCGCCAGACCCAATAGAAAAGGCATCGTAGGTATCAAAGCCAACGGCCCATAGTTCATTTCCTATAGCTGTGACGCCTATCAGTATAGCGCCGGAGTAAGTATTACTTATCGTATTGTTTGTTGGGTTGAATTCCAGAAGTCCGAAAAGACCGGAGGCTAATACCTTGCCGTTGTGCAAGTGCAAGTCAAATACGGATCCGCCAAAAGAGCCCGCCAGTATAGGGTACGCGGCTAAGGTGTTAAAAGGACCTGCTGGAGGTGTAAATGATTTGAGGTTACCATCAATATCGAAAAAATAAACCGAAGAAGCATCAGCACAGGCGAACGCCGGCGCAACTGTTGCTGCAGGTGAAGATGTAGTAATTGTATTGGTTGCAAAATCCAGCTGATCAAATTTTTGCGTGGCGGAATTCGTGATCCAGGTATTCGCGCCTATGCAGGCAAGCCCCCGGCCACTAACGCCAGGTGTAACCGAATCTACCAGTTGATGCGTAGTAGTGCTGATGCGGTATACTTTGCTATTGGTACCGCGCATCACCAGGTAAGAACCATCGTAGTCCAGGCTGCCCAGGGTGCGTGTAGCAATCGGGAATTTTTCGAGAACCTGAATTTTACGAATCCAGTTAGCCGTATCGGGTACTGTAGCGGCCTTCAGATAGATAACTGTAGAACCCGCATCTTCAATATACAAGGTATCATTACTGATGTGGTAGTTGGCGAAATTGGTGCCGCCTCCAACGTCGGAATACTCTATCTGATTATTAACGGTGTTATAATGGCCAGATGACTTAGTATGAATGCCGTACAGAAAACTGTTGTACTGCGAAGTAGTGCCATCACTTTTGTAGAACAAATACGACAACCCGTAGGGAGATGTAGTTTGCCAGGCATTAGACATCACCGTTACCTGAGTTTCTTTCTTTTTACAGGAACCTAGAACCAATAGCATGGCGCTTAGCGCAATAGCATATCTCATGGGCAGCAAATTGAACTCCTAAAATAGGAATTAATCGCCATGCGAAGCGGTTTACACCTTCATAACCGCCCCGCGTTTCCCACAGCCTGTAGTTAATTGATTTCTACCTGACGAACTACTTTCTGAAGAATTTCAAAAACGGTCTCCGCCATAACGTTCTCTGAATCCAGCGTAGGATTGACTTCCGTAAATTCAATACAACAAATGCGCTCATTCTGAATCAAATCCAGAATGATATCCGCCGCTTCCCGCTCGTTCAACCCACCCTTTACCGGCGTTCCGGTACCCCTGCTTACTGTTGGATCTAACGCATCAACGTCAAACGTTATATATATCTTATCGCAGTGGTTCAGGTACTTAATGGCTTCCCTGCAAACCTTGGTAATCCCAGTCTTCTTGATTTCGGAAGTAGTTACCACTTTTACCTTATTCTTCTTTATTAAATACCCTTCCTGCTCTTCAAAGTCGCGCAAGGTGAAAAACATCAGGTCGCGGTATTCAATCTTAGGCTGAATATCGCCCACGTTCTTCAACATCTCCCACAACTCAATCGTCTCATAATCAAGGTCATTTACCTTGTTTTCGATATTATCTTCCGCCAAAGCCGTTGCCAGGGGCATGCCGTGCATATTGCCCGAAGGCGTGGTGTATGGGGAATGCAAATCGGCATGGGCATCAATCCAAATCACGCCGATATTGCTATCGGGGTACGCCATCTTGATACCGGCAATGGTGCCCCCTGCATTGGAATGGTCGCCAGATAGTACAATAGGGAATTTTCCGTCTTTCAACACATCCCGTACACCTGCCGCCAATCGTTCATACATCTTCAAAACACTTTTAATGCGCTTGGCGTATCGGCTCCCGGCTTCACCATAAAGTGCCTGATTATCATCAGGAATAGTCATGGGCCGGAACGATTTGAAGAAGTTTGACCGGAAGTCGAGTGCTGCGATTTTGATGGCATCAACCCCCAGGCTGGCGCCACGGGTTCCTGCCCCTACTTCCGACTTAACTTCTATGATTTTGACTGACTTAGATTTTCTCATACCGTAAGGAAATTGCTGAAGCGCTTAATAAAGAACACGTTCTGAACACCTTGCCGCTACTCAGGAACGCCCTTTGGAATAACACTTTTTTTTACCTTAGCCAAAAATAGGGCTTATTCTTTCTTTACCAAAACTCATGAAAGTATGCGCCAGCAATATATTTTGGCTCTCGACCAGGGAACAACCAGCTCGCGAGCGATCTTATTTGACAAAGACGGCAAAGTAGCCGGCATCGCACAACGCGAGTATCCACAACTGTTTCCGCAACCGGGATGGGTGGAACACGATCCGTACGACATCTGGGAATCGCAACTGGCCACGGCCCGCGAAGTACTGAAAAACAATCAACTGGAAGCCAGTCAAATTGCAGCTATCGGCATCACCAACCAACGGGAAACTACTATTGTTTGGGATAAAAAAACCGGACAACCGGTTTGTCCGGCCATCGTATGGCAAGACCGTCGCACTACGCCTATTTGCGACGAAATCAAGAAGAAAAAAGATCTAGCCAAGCACATTAACGAAGCTACCGGGTTAGTAGTAGATCCGTACTTTTCAGCAACCAAGCTGAAGTGGATTCTCGATAATGTAAAAGGCGCGCGCAAAAAAGCGGAAGACGGCCAGTTGTATTTCGGTACGGTTGATAGTTGGCTGGTTTACAAATTAACCGGCGGACAATTACACATTACCGATTACAGCAATGCTTCGCGCACCATGCTTTTTAATATTAAAACGAAGCAGTGGGACGATAAGATTCTGACCGCGTTGAAAATTCCGCGCATTATGTTGCCAGAGGTGGTGGATTCCAGTAAGTTTTACGGATTGACGGATCGTTCCATCTTCGATGACAAGCAAATACCTATTGCCGGCATTGCCGGCGATCAGCAGGCGGCCTTGTTCGGTCAGGCTTGTTTTTCAGAAGGAATGGCCAAAAACACGTATGGCACCGGTTGTTTCATGTTGATGCATACCGGAAGCAAATTGGTGCGTTCGCGCAACGGCCTGCTTACCACCATCGCCTGGGGTTTGGGTGGAAAGGTGGAATACGCGCTGGAAGGCAGTGTGTTTGTAGCTGGTGCAGCAGTGCAATGGCTGCGCGACGGACTGGGTATTCTGGCGAAAGCTGAAGATTCGGAAGCGTTGGCGAAGAAGGTGACCGACAATGGCGGGGTATATATTGTACCGGCCTTTGCCGGATTAGGTGCTCCTTACTGGGATCCCGAAGCACGGGGCGCTATTTATGGATTAACCCGGGGCAGCACGAAAGAACATCTCACCCGCGCCACGCTGGAAAGTATTGCGCTGCAGACCCGCGATTTACTGGAAGTAATGCAGCAGGATTCAAAGATCAAATTGAAATCGCTGCGGGTAGATGGCGGCGCTGCGGCTAATAATTTGTTGATGCAAATTCAGGCTGATGTGCTGGCCGCGCAGGTTGATCGTCCGAAGGTGACGGAAACTACAGCATTGGGCGCGGCGTATCTGGCCGGTCTGGCCGTAGGTTATTACAAGAAAGCGGATTTGGTTAAGCATTGGCAATTAGATCAGAAGTTCAAGCCGCTGATGCGCGAGCCACAGCGCAAGGCGTTGTGTGATGGGTGGAAGAAAGCTATTGACCGCACCCGTACGAAATAAAATGAAACTCGAGAAGCGCTAGTGCAACTTTTTGTATCTTCCACCCATGCCAACCTACCACATCAAAAACGCGCAGGTCGTAAACGAAGGCCGCATTATTTCAGCAGATGTATTGATTAAGTCGGGAAGAATTGAACGCATTGATCCCGCGTTTGATGTTCCATTTAAGACGCAGGAAATTAATTCGGAAGGCAAACACCTACTGCCGGGAATTATAGATGATCAGGTGCATTTCCGCGAGCCGGGCATGACGCATAAAGCCACTATTTATTCGGAATCGCGGGCGGCGGTTGCAGGCGGTGTAACCACCTTCATGGAAATGCCGAACACCAATCCGCCGGCGGTGACGGTAGCTTTGCTGGAAGAAAAATACGCCATTGCACAACAATCATCCATTGGCAATTATTCTTTCTTCATGGGTGTTTCGAATGATAATTTGGAACAATTGCGCTTGTTGTGGCAACAACAGCGTTCCAAATCATTGCGCGATGTGTGTGGACTGAAAATTTTTATGGGCAGCAGCACAGGTAATATGCTGGTAGATCAAGCCGATGTGCTGGAACAGGTTTTTGCCGAGAGCGATATGCTGATTGCCACACATTGTGAAGACGAGCAAACCGTACGCGATAATCTGCAGCATTACACGGCTAAGTACGGCGACCAGCTGGACGCCTCGTATCATCCGTTAATCAGAGATGTGGAAGCTTGCTATAAATCTTCTTCGTATGCTGCAGGATTAGCAAAAAAGCATAACACCCGGTTGCATATTTTGCATATTACTACAGCTAAGGAAACTTCATTGTTTTCAAATGAATTGCCGTTAGAAAAAAAGCGGATTACTTCAGAAGTGTGTGTGCATCATTTATTGTTTGATGCAGACGATTACGCTTTACTTGGCAATAAAATTAAATGCAATCCGGCTATTAAGGAGAAGCAGAATAAAGAAGAAATCTGGAAGGCGTTGTTAGATGACCGGATTGATATTATTGCTACCGATCATGCACCGCACACGATGGAGGAGAAGGCGCAACATTATTTAAAAGCGCCCGCCGGTTTACCGTTGGTGCAGCATCCGCTGAACATCTTATTACAGTTTTGGAAGGAAGGAAAAATAACGCTGGAGCGCGTGGTAGAAAAAATGTGTCATGCGCCGGCGCGTTGTTTTGGCGTACACGAGCGCGGTTTTTTGCGTGAGGGTTACCATGCCGATGCGGTAATGGTTGATTTGAACGCATCGACAACGGTGGTGAAAGAACAACTATTGTACAAATGTGGTTGGTCGCCATTAGAAGGGCGTACCCTACCCGGAAAAGTAGAGCGCACTTTTGTGAGCGGCCATCAGGCGTATTACCATGGCGTGTTTGACGAAAGTGTAATGGGGCAAAGAGTGTTGTTTCGGTAGTATCAAAATGTACCCGTAAGGGACCTGTCCGGCATTCCAAATCGACCCCAAACCAGAAGAGATTTTAATTTCGAGAAGAATTAACTTTCCCATTTTGGGAACTTTTTGTACTTTTGTCCAGTGCGTGTAATTGCTAAACCTGTATTGCGTGAATTCTGGATGAAACATCCTGAAGTGGAGCAGCAGTTGAAGTCATGGTATTTAGAAGCTACGCAAGCTAGTTGGAAGGCGCCCCAAGACATTAAAAGGGACTATCCTTCAGCAAGTATTTTGGCCGAAAATAGAGTGGTGTTTAATATAAAGGGCAATAAATACCGATTGATTGTGAAGATAAACTACTCCTACCAGATGGTCTGGATTCGATTTATAGGCACCCATGCCGAATATGATAAAGTTAATGCCTCAAAAATTTAATGATGAAACCAATTAAAAACAAGCGCGATTACGCTGCGGCCTTAGCGCGGATGGAGGAAATATTTGATGCAAAAAAAAACACTGCTGTTGGCGACGAATTGGAAGTACTCGGTATTCTGATTGACAAATACGAATCAGACCATTTCCCGATTGATTTGCCCGATCCGGTAGCTGCCATCAAATTCAGGATGGAACAAAAAGGCTATACGCAGCAGGATTTAGCAGAGATAATTGGTCAGAAAAGTCGCGCCAGCGAAATATTAAATGGCAAGCGTAAGCTATCTCTTGAAATGATCAGACGTCTGCATGCTTACCTTAACATTCCTCCTGCTGTGCTGATTCAGCCGTATTAACTTAGGTTGTTCCTGTAGTTCAACAGTGATCGCCCTTAAGGTTGTATTGTATGAATTTTTGATGTGGCGTGTGGCTATATCACATTATGAGAGACCTTTAACGCAAAAAGAAATTTTTAGTACATTATATTTTTGTTTAAATTCGACTTAACATTCCTAAATGAACACCACTAAGCTTTTTCTGGATACGGAATTTAGCGGGCTGCATCAAAACACCTCGCTTGTTTCATTGGCCTTGGTTGCTGAGGATGGCCGTGAGTTTTACGCGGAACTTACCGATTACGATCAAACACAGGTCTTTCCGTGGCTTCAGGACAATGTACTTTCCAAACTCATTTTGACCCATGGAATCTCATTCGATAAACGGGAGAGAGGTGTATACCTAGTAGGTACGCGACAACATGTTAAGACACACTTAGACTTATGGTTAAAGCAGTTTTCTGCCATCGAGATATGGTCAGATGTATTAGCCTATGACTGGGTACTATTTTGCGATTTATGGGATGGCGCACGTAATCTCCCCAGCAACATATTTTATGCTCCCTTTGACTTGGCCACTATTTTTAGGATGAAGGGACTAATCAACCCGATTTCAAATTACGAAATGGATTTCGACCGATATAAATATGCCGGGATTAACGGAGACCTTCAACACAACGCGCTTTTTGATGCCAGAACGGAACTAGTTTGCTTTTCAAAAATAATGTAATATGAACAAAGAACCCATAAGCCTACATACCTTTCTTTTTCCGTTTAAGTGGGAAATCAAACAGAAGGAAGACACAACGCTTTTGTCTCTTGAAGAAAGAACCGATTTATTAAGTGTTGAACGTCTGTTGCCTGAACAATATTGGTCTCGTTTCAAATTTAAACCAGAGGCTGATGGCAACTTCAATACTTACAATGAATATGCCTATTTCTACGAACATATCAGAGACGTACTACATCTAGACCCCCAACAGAGTTTTATTAGTGGCAGGCAGTTTGTTTATAAAGGTGTAGAGCACGCTAAGTATAACATTCAACTTATTGAAGGGTTAAAGTTCGCTTTGGAGATTCGCGAAATCACTCTAAATTTTTTAGAGAGTGGCGTAGGGGTTTTGTCATTTCATCTAACCAATTATGATGTTGAAGATTTCAACCATATCCTTAAGATAAATGAATACGGCCGACGTATTTTCCCGCAGTTTTTAGGAGATAATGGTCGCCTCACTACTGCTACGAAGTATTCCTTCTTAGCACATGAAATCAGTCTGGAGGAATTACCTATGGCGAACATGTTGTTATCTAAAGAAGATTTTTCGTATTACGACGAATATGTAAACATTCAGAATCAACCGTTCCGGCTACCCAATTTTATTTCAGGGTTACTCGGTTCGCACTTTAAAGGAAGTTTTAAAGAGGCAAGTTGTCACGACGCAATTATTACACCAGTGATTGATGACAGAATGTATGTGATGTGCTTATATTACAATGCTGGTTTACTGGATCAATTAAAAAAATATAATGCTGCAACTGAAGAATATGCCTACCTGAAAAGTGATGAATGGTATCGGTTCTTATTTATAGATGACAGATCCCCAACCTGCAAGAGCATCCCTATGAAAAAGCGATTGCTTTTAAATCAGACATACGACCGGTGGATTGATAACGAGAAAGAAGGAGAGAACATCGCCCAACTGTTTGGTATTAGTCGCTATTCATTTGTTTGCATCGCGGCGGGTGGGTATTACAACAAAGAAATTCTTATTAATCATTTTAGTGCACAATATTTCCAAATACTCCTGTATGGGTTGTTTCAACGTTCCTATGTAATTAATTTTAGCGCTGAAATTGCCCGAATTACGCACCGGCTTAAGCGGAAAGCAGAGACATCAAATAAAGACCGTGCTGACATAGGCAAGCTGTATCTTTCCTATATTAAATTTGTTAATCGGATTCACTTTCGGGAAATTACCCCTCAAGAACAGGGAATCGAACTATATGATCTACTGCTAAAGACCTTTCGCCTTCCGGAACATATCGCCGACTTAAAAGACGAAGTATCAGAGCTTAATAACTATGTTGAAATGGCGCGCCAAACCGATTTAAACCGGATGGCCGCCGGATTTCTACCCTTATCTATTCTAGCATCGATTTTGGCCATAGAGGTGCTGAAAGATTTTAGCACTATGCAGTTTGCTACGGGTAAGGACATTGATTTCATGTTTACTATTAGAGTTGTCGGGACGTTGTTTTTGATTATTGCGTCGGTTTATGTGGGGTTAAAAAATTTCAAGTTGTTAAAACGGTAAATTATGACAATAACATATTGTGTTTATAATGTGACTATCCTGATTTTAGTAGGTTTTATTATTGATAGATTTTGCAAGATATGGAGTCAGAAGTTGAAGCAGGCGGCCGATTTGGAAATTGAGAAAGAAAGAAGTAGGCATGGGGATAAACTGCGTGACAAACACCACGAACAGGAGCGGACGATGTTGATTCTGAACAAAATATTTAAATAGAAGCCCTTTAAGAGGTGCATACTTCACTCAAAATAAAACACAAAAAATCGCATGTATAAATTATCCTTTAAACTTAAGCAACATACGCCCATTATTCTATTTCATGATCATGAAGGGGCAATGCTTCGATCAACTGAAGTTAAGGCGAAACTAGATAAGTTTTTAAATGTGCGCTTTGGTAACAGTTTAAGTCAATTTGCAAAAAGAGCTTCTGGTAGAATTACTGCTAGTTACGATTTTGCCCTTAGCTTTAGACCCTCGAGGCCGGTTGGTGTTTTCAAACGTACTTTAGTGGGTGAAAAGGAAGACAAGGAAAGGCCGCAGCGCTTGTGTCTTTTTAAAGAAATTAGTGGGACGATTCAAGCCAAGCACCCAGAGCTAATTTCAATACTTCAAGGGCAACTTAAAGACTTTTTTATACTGCACAACTTTGGCAAACGCACTTCAAAGGGTTACGGGTCGTTTTCTGTCGCTAATATTAACGGTAAAGAAGTGTTTTCATCTAAAGAGGATTGTATAAAAGTAATTAACGACTATTACTATTATTTAGGTTCATATACGATTAACTTAAACGACCTAGAGTTTTATACAATTTCAAGCACTCAGCTATTTGAAATTACTTCTAATGATCAAGATGTTATAAGAAAATTTAAAAGGAAGCGAGCATTTAATTTTGAGATTCCAGAAGAGTATGTTAATGAAGGAAACATTCAAAATTATTATTATGAAAATTCGGTGGTGAATCATCTCAAGGAGATTTTCAGAAGTGCTGTCAGTATCAAATTGATAAACCTTAAGAAGGAATTTTCATCCCATGAAGTTGAGGTAAACCAATCTATACTAGAAAACATAATCAACAACCACTTACCATACAATTACTTTCACGATCTATTCAATACGATTGATAGTTCTAATAGGATCTTAAAAAGTGGTCAAAATCCTGGAGGGAAGGAACATTATATTAAATCCAAGTTGTTTCTTTACTTTATTGAAAAAGGAGTTCGTTGGGAAAAACGAAGAATCAAGATTGCAATAAATAAATTGAGTGAAGTGCAAAGAAGGAGGCAGAGATTACAATTCGAAAACCCTCCTTCAATTAATCGTTATATTGGAGATAACACTTGGTCTGATGATCGTAACGATGAACAAAACTACTTTTTTATTAGAGCCCTCCTTGGATTGCCGGAGTTATATGAATTTAAAACTACAGACAGACACACAAAGTTTATAGTTAAATTTAAAGGAGACGCTGCGGAACGTTTTCAATCGCCATTGATATTCAAGGTAATTGACGGCCACATATTTTATTGCCTTGATAAACGTTTTGACATAATAGCAGGTCAGCAGTTTAAAGTTATGTTCTCGGTTAAAACAAAGCAAGAACCTAGTACAAGTTCAGAGGAAGAGCTGTTTACGATTTGTACGCCTGCTTTTGATGATAATAGCAAACGCGCCTTTATTGAATTTTTAAAGAACTATTTCACTCATGAGCGTAAATAATAATTATATCGCCTTCACTATTGGACCCATATATAGTACTTTCCAGCAAGTACGAAAAAGCCGGGAATTGTGGGCTGCTAGTTATTTGTTTTCTATGGTAGCCTATAAACTTCTTGCAAAGTTACATGCGGAAAGTCCGGGTTGTATAATATCTCCTGCATTTAACGGCGAACCTCTGGCAAAAGATATAGGGTTATATCCTGATCGCATTTTCTGTAGGGGTAATGATAAGATAACCATGAGCTTTTGTGAAAACAAAAAATGGGAAAGCCTGAGAGAGGTAGCTCAGGAAATCACGTCAATAGAGGCGGACCAACAAGCCATTATGGATTATTTTAAGGTTATGATTGTTGGCTATAACACCGCCGAGGGCGAAAATCCCATCGCCATAGGCAATCAATTGCTGGATACGGCTGAATTGCAACAAACATGGCGCACTGAAGATCGTGATGATGTGTTGCTTAAGTTCTTTCGACAGGTAAATAAGCAGAAAGTAAACGAAAAAAAATGGATTACATCCCACCTTTCATTGACTGATTTCCGAGGCGAAATACGATTTGAATCAATGGCGGAAATTGCTACCAGACATTTGGCTAAAAAAAATCTGCGGCCGGATGAAAGACGCAAATATGAAGAACTGGTACAACGTTATTGCATTCAACCTGAAGATAGTGATGATGATGAGGACCGTAGCCAGTCCTCATTTATGGAGGAACTCAAAGAAGTTCTTTCAAAAACTGAGACCTTTAAAAGTCACCATAAATATGTTTGTATTGTTGAAGCAGATGGCGATCAAGTTGGCGCATACATCAATAGTATGAAAGCTGGCAAGGAGAATGGGCAACAGGATGAACAAATGTTGCAGCTATCTAAAGCCTTGGCTGACTGGGGACGTTCGGTGCAAACTAGTATTAACGAATACCGCGGAATCCCAATATATATTGGTGGTGATGATGTGTTGTTTTTCGCTCCGGTAGTTGGAGCAACTGGAAACGTCCTTACCCTCTGTCAGCAGTTAGCCGCCTCTTTCGAAAGCACCTTTAATCAGTTGCCAGCCCAAAATGACAAGACTGGTACACCAATTAAACCAACATTATCTATTGGTGTTTCAATTACCTTTTACAAGTATCCACTTTACGAGGCCAAGAAAAAAGCGAATTCCCTGTTGTTTGAAACGGCCAAGAAATCAAGAAACACACTGGCTATTTCGTTGCTAAAGCATAGCGGCGCATCGCTGGATTTTTGTCTGCCTCTTGATTTAACTAACAATTGTATTGCCGCAACCTTTGCAGCGTTGGCAAAAGCGGTCTTCCCTACTGAAAATTATACTACTTCTGTAATACAACATTTTCGGGAACACCTGCCCGTTTACAAGGAGCTACAGCATTTGCCGCAGACAACAAGGACTTTAGCCGTTGCTAATTACCTATATAACCATTTCGACGACAATGAAGATTTTATCCGCAAGATTAGTGCATTTGCTAATGCCGTTTTTGATCAGCACGCGAATAAGGAAACTGAGGAGCTCATTCATCAGATTTATAGTGGACTTAGACTACTCAAATTTTTAAATGGACAAGACGATGAAAAGTAACTTTCAAATCAATCTCACGCCTATAGGTCGCTATTTTTTCGGAAGTGAAAACACCTTTAGTGCAGAAGATCGCGCCGCTGGGGCGGAAGTGTCTAATTACCTGGTGCGCTCAAGGCTTTATCCTCAACAAACTACGATATTAGGTATGTTGCGGTACACTGTGCTCGAACAATTGGGGAAGTTACATGACGCACCTGAGGTGAAAAGTCATTTAGTTGGCACACGTAGCTTTTCAGAGCATACTACAACATGGGGTGTCATCGAGCGTCTATCGCCTATGTTTTTACAAATCGATGATTGTCGATTTTTACCCGCAGGTAAACATCGGTGGTTAGACGAATCGGGCATACCGCAAACAATGAAACCGGTACGCTATGACAATAGCATTTATCCTGGCGGCAGGCCCGGTTACTTACTTGACCATTACGACCCTAAACGCCATAGTAGCGCATACTGGGAGGACGATGCCGGTGTACTTATTGATCTAAATAAGCTCTTCTCAGAACAATTTCAGGTTGGCATAGAAAAGCCAAGACAAGGCGAAATGAAAAATGATGCTTTCTACAAACAATTTGGGTATAAAGTTAAATCAGGGGGCAAAGCCGTATCATTTGGGTGTTATGTTCACTTTAAAAATGACGAATGTCCCCTAACGGTTGGCAAGACCTATGTAGTTTCCATGGGTGCCGACCAAAGTTTGTTTTCCATGGTGGTTACAGAGACCAAACAGCCGCCTAAACTTCATGACGTAGAAAACCCCAATGGACTAGTACTTGTAAGTGATGCTATTTGCGACATGAGCGAAGTGCAAAAGCTTTGCTATAGCAGCTACACGTCAAGCGTGCCTTTTCGTTTCTTAGAAACATCTGCTAGCACTTTATACTATTATTCCAAAAGCAAGGCGGACGCCAAAGCCATGAAACGGTCTAAAAAATATAATCTGCTTGAAAGGGGTAGCGTTCTCTTTTCAGAAACCCCGGATCAGGTCGCGGCGCTATTAAGTCAATCAGCAGCATTTCGGAACGCTGGCTTTAATCACTTCAAAACAATTAAAATCTAAACTATGGGTAAACAATGTTACACGGTTAAGTGCTGTACTAATCTCCATGTGGGTAGCGGCTCCTCTACCATGGGTATCATCGATCAAATGATTCAACGCGATGTAGTCACCGAGCAGCCTGCCATTTATGCCTCCTCCTTGAAGGGTGCTTTTCGCGAGTACTTTGAGGAGGGCCCTAAAAGTGGAACAATTGCCGGGTATGCTGAAAAGATTTTCGGTAAAAAAACGGCGAATGGTTCGCAGGATAGCATGAAAGGGGGATATGTATTTACTGAGGCGTGTTTGATAGGTCTTCCCGTGGGCAGTAGCCACGATTATTACTATATAGCCACCAGTTATTTTGCGCTGAGTTTTTGGCTGAATCAAATGGAGTTATTGGGTTTACACGCTGAAGGTTTACGGCAAGAAACAGGAAAGCTCAAAGCTTTAGCGGCCGATGACAAGCCTAAGGTTTTAGGTAGAAGCGTTCAAGGATTGACTATAGGTGATTTTCAACAAGTTGACTTTTGCAAACAAGAATTTCCTCTGCTCGCACAACTTCTTGGGCCCCGCATTGTAGTTTTCTCTGACAATGACTTTAAATATCAATGCAGCGATTACGCATTGCCGGTTATTGCTCGAAACAAGCTGGAAAATGGCGAAAGCAAGAACTTGTGGTATGAACAAATTATTCCCCATCAAAGCATTTTTAGCTTCGCTACTTTTTCCGGGAACCAAATTAGTGCGCAGGATAATTTTTTAGCTGCTGTAGATGGCGAAGTGGTACAAATTGGGGCAAATGCCAGTGTTGGGTATGGATTATGTTTAATCAATAAAATGGAGTTGTTATGAAAAGATCTGTAACCAGGCACTTCAGCAGCGCATTAAGCGTTTTAACCGAATTGGAACAACAATGGCGCAAGTCGCAAGTTGCGGCAGGCCAAAATAAATTAAGCGCTACAGATCCTACACTGTTGGAGCAACAGGAGGCGCTAAGGCGTTTATCTGGCAGTTACCAAACCACTGTAGCCGCGTTCGGTGCGGATATAGTAACCAGTGGCTTGGTACCCGCCCTGCAATATTACTGTGCGCCTTCTGAAAACAAGTCGAATCCAACCCGGGAAATAGTGGAGGCTGTGGCCAAAATGCTGAACAAAAAAAACGCAGCGGGTTTACGAAAAACCGCTATTGCGGCTTTGGGTAATAGAAAAGAAATAATTCAACTTACGAAAGAGGTTTGTGACGCTACAATCGCTTTAAAAATAATGATGCGCACCTATGAATTAGAAAAAAATCAGAAAGAATTGCTGTATGAACACGAATAATAATCATTTGCTTTTTTATCGGAACTATTACCAGGGTGTAAACTGGGATAAGCTGGCCGAACGAGGAGATAAATCGCATCAAAGCAAATTCAATAAACAGTTAGCTATAATTAGGGACGCACAACTTCTTCCGTCATTAATCACCAAATATCTTCCTCAGGGTAGCTTCCAAGAGCTACCTCTTTTTACCACTTATCCTGGGCTTACTACCGGGATAGGCATAACCCACGAGAGCGGCGCACTTGGCGAAATCAAGATGGGTTTTGAATTTGACTATACCACGGGTATGCCGGTGATACGGGGCCATAGCGTTAAAGGTGCTTTACGCGCTGCATTTCCAAAGCTATACCTAGCACCAGGTAAGCGCCCCGACAACTGGGAAGATATTGCCTATCTTTTACATGGTCTTCTTTATAAATACGAAGAAGACCAATACACACCTGAAGGAAAGACCGCATTTTTGAGAAATGAAAAGGCCTTAAAGGAAATTGAACAATTGGAGTTAGAGCTTTTTGAAGGAATCGGTCGGCAAGGTGAACGATTAACGATCTATCAAAAGGACACTTTTCTTGACGCCTCTATTACAAAGGCCAGTACTTATGCCGGAACTATTGATAGGTATATCGACCAGGATACGATTACTCCGCATCTTGATCCATTAAAAAACCCTACGCCTTTGCCCTTTCTAAAAATACTGCCGGGCGTGGAGATTACATTCCGGTTTTGTTTGCATCAGCAGCCAGGCGGACGGACGGTAGAAGAAAAGTGCGCCCTTTTTGAACGCATTTTGCGTCGCAACGGATTAGGTGCAAAAACAAATGTGGGCTTTGGTCATTTTGAAAAACGAAATCTATAATGGCGAAAATTATACCTTATTGTTACGTTGAGTTACCGTTGGATTTAAAGGCCAATGAGTTGCCTGACTTGCAAAATATTATTCAGGGGGTTGTGAAAAAGCTCAAGCCGTTGTTTGATACGGCGCAAATAGACACCCAGGTATTTCACGGCCACCAGCAAAATGGGCGAAATGATAGGCGGCCTCCTCGCATACTATATCAAGTAAGCAGTCATGGGCGAAGGTTTCCGGGAAAGAAAGCTGCGCTGTTGGGATTGGGGGAAGGAGCCATGGCGTTAAAGTTGTTGTTTGAGCATTTTCCACAGGCGGTGCTATGGAATGGCGAAAGCGGGCGCTTTATGCCAACGCAATCGCCAACGGTAACTCAGGAAGTTTTTGATACCGGTGAAGGCTTAAAGGAATACGCCCTGATAGAGTGGTTGGCATTAAGTGATCAGGAGCGGGAAGATGGCCCCGGCAATTACCAGCGGTACCTGGATGCGGGTACAATGGCGGAACGACTGTTATTGATGGAGGACCATTTAAAGCGTCATTTACAGCGGGTACTTCGCCATTTTAGTATAGAAACCGAACGTCCGCTGCGCCTGGCCATTACCGAAATCACCAAGGTAACGCATAATGAAATTGTTGTTTACGGGCATACGTGGTATTCGTTTAATTTAACGTTTGCCACTAATTTGGTACTACCGAATGGCATAGCTGTAGGCAATGCCATCAGCCGAGGATTTGGCAAGATAATGCCATTACCTACCAGCCCCAAGCGCGCTCAGCGTTTGGAGCGACTGAATAGGGCGCTGTGAAGCAGCAAGTTGTTCTTTGACATGTTGAAAAAACAAAACTTTCACCAAGATGAGTTAGCCTGGTATTAAGCGCATTTTGTAGTTTGACCATAGATTGAAAAGACTTCATTGAAACTCATACGGTTGGTTTGTCTTTAATGAACAAAGGCTGAGCATATCAGATTGAAAAGACTTCATTGAAACAATACATTGAGATGCACCAGAATACCGTTGCTCTCAGCCTATCAGATTGAAAAGACTTCATTGAAACTTCCTATTTCGCCAACTTCAACCTCATCACCACCTCAGCCTATCAGATTGAAAAGACTTCATTGAAACACATCCAGCAATTCAACAATTTTTCTTCTATCGCTCCGCCTATCAGATTGAAAAGACTTCATTGAAACAATTGATGGCTGAACGGAGCGCAGTTGGTGAGACTCAGCCTATCAGATTGAAAAGACTTCATTGAAACATTTAATGCCCAAAGAATTGCAAAAGTTGACTCAGCCTATCAGATTGAAAAGACTTCATTGAAACATATAATTTCCGCGTTGCGCAGAACCATACGCCTCAGCCTATCAGATTGAAAAGACTTCATTGAAACAAATCGATCTTTCGATCGTTTGGTCTAAAGCCCTCAGCCTATCAGATTGAAAAGACTTCATTGAAACATCCCATTCGTCCGTGATGCTGTCAATGATTACTCAGCCTATCAGATTGAAAAGACTTCATTGAAACGAGGTCGTCCAACTTCGTGCTATTTATACTTACTCAGCCTATCAGATTGAAAAGACTTCATTGAAACATTTTCGTGCGTAAACTCGCCTTCGTAACTGCACTCAGCCTATCAGATTGAAAAGACTTCATTGAAACAGTATATGCGTTGGACAAGAAAAACGTCTGACTCAGCCTATCAGATTGAAAAGACTTCATTGAAACCAATTCCCATTCGGTCTGTGTCATACGGTTTTGCTCAGCCTATCAGATTGAAAAGACTTCATTGAAACGTGAACGAAGCTGTGAATAAAGCTGTGAATCACTCAGCCTATCAGATTGAAAAGACTTCATTGAAACGCGTAGTTCCATACTATCATTATCAAGAAATCTTCTCAGCCTATCAGATTGAAAAGACTTCATTGAAACAGAAATCAGTAATCTCATCCTTTCTCTTTCTTTCTCAGCCTATCAGATTGAAAAGACTTCATTGAAACAAACCGGCTTTAACATCGTTAAGACGAAAACAACTCAGCCTATCAGATTGAAAAGACTTCATTGAAACTGGGCTGCTAAATTCATTGCTTCGGGGTTTCGGCTCAGCCTATCAGATTGAAAAGACTTCATTGAAACAGCAACTGTACCTGAAATAGTATTTCTGTTACTCAGCCTATCAGATTGAAAAGACTTCATTGAAACCAAATGGCGGAATCGTTCAGTTTAGCGGAAACTCAGCCTATCAGATTGAAAAGACTTCATTGAAACATCCAGGTTTGTTCTACCAAATAGTGATACGCTCTCAGCCTATCAGATTGAAAAGACTTCATTGAAACGTTTCCGGTCATTCTAGTCTATGTTGCAAAAGACTTAGCATATCAGATTGAATAGACTTCATTGAAACTTGTCGGTACAAAAACTCCATCCCCCATATACTCAGCCTATCAGATTGAAAAGACTTCATTGAAACATTTATATCTTAAAAAATTATTTAACGAACCAATACTCAGCCTATCAGATTGAAAAGACTTCATTGAAACCTGGTAAATGAATGCAACCATTGTATCACCACTCAGCCTATCAGATTGAAAAGACTTCATTGAAACTTTATCCACCGCTCCTCCTTGGGCTTCATAAACTCAGCCTATAAGATTGAAAAGACTTCATTGAAACATACCCGGCACAAAATATTGATACGTAAATACTCAGCATATCAGATTGAAAAGACTTCATTGAAACATACCATTTGGAGTAGTAGGTCCGCCACCGTTCTCAGCCTATCAGATTGAAAAGATTTCATTGAAACCAATCACCGTTGGCCGGTGTGAATCATTGTATCTCAGCCTATCAGATTGAAAAGACTTCATTGAAACTTTATTGTTTTAAAGAGCTGAACAGAATACCTCTCAGCATATCAGATTGAAAAGACTTCATTGAAACGCTATGGCACTGCGTACCGCACTCGCTTCTATTCTCAGCCTATCAGATTGAAAAGACTTCATTGAAACGTCATCGTCGGCGGGTGCGTTCATCCGCATCACTCAGCATATCAGATTAAATTTAATTCAATGGATTTAGGTAAAGGATACATGATGTGCAAAGCGTATTTTATGCAACCTCAAAACGCTAACAAGGGCCCTATGCAAACCGCTCAACATCATATGCTCTTTCCCCCAGCGGCCGGGATTGGAATGGCCGCGCCACAGGCGCGGGTGCGTAGCGAAGCGAAGCACCGTAGCGATAGCGGAGCCATGCAAAGCCCGTAAGCCGCCCAAATTATTTTTATAGAAACCCTTCAACCTAAAAACAAAAAAGGCTCCTGAGTGGAGCCTTTCTGTTTTGATGGAGTTCGTTATTTGCGGTCTTTCAACGCTACAAACGGACGCAGCGTGGCGCCGTTGTAAATTTGACGTGGACGACCGATATCTTCCTTGCGCTCGCGCATTTCTTTCCACTGTGAAATCCAGCCCGGCATGCGACCGAGTGCAAACAACACAGTGAACATCGGCGTTGGGAAGCCCAGCGCTTTGTAAATAATGCCCGAATAGAAATCGACATTCGGATATAGTTTGCGCTCTACAAAATACGGATCGTTCAGCGCGGCTTGTTCCAGTTCTTTAGCGATTTCCAACAATGGATCGTTCACGCCCAGTTTGTTCAGGATATTATCGCAGGCGGTCTTGATGATTTTGGCGCGCGGATCGAAATTTTTGTACACGCGGTGACCAAAACCAAACAACAAGCGCTTTTTATCTTTTGCTTCGGCTACTACTTTCTTCACATCGCCTTTGTCGTTGTCGCGGATGTATTCCAGCATCTCTAACACTTCCTGATTGGCGCCGCCGTGACGAGGGCCCCACAGGGCCGCTGCACCGGCTGCCACTGAAGCGTATAAATTAGCGTGCGAAGAACCTACGATGCGCACTGTAGAAGCGGAACAGTTTTGTTCGTGGTCGGCATGCAGAATCAGCAATTTATTCATGGCATCAACCACCACCGGATCTGATTTATATTCTTCGCTCACATTTCCAAAGGTCATGTTCAGGAAGTTGGAAACGTAGTCGAGACTATTTTTTGGATATACCACCGGATGGCCCTTGCCTTTCTTCATAATCATGGCGCAGATGGTAGGCATCTTAGCCAGCAGGCGAATGATGGTGAGGTTAGTTTGCTCAGGATTGATGTTTGGATTCAGTGATTCAGGATAGAAGGAAGAGAGCGACGACAGCATGGTCATGAGCTGGCCCATGGGATGGGAGCGCGAAGGGAATACTTCAAACACTTTCACCAGGTTTTCGTGTACCAGGGTGTGGTGGGTGAGGTCGTATTCAAACTGTTGTTTTTGCTGCGCGTTGGGCAATTCGCCATAGAGCAACAAGTACATCACTTCAACAAAAGAGGCTTTTTCGGCCAGGTCTTCGATGCTGTAACCGCGGTAGCGCAGAATGCCCTGTTCGCCGTCCAGAAAGGTGATATTAGAAATTGTACTTCCGGTATTTTTGTAGCCTTCGTCGAAGGTCACCAAGCCTGTTTGCGCCCGCAATTTTGAGATATCAATTGCCGATTCGTTTTCTGTGCCGGTGATTACCGGTAATTCGATGGTTTTGTCGCCGTAGGTCAGTGTTGCCTTATCTGCCATAATTCGCTCTTTTTTAAGCGTGCCAAATGTAATCTTTTGTGGGGAAGGCGCAAGGAGGGAAGGCGCTACTTTATTACATAGCTCGGCTTATTGGGATGGAGGGGATTGGGGATTAGGGTACATTCCGGGTGGTACCATCAGCCAGGGTCACCGGTCGCTTTTCTAATTCTGTTAAATCGAGTTGTAACGCCACAGCCTGAGGGATGCAGAGCATAAGCGCTCCGGTGTCAACTAGCGAGTGCACCTCAACCGGTTCCAGTTCAGGAAGTCTGGGATTGCTTAATTTTTGGGCACCTCTAAAAACCTTTCATGGCGAAATGTCCCCGTTAATTTGACCGGAACGCCTCTACTCAATCACTTGAAAATTTGACGTAATACGTCGTTGCGCCTCGCAGTTACATCTTTTATGTAACTTCATTCGTTGCGCCTCCTTACGTCAAATTTTCTGTGCATTTCGCTGATGCCAGGTTTTTAGAGGCGCCCATTGATTTTTGAATAGGTTAGTGCCATCGTGAAATTTATTTTTGCACAGATAACAACGTGAGATACTACCTTATAGCCGGAGAAGCATCCGGCGATTTACACGGCAGCAACCTGTTGGCGGCGATTCGGCAGTGCGATCAAGCGGCTGAGTTCCGTTTTTGGGGCGGCGATAAGATGGCGGCCACGGCTGGCGTGGCGCCGGTGAAGCATATCCGCGAATTGGCGTTCATGGGTTTTATTGAAGTGGTGCGCCACTTGGGGGAAATTATGGGGAATTTGCGCAATGCCAAACGTGATGTGGCACAGTGGCAGCCCGATGTGGTGATTCTGATTGATTATCCCGGTTTTAATTTTCGGTTATTAAAATTTTTGAAGGAACGGCAGATTCCGGTGATTTATTACATCGCGCCGCAGGTATGGGCGTGGAAGGAAGGCCGCGTGGCAACCATCAAAAAATACGTTGATCAGCTTTTTGTGATTTTTCCTTTTGAGCAAGCGTTTTTTAGCAAGCACGGCATTGCTGCCGAGTTTGCCGGTCATCCGTTGCTGGACGTGCCCGATTTTGCGGCGCCTGCGGCGGGTGAGCGAAAGTCGGTTATAGCGTTGTTACCCGGCAGCAGAAAGAAAGTGGTGCAATACTTGTTACCCGAAATGCTACAAGTGGTGGATCAGTTTCCGGACCGGGAGTTTGTGGTATGTGGATCGGGATTATTGGGCGAAGCATTTTACCAGCCGTTGATGGCCGGCAGCCGGGCGCGGCTGGTGGTTGATCAAACCTATGATATACTGCGGCAGGCGCAGGGCGCGCTGGTTACGTCAGGCACGGCCACGTTGGAGACAGCCTTGATGGAAGTGCCGCAGGTAGTGTGTTACAAGGGAAATGCGCTTTCTTTCTGGTTGGCGAAAAAATTGGTGCGGAATATTCGGTTCATCTGTATTGTGAATTTAATTGCCGACCGCGAGGTGGTGACCGAGCTGTTGCAGGAAGCGGTAAATGGTGAGCGCATGGCGCACGAGTTGCGGCTGGTGTTAGGCGAGAAGCGGGAGGCGATGCTAGGTGATTACCGCGAGGTGCGCCGAGCATTGGGAGCGGGAGGAGCTTCGCAGCGGGCGGCCGGGCGCATGGTGCAATGGCTGCGCGAAAAAGTAGGCGCGCAACAATAAATTACTATCTTCACGCCCCGTTTTTGGGGGATTAGCTCATCTGGCTAGAGCGCTTGCATGGCATGCAAGAGGTGGTCGGTTCGACTCCGATATCCTCCACCACTTAAGAAAGAGGTTTCAGGCCCACTGAAACCTTTTTTTTTGCCATGCCGGTGGCTCCGGCTATCTTAGCAAGACGGATGGAAAACTTCATCGACTATGTAAAAATTTACGCCCGTTCGGGGCATGGAGGCGCTGGTTCTGCGCACTTCCACCGCGAGAAGTTTGTTCGCAAAGGCGGGCCGGATGGCGGCGACGGCGGACGGGGCGCGCACATTATTCTGCGCGGCAACAAACAGCTATGGACGTTGCTGCATTTGAAATACCGCAAGCATGTGTTGGGTGATGATGGCAAGCCCGGAAGCAGTGCCTTGTGCACCGGCAAGCGCGGCGAGGATATTATTCTGGAAGTGCCGCTGGGTTCGGTTTGCAAGAATTTTGACACGGGTGAAGTAATTTGTGAGATTAACGAAGACGGACAAGAGTGCATTATTAAACACGGCGGCAAGGGCGGCCTGGGCAATAACCATTTTAAGTCGCCCACGAATCAGGCTCCTACGTATGCGCAGCCCGGACTGCCCGGAGAAGAAGGCTGGGTGGTGATTGAGCTGAAACTATTGGCAGATGTGGGTTTGGTAGGATTTCCGAATGCGGGGAAGTCGACGTTGTTATCGGTTATTTCTGCGGCTAAGCCCGAGATAGCGGATTATCCGTTTACCACTTTGGTGCCGCAGTTGGGCATGGTGTATTATAAAACGGCGCACAGTTTTGTGGTGGCTGATATTCCCGGCATTATTGAAGGAGCCAGCGAAGGGCGCGGATTAGGCTTGCGTTTTCTGAAGCATATTGAGCGCAATGCGTGTTTGTTGTTTATGGTTCCGGTGGATGCGGATGATATTGCCGGGCAGTACAAAATTTTATTGAAGGAATTAGAGCGCTTTAATCCGGAGTTGTTGTTTAAAGACCGCGTGCTGGCCATCACGAAGAGCGATATGGTGGATGAGGAGACGCGGCAGTTATTAGAGAAAGATTTAAAGAAGAAGTTACCGCGGAAACAACCGCCACCGTATTTATTTATTTCTTCGGCTACGCAGCACAACATGGAAGCGTTGAAGGGCTTGTTGTGGCAAACGCTGAATGGCGGATAAGTACGCCTTTTGAGTACCTTTTGTTTTTCGCTGATGATGGATAAAAGCGCTTTGCGTTAGCGGGCGTCAGGGGGCCGTAGCGCAGCGAAGGCCGTGCGAATCCGCCACGGGCGGAGCGCACCGGAGCCCGCCCACAGGCGGGCGCAGCCCGAAAGCACGCGACCCCGAGGACCGCATTCAGCGCCATTGATGTGGTACGCGGTGTTTCGCCGCGGGACGAGGGGGAACGCCCATATCATTTGAAACAATTCTATTCCCGCAATGCAGTTGTTATTCGCCCCAATCGCTCACATTTCTGTCTTCGTTATCGGGAATGGGCGGCACCATACCAAAAACTTTGTAGGAGAACAGCCGCGCTTTGCGGGCAATTTCGGAATGTGCGCGCAAGTAGTTCAGCGAATTGTAATCGTAGATCGATTTAGCGGGCAACACGCCCAGTGTTTGGGGCATGTTGTTAACGGAAAAAGACGTCATGGTACTGGCTTTCCAGTCTAACGTTTTCTCGATATGAAAATGCGCTACATCATACCAGGGATGCAGGCGCTCGTCCCACACCACCATGTTGTTGAACACTTCGGGACTGTCGTCGTCGCTGGCGGTGTACAACTGAATTTGCAACCGGTAGCTGGCGCCTTTCTTTTTCACGCGGTCTTCGTATTCATACTTCAGATAATTTCTTCCGCGCGGGTCGAAGGGCAACACCCGCTGATTAGCCAAATCAAATTCACAGAAGTGGTGTTCAACGCCTGTTTGCTCTTCATTTTCGAGTGGCAGCACCCGGTATTTGGCATAGCGTTTTATGCCATCGGTGCCGATAAATAAAAACGGCGTTTTGCAGTAGTAATGCAGATTATGGAAGGAAGTAGGATCGCGGCGCACCGCGCCTTTGGTGCCGTCTACGCCATCAGGATAACGGCGCAGGTATTCCACGTATTCCACCCCGTATTTTTCTTTACGCATGGATCCGAACTTCAGGAAGCTGACGGCATTCCAGAATAAACTCACTGCGCCGGTATTCATTTCTATATCAAACGGACTATGCCAATGGTGATGAGAAAATTTAATGCTGATGCTGCGAATGCAATTCATGGCATCATCTAAGTACGTAGCCGAAGCGTGGCGGATGCGCACCGGATATTGCTTTCCTTTTTCGAAGAAGGGGTGGTCCGGGAATTGCGGATCATCTACAATATGTAACCAGCCTTCGCCGGCAATACCATTATTATGGCTCATCCGTTGCCGGTAAGGAAAACTGAGAAAAAGGGCAATCATTAAGCCAAAGGTTTTGGCATAAATCCATAGGATAATCTTATCTCCACCTTCACCCAGCCAGATCCAAGCCATATGCAGCCACGAAATTTTTTGTGTGTTTGCCATGCTACTAAATATTTGTTCTTGATTCAATGTGATCAATGTCTACATCTAATTCTGCAAATGCGGCGCGCTGTGCTTCCAGTAATCTTCTGAACCGCGGATTAACATCATGTTCTTCATCGCGCGTAATGAAGCCGTATTCGGTACGCGATAAGAAATTGGTGAACCAGAGCATTTCTGTTGCTCTGGTTAGATCAGGCGAAATGCTTAAATCGCTTTCGGGTGCAAAAATGCCGCGTTCTTTGGTACCGAAACGCAGTCCGCCGCTGCTGTACAGCACTTCGCCCAGATCGTCGTACTGATGCTCATTGATCCACGTATGCATGTAGGTTGCCATCATGATGGCATAGGCGCAAGCCTGTTTTAAATTGGCCCAATCTTCAGGCGCTGCTCCTTCAAAAGTTGAGCTGTTGGTTATGGGCGAAACCGTTTTTAATTCACCGTTGATTTTTTCCCGAGGGGCATTACGATCGAACGAATACTGAAAAGCATAATATTCGAGCCGGTCTTCAGCCAGTTGTCGTTCCTGCGGTGTCATTTGATTCCAATCAGCAGTAGAAAGAAAAACCGGCACGGCGTGTTCTACCAGGTCGCGGGAAAAGCGATACACTTCATGCCAGTGTTCCTTAATGCCTGCGGCATTTTCTTCTATAAAACCATCTACATAATCCACCACCACGTTCCAGAATAATTGTTCGGCTTTGGCGCAGCGATGAGCGGGAGAAATCACCTTCATGGGTTGCCAGTGTTTCCAATCCTGCATGCCCAATAAATCGTAACAGCGGTGCAGCACGCCTTTGTTGGTTATTGCGGTTGCGCTGGGAATGTAGTCGCGCAGGATGGTGGTGTCAGCCGAGTGATTGATGAGGATGACATCTTTAAGATGCGGCAACATCAGGCAGGCCAGCGGGCTTCTTCTAAAATTGCGGTATGCCGCCATGGCGTATTGTTCGGCGTTGAGATGGGTACCCGTGAAGTGTTCATCTATTTCGGTACAGAACGCCCCATTACAGCGGGCGATTCGTTTCACATACAGCCAATCGTCGCCATCAGCAGGGGTTACGATTCTTTTTTGCCAAGGGTCTTTATTGAATGCATTGGTAGGGCCGGTGAGGTGAAATTCCAGCGGCCAGGGCAAGCCATTTTCGGCCAGTTTAAATTTCATCTCCACCGTGGGCAACGCATATTCCTGATTGTGGTCGTAGTTACAAACGCCAAAATATTTGATCCAGAAGTGTTCCGGGTTTTGCTTGTCGGGGAGGAAGGCGCCGCGGTTCATACCGTTCATCATTCTTCTGCCAAACCAATAATCGCCGCGGGTGAGGCCAGGCATTTTCTTTTCGATACAAACCGTGAGGTTTTCGGGGTAGTCGTTTTGGATAGAAGCGATGGAAATGGTTTCAGGCGCATCGGCAATTTGCAGCAAGTGCTTTTCTTTCAGCAATTGCAGCGGGATGATTTGTTCATATAGGGCATCCATTCTTCCCTGGGAATAATACTGCGGGGCATCATTCAGCACATTTTTAATTTCTGCGCGGGGCAGCGGGGTGTCGCGGCGATATTCCCATAAATGAAGATGAATAGAGCGCAGGTTGTAGCGCATGCCTGTAAGGTTGCTGATGGGCACGGGTTCCTGGTAACAAACTTCAAGCGATGGCGAAGGCGTGTCACCGTTGAAATAAACATGGGTTGTTTGATAGACTTCAAATTGCGCGCTCCACACCTGCCAATTACGCGCCTGGCGCAATTCGAAAGGCAGGGAAAAGGTGCCGTCTTCACGACTATATCCTTCGGCCAGTTTGCGCCATTGCAGCCACCAGGTTCGGCCCCAGAACTCGATGCGCAGGTTATGAATAGGCACGTTAAGCTGATCGCGGTCGGCGTAATGGATGGCGCCCACCAAGGCGCTGTCGGGCGTATGGCACCAGAGCTTCTCAGGGCGTGGGAACAACCATTTTTTAAATGCTTCCCAGCGGTCGCGCAGCTTGCGATACAAGCGGTACAACAGTTCAGCCAGCAGTGCCAGCCAGGTGCGATCAATAGAAGAATCGCCCAACTGAAGATAATTAATGCGCCAGGTTCCTTTGATGAAGAATCGTCCTTCCTGCCGGTAATGAATGCGTGTTTGTTTTTTGCATTCAGTACAAATCTGTTCCGGATTCGGTTGTTCCATACATTGATGTTAGCGTTCTACGAAATACATATTAATCTTCCCTTTTCCCTTGGCTTCAATCTCACCGCGATAGGTGCATTTGAATTTGTCTTTCACCTGCTCATAAGTACTATGCGAGATGTTCACTTTCCCGGGTTCTCCGGAGCTCTCCATGCGCGATGCGGTATTCACCGCATCGCCCCAGATATCGTATTGGAATTTGCGTGTGCCTACGATACCCGCCACCACACTACCAGTGTGAACACCCACGCGCACCTCTAATGGCAATTGTGGTTTGCGCAAGTTACGCGCCTTCATCCAGTCGCAGATATCTAGTGCGGCACGCACAACACTTTGCGCATGGGTGGAGTTAGGAACCGGCAGACCACCGGCCGCCATGTAGCTATCGCCAATGGTTTTAATTTTTTCAATGCCATATTGTTCCATAATGGCATCAAACGCCCGGAAGCATTCATCAATTTCCTGTACTAATTCTTCCGGACGAAGCCGTTCGGCAATGGCGGTAAATCCTTTAAAATCGGTAAAGAGGATAGATACTTTTTCGAATTGGCGAGCGGCGGCGAACCCTTTTTGTTTCAGTTCTTCTGCGGTTTCAATGGGCAGGATGTTGTGCAGTAAATCATCGGCTTTTTGTTTTTCGCGCGCCAGTTCCAGTGTGCGCTCCTGCACTTTTTGTTCCAGATTATTGTAAAGAATGGCGTTATCGATAGACACCGCAATTTGCCCGGAAAGCAGCGACAACAAATTCACCCGTTCTTGCGTGAAAGCGCCTGTGGTGAGGTTGTTTTCCAGATACAATACGCCAATGAATTTTCCCTGATTAATGATAGGCAGGCACAACACCGATTGCGGTCGCGATTGCTGGATATAACTATCCTGCTTATACCGATTGTCGTTTGCCGCATCCTGAATCACCACATGTTCGCGCGTGCGCATCACATATTGCACTACGGTTTGCGCTAACGCGCTATCGGGCGTAACTGGCAAATGTTGCAGCACCTGCACGTTTCCATCGGCCGCATCAATCTGCGCTTCGATGGTTAAGGCGCCCTCGCGATCCAGCAATAGCATGCCCCGTTGGGCGCCGGCATTTTCAATTACTATCTGCATGAGCAGTTGCAGTAGTTTAGGCAGCACTACTTCGCCGGAAATAGAGGTAGCTGCTTTTAAAACAGTAGAAATATCCAACACTGCGCCATGAACCATTGAGCTACGCGAATCAACAGTGGAAACGGTGGCACTTTGGCTTTCAGTTCGATTGACGCCGGACACATATTTGGGGAAATTTTGTTCAAGGTGATGCAGCTTGGCTGTTGCGCCCCATTCGCGATAACTGTTGTAGGATGCCTTCAGATAATATTCGGCGAGATCCTGCGCTTGTTATGACAAATAGAAGCGACCTGTTAGTTCATAAGCGAGGGCGGCCTCATGGATAAACTCCTGCTCGGTGGCGCCGGCGATGGCTTTGTCGTAGGTGAGGCGTGCTGCACTGTATTGCTGATGAATTCGCTGCCATTCAGCGTCAATCAAATCCACTTTATGCTGAAAATTCATAGGCGCATCTTTCGCCCATTTATGTAAGATACCCCGGCCACTTTTTGCTTTACGCAACAATGCCCGGCGTTCGCTACCCGAAGTTTGATCAGCCAACGCCAAACAAGTTAATGCGTGATAGAAATGAAGATTCGGCACTTCAAATTTTGCGAGTACGGCATCTAATAACTTCTCGGCCTCTACTGCGTGGTAGCGGGCCTTTTGCAATTCGCGGAAATGGAAGCCCAACATGGTTTTCAGAAAGTGGATGAAGAAGGTGCCGGTTTTATCGTCGCGTTCTGTATTCTGCCGCAACATTTTTTCTTCATCATAAACTGTTCCTGCAAGCGTGACGGGCGATGCGCTCTTGCCCATAAAATTGAGCATCGCCTGGTGATACACTTCATTGTAGTTGTAGTTGGTTTCCTGCTTGAATTGCCTGTAACTTTTGCTGTAGGCATCCGTTTCTTCTTCTAATCGCACCAGTGGCTTACCGCACAAAAAGGAATGAATGCAATAGATATTGGTATTGATACAGGCAAATTCAATCAAGCCTGTTTCCAGGCCAATTTGAAAACTCTCCTGCAGCGGGCGGAGTGTTTCGCGGATATGATTACGCCAGTGAATGGTGAGGCCATAAGGAGAAACGTAAATTTGCGCCTTCCATTCTTTGGCATTCAGTTTATCGATTAGCTGTAATGACAGGCGGCCATATTCGTTGCCGCGTTTCATCATGCCCAGCACGCCGCACATGATTACGCCATACGAACCATAAGCGAAACACGATACCGCGGTGTTACCATAATCGAGCGTCAGGCCAACCATTCTGAAGACTATCAGCGGCAGCAGCGCCGGCTGACCCCAATAAACCGAGGAAGTAATATCGGCGATGATGCGCATGGCTGCAATCTTCTGCGGATCCGTCATTACCGGGAGGTTCATCAGGTAGTCGTTGCTCTTGTTGCGCAGCCGGAACATAGTTTTGAGCAAATCGCGAAAAACATGTAAGAGGTTGGGTTTAGCCGGGAACTTTTCGCCTAATTGTTCCAGTACTTCCAAGCCGGTTCGTATGGCATCGTGCAATTTATTTTGTGCTTTGAAAGCGAGAATCCGAATTTCATACGGCTTAACTTTGGCCAGAATATCGCGGCCATTTTGTACAATTTCCCGGAAAAATGCGTCGGTGGTTTCGAAGTCGGCGCAGAGATAGGCTGCTTCGCAGGCTTCACTGTAGAGTGCCAGGGTGAGGTCGTATTGTTGTTTCCAAGGTTCGGCTGCCAGTAATTTTATTCCTCTTTGATAATAATCGAGGGCAGGTTGGAAGGCCGAGTTTTGCTTAGCGGTTCTACCGGCCTGCAGATTCAGTTCGGCTAGTTGGAGGCGCTCTTGTGCTTCCGTAATCTGATCGATAGCATTGTTGAGTTGATTCACGATATCGAACACCCGGGCTTGTCGTTGATTTTCGGGAATCTGGCGCCACAGCATGCGACCGATATTCGCATGCACGCTACTTTTTTGGTTGGCTGGAATTAACGCATAAACCGCCTGTTGAATGCGGTCGTGTGAAAACCGAATACGATCTTCCCCCTGCGGCACCATCAGGCCTTCGCGCAAGGCTTCGCGCAGGCACAGGCGAATTTGTTCCTGTGGTTGTTCCAGCAGCATCGCCAGCGTTTCATACAGAAAACTATTGCCAATGCAGGCGCCCGTCTTCATGGTTTCGCGGGTAACTTCGGGCAGGCGCAGCAGCTTGGTGGTCATCAGTTCCACCACATTATCGGTGATATTCTTTTCCTTGATTTTTTGAATATCCCATTGCCACTGTGCTACAGTAAAATCGAAACGCAGTAACTTTTCTTCATAAACAGATTTTAAAAACTGCGTTACGAAGAATGCGTTGCCTTCCGTTTTGGCGTAAACTAATTGGGTGAGCGACAAGGTGCGGTCTGGCGAAGCAAGCAGGGCGTCGCTTACCAGATGATGTACATCATCTTCCTGCAAATTGCCGATTTGAATATTTCTAACCAGCGTGCCTTCATCCTGAATTTCGCGCAAGGTTACCATGGCAGGATGAGCAGGATGCACTTCGTTATCGCGATAGGCGCCGATACACAGCATATGATGTAATTCGGCGTCTGTGAGCAAGACGTGCAGCAAATGCAAGGAGGCGGCATCGGCCCATTGCAAATCGTCTATGAATAATACCACGGGATGATCGGCCGTGCATACTGATTTGACGAATTTTCTGAAGACGTAGTTAAACCGCGCCTGCGCTTCACTACCGCCCACTTCCGGAATTTCGGGTTGGGCGCCAATGATGTGTTCGAGGTTGGGCAACACATTGGTGATGACGCGACCTTCTTCGCCCAACGCTTGTTGTATATTGTGGCGAAGCAGTTTTAGTTTTTGTTCCGATTCGGTAAGGAAGATGTTTACCAGTTCGCGAAATGCTTCCAGGATGGCGTAGTAGGGAACCGCCCGCTGAAACTGATCGAACTTACCGCTGATGAAGTATCCCTTATCGGCTGTGATTGGTTTATGCACTTCGTGCACCAGCGCTGATTTGCCGGTGCCCGAATAGCCTGATACCGTAACCATTTCCATTTGACCCGAAGCACAATGGGCGTATGCAGAAAGAATGGTTTGAATTTCCCTTTCGCGGCCATATAATTTTTGCGGCAGTTGAAATTTGCCGCTGAAATCGCGTTGGGCCAGTGGAAATGCCGCGATTGTATTCGAGGTTTCCCAGGATAAGAGGCATTGTTCAAGATCGTATTTCAGGCCTTGCGCACTTTGGTACCGGTCTTCGGCATTTTTAGCCATCAGCTTGCCGATGATATCAGATAAGGTTTTAGGTACCGCCTTGTTCACCTCGCACAAGGGCACCGGTGTGAGCGCGATGTGCGCATGCACCAGTTCCATGGCATCGGTTTGCTGAAATGGCAACCGTCCAGCCAGCATTTCATACCAGGTAACACCCAGTGAATACAAATCGGTGCGATAATCTACCACGCGGTTCATGCGACCGGTTTGCTAGGGTGAATTATAGGCCAGCGTACCTTCCAAACGTTCGGGATTACCTACATAGGGTTGTTTGAGATCGAGGTTGGTAGAAATACCAAAATCAATGATGCGCACTTGCCGCGCCTGTAAATTCACCAGGATATTGAAAGGCGAAATATCTTTATGAATGATATGATGCTGATGAATTTCACCGAGCGCCTGGGCCGTGGCGATGGCCAGGTGGAGGAAGTCGGCAATATCTTGTTGCTTACCTTTGAAAGCGATATTGAGGCTTTCGCCGTCAATCCATTCCAGGAAAAGCGCGTGGCGGTTTTTTTCTTTTCCTTTTTTCAAGGCATTGCGGATGCCTTCTAGCCGTACACTGCTGATGATATCATACTCGTTAAAAAACTGGGTGATGTCGTTTGGTGTAGGGAATTCGTAGTTGAGTACTTTCATTACAACTGGCCGGCCCCATTCGTTATCGTCGCGAACGTAAATTTTTGATTTGCGGCTTTCGTAAATCAGTTTTTCTGACATGCGTGACAGTTGCGTTTTTTTAAAGCTATTATTATTTTTTGTAATAAGAAGAATAGCGGCAAGAATTCAGGCGAACGGTCTTTATACGATTAGGCGGAGTGAGCATCCTGGCTGTCATGTTGCGTTAGGCGCGTATGCGTTAGCGGGCGCCAGGGGGCCGTAGCGAAGCGAAGGCCGTGCGAATCCGCCCCGGGCGGAGCGCACCGGAGCCCGCCCACAGGCGGGCGTAGCCCGAAAGCACGCGACCCCGAGGACCGCATTCAGCGCCATTGATGTGGTACGCGGTGTTTCGCCGCGGGACGAGGGGGAACGCCCATATCATCATCTGTTTTAGTTATCGGCAACACGGCGTATTCTCCTATCTTCGTTATGATGAGAAGCGTGTTGTGGCTATTGCTGTTTTTTATGGGTATGCCGGTGTTGGCGCAGCGTGTTTTGCGCGTCAACGTGCTGCCGCTTTTCGGTGAGCAACCGCTGGTAGAGGGGCAGGTTTATCATCTGGATTCTGGTACGTTAGCGATTCATCAATTGCGTTTTTACGTCAGCGATTTGCAACTGCTGCGCCGGGGAAAAATTGTTTTTGAAGAAAGAAAAAAAGCGCACTTGCTGGATCTGGCGGAGGCGATGGATTTTACTGTAATGTTGAAGAAAGAAGTTGTTTTTGATTCGGTGCGGCTGGTGTTGGGCATTGACAGCGCATTGCATGTGAGCGGTGCGTTAGGTGGCGATTTGGATCCCACACGCGGCATGTACTGGACGTGGCAAAGTGGATACATCCATATCAAGATGGAAGGCAATTGCCAGGGCTGTAATACGAATAAAGAAGCTTTTCAATTGCATTTGGGTGGCTACACGGGTGCGACGCGCGCTGCGGTGCCGATGCAGTTTAGCGCCCGTGGCGATACGTTGAATTTGGCGTTACATCTGGAGCAGTTTTTTGCTGAACAGCCTTTGCGAGAAGGCGCTGAGGTGCTTTCGCCGGGCGCGCGGGCGGTGGCTCTGGCAAAATTATTTGCTGGCTGTATAGAACCGTTGAAGCCGTGAGAAAAACAACGTGGATGATTTTATTGGCGATGTTATTGCTATCAATGACCGTATGGCAGCGGCGGCCGGTAAAATTATTGTACCCCAAGTATTTTCCGCCGCCGGTAGTGGTGTTGCAACAGCCCATCACGGCAGCAGGCATTGCGTTAGGCAAAAAATTATTTTACGATCCGGTATTATCAGCAGATAGTTCGATTTCATGCGCTTCGTGTCATTCGCCGTTTAACGCTTTCGCGCATACCGATCATGCGCGCAGTCATGGCATACACGATTCGATAGGCACGCGCAATGCGCCGGCGCTGATGAATCTGGCGTGGCAGCCGATGATGATGTGGGATGGCGCGATTAACCACATTGAAGTGCAGGCATTAGCACCGATACACCACCCGGCAGAGATGGCTAGTTCATTGCAGGAAGTTACCCAACGACTGCAACGTATGGCTGATTATCGTTTATTGTTCGCACGCGCCTTTCCCGATTCAGGAATAACCGGCCAGCATGTATTGCAGGCGTTGGCGCAATTCGAGCTTACGTTGATTTCCGCTGATTCGAAGTACGATAGTGTGCGCAGGCATCAGGCGCAGTTTGCGGCAATAGAAGAAAAAGGCTATCGCGTTTTTCAGCAGCATTGTAACCGTTGTCATCGCGAGCCGCTATTTTCTACTTATGAGTTATCGCGGAATGGCTTACCCGTTGATAGTGTTTTGAGGGATTTAGGAAGGTATCGGGTGACGAAATTGGCTGCTGACAGCTTTTTGTTCAAAGTGCCCTCGTTGCGCAATTTGAGTTATAGTTATCCGTACATGCACGATGGCCGGTATAAAAAACTGCGGCAGGTGTTGGCGCATTACGCACAAGGTCCGGTGCCCGGAGGCAGGATAGATTTGACGGAAGAAGAAAAGACGGAGCTGATTGCTTTTTTACTGACGTTAGACGACCGGCAGTTTGTGTTCAATAAGAAGTTTAGGGAGGCGAATAGGTAGAAAAGGCTCATAACGGATATTGAGGAATACTCATTTTAGCGATTGGTGGTTGGCGTTAAAATGGCTTGAAACCCGCGCTGTCACTTATCGTACTATTGCGATTCTACGATAAACAGGCGCTGAATACTCAATGTTGTTTTGATGTATCGTTTTTTTTGATCAGGGCAATTGGGTGTTTTTAGGAATACTCATTTAAACGATTGGCTGATGGTGCGAAAATGGGCTGAAACCCGCGCTGTTACTTATCGTACTATTGCGATTCTACGATAAACAGGTCCTGAATACTCATTGTTGTTTTGATGTATCGGTTTTTTGATCAGGGTAATTGGGTGTTTTTAGGAATACTCATTTTAACGAAAAGCAGTTTGCGTGAAAATGGATTGAAACCCGCGCTGTTGCTTATCGTACTATTGCGATTCTACGATAAACTGTCGCTGAATACTCAGTATCGTTTTGGGAATTCGATTTTTTGATGAGGGCAATTAGGTGCTTTTAGGAATTCTCATTTTAACGATTGGTGGATGGTGCGAAAATGGGCTGAAAGCCGCTCTGTTACTTATCGTACTATTGCGATTCTACGATAAACAGGGGCTGAATACTCATTGTTGTTTTGAGAATTCGATTTTTTGATAAGGGCAATTAGGTATCGTTAGGAATTCTCATTTTAACGATTGGTGGTTTGCGTGAAAATGGCTTGAAACCCGCGCTGTTGCTTATCGTACTATTGCGATTCTACGATAAACAGGGCCTGAATACTCAGTATCGTTTTGGAAATTCGATTTTTTGATCAGGGCAATTGGGTGTTTTTAGGAATACTCATTTTAACGATTGGCGGCTGGTGCGAAAATGGGCTGAAACCCGCGCTGCTGCTTATCGTACTATTGCGATTCTACGATAAACAGGCGCTGAATACTCAGTATCGCTTGGATTTGTCGATTTTTCCAGCGCAAACGAAACAGTGTTTTAGGTAACCAAGCTTTAAGTTGCCTATACAATCTTACACGGCACCAAAGCATCTTCATCAAAAGAATACACCGCGCATAAGCGGTGGTAGCCATCAGCAACAATCACTTTGGCTAATCGGGAATGACGAACCAGCAAAATGGGCGAGAGGGCCGTGCCTTTTTCTATTTTTTTGCGGTCGTTTTCTACATGCGAATTACTAACGCCAAGCAGCGACAAGCCAGATGCCCTGAAAATATCTTTGGCTTTAAACTGCACTATAGGTGATTTGCGCAGTTGTTTGGACAGCTTCTCTGCATCCGCTACAGGAAATAACAAAGAAAGATAATCAACAGCCGCAGGATAATTATGCGCTTCGGGTTGTGAGAGCCACTTGATTTGTTTCACATTTTTCCTGGACATAAATCGAAATTATATTTCCCGCAACAAGGTACGAAAGGCGTGATATTTATTCGGAAACGTATCGGCTGTTTCTTTCTGTAATGCCGGTGCATGATTTTTCTGGTAATCGAAGTAGTTCGATATGTTATCTGTAAAATACTGAATGGCATAGCTCCGGCCATCGGCCTGATCTTCTTCCATAATAGAATACATCTTATAGCTGGAAAAGCACCCTGTTGCCATCACCCTCGGAATATGCTCCTCCTTCATCCAGCGCACCCAAATGGCATCTATCGACAAATCAACTTTTACGGTAACATTATAAACAATCATAGGGCGAAGAAAAGGAATTCCCTAAAAACTCTTTTCTTGCTTTCTGTTCTTGTCTAGGGAATAATCAAAAACGTATACATATGTCAGCATGCCCTTGAACTCGCGCGTGGCCAGGGTGCTGCTGTTGTTCACCATCAGCGAATTCGTGAATCGCAAGGAATGGTTTTTCGTGAAACGATAGCTGACATCAATGGTATTGTTGACGATAGCACTATTCCAAGTGCCGTTCAATCGACCGGCCACATAACCTACGGTAGTTGCAGTATATAGTTTCCCCTTTAACCAGGTTTTGTTCAACGACACGGCCGGCCCCACATTCAGCAACTCAATAACCGAGCCTCTCGAATACAATGCCGTAATAACGGGAGAAATTCCGAGGCTCCACTTGATGATGGTCATTGAATAGCCAAGGTTCATATTTCCGGTATTGTTGTTGCCATATTTAGAGGTGAAGGTATTTAAATCATCCAGACGCAGATACGACAACGTTAAAAACACATTATGTACCATTTTGCTGGAAATAACTGTGTATCGCGGCACCACTACAAAAGTGTTTTGTAATTGCGCGATGCGCGTAGTATCACTAACAGCCCGGGTTCCGGCTGATTGAAATGCCATGTAATTATTGTAGGAAAACTGTACGCCAAAGCGCTGATTAATATTCGCATTCACATTGGCAGAAAGTCCGCCACGGTGCGTATACACCGCCTTTTGCTTGTTGAGATTATCGTGCTGATAAAACTCTGAAAACGCCACGTTCACTTTTTTCTTTGCAGCATCAAACGATTGCGTGAGCGACACTTTCTCCTGATCATTCAACAAATAATCTACACCCATACTGAAAAACTCAGGTTGGATACGATTATAATCCAGACCCAGCGCGTATTTGTCGGTTTTATATTGCAGCAGCGTTCGCACACTCCAGGCAAAACCTGTAGAACTGTGCACTGGCAAGGCCACTTTTAAAAAACCTGTCCCTGCGCCATTACCGATATCTACTAAAGGCGCGTTGAGGTTCCGCGTATATCCACTCACCGTTCCTTCCAAATCCCAAATCAGGTTTTTCTTTTTCAAGAATGTTTGATGACTCTTAATGCCCACCAATGCGTTCTCTGCCGGGGTGTAATTCAACGCATTATTGGGATCATTGGGTGTTGGTATCGAGCCACCAATATCTTTTCCATGCAGCCAAATCAAATCCACATAATTACTGGCATTACCTACGCCAATCTTAAAACCCCATCCGCGTCTTCTGAATTGTGGTTGCTGCGGAGAAGGCCCGAGTAAATTTTCCGGCAGCGCCGGATTTAATCTTCCATAAAAAGCCCCAAACCGAAACAGCGAGGGATTAATTTCAATACCGGCGCCCAAAAATGTTTTGCCATTCAAGGTGGTGCTGCTCCACGTCATATTGGTCCAGCCAAAATATCCCTTCGCCCATTTGTACGATGGATTCACGCCGAACTGCGCGAAGGGGTTTGTTACTGATTTCGAGCCTTCAAAAAACGTGAAGTTGAATGGAATTTTTACGCCATAAATAGAAATCTCAGGCGCCAGAGAAATCAGATAAGAATACGGCCGGCGCGTATTGTTCAAGCCTTTCGAAGCATAGTATCCGGCGCCAACCGTAGCTGTACCATGCAACTCAAATGGCTTTTGCCGGCCTATTGTTTCTAACTCCTGTGAACGGAGCATTAACGAATAGCCAACAATCATCAGCGTAAAAATCCACTTCATCTGCATTAGCGTCTTACTCCTACCTCTGCGCTTCCTGTGCTTTCGCGTTGGTTAGCCAGCACGCTGGCGATGTAATAAAAATACAATTCACCACTGCGCGCAGTTTTATCCAGAAAAGCGCGCTGCTGCACCTTGGTGTTGCCCAGGCTTACGGGCTGTTGTCCGCGCTGGTACCGATACACGGCAAAAGATACCACATCCGTATCAGTAGCCATGTCCCATTCCAGTTGAACGCCCTCTTTCAGATTTACTGCGCGCAAACCGGCAGGAGGCGCAATAACGCGCACCGGAATTTCTACTGCATTCAATGCGCCTGTTTTGCTGTTACTACCAAACATATCGGCCGACTTCACCATAAACTCATACGTCTTGCCCTCTTCCAACTGCTGCAGTTCAAGGTGAGAGCCACTAAACACAGAATCTCTTTCGAACAATGGCTTCCACGCATTGGCGGCATCAGTGCGATATTGCAGGCGGTAACCCATGATTGTTCTATCGGCACGCATCACATCTTCCCAACTGAGTTGTAATTGATTATCCTGGTAATAGGCCCGCAGAAAGGATGGCGCAGCTGGTTCTGTTGGAATAGCCGGACGAACTTCTTCGGTTGCAGATGGTTGACTTTGCTTGCTGCTGGTGTTGAATGCGGTGAAATAGTAACGATACGTTTGTTTACCACTCAAGCTTTTTGAAGAATCGATGAACGAAGTGATGCTATCTGTTTTCGGATAGAAATCGCGAATCACTTCAAACGAGTCGCTGCCGCCATTCGCCCTAAAAATACGATAGCCGTTGATGAATCGGTCGTTGCAGGCCATCTTTAGTTGCACACCTTGTTTCACCCCTTCTGCCGAAACAAAAAACGGCCGAAGCGGTTGGCGCGTATCCATGGCCGATTCAAAAAATGTACTGCTGCGCACCAATTCTTTTCCGGTTCTGTCAGCGGCAATGGCATAGTAGTAGTACATTTTATCGGGATCAATCCGGTTATCCAGAAACAGGGTATCGGTAGCGCGTGCACTGCCGCATAGTTTGAAATCGCCAAATACTTTTTCGCTTCTGAATAACTGAATACTTTGAATGGCTTGCGCATCACTTAGTGCCCATTGCACCGCAATAGCCATTTGCTTGTTATCGCGCTTTGCTGCGGTTTTCTTAAAGTATACGGAATTGAAATTGGTGGCTTTCACAATCACCGGTGCGCTGCCATAGGCAGTGTTACCAAAACGATCGAGGCCAACCAAAGCGTACTGATATTGCTTCCCTGCGGCAACCGCTGTGTCCTGAATGGAGTAATAGGTAGAATCTTTGATTCGGTATTGTGCCGTGGCGCCTGTAACCTCTACCGGTTTTTTATCTACAAACCGATATACTTTAAAATCAGCAGGCGCGTTCTTGCCTACCGACCTCCAACGGATATACATTCCCTTTTGCGAATAATCGTAATCACTCAGCACCGCATTGTCGAATGCCGGATGAAAAGGATAACGCACTTCGTTAGTGGTTAATGTTTCATTGTTATTGTTTGCTTGAATAGTGATCCGAAACTGCGCCTTTTCATTGTCTTTTGCATTGCGGTCGTAATAGGCCGCGCCTAAAGCCAATCGGACCGCAATGACTCTTCCTTCAAAACCTACCGAATCTAAACTGCCGGTTCTGCGCGCTGTTGCCCAGGCCCGCTTCAAAGCTGGTTCAGATGGCAGTTTTGTATCCGGAAAATACGGCGCATACTGCTTTACGGCCAATAAAAACTGCGCCTCATCAGCCGGCGCTTTTACTTCTGCCATTTGCTGCCAGCCACTGCCATTGTTCTTTTCCACTTTAATAGCAGTCGCCTTCACACCATTGGGAATGCCACTTCCTAAGAACACCAAAAAACCTTTTGGAGCAGTAGCGACCAGCTGCGGCGTTTCCGCCCATGCCATCATGCAGCAAGGTAGACACAGCAGAGAAAAAAGAATTTTTTTCATGGTTCGAAATTTAATTACACTGACTATCACAAGCACCAAACTGAATGCCCACATCAGCGCCGGAATTACTGTTATACGTTAAGTTAACACCCAAATCTTTATGTCCGCTATCCAGGGTTACGCAAGGCCCACACAAGCCCAACGCACCAAGACATTGCGACACTTTCAGTTCAAAGCCTACCGAACCACAGCCATTCACCGCATAAGAGCCATCGGTACCATTGTAAACACCCGATATACCTAGCTCTGCTACCGCTTCCGCACCGATATCAGAGCAGGTAGCTTCACACGAGCCGTTGGCATGCGCAATGCCCTTGGCCAACAAACTAATCCCAAACTGATTGGCCGCGCCAAACGATTTCCAAACGCGGGTGGTTAATCCTAAATCAACGCCAAAGCCAATAGATAACACCGCAGGAATTTCGAAAGAAATTTCGGGTACTACTTGCTTGTGTATGCCCGCCTGAAACAAAAACCCTTTCACATTACTCTGAAATGCCGAAGGCAAACATTTCATATCACCCATACCCGTTGAAAGGAAAGAAGGATAAGCATTGTAATTGCCAAATATGCCCATCACATCAGCATCGCCTATTCCGCTTAGCGTGATTTTTCCGGATGCCTGAAAATACCATCCGCCGCCATCAACTACCGAAAGAATGCCGCCCTTCACTAAGGCCGAACCTACATTCATATCAATATCGCAATGACCTACCAACTGTGACTGCGGAAAATTGTACGTCCAGCTCATATTGCCGAACGGCGTAGCAATATCGCTCATGGATATACTTTGTCCATCGGCTTTTACATCACCTTCTACAATAAATTTCATCCGCTGTGGCTTACCGGCTACCTGCACATCGCTGATGCCGGGCATACCCTTCATCTCACCGCTAAACCAGAAATCACTCCAACTGCCGCTGTTGAGGCGCATGCCGCCGGTTGCATTCGCAAATTCGCGCTCGCCATTTATTGGAATAGATTGTCCCTGATCTATCCATACACTAACCGAATCATTGCTATAATAGAAAGTAGTTTTTGTTTTCGGAAACAATCCCGCTTCCTCTGAATTGCCGCCAATCTTAAACAGGCCATTACTCAACGAATGGTTTTGCAGGAAAGCATGACTAAGTGCTGAAGGGTGGCTAAACGTAACCGGCGCCACATTGATGAATGCCACATCACCAATAGTGTTACCATTCTTCGAATAATTCAAAGCGGCCGCATAGGTATGCTTGTCTGGAATATTCAAATCGAACACCCCATTAATGGTAAACGCCTCGTCAGTAACTAACAGCGAAGCCATTTCATTGGTGTGATAATGGAGCACATTCTTCAACAACAAATCACTCTTGTGCATGAACAGATTTTTTTGTCCGTTGCTATAGAAGTTGATACTGTGCAAACTCACCTTGTCGGTGGCAGCCGTTCCCGGCAAATTGCCGATATAACCGCACGAACCTGAAGCGCCGGGTGCTACATAGATCTGCCACGCCATTTTTCCGCCGTCAAAATTCACCTTGCCAAAAGATTGTTGCGAGGAAGTAATATTCACCGGATGCACCTTGGCCAGTTTCATGCTATTGATATCTACATGCGTGGTGGCCGTATTGAGCTGGTTGTAGGAAATGCCAATTTTCGAAATTGGAAATTCTACGCCTGTGTTCAGCTTTCCTGTATTAATCTGCAATCCACTTTCGTCAATCTTCCAATCGCTGCTGGAAATATTCCAGTAATCGCCCAACTGAAACGAAACAGGTTGGGTAGTACTAAAGGTAGGCTTTGCTGCGCCCTTCTTCATCTTGATTACACCGGCATCAATATTCAGATTTGCTGGCGTGATATCAGCGATATTCGTTTGAATTCTGGCCGCTAATTGCAGTTCGCCAGTAGAAATAAATTTAGACGTAGCCGCATCGGCTTGTACATGATTGGCAAAGCCAGGAAGTGAAAACAACAAATTGCCGCCATCGCTGTTGCCAATGGCAAATCCATTCGGCGCATTGGCTGGTGCCGTCACCGACTTATCCGCATTAAACACCGGAATGAGCGTCTTATCATTTCCTGAAGGCAACAACAAGCTAGGTGGTGTATTTAATCCTACGATGGCTTGTCCGAATTCTGTAGCCAGCAAATGCACTTTACCTTTCATAACGCCGTACTGCTTTCCACTCACGCTTTTATCCAGATAAATCCCTAGCTTCTTGTCTTCAACCACCGCACTAACGCCATACGCTTTAATGGCCAACGAATTTTCATTGGTATTCACCGGCGTATTCTCTGGTTGTGAAACCGGAATGCCTTTATCGTTCTTCAATGTTCCGGCAACAATTTTCAAATTCGAAAAAGTGAGCGATTGTCCGCTTACCGCCTGGAACTGATTGTTAGCGGGCATATCCATGAAGTATCCGCTAATCCGCGCGGCTGTATTTCCTTCAGGCTGCAACTGCGTTACGGCTATCGGAAATCCCATCAAACTGGTTATGTCCATGCCGTTGTAAACACTGAGATGAAAATCGTGGTGCTTACAGTTATCCGTAGCCGTAGGCGCATTATAACTTACCGGCTTAGGTGCCGAAAAAATGCCCTTCGTTGCGTCGGAAACTGAAAAACCTTGCATGTCATTCACGGATGGCAAAGACGGGTCGGTGACAATCAAAAACGAATCGCCTAAAAACTGTGATGCGGGCTTAATAGCGCGTATCACGGCCGGGTAACTGCGCAACGGAATATGATGCAACATAAAATGACCGCTGGCATCGGTGGTGGCCTTTTCTTCGCCATCTTTGAAAGCATAGGTATAACCAAACACCTCAATACTGCGCATAATATCCTGGCGCACTTCCGCCCCTTTCGATGGCAAGTCTTTGCTGGCGCCTTCATACACATAGCCCGAAACGCAAGTACCTGGATCTAACGACACCAAAATATATTTGGAAGAAGAACTGTACGGAATCGTAGTCTTCACCGTAGAAGGTACATATTCTGTGCCTTCCGGCCCGGTAACCCTTACGGTGTACAATTGTCCGTTGTTCTCCATTCCGCCGGCATTCTCAAAACTGAATACATCCGTAACACCAAAACTATTCGTGGTTTGACTGATCGGACAATCATAAGTGTACTTGGTGTTCACCTGCACTTCTCCCGCACCGGCCTGAATGGTTCCGGTACAGGTTTGCTTCACCTCCTGAATCGAGACAGTTGCTCCCTTGATGAACTTTTTTTCTTTGGGGTCAACTACAATAACACTTAACCTGCGCTTCAAGGTGTACAAGGGTATATTGCCCAAATCGTTCACCTTCTTATCAGCCACCACCGAAATGGTATCCGTTATATAGCCCTTAGCTTTAACCACCAGCTTTTGCGCCGATGATAATTTCTTGGCCGGATAATTATAGAATTGTCCGTCGCCCGGATAATAAGGCACGCCAAACGTGCCCAAAATGAAATTCATACCGGCATTATACACCGCCGCATCTTCATTGCTGTTCGTACTGCCGGAATGTCCGTTATCATCCAAAAAATAAAATTCTGCACTAATGCCCTTCTTCGTTTCGCCATCAATAATTCTTCCATTAATAACCGCCCCTCGCTTCATCGGAATTTTAATAAAAGCTTGCTCGCCAATCAGCAAAGGCGATTTCACTGTTGCACCTTTCACATCATCATAGCCGGCCGAATAGGCATTCACTGAACGAAATGGCCCCTTGACCGTGATGTTGCCTTTGTTCGCAAAAAAATGAATGGGCTGATCTATAAACTCAAATCGCCCATCGTTACCCGGGAAAGAAAATCGTTTGGAAGTAGTAATGCACGGCGGACAATCAGAAGCCAACATTTTATCGCGCAAATCATTTTCATCATACGTTTTTGGCGCACCGTTGGATATAATGTTGTGTTTGTTAGCCCCAACGTAAAGAGAATTCAACACCGCTAAACCGGGCAATCGCTTGCCATCTGTTTCATCTTCTAACCACCCACTAATACGAGGAAAACTAGCGCTCATATTGATCTTCTGGGCGTATATATCGCAACCAACAAACTGCCCGCACGAATAACTGCGCTTCACCGGCCCGCCATTCATGTGGTAGTTTGAAAAACCATCCGCATCCTTTGGGAAATCGGCGTACACATAATACATGTAACTCCAGTTATTGTGTTCCACCATTCTTGAAAAAGTTACCTTGCCCTGAGCATCGGTTTCTCCCTTCGCAACTACCTCTAAACCATCTAAAGCACCGGGCTTCTCAATCATCTGATTGTCAGGCCAACCATCTTGCTCAGGGTAAATCACTTTTTGCCAACTCTCTAATGGCTTCCGGCATAAATAAACATTGGCATTGGCCAGTACATTAGATGTGTTTTCTAACTCAGCTAACAATTCTTCCGAACGCGTAATGGTTACCTCCAGTTTCTTCGACAATACCATCGTTTTTGCATCGCCAATGTTCACATCCGTGCCCATTTTGAAGTAGTACTTCCCTTCAAAAACAGGCTCGAAAAACTCGGCGTGCGGATAATCCATTTCTATGTACGCATACCGATTCACCTTCCCCGAAACACTAAATTCACCATCTGATGAAGTGTATGATTCCGCCACAATGCCAAAATCAAATTCAGGCAGAATACTGAACGAAAAATTGCCATTGTAATCAGTATTGGTTACGGCCAATTCCTTACCCATCGGCGCATTGCCGCAAACCGCATTGGAAATCGAACCGTTTAGCACATGACCTGTGGCATCAAGAATTTCATACCCTACCTTTAAATGCAAAGTGGCATTACGCAAGGGAAAAAGATCGGCGTTTCCGGGGTAGTGGTACACGGCTCGACCGGTTACATTAGACGACAACACAAACATGGGCAAGTACACGGTGCCCTGATTTTCTGTAGTCAATGGAAAGTACGTGGTAGGTACAGCAGGCGGCACATCAATATTGATTTTATCTGGAACCGCAGCAGGACCGGGCAACGTATTCATCACGGGCGTAGCGCCACTTTTGTAAACAAACCAACAGGCATCGCTATACCCGCCATTCTTAAACTGTACCTGATTCGTGGGATCCAACACTTTCACCCGCCACACATATTTCTTTCCGGTTTCTAACTGCGGCATGCCGCTGGTGTAAGGCAAAGAAGGACTTCCCGTTTGCGTGGTGTTGAACAATACCGGAAATGCCGCATTCTTAATCACATCATAAGGATTAATGGCATTGGGCACTTCTTTCAACGTGAATTCATATTGCAACAACCCTGATGCCGTGGCCGGCGGCGTCCAGCTAAACAAAATAAACTGTGGCTGCATGGCCGTTTGATCGCCCTGACAGGCCGGCTGCGTAGGTATTGGTGGATCTACATAATGAACCGGCAGATTCGCACAGGCGTCCATCGAGCGCGGCGCATTCGGAGCGGCATAGTCGAAGGCGCGCACACACAACTGATAATCGCCTTCAGGCAAAGCCTGATTCTGCACCAACCGCGCCTTGGTAATACCGGTAAGCTCAATATGATTCAAATCGAAATAATCGCGCGTTTCATAACTATTCAAACTGATCGCCTTCGTTTCCAGCGGCGCCATCTCAATGGGCTGCGCCGGTGTAAAACCCGAAGCCGTACGAATAGCCACACCGTTGTCGCCGGTCATCGACGCCTGTAACTTTAACCGCTGCGGAAATCGCGTGGTATTTACCAAAGTCAGCAACACCTTGTTCGGCTGCTCTACATACGTGGAATAATAAGGCGAATACGGGGGAAGGATCTGAACATTGACGATAATATCATTGGATTGCGAAAAGCAACTGCTGCCCGCCAACAGCATCGCCCAAAGCACCGGTATCCATAATCTCATATTACGGTTTTTTACAAAGTTGGTAAACCCTGGGTGTTTTCCGGAAAAATATCTCCCTGATATTGAGGTGTTGAAGTGTCATTGTATCAAAATAAGAACACTGATAATCAAATAGTAAGGCAGAATTTCCGTACTTTAAAACTAAAATTCGAGCATGAGCGAGCGCCTGTTCCATATCGTCAAATCATTAGATAAAAACGAAAAGGGATACTTCAAAAAACTAAGTCATCGCCATAGCGGCAAAACCGCCGGCGACAACGCCTACCTGCGCCTGTTCGATATCATCGATAAAAGCACGGCCTACGACGAAGAAAAAATCAAAACGGCCTTCGCCAAAGCTGGTTACACCAACATCAGCGCACAAAAAAATTACCTGTATCGCCAAATCCTGAAATCATTGCGCCTCTACCACTCGGGCTCGTCTGTTACCTATCAACTGCATGAACTATTGCTGGACGCACAAAACATGATGGGCAGAAAATTAGATGATGCGGCTTTTGAACTGCTGGAAGAAGGAATTGAACTAGCCGCCACTTCCGAAAACACCGAAATGCTCTTTCAATTTTACCTCACCTACGACGGACTACTGGCGCGCAACATCGGAAAATTCAAACCGGAAAAACTGGAGTCCGTAAAACAAAAACTACGCGAACTGTGGAATGAACAAGATCAACTGCTCACGTTAAATCAACTGCTGTTTGAAATCAAAAAAGTAGATGATGCCCGCGGCAAAAGCGAAGTGCTTACCGATGAAATTAAAAGTAGAGCTGACGCCTTGCGCGCGCATCCGGTCTTCGCCTCTATCAATTCGATGAGCAATCGCGCCAAGCTAATCGCCTACGGCTGTATGCACATCGCCTGCACAGCCACCAACGATGATGCCGGAGCGTTTCACTACATGAAGTTGCGGCACGAGCTGCTGCGCAACCTCATCGGCGATGCGCGCTTCGCCCATAACTACCTGGGCAACCTCAGCAACTTAGTGCTGGCCGCACTTAATCTCAATGATGTTCCCGCCGCAACACACTATATCACGGAACTGGGCAATACCGCAATGAAATTCCCCGCGGCCGAAAACTACCGCCGCCAACTGTACGCTAAAAATCTACTGATGTACCTGCTCGTGAAATCACCGCACGGCATCACAGAAACAGAAGTGCTGCAGGCTGAAGCGCAACATGTAGCCACTACGCCTGAAAAGATGGGCAACAATGCGCTGATGTCTTCTTTCTACCTAGCCATCTTGTTCTACACCGTTAACCATCGCGATAAGGCGCTGGAGTGGTTCAATAACACCGTCGACCACACCAATACGTCGTTCGCCAATGTGCAGGCCTACAGCAAGCTGATTGCCGCGCTGCTTTATTTCGAACAAGGACATGTTTCGCTGCTCATTAGCGGCCTGCAAAGCGTGCAATACTTTATGAAAAAACAAGGCCTCACTTCCGCCTTCCTCAAACATTGCATCGCCGTGTTGCAACCGCTGGGCCATAAAGAAGGCCGCACCGCAGTGAACCGACAACTGGAAGAAATTGAAAGCGCAATCGATCAATTCATGACTACGGGTTTTCAGCAGGAAATCACCTACTTCCACGATTTCGATTTGCGCCTGTGGGCCCGTGCCCTGCGCACCGGAATACCGTATGCCGAATGGCTGCGCGAAAGCAGAAATGTTGCCGCTTCACAATAAGAAACATGAAGAAAGCGTTTCAAGAAGAAACGATATGAAAATTACTTTAGCCATACTGGCGTTGCTGCTGAACCTGGCCGGCAGCGGGCAATCTACCGATTTCAAAAAAATGAACGGCACCTTGTCGAAGGCAGAATTGACAAACATTTGGGGTGTAGAAGCCCGACTGACTGATTTTGAATTTGATGCCAAGTTTAAAGTCACCCGATACGATTTTCTGTTGCTGAAAAAATCAGGTGAATTACTCACCGCGGCCAATTCTGGCGCCGTATTCTCTTCCAAAATCAAAAAATGGCTCACTGCCGCACAGCCGGGCGATGTACTATTTATCGAAAATATAAAAGCCATCGGCCCCGATAACCGCGAACGTAACATCGGCAGCCTAGCCGAGAAGATTTATTGATTAAAAATGATGATGGCGTTCCCCCGCCAACCTGGGGGTTGGCGGGGTCGCGTGTTGCAGGGGTTCCGTTTTTTTCGGCCCCCTTCGGGAGGCCGTAAAAAACCGCAGCCACCAACCACAAGGGTTGGTGGCTGCGCCCTTCCACCCGCTAACGCCTTTGGGCACCAGCAGCGCTATGTTCTACCTTTACCGGGCAATCACAACCGAATGTGTTTGCGCTATTCCCGCACCCGTACAACGCACTTGATACGTTCCCGCATACAATGCCTCGCAATCAAAATAACCCAGCGTGCTGCCCGCTTGTACCGTAGTGCGGCGCACTAACCTTCCACTGCCATCCAGCAATTCTACCTGCAAAGGCTGCGTTAGCAATCCCGTCACCTGCACCACCAACAATTCACTCACCGGATTCGGAAACACACGCACGCCAATACCTTGCGCCGTTTCCGACAACACGCCCGTGGGCGCATACGGGGTAGTAGCCTCACTAACCGCCGTTACTTTCGCATTGCTGTACACGCCGTAAAACGTAGGCCCTACTACATACGGATAAGCCGAATTCCAATTTTCGTCAACCGTTGCAAAATAACAGTAGATCCCATTCGGATATTCCGGCGTTTTGCAAAAACGACCATTGTGTACATCCAAATACGAGGAATCTCCGGGATGCGCAATAAACTCGTAATCCTCACGGAAATATCCCAAAGGATACGTCGTACTCACCGCCGGCCCTGTAGTTACTGAAGCGCCCGTCGGACTGGTGGTGCGCGTAGTGATATTGCGCAACTGATAACCCGACTTCATACGCACCACACCCCCGGTTCCGTTTGGATTGCGATACGCATAAGCGCCGTAAATCGGAAAGCCATCATAAGCAAAACCAATCAGCGGCGAATGCTGCGTGCTGTCAATAGCGTACAGTCCGTCGGCATCATACATATTGCAAACCGTTGAAACCACCTGCTTATCTAATTTAAATGCACTCGGATTTTGATGATGGTGGTAATTACCCATGGCAGGATGCCCTTTCGCGCAATCAAACCCGGCGCGCTCCGCAAGAATGGCATCGCGGTTCCAATCCATCGTAGCCATTGGTCCGCCCGGACAAGGCGAATTGCCTGGCCCGCCGCAAAGCGCACTGGTGGTGCTGTTCCACGCAACGCCATCGCGATAATCAAACAACGCCACACCGTTAATGAATACACCAATATTGCCCCCCGTGGTTTTTTGTAACGTGCCGGTATTCGCCTGCGGCGTCAATGGAAATTTAAAAATTGCCGATTGGTCAGAAGCCTGCGAAGGATTGCCATCCTGAAACGGACCCGTAGGATACGCCGGTATGCCCTTTGTATGCACATACACACTGGTAGCCGAATACTCCACCTGCTGACAATTCACCAAAATATTATTCTGTTGCAAAGTAGAATTGCCGGCTACATAGTAAGTGCCGGTGATGCTGTTGTTTTGCAACCAATGTGTAATAGCAGGATTGAGTTGCGCAGTAGCGGGCAACAGCGCTAATACACCAAGTGTGGTTAGTAGTTGTTTCATAGTTGTTGAATTGAAAGGGAAGCTACTACTTCCTTTCAAACCATTCGATAGGTTTCGGCAGAAAGACCAAAACAGTCGGTAAACACCCAACATCCTGGCATTTTCAATTTCCGGTTTTCAGGTGTACATTCACACCGCTACAAAAAACAGCAATGGCCATGGGCTTCTTAGATCAAATTAAACAACTCAACGAACTGAAAGCAAAAATGGACGAAACCAAAAAACGGCTCGATACCGTTTCGGTTTCCGAAGAAAATCATGTAGCTACGGTTACTGTCAACGGCAACCGCAAAGTAACCGCTATAACACTGAAACAACCGCTTTCTCCCGGTCAGGAACAAGATTTGGCCGATGCCATTAACCATGCGCTGGCCAAGGCCGATGCGGTAATGCAAAGTGAAATGATGAGCGCTATGCCTAAAATTCCGGGATTAGGATGAACCAGAAAACAATCGATCTGGCCAATATCTTACTGATGGTCCTTTCCTGCGCGCTGGCGTATGTATTGCCCTTCGAGTTATTCCTGTTTTCCTATGCGGTGTTGGGCCCGCTGCATTATCTCACGGAAATTTCATGGTTACACCAACGCAATTATTTCGCCACCGGAAAATTTGATTTTTTGTTGTTTGTAATTCTTGGGGCTGTCATCACCGGATTGGTGCTGGTGGGCGAAGGAGAAGAAGCACAGCGCTGGTCAACCGCCATCATCTTTATGTCGTTTGGCGCCGCTTTGGGCATGGTGGTGTTGAGTAACTTTTTCTACAAAATTATCCTGCTCACCTTCATGGCCATTTTCGGCTATGCCATCGCGAACTTAGATGGCGTGCAAATTGCCTTTGGCGTTTTTATGCCTACACTGATTCACGTATTTATTTTTACCGGAATCTTTATTGTTTACGGCGCACTAAAAAGCAAAAGCACTACAGGTATTTTATCGGCCGTAGTATTCATCGGCTGCGCCACACTATTTTTTCTGTATCGCCCCGATTTCACCTGGTTACCCATCAGCGATTACGTGAAAAAAAGTATGCTGGAAACAAAATTTGTCGTGCCGCTGGCCAGCGTCATCAAGTTGTTTCACATGGATACCGTTAACATCAACACCGTATTTACTGGCAATGCCGCCAAGGCAGTGATGCGCTTCATCGCCTTTGCCTACACCTACCATTATCTCAACTGGTTTTCTAAAACATCAGTCATTAAATGGCACCGCGTTCCGGCCAAATATCTGGTGGCCGTAGCCGTTCTTTGGGTGGGCAGTGTGGCCCTTTATGCCTACAACTACCGCACCGGCCTGGAATGGTTGTTCCTGCTCAGCATGCTGCATGTGTTCATGGAGTTTCCGCTAAACTTCCGGTCGTTTATCGGCATTGGCGAAGAGTTAAAAGCGCTCCTGTTTGGCACACCAGTGGCAGCCCCTGAACCAACACCGGCTGTTACTAAAAAATCAGGCTCCAAAAAATCGCGCTAATGAACGACGTACTCATTATCGGCGGCGGTATTGTTGGCCTGGCCACCGCGCTCAAACTACTGGAACAACAACCCGGATTACAAATAACCGTCATCGAAAAAGAATCGGGAATTGCCAAACACCAAACCGGCAACAACAGCGGCGTCATTCATTCAGGAATATATTACCAGCCCGGCAGCATGCGCGCGCGCAACTGCAAGCGCGGCTATCAGTTACTGCTGGAATACGCGCAACAGCACCATATTCCGTTTGAAATTTGCGGTAAATTAATTGTAGCCACTGCCGCCGAGGAAGTACCGCGGCTGCAGGCCATTTACGAACGCGGCATTCAAAACGGTCTTACCGGATTGCAGCAGTTAACGCCCGAAGAATTCAAAAAGCGCGAGCCGCATGTGCAGGGCGTACAAGCTATTTATGTACCCCAAACCGGCATCATTGATTACACTGAAGTAGCCGCGCAATACGCCAAAGATATCGCACATCGCGGCGGGAAAATTTTCACCGGCGAGCAATTTCTTTCGGCAACCTATAAAGATGGCATCCACGAAATCACTACCAGCAAAGGCCGGCATCAGGCGCGGTTGCTGGTGAATTGCGGCGGTTTGTACGCCGATAAAATTGCCGCGCAATGCGGCGTTCAACCCGAAGTACAAATCGTTCCCTTCCGCGGCGAATATTTTGTGGTGGAAAAGAATCGCGAATTTTTGGTGAAACACCTGATCTATCCGGTTCCCGATCCTAATTTCCCTTTTCTGGGCGTGCATTTTACACGGTTCATCAGCGGCGGCGTGGAAGCCGGCCCCAATGCCGTGCTCGCCTACGCCCGTGAAGGTTATACCAAATCGACCATTCACCTGGGTGAATTGCTGGAAACACTGGGCTACCGCGGGTTTCAGAAGTTAGCCTTTAAATATTGGCGCACGGGCTTGGGGGAACTGCATCGCTCTTATTCTAAACAAGCATTTACCAAAGCCTTACAACGGTTGGTGCCAGAAATTCAGGCAGCCGACCTAACTACCGGTGGCGCCGGCGTGCGCGCATCGGCCACGTCTAAAGACGGCAAAGTGGTTGATGATTTTCTCATTCAATACGGCGAACGCAGTGTGCATGTGTTAAACTCGCCTTCGCCCGCAGCTACCGCATCACTGGCCATCGGAGAAGAACTGGCCACCGGCATTCTGCGGATGGCATAGTGACTATTCCGGTAATGATTACCGTTCACATCGCTACTTTCCATTACACAAAAAACCTTAAATACTTTTGGCCTGGTTTTTGAACAGGCTAACTTCACATAACTAAGAATTACTTTACATATAAACGCCATGCACCCCATCCTTCCTCAACTATAAATGAGAATCAACACTAATTTTTTATAATCAACCAACAAAACGCATGAACACTAAAATTTTACTTATCACCAACTTCCTATTGTCTGGGCTTTTATCAAACGCACAAACACAATGCCCAAATTATTCAACTAACGAATCAGGTAAGCCGGTTAAAATTGTGGTATATACCAAGTTGAACTCCTGCTTCGTGTTAAACAATGAATCAGGACAAGTAAATCCGCAACCGTCGCGCATGGTTACCTTTTACATGGATTATGGTGTTACTACGGTAACACTCACATCTGGCGACTCAATCAATCTGGATAAAAAAATAATGATCACCAATACCAACTTAAAAGGCGCGGTATATGAATTGGCTAAAGACGACAAGAAGAACCAATTTACACTGAAGTCAAAACCATTTCAGGCTACCACTAATGTCGACATTGGCGAGCAGGTAAGAAAAGACATGGAAGAAATGGAAAAAAGAAGGGAAGCTGAAGATCGGGAATGGAAAGAAAAATTAGATCGTCAAAAAGCGGAACGCGAAACGCAAAGAGAAGAAGAAAAGAAAGCGAAAGAAGCCAGGGAGGCTCAAATAGCAGAACAAAAAAAGGCGCAAGCCCCGGCAGAAACGCCTTCCCAAAACACCAACACGCAACCTGAATCAGGAGCCCCAAAAGTCACCGCTAGTGCTACGCCATCAGGTTATCCGTACACTTTCAAATTCTATTACAATGGAAAGCCTATTGCCAACCAAAAATTTATTGTGAAAACCGATGATAGTAAACACGATGTTATCATGCAGGGCACTACCAACACCGCCGGTGAAACAGTGATGTACACCAATTACAATGCTGGCACTTATGATGTTGAAATATTTATGGAGCACGGTGGCGTACTCACAAAACCTACCAGCTATAAACTTACGTTGGCCGATGGACGAACAGTGCTTACTTACGATTACAAGAAGCTGATTGACTTTATGACTGAGAAAAGTGGCAATAGAAGTGCTGAAGAGAAATACTACGGCTTAGATTTGATCAAGTAATCTATCCAGGCTCGCACCAAGGCGCTGTGCGCTAATTCTTCATGATGCTTTTCTTGCTGCACCTGGCCTCAACAGAAATAATACCAGCAGCGGTGCACCGTGTAGCGTCACAAACTAAAGTGGCTTCAAAATTTGTGATGACCGTTTAATCGCATCACCAAAAAGGTTAATCATGATGGCGGCTGCCTTCGCTGCGCTGCGGCACCGTGCTGCTACAGGGTACGCTGCGCTTCCGCCCGCCAGCCGAAGGCGTGGCGGGCCGCTCGCTACGCTCGCGCCTTACGCATCACTGCCGCGCGCTGAGGAAATTCCTCTTGTTCGCTACAATTGCCCCGCTACTAACAAAGCGCTGTAATCCCGGTAATTAATCCTTTTTTAAAACGCAATAACCGCTTAAACCTGGTTTGAAATAATCAAATTGAAAAACATAAACCTTCGCCTTGCCGGCTTGCTGATTGATAGCCAGCGAAGCATTGTCTTGCTTTAAACCCTTGCTATCAAATGCGGTGAGCGTTAACTTTCCGTCAAACTCTTTTTTAAACTCTAAAAACAAACCAAAACTGATTTTAGCCGAGTCCGTAATTTCTTCCGCCCTGCCAACGGTTATTCCCGCCTTGTCTATTGACTCATCGGTGAAAACCGTTGTCTTTCCCGCTGTTTCATCCAAACCCGTTGCGGCCGCTTTAACGCCCTTGCCAACAATTTTCGCGCCTTTATTAGCTAGCTTGGCAATAGCATCGTCATCTAAAGTTGCTTCCAAACCTTGTGCGGTACCAGAAACTGTATTGCCCCAGGTCTTGCCTAAATTCTCTGCCTTTTTCTTGGTCTCCGCCTGAAACTCCTCCGAGCCCATGTAGTTAATACTCTCTTTCACATACGTGTAAACCGAAACAACAGAAAGCATGCTGAAAACCACAAACGCAACAAGCGCACTAATCCAAAGCTTCTTGTTATTCTTTATCAAACCGCCAATGGTAAGGCCTAAAGCAATCAGCGTCATTAATCCGACAAATATCACCAATAGCAAATAGAGTAACATGTAATGCAGTTTTTGTTTTTAATTTTTAGAGCGCGCCGGAAACAACTTCCTTCGTGCTAATCTACCAGAAAAAACCATTGTTTGATGCGGAAAGCAAATGAACATAATGGTTTTGGAAAGGATAAAACTATATGTTGCGTACTTGCGCTGTTCACCAATCTCAATCAACGTCCCTCGCATTTTTTTCGCGCCACATGGTTAAACTATCACGATGCGCGCGGCACTAATTGGGCTGCTATGGTTCAATTGTTATTCATGCGCAAAAGGGGAAGAAAGAGGACGCTGTTAACTGTCAGCGAGAAATCGGTGGTATATGAAATTAAGTTCGGAACCACATGAAACACCACCAGAAAGGCAACCAGACCATAGTTTCGTCCCGATCTCGAAAAAGAATGACTCAGAGCAGCTAGTGAATAGCCGTAGCGGCTTGATTTTCAATCGCGACGCCGGTAGGATTAAAATTAACGAACTACTGATTTTTGCGGAACGATAATTTTTGGCGCCATTTGGCGATTTTGCTTTTATCAACCAGGCCAAAATACGCCAGCGCAAACAACAATAGCCACAACAATCCTTTCACCAGAAAAAACAAAAAGCCGGCCATGCCGATATCAGTTAATAGTTTCATTGTTGATTCCATTAAGCAGTAGCCAAACAAGCTTTTTCCAGCTCGTCAAAAATGGCGATATTAAAATCGAAACCCTTATTTACTTCATCGGCCCAGGCGTCTTGTTGTACGGCGCGAATAGCCTGCACCGCTTCCTGCATCTGTTCAAATTCGTACATCCGGCCCGTGGAAGGCACCATTTTCTTCATCATTTGTCCGCCGTAGATCAAGGCCAGGTAGTTCAGGTACACATGCGGCAGAATAGTATCACGATTTAAGGTACTCAGGTATTGGGCGTATTGCTGCGTTGCCGGCAATACCGAACCGGCGTGGTGACCCTGTTCCACCAGTTCGCGGATATCTTGTTCTGTTGCGGCCACCCGGCACAAGGCAGGATGCGGTACGCCCACCGCTTCAATAGCCGAAAAGATTTGATGTTGTTGGGTGAGGTACAAGGCGTATTGCGTCTTGGTTAACTGACCGCGGAACATACGCACATTAAACGGCATGCGTTCAGCCAGTTTGTGTTTTTCACTCGTAGCTTCTTTCAGTGGCGTCATCGTAATTGTTTTCTGCAAATTTAGATTGATTCTAAATAAAAACAATGATTTAACAAAATTGTTCGTCGGGAAGTTTTAAAACATTCATAAGCAATGCTTTACAACAAATTACCCGAAACGCGCAGCATCCAGACTAACCCTTCGCTCACCATCCAGGCGGCCCCCCGCCCAATGGTCGAACATCGAATAGTCGAATAGTCGAACATCGCACCCAATAATGATGGCGCGCCGCTCGCGTAACACAGGTGGCAAGTGTTCTGCGAAGTGAGGGCTCGCGGCCGGGTTCTACGCTTCAATCTTTTTTGTAGCAGCAGCAATTGACTTACGATGTTTCCAATACACTTTAGCCCACAACGCCTACCGTTCCAACATCGTAAGTCTTTCCCGATGCTGCTACAAAAAAGGATTTCCGCTTCGCCCCCTCGCGCTCGTGGCAAGTGAGCCACGGTGCGAAAAAATAAAGAGGCCCCCATTGAGTTAGTTGCTTTGCGCTGAAACAGGCGGCAAGGAATAATAATGAACGAGGTCTGCAGACCGGCATTTCCGTTTTAGCGAGATTGAAAATGCCAGGTATCGGAGATTTGGGATAGAATAAAGTCCGCGATAAAAGCTCTGGTAAAATGGCTTTTTACTATTGTTATTTCCTTTAAATAAACTTAAAAACTAATGAATTTGTATATAAGTTAACTCGCAAAAATTATATCATATTACGTTGTATTACAATTATTTATGAAATTAGGTGGCACTTGCTTATGTCTAATTTGTCTGTATATTTGTCTTCTTTTTTGTCTAAAGTAATGTCTAAATAATTGTCCGTAAAGATGTCTAAAGAATTGCAAAGGGAGTATCCCCACCTCTTGTTCCGCAGACACTGGGATTTGTCTGTGAGGGCACTTCACCTGCTTGGTCAGTGCGAAGCGTACGTAAAGGCAATAAACAATACCCCGATACTCCCGCATCATTATAGTGAGTTGATGAATATAGCGTTGATGAAAGGCGCACAAGCAACAACCGCTATTGAAGGCAATACTTTGTCAGATGAAGAGATTCAGAAGATAATGGATAATCAAAAATTGCCGCCAAGCAAAGAGTATCAGGAAATTGAAGTAAAAAACATCCTTAATGCTTTCAATGAATTGCTGACAGAACTTTTAAGCGGAGCAGATGGTCATTTTGTTTCCAAAGAGCTGTTACTGCGATTTCACAAGTTAGTGGGGCAGAACCTGGGCGAGCATTTTGCAGCTATTCCGGGTCAACTTAGAACCGCTGATGTTATTGTTGGCAGGTATCGCTGTCCCGACTACAGGGATGTTCCTGTTTTGTTGGATCGCCTATGCCATTGGCTGCGAAACGAATTTAAATATGGTCAGACGGAGCAGCCATTTAGTGAAGTAGTCATACAGGCCATTGTTACCCATGTTTACATAGAATGGATACACCCATTTGGAGATGGTAATGGACGCACCGGCAGATTAGTGGAGTATTATATACTACTTCGGGGAGGGAATCCCGACATTGCCTCTCACATTTTGTCTAACTATTACAACCTTACACGAACCGAGTATTATCGTCAGATTGAAAAGGCAACTGAAAAAAGAAGTCTGTCAGAATTTATTGAATATGCTTTGCTCGGGTTTAGAGATGGCTTAGTTCAAACATTAGAGGTTATTCAACGCAGCCAGTTCGAAAACACCTGGCAGAAATTAATCTATGACAAGTTTGATGCAATCCGCGACAATACCCGGGAAGACACCTTTAAACGCCAACGGACGCTTGCCTTAGAATTGCCTTTTGATACGGAATTCACTGCTGCTAAAGTCCCGTTAATGACGATTCGTTTGGCCCGCACCTACTCAAATGTAGTTGAAAAGACGATTCAACGAGATATTGAAAAATTATTGGAGTTAGCGTTGGTCAAAAAGTCGGCGAATGGGTTTGTTGCCAATATTGACTCGTTGAGAAGTATGATTGCAAAACGCAGACGGGCAAACAATGTCGCCTAACGGGAAACGCATGACTTACGATATTTCCAACACGAATGAGCCCAATATACCTCCCTTTCCGATATCGTAAGTCTTTACTGATGCTGCTACAAAAAAGGATTTCCGCTTCGCCCCCTCGCGCTCGTGGCAAGTGAGCCATGGTGCGCCCTATATGAGGCGACCAGCAGATCTGTAATTAGTTTTTTCCGGGGCTAGTAAGGGCAGACGGGGCCGGCAAATTATCTGATTTTATTTTTCATTAGTTCGGTCAAACTGGTTGTAAATGGAAATGCAGACGCTCTGCCAGACAAGTAGTTTGATAGATTTCTAAAATCCCACCGTACATTTTCAAATTCCGGGTCAGTTATTCGTTCTATTTCGATAACGAGATAATTTTCCTGCATTGCTTCTTTTGGCTTTGGGTACTTCCTTTTTATCATGTTCTCCCTTGAATAAACTTTTGGTCCTCTGCTTACAATTTTCCATAAGTCACCAGACGCTGTATCTCCCGTTGTATGAAGCAATAAGAATTTTGAACTAACCGTTTCTTTGTCGAGTATGAGCGAACCAGTACCCGAACCCATTCTAAAATTATAGAGGCCAGTTTGTTGAATCCAGTCGTATTGTTCCTTTGAGTGGTAATATCCCACTAACACATAGGTGTCGTCTGGTATTAAGTCTCTGTTGGTGTTGAATGGTTCCGGTAAAGGCTCTTTTACCACCTGATCTGATTCGGGTGGTTTTCTATAGATGTCGAATGTTCTGAACGCTATTTTCTCTCGTTGTGAAGCACGGTTTATGAAGTGTTCAATTATTTCAAGAATAAATGCTTTAAGTTCTCCAATTCCACTTTCAGTTTTCGACGGTTTTACCGGGAAAGCTCCAAGTCCGGGAATAATTTCGTGAAACCCCTTTTGGTTGATCGATTTGTCACCAGGATACAAAACATAAGCACCGCCCGTTCTTCTTATCGCATCTTTATAGGCGTGCATCTTCAGCAGGTCTGCATTTTTATAAACCCCTTTTCTGTTTTCTTCCTTTTCCCTGGCCGGGTCGTTTTCCGTAACCTGTTCCAGGAAATCTGTCAGGTTAGCGATTTTATATTTCGCATCAAAATGCACATGAACAATCAATTCCTGCGTTTCCGCTTCAGGTTCTGAAATGCCGTATGGCCAGAACGAAAGCGTATAATCAGGACGCATGGTGGTTGTCCAGCTACCTGAATCCGGATAGGACTTCTTTCCGCTGAAGGAACGATTGTAGTTGAAACGTACATTCAGTTTTCTGCTTACTGATTCATAAACACCCTTCAGCGCCATGAATTGTCCTTGCTTTAACTGGAGATTCAGGCCATCAGTTGTTTCCTGTATTAAATCTGAAACGTCTTTGGGTTCCATGTTAAATATGGCTTGAAACAGGTCGAGTAGTTGGAAGAAGATCCAGTATTCATACAAGGTGGCAATATCTTTCTTCCCGCCGCTGTAAATGTCGTCTCCGCCTTTCCAGATAAGTTTTGCCGCCAGGTCAAACATCAGCCATACACGCAGCACTTCACGGTACCCCTCTTTACGCTGTAAAACCGGACTATTTAACTTTAAGGTAGTTGGTCTTGAAATGTCTTTGAACACAGCGTGGTGCAGCTGACTTTCGAGTTCCCGGATCATCAGGCCTGATTCGGCTTCCATCTTTTTATGGCCGAATTCTTTAGCCTTGTTGTTTATATCTGTACAAAACTTGAGAAAGTTTTCAAGTGCATTAAACTTAAGTAATGCTTCCATGTAAGACTTTGCGAAATCGGTGATTTCGCTATCATGTATCACACCTGACCAAAACGTTTTTGCTGACATAGGTACATATTCATCTACACCTAGTTAAGGTTCGTAAAATAGGTGTAGCCAAAAGGAAGCCCTTCGGTTAAAAATTGTAGCTGAGTACTAGAGAGAGGCGTATTTTCTTCTAAAAAAATGGTTGGTCGCGCCATTTTTTCGATTCAATCTTCATAAAGAGATTTAACCGGATTCTGGCTGGCATTCTTCTACGTCCATCATGGTATGCAGCTTATCGGTTCCTTTATATCGGCGGAAATGCACCCAGTTAAACACCAAAAGACACAGATCATTGGTGGTGGCATCCATAATATGAATCGCGCGCTTGGGTAACAAGCTTTTAGTGGTTTAAATCCTTGCGGTGCAGTCCATTTTCTACGTGCTTCTGCCGAAGGGGCAATTGTGCAAATACGTTGAGCATAGGGAATGACGCAGGCTGGAAACCGCAATTTCTTTCCACAAAGACTGCTAACGAAAACTGCGATGGCATTTGATTCTGGCCATGGCGCGGAGGTGACGTACCATGCGTGCTGGGATGATAATTTTTTAGGGTTCAGATTCTTGTAGATTCTAATTTTAGTTTTATTTTCGTAACCATTGTATAAGGTTAAACAATGTGGTTATGAAAGAATATTTATCGTTGTCGGAAGCCGCAGAACTTATTGGCAAAAGCAAAGAAACACTTAGGCGCTGGGACAGAGAGGGAAAGCTCTCTGCTGTTCGTGAGCCCTTAAGTAATTACCGTGTTTATAGGCGCGACCAGGTGGAAACCTTATTCGCTAATTTCATAAATCACGGTTTGAAGGATACTATTTCCAATGTTGTAGAACCCCAAAACGAATATACCGTGTTAGAACTTTTTGCAGGTGCCGGGGGCTTGGCCGTTGGTTTGGAAAAGGCTGGGTTAAAATGTGTAGCATTAAATGAAATTGACAAATGGGCCTGTCAAACCTTGAGAAAAAATCGCCCAAACTGGAAAGTTCTTGAAGGTGATATTAAAAACTTTGATTTTACTGTATACCACAACTCAGTGGATGTTGTAACTGGAGGTTTTCCTTGTCAAGCGTTTAGTTACGCCGGTAAAAAACTAGGTCTCGCAGATGCTAGAGGCACTTTGTTTTATGAATTTGCACGAGTTGTTAAAGAGGTTAACCCGTCAATTTGTATAGGAGAGAATGTGCGAGGTTTATTAACTCACGATAATGGAAAAACTTTACAAGGAATGATTTCAATCCTAGATGAAATCGGTTATAAAGTTGTTCCAGTGCAAGTACTAAAAGCAATCCACTACAGAGTTCCACAAAAACGCGAACGTTTAATTTTAGTCGGTATTCGAAAAGACATAGATTTGAAATTCGAATATCCTAAACCACATAAGAAAATCTACAATTTAAAAGATGCTCTTAAAAAGGGTGAACTTTTCGACACAAATGTCCCCAAGTCTCCAGGGGCAAAGTATCCACTGAGTAAGAAATCAGTACTAGATTTAGTTCCACAAAAAGGCTACTGGCGAGATTTGCCATTAGAAATTCAAAAAGAGTTTATGGGTGGTAGTTTTTATTTAGGTGGAGGAAAAACAGGGATTGCCAGACGAATAGGCTGGGATGAACCGTGCTTAACGCTAACTTGTAGTCCGGCACAGAAACAAACGGAAAGATGTCATCCAGATGAAACTCGGCCATTTACAGTTCGTGAATATGCTCGCATCCAAACTTTTCCGGACGATTGGTGTTTTGAAGGTTCTCTAGCTCAACAGTATAAACAAATTGGAAACGCCGTTCCCGTTAACTTGGGAACTGAGGTGGGTTACTCCATCATAAAATTTTTGAATAGTTATTACAATTTGTCAAAGCCTAAATAATAGCTGTAATTTTCAAATGTAATTTGGTCTAAAACGTTTCGTTTAGTGGTTCTGGTACTTGCTTTAATTTCATCGAGAGCTGAGTTTTCTGCAATTTCCTCGCTTTGCTCAGCAGATTTTAAGAAATCCTTTATTGCCGTAGGAAGAACCTTGTAAAGTTGAAACAGTGCATCTTCTTGGCCAGAAACCAAAGCATAGAATTGGTCTCCTGAAATTTTATAAACTCTACTATGGCTGTATTCTTTCCCATTAATATCCCCAGTCCATAACTCGCAAAAACTACTTTTTGCCAATATCTGTACCCAATAACACTTTGCCTTTTTATAGTCGTTTGCGTAACGTGCCAGCTTTTGAAACAACGCCTCAGCAGCACTGCTATTCATTGTATTATGCTTATTTTTAATATCGGCAAATAACGTATCGTCTATTGCCTTAATGTCGTATCCGCTTAAACTTCCTGATTCGAAACCCTTTATTCCACCTAATATTTGTTCATGAAAAGTTCCGATCGAATTGTTAATTGACTTGTCGATCTGTCTCAGAATTTCTGACTGGATTAGACTTTCTTCGTCAATACTGTTGAACTTTGCATCAAAAGTTAATTTAATCGTGTCAACTTTATTTGAATAAAAGTTCTTTTTTGAGATATTATTTTTTGCTTTTAAGTAGGATTTGTGCAGGTTGCCAATACAGTTTAACAAATGGTCGTCAGAAACATAATTGAGATACTTTCTTTTCATTTTCACCAAGTTGATTATTGCTCTGTGAAATTAGCATTATTAAGCATTTCGTTCAAAACAAGTCGCATGCAATTAAATATTTAGAAGCTACATCGGCATTTTGGGAAGCTAAGAGCTTTTTTATCTTACAAGGAGTTGACATTTTATGCTATTGCTTTTTGATTTTGGGAATGCCTTTAAATAATACTCAAACCATCTGCTGATTTATGGTGCCTGGCCAATGAAAAACTCAAGGACGTTACTGACTTCAAGGGGATTTATTAGCTGGAAGGCTCGTTCAAAAAAACACTTACGATATTGTACCCCTTTGCGCTTATTGAAGTTAATGGCGCCGGAAATATCGTAAGTGTTTTTTTCTCCCCCATTCCCTGCGCACTTTCCCTCCCGCGGCAGTGGGCGGCGCGGAAAGCCCGCAAGCGAGCGAGGTACGAGCGAGTGCGGACTTGCAGCAAAGCACACGGCGCCGCATGCGGCGAGGTACGAAGCCGGGCGGCGGCCGCCATAATTATCTATGGTTCGGATTCGATATTCGACGATTCGATATTCGATACTCGACTGTTCGATATTCGATATTCGATCAGATTCCCTGTGGTCGAAGTTAGGACCGCACTGCGCTGATTGGGTAAAGGCACATGAGAAACTTCGACCAGGTTGCGGTTCGACGATTCGATATACGACAGTTCGATCAGATTCCCTTTGGTCGAATTTAGGAGGACAAGCTCCGCCTGCGCCTCAGCCTCAGGGGTGCTGAAGCGGTGCGCAGGTCGCGGCGGCCGCCCGGTAAGATCTTCCCGCATTATGACCATTTGAGATACGCCGCTTTCACTACCTTCACCGGCCATGAATCAACCAGAGTTCTCCGCTACGGCCCGATTGGAAATTCCTTTCAACGATTGCGATCCGCTTAATATCGTATGGCACGGTAATTACATCAAATACTTCGAACTGGCCCGCGAAGCCTTTGGCCAAAAATACGATTTCGATGTGCTGCATTTCTACGACCAGGGCTTCGCTACGCCTATCGTTCACGCCTCGGCTAACTATAAACGCCCGCTGCGCTACCGCGATGTGGCGCTCATCAAAGCCGTTTGGCGCCATACCGATGCCGCTAAGGTGATCTTCGACTACGAAATCAAAAAAGAAGGCAGCGATGAACTGATCTGCCACGGCAATACCATCCAGGTTATCGTAGCCGCCAAAACCATGGAACTGGCCCTTACCGTCCCTGATTTTATTAAACAATGGCAAGCCCGTATCGGCATGACGAACTAACTTATGCGGGTCTATAGCGTTTCGGAAAGTATAGTTACCGGGCTGGGCACCTCGGCAGCGGCTACCTTCAACGCTGTTCTTGCCGGCCAAACGGCGGTGCGCCAATACCCGGCAGGCACTTTCTCGCCTACCCCGGCTATGGTGGCCTTGCTACCAAAGGTGGCGCCCGTCAACGATTTCACCCGCTTCGAACAATGGTGCGTAACCGCTATCGAACAAGCACTACAAGGCACGGCTGTGTCGCTTTCCAACCCGGAAACCTTGCTGATCCTATCTACCACTAAGGGAAACATAGAACTTCTGGAACAGGGTGAACCGGCCGATAGTGCCCGGCTAACGCTGTATTCTTCTGCCCAAACGATAGCGCGGCATTTCCACGCCGCGCGTACGCCGCAGGTGATTTCCAACGCCTGCATTTCGGGCGTAATGGCGGTGCTACAGGCACAACGCCTCATCGCCTCGGGAGCGTGTAAGCACGCGGTGGTGTGTGGCGCCGATGTGCTGTCGTCGTTCGTCATTTCGGGCTTTCAGGCGCTGAACGCTATGAGCGATGCCGAATGCCGGCCTTTTGATGCCGCACGCAAGGGTATCAACTTGGGCGAAGGGGTAGCCGCGGTGGTGCTCACCGCCGATAAAACGCTGGCCAAAACCGCGCCGGTAGCCATACTGGGCGGAGCTATCTCGAACGATGCCAATCACATCAGCGGACCCTCGCGCACGGGCGAAGAGCTGGCGCATGCGGTCACGCAAACGTTGCAACAGGCCCAGGTTGCCGCTACGCAACTAAGCTTTATCTCGGCCCATGGCACGGCTACGGTGTACAACGATGAAATGGAGTCGAAAGCCTTTCACCTGGCGGGTTTAGACGAAGTACCGCTGCACAGCGTGAAGGCGTGTTTAGGTCATACGCTGGGGGCAGCGGGAGTCATTGAGCTGGCATTGGCCATGGCGGCGCTGCGCGCCGGCGTGGCTCCGGGCAGCAGAAACTATGGTTCCTGCGGCACGCCTTTTGCGATGAATATTGCCCCTGAAACCCGCGCTTCCAACCAAAAATTTGCGTTGAAAACCGCTTCGGGCTTTGGCGGCTGTAATGCGGCACTGGCGCTGGGTATTGATTAGCGCATTCGCTGTATCTTTCTTTATTATTTTCGCCACCCTTTATGCAAGCTAAAAACAACGCGCCGGGCGCCTTTCCTGAATTCCAGCAGTTTCATCTGCCTTCGCTGGAATGGCAGGTGCAAGACTTCTGGAAGCAACAGCAGATTTTTGAAAAAAGCATTAGCACTCGTGAGGGTGCCAGCTTTGTGTTTTATGAAGGTCCGCCTAGTGCCAATGGCAAGCCGGGGATTCACCATGTGATGAGCCGCACCATCAAAGATTTGTTCTGCCGCTATAAAACGCTGCAGGGCTTTCGGGTGGAACGCAAGGCGGGCTGGGATACGCACGGTCTTCCGGTAGAACTGAATGTGGAGAAGCATCTGGGCATAACCAAGAAAGATATTGGTTCCAAAATTTCTATTGCGGAATACAACAAGCACTGCCGCGAAGATGTGTTGCGCTACACGGATGTGTGGAACGACCTGACGCAAAAAATGGGGTACTGGGTGGATTTACAACATCCCTACATCACCTATGAAAACAACTACATCGAAACGCTGTGGCAATTGCTGAAGAAATTGTTCGATAAAGGATTGCTGTATCAGGGTTACACCATTCAGCCCTATTCGCCGGCGGCGGGCACGGGCCTGAGCTCGCATGAATTGAATCAGCCGGGTTGCTACCGCGATGTGAAAGATATTACGGCAGTAGCGCAGTTTGAGGTGAAGCGCGATGCGAAGAGTGAATTTTTGTTTGCGGGAAACGATACGCCGGTGTACTTGCTGGCCTGGACCACCACGCCGTGGACGCTGCCATCAAACGTAGCGCTGGCCGTGGGCGCAGATATCGAGTATGTGCTGATTGAAACGGAAAACTTCTACACCAGGCAGCCGGTTCGGGTAATGCTTGCGGCAGATTTGGTAGAAAAAGTTTTTGGCTGGAATAATCTTCCTATTCATCAACAACAGGCCGTTGGCAAGGGCGCGCAATTAGCGGGCTTATCGTACGAACAACTGCTTCCTTTTTCTACCCCAACAGGAAAAGCATTTGAGGTGATTACCGGCGATTTTGTGACCACTACCGATGGTACCGGCATCGTGCACATCGCGCCATCGCATGGTGCCGATGATATGCGCGTTGCGCGCGAAAACGGCATTGCCACTGATTTTTTGCTGGTAGATCGTCAGGGTAAATTTACCGCAGAAGTGGGCGAGTTTGCGGGCGAATTTGTGAAGGAAGATTATTACACCGAGGAAGAAAAAGCGGCTATGGCCAAACACCAGGGCCGCGATAAATATCTGAATGTAGATATCCGCATTGTAGATAAGCTGAAGAAGGAAGGACTGCTGTTCAAATCGGAAAAATATGAGCACACCTATCCGCATTGCTGGCGCACCGACAAGCCGGTAATTTACTATCCGTTAGATAGCTGGTTTATCAAGACAACAGCGCTGAAGCAGCGCCTGATTGAACTGAACAAAACCATCAACTGGAAACCGGCATCAACGGGAGAAGGACGATTTGGTCAGTGGTTAGAGTCTCTGGTAGATTGGAATTTATCGCGCAGTCGTTACTGGGGCACGCCGCTGCCAATCTGGAAAACGGCTGATGGCAGTGAAATGATTTGTATTGGTTCTGTTGCCGAGTTAAAAGCCGAAATAGACAAAGCGGTGAAGGCGGGCGTGATGCAGCCGATGGAAGTGACGGATTTACACAAACCGTTTGTTGATGAAATCACCTTAGTTTCTGTATCGGGAAAGCCGATGAAGCGCGAGCCTGATTTGATTGATGTGTGGTTCGACAGTGGCGCCATGCCGTATGCGCAATGGCATTGGCCATTTGAAAACGAGGCGCAGTTTCAACAAAATTTCCCGGCTGATTTTATTGCGGAAGGTGTTGACCAAACACGAGGCTGGTTCTTCACCTTGCATGTTTTGGCGGTGGCTTTGTTTGATTCGGTAGCTTACAAAAATGTAGTGAGCAATGGCTTGTTGCTGGATGCGAAGGGCCAGAAGATGAGCAAGCGACTGGGCAATGTGGTTGACCCGTTTGACACCATTGAAAAATACGGAGCTGATGCTACACGCTGGTACATGATGCGCAACAGCGATCCGTGGGATAATTTAAAGTTTGACATAAAAGCGCTGGAAGAAACCTCACGTGCGCACTTCGGAACCTTGTACAACACCTATTCTTTCCTGGCGCTGTATGCTAATATAGATGGCTGGAAGATGAATGAAAGCGCGGTCATTCCGGTAGCAGAGCGCACCGAATTAGACCGCTGGATTCTTTCCAAATTACATTCGTTAGTGAAAGAAGTAACGGCCGCTTATGATGATTACGAACCGTTGAAAGCCGCGCGCGCAATTGAGTTATTTACAGATGCTCATTTATCGAATTGGTATGTGCGCCTGTCGCGCCGCCGTTTCTGGAAAGGCGACATGAGCGCCGACAAGCAAGCGGCCTACGAAACGCTGTATGAGTGTTTGATGGTAGTAGGGCAGTTGATGAGTCCGATTACGCCGTTCTTTTCGGAATGGTTGTATCAAAGTCTTACTGGAAATATTCGAGAAGCGGCGCAGGCGAATCAGACGCCGCTGCGTTGGGAATCGGTGCATTTAACGCAGTGGACGAAAGCCAACGAAGCGGCCATTGACGGACCGTTGGAAGCGCGCATGGATCTGGCGCAGCGCCTTACATCGTTAGTGTTGAGTTTGCGGAAGAAGTCGCTGGTGAAAGTGCGGCAGCCATTGCAGAAAATTTTGATTCCGGTTACCGACGCTTCGGTACAAGAACAGCTTCAAAAAGTGCAGTTGTATATTTTGAACGAGGTTAATGTGAAGGAAATGGTTTTTGTAACCGATACGGCCGGCATGGTGAAGAAGAAGGCCAAGCCCGATTTTAAAAAGTTGGGCAAGAAGGCAGGCAGCATGATGAAGGAGTTGAAGGAAGCGGTAGGCGCTTTGACCCAAGAGCAGATTAGTGAGCTGGAAAAGAATCAGCGACTGATGCTTTTGGTGAATCAATCTGATTTTGAGTTGTTGTTAGATGAGGTAGAAATTATTGCGGAAGATATTCCGGGATGGTTGGTGGCGAATGATGGCTCATTAACCGTAGCGCTGGATGTGACTATTACCGATGCGCTGCGCCATGAGGGCGTTGCGCGCGAGTTTGTGAACAAGGTGCAGAACCTGCGCAAAGATCAAGGATTTCAGGTGTTAGATCGCATTGTGGTTCGGGTAGAAGAAGAAGCTTCGCTTCGCGATGCCCTGCAACATTTTGGCGATTATGTGTCGAACGAAATTCTGTCGAATGAAATTTCAATGGTGCCCTCGTTGCCGAACGGCCATGTAGTTGAATTTAACGACGGACAATTAAAACTGGAAGTGGCGGTAGTTTCCTAATCACTTCTTCAAAAAACGAATCAATTGAAATTAGAAACAAAACACAAAGCGCTTCTGATTATTGCGGCGGTGCTGCTTATTGATCAGGCTTCAAAATTGTGGGTGCGCACACATATTTCGCCGCATGCGCCATGGATTATTGCGCCGTGGTTTGAATTGCACATGGCCGAAAATCCGGGCATGGCGTTTAGTATGGAATTGCCGGGGCAGTATGGGAAGTTGTTGCTTTCATGGTTTAGGGTGTTTGCTATTGGCGGTATCGGTTACATGCTGATGCAAATTATTAAGGAAAAGCGGCCGGCCGGATTGATTTACGCCGGTGCTTTGATATTTGCAGGAGCGGTGGGCAATCTCATCGACAGTGTTTTTTACGGCGTATTATTTCACTATGCGCCGCTGATGCAAGGATATGTGGTAGATATGCTGCACTTCGGATTGATACAGGGTTATTTCCCCAACTGGATGCCGATTTGGGGTGGAGAAGATTTTGAATTCTTCCGGCCAGTTTTCAATATTGCCGATGCGGCGATTACTTCCGGCATTTTTCTGATTATCATTTTCCAGAAAAGATTTTTTCCGGAAGAAACGGGCGAGGTTCCCGCTGAAGAAACACCAGCGATTACTGATTAAAATCCGGCAAAGGCCTGTAACAGTGCGGGGAAATCAGGCTTCTTTGATTCGCCTGCAATTAGTTTTTCCAAATCAATTACTTCTGCTTTTTCCGGCACTGAAAAAGTTGTTGCCGGCAGTTTTTTCTTTTCTGCGGTCATGGTAATTGTTGCCGTCTTTTGGGTTGCTGAATTGGTTCGAGTAGCTTCCAGAATAACTTGATTGCCATCTTGCACATCATTCCATAATCCCGCTAAACGCAGCAGAGGCAACAGTTCTGCCATGTTGATGGCCAACGGCGCTTCCCACACCTGGAAGGCCGAGCTTTTGACAGAAGCTGTTTTATGCTGAAGGCGCATTCCGTTTACTTCTTTTGAATTTGCGCCGGCGGCATAGGTTTGCGAAGTATTGGCTGCAAAGCCTTCGCGCAATTTGTTTTCCTCATACATTTTCACCACCAGCTTCATTGGCATTTTCACCACTTTTGAAGTTCCTTCTATGAAGCAATGCAATTGTCCGCTGCGGGTATTGAGCAAGTAGGCGCTATGCTTTCCATTACCGCCTGCGGTTACAGCAACATAAAAACACGAATCATTCACGCTGATTTGCGCGGTATGCGGAAAGCCGCCTTCTTCTACATAACGAAGCCCCAGCGTGCCATTAAATGGCTGCGCTGAAAGCGAAAAAAAGGCGATGGTGAAGAGAATGACAAGATGTTGTTTCATGATAGAAAATGCGGTATAAAAATAATAGCGGCGATAACTATCGAAAATAAACTAAACACCAGAACGGCGGCTGCGGCAACGTCCTTAGTCCGGCCGGCCAGCTCATGATAATGCGGAGAAACCAAATCTGTAAGCGTTTCGAGGGCGGTGTTCATTAGTTCTAAACTAATTACGGCTGCACAACACAGCAATACCGCGCACCATTCCCAACGGCTTAACGCGGTGTACCATCCTGCGGCTACAACAACCCCTGTTGCCAACAGATGAATTTTTATGTTGCGTTGGTGATGAATGGCATAGCCTAATCCTTTAAAGGCTACCTGAAAAGCTGCGGCGATGGTCATCTCAGCAATTTTTCAATAGCTGGTCCCAACAATTCATTATTAAAATTGTATTGCCCAAATCCTGAATACAATTTGTTTTTCCCCAAGGCGCGGTCGAGGTTTAATTTCCCCTGTTCTACCATTAAAGCAACGCCCTCTTTCATGAGTCTTTTAGCCAGAAAAACTTGTTCGGTTTGCCCGGGTGTTGGAACGAAAATAGCGCGCTTGCCCATTTTTGCCAGATCCATAATAGTGCTATACCCGCTTCTGGAAACAACCAGCTTTACTTTGGGTAGCAGCGCATTCAATTGTTCCGCGTTCATATAATCTGCTTCGCTATGCCTTCCTTCTATAATAATATCAGAACTGCCGGAAGGCAATCCGCGAACCAGCATCGTATTTCCTTTCACATGTCGGAATTCGCGGCGAAGCAAATCTTCGAAAATTTGCCGTTGCGGTTCCGGGCCTGAAACCAGACCCAGAATATCATATTGAAACGGTTCTTCATCAGGGCGCTGTTCAAATCGCGATAAGTGCCCGATGTATTTTCGGGAAACCACATTTGAAAAAGAAAGGTTGCCGGTAAGACTGCGCGCATCTTTGTAATCAGGCACCCAAATCCTATCGAACTTCAACATCAGCTTCCGGTTATAGTAATTCACGAAAGGCTCCAATAAACCAAAAGCGCCTGGTATTACCAGGCTCACCTGATGTGTCATCAAAATACTCCTGGCATGATGCGAATGGCAACCATAACGATTGTCGCTGATGATAATATCTATCTTTTTTTCGGCTACCAGTTGTTCAGTAATTGCATGCTCCTCCTCAATGGCTTTCAGAAACTTGGGCATTTGCTTCATCATGGCACCCAAAAGCGACTTCCCGGTGCTGTAAATGGGGTTGTATCCCGGCAACTCCACCATTTCCAATTGTGGAAAAGACTCTTTTAAAACCAATAGTGCATCACCGTCGCTGGCCAACACTACCTCTTGCCCACGGCTTAACAATTCGTTAATAAGCGGAATGCATCGGGTGGCATGTCCCATTCCCCAATTCAATACACAAACCAGAAATTTCTTTCTCTTCATAAGCCGGGCAATAATTACCTTCGTACGGGCGTTAAACTGCTAATGTATTCATTTATGAAAATAGTCAAAGTAGGGGTGGCCATTCTGTTATTGGTGGTAGGCTGGCAGCTTTCAGGATGCGCGGCATCACATTGCGATTGTCCGAAATTCGGCGGACACAAATTACACCATTGACAAAACGTAACAGCGGGTTTATATTGCATACATCCTGTTATGAATAAGCCACTTTTAGAGTTGGAGGCAGGCCAGTGGGCCTACATCCTTGATTTGAAATCAGACAATTTATGTGCCGAATTCTTCCGGAAAGGATGCTTTCCTGGTGATCATATCTACGTAGTTGAAAATTCGCCTGCACATCCATACATCGTTTTTCGTTCCGGGCGCTATTGCTACCATTTGAGGCGACAGCGTGCTGCCGACGTCATTACCGGTCCTTTCAGTCTGCATTTCTGCCTGAATTAGTTGTTTGCTTAGTTCACCAATGTGAACCGGAATTGAATACCGCCGCGGATATTGGTGGTTTCGAAGCTGGTGGAAATTTTTGGAATGGTTTTGTTGTAATCTACAAACACGCGTACGTTCATGCGCTGGCTAATCACATAATCGATTGCCGGACTGATAGTAATATTGGTAGCGCCACTGGTCAACTGCGGCGTGGTTTCATCAATTCGGTGATTGATCACTACGGCATCGCGATAGCTCACATCCAGTTTGAATTTAAGATCGTTATCTAAGCGCAACAGCTTGCCTTTAATCTTAATCGGCAATCGCAATCCGCGCACGGTATAGCCGGCGCCAAAAGTGAAGGTGCTGCTATTGTTTTCAATCATCTGGTAATCGGCAAAATTCATGGTTAAGGTCCGCGATTTTTTGTAATCGAAGCGGGCACTTACCTGATTCTTGAACGTCATATCTATTCCAATCAGCGGCGAGAATGATTCATTGATGGACACACTAGGAATGGCCAGCGCTGAATAATAGTTCCCGCTAATTGTATCCACTCGCGTAGGATTACCGTTGTTTATCTGCGCATCCAGGTTAGTGCTGAAGTTACTTACGGTAAGCGTTGAGGTATAGCCGTGCGTGATATTGACATTGGTGAAAACCTTCTGCAGCCACTTGATTTTGCTCAAGCCGTTGTAAGAAATGCGCCAGTTCGGCAATGGCATTTGTTTGAAAACATTGGTGTTAATCTTATGCGCATCTTGCCTGGTGTAAGCCGCAAGGAATGCCGGAACCAGCACATCAACCGATTTCGGTCCATAACCATAAGAATAGCGCGTATTCTCGCCGGTTACCGGGTTTTTATACGAGCCGTAGAATTTCGAGGTGTCGTTTTGCGCTCCTAGTCGTTCTGAAATAATCGCACGGTTGTTTTCAAAGTCGCGGTAAGTTTGCGACAACCCTTTTTTATCAATTGGTGCAAAGAAGGTATTCACTGGCACATACGACATGCTGAACTGCCCGGTTTGCATTGGATTGAGGTGTTCCCAACCGCCGTTTTCGCTGGTCTTTTTGAAGAATTGGTTTTCTGTTACCGTGAAATCGCGGTACAAATTCAAATCAACTTTCAGGTCAGAGAACGGCTCGAAGTTGGCCGTAACATCGATGCGCGACTGGCGCGTTTGAACAAACTTCTGGTTCAACAACGTATCCCCTGAAATCCATCCCCGCGCAGCGGCGCGGTCGAGCCAGGCATCGCGCCGGGCAGCGTCGTTTCTATCGGCAAACAAATGTTCACCCGGCTGCCACCCGAATGCAAAATCATAACCCGGTGCTGCCAGAGAGGTGTTATTGCCCAGCAAATTAGGCGACGGCATGAAGCCCGCCAGCGTCGTGGTTTTATTTTCCTTGTATTCTACCGTAATCTTTTTCAGCGATAACAGCGGACGAATAATCATGGAGATATAGGTGTTAGAAGGGAATTGCTTGCTGTAGTAGTCTTTGCGCTTGGCCCTGATTTGTTTGCGCACTTCTTTTAGTTCGGCGCGAAGCACTTTACGTTTTGCTTTTTCTACAGAATCAGGCAGGTTGAGTTTAGCGAGATTATCGCGCTCGTCGCGCAGCTTCTGCCGCTTCTCTTTCAGTACATCAATTTCCTTTTGAATTTTTTCGCGTGCTTTGAACACCGCTTCCCGCTTCTTCGCATTTTCTTTACGATCACCCAAATTCGGATTCGGTGCATTATACACTTTAAGGAAAGGCACTTTATCATACAACTTCCTAAAATTTAAATCGGCCTTTCCACGGATGTTTTGCGAGTTATTGATGACATTACCCAGCGGATTCTGCTTGTAATAATTGGTTGCCGTGTCGCGCACTTGTGGCGCTGCCACCCATCCGTAGGTAGCCGCGTAGCCTGCATTCGCGGTAATGAAATCAAACACCGGAAATTTATTAATCGGAATCTGATAATTCACGCTGAAGTTCTGCGAAAAATTGGTGTTCCGTCCGCCTTTCTTAAAATTATTCCAGATGAAATCCTTTTTCTCTTTCGTGTCTATTTCACCATCTGGTTCGTCGATGCGCGCATTGTTAATCGCATTGTATTCGATGCTCAGCGATTTGAACGGATTATACTTGAAAGCATACACCCGGTTCCATTTGAAGAACTTATTGTAGGTGGCAGGAATATCCCCTGCGTCGCCCAGATTGCGCAGTTTTATTTTTCCGAATTCCCGCAATACATCCGTACTGAAGCTAAGCGTTGACGGCAACAGATTGAAGTTGAAATCTTTGATTAGATCCAGCCAGTGTGTCTTAGTTTTAATGAGTTTTTTAAATGGCGTTACTTCAAACGGTTGCGGACTATAGGCCCATGCTATCTGCCCTACGTAGTTGCGCTTGGTGTTGGTTTGCACAAACGGATCGCTGCTGGTAAGTTCAGTATAAGCATAGGTGAAATTGAAGTTGCCCGGATCGTAGATCTGCGGCTTTTTGGCTTTCAGTTTAGGCGCAAAGCGCACGCCAGAGAAGTTGTACCCTTTTCGTGTGGTGATGGTTTGAATTTGCTTTTTGTAGGCGCGCGCCGAATCTTTGCCTACCAATGTTTCCAGCGCGGTAATTTCCTTCGCTACAGGAATATCTTTCTGATACGGATCAAACTCAGGCGTGCTGAAGGTTTGCGCTATACTGCCAAAAAACGGAATACGAATGCCTGCTTTTTGCGGCAGCAATTTGCCGATTTCCAGATTCGAAGTAACCGAATACTGGTACATATCATCTTTAAAGCGCTGATCTACTTTCTGCTCTATTTGTCCGAACCCGCGCGTATGCATACCACCAGTAACGCTCACCTTGCCCAGGTCGGCCAGCTTCACACTCACCTCGCCCACGGCCGCCGTTCCGCCGCGTTCGTCCAAATCACTTACGCGTAATTCATTGAACCATACTTCCACACATTTCGACAAACCATCATCGTCGGGCTTTGGATTATTGGGGTCACCCGCCTGCGGATTTTTTATCCCCAGCATCACCACTTTTACACTACCGATATCCGGATTTCCCACCACGCTGTAAATGCGGCCATTGATAGTTTGTGTAAACGGAACGCCATGCGGATAGCCATTTTTGGCGTTGCGGGTGAGTTTGATGTTCACCAAATCTTCCAGCGAAATATCAACGTTATTCTGCTCTGGCCACACGCTATCACGGTCGGCATTGTTATTGCCGTTATACCGCGTATTAGGCTGCGTCATGTGCAACGGCACTTCATACTGATAGTAGTTATTGGTAAAGTCGGAGCCGATGCGCACAAAAGCCACCACATCGCCATCCTTCACCGGTGTTTCACCTTCTTTACTGTTGCCGTGGATATACATCTTCAGATGTTTATACCGGCGCACATCTATGCTCATGTTCTTAAAAACCGCACGCGATTTGCCATCTTGCAAACCGCAAGTGACCAATGATAACGCCTGCTCATTCTGCTGCACGGGCTGATTGGTTTGCGCGCCAATAGTTTGTGTCCGCTCAATATTCGGAGGCAATACATAATTCACTGGCGATTTATCGCTATTCTCTTCTATGCTTACTTTCTGAACACTGAAACTTTGTAATGCATCTGGATCAATTGGTGTGTTTTCAAAACCAGGGTCGATAGCGTAGGTGTACTTACGCCATTGGTTGCGCACCAAATCGAGTGTGGCAAAACGCAACAACGCCACGGAATCAGAGAAGCCCGTCATGAACATCCGCATAAACTGAATAGAACGGAAGTCGGGGATGCTGCCTACCTTGGCATCAAATTCACGGATAGGAATTCGGAACTGATAAAAATTGACGGCGTTATCGGCTGTAGTGACTTTTGAAATAATGTATTTGTTATTGCTTACATCCATTCCGGGATAGAGGTCAACCTGATACTGGAAATACTCTTCATTTTCATTCATCGTATTATCCTTGTTCAAATCTTCCGCATCCGGAATGCTGGTTCCAGAAGTGACAGCACCTGTATTTTGTATTGGTGAATTGCCATCCGGGCCGTTCATGTATTTATAGCGCGGTAGCAATCCAGATTCGCCATTGTAGGCCTCATCTGCAAAGAAGCGGTAATCATCCGAAGATGGGTCGCCATTCAATTGATCCAGCACTGCGCCTTGTCCGTAATAACTGGCTGCCGGCAATAAAAACTGTTGTTGCAGGGTATCACGTTCTTCCGAATTCTGTAATCCATCGAAACCAACATCCTGAACGGGTCGTAGGCTGGCGTCGTTGCTGAAACCCGGAATGAGCGGTGCCTGACGGGGTACTTTTCCCCATACCGTTTTATCCATTACCGTTGGGTCGTTGCTCAAGCCGTTTTCAAATTGCATCCGCGAATCGCGCAGCACATCTTCCGAAATATTTCCCAATTGGAAATACAATCTGCCGCCCTGACTGGCCGGATTCTTTACAAACGGATCCATCATCCAGAATTCGATGAATTCCACATTTGATGCTTCCAGATCGGTGTTATCCAGCGTGCGCATAATACCACCCCAACGTGTTTCAGGCGACTTCAAACTTCCGTCAAGATTGGTTCCTGCAGAAATCGGCGAACTTTGAATATCGTAGTTGTACGGGCCGCGCTCGCGTGGATATAAGGCCAAATCGAATGGATATATGCTGTTATTCAGATATTGATTCGGCCGGTTCGGGAACAAATCGCGGATATAGAACAACCGGGCGCGCGGATCTTTTAAGGCATCGGCATTGAATCCCTTTGGTGCGGTATTAGAGGTGTAGAAGGTGTTATCAATTCGGTACCACGCTAATTTGGCGCGATTCTTTCCATAAGCCAAACTACCTGAACTATCGGCTTCCGGGAACATCGGCTTGCCATTCGGACCCGGCGCATTGCGGGGTACTGAAGCCAGACGCCAGTTTTGCAACGGCGTTTGCAGCGAAATGCTGGTGCTCGCTCCTTCAAAATCGTCGAGGTAAACTTGTCCGCCCTTACTACCAGCCTGATTAATTCCTTTTTGGTGACCCGGGAACAAATGCGCAAACTCGCCATAAGCAGTAATCACCGACATCTCCTTGGTAGAATAAATCGGTAGCTTATCCAACGCCTTGGTGAGCCAACGCGCTTCAGTTTCATATCGTACATCGGCACCAACTATGGTATTCGCAATTGGATCTTCTCCCAAATTTACCTTTTGTGTAAACGGCCGCTCGCTCATGCGCATTACGGTTGCGCCGATATTGAACTTCTTGTTGACCAGATAATCGAGGCGCGTGCCCATTAAGGTGCGCTGCTGAAATCCAAACAAATTATTGTTTTCAAAATCTACCTTAATCTGCTGACCGCTATTCAACAAGCCTTGATCAAGAATGGTGACCTTACCCAAATTGTAATCTACCTGGTAGTCTTTATCCTCAATCAATTGTTGTCCGCCGATAGACACTCTTACCGATCCGCGCGGAATATTACTTCCGCCTAAATTAATTTCACGACTGTTACTGCCCTTGTACTGCCCGCGGATGATAAAGCGGTTAAATTCCGGAAATTGTTGTGCTACGAATTTTGAAGAATCATACAGTTGATTGTACACGTATTGGTCGGAAATCTGCGTTGAAGTTCCTGTGGCATTAAACGCATCGCGAAGATTCTGACCAAACGGTTCTTTCACCGGGAAGATAATTCTACCGTTAGCAGGAAGAATGGTGACACCTGGAATAAAGTCGAACAGACCATCAGGCTGCGCATCGTTCTGTCCGTTTACATTATCCAGATTCAGCACCTTAATCAATTGCTTGCCTTGCAAGCCACCGCGCGGGAGGTAGCGCTTTTCGCCTCCGCCCGGATCGTTATAATAAATATCTAACCGAAAATCTTCTGCACTCACCTGATACGCACCTAGTGAGTACACGTTCTTCATCATCAAATCCCAGTAAGGCAGCGACGGACGAATAGATGTACTCTTCAGCAATTTCAGATAAAGCACCTTGCTTCCTGCGGCTGAATCTTGCGGCACATCCTGCGCGAATTCACCCACTTTGTAAATTTTTCCATTCACCTCATATTGATATGCCACAGCCAGCACATCATTCGGATTCATCTGTGTATTGAGGGAAATAAAACCCAGTGCAGGATGGAAAGAATATTCTGTTGGCTGTAATTTCCGCGCATACGTCTTTTCAAAATCTTCCACCGGATTCAAACCCAAACTTTGCAGATTGGTAATAACCTGATCTACATGCCGGCCATTTTCGTTTCCAGCCAGATTTGGATACAAGTTGTTGGACGTGTTATCAGGATTAGCACCGCCCAGCGATAACACATTGGCATTATGCGGATTTACTTCTCCCAAATCAGCCAATGCGGCCACATCGCGCACGTTTTGGGTGGTTCCGTTGCGGTTGGTGACCCACACTTCCAAACGGGTAATGTTTACTACTGATTTAATGATAGGCAAGGAAGAAAGGGCGTAGTCGTAATCGTTGCGGAATTTTTGCGACAGGAAGAAATGGCGGTTCTCATCGTACTGATCGGCTTTCAGTTCAAAATTTTGCCGCTGCGCACCGCTTTCCACCATAATGGTTTCCCGCTTCGATTTTTGTTGGGAGATGATAGACGTCCAGGTTAAACGACCGAATTGCAGTTTGAATTTCGCACCGAAAAGCGCTTGTCCGCCATTAATCAACCGCGTGGGGAGGGCCATACTAACGTTACCTATAGAAATTTCTTTGATGATATCGTCTTCCTGTCCCTGATATCCCAGTTTCACCTGATTATCGAAATCGAAACCGGATTGGGTGTTGTACTTAATACCCAGTTGCAGTTTATCTCCAATCTTCGCAATCACATTCATGTTGATGTTCATGTCGAAGTCGAAGCCGCCTACTTTGCGGTTTCGCAACGGGATATTGGGATTTTTGATGTATTGTGAATTTCCGCCCAGAGTAATATCCAGGTTACCCTGAGGTTTCACTTCAATCTTGGTACCGCCGAACAGGCGATCCAGGATTTTATTCTTCATATTGATGGGCGGAATCAGGTTTTTGTCTTCAATGAGGGTAATCGCGTTACTGCGGCTTTTGAAATAATCACTGCGTTCCTGCTTTTCGGTATATTTCAGGTATTCGTCGTAGGTAAGGTATAGCGGCTCTTTAATATTTACATCGCCTACTTTTTCGGTAACGATATAGCGGTTTGTGGCCGGATCGTATTCCACATCTTTTTTGATGTTGGAAGGATCTTTCAGGTAGAAGGGGTTCTTGGTTTTATCGGTCACATGGTCGCCGGCGCGCTCCTTGATAGGATAGCGCAGCGAATCGCCCGGCTCAGGCGGTTCCGGTGCGGATACGGGTATAGCAGGTTCGGCAGGTTCAGCGGCGGTAGGAGCAGGTGTTGGTTCCAACTGAGCGGTAAGCACGGCTTCCTGCTTTTCGGCAGAAGCAATTTCTTCATTAACCGCATTTAATTCGTTCAGTACTTCTTCCAGTTTACGACCTGCGGCCTTCAGTTGGCGCGCGAGCTTAAATTGTGCAGGCGCGGCCACACCGGCAACTAATAGTCCCAGCGCGGAAAGGGTAAGCAGACCCGTATAGAGTTTATGCCGCGTCATTACAAAAGCTTCAACGATTCTTTAATAAGCGATTCTACTGTCATGCCTGGCTGCGCGGTAAGGATGCGAGCCAGTGTTTTTTCAATAGCCGGCTTGCTGAAACCCAGCGCCAGCAGGGCAGTTAACGCTTCTTCACGAATATTATTTTGCGCCGGCGCCGAGATGATTACATCGCCCGACACCTTTCCTATTTTGTCTTTCAGTTCAAGGATGATTCTTTTGGCAGATTTGGGTCCGATGCCTTTCACGCTTTGGATCATGGCTTCGTTTTCAGAAAGGATTGCTTGTTGCACCTCTTCCGGGCGGAAGGCCGAGAGCATCATCCGGGCGGTGGCGGCACCTACACCCGAAACGCTGATCATTTTCTCAAAAATGTCTTTCTCTAGTTCTTCATAAAACCCATAGATATCGAAACCGGATACGGATTGATTTTCACTTTTAACTACCAAGGTAGTGTGGAGCAGGCATTCGTTGAGCGACTGCACGGCCGAGTACGTTTGCAGGGTAATTTTCACGAGATAGCCCACACCGCCGATGTCGAGAATGACATGGGTAGGCGATTTATGAATCAGTTTGCCTTTGAGGTATGCAATCATGCGTCTTCTGGGCGCGCGGGGCGCCTGATAAGCTTCAAATGTAATTTTACAGGTAGAAGACGCGCAATAAGCAGCTATTTGGTTTTTTGTAAGCGGGTGGTGAATGTAGGGTTTTTTGGGCGGTTCAACAACTATCGCTTACCTTTGCGCCGCAATGAAAAACAAGATTCAGGGGATTATAGCCGCATCTATTGCGGTAAAGCAGCAATTGATGGACGATGACACGATGGTTAGCCGGATGCAGGAAGTGGCTAGCCAGGTAGCCCAATGTTTTCGCAACGGGGGCCGGGTTTATTTTTGCGGAAATGGCGGCAGCGCGGCTGATGCTCAGCATCTTGCGGCCGAGTTTACCGGCAGGTTTTATAAAGATCGGGCGCCTTTGCCGGCAGAGGCGCTGCATGTAAATACCTCGTTTTTGACGGCAGTAGCGAATGATTACTCGTACGATCAGGTGTATGAGCGGATGATCAAGGCGCAAGGGCGGAAAGGGGACGTATTATTTGGCATTTCCACTTCCGGGAATTCTAAGAATGTGTTGTTGGCTCAGGAGGAGGCGAAGCGGCGGGGCATGATGGTAGTTTCTTTTACCGGCGCAGGGGGCGGGAAAATGAAGGAGAGCTGTGATTTTCTGTTCAACATGCCCAGCACCGATACGCCAAGGATTCAGGAGGGGCATATTCTAACCGGGCACATCATCTGCCAACTGGTAGAAGAGGAATTGTATGGGTAATTGTTAGAATGAAGTGTTTTCTGAACAAATTGTTTTATTTTTAAAAAGTAAAACAATTTCACTTATGAAAAAGCTTATCCTTTCAATTTCCATTTTATTTTTTGGTGTAATTATAGCTAAGGCACAGAATTATACATGGAGTAGGATGCCTAGCATGCCGCAACCTGTATATGCCCCGGCAACCTTTACTTTAAACGGAAAAATTTATGTTGTTTCCGGCGCCACCACTCCCGGCACTTCACCTAAAACTCTGAGCAATCAAGTCTGGGAATTCAATCCTGCTAATCAGACTTGGACTCGGAAAAACGATTATCCAGGTGTTGCCGTTTATGAATGTCGCGGTGTTTCAGTTGGAAATTACGGCTATGTAATTAACGGCTGGAATTATTTGGGAAATGGCTCTGGGCCTGACACCATGTGGCGTTACGATTCAAATAATGATAGCTGGACAGCAATGCCTCCATTTCCAGGTTCCAAAAGGTATACAACGGCAACTTTTGTTTTAAATGACAAGATTTATATAGGTCTAGGCTATGCGCCCTATATGAATGATTTTTGGTGTTATGACCCTTCGACAAATTCTTGGTCTCAGAAATCCTCTCTACCCGGCACTCCTCGTCAAGCACCCATTTGGTTTACTCTTGGCGGAGTCGCCTATGTCGGAATGGGCACAACATCTGGGAATTATATTTTAAGTGATTGGTATCGTTACGACCCTACCACTGACACGTGGACTCAACTTGGTTATTTCCCATCTGATCCAGTTACAAGTGCGTATACTTTTGAATTAAACGGAGAAGGATATATGGTTTCTGGACTTAATCAGAACAATGTTAATTTTGGAATTGGGGCTTCCAGCAAAATATGGAAATACAATCCCAACTTAGATTCGTGGTCATTTTGGGGAGTTTTGCCAGATACGGCAATGTTTGAAGGCACGACAGGTGTTGTAAATGGCGCGGCATATTTAGGAGGTGGCTCGAAAAACTATTCCACTTTTCCGGTTGCTAATACCTATTGGAGATTTGGCCCTGCTTTCGGAAGCCCGTCCTGCAACGCTACCATCACAGCCTTACGAATAAATAGTGGGACATTTAACTTTCAAGCTGGTGGAAATTTCTCTCCTTCTGCCTCGGTTTCTTGGAGCTTTAGTGACGGTGCAACGGCTAGCGGCACTTCTGTAATTCACAATTTTGGAGCGGCGGGTAATTTTCAAGTAATTCTTTCTATAACTGACACCGCTAACGGCGGGTGTACTTTTACAACTTCCGACTCCGTTTACATTTCTAACATTTCTAATTGTACTGTTTCAATTGACAATAGCAATATATCCAATATGTTTGAGTTATACACCAATACCACCGGATTTGGTCCTTATCAATACATTTGGACTTGTCAACAAGACCCTTCTTGGCATTCGTCAGTGCCAAATCCATTGGTGATTCTTCAGCCTAACATACCGTATACTTATTGCGTTAAAATTACTGACAGCACCGGCTGCGCCGCAGATGCTTGCAAACAAATAACCTACGTGCCAGACACCGCTGCCTGCGACGTTTTCTTCTATATATATCCTGACCCAACACTTCCGGGCTGGTATGATGGGAATGTCTATTATTCTGGCGGAAACCCGGTTAGTTGGTCTTGGTCTTTTGGAGATGGTGCCTCATCTCCAGATTCTTTACCTACTTACCAGTATGCCAATCCAGCATTTTATACCTTATGTCTAACCGTTACAGACGATCGAGGTTGCACGGCCTCATATTGTGACTCTTTCTTTTATGCATTCAAAACCGGTGGAGGGCCGATGAAGGGCATAAAAATTAATAAGCGGCTTGCAGCCAATATTGCTTCAATTAATGATAGTGGTTTTGATGTATGGCCTAATCCTGCTAGCAACCAAGTGAATTTTTTATTCTCCGGGCAAAATCAAGATGTGGTAAACATTACAATCACTAATTCTATAGGTCAAGTAATGTTTAGTAAAGATATAAGTGAAAGTGCTAGCCATATATTAGACGTTAGTCATTTTCCTAAAGGATTGTATACCCTAAACGCCAACTTTGGAAACAAGGCTTATATTAGAAAACTAGTGGTGGAGTAGGCTTTCGCTACATGGTCAAAAAGGGCAGCATAATGATGTTGCCCTTTTTTTTTATCATTGCTGTAATGGAAAAAGCGCTTCGTGCCTTGGTTAAAGCACTACTTAATCTACAACCTTTTCAAAAAGTTTTTAAAATTATTTACTGGGAGTACGAGGCTTTTATTAGTCGAAAATTTGCGACTAAAATTGCGCCAGACTTGTCCGTTAAAGACGGAGTTTTTAAAGGGATGAAATATCCCGGACTAGAGGCTGCCGGAAGTGCTTTGGTGCCAAAATTTGTTGGAAGTTATGAAGATGAACTTAATGATATTATATCTTCCTCATATGATTTCATAGTAGATATTGGCTGTGCAGAGGGATACTATGCTGTTGGATTGGCTATGCGTAATCCAACGGCAAAAGTGATTGCTTATGACACCGACGAGTATGCGCAATCATTATGTTTAGCTATGGCTAAAGCAAATGGAGTTTCAGATCGTGTCGAGATAAAGTCATCATGTACTTCGCAAGATTTAGCTCAAATGGTATATCCTCGGAAAACACTTGTTATAAGTGATTGTGAAGGGTATGAGTTCGAGTTGTTTACGCCTGCCACCGCATTAGCATTAAAGAACTCAACCATTCTTATAGAAGTACATCCAATAAATGGAAAAGATAAGGAGTCCCTACTAAACATCTTTATTGCAACACATAGGCATAGTATTATTTCTAGTCAGCTCAAATCTGCGAGTGACTATGTGGCCTTCAATGGCTTGGAAAGAACCTTTATTAATGATTTGCTTTTGTTCGAAAGAAACACTAGGCAAGAATGGCTCATTCTTACGCCAATTTCCTAATAACAAGATGTCCTTAATAACAAGATTTGCGTTTTGTAACAACACTAACATCGACCTCTTTATTGCTAAACAACTTTCAGGATCTTTTCAATAAATAGTAGCTTTGTTGTATGCAAAACGAGCTTAACAAGCGTTTCTTTTCACTTTTGGCAGATGACAAAAAGTTTATCAAGAACTTTATCGTCAACTGGGAGTATATTGATAAAGCACGGAAACGTGAAGCTAATTCAGAAGTTGTTGATGCTGCTGATTTCTTTAAGTATAATGGGCCGGAAGATTTGGTGTTGTGGTTTAATTGGCTGCGCTTTCAACAAGGCCAATTCATTTCAATGAATAACGTTGCACCGCTAATCGCAACTTCTGAAAGTACCGATAAAGAGATTTTCAATCGACTTGGATTGCCGTTTGAACACCCGAACTATTCCAACAACATCGGCCTCGACAACGCTCTAGATTTCTATTTCCCTACTATGTATCCAGCTCCTGAACGTTATAAAATATCTCGAGTCTTGGATTTTGGAGCAGGCTTCGGCAGGCAAGCTAACTTATACACGCGGCCAGAAGCGGGGTACACCTACATCGCCATGGATGCTATCCCAAAATCATATTGTTTACAACACCTCTATTTTAAAACTTTAAACCGAGGTGTTGTAGATTATCTGGATAACCCCTCTGCATTTTCGCTAGATTTAAATAAAGAATCAGGGTTCTATCACTTGCCTACCTGGCGATATGACCTGATCCCTAGTGGTTCTTTGGATTTAGTAATATGTGTTCAGGTATTGCCGGAACTGAGCTCGGAACTCGTTCGGAAAATGATCTCTGAATTCTCACGAATGCTCAAACCAGGTGGGATGATTTACATTCGCGACCATAAAGACAAATGGGTGCCTGCCGGAAAGGTAGATAAGGACGCCGTTTTATTGAAAAACGGATTCGTAAAGGAGTATGAAGGCCATGTTATGGATAAGGAAGATATTCATGGCATCCCTCGGATTTGGCGAAAAAAAGACCCTAAAGTGATGGCTTCTCAAGAAAGAACAGATAAAGAGAAGTTACGACAATTTTTTGCCGATGCTGATGCCTTCACCGGCGGACTACTCTCTCGAATTAAAGGACGAATAGGTACTAAAAGTTGAAAAACCTTTACTACAAATTCTACACAAAACTCTATCTTCTTCTCTCCTCTCTGGTTGATGGATTGCGATATGGCCTGATGTCTAAGACCACACTGGCTTCAAACCAATCTTTCACTATCTACTATATCGGAGAAAACCTTCCGCCCCGCATTTCCAGAATGGTGAAATGGCTGAAACGCACTTATCCGGTAAAAGCTGTGCTCATCTGCCATAAAGACGGCTACTCGCCCTTGTTTGACAACCAAACATTCGACCAAACCTTGCTGTTCCGCAACAAATGGCATTTATTTCAGATTTTGGTAAACCAGCCCACCCCACATCTTATCCATGCCTTCGGCCCAAAATCTTTCTACCCCGATATGGCCCGGCAATTTTATGGTTCGGCTACTCGCTTCATTTACGATATGCAAGACGTACTGGCCATTTATTACGGACTAAATGCCCCTATCGCCTGGTACCGCAAAGAATTCCCTCATGAAAGAAATTGTCTGGCCGAAGCAGACGGACTGGTATCTCAGGGACTGGAGCCTATTCCTGCCTTTCGTACATATTCTATTTCTCATAAAAAAAACCGCATCTTCTTTCCGTTGCTTTGCGATGATGATGTTTGGATTACCAACCCCAAAAAGCTGTCCCCGGAAAATATTTCTGTAGTGTATGCCGGCGAGATTCAAGGCCGTAACCGCGACCCTAAACAATTCGGCAACGTGCAGTTTTTTCAACTGGCAGAAATCATGGCTGCTCAGCAAATTCACTTCCATGTTTACGCTACGCCCGGCTCTTATCATTTGTATGGCCAGGAATATCGCGAAGTAGAAAAACGCAATCCGTACTTTCATTTGCATGCACCGGTTCCTCAGCAGCAACTTCCTTCTGAATTATCAAAATATCATTTCGGAATCATTCCGTTTTACAAAAACTTTACCGCCCTGCGCGACGATAAAAACCACTACTCCACCTCGCTTAAACTGTTTAACTTCATTGAAGCTGGCATCCCCATTCTGGTTTCAAATGAAATCGGCTTCCAAAACTGGATGGCCTGCCGCTATAGCGCCGGCGTTAGTATTTCCCAGCAAGACTTAACTAACCTGAGAACAAAAATTCTTTCCCTAGACTACGACCATCTTGTGCAAGGCTTACTACTTTCAAGAGAAAAACTTTCTTTGAAGCAGAATATTTATCGAATCAAAAATTTATACGACAAAGTATGCGCGCAATAGTTACCGGCGGCTGCGGTTTTATAGGCAGCCACATTACCGAACGCCTGCTACATGAAGGGTATGCAGTGACGGTCATTGACAATATGAGCACCGGCAGAAGAAAAAACCTGGAACATCTTGCACATCATGCTAAATTGAAAATAGTAGAAGCAGATATCAACGAAACCGAGCGCCTTTATCCGGAATATGAGGGCATAGATGTAGTGTTCCATATCGCCGCATTGGCAGATATCGTTCCTTCTATCGAAATGCCACAACAGTATTACCGTGCCAATGTTGATGGCACTTTCGCTGTGCTGGAATGCGCGCGCCGCGCCGGCGTGAAACGTATGATATACGCTGCATCCTCATCTTGCTACGGATTGCCTGATGCCTTTCCTACGCCAGAATCTGCTCCTATCCGGTCGCAATACCCCTATGCCCTAACTAAAAATTTAGGCGAACAATTGTGCTTACACTGGCATCAGGTGTATGGTGTTAATGTTACCGCCATGCGCTTCTTCAATGTATACGGAACCCGCTCTCGCACCTCTGGAACCTATGGCGCTGTTTTTGGTGTCTTCCTGGCGCAGAAACTAAACGGCAAACCGTTTACCATTGTTGGCGACGGTAATCAAACGCGTGACTTTACCTACGTTACCGATATTGCTGATGCTTGCTTCACGGCTTCACTCCGACAAGATGTAGGTGGACAGGTGTTTAATGTGGGCAGTGGGCACACGTATAGCGTAAATCAATTGGTAGAACTTCTGGGCGGTGAAAAAACCTACATCCCCAAACGTCCGGGTGAACCTGATTGCACCTTCGCTGACATTACCAAAATAAAAACCGTACTGAAATGGGAGCCTAAGGTTTCACTGGAAGAAGGTGTAAGAAGAATTCTTGAAAACATCGACTACTGGCGAGAAGCGCCTGTTTGGGATCCATCTTCTATCGCCAAGGCTACCGAAGGCTGGTTTAAATACCTGGGTAAATAACCTACCCTACCTCCCCAATCAACTCAGCTAACGCCTGAACGCCCGCTAAGGGCATGGCATTGTATATCGATGCCCTAAAACCGCCTACACTGCGATGACCCGGTAAACCCACTAATCCCCGGGCTTTGGCCAAATCACTAAACCGCGCTTCGGCCGCTTCGGCATTTCCCCTAAAACAAACATTCATAGCCGAACGATCTTCCTCCTGCACCGTACCCTTAAATTGAGTGGATCGGTCAATTGCCGCATATAGCAACTTCGCCTTCTCTTCGTTGCGCTGCGCAATAACTTCCAGCCCCTCTTTCGCAATCCATTCCAACACTAAATGGGTTACGTACACCGCAAATACTGATGGCGTGTTTTTCATCGAGCCTTGCTCAATTTGCACCCGGTAATCCACCATCTTCGGCAACGGCCTGCGCGCCGTCAATACAGATTTGCGAACGGCCACCATCGTACACCCGGCAATACCCATATTCTTCTGCGCACCGGCATAAATCACGTCAAACATCGAATAGTCAATCGCCCGCGAAAAAATATCGGAACTCATATCGGCAACCATCAACGTCTCCTTGGGCAAACTGGCGCGCAATTGCTGCAACGCGGCCACCGGCCATTGCGTACCGTAAATGGTATTGTTGGTGGTGATATGCACGTATTTCAACGGCGCGGTAATGGCCGCTATCGTTTTCGGAATGAAGGTGTAATTCGCATCCTTGCTACTGGCCAACACCTGCACCGAACCAAACAGCCGCGCCTCTTCCAGCGCGCCATGCGCCCAGGTACCGGTATCTATATACCCGGCGGTTTCGCCGGGCTCCAGCAGGTTGTAGGGAATCATATAAAACTGCGTGCTGGCGCCGCCTTGCAAAAACAATACCTCATAATCTGCACTGAGTCCCATCAGCTGCCGCGCCCGTTCCCGCGCCGCATCCATCACCGCCACAAACGGCTTGGCACGATGAGAAATTTCCAGCAGCGAAAGACCCGTTCCTGCAAAATTATCCATGGCAGCCTTGGCCGCTTCGATAATACCCTCGGGCAGCATAGACGGCCCTGAATAAAAATTGTATGGCATGGTAGCTGCTATTACTCCTGTACAAGCTTCTTCAAATACACCATCTCAATCCGCTTGTCGGTAGCCTTTCTGATTTTAATTTCAAAATGATCGAGATGCACCGTTTCGCCCTGATCGGGAATGTCTTCGTGGTTCATCACAATATAACCCGATAGCGTCTCATACTCTCCCTCCGGAATATCGAGATGGTATTTTTCGTTCAGATAATCTACCTCCAATCGCGCCGATAACAAAAACTCATTATCGCTCAATTGGCGCTCGGTTCCTTCCTTTTCGTCGTGCTCATCTTCAATCTCACCAAAAATTTCTTCCATCAAATCTTCCAGCGTAATCAATCCGGCCGTGCCGCCGTATTCATCCACCACCCACGCCATATTTTTGCGCTCTTTCACCAACTGAATCAACAACTCCTGCGCATTCATACTGGCTGGCACCATTTCAACCGGACGAATAAACTGCCGGATAGAACGCGGTTTTTTGAGTAAATCAAAATGGTGTACATAGCCAATAACCTTATCGATAGTGTCATCATAAACAATGATGCGGGAATGCTTGGTGGTGAAAAATTTTTGCCGCAGCGCTTCCACCGTTTCATCGGCTTCAATGGCTTCAATTTCGGTGCGCGGCACCATGCAGTTCTTCACTTTAATTTCTTTCAGATACAAGGCCCGCTCAAAAATTTCCGAGTTGAGATCGTCCGTTTCTCCTTCCACTTCATCCTGCGCCGCTGTTTCTTTCACCAGGTATTCCAGATCTTCTTCCGTAAAACTTTGCCGGCCTTCCTGATAATCTTTTCCCACCACCGCCTTAATCACTGCTTTCGAGAGCCAGTGAAATACACTGGTGAGCGGCATTAAGAGGTAATAAATAGCCAGCGTTGGATAGGCAAATGCCAGCAGCATCCGGTCGGCATTGATGCGGAACAACATCTTCGGCAGCAATTCGCCCAGCAGCAACACCACCACCGTGGTAACCATGGTTTCAATCAGCATCAGGCCGGCTTCATCGTGTGGCAGGAACGAAAAGTTTTCGGGAGAAAGAATGTTCGCCATCATACTGGCAAACACCACCAGCGCCACATTCAGCCCAATCAGCATGGTGCTGATGAAGCGGGAAGGATTGTGATTGAAATCAGAAACGATGCGAGCACTGCCGCTTTTTTCTTTCAGCAGCTCAACCCGCAGTTTATTCGCCGAAACAAAGGCGATTTCAATGCCCGAGAAAAAGGCAATGAATACCAACGCCAGCACTAAAACCAAAAGCTCGGTTACCATAAGGGCGAAAGTAGAAAAAACAAAACTGCCCTCCGGTTGTTTTTACAGGGTAGCAAGGGTATTGAAATTGCTACCTTTAAATTATGAAACGATTCCTGACGGTGTTAGAGCGCGGTTTTGTAACCGCTTCGGTATGCGGCATTGTGTTTGCCATTTTCAACTGGATAACAAAAGGCCATTTCGATCATTACGTGTACTTTCCTTTTTGCGCAGCCCTTTTTAGTTTTCTGATCTCCCGCAACATCCGCAGCCAGCGGTTGTTTTTAGAAAGGCGTGGTGGCGCGTGATGTTTTATGGGCACCTCTAAAAACCTGTAATGAGTGAAATGCGTAGAAAATTTGATGTAAGGAGGCGCAACGAAGTATTACATCAAATTTTCCAGCCTTGAAGCTATCGCTCCCTCGCCAACTAATGGCAACATGTCGCCATTACAGGTTTTTAGAGGTGCCCTGATGTATGCGCTGCACTTCACCCGGCATAAAACAGGTAGAGGAAAAAGAAGGTGGCAAATCCTGATGCTGTTAGCGCTATTGGGTTGACCCGGATTCCTGCGGAATAATTTTCATTAAGGTCGAAAACCTTTTTCAATCCCCGATAGCTCCTTCTTGTGCGTGCCACGCAAGTTCCTTCTGAGTTAGCGCACCGTTCTTTCTTCCGCAAACGAAACAACCAAACCAAAGACCTCAATTGATTGTTCCCGTGCATCGCCCGGGTGCTTCTTTCCTTCCGATTTTTTTGATGCCGCATGACGTTCCTGTGGTGATAGGTGGCTTTTGTTCATCGTGGTATTCCGCCTTAATTTTTTAGGTCTTCTACCAATCTTGTCTTCGTATTTTTATCGGAAGCTTCGGGAAACGTTATTCCCTTAAAGACAATCCGGATGAGTTACCGCATTACCGCTTTCTGGCCAAATTCAACCCATCTCTTAACGGCAGAATAATTGCCTCTAATTCGGGATGCTGTGCCACCTCAACATTGTATTGATGCAGGGCAGCCGTATCTTTATCCTTTTCTTCCTGCAACACCTTTCCCTTCCACAAAATATTATCGGCAATAATCCATCCGCCTGAACGTACTAATGGCACAACCAGCTTCAAATAATCAGGATATGCCTGTTTGTCGGCATCAATAAAAACCAAATCAAAAGGAGCATCTAACGCCGGAATCAACTCCTGCGCCCTGCCGTACTTCAACTGAATACGATCGGCCAATCCCGCCCGCCCGATATACTTGCTGGCAATAGGCTCCAACTCTTCATTCACATCAATAGTAATCAAGGTGCCGCCGGGCGCTAGTCCGCGAGCCATACAAATGGCCGAATATCCTGTGAACGTACCCAATTCTAAAATGCGCTTAGGCTGCAACAACTCACAAAAAAAACGCAGCAACCTTCCTTGCACCGGTCCGCTTAGCATATTGGGCATGGCCACTTTCAGATGTGTTTCGCGCATAAGATCAACCAGCACCGCATCATCTTTTTCAGAATAGCGCTGGAGGTAATCGTCGAGTAGTTCCTGATCCATATCGGTGAAAGTGAAAATTTTCCGGGATTCCCGGATGTTGAATTTAATTTAGGGCACCACTTAAAATCTAGCGTGAGTGAAATGCGCAGAAAATTTGGTGTAAGACGAGACGCAACGAATGCAGTTACAAAAATGTTGTAACTAAATGAGGCGCAACGATGTATTACATCAAATTTTCAAGCCTTCAAGCTGTTGCACTTTTGCTAAAAATTTACAACATTTCGCCATGCTAGGTTTTTAGAGGTGCCCTTTATATTACAAAAAAGAAATATGCGCCTTATCACCATTACGCTATTGTTGCTGCCTGTGTTAGTCTTCGGACAAAACAACCGTTGTCGCATTTGCGGAGAAAGTAACGACCGCTTTGCCGACTTGCGGCAAGGCTGCATGTATGATTACCCAAAAGCGGAAGATGGCCAATGCATTTCCACTACTACGCCTATTTGCGTTTCGTCATTTGATCTCAGCGGCTTCAATGTAAGCTGGCCGGAACGCAACGGCGTGCAGTTTTTACTTCGTGGCAGCGTCATTACTGCTTCTATTTTAATGGTAGGAAAGAATGAAGCCGACCTGAATGAAGCCGCAGGCCGCGTGGCGCTGGAAGTAAAACGAAATGGCCAATATGTTGCCATCAACGATGAGATTGCTGTTTCAGCCGCTACTAATGAAAAACAATTTTTCCAGGCGCGTGCCGCCAGAGTTGAGGCCAATCATGAATTACGTCAATGGCAAAAAATTCATTTGTTGGCCGGGCTTCAACTGTCGCAATCTCCCTCAAAACGAATAACGCGCCCGGGACGCCAGCCTCAAACGGGAGACCTTCTAAACGAGCGCTTATTGATGGAACTTGAACAACAAGCTGCCGACGACTTTAACAAAGCGATTACACCGCAACTGGCCGCAGTTAGTTGTCAGCGCGACACGCTTCCTTTTTTCTATTGCTTCATCTCCTTTACACATCAGGTAGCTACCGGCGAAACGCAGTTTCGCATCAAACCAGAACATCCAAGGCTTCGTTTTCGCAATGCCGAGTCGCAGCCATTCAGTGTACGCGAAGTGTTGATCTTTAATGCGCAATCGCCATCTAGTGTAATCGGCGACCGCGCGGCCAGCGCTTCTATTCAGTATGCACCGGGCTTCGATTCCTCATCCGTAGCGGTGACCTTATTTTACGATACAGTGTCGCGTGCGCAGCGCGCGCGTGGCTTTCGCTCACCATCATGCTCCGCTACACTCACCGCTACAGGCTTGCGCAGAATACGCGCCTCTGCCATCCTTCCGCACCAACAAAAATTCTACAACGAGCAGGAAAACGACATGGTCAATAACCGATTGGCTACCTTCAATACAGCCGACCGCGAGGCAATGGCCATTCCTCCCGGCGCCACTACTTTTGCGCGCTGGAGCCTGCGCTACCGGCAGGGGCGACAAGAAATTTTCGATTCCATTCCCGAAGTGTCTTTCACCATGGCGCCGCGATTTGTTTTTGCCATAATGGGCGATAGCTACGGCAGCGGCGAAGGTGCGCCGTGGAAGAAAAGTGATCCGTGGCTGTGCGACTCCTGTCACCGCTCGGTACTCAGCGGCCTGCACCGGGGCGTGAGCGCCTTCATCGCCAATCATCCCGAAATGGATATTGATTATGTATTTACCGCCTGCAGCGGCGCTGGAATTGTTAATTTAACACGGAGTGGCCGGAGCATTTCCGTATGCAATGGAAATATCAGTCAAATCAGAGAAGTGCGCCAATTCCTTACCCGAAACAATTACAACCTGAACGCCATCGTATTGTCGGCCGGTGGTAATGATGCCGGCTTCGCTACCCTAATCGTAAACATCATTAGAGATTTTGCCAACGATATCAGCGATGATGCCGCTACCTCAACTACCATCGAAAATGGCCTGAGCAGCCTTCGGGGTAGTTATACCACACTGGCTGATTCTTTTCAACGTGCATTTCGCGTGCCGGCCAACCGGGTTTTTGTAGCAGAATATCCTAAACCTACACGCAATGCCGATACGTTGTTGTGTACGGAAGATTGCGACCACGGACCATTCTTTGCATTCGCCGGAGGCGAATGGGGTATGGCCGACACCTTTCAGCAACGAATCAATGATACGCTTCGGAAGATTACAGGCGAAATAGGAATGATTTACATGGATGGCATTGATGAGCAATCGCTAAACCATGGCTTGTGTAATTGCGATGACAACTACTTTACTACCTGGGGCAAAGCCGACCAAACTGAGGGTTGCGACGTGGGTGTTCGCAGTGGTGGCGGTTACGATATTGTTGGCCACAGCAAACGTTGTTCTTTTCATCCCAACGCAAGAGGATATAAGAAAATGTATAAAGACGTAGTAGCTGGATTTTTAGAGCAACAATTATCTAGCCCCATAAGCCGAAGGTTGCCGCGTTAAAACGTCCCCCCTCTGATAAACACTCCGGCATACACACCCGAGAGCTTGGTGCTGCCCAGGTTTTCGTATTTCTGACCAAAAACTAGTCGCGCGCCCAGCAAACCGCCAATGCGGAAATACTTGGTGGTATTCCAAACAAAATGCACCACCGGATTCGCCGTACCATAACGCAACGTCACATCCTGGTTGGTGGTTTTGTCGTGAAAAGATAGCTGGGTGTAACCGGCGTTTAATTCAGGGTGAATAGAGAATTTCCGAAACGCCCGAAATACATAACCCGCATTCAACTGCACACTGAACAACGTAGGCTTAATAGCAATAGAATCAGGAAAAGGAGGCGTCAAAAATCTGCCCACCGAAGTGTTGGAAGTAAGATACGTACCGCTCAGTCCAATGCTGATTTTATGATTCACCACCCAGCGCATGCTGCCGCCGGTGTACAAGGCAGCACGCCTAAAAATCCACGTTACATCGCCTTCCGCCTGCACATGAAACGAACTGTGAAAACGGCGCGCCTTAAAAAAACCGTTGCGCAACGTATCGGGCTGGTGATTCACCACGCGCTGCAGCGAATCGGTAGCGCGCTTTTCCGGAGATTGCGCCTGCGCGCACAGCGCACCCACAACAAACAACAAAAGGAACAACTGCTTCATACATTCATAGCCGCTAGCGGCAAATTAATTGGATGAAGGTAAGGGTAATGGCCGAAAAACAAAACGTCGTTTACAAGCCGCCTTCCTTCAGCTTCTCGGTTTGTTCGGCTACCGCCAGCGCATCTATCATGCCTTCAATATCGCCATTCATAAACGCATCCAGATTGTACACCGACATATTAATCCGATGATCGGTAATCCGTCCCTGCGGATAGTTGTACGTCCTGATTTTAGCCGACCGGTCGCCCGTGCTCACCAGCGTTTTCCGGCGGGCGGCAATTTCATCTTCGTGTTTGCGCACCGCCGTTTCGTAGATGCGCGTTTTCAGCATCGTCATAGCGCGTTCGCGGTTTTGGTGTTGCGAGCGTTCGGCCTGACATTCCACCACCGTTCCCGTAGGCACGTGCGTTAAACGCACCGCCGATTCTGTACGGTTCACGTGCTGACCACCGGCGCCCGAAGCGCGGAACACATCCATTCTGATATCGGCTTCATTGATTTGCACATCCACTTCATCGGCTTCCGGCAGCACTGCTACCGAGGCCGCCGAAGTATGTACGCGGCCCTTCGCCTCTGTTTCAGGGATCCGTTGCACGCGGTGCACGCCCGATTCAAACTTCAGTTTGCCGTACACATTCTCGCCCTTAATTTCTAACACAATTTCTTTAAAGCCACCCGCCGAGCCTTCATTGGCATTGACAATAGACACCTTCCAGCCCAGAGTTTCGCAATAGCGCGTGTACATCCGCGCCAGGTCGCCCGCAAAGATGCTCGCTTCATCGCCGCCCGTTCCGGCGCGCACTTCCAGCAGCACATCGCGCTCGTCCTCCGGCTCTTTGGGCACCAGCAGCGATTTCAGTTCGCTTTCCGTTTGTTCTTTATCTACTTCCAGCGTGGTTAAATCCGCCTTCGCCATTTCGCGAAAGTCTTCGTCTTTCTCGGTTTCCAGGATGTTTTTGTTGGTGGCAATATTGCCCAGAATCAGTTGGTAGCGCTCGTACACCGTCACCACCTTTTCCAGTTCTTTATATTCTTTATTCAGTTGGGTGAAGCGTTTTATATCAGATACCGTAGCCGGATCGGAAAGCAGTTTTCCGATTTCTACAAATCGGCCTTTTAGATGATCAAGTTGCTGAAACATGGGTGGGCGAAAATAAGAAAAGAGGGCAGCAAAAGGTATGGGCGATGGCCGCGCGAAAAGAATCGCCACTGCGGTAATGAAAACAAGGATGATTTTGGCGGCTGCGGCAGCAGGACTTACGAAGTCTTAAAGACTTCGTAAGTCCTGCTGCCGCACCGCGTTTTACACTGCAAGTCCTCGCGCCGGCCTGAGGACATCGTAAGTCTTAAAGACTTCGTAAGTCGGCCGGCGCTGCGGGCTTTTCGCTCCACCCGCTGCCGCTCGACGCTATTTTCCGGGCAGTGCGCTTCTTCCTTCTCTTAAAAAAGACCAACCCGGAAGGGTTGAATTTCTTGGAACCGTTTCGTTGAATAATATCATCCCTTCGGGATTTATCAGGTAACGTACCACGAGCTATAGGAATTTCATCCCTTGGGGATAGGCATCGCACAACGTTCCACTAAGTCTCATTAATACTTCATCACCCAGGAAAAACCCGAAGGGTGGGTATTATTATAGAAATTTCGAACCACGGGTAAACAAACCCCGAAGGGGTGAAATTTTTCGGGAACAACGTCAGAACATCCTTGCAGCCGGTGGCGCTAAGCGCGAATTGCGGGGAGATGCTGCATGATTTTATTGCAGTTCAGTAGGGTGAATCGAAAGAAAAACCCTGCCTTAAAAACGACGGGCTTCAAAACCGGAGGCCCGGTTTAATGTGGCTTTTTAATTTTCTACCTATGAACAATAACAGCTAGTTGTGGAACAGCCACCGCTGTTATAGGTAGGTATCCTGTCCACCATGTTTATGCTACCCAATAAAGTCAATGTCCATAAGTGTCTCACTTGGTTTAAAGTCCTTGTTTGCTCCAAAATAAATTTCGCCTTCGTGATAAAAGAGCAATGCCCAGTTTAAACTTTGGTCCATTACAGTCAAGTCGTCTGAGGATCCGTAATAAAAACTATCGAAGTATTTTATTAAGAGTTTCCAGGGTACTATCATTGCTTCAGTCGGTTGCCAGGAAAGGAAAACAGGTTTATCAAATGGAATTCCTCTTTGATAAAGCCATTTCTTAATTTCCTTTTGGTTGCCATCTAAAATCCTTGCTTTGTCAACTGTCCGGAAGAAGTCCTTTTTAAATGGCGTATCGCTGTGCAAACCTGCTTTTGCAATATGGTCCCACAAAAATTTAGCGGCTTCATTGTCCAATGGCTTTAACTGGTCGAGATGATGAACAGGCAACTTGTTATATTTTTCCACCGTAAAACGCCATTTCAATCTAAAGTCGTCCATCGGAATTACATGTTGAAATATATTGTCAAAGTCTATATTCCTCATCGTTGTCGTTTGCGCTTTACGTTCGAGGCTCGCCGCAAGGATGGGATTGTTGCTTTGTCTACACGGCAACATCAAACGCTAGAAAAACAGATGTTGAAGTTAACAACTTAATGCCAAATAGAATTAAGTCAAGCCCGATAATATTTGATGGTATTACAACTGCTGATTGTTACTACGTCCGCCAGACTTGCTCCAAACAATTTGTTGTACGTAGCCATATTAGACACTACGACTAAAGGTTTAAATGACAAAGCGTTTCTAAAACTAAATATTCTAGTCTGTATATAATCCTATCAAAATCTTCGCGCAATTTTTTTATTTTTTGTTTCTCTCCAATAAAAAGAAATTGTATGTCGTGAACTATAATGTTCCGTAAATAATAATAAACTTGTGAAAACCTTTTAAAATCTTCTAGTTCTCTTTTATCTCTGGAATCCTCAAGAAAATAGGAAATTTCAAGAAACAAAATATCGAGTATGTCATTTGAAGCATTACGGTACTTTGTAAATAATTTATTGATGCTGTAGGAATCTCTTGAAATCTCCAAAACTTCCTTTTGAATTTGATTGCCTGTCATTGTTGATGCCATCCGTCGTTCACAGATTTTATCATTTAGTTCAAGTTTCAAAATTTCATCCTTAAAAATCTCAACCAAAGCATAAACCTGATGAAACTTAGCAACTTGATTTGAATTATGTTTCAGAATGATTTTCGAATACTGAGAACAGTATGCATTTGATGTTACTTTATCGGAAATTTGAAGCAAGTCTAAATGTTTGTAAAATTGGGTTTCATGAGAGCCTAATGAGTCAAAATTATCTTCTTGAAAAGAGATATATGGAGGGGTATAAAGTTCATCTCCATTTTGATTTAAAAGGTAAAATCCCTTGAGATAAAGATTTAGTAACAGTTGAGTTTGATATTTATCACTAAAATCGGTATTCCATTGGTGTGGAAATACCCCAAAAATAACATCAGAAGGTAAAAAATCGTGAAATAAATAATCGACTTCCCGTTGGGTCTTTATGGTATTTGGTCTTAAACTAATATTGCCCATAAAAAAGTTTAAAAAAGACCTGTAAATTGCAGTTTGTAATACTTTATTGTCTTTCCACAGATATTTTGCATCATCATCAAAAATTATTGTAGGTTTAAAAAGAAAGCCTACAGGTTTCTTTTCAAATCCTCTGACAAAACAAATATCGTATTGTGAAAAGTAAGGGTTACGGAAAACATAGACATTTTCAAGGATTGTTGATATGTCCTGATAAGCTGGTATAATCCTGCTTAACTTAAATGGAAAAGCAATACTTAAGTATATATCGCCAGTAACAGTACCTTTCAAAGTGAGCGAACTATCGATCTCGCTCATAATAATGTTTGTTTCTTCCGAAAGTGATTCTGAATACTGAATTTTCATAAATCTTCTATTTTTTCCTTAACTCTTTTATAAGCGTATTCACATGAACTATCGAAGGATTTGAAATGTTCATTCTCCTTGTCAAATAATGCTAAATAGAAAATTTTGAAATAGTATCGTTGGTCGTTCCCAACTTTTTTAGAGCGATTTCTTATGTAGTCGAAATGCTTATTTATCAACCTATAGATTTCTTTACCACTTTTTTCAGACAATGAAATTTCCTTACTCAATTCTTGTATAGTTGGAAAGTCGACATTTCTTTTAAACTTTAAAAAATTTAATGCTGCGCCGAATCCTGTTAAGCTTTGAGATTTTTTAAAAACATTTAGGGCGTCTTTTCCGAATGGAGGACCTGATAATTCTAATTCTGGCGATTTGAAATCTTCTTCATTATAAATGAAGCCATCGGACAATTGAATGAATCGTTCTAATACCTTCTTGAAGGTTTGCATGAAATTTTTGAATCCTTCCTTTTCTTCTTCGGTTTTTTCTAGTGACTTAATGGTTTGAAAAGTATTTAAAATATCTACTCTTTCTAAAGGTGTCTCTGTGTTTTCTATGAAAGAGTAATAACCATCTAAAATATCTTGAAATTTATATTCGTTTGTGTCTTGACTTGCCGGTACAGCTTCGGTGTCACGAATTAGTTTAACTCCATCAATTTCTTTATCTAAGTAATCCAAATAAAGAATTTCCATTAGGTGTCTGGTTGACATTGTAGTTTGACCCGTATTTAGGGTCAACATTCTATATAAAATACCGAGCTTTCCTAAGCCAATATAAATTTCAGCTCGAATTGTTTGGTTGAAGAAAATTGAGGTGTCAAAGGCTTTGACTTTATTACTTTGTATATCATGAAAGAGGTCAATTATAACGTACGTCCTCTGTAATCCATCTAAGATTAGCATTTCCTTCTTGTCGACCAGATAACTGATATATTCTGCATCCTTAAAAGTTTTATAATCAAAAGCTGTGTCAATTTCTTCTTTTTTGACTGCAAGTACAATTGGTGGAATTGTACAACCTTTCAGCAAGTCTAGTCGAAGAGTTTCTTGCAAATTTGACTTTATCACTCTTTTTCTTTGATAGTCGTTATTGCTCAAAATGTATTGAGCAAATTCTAAATAATCCTTTATGCTTATCTCAACAAGCACATTGGTAGCACTAATCCTGTGGTCGGGAATAAATGATAGAACTTTCATTTTAAAGTATTATAAAAGGTCGAAAGATACAAAAGCTTTTATTTCAGAAAGAAACCCTATGAAAAATAGGGTGTTCAAACTGATTGCGAACAACGGCAGACTGTGAATCTACCTCAAAAAAATAGTTTTCCATAATAGGCTCAAAGGCATGATTTCTGCTGATTGTCGGCATGAATTACGTTCAGGGAAGTAACCGGCTGCAAATGACCGTTTCCAGTCTGGAAGATCAGATAGAGGCTGATAATCCGGTGCGGTTTATTGATGCATTTGTGGAGAAATTGGATTTATCACAATTGGGGTATCAGGAGGTGGTTTTGAAAGAAGAAGGCCGGCCGCCTTTTCATCCCAAATTATTCCTTAAGATTTATTTGTACGGTTACCTTAACGGTATTCGCAGTAGTCGCAAGCTTGACCGCGAGTGCTTTCGTAATCTGGAACTGCAATGGCTCACCGGATATCTCTTCCCCAACTATCACACCATCGCCGACTTTCGAAAAGTAAACAACCGTGCGCTGCGCAACACGTTTAAGTTGTTCGTTCTGTTTCTAAAGGAAGCCGATCTCGTTTCTGGCAAGCATGTAGCTGTGGATGGCACGAAGGTGCGTGCCCATAACAGCAAGAAAAACAACTACAACCCTAAAAAGATTGAACGGCATTTACTGTATATCGAAGAAAAGACCAGTGAATACCTGGCTGCCTTAGATGAAAACGACAAAGGTGAAGTGTCCGTGAATGACATCCACGCCAAACTCAAACGACTGGCAGAAAATAAAATCCGTTATGAGGCGCTGGCCGAACAATTAGAACAAACCAACGAACCCCAAATCAGCACCACCGATGCAGATGCGCGAGCCTTGCTGGTACAGGGGCAGGTAGTTGAGGTGTGCTATAATATGCAGGCCGCTGTTGATGAAAAACACAAATTGATTGTGGCTACCCACACCATCAATCGCAACGACCGCAATGCCCTTTACGATATCGCACTGGAGGCTAAAATCAACCTATCTGAAGAAGATCTGTTGGTGACCAGTGATAAGGGCTACCACAATGCCCGGCAATTGCAGCAGTGTAAGGATGCAGGTATCACCACCATCTGCGCGCAGCAGGAGTTAGTGAACAGCAACGACCATGGCACAACCCCAGCGTACCTCATTACCCAGTTTAAATACAACAAACGCACCGATACCTACCGGTGTCCCCAAGGAAGTATTTTACGCACTCAAGGCACCTGGCACGTAAAGGCCCGCGATTATACGCCTTACCGATTTAAGAAGTATCGTACCCCTGATTGTAAGGATTGCCCCGCCAAGCACCTCTGTACCGGCCGGGCCAAGGGCGGCAGAGAGATAGAAAGAAGCGAGTTTGCAGAAGTGGTTGAACAAAACGCCAAACGTTACCAAAAGAACTACGCCACCTACCGAAAACGGCAAGAACTAAATGAACACGTCTTTGGTACCATTAAACGAAAGTGGGGCTATTACTACACCAACCTAAAGGGAAGAGAGAAAGTAAATGGAGAACACAGTTTAATTTGTTTAGTCTACAACATCAAACGCACCATCAACATCCTCGGTTTTGATGAACTCATGAAAAAACTAAAAAAATGGCAACCGAATTATAAGAGGATCGCTGTTTTGTCTTCAAAACAGGGCGATTTTAAGCCCATTACAGCGTATTTATTTTTTGAGCTTAAATTAGCAGCCTAAATTTAACGCGGCTGTAATCGGCTATTTTTTGATTTAGCAGGAAATTAGGAGTGAATTTTAGTAGAACAATTGAATAAACAGGGTTTTTTCACATCCTGACGGTTTACGTATTGGCGATGGTAGAGCATTTGAAAAACGTCAGCCTTACATTTGCACAAATGCCCAAAAGAGTTGCGAATGTTGAATTTACAACTGTCACCCCACTATTGCCAATACGATGTTGGTGGCAGTAAAATTGACTTTGTAAACCTGTTAATTTCCTTTGTCAAATTTGGTATTGAGTTTCGATGTGTTACGCCCTCAACATCTCTCGCTGATTTTTTCCCATCTTTTCGATATGCTGTTTTTGTATTTACAATTTCTGTGTTGTCCCAACTATAATGTTCTAAGTTTTTAGTTTCTTCACAATTCTCAACAACAATTGCATAAAACTCCGCAGACAAGTCATTTTTATGTAGTTCTCTGAATTTAAATAATCTAGTATGCCCGTCGACAATTAAATACTTATCTCCTAACTTTTCTAATACTGGTGGATTAAATGGATACAAAATTGGTGTTTCCTTTGAATGGTCAGAAAGCTCTATATTTAGCACTTCAAATTTTGTTATTGTTCTTTCTACTTCCTTGTAGTATTTAAAAGTTAACTCTGTTTGAATGTATTTATATCTTATTATTTGGTGCTGAGTTGGAAAAGTTTTATTAATCGCCACTTTTTTTATGTCCACTTTTATGTTTGAACAGCTGGAATACTGCGAAACTTCCTTTTTTATTATTTCAAAATATTCTTTTAATTGCGTTTTTGTAAGTGGTTTGATTTTGGGTATATGGCTTTTGTGTTTTTTCAAAGTCTTCCTTGCAATTTTATGAACTTTAATAACTTTATCAAGAATAGCCTCTGCATCATCTTTTGTTGTATAAATAGAATTAGTTTCACCAAACGAAATAATTTCTACATTATGTTTATCATCATAATCTCTGATTAAGCCATAAAACGTTGGACGACTAGTAATTAATGAATTATGGTAATGAATTACGCAGCCAAGTTTCGATAAAATATAAATCGATTTTGATTTTAAGTCATCAATAGATTTAGGGAAGAAATAAATGTTAATTGTTACGTTTCTGTTTTTGAGGTAAATGATAGTAGGTATTAGTTTAAAAACCCAATCTTTTTCGTCTGTGATGATATTTACGTTCTTTTTAGCCTTTATTAAACTTTGGGTAATATTTTCGAGACTTGTTTGGCTTTTTTGAATTTCGCTTACTTTAATCCAACCTTTGTCAGAGTATTTTGAATAATGATTTGTTAAACTACTTATGACTGACCCAGATATTTCATTTTCGTTTTTCCAAGGAAATCCTAATGTTTGGTTTGATTTTACCTCGTTAAGAAAATTTTTCAGTGAATCAATATTATCAACTTCTCCTCTTGAACCTCTTAAATCAAGTTCGGCACTTTCTATGAAATACGCAAAAATTGGTATGTTTCTTTCTTTTGCAATTAGAAACTCATTATGAGTGTATGATTTCCCTGTTGGTGAAAGTGAACCATATTTATTTCCAACAATTAAAACCATAAAATCAGATTTGTCCAATGCTGTTGAAATGAAAGTGTCTTGGTCTTCTGGTGAAGCTCCAAATGTTTCCATTGCAACTGGAATAAAAGTATCTGTTTGGGTTAAGGTATTGATGATACTTTTCCTTGTGTCCTTTAAGTCTTCGTAGGTCGAACTTACAAAGACAGTATATTTTTTGTTATTCATATTTTGGGTTCTTCGCCATTATAAGTGGGTAGTTTATCTTCGGGTTCATGAAACCAGAACAATTATTCGGAGCAGCTATCGGCCTTCAGTCGCCATGGTTTATCAAGCAAGTTGAATTTAAGGAAGAAGGCAGCCACAGGGTCTTGCATCTATTTGTTGATTATGAAAGGGGCATTGACCTTTTAGGCAAAGATGGAAAGGTCAATAAGGCCTATGATCATGTTGAACGGACGTGGCGTCATTTAAACTTTTTCCAGCACGAGTGTTATTTACATGCTACTGTACCACGGATTAGGCAAGACGATGGTAGTACGCAAATGGTAACGGTACCATAGCCAGCGAAGGGAGCAGTTTTACGCTTTTGTTTGAGGCCTTTGCAATAGAGTTGTGTAAGTCGGGATTGAGCCTGTCGGCCGCAGGAAGGTTGTTAGGAATTGATGGTAGAATCATTGGGCGAATAATAAGACGTTATGTTGAAGAAGCCCGGTATAGTCAACCCTTAGAACAGGTTCGTGTGATGGGTGTAGATGAAACCTCATCTAGAAAGGGACATAACTATTTAACGGTGCTCACCGATATGGAGCAAAAGAAAGTGGTTGGCATTGGCGTTGGTCGCAACGAGAAAGCGTTTTTAGCCGCTTTACAACAGTGCGCGGTACGGCAGGTTGAACCTCAAAAAGTAGAGAAGGTGGTAATGGATTTATCGCCCAGCTACAAAGCAGCGGTATCCACCCATCTGGCAGCGGCGGAAATCGTGTTTGATCGGTTCCATTTAGAACAGCTAGTGAGCAAGGCTTTAGATGAAGTGCGCAGGAAAGAGGCGGCGCATAGTAAGCAGTTGAAAAACACGAAGTATCTCTGGCTGCGACGGGGTAGCGACTTAGGTATAGAACAAATGGAACAACTTCAGTTTTTGAGTAGTACCTATCCGCAATTGGGTAAAACGTATAGGTTTAAAGAGTGGTTTAAAGAAATATGCAATAGCGCCGATCCCAACACCGCTACATGGTTGATGAAAGAATGGTTATACAAAGCGCAACGAAGTAATATAGCGCCTATCCAAAAAGTAGCCCAATCACTAAAAGCACATTGGAGCGGTATCGTTCAGTATTTTGAAAGTAGGTTAACGTCTGGTTATGTGGAACGCGTAAACCTCAAAATCCAGGAAATTAAACGAATGGCAAAAGGGTATAGAAATATGGAAAACTTCATTATCATGATATATTTCCATCTGGGTAAACTAAACCTCCAAACCCACAAAATATGGTGAAGAACCATATTTTGTAGGGTCTATATTTATTGCTACCAACTCACAAATACCCGCAACTCCGCGTCTTTAGCTAATGTATCCATTTTTTAGAACAATATTGAAAATTAATGCGCTGAAAATTGTAGCGGCTGGATATACGCATTGCGTATATCCAATTCTTAAAAAGTATTATCCTTTAATCCATCTGGCGCGAATGCTTCCTAATTACTGCAAGCAAAATAAAAAATCCTGTTATTTAGATTAAGGAAAAACACTTACGATATTGTATCATGTAGCGCCAATTGAGATGAATAGCGTTGGAAATATCGTAAGTGTCTTTTTCTGCCCTATCCTGCGCCATTTTCCCTCCGCGGCAGGGATTGAGTGGAAAGCCCGCAAGCGAGCGAGGTACGAGCGAGTGCGGACTTGGAACGATTTCTATGGCAATACCAAATCAATCGGCAAACGTTTTTCATAAGGCCGGTTATCCCTTATGACAGCAAACATTCTTTGAATCAACTTGTTTCGTACAGCGTTAATCACGGACATTTTGTTCTTTCCAGAAGCGACCATGCGCCGATAGTAATGTTCCATTTCCTTGGAATGTACAATTGATGACATGGCAGCTAGATGCAAAAGACTCTTGATTGTTTTATTGGCATAGTGTGATACTCTGGTTTTACCTCTCACACTACTACCCGATCGATGTTCAAATGGTGCTACACCGCTATAACAGGCAAACTTTCTAGGACAGTTAAAATCTTTAAATTCATTGGTTGCCAATATCATATAAAGCGCTGTTACTTTCCCGATAGATTCAACCGAAGTCAACAGTTTAAATTGATGATTGATGTTTTCATCTTGTCCGATCAGCTCAGCAATTTCTTTTTCAATATGCTGGAGCGATTCGGTTATTCCCTGGACAGCTGCTTTCATCAAGCGTTTCTCTAACCGAAGCACTTGCTTTGTTACAAAACCGTCAGCCTCTTTTAATGGCGTTAAAAGGCTGTTTTTTTTACTGATTAGCCTGGTGCGGAGGGTGAATAGATGCTTGAGGCGTTGAAATGCTGCCGTTTTGGGCTGCCAGCGTTTTAAATCATCTTTGTTTTTAAAAGCGTACCAAGCAATCATCTCCGCATCTATCTGGTCGCTCTTGCCTCGCATTAGTTTATTGCTCTGTTTGATTTTTACAGGGTTTTCTAACCAAACAATGGCCTCTCTTTTATGCAATCCCTCTAATAAGTGATTGACATAAATCCCCGTCTGCTCTAAGCAAAACACCGCATTGCCTAACTCAAATTCAGGGAAGTGCTTGAGTGCTGTTACGAGCTGCTTTACGCCATTGAGATTGTTTGGATAAACAGCGCTCAGGCACTTCACTCCAGAGGCCAGGACCGCAACATCGAATTTCTCCTTCGAAACATCAATTCCTACAAAAAATTGCTTCATGTTTTTAATTTTAAAAATGATTGAATATGATAACGCCTTTGAACACAATCAATCCCTTGATAATAGGCCGTTAGCCTAAATTTCTATTTGATGCTTGTTCAAAGAGCCGGCAGAGGTTTGAATCGCTTCATAGGTCATACCTGGGAAAGCCCATAATTCACCTCTGCCGGTGTTATCTTATACTAACATATCCACATCTTTCAACAAAGAAAAAAGGACCAAAAAAGAAATCTCATAATAGTAATAGCCTTTAATTAAAAAGAGTGTGCAAGTCTAAAGGGAAAGCCCGGCGCCGCACACGGCGAGGCACGAGCCGAGCGGCGGCCGCCATAATTATCGACGGTTCGATATTCGACGATTCGATGTTCGATTTTTCGATAATTTGATAATTCGATATTGACCTGTCGATTAGTCGAGCATCGATTAGTTGAAGTTAGGACCGCATTTGGGTTTCGATTTTTCGATGTTCGACGATTCGATATTCGACTTTTCGATAATTCGATATTGACCCGTCGATTAGTCGAACATCGAATAGTCGAGCATCGATTAGTTGAAGTTAGGACCGCTTTTGGGTTTCGATTTTTCGGTGTTCGACGATTCGATGTTCGACTGTTCGATATTCGACTTTTCGATAATTCGATATTGACCTGTCGATCAGTCGAACATCGAATAGTCGCATATCGATCCGTCGACCCATCGCCATCACTTCCCATCCGTCACGGGAACATCCCCCTCCGCACTGGCCCAACCCGGATTAGGCCGCTCGCCCATGTTCAATTCTAACCGCCCACCCTTGGCCAATTCCTCATACGTCAAAAACGACTTGCTGTACGGCTGGCCATTCCACGTGGCCGATTGTATATACACGGCCTGCGCACTGTTGGCATTGGTGGCTATGGTAATTGTCTTCCCGTTCTCTAAATGCACCACGGCTAACTCAAACAGGGGCGAACCAATAGCGTAATGCCCGCTGCCCGGACACACCGGATAAAACCCTAGCGCACTAAATACATACCAGGCACTCATCTGCCCGCAATCTTCATTGCCGCATAACCCATCGGGCTGCGCCCGGTACATCTCCTTCATAATGCGCCGTACCATGGCCTGCGTCTTCCACGGCTGCCCGGCATAATTGTACTCGTACGCAATCTGATGACTGGGCTCGTTGCCATGCACATACTGCCCTATCATCCCGCTGATATCGGGCTGCCGGTGACCGGTGAGATGCGTAGATGCCGAAAACAACGAATCTAAAAAGGCCGCTAACTTCTCCTTGCCGCCTAACAACTGCATATGCCCTTGCATATCTTGTGGCACATAAAACGAATACTGCCACGCATTGCCTTCGGTGTAATTATGATCTACCTTGAAAGGATCAAAGGGCGTTAAAAAACCCGGACTCCGCGGCCGCATAAATCCGGTAGAAGCGTCATACAGATTTTTGTACGATTGTCCGCGCTGCATGAAATAACGATAATCTTCTTCCTTGCCCAAATGTTTGGCCACTTGCGCAATGCACCAGTCGTCAAACGCATATTCCAGCGTGCGCGACACGCTTTGCCCGTGATGCATAAACTGGATGTAGCCGTATTTTTTATAATCGTCCAGCGCATTTTTATCTTCCATGGCCGAGAAGCGCATGGCCGCATACGCCTTTTCCTGATCAAAACCCGTTACGCCTTTCAACACCGCTTCCGCAATAACGGGAATGGCATGATAGCCAATCATACACCATGTTTCGCAACTGCTCAGCTCCCACACGGGCAGCCGTCCGCCTTCTTCATACTGATGAATAAAGGTGTTGACAAAATCGGCGCTGCGCTTTTTGTCGATCAGCGTCAGCAGCGGATGCAGGGCGCGATACGTATCCCAAAGTGAAAACACGGTGTAGTAATCAAAATTGGCGCGGTGCACGTTGAAATCGCGACCGCGGTATTGCCCATCTACATCCTGATAGCGGTTGGGCGCCAGCATGCAATGATACAGGGCCGTATAAAAAATGCGTTTGGAACTATCGTTGCGCGTGGTAATCTCTATTTTCCCTAACTCTTTATCCCAGGCCGCTTCGGCGGCCTGGCGCGTCCGCTCGAAATTGAAATCGTATTGCTCTGCTTTCAAATTGTTGCGTGCACCTTCCACACTCACCGCCGAAATACCCACCCGGGCGTAAATGGTTTCGCCTGCGTTTACGTTAAAGCGCACCGCGGCTTTCAGCAAGCTGCCGGTATCGTGCTTTGAACTCATGTTCAGCACATCCGCTTTCGCGATGCCCGCTTCGTCGAACGGTTTTGAGAATTGAATCACGAAGTAGAGGATTTGATTATTGGCCCAGGCATTGCTGATGCGCGTGCCCGAAATTTCGGTATTGCTTTCAATGGTAATCTCGCCCTGCTTCACGCGGTCGCGATGCGTGAGGTCAAGCAGCACATTCGCCATGCCCGCATTCCGGAAGGTGTAGCGGTGCAGACCGGTATGCGTGGTGGCGGTAAGCGCCACCTGCACCTGCGGCTGATCCAGAAACACTTCGTAGTAGCCCGGACTGGCGTGTTCACTTTCTTTTTTGAAGGTTGAGCGATAGCGTTTGTTGCTGAGGCGCACCTTGCCCATAGTAGGTTGCAGCAGCACATCGCCATAATCGCTGCAGCCCGTGCCGCTCAGGTGCGTATGCGAGAAGCCATAGATGCGGCGGTCGGAATCGTGGTAACCCGAGCAGCCATCCCAGCCGGATAGACGCGTATCCGGACTCAGTTGCACCATGCCGAAAGGGACGGAAGGTCCCGGGAAGGTGTGGCCGTGGCCGCCCGTGCCGATGCGCGGATCAACAAATTGCGCCGGGTGGGTTTGTGCTAAAAGCAGAGAAGGGGTGATGAGCAACAGCGCCAGGGCGCGCCGCAACGAAGTTGTGTTTGGCATCAGGTGAAGGTAATGGAAATTGGAGATTCGAAATTCGACGGTTCGACGGTTCGATATTCGATAAGTCCATCGAATCATCGTCGAATATCGAAAAGTCGAATGTCGATTAGTCGATTAGTCGAAATTACGGCGGTGCCTCCGCTGCGCTGCGGCCCGGCCCGCCAAAGGCGGGTACGGTGCTCCGTTTCACTACGCACGCCCGCCGATGGCGGGCCCACTACCATCCCTACCGCTTGGCGCCAACTTCCATAGATGCGCAACCTGGTCGAAGTTTCTCACGCTCCTTTTCTAAACTATTGCCTTGCGGACCTAAAATCGATATTCGATAGTTCGATGTTCGACACTCGATGTTCGACTGTTCGATATTCGATTAAACCGTCGCATAGCGATTAGTCGCATATCGAAAAATCGATTAGTCGAAAGTCTATCGAAAGGGCAATTAATAAATACGTTCTGAGCGAACTTATGGGTGCTTGTGATCTTTTCCGGAAATGGGCGGGCTGACATAGGAATTAAGGTTTTCAATCATACCATTGCTTTTGTGGATGTATAAGACGGTCTTTTCGTTCTTACTTAAGTCCCGGCCATAAGTTACCGCATCACGCTTGGTGGCAAAGATGCGCGAAGCTCTTTCTGCTCCGGTTTTTTTTACTGCCCAGCCTGCTGCTGAAGGCACCACATGATTTGATTTTTTTGACATGTTGAAAAGGGCTTCAAAGAAATTATTCCGATAAATGTTTGTTTGGAATTTCAAAATCGAATATACCGGTTGTACTTTGTTTAGTCAATACCACCTGGCATTCTTCTTGAAATTTAACAGGCCGGAAGCAATTGATTTAAGGCAGTTAGGCTTAAAATCCCGAAGACTTGATTCCAAATGGCAAAGCATGTATTGTTATACTGTAGCGCCTCCTGCAACGTTTTCTAATAGTGAAACAACTATTTAATCGTTGCGTATTCTTGTAAAATCATTTTCCTGATGATGAAATCATTTGCGGGAGCCGTGTTTTTCGCGCTGCTCTTTTTTTCTGCCTCTGCGCGATTAGATACTTGCATCAACGACCGTTACCGGTCGCCCATTTTTTCAACTACGTATCAGGATGTGGTGTACGGCGTTAACAGTACCGCAAATGTGATGCGGGTATTTCGTCCGCAAAACGATAACAACACCTGCCGGCCGCTGTACTTGTTTGTGCATGGTGGCGGTTTTACCGGCGGCAGCTATACCGAAGACCGGGTACTGGAACCGTGCTCGCTGATTGCCGCCCGCGGATTTGTTTGCGCCTCGGTAGAGTACCGGCTGGGCATTCCGAATAACGACTATGCCCAGGCCATTTACCGCGGCGTGCAGGATTTGAAAGCAGCCATCAAATTCTTCCGCGCCAATGCAGCCGTTTATGGCATTGACACTTCGCAGATTTTTATTGGAGGCCGTTCAGCCGGCGCCATCATTGCTATTCATACCGCCTACTGGGATGCCAACGAAGTACCGTCCTCCGTTACGGCGGCACAGGGTAATTTTGATGTGAGCTGCCTCACGGCCAATCGCGGTTTTTCTGATCAGGTGCATGGTTTGGTTACCGGCGCCGGCGCTATTGCCGATTCCAGTTGGCTGGCGGGCGAAACCATTCCCTTTGGCGCTATTCACAACACTTCCGACGCTACCGTTGCCTACAACATCGGCGGCGGATTGTACGGCAGTGGTTTTATTAACGGCTATTTCAACCGCAATAATCCCGGCCTCATCAACCTGTTGGAAACATTGAATGTTCCGGGTTTGCACACGCCCAACAGCACCACCGACCCTAACCAGGCGCTGTTTAATGCGGCGCATTTTTCGCAATTGTACGCCATGCTGAAACACCGCAACTACGCCACCATCACCGCCACCGGAAATCAGTTGAGCGCAAAGAGCGGCACGTTTTACCAATGGTACCGGAATGGCGTGCCTGTTTCGGGCGCTACCGGACCTACCTACCCGGCTACAATATGCGGTTATTATCAGGTGCTAATTGGCAATTGCGCCACTTGTTACTCGCTTTCTGATTCGCTGTTTTATTGCACCTCGGGCTTGAATGAGTTGGCAGCAACTGCCGGTTTCTCTGTTTTCCCCAATCCCGCAAATAACGAAATTCATTGGGCGGTTGATCAAGGAAGTGTGGTGGACGAATTAATGCTAATTGACCAGATGGGCAAGCGCATTAAAAGCATCGCGCCCGGCCAGGCCTCCTTTTCTGTTGCCGATGTAGAAAATGGTTATTACGTGATATGCGGCAAAATAAATGGCGAGGCCTTTCAGCGAAGTATTGTGGTGTTGCATTAGGGCTCGACTGTTCGATGATGCGACGACGGTTAAAAACCGCAGCTGCTTTGTTCAAAAAATAAAATGGCCAAGCGTTCCCATAAATTTCGCTAATCGCGATTGTCGAACAAAAACCGATCGTCGTACTTCACGTCAAACTTTTGTAAAAACAATTGGTATTCATCCCGAAAAGATTGGCTTTGATGATGTTTGCGCTGATTCAAAATGTACTGTACCACCCTGTGGATGTGGGATTGGGAATAGGTAAATGCGGCATAGCCATCTTGCCACGAAAATTTTCCGGGGAGATAGGATGTTTTATTTAGCCATGAGGAAGAAGCGCATTTTACATATTCTATCAGTTTTGACGGCGCCATGGTGGGATGCATGCCAACGAAGAGATGGGTGTGGTCGGGATTACAATAAATGGCGTAGGGCTTACATTGGTTCTTTTTGACGATGCCGCAGATTAGTTGTTCTAATTCATTTCGGAAGGATTCTTTGATTAAGCTTTTTCTTCCATTTACGGCAAATACAAATTGAATATATAATTGTGTATAGGTGTTAGCCATTTTTAGGTTTAAGTGATTCGATGCAATGTTATAGCATCAGTTTGTTTTATCCGAATCAGGGGTGTGTTCCGCGCTATATTTTTAGCGATTTTAACACGGTGAAGATGACGGGGCTAACGCCCCTACCTTTGGCTCCAACGTTTTGCCGTGCTACGAAGATTGCGGGGCTATCGCCCCGCCAACGCATTTATTTAAGGTAGGTGTTGATGTTGATGCATTCACTTTTTTAAAACCGTTGCGGTCCTCTAACGTGTTGCCGTGCTGTTCGATGTTCGACAATTCGATATTCGACGATGCGATGTTCGATTTCACGATGTTTCGGCGATTGTATGGCGGTTAGAAACCGCAGCTACTTTGTCCAGCGAGTCTGCTGCGCAAGACTCGCTGGAGATAGGTCGATGTTCGACAGTTTGATAATTCGATTAAACCGTCGAATATCGATTAGTCGCATATCGAACTGTCGATTAGTCGAAAGTCTTCCCCAAAAAAGCGCCGAGCGTGAGCGACCGCAGCGGAAAGCGTTTTTGGCCGGCGCGGTGCCGGGAGGAAATGACGGGCAACTGTTTAGTTCAAAAAAAAACACCGCATCTTTTCAACGCAATTGTTGCATGAAAATAGTACTGGCAGCGCATGGAAAAAAGCGCGGCCAAAAACCTTGGGAGCGTAGGGCGCGACCCCGAAACCCGCATCAGCGCAGCGTTTGAGGCATGCGCTATAGTTCCTGCGGGTGCAGGGGGCACGCCATTAAAATGCAAACGTATATTTTCCGCCAGCGTCTTTGTACACATAATTCACCACGCGCGGCCACAACGGCTTAATCATCTCGGCCTCCCATTGATCGAGCGCCGTATTTAATTCGCGCGCCTTCAATGTATCGGTAGCGTAGCGATTTCGCTGCTCGGATGGATCTTCCCTTAAATTAAACAACTGATTTTGGTTATCGAATTCATTCACCAACAATTTCCAATCGCCCTTTCTAATCGCTTTATTAAAATCGCTCCGCCAGCACAATTGCTGATGCGGCGCGCCGGTTTGTTGTGCGTTTACAAACGGAATTAAATTGACGCCATCATATACTCTGTCGGCCGGCAACTGCAACCCAAAATTAGCCGCTACGGTAGCAAAAATATCCAGCGAAATCACCGGCTCGCGAAAATACACGCCGGGATTAATTTTTCCTTTCCACTGCATCATAAACGGCACGCGTATGCCGCCCTCAAAATTGGTGAGCTTGCCCCCGCGATAGGGCGCATTATCGGTAGTGCCATTGTACACCGCGCCACCATTATCACTTAAAAAAACCACCAGCGTATTTTCCTCCAGATGATGCTCGCGTAAATACTGCGTCACGCGGCCTACCTGATCATCCAGACTGGCAATCATGGCCGCATACACCCGCTTCACCGGATCTTTGATATGAGCCATTTTATTGTAATACGCCTGCGGTGCCTGCAGGGGCGCATGCGGTGCATTGTAGGGCAAGTACAAGAAGAATGGCTGCCCTGCGGTGCGATCCATAAACGCCAGGGCTTCGTCGGTAAGTTTATCGGTGAGGTATTTGTTTTCTTCCTGTCGCTCGCAACAGTTGCGCAAAATGGCGCAATTGCCCGTTCGTCCTTCTGCTGTGCGCCACTCGTGCTTGTCCATAAAATCGCGCTTCAACGGCATGTCTACAATGCCCTTGGTTTTTTTGGCCGCATACAACGTAAACGCCTCGTAAAAACCATACTGATAATCGAAACCACGGGCGCAGGGTTTGGCAAAATCAGCCGCACCCAAATGCCATTTGCCGATGATGGCGTTTTGATAATCGTATTTATGCAATAATTCGGCCAGCGTGATTTCAGAGGGCGGGAGTCCTTGCCGGATGCGGTCTTCAAACGATGGCACTTCGGTAGCTTTCAACGGCGTAAGCGGACGAAAGCGCGGCAGTAATTTAAAACCGTAATACTCCAGCATATTGCGCAGGTAGCGATGATTGGGCTGTAGCTCGTGGCCGAAGCGCTGCTGATAGCGCCCCGTCAGCAAGCCTGCGCGCGATGGCGAGCACACCGCACTGGTGATGTACCCTTCGGTGAAGGTGACGCCGTTGGCACCAATGGCATCGATGTTGGGTGTGGCTACTAATTGGTTGCCATAGCGCGAAATATCGGTTTGGCCTAAATCATCGGCCAAAATAATAATGAGGTTAGGCGCGGCATTATTGCCGGAAACTGGCGTGGCCAAAAAATCTTTTTTTCCGGCAATTAATTTTTCGTCGAAATAAATTTTGAATTTATCGCTGATACGCGGTTTGAGTAAAAACGCCATAGCGCCACCGGCCAACACCAGCGCAACGGCCATAAGGAACAATCGTTTCATGAGCAGCAAACTTGTAGAAAGATAGCGTTCTTTCTATATTTCGTCATGAAAACTATTACGCTGTTCCTTAGTTTGCTGTGCGCTTCGGTGCTTGCTGCGCAAACCGATTCTTTTTTGTGCGATGGTATTTATCGTTCCTTTATCGTGCATTTGCCTACCGGATATTCCGCCTTGAATAGTTATCCGCTGGTATTAAATCTGCACGGCTACACTTCAGACGGTTCTCAGCAGCAATTCTATTCGCGTATGGATAATGTGGCCGATACCGCCAAATTCATCAACGTGTATCCTTACGGCACCTTGAATGCCGGTAGTCGCTACTGGAACTCCTGGGGCGTTGGCGTAGATGATGTGAAATTTCTTTCTACCCTTATTGATACGATGATGCGTCGCTACACCATTGATGCGAACCGCGTGTATAGCTGCGGCCTGAGCAATGGCGGTTATATGAGTTACACGCTGGCGTGCCAGTTGCAAGACCGTCTGGCGGCTATTGCTTCTGTAGCCGGAACCATGAGCAACAATACTGTGGCGAATTGCCTGATGCATCGCCGCTTTCCGGTAATGCATATTCACGGTACTACCGACCCCACGGTGAATTACAACACCGGCGCGGCCAACAGCATTGGCGTAGAGGCGGTATTGCAATTCTGGCGCGACACCAATGCGTGTGCCGGCCCTGCCGACACCATAGCCGTTCCCAACACCAGCACCACCGATTTGTGTACGGCACAGCGCATTCAGGCAAACGGGTGCGCCGGCGGCGGCGATGTTCTGTTTTATAAAATTACCGGTGGCGGACACACCTGGCCAAACGGCGTAATTGATATTCCGCCGTATGGCAATACCAATCGCGACTTCGACGCCAGCGTAGAAATCTGGAAATTTTTCCGCGGTCATAAACGACTGAATACCGGCCTTAACGACATCTCCTTGCCCGTGGTAGCCGTGTATCCGAATCCTGCCGAAGGGCTGCTGCAGGTGAGCGGCGCCCGGCCGTTGGGAATGGTTTCGGTATATGATATTTCCGGAAGATTGATGCTGCAGCAAGAAGCGGGCGATGCGTTTTCTAAGACGCTGGATGTGGGCGGCTTACAGCCCGGTGTGTACCTGTTGACAACAAAAGCGCAAACACTTCGCTTCACAAAATTGTAGGCGGTAGGTTATCTTTGCCGCGCTATGGAAAAGAAAGTGCGGCGAATGATTGGCACATGGCTGTTGATTGGCTGTGTGATGGTGTTTTTTCAGGTGATTATTGGCGGTGTAACGCGATTGACCGGTTCCGGTTTGTCGATTACGAAATGGGAGATTGTTACCGGCGTTGTTCCACCGTTGAATGGCGACGACTGGCAGCAGGAGTTTGTAAAATATCAGCATACGCCGCAATACCAGCAGATTAATCAGGATATGACGCTGGGCGAGTTTCAGTTCATTTATTTCTGGGAATATTTTCACCGTTTGTGGGCGCGCACAATGGGACTGGTGTTTCTTTTCCCGTTTTTATTTTTTCTGTATAAAAATTGGGTGTCGCCCGAATTATTGTGGAAGCTGGGCATTGTAGTGATTTGGGGCGGTTGCATTGGTTTGTTAGGGTGGATTATGGTAGCCAGCGGATTGGAACAGCGGCCGTATGTAGCGCCGCTGAAGCTCACCATTCACCTTACGCCGGCGCTGTGTTTGTTTGGCTATCTGGTGTATTTAACGCTGTATGTATTCAGGGGTGATGCGCCAAAGGTAGCGGTGCCCACCTCGGTGCGCGGGTTGTTGTTGGGCATATTGGGTGTGTTGGTGGTGCAGTTATTTTTAGGCGGCATTGTTTCGGGTATGAAGGCCGGCTTAGCGTTTCCATCGTGGCCGAAGATGCATGGCGAGTGGTTGCCCTCCGTTTTGTTCAATGGAGAAAAAACACTGGATGGCATCACGCAGTTTAGTTTTCAGGCGGTTTGGGGGCAGGCGTTGATACAGGTGTTGCACCGCACCGTGGCGTATACGTTAGTGGTGCTGATTGGGTGGTTCTTTTTCCGCGCCTATAAAATTGAAGGCGGGGGATGGTGGCATTACAGTGTGCAGTTATATCCCGCTACGGTTTGTTTGCAGGCGTTGATTGGCATTATCACCGTTACCAATTGCATTGGGCACATTCCCGTTTTTTACGGTGTGCTGCACCAGGCCGGCGCGATGTTGTTATTAGCCCACACCGTGTTGCTGGTGTTTCAGGTGCGAAGTTCGCAGTAACCACAACCGGCAATCCTCAATTTGTGGAATGTCGACAAGTCGAATTTATGGCGCGCCGTTCGCTCAACACGCATTGGGTTGATGTTGCTACTGCTTCCTTGCTAAATTAGCACCATGCTGTCCTAACTTCGCGGGTTGGAAATTTTTTTGGAATCGAAATCATGTCATCCCTTCGGGATTGGCATCGCGTAACTTTCCATTAAGCCACAATCGCACTTTTTCGCACAGAAAAAACCCGAAGGGTTGGTATTATTGTAGAAATTTCGAACGACGGCTAAACCAACCCCGAAGGGGTGAAATTTTTCGGAACAACATTACTGCAACGATGTAACCGCTGCCGCTCGGCGCTAGGTGGAGGAGGAGGTGTTAATGCACGCAGTCTAGTTTTAAGCCATCTTAGTTTTAGGGGGGACTTCACATCATAAAGGTGCAGGAAATAAAGATTAATTGCTTACGTTTAAACACCTCATAAAACTGTTCTAGTATGAAAAAATCAGTTTGGAGTTTTGCTTTTTTTATTCTGCTGACTGGATGTTACAAAGACAAAGTCAAGATTGACCAACCAAGAAACTACACTGGTTCGTCAACAATTGCTTCAAGTGATTTACAGTTTGGAGCAGGTTGCGTGGATGTCGATGGTAATTTCATTGTATTTTCTCCTCCTACTTTTGAAAAACTTTCATCTGGCACTGGTAATTTCATACGTCTGCCGTCTTTTAAGAAGTATAATAGCTATGGGCAGCTAATTCAAGAATATCCATTGCCTGCTGTAAAATGGCAGTATAACCAAGGTTCTTATACATGGGATACTATAAATGGTGTAATTGAAGCTTGGGACCCCTCTGTCAAAGTAACATTAGCTTTAAACAAGCAAAGTAAAATTATCAACTCGAACTCTATTTCAGGTTTGATTTCAAGTTATGATAATAAGAGCAATAGCGGGCTTATTCAATTGGAAAGGGCATCAGGAATTACAGTCGATGCAAATGATACAATATTTGTTCTAATGTCTGCAATATACAATCAGGATGGAAGTTTAAAGTCAGCACCTGAGATTTGGAAATTGAATGCAGATGGAACCACTACTCCGTTCTACGCTTTCCCTTCTTATTACAATTATCCTGTCGGAAGTATGAGTGGAAATGGGCAAGATTATTTTCCAGAAGACAAACCTGATGATATTCATATCGGCAGTGATGGTTTTGTATATGTAGCCATGTGCTCGGTTGGCAAAACCTTCAAGGTGTCAAAATCAGGACAAATGGAAGAGTTAACCTCCGATATACCTGCACCGGTCAGCATTACTACAGATAAATCTGGAAATGTTTTTATTGCCTCGTCTCCTTTAATTGATTCCGTAGATATTACAGTAGTTAAACCTGTTGAGATTATCGAGGTTAAAGCTGATAAATCGCGTAGCTTAATTTATAGCGGTGCTGCTGGCGGAAAGTATCGTGGCAGCTTGGTTAATGGAAATATACCTGGCAAATGGATTGGAGTGGGATGCACTTTAGATGTAAGTGTAAGTTCCAATGGAGATGTGTTTTTAGTCGACCCTATTGAACGTAAACTAGTTCGCATTTATTGATTCTTATTGTCCTATCTCACACGGATAGCTGTTTGCGCGTTAGTGCAAAAAGAAAAGGACAATTCCTTTGCTTAAAAAATAGACGAGCATCATCTCTTTTATTTTGCTGAAGCATAGCCGATGGGCTTTGACCTTGTTTTTGTATTTTGTCTTTAGCGACTACCCTACACAACCTTGTCAAAAACCTGCGCGTCAAAAGTTGCCGCTAACGGCATACTGTTAATCTACATCAAAAAATTAGTTTTCCATAATACGGCTTAAGGCATGATTTCTGCCAGCATGATGTTATGAATTACGTTCAGGGAAGTAACCGGCTGCAAATGACAGTTTCCAGTCTGGAAGATCAAATTGATGCTGATAATGCGGTGGGGTTTATGGATGCCTTTGTGGATAAGAAAGGTTTAGTTCGCTCGCAGCACGAGATCCTGCGATAGCACCATGTCAAGACTCGACTTAATCTGAAGCTATTGACATAGGAGCGCGTGCAGAATGCGGTTGCCAACCGCATCTACTTTTTGCAACTAGTTTAGTTCCCCCTGATGGCGGAAGCGTAAAACCCTGGGAAGTTCACTGAGCGGCGTGAGATGGTGAAGCGGTCTGCAGTTCAATGATGTTCAATAATATACAACGCCTCCGATATTTTTTCGGCCAACTCCGTGTCTTTATCTGCGAAATAAAAAAATCCCTCAGTCAGGTCTGTTGCATTACGTTTAATCCAGGCTATCAGCTTCTCAATTGAGGCCTGGTCCATTTCTTTAAATTTATTCTGTTTGCCCGTCAAGTCGATGTAATATTGATAGATGAGATCAACAAAATTAGAGAAGCTATTATCGTTCAGGCTAATCGTCCAGCGGCTGAGTAATGACTCCACGTTGCCCGTAAGTTGATATAATTCAACCAGAAGTTCTTTATCAAAATACGATTTCGTGCTCAGCGCGTTTTTCCACCATGCCCAAAGAAAATTTATTATTGCTACTTGCTCTTTTTGAGGCCACTCTTTCCACTTTCCATAGTCTAGTTTTCCCAAAACCACAAAAGTGTCGACCATAAAATTAGTAGTAGAAAGAAGTTCAAAAATTCTCGGCAAGTAATGTTTAAAATCATCCGTATCTCCCCACGTGGTCATCGCTTTATATGCGTAAGTAGAGAGGTCATCTTCATTTAAATCCCGTAGCGGTTTAGTATGGATTTTCTCTTTTTCCGCCCCGGAAATACAACAGGGGCAACCTTCCATCACCGACCGAAACGGATAACTTGAAAATGTGTCATAAAGATTTTGAATCGCACGATTTAATTCCTCGTCTAACATCGAACATTGTTTGAAAACTATCGTTAATCAGCTATTGGTAAATCTACCTCAAAAAACATCATCTCGCCAAAGTTTATAACCCCACCGTACTAAAGTAACCGTCAGCTGTCGTAACTGCAACCATGGCATCATAAGTGGCTGTAACAGACCAGTCGTCTAATGAAAATCACGTCGATGTTACGGCAGCAGCACGCTACTTCGATAAGGCCAAGCTAGAAAATTCGATAAGGATATGTTTCTTAGAGCCGCTTGGAATAGTGAAGTGGCGAGGTGTTGAGGGAAGGATTAGAGCACTTTATTGTTTTTCTGTTTGCCATTCAAAAAAGCCTTTAACGCCCAATTCCTTCTCAACCAACACGTTTAAGCTTTTAAGTTTTTCCTTCACATTTCTTTCGTTAAACAAAGAACATATACTGCCGTAAAATTCGCCGTCCGCAGTTTTGATGATATTAAATCGCTCTTTTATTCTTGGCAACGGCCTTTGGTTTTTAAAAAACCAATATTCAATAATTTTATCTGTTACTTTTCCCAGAATATAGTGGCAGGTTACTTCATCGTCTGCCGCAATATCGTTAGCGTCTTCTAACCAAATGGAAATTCCATATTTGAATAGTGTTAAATCATGTTCATTAAAGTCTTTGGGCTTGTTTTGATATGCTTTAGCTTCATCTAAAACTGATTTGACATTATTGTTCTCTTCGCCCTTTATAACAAGACCGGTTGCCAGCATATGTGCTGTAACGGGTCTGTTCTCCATTTGTTCTTTGATAAAGCTTGCCCTTGTTTGCTCAATACTGTTGATAAAAATTTCACAAGGAACCTTATTGAAATATTTCTGGATTCTTTGTCGAAATTCTTCGTCGTGGATGACATAAATATCAAAATCACTTTTAGCGTTTGGGTTGCCTCTAATAATACTTCCACTGGCTATAATACCAATAGGTTTATAGTTCTGTTCTATCCAGACTTTAGCCTCGTCCAGGGCTGTTTTGTGAATTTCAAGCATTTCTATCTCGGACACGGGGACAAAATAATCGCAAATAAAATCTACTGGTAAATCTACCTCAAAAAAGTAACTTTCATCAGGGCGCATAACGCACAGCTGATCGAAACTTCTAACGCTACCGTGCAACATTAACCCAATGCTGTCTTAACTTTAACCAGGTTGTGTTTCGGTCTTAAGTAGTTTGATGATGGCGGCTGCACCAGCAGGACTTACGAAGTCTTAAAGACTTCGTAAGTCCTGCTGGTGCACCGCGTTTTACGCTGCAAGTCCTCGCGCCGGCAGCACCACATGCCAGCTAGTTTGAAAGCTCCCTGTTTAGGACTTCGTAAGTCTTTAAGACTTACGAAGTCCTCCTGCCGGCGCTGCGGGCTTTCCGCTCCACCCGCTGCCGCAATTACGCAACAGCGCGCTGTAGTTGTTCAATGGCGGAAATTGAAAAATGTCACATGGCACACCGCATTTACACTGCTGGGCAGAGCGCTGCATCATCTCGCCGGTTGAGCCTTACTAAAAAAAATAGCCGCCGTTTTTTCGGCGGCTATCAGGGCGTTAAAAGGATAGTTAGGCTGCGAGTTTACTTTATTGAATTATCTCCACTTCTATTCGACGGTTTTGGAGGCGACCCTCTTCAGTACTGTTGTCAGCTATCGGCTTGCGAGGTCCCATGCCCAAGGCTTTGACGCGTTCCGCTGCAATACCTTTGCTGCGGAGGTAATCAACCACTGCAGCAGCGCGGAGATAAGAACGCAGTCCGTTTACCTCCTGCGCATCCTGGCTATCGCTGTGACCCACAATGCGCACCACCGAAGTTTTGTATTGATTGAGGTAATTTACCAACCGGTTTAACTCAGGATATGAGGCTTCATTGATTTGGCCGAATTCATCTTTGAAGGTAAGTTGGGTCAAAGCAAAACGATCGCCCGCAGCAGGAGCTTTTGACGACTGACTTGCTGCTGAAAAATCCTGAGCCTTGGGTAACAGGGCATCCTTGCCCTGAGCAGCGGTAGTTGTTGTTGTTGGTTTCGCTACCACCTTTTCTGCTTCTTCTTTTGCCTTTGGTTGCTGCGCTGCAGGCGCTTTCTCAACTACGGGTTCCGCATTGGCCTTGACTGGTTGAATGGCTGCCGGAGATTGGGTTGGTGTTGGTGTCGGAGCTGATTGTTCCGGCTTGGCTGCTTCCGTTTTCGATTGCTCCAATGCCGTTGTATTCTCCACAATTTCAATTTCTACTCTTCGGTTTTTAGCGCGTCCTTCTTCTGTTTCATTACTAGCAACAGGAGCACCCATACCCATACCTATCGGAGTGAGCCTTGATGGGTTAATCTCCTTTTCTTTTAAGTAGTCTACCACACTTATTGCCCGTTGGCGTGAAAGCCCTTGATTGTATGTTGCATTAGCGCGGTTGTCGGTATGACCCACCACACGAATTCGAATTCCGGGATTGCTTCGTAAAAAGGTCACCACCTGATCTAATTCACCGAAGGAAGAAGCTTTTAACACGCTGCTATTCGTTTCAAAATTAACCCCTTTCAGTTTAAAACGGTCGCCTGCCACAGCCGGCTTGTTTTCAGCGCTGAGAGAAAAGTCGGCCGCCTCCTTTACCATAGTGGGCAGAGATGCTGCTTTAGTTGTAGTCTGTTGTTTTAAAAGCGCTTCAATTTTACTGTTGAGCTCGTTTAGCTTTTCCTGTTGCTCCTTCTTCTCTTTATCAGATTGAGCCGAAACACTTTGTGCATCGGTTAGGGCCTGCTGCAATGCATTTAATCTTTGCGTTAAATCCTGAACGGTGGCTTGTTGTTCTGCAAACTTTTCTTCAGCGGCAGCTTGACGCGCCAGTAAACTATCGTAAGCGCTTTTTTGCCGGGCAAGTGCCGCATCATTTGCCTTATCCCCTTTCTTCATCCATCGGTCGAAATGTAACCCTAAAACTACTTCATGCGAACCTTTCACGGTTGCGAAATTCACGCCCTTGATAACAGGTACTTCGTAGGTGTAGGCCAACGTAACCAATTTCGAAATACGAACACCTGCCGCAATGGGCACACCTGCACCTAAACGATAACCCACACCTGCAAAAATCATTTTCTTATAATTGAACATCAGGTTTGCTGCAAACTTTACCTGTTTCAGCTCGTTGATTCTTACCTGAACAGCAGGTTCCAGTTGATAGGTTTCGTTCTTAAAACCGAATTCGTAGCTGGCATGTGCCAAATAACTGCGTCTAAAGCCGCTTAACTGATTTGTAGGCGTGTAGGATCGGCCTCGTGCATCCAGCACATTCGGTATCGCGAAACCAATGGTTAGCTTTTTCCATTGGTAGGCAAGACCTAGGTAAACATCAAACAATACCGCCTTGCGCTCATTGGCTTCAGGATCATTGGCATCGCGAATGTGCTCGTTGCCAATGCGCAGACCGCCTTGTATAAAGCCTCCGGTAAGACCCAACGAAAGCCGATGATTTTCTGCCAGCCGTATCTTTTGCGCATAGAAGAGTTTGGCTTCAATAATCTGAAAAGCACCGCCGGTATACGACGACACCTCCAGACCTGTTCCGATGCGATCCTTCCACAAACTCAACTCTACAATTCCACCACCTAGCCGTGGGTTCAGGGTAGAGCTGGTCAGTTGATTGCGGTAATAGCCATAGGCGCTGCTACTGCCGTTGTAAGCCGTTAACGCCGGGTTATTAAGCAGGCGTAAAAAATACATTTCGTTATGTATCGGTAGCAACTGCTGTGCCCCTGCCACAAGATTAACCAAGGCCAGCGTTACGATCAGAATTAGCTTTTTCATAAAAAGGATATTTTCTTGATTCAATCTTGAGTCTGTTTATTTTACAGTAAAGGTGTGTGCGAACTGCTTACCGCCAATGGTTAAGAAAAGCGTGTACTCTCCGTTAGGTACTCGATCTCCACCCATTGTTTTTCCGCTCCAATCAACCGGACCAGAGCCATTAAAGATGTCAACTTGCCTTACATCCTTAATCATCCAGGTGGCATCACTTTGGTTTAGGTTGGTTTCTATGGTGAGGTTGTCATTTATTCCATCAGCGTTATTCGGCGTAATCAGCACCGGAATTTTGAGCACCTCCTTTTTGTTGATGGTAACGGTTTGCTTCACCGTTTGTATGCAACCCGGATGTTTAATGGTTGGAACCAAATCGTCGGCGTCAAAAGAATATTCTACCTGGTACGTGCCGGCATCTAATGCGGCAGGGTCTAAAGTGGTAGCCGGCGCTGCATCAATAGTAAAACTACCGGTACCCGGGGCAGAACCACCCGGAGCGCCGCCTAATTCGGCACTACCTTTAAGTGTAATTACGGGATCGGTAGTTAGGTAAGCAGGACTAAGGTCGGTAATTTGGGGATTGGGATAGTAGCAACGGTTTCCAATACCCAGAGTATCGTACCCATTGGTTACCCGAATGGTATATCCGACAGCATCAATGTGAATGCCATGAATTTCATAATTGCCGCTGCCTGTGGGCGTTTCGGTCATTAAGTCGCCAAGCGCAATGGGCGTGGGCGCTGTGGGAGGAGCTGCGCTGCTTGTTTTGTATAAACCAGTAACTTCGCACACCCTCCAATTTTGATCACTCGGAGCAGTAACGGATACCGTTTCATTAAACTGTCCGTCTGTCAAATTGCTGGCGTTGTTCTTACAGCTGCAAGGATCAGATATACTAACACCGCAGTTAAAAATGGAAATAGTGCTCACACCGCTCATTAGCAATTTACATCCAGATGAACTTGTGGCAACGATAGTATAAGTTCCAGGTGAAGCCTGTTGAGGGAAAGATATGGCACTACCAGTACCTGTTATGGTTGAGCCAACAGCTACACTGTTATATTGAAGTTGGTAACTCACCCCGGTTTGAGAGCCGCTTAAACCAACAGGAAGACCAGCGTCTCCGGAACAATAAGCGCCTCCTCCAGTTACTGTAAACGCCGATGGCCCACTGTTTACCGTGATTGTTCCTGTTGCATTAACTGTTCCGCAGCCGCTGGTGAGTGGAATGCTGTAGTTGAAGATCCCAGCCGTTGTTGGTATTCCGCTAATGGTTATGGTATTACTGGCCCATGCGGCAGTTACCCCTGAAGGCAACCCGGTTGGCGTACCGATACCCGTTGCTCCGGTGGTGATGTGGGTGATGGCTGTAAGTGGGGTGTTAACACACAATGACGGTGTAGCGGATGCCGCACTTGCCGTATTCGCTGGAGTGATGGTTACTGTTACACAAGCAGGTGGTGAAGTGCATCCACTCACGGTTTGTGTTGCACAATAACTACCGCCACCGGCAACGGTTGCACTAGTAATGGATGGATTTTGTGTAGTTGAAGAAAATGCGTTGGGCCCCGTCCAGTTAAAACCGGATCCTGCGCCTGATGCAGTAAGACTAATTGTACCCCCTTCGCATACCGGCGAATTACTACCCACTGTTGGCGCCACCGGCGCCGATGGATCACTAAGTGTACTGGTGCCGGTTGAAGGTGCAGAAGAACAACTTCCTAAACTTACTACAATGCTTGTGTATGCGCCGGCACCCAATCCAGTAAGCGAAAGTTGTCCTGTTCCGTTACTGGTAAAGTTTACCGTTGGTTGTAGTGTTCCATTTTTAGTATAAACAACCGCGTAACCTGCGTTGTTGCTTAATCCCGTCAGCAATAAGCTTCCGTCTGTTGCGCCGCAAGCAGATGGGTTGGTTGTAGATGAAACTACAAATGTAGGATTGCCGGTAATTGTTACCAGCACGGATGCCGTAGCAGTACAGCTATTCGCAGCGGTTACGGTTACCGTGTATGTACCTCCCGCACTAAATGTATTATTGGCAGAAGTGGTTGCGCTACCGCCGCTCCAGTTGTAACTACCGCCGCCAGTGGCCGTTAAGCTCACGCTACCGCAACCGGTGGCGGCACCGGTGATGTTGGCGGTAGGAACCGTATTGATGGTTACGGCGGCAGAGGCCGAAGCCGTACAGTTATTTGCGTCTGTAACGGTTACCGTGTAAGTACCTCCCACACTAAATGTATTATTGGCAGAAGTGGTTGCGCTACCGCCGCTCCAGTTATAACTACCGCCGCCGGTAGCCGTTAAGCTCACACTACCGCAACCACTTGTTACACCGGTAATGGTGGGCGAATTAGGCGCAGGATTCACAACCAGGCTCACCACACCACTGGTATCACTGCATATAATACCTGAAGTAGTGCTGTAAATTCTTCTGAAGTTATATGTACCTGCCGTCAAACTGCCTGTGCTGTAATTTTGGTTGTTATTGGTACCCGGAGCAGCAGCATATCCACTGCCATTATCTAACTGCCATAAGTAATCGCCAGACCCTGGAGCAGCAGCCGTGCCGTTTATTGTTGTTCCGCTAAAGGGCCCACAAACCGGACTTGTTGGAGCCGTTAAAGTATTCGTGGTTATAGGACAAGAACAACTGTTATTGGCTGTAACCAGCGCCGTATCAGCACATGCACCATTGGACCATATCAGGTAATATACTCCTGATGCAGAGAAGCCGCTAACCAATGTAGATGCGTTAGTGGCATTGACTATAGTGGCGGTACCTGCACTTCCCGCGCCAACCGTCCAGGATCCTGAGCCGCTTGCTGCCATGGTTGCTGTGCCACTGCTAAAGCAGCTTACGGTTTGGTCCGCCCCGGCATCCGGGTTAGCCGTGACCACCACACTGGCCGTATCCGAACAACTTCCGTTAGTCCAAATAAAATTGTATGAACCCACAGCGCTAAAAGAAGTGATGGTTGTAGCAGGTGAACTAGTTGTGGTAATTGTTGCTGTGCCAGGGTTTCCGGCCTGAGCAACCCATGTACCGGTGCCACTGGCCGCCATAATGGCGCTGCCGCCTGGTAATGTAACGCAGCTTACGGTTTGGTCCGCCCCGGCATCCGGGTTAGCCGTAACTACTACACTGGCCGTATCCGAACAACTTCCGTTAGTCCAAATAAAATTGTACGAACCCACAGCGCTAAAAGAAGTGATGGTTGTAGTGGGTGAACTAGTTGTGGTAATCGTTGCTGTGCCAGGGTTTCCGGCCTGAGCAACCCATGTACCGGTGCCACTGGCCGCCATGGTGGCGCTGCCGCCTGGTAATGTAACGCAGCTTACGGTCTGGTCGGCACCGGCATCCGGTTTAGCAGTAACCACCACACTGGCTGTGTCCGAACAACTTCCGTTAGTCCAAATAAAATTGTACGAACCCACAGCGCTAAAAGAAGTGATGGTTGTAGTAGGTGAACTGGTTGTGGTAATTGTTGCTGTGCCAGGGTTTCCAGCCTGAGCCGTCCATGTACCAGTGCCACTGGCCGCCATGGTGGCGCTGCCGCCCGGTAATGTAACGCAACTTGCTGCACGGTCTGGTCCTGCATTCGGTTTAGCAGTAACCACCACACTGGCCGTGTCCGAACAACTTCCGTTAGTCCAAATGAAGTTATAAGTACCCACTGCACTGAACGCCGAGATACTGGTTGTTGGTGAACTTGTTGTGGTAATCGTTACGGTGCCAGGGTTTCCGGCCTGAGCCGTCCATGTACCAGTGCCACTGGCCGCCATGGTGGCGCTGCCACCTGGTAATGTAACGCAGCTTACGGTCTGGTCGACACCGGCGCTTGGTTTTGGGTTAACTAACAAGCTCACTACTGCACTGGTATCGCTGCAAATAGTACCCGAAGTGGTGGTGTAAATTCTTCTGAAATGATATATACCAGCAACTAAGTTGCCAGTACTGTAATTTTGTGTGTTGTTTGTACCCGGCGCAGGGCCAAATCCGCTGCCGTTATCGCGCTGCCATAGGTAGGCGCCAGGCCCTGGAACAGCAGCCGATCCAACTATTGTTGTTCCGCTGAATAATGCACATACTGGGCTGCTTGGTGCCGTTAAGGTATTGGTAGTAATAGGGCATGAACCAGCCGGAGTGTATTCATAAAAATCTTGAAAAAAGCCGAACCCCGGCGCAGTCTTTCCATTACCAACATAGCCTTTAGCGCTGGTGCTAAATGAAAATGGATTCGATCGACCGCCACCAGGAAAACTGGCAATTGACGACCATGCATTTAAGGTTGGATCGAATTCCCAAAAGGAAGCGCTTCCCGCAATAGATTGCCCGCCCAGACCAACATATCCCTTGCCTGTAGCACTAATAGCAAATCCGGCCGCCTCGTTAACCTGCCCGCCGGGAAAAGTTGCCCTCGAAGTCCATGAATCGGCAAGGGTATCGTACTCATAAAAATCATCCAGATAACCAAAGTAGTTACCTCCTATACCAACGTATCCTTTCCCGTTGATGCTGAAAGCAACGGCATCTGCACGAAGTATAGGCACAGTATCAATAGTGCTCCAGGTATTTGTTGCAGGATTGTATTTATAGAAGTCGTTTAAATAGCTGACGTTATATCCCGACCCTACATAACCCTTGCTACCTGCTGTAAAGGCCACAGCCCCGTTACGACCCACTCCTGGAAGTGGCGCAATGGCACTCCAGGTATTTGTTGCGGTATTATAGCTATAAAAGTCGTTCAATTGGCTGCCGTCTGTGCCTGTTCATACATAAACCATAGAACCGATACTGAAAGCCACACCCTTCTCACGACCCGGACCAGTAAAATTCGCTTTTTGCGACCAGGTATTGGTGGCCGGGTCGTATTCCCAGAACTCATTCGTATAGGTTCCCAAACTATCAGCACCCAAGCCTACATATCCTTTGTTACCCGCACCTACACTTATATAACCATAGTTGCTAACACCTGCATATTTCAACTTTTGTGTCCATGTACCCTGTGCCAAAAGGCCTGTCTGGAGCAGACAAAAAAGGATAATGAATAGGTTGGCTTTTTGCGCGTATTCCGATTTGAGCATGGCGCTAGTTTTTTTCATAATCAATTGGCCGTTAATTTTTTTAAATCGTCAAGGGTAACCCGTGGCGGCATCTCCCCCTTTTTTATTTTGGCAACAACAAAATCAGCTACAAGCACCGCATTTTCTCTGGTGGTAAAACCTTCATTACCGGGCATTGCCGGCACCGTGGTTTGATGAATAAAAAGCTGATTATTTAAAAATATATCATACCCCCAGGTATGGTTAACCGCGGGAATAATCTTGTAAGAAACCTGATTGCTGGCGCGCCCTTCAGCTTGAATAGGAACCGCGGGTGCTTTATCAGAATGACTAGATTGGGGGGCAGGCATTTGTGCCGTGAGGTTTGCCAGCGCCCCAAAAATCATTACGATACAATACAACCACTGCTGTTTGTAGCCTTTTACCATGAATAGCGTATTGTATATTTTGTACATGGCATAATACCAACACTTTCATAACTAAAACAACCTGCCTGCTCAACAAACTTAGCTCCTATTAGAAAAAACCGCTTTGGTTGACTGTAAACTGCTAAAGTTATGGCGTTCAGGGCTGCAAGATATTTCCATTACGTTGTACCATTGTCTTGTTGGGATGAAACGCACAAAAAATGGGATGAAGCGCAACCCCTCTCCGGCGCCCGGCTATCTGCCCGAAATCACAGGCGTTGGTTTATCATCGCTAATAAGGCCTCGCGATGAATCTTATTCACCGGAAAAGTGTGTGAGCCCAGTAACACCTGGTGCGCCTGTAATGAAGTAACAAAATCAATATTCACGGCAATGCCTCGGCTGATTCGCACAAATTTCTGTTGATCCAATTGTTCCAGCATCTGGCTGAGCGTGTTTCGAACCAAAACTTTCTTGTTCGCCTGCAGGTGCAGGGCTACGTAATTCTGCTCGCTGGTGATATATACAATTTCCTTCACCCTAACCTTGATGTAGGTGTATCCATCTTTAACAAGAATATCTGCTCTTTTTTCTGGGCCAACAGCCGAATGGTCTAACGCCAATTCAATTGCCGCATACAATTGCTCTTTGGTAAATGGCTTGACCAGATAGGCCTCGGGCTTTACTTCTTTCGTACGTGCTAAAGTGGATTTATCGCTGTTGGCAGTAAGAAAAATTATCGGTGTCGCTGATTGGTGTCGCAAATAACGAGCCACGTCTATCCCGTCCTTCTGCTCGCCCAGATTGATGTCTAAAATAACCAGATCAGGCTGATGATCCGCCACACTCGCTATTGCTGATGCGAATGATGATGCTTGAAAACAGATGGTGTAACCCAGTTTTCGAAGCGTCATAGCCAACACCTCGGCAATAATCATTTCATCTTCTACAATTCCAATCTTAACAACGCGCATAGCAAGCCTTAATTCTTCGGACCAACAATTTCACATAGCGGTTGTTGCGAATATATAAAACGCTCTTCTTCGCCTCCATTCTGAAGCCCAATTCAGCACTTCATGAAACATTCACTTCTGCGGTTAACTGTTCATCAACACCAAAATTTTTGTGATTGGTTAGACCTAAAAAATGAGCCGCAGAAATCATCCGCTATAAAACTGTATTTTATCCTTTTCAATCCTGCAGCTTTTTCGCCTCAATAAACACCATAGTGAAAACAGCCCCGTTGCTGTAGTGATAGGTGATGGTGCCGCCTATTTGCGCCATGAGTCCTTTTATTAACCGCAATCCCAGCGTACCGGCCGAATCAAAATCGATACGATTCGGAATGCCGGGGCCTTGATCTGTATATACCAACTCACACTTGCCATCGGGGCGCTTTTTTAAATGTAGCGCCACTTGTGCCAAACCGCTTCTGTCACCAGCGTATTTGTAGGCATTCGTCAGCAGTTCGTTAATTATCAACCCTAGCGGCACCGCCACATCACTGCCGAAATAAATATCAGGACCATCTACCTGCACCTCCAACCGTTTGTTCTTATCTTCAAATACTTCCTGCATGTATTGCAACAATTCGGTTACAAAGGCTTTGAAATGAATTTTTGCAAGATCCTGATGCTCGTATAAGTTTTGGTGAATCAAGGCAATTGACCGCAGTCGGCTTTGCCCCTCCGTAAATGCTTGTTTTAAAGACTCATCCACAAACTCTTCCTTTTGTAGTGCTAACAACCCGCTAATAATTTGAAGATTGTTTTTTACCCGATGATGCATTTCCTTCAACAGCATATTCCGATCTTCAACTGCAGCCGTTAACTCGGCTGTGCGCGTATTCACGGCCTCCTCCAGCGCCACTTTCGCCCGTTGCAACCGCCTGCTGCGAACAGTAAAATAAAACACCACCAAACCAATTAACACCAGCATACACACGCCGTAAAACCACCAGGTATTATACCAATATCGGTAAACAGAAAAATACATTGGCGAAGAATAATACTTGGTTCCGCCTAATTGCCTTACCAATAGCATACAGTAATCTCCCGGTTCTCTTTGTTGCCATTTAATTAATCCTCCTTCTAAGGCAATGGCCTCAACAGTATCTTTCTGAATTAAATCTACTACTATGTATTGGTGTCCCGCTGATGGATCGCTGCCCCAATGAATGGAAGCATATTCAACCATAAGCTGATCGTTTGGATATAACACCAGCGGCCGGGTTAAATCAGCCAAACTATCGTTCACCCTGGCCGCTAGAAAACGCATTCCGGGACTGGCTTGACTTACGGTATCATCATCGGGAGCATAAACCAGCATGCCCTTATTGGTTGCCCAATGCGGAAGGTTGTTCTCATCTATATAACCAACGGGAATAATTTGATTGATAACATGGCGACCTACCCGATCCAGCAGCCGCATTTCACTGAGCGCCCATTGGCTTATGCGCCCGGTTATCATGCCACTCTTCGTGGTGAGCCACAATAACCCGCTTGAATCTTCCAGAATACTGCTTACCAGGGGTGAGCCGTCATTCAACCACGATGAAATCCGAAACAAACTATCCGACTTCATCATCAGCAACCCTTGCCCGCTGGTACCAATCAACGTAACGCCGTTGCGCAAAGTGCGACAACAAACCGCCTCCACATCCAATCTGGCCCCTTTGAAAAAGCAATCGTACAAAGTATCCCTGTAAATACGTTGCACCCCTTTCGAACTTAAACTGATTACTGCGCCTGAAGCGTCGATGGTTAAAGGCCCCGCCTTATCTGTAAGCAATCTGTCCTTACTGCTAACATGGTACAGCGATGCACCCTGAGCAAACACCAATCCAAAATGAAGCGTAGAAAACCACGGCCTTTCTTCGCCATCTTTTACTGCCGCAAGCACCACGCGATCGGTGGGCTGATCAGAAAAATAATGAAAGGTAAGATGTGCCCTATCGTAAAAAGCAATTCCATAACTATAGCTGGCCAGCCAGGCCGTTCCATCATTATTGATAATGCCATCCATAAAGTGCATCACCGATGGTATCGGTGGTTGACTATTATTGGTAATTAGCGTTATGGAATTGCCCGATACACGCCGCAAACCACCGCCATTTAAAAAAAACCACCTGCCGCCGTTGTTATCCTGATGAATGGATGCCGGATGCCAATTCCCGGGAACTTGCCGGTCGGGAACTATGGCAGCATGATTTATTCTTGACCATCCTGCGTCTAGCGTGCTGACCCAGATATTTCCATAAGCATCTTGCAATAAATGATACGCGCCTGCGCCACTCAATCCATTCTCGCGATGGTACCGCTGATACTGGTTGCCTTTAATTTGCCCAACACCGCCGCCGTACAGCGTAAACCAAAGCGCATGCTTCGATTTTATAATGCTGAACACCCTGCCGGTATAACCAGCCGTAATGCCCATCTGAAGCGTATCCTTGTCGGTAATTTTTAGCAGACCATTATCAAAGGTGCCCGCCCACATCGTTTCTTCATCTTCCAGCAAGGTTAACCACTCGTCGCTGTTGAAGTGTTCTTTACCACTATACCAATGCGTTAATGTATTACCCTCAATATGAACCAAACCATAACCGGCAAACCAATAGTGCTGCTTGCGGTCTAACAGCGCATACTTGATGGCATTGCCAGGCAAACCACAAGCCGTATCAAACTGTTGACAATGGCGCAAGTTGAGCGACATACAAATGCTGCCGGCATTTGACGTGTTTACCCATTGGTTGCCGTAGCTATCTGTGTTCGTGGCAACCACATTCCACGCCGGATGAGCAGTGCTGGTATTCGGCTCATACAGCGTATCCTGGCGTAACAGTTGAAGCCCTTCACTAGTGGCAATCCACAATCCGGTACGCACATCATACCGCACGTGCGTAATACTGTTCGACAATAACCCGCTTTGCGTGGTATACACCCGGTAACAATGACCATCGTATTGCACCAATCCCTCGCTGGTGCCCATCCAGATGCGATGGAATGTGTCTTCGGCAATGGCGGTTACTTCATCGGCAATCATGCCATGTGCCTTATCCATATAATCAATAGGGAAGTCGGCATTGTCACGAACAGAAAAAGGCGGCGCAGTAGTTTTTGAGAACACACCAACAGGTGTGGCTTTCCAGGTCAGTAAGGTAGCGGGTGGGGGCGTAAACAAAATACCCTTTTTGTTTTGATACAGTCTTATTTTGCGATGAGGAATGCTAGCGGGCTGTAACGTTTCAGTGCGATACGCCACCGTGGTTTTATGCGTAATATCCGGAAGTGGCCGGGTGTGCGATATCACGCTGCGCTTCTCCCAATCATACCTGCCTAAAAATTGAAAAGGCACCCGGCTACTGGCTTGTTGAGCATAACCAACAGTGACCAGCGCCAGCATTAAAAAAAGAATTCGCAGCAACCGAATCATTTGTGGATTGGCTTTACAAAACAAGTTTGCTCGCTTAGCAACATTCCACCGAATGTAGATATTATTAGAAAACCAATGCTGTTCAGAATTCAAAACCGCATCCATCCTACTTTCACCATAACGCGAATAGCAACCTGGCGGCGTTAGCCTGATTTGTACTGCCGCAATAGTACGGCAAACGAGTAATGGCGCGGGTTTCGGGCGTTTTCATCCCACTATTGCAATCATGTAAATAACAATGGCGCGGTAGGGATTCGAACGTTGCCCAATCGCGCCAATAGTTACAAGCAGCGTTTCAGTTTTAAGAAGATTCATCATGGCGGCTGCGGCAGCAGGCGCGTAAGTTACAACGGCCGCCTGCTGCCGCACCGCGTTTTACGCTGCAAGTCCTCGCGCCGGCAGCACCACATGCCAGCTAGTTTGAAAGTCCCCGTTGGGGACTTCGTAAGTCTTAAAGACTTACGAAGTCCTTCGGCCGGCGCTGTGGGCTTTCCGCTCAACCGCTGCCGCTTAGCGCTATGCTTTGCGGATCCGTTTTCATTGGCGCAGCAAAAACAACCGCATCTGCCCGGCATCTGGTCGAAGTTTCTAACGCTACCGTGCGAAATTAATTCCATGCTGTCCTAACTTCTTCCCGGTTTTAAATCATGTCATCCCTTCGGGATTCTTGAAACAACTTGACCACTAGCTATAACTATTTCATCCCTTCGGGATTGGCATCGCGCAATTTTTCTTAAGACCTCAATTGCCAGGCATTACTGAAACAAACCCGAAGGGTTGGTATTATTGTAGAAATTTCGAACGATAGGTAAACCAACCCCGAAGGGGTGAAATTTTTCGGAACCCCTGTCGGAATAATCTCCCCTTCGGGATTCATCCGGCAACGTAACCGCCAGCTATAGCAAACTTCCCTTCGGGATTGGCAGCGCGCTACTTCTCCTTGAGCCTCAATCGCGCTTTTTCGCACAGGAAAAACCCGAAGGGTTGGTATTATTGTAGTCATTTCGAACGATGGGTAAACCAACCCCGAAGGGGTGAAATTTTTCGGAACCGTTGTCGGAATAATCTCCCCATCGGGATTTATTAGGCAACGTAACCACTAGCTATAGCTATTTCATCCCTTCGGGATTGGCGTCGCGTAAATTTCCGTTGAGCCTCAATCGTGCTTTATCGCACAGGAAAAACCCGAAGGGTTGGTATTATTGTAGTCATTTCGAACGATGGGTAAACCAACCCCGAAGGGGTGAAATTTTTCGGAACCCCTGTCGGAATAATCTCCCCTTCGGGATTTATTAGGCAACGTAACCGCCAGCTACAGCAATCTTCCCTTCGGGATGGGCTTCGCCCAATTTTTCTTAAGACCTCAATCGCCACGCATTACTGAAACAAACCCGAAGGGTTGGTATTATTGTAGAAATTTCGAACGACGGGTAAACCAACCCCGAAGGGGTGAAATTTTTCGGAACCCATGTCGGAATAATCTCCCCTTCGGGATTCATCAGGCAACGTAACCGCCAGCTATAGCAAACTTCCCTTCGGGATTGGCAGCGCGCTACTTCTCCTTGAGCCTCAATCGCGCTTTTTCGCACAGGAAAAACCCGAAGGGTTGGTATTATTGTAGTCATTTCGAACGATGGGTAAACCAACCCCGAAGGGGTGAAATTTTTCGGAACCCATGTCGGAATAATCTCCCCTTCGGGATTCATCAGGCATCGTAACCGCGAGCTATAGCAATCTTCACTTCGGGATTGGCTTCGCCCAATTTTTCTTAAGACCTCAATCGCCACGCATTACTGAAACAAACCCGAAGGGTTGGTATTATTGTAGAAATTTCGAACGACAGGTAAACCAACCCCGAAGGGGTGAAATTTTTTCGGAACCCATGTCGGAATAATCTCCCCTTCGGGATTCATCAGGCAACGTAACCGCCAGCTATAGCAATCTTCCCTTCGGGATTGGCAGCGCGCAATTTTTCTTAAGACCTCAATCGCCACGCATTACTGAAACAAACCCGAAGGGTTGGTATTATTATAGAAATTTCGAACGATGGGTAAACCAACCCCGAAGGGGTGAAATTTTTCGGAACCGTTGTCGGAATAATCTCCCCTTCGGGATTTATTAGGCAACGTAACCACTAGCTATAGCAATTACATCCCTTCGGGATGGGCATCGCGCAACTTTTCATTAAGCTACAATCGCGCTTTTTCGCCCAGGAAAAACCCGAAGGGTTGGTATTATTGTAGAAATTTCGAACGATAGGTAAACAAACCCCGAAGGGGTGAAATTTTTCGGAACAACATTACTGCAACGATGCAACCGCTGCCGCTTAGCGCTTATTGGGGGGGGTAATGCTCGCGGTCTAGTTTTAAGCTATCTTGGTTTTAGGGGGGGCTTCAAGAACGAAAAGGAGTAAATTGAAGCGGTGTCCAAAATAATTTGTAAGTGAAGGGCTTTGCTTGCCTGAGAATACGGCTAAAATCTGGTAAATATTCTTAATCATGGTTTATCAGAAACTTGATTTGCTGATATTGCGAAGGTGAAAACTATTTTCGTTTTAATTTTATTCATCAGCCCAATAATTTGTGTTTCGCAGATAGCCACAAACATGGATACTATCAATTTCGGAACATTCAGTATTGACTCCATTCCAACACGCGCTTTAGAATTTAAAATCATGAACCCAACTGATAAGAAAATCATAATTCATGGATTTGAAACAAACACTTACCTGTTCAACTTATTTTGCGACGGATTGCCAAAAGGTGTTTCACAAAATAGCTATTGGGGGTCATCGGAAAAGGACATTTTATTAGCACCCGGCAAGCATGTCAGTATTTTGTTTCAGAAAGACGAAAGAAGGTTTCATAAAGATGATGTAAATTATAAAGACATTCATTTGGATATTTGCTATGGCGATAACTATGAACACAAAGAAATTCCTATTGTGTTTAATGTCATACCCAACATAAAGTGGGAAAATGAAATCTTAAATAAGGGCAGCATTAAACAAGGAGATACTGTAAGGGCGGTTTTTCGTTTTGAAAACACTTCAGCAAACACAATACATTGGGAATCGGCTTGGTTTGATAACTCCGATAAAAATACTGTTGTCGTTTTTCCTAAAAGTATTTTACCTCACGCTAAAGACAGCGTGGTTTTTATTAGAGATACCCATTTTACGACCGATAGTGTTTTTGAACGAATACATATTCAAAACCTCTATTATGGCGATGAAGATCCTGTGCTAGGCACTGACATTACTTATGAACTTTATCTCAGTTATGTTATTGATAGTGTAACGCTTTTCTCCACCATTGATTTTGAGGAAACCCAACTTTATAAAACTGTTGATACGCCAACTGCATATTTGAATTATGAATTCAAGTTCAAGAATAAAGGTACCGCTCCTTTGATAATTTATATGTGCAGGGGGTCAAGTGGATGTGTAGTTCCAACCTGTCCAAGAGAACCTATTTTACCTGGACAGGAAGGAAAGATTATTGTTACTTATGATGCAAGTCGCAAAGGTTCGTTTACCAAAACAGTATCTGTTTCATCAAATGCCAGAAATAAACGAAACTGCTGTTTAATAATACGAGGGGTGGTGAACTAAATAATTTTCCCTGCTCTACGTCGCCTCTGTTTTCTTCTTTGCTTTTTTTATTTCTGAGAAGTAATTGTCAAACGAACCTAAGAATGTTTTCAAAGGCGCGAAGCAGGGTTGCCGCTAACGGCAGACTGTGAATCTACATTAAGAAAGGTATGATTTCAGCCCGTATGATATTATTAATTACGTTCAGGGAAGTAACCGGCTGCAAATGACAGTTTCCAGTCTGGAAGATCAGATAGCGGCTGATAATGCGGTGCGGTTTATGGATGCGTTTGTGGAGAATTAGGATTTTGTTCGTTCGCTGGACGAAATGCTGCGATAGCATCATGTCAAAACTCGACTTAATTTGAAGCAATTGACATAGGAGCGCGCGCAGGACGCGGTTGCCAATCGCATCTACTTTTTGCAACAAGCTTAGTTCCGACTGAGGGCGGACGCGTAAAACCCTTAGGCGTTTACAGACTAGAGCGAGTTGGTGGCTTTCTTGTCTTCAAAACAACAATAGTGTGTCATAAAACAGCACCCAAGTTAAAAGACGTTCTTCTATCTATCCCCCACGTCAAATTAGTTGAAAGATCAACGCTGTTAATGTCTCTATGTCGCTTTCGATGGTTCCTTTCATATATTGCTCGTAAATACTTGCCTTGTCTGGCGGGTTGAGATTTAGCGTCAGGCCTTTTTCTAAGGCCAACAGTCTTAAAAACTCCCTTTGTGCCCGTCCGTTTCCTTCCCTGAATGGATGTAAATAATTGACGGCATCTAAAATTTCCGCTAATTTACCAGACAACAATTTTTTGTTGTCTTTTGGAAATTGCCTGAACTCAACAATTAATTGGTCAATGTATCTGAACGCATTGTCGAAGTGGGAGGTTGGAAAGAACTGCCTGCCGTCTTTGCTAATTTCAACTAATCTTTTCTTTCCTGCCCAGGCGTATATGTCTTGAAATAAATGTCTATGAACTTCAAAAAGGCTGTCAACGCCCTTGATTTTTATCGGATTTTCGTAAAGTTCTTGAAGTCGTTTAGTTACGGTACCGCTTTCAACAAAGAGTAGTACATCTGCGTCGGTAATGCCTTGTAAATTCCTTAAAAGTCCGGTATTCGGATCGGTGTAAGTGAAGTCGGGATCTATGTATTTGTAGGCATTAGACATACGCTTTTTGTTTGGCGAATCTCACCAATTCTGGAAGTGTTATTTTTCCAGTCACATAGTCACGTATTATGGCAATTCCTTTGGGTGTTGGTTTAAAACCTTCGAACATATTGCTTCCTAATGCGTTTGCCGTGCTTTCAAGCGTATTTAAGTCTGAAAACTTGACACCCATTATCGTCAGGTTACTTCTGTCTATTTCTATGGTGTTAAACATTGTTTCAGTCGTTCAGTCATTTCAAATTTACAAATTTTTAGGTCAATTCGGTTGTTGAAATGCTCTTCATTTGTTCATGAAGCCATAACGTCAAACTACGTGCATCTCGTCAAAGTTTCTAAAGCCACCGTACTAAAGTAACCCGCTGCTGTCGTAACTGCAACCCTGGCCCAATATGAGGCTGTAATAGACCAGTAGTCTAATGAAAATCACGTTGTAGCTGCGGCCGCATCGATCTGCTTTGGTGAGGTTGCTCCAGAAACTTCTACCCGCTTTTGGAAGAAGTGGATGCACCGTACTTCATCTGCCAGAAAAGCCGCAGCAAATGCAGCCGAACAACCCCGATACATGAAAAAAGCCGCAAAAAGCCTCTTTTCTTTATTTTTTACAGACCACATCCACCATGCCGTCCCGTGTTATAAAAATGCTATGGTGAATTTATTTTAAGCTAGTTGTACAACGGCCACCCGTGTTGTGCGTTCGTGCTTCTTTATACACCAGCTTCTTCAAGTCGTTTTTGTTCTTCGTCCCAAAATGATTTCACAGATTTTCTATTCCTTAAATTCGGGTCAGATTTAAGTTTTTCAGAAAGTCGGGCAAGAATTGCTGTCAATCGAGCAGGGTGTTTTGTTCCATGTTCAACAATTCTTTCTTGAACAAAGTCTGTTACTTCAGAAGGTAAATGAAAACTCAAATTAACTCCTAATAAACTCGGAAATACTTCTTTATACATTTCATCAACTTCATGTTTCTTTGGTGCAAGAGTTATGTAGTTATATAGAAAGTCAGGACGTATGTAGCAACTCACTGGATATTGGTCTCCAAAAACATCCGTTACAGCTTTGAATGTTGTTGAATCCTTTGATAGCCACCATGTTTTGTAACCAAAAATGCCAGAGGTTGCTGTTTCATTATTTTTCTCACGAAGTTTATAAATAGAAAGAATGATTTTGGAGTCTGTCTCTGCTTTCTTTTGACTCTTATTTTCAACAAGTCTGTCGGTTAATTTAACTTGTTCTTCTTCTGAAATTTTTATTTTAAGAGATTCATCATTGAAGTAAACAATACCAAATTCACCTTTTAAGTAAGAAATAAGGTCGTCTTTTACTGTCTTAAAGTCTGGGTCAACAAAATTGCTCAAGAAATCTTCAAAGTTGAATACTTTCCCTTGAGATTTAGCATAGAAATATGCACGAAGCATAATTTCATCAATATACATCGTCTCTGCTTCGCTGTTTAAATAAACCTGTTCGTTATTCCTAAAGAATGTTTCATTTTTGTTACGAAGCATATAGAAATGGTGCTTCAATTCATCAATTATAGCATCGCTGATATATAATCTTATACCTGCTTGGCTTGCTCCTTTTAGAAGATTCCAATGTCTCTTGTTTTCATTTGTTAGGTAATATTCTGACAATGCAGGAACGAGTATCGAAGTGCATACATAGATTACAAGCTTTGAAGCCATTGTCTCAAAGTATGTTGCAATTTGCGGATTCCATTGCAACAAAAACATCATCATGTATGTATTGGAAAGGCTTTTGAAATACTTTTTTTGTTCTATTGTCCCATTATAAACAATATCTCTAATTGCCATAAGCATGGCTGTCTTTACCTTTTCTTTATTCTTGTCAACAACTGAACTACTGTCAACAACCGAGTTAATTACATCTTGAAGGTCTTTTTCAATTACTTGCTGGCTTTTGCCATGAAGAATGTAATTCGAAAATTCGAGTCCTTGTTGATAAAAAATGCTATGAATTACTTCATCTATCAGTTTGGTTATGTCTCTAACAGAAACAGACTCTTCTTTAAGATACTTTTTTATTATTTCACTTGTTTGTTCGTAAAACGTCTCAAGAAGTTGAGCGTCCGCTAAATTTCGATTTTGAATCTCAACCCGAGTTTCATAAGGTAAACAATAACCCTGTTTAGCTGAATGAAATTTAATTCTACGAGGTTTTGTTGAAAGTGCTTTAAGTCTTCTGTCAATAGTTTCACTTAGTATTCGAGGGTCAAATTTTACAAACTCTTTTATACTTACTATAAGTTCTTCTTTAGTTTTCAAAATATCCTTGTCAGGGTCTGTTCCTTCAAGTCCAAACAAAATGAGCGTATCTGCAAGTAAGTCGTCAATTTTTAAGTCGTCACGGTGGTGTTCAAGTTGTTGTCTTAAAAAAACAAATAATTCAGATTTACTTGCCAAATTACTTACAACGTAAGATTTACCTGGCTTGTTAAACTCATGAAGGTAGCTGTCAATGAATGTGTAATAACAGTTAATTGTTGCGTCTGAATGATTCGCATGAGTTACAAACCATCCTTGATCAAATATCCTGATTGGCTTTTTGAATTTATCTACAAACTTGTCAATAATTGTATCCTTATTGTTTACTGCTCGGTTTGTTACATAAACAAATGAGTCAAATGGAATCTCATTGTCAATCAATTTTTGTAATGAGTTTTCAATTTTGCCTTCAGTATTTGTCTCTGTTGATAACTGAAATATATTTTTTTCAAAGCCAGCTCTTGAATAAATGTAATTCAATCCGTCAATACCTTTGTCTTTTACCCCACCAACTGGCATAAATTCATAGCCCAGAATTAAAGGCAAAAAACGTAGTGCAAAATTCTCAAAAACGAATCCATCATTAATTTGATTCAATGCGTATTTGAATCCATCATCACTTAAAGGTTGTCTTTCTTCTGTCATAATTTTGTTTTAGCAGTGTCTTTTTAGCATGACGCACAACGGCAGACTGTGAATTTACCTCAAAAAAATAGTTTTCCATAATACGGCTTAAGGCATGATTTCTGCTGATAGTCGGCATGAATTACGTTCAGGGAAGTAACCGGCTGCAAATGACAGTTTCCAGTCTGGAAGATCAGATAGAGGCCGATAATGCGGTGGGGTTTATTGATGCTTTTGTGGAGAAGGACGGTTTAGTTCGTTCGCAGCGCTTGATTCTGCAAAAGCCCAATGCCAAGACTCGACTTAATTTGAAGCAATTGACATAGGAGCACGCAGGACGCAGTTGCCAACCGCATCTACCTAGTTCCCACGATATCACTTCCGCCATAGGCGGATTCCTCGGCCATGGCGGAGGAACCGTAAAACCTTCGGGAATTCACAGACCCGCGCGAGGTGGATTTTTGTTTCAGTTTACTCGTCCTTTTACAGTTTCTAAATAATCTTCTGTCAATTCTATATTCAATTTGTCCAGATTATGCCAATCGTGTGCACATTTTCCTTTGCACCAATTTTCGCGTCTTTTTTTGTCAGATGTTTTAAATAGTGAAACCAAAGAAATAAAAGCCTTTTTCATTTCAGTATCGGGTAAGTCCACAATTTTGTTTAATGCAATTTTTAATGATTGTGTTTTCAATAATACTATTGGTGTCATTGTCGGTTTCAATGGTATTTGTTCTATAGCAATTTTTATTGTCTCTTGGTCGGGATGTGATTGTTCCAAGAAGGCTATTGTCCACTGAATGGTTTTTCGCTGGTTCTCTGATGTTAAGCTGTCAAACCAATAAGTAAGCTTGTCCAGGTCAAGTTTTTCTTGGGCGAAACTATTTAATAATATTTCAAACGGACTGAGCATTTAGTTTTCAATGTATAATGTTTTTAGGGTGTCGTGCCATAGCAGCTAAGGGTTCGGGTATTGTTGCAGTAGGGTATTTTTAGCACAAATGTTCAATAGATGCACAGCCGTTCATTTAAGCACAAAAGTTTCATAGAAGCACGTCAGCCCCCATTGCGACAATACCTTGTTATCGGCTGGCATTCTGTCGGTTGTTAAGTCAATAGTTTGAATACTGCTAATGCACTTAAAATTAAAGTCAGTCCTCCAATAACCCAAACAGAAACTTTAATTGTCTTTTGGTTGTCGGCAAGTAATTGTGTCTGCCTGTTGGTTTCTGTTTCAATTACATGTCTTATTTCCTTCGTGTTTTTAGCAAACTCAATTTCAAAAATTTGTTTGATTTGGATTCTCTCACTCTCAATTAGGTTTTTAATTTCCGATTTGTTGTTGTCAAGTTTTATTTTGATTGTGCTTTCAAGGTCTTTGTAAAAGTCCTTATTTTCTTTTCTTATTTGGTCGGTTTTTTCTTCAACAAGTTTTGCAAGTTCGAATTTGTTCTGCTTGTTGGCGTTCTTAATTTCCGTTAAACTTTTGGCAACTTTTTCCTGTTGGGCATTTTGTAGCTCATTTATTTTGTCAAGTGCTTTACTGTTTTCTTCAAACTGCTTGATTATTGCATTGTAAGTTTCGGTAAGTTGGTGTAACTTTTTAAAAGCAGCCGAAACATCTTTAAGTTGTTCAACTTCTTGGTTGAAATCTTCCAGCGTTTGATTAAATTTCTGCAAGTTGCCCATACAATTTTCTATTAAGTTTTTTTAATTCTTTTAGTTTCTCTGCGTAAACGTCATTCAGCAAATATGCTAAATCGTAGTATTCCGCAAGTTCTTCCAACATTTCAGGGTAATATTTTGAAATGGATTGGCTCAATTCCATTTTTTGTTCTTCGGTCAAATAATTACCCAAAACTTTTAAGCGGTTCAAAAAATCGCGTTGCTGTTCTTTGTTAAAAGTTACTTTTACGCTTGATAAAGCACTTTCCAAACGCTCTTTTCCGTCACTATCCTCATATTCATTCAAAGCCAAACGCACAAAACCACTAACAAAATTTAGCCCAACACTATTACGATAACTTTCCAAAAATCGGCTGATGCTGTCTTTTAATTTTTCAAATTCCGTTCTGTTTGGAAATTGGTTATTAGTCGTTAAAACTTCAAACCATTTTTCATATTCTTCTGGATTTTCCGCAATGTGCTGAAGAACAAAAGTTGTTTCCGAAAAAATGAAATAGCTGTCAATGCGTTGCTTAAAACTTTCACTATCTTCAAAGTCTGAACACCAATCGGAAAGCGTTTTTAGTGATTGTTTTCGGCTGTATGCAATGTTTTCAAAAGTCCAATTCAGCAAATACCATACGGCTTTTTCTAAAACCGTATTTTGCTGAACTTTTTGAAATTCTTTTTTTACATCTGTGTTTGGCTCATACTTCGTAATATAATCTGAAACGCTTTTGATGATGTTTTTTTCGTCAAGCGAATTAAACTCCACTTCAAAATGGTCTATGAAATTTGTTGTCCAATCGGAAACAATTCCTACCAGGCTTAAACGATAAATGGCTTTTTGCAAAACTTCATTTTTGATTTGCAATTTTGAATATGCGTCATTCCAAAAAATTCTGACTTTGGTTTTTTCTATGAAATAGTTTTTGATTACTCCTAAAATGATTTCAAAATCTTTTCCAATATCGTTTTGCCCTTGAACAAAAAGAAAAACTTGCTTAAAAATATCTCTGCCACCTAAACCGACTTCATCGCTTATTTGCTTCATTTCGGAAAAAGTTGTGTCTTTGTGGAAAAGCCGTTCAACTCTTTCTTGGTCGTGTGTTTCGGGCGAATGTAAAACGTAGCATTTGCCAATTTTACTTTTATTTTCTTCCTTTTTCTTGTCCCAACGTCCTGCTCTTCCTGCTTCTTGATAAAGTGCTTCTACCGAACTTGGTAAGCCATAATGAAACGTGTAAAAAATGTTTTGCTTGTCAATACCCATTCCAAAGGCTTTCGTAGCAACTAAAATTTGATATTTGTTTTCTTTGAAATCCTTTTGAACTTTTTGTTTGAACTTGTTGAACTCATCTCGGTTCATTACCAGTTCTTTTCCTATTATTCTTCCCGTATTTTCATCATAAATATTTCTTTTAGGAATGTCGCCCGAAAACCAACTTACTTTGTTCGGGTAAAGTGTATTTAGTATATTTGAAACATGATAACAACCATAAGTACCATTTACATTTGGTGTAAAAACCAAACCTGCTTTTTCGGTTGTTTCAATAAAACCTTCGGATTCTTTTAGTTGGTTAATAACTTTTTTAAGTTTATCACTTTTGTTGCCGTTATCATTAATCACTTCAAACTGTAATTCTTTACGGCTGTAATCCAAAAGCGATTTTATGTTTTCATCTTCCAAACGTTTTTTTTGCCTTGAAAACTCAATTTTTATATCTTTCAAAACATTAACGGAAGCCGTTGCCGTTAAACCAATGAACTTGATTTTACCTACTTGGTTTTCGTCTTTTGGGCTCAGCTTATCTATTGTTTTGGCTAAATTCAAATACGAAGTTCTGAAATCGTGTCCCCATTCAGAAAGGCAATGAACCTCGTCCACAACGGCATAAGCAATAGAAAAATTGGCAACAATAGCACTTATTTTATCTCTGAAACTTGGTATTTGAAATTTCTCTGGTGAAATCCAAACAAACAAATATCGTCCTTGCTCAAAGTTCATTTCTATTTCTTGTCTTTCGTCTGCTTCCAAATCGCTTGTGATGAAACTTACATTTGTTACAAGTGTTTTTACCAAATTATCGTTTTGGTCATACATCAATGATTTGATTGGACAAACCACAAAATTTATACTTGGCTGCAACAAGCAAGGAAGCTGATAGCATAAAGATTTTCCGCCACCTGTCGGCAAAAGCCCGATTGTATCTTTTCTGTTTAGTGCGTTTGAAATGATAGGAAATTGTCCTTCACGAAAACTTGGCTTGTCAAAAATATTGTCAAGAAAAAACTCTAAAATTGATTTGTCTTCGTCTGTTACATTGTAATTGATTGGTTCGGTTGTGCTAACTCTGAAATAGTTTTTATCCTTTACGATGTCAAAATAATCTGTGCGAACAAAAATCACATCTTCGCTAATTTTGTTTTCGTCCGTGTAGCGTTTGAATAGTGAAAAGTCAATGTTTATGGCTTTTGTTGTTGGCTGAAACTTCGTTTTATCGTTCGTTATTGCGATGTTGAAATTTGGTTTTTTGAGTTCGTTTTTGTTTTTAAGTTGCCAAAGTTTACCAATCCAAATTAGCAAATCGTTTATTCCCAATTCTACAAAATCGGGCAAATCTTCGTGAGATAAAATGTTGAAATTCCAATCTTCGTCAAATGTCAAATACTTGTGAGTAAGCAACTCAATGAGCAAGACTTGAAAACGGATTATTGCCGTAGGCAATAATTTCGTTTTAATTTCTTCTTCGCTCATCTGATTTTTTTCTATTTTCTCACAAGCGCTTTTATAGAAATTCAGAAGTTTTTCATAGCGTTCAAGATGTCTTAAAATCGTTTCAACTTTTGCAGTATAAGAGCCGTTTTGCAGTTCTATTGTTGTTATTCTTACAGTCGTAATTCCTTTGCCCGATAAGTAATTATCTCTTGTGCTGTCGGAAACTCTTGTTACTTCGTCAAGTTTATGTTGTTGTCCGTCAATTTCAATCACAAGTTTGGCTTGTGGCAAATAAAAATCAACCTTTTGGTTGATAAAGTTTCTGTCATCTTTGCCTGTTATTTCGTTGATTTCAATTTCGGGAATGAGCAACGACTGGATAAATGAAAATTCGCCAAACTCGTTTGGTATAATTTGTTCAAAAAAGTCTTTTGCAGGAAAGTAATTGCGCTCTCTGTCGCCTTTTATGGTGTCGCTCCAAATAGGTGTTTGATTTGTCGCAAACAAAAAGCGTTCTTCAAAGTTGTCAAGTTTATGAACTTCGCCTAATTGAGATTGCAGATATTTTGAAAGAGTTGTCGGGAAACCACGTTGCAAAATGTTTTTCGTTACATACAAAACCGGTAACAAGTCAGCGTTTGTCTGATTTGTAACAAGGTTCTGAATTACAAAATTCGGATTTGTATATGTGTAATTTGCCGTGTATTTCTTCATTCAATTTTCTGTCGCTTGGCTTTGGCGGTGCGGTCGGTTACGCTTGCCGCTAACTCATAAATAGGCAACTCCGCCCCTCTCGCTAATGTATCTTTTTTTTATAACAAAATCGAAAATTAATTCGCCTATCTAATTATTAAAAAATATCATCCTATTTCAGCGATCTTATTATTCCATGTTTTTGCGTAGTATACAAGGTGGTGAGCATTGCCATCAAAACCCTTTATGCTTTCCGGATTAAAAAACCGCCCCACAAACACTTACGATATTGTTTCCTTTTGCGCTAATTGTGGTTGCCGGCGTTGGAAATATCGTAAGTGTTTTTCTTTTTCTATCCCTGCGCACTTTTCCCTCTGCGGAAGGGGGCGGAGCGGTAGCCCACAGCACGGTGAGGTACGAGCCGTGCGAGGACTACAAGCGTAGCACCCGGCGCCGCATCCGCCTGCGTACCTCGGCGGACAGGCTCCGCCTGCGTGCCTCGGTGGACTGCCGTGCCTGCATGAAAGCGGAGCATCAGCAGGCGGCGCGGCGGCCGCCCAAAAAAATTAAATCGCCATTTGCTTAACCTCAATGTTAATCTCCTCAACAACACCGAACCCGCTATTACTACTGCAATTTCCCCTACCTTCGCCCCATGCCTATACGCGTACTGATTGCCGACGACCACCAGATGATGCTGGATGGCCTGCGCGCCTTGCTGGAACGCGCCCCGCATATCGCAGTGGTGGCTCAGGCCCGCAACGGAAAGCAGGCGCTGGAACAACTGCACCAACACCCTATTGATGTGCTGCTTACCGATATCAGCATGCCGGAAATGGATGGCGTGGCCCTGGCGCATGCGGTGCAACAGCAGTTTCCGGCGGTAAAGGTGATTGCCCTTTCGATGTTTGGCGATAGTGCGCACATCCAAAAAATGCTGGACGCAGGCGTGAAGGGCTACATCTACAAAAACGCCAGCAATACCGAACTGCTGCAGGCCCTGGAACAAGTGATGGCGGGCGGGGTGTTTTATAGTCAGGAAGTTGCCGCAGAAATGATGCGCACCTTGCACCATAACCAACAACAGGCGGTAGAACAACAACGCGTTTCGCTTACCTCGCGCGAAATTGAAATCCTAAAATTGCTGTCGCAGGAGCGCTCGAATGCGCAAATTGGCCAAACGCTTTTCATCAGCGAACGCACGGTGGAAACGCACCGAAAAAATATTTATCGCAAAACGGGAACGGCCTCGGTGGTTGGTCTTATTAAATGGGCGTATGAAAACGGCATTATCTAAATGAAGCACGGTCTTTTACTTCTTTTTGCGCTGTGGCAACTGCTGCTTGGGGCGCAAATTCAGCCGGCAGCGCACCGCACCGAACTGTATTTTCCGTTGCTGAAAAATAAGAAGGTGGCGCTGCTGGTGAACCAAACCGCTACCATTGGCCGGGTGCATCTGGTTGATTCGCTGCAGCGCGCCGGCATCAACGTGGTGCGCATTTTCGCGCCCGAGCATGGCTTCCGCGGCACGGCCGATGCAGGCGCGCACATTGCCGATGGCACCGATAAAAAAACCGGCATCCCTATTGTTTCGTTATACGGAAAAAAACAACAGCCATCAGCCGATGATCTTCGCGGCATCGATATACTGGTTTTTGATATTCAGGATGTGGGCTGCCGCTTTTACACCTTCCTTTCTACGCTGCATTATGTGCTGCAAGCCTGCGCCGACAACCAGTTGCCGCTCATGGTGCTCGACCGGCCCAATCCGAATGGCGATTATTTTGACGGTCCGATGTTAGACACAGCCTTCCGCTCGTTTGTGGGCGTGGCGCCGGTGCCGGTAGTACATGGTCTTACGCTGGCGGAATACGCTACCATGGCGCGGGGTGAGGGATGGATTGCCGGCGCAGCTTCGCTGCAACTCACTACGATCTGCTGCAAAAATTACACCCACCGCAAGCGCTACTGGCTGCCGGTGCCGCCCTCGCCCAATTTGCGCAATGGCCGGGCGGTGGAATGGTATCCGTCGCTTTGTTTTTTTGAGGGGACGAATGTGAGTGTGGCCCGCGGCACCGATTTTCCGTTTCAGGCGGTGGGCTCGCCTGTGATGACGGTAGATAGTCCTTTCACCTTCACGCCAACGTCGAAACCCGGCGCCGTGGATCCGCCGTTTAAAAACAGGAGGTGCTATGGTTTTGATTTGCGTCAGAAAGTAGCTTCAGCGCGGCCGCGACAATTAAATCTGGAGATTCTGTTGCAGTGTTATGCGGCTTTTGGGAAGAAAGACAGTTTTTTTCTACCCAATCATTTTTTTGACAAACTGGCCGGCACCGATCAATTGCGAAAGCAAGTATTGGCGGGCGTTTCAGCGCAGGAAATCCGCAATAGCTGGAAAAAAGATTTGGAAAAATATGGGCTGTTGCGCCGGAAGTATTTGTTGTATGTGGAGTAATTGCTCCCCCTCTACCACTAGCGTCTGGCCAATCTGAATATCGTTAGAGGTAAGGTTGTTGATGCGTTTCAGGCTCGATACCCATGTTGTAGCGCTGGGAAATTGAGCAACTTCTCTTTTTCTACTCAATCATTTTTTTGACAAACTGGCCGGCACCGATCTATTGCGAAAGCAAGTGGTGGCGGGCGTTTCAGCCCGGGATATCCGCAATAGCTGGAAAAAAGATTTGGAAAAATACGGGCAGTTGCGCCGCAAGTATTTGTTGTATGCGGAGGAATTACTCCCCTTCTACCACTAGCGTCTGACCAATCTGAATATCGTTTGTGGTCAGATTGTTGATGCGCTTCAGGCTATCAATATCCATCTTGTAGCGCTGGGAGATAGAGCAACTTCTCTTTTTCTACCCAATCATTTTTTTGACAAACTGGCCGGCACCGATCAATTGCGAAAGCAAGTAGTGGCGGGCGTTTCAGCCCGGGATATCCGCAATAGCTGGAAAAAAGATTTGGAAAAATACGGGCAGTTGCGCCGCAAATATTTGTTGTATGCGGAGTAATTACTCCCCCTCCACCACCAGGGTCTGACCGATTTGAATATCGTTTGTCGTCAGATTGTTGATGCGCTTCAAGCTATCTACGTCCATGTTGTAGCGCTGAGAGATAGAAAACAGCGTCTCCTCCTCGCCCACGCGATGCGTAGCCGGCGCTTCGGCCTTGGTATCGGAAGCTTGCGCGCGCACCTTAAAGCGCATCGGCACCTCGCGTGAGCCGCGCAGCACCACCACTTCTCCCGGAAGCGGCTCGCAATTCATGGTGATATTATTGCGCTTGCACAGCTCCGACAGCTTGATGCCAAATTTCTGAGAAACCGCATGCATGGTTTCGCCCTCGGCCACTTCGTACTGGTAAGAAGGACATTCCGTTTTTTTCTCTTCAACGTACACCGGCAGATTAGGCGTAAACGGCATACCCGGTTTCAAATCGTTGTAGGCAAACAACTGATCTAAAGAAATTTTGTAGCGCGAAGCGATATCCTGCGCCTTCATGCCTTCTTTGTACACCACCGCTTTCAGTCCGTTCACGCGGCGTTCCACCATCGGCATATCGGGCGTCCATTGCGGCGACGATTGAATCAGCTCGTCTATGGTCACTACTTTAGCCGGCGTGATGTTGACGCGCGAGGGCGCAACCGGTTTTGCTGAGGCGGGGGCTTGCGCCACAGCCGGAGCGGCTGGTTGTTCGGGCAGGTTGTACAGTTTATCGAGATTGCTGAGTTGGTAATCTTCAATCAGCTTGATGATAATTTCCGGGTATTTGGGGTTGGTAGCATAGCCCGCGGCTTTTAGTCCGCGCGCCCAGCCCCGGTAGTCGGTAATATTCAGCGTAAACAGTTTGGCGTAATGTTTACGTGTTTTTAGGAAATCGGAATGGTCGGCAAACGATTCTTCGGCGCTTTTATACACGCGAAAACATTCTTGCGGCGCATCATCGTCGTGATGATAGCGGTCGCCGCTCCATTCGTTATGGCATTTGATACCGAAGTGATTATTGGCATTAGTGGCCAGGGGCGATTTACCAAAGGCCGATTCGTGCAGGCCCTGAGCCAGAGTGATACTGGCCGGCACGCCCGAGCGGTTCATTTCGGTAATGGCCACATCGCGGTATTTCTCGATATAGGCCCAGCCCTCGGGCATGGTTTGCGCCCGGCCGATGAGACATGTTAAGAGCAACAGCGATCCGATCATTGTTTTCATCACGATAGACTTTTTGCCGAGTCTAAAGTACTTTGGGTTTTATCGATTAGAACGGCGAAAATCCACCGCAAATTGTTATACGTACAAAAAGCGCTACAGGTTCGCGAAAGTAAAAGAAATGCTGAAGCGCCGAAGGCCGGCGGGAAAGCAGTTAGGATAAATTTGGGCGCACCGCTCGCCCCGCGTTTTAGGCAAAGGGCGGAGGGCTCGCGGCCGGTTGCTCCGTTGCAATCTTTTTTGCAGCAGCAGGGGCAGACTTACGATATTTCCAGCACCATTAACCCCAAAATAACCACTGTCCCAATATCGTAAGTCTAAGCCCCTCGGCTGCTGCTACAAAAAAGGATTTTCACTTCGCCACCTTGCGCGGAGGGGAAGGGGCGTTTGGAATTATTAGCAACCGCTAAACGTCTAAAATGACCAAGGCGGAATGGGTTTGTGTATATTTGGGAGGTGGCCATAATCCGTCCTTAAACTGTTTTACATAATGCCATCAAAACAAGATTTTCTAAAACACCTTGTTCAGCAAAAATTCCCACGGGGAAATCACGGAAAGGTTTCGTTTCAAGATCTGCATCATTCCGTTCTGCTGGATGAAGCCAGGGATATATACAAAAAACTTGGAGGCCAATTAACGGAGGTTCCTATCCGATATGGCCCATGGGATATCGCAACAAGGGATTTCATTATTGAACTCGACGAGGAAAGGCATTTTAACAGATATCGTTTACTAACACTGCAATCCAAATTGTACGATAACAATCCTTCCTTTTCTGTAAAAGATTATCGGTCATGGTGTGCTGATCGAGAACCTGAGTGTTTAAAATCGGCCAGCTTTGGCGGATATTGGAAAAATAACGCTTCAGAGAAAATGTTTTTACCAGGCGAGCCGAATGGGTCGTTAAAAAACAATGGAAGTTCCCGGTGGAGGCAGCGGGCGTATTATGATTTTCTAAAAGATTTAAGCGCCAAAATCACCGATATTCCCGTGATACGAATTTCTACTTATGAATGTTTTGGTGGCTTTACCGTGAACCATATTCTGAAACAAAAAGATAACGTTTTGGCCTTAAAACTTGTAGAAGAAAAAATAAAGCGATACGGTTAACTAGCGTCTTTTATCTCCCCATCACTACCGGTTCAACGCCAAGAATGATAAATTTACCGATTCACGAAAACAGCAATGCATCATGTTCGAGCAAACGTTTAAAAATATTGATGATATTCTTCACAAAGATGCCGGATGCGGCAGCGAACTGGATTATGTAGAGCAAACCTCCTGGATTTTATTCCTCAAATATCTCGACGATCTGGAAAAAGATCGCGCTATAGCCGCCGAACTAACCGGCAAAACCTATACGCCTATCATTGAAAAAGCGTATCAGTGGACAACCTGGGCCGCTCCCAGGGGCAAGGACGGAAAACTAGACCACCACAACGCCTTGACGGGTGATGACCTTACCGACTATGTGAACGGCAAACTTTTTAACTACCTCAAACAGTTTAAGCAAAGCGCCGAAAGCGCCGACACCATTGAATACAAAATCGGCGAAATTTTCAGCGAGCTGAAAAACCGCATTCAAAGCGGTTACAACCTCCGGGAAGTCATCAACCTCATCGACCAATTGCGTTTCCGCACGCATGCCGAGAAACATGAAATGAGCCACCTGTATGAAGACAAAATCAAAAACATGGGCAATGCCGGACGAAACGGCGGCGAATACTATACGCCTCGTCCGCTCATCACCACTATTGTAAAAGTTGTTGCCCCAAAAATTGGCGATAAAATTTATGATGGTGCGTGCGGTTCTGCGGGCTTCTTGTGCGAAGCATTTAATTATTTAAAATCACAGAAATCGCTTTCCGCCAGGGAAACCGAAATCCTGCAAAAGAAGACGTTCTACGGCAAGGAAAAAAAATCACTGGCGTACATCCTGGGGGTGATGAATATGATTTTACACGGTGTAGAAGCGCCCAACATCATACACACCAACACACTTGCCGAAAACCTTTCCGATATTCAGGAAAAAGACCGTTTTCATGTGGTGCTCGCCAATCCGCCATTTGGTGGCAAGGAGCGCGCTGAAGTGCAACAAAATTTCCCTATAAAAACGGGCGAAACCGCTTCGCTCTTTTTGCAGCACTTCATTAAAATTATGAAAGCAGGTGGCAAGGCGGGAGTGGTGATTAAAAACACCTTCTTGAGCAATACCGATAACGCCACCGTGGCTCTACGCAAAACCCTGTTGGAAAGCTGCAACCTGCATACGGTGTTAGATTTGCCCGGAGGTACATTTACCGGTGCCGGCGTAAAAACCGTGGTACTGTTTTTTGAAAAAGGAAAGCCTACGCAAAATGTTTGGTATTACCAGTTGAATCTTAACCGCAACCTGGGCAAGACCAATCCACTCAATGAAAATGATTTGGCAGAATTTGTGGAACTGCAAAAAACCTTTGCCGATAGCGAAAACTCCTGGACGGTTAAGGTAAGAGACATTGACCAAAACACTTTTGATTTAAGCGTAAAAAACCCGAATAAAAAAGAAGAGGTGACACTACGCCAACCGCAAGAAATTTTGGAAGAAATGAAGGCGTTGGATGAAGAAAGCGCGGAAATTCTTAACTCAATTTTGGAATTGATATGACGTGGATAAAAAAGAAATTGGGTGATGTCTTGACTATTGAAAGGGGTGGCTCTCCACGTCCTATTGACAAGTATTTAACCAATTCCCCTGAGGGACTCAATTGGATAAAAATTTCAGACGCTACAGCTTCTGATAAGTACATTTTTGAAACAAAGGAAAAGATAACCACAGAAGGACTGCATAAAACAAGAATGGTAAGAGAAGGTGATTTTATTTTATCAAATTCAATGAGTTTTGGCAGGCCATATATAATGAAAACATCCGGTTGCATTCACGATGGTTGGTTAGTGTTAAAAGAGAATGGTCAAAAGATATTCGACACGGAGTTTTTATACTACTTGCTTTCTTCTCCGTATGTTTTTAAGCAATTCGATTATTTGGCAGCTGGTTCAACAGTGAGAAATTTGAATATTGCGTTGGTTAGTTCCGTAGAAGTTCCAACTCCCCCACTCCCCGAACAAAAACGTATCGTTTCCATATTAGATGAAGCCTTTGCCGCCATAGCCAAGGCAAAAGCCAATGCCGAACAAAACCTCAAAAACGCCAAAGAATTGTTTGAAAGCTATTTGCAGGGGGTGTTTGAGAACAAGGGTGATGGTTGGGACGAGAGGAAAGTAACTGAAATTGGAAATGCTCAAACAGGCACAACACCGAAAACAGCCGAAAGAGAAAATTATGGTGATTTCATTCCATTTATAAAACCAGCAGATGTTGATTATTTAGGCCTTGGAGATATTCGCTATGACAATGAAGGATTGAGCGAAATTGGATTGAAAAAGGGTAGAAAAATTGAAAGTGGCTCAATACTTATGGTTTGTATAGGTGCAACTATCGGTAAAGTTGGATTTGCAGAACGAGAAGTTTCTTGTAATCAACAAATAAACTCCTTGACGGTAAAGAAAGAATTTGAGCCGAAATTCATTTACTATGCAATGACCTCAAAAGCGTTTCAAGAAAAAGTATTATTGGAAGGAAAAGGAGCACAGGCAACTTTGCCAATTATCAATAAATCGAAATGGGAAAATCTGACAATCTCTTTTCCAAAATCTAAAACCGAACAACAAACCATCGTCCGGCAATTAGATGCCCTGCGCGCCGAAACGCAAAAGTTGGAAGCGGTGTATCAAAAGAAAATAGATGATTTGGAAGAGCTGAAAAAATCCATTTTGCAAAAGGCGTTTGCCGGGGAATTAAAAACGGAAAAAGCAATAAGCGTATGAAAGCTTACTACCGCATCATGTTAGGCGCAAAGAGCGCCCACGCCAAAGCGTGCTGGGGCGCATGGCGCGGCCAACGCATAGGGCTACGGCCTGAGTTAAGCCATGCCACCCTTTCAGGGCTTCCATCATACAGCCCCGAAGGGGCGAAATATGCCAGCGATAGACGCCGCCCGTCGAAAACAAGCCCCGAAGGGGCGACATCTGTTAGCGATAGACGCCGCCCGTCGCAAACAAGCCCCGGAGGGGCGACATCTGTTAGCGATAGACGCCTCCTGTCGCAAACAAGCCCCGAAGGGGCGGCATCTGTTAGCGATAGACGCCTCCCGTCGAAAACAAGCCCCGAAGGGGCGACATCTGTTAGCGATAGACGCCTCCCGTCGCAAACAAGCCCCGAAGGGGCGACATCTGCTAGCGTTAAGCAGCTCTCTTCCCCTTGTTATATGCAAGCCTTTCTATTTCGCCCTTTCAGGGCTTACATCGCCCGGCGCGGCCAATGCACAGGGCTACGCCCTGAGTTAAGCGATGTCGCCCTTTCAGGGCTTCCATCATACAGCCCCGAAGGGGCGACATCTGTTAGCGATAGACGCCGCCCGTCGCAAACAAGCCCCGAAGGGGCGACATATATCACCGAAGGGGCGTAATACTAAACCTATGGGACAATCACTCGTAAAAAACTATGTACATCTCGTATTCAGCACCAAGCACCGGGAGCCGCGGATATACCCGCCCGTAGAAGCAGAATTACACGCATATCTGGGCGGCATCTGTAATAAGCTCGAATGCACCGTCATTAAAGTTGGCGGCTACACCGACCATATTCATATCCTATGCATGCTATCCAAAAAGATCGCCCTGATGAAATTGATGGAAGAGCTAAAATCACACTCCTCGAAATGGATTAAAACCAAGGGAAAAGCCTACGAAAACTTTTATTGGCAGGATGGCTACGGTGCGTTCTCGGTTAATCCTGCCGATGTAGATCGGGTGATTACCTACATCGCCAATCAACACGAACATCACACCAGGAAAACGTTTCAAACAGAGTATCGTGCTTTTCTTAAAAAGTATAACGTTGCATATGACGAGAAGTATGTTTGGGATTAGCCGATTTTTTATGAATAGGATAGCCGTCATATTTCGCCCTTTCAGGGCTTACTTTGCACAGCGCGGCCGATGTACAGGGCTGCGCCCTGAGTTAAGCGATGTCGCCCTTTCAGGGCTTCCATCATACAGCCCCGAAGGGGCGATAGTTGCTATCGATAAGGGCCGCCTATCGCAAACAAGCCCCGAAAGGGTGGAGGTATCGCTGTCCGGAGGTAAAAAAGAAAACTTATGAACGAAGCAGAAACAAGAGCAGAACTTATTGACCCAAAGCTGAAGGCGTGCGGCTGGGGCGTTGTAGCAGGATCTAAAGTCCTTCGTGAATACAAGATCACCGACGGCAAAATTCAAACAGGTGGCGGCCGGGGAAAAGGGGAAGCTGCCGATTATGTGTTGGAGTACAAAGGCATCAAGCTGGCTGTGATAGAAGCCAAACGAGATGAGTTCGATGTGGGCGAAGGCGTGATGCAGGCCAAGAAGTATGCCGCGAAATTGCAGCTGGAAACCACTTACAGCACCAACGGCAAAGCCATTTACCAAATCTGTATGAAAACTGGCAAAGAAGGCCTGGTATCAGAATTTCTAAGTCCGGATGAACTTTGGAACAAAACCTTTGCCCAGCAAAACGATTGGAGAGAAAAGTTCGCCAACGTTCCGTTTGAAGACATTAACAAAACAAAGCCCCCAAGATATTATCAAGAATGTGCGGTTAATGCAGTAATGGAAGCTATCGTCAAAAAGAAGGACAGAATCCTTCTTACGTTAGCAACAGGCACAGGAAAGACAACTATTGCTTTTCATATCGCCTGGAAATTGTTTCAAACCAGATGGAATATTAAATGGGACGGAACAAGAAGACCCAGAATACTTTTTCTGGCCGACAGAAATATTTTATCCGACCAGGCTTATGGAGAGTTTACAAAGTACGCCGCTTTTAAAGAAGATGCATTGGTAAGAATAAGTCCAAAAGCAATTAAAGATTTGAACGAAGGTGGCCAGAAAATTAAGTACAATACTTTTCTTACTGATAAAAACAAAAATCCCGTACGCGTTCCAACAAATGGAAATATCTTCTTTACCATATTTCAAACCTTCATGACGGGAGAAGCGCCTAATTTTGGCGAATATCCAAAAGACTATTTCGATTTAATCATCATCGACGAATGCCATCGTGGCGGCGCCAATGACGAAAGCAATTGGCGAAGTATTTTAGAATATTTCAGTCCAGCCGTGCAATTGGGTTTAACCGCCACGCCCAAACGAAAAGACAATGTAGACACGTACAAATATTTTGGCGAGCCCGTTTACATCTATTCACTGAAAGAAGGCATCAATGATGGTTTCTTAACGCCGTTTAAAGTTAAACGCATCAAAACCACGTTAGACGATTACCGATATACTCCTGATGACACGATAGTAGAAGGAGAGGTGGATGAGGGGAGATTATATGAAGAAAAAGACTTTAACCGGACCATTGAAATTGTAGAACGGGAAGCCAAGCGGGTTAAGATTTATTTAGATCAAGCCAATCCGAACGAAAAGGCTATCATCTTTTGCGCCAATCAAGGACATGCAGCATTAATTCGGGATTTGGTCAACCAACATGCGCAAAACAAAGACCCGTTCTATTGTGTTCGGGTTACGGCTAATGACGGAGAAGAAGGCGAAAGGCTGCTGCGAGAATTTCAGGACAACGAAAAGACGATACCAACCATTTTGACCACGTCGCAAAAACTCTCTACTGGTGTGGATGCAAGAAACATTAGGAACATTGTTTTGCTTCGTCCGGTAAACTCAATGATTGAGTTTAAGCAAATTGTTGGTCGCGGAACGCGAGTATTTGATGGCAAAGCGTTTTTTACCATTTATGATTTTGTAGATGCTTACAAACACTTTTCAGACCCCGAATGGGACGGCGCACCATTAGAAGAAGAGTCCAATACAACGAATGAATCGAGAGACAAATATAAGCGCAAAGCACCAAAAGATCAGACGGAAACAGAACGGAAGCAGAAAATCAAAATCAAACTAGGAAAAGGTAAAGAACGAGAAATACAATTCATGGCTTCCACTTCGTTTTGGAGCGCTGACGGGCGACCGATTACTGAAGTTGAATTCATGAATAATCTTTTTGGTGAATTACCAAATCAATTTAAGGACCAAGAAGAGCTGCGGAAAATTTGGAGCAATCCACTAACCCGAAAAACCTTATTAGATAATTTAGAAACGGCCGGTTTCCCTAAAGATGATCTACTGACTTTGCAGAAGTTAGTTGATATGGAAAAAAGTGATTTGTATGATGTATTGGAGTATGTTTTCAATGGGGACCACATTGCCATGACCAGGGAGGCCAGAGCCAAAGCTGCCGAAGCGACCATTTTTGCCTTGCTCAACGACAAACAAAAAGAGTTTATCGCTTTCGTTTTGAGTAAATATATTGAAAGTGGTGTGGACGAACTAGATCAGGACAAACTACCCGTCTTGCTGACAAACAAGTATCAATCATTGGAAGACGCAAAAGAAATTTTGGGCGACGTGGCCAATATCAGCAAGCTGTTTATTGGATTTCAAGAACATCTTTACAAACAGAATGCCGCTTGATGTCAGCACAATCACATGTGGCAAACACTGCCGTTAAACGCATTGCCTAATTGCATAAGCGGATACAACAAAACATAGCGTTTTGTGCGGTTTTCTTAACCCAAGATAGCATTTGATTGTTTGATCGAATCTTATTTGGGTGGTCGACGTTGGGGTAGCATTTCACTGATTTGGTCAAGGAGCGTTAGAAAATTCGACGAGGTTGCCGGATGCTTTACCAAGCTGCAAGGCCGATCCCTATATTCTGATTAAGGCGCTTCTGCTATTTTCCAAAAAAGTAATTTTTTGCAAAAGGCTGCGAATTCCGCTACCTTTTGCAACTATTTTCTCTTGTTGTTTTGGGAAGCCTACCGTTTTTTCAAATTTCCATCGCGCTCTTTTCCCCTCTGCGGCAGGGGGCGAAACGGAAAGCGTTTTTTGGGCGGCGCCGGAGGTGAAGGTGGTGGGCTGCTAATTGCTGCGTGCTGTTGAGTGGGTGGAACCCCGGCGCCGCCCAAAAAACCTTGGGAGTGGAGCACCCGGCGCCGCACACGCGGCGAGGTACGATGCCGCGAGCGGCGGCCGCCATCAAAAAAAATTTATGCATTGCCGCATTTAAACTAATCCCCCTTTTCACAGATTCTGCGGCGGTTGTTTTCCTTGAATTAAAATTAATTCCAGGAATTATTTTACCCTATAATTTCACGTCAATTTCCAATTCCCAATTTCCTTTTAATTCATAGGTTTCCTTAAAATTAATAATTCGCTCGGGTTGACGGCGGGCGTCTACATTACCGCTGTCCCACTCGCCATTTTTATTATCGTCTTCTATGGCCTGCAATTTGTAACTGCCGGCATGCACATTGGGAATTTTTATTTTTTGTGTGGTATTTCCGGTGTAATAAAATGTGGCTACGGGCTCATTATTTCCGGAAAGAATTTTGAAAATATAATGCCGCTCGGGATGATCAAATTTTACCGACAATAAAATAGTGCCAAAATTTTCTTTAGGCTCGGTTTGCATCACATAATTCATGGCCGAATTTGGCCTTCCGGAATAATCCATGACCGACGAATCGGGCAGGATGATGGTGTACAGGTGCTTTTCCTGAAACGGAAATTTGACCTCCAGCTCGCGCGGCGCCGCGGGTTGCCAGAGTAGTAGCGCACTGTCGCTTTTTTTAGCCGAATCTTGCACCACCTGAACCGTTTTTCCGGGAACTATTCCGCGCAACGGTACCTGAAAAATCATTTTAACCGGTTTAAACGGGCTTTGCAATGGCGGCGGCGGCGTGGTAGCCGTGTCGCTTGTTCCCTTAACTGGTTGATTTTCAAACTTCCAAAGAAACGATTTGTTTTTCCTGAGCGAATCAGTGGCAATTGCGGGTAAATCGATTCTGGTGGTATCGCGCAGACTGTCGTTAAGCACGGTAAAGAGGGTGGTTTTGTTGGCATAACGTTTTGTATACCAATACGTTATCGTGTCCTTTGTAGCATTGGCATAGGCGCGGTCGGCCGTATCCAGAATATCGGCATCCAGCCGGAAGGTGGTAACAGGCCCGGAAAAGGCCAACCGGATGCAACCGGGAAAGAGCGCCGTGGCTTCGGTGATGCGCGGCCGTTTTTCGTCCTCGTGGAACATTAAAAAGTTAATTTCCGGATTGAGGGTATCGCCAATTTCGAACAGCTGGCTAGAAAAGCCCACTTGCTCGTTGGGCTGATCATAGATGTAATTAAGATTTTGGTCGATGAGTCCGAACGCCTGATATTTTCCGGGCTTGATATTTTCCAGTTTGAAGGTGCCGTCTTTTTCTGTTTGAGCGAAGTAGTACGGCTTGGCGGTTTTGATGGTATTGGCAGAATCAGCCGGATAAAGGGCCACCACCACATTATCTACGGGCGTGAGTTTTTGGGCATCGGTAATGGTTCCGTGGGCGCGGGCAGAGTCGAGCACGGCGCCGGTACTGAAGACGTAGGTGAGATTTTTAAGTGGATTGGCTTCGTTATTATCCTTGATGCTTTCTCCGAAATTGATGGTGTAGGTGGTATTCGGTTTCAGGTCATCATCCAGTTTAAGATAAACACTTTTACCTTCTGCGTACACCCTGGGCGGTTTATTTTGCGGCGGTGAGATGACGATTTCCTGCGGGTTGATGGTGGTTTGGATGTATTCATTAAACCGCAACTGGATTTTGCGTTGCTGAAAATAGAGCGATTTATTGGCCGGTTTGGCCCATTTGATTTTTGGGGGATCTGTATCGCGCGGGCCGCCGGTTGGCGCCTGGATGTTGGCGCAGCCGGCAATCATGGCGATGACTGAGATGGCCAAAAGAGGTTGGAAATAATTTTTCATCGGCCCATGTGCACCATTAGCACGGCCACATCGGCCGGAGAAACGCCGCTAATGCGGCGGGCTTGTCCGAGTGTGGCGGGTTGGATTTTTTGCAATTTTTGCCGCGCTTCCATCGACAGCGATTTCAGTTGTGAATAGTCGAATACGGTGTTGAGGCGGATGTCTTCCAGTTGCTGCATTTTGTTGGCCATTTCCACTTCTTTTTGGATATAGCCTTCATATTTCAACTCAATTTCTGCCGATTCTATGAATGATTTTGGGTAGCGGCTTAGGAGTTCCCGAAGCGGGGCGATGCCTTCTGCCAGCAGACTGAGGCTGATATGCGGGCGCGCAAGCACTTTATCGAGTTTTATTTTCTGGCGCATTTCGGCGCTTCCGGCGCTGAGCAGCTGGGCGCTAATCTCTTCGGGAGCCACGCTGTACTCTTTTACAAATTGGGCGATTTCGGCAATGGCGGCGCGCTTTTGTTGCACCAGATCCAGGCGTTCGGCTGAGGCCAATCCTAGCTTTTCGGCCAGCGGCGTGAGGCGCAAATCGGCATTATCCTGTCGCAGCAGAATGCGATATTCGGCGCGACTGGTAAACATCCGGTACGGTTCTTCGGTGCCTTTATTGATGAGGTCGTCAATTAATACGCCGATGTAGGCTTCATTTCTACCCAGCACAAAGGGTTCGAGTTCCCGAGCCGTAGCATGGGCATTGATGCCGGCCATGAGGCCCTGGCAGGCGGCTTCTTCGTAGCCGGTAGTGCCGTTGATTTGGCCGGCGAAAAAGAGTCCTTTTACCAGCTTGGTTTCCAGGGTATGGCTCAGTTGTGTTGGCGGGAAGTAATCGTATTCGATGGCATAGCCCGGGCGGAAGAAGCGCACGTTTTCAAAGCCCGGTACCAGGCGCAGGGCGTTGTATTGCACTTCTTCGGGCAAGGAGGTAGAGAAGCCATTGACATAAATTTCCACTGTATCCCAGCCTTCCGGTTCTACAAAAATCTGGTGCGATTCTTTATCGGCGAAGCGGTCGATTTTATCTTCTACTGAGGGGCAGTAGCGCGGTCCCAACCCTTTGATTCTTCCGGCGAACATGGGCGACTGATCAAAGCCTTTGCGCAGTTCATTATGGACGGCCTGATTGGTGTGGGTGATCCAGCAGCAACGACCTATGCCGGCTTTTCCTTTGGATAAATCAGGAATGGTTCCGGGCAGGTAGGAAAATCCTTCTGGTTGTTCATCGCCCCATTGTTCTTCCATTCTGGCGTAGTTAAGGCTTCGGCCATCTACCCGGGGCGGCGTACCCGTTTTCATTCTTCCATATTCAAATCCCAGCTCAATCAGTTGTTCGGTGATGCCTGTGGCAGCTTTTTCGCCGGCGCGGCCGCCGCCAAATTGCTTTTCGCCGATGTGGATGAGTCCGTTCAGGAAGGTGCCATTGGTGAGCACTACTGCTCTGGCTTTAATTTCGGTACCCAGACCCGTTACCACGCCGCAGGCGCGACCATCTTTCACAATTAGTCCGCGTACCATATCCTGCCAAAAATCGATGTTAGGCGTTTGTTCCAGCATGGTACGCCACAGCGCAGCGAACAGCATGCGGTCGTTTTGCGTTCTCGGGCTCCACATGGCCGGTCCTTTAGAGCGATTGAGCATGCGGAATTGGATCATGCTTTTATCGCTCACCACGCCCGAATAGCCGCCCATGGCATCTATTTCGCGAACGATTTGTCCTTTTGCGATACCCCCCATGGCCGGATTGCAGCTCATTTGGGCGATGGTTTGCATGTTCATAGTGATTAAAAGCACTTTGGAGCCGCGGTTAGCGGCTGCCACGGCAGCTTCGCACCCGGCATGGCCGGCGCCTACTACAATCACATCATAATCCGGGAACACGGGGCAAAAATAGGGTAAAGTTCGCTGTTGTAGACGGGCAAATTGCGCTTCACCTAGAGGGCGAGGCATTTCCTATGCACAGGCGGTGAATAGCGGGATGTGAATAGCGGGGAGAACGCTTTGTTTGACTGATTTTCAATGAATTTGAATCCACATCTGGTGTTTATTGTCGGCTTTCGTTCCACGTGGAACCAAAAATAGCGCTTTTGCGTTTCACGGTTTACGCCCGGCATTGGTTGCGCTTTCGTGTAAAAGGATCTCAATTGTACGAATGCGACCTTCAGAAAGAAGGGCAGGCTGAGCGATTAGGTAAAGGCCCTTAGCTGCATGACCAGAGCGTCACATGTTTTTCTCTAACCTGGCCACAAATTCTCGCTTAACTATAACTAACGCCCTTAAACAGGCTATGTAGCCAATATCCTTCGATATTATCGTCCGCGATGCTTCTGATGGCGATTAAACGAAAAACAGCGGAAGCGGGCGTAATCAGCCATTGGTAAAGATCACGGCTTACTACTGCTAAAGGCCTTTATAAATATCCCAATTATAAATCGACTTTTTCAATGCGGCCAACACCAAATTGAGCCTATTCAAATGCTTAATCCCTTCCGCTTCTTATCCATCCTGAAATCCACTAATGCCGCCTGTATTCTACCCATTCTTGAATAGACAGCAAGAAGAATCCGTACAGTTCATTGCTTAAGTATAACCAAGGTGTCTCACCTGATAACAGTCACTAAGTCATTGCTTATTCGTTTTAGAACGATTCTTTAATGCTGTGCCGTACCTCTTTAAACATCCAAAAACCGCTTCAAGTTGCCTAAAAGACGTTTTTACGTCGTCCGAACACCTCTTATGTACCTAACATCACTTCAAGCAGCCCTATTTTCCTTTCGACCCTTAAATCCCATCAACAACCACAATAGAATACCATTTAAATCATCCCGGCGTTAGAAAAGATCACATACGAGTTTCTGGTACGATTCCACGAATCTACTTGCTGCCATGTATAGGGTAATTTCACCCTTTTCATTTCCGCACCGGCAATAAACAGCTGGTTTTCTGTAGCTTGCGTCCGTTCCACGTGGAACGGACGATTCCCACCCTGCAGATTCATCCCGTGTTTCATCATTGTACGACCTTCCCAGCGCTCTGAAAAGCACGTTGCTCCTTTTTACATTGCAAAAGCCTACACTTCTCACGGCATCGTATTGGGAAAGCGAATCGCAACGATATAGGGCACCTTTCCGCAAAAAATTGCTGCATTTATCCATTCAAAACTTCAATTCACAAGGAAAACCGTCAACAACACCTCAAAACCTCTACTTTCGCCGCATGCAAAGGAAAATTAACTTCTCTACGGCCCTATCCGTAGTTATCGCCAACATGATTGGCACCGGTGTATTCACCAGCCTTGGGTTTCAGCTTCCGGGAATACCGGATTATGCCGCCATCATTCTTCTTTGGCTGGTAGGCGGTGTTATAGCCCTCCTCGGCTCGTTTTGTTATAGCGAATTGGGCGCCGCCATGCCTCGCTCTGGCGGCGAATACAACTTCCTTTCCGAAATCTACCATCCGGCCGTAGGCTTTCTTTCGGGCTGGGTATCGGCCACCATCGGCTTTGCGGCGCCCATAGCTGCAGCCTCCTGGGCCTTGGGCAGCTATCTTAACAAAGTCATTCCCGGAATCTCACCACAGCTAACCGGTGCCATCGTTATTATACTGATCACCGCCGTGCAGAGCATCAGTTATGAAGTGGGAGGCGGCTTCCAAACGGTAGCCACCTCCTTAAAAGTAATCCTGATTTTAATTTTTATCGGATTTGGACTTACTGCGCTGACACAACCGGGCATTCAATTTCTGCCTACACCTCAAACTATGGCCTCCATTACCTCACCCGCTTTCGCCATTTCCTTAGTTTACGTATCTTTTGCATACTCTGGTTGGAATGCTTCCAGCTACATAGCCGGAGAGGTCGATCAGCCAAAAAGAACGATTCCGCTGTCTATTTTGATCGGAACTTCTTTAGTATCAATACTTTATATATTATTAAATTTTGTGTTCCTTAAAACGGCG
>JAXLUK010000003.1:0-564395 GCA_046329555.1 Chitinophagales bacterium
GGACTAGGCTACCGTTCACCATCACTTAAAGAGTTATTCTTACAGTTCAAAGACAGTAATCACGACATCAACGGAAACACCAACCTAAAACCGGAGCAAGGTCATAATGTGCAGGCATCGGTTGATTTTACTTTCAACATTAAAAAGCACCAGATCAAGTGGATGAACAGCGGCTTCTTCAATCTAATCAATAACAAAATTGATTTGGCATTGACCAATGCCTACACCTCACCGGTTACCTATCAGTATTTTAATTTAAAAAGTTACCGAACCTACGGCGGTGAACACCGTTTAGAATATCGTTGGCAAAGAGTCAGTCTTACTGCCGGCGTTTTATACATCCAGTATGAAGTAGAAAACAGTAAGGCGGCAAATGACAAGGCACGTTTATTCAGCGCTGATGCGTTTGGATCAGCAGGCTATACCATACCAAAGGCAGAAATTGCCGTAAATGTGCAATACAAATATACGGGTCAAAAGTTGTTGTATTCCATCAACAATAGCATCAGTGCAGGAATCCGGCAGCCATTTCATATGCTGGATGTATCGCTTTCGCGCGACTTCTGGAAAGAGCGAGTTAGGATTACCTGTGGCGGGAAGAATTTGTTGAACATTACTGATGTCAGCGCCTCTAATGTTCAGGCCGTGGGCCATAATTTCAATGGTAATCAAACCAGCGTTAACTGGGGGCGTACATTTTTTATTTCACTACAATTGCACTTCTCCAAATAATGCCGGCTGCTCAAACATATCGACATTTGTTCGCAGTATTGATAGCGATGGTATCGCTTTCTTCTTGCTTTAAAGAAAAGCCATATAATATAAAGCCACCAGTAAACAATGGCGATACCTATGTGGCCTCTTTGGGCTATAACTACGCCCGTCAGATTTATTTTAATCTCCAAACCGGAGCGTTTACCGGAAATCACTCTCGGATGGATTGGGACATGGCTTTCAGTGCCAAGGACGGGAGTTATCTTGCTTTTGTTAACGGCTCACGACTCATGCAGGTAGCCACCACCGGTATTAAAGTTTGGGATCAGGTGAATGCAGAAGATACACTGACGGCAAAATGGCGTGTAGAATACGGTTCTGAGGTCGCTGATTCCAATGCCATCGGAAAGTGGTTTGATCCTTATTTACATTCGCTCGGAGAAGTATTCTTGCTAAATATGGGATATGACACGCTAGATAACCCGCTAGGCTATAAAAAACTCCAATTTTCTGACTATACAGATGGATACATTGTCACTTACGCCAATCTGGATGGCAGCGACAAGCATACGGTGAAGGTGCAGAAATCAGATTATTGCGATAAGGTATATCTCCACTTCGCCACAGAAAAAGTGCAATCGCTGGAGCCGGTTCAAGATAACTGGGATTTAATTTTCACCCAATACAGCATTTACTTTTCGGCACAAAATCTTCCCTATAAAGTTACCGGAATACTTACTAACCCATATCGCACGCAGGCCTATTTCATGGATTCCACCTCCGATTTCACCAAAATCACCAAGGCTGATGTGAAGGAAGATAAGTTCAAGCCGGTTCGGGATGGCATCGGCTACGAATGGAAACATCTGGAGGCGGGTTACCAGTATTCTTCCCGGCCAAATTTCAATTATATTGTGAAGTCTGGTGGCCGTTATTATAAATTCCGTGTCTTGTTGTTTTACAATGAGAACGGCGAAAAAGGCTATCCTAAATTCGAATACGTGGAAATCACTTGATTCCACAAAATGGTCATGCTGCTATTATCTAAAAATCATCCCCAAAAGAGGGCATTTATCACGGGTGCTGCCTCAGGGTTGGGTCTGGCGCTGGCCCGGCAACTAGCCGCCGATCATTGGCAAATCGGCATCACCGATATCAGGCCGGAAGCACTGGCTAACGCAGTTGGAGAACTTGAAGCCTTAGGCGGAAAGATTTACTCGTTCGTTTTTGATGTAGCTAATAGAATAGCTTTTGCCGAAGCTTTTGAGGCGTTTATTCACCGTACCGGTGGCATTGATTTGCTCATCAACAATGCCGGCGTAGGTGATGGTGGCTTAACAGAGGAGTATGCTCTGGAACATTGGGAATGGATTACCGGCATCAATCAGATGGCGGTGATTTACGGAACGCACTTTGCGATTCCGCATATGAAAAAACAAGGTAGCGGTCAAATCATCACTATTTCTTCTGCGGCAGCGTTCGCTACTATGCCTAACATGGGCATGTACAATGTGACCAAGGCCGCTGTTTTTGCATTTTCGGAAACAATTCACGCAGAATTGGCTCCATTTGGTATTGGTGTTTCTGTGGTGATGCCTACCTTCTTTAGAAGTGGCGTCATGCAGCACCACCGCGGGCCGGAAGCGGCTACAGGAATCGGACAAATTCTGGTAGAAAAAGCACCTATTTTGCCAGAAGCAGTTGCCAGCCATATTTTAGATCAGTCGGGTAAAGGCCGATTTCATATTTTTTATCCGTTTGAGGCACGGGGTTTGTGGTGGTTCAAGCGGATGTTCCCCGGGGTATTTTTGTGGATTAAAATGCGGCTTTTTGCCAGAAAAGATTGGGTAATCCAGCGATTGCAGAAAGTCAGGTAATAATGGGCTAAATCGCATTTTTTAACATTAAAAAACGTTCGAAATCCAACTTTTTCTAAGGTAATTCGTTCTAATGGGAGGTGCTGTGGCGGTAAAATTTTATTATCTTCGCAGGCGTTTTTTCCCATCCTAAAAACTGAGAAGCATACATGAGGCAATTAAAGATCAGCAAATCCATCACGAATCGTGAGAGTCAGTCGATAGAAAAGTATTTACAGGAGATTGGTAAAGAAGACCTTCTAACTCCTGAAGAAGAAGTAGACTTGGCTCGGCGTATTCGTCAGGGAGATAATGCTGCACTAGAAAAACTAACCCGCGCCAACCTGCGTTTCGTGGTTTCGGTAGCCAAGCAATATCAGAACAACTCTCTTTCATTGAACGATTTGATTAATGAAGGGAATCTGGGCTTGGTAAAGGCTGCTCAAAAATTTGATGAAACGCGTGGTTTCAAATTTATCTCGTACGCCGTATGGTGGATTCGTCAGTCTATCATTCAGGCATTGGCAGAACATAGCCGTCTGGTTCGTTTGCCTTTGAATAAGGTAGGTTCATTAACCAAGATTAATAAGGCTTTCGCAGATCTAGAGCAAAAATACCAGCGCGAACCAACGCCGGAAGAATTAGCGGAATTGCTGGAAGTGACGGTGGAAGAAGTGGAAGCTACACTGGGTATTTCTGCCCGTCACGTTTCCATGGATGCTCCATTCACGGATGGAGAATCTAATGCATTGATCGATGTGCTAAACAACCCGAACGCCGAAAAGACAGATATTGATTTGGATTATAAAGAGTCACTGAAGTTAGAAACTGAGCGCACGCTGGCATCTTTGACCGATCGTGAACGCGAAGTGATTAAGTTATTCTTCGGCATCGGCGTTGAACACCCAATGACGTTAGAAGATATAGGTGATAGTTTAGGCATCACGCGGGAACGCATCCGGCAGATCAAAGATAAAGCGATTACCAAGTTAAGAACACAATCCAGAAGTAAAGCGCTTAAAGCCTACCTGGGTCAATAAATTAAGAAAGCAGCTTCGGCTGCTTTTTTTATGTGCAGAACGTTTAACTTTTCTACTTTTATCGAATGGAATCGAAGGCATTACTGCTGAAAAAAATAGAGGAAAGTCTGGATACCATGCGGCCTTACCTTCAGGATGATGGCGGCAATGTGGAAGTAATTGGTATTACCGATGATATGGAAGTACAGGTAAAACTTTTAGGCACCTGCAGTACTTGCCCACAGAGTTTTATGACGATGAAAGCGGGCATCGAAACCGCCGTAAAACAGGCGGTCCCTGAGATTAAGAAAGTGGTTGCTGTCAACTTGTTTGAAACCAGTTTGACCTAATGAATCGAGAGGCGCTGATAACCCTTATTCGCCGGAAAAAGTCTATGCTTTGTGTGGGTTTGGACACTGATCCCAACAAAATTCCGGATGTATTGAAAAGCGACCCTGACCCTGTTTTTTCATTTAACAAAGCCATTATTGATGCTACTCTTGATGTGGCCGTGGCGTACAAGCCCAATATAGCCTTCTACGAGGCGCTAGGATTGGCTGGCTGGCAATCATTGGAACGTACTATGGCGTATTTGAATGAACGCCGGTCTCAGGCTTTTCTTATTGCGGATGCGAAGCGCGGCGATATCGGCAACACGGCGCAAATGTACGCCAGGGCTTTCTTCCAGCAATTACCATTTGATGCCATTACGGTAGCACCCTACATGGGTGTAGATTCCATAAAGCCCTTCCTCACTTTTAAAGAGAAATGGGCCATTGTTTTAGCACTTACTTCCAATGAAGGCGCAACTAATTTTCAAATGCTCAGAACAGCAAATGGCTTGTTGTTTGAGCAAGTAATCAATCAATCTGTTTCCTGGGGCTCTACGGAAAATATGATGTTTGTTGCCGGTGCAACGCGCCCCGAAGGCTTGCGTCAGATAAGAATGTTGGTGCCAGAGCACTTTTTGCTGGTTCCCGGGGCTGGTGCGCAAGGAGGTGATATCGCATCTATTTGCCATGCTGCAGCCACTTCATGGGGTGGCTTACTGATTAATTCTTCCCGCCAGATTATCTATGCCTCCAACGGTGCTGATTTTGCAGAAAAAGCCCGCGAAGCGGCCATACAAGCGCAAGCGCAAATGTGTTTTCCTGACTAGCGCTCTCCGGGTCTTGTAGCTAACCGTTCAAACAGTTCGTTCAAATAAGGAACCCTATTGGAGGGACTACATTGAAACAACCAAAAATCTTCCCGCGCTCCCTGATTCATGGCTAGTTGCATCGTGCCTTGTGATTTGTGCTCTGCAATTTCCCAATTGACCACTATCTGATAACTAAGCGCATTTTTGTATCCAAACTTTTGATTGCGGTTGAAGTGAAACATAGCTGTATCTGCCGCAGTTGCGGTTTCTGCATATTGCTTCAACTGGGTAAAATGCCGAACGGAATCCCGCTCAGATGACACCCCGGCTCCTAACACTGCCGGCCGGCTGGCTTCCGGCAACGATTGTGCCACGCGCAGTGCCATTAAACTGGCCGCTTTATGACCGCCATGCGTTTCAACTGTTGGTAGCAGGCAAAAAACAATCCCGTACTTCCCGTTCACCATTATTTCCCGCAACCTATTTTGAACCAGGGGTACATTCCAGGATGTATCCAGCGGTTCGTGCTCATCTGTACTATAGTGGGCATCTTTCTGGTCCAGAAAAAAGAAATTATTGATGCCAATAATCTTACCCGCCTGCATCAACTCCTGCTTTCTAATCCGTGGTAAATGTTGTCTGCCTACAGCTTCTTCTGTTAGTTTCAATCCGTAAATAGGTTCAGCTAACAGCGAGTATTTGTAGCCGCCTTCACCATTGGTAACAACACATAAATCAACGGTTCCCTGTAACTCATGCGTAATTTTATAAACGGTTGCCGCAAAAGCTGTTTCATCGTCGGGATGCGCAATAACAATTAGCGCCCGCGGTGCCTGTTGCGCCAAAGTTGGTAAACACCAGACTACCCATAACAGCAGGATCAATGCGTTTCTCATCCCAGAAATGGATAGCGGTAATCAACCGGTGGAACAAATGTTTCTTTAATTGTACGAGGCTGAACCCAACGCAACAAATTGATCATTGAACCAGCCTTATCATTCGTACCAGAACCACGTGCACCGCCAAAGGGCTGCTGCCCCACCACTGCACCAGTTGGTTTATCGTTGATGTAAAAATTGCCCGCTGCGTTCACCAACTTCTTCGTAGCCAACTCTGCAGCATAGCGGTCGTTTGAAAAAATGGCACCGGTTAGTGCGTAAATAGACGTACTATCTATCACCTCTAAAATTGCTTCGAATTGATCATCTTCATAAACATAAACTGTTAACACCGGGCCAAAAAGCTCTTCGCACATGGTTACATATTGAGGGTCTTTTGCCCGTATGATAGTAGGAGCAATAAACCAACCTTTGCTCTTATCATATGTCCCACCGGCTACAATTTCTTGTCCATCAGCCTTGGCCTGGTCAATTGCTGCCGCCAGTTTATCAAAACTCTTTTCATCGATAACAGCATTGATAAAATTCGAAAAATCTTCAGTCGGCCCCATCTTCATGGATGCTAAATCGGCCACCATCAGTGATTTCACCTGCTCCCATTGGCTGGCGGGGATATATGCCCGCGAAGCTGCTGAACATTTTTGCCCTTGAAATTCAAAAGCACCGCGCGACAAAGCCACGCTAACTTCTTTCGCATCGGCTGAAGGATGCATCAATACAAAATCTTTCCCTCCGGTTTCACCTACAATTCTCGGATAACTCCGGTAACGGTCGATATTCGCTCCAATGTTTTTCCAAATATCCTGAAACACCCCTGTACTTCCAGTGAAATGAATTCCTGCAAAATCACGATGTTGGAAGATGACCTCAGCAGCATCAGGTCCACTGGGATAAATGAGATTGATGACCCCGGCGGGCACGCCAGCTAACCGGAAAATTTTCATTAAAACATGGGCAGCATATACCTGTGTATTGCTTGGCTTCCATACCACCACATTACCCATCATAGCGCAACTGGTTGGCAAGTTTCCGGCAATAGCGGTAAAGTTAAAAGGTGTGAGCGCGTAAACGAAACCCTCCAATGGTCGCCACTCCAGCCTGTTCCACATGCCAGGATTACTTTCCGGTTGCATCGAATAAATTTCTGTCATGAACTTCACATTAAACCGAAGGAAGTCGATGATTTCACAAGCCGAATCAATTTCCGCCTGGAAGGCATTTTTACTTTGCCCCAGCATCGTAGCCGCATTAAGTTCTGCCCGGTATGGCCCGGCTATCAAATCAGCTGCTTTTAAAAAAATTGCTGCGCGGTGTTCCCAACTCAATTCCTGCCATTGTTGACGGGCTGCAAGGGCAGCCTTAATCGCCGCGGAAACATGTTTCTTTTCACTTTTATAGTAATAGCCCAGTAAATGCTGATGATCATGTGGAGGGCGCAGTTCCATCTTTTTACCATCACGTACTTCATGATTGCCGATGAACATAGGTATATCGCGCACTTCTGCACGCATTGCCGCCAATTTATCCTGAAGTTCTTTGCGTTCAATACTGCCTACTGCATAAGCCTTAACGGGCTCGTTCTGAGGATTAGGGACTTTGAAAAAACCTGTAGCCATAGAAAAATTTGGGCAAATGTAAGGCGAAATACGAACTTTCAGAGTGCAGCCAGCTGAGCCACTACCGCCTCGGGTGAAGGCGCCCGAAAAACCGCATTCCCTGCTACCAAAATAGAGGCACCCGCTGCTACCAAAGCCGGTGCGTTGCCGGTGTTAACACCACCATCTACCTCTATCTGAACAGATAACTTTCTGGCGTCAATTAACTGCTTACAAACAGCTACCTTTTCAACACTTTCCTGAATAAAGGCTTGTCCGCCAAAACCGGGATTCACACTCATAATTAGCACCAGATCCAGTTGCGCTATGATTTGCTCTAAAGCAGCTACAGGCGTTGCCGGATTAATGGCTACGCCAGCCGTCATGCCTAATTGCCGGATTTCTTTTACCATCGAATCCAAGTGCAGATTACCTTCTAAATGGATGGTAAGATGATTGGCACCAGCGTCGCGAAATGCTTTGAAGTATCGTTGCGGTTGTTCAATCATCAAGTGGACATCGAAGTACTTATCGGTTAGCGGCCGAATAGCTTCTATTACTGGAAAACCAAATGAAATGTTCGGCACAAAATTTCCGTCCATCACATCAATGTGCAACCACTTGGCGGCGCTGCGATTCAACATGGCCATATCGTTGCTTAGGTGAGCAAAATTCGCTGCCAATAGGGATGGAGAAACAATCGCCATAAAATTGATGTTGTTTTTTATAAATCAGATAAAGCAAAAGCGTCTTTTTCTCTAACGCCCTTTTCTGTTTGCTGCAAAGAAATCATTTCTACTTCCGGATCGTGTTCAAAGAAAAGATAATAATCGCCAGCAGCTGCTTCCGGTAAAAAGCGCTGCTTTTCTTCCAATGTCAACAACGGTCTTGTATCATAAGCCATCACGTAAGGAATGGGCAAATGCCAGCGGGAAGCCAACAAATCGGCACAATAAACAATCGTTTTGCCTTTATAACTCAGGTGCGGAATAATCATACTTTCAGTATGCCCGTTCACTGTTCTGATCAACAAGTCTGGATGAATTTCCCGATTGCCATCTTCAGTAAATTTTAATTGTCCGCTCTCCTGAATCGGTAAAATATTCTCTTTAAGAAAGGAGGCCTTCTCGCGGGCGTTGGGATGCGTGGCCCATTCCCAATGCCGCTGGTTGCTCCAATAATGCGCATTCTTAAAAGTTGGAACTAATTTTTCTCCTTGTCGTTTGATGGCACCGCCGCAATGATCGAAATGCAAATGCGTTAGCACCACATCGGTAATGTCATCCGGCGAGAAACCTTGGGCGTGAAGCGATTTTAGGAGGGTTTCATCGCCATGTGGTTCATAATGACTAAAGAACTTGTCATCCTGCTTATCCCCCAATCCGCAATCAATAAGAATTAACTTCTTGCCATCCTGAATCAACATACATCTCATTGCCCAGGTGCAAAGTCCTTTACTGTCAGGAACGGCTAATTTAGACCACATACTTCGCGGCACTACGCCAAACATGGCACCACCATCTAACTTAAATTTACCCGTTTCTATGCTGAAAATTTCCATATTACTTGATAATCGATAATTTATTAATCCAATCCCGATGCATATCATCGGTGACTCTCACCAGGTACAGCCCCGCTGATAAATGGTCGAGATTCAAAACTACATCTCTTTTCTCCTGCTGCCAGTTATTTTGAGCCAGAATTTCACCGGATAGCGACAAGACTTGAACGGTCCAGGTGGCATCTGCCATCTCGTTTCTATTCAAATACACCCGGCCATAACTCGGATTGGGTGTCATCTTCACCTCATGCACCTGTGCTGTAGCGATACCAGAAGTGGTTTTATCAGGATAACCCCTACTCAATTTCGTCTCCCAAATACCTCGACCAAAAGTAGCTGCCCGCAACAAACCTGTGGGATAATAAATAGAAAAATCTGTTACCGGTGTATTAGGTAAGCCAGAAGCAAAATAGTTCCATTGACTCATAGTATCATTCCTAAAAAAGACGCCTACATCAGTGCCAATATATCTATCCCGCACTGCGCTGCCGGTATCTACCATCATGCAATTCACGGGTACATTGGGCAAATTATCGGTTTTGTTTACCCAATTTACACCCCCATCTGTGCTGCTAAATACTTTCATTGAATCATTGTAACCGCTCAAGGTTATCCAGACCTCTTGCGCATGATCAGCATCCGGAGTTATTGATGTGATATGTACACTGTAGTCATCCGGAGAAGAGAAATGCACGGTATCCCAATTTGCACCCATGTTATAGGTTCTGAATATCGTGTTCACATCGGTGGCATAAATCGATCCGGAATTTTTCAGTGATACGCCTAACTCATCCAAGGCTTCATTTCCGGCCAGATAATGGCCGATATTGGTCCATGTGTCGCCTTCGTTCTGAGTAACGTAAACTGATTTATAAGCAGCGACCAGGGTGTTTGGCGACCAAACAATAGTAAAAGGTGTTACCCACGAACCATTGGCCGAATCAGGCACAATAGAATGATACGTATCATTCACCCATTTGTCGCGCGAGCGGTAAAGATCGCCATCGTAATATTCAGTATAAATCGTATTATCATCAGCAGGATTTACGGCTTGCGCCATGGCATCGCCGCCATTGGTTTCGCGCCAGGTATTGGCAGCAACCCGCTGCCGCCCGCCATTATCCTGTGTTCCACCGATAATATAAATGGAATCTTGCTGAGAGTTGGCTATCTTATAGAATTCCGTAATGCGAAGGGTATTGTTCAACTCAATAAAAGAATCGGTTGACTCGCGGTAGCGATACACGCCACCGTCATTTCCCCAAAAAATGTCATTGTTCAGCGGATTTATCGCTACGAAACGCTGGTCAGCGTGAACCGTAGGATCTACGCCATTGTCGTACCAATTCGTCATGCGCCGCCAGGTAGCACCTGTGTCAGTGCTTTGGTGAATATCTACTTCTCCGCAGTACAATACACCCGGATGTGTATTAGACATTACCACAGCATCTGCAAATGGCAATTGACAACGATGACTGACTACGCCATTTCGATACCAATACAAATCCTGATTCGTGCCATCATCATCGTAAATAGAGACAAGATCAGGAACCGAAGGCGTTGTGAATAAATGCAGCCGGTTATACATCCGGTGGATGTTAGAAATTTTAGTGAAAGATGCTCCGTTGTTGTTAGAGCGGTAAACTTCACTATAGTTGAAGTAATCATCTGCCGCTGCAAATACAATATTTGTATCCAGGAGACTAAGGCAGACGTCGGAATAGCTGCCATTGCGTTTTTTCTGCCAGCTATCACCACCATCAGCAGAAAAAAACAGACCTGTAGAGGCCGCAAGCCAAAGTGATTGCGGATTCATAGGATTCATAATTAGTTCGTAATAAACATCTCCATCTGCAAATGATGATTGCATTCCGGTTGGATTCCAGGAAGCCCCGCCATCTTCTGTTTTAAATACTCCCAGACCATAATTCCACCAACCTTCATCGCCGCCTAGTGTAGCATAAATTACATTGGGGTTTTGCTGATCAACCACCACATCGCCTACAGCCAAATAAGGCAACTGGTCGCCAATAGGCACGTAATGCTGCCCCCCATCGGTTGTTTTCCAGATACCCCCCTTTCTTCCTGCAACAAAAAAAATATTGGAATTGGTTGGATGAAATGCCATACTATTTACCCTCCCCATACCGTTATAACCACCGTCGGCTACTTGTTGAGAAATATTCTGCCACGCATAACCGGAAGCCCGGGAAGCAATTGATTGTTTTAATTGATGATAAATCTTAGCCTGGTTTTTTAAATCTGGAAAACGGCCACCGGGGTATAGCCTATCTCGCCAAAACCATTGCCATCTGCGAAAAGCCTTGTAATCATTCTCCTCCAGCTCAGACTGATGAAATGGATTGCGCTCCCATAGTTTTTCCTTGTCTTCCTGATACAAGGAATCCGCTTTGGCGCATAGCTCCTGGAATGTTGGTGTTTGCCCCGAAAGGTTTAACCCAACCCAACAAAGCCACATGAAAACGATAGCCTGCTTCATCTATCGAATTTAGAAAAAGAAAAAACTATCTTCGGCCTTCCATTAAGACTATGATAAAGAACTTTTTGCTGGTTGCTGCCTTGGCGTTGTTTACGCTTGTTTCTCAGGCACAGGATAATTTCGAATTGCAGATGAAAGTATACAGTAACGCGCTTCGTTATTACGACTTGCCCGTTGCTACCACAGCCTTATACAATGCGATGGCCATCAAGCCTGAGCGGAAAGACTTACGCGATTCGCTGGCGCTGATTTATTTTGCCGGAGAACGTTATGCGCAAAGCTATACGCTTGGTGAAGAAATTTTAAAAGACAATCCAAAGCGCACCGATATACTGGAACTGGTAGCGGTTTCTAAACAATCACTTGGGATGACCAAGGAGGCATTGGCGGATTATGAAAATCTATATAAGGCGCAAAAGCAGGCTTTCTACCTATACCAAATTGCTACACTGCAGTATCAATTAAAGCGTTATGGCGAATGTGTTGCTTCTCTCGACCAGATCATCAGCGACCCCGAAGCGAAGAAGCAAACCGTTAATATTCGCAATGCCAATGGTGCCGGGCAATCAGTACCTATGGTTGCTGCCGCTTGTAATGTAAAAGGTATTGTTGCTCTGGAACTCAATCAGGAAGCGAGCGCGAAAGAATTGTTCAACAAGGCACTTGCTGAGTTCCCTGATTTTGTATTGGCAAAAGGAAACTTGCTGCAACTGGAACAAAAACAAAACAAAGCTACCGGAACAGGTAGCACGGCGCCTTCAGGTACGGCTCCTAAAGTAGCTCCTAAAAAGTAACGCTACCGCGCTAGAATTTCTTCCAGAGAAGATAATTTAATATTGAATAGGTTCAGCGTACTTGCTGTTGGTTCTGCGCGCAGTTGCTTTAATCCTAACAAATTTTCATTGGTGATACCCACTTGAAATGGCAATGCTTCAATGACGCGAAGTAGCGCAAAGACCACCGGATAAGAAACCGAAAAAAACCGCACTTTCTTGCCTTTCCACGCTCCCACTTGTGTAATGAAATCGCGCATCGAATACACTTTTGAATTGGCTACAGTATACACACCCGAATCGGCCTTCAACGATATTTTTTCTATGGCTGCCACCAGTTCCTGAACCGCTACCACCTGCAAGGGCTGCAGCCCGCCTGCTATGAGCAATTGTACAGGCAGGCGGTCTACCGCGTTCGAAATTCTTTGAAATAAGCCCGCCTCTCCTATAACCAAACCCGGACGAATAACAACTGCCGCGTCTCCTAACTCCTGTTGCAACAACCATTTATGCTTACCATACTTCGACAAGGCCTCTGGATGAGCCGACATGGAAGACAGGAAAACAAACTTTACCCGATGATTCTGACAATGGCGGAACAGTTGGCGGGTAGCTTCAACATTATGTTCGAATGACTGCGGGTGGCGACTATCGAAAGGCTCAAATGCAGTATGAATCAGCATTTCTATACCTTCCAGAGAGGGCATCTTTGTAGAAGTTAAATCATAAAAAACAGCGCCAGAGGCAGCTTTCCGTTGCCAGCGCTGCACCTCATGGCCTTGTTGTTCCAGATAATGACAAAGCCTATTCCCTATAAAACCGTTGGCACCGGTTATCGCAATATGCATGGTAAAAGCGCAAATTTATATTTTCACGGCATGCCACCACGTATCGCCGCCATTATTCCTGCATACAATGAATCAGCCAGTATAGCCCATGTGGTGCAAGAAGTGCTGGCAGTTGCCTCCAGTAGCGGATTATCAATAACGCCAGTGGTAGTAAATGATTGCAGTACAGATGATACCGCTACAATAATCAACGGCTTGCCATGCGTTGCCATCCATTTGCCCATCAATTTGGGCATTGGTGGAGGTGTTCAAACCGGGTTAAAATACGCCTTCCGCAATCACTTTGATTTTGCGGTCCAGATTGATGGCGACGGGCAACATCCGCCGCAATACATTCCGGAGTTGCTGAAAGCCGCCGAGCAAAACAAATGGGATGTAGTAATTGGTTCGAGATTCATTGCCCGGGAAGGTTTTCAATCTACCTTTCTGCGGAGGTCCGGGATTCAGTATTTCGAATGGCTAAACCGATTTCTTTGCGGCGAAACAGTTACCGATTCCACTTCGGGAATGCGGCTCATGAACAAAAAAACGATGGAGGTCATGTCGAAGTATTACCCTGATGAATATCCTGAGCCAGAAGCTATCATCATTTATCATAAAAATCATTTGCGTTTTGGTGAAGTGCCTGTAAAAATGAATGAACGAATGGGCGGCGTATCCTCCATCAACTCTTCCAGAGCTGTTTACTATATGTTCAAGGTGACCATTGCAATGATCTTTACCTACTTTAGAAAAATCAAATAATGGAACGGATTCAACTCATTTCAATTCTGGTTAGTTTAGTCTTTTTGGTGTCTGTAGCATACCTCATACGTAAAAGCAGGCTGCGCGAAGAATACTCCTTTATATGGATTGCAAGTACATTCTTGTTAATCGTTTTCTCATTATGGCGAAACGGTTTGGAAGTGATGGCGCACGCATTTGGTGTTTATGCACCACCCAATTTGATTTTCACCGGAGCAATTTTTGCCATTTTGGTTTATCTGTTGCATTTGTCGCTTACCGTTTCTAAACTTCATGAGCAAAACAAAACGCTATCGCAGGAATTGGCATTACTAAAAGAAGCCAATGAACGGCAATCAAGAAACTGATGAAGGAAGAAATGGCAATAATCAGCCGGTACATAACCGGTCAAAAGGCCTCTGAAGTTTTATGTGAACGATACGAGCGGGCGCTTCAATTGCGCTTGGCTGTTTCTTCGAAATCCAACACCTCTTTCCTATCAAGGAATTCATGGGCTCTACCATTTCTGGATAATGCAACCGGATGGTTCAGCAGAAATCACTGGATTCGAAAGCGATTTGAAATTGCCTTTTCAATTCTGGAAACCGCACCAGAATCGGCTGCATACTTTCAGCCTTCCAGTCTCCCCTGGTATCATATTCTTTTTTTAGCCATACGCGGTTTAAAATCGCTGTTACTTGCTCTGGTAGGATTACCGTTGTTGTATTTAATCGTTCCTGAAAATGATCAAAATTAAGTGCCGTGCGATTCGAATTTCCTGATGTGATTGTTGTAGGATCTGGCTGCACGGGTGCCATGGCAGCGCAGACATTGGTAGAAGGTGGTAAAACTGTATTGATGCTAGACGGTGGCTTGCGCGATAAAAAGTATCACTCACTCATACCAAATAGTGATTTTCTAAATGTTAGAAAACACGATTTACAGCAACACCGCTATTTTCTGGGAGATGAATTCGAGGGCATTCCACTGGGTAAGGTAAAAACCGGTGAACATCTGACACCCCCGCGGAAATTCATGACCGAGCAAACTGAAAGTTTGCTACCAATTGTTTCAGATAACTTTATGCCACTGGAATCATTGGCATCAGGTGGCTTGGGCAATGGCTGGGGTTTGGGTTGCTGCATTTTTTCAGATGAAGAATTAAAGGCCTGTTCATTGCCCCTTGATGCTATGAAACGTGGATATGCCAAGGTAGCACAGCGCATCGGAATTTCTGGGAGTGCCGATGACGCTGCACCTTATACAGCGGCACAACTTCCCTTGCAACCAGCAATTGAGATGGATAGCAATGGGAAACGTCTGTTTTTACAATATCAGAAAAAACGTAACCGGCTAAAAGCTTCGGGCTTCTTCATGGGCCGGCCTTCACTTGCTTTACTAACGCAACCGCTGAACAACCGAAAACCTTATCAATATAAGGACCTCGACTTTTACGACGATCAAGATCAATCTGCCTTTCGGCCGTGGATGACGATTAACGAATTAAAAAAGCTGTCTAATTTTCAATTAGAAGAAGGATTGTTGGTTTTGAGGTACGAAGAAAATGCAACAGGCGTTTCGGTCATTTGCTTACAATTAGATACCCGAAAAGAAGTTTCATTTCAAGCGGCAAAACTGGTTCTTTGTCCCGGCGTTTTAGGAACTGCCCGCATTGTATTACGCAGTCATGGAGACTACGCCACCAAACTGCCTGTTTTATGTAATCCTTACAGTTATTTACCTTGCCTTCAGCCGGCGCTATTAGGGCGCGACAACGATCCCTATAAGATTGGATTTGCGCAGCTTTCGCTTTTTTACGATCCCCAGCAAACTAATTTTGATGTAGGCATGGCCAGCATTTACAGCTACCGATCCATGATGGCATTTCACATTCTTAAAGAAACTCCTATGGGCGTTAAAGATGCCTATGCTTTCTTGAAATATATGATGCCGGCATTTACAGTTATTGGCTTACACCATTCAGAAGCCCAACATCCGGATAAATGGTTACGTCTAAAAACCCTTGATTCACCAACCGGCGATGCACTAGAAGTTCAATACCCATTAACCTTCGAACAAAAACAAAAAATTCGCACTACAGAAAAACGCTATGCCTGGGCGCTTCGCCAATTGCAGTGTTTCGTTTTAAAAAATATCGAACCCATGATGGGTGCCAGCATTCATTATGCCGGAACATTGCCTCAGAATGCCATACACCCGCAATACCGCGTCAACGAATCAGGGCTTCTGGGTAATGCCCGGAATATTTATGTAGCAGATGGCAGCAGCTTCACCTATTTACCGGCGAAAGGCCTAACCTTATCGCTGATGGCTAATGCTGTTCGCGTAGCAGAAAATGTGTTGACGGCTTAGCGTTCCAGCTAGGTTTTGTACATAGAATTCTTGTGTAGCTTACCACTGGAATAGGTTTTACGGAATTTCTTTTTTTCCACTTCAACTTTGCGTTCCACCGCAACAAAGTTTTTTTGATTCTTAGTAACTGTTAAAGGATTACCGGTTAACTCTATTAGCTCCGTTCCTCTTCTTACCAGAAAAACTACCTTTTTGGAATAGTTACGGGAACTAAACTTATCCAGCAAGTTGTCGAAATTCTCTTTGGTGATTTTACTCTTATTTATTTCTACCAAAACATCACCATCACGCAATCCAATCTGGTCTAAGGAAACATTGGTAACATAATATTCTTTGCTGGCCTTGGTATAGCGAAAGGTCGCATTCGCGAACAACTTCGAAGTATCGGTTCTAAGTGCTTCGTATTTCCATCCAATAACCGATAAAAATTCATTGTAGTCTGGTTTCTTCTGTCCTTTGACGTAGTTATCAAAAAAATCCTGAATTTCAGGATAAGAATATTTTACCATTTCAGGAATCACCGCTTCATCCTTAACAACGTAATTCGACTTGGTATAATCCTTCATATCCGTCAACAACCGCGTCAAATTCATCTCACCCTTACTCACGTTCAACAATTTCAAATCCAGCATCATCGCGATAGTGGCACCCTTGTAATAGAAATTGCGGTAGCTTTCCTCATTGCCTTCCAAATAGCAGCGTTCACTTTGTTCCGTCAATGAAAATGGCTCATATACTTCTGCCAAATTCATTTTATTTCTAATCTCTGTAATGTACTCTTGTTCGGAAATAAGTTCGTGCTGATACTGCATCAACAGCGATAGATATTCCGTACAGCCCTCGTACATCCATAAATTGGTAGTTGGCGATTTCGCTCTCATATTCAGCTTGCTGGTCACATCGGTCTTCATAGATAGCGGTCCGAATAAATGCATTAACTCATGCGAAGCCGTGTATTGAATATCGCGTTGAAGTTTATACTTATTAGCCGTTTCCGGAAAGAAAAAGACCGAGGAATTGGAATGCTGCACCGCACCAAATTCTTCTTCAGAACGAATGCCATTAGCCTGAGGATTAACATAGTTCACCAGGAAATAATAATCGCGCGTGTCAAATCCTCCGGCAAAATCATCGGCGGCCTCAGCAACGGCACGCAGTGTTTTTTGCAAGTCGGCCGGGCGTACAGAATCGTTCTCGGAAAACACACAAATGTGATAATGCACTTTCCCCACAATGAAGCCGATTTCTTTCTGTGGCGTATATAGAATGGGGTTGTCTACCAAAGTAAGATAATCCGCTGACACGGCTCGATCGGTGTCATGTTGTGCCACCAAATTTAATCCTGAATAACCATACAAAAATTTCGGATGAACAATATTGATCTGTTGCTCGTTTAACTCATAGCCTTCGAGATACCCAATTAGCCCATTAAAATTTAAGAGGAAGTGCCTATTGGCCATAAAACTAGTTCCCAATTGGGGCATCAGCGTAGAACGATCACGGTAATGCCACGAATCGTGTACTACGTATTCAATTGATGCCAACTTCTTTGATGGATAAATTTCAAACTCATTCAAGGAAGTTCGTTTTACTGGTATTTCCTGATTATCGATATCGTAAGCCTTTATATCGGAAAACAAGCGACCTGTTTTTACTTCTGAAATACATCCCGGAATATTGGATGGTATTACGAAGCGCACTTTAGGTAAGTCAATTTTAGGAGTTTCAATGTGTACCCGGATGCGGTTGCTATCCACCTCATTTAGGTTTAACGAGGTTTTGAATGGTTCTCGGGCAGCGAACAACCATGCCGGCAATCCAACTAAGAGTAGCAATGCCCAACGTTTCATGTATGGAAGATAAGAAAATCCGGCTTGCATAGTTAGCCTAAGGCGGCTATATTCGTTGAAAATCCTTGTTATGAAAATTCGTTTACTGGCTTGCTGCTGGTTGATATCGCTTGCTTCTTCCGCCCAGGTCGCCAACGGCAGTTTTGAAAATTGGGCAAATGATACGGCGTATTTAAAACTTCCCATTGGCAATACTAAAGACACCTCCTATTTCTACGATCCTGAAATGTGGACTACTTCCAATGCGCTTACCAATGGAACTACACTGGGTCACCAGCAATTGTGCACGCCTAGCACCACCGAACATTACGATGGCAGTAAATCAATAAGAATTCTTACCGATAGCTTCGCCTTTACCGTATCCGGTTTTGGTTTGAATATCATTGTTCCCGGATTCGCCGTTAATGGGGATTTTAAAATTGATTTGGGCGCTTTTACCAGTTTTGATATTACTCAACTTTCCGGAGCTGGTGTTCCTGTAAACCACCGCATCGGGAAGTTAAAAGGGCAACTCAAATATCAACCGGTTGGCGGTGATTCTTGCGCGGTTATCGGTATTCTGAAAAAAGGAAGAACAGTGGTTGCTATGGCACAATATTTCCGTACCGCAACAAATAGCGCTTTTGCTCCATTCGAAGCACCATTTATTTATCAAAGTTGCCTAATGCCTGATACGGCCATGATCATTGTATCTTCAGGTAATCCCTATCTGTTTTCGAACATCATTAACAATTCCACCTCAGGGTTACATAAGGGAACCGTATTGTATGCCGATAGTATCAATATGGTTGATACGGCTTCCGTGCCACCACTGGCGCAGAATGATACCAGTTGGGTGCATCCGAATAGTCCGCAAACCATCAGCGTTCTGGTTAACGATAACGATTGCATCGGTAATGGTTTAACCCTGGTTTCTGCTACGAATGGGGTCAATGGCTCCACAGCAGTGAATGGCGCATCAGTGGTGTACACGCCATCTACTAATTTCACTGGCAAAGACAGCTTTACCTATGTTGTTTCCAATAGTGGTGGTTCGTCGGTAGCCAAAGTATTTGTGGATGTGAAATACGGCGTGGGTATTCAGGAAGGACATGCTAACGCTATTGCCATTTATCCCAATCCGGTTCACGGTCAACTCCATATCAGCGCTGATGAATCAGGACCTAATCGGGTTGAAATTTTAAACCAGTTGGGGCAGTGTGAAATGACCGCAATTTTTGACGGTCAAGGCACAATAGAAGTCAGTCAACTGAGCGCAGGCATGCATCTGGTACGCGTAGTCAGTGGCCAACAACAAGTTGTTGCGCTACGCCGGATTTTAGTAGCGGAATAATGATTTCCTTTCGATGTAAGGCGAACTTGTCGGCTGATGACATTGAAGCATTTAGCCGCAAAAGGGAATTGTTGTTACGCCTAAAAACCAATTTAAAAACGGCACCACCCAACATCCATTGGCACTTTCAAAGGCATCAGGAAAAAGGAACACTTGAAATAACGCTATTTAAGGATGACGTAGAGGTCTGCTATAAGGAAAACAGGTTTGGCGCCTGGTTGCCCGAAGAAATGGCAGCCTGGAAATCATGGCTTACATGAATTTACGGGAAGAAATATTACGTGAATACAGCCAGACGCAAACCAACCGCATCATCGCATGGGTGGGCGATGATCAAAAACGATTTGACGATCTGGTCACCTTGTTTTTAGGCCACGAATACCGGGTTACGCAGCGCGCTGCATCATCACTAAACCATCTTGCCGTGGAACACCCTTGGTTAGTAAGAAAACATCTGCCCGCTCTCATCGAAAATTTGGAATTACCTCAATTGCATCCTGCCATTAAGCGAAATACGTTGAGGTTATTGCAGCAATTGCCCATACCTGAAGATAATCAGGCAAGATTATTCGATTGCTGCCTTGGTTTCCTTCATAGTAACGAAGAACCCATCGCGGTTAAAGTTTTTGCGATGTCGGTGGCCGGTAATATCTGTGTACAGCAAAAAGAACTGCGCCATGAACTAGTTCATCTTATCCAAGAACAATTTGCCCACAGCAGCAAGGGTTTTCAGGCAAAAGCCAGAATAACCTTGAAGCGCATATCTTTTTGATTTTCTATAATTTACATGATTTTAATGGTGTGGATAACCGGTGGATATCGGGTTCAAAAACACTGCCTGAATTCCATGTGGGCTTCGCTATATTCGTGACCCTTTTCACCACTGGGCCAGCCTTAATCCAAAATCATACGCTATGCAGTTAACCAGTCTGGAAATTAAAGGTTTTAAGAGTTTTGCTGAGAAAACCACCATCAATTTCAACAACAAAATCACCGGGATTGTTGGTCCGAACGGTTGTGGTAAATCCAATGTGGTTGATAGTATCCGCTGGGTACTGGGCGAACAGAAAACCAGCCATCTCCGTTTGGAAAAAATGGAGAATCTGATTTTCAATGGAACCCGCAGCCGTAAGCCCTCATCATTAGCTGAGGTTTCGCTTACTTTTGAAAACACCCGCAATCTCGTTTCCAGCGACTATAAAACCATCACCATCACCCGTAAGTTGTTTCGCGATGGAGAAAGTGAGTATCGTTTGAATGATGTGCCCTGTCGTTTAAAAGATATCACTTCGTTGTTCATGGATACCGGGGTAAGTTCTGATTCATACGCCATCATTGAATTGGGCATGGTAGACGAAATTCTGAACGACCGCGAACATTCTCGTCGTAAATTGTTTGAACAGGCCGCAGGGGTTTCTAAATACAAGAAAAGAAAGAAGGAAACTATCGACAAGCTGAAAAGCACCGATGCAGATTTAGAGCGCGTAAAGGACTTGTTATTCGAAATTGAAGGCAACCTGAAGACACTGGAGAAGCAGGCAGCTAAAACGAAAAAGTTCTATGAACTGAAAGAAGAATACAAAAATCTTTCACTGATTCTGGCCAAGTTCTCATTACAGGAATACAAAGAAAGTTTCAAATCTTTAGAAAGTAGAAAAGTAGAAGAAGAAGATAAACGTTTAGAATTAGAAACGGCTATTAAAACCGCTGAGGCAGCTCTAGAAGGAGAAAAGCTGGCAAATATTGACAAAGAGAAAGCACTGAACGATGTACAACGCAAGCTAAACGCGTTGGTTAGTGGCGTTAGCGAACGGGAAAACGAACGCAATTTGCTGAATTCCCAGTTAAAGTTCGCGCACGACAAAGCTGATAATGCAGAAAAACAAATTATTGAAGCGAACGACCAGATTGAAAAATTAAAAGTATCCATCGATAAGCTCAACGTTGATTGCAATAGCGAAACAGCTATTCTGGACGGCAAGAAGACAGAAGTCACCGCGCTGGAAGAAGAACTGGAAGTTATTCGTACCCAACACGCCAGCATTAAAGAAAACCTGAATAGTGAACAGAAGGCATTCGCTGAGAAAGAACGTCAGATTTTTGAGTTAGAAAAGAAGCTGGCCGTCAACCGCAGTACCAATGAAAGTTTACAACGGGAATTATCACAAAGCGAAGAAGACACCATTTCAAAACGCAAAGAGCTGGAGCAGTTGCAACAGCAACTGGAAACCTTAAGAAGGGAAAAAGATCTTGCCGAATTGCGATTGAAAGAGTTGATAGATGAAGAAGAACAACGCAAAAATCAGGTAGCGGAATTAGAACAATCTGTAGAGAAAACCCGTCAGGAGCTGACACAAGAAACGCGTACGCTAGATGCGAAGAAAAATGAATATGAACTTACCAAGAGTTTGGTTGAAAATCTGGAAGGTTTTCCGGAATCCATTAAATTCTTGAAGAAAAACGCCAAGTGGAGTAAAGAAGCGCCCTTGCTGTCAGATATTCTTTATTGCGCTGAGGAATACCGCGTAGCAATTGAAAATTACTTAGAACCTTATCTGAATTACTACGTGGTTCAGAACGTAGAAGAGGCCATCATGGCAGTGAACTTACTGATTAACTCCAGTATGGGTCGCGCCAATTTCTTCATACTGGATGACATTCAAAAATTCAATGCACGTCAGTCGGTACAAGTGCCAGGTGCTGTTGCAGCCACCTCATTAGTTGAATTCGACAAGCAATACGAAAAGCTTGGGGAGTTCTTGCTAGGTGGGGTATATATGATTGATGATGCCGCGGGTTTCAATCCGGCGCAATTCAATTCACCAGGAGAAAAAATGGTGCTATTGACGAAGACCGGAAAATTCATTCGTCAGGATTTTTCATTAAGCGGTGGTGCCGTTGGCTTGTTTGAAGGAAAGAAAATTGGCCGCGCCAAGAATTTGGAAAAATTAAAGGCTGATATTGAAACACTGGAACGCACCACCTACCAATTGCATACGCGGGTATCAGATGCGCAGATTAAGATTAACCAGCTAAAAGCGGCTGCCCAGCATCGCGTGATTGATGAAGCGCGCAATGCCGTAAACCAGCACAATAGCAAATCGGCTGCCGTACAGGCCAGCATCCAAAGCCTGGTGAAATTTTTGGAGTCCAGTGATTCAAAAAGCAAGGGAATTACGGAACGCCTGGAAGTATTACGGAACGAGGTGGAAAGTATTGCCAAGCAGTTAAACGATTTACGCGAAAATCAGGGCGCGGTGAAGGCTATTCTTGAAAAAACAGATAAAGACTTCGTTGAATACACCAACAAGCTGAGTGAGGCCTCTTCTAAATTCAATCAAAAAAATATTGAGTTTCATCAACAGCAAAACCGCGTGAACTCGATTTCGCAGGAACTTAATTTCAAACGGAGTCAGGTAGATAATTTTACAACGCAGTTACAGCGCAACAATCAGTTAATAGAAGAGAGTAAACTGGTGATTGAAGATAGCAATGCTAAACTGAAGGCTATCGAGAGCGCCTTGTTGGAAGGTTATGCCGATAAAGAATCCATTGAAAAGGAAGTAACCATTGTAGAAAAGGCATATTATGATTCCCGTTCCGGCATTAATGAGATTGATGCCAAGGTGCGTGAGTTATCCCGAAACCGGGATTCCGTAGTACAAGTAATTAATGATATCGCGGAAAAAACCAATGAATTAAAATTGAATCTCACCGGTTTGCGGGAACGCCTCAGCGTGGAGTTCAATGTTAATGTAAATGATATCATTAACGAGGAGCTAGATCCGAAATTAGATCGGGAAGATATTTCCGCTGACCATGAAAAAATCAAAAAGCGCATTGAAGGATTCGGTGAGATAAATCCTATGGCTGTAGAAGCCTACAATGAAATGAAAGAACGCTATGATTTTATTGTTGCGCAGAAGAAAGATCTAGAAGACGCTAAAACTTCGTTGTTAGATACCATTAAAGAAATTGATGATTCTGCTCGTGAACAGTTTTTAGAAGCTTTCTATAAGGTACGCGAGAGCTTCATCCGGGTATTCCGCACGTTGTTCAGTGAAGAAGATCAGTGCGATTTATATTTAGTGAACCCAGATGATCCTTTGGAATCCAAAATTGAGATTATTGCTAAGCCTAAAGGCAAGCGACCAACGGTAATCGACCAGTTATCGGGTGGAGAAAAAACTTTGACTGCTACGGCATTGCTATTCTCGTTATATCTGTTGAAGCCGGCTCCATTCTGTATTTTTGATGAGGTGGACGCGCCGCTGGATGATACCAACATCGCCAAATTCAACAAAATCATCAACGAGTTCTCCAACGATTCGCAGTTTATTATTGTAACCCACAATAAACAAACCATGAGCTCTGTAGAAGCCATTTACGGGGTTACCATGGTAGAACAAGGTGTTAGCCGGGTAGTTCCGGTGAATTTCAGTTCATTGAACTAATCGTCACCAATAAAAAGGCGCAAGAGGAAATACGGAATGCATTTCTTCTTGCGCCTTTTTGTTTCTTTCTAATCAATGAAACTGCTCGCTCTCTGTGCTTCCTTTTAAAGCTACTGTAGAGCTGTTGCCTTGTTGTACCACATTCTGAACAGCATCAAAATATCCAGTACCCACAAAGGCCTGATGTTTCACCGCCTTAAAGCCGTCTTTTTCTAAGGCAAATTCCCGCTGTTGCAATTCAGAAAAGCCCAGCATACCGCGATCTACGTAAGCCTTGCTTAACTCGAACATGGCAGTATTCAATGCGTGGAATCCCGCCAGGGTAATAAACTGGAATTTATAACCTAAAGCCGCCAAATCTTCACGGAAAGTGCGCATTTGTTTTTCATCCATGAACTTAGCCCAATTGAAAGACGGCGAACAGTTGTAGGCTAACATCTTTCCCGGATATTTGGCGTGAATACCTTGTGCAAATTCACGCGCTAAACCTAAATCAGGATTACCTGTTTCCATCCAAATTAAATCAGCATAAGGCGCGTAACTCAAGCCGCGGTCAATACCTTGTTCTAACCCATTTTTCACATAGAAATAACCTTCAGGAGCGCGCTCACCGGAAATGAATTTGTGATCTCTTGGATCGATATCGCTAGTGATCAAATTAGCGGCTTCAGCATCTGTTCTGGCTACAATTAAAGTTGGTACATTGCAAACATCAGCAGCCAAACGCGCCGCAACAAGCTTATTGATTGCTTCCTGGGTGGGTACCAAAACCTTGCCACCAAGGTGGCCGCACTTTTTTGCAGAGGCTAGTTGATCTTCCCAGTGCACCGCAGCAGCACCGGCTTCAATCATCTGCTTCATCAATTCGAAAGCATTCAAATTTCCGCCAAATCCCGCTTCCGCATCAGCTACAATCGGTACCATCCAATCGCGCTGTGGTTCACCTTCCATATATTCAATCTGATCGCGGCGTTGCAATGCCTGATTAATTTTCTTCACTACTGCCGGCACCGAATTCGCAGGATAAAGACTTTGATCGGGATACATTTCTCCGCTCAAATTAGCATCAGCCGCAACTTGCCAGCCGCTCAGATAAATAGCCTTCATTCCAGCAGCAACCTCCTGTATAGCCTGATTACCAGTAAGCGCGCCCAGGCCCGATACCCAACTATCGCTATGCAAGCGGTTCCACAATTTAGTGGCGCCATTGCGCGCCAGAGAATATTCAACTTGCACCGATCCGCTAATATTGATGACTTCTTCAGCGGTGTATGGACGAACCACATCCTTCCAACGTGAATTCGTTTCCCATTCTTTCTTAAGCGCCTGCGCACGTTCTGCTTTGTTCATTGATTTATAGTTGTTTTAATGTTTACAATTCCTGATAGGCTTCGGTGGTAAGAAACTCCTTGTATTCTCCTTGAATCAACTGATCAAAGAGTGCAACAGCGCGCTTCATCGAGGGCTGTTGAAACGCTGCTTCGCCAACGTAAATCTTGATTTGCTCCAGTTCACTAGGCAAGATCTCTTTAAACAAGGCATAGGTAATGGTGCGACCATCGTTTAAGACCGAACCATTTTTTATCCATTGCCAAACTTGTGTTCTCGAGATTTCAGCGGTTGCCGCATCTTCCATCAAATTATGAATTGCCGCAGCACCCACACCTCTTAACCAACTTTCGATATACAGAATGCCGACGTTGATATTCATTCGTAGACCTGCCTCGGTAATGGTGCCATCGGGCACCGCCAGCAGCTGATCACGGGTGTACTCCTCTCCTACGCGCATCACTTCGTAGTTATTCTTAGCAGGCATGTGTTGATTAAAAATTTCCATTGCTACACCTACCAAGCCCGGATGAGCCACCCATGTACCATCGTGCCCATTCAATACTTCGCGCAGCTTATCCTGCCGAACCTTTTCAATTGCAGCGTTATTGGCGACATCATTATTCTTGATTGGAATGAAAGCGCTCATGCCACCCATGGCATGTACTTTCCGTTTATGGCATGTTTGAATTACCAATTTGGAATAGGTCGCCATAAAAGGAACAGCCATGGTTACCTGGCCTCGCTCAGGCAGTACAAAACCAGGCAGGTTGCGCAACTTCTTGATGTAACTAAAGATGTAGTCCCACCTTCCGCAATTCAAGCCGGCCATGTGTTCGCGTAACTCATAAATTATCTCGTGAAGTTCAAAGGTGGCTGTAATGGTTTCTATCAAAACCGTAGCTTTGATGGAACCTTGCGGGATGTTTAATTCCTTCTGTGCAAAGGTGAATACATCATTCCATAAACGCGCCTCTACATGCGATTCCATTTTAGGCAGGTAGAAATAAGGCCCCGTTCCGCGCGCTATCAATTCTTTGGCATTCAGATAGAAATAAACACCAAAATCAAAGAGTGAGCCGCTCATTTCTTCTCCGTTAACTAAGACATGTTTTTCATTGAGATGCCATCCTCTTGGACGCACCATCAGCACTGCGGTCTTTTCATTCAACCGGTATTCTTTACCAGCTTCGTTGGTGAAAGAAATTTGTCTGCGAATGGCATCGCGCAAATTAATTTGTCCCTCAACGCAGTTATTCCAGGTCGGCGCGTTGGAATCCTCAAAATCTGCCATAAAAACCCGCGCACCACTATTGAGGGCATTAATAATCATTTTCCGGTCTACCGGCCCTGTAATTTCCACCCGGCGGTCTAACAAGTCATCCGGAATAGGCGCTGCCGTCCAATCCCCCTGCCGGATTGCTGCTGTTTCCGGAAGGAAATCTGGCAACTCGCCGGCATCAATACGTTGCTGCCGCGTTTTACGCGCTTCCAGCAATTCCAATCTGCGCGGATTGAATTGCTGCTGCAGCTTTACTGCAAACGATACTGCATTTTCAAAATCCTGACGGAAAGCCGCCGGTACGCCATCCTTTACGGTAACCTTAATCAGATTGTTTTCTGCCATAACTGCTGTTGTCATGCAAAAATGCAAATTCTTTTCAAAAAGCGAAATTTCGCTACAAAAAGAATTTCGCTACATTTGCGGGTTCCCGCCAAAACCGAAAAACAATTTGTATGGAAAAGCTTACTGACGATAACATCCGCATCATCTTCGGCATGAAGGTAAAGCGGTTGCGTACTGACAATCAATTCTCTTTGCAGCAGTTATCTGAAAAAACCGGCATTTCCATCTCCTATCTCAACGAAATTGAAAACGGTAAAAAGTATCCTAAAACCGATAAAATAGCTGATCTGGCGCGAGCGCTAAACGTTTCGTATGACCAGTTGGTATCGATGAAACTGGCGAAAAACATGGCGCATATCGGCCATTTTTTGAGTTTAGATATTGTGAATGATTTTCTGTTCCAGACCTTCGGAATTGATAAAGGAACATTGTTGTCGATGGTCGCCAATGAACCTATCCGCGTTTCTGCTTTTATCAATGCGATTTATGAAATAGCCAGAAACTACAACCTGAAGCAAGAACACTTTTATTTTATGTGTTTACGGTCATATCAGGAACTCAATCAAAATTATTTTGAGGAGATAGAAGAAGCGGTAGACCGTTTCCGAAATGAACATGGATTAGACGAAAAGCAACTGTTGAACGTCGCCGCATACGAATCACTACTAACCAAACAATATAAATATCACGTAAAGGCAACCGACTTCAAGCAGTATCCAGCTCTGAAAGCGATGCGTTCCGCCCTGGTACCTGCGGAGAAGCCATTGCTTTTTTACAATAAGAAACTTACAGAACAACAGCGTGCCTTTTTGTTCGGACGCGAATTGGGTTTCAATTATCTAAAGCTGGAAAAGCGACCTTATACGACGCCGTGGCTTCGTTTTGGTTCTTTCGATAATGTGCTTAATAATTTCCGTGCTTCCTATTTCGCACAGGCACTACACATCCCTAAGCAATCGCTCAAAAAAGACCTGGAAAATATTTTTGGTGCTGATCGTTTTAATCCGAATTTCATTGCCCACCTTTTAGAAAAGTATCATGCCTCACCTGAAATGTTGCTAACCCGAATTTCTAACATTCTGCCTGTGTACTTTGGCATCGATGAATTATTCTTCATCCGCTATAGCAGTAAGGAACAAGATTTAAAAGAAATCTCGAAAGAGCTTCATCTCACCCGACATTCGCTGCAACTAGCTTATACTATCAGCGAGCAGAATTACCGGCGCTGGCTAACTAAATCGCTACTTCAATTTTTGTTAGAAGAGAAAGGAAAGGCCAAAGAGCCAATGAAGATTGAGGCGGTGGTTACTGAAAACGGGAATGGCAACCGATATTTAACCCTATCCATTCTCAGAGAAATGCCAGAATTGAACAATAATAATAATTCCGTTACGCTAGGTTTTGTAATCAATGAAACAGCGGCCAGAAAAATACGCTTCCTCAATGACCGCAAACTGGATGTTTCAAAACTAGGGGATTTGTCAAGGTATGAATTCAACGAGCCAATAGAACTGAAGCGACTAAAGCAATTGCAGGAACGAGAGGACGAGTACGAACTTCTCGTATCTCAATCGAAATAGCAGGCCTACTTTAACTCACTCAAAGGAACCTCCTTGATAATACGTTCATGTCCGGTCCAATCAAATGCCCGGAACAAAATAGTTGGGTCTGTTCCCCATCGAATATCGAGTAATCCAAAATTGCGTTGATTCAGCCCTTCTCCCACCCGATACTTATTGGCTGCTAATCGATGTTCGCGATGCGTTAAACCGCTGCTTGTTAAATCATAAATAGGATAAAGACCGTCAATTTTCCGCATCGACAATTCTGCATAATGCACATCGCCACTAATAAACACAACGCCGTTAGCTTTAGTTTCTTTAATCAACTTCAACATACGATCTTGTTCTAACGGGAAGTTATCCCAGCACTCCCAGCCATTATGTTCCGTACCGAACTGGGTGCTGCTGCAGATCACCCGCACCATAGCCGGCTGTAAGAAAACGCCCTTTAGCCATTGCCATTGTTCCGCTCCCAACATGGTAGCCAAAGAATCAGTATTGATTTGATAATGGTAATCTTTACCTATTAGCGGGGAGCGGAAGGTTCGCAAATCCAGCAAAATAACCTGCACCCTGTGGGCAGAATCGCCATAATTAAGCACATGATAAATACCGGGATGCTGCCATCTTGAACTGGTTGTGGGTTCTTTCCAGAACTCCAGAAACATGCGCTTGGTTGCCTCTTTCATCGGATATTCTGAACCAGCGTCATCTTGACCATAGTCGTGATCGTCCCAAGTTGCTAACGTGGGCACCGTAGCCAATAACTTTCGGAATTCTGGTTTACAACTAAGCAAACCGTATTTCTCGCGAAGTTTGAAAGTATCTTTACTATCACCGTAAATGTTATCACCCAAATAAATCATGAGATCGGGTTTCACATTCATGATTTCTTTTAAAATAGGTTGCTCGCGATTTTGCTTAGCGCAACTACCGAACGCAATGCGTTGTATCGCTGCGGTTGCAGGTACGGCAGTTGGCCGGTCGCACCATAATATTTCCCGTTGCGCCTGCAAGAGCTGAGCAGCAACCAAAAAAATCAATACTATTGACGGTTTCATGGCGTGAAGGTAAAAAACCTTAGCCTTCATTCCACGGTAACATAGGGTCGCATTCGCCGGAGGAGACTATCGTTAATTACACTTACTCTGGTTAAATCATCTACTGAAGTAAAGTTTCCAGAATTTTTCCTGTAGGATACAATCCATTTAGCAATCCAGCCTTTGATATAAGGATGGCGCCGAAGTGTTTCGTAATCTGCTGTATTCACATTGATTGGTTTAACCAATTGACGGTTGATCGTAAACTGGGGTCGCAGTTGTTCATAGACAGAATCGCGCATGCCATATACTTCTTTCAATTGTTGCACTGCAATAAAGCCGCCCAGAGCATTACGATATGCAATAATTTTGGCAGCGGTAAACGCACCAATGCCCCGCAAATGCTCAAATGTAGCAGAATCAGCACTATTGATTTCGACTATTGTTGTGGCTTGAACATGTTTCCTTTCGGTACGCCAATTTTTATGGTAGCTTTTCTTGTTATCCGCAGTTGAAAAAGCGGTTTTGTGATCACTTCCCCATGGTGGTAGCGTATCACGCAGCGCATCCATATATTTTTGCTGAAATGCCGCAAGAAGTTGTTGTTGCTCAGCGGAAGGCTCAGTAAACTTAGGCGGAAAAAATTGGTTCAATAATGAGGGTAAGGCTAACAGCGCGCAACAAACAGTGACCAAGGCTATAGCGCCGCGTTGTTCGGTTTTCGTAAAGACGAAAAACCGGTTTAGGGAGGTTTTCATTGGTTTTTAAAAATGGTGAGCTGTAAAAATCAGCTTTTCCATTTGATATTGCAACCTGCGCTCGGGCGCTGCAAAAGATCTGGAGGTTTTCCAGCTAAAACAGCTTCCAAAGCCTTGATGATATCGCTTCCGTTTGATTGTTTGCCATTGCCAGGCCGTGAATCATCTAATTGCCCACGGTAAGCTAGCTTCAGGGAAGCATCGAACAAATAAATATCTGGTGTGCAGGCAGCATCATAAGCTTTAGCTACATCCTGACTGGCATCATACAAATATGGAAAGCAATAACCCTCGCGTAAAGCCACTTCCTTCATCAATTCAGGCCGATCTTGCGGATAGCGTTCAATATCATTTGAGCTGATGGCCACAAAGCCCATGCCGCGCGATTGGAATTTTTTTGCGACTGCCACCAAGGTTTGATTAACATGAATTACATAAGGACAATGATTGCAGATGAAATACACCACTAATCCTTTTGAGCCTTTCACGTCATCCAAAGAAATACAATTGCCCGTTATCGCATCCTGCAGATGAAAAGGTGGCGCCAGTGTTCCCAGCGGCAACATATTAGAGGGTGTCAAGGCCATACTAAAGTCCCTTAATCAGTTCTTTAGCTGTTTTATCCTCGGGATCCAATTCCAGCGCTTTTTGGAAGAATCCACGTGCAGCGCCATTGTCCTTCCGATCCAGATAAAATACCCCCAGGTAGTTATAAGCTTCTACCAATTTATTTTTGTTCTTAGCCGGATCTGCAGCGGCCAACTCAATATACTTTTCGTAGAATGGCTTAGCGCTTCCTGCCTTCATTTCCGTATCTAAACCGCGGCTATATACTAAAGCGCGCTGGTAGTAACCATCAGGCGAAGTGGGCTGTTTGGCGATAAATGCAGCAAATGCAGAATCGGCCAATACCCAATTTTTCATGCCATAGTGAGAGCGACCCAGATAATAATAATCTAAAGATGTACCGCCAAATTTACTGATCTTGTTTTGATAAGCAGTTGCCGCATCGCTGTAACGCTTGGCATTAAGCAATACTTTTGCATAATCACCAGCTAAATCAGCATTGTTTGTATCGTTTGCAATGGCTATTGCAAAGTATTTCATCGCCATTGCGGTATCGCCATTGATATTAGCTAGTTTAGATGCATATACATAATCCAATGGCCTTACCTTCGAAGAAGGGCAAGCGGTCCAGAAGCGCTTCGAATAATCCAGTCCTTCCTTATACCGCTTTAATTCGTAGCTGGCATAGGCCAGGGCGCGCATGAGGATATAGTTATTCGGATCGTCGTCTAACATCTTGGTAGCCTCTTGCGCCACTTGTTCATATTCTTTGTTGGCAAAAAGGAAGGAAATGAAACGGGTTTTGCCGTCGGCATCTTCTTTATTCAACTCAATGTATCGTTTGAATTCAGGCTTTGCCAGATCATATTTTTTAGAAAGGAAGTAGGCTTCCCCCAATTCTTTGTGTGCAATGGGATTATCTGGTTCCAGACCCAAGGCTTTCTTGTACGCATCTATAGCACCATCATAAATCCGGCCGCGCACATTCAGGCGTCCTATCTTGATGTAAGCCATGGTCAACTTCGTATTCGTTTCTGCAGCACTTTCATACTTACTCATGGCTTTTCCGCCTTCATTGTTATCCAAATAAGCATCCCCTAAAGCCAACATGTTGTAGGCGTTTTTATTGTCAATTTTGTAAGCATCTTCAAAATTTCTAATGGCCTCCTGTAAATCTGTGGTAGTAGGCCGGAACCAGGCATCGCCAGCCTGATACATTACTTCCGAATTCTTCATTTTTGACGTTACCACGGCTTTTTCAAACAGTTCTTTGGCTCTTGCTTTATCGCCGCGCATCAGTGCCAGGCGGCCATTGGCCAAATACCCGTAAGGCGATGTATTAGTAGCGCCCAACATCGACAAGAAAATTTTCGCGGAATCCGGCTCATCTAGTTTCAAATAGGTTACACCCAGGTAATAGGCTGTAAGATTCTTATCGAAACCTTCGCTTAAGGCTGTTTGAAATTTGCCTTTAGCCCGGAAGAAGTTCTCATTGTTAAATTCCTTTTTACCTTCTTCAAATGGAATCTGGGCGAAAACTGCCAGTGCAGTAATTTGTAATGCGAGGGCAATGGTTATTTTTCTCATAGCTTTAAATTGCTTTCCTGTTAACGTGCAACTGGTGTTCCAATTGGCCGTTGTTAACGAATTTTGGTAAGAATTACAGTTTTGTGACAATGCGGCAATGATAATAGTTTCCCGCTAATTTTTGGCTTCTATACCAGAAGCAACGCTAATCACACGTTCAGGTATGACGGCTGGAACAAGCCCCGACTTCAGGAATACTTTGGCCGCTTTTTCACGCGCCAGGAAGTTCACAAATCCATCGGCTACTCGCTCTGGCTGATTACACAACACATAGTTTACCGGCCGTTGCAAAGGATACTTTCCGGATGCCAAATCGCCCTGGGTTGCACTTACAATAACGGATCGACCCACCGTATCACGAACCGCTACAGGCAACACATTGACCAACTTCAATATTTCCCGGGCATAAGGGTAGTCTTCGTCGGCTATAGTGCCAAATCCAATAATACCAATAGCCGTGGTATTTTGACTAACATATCGCACCACCGAGTCAGTTGACTGCAAAGCGAACATATTCTTGCCGGCCGTATTCGTTCCGGCTAGTGCCAGTAATTGACGCACAAATCCCGATTTGTTATCGTCGAAAACCAATTGAGTTGGATACGCACCACTTAGTGCTCCAATCAGTGAATCGAGGGGCCACGGTTTTGCTGAATGCGACTTGGATACTACCAAAGCCGCGGCATCGCGAGCCACCATTATCTCTTTTGGCTGAAGCGCTGTTCTATTCATGAGAACGCGGCGTTCGGCATCGCTCAATGAACGCCCAATAATTGCCGTCCGAATGCTATCATTAAGTAATCCCTGAACAATTTCTGCCTCCGGCTTGTACACTAGATGCAGGTGCGCCTCCTCATGAAAATGCTCAAAAAGAGTTACTTGCTGATTCATCACATATTCCAAAGCTTCATCACACCAGATAACTACTTCCCCTTTATGAATATCGTCAAGGGGAACTTCCGGAACTTTCTTGTTTTTGCACGAACTTAATCCGAAGATTAAGAACATGGTTAACGGCAAAATAACTATTGCTAATCCTAGTTTTCTTAAATCCATCTTAATCTTCTTGTTGATCCTTCATATCCATCCAAAGCCGCCATAAACGGAAAGCGCCATAAGCGCTAATGAGTGCCGCAAGTACGTAACTCCAAGGCTGGCGCACAAAATATATTAACGAGGGGTTAACAAAGAGATATGCGCCCAAAGCCATATAGCAACTGGCAACAATAAGACGCAATAACAGAACGGGTTGGCGGAGCATATTCATTGCGCCAAAGATAGACGTTTCCCCGCTGAAAAAGTTAACCTAAGTATCCACGCAACACTTTTGAGTGCTGACTGCACTTCAAACGTGTAAGCGCTTTGTCTTTGATTTGTCGAACCCGTTCTTTAGTGAGCGAATACCGTTCGCTGATATCTTCCAACGACATTGGTTCTTCCACCCCTATGCCGAAAAACAGTTTCAGCACTTCAGCTTGCTTATCCTGCAAACCACTTAATGAATGTTCGATTTCTTCGCGCAGCGATTGATGATATGCCACATGCTTATCTGCAGCTTCAGCGTTGGGATCTGAAAGCACATCAATTAAAGACCCTTCTTCACTTGAGCTGAAAGGCGCGTCAACACTCACATGCCTACCGGCAACTCCTAACGTTGTACGTACTTCATCTTCTTCGATATCTAACAATTTCGCAATCTCCTCAGGTGTTGGTTCCCGGTCGAACTCCTGTTCCAATGTTTGAAAAGCCTTATTAATCCGGGTAAGCGAGCCAACCTTGTTCAACGGCAAACGCACAATACGACTTTGTTCGGCCAGCGCCTGCATAATATTCTGACGAATCCACCAAACGGCATACGAAATAAACTTGAAACCCTTGGTTTCATCAAAACGTTGCGCGGCCTTAATTAGCCCGAGATTTCCTTCATTAATCAAATCGGGAAGGGTTAAACCCTGATTCTGGTACTGTTTGGCCACACTCACAACAAAACGAAGATTAGCCTTAGTTAACTTCTCTAAAGCTACGGTATCGCCCATCTTAATTCTTTGAGCCAGCCGTACTTCTTCTTCTGCCGTAATCAAATCAACTTTTCCAATTTCCTGGAGGTAACGTTCTAACGATGCACTATCGCGATTGGTGATGGATTTTGTAATCTTTAACTGCCGCATGTACAGGTATTTTAGTTGGGAATAACGAATTTGGAAAAAAACAGGCGTATTTCACTGCCTTTTCCTACATTTTCAATGAAACCACCTCGTAATTCATTGTAATTCAGAAAGAGAAAAAAAACTGAAATGCTTGACGGTACCCGGAATTTCAACATTTTCACACCGTCGTGCATAGGTGCTTCGCTTGAACCTGTTACTTTTACCCTATTAACCAACAACACGTTATCATGAAAAATCTAATTGTTTTTGCCGCCATATCCACCATAATCATAAGCGCCTGCACGAACCGCCACGGGCATGGTATGGAAGTAGACAATCCCTCAGTGAACACGGAAACAGTAGTTCAAAAAGATACTTCGACCGCTCCTACTGCCAACACTACTTCCAAACAATAAAATCATATGCGCCAACTCATTTACTTACTAGGTGCTGCGCTAGTAATTTCTGGTTGTACTCAAAGGAACAAACCAGCTTCAGATTTTTCAGATTTCTCGAATCAGTTTATTGATTCATTATGGAAATATCATCCTGTTTGGGCTTCGGGAAGCGGCTATCACGCCTACGATAGTATGTTGCCTCTACCCGATTCCATCACCAGAAATCAATATGTTGCTTTCATAGATCGGGTAGGCGGCCAAATGAAACAATGGAATTTTGAATCGCTTACCCCCGCTGAGAAAACAGATTACCAGTTAATTGACCGGTTCTTGGCATCATCAGTTTTTTATCTGTTCGAATTTAAATCATACCAATGGGATCCATCGGAGTATAATATTGGCGGCGCACTGGATGGCGCGATTGCTAATCCCGATATTCCGTTAGAGGTACGTTTAAGAAATGTTTCCCTGCGTCTGGAACGTGTGCCGGCCTACTATGAAGCCGGTCAGCACAGCCTTCGCCGGATTTCACGGGAACATACCTTATTGGCCATTGATCAGAACAAGGGGCTCTCTTACTTCTTCACACAGATGTTCCCGGATTCATTACAGAAAAGCAGTTTGTCTGATGTAGAAAAATCGCTCTTCCGCGAACGAATGAGTAAGGCTGATAAAGCCATTCAAGGTTATATCACGTACCTCGAGGACCGGCTAAAAAATGACACGGCTAGCCTTCGGGATTTCCGTATTGGAAAGGATTTATATCTGAAGAAATTTCAATACGATATTCAATCCCGTTATAGTGCAGATGAGGTGTATGCTAAAGCCCTTAATCGTAAAAACGAGCTGACTAACGAAATGTATCAGTTAGCCGTTACACTTTGGCCAAAGTACCATGCTGGCGAAGCGTTACCGAAAGACACCCTGACTGTAATTTCGGGAACTATCAACAAGATTGCCATTCATCATTGTGAACGAGATTCTTTGTTAACCACTATTGAGCAGGAGTTACCTAAGCTGGCTGTATTCATTCATGAGAAACAATTGATTGATTTGGACAGCACCAAGCCGCTGCGCGTAAGAAAAACGCCGGCGTACATGGCTGGCGTTGCCGGTGCCAGCATTAATAGCCCCGGACCATACGAGAAAAATGCATCTACCTACTACAATGTAACGCCACTGGATGGTTATACCAATGAAAAAGCCGAAAGTTACCTTCGGGAGTACAACGATTACATGTTGAGCATTCTCAACATTCACGAAGCCATTCCCGGTCATTACACACAACAAATTTATGCGAATCGCTCGCCTAGTTTGGTCAAGAATATTTTAGGTAATGGCGCGATGATTGAGGGGTGGGCATGCTATGTAGAATCGATGATGGTTGAAGCCGGGTATCGCCAATCACCAGAAATGCAATTGATTTACGACAAATGGAAATTGAGAGAATGCTGCAATTTCCTGCTAGATTATAACATCCAGGTAAATGGTTGGGGAGAAAAAGAAGCAGTTGAATTGTTGTCGCATCAAGCGTTTCAGGAAACCGCGGAAGCGCGTGAAAAATATAAGCGCGCTACACTTACCCAGGTGCAATTAACCAGCTATTTCACTGGCGATTTAGAAATCAAAGAACTGCGGAAGGAAATGGAATTGAAACAAGGCAATAAGTTTTCACTTAAATCATTCCATGAAAAGTTTCTGAGCTACGGTTCAGCTCCGGTGGAAGCTATCAGGCAGCTCATGCTTGGTTCCAATTAATCTGATATCCATGGAAATTCCTTTTTCAAAATACCAGGGTACAGGCAATGATTTCATCATCATTGATAATCGGCAATTGAAAAAGATTTTTCCATCTGATGTAATTGCGCGCTGGTGCCACAGGCGCTTTGGTATTGGTGCTGACGGTTTGATGTTGTTGGAAGAAGCTGATGGATATGATTTCAGCATGGTGTACTTCAATAGTGATGGCAAGCAAAGTACGATGTGTGGTAACGGCGGAAGATGTTTGGCGCAGTTTGCCAAGCAATTAGGTATTGTCAGCAATACAGCCAAGTTTGTGGCAATTGACGGTCCTCATGACGCTACGTTTCTGCAAAATGAAGTTCAGTTACAAATGATTGATGTAACTACTATCACGTCATTTGGCGAAGACGCTGTTTTAAATACCGGATCGCCTCATTACGTTACCTTTCGGGAACAGGTAAAAGATATTGATGTTTTTGCAGAAGGCCGGTCAATTCGCCAGTTATCGGCATTCAGAGAAGAAGGTATTAACGTGAATTTTGTAGAAACGCTAGATGACAACCTTTTGTATGTGCGCACCTATGAACGCGGTGTGGAAGCCGAAACGATGAGTTGCGGTACAGGAGTAGTGGCAAGCGCGCTGGCTCATGCCAAGCGCTATCATGCGGCTTCACCCATTCATATCGAAACACCAGGCGGTCATTTGCATGTTGCCTTTACAGTAAAGGAAGATGGCTTCAGCGATATTTGGTTGGGGGGGCCAGCTACACTTTCTTTTGAAGGAAAAATAGCAGATACAACAGGCTAGCTACAACAATAACCGCAATACCAGCGGAAGCAAATAGGTATCCGCTGGTGATGAATAACAGCAACCAAAACAACACCGACAATAACGCAGGAACAGGGAACAAAGGCATTTGAAAAGCTAATTCCGGGGTTCTATTTTGCTTCCTCATCCATATCACACCTATTGCTTGTGGAATAAACTGAATGAAAATCCGCGTTACTACAATAAAGCGGAAAACTACGGAAGGTTGATCAAACAACAAACAGAAAACCATCGCTACACCAGCGAAAAAAAGTAAGGCATAATCCGGGAAGTTTTTTGTAGGATGCAGGTGTGCCAGCCATCGAAAATGCAGACCATCTGCAGCGGCCGCATAAATAATACGCGTATAACCCAACAACAATGCGAATAATGAGGAAATACACACCAGCAGAATTAATACGGTAGCGACTTTTGCTGCCAGCGCACCATACATCCTTTCGAATAGCAAGCTGATTACTGGTGTATTTTCATTGGTAATTAATGTAGCGGGCAAGGCACCGGCCACTGCTGCTTGCATACCTAAATACAATGTGGCAATGCCTACTATTGAAATGAAAATGCTGCGTGGAATATTTTTTTTGGGTGATGTGATTTCACCTCCCAAATGGCAAACATTGTAATAACCCAGAAACGCATAAACCGTTTTGGATGTTGCCGCGCCAATAGCGAAAGCTGTAGCCCAGCGCCATCCGTCGCGAAGAAAAATCGGAGTAACCGAATTGGCTAACCAAACTTCTTTGGAAAATCCCAAACATCCAGTGCCAATAGTCCATAACAACAAGCCAACTACCAATACCGAAAAAACCATTCCAATTTGCGCTACGGCAACCACCCGCCGATATAGTAAGAAAGTAATGAGGGCCACCACGCTAACCATCACTGCCTTACCCTGCCAAAATGATAGTGGCACCAGGTAATTTAAGTAATTGAGCAATCCGATGCAGGCGCTCGTCATAACCAGCGGTAAATGCAAGGAGGTTTGAAAAGAATACAAAAATGCCAGATAGCGTCCGATAGCGCTTTTATATATGCGCTGCAAAAAGATGTAGCTACCACCGGCTTCCGGCCATGCGGCGCCTAATTCACTCCAAATCCAGCCATCAAACAAACTTACGATTGCTCCGGCCAGCCATGGAATCAGGCTGAATTTACCCGGGAAAGCGAGTAAAACAATAGGCAGGGTTGCAAAAGGACCGATGCCCACCATATCAATCATATTCAGGGCGGTAGCCTGAACCAAAGAAATCTCTCTGTTGAACACTCTACTCATGGTGAAGGCAAGGTCATTTCAAAAATGCTGCCACGCGGCCGATTTTCCCTAACAACAATCTGACCTTTATTAATTTCCACAAACCGCTTTACAATAAACAATCCTAATCCTGTACCCTTGGTCTTTCGTGTATTTTCATTTCCAATTCTGAAGAATTTTTCAAATACCCGGGCACGCAGTTCTTCCGGAATACCCTCTCCTTCATCTTTCACCCGCAATATCACCTGCTGATTTTCCTTCAATAATTCTACGGCCACCAAACCACTACCACCAGAATATTTCACCGCATTCTCTAACAGATTAACTACCACAGAAACGAAGCCGATTTTATCTACAAACAACTCCACATCTGGCATCACGTTGAGCTGCCACTGTATATGCTGCGTTAATTGTTTCATTCGATTCACTTGTTCCTGAACCACTGTGGATGCGTTCAGCCATTCACCGGCAAAACCGTGAGCATTGCTCTCCATTTTCGCGGCAAACAGAATATTGTCTACCAATCCTTCCAGTCGGGAAACATCCCCCAAGGCATTTTGCAAAAGCTGGTCACGCTGTTGTGTTTCTAATTCTCGACGTTGTATGGTTTGAACGGCCAACTTGATGGAGGCCAGTGGTGATTTAAGTTCATGGGTGATGCTATGCAAAAAATTACGTTGTTGATCGGCTACTTCGATTTCTATTTTAAATACCCGGTTCACTAAAAACAACCCCCCGAAAAGCAGAAAAATAAAAACACTACCTTCAGAAAGAATCATCACTTTCTGCCTGCTGTATTTTTGTTGAATCTTTTCGTAATCCTTCGTTTTCTCGTAGGGAATTCCGTTTACCGGACGATAATTGATGCGGTTGATGGTTACCAATTCTTTAAACGCTGTTTCATTCTTGGCGAACAATAGATAACCCCACCACACTGAAAAGGCCATGGTATAACCAAACACCAAATAAAACAATCGAAACGGTTTCCGCTTAAGCATGATGCGAAGGTATGGAAAGATTAGCCGAAGTACCTTACGACTGGTACGTGACTATTCGTTTTTTTGCTAAATCCAGCAATTGCGCCTCGTTATATCCCAACTCCATTAAAATCGCCGCCGTGTCTTCACCCAATTCAGGGGCAATTTGCTGAACTTCCCGTGCCGTACTCTTAAAACGAATAGGTTGTTGAATGGTTTTGAATGCTTGCCCGTGAATAGTTTGATTTGAGAACACACCGCGCTGTTCAAAACCGGGATCTGACGCTACTTCATTGAGTTGTTGAACTGCTGAGACGCAAGCATCAGCGCCACCCAATACATCCAACCAATGCTGCAGCGATTCCTTAGCAAGGATGGCAGCTAATTCATTCTTGATGATTTCCTGTTTTTCCGGGCCTTCCAAAATGGCATCGGCCCAATCCAAACGATTAAGTTGTGTGCAGATGATACGCCAGAATTTGGGTTCCAAGGCGCCAATAGCAAGAAAGCGACCATCGGCACACCGGTACACCTGATAATTGGCAAGGGACCCGGCCAATTGAAAATCGTGTGCTGCTGTCAATTTTCCAGTGGCCTGGTATTGCGCGAACGGGAGGGCTAAAATCGGCAATACGCTATCGGCCATAGCCACATCAATAAAATCACCCTTACCGGTTTGATGTCGTTGAAACAATGCAGCAAGTATGGCATTCATGGCCGTATACGAACCACCGGCAACATCCGCCAGCTGCACAGCCGGTATAACGGGCTGTTCAACTGTTGCAATCATTCCCAGTAAGCCAGCACGAGCAATATAATTTAGGTCGTGACCTGCCGCTTGTGCCCATGCACCTTCTTGTCCGTAACCGGTGAGCGACACATAAATCAACCGGGGATAAAGTTCCTGGAGTGTATCGTAATCCAGACCGAACGACTTCATTACTCCCGGGCGAAATTGTTCGATCAACACATCGCATGACGATAGCAATTGCAGGATTATAGCGCGGCCTTCTTCTTTCAAATAATTGACAGCCAGACTTCGCTTATCTGCATTTAAAGCATAGTAGAAAGCCGAATTGTTTCCCAACATAGGTTCATAGGTACGTACGTAATCCGGAGCATCCGGGTCTTCTACCTTAATTATTTCCGCACCCATGCCGCCCAACATCATAGTTGCCAGCGGCCCGGGTAGTAGTCTGGTAAAATCGAGAATGCGCACACCAGAAAGTGGACCGCTTCGCGGCTGTCTTTTTTTTACAGTAAATGATGTGACTCCGGTAGCGTGTAAGTAGGAAGGATCAAATTTTCTAAAGCATTTTGCGAATTGCATCATCTCGCTGAGATTGCTCACCTTGATTTTTCCCATCATCAGTGCCAATTGAGGATTGGCCTGTCCTGTTTCCAGTTCGATATAGGTTTTGGCAGAAGTTTTTACGATACAATCCGGGGATCCCAATAATTCGTGATGCAGCTTACACTGGCCGTTGTGTAATTCTAACGACCAGTTAAGCACTTCATCACCAGTAATCAGAAAGTGAAAAATTTTGTGACTGGCGGGCGCTCTTTCAGGCCGAAAGCGCGCTGGTGCGGAGGACAGAATATCAGCAGCAGTAGACATGCAGTGAATATAAGAACTACCGAATTACTAATCGTTCAAAATAAAAAAGGGGATTTCACAAAATCCCCTGTTATCTTATACCCTAAATTCGTTTTACATCCTAAAAGCATACAAATAACTCATCGGTTTGTTGGGATACAAACCTTCTATGAGCACCTTCCCTTTCTTGCTTTTCAACCGATTCAAAAAATCATTAGAATCAGCCACAGGCTCGTCATCAATTTGCGTAATAATGAAACCTTTTTTGATATCTGTTGATTCGGCCAACTTTCCGGCTTTCAAATCGGTTACCCGAACTCCTGATTCAATACCTAATTGCGCCTTCTCTTTGGGGGTAAGATTTTCTATCGTAATCCCCAAATCATTCAGAATATCCCGGCTATCATCTACTGACGCCACCGTATTGTACTTATTCTTCAATTGAACTACAGCCTTGTACGGTTTTCCTTCACGCAAATAATCAATGGTAATTTTATCGCCAGGCCGATACTTCGCCACTTGCTCTTGTAATTCTGGAGAGCTATTCACCGCAAATCCATTAACGGCGGTAATGACATCTTTATTCTTCAAACCGGCTTCCTCTGAGGCGGAACCTTTGTTTACGTTATCAACATAAACTCCGAAAGGTTTATCCATGTGCAACTCTTCTGCCGTTTTATCATCTACACCGCGAATAGAAACACCCAGGAAACCGCGTTGAGAAATCCCAAACTGCTTCAGGTCAAGAATTACCTTGTTAACGATATTGGAAGGCACTGCAAATGAATATCCCGCGTAGCTTCCGGTTGGCGATGCAATGGCGGTATTAATACCCACTAATTCACCGTTCACATTCACCAGCGCGCCACCGCTGTTACCAGGGTTCACTGCAGCATCTGTTTGTATAAATGACTCAATTGCTGTACTAGAGCGATTCCCACTTTCATTTCCCAAAATATTAATATTCCGACCTTTGGCACTTACGATTCCCGCTGTAACTGTAGAGGCCAGGTTGAATGGATTCCCAACGGCCACCACCCATTCTCCTACCAGAACCGAATCGCTGTTGGCAAAGGCGATAGCGGGAAGATTGTTTCCTTCAATCTTCAACAAGGCAATATCCGTATCGGCATCGCGGCCAATTAACTTCGCTTTGTAAGATTTATTGTTGTTCATCACAACTTCAATCTCACTGGCATTTTCTACCACATGATTATTGGTAGCTACATAGCCATCCTTGGTAATAATAACCCCGCTTCCGGTGGCAACCTGATCTTGTTGCTGACCATAAGGGTTGGGTCCGTGGAAGAAATACTGGAAGTTATCGCCAAAAAAATCCTGAAAAGGATCGCGTCCGCGGCGCATGGCTACTGGTGCCGCCTTAATCGTGCTTTTAATGTGTACCACAGCCGGCGTAGCCACCGCGGCAGCATATCGGAAATCAACCGGCTGTGCACTGTTCACCGCCATGGGTAAACTAACAAAGTGCGACGGCGGCGCAGGCGACGCCTGATTAGCCGCAACGGTATTGGTATGGTAGTGGGAATAAAGTCCAATAGCCGCCATGGCGGAGGTGAAGGACAAAGCCATCGTGAAAACAACTTGTTTAAAGTTCATAACGCCAATTTTAAGTGTTAACGATTACGCTGCAAAATTATTGACGGAACCACCCAATTTACAAGCCAGGTAGCACTAGTTTATATCATTTTAACAGCGAATTGGTTCCATACCGCCGGCGGTTGCGGGAAAGGCCGCATTTTTTGTTTTTATTCGCGGCAATATGGCAAAGGAAATTACAAGTCAATCAAGTGATTATTCGCAATGGTATAATGACCTGGTGCTAAAGGGAGGTCTGGCCGACTATTCAGCCGTTCGTGGATGCATGGTGATTAAACCCTATGGTTTTGGTATTTGGGAAAAGATGCGCGATGCGTTAGACAAAGCTTTCAAAGATACCGGGCATGTGAACGCCTATTTCCCTTTGTTTATTCCCAAGAGTTTCCTGAGTAAAGAGGCTGCTCATGTAGAAGGTTTTGCCAAGGAGTGTGCGGTGGTAACCCACTACCGATTGAAAAATTCGCCAGATGGAAAGGGCGTGATTGTTGACCCTGAAGCGAAGTTGGAAGAGGAACTGATTGTAAGACCAACTTCTGAAACCATCATCTGGAATAGCTATAAAAACTGGATTCAGAGCTACCGCGATTTACCCTTGCTGATTAACCAATGGGCGAACGTAGTACGGTGGGAAATGCGCACCCGCTTGTTCCTTCGTACTGCAGAATTTCTTTGGCAGGAAGGGCATACGGCCCATGCCTCGGCAGCTGAGGCCATTGAAGAAACGGAGCGCATGCTTGAGGTTTATGCTGATTTTGCTGAGAACGTGATGGCGCTGCCTGTTATAAAAGGAAAGAAAACCGCTAATGAACGATTTGCCGGAGCGGTTGAAACCTATTGCATTGAAGCCATGATGCAGGATGGGCAGGCGCTGCAAGCCGGCACATCACATTTCCTGGGACAAAATTTCGCCAAAGCATTTGATGTACAATTTTTAAGTAAGGAAGGACAACAGGAGTTTGTTTGGGCCACTTCATGGGGCGTATCCACGCGTTTGATTGGAGCCTTGATTATGGCGCATAGCGACGACGATGGATTGGTTTTACCGCCAAAATTAGCGCCATTACAAGTAGTGATTGTGCCTATTCACAAAGGCGCTGACGATCTGAACAAATTATATGATGCCTGTGCACCGGTGATGGCTGAGTTGAAGACAAAGGGCATTTCAGTAAAGTTCGACGATGACGACACCAAGCGTCCGGGCTTTAAATTTGCGGAGTATGAAATGCGCGGGGTGCCGGTAAGAATGGCCATAGGTATGCGCGATCTCGAAAACGGTACAATTGAAGTTGCCCGGCGCGATACCCGGGAGAAAGAAAGTAAACCCATGGCAGGCATTGTTCATCACCTCGAGCAACTATTGGAGGATATCCAAAAGCGCATGTATGAAAAGGCGCTGAAGTTTCGCGATAGCCATATTCGCGAAGCCAACTCATGGGCAGAATTTCAGCAGCTCATTGAAACCCCGGGATTCATACGTGCCCATTGGGATGGCACCCCTGAAACAGAAGAAAAAATAAAGGAACTGACAAAGGCAACTATTCGCTGTATTCCGTTGAATAATCAGCAGGAAGATGGGGTATGCGTTTACAGTGGTAAGCCGTCGAAAGAACGTGTTATCTTCGCCAGAGCCTATTAATTTAAGCCTGCGCCAGGATTAAATCAATCTTCCGTTCTTCCAGATTGGTAGCTGCCAATTTCACTTTTACGCGTTGACCTAAATCAAACATTCTACCACTTCGGCTTCCCTTTAACCGGATTTGCTTTTCGTCGTAAACGAAGGTTTCTCTGCCAAGGGCATTTACATCTACAAACCCTTCACATTTGTTATCGGCTAACTCCACAAAGAAGCCACGCGGAATTATTCCTACAATAATTCCTTCAAACTCCTCTCCTAGTTTCTCCTGTAAGAACTCCACTTGTTTGTACTTGGTAGCTTCTCGCTCAGCCTCCATCGCCCTGCGTTCCATCAATGAAGAATTCTTACAAGCTTCCTCTAATTCTTCCTTCGACAGCCGATGAGGTAGCCCAGTCAATTCTTCGTATACCAATCGATGTACCATCACATCAGGATACCGACGGATAGGCGAAGTGAAGTGGGTATAATATTCCATGGCCAATCCGTAATGCCCAATATTCTTAGTGGTATATTCCGCCTTAGCCATGGTTCTGATCGCCAGATTTTCCAGTACATTCTGCTCTGGCTTACCCACTACTTTTGCCAACAGATTATTCATGGTTTCGGCAATTTGGCGGGGATCCTTAAAACTTAAACCATAACCAAACCGCTTCGCAATCCTGGAAAACTGTTCCAACTTTTTTTCATCTGGTGCATCGTGTACCCGATACACGAACGGATAAGGCACACTTTCTTTCTTCAGCTTAGCACCAAACTTCGCCACCGTTTCATTCGCCAGCAACATCAAATCTTCAATCAATAAATGTGCATCCTGACGAACCTTGGCGTAAATGCTCAACGGCTTACCGTGTTCGTCTAGTTTAAACCGAACTTCTTCCTTCTCAAATGAAATGGCGCCATTAGCAAATCGGCGGGCACGTATTGATTTCGCGATTTTATTGATGTGCAACAATTCTTGTGCATAATCGCCGGTTCCAGCTTCCAGAATAGCCTGAACATCTTCGTATGCAAAACGGCGTTGTGAGTGTATTACCGTCTTGGCAATAGTGGTATGTTGAATCCTAAACTGCGTATCAAATTCAAAAATGGCTGAAAAAGTAAGCTTATCTTCATTGGGCCTTAGCGAACACAGAAAATTAGATAGCCGCTCGGGCAACATCGGACAAACGCGATCGGGTAGATAGACCGAAGTAGCGCGTTTCTCTGCTTCCTTATCAAGTTCACTGCCTTCCTTCAAATAGTGACTTACATCCGCAATATGCACTCCAATTTCTGTATGACCGTTTTCTAATTTACGGAACGAAATAGCATCGTCAAAATCTTTAGCATCGGCAGGATCGATGGTAAAGGTGAGTACCTTACGATAATCTAATCGCTTCTTAATTTCTTCTTCCGGAATTTCATCAGGAATCTTATTCAATTCGGCAACCGCATCTTGTGGGAATTCGGTATGAAAACCACTTTGCACCAGGATGAGTTTCATTTCCATGTCATTGGTGCTTTCCTGGCTGGCCAGTTCCGTTACTTCGGCAATAGGATGCTTTCCGTTTTCATTCCAATCCAGAACTCTGGCAAAAACGCGGTCGCCGTCTTTTGCGCCATTCAGCCGGTTTAATTCAATGGAAAATTTCTTTCTGATTTGTGAATCATCCGGAGTAAACATGGCGAATTCTTCAAATACATCCAGTTCACCCAAAAAACTCTCACGTGCCCGTTTTACAATAGCAACTACCCTTCCTTCTTGCCTTCCGCGTTTTCCGCCGGTAATTTCAATTTGCACCGTATCACCCTGCAAGGCATTTTTGGTAAAGCGGGCGGGAATGTACACATCATCAGTTAATTGGCTCACCTTCACATAAGCAGCGCCACTGCGCGTCAGGTCAATAATACCCACCGCATGATGATTACTGCCGTCATGACGACCGTGAACCAACTCAATAACACCCTTTTGATGAATTTTGATTTTCCCCTGCGTCTCAAGGCGGTTTAGGGCCGTAATGATGACTTCCTGCGACAGCTTACTCAACAATATCGGAAATAGGGTTCGCATGGATGCTTTTTCCCCCAAACTGCTGATAGTAGTCAGAACAATATCGTGAACGCTGGTTTTGCCTGCTGCTCCCTGTTGGGAGGCAGCGCCTCTCTTATGTTTTTGTTTCTTCGGAAGTGATGCTTTTGCTCCCGGAATAAATTTACTTTTCCTCATTAATATTTCCGAAAGAAACAACATTCTAATGCAATCATCGCAATTACTTATCCCCCAAATTCAACCTTTACGACCAAAAATTTGTTGAGGGCTGGAGTTTTAATTCATTTGCACTACATGATTCAGCGTAATTTAAGGCTGTATGCCTTTTTAATGCTACCGCTTATAGCCGCCATTGTGGGTTTACTGTACGCGGGCGAGAATTTGGTGCCATCCGGATTGATTGCATCCGTAAAGCATGAACAGGTAGCAGAATCGGGGTTTGCTGCTCATTTGAAACACCCGCTGGCCATGTTGTTGTTGCAGATTCTGGTAGTTTTGATTACCGCAAAAATTGTTGGGTATCTGTTCAAGCTCATCGGTCAGCAGGAGGTTATGGGGGAAATTGCCGCCGGAGTTATTCTCGGACCGTCACTATTAGGATGGCTATCACCAGATACCTATACCTTTTTGTTTCCAGCCACTTCCTTGGCTAACCTGCAAATTTTAAGTCAGATCGGTTTGGTGTTATTCATGTTCGTTATTGGCATGGAACTAGACATTGAAATAGTGAAGCGTAAAGCGTCAGAAGCCTTGCTGGTGAGCCATGTGAGCATTTTTTTTCCCTTCTTACTTGGCGTATTGATGGCATTCTATCTCTTCCCCAAATTCGCACCATCAGAAATTCCATTTGCTGCCTATGGTTTATTCATGGGGATTGCGATGAGTATCACGGCCTTCCCGGTGTTGGCGCGAATCCTGAAAGAGCGCAATATGTCGCAGAGCAGTACCGGCGGAATGGCCCTGATTTGCGCAGCGATCAACGATGTAACCGGTTGGTGTTTACTGGCCGTTGTGATTGGCATTGCCAAGTCGGCAGACTTAAGTAGTGCTATGCTCACCATCTTCATTTCTATAGTTTATAGTCTGGTGATGTTTTATGGTGTTCGTCCGATTTTGCGCCAAATGAGCGGGTACTTTATTAAGGAAGATAAGGCGGATAGAACGTACATTGCCATTATCCTGATGACCCTGATTCTTTCCTCATTTATTGCAGAAGTTATTGGCATTCATGCCTTATTCGGCGCCTTTTTGGCTGGCGTGATTATGCCGCCGGCTTTTTCTATCAGAAAACTATTTATTGAACGTGTAGAAGATGTTAGCGCCATGTTGCTCTTGCCATTGTTCTTTGCCTTCACCGGGCTGCGCACACAAATTGGATTAGTAAATAGCGTTGATTTATGGTTGGTGTGCGCGTTGATATGCGCTGTTGCCATTTTCGGTAAGATTGCCGGTAGCGCTATTGCCGCTCGGCTGGTAGGTCAAAACTGGAGGGATGCGCTCACCATTGGTGCGCTGATGAACACCCGCGGACTTATGGAGCTGATAGTTCTGAATATCGGTTACGAACTGGGTATTCTAAGTCCTGAAATTTTCACCATGATGGTATTCATGGCCTTGGCTACAACTTGTATGACCGCACCATTACTCAATTTGATTGATGGCTGGAAAACAAAATCGGCTTAGAAAGACATCGCCTTCACTTCGGGGTGAATAACGAGCTTACCGGCTGTTTTCGATTTTATTTCATCAACAGAAACGCCGGGGGCAGTTTCCAGCAAGTGAAACGCCCCGTCTTTTATCTCGAAAAAACCCAAATCGGTACAAACCTTTTTAATGCATCCTTTGCCGGTTAGCGGTAGCTCGCATTGCGGTAGCAGTTTGCTTTCGCCGGCCTTATTGGTGTGCATCATGCATACCACAATGTTATCGGTACTGGCTACCAAATCCATGGCGCCGCCCATACCTTTCACCATCTTGCCGGGAATTTTCCAATTAGCAATATCACCGTTTTCTGAAACCTCCATAGCGCCTAGAATAGTCAGTTGCACGTGACCACCTCGAATCATGGCAAAACTTTCATCTGAAGAAAATAACGCGGAACCAGCCAGCGTGGTAATGGTTTGCTTTCCGGCATTAATCAAATCAGCATCCACCTGATCTTCTTTTGGAAACGGGCCCATTCCTAGCAAGCCATTTTCTGATTGCAACACCACATTCATTCCTTCAGGGATGTAGTTGGCAACTAAGGTTGGAATACCTATACCGAGATTAACATAATAGCCATCGCGTAATTCTCTGGCGATGCGCTGGGCAATTTGAAATTTATCTAGTGCCACGGTCTTAACTGATTGGTTGTGCAAAAAACTCCTGACGCTGTTGGTCAAGGAAGATAACATAGGTGCGCAGCACCTGAATGAGTTCACGAATCAAATGAATACGACGCTCTGCGCTGCGAACCGGAATTTTCGAATTCAAATAATCCAGAATATTATCGGCCTCGTCTAAAAATCCCAGCACCAGTTCAGTTAGCTTGCCGGTTTTCCAGTTTTCCAAAATATCATAGAAATTGAAAACAAAGTGCGATGCTTTAGACAATGCCTTCTCCACAAAAACTTTCAAATTTTTATCGTAGAAAGCCTTCGCCATGAGTGTGAATTGCTGATTCAGGGTAATCCACTGGCGATTGATATCTATCAGAATTTTTTGCATGATATTGTTGTTTTGCGCCTACTTGCTTATGGTTCGCTGTTCTATGCGCTTTTCGTAATTTTTTCCCTGAAAAATGCGATGAACATAGATGCCCGGTGTATGTATAAAGTTAGGATCCAGCTCTCCTGGTTCCACTAATTCTTCTACTTCGGCTATGGTTATTTTTCCAGCAGTAGCCATCGGCACATTGAAATTCCGGGCAGTTCCTCTAAAAATTAAGTTGCCGGCGGTATCGCCCTTCCAGGCTTTTACTATGCTAAAATCGGCCCGCAGCCATTGTTCCATCACATACATCTTGCCATTAATTTCCCGAACCTCTTTTCCTTCCGCCACCTCAGTGCCATATCCGGTAGGCGTGGCAAACAATGGGATACCGGCACCGCCTGCCCTGCACCGCTCAGCCAGCGTACCCTGAGGAATCAATTCTACCTCCAACTCGCCGGATAGCAGTTGCCGCTCGAACTCGGCGTTCTCCCCCACGTACGATGAAATCATCTTTTTCACCTGCCGCGTTTTCAGCATTAAACCAATACCGAAATCATCTACTCCCGCATTGTTTGAAATGCAGGTAAGTCCTTGTACACCCTTTCGAATCAAGGCAGCGATACAATTTTCGGGAATACCACATAACCCAAAACCGCCCAGCATCAATACGGCATGATCGGGAATGTCGCGAACGGCCTCATCAGGACCAGATACCACTTTATTAATCATAGCTACATTTATTCAGGGCGAAACAATATCAACTATTTGTGTACATCACGAAGTAAGAATAATCCAACACCAAATCAAAACCGGTTATCCACCAATATGATCGTATACGCACTAACCAGCCAACGGTTGCAGAAGCAATTTATTGAAATAGATGCGAATATGCGCTACTCAGTATTCGCGATATTTACTAAAATTGTCTTTTTAATAATTTTAGTAAATGCTTATCGAGCGGCTTCTTCAGGGCACCCTCAGTACTTTGATCACTGAGGTTATACAGGAACGAGGTTTGCAAGACTATCTTCATCCGTATGTGGCGACCGAAGACCTTGCCGCAGATATAACTATCAGATCAAGCAGTGGAAAACCGCTTTTCTTTTTGGAGTTAAAAGATCCGGAAGCTAAGGACGGCAAAAGCGTTTTCAATAGCGATGTTTTACTACGTGAAGTCCAAAGGGCGCAAAAGGCTCAGATACCGTATTTCGGGACTTGTAACTTCCTAACATGCGCGTTTTTTGATCGCGATAAACTCTTTGAACGGGTTGCAGTAAGCGACGTTTTCCTATCAAGATCAATATTGTTAAGGCAACGTCAAAACTATGCTCCCAACCGCGAATTGCTGTCAGGGCTTCGACAAATTGCTGATTTCTATGTGGATAGAGCGGTAGAAATCATTAATAAAAAGCAAATAACGTTTAATCAGCCTGACGAGTTATACATTTTTCAATTACGGCATCTCATTGAGTACTACGAACCGAGTATCAGTGATAGTGTTTGGCACCAATTTCATCACGATCCTAATTTTCGTAAAGCGATATCAGATTATGCCAGAGGGCAACAATGGAATATTCCGACTGAACGAAGTGAAATTGAAAAAATAACTTACATCTCATTGTTGATGTTAGTTTCGAAGCTAATATTCTATAAATCCTATATCGACCTAAATACGTGGGCTGGTTTAGCCCCAATGCACGTAAGTCACGAAGTTTCCGATGCCCAGCAATTACAACAGGAAATTTGGCGATATTTTGATTTATTCAGAGAGCGTTCAGGCAACTTTGAGTTATTGATTGGGGCGGCTGATGACATTGTTTTCCGTTTGCCTTTTTGCTCCAACGCATGCGTAGATTTAGTTCGTGATTTGCTGGAAGCTGGGAATCGTTACGATTTAGCAAAAATCCCATACGACATTATTGGCAGGATTTTCGAGGAGTTAATTCGACATGATGAACGGCACAAACTAGGACAGTACTTCACTCCGCCGGCAGTTATAGACCTGATTAATGCATTCTCAATACATCAAGCCAACGATGTAGTCTTTGACCCATCATGTGGCTCGGGCACTTTCCTTGTTAGAGCATACGAACGGAAAAAGGCGATGCTTTCAACCTATACAGACCAGCCTAATTTAGTACACCAACAATTATTAAATGAGATCTACGGCAACGACATTTCCGGGTATCCCGCCTATTTGAGCACCCTCAACTTGGCCATTCGAAATGCACGTTCGCCAAGCCACCCTAGAATAATTAATCGTGATTTCTTTGCTTTACATGTGAATACAAAAATTTCGGTTTCTGGCCTTGATGCACTAGATAAAAAGGAATTCCTACCGTTGTTTGACGCCATAATAGGGAATCCACCTTACACAAGGCAGGAAGACATTGGAAGTATAAACGGCGCCTTATCAAAAGATAAAATTACAGAAAGGATTTTAGCGGAATGTCACTTTGTGCCATCGCAACGTACATCCATTTACGCTTTGTTCTTTTACCACGCTTTAGTATTTTTAAAAGAAGGAGGTTACCTTGCTTTTATATGCCAAAATAGCTGGCTAGACACAGAATATGGTATCGAGATGCAAAGATTCATCTTGAACCATTTTGAAATTATCGCCATCATCGATAGCGAAGTGGAGCGCTTCTTTCCATCTGCATCTGTAAATACCACTATTGTAGTACTTAGAAAACAATCAGGGGAGAAAGAGAGAGATGCTAACATGGCAAGATTTGTATATCTCCGACAACCTCTTGAAACAATACTGACAACTTATAACCGTAGTTTAGTTAAGAATGACAGCGCGACGAACGATGAGCAGCCAAGCCGTCACCCGAATAGGGCAAACGCCTTCCATGATGCATTGGTTCAACTGAGCTTAACCACTGAAACACCGTACTTTCAAAGTACCTGCCTAAGACAAGCAGATTTACGTCATCATCAGAAATGGGGAAAATTTCTTAAAGCACCTGCTGTTTACTTTGAAATTTCTGAAAAAATAAATCAAAGAGCACAACCGCTATCTGGTGTAGCCAGCGTTAAATTTGGAATAAAGACCGGATGTAACGAATACTTCATTCTACGAGCATCAAGCGCTAAGCCAAATTTAGCTATAAATTATTCTGAAGAATCTGATTTAAACTCGATGCTCCAAGCAGGCGAGCTAATAGTAGTAGAGAATGGTTTGAATGAAGTTATCATTTTAGAAAAAGAAGCCCTCGGTACTTTTTTAGCTAGCCCCAAGGAACTGAATAAGTTGAGCGCCGATGCTGCGCAATTAGAGAATTATTTGTTTGTAGCAAAAGAAGACCTGACGGACATCAAGGTTCGGCTACCCTATTCCTACCGTTATATTAAACATGGTATCCAACTCAAGGTACACCTAAGATCAACTTGCGCATCCAGGAAACGATGGTATCAGGTACCAATAGGAACTGTACCTCCGATGTCCTTTAATCACATCATAAATGAGGTAGGGCGGGTGTTTGATGTTACCGCTTACAGCAGCAACAACTTCTACCATATCTTTCCGAAGGAGCGAAAAAAGACGATTTGGCTCTATCTCAATTCAACCATCTTCTGGTTGGAACAGCAATTGATGATGAAAACCAATCTAGGCGATGGCGCTGGAAGAATTGAGACCTTCCAGTTAGAAGAAGTCAATATCCCCAATATTGATCTTGAGCACGAACCAATCACTTTGAGCGTAATAGATTCATACAAGGAATTACTCGAGATTTCAAATCAGAGTGTTAGATATCAATTAGATGACTTAATTCTCCAGAAGTTAGGATTCACCTCACCTCGAACTCGGAAAAAGTTGTTGTCGGACTTATACCAAGCCACTTTTCATCTTATTAACAGCAGGCTAAAAAAAGCAAATAGCCAAAAAAATACTTCAAAAACACGTAACAAAATTGATTTTCAAGTCTATGTAGAACAACTAAAGAGTATTCTGGCCACGGAAAAAGTTCACGCCTCCAATTCCAAAAAGTTTAGTTTGCATCTAAAAAAAACTGTCCAACAAATTACTTCTCAAAGTAGTCTTCAAAAGAAAATTTTAGATACTTATTGGAGAGAGAAATTTAATGAAGCCTTCAACGAGACAGCTACCTTAAGCAAATCGCAAATCAAGATGTTTTAAATGGATTGTTCTTTCCGGAACAATACGTCATCTTTACGCAATTCATCGCCAATTAACTGACGTACCCGTTCTTTCAGTTCATTAGTTTGATCAAGGGCCATCCCCTTCGTACTAATAGGATCTAAAAACCGGATAATAATGCGCCCGGGATAAACCCAATTCGTACCTACAGGTTGCAAATGGCGGATATTCAATAATACAAAGGGCGCAATATCTGCTCCGGCTTCTATAGCCGTCTTAAAAGCGCCGTCATAAAACTCTTTTACCGGTTCATTGGTCCGATTGCGGGTTCCTTCCGGAAAAATCAGTAGCGATAGGCCACTTTTCATCCATTCCACCATCTTGTCGGCTGAGCGCTTCCTGCTTTCCGGATCTTTACGATCAACCGGCAGGGATGTCATAGCCAGTAATTGCCCCAATACGGGCACACTTAGTAATTCTTTTTTCACCAACGGCTTGTAGTAATGTCTGATCACGGCAGATGTGAACGGCACATCCAGCATATTACTATGGTTGCAAACGAAGGCATATACCCGATCTGCCTGAATTTTTTCTCTTCCTTCTACCCTGTACCAAATGCCTGAAAAGGTGCTCCAAATCCGCAACATGAAAACATCGTTGAGCACGTATATGATGCGCATGCGCTGGCGGTCGTTCCGGATAATCAAAAGTGGCGCATACAATACCAGCATTGCGGTGAGGCAGAGCGCAAAAAGAACGGCCACATACAAGCTATAAACGCCAACCAACATCTTTTTCATAGGGCGAAGAAAGCAATTTCGGGTAATGGTGGTTGGCCGTCTGAGACCAATCGCTTAATTTTCGGTATGAAATGGTTGCGACTGACAGCAAACGCATTGTATAGTGCGTATTGCGTCATCTCTTTCTGCCTGGTTCTCTTTCTATTGATGTTTGCTTACGCAGCCATATATTGGATGGAAGACCGCCGGAGAACCCTAAACGCCTACAAGGCCAACCGGTTCATGTGTGGTTGGTGGTTCCGCCTTACTGGTTATCGGGTGGAAGTAACCGGATGGGAAGCCATTGATGCCGAAAAAACTTATGTCTTCGCCGGCAACCATTGTAATATGTTAGACCTGCCGGTTACGGGATTCTTCCTGCAACATTATTATAAATCGCTGGCGAAAGCAGAATTCAAGTACATGCCTGTACTAGGCTTTCTCTTCAGTATTGCCGCTGTTTTTGTAGATAGAAAAAATGCCGAAAGCCGCAGAAAAAGCACAGAAAAGATGATTAGCCTGCTGCGCCACGGGATGTCTTTCCTGATTTTCCCAGAGGGTACACGGAACAAATCCGCTGAGCTGCTGCTTCCATTTCATAAAGGTGCATTTAAAGTAGCGGTGGCAGCTCAAGTGCCCATTGTTCCTTTTGTCTTTTTAGGTACCAAACCTTTGCAGCCAGCCCATTCTTACCGATTTCACCGCGGCCTAATCCGCGTGGTAGTGCTGCCGGCTGTGAGCACGGTTGGGCTCACCGATAACGATGTAGATGCGCTTTGCGAGCAAGTGCGCCTCCAAATGAAACAAGTACTCATAAACGGCTGATTTATTGATAACTAAATTTTTTTTTGAAAATTGCGTTATCCCGCTTGAACCATTTCACGAAGAAAAAACCCATAGCAAAAGGAAATATTTAAACGCCTGTGAAACAATTTATGGAACGAAAGCGTAAACCACGCAAAACTCCGTTCCATGCGACAACTTCGACTAACGAACCAAATCACCACCCGTGAGGATTCCGTGGTTCGCTATTTGCACGAAATAGGCAAAAGTGAATTGTTGACCAATCAACAGGAAGCCGAATTGGCAGTGCGTATCCGCGAAGGTGATGCCGATGCATTGGATGCGCTTGTTAAGGCAAATCTCAGGTTTGTGGTGTCGGTTGCCAAGCAATATCAAGGCCAGGGTTTATCGCTCAACGATTTGATTAATGAAGGTAATCTGGGACTTATTCGGGCCGCGCAGAAATTTGATGAAACCAAGGGATTTAAATTCATCTCTTATGCCGTTTGGTGGATTCGTCAGGCCATGACGCAAGCCATTATTGAGCAATCAAAAATTATCAGAATACCTGCAGGTAAGGCACAAAACTTCGCTAAAATCAACCGGGCCTTTCAAACGTTGGAGCAAGAATACCAGCGTGACCCATCAGTGGAGGATGTTGCACAAAAAGTAGGTATGACAGAGAATGATGTGAACGACTTTCTGAAAAACGTTGTTCGCACCGTATCTACCGATATGCATTTGGGACAGGAAGGAGAAGTTTCTGTTGCAGATACGCTTAGCGACCCTAACGATATGACGCCAGAGGATGTGATGATGAAAACATCTGTAGAAAGTATGCTTCTTTCTCTGCTAAATCACCTGGATACCCGCGAGAAAATGGTGGTGACGCTGTATTTTGGATTGGAAGGTGAAGAAGCACACACCTTAGAGGAAATTGGTCAAAAACTGGATATTACCCGCGAACGCGTTCGTCAGATTAAGGAAAAATGTATTGAGCGCCTGAAGCGTAAAAGCTCGGTTTCCTTGCTAGACGGCTATCCAATTAAATAATCACAATAATTCAAAGGAAAACGGAGGTATCGCAGCGAAGTGGATCGCTGCGGGTATCTCCGTTTTCTATTTAGCTTGTTATTTTCACGCCATGCAATATCGCCTAGCTGAAATAAATGATGCCGCTGCATGGCTCTTACAGGCATGCGGATCGCGCAGGGTGGTTCTACTTCATGGCGAAATGGGTGCCGGAAAAACAACCTTGGTTAAGGCGATGACAGAAACCCTGGAAGGCACCTCTCCTCCGTCTTCACCATCTTACGCTATCGTAAATGAATACGCTTCCCCAACCGGCGCCATTTACCACATTGATTTGTACCGGTTAAATTCGCTTGAAGAGGCCATTGAAGCCGGTTTAGAGGATTACCTCCTTAGCGGTAATTGGTGTTTTGTGGAATGGCCAGAACTGGCTCGGCAGTTGCTGCGACAAGGGGAATTTATGGAATTTGAAATTTCAATTCTATCCGACGGAAATCGTAAAATTGATTTAACTTAGCGAAACGCCTCAGGCGCTAAAAACTGCAAGATTGTCAGCAACTAATAAATTTGAAGGCATTGTTACCAAATTGGGCTTAGAGCCCATGGAAATGCCGGTGATGGTTTCCGGGAAAACCCAAAAGTTGTATATCGGCATTCCAGCCGAACAATCTTTTCAGGAACATCGAATCGGATTAACACCGGAAGCGGTTCGTACCTTAGTGGCCAACGGCCACCGGATTGTTATAGAATCGAACGCCGGAATGAATTCGCATTTCTATGACACCGACTATTCCGAGGCTGGTGCCGAAATCACGGTTTCGAAAGAAGAGGTATTTAAGGCAGACATCATCATCAAAATTGCTCCGCCACAGCTGCATGAAATTGATATGATGCAGTTGAATCAAACCTTGATTTCACCCATTCATCTGCCCACCGTGCAGCGTGAATACCTTACCAAGTTAATCGCGAAGCGGGTAACCTGCATTGCATTCGAATATACCAAGGATCAGGCAGGCTTTTATCCATTCGTTCGTTCAATGAGTGAAATAGCCGGGAATTCAGCCATCCTGATAGCTGGTGAGTATCTCAGTAATGTTCACTATGGCAAAGGCATTTTGCTGGGTGGTGTGAGCGGCGTTCCGCCTGCCAAAGTGGTCATTTTGGGTGCAGGAGCAGTTGGCACGCATGCTGCGCGCGCAGCCTTAGGATTAGGCGCGCAGGTTGCCGTATTTGACAACAATGTTTATAAGCTGCAACGATTACAGGAAAGAATTCACGCGCGCGTGTTCACCAGTATCATTACACCCGCCATTCTGGATCAGGAATTACAAGATGCCGATGTAGCCTTAGGTGCCATTCACAGCAAGAAAGGTCGTACACCTATGATTGTTACAGAAGCTATGGTTTCAAAAATGAAAGCAGGATCAGTTATTGTTGATATTAGTATCGACCAGGGCGGTTGTTTCGAAACATCTAGGATTACCTCTCACGCTGATCCCGTTTTCAAAAAGTTCGATGTGATACACTATTGCGTTCCGAATATTCCTTCAAGAGTTTCCAGAACAGCATCATACGCCATCTCCAATATCCTTACGCCCATATTGTTGCATTGCGGCGAGCTGCAAGGAATCAAAGGATTAATTTACGAAGATTCTGGTATCCGAAATGGCGTCTACCTGTATAAAGGCAACCTAACAAATGAACATCTGGCCAAGCTGTTCAATCTAAAAAACTCAAATCTCGAGTTGTTGTTCGCTTCCAATCTCTAGCGACTATTTAGCATTCAATTCCGCTTCCAGCGCTTTCAAGAATTCCGGGTCTGTTACGGTGGTAGAAGGAGCAAAATTGCGCACCACCCCACCCTTGCGGTTGATCAGGTACTTTTGAAAATTCCAATGCACTTTTGAATCCTCAACTCCATTTTCTGCCTTTGACGTCAGATACTGATACAATGGCGCCATATCACCTCCTTTCACAGATATTTTTGAAAACATAGGAAAGGTGACGTTGTATTTCGAAGTACAGAACTTTTTTATGTCACTATCTTCACCAGGCTCCTGACCCATAAAATTGTTAGCCGGAAAACCTAATACTACAAGACCACGATCTTTGTATTTTTTATAAAGTGCTTCTATGGCCTCATATTGTGGGGTAAACCCGCAATGAGAGGCTACGTTCACCACCAACAAAACCTTCCCTGAATATTCTGACAGCGATACCGTGTGGCCATCGATATCTTTCATGGAGAAATCGTAAATGGTTTTAGGAGATAAAGTAAACATTACCATTAAGGCAGTCATCAGCATTTTTGCCATCATCGTGTTTTAATTATTACAAAGAAAACAACAAAATGCAGGAATTGTTGCGAAATCAATAACCCGGATTCTGCACCATATTATTATTGGCATCCACCTCACCTTGCGGAATCGGATAAATGAGGCGTTGTTCATTCCAGTTGAAAGTACCTGCAGCAGAAACGTATTGTGACTGCCGACGACGAACTTCAAACAAACGATCACCTTCCATAGCTAATTCCATATCCCGTTCTTGCCGAACTGCAGCAAGCAATGCTGCTTTGCCCGATGTGGTATTATCCGGTAACAATCCGGCCCGTGTTCTAATCAAATTATAATCAGACCTTGCCTGCAACTCAGATCCGCCTGTTTCAATAAGCGATTCTGAATGAATCAACAATATTTCGGCATAACGTAAAACGGGCGTATTCAAATCGTAGTTGTAGGAATACTTCTGACAAACATAGTATTTCACGAACTTTTTAGGGAAGAGCACCGTCGCGCGCAAATCACCCACAGTTTGTTGCGCAGCCAATAATTGCGTAAAGTAACCCGGAAACATGGTATACAGTGGCAAGGTAGTAGATGCCGATGCCTTATCTACGAAGCGACTGCGCAACACCCCGTTGTCTTTATCTGTAGCCAAATTCATTACCTGAAACAACATTTCTTTATTCGCAGCACCATCACCAGATGAGTAAACCGCTGGCAAGCTGTCGTTCAATTTATAAGTTCCATCCATAACCTTTTCTGACCACTCTATTGCCTTATCATACTTATGCTGTGTGAAATAAACCTTAGCCAAAATACCCTGAGCGGCATACTTTGTAGCATATGTTGGGTCACTGGCCGGAAGTATTTGCGCAGCTTGTTCTAAATCGCTGGCTATCTGAGCATAACACTGCGCCACCGTGCTGCGCGGAGTAGCTTGCCCGTTTTGTGCATCACCTACGTCCAATCGCAATGGAATTCCTAAATGACTATCATCAGCGGTAAATCCGCTGGCCTGAGCAAAATGGCGCAATAGTTCAAAATGCATCAGCCCTCGAACAAAATAACAACGACCCCGTGCCAATTGAACATCCGCGGGATTGGTGCTTTCAAACTTCGAAAGGTTTGCCAAAACAATGTTGCACATATTAATGGCTCTATATGCATCATTCCACACCCCACCACTTACACTATTGTAGGCGTTCAACTGCCTGCTCACCAATTGATTAAGCGAAAAGTCGGCAACAGCGCCGGTTTGTACCCAATCTGCCATCAACTCATCATTGGCAATCATGCCACCACCATATAAATTAGAACTTTGTAATTGGCTGTAAATACCGGTAACAGTTTTATTCAAACCATCAATATCATTGATCGCCTGCGTATCGCTGAATTTAAATTTCGGTTCTACACTTAAAAATTTCTTACAACCGGTAGTTGCTACCAGCGCAATCATTAAAACATAAACGACTTTCTTTTTCATGTTGATTCTGATTTTATAAGCCAACATTAAATCCAAATGAGAAGGTTCTTGCCTGTGGGGTGGCCAGGTAGGTTACCCCTTGTGTAATCGGTCCTGATTTCTCGCGGTTGGTTTCTGGATCCCAACCTCTGTACTTTGTTGCAGTTGCCAAATTGGTTGCCGAAAAGAACAAGCGCAAACTGCGTGCTTTAAATGCACTAACAATGTTTTGTGGTAAAGTATAAGACAGGGTCAACGACCGCAAACGCAGGAAGGAGGCATCATGCAGGTTGCGCGATGTATTGATGTCGTAATTACGCAACAACGAAAGTTTTTGTACATCGGTTTGGTCACCTGGTTTTTGCCAGCGTGTGAGCGTCTCTTCGTACTGATTGAACCCGTAAGCCATATTGCCCACCTGACGTTTTCCGGCATCGTCATAAACATAGTTTCCGTAAGAGTAAGTCAACAAAATGTCCAGACTTATACCCTTCCAACTGAGCGTGTTGTTGATACCTCCGGCAAAAATGGGATATGGCCTGCCAATCGGCTGACGATACTTTACTGTGGAAGTAGCATCTGCTACTACCTTATTTCCTTTATCGTCATAAATCATCATATAGCCGGTATTGGGGTCGATACCAGCGTATTTAGCCAGGTACCATACACCAACCGGTTGTCCCACAATGGCGCGGTTATCACCATAATTAGTACCTGGCACATCAGGCACACCGCCTAGGTCAAGTACTTTGTTGCGGTTGAAACCGAAGGTGATATTGGTTTTCCATTGGATGGGCGATTTGGGCCCCAGGTTATTGGTTAGTAGTTGCAATTCCATACCCCAGTTCTGCATTTTACCCAGGTTTTTTGAAACTGATGAATAGCCACTGGAAGGCGCGAGCGGATAGCCTTGCACCAACATATTGTAGGTATATTCATAGTAAAAATCAATAGCACCCGAGATACGGCTTTTTAAAATCCCGAAATCAATACCGCCACCCGCTTTTGCCGTTGTTTCCCACGTCAGGTTATTCACCGCAGTGTTGGCCGGCCCGATGCCAATATTGCCATTGTAATTTTGGCCGCCGCTGAAGGAGGAGAAATAAGCAAAGTCATCTGTGAACTCTGCATTACCGCTGGTTCCTCCACTGATGCGCAGCTTGAGTAGGTCAAATACCTTCTGCTTTGCCATAAATTTCTCATCAGAGATAATCCAACCATATGAAAATGCAGGAAAATATCCCCAACGCTTAGATGGCGAAAAGCGTGAACTGGCATCAGCCCGGAAACTTACCTGAAACAAGTAGCGCTTTTTGAAATTGTAATTGATTCGAGCTACCGTTCCAACAAAGGTGAATTCCCGTCCTGTTCCTGCAGAACTACCCTGATCTAAAATCACGCCGCCGCGTGGTTCATCATACGTCGCAACGGGGAATCCTCTCTGACCAACATAGGAATATCGTTCTTTAGTTTTGGTTGGATTGAAAACTATAGTTGCTTCCAGGTGATGATCTTGTTTAAAATCTTTGGCAAAACGCAAGGAAGAGATATAGTTCCAAGTGAGATAGAAGTTTCGGCGGTCAGCAGCGTAAGCCGAATCACCGGTCAACTCTTTTGGGGTGTAGAAACGTTCATTTTGGTAGATGAAATCAATACCAAATTCATTACGCCACGTAAAGTATTTAAGGAAATTAATATTGGCGAATACATTGGAAATAGTGCGCCACGATTCGTTTTCGTTCTTGTTTAATTCCACATCTGCCAGTGGATTTTGTGTGCCCAGGGCCAGTGGATTGAGATCGGCATATTTCCCCGAACTGTCTTTTACAGAAAGAAAAGGCAATGCAGAACTTTGCGCCGTTCCCAAACCACCATTCCCGCCGGCTGCAGAATATTTGTTGGTCGTTCTGGTCAATTTCGCATTAAATCCAAAATCAAAATACTTACTAGCGGTGTGATTGATGTTAGCCGTTAAGTTAATCCGCTGAAAACGGCTGTCTTTGATAAAAGATTTATCATCCCTGAAACCACCACCCACATAGAAGGTGGTCTTGGCGTCACCACCGCTAAAACCAATATTGGCCTCATTATAATATCCCATCCGGAACATTTGTTTCAGCCAATCGGTATTTTGAACACCGTTTTCTGAAATACCATTAGGCGTGCGGGGGCGCGCCGGGGCGCCTCTCAACTCAATACTGTCGTTTCTCCAGGCTTCTTTGTACAAATCAACATATTGTTGTCCGTTCAAAAGCTTAATGGTATTCGCCGGCTGCGAGATACCCCCGGTGTAAGAAACATCAATTTTGGTTTTTCCCGCTTTACCCGATTTGGTAGTGACAATGATAACACCATTGGCACCCCGGGCCCCGTAAATGGCAGTTGCAGCGGCATCTTTCAGCACCTCTACGTTTTCAATATCCGCTGGATTTATAGAAGATAAGGGTGAAGTATTATAACCTAAACGCCCTGCTGCGTCGCTAATATCAAAGGCAACAATTTGTACGCCGTCAATAACATACAGGGGTTCAGCCGTATTACTCAGGGTTTTGGTACCGCGTATACGCACTGTGGTTGCCGCTCCTGCCAAACCGTTATCCGTTGTAATTTGCACCCCCGAGGCCTTCCCTTGTAATCCAGATGTAAAATTGTAAACCGGCACATCTTTCAAATCATCTCCTTTCACGCTGGAAATCGAACTGGTTAGTTCGCGTTTTACCTGCGTTCCGTAACCCACCACCACCACTTCATTCAACATCAATTTATCTTCTTTCAGAACGATATCGCGCTGCGGATTCTCTCCCACTTCCAGCGTTACAGTGAGTTCCTGAGGCGTGTAACCGATATAAGAAAACACCAACACTTGCTTGCCCAATGGCGCATTTTGAATGAGGTAATTTCCATCTAAATCGGCAGCCGCACCAATGGTAGTGCCTTTTATTTTCGCCGTAGCACCTATGAGCCCTTCTTTGGTATCACTGATAATTTTTCCAGTTATCGTAGCAGTCTGCGCCACGCTTAGTGTAGCAATGACACTAAGTAAACTAAACACAACCCCTCGCATTAAACGTAGTTTCATATCAAGATGTTAATTGGATAGGGCTAAAATAAAAAAATAGTTAAAAGCGGGCGCAGTAACGCCTATTTACCGGCTTCCCACTCGGCTGTCTTCTTGGCTAACTGCTCGGCGAATGCCTTAACTTCCTCTTTTACATAAGGATTGCGTGTGGCACGGTGGTAAGAATCAGCCATGGAAAGCAAGGTTTGAAAGAAGTGAGAATGCATTTCATCAATCGTCATTTCATTCGTCCATAAATCAATTTTCAGGGTTTCCTTCTGTACCGCATCCCAAATAGATACCATAATACTTTTGCAATCGCGAAGTTCTTGATTTTTCGAATCGCTGGCCTGCCATTTAATGTCAACAGGCATATTAGTATCATCTAATTGCACTCTAAAGCGAATATCTGATGTTTTCATAGTTGTTTTAAAATATCTAGTAATTCCAATTGTAAAGCCTTGTTGTTGTCGGCTTCATACCACGCGTGAACAGCCCTCACTTTATCGCCAAAAGAGGTGGCTGCATCTTTAATTTGTTCCTGCACTTTCATTTGCAAAACTGCCGGCCTGGGTCCCCATGTGGCGCGAACCTTACCGGTTGCATCGGCAATAACTAATTTAGGAATAGAATTGCTGCCGTTGGTCTGAAATTGCGCCATAATCTCAGGATGCGCATCTGAACAAATCATCCCAAACTTAACTGAAGGGGAACAGGCCGCTAAAATTTGTAATGCCGGAACTTGCTGGGCCGCGTCACCACACCAGGGTTCCGCTAACACCAGCCAGTGCCATGATTCTTTCAAATTACTAAGCAGATTGTACAGCTTCGTTTCCACAGTTAAAAATTCCTGAACTCGTTTCATTCGCGCCAGATTGGCTTCAGTATATCGACGCATTTTTTCGTCGTGATACTTTTCAGGTCGTTGGCCCGTACCTGCACAAACCTGCGCGTATGCCCAGTATTCCTCCCAGCTCACAGCGGCTGAAAAAATGGTATCGTCTAATTGTTTCAAGGGCGGTGAAAGTAATGAATTGTGCCTTCTTCCAACCAACCACTTGCAACCCTCCTTGAACAGGCTATATTCACCTGATGATATACAACAATCTCGGCCGCACCGGCCTGCGGGTAAGCGCACTTTCTCTGGGTTCATGGCTCACTTTCGGCAATCAAATCACCGATGATGTAGCTGAGAAACTGATGGTTACCGCCTATAACAACGGCATTAATTTCTTTGATAATGCCGAAACCTATGCACAGGGAAAATCGGAATTGGTGATGGGCAAGATTTTGAAAAAACTAAATTGGGATCGAAGTACTTACATTGTTTCCAGCAAGGTGTTTTGGGGAGGCCAGCTACCCAATCAAAAAGGGCTGATGCGCAAACATGTAGTGGAAGCATGTGAAGCGGCTTTAAAGCGATTGCAAGTAGATTATCTGGATTTGTTTTTTTGCCATCGGCCCGATATACATACGCCCATCGAAGAAACGGTGCGTACAATGCAAAATCTCATTCAACAGGGTAAGATTCTCTATTGGGGAACCTCTGAGTGGACCGGGCAACAAATAACCGAAGCACACTATTGGGCGGAAAGGCTTCATGCTACCGCCCCGGTAATGGAACAGCCGCAATACAATTTGTTTGAACGCGAAAAATTAGAGCGCGATTATCTTCCCCTATTTAAAACTTTTGGATTAGGAACTACCATTTGGTCGCCATTGGCCAGCGGCTTGTTAACTGGAAAATATCTGGATCAACTTCCGGATGATTCGCGACTCAACCGCGCAGAGTTAGCCTGGTTAAAAGATCGCGCGCTTGGCGATGAAAGCAAATTGGTAAAAGTGAATGCCTTACAACAATTAGCTAAAGAAACGGGCATTTCATTAGTACATCTCGCGTTATGCTGGTGCCTTGCCAACCCTCATGTTTCTACCGTAATTCTGGGTGCGTCACGCGTTGAACAACTGGAGGAAAATTTAAAATGTTTAGATCATCAACACCTGCTAACGCCTGAATTGTTGAACCGTATCGAGGCCATCATGCAGAATAAACCGACCATCATAGAGTACTAAAAAAAATCGCGCTCCGGGAGGCAGCGCGATTTTAATGGCGTTGAAGTGACGTTATGGTTTAACGAAGAAGGAAACCGATTTCATGGTCATGTTATCGTGATGATCTTCCACATGTACCATTAAAGTAGCGGCCCGTACACTCATTACCATAGGTGCTGGCGTAACGGTTGTATCGTAAGTGTAGGTAGATAACTCATGAACATATGGCGATGCCATCAGGAACGTATCCGTTCCGCTGATTACACTCACTTCAGCTTCATGAAGGTCGGTATTGTCGCCCATCGTAGCGGTAATTCTGATGGCACTGGCAGAAACGGTATCGCCGTTGGCCGGGCGGGTGATGGTTAACGTTGGCGCGGTAGTATCTGTTTCATCTTTCTTCTTGCAGGAAAAAAGAACTACCGACAAAGCGCAAATTACGAATGCGTTGACAAAAAGATTGTTTTTCATTGTTGTTTTTATTGATTTAAAAAATGTAATACCATCCAGATTCAAGGGTAAAGATCGGTTTAGGAAATGAGGTGCCGTTCACTATGGCGTAAATACTAGGTTGCGCCTTAAGCGACATGGCGAAATGCTTGGCGTGAAATTCCAAACCAGCATCTGCAAATACGTTCTTACTACCAGTGTAATCTTTCCACTTGTAATGGCTTCGGGTCATGAAAATTTCTTCATAACCGAATCCTGCCATCAGTAAAATGCGCCAGGCAGGCTTGCGCCATTCAAACGTAGCATCACCTAAAGCCTGAAGTTTATCTCCCAGTTTCACTTCAGCCGTATTTTGCGTATTTGCCTTGTAATTGATACTCAACATTAATCCCCATTGGCCCATTTGTCCGAAATAATTTGCTGCTGAAAGGATGTCGAAACTTCCGGTTCCTAGCTGCAAACCCTGGTCATTAGCCGTATTGTATTTCCCAATGGGAAATTTCAAACCTAAACCAAGTCGTAAATGTTGTTGCCAGCCGTTGCATTTCGATTTTATCCAGGGCAGTTGATATTGGTAGAACAATACCGGGTCACCGATACCCGTAGCGGCTGTTTTTCGAGGGCGATCGATCAATATTACATAAGGAATGGTGAGCGTGAAGAAGTGCCTTCCTCGTATGGCATATCGCCCAAACAATTCAACCGTTTCTAATTGATTTGGATTGAAAAACGATTTATTCTCAGACGTTACCAGCGCGCTTTGATCCAAATCAAAACGTTTTAACGAATATCGAATACCGGCCAATGGCCGATTGGATGTCAAAAAAACATCCGCAGAACAGGAACTTCCAACAGCACAGCAGCTTTGTGCATGGACACTCGCAGACAGCGCCATCAACGCTATCACACGAAAAATCAATTTCATAAGATAAAAATTATTGAAGAATAGTTTTCTACACAGAAAACTTCGCACAGGGCGGCTTCAATAAGGCGTTCTGTTCGGCAACAGTCAAATCAGAACGATACGGCAAAAATTGAAAGGGTCTTTCTTTCGTCAGAACAGTTAATTTGAACTGAGGCGAAGACAAGATATACTCCTGTAATTGCTCTTGCAGCGAAAACAATTTTCGCGAACCCTCTTCTGCTTTCTTTAATTGCCTGGATAAATAACATTTACCATTACAATGCATTTCAGGGCGGTTGCGGTTCTCACACAACTTTTCAACGTAGTACTGCCGGTTGAGGCTGTAATAAACCTGCAGACCCGTTCCCACCACATGTTGTAACAAGGTGAACGCAATCAGTAGTATGACCCAAACTTTTTTCAACGCGGTGAAGTTAATCTTTTACAAAACGCTGTCAAAAGGAAAAGCAAAAACGTTCTTGGAAGCGTTATCTTTGCCGATATTTAACTTCATGAAAATTGCAGTATTCCCGGGTTCGTTTGATCCAATAACAGTGGGCCATGTTGATATTGTGAAGCGCGCGCTACCTTTATTTGACAAAGTGATTGTAGCTATTGGTGAGAATTCGCAGAAACAGTCGTTATACCCTTTGGAACAGCGGCTAGGTTGGATCCGCACGGTTTTTCAGGAAGAGAAAAAGGTGGAGGTGGCGCATTTCACCGGTTTAACTGTGAAATTCTGTGAGGAAAGGCAAGCCCGCTACATTCTAAGGGGGATTCGCTCAGCTTCTGACTTCGACTATGAAAAAACCATTGCCCACCTGAATAACGCCATGTTGCCTGATCTGGAAACTATCCTCATTCTGGCCAAACCTGAGTTATCCAGTATTTCCAGCACCATCGTCCGTGAAATTATCAGGGGTCACGGCAAGGTCAATAAGTTTGTTCCGAAAGAAATTGCCAAAGAGCTCAAATGAAGCAGTTGATTTTTCTTTTGATGTTATGCAGTGGAGTATTGAGCAAGGCTCAGGATGCAGATTCATTGGCAAGCGACCGGGTGCGCGGGAATACTGCCATAGAATTCATGCGTCACCACGGGATTATCGTGCGGCTTCGCACCAATGCCCGGCAAATTGCAGCTTATCAGCAAGCCGGAAATACCAAGATGGTGCAATCGATCGAGCGAAAAACAGAACAAATCAACCTGCATCTGATACATGCCCTCGTTCGAAGCTGGACCTTTTGCCCGTTGTTTTTCATCAAAAATACGAATAGCGAAGCACTGAAACATGATACTATTTGGACCTACAATCCCATAACCAAAGTAGATTCAGCCATATTGCTGGGTAACGATACTTTTTTTGTGATGGATTACGGTCCGGCTATGGCCGAGCAACCAGTAGATGACGCTGCCTTTAGGAATCAGAATAAGCACGAAGAATCTGGAACCGTTGTGGCCGACGAGGCCCTGGTGATGAAAGACCGGATGTTCAAACAATTAGTTCGGCCATTTCCTTATTTCATTAATCTGTCATGGTCGTATTTCTTCGGTAATTTTGCCAAAAGCAAAACAGAGCGTTTGGATGAGGTAGTAGTTCACAGCAACCAGTTTGATCAAACGGTTAGGCAATGGAACGATCAGATGATTCGGTTTTACGGGCGCGCTTTAAAGAAAAGAGGCATTGATGTTCCTGCTCCGGAAGATGTATATTGGCACCAGAAAAACCCCAACCGCAAATATTTTCCATGGATACCACAGATAGAAGCGCGATCCGACTCCATATCGAAAAGGTAGCCACGCATTACCGTGAAACCGAAATACTCCAGCAACAATGGTTTGATCAGAATATTACAGCCAAGCTGGCTGGACATGCCACCCAAAACACGCTGATCATCTGCGAGCATCAGCCTGTTTATACCCTTGGCAAATCCGGGAAGCTGGAAAATCTGTTGTTCGACCCCGAGCGAGTTGGCGCTGCCTTGATGTTTACCAATCGCGGTGGGGATATTACCTTTCACGGGCCGGGTCAATTGGTGGCGTATCCAATTTTTGACTTAGATACTTTGAACATAGGCGTAGCTTCCTTTGTTTCGGCGCTGGAAGAAATCGTAATTCGCACTATTGCTGAATATGGCCTTTCTGGCAATCGGATAGATGGCGCTTCAGGAGTTTGGCTGACCGATGGCGCGGAGCCGCGAAAGATTTGCGCCGTTGGACTGAAAGTAAGCCGGCTTTGTACGATGCACGGAATTGCTATCAATGTAAACACTGATCTGAAGTTTTTTAGCTATATCGTTCCCTGCGGTTTACCCGATAAAGGGGTTACTTCATTGGCTAAGGAATTAGGACAAACAGTTGATTTCGAACATTTTAAAGATCGTTTTATTCATCATTTCCTGAATTTCTTCCATCCATAAAAATCAGGCTAGGCATTGTTTGCATTTTTAACGGAAAAAACTACTTTTGCCGTCCCAAAGAAAAAACATGGCACATCATAAGTCATCAATCAAGCGCATTCGTCAAACTGCAAAACGCAGATTAGCTAACCGTTATTACGCGAAAACCATGCGTAATGCGATTCGCGAATTGCGCGCTTCTAAGAAGAAAGGCGAAGCTCAAAAAGCACTGGTTAAAGTAGTTTCACTGATTGATAAAGTAGCGAAGCGCGGACAGATTCACAAAAACAAAGCCTCGAATCTGAAGTCAAGCCTAACCAAGCGCGTAGCTGCAGCCAAATAAGTTTCCTGAAAATTATATTTAAAGGCCCGCCAATGCGGGCTTTTTTATTTTTCTAAATTCACGAAATGATTCAAACCATTGCCGTAATAGGTGCCGGAACCATGGGGGCTGGCATTGCTCAGGTTTTTGCTCAACAGGGCTTTTCTACCTTGCTATTTGATGTGAATGCCAACGCCCTAAACCACGCTAAAAATGGTATTTGCCAGCAGTTTGACGCCTTGGTTGCTAAAGGAAAGTTAACGGAAAAAGCAGCATCTGAAGCTTTACAATGCGTTCGATTCATAGCGGATGATACACAGCTCGAAGCAGATTTGTTCATCGAGGCCATTATTGAGCAAGCAGCCCCCAAAAGAGCCGTTTTCGAAAAGATTATGGAACGATGTCCGAACGCTATTTTCTGTAGTAATACTTCTTCTCTTAGTATTACTGGGTTAGCCGCAGGATTGACGCAATCAAGTCGATTTGCGGGACTGCATTTCTTTAATCCGGCACCCGTGATGAAGTTGGTGGAAATTGTTCGCGGCGCAGCTACAGATGCTAACGTCATCACTGCTTTGCAAGAAATTTGCGCACGGATTGGTAAAACATCGGTGGTTTGTGAAGATGCGCCGGGTTTTATTGTCAATCGTGTAGCGCGGCATTATTATGTTGAAAGCTTAAAGCTGGCCGAGGAAGGCGTGGCTTCAATTTCAACTACCGATCAATTAATGGAAGCTGCTGGATTTAAGATGGGGCCATTTAAGTTAATGGATACCATTGGTAACGATATAAACTATGCGGTTACCCAATCTCTACATCAGGCCTTTCAAGGTCACGCCAAGTTTCGCCCTTCCCGCCTGCAATTTCAGAAAGTGCAGGCCGGCCATTTAGGAAAAAAAACAGGAAAGGGTTTTTACGATTATTCTAAATAAATCTATGTCAGATTCAACCATCCACCTACAGTTTGCTGTTGATTGTTTCAACGGCATTTGGAAAATTCTAGACCAACCTCAACCTGATCACGAAGCCATCAATGAAGCCATTCTATTAGCGCATACCAGCACCTGGCACTGGAAGCATGCCGGCACCGAAATTCATCAGCAGCGCGGTGAATGGATTATTTCAAGGGTATACGCCAGATTTGGTTTTGGCTCTATGGCCTTGTATCATGCTCAACGATGCCTGGCGATAACCGACAAAAATAAATTTGACGATTTTGATCTGGCCTATGCTTATGAAGCCATGTGGCGCTCGCTTTTGGTTTCGGAACAACCAGATGAAGCCCGCGTCTATTTTGATAAGGCAATGGCTGCCGCACAGTTAATCCAGAAGGAAGAAGATCGCCAATGGGTACTTAAAGATCTCGCTGCGGCTCCTTAAGCATAATACGCCTTTAAAACCGCTTCAGTACCACCAGTGTGCGTTTGCACAAACGCAGCATTGCCAGCACCAGAATCTAACCATTTTATATCCCGCAGGGCCACTAAAACATCTTCTTCGGAAGAAATAACTCGTGCTCCGCCTCTAGCCACTAACTCAATAGCTTCAGCACTTTTTTTATAGTTCGGACCAAACATTATTGGAACACCATATACGGCCGGTTCCAATACACTATGAACGGAAACATCGAAACCCCCACCCACATAAACCGCATCAGCATACCGGTATAAAGTGGCCAAAGCCCCAATCATATTCACCAAAACTACGTCGTAATCACCCACATTCCCTTCATGCAGACGCGACATAAGCACCTTCTTTACCTTTAACTGCCCAATTAATGCATCCATCCACACTTTCTCAACCTGATGCGGGGCAATTACCACTTTCCATCCTTGAAGCAAATGGTTGTTGATGAGGTTGGCTAATAGGGCACTGTCTTTTTCCCAGGTGCTTCCTGCAATCAACAGCTTTTGATTACCCTTAAACAACCTGATATTTTCAAAAACTTTATCCTGGGCTGCTATAGCAACTACCCGATCAAATCGCGTATCGTAGGCAACTTCTGAAACGATGCCAATACTGGCCAGCAATTCTTTAGATGATTCATTCTGCACCAGAATGCGGCTGAAAAACGTCAGCATCTTCCGATGCAAACGCCCTTTCCATCCTTTAAAAAATAACTGGTCCTGCCGGAAGTTCGCAGCAAATAAAATACAGGGTACTCCAGCGTGGTAAATTGCCTCCAATATGTGATACCAAAACTCATACTTCACCCAAAAAACGGCTGTTGGCTTCAGTTTTCTTACAAACGCATGAGTAGATCCCGGAAAATCAAACGGCAAGTAGCAGACCAGATGCGCCAATTCAGTTTCTTGACGAACTTCATAGCCTGAAGGAGAGAAAAAAGTAACGATAATTTTGGCTTCTGGCTCACGTTGGCGTAACGCTTCAATTACTGGCCGGGCTTGCTCAAATTCGCCTAACGACGCTGAATGAAACCAGTATCTTTTCCCCTCCGGGTAATCCCGTAAAAAGCGGCTTAGTTGTTTAGAAATCAGTTTCCGGCCATTTTGCCAGGCGCGTGCCTTGGCCGAAAATAAGGCAGCTACGCCTATACCACTTCGGTATGCCAGTAAAAAACAGAAGTAGGTGAATCGCAGCATCAGCGATATATCACTTCACTATCCTTATTCAAAAATACGGGTACCAACAAACCAAATTTAATACCCACCATCATATCAATCCGCTTATCAGAAATTTGTCGCATTTCAGCAAAGTCCCAGGGGCGACGGTTTTGGGTGAAGGCAAGATCAAACTGCGGACCAAAATAAAAGTTGAAATATTTATGGCGTTCCATCCTCATGATTCCGGCAAAAACAGAAATAGCCGCTCCATTGGTCATTCGGTCGTATCCGGTTCTGTAATTTTTATCAAACTGCGGCAGCGATTGCGGATTGATATTATAGAGTATTTTATGTTGGAGAAAACCAACCCCTAGCTTAACCACTATACCAGTTCCGGGTGCTTTTTCTTTTTTGAAAGGAAACAGCTTCGAAGCGAAGCCATACAACGCAAAACCATTTATTGAGGGGTTAATATCCGTTAAATCGCCGTTTTGTGTGATATGCGGACCATCATGTGTTGCTATCGCAGTGTCTGGTCGTTCTTTAGATTTTGAAGCATAAAGAAAACTGCCCTCTGCTCCAATCATCCAATTGTGCCGCATCCGGTACAAAAACTGTGCGCCAATACTACTCACAAATGTAGCACGCTTCTGCAACACCCCTACCGGAAATTCAGCGCCGTAAAAGGCTGAAAAAGCAACCGCATTATTGGCGGTTTTTTGTCGTTGATCAATGTTGTTAAACCCACCCTCCTTTTCCTGAGCAACAAGTAAAGTGGGAACAAGTGATAAGATGAGCCAGATTTTTTTCATTTCGGGAGCTAAGATAGGTGAAACTAAAAATTTTATTTTCGCGAACTCTTCAAAAGCCGCAGATCATGAGAAAAATTGAAATGAGTGATTTGGTAACGCAATATCACAGAATAAAACCAGAGGTGGATGCGGCCATGCAAGAAGTGCTGGAGACGGGTCGATTTATTGGCGGGCCTGCCCTGGATTCCTTCGTGAAGCATTTGACTGCTTACCTGGAAGTTGGCTATGTAGTTCCTTGCGCCAATGGTACTGACGCCCTGCAGATTGCCATGATGGCATTGAATCTTCAACCAGGAGATGAAGTAATTACTGCAGATTTCACCTATGCCGCCACTGCAGAAGTAATTGCCCTGCTGAAACTTACACCGGTACTGGTAGAAGTAAACCCTAAGACGTTCAACATTGATCCGGCTGCTATTGAAAAAGCCATAACACCAAAAACAAAGGCCATCGTTCCGGTTCACTTGTTTGGGCAATGCGCTGACATGGAACCCATTTTAACACTGGCGGCTAAACATCAGCTCTTTGTGATTGAAGATACTGCGCAAGCCATAGGAGCCTGGTACACCTTCTCTGATGGAATCAGAAAACGTGCAGGTACTATGGGCACCGTAGGAACTACGTCATTCTTTCCTTCAAAAAATCTAGGCTGTTTTGGCGATGGCGGCGCATTATTTACAAATGATGAACAGCTAGCCAAACGCCTGAAAATGATTGCCAATCACGGCCAATCCGTACAATATCAATTCGATGATATTGGATGCAACTCAAGGCTGGATAATCTGCAGGCGGCCATTCTAGGGGTTAAATTGAAGTACCTTGATGATTACTGTGCTGCCAGGCAGGCCGTGGCTAAGACCTATGATGATGCATTCCGGCATTTGCATAATGCAACGATTCCTCAGCGCGCCGCGAATTCTACCCATGTTTTTCACCAATACACGCTCAAATTGAAACCCGGCAGCGACCGCGCCGCCATACGTGCTGCATTGGCTCAAGCCGGCGTTCCGTCGATGGTGTATTATCCTTCGCCTATGCATCGCCAAAAAGCCTATTCCAACCCACGTTATCGCGATGCAGATTTCCCTATTTCCATTGAACTCAGCGAAACTGTATTATCATTGCCTATTCATACAGAAATGGGCGAAGACCAGTTGTCACACATTATCGAAAGTGTTAAAAAAGTAATTTCTTAATTCACCCTGATCAAATAAAACTTTTCAAAACAGATGAAATTAGCAGTAGTAGGAACCGGATACGTAGGGTTGGTAACCGGAACGTGTTTTGCAGAAACAGGAAATGAAGTGGTTTGCATCGATATCAATCAGCAAAAAATAGATATGCTGAACGCTGGAAAGATGCCCATTTACGAACCGGATCTGGATACCTTGTTTGAAAGAAATAAAAAGGAAGGCCGTCTGAAATTTACCACTAGTCTGGTTGAAGGTATTCAAGGCGCTAAAGCTATTTTTCTAGCCTTACCAACACCTCCGGGAGAAGACGGCAGCGCTGATTTAAAGTATATCCTTCAGGTTGCTGATCAACTGGGTAAGGTAATGACACATTACGCAGTGATTGTAGATAAAAGTACCGTACCCGTTGGCACGGCCGACAAAGTGAAAGCCGCTGTTCAGGCAAATGCCAAAGTAGAATTCGATGTTATTTCCAATCCCGAATTTTTGAAGGAAGGGGTTGCCGTAGAAGATTTCATGAAACCTGAGCGCGTGGTAATTGGCACATCTTCTGACCGCGCCCGCAAAATAATGGAAGAATTATACGAACCATTCGTTCGTCAGGGCAATCCTATTGTTTTCATGGACGAACGCAGTGCCGAGGTAACCAAGTACGCCGCCAATTCATTTCTGGCTACCAAGATTTCTTTCATGAATGAGATTGCCAACCTGTGTGAGCGCGTTGGCGCAGATGTGGATATGGTGCGTCAGGGAATTGGTACCGATTCGCGCATCGGCAAGCGTTTTTTGTTTCCTGGCTTAGGTTATGGTGGCAGTTGTTTCCCGAAGGATGTTCAGGCATTGCATTACACCGCTAATGAGTTTGATTACGATTTCAGAATTTTGGATGCGGTGATGAAGGTCAATTACGACCAGCGCAAACAGTTCCTTCAAAAAATTTTAAAGTATTACAACGGTAATTTAAAAGGAAAGAAAATTGCGCTTTGGGGACTCGCATTCAAGCCTAATACAGATGACATTCGCGAAGCTCCGGCGCTGTATCTCATTGATGAGTTTCTGGCTGCAGGCGCTTCAGTTGTGACCTATGATCCGGAAGCCATGAATAATGTGAAGGAAATCTATAAAGATAAAATCGCTTTTGCCACCGATCATTACGAAGCCTTACAAGGGGCCGATTTTCTGGTTATTGCTACCGAATGGAATACCTTCCGCTCACCAGATTTCGATAAGGTAGCTACCGCATTGAAATCGAAGGTGATTTTCGACGGCCGAAATCTGTATCACACTACGCATATGAAAGAATTGGGCTTCCACTATGAAAGTGTAGGCCGTCAAACAGTTTAATTATGAGCAACAGAAAACGTGTTCTGATTACCGGCGCCGCCGGATTTTTGGGATCCCATTTATGTGACCGGTTTATTAAGGAAGATTTCCATGTGGTTGCCATGGATAATCTGATTACCGGTGATTTGCGCAATATCGAACATCTGTTCAAACTGGAAAATTTCGAATTCTATCATCACGATGTTTCGAAATTTGTTCATGTACCGGGCGAGTTACACTACATTCTGCATTTCGCTTCTCCGGCCTCCCCTATCGACTATCTTAAAATCCCCATTCAAACCCTGAAAGTGGGTTCTCTAGGTACGCATAATTTGTTGGGATTGGCACGCGCCAAGAAAGCGCGGATCATCGTGGCATCAACGTCAGAAGTGTATGGCGACCCAACGGTCCACCCGCAAACAGAAGAATATTGGGGCAATGTTAATCCTGTTGGTCCCAGAGGAGTTTATGACGAAGCCAAGCGTTTTCAGGAAGCTATCACCATGGCCTACCATACCTTTCACGGCTTAGAAACGCGCATTGTTCGTATCTTCAATACTTATGGCCCCAGAATGCGACTGAACGATGGCCGTGTTTTGCCGGCATTCATCGGCCAGGCCTTGCGTGGAGAAGATTTAACCATGTTTGGTGACGGTTCTCAGACTCGCTCGTTTTGCTTCGTATCAGATCTGGTAGAAGGCATCTACCGCTTGTTAATGAGTGACTATCCTTACCCGGTAAACATTGGAAATCCGGCAGAAATTACGATTCGTGAATTCGGAGAAGAAATTTTAAAACTAACAGGAGCAAAACAACAACTCATTTCTAAGCCATTGCCTACCGACGACCCAAAGCAACGTAGACCCGATATTTCGAAAGCAAAAGAAATTCTGGGTTGGGAACCGAAGGTGTCTCGCGCGGAAGGTCTGAAAATCACCTATGAGTACTTCAAGTCTTTACCGAAAGAGGAAATCTTCAAAGACCACAAAGACTTTCAGAAGTAACTTAACCCGCAGAAGGGCCATAAGTAGCCGGTACGGCAATATCGTTTAACCGCAAGTACATCCCTAGTTGAGCCCTGTGGTGCACGAGATGATTCATGACCCAGGTTCTCATCACTTCCAGTTTAGGCGTTGTAAAGAAGATGATTTCTCCCTGGCGCATGGTCCAGTTCTGATCATAAATCTCATCGGCAGTGTTGCTGAGAACAGCAAGGGCGTGAGCCGCGTTGTCATCAAAAACCTGAAGCAGTTGCTGGTGGTTGTAGGTTTTAGGCACATAATCCGATTGATTGAAATCTAATTCCGGATGCTCCAGAATGAAGCTGGTCCAGCCGGGAATTTCGGCGATATGTGCCGCCAGGCGATCCATGGCCATTGATTTGGCATGCGGCTTCCAGGCCAATCCTTCGGGTACTGCTTCCAAAAAAGGGCGGGTAATGGCTATTTCACGCTTTAATTCAGAAATAAATGTTTCAGAAATTTTCATGATATGTTTCTTAATTCAAAAATGCTGTTATCTTTGATTCCCAAAATAGTTATTAAACAAAAAACATGAAAATTTTCGCAGGAAGTCTTCCCTGGAGTTTAACGGAAGCAGAATTAAGCAAGCATTTTGAAAAGTATGGGGAAGTTACTTCCGCTGCTATTATTAAGGACAAATTCAGCGGCCGCAGCAAGGGCTATGGTTTTATTGAAATGTCAGATGACGAAGCAGCAAAGAAGGCTATCGCCGAACTGAATGGTACTGATGTAAATGGTCGCAACATCGTTGTAAACGAAGCGCAAGAGCGCACTGACCGTCCTAAGCGCGACTTCAATCGCGGTGGTGGATTTGGTGGTGGCAACCGCGGTGGCGGTGGCAATCGCGGCGGTGGTTACGGCGGTGGAAACCGTGGCGGTGGCTTTAACAAAGGCGACGGCGGCGATCGTTGGTAAGATCAACTTAATTGAAACAAATCAGAACGGTAAGAGTCAAACTCTTACCGTTTTTTATTTGCCAAAACTTTTCAAAGCTGCTGTTATCACCGGATCACCTTCGTTCAACACATAGTAGAAACCGTCTGTCCGCCATTTCTGTTTAGCCATGTATGCTTTTACATATTGATTGATGATCGCATTGGAACGCCCGGCCTTGGCCAGATTGCCCTTTACATGTGCCTTTTCTGCCTGCGCCATTAGCAGATGAAGTAGTTCATCTGGAACCACAAAACCACGGTTAAACGCTGCAGGGTCTGAGTATGGCTTTAACTGGTCGGGATGTGCCGAAAAATAGCCATAAACCACCTCCGGAATCAACAATCGAATCTTGAAAACATAATCATAATCCTCAGAGGTGTCTAAAGGTACAAATACATCGGGCCGAATACCACCACCGCCGTAAACTTTACGTCCGTTAGCCGTATGATAAACCGTAGTATCTGCTGCGCTCAACGTATCTTCATGTACAAATTCCCCCTTATTATATCTTTCATAAACCTCATTGAAATAATCTTCGTTACCACCTTTATACGACCGCTGAATGCAACGACCAGAAGGCGTGTAATAGCGCGCAACAGTGAGCCGCAATGCCGACCCATCCTGTAAAGGATATTGTTCCTGAACCAATCCTTTGCCAAATGACGTTCTGCCAACTACTACACCCCGATCTAAATCCTGAACGGCTCCGGACACAATCTCCGCAGCGGAAGCGGAGCCTTGATCAATCAACACCGCCAGCGAACCGCGCTCGAATTCGCCGGGTAAGCCTGATCGGTATTCCATCTTATTTACCGCATTCCCTTTAGTATATACCAACAACTTCTCACCGGCAATCAACTCATCCAGCATCTCCGTAGCCGCATTGAGATAGCCTCCCGGATTCTGTCGTAAATCAATAATGAGCTGTTTCAAGCCCTTTTCATTGAGCTCCCTTAATTTTTTGCGGAACTCTCTGGAAGTAGTTTCGCTGAACCTATTGATCTTTATATAGCCTATTCCTTCTCCCATCATGTAGGCGGCATCCATACTATACAATGGGATTTTATCTCTGGTAATAGTTACAGATTTCAGTGCCGAATCACCTGCACGCAGAATTCCAACACGCACCTTGCTTCCTCCTTTTCCGCGCAACTTATGCAATACCTCATCATTCTTAATATGCTTCCCAGCCACTATGGTGTCTTCGATAGTGATAATCCTATCACCAGCCTGAACGCCTACCAATTCTGCAGGCCCACCGGCTACCGCCGATACCACGTGAATGGTATCCTGAACGATGAAGAACTCCACGCCAATACCATCAAAATTTCCTTCCAGAGATTCGTTCACTGATGAAATTTCACGTGCCGGAATGTAGGTAGAATGTGGATCCAGCGTGGAGAGCAACTTTTCAATAGCCTCATCTGTTAGTTGCGTGGTATTTACGGTATCTACATAGCGCGCCTTGATGAAAGCCAGAATATCTTCCAGCTTATCATAATGCCCGGTCTGCAACAGCGGCTGCCGCTTGTTGGCACTGACCTGCGCCACAATAAATCCCAACAATAAACCGAACACCAGCAACAGGGCATAAATCAACGGCATATAAGCCCGGGTGTTATTATTTCTCAACTCCATGTGTATTTCAAAGCACAATAATAAAAATGTGGGGCCGGATTCGTAAACTTGCTTCATGAACATCACAACATTTGTGAATGAATACAATCGCCAGTTCAGCGAATTGATTCAGAAATTTGAAGTTACCGACCGTCATGCCACACCGTTGAGCTACGAAGGAGGTATTGCTACAGCGGTAGAATGGGTGCAAAAAGCGCAAGCGGCCGGAAAAAAAATCATGCTGATTGGTAATGGCGGCAGTGCCGGTATCACCAGCCACATGGCTATCGACTTTTGGAAAAATGGCCAGGTAAAAGCAACAGCGTTCAATGACGCCTCGCTGCTAACTTGCTTGTCTAATGACTATTCATTTGAAGAAGTTTTTGCAAAGCCAGTAGAAATGTTCGGAGAAGCCGGCGACATTTTGTTCGCAATTAGTAGCTCCGGAAATTCTGCCAATATTGTTAACGCTGCGAAGGCAGCCAAAGAAAAAGGAATAACGGTTGTTTCCTTTTCAGGCTTTGAAACAGCGAACTGGCTAAGGGCTGAAGGTGATTTGAACTTCTATGTGCCCGCGTTCTCCTATGGTTATGTGGAAGTATTACACAATTATATCATCCATTGCATTTTGGATGCCAAGCTGTACTGCCATGATGGAATAGATGTTTTCAACAAGAATAAAAAGCGGTAATTTTTCAAGATATTTGGTGAGCACAAAACCCTGATGAAAAACTACAAATTTAAAACACTCAAAGTTTTTGCCTCCGATGAGTGGCTGGCCAATAGGACGCGCGAATACCGCTCCGTTTTCGATAAAAGCGAGCTCACCTACGTTTCTGCGGAATTAGCGTTCTATAATAAATTGTTTGACGAAAAAGACTGGACGGCTACAGTGGTTATCAAGGCTTTCAGTCACGATGATGATGAAAAGCGCGAGATTTGTTCACAGGAAGAGAAACGTTTGGTTCAATCAGCCGAAAATGTAGTGTACGTAAACAAAGGCTGGGGAACAGCAACCGCCGGCTCATTTTGGAATGAGGGTGAATACAGTTGGGAAGCATACATAGACGGCGAGTTGGTGGGTTCCAGGAGTTTTTATGTTGAAGATATTGGCCGCGTTACAACTGAAGAGAATCCCTATTTCAGTATTGACCACATCCGCTTTTACACCGGCGATTACAATGCGGTTAACAAAGAAGATAAAGTTTACCTCAGGCAAATAAACAGAGACCAAACACAATATCTGTACATCGAGTTTTCGGCCACCAGCAAGTTAGCACAGTCGTGGAATTGTGAGATAGTATTTAACTGGTACAATGCATCAGGCCTATTGAAGGCCCGAATTGAACGGTGTAGGAAAATTAAGGCCGAAGACAATAATGCTCCCATTGTCTTTAACGAAGGGTGGGGAAATGATATTCCCGGCACCTGGAAAGACCGGAGTTACCGTTTAGAAGTGGTTTTCATGGATACCGTTGTGGCTATTCTGAATCTGGAAACAGGCAATGCAGATATACCCGGCGAGGTGTTGGTAGAAGATGCAGCGCATGCACATGTTACCGGAGTTACCGCTCCAGCCGAACCAGAAGAGTCGCTGGAACTGTTGATGCCTAAATTGGATGCATTAATTGGTTTAGAAGAACTTAAAAAGGAAATTCGTGATCACATTTCTTACATCAACTTCATAAAGTTACGACAGCAAAAAGGTTTTAACGACAACGAAAGGATTAATCTGCATGCAGTTTTTGTTGGCAATCCAGGTACCGGAAAAACCACAGTAGTAAAGCACTTAGGGCAGATCTATAAAAGCATGGGGTTATTGAGCAAAGGCCATGTTAAAGAAGTAGATCGTTCTCATTTGATTGGGGAGTATATCGGGCAAACCGCACCAAAGGTCAAAAAGGCGGTAGAGGAAGCAAAAGGCGGTATACTCTTTATTGACGAGGCCTATGCGCTTTCAAGGGAGGGTGATGACTCCAAGGATTTTGGTAAAGAGGCTATTGAAGTGTTGATTAAAGAAATGAGCGATGGCGGCGGTGATTGGGCCGTGATGTTTGCTGGGTACCCGAAGGAAATGGAGGTTTTTCTGAATAGCAATCCAGGTTTGAAATCACGAATTGGTAATTATTTCCATTTTGAAGATTATACCCCTGAAGAGTTACACGCCATAGCTATGAAGGCATCCCGCGATAAAAATGTAACCTTAACAGCGGATGCAGAAACGTACATGGCGGATGAGTTAATGGAAGGGTTCCGGAATCGCGACCGAACATTTGGGAATGCGCGCTATGCCATTGGACTTATAGAAGAAGCCAAGATGAATCTGGGATTGCGCCTCATGAAACGCAGCGATTTGAATGCGTTGACGCCAGAGGAAATTTCCATGATTACGAAGGAAGATATGGAGTTGGTATTCAAACAACGTGATCGAAAAAAATACCACATTACTATAAACGAGAAGCTGCTTCAAAGCGCCATGAAAGAGCTAGACGAGTTGGTGGGCATTGAAAACATCAAATCGGAAGTGAATGAGTTGGTGAAACTGATACGGTTTTACAATGATATCGGGAAAGATGTGCTGAACAAATTTTCCTTGCATACGGTCTTTCTCGGAAATCCCGGCACCGGAAAAACTACAGTAGCGCGCATCATGGGAAAGATTTTCAAGGCGCTCGGGCTACTGGAGCGCGGCCACATGGTAGAGTTGGATAAGCAAGGCCTGGTGGCGGGTTATGTGGGACAAACCGCCTTAAAAACCGATGAAAAAATAGCGGCCGCAAAAGGCGGGGTTTTGTTTATTGATGAAGCCTATGCGCTTAGCAATAATCAAGGTGGTGATTATGGCAGAGAAGCTATTGAAACGCTGCTCAAGAGAATGGAAGACAAGCGCGGCGAGTTTGCCGTGATTGTTGCTGGCTACACCGAACCGATGAATGCTTTTCTGGAATCGAATCCGGGATTAAAGTCGCGGTTTGACCGCATTTTCACTTTCAACGATTATTCTGCCGAGGAATTGCTGAAAATAGGCATGGATTTGTTGCAAAAAGAACACATGGTTGCTGATGAAGCCGCTGCGGCTTATCTCAAGCAATATGTGCAATATGTGTATGATAACCGGGATAAGTATTTCGGAAATGCCCGTGAAATCAGGAAACTGATAACCGAAGCGATTCAGAATCAAAACCTCCGGCTGGCATCCATCCCAAAAGAGGCGCGAACCCGGGAGTTATTGGAAACGCTGACACTGGCAGACCTGGATGAATTCAAGATGGAAGGCAACCGCCGGAAAGGCCTTGGATTCAAGTATTAAGCCCTTCCTTCTTTCTACATTTAAATTATCTTGTGCGCACTATATGAAGTCGATTCTTTGCGCTTTGTGGACGGCGGTATCGCTGGGCGCCCTGGCTCAGGGTAGTTTCGTTCCACTGGGTACCGATGCCTATCACTATGTTGACCGGATGGATATTAAGTATGGCAGAATTTTACCGACCCTCCATACCGGTACCAAACCCTTTCTGCGCGGTGAAGTAGCGCACATGGCCGAAGCACTCCACTACTCTAATCTGAAACAATCCAAGAAAAGCAAGTTTCAGATTCAATACCTGATGGACGAAAATGCGGAATGGCTGGATAGTGCGGTCAGTAAAACACGTAAGCCTTTGTTTCGGGCCTTATACAAAGAACCCGCTTCGTTCTTTAGTGTTTACTCCAAAAAGAAAGGGCTGTTTGATCTTCACGTTAATCCGGTTTTGTCGGTTTTCATCGGGGGTGATTCGTACAAAAACCGGTTTATTTTTAATCGTGCCATTGGTGTTGAATTCCGCTTTAACATCAAGAAGGTGCTTTCTGCCTATGTGTACACCACGGGCAATTCAGAGCGTAATCCGTATTACGCCAACCAGCTCTCTATTCCTGGCGCTATGAGTCCGTATGCGTTCGTGCCTGGCAATTCGTACTACAAAATCTATTCTTCAAAATATTTCAAGTTTAATGATGGCCTCGACTATTTCGATGCGCGGGGTTACATCAACTTAAATGTACTCGATTACCTGAACATCACATTCGGCCGCGATAAGCATTTTTGGGGCAATGGACAACGTTCATTGTTCCATTCCGACTTCAGCGCTCCTGCCTTATTTCTGCAATATAAACTTTCATTCTGGCGTCTGGAGTATGTTTATTTGTTAGAACAATTAACCTCGAATTATCTGGGTGCAGGAAGTACTGGTAACGACCGCTTGTTTCCCAAGAAATATGGCGTTTTCCACCACCTCAATATAAAGTTAACCCGTTGGTTCGACTTTGGTTTGTTTGAAGGCGTGATGGCGAAACGCGGTAATAATTTTGATGCCCAATATCTGAACCCAATTATCTTCTACCGTTCTGTGGAACACGCATTAGGCAGTCCAGACAATGTATTGGTAGGCGCAGACTTTAAAATTAATGCGTTTAACCACATGCAATTTTATGGTCAGGTTGTGGTTGATGAATTTAACTTCAAAAATATGATTGCCAGAAATGGCTGGTGGGCAAACAAATATGGTTTCCAACTCGGTATTAAATATATAGATTTAGCACCTCATTTGGATTTACAAGCAGAGTTCAATCTGGTTCGGCCTTTCACTTATACGCACCCTGGCGAAATCAGCTTCACTAATTACAACCAACCATTGGCGCATCCGCTTGGCGCGAATTTCTACGAGTTTATTTTGGCTGCCCGTTATCAACCTATTCCGCGTTTGTTAATGGAAGCGAAATTCCTAACTGCACGCACCGGAACCGATACCGCTATGATGGTTTCAGGGCAGCCGGTTTTGACGAACTACGGTGGTGATCTTTCAAGGATAGATGGACCTACCAGAGAGTATCAAAACACCATCGGCCAGGGCAACAAAACCTGGATTACCTATTTCTCCCTAAACACATCCTATCAACCCTGGCATAATATCTATCTGGATCTTACCCTCACTTACCGAAATGCTTCGGCTGGAACCACGGTAAACCCCTACCCGGCCGGCTACGGTCCACATGCCAGCAGCAGCTTCTTCGTTACCGTGGGCGCCAGAATGAACATTACCCGCCGGAAATTCGAATTCTAGATGACTACCGGCACCGATATTTATATTATCCGCCACGGACAAACCGATCACAATGCCAAGGGCATAGTGCAAGGGAAAGGCGTGAATTTACCGTTGAACGAGTTAGGAAGGAATCAGGCTCAATTATTCTATAAAGCGTACCAACATATTCCCTTCGATGTGGTTTACACGTCTACTTTGTTGCGGGCTCAGGAAACTGTAGCCTCCTTTATTCAACAAGGTATTCCGCATCTGATCAGGCCTGCATTAGACGAGATTAGCTGGGGTAACCTGGAAGGCAACAATCACGTGATGGAAAATAGTGACACCTTCCTCAATCTACTCGCCTCATGGAAAGCTGGCAATATTGAGGCACGCCCGTCAGGCGGGGAAAGTCCATTAGATGTACAACAGCGGCAACAACCATTTATTGAAGAATTGAAAGCAACATCTCACAAAAACATACTCATTTGCATGCACGGTCGCGCTATGCGGGTTTTGATGTGCACACTCAGCGGCCGGCCGCTTACTGATATGGAGTACTTTCAGCATGTCAATTTAACCCTATATCAGCTAAGAAAAACTGTAGCAGGTACCTTTGATATTATTTTGCACAACCATCAAACGCATTTGCAGTGACTATTATTGGAATAACAGGAACAATAGGCGCAGGCAAAGGAACCATTGTTGATTATTTGGTGAGTCAACATCAATACCGTCATTTTTCGGTTCGGGGATTTCTTACCCGCCTGATTGAAGAAAGGAAAATGCCGCTGAACCGAGATTCAATGGTTCAGGTGGCTAACGAACTGCGGGCAGCGCATTCTCCAAGTTACATTGTAGAACAATTATTGGAAGATGCCATGCAGTCGGGTGCGAACTGCATCATAGAAAGTATTCGCACCGTGGGTGAAATTCAGGCGCTGCGGGCTCATGCCGGATCATTTTATTTGTTCGCCGTAGATGCGGATGCCCCTTTGCGGTACCAACGGGTTGTTGCCAGAGCTTCTGAAACAGATAACATTTCGTTTGAAACATTTTTAGAGAACGAAAGTAGAGAAATGACCAGTGCTGATCCGAACAAACAAAACCTGGCGGCCTGTCAACAGCTAGCCGATTTTCAGTTCACCAATAACGGTTCGTTTACAGATCTATATGGCCAGGTAGAAAATATTTTACAACAAATCAACGCCGTTTAATCATGGAAAAATATCAACGCCCCTCATGGGATGAGTATTTTATTGAGGTGATGGAAGCCATCAGCAAGCGCGCTACCTGCGGGCGTGGGCGCAGTGGTTGTGTGATTGCCCGCAACAACCAGTTGTTAGTGACAGGATATGTAGGCTCACCAGTAGGCCTACCCCATTGCGATGAGGTTGGTCACCAAATGAAAAAGGTGTTACATGAAGATGGTTCAGTTACTGAACATTGCGTTCGTACGGTTCATGCCGAGCAAAATGCGATTTGCCAGGCTGCCAAGCGTGGTGTTGCACTGGAAGACGCTACGCTGTATTGCAGAATGACGCCATGCCGCGTATGCGCCATGTTGATCATCAACTGCGGCATTAAGCGAGTGGTTTGCCAGCGAAAATACCATGCCGGAACTGAAAGCGAAGACATGTTTAAAACCGCCGGTGTTACCCTGGAATTTATTCACAACGAAGTACAGGAGTACGAAAAGAAATAATATGAGAGTTGCGGTTTTCAGAAAAGCGCATTTTAATGCCGCTCATCGGTTGTTCAGAAAAGATTGGAGCGACGAAAAAAATCGTGAAATATTTGGATTGTGTAGTAATCCGAATTATCACGGTCATAATTACTACATAGAAGTTAAGGTAACCGGTGAAATAGATCCGGAAACCGGGTATGTAATCGATCTTAAAATATTGAACGATATTTTAAAAAGAGAGGTCTTAGATCGTTTCGACCATAGCAATCTGAATACTGATTTCGAGTTTTTCAAAGAATTAAATCCTACTGGTGAGAATATCGTAGTGGTGATTTATAATTTAATCAGAAAGCAACTATCACCGCAGTACGATCTGTCTGTTAGGTTATGGGAAACTGAACGCAATTATTTTGAATACCCTGCGGCATAGCTATCTGAATGTTTCAGCAACTGTCACCGCGATTTTTCTAACGTGGCTGATACCGTTTTGTGTTGGCGCACAGCATCCGGTAAACGGCGCCGTACACCGGCAGGCGCGCGCGGATAAGGAAAATCTACAATTCGCCAACACCGCTGATTACGACATCATCTACCATCGCCTTCAACTTCAATTACAGCCCTCTGTGCGCGCCTTACAAGGTCAGGTTACTTCCTATATCAAGCCGCTAAAATCTATTGATACGATTGCCTTTGATTTCAGCGATAGTATGCAGGTAACTGCCGTAAATTATCATGGCAATCCGGCCGCATTTATTCATCAGGGAAATGCCATTCGCATTGTGGTGCCCGGTATTAGTGCAATTGATTCTGTTACGATTGCCTTTGGAGGAATTCCGGCCTCCAGCGGATTCGGATCATTTGTGCAGGATTACCACGGCGATAGTGTACCCGTTCTATGGACACTATCTGAACCTTATGGCGCGCGCGATTGGTGGCCGTGCAAAAATACGTTGCAGGACAAAATCGATTCCATCGATGAATTCTATACCGTGCCTACCGGCCATCTGGCGGCAGGTAATGGCTTGCTCATCGATACCATACAGCAGGCAGGCTTTACTACCTTTCATTGGAAACACCGCTATCCCATTACAGCCTATCTGGTGGCCGTTGCAGCCACAAATTATGCAGCTTATCAAGATACTTTTATTACCAGCGCAGGTTTAGTTTATTCATTAAACTTTTGCTATCCCGAAGATCAGGCTGAATGGAAAACAGCTACTGTAAACACAGGTAGAATAATGGCACTATACACCCAACGTTTCGGACCTTATCCTTTCATTAAAGAAAAATATGGTCATGCCGAATTCAGTTGGGGCGGCGGACAAGAACACCAAACGATGAGTTTTCAGGTGAATCTGGGATTTGAATTAGATGCTCATGAATTGGCGCACCAATGGTTTGGCGATAAACTGACTTGTAATAGCTGGGCTGATATTTGGCTCAATGAAGGATTTGCCACGTACTGTTCCGGATTGGCTTACGAAAACCTGGCACCTGAGTATTGGCGGTCATTTCTGGAAACCCGCCGAAAGCAGGCGTTTCGTCAAGACAGCCTTAGCGTTTTTTGTACCGACACTTCTAATGTTGGTCGAATCTTTAACAGTGCAATATCCTATTCAAAAGGCGCATACCTGTTGCACATGCTGCGCTGGTTGGGTGGCGACTCGGCCTTTTTTAATGCTATCTACGATTACGCCAATGACCCTCAATTAGCCTATTCGTATACCAAAACAGCATTGCTTCAACAGCATTTGGAAAATCGTTTTGGGCATTCGCTCCAAGACTTTTTCCAACAATGGTTCATAGGTAAAGGCTATCCTTCCTATCAATTGCTGTATGAGAAAAACGGCAGCAAAGTCAAACTCCGCTTAACACAAACCACTTCTGATCCTTCGGTTTCTTTTTTCGCCATGCCCGTGCCGGTTCGTGTGTACAGCGGAAAGAAAACAACGAATTGGATTCTACATCACCAAACATCTGATCAAACTTTCGACACCCTTTTTGATGGCCGAATTGATTCCATTGTTATTGATCCCGATCTATGGATTTTATCGCGGCAGAATATTGTGAAGCGCGTGGGTTCCATAGACCAACCGTTTGTGGTTATCTATCCCAATCCATTTGAAGATGAATTTACCATTTGGTATGACGCTTTGGCGATTCATGATGGCACCTTCACTGTTTATGATATTCACGGTCGAAAAATTCTACAGGGTGAAGCGCCATCAGGAAATAACAACTATCTAACTATCGGAACCACCAATTTTGAACGAGGAGTTTATGTAGTTGAATTTAATTCATCAGTATTAAAAAAACGCGTTGAAATTGTACGCCGCTAAAAACATCTATAGAACACCTGCAATTTCAGCGGCTTTCCGACGTTTGTGCCACATGCGTGGCAGCTTATTGCATGTAGCTTTGCTGTTGATTACTCATGGGCTCATGGCGCAACAGAAGGCATTTGTAAATGGTGCGGTGCGCGATGTTAATGGCAAACCGCTGGAGCTGGTGAATGTAGTGGTGAAGGAAAATCAGGATTTTAATACCACAACTAACGATGTTGGTTATTACAATCTGGCAGTTCCTGCCGGTAAACCTGTTACCATCATCTATTCCTACCTAACCCGTCAGCTTTATTCGAAAACGGTTAACTTAAAAAAGAACGAAACCATTCAAATCAGCTTTAGTGTTGAAGCCCCTGTTAATGAACTTTCAGAGGTACAGGTTAAAGACAACAGCTCGCGCCAACAGGCCAGCATGAGTGAAATCAAGGTTCGTGATATTTTATTGCCTGATGCAGGAGGCGGCGGTATTGAAGCGTACTTGGTTTCTCAGGCTTTAGGCATCAACAAATCCAATGAGCTAAGCAGCAACTATTCTGTGCGGGGCGGTAATTTTGATGAGAACCTTGTTTACGTCAATGATTTTGAAATTTATCGTCCCTTCCTGATTCGCTCGGGACAGCAGGAAGGACTTTCCTTCGCCAATCCTAATCTGGTCAGCAATCTGAAATTTTCATCCGGCGGTTTTCAGGCAAGATATGGAGACAAGCTCTCATCGGTTCTGGATGTCACCTACAAACGACCGAAAAAATGGGCCGGCTCCCTTTCCGCCAGCTTACTAGGCTTTTCCGGGCATTTAGAAGGATGTTCAAAAGATAAACGTTTCACGTTTTTACTAGGCATACGTCAGAAAACCAGTCAGTATATTCTAAAGAGTTTAGAAACTCAAGGCGAGTATTCCCCTAACTTCATTGATGCGCAGCTTTTCGCTTCATTCCAGATTAATGAAAAATGGCGTTTAGAATTAATTAGCAATGTGGCTAGAAATCAATTTGTATTCCGGCCAGATACACGTACTACCAAATTCGGAACCATTACCGATGTGAAGCAATTGGAAATGGCCTTTGAAGGTCAGGAAATCGACAATTATCTGGCTATTATGAACGGGCTTTCGTTGGTTTTCCAACCAAAAGAAAATCTGCAATTCAAATTGCTGGGTTCTTCCTACAACAATACAGAACGAGAAACCTTCGACATCCTGGCAGATTATCGCATTGGTGATGTAGAAACCGACCAAAGTAAATCAAACTATGGTCAGGTGCGCCAGTATCGCGGCATTGGAGGTTTGCAGAATTGGGGCCGCAATGCGTTGTACACCGATGTGTATCTGGCTGCATTCCGAGGCAGTTGGCTCAAAAAAGGTCATCAATTGCAATGGGGCATTGACTACAAACATGAAGTGATTAGCGATCGGCTTTCAGAATGGGACGTTTTAGATTCGGCAGGATACTCACTACCCTTTACCCGCACCGGCCAGAAAAGTTTCTACGGCGACAGCATGCCGTTAAATAATGGCGCTGCGATCAACGTATCGCGTACGCTTAAATCCCGATTCGCCTTACAATCTAATCGTGTATCTGCCTACATTCAGGACTCATGGCGCTTTGGTGATTCATCGCGTTACAATTTTAATTATGGCGTACGTTTTCAGTTTTGGGATGCGAATAAAGAGCCAGTGATTACGCCGCGTGCGCAATTTTCTGTTCGCCCATCGTTCAAACATGATTTGATTGTCAATATTTCTGCCGGCATGTACTATCAACCGCCATTTTATCGAGAAATGCGCGCGTTAAATGGGCAAGTCAATACAAATTTAAGAGCGCAAAAATCAGTACATGCGGTAGCTGGTATTAACTACAGTTTTAAAGCATGGCGCCGGCCTTTCCAGTTTGTTACAGAAATCTATTACAAATATCTATGGGACATTGTTCCTTATCAATATGAGAACACTCTGATTAGATATTATGGCAAGAACATGGGGCACGGTCACGCCGCTGGTTTGGATTTACGATTGGGTGGGGAACTTGCAGAAGGTTTGGAATCGTGGATTAGTTTAGGTCTGTTGAGGACCATCAACAATTTAGGAGATTCCACCCGTTATTACATCGACTCGTCCGGAACCCGCAGCCTGTCGAACCGCGGTCAGGCCGTTGATTCTACCACAACGGCCAATGGCTATGTGCCCAGACCCACTGATCAATGGGTAACTTTTAACTTGTTCTTCCAGGATTACATTCCCAAATGGCCTTTCCTTCGCTTAAATATCAATCTCGTATTTGGTTCCGGAATACCTGTTAAAGGTCCCAATGATGTATCGTTTAGCGATAAAAATCGTCTTCCTTTCTACCGACGGGTAGATTTGGGTTTTGCAGCACAATTGTGGAATCCTAAATGGGACAAGAAAAAAACAAAGGTAGGTCAGGGCATCAAAAGTGTTTGGTTTAGTTTAGATGTGTTAAACGTTTTTGGAATCAGCAACACCGTTTCCTACATATATATCAAAGATTACCTGAACCAGCAGTATAGTGTGCCTAATTATTTGCCGCAACGGCGGGTAAATGCTAAGTTAGTAGTGAATTTCTAAATGAAGCAATTTCATTCCATATCGTTATTGGCATTGACGGTAGTTTTAATCGCATTACCAGCGTGTAAGAAAGAAGATCGTACAAATTGGGATACCGAGCTGCTGGCCCCACTGGGTAGAACCACGCTATCCATTCAAAAGCTGGTTAAAGACTCCATCATAAAATCCGGAAGTGATAATAGTCTCACCCTCTCCTACCAAAGTACTGTTTATGAGTTAAATCTTGCCGATCAGTATTTTCATATTCCGGATACATCAATCGGGCAGAAATTTACGGTGGATTCACTTCGTTTACCGGTAGCCAACATCTCATACCCTGTTACGCTGGGAAATATTGCCACCATGATGAAGGCCAGCACCGATGCCGGTCAGCAGTTTTTTGGCAACTACGTGATTAATAATAATGGCCAAATGAAAACCATTCCGGCCATCAGTAACATTCCCGTTCCTCCCTTTGGTTTTGATGCTTCACAGTATTTTCAAACAGTAACTTTATCGCAAGGCACGCTGCAAATTGTGTTTGTGGATTCACTACCTATTGCCGTCGATAATTTGCAGTTTCAGATTAAAAACAATTCCGGTGGCGTTATCGTTAGTGATGTTATCAGCCACATTAACCCCTTCAGCAGCGCTTACAGAAACTACAATCTGGCTGGAAAAACAGTGGAGAGTTCGGTACAGCTTCAGGTAACTAATTTTAGTTCGCCCGGAAGTAATGGCTCACCAGTGCTGATTGATACCAATAATCTGATTCGCGTTTATGGCGCTTTGAAAGACCTGAGAGCCAGTGATGCTACAGCCAGATTTCCTTCGCAGGATCTGGTATCCGTTGATCAGGAAGTTTCACAAAATATAGGACAACGTAAATTCACCTATATCGATTGTGCCGATGGCATATTGGATGTTTACATTACCAGTTCTATTCAGGAAAAGTTAACCCTAACTTATCAGCTAAAAGGCGCTTATGATCATTATGGCAAACCCATTATGGTTACATCTGTTTTGCCGCCGGCTACACCAGGACAACCATCATTGGTGCAAACCTCTTTCTCATTAAAAGATCACTCAATTAGTTTAACGGGATCTGCGGGAAATAAGTTCAACACTTATACGCAGGTTATTCGCGCACATGTTGATTCCAGCGGTATTTTAAGACATATTACCAGCGATGACAGCGTTCATTTTGATTTCCATATAAGAAATGTACAGCCAAGCTATATTAAGGGGTATGGCGGACGAGATACCATCAAATTTGCCGGCAATGCCCCATTTCAGTTTGTAGATATTCTGGGTTCCAGCCCAACCAACGCCTTGCAGTTTGAAAAAGTGAACATGAGTCTTTCGGTACAAAATGGTATTGGTATCGATGGACTGGTTAAGATTAACTCGCTGCGCGGAACCAATCAACAAGGAAATACCGTAACACTTACCGATAACGCTACCAATCCCATCATCGGTACACCGCTGTCTATCCGGCGCGCCACCGATTTTCCGCTTACGCCTGCCATCAGTAATTTTGCATTGAACAGCGCCACGTCTAACATCAGCGCATTCATATCTAATCTACCCAACAAACTAGATTACGACGTAGAAGTGCGTACGAATCCGAACGGCAACAATGGTGCGTACAACGATTTCGCCTATTTCGACAGTCACCTAAAAATCAATCTTGATTTAAACATCCCATTGTCGCTGATGGCGAATCAACTCACCCTTCGCGATTCATTTGATTTCAGTTTGGGCGGTTCACCTGCTGATATCGCCAACATCGGCAACGGTGTTTTACATCTGATTACCTACACCAAGTTTCCTATAGAAAGCAAGTTACTATTAGTAGCTTACGACAGCGCCTGGCAAGCTTTAGATACGCTGGCAAATCGCATTGTGATCCCTGGCGGTGAATTGTCTTCGAACTGTAAGGTGGAAACAGCCCGAAGAAATAGCATCGATATACCTGCCGATAATGCGCGCATCGACCGACTGCGCTCGGCACGCCATGCTATAGTACTGGCCTACTTCAACACCAAGGGCACGCCTACGTGCAACAATGGCTTTGTGAAAATTTACAGTGACTATTCTTTAGAAACCGCCATCACTGCCGACTTCAAATACAAAGTGAAATTCTAAATGCGCTTCCTGATTTTTTTTGGTTGGACGATATTGGGGTTGAACAGTTTTGCTATACCGGATACCTGTGACGCCTGCGGTAAAAAACCAGTAGGCCAATGGTATGCCAACTACCACCTTTCGCTAACGCCGTTTTTTTCTTCAGATGATTCAGCCGTCAACCATCTGCGCTTAGACCTTGATTTCCATCAAAATTCAAATGCCATCAATACAACTTTTGCTGGTGCGTTTTTACAGAAAAAAGAAATTTCACCTTCAATGAAACAGCGGGTGTTGAATTTTGCCGGCGACCGAATTGCTTATGAAGATGAACTGCGAACCGGGCTTAGTTATGGCAGATTATTAAAGAAAAGCGGCATCACGCTATGGGTTAGTTATTATCACAGAAATTTGCGGTTCCTGAACTGCCCTACGGATGCATTCAAATTAGTATTTGGTGGAAATAAACAATTTGAGGACAAGACCATTAACTTGTCAGACATCCGATTTACTAACCTCATGTACAATCAATATTCGGTTGGAATCAGTAAGCAAATGGGCGCCTTTCAACTGGGTGTTAACCTGAGTTTCCTTCAAGGTTTTCAGCATCAACAATTAACTACGAATAAAACGTCGTTGTACACCGCGCCCCAAGGTGAATATCTGGATGTAGTATATAATTTCAAATTTCGTCAATCTAACGAAGGTGCTTCACATTACTTCCAACCCAACGGACTGGGTGGCAGCGCTGATATTCATCTCGCCTATCAAACGGCTAAATCACAATGGAGTTTTGATATTACTGATCTAGGCGTAATTAGCTGGAATAAGCAGCCTGTCAGTTACCAAGGCGATAGCAACATCCGATTTCAAGGGGTGGTTATTGATGACATTACAAAAATAGGTAGTTTAAGACTGGATTCATTCTTAAAAGATCTGTTACCCAAGAAAACAACTTCATCTTACACTACCTTGTTGCCCTTTACTGTGCAGGCCGTTTACTCAAAACCAGTAGCGTTGAAGAAGGGTAATGTTTTGGTGGTCAACATCGGTGTTAACACCAGGAACCTGTATAAATACAATGCGCTGGCCTTCGTAAAACTCAACTTCCTGCTTAAACAACAATGGAGCATCAGCACCAGCGCATCCTACGGCGGCTATTCTAACTTTGCACTAGGCTTTGAAGTAGGTAAGAAATCGAAGTGGGTTGATGCCGTTTTAGGCACGTCAAATCTTATCGGCAGCTTAGTGCCAATGTACTATCCGGGCTCATCGGTGTACTTCCGCGTAGCCGGTAAATTTTAGTAGATTAAAGATCCAGCAGTAATTCTACCGGATCGGCACCCAACAACATCTTGTGTGGGTGTTCCAGATAATCCTTAACCGCTACCAGAAAACTAACTGATTCCTTGCCGTCAATGATGCGATGATCATAGCTTAACGCCACATACATCATGGGCCGCACTTCAATCTTCCCATCTACAACAACAGGACGATCCTGAACTTTGTGCATGCCAAGAATAGCTGATTGCGGTGGATTAATAATTGGCGTACTCATCAATGAACCAAAAACGCCGCCATTTGAAATCGTAAATGTTCCACCCGTCATATCATCCATGGTCAGCAAGCCATCGCGACCCTTAATAGCCAATGATTTTACCGTTTTCTCTATTTCAAAAAGCGACAGCGATTCAGCATTGCGAATTACCGGAACCACCAAACCTTTTGGCGTAGAAACGGCAATAGAAATATCGCAGTAATCATGATAAATCAGATTGCCTTCATCAATGTAGGCATTAACGGCAGGAAAAGCTTCTAAGGCCAAACAAACCGCCTTAGTGAAGAAACTCATCATGCCCAAATTCACTTCATATTTCTTCTTGAAAGCATCGCCGTATTTCTCCCGAATTTTATTCACCGCGCTCATGTCCACCTCATTGAAGGTGGTGAGCATGGCGGTAGAATTTTTGGAATACACCAGACGATCTGAAATAGTTTTGCGCAAGCGGCTCATTTTCTCTACCCGCTCTTCACGGCTGAAAGCCTTCACCGCGCCTTTATTCGCCTTATTGCGTACTGCCTGAACCGCATCTTCCTTCGTAATTCTGCCACCAATACCAGTACCTTTTACTTCTTTATTGGCCACTCCGCCTTCACTCAAAATTTTCTGTGCAGCGGGCGATGCATGACTTTCTGCATAGCCGGATTTGGCTGGTGCTGTTTTAACCGGCTCTTCCTTCTTCGCAGGAGCAGCTACTGTGGCCGGCGCCTTTTTTTCTTCCACCTGGTCTGCTTTTTGAGCAGGTGCCGGTGCCGTTTCATCAATAGTTGCCACCAAGGCACCTACCTTCAGGTCGCTGCCTTCTGCAGCCACCAATTTCACTAATCCCGCCGCCGGAGCCGGTAATTCCTGCGATGCCTTATCCGTTTCAACCTCACATATGGGTTGATCCAACGAAACATAATCGCCATCACGTACCAAAAACTTAGATAGCGTTACCTCGGTAATCGATTCCGCAACAGCAGGGATTTTGAGTTCAATCATGAAAGAAAAATTAGCGCGCGCAATTTAACGAAAAAGCGGTGACTACGTAGCTGTTTCCGTTAGAAGGCATCTTCAAAATGGTAGATCTCGTGGTCGTCGTCAATAATCCGTACCGCAACAATGTCAAAGCGCGGCTCCAGATCAATCTGATGTTCTTCCAGAAAATATTCCATGGTTTCAATCAGCATTTGCTCTTTGTGGCCATCCACAAACTCTTCCGGGTAGTAAGTTGCTGTAGCTGTGGTAACCCTGGTTTTCACTTCTGTAAAGACCAGCCGGTTGTTATGTTTAGAAATAATATCAACTTCCGCAAACAACCATCGATAGTTGGTATGAAGAATTTGGTGGCCGTTGGCCTTGAGATAAGCTACCGCCAGCGTTTCGCCCAAGTGGCCGGTGTCGTTATGTTCTGCCATAGTTTAAGGTTGAGCCGCAAAACTACAACACCGCAAAAAAAAATGCGGAAAGATCTGAACGCTTAAAGAAAAATAACAACTACCAGCTTAGATATTTCCCTTCATGATTTCGCGGGAAATGACCAGCTTCTGGATTTCAGAAGTCCCCTCGCCAATTGTACATAGCTTGCTATCACGGAAGAATTTCTCCACCGGAAAATCCTTCGTGTAGCCATAACCACCGTGGATTTGAATGGCATCCGTTGAAATTTCAACAGCGATTTCAGAAGTATAATATTTCGCAATCGCCGATTCCTTGGTTACTTTCTTTTTCTCATTTTTCAAATAGGCCGCCTGCATGGTTAGCAACTCCCCTGCTTCAATTTTAGTAGCCATATCGGCTAACTTAAAGCCAATCGCCTGAAAATTAGCAATAGGCTGGCCAAACTGCTGGCGCTCTTTGGCATACTTCACAGAAGCTTCATACGAGCCAATAGCAATTCCCAATCCTAAAGCAGCAATTGAAATACGGCCGCCATCAAGAATTTGCATGGCTTGTTGAAATCCCTGACCAATACCTTTTTCGCCGCCCACCACATTGGCATCTGGCAAAAAGCAATCTTCGAAAATCACTTCAGCCGTTTCAGAGGCGCGCATCCCTAACTTATTTTCTTTCTTGCCGGCTTTTAATCCCGGTGTTCCCCGCTCGATGATAAACGCGGTCATTCCTTTCGAATCCAACAGTTCTCCCGTGCGCACAATAGCCACTACCACATCACTGGATATACCGTGGGTAATCCAACATTTGGTACCATTCAATACCCATCCGCCATCAACCTTTTTGGCGGTACACTTCATACGCATCGCATCGCTGCCGGTATTGGGTTCGGTTAATCCCCAAGCCCCTAATTGCTTTCCAGAGGCCAACAGGGGCAAATATTTCTCTTTCTGCTCCTTAGTGCCGTGGTAATAAATGTGGCCGGTGCAAAGTGAATTATGAGCGGCCATCGACAAACCAATGCTACTGCAAACTTTAGTGATTTCAACGATCCCGGTAACGTATTCAAAATAACCAAAACCAGAGCCTCCGTATTCCTGCGGAATGTAAACACCCATCAGGCCCAGTTCACCCATTTTATGAAACAGTTCTTTAGGGAAATGCTGAGACTCATCCCAGTTCATCATATTCGGGCGGATTTCTCTCTCAGCAAAATCACGGCAGATTTGAGTGATCATCTGCTGATTTTCATTCGGCGTAAAGTTCATCGGTTAAATTTTGGTTAGAAAACGGCGCGAAGATAAAAAGCTTTCGTTACTTCGCCTCAATGGAAATTACCCTGGTTGTGGCCACCGGTTTAGGTGGTGAAATTGGCGGAAACGGCGATTTATTGTGGCGCCTTCCCCGCGACATGGCGTTTTTCAAATCATTCACTATCGGGCATCATGTGTTGATGGGCCGGAAGACCTACGAATCGATTCCGGAGCGCTTCAGACCGTTGCCCGGGCGGATCAATTTAGTGCTTAGCAGCAGCGCCTCGTCCTGGCCTGGCGCCCGAACAGTGGCCTCCATAGATGAGGCTATTGAGGTGACGCTAAAAGCAGGCGAAACAGATTTAATGGTGATTGGTGGCGGTTCAGTTTACCGGCAGGCGCTTCCCCATGCTTCCCGCGTGATGCTCACGCGCGTACATGGCCATTTCGATCAGGCAGATACGTTTTTTCCAAAACTGGATGAACATTGGCAAGTAGTGAAAACTGAGCACTACGCAGCGGATGAAAAGAATCCTTACGACCTCGATTTCCTTTTATACCAAAAAAATAAGTAGTCGATGCAGGTTTATAAATTCGGAGGAGCTTCCGTAAAAAATGAAGCGGCTGTTCGCAATGTTGCTGAAATTTTAAAGCACTACCCCCGGAAAAAAGTAGTAGTGGTTTCTGCCATGGGAAAAACCACTAACGCACTGGAAGCGGTTGTAAATGCCTACGTGGCGGGCAACGAATGGCAGTTGCCATTTAAGCAAGTAGAAGAACAACATCAGACTATTGCGCAACAGTTGTTGCCAAATGCATCGGCCACTATGGCTAGAATTAATCAGTGGTGCCTGAGCGTTGAACAATTTCTGTTGCAAAATACTTCCACGCATTATCAATTCATTTACGATCAAGTGGTCTCGCTTGGGGAATTTTTATCTACCACCATCGTGAGCGATTACTGCAATGCTGTGGGTGTTGAAAATCAGTTTTTGAATGTGAAAGAAGTATTGGCTACTGATCACGCCTATACCGAGGCACGGGTTGACTGGAACGCTACAGAAAATGCTATCCGTTCCAAGGTGGCTGCAGCTTCAGCAGAAGTTATCGTTACCCAGGGATTCATCGGTTGCACCACAGAAGGATTTTCGACTACCCTGGGCCGCGAGGGCTCTGATTATACTGCCGCCATTTTCGCATTTTGTTTACAGGCAGAAAAAATGACGGTGTGGAAAGATGTTGCAGGAATCATGAATGCTGATCCGAAATTGTTTCCCAACGCAGTTTTTATTCGTGAACTATCGTATCGCGAAGCAATTGAAATGACGTACTACGGAGCCAGTGTTATCCATCCAAAAACAATCAAGCCACTACAAAATCGCAATATTCCGCTGGCAGTACGTTCATTTATCGATTTTAATCATGAAGGAAGTTTGATTAGTGCCGAAGGCGCTGGCTCGCTTCCGCCGGTAATTATTGTGAAAGATAATCAAGTGCTGTTGTCGTTTTCTACACGCGACTTTTCCTTCATTGCGGAAGAACATTTAAGCAAATTGTTCGCCGCTTTTGCTGACCAGCGCCTGCGCGCCAATCTGATGCAGAACGGCGCTATAAGTTATTCGGTTGTAGTTGATTTTAAGAAGGAAAAAATTGACCGCATAAAAGCGATGCTGTCCGACGAGTTTGCCATTGTAAGCAACGAAGCGCTTACGTTACTCACCATCCGCCATTATAATGCGGCCATTACAGAAGAACTCACTACCGGCAGAGATATTTTACTTCGGCAAATATCCAGAAATACCTTGCAAGTGCTGATGCGCTGATTACACTCGTTCAATGATGGTGGCAACGCCCATGCCACCACCTACACATAGCGTAATCAAGCCCGTATTCTTATTGGTTCTTTCTAATTCATCTAAAACCGTTCCCAATAACATGGAACCAGTAGCACCCAGCGGATGACCCATAGCAATGGCGCCGCCATTGACATTCAAAATGTCATCTGGAATATCCATCATGCGCTGAAACTTCAAAACCGCTGAAGCGAATGCTTCATTCATTTCATACAAGTCAATATCCTTCTTCGTCATACCAGCCAGTTTTAATGCCTTTTCCGCAGCTAAGGAAGGACCGGTAAGCATGATGGTGGGCTCTGCTGAGGTTACCGCAGCGGCAACAATCCGCGCCCGGGGTTTCCAGCCCATGGCAACACCTTTTTCTTTCGAGCCAATTAAGGTGAGGGCAGCACCATCAACAATTCCGGAAGAATTTCCGGGTGTATGTACGTGATTGATTTTTTCTACTGCGGTATATTTCAGCTGCGCCACGGCATCAAAACCAAACTCGCCCATCATTTCAAAAGATGGCGACAACTTCGCCAGCGATTCCATATTGGCGTCTTCGCGTATCGTTTCATCCTGATCTAAAATCAACAAATCATTTTGATCGGTTACCGGTACTACTGATTTCATAAAGTAACCCTGTTTGCGTGCTGCCGCTGCGCGCTGATGCGAGCGAAGCGCATACCGGTCTACATCTTCTCTTGAAAATCCCTCCAAAGTGGCAATCAAATCGGCACTAACGCCTTGCGGAATAAAGCCGAGCGCATTATTCACTGCAGGATCCAGATACCAGGCGCCGCCATCGCTGCCCATAGCATTGCGGCTCATACTTTCAATACCGCCGGCAACTACTAGACCTTCCCAACCACTGCGCACTTTCATAGCGGCCAGGTTAACTGCTTCCAAACCTGATGCGCAAAAACGATTGATTTGCATGCCACTCACCAATTGGTTCCAACCGGCATACATAGGCGCAAATTTCGCAATATCCCCACCCTGCTCTCCTATTGGCGTCACGCAACCTAAAACCACATCATCCACCTGACTGGTATCAAAACGTCCGTTGCGTTCATACAGCGCCCGGAATAATTGCGCTAACAAATCAATGGGTTTCACTTCATACAATGAACCACTCTTCTTACCTCTACCCCGAGGCGTTCTTACCGAATCGAAAATGTATGCATCCATAATTTAAAAGTATAACTTCTACCTAAAACTTACCACATCTGCCACCAGGGTTTTTTCTCTTTTTCAACTGCAGGTATGGGGGTCACCTTCGCAGCCGAAATTTGCTGATCGTACCAGGGCTGCGTTAATTTTACGGCATTAATCACCATTTGCACCAACTCACCCGGCGGTCCATCGGATTGATCGCCATAAATACATTTAAATCCTGCTTCCGCCTCGTCTTCGCCATTAAACACAATCATCAAGGTACATATTCTTCCGGTATAGGGCTTCTGATCAAATACACCGGAATAGGCAAACACATCTTCAGAAATCGTCATCATAAAGGCATCAAAATGCCCTTGATGGGAAACACCCTGCAATAAGGGCAATTGATTGGGCGCAGCGCCATTACCCTTTCTGGCAATATCTCCTTGTTTCGAAATAGCAATAAACAAAGCGTTCTGCCCATCGATATCCAAACTAACGAGTAGCTTATTCAGTTGATGTTTGATATACATCAGATGTTCCAGGTTTGGTGCATGTGCGCAATACCGTGGTGCGCCGTAAGATCGTATTGTACAGGCACCAAACTCACATAACCATGAGCCAAAGCCCACTCATCCGTATCTTCGCCGGTGTCCCGGTTCACAAAATTTCCGGAAAGCCAGTAATAGCTGCGCCCCAGCGGGTCTTGCCGCTCCATATACTCTTCTTCCCATTTGGCCATGGCCTGCCGGCAAATGCGCATGCCTTTGATTTCAGCTAAAGGCAGGTTGGGAATATTGACGTTTAGTAAGGTAGAAGTAGGAAGTTGATGTTGTAGAAGTAATGTTGCTACCTGATTGGCGTACTGCTTGGCCGCACTAAAATCGGCATCCATGCGGTAATCGCAAAGTGAAAAACCTACTGAGGGTATCCCTTCCAAACTAGCTTCCATGGCAGCCGACATGGTGCCGCTGTAAATGATATTGATGGAAGAATTAGAACCGTGATTAATTCCCGATACACATAAATCGGGTTGACGATGCAATACTTTATCAACCGCAATTTTTACACAATCTACCGGCGTGCCGCTGCATTGAAAACTGCGAATTCCTTCAAAAATTTTTGTTTCATAGAGCCGCAACGGTTTATTCAGGGTAATGGCATGACCCATACCCGATTGGGGTGAATCAGGCGCCACTACTACAACCTCACCCAATGGTTGTACCGCCTCTACTAAGGCCCGTATTCCGGGCGCAGTAATGCCGTCGTCGTTAACGACCAGAATCAATGGTTTCGACATAGAACAAGAATAGTGATTTGACAGGAAACCTAGGCGGTTTCCGCATTAAATTTGCACCAACACCGGATTTCCTTTCAACGCCGCTTCAATGGGCTCAAAAGTGGTGAGAATATCTGCCTTTCCGACGCGCACGCAAACGGTATGCTCAAAATGCGCAGAGGGCTTATGGTCTTGTGTGGCTACCGTCCAGTCATCTTTCTTGGTGTACACATCCTTCCTGCCCAAATTAACCATCGGCTCAATGGCAATCACCGTATTTTCCTGCAGCGGCTTACCTTCACCCGGCTTGCCGTAATTGGGTACCTGCGGCTCCTCGTGAATACTTTTGCCCAAACCATGACCAACCAGCTCGCGAACGCACCGATAACCATTTTTTCGCTCGCAGAAATCCTGAATAGCCGACGAAATCATGCCAATTCTATTTCCGGCAATAGCCTGTTCAATACCCAGATAAAGCGATTGCTTGGTTATACGCAATAAACGCTGCACTTTTTCATCTACAGCGCCAATACCGAAAGTGTAAGCGCTATCGGCGTGAAAGCCGTTCTTATAAACGCCGCAGTCGATAGATACAATATCGCCATCTTTAAAAACACGCGCATTGGGTATGCCATGCACCACGTCTTCGTTGGGAGAAATACACAAAGTTGCCGGAAAACCATGGTAACCTTTGAACGACCCTGTGGCTCCATTATCGCGAATGTATTCTTCCGCCAATTTATCTAACGTTAATCCATTAACCCCAGGCTTCAAATGCTGCGCTACCAAAGCAATCGCGCCAGCGAGGATAACCCCGTTGGCGCGCATGATTTCCACTTCTTCGTTTGACTTAATGATAACTTTCGACACAGCGAGAAAGTGGAATGAATGTATTTTGAATTACATGCTCACCTGAGCGAAGCCCTGGCGACCTTTAATTCTTCCTGATGAAGTTAATCCGTCATAGTGACGATTCAACAAATGCGTCTCCACAGTCTGCAGCGTATCCAGAATAACACCCACCATGATGATGAGCGATGAACCACCGAAGAACAAAGCGAAAGACTGATCTACGTTAAACATCATCACGATTGAAGGCATAATTGCTACCACACCCAGAAACAAGGCGCCTGGCAAGGTAATACGGGAAATTACTGAATCAATGAACTCCGCTGTTTTCTGACCTGGCTTCACACCAGGAACAAAACCGCCATTCTTTTTCATTTCATCAGCCATTTGCACTGGGTTAATAATTAACGCCGTGTAAAAATAAGTGAAGGCAACAATCAATAAGAAATCAACCAGATTGTACCAAAAACCGCGGATGTTGGTCAGCGCCTGTAAGAAACCGCCGTTCTGATCTACACCGGGAACAAACTGCGCAATAGTTGCAGGCAAGAACATAATCGCCTGCGCGAAAATAATGGGCATCACACCAGAGGCATTCAGTTTCAAAGGCAAGTATTGGCGCGTTCCTCCAGCTTGCATCATTCGTCCACCTTGAATAATGTTACGCTTGGCATACTGAATAGGGATACGACGAGTACCCTGCACCAACAAAATTACCGCCATCACTACAGCCAGCAGGAATGCAATTTCCAGCACCGGAGCAATTAGGTTTCCCTGAGTAGCACGGGAACCGAATTCCTGTAAGATAGCACCGGGGAAACGCGCAAGAATACCGACCATGATAATGATCGAAATACCATTACCCAATCCGCGATCGGTGATTTTCTCACCCATCCACATCACAAATAATGTTCCTGTTGTTAATACCACGATGGTAGAAAGCGTAAACAACCAAGTTGGAATCAAAATCGCATCATGGTCGCTCACTAACAAATAACGAACATAACCGAAGCCCTGAAACACAGTAACCACCACAGTCAGCAAGCGCGTCCATTGGTTCAGTTGACGACGGCCACTCTCCCCTTCTTTCGACATTTTCTGGAATTGCGGAACAATCATGGTCAACAACTGAATGGCGATTGACGCAGAGATATACGGCATGATACCCAATGCAAAAATGGAGGCCCGTGAGAAGGCGCCACCGGCAAACAGGTTTACCAATCCAAGAATACCACCAGCAGTTTGGCTGCGCACATTGGCCAGGAAAGTTGGATCAATACCGGGCAATGCGATATACGTACCCACGCGGTAAACGAAAACCAATCCAAGTGTAAGCAGAATCCGATTGCGGAGCTCTTCAATAGCCCAGATATTCTGCAGGGTTGTTATGAATTTTTTCATCTTTCTTTTATATCAGAAAAGGATTCCACTAGGAAATCCCTTTATTTTTATCGCCCGAAAAGCCAGCAGCCTCGCCGGCGATGATTTTCTTATTTTAAAATAGTTACCGTTCCACCCAAACTTTCAATCTTCGCTTTCGCGCTTTCGCTAATCGCGTGGGCAGTAACACTAATTTTAGAAGTTAGCTTTTCTGCATCCGCCCCCAAAATTTTCACCAGTGCACTCTTCTTCACCAGTTTCGCAGCGCGCAGTTGATCTACGGTGATTTCAGTCACATTCAACTGAGCAGCTACATCCTGTAATTTACCCAAATTCAACACTTCAAACTCAACCCGGTTGAAGTTCTTGAAACCAGCTTTAGGAATACGGCGCTGCAATGGCATCTGACCGCCCTCAAAGCCCTTCTTGCTCTTGTAACCCGAGCGTGAACCAGCGCCTTTATGACCCCGTCCGGCAGTACCACCTGTATTGCTACCCTGGCCACGACCCAAACGCTTCTTAGTTTTTGTTGAACCAGTTGCTGGTTTTAAATTATGAAGTTCCATTGTTCTCACTTAAAGTTTTAGTAATAATGTTTAGCCAGCGTTTTCTACGCTCACCAGGTGTTTTACCTTGTTAATCATCCCTTCTACTGAAGGGGTTTTGTCCAATACATTGGTTGAACCCATTTTATTCAAACCCAAAGCCCTCATGGTATCTTTCACCCGTGCAGTGGTTTTGATGGTACTTCCCGTCTTGGTTACTTTTATTTTTGCCATAGCTGATAAGCTTAAAAAATTATCCTTTAAAAACTACATCCATCGACACGTTGCGGTTGCGTGATACCGTGTACGGATCGCGCAGGCTAGTCAGTGCATTAATGGTTGCTTTGATTACGTTAGCCGGATTAGAACCATTCATCGACTTGGCCAGTACGTCCTTAATTCCCGCACTTTCCAATACGGCGCGCATGCTGCCGCCGGCAATTACACCCGTACCATGCGAAGCTGGCTTCAACATCACCACCGCAGCACCGTACTTGCCGTACTGCACGTGAGGAATGGTACCTTTAAACACCGGTACGCTCACCAGGTTTTTCTTGGCATCGTCAATCGCCTTTTGAATCGCCTCCTGAACTTCTTTGGCTTTGCCCAAACCTTCGCCTACAATACCATTTCCGTTACCGATTACTACGGTAGCTGAAAAGCTAAACGTACGGCCACCCTTGGTTACTTTGGTTACCCGGCGAACATTCACTACTTTCTCTTTCAGTTCCAGTTCGCTGGCTTTAAACTTCTGTACAGTTGATGTTGACATATTATCGCTTTCTTCGGCTTAAGTTGATTTAAAATTTTAATCCTGCTTCGCGGGCACCTTCGGCCAACGCTTTTACACGACCGTGATACAAATTACCGCCGCGGTCGAACACCACGGTGCTGATGTTTTTTGCAGATGCCTTAGCGGCAATGGCCGCACCTACTGATTTCGATTGCTCGGTTTTATTGCCACTGCGCACAAATCCTTTCTCGCGTGATGATGCCGATGCCAGCGTAGTACCTGTGGCGTCGTCAATCAACTGCACATAAATATCGCGGTTGCTGCGGAATACAGCCAGGCGTGGACGCTCAGCCGTTCCGGCGATTTTACCGCGGATGCGCTTTTGTATTTTCTCCCTTCTAGATTCTTTCGTTACCATAGTCAATTTTTTATCGGGTAAACAACAGATTATTTCTTAGCAGCAGACTTACCGGCTTTGCGGCGCAGTGCTTCACCTTCAAACTTGATACCTTTTCCTTTGTAAGGCTCTGGCGGACGCTGAGCGCGGATCTTGGCACAAACCAATCCCAACAACTCCTTATCGGCACAAGTCAACGTTACTTTTGGGTTTTGACCCTTCTCCTGAGCAGCCGTCGCTTTCACCTCATTGGGTAACAAGATCACCACCGGGTGCGAGAAACCCAAAGCCAGTTCCAGTGCTTGTCCGGTAACGGTAGCGCGGTAACCCACACCTACCAGTTCCAGTACACTGGTGAAACCTTCAGAAACCCCTTTCACCATGTTGTTAATCACGGCGCGGTAGGTCCCGTGCAGCGCTTTGTGGCGCTTCTGCTCGGTGGGGCGCTCAATCAGCACTTCCGAACCGTTCACGTTGACCTTGATATCCGGGTTAACATTCAGGTACAATTCCCCTTTCGGGCCTTTCACTTTTACGCCATTGCTGGCCGATACTTCTACCGTTACTTTGGCCGGCAGGGCAATGGGCGCTCTTCCTATACGTGACATATTGCTAAAATTCGTTTAATGGGTTTAGAATATTTCGCAAAGAACTTCTCCGCCCAAATTGTTGGCGCGCGCTTCTTTGTCGGTCATTACACCTTTAGAGGTAGAAACAATGGCGATACCCAGGCCGCTCAACACCCGTGGCAGTTCTTTAGAACCGCGGTACTGACGCAAACCCGGTGTGGATACGCGCTTCATGCTGCGAATCACCGGTTGTTTAGAGGCCGCATCGTATTTCAATGCGATTTTGATGGTGCCCTGTCCGCCATTACCGGTTTCTTCAAACTTATATTTTAAGATATACCCTTTGTTGTACAGGATTTCCGTCAGCTTCTTCTTCATGTTCGAAGCCGGAATTTCAACCACGCGGTGATTGGCCGCTTGAGCGTTGCGGATGCGCGTCAGGAAATCGGAGATTGGATCTAATACCATTGTTCGTTTCTTTACTCGTTTTTAAAATTCAGATTACCAGCTGGCTTTAGTTACGCCCGGAATTTTTCCTTCGCTGGCCAAATCGCGGAACTTAATACGCGAAATACCAAATAACCGGATGTAGCCGCGGCCGCGACCGGTTAATTTGCAACGGTTGCGCAAACGCACCTTAGAGGTGTTCTTTGGCAGCTTATCCAACTTATCCCATTCGCCGGCTTCTTTCAACGCCTTGCGCTTGTCTGCAAACTGTGCCACTAAACGCTCACGCTTGCGTTGTCTTGCTTCTACTGACTTCTTTGCCATAGTGTATTTTAATTATTTAGGGTTGTTTTTTGTAAACGGCATGCCCAGGGCTTCCAACAAGGCGTAAGCCTCTTCATCGGTATTGGCGGAAGTCACAAAAGTGATATCCATACCGTTGATTTTGGTTACCTTGTCGATATCGATTTCCGGGAAGATGATTTGCTCTTTAATACCCATGTTGTAGTTTCCACGACCGTCGAAACCTTTGCCGTTAACGCCTTTGAAGTCGCGCACACGCGGCAGGGAAATTGAGATCAAACGATCCAGGAATTCATACATCCGCTCCTGACGCAGCGTAACACGGGCGGCAATCGGCATGTTTTCGCGCAATTTGAAGTTTGAAATCGCCTTGCGTGATTTTGCGGCTACGGCTTTCTGACCGGCAATCATGGTCATTTCCTGAACGGCAATGTCCACCAGTTTTTTATCGGCAGTAGCGCCATTCACACCCTGATTTAAACAGATTTTTTCTAAACGCGGAACTTGCATGATGGAAGTGTATTTGAACTTCTGCATCAGCGCCGGAACCACTTGTTCCGCATAGCGCGCCTGTAAGCGCGGACTCATTTTTTTCGTACTCATTTCCGTATGTTTTTGGACGGTCCCAAGCGTCCTTTTTATAAGGGAGCGCAAAGGTAAACATTATTTCCGGAAAAACAAAACCGGATTTCATTTTAATGGTTTTGCGCAGTTAATCTCCATTAGAAATGATGATGGCGCGCCCTGCGGGCCGGGCCTTTCAGGGGTTCGCTTCGCTGCCGTGCTCCGGCTCCGTTTCACTTCGCCTGCGCACCCACCCAATACATTGGGTGGCCCTTCCAGTCCCTCGCGCTTGGCGCCTCCCGGGCCAGGTTCCGCATAATAGCCACTTCCCCGTCCCTTGCTTCAACATCCGCTGAATCGCTAACCAAAGGCGGAAGTAAACGTGGGATTGGGAGTTTTAGAAAAGCTGCGGTTGGCAACCGCAGCTACTTTTCCCCGCGATATTGCGCCACCCCAGCTCGCGGTATCAGCAAACTTTTCATTTTTTTCTCTTCGAATTTCGCGAATCGAAGAGTCGAATAATCGATATTAGTCGATTAATCGATATTCAAGGCCATGAACCACCGGGGCCTGCTACGCTTTGAAGCTACGGCGCCAGCGCGCGGCATCATAAAGCGCTGGATACGGCGCCGTGCGGCCGGGATGCGGCGGGCGGCCGAGGTACGAGGCCGGTGCGCATCCGCCATCGGCGGAGCGCACGGAAGCCCGCCGGTGGCGGGCGTACCCCAAAGCCAGCCCGGTGCCGCAGCGAAGCGAAGGCAGCCGCCCTAATCTCATTTTATTTCGGCTATTTTCGCGCCTCAATTTTTAACGACGTGACGAACGAACATCTGGCCGCACTGCGCGAGCGCATCGAGAATTTGGGCCGGTTCCTGAACATAGAAGAACGCCAGCTGAAAGTGCAGCAGGATGAAGCCACTACCCTGCACCCCGACTTTTGGAACGACCCCAAAAAGGCCGAGGAAATTTTAAAGGAAATTAAGCTGCATAAAATCTGGATTGCCGATTATCAAAAAGCCCTGAGCGCCTGGGAAGATGCCAAGGTGCTGCGCGAGTTTTTTGAGGCGGGTGAAGACGTGGAAGACGACCTGAAAACGCAATACCAAAACGCCCTGGAAGCCGTTGATGAATTAGAATTCAAATCGACGTTGGACCAGAAGGAGGATGCGCTCTCGGCCATCCTGGAAATCAATGCCGGCGCGGGCGGCACCGAAAGTTGCGACTGGGCCTCGATGCTGATGCGGATGTATGTGATGTGGGCCGAAAAACACGGCTTTAAAATTCAGGAAGCTGAGCGCACCGACGATGATGTGGCCGGCATCCGCTCGGTTTCGCTGGAAATTACCGGCGAGTTTGTTTATGGCTTTCTGAAAGGCGAAAACGGCGTGCACCGGTTGGTGCGTATTTCGCCCTTTAATGCTCAAGGGAAGCGACAAACCTCATTCGCTTCGGTGTTTGTTTACCCGATTATTGACGATACTATCGAAATTAATTTGCCGGCATCGGACCTGGAATGGGATACGTTTAGAAGTAGCGGTGCGGGTGGCCAGAACGTGAACAAGGTAGAAACAGCGGTTCGGGTAAAACACCTGCCTACAGGCGTGGTGGTAACCTGCCAGATTACGCGGTCGCAACACGACAACCGCGAGCGGGCGCTGCAGATGCTAAAATCGAAACTCTATGAAATGGAGTTAGAGAAACGCTATGAAGAGCGCGATAAACTGGAAGGCACGAAGCTGAAGATTGAATGGGGCTCGCAAATCAGAAACTATGTATTGCATCCGTACAAGTTGATTAAAGACACGCGCAGTGGTTACGAAGTATCCAACATTCAGCCGGTGCTGGATGGTAATTTAGATGAATTCATTAAGGCGTATCTGTTGCACGCCACCAAGAAAGTATAAAAAAGAAACGGCGAGCCTGAGGCTCGCCGTTTTGATAATTCGACCTTGCGTTTTAGAATCCGAAAGCCACTTTCAGGCCCGGGAAGGCCAGAAAATCGGTACCGCGGGTAGTTCCCGAAAACACCCGGTTACCCATATCGTCGTAATAGTATTCATCATTGCGGAAGCGGTTGGTTTTGAAGTCCCAATTCAGTGATAAGCGCACATTAAATCGGTGGGCGGTTTGAATTTTCACACCCAATCCGAATCCGCCCATAATACCGCCGTAGTTGCGGGCAACTGTTAGATCGTCGTAATAGCTAAATGGTAAAAACTGGCCGCCGCTACGATTTAAGCTAAAGGCATAGCCCAATTCAAAATTATAGAACGGTGTAACGCGGCGTTTGAGGATATCGCCGGTGTAGGACAGGAAAATGGGCGCGTATAAACCTTGATAGCGGCTTTGAATGCCGTTTCTGTTCAAGAACCGTCCGCCGAATGATTCGTTTACGGCATAATAAACGCCATCTAAACCAACACCAATACCAAATTGTGCGAATCGGCCGGCGCGGTAGCCGTTAATAACCCTAAAGCCCATTTGACCTATTTCCGGAGCAATTTGCACTTGCAGGAAGTAACCCCGGCGTTTGTAGTAAAAGGGTTTAGATTGTCCTCCGGGCTGATCCATGTGCATACAGCCTGGTTTACCAGCGTCCATGCAGCCGTGTGAGCCCTGTCCGGGCATTGGCGGTGGCATTTGTCCTGGTGGCGGCGGCGGCGGCATCAACTTTTCTTCCTTGGAAATTTTCAGAATATCGCCCATGGCTACGGTAAATACGTTGCCGCCAATGGTTTTGATTTTGATATCCTGATTCGGTACTTGTTCGATGATGGTTCCGCGGTAGATATTGCCATTTTTGACATACACCACTTCTTCCAGTTCACCCTGCGCCCATAGTGATCCGGTTAAACCGGCTGCGAACATCAGGGATAGAAAAATCTTCTTCATACTATGAATTTGAGCGTAAACGTACGATAACTTCTTTTATTGCGCCAGCCGCCAGTTGTTAACATTTCTCATCGAAAGTATTGGGAAAACCGGCAATGCGCACTTCTCGTACCGAATCTAACACCTTATCGGCCAGCTTTGTTTTGAAGACCTCCAGTTTTTGAGCCAATTCAGGCTGGTTGACAGCCAGTAACTGCACCGCCAGAATGCCGGCGTTTCGGGCGCCGTTGAGCGCTACGGTAGCAACCGGCACCCCTGAAGGCATTTGCAGGATAGATAAGATAGAGTCCCATCCATCGATGGAATTGGATGATTTGACCGGCACGCCGATTACCGGCACAATGGTAGCTGCTGCCAGCATGCCCGGCAAATGGGCAGCGCCGCCGGCGCCGGCTATAATGGCCTTAATTCCGCGCTGGCGGGCGGTGGCGGCGTATTGCATCAGGCGGTCGGGGGTTCGGTGCGCGCTCACAATGGTGAGTTCAAAGGGAACATCAAATTCGCGGCAAACTTCGGCGGCCTCGCTCATCACCTTCAAATCACTTTCGCTGCCCATTACAATTCCTATCATACTTACTGATTACGCCATAAAAGTAGCATTTGTGAAACAAACGGCACCAGGTTACGTATGACTAACAATCAAAATAAGTTAACATGAAAAATTTGGCCTTAGCCACGCTGCTCAGCGCCGGTTTATTGACGGCACAAGCCGTTACGGTATCAGAACATATTGTAAAGCCGAAAGAGAATTTGTTTCGGATAGCGTTGACGTATAATACTACAGTTCAGGAATTACTGGCTGCCAACCCGGCCATTAAGGAGAAAGATTTAAAGGTGGGCACGCAGTTGAAAGTTCCTGCCAATACCAAGTTCAGGGATGCCCGGATGGTGGCGCGGTTGCTGTCGAATCCGCCACAGGAGCAGGAGGCGCCGCAGGAGGATATTTTCAATAATCAGGCTGATCACAAAACAGGCATGACTGAGGCTCCGGCTACGGCCGCTGCTTCTGAAGAAACGCAGGAAGCCAGTGAGGTAGCGGCTACATCATCGGCCACCCAGTACGAAACCCAGGAATTACGCGACAGGTACAATGAGTTAAAAAAACTGGAAATGGGAAATGCCCATATTCGGGTGGTTGATGTGAATACCGTAAAAGTTGATCCGATGGCCAATTATCTGGATACGTTCAGAATGCTGAATGAGACCTTGAATGGCAATCAGGTGATGGTAGTTAATCTGCAGATTGTGATGAAAGACGGCAATACCATCAATTTGACGAATCCGGAAGAACAACGCCGGTTTATCAGTCAGATGGCCACGGGGGCGGCTAATTAGTTTTGTTGTTTGAAGGAAAAAACTATCTTTGCCGTCCGAAAAATTTAAGCGATGAAAAAGGACATCCATCCATCAGAATACCGCACTGTAGTATTTAAAGACATTTCCTGCGATAAGTCATTCCTGACGCGTTCTGCAGCAAAGAGCAAAGAAACCGTAAAATGGGAAGACGGCAACGAATATCCGCTGATTAAAGTGGAAATTTCTAACGAGTCGCACCCGTTTTTCACTGGTAAAATGAAGTTCGTAGATACGGCAGGTCGTATCGACAAGTTCAAGAAGAAATACGCGAAGTAATCTTTCGCTAAGGCATAAAAAAAAAGCCCCCCGCTGAGCGAGGGGCTTTTTTATTGACTACAGGGCACCTTTAAAAACCTATCAAGGCGAAATGTTGGTCATATTTAGCAAGGGCGCAACAGCCTAAAGGCTTGAAAATTTGATGTAATACATCGTTGCGCCTCATTTAGTTACAACATTTATGTAACTGCATTCGTTGCGCCTCCTTACACCAAATTTTCTGCGCATTTCACTCACGCTAGGTCTTTAGAGGTGCCCTATAAGATGGGATTATCGATGAAGTAGCGGACGTTGCCTGCGGCGTCTTTTGATCTTTCCTTCAATTGCTGAAACTCGTTCAGCCGGTCAGTAATCAGGAAGAACATATAATCATCAAAAATGATGCTCTTCTTTGAATCAGCAAATACATCGCCGGCATAGCTATTCAGCACGCTCACGTGTGTTTTATGGTTTTTGCTAAAATAGTAAGCCACACCGCGAAGCAAGGTATCTACGCCGCTTACAGAACCGCAGATACAAAATGGATAGAGAATATTATCGGTAATTTTAAGGGAAGCCACCATTTTATACAGGCCTTTGGGATTTTCCAAAGTCAACATGAAGTAATCGCCCCAATTCATGGCCACGCAGGCCGCTTCTATTTTCCCGTCGGCGCCCGGCAGCATCATCACCTTACTGGAAGCAGAGAATTTACGCAGGTTAGCCACCATCTTTAGAAAACTCTCTTCAGCATGATACATCTGAAAAACGTAGTCTCGCTTCTGTTCCTGCATCAATGCAAACATTTCTTTTAATCGCGCTTCATCGGTGGTGATATCCACTAACTTTTCATACGCATTTTTTTTTCTAATCAGGCGATTGATAACGGTATTGTTGCGAATTGGAAATCGCTCAAAATGTTTGTTGTATTTTTTTGAATTGGCCACCAACGCATCTACGATGGCCTGATTTTCTTTACCCATACTGGCGTAGGCGAAGTGGACGCCATAAACATCTACCAGGCTGTGTAACACCGAGAAGATGCAGGTGAAGATTTTTTTTCTACGGTACACCTTCACGCCATTTTCAGAACGATCGCTAATGCGCAGCATGTTGTAATAAAAACCCTCCTGCTTCTCTCCTCTTATATCGCGGAATTCATAGATGTTTGCATGAATATACCCCACCAGCCAGTACTCACGCGGGGTGTTTGCCTGAGCTGGTTTGAGGTGTAGGGCTACCACAACAATTGCCGAATCATTGATATCCTTTACGCTATTGGGGAAATCATGGAAGTAAGCCTGGAAGGATAGCTTACCCTGCCCCTTTTCATTTTGATGTTTTTCAGCTACTGAGATAACCTCGCGGCACTGCTGATAGAAGTAATCAGTGTTTTCGTTACATCCGAATTGCTTCAACAAGGTTCCGGCTTCGCCAATATACTTCATAGGAAAGGCCAGAATCAGTAAATCGCTATCTAGTAAATCTTCCGATTCGAAGGGAATTGTTTGATAATCAAAGGTTTCTACGGTTTTACCCGTGATATAGTGGTAGTCGCGATGTTTCATTGCAGGTTGTTCAACGGACAAATAACGCCATTTACTGATAATTCACATTCATTTTAACAATTGGGGAAAATATTTTTTGTTTAATGTTTTGAATTAAAAGTAAAACAACAATATTTGCACCGTAGGGATGAATGAAGTTTTCAGGAAATTTTGTTTCATCTTTTAAAAAAACTAATTAAACATTTGTTATGACAACATTAGATTTCTCCAACCATCTTCAAGCGTACACGCCGGTTTTGCGTCCATATGCCTTTAATCTGGTGAAGGATCGCGAAAAGACGAATGATTTGATTCAGGACACCCTTTACCGCGCCATGGCGAACAAAAGCAAGTTCACCGAGGGCACCAATATGAAAGCATGGCTGTTTACGATCATGCGAAATATCTTCATCAACGATTACCGCAGAAGCCGAAAGCGTTTGGTGGTAAACGACAATAGCGAGCAGCAGCACCTTATCGTGAATGCGGGTCCAGTAGTGGGCAATCAGGGCGAGCGTACTTTTATGGCAGAAGAAATAGATCGCGCATTAAGGCAAGTTAGTGCCGAATTTACCGAACCGTTTATGATGTACTTCAACGGTTTCAAGTATCAGGAAATCGCAGAAAAACTGTCGTTGCCTTTAGGTACTGTGAAAAGCAGAATTTTCTTTGCCCGTAAAGAACTGCAGCGCCGGTTGAGAATGGCCGGAGTTCGGTTACACGACAACTAAGGTCGTACGGGTATTTTGATTTCCTCTACTCCGGAACAGGTTCTAACATTTACTACCGTTGTATCCGTTTTTAGCGGATTAATAACCATCACCCTATGTTTGGCGAATTGTTCACCCAAACGGAAATTCAGAAATTGAGCATTGCCTTGATTATCTGTATTTCCGTTAACAACAGTTTGCAATTCACCTCCGGGTAACACTTGTTGCACCACAATCTCTGAGCCCGCTAGTCCATTTATAGCATCACCGCCTGTTTTTTCGAATACAGTAAATAGCGTGGTAAAGGTATTATTAGTATAACATGGCGGAATGGCATCATTCTGGTAAACAGTGTTAACGCCTTTTACTTGAATGGCTTCGAGCAAAGCCTTGATGCCAGCCGGTAATACAAAGAAGATTGAAAATCCGGCTAAGGCGGACACTACATATCCAATTTTGAAGTTTTTCATGTGTGGTATTTTAATTCGGGTTAACAGGAATATCTATTTGCGAAATTCCTGAGCAACTTTTGACGTATACAATTGTGGTGTCTGTTTTCAATGGATTCACAGCGATTACCCGCGATCGTGTTTCCTCTTTCCCCAGTACATTATTGATAGACACATTACCAAAATCTGTTGTATGAACTTGGTCTGTGGTAATAAATCCTCCATGGCCTTCTTTCTGTGCTATCACTTCAGCATTTGCCACGGGCTGGTGAGCTGGCCCGGTTGTTTTGATATAAATAGAGATTGTACTAGAAGTGGTTGGCTTGGTAATACATGGCGGATCGGGATTTCCGCCTATATTAAACTCATTTCGAAACAAAGGAGAAATTTTTGATATATCCTTCAATTTTGCCAATACTTCATCGCTAAATCTAAGGCCGATCCCTAAACCAAACAGGCCGCTTAGAAAGAAAATCATGAGAATACTTCTGGAGTTTACCATAGTAGTTGCAATTTGATATTACTTTTAAAGCTATACTTTTATTTTAAATCATGAGTAGCGGTACTTTGGAGCAGCGGTTAGCACATGCGTTGCAATTAGCAGCAACCAGGCCAACGCAGGCATTGACTATCCTTAAATCTATTAAGCCGCATCACCTCAACGAGCATATCGGACATTGGTCGACCGCTGAAAGAATCAGGGGTATTGCCAACAATGTTTTAGGTCATTCAGATCTGGCATTTCAGCATTTTGAGCATGCCTTATCAGGTTTTCAGCAGATTAATGATCAGAACGGTGTTGCAGCCGCCTATTCCGGAATGGGCAATGTGCTATTTGCGAAAATGAACTATGAGCAAAGTGCGAAGATGCATCTGATGGCGCTGCGCATCAGGGAAATTGAAAAAGATAAACGCGGGTTAATCGGCACCTATATCAACCTAGGAAATGCGTATCAAAGAAGTGCCAACTTAAAGCTAGCCGCGAAGATGTTTTTACAAGCTTTATCGCTAAGCCGTAGATTACAAGAATATGGGCTATATGCCCATTGTTGCCTGGCCTATTCGAATTTGTTGTTAGATAGAAAGCAGTACCGGAGGGCAGAACATCATCTCAAGGAAATCTTTAGGATTCATAAAGGAAATCTTGACGATTTTACCCTCGCAACTACCTCGAACAATTTGGGCATCGTGCTAACCAGAACCGGGCGCCACAAAACGGGTAGAAAGTACTTGCAAACTGCCCTTGAAGCCAGTAAGCGAGCCGGATTGTTAGATGAAGAAGTGAGGGCATCCATAAATTTATCAGAAGCCTTGTTAGCAGGAAATGAAATAGCCGCAGCCCGCAGGCAACTAGAAGCTATTCTACCGGTAACCCGTAAAAAAAGATTTCGGGAATCGCATATGATTGCGCTCAGGCGCCTATCCGACATTTTCGCGGCCGAAGGGGATCACAAGCAAGCGCTTAGGCTATTCAAAAACTATTACAATTTGATTCACCAACATGCCCGTGAGGAGAATGTAGAAGCGTTGAACAGGGCCAGAGCGCGTTACGAGTTAGATCGTAAACAGCGGGAAAAAGAACTATTCAAACTGAAGAATGTAGATCTGAAAAATGCATTGCGAAAGCTGGATGAAGAAAAAAAGAAGGCGGATCACTTATTACGCAATATTCTACCCGATGATGTTGCCAATGATTTAAAGAAGAACGGCAAATCTGATATCCGGCACTATGAAGAGGTCACTATCGTATTTGCTGACATCAAAGGATTCACCAGTATCAGCGAAAGAGAAACGCCTGAGATGCTGGTCAACGAATTAGATTATTGCTTCCGGCAGTTCGATGCGATTATGGAAAAATACGGTCTTGAAAAAATTAAAACCATTGGCGATGCCTATATGTGCGCTTGTGGGTTACCTCAACCCAGGCGTGATCATGCGCTGCGTGCGGTGCGAGCTTCCGTTGACATGATGGGGTTTATGCAGCATCGATATCGCGAACGCAGCAAGCTGGGGCAATTCGCATTTGAATTGCGCATTGGTATTAACACAGGACCGGTGATTGCCGGTATTATCGGCGTAAAGAAATTCGCCTATGATATTTGGGGTGATAGCGTGAACATAGCGGCCCGAATGGAACAAACTAGCGAAGCCGGGCAAATCAACATTTCTGCCACTACATACAACAAAATTAAGCGATACTACGCTTGCCAGTACCGGGGTGAAATTGAAGCGAAAAACCGGGGGAAACTGAAAATGTATTTCCTTACAAAGAATTTAAAAAAGCGATAAGCTGCTGTCTTGATTGGGCATTTAGTTTCACAAATCCCTGCATCGCTGCCGTACCCTCACCACCATGCCATAAAATGGCTTCTTCAAGACTTTTTGCACGGCCATCATGTAGGAAGTTACTATGTCCGTTAACCACTTCTGTAAGTCCGATTCCCCACAAAGGCGCCGTGCGCCACTCACTGCCTGATGCCTTATAATCAGTGCGATTATCTGCCAAACCTGCTCCCATATCATGCAGTAGCAAATCGGTATAAGGTTGAATCCGCTGATTGGACAATTCCGGGAAAGCAACATTCGTAGCTGTTACCATGGATGGGATGTGACATTTAGCACAACCCAGGTCAGTGAATAGTTTCTTTCCAGCCAGCACATTGGCATCACTCACATTTCGACGAGCCGGAACCATGAGCGTTCTCATATAAAACGCTACACTGTATAAGGTACTATCATTCACTTCGGGTGCAACCATGGTTCTATCTTCTTGCGGCTGCCCGGCAGCATTGTCCATATTAAAGAAAGAAGTGGTAACGCCCATGTCTCCGTTATAAGCGCCAGCAGATTGCTGCAGTAACGAGGGTTGCGAAGCCTTCCAACCAAAACGCCCTAAAGCCAATTTCTTTTCGTGCACATCCCAAACCCAATTGGCTTTGCCGCTAATGCCATCGCCATCTTTATCTGATTCATCTTCACGACTCAAAATAGTTGATACATCCACAGCTTCCAGCAATCCCAGGCCGAACACAGGCGCGGCCATACGCGGAGAGATCCGCATTCCGCCGGGAATTGGCGCATATGGTTGCACCACTTGGTACGTTGGCTGGTGCAGCAGATAGTTGCTGCCATCTGCGTATTGGCCACTTTGATCCTGATATACAATTTGCACCTTACATTCAGGCTGAACACCAACAATAGCGCGGGTTTGCAACTGCAAACCATAGCCAGAAACCGGAAGTGGCGCGCCGTGTTCCCCATAACCATCCATACTACATCTGAATAACATACCCTCTAATTGCTCGGTGCCGGAAGACGGCTTTCCGCGCCCATCGTTCACATGGCAGGAAATACAACTGACATGATTATAGAGCGGCCCCAGACCTGGATTAACGGGTGCAGGAGCACTTACAAATTTTGCAGAAAAAGCCCGGTCCCCTACTTCGTGATTAAAAGAACCAAATGATGCTAATGGAAAAGCATGAGCATAAGCCGAAGCGCCGGCATCAAACACCGTCATGCTTCCGCCGCTTAATCTTTCATCGTAATCATCTTCTGCAAATGGCCGTGGTTTAGAGCAAGCGGCCAAAAGAAGTATTGCGATGCACGAAAAAATAGTAAAACGCTTTATCAAACACCTCATTTCACATGCTGTTGAATCAATGGTAATAAGTCATCGGATAGGGTGCTACCCAGTTTTCTTATAGCTTGTTGCGCCGCCAAAACTTGCGTTTGATGAGAAATAATGGCATCACCAAAGGGTACAGGAACCGCCTCGATGCTTGCAATGGCCACCGCAATTTCTGATTGAATGCGCGCATCCAGAGATGCATTTGTTTCATGTACAAATGCTGATAACCCACTACCCTTTGTTTGCCCTAATTGACCCATGTACACATTTTGAACCGAACGAATATTGTTGGCGAAATCCACCCAGGAATTTTTACTGTAAGGCGACTCTTCTTTCGTTGGTTCCTGTTGACTGAAAGGCTCTTCTATTTTTCCATCGGCAACTTCTTCACAAATTCCGCTAATACCATTGACCAATTCTTCAAATGCAGCGCGCTTTGTTGGATAAATTCCGCCTGAAACAGGATTCAGTAGGTGCTGCAAATACGATTTTCCGGTAGATAAGTCATAGGCAGCGTACAAATCGTCTATGGCTCTTCCCAAATCGTTACTTAAAACAGTGAGATAGATCCACTCTCTTGCCGTCAGTGCAGCCGGTTGACGATTACCATCTGTACCCCAAAGCAGGTATTCGATAGGATGGTAGCCCTTCAGTGCATCATCCAAAGTTGTTAGCAAAGAATCCGTGATTGGTACGGTATCATTCAGCATGGCTGTCATATCAGTAAAATTAATGGGCCAAGTATCGGTGCGCGGATCGTAACCCGAAGTGCTTACCGGTCCCCACAAAAAGCCTTCACATTGCTCCCAGGCCGCGCGAACCGCGCGCCATTGTACACGAGCCGCTTCCTGATGCGCCTGATCAGGCTGAGCAACATAGGCGCTGATACTATTTTTGAAAATATCAGATTGCGTTTTCAATGCCTGAAAACTGCCGTGAACAACAACCACCGAAACATCATGTAAAACCTTTCCACTCAATTCATCCAAATTGGCAACCTGTTCGTTTTTCCTACAGCCCTGTTGCGTTACCAATATGAGCAGCAACAGCAACATCCATCTTTTATTCATCGTTGTCATGCAGTTTTAATTTTGAGTGCATCATGTTCTTCTTTTACCTCAAAGCGGCGCAGATTCACAGAAGCCGGACCTTGTAAAACCTCGCCGGTTAGGTTGAACCTACTGCCATGCGAATTGCAGAATATTTGAGTTCCGCTTAAATACACCGGACTATTCTCGTGCGTACACTGCATATACAAAGCACGCCAGCCCTCATTTTCGCGAATGAGCAGGATATCGTATTCCAAATTATCATCCCGTACAATATGGGTGGGAAGATTGGGATCAAGGCGGTTTCTGAAGATGGTTATCCATCCTTGTTCAGACTGCGCCTTTAAAATACCCGCAGGCGTTTTACACGCTTGAAGCAGCGCTGCACTCCAACCCATTGCTGCTATAGCACCACAACCTGCGCAGGATTGCCGGATAAATGATCTTCTGTTCATTGATTAGAAATTATAACCAACGCCGATTTGTAAAATATGATTGGCATTCTGATATGGCAATTGTTGCGGAAAAGGATTAATGATTAAGGCGGGATTAGGATTGTCGGTATGGCGCCATTGGTAATTCAGTTTAATTATTACCGGACGGATTGGTTGATAGGCTACACCCGCTGTGAGATACATTTGCCGGTTGGTACCTGTTTTGATGCCGTTTTCAGGAACGGTTTGATTAAGGTCTAAAATTTCGAATCGTACATAGGGCACCAGGCTGCGATCACTGCGAATAGTTTTAACAGGATAAAAAAGGTTGTAGCCCAATTCACCGTAAGCGCCCCAGGCCGAGGATGGCGTGTTATTGGCGTAGGCGCGATTAACTTTGTAGGCATCCGGAACCCAGAATGCAGCGTAAATGGCTTTAGCATAGAATCCATAACCGCTGTATTGAATGTTTCCTTCTACCAATACAACCGGTGTTCCAAAAATGCCCGTTGATAGTTGCAGGCTATCTGCTGTTCTTCTGCTCACGCCAACAGCACCTCCATAGTACCCCGATATTTGCGCTCTTATCCCGTTCATCGTGTAGGATACGGCACCGGTTACTGCCAAATTTTTTGAGGGTGCCTGTGCACCGAGGCCTCTACCCTCACTGATACCTGAACCGTTACTGAAGCGGGCAGCATTCAAACCATTTAAAATGGAAAGATTGTATTGGAAGCCCGGTATTTTAGGGATAGCACCATTAAGTCCAATCCCTATCTCGCGCCAGGTAGTTGGAATGATTAGCGTTTCCACCGCGGGCCGGTCAACGCTCCAATAATTAGTAGGCAAGTGGTTTTCGTTCATCATGCCAATACGCGGCAGAAACAAGCCCGCCGTGATATAGATGTCGCGGTTTAAACCAAAACGTAAAAAGGCCTGCTCAATAGAAATTTCACCAGTGAAACGAGACGCTTCAATGACCGCATTCTCTATTTCAATTTCCGAGAAAAATGAAATTCGCTTATTAAACCGATGCCCTACAAAAAGCACTAATCGCTGCAACGTAGCTTGTCCGCTTCCCTGCGTAAAGTTGTATTGATATTTAGCCTCGCCGTATGAACCCAAATAAGTTTTGCGGCCGATATTGGCTGTAGATGCCGCCAATGAATCTTCTGCAGTAAGAAATTGGTTAATAATCTGCATCTGCCCGTCGGCCACTCCGCCGGTTATCAGGAAAAGGACAAAAATTGTTATGCGTAAAGCCTGCTTCATCTTTAGATTTATTCTAAACAGCGGCAAACCTAAGAAGGAAAATGATTTAGACAAATTCTAATTAAATAAAATCCCCTGGTATATCACTCAATTTTCGATATGGGCTGAGTGCAACAACTTCTTACCTTTAGGGCATGAAAAGAGGCCTGTTTTTTTGGTTTACGATGATGACGATTGCGTTATGTGCTCAGAAAGCGAGTAATCCTTCCAAATGCGATGTAATCAGGCAATTGTTAGCTGCTGCAGGCAGCGGTAAACTTGGTGCTGAAGCCCGGGAATCGATTCCGAATGACGATTTGGAGACGTGGCGGGCAGCCACAACGGTGCCGGGCGCATCGCGCTGCGTGATTCAGGATGCGGTAACCACCAAGGCTTATACCGCTGAATATGGGGTAGTTTTTAGTGCAAAAGAAGATGCTGCATTAACCCAGCAATTCCACAATCTCACCAACGAATTTCGCAATTGTTTTAAGAGCGGATTTAAAGAAAATCCTATTGGTGCCAGCGACGGCTTGTTTAGGGGTTTACAATTTGAAGGGGTTGGCGCTTTCGCCAACGTAAACGTCAATTTTTTCCATATCTACAATCCGTCCGATAAACGACAGTATGTATCGATGACCATCATCTATGATCCGGATTGATTGGCCATGGAGGTTTTAGTTATAGAGGATGAGCCCTTGATTGCGCGAAATCTGATTAAACAAATCAGTGCAGTAGCGCCGGACATGACTATTGCAGCTTGTTTGGAATCAGTTGCGGATGCTGTTCATTGGCTGAATACGCATCCTTTACCGGCTTTGATTTTTAGTGATATACAACTTGCAGACGGCGTATGTTTCGAGATATTCGAACGGGTACCTGTTCCAACACCCGTTATCTTTACAACAGCATACAACGAGTTCGCCATAAACGCTTTTCAGGTAAACAGTATTGATTACCTTTTAAAACCTATTGAGTTGGCTGCTTTACAACGTGCTATTAAGAAATTCAAAACGCGATATGCTTCGGCAACCACAGCCCCAGATTGGCTTCCGCTGTTGAACTACCTTCGTCAAAATTCCCATGGTTCACGAACGCGTTTTCTGGTGCACAGTGGTGATACCTTGATTCCTGTGTCGGCACAGGACGTGGTTAGCTTTACGAAAGAAACACTGATATTTTTATCCACCCAAAAAGAAAAATTTATTACCGATTATGTATCCTTAGATGAATTGGAAGCGCAGTTGCCGGCGCATGAATTTTTCAGAGCCAATCGTCAAACGCTGATTCGATTAGATGCCGTTACACAAATTTCCAGGCATGTTACTGGAAAACTGGAAGTATTATTACAGAATGGTCAGCGTATTGATGTGAGCAGAGAAAAGGCACAGGAATTTAAATCGCGGGTAGAAGGCGCTTAGTGCGCAAAAATCACCAAATTGTTCATGGTGAAATTCCAAACCATCACCACGCAAACCGCCATTAATTTCGACAGATAAAAATTGAAATTTAATTTCTCGTTGAATACGTAAATGAGCGCATTGGCAATCAGCAATCCAAACGACATCGACAATCCAAATTTTACAAATTGCCATCCCACCTCGGTGTCATGGCTTTGAAAAGTCCACATTCTGTTCAAGGTAAAGTTATAGATAGCCGCAAACAAAAAGCCAAAAGAATTGGCAAGGTATTGGTTCAATTTGAACTTCTCTTTGGCGATATAAGTGATGGTGAAATCCATCACGAATGACGAAAAGCCGACAACACCGAACTTGAAAATTTTCAGCGCTAAAGGTCCCGATAAAAACTCCGGTAGCATGGGAGCGCAAATATGCTTTTTTTAAAAGAAACTCAGGCTTCCCGGAAATTGTCGATAAAGGCAAAAGCCCATCCCAATAAGAAACACACCCCTCCTATTGGCGTAAGAGGGCCTAACCACCGCATCGGCAAACCCAGAAATGGTGCGGTTGCCAGCAAATACAAGGATCCGGAAAAAAGCAAAACACCCAGAATAAAAAACAAGGCAGAGCGCCTGGCGGCGATGCTTCCCGTTCTTAATACCAGCCATCCCGCCAATACGTGAAAAAACTGGTAATGTACGCCCTTCTCATAAATTTCTTTTTGGTGAGGATCCAGAATATCACGCAAACCGTGAGCGCCAAAAGCGCCAATTACTACGGCCGCAAATCCCAATATCATCAGGGTGCTTTTCAGGTTTTTTTCTGTCATACAGCAGTAGCGTTTTTTATGGCCACCTGACGGGCAACATTCGTGGCCAGTTCATCAAAGGCTGCGGCGGTAATGGCATCGCCTAGAACCGCAGGTTTACCGGCATCACCGGCTTCGCGAATAGATTGCACCAAAGGAATTTGCGCAAGCAACGGCAATTCATAATCGGCGGCCATTTGCGCTGCGCCATTCTTTCCAAACAAATAGTATCGCTTCTCTGGAAATTCTTCGGGTGTAAACCAGGCCATATTTTCTACCATACCAATTACCGGTACGTTGATGTTATCTAAGCGGAACATCGACAGCGCCTTTCTGGCATCCGCCAAGGCTACTTCCTGCGGTGTAGAGACGATAACGGCTCCGGTTACCTGTAAAGTTTGCACCATGGTCAAATGCACATCACCGGTTCCCGGAGGCGTATCTAAAATCAGATAATCCAACTTGCCCCAAATACAATCCGTAACAAATTGTTTCAATGCTGATGTCACCATAGGCCCCCGCCAAACCACCGCCTGCTTATCATCTATGAGCAGCCCGATGGAGAGCACCTTAATACCTTCGGCTTCCAACGGCTCAATGTAGTGCTTTTCTTTAATGAGCCGCACCGACGGACGTTTTCCTTTAATGCCAAGCATAGTGGGCACAGAAGGACCGTAAATGTCACAGTCAATCAAACCCACCTTCGCCCCTTGCCTGGCCAGCGCAACGGCTAAATTGACGGCAACAGTTGATTTGCCAACACCGCCTTTACCACTGGCAACGCAGATAATGTTCTTGACACTCGGTAAGATATTGATATTCGCGCCGCGATTGCTGGTTACATTGGCCGTTATTTCTATTTCCACCTCTGCAGCTGGCTCTACTTCCTGAATGGCTTTGATGCAATCGTTCTTAATTTTTTCTTTCAACGGGCAAGCTGGCGTGGTTAGCGTTAACCGAAATGAAATCTGCCGGCCATTGACCATTATTTGGTCTACCATATTCAGGGTCACCAAATCTTTCTGAATGTCGGGATCATTCACGTTCCGCAATGCATTCAGTACTTGTTCTGCTGTCATCGGCGGCGAAGTTATGATACTAGTGATGAAATGAAAATAATTCGGCGGGATCTTTACCGATATCGCAACCAGCCAGTAAAACGATTGAACCAGAAACCCAAATCGCGGTTAGGCGCTTGCAGCGCACCATTCCAGACCAAACCGCGGCGCAAATAGTAACGGTGAAAGGTTGATTGTTTTATGCCCCATTTCTGAAAGAATTGCCTTCGGCCATCATTCTTAATAATGCGGCCTGTTGATTTAGTCATGAAATGATAAACCAAACTATCCCCTACTCCCTTGAAATACCGACACCCTTCTTGCCAAAGTTTCATCGAAAAATCGTCGTCGCTACTCATGCCCGGAGAGAAGATTTCGCTATATCCGCCCACAGCATCCCAAAGCTTTTTAGGTACTACATTAGGCGGCCAGGTACTGCCGCACCAATCTGTATGGTTTAACAACGATAATTGCTGCAATAATTCCGCTTCGCGAAAATCATCGGGATGCGTGCCATAGTTGGCCACTATCACACAGTCATTTCCAGTTGGCTTAGGTTCAATCATGGTAGAAGAAAGAAAAAAGATGTCCGGAGCCTGCGCAATGTCACGCATCAGCGCCTGATCCCATCCCGGCAGTACATACATATCATCGTTCATGTACACCACATAATCAGTAGATACCAGCTGTGCGGCAGCATTTAGCGCCGTACATACACCTACGTTCTCATTAGTGTACGTAAAAGGCAGCTGTTGTTGTTGCGCCCAGGTTAGCGTACCATCTGAACCATCATTAATATGCAGGATAATTTGATGCGGGAAGCAGGAATGCTGCTGAATACTGCGTACGCACAGTTTTAAAAAGGGCAGGTTATTCCAAGTTGGAATGAGTATGGAAAATACTATGGACTTAGGTTCCGGCATCCTTTACGCTCTGGGCAAAACAATTCTAAAAGTGGTGCCCTTCTCATCTGATTGTTTCACAAAAATTTTACCGCGATGGTAATGTTCAACAATTCTTCTGGTAAGCGACAGCCCTAATCCCCATCCCCTGCGCTTCGTAGAATAGCCAGGCTCAAAAATCGTTTTCCACCGGTTGCGGGGAATACCACAGCCGGTATCAGCAATATCCAGCCACACATCGCTGCCGGCTGCCACGGCTTTCACATGAATGGAACCAGTTCCCGCCATGGCATCCAAAGCATTCTTCAATAAATTTTCCAACACCCAATCAAACAACTGCCGGTTGATGTAAATGCTCAAATCGGGCTGATCTACCTCAAAAGAAAATTCGACAGCACTGGAACTGCGCTTCTGCATATAATCGATATTGCGCTGCAAAATGTCGCGAACCAGCTCGCCTTCCAGTTGAGGTACCGAGCCTATTTTTGAAAATCGGTCAGCTACTAATTCCAGACGACTAACATCGTGTTCCATTTCTTTCAGCGGTTCGTCATTGTCTTCAAACTTACCCGAATCGCGCAGGTAGTCAATCCAGGCGCCCAGCGAAGATATGGGCGTGCCTAGCTGATGAGCCGTTTCTTTGGCCATTCCTACCCACACCATATTTTGTTCTGCCTTACGTGAATTACTAAAGGCGAGGTAGGAGAATAGCAGGAACAACGCAAAAATACCCAGCTGAATGAATGGGAATATGCGCAGTTGTTTCAGGATGTGGCTGTCGTCGTAATAGATGAACTGCTTTCCGCCTTCTCCCAAATCTACCACTATGGGTTCATGTCTGGCCGACATATCCGCAATGCGGGCCGAAACCCTTGCCGGTACTAGCATTTCAGCAGAATCAATATTCCCGAATGCCTTAACATGCTGCAAAGAATCGGTCATGATAACCGGAGCAGATGCCGTGTTCACTACTACTTCGTTGATGAAAGAAGAGATGATTTCATTTAAGGTTTTCTTTAATTCCGAAAACAAATTAGAATCGCGGTAATAGACGTAATTGCGTTTTCCCAGAATGTTAATGACGATAGGTGGATAGATGCGAAAGGAAGCCAACTCCGCCGCATCAATCGTTTTTGTTTCAGCAGATAGAAAATCGAAATTTCTATGGTCGATGATTTTACCGTTTTCATCTGTCCAAATCACCGGAATTTCATTGTTGCCGGTTACAATATCAGTGAAGAAGGTCAGTTCTTCGTTATTGTCAACCGTTACCAGAAATGCGGTGCTGCGCGCCCATACATTCACTTTCTTGCGTTCATCTTCCTGCAAACGCGTAAACAGGTTATTGGTATAACGCACCAGTTGCGCCTTGCTGGAAATTGCTTCCGCCCACAATCTGGCTTTAAATTTTTCTTCCCTTGCAATTCTATTGCTGAGATAGTTGGTATAAACCAGCGTGAGCAAGCCTAAGGCTGTGGCGATGAGCAACAGTACCAATTTCAGATTCGACTTCTTGCTATAAATATCCATAGCTTAACTTCGGATGGCATCAACCGGGTGCATCCTGGATGCAGTATAGGCAGGAATAAATCCGGCAATAATTCCAATCAATACAGAAATGGTTACGCCCAGCATAACGTTTCCGGTAGAGAGATAGAAGACAAAGTCGGATTTGATAACCGTCTTAAACATGAAATTCCCCAAAGCCGTTAATCCGTAAACCAGCACCAGTCCTAATATTCCGCCCAGTACACAAAGCATGATGGCTTCCAGCAAAAATTCCAGCAGGATGTAAATTTGTTTGGCGCCCAGGGCCTTCTTAATACCAATGAGGTTGGTGCGCTCTTTTACCGAAACGAACATGATGTTTGCGATGCCGAATCCACCCACCAAAATAGAAAACAAGCCAATCACCCAGCCGGCCAAACCAATCACATCAAATACAGGCGTGAGTCCGTCGGTAATCGTATTCATCTGATTCACGGCAAAATTATCTTCCTGCCGCGGTTGTAGCCTTCGAATTGCGCGCATGGCCCCAATGATTTCATACTTGAGCTCGAGGGCCGTTTTACCTTCACGCGGTTTGATAGCAATCATCGGGTCGCCGCCACCGCCCATATCGGTTTGAATGAAGGTACTTAAAACGGCATACGGTATAATAACCATATCGTCTAAGGTCCAGCCGATGATATTGTTTCCTTCCTTCTTCAAAACCCCAACTACTTTCAGTTTAACGCCATCTAAACGGATTTCCTGTCCGGCTATTGTGCTTCTTCCCGGGAATAGCGCTTCAGCAATATCGGCACCAATCACACAAACATAAGTTGGGTAATCGGCCTCTTCGGGCGTAAAGTAGCGCCCCTGGGTAAATTCCATTTCCTTGATGCGGTTGTATTCATAGGTTATGCCGGTGAGGGTAGGCTTTTCTACCACCTTATCATCTGCCTTGGCAATTTTCGCCCCGTTAAAACTCACCATGGCTGCCGCCTCGGCATCCGGCACCCGCTCGCGCAGGTGATGCAGGTCGTCAGTGGTCACCTTCGGACGGTTAAAAAAACGCCACCAAGGGTAATCTTCGGTGAAGATGATCGGCCATTTCTGAACGTATAAAACGTCGCCACCGAAGGTGTCGAAGCTGTCTTTAATGTTCTTTTCTAAAGAATAAACCGCTGTTCTAACGGTGATTACGCACAAAATACCGATGGTGATGCCAGTGAGGGAGAGCACAGAGCGCAATTTCGAGGAACGCAATTCTTCAAACGAAAGCCGGAGCGCCTGCCCGAATATTTTGAACCAAATGGCCACGGGGCGAACGTAGGCAAAAAGGCTGATACTTCGCCGGCAACGGGGTAAAACGGCTTCTTAAATTTCTTTTTCTTTTTTTCTAAGAAAATTTTACTTTTGCAGTCCGTTTTCCGAAAGGGCTTCCACAACGGATTAAATTTAATACAGTAAAAACTATAAACAAGTAACAATGGCAGATTTGAAAAACCTTGCTGAAACCCTCGTTAACCTGACCGTTAAGGACGTAAACGAGTTGGCGAACATTTTGAAAACTGAATACGGTATCGAACCAGCTGCTGCTGCGGTTGCCGTTGCTGCAGGTCCTGCTGCCGGTGGTGCTGCCGCTGCTGCAGAGAAAACTGAATTCGACGTAATCCTGAAGAGCGCTGGTGCTCAGAAGCTGAACGTGGTGAAAGTGGTGAAAGACCTGACTGGTCTGGGCTTGAAAGAAGCTAAAGATCTGGTAGACGGTGCACCAAAGCCAGTTAAAGAGAAAACTGACAAGGCTACTGCCGAAGACCTGAAAAAGAAACTGGAAGAAGCAGGAGCAGAAGTTGAAGTTAAATAATCAACGATTCAAAAGCTAAGTTTTAAGGCATGTTGGGCTAAAAAACCCGGCGTGCCTTAAACTATTTTTAAAGGTCACCGCTTTAAAAATACGTTAAATGGAATGGCTTAGCCTAACGAAACCCGCACCAGACCTACATTCCAGCCAATTTGTGCGAACTTTGTACAACTTATAAATACACTTCTCCATGGCGGAAAGCAAGCAACATCCAAAACGTCTGAGCTTCGGCAAAATTAATCTGGCCGATGAATCCCCTGACCTTCTTGACATCCAGTTAGCCACCTTCAAAGAATTTTTACAATTGGAAACGACGGCTGAAAACCGTCCGAAAGAAGGCCTGTACCGGGTTTTCATGGAAAATTTCCCAATCAGCGATACCCGGAATATTTTCACCCTGGAGTTTATCGACTACTTCGTTGACCCGCCTCGTTATACCATCGACGAATGTATCGAACGCGGTCTCACCTACTGTGTACCGCTGAAAGCAAAGCTTAAATTGTCGTGTAACGACCCGGAACATATTGACTTTAAGACTATTGTGCAGGATGTATTCCTGGGCAATATCCCTTATATGACGCCGAAAGGCACCTTTATCATCAACGGCGCCGAACGCGTAGTGGTGAGCCAGTTGCACCGCAGCCCGGGGGTGTTCTTCGGTCAATCGTACCACCCGAACGGTACCAAAATCTACAGCGCCCGTGTGATTCCTTTCAAAGGCGCCTGGATGGAATTCGCTACCGATATCAATAACGTGATGTACGCCTACATCGACCGGAAAAAGAAGTTCCCGGTTACCATGTTGCTGCGTGCCGTAGGTTACGATTCTGATAAAGACATCCTCCAATTATTTGAATTGGCTGATGAAGTAGCTTCTACCAAGAAAGAACTGCAAAAAGCCTTAGGCCGTAAACTGGCCGCCCGGGTACTGCGTACCTGGATGGAAGACTTCGTAGATGAAGATACCGGTGAAGTAGTATCTATTGAACGGAATGAAGTATTGCTGGAACGCGATACTACCATTACCGAAGATAACCTGGAACTGATCGTTTCCAGCGGTACCAAATCGGTTTTCGTTCATAAAGAAAAGCAAGACCAGGATTACTCCATCATCTTCAATACCCTCCAAAAAGATACTTCTAACTCTGAAGTAGAGGCCTTGAACCATATCTACAAGCAATTGCGCGGCAGCGAACCACCAGATGAAGAAACTGCCCGCGGTATTATCGAGAAGCTGTTCTTCTCTGATAAACGCTATGATTTGGGTGAAGTAGGACGTTATAAAGTGAACAAAAAGTTAGGGTTAGACCCTAAGACTGATACCAAAGTTTTAACTAAGCAGGACATTATCCTGATTGTTAAATACCTGGTAGCTTTAAGTAACCAACGCGCCGAAATCGACGATATCGACCACCTGAGCAACCGCCGGGTTCGTACCGTTGGCGAGCAATTATCAGCGCAGTTTGGCGTAGGTCTGGCCCGTATGGCCCGTACCATCCGCGAGCGGATGAACGTTCGCGATAATGAGGTATTCACTCCGGTTGACCTGATTAACGCCCGCACGCTGTCGTCTGTAATTAACTCGTTCTTCGGAACGTCTCAATTGTCTCAATTCCTGGACCAAACCAACCCGCTGGCGGAAATCACCAACAAGCGCCGGGTATCGGCCTTAGGTCCGGGCGGTTTGAGCCGCGAACGCGCCGGCTTCGAGGTTCGTGACGTACACTATAGCCACTACGGCCGCCTGTGTACAATCGAAACCCCGGAAGGTCCGAATATCGGTCTAATCTCGACCCTGTGCGTACACGCCCAGGTAAACGATATGGGCTTCATTGAAACCCCTTACCGCAAAGTAAAAGACGGTAAAGTAGATGTGAAAGGCCGCCCGGTATTCTTGTCGGCCGAGGAAGAAGACGAAGCCAAAATCGCTCAGGCTAAGGTAGAGCTGGATACCAAAACCGGCAGCTTCCTCACCGATAAAATAAAAAGCCGCTTCCAGGGTGACTTCCCGATTTTAGAACCGGGAGATGTTAACTTCATGGACGTAGCACCGAACCAAATCGTGGGCGTTTCAGCCTCATTGATTCCGTTCCTGGAACACGATGACGCCAACCGCGCCTTGATGGGATCGAACATGCAACGTCAGGCTGTACCATTGTTGCGCCCGCAAGCGCCCATCGTGGGTACCGGTCTGGAAGCCAAAGTAGCGCAGGATTCCCGCAATTTGATTAATGCCGCCGGTTCCGGTGTGGTAGAATATGTAGATGCTAACGAAATTCACGTTCGCTACGACCGTACCGAAGATCAGCGCCTGGTGAGCTTTAAGGATGATTTGGTAGTGTACAAACTGCAGAAATTCCTAAAAACCAACCAAAGCACCTGCATCAACCTGAAGCCGATTGTGAAGAAAGGCCAGAAGGTTACTAAAGGTCAGATTCTTTGCGAAGGATTCAGCACACAGGGTGGTGAACTGGCCCTGGGATCGAACCTGAAAGTGGCCTTCATGCCATGGAAGGGTTACAATTTCGAGGATGCCATTGTAATTAATGAGCGCATTGTTCGCGATGATGTGTTTACGTCTATCCAAATTGAAGAATTTGAACTGGAAGTGCGCGACACCAAGCTGGGCGAAGAAGAATTGACACAAGATATTCCGAACGTATCAGAAGAAGCTACTAAAGACCTGGACGAAAACGGTATCATCCGTTTAGGCGCCAAGGTAAAAGAAGGCGATATTCTGATTGGTAAGATTACGCCAAAAGGCGAAACCGATCCTACGCCGGAAGAAAAACTGTTGCGCGCTATCTTCGGTGATAAAGCCGGTGATGTGAAAGATGCCTCTTTGAAAGTGCCACCATCTATTGAAGGAACAGTGATTTCGAAGAAGTTGTTTGGTCGCGCCAAGAAAGACAAGACGTCTAAAGCAAAAGAAAAAGTGGCTTTAGAAAATCTGGATAAGGTTTTTGAAAAGAAACTGGCTGAAATCAAGGGCGTACTGATTGATAAGTTGATGACCGTTCTGGCTGGAAAAACTTCAGCAGGCGTATATTCTATGTACAAGGAAGAATGGTTGGCCAAGGGTGCGAAATTCACGGCTAAAGCCATTCAGGATTTTGATTTCGCGAATGTTGACCCAAGCGGATGGACCAAGGATGATGATGCGAACGAAACCATCAAAGCCATTCTGCACAACTACAACCTGCGTGTAAACGAAGAAACCGGAAAATACAAGCGCGAGAAGTTCAACATCAGCATTGGTGATGAACTGCCAAGCGGCGTATTGAAACTGGCTAAGGTGTACATTGCCAAGAAGCGTAAGCTGAAAGTAGGTGATAAAATGGCCGGTCGCCACGGTAACAAAGGTATTGTAGCCAAGATTGTTCGCGCTGAAGATATGCCTTTCATGGAAGACGGCACTCCGGTAGATATCGTACTGAACCCACTGGGCGTACCTTCGCGTATGAACCTGGGTCAGATTTACGAAACCGTTCTGGGCTGGGCTGGTTTGAAGTTAGGTATGACTTTTGGCACGCCGATTTTCGACGGTGCTACGCTGGGTGAAATTTCTGAATGGGTAGAAAAAGCCGGCTTACCTGAGTTTGGTTCTACCTACCTGTACGATGGCGAAACCGGCGAGCGTTTCCACCAGAAGACGACGGTGGGCGTGATTTACATGTTGAAGTTGAGCCACATGGTTGACGACAAGATGCACGCGCGCTCTATCGGGCCTTACTCGCTTATTACCCAGCAGCCGTTGGGTGGTAAGGCGCAGTTTGGTGGTCAGCGTTTTGGTGAAATGGAAGTTTGGGCGCTGGAAGCTTACGGCGCTTCGAACATCCTGCAAGAGCTGTTGACCGTGAAATCAGATGATATTACCGGCCGCGCGAAGGCGTATGAAGCCATTGTGAAAGGCGATAATATTCCTGAGCCAGGCATTCCGGAATCGTTTAACGTGTTGATGCACGAATTGCGTGGATTGGCGTTAGATTTGAAGTTCGAGTAATTACGTTCCGTTAGGAAATAAAGCAAAGGCTTTCCGCAAGGGAAGCCTTTTTTTTGGCCAGTGATTAGCGTTTTTGATCGCGGGGACTTTATGGACGATAGGGACTTATGGACGCTTGGGACGCGCTGAATAAATGCGGGATGGGAATCCAACCTGGCAAACCACCTATTTAACAGAATTCAATCTGGAAAAAAGTATTCTCAAACCATCGAACCATCGCATATCGAATAGTCGAATAGTCGAATCTCAGCTGATCGCTATGAAGTGATCCGACTTCAGATTTAATTTTTATTGGCGAGCCGCTCGCCCGCGCTTCAGGCCTCATTCCGAAGAAGGCTCGCGGCCGGGTGCTGCGCTTCAATTTTTTTTGCAGCAGCAATTGACTTACGATGTTTCCAATACACTTTAGCCCACAACTCCTACCGTTCCAACATCGTAAGTCTTTACTGATGCTGCTCCAAAAAAGGATTTTCGCTCCGCCCCCTCTCGCTCGTGGCAAGTGCTGTAAGGTGCGCAGCAGGGATGATCGAGGGTTCGACTGTTCGATGTTCGAATGTTCGATATTTGACTGTTCGCTGTTCGATGTTCGACTGTTCGATGGTTAGGGACAGTTAGGACGATTGGGACGATTGGGACGAACTATAGTCCCAAGCGGAAAATCAATTTGCTATTTGAAATTTCCCTTGCTGGGCGTAGCGTTTAGACTCATTTCCAAACTTACCTGAATTTTGCTTTCGCTACGACCAACGGATATAAGCGATTAAGAGATTAGCGTAACGATGCGCCGCGTCTCGCGGCCAGGGCTCGACAACTTCATAGCAGAACCGCCATGTTCAATTCTGGCAACAGGATAATCATCCTGTAGAACTAACCACCCATGAAATGATTGAGCAGCGTCTGAACTACATTCATAACAATTCGGTATGAGCGTAAATGGTAGCGAATGCTGAAGATACTATCTACAGCAGCGCCAGAGACTATTGCGGTGAAAAAGGATTGGTGAAGCTTTGCACGATGGATTGATCAGCCTGGCCGCGAGACGCGGCGCTTCCAAGCGCCAATCCCTTTCGCAACAAATTCTTTGGCCGTAGCGAAAGGAAAATGGAGTAAATTTGGAAAGGAGTCTAAACGCTACGCCCAGCATACCGTTTGCGCGCAGCAAAATACGCTAAGGCGAGAGGGGGTCACCTCATCCATCAAGAACAATAAAAAGCCTATCTTTCAATCTAAGTTGTATGTGGTACACTAGAGCTGCTTTCATTTTGCTTTTTTATGGCTTCTGCATGGTATGCATTGCCCAAAAAGAAGACTACTACTGGGTAAAAGGATATGGCCCCCGAGCATCTGTGCCTGATACTGGCGTCAATCGCTCTTTTGGTGCTACCATACTTAACTTCAACGTATCTCCGGTCGATACCATTCGATTTGTAGGCTTGCTAAATATGTATCGCACCAATGCCTCATTTTGCGATAGTGCAGGACAGATACAACTCTACACCAATGGCGTACAAGTCTATAACAGGAATAATGTACTCATGGATAATGGCGATAGCCTCAATGCCGGATACATGTTGTACGAATACGATCCGTGGTATGCCAAAAACGGCTATTTCATTCAACAAGGTGCCCTGGTATTGAAACAGCCAGGTGATCTTCAGCTCTGGCATATCTTCCATACCTATCGCGATTCCTCTAATGAATTGGGATTGTATTACTACGATAAATTGTATCGCAGCGTGGCCGATATGCAATGGAATGGAGGATTGGGTAAAATCGTTTCAAAAAACATCCCGCACATCACCGATACCATAGGCGGTGATATTTCTGCCTGCCGCCACTCCAATGGCCAGTCGTGGTGGATTATTTCGCAAGAAAGCGGCACCAACTGTTACTACCGGACCCTGCTGGATTCAAGCGGCGTTCATTTACTTCCTGATAAAAATTGCGATGGTGCGCCAACAGCGCGCAATGAATACAGCGTTTCAACCTTCACACCGGATGGCACTAAATATATTCGCCTCTCGCAGCATTTTGGCTTGCAGATTTTCAATTTCAATCGCTGCACCGGAATGTTGTCTCATCCTGTTTCTATACCGCTTCATGAATTAATCGATTCATTCTGGTTCGGTTTGGGGGTGGCCGTTTCGCCTAATAGTCGCTATTTGTACGCCTCGGTAACATCCAGGGTATATCAGTATGATTTGTTTGCCGGCAACGTGGCCGCAAGCAAACAAGTGATTGCTATTTATGATGGATTCGCTGACCGTTACTGCGACAGTTGTGTTTACTTTGAAACCAGGTTCGAATCTGCACAACTGGCACCCGATGGCAAGATTTACATTGAAACAGGTAACGGCACCCGATACTTGCACGTGATTGATTATCCCGATAGTGCCGGGGCTGCTTGTCAATTCCGGCAGCACGGTTTTAGGGTACCTACCTGGAATTCCGATATGCCTAACTTCCCTAATTGGCGTTTGGGTGCTGCGGTATGCCAAACGGGATTGCCGGTGTTTGAACCACTAAAATTTCAAGTCTTTCCTAATCCGTTTTCTGAGCAGATTGCAGTAGATTATGCCCAGGTAGATTGGACGGACAAAGCGTTTTTGCAGCTTGCTATTACAGATATTTACGGAAAGCGATGTTATGAATCCACCTTGTCTCGATTTAGTGCCTATCAATCTATTCCAACCGGCCAGTTGCAGTCGGGCGCATATTTCATTCACATCACGGATGACACCTGGCGTTTGATGGCAGTTAAAAAGTGTATCAAGGAATAGCGTTTTTAGTACGCTACTGCCTTACTTTGACAATTAGGACGATTGGGACGATAAGGACGATTGGGACGGTTGGGACGAACCGTAGTCCCAAGCGGAAAATCAATTTGCTATTTGAAATTTGCAATAAAGCTTTGCACGATGGATTGATCGGCCTGGCCGCGAGACGCGGCGCCTCTAAGCGCTAACCCCTTTCTCAACAAATTCATTGGCCGTAGCGAAAGGGAAATGGAGTAAATTTGGAAAGGAGTCTAAACGCTACGCCCAGCATGCCAGGTTCGATGTTCGACTGTTCGATATTCGACTATTCGATATTCGACTGTTCGATGTTCGACTGTTCGATGTTCGATTGTTGGGCGTTTCTGGTAGTCTAAAAAAAATCATCAGGAAAGAAGGTGCGGGATGGTTTGGTGCTGATTGCTTTCTGGCTGTTCATCCGCCAGCGGGCGATAGGGCGCGAGCCATAGGCGAGCGGTGTGGCCGCGGCGCGGCCAAGGCCACACGGAACCCCGAAAGCACGCGGCGCCGCGCGCGGTGGTAGTACGCCTGGCGCACCTTACCGGCGCGGCGGGCGGCATCCCCATCACCCATTACCAAAACTTTCGCACAAGCGTGCGAAAAAAGCCGCTCCTCCCCTTCAACGGCCGTACGCCTTTTCCTACCTTTACCCCTTCCTATGTCAGACTTCCTCCACCTCCATACCCATACCCAATATTCGCTGCTGGATGGCGCCGCCAGCATTTCATCGCTGTACAAAAAAGCGGCCGCCGATGGCATGAAGGGTATCGCCATAACCGACCATGGCAATATGTTTGGCGTGTTTGAATTTGTGGCCGAAGCAGCCAAACATAAAACAGCCGACGGACAACCGCTGAAACCTATTGTGGGCTGCGAATTCTACCTGGTAGAAAACCGCCATAAAAACAAATTCGGCGGCGGCGAAAAAGACCGGCGCTGCCATCAATTGCTGTTGGCGAAGAACAGCACGGGCTACAAAAATCTGGTAAAGCTGTGCTCGCTGGGCTACATCGAAGGTATCTATGGAAAATATCCGCGTATTGACAAAGAACTGATTCTTCAATACCACGAAGGACTGATTGCCACCACCTGCTGCCTGGGCGCCGAAGTGCCGCAAACCATTTTGAGCAAGGGGGAAGCGGCGGGTGAAGAGGCGTTTAAATGGTGGCTGGATTTGTTTGGTGAAGACTACTATGTGGAACTGCAGCGCCACGGCATGGAAGAACAGGAAAAAGTGAATCAGGTGCTGATTCGCTTTGCGCGAAAATATCAGGTGCCCATTATTGCTTCCAATGATTCGCATTATGTAGATCAGAAAGATTTTAATGCCCACGATATTTTGTTGTGCATCAATACGGGTGAAAAGCAGGCCACACCGGCCTTACGCGATTTTGCCGACGACGATGTTCAGGTGAAAGGCAAGCGCTTTGCCTTCTTCAACGACCAATTCTATTTCAAGACCACGGCTGAAATGCAGGCCTTGTTTCAGGATGTGCCCGAAGCTACCGTCAATACCGCGATGATTTACGATAAAGTAGATCATCTGAAACTGAAACAGGACATTCTGCTGCCCCACTACCAGCTACCACCGGATTTTACCGATCAGGACGACTATTTAAAACACCTGACGTGGCTGGGCGCGCAGCAGCGGTATTCGGTGATGACAGCGGATATTGAAGAGCGCATCAATTTTGAATTGCACACCATCAGAACGATGGGCTTTGCCGGCTACTTTCTGATTGTGCAGGATTTCATTAACCATGGAAAAGATATTGGCGTATTTGTAGGTCCGGGCCGTGGCTCGGCAGCTGGCAGCGTGGTGGCCTACTGCATTGGCATCACCAACATCGACCCAATCAAGTACAATTTGCTGTTCGAACGTTTTCTGAATCCCGACCGAAAATCGATGCCGGATATCGATACCGATTTTGATGATGAAGGTCGCGATAAAGTGATTCGGTATGTAGTAGAAAAATACGGCAAGGCACAGGTAGCGCAGATTATCACCTACGGCACCATGGCTGCAAAATCGAGCATTAAGGATGTGGCCCGGGTAATGGATTTGCCGCTTCCGGAATCCAATATGCTGGCCAATCTGGTACCCGGCAGACCGGGCACCTCGCTGAAACGCTGTTTATACGCCCCTTTGGAAGGTGCCGGTTCATTGAAAGAAAAGGAGAATTTTGGCGCCGAAGAATTAGAAAACATTAAGAAGCTGCGCGAGATCATGAGCGGTGAATCGCTGCAGGCTACGGTATTGAAAGAGGCTACTACGCTGGAAGGCAGTGTGCGCAATACGGGCATTCACGCTGCCGGTATCATTATTGCCCCTAAAGATCTGACCGAGATTTTGCCGGTAGCCACGGCCAAAGATTCCGATTTGTGGGTAACGCAGTTTGAAGGCAATGTGATTGAAGATGCGGGCGTTATCAAGATGGATTTTCTGGGTCTGAAAACCCTCACTATTATCCGCGATGCGCTGCGGCTGATAGAAGAAAATCACGGCGTAAAAATTGATATAGATACCATTCCGTTAGATGATGCCAAAACGTATGAATTATATCAGCGGGGCGATACCAACGGCACGTTTCAGTTTGAAAGTGTGGGCATGCAAAAATACCTGCGCGAATTAAAGCCCGATAAGTTTGAGGATTTGATTGCGATGAATGCGTTGTACCGGCCAGGGCCTATAGAATACATTCCGAACTTTATTAAGCGCAAGCACGGCAAGGAAGCAATTGCCTACGATTTGCCGGAAATGGAAGAATATCTTCACGATACGTATGGCATTACGGTGTATCAGGAACAGGTGATGTTGCTCTCGCAAAAACTCGGCGGCTTCACCAAGGGCGATGCAGATACGTTACGGAAAGCCATGGGTAAGAAACAGATTGAAGTGCTCAACAAAATGAAGAGCAAGTTCATGGAAGGCGCTACCGCCAAGGGTTTCGAGCCAAAAATTCTGGAGAAAATATGGACCGACTGGGAGGCTTTTGCGCAGTACGCCTTCAATAAATCGCATTCCACCTGTTATGCTTTTGTGGCGTATCAAACCGCTTACCTGAAGGCACATTACACCAGCGAATACATGGCGGCGGTGCTTTCCAACAACCTCGGCAATTTGGACAAGCTCACCTTCTTTATGGAAGAATCGCGCCGTTTAGGTATTCCGGTTTTAGGGCCAGATATCAACGAAAGTAACGTACGGTTTGCGGTGAATAAAAAAGGGGAAATCAGGTTTGCGCTTTCGGCTATTAAGGGAGTTGGTGAAGGAGCCGTAGAAAGCATTATTGAAGAACGGCAACAGGGCGGTCCGTTCAAATCGATTTTCGATTTAACCAGGCGCGCTAATTTGCGCATGCTGAACAAGAAGGCCATGGAAAATCTGGCGTTGGGCGGCGCCTTTGATAGTTTTGGCAAATACTCGCGCAACACCTACATCACGCCCGATTTGCAGGATGGCACCAATTTGATTGATAAAGCCATCCGGTATGGCAACAGTGAACAAAGCAACAAAGCCATGAATCAGAGTTCGCTGTTTGGCGGTGCCGGCCACAGCGAATCGGTAGAGCCCAAAGTAGAGAACCGCGAAGAGTGGCCGTTTCTGGAAAAATTGAAATTAGAGAAAGAGGTAGTGGGTATTTATATCAGCGGGCATCCGCTGGATAGTTACCGTTTGGAAATTCAAACGTTCACCTCGTGTCCGTTGTCGCAATTGGTGGAGTTCAAAGACAAAGACATCCGCGTTGCCGGCATTGTAACTTCAGCACAGCACAAAATAGCCAAGAATGGCAATCCGTTTGGCAGTTTTATGCTGGAAGATTACGAGGGCAATTTTGAGTTTGTGTTGTTCGGCAAGCAGTATATTGAATTCAAGAATTATATGGAGGCCGGCCGCTTGCTCTACATCAGCGGCCGGTATCAGCAGCGCTTCAACCAGCCTGATAATTATGAATTCAGGATTACCAAAATTGATTTGCTGCCCGATGTAAGGGCACAGTACACCAAGCGCGTAACGCTCACTTTACAAGCCGCCAGCATCACCGATTCTTTTACGGAGGCGCTACACGAGGTGCTAAAAAAATATCCCGGCAAATTACCGGTGAATATGAAGTTAGTGGATGAAGAGGAGAAGATTTCTGTTACCGGTCCGGCGCGTAAAATTTCGGTGGATGCGTCTAACGAATTTCTTTCGGCATTGAAGGAATTGGAAACGGTGCAGGTGAGTTTGAATTAAGGCTTGTGCGGAGCGATTTTTCGAGGTTCGACAATTCGATATTCGACTTTTCGAGGTACGTCGGCGGAGACTTTTGGGGACGATTGGGACGGTTGGGACGGTTGGGACGTGGAGGACGATGGGACATGTAGACGATTAGGACGTTTGGGACTGTTTGGACGATGGGAATGCGCTGCATCATGGCGGGAGTTGAATACAACTAAGCAAATGTCGTAATAAACAGCGCGCCCAGAACTGGACGTAGCGTTTAGACTCATTTCTGAAACTTAAATGAATTTTGCTTTCGCTACGTCCAACGGAGATAGGCAATTACGAGATTAGCGTAACGATGCGCCGCGTCTCGCGGCTAGGGTTTGACAACTTAAATTTTCTGAATAGAGCGGAACCGTAGATCTCAAGCAGTATTGTTGCTGCTCAGTTTCTCTCTATGCCCAATAAATATGCTATTCACGATAGCACACAACTTCACATTGTTACCTATGCCACTGTAAATTGGATAGATGTTTTTACCCGGAACTGTTACTGCGATATCGTTGTAGATTCATTAAATTTTTGTGTAGAACATAAAGCACTCGAAATATATAGCTGGTTCAATATGAGCAACCACCTGCATATGATTATTAGCAGTGAAACGGCCAACCTATCTGCTATTTTACGCGAGCATAAAAGTTTTACGGCCAAAAAAAATTATTGAACTGATTACTACGCATCCAAAAGAAAGCCGGAAAGAATGGATGCTGAAAATGTTTAAAGAAGCCCGAGCAAACAATAGTCGGAACCGCCATGTTCAATTCTGGCAACAGGATAATCATCCTGTAAAACTAACCACCAATGAAATGATTGATCAACGTTTGAACTACATTCATAACAATTCGGTAAGAGCATATATGGTAGCGAATGCGAAAGATTATATCTACAGCAGCGCCAGAGACTATTGCGGTGAAAAAGGACTGGTGAAGCTTTGCATGATGGATTGATCAGTCTGGCCGCGAGACGCGGCGCTTCTAAGCGCCAACTCCTTTCATAACAAATTCGTTGGCCGTAGCGAAAGGAAAATGGAGTAAATTTGGAAAAGAGTCTAAACGCTACGCCCAGCATTCCGCTTGCGCTGCGCGCAGCAAAATACGCTAAGGCGAGAGGGGGGATTAGCAATTCAAAGACAATTAATAGGTATGGGAATACCTCGAAACGCTTTCCCGCGAAATTGGTTACAATTTCAATTTGGAGTTCCTCCGGGGGTGCAAATTACTGGTAGATAAAATTTTGGAATTAAATTTGATATATTGGAATTATGAAAGGGATTCTTGTTTGTTTATTGATTTTAGGTCTAAATGGTGATTATATCTACTGGAACCAAAGACGCATGTTAGATTGGGAAGATTACAAAGTAAAAACTTCACTTCCGACAGATGAAACTGCTGTCGTGCGTTCTGCTTGGGATTATGATACCCCATGGCATACCAAAGGGTCTACCCTATATATAAATATAAATACGGTTTTTGTGAAGAGTGCCTCTTGGGTAAAAAGAGGTAACGAAAGTGAATACCTTCTCCGTCACGAGCAAGGACATTATGATATTGCGGAAGCGAATGCAAGGAAGTATCGTGAAGCAGTGAAAGAATTTAATTTCAATCGTGCCACCCTGCACAAGGATTTAGACTCTTTGCATCAATACTATTATGCCTTGTGTTTTAAAGAGCAGGAGCAATATGATTTAGAAACAAAGCACTCACTGAATAAAGAAGTTCAGGAACAATGGATTTCGCGAATTATGGGCGAATTGGAAAAAGGGATGAATTATTGGAATCCTGAAATCGAAACTACGATGAACTGAGCAATAAATGTTAGTTTTAATGTACTTCACAGCCATTCAATACGAGCCAAACAGACCAAAAACATAAAGCTTACGATGTAAACGGGTTGTATCAATAACCCAAACAATGCAAAGCGACTTATACAGCCACGATACTAATCTGTCAAGGTAAATTTTGACAAGCTTTATCGGTACGACCTGTGCTTACCATTACGAGCTGAAAAATCAAGCTTGGCTTCACATTGCTAATACCTATTTATACGGCTCCGCCACTACGGAAGCGCGCGTTAAAGTAGCACCGGCGGCTACTTTATTTTTTACCAACCGATGAACTTCCCTTGCTGGGCGTAGCGTTTAGACTCATTTCTGAAACATACCTGAATTTTGCTTTCGCTACGTCCAACGGAGATAGGCGATTAAGAGATTAGCGTAACGATGCGCCGCGTTTCGCGGCCAGGGCTCGACAACATAAATTTTCTTAATAGAGCGGAACCGTAGATCTCATGCAGTATTGTTGCCGCTCAATTTCTCTCTATGCCCAATAAATATGCTATTCACGATAGCACACAACTTTATTTTGTTACCTATGCCACTGTAAATTGGATAGATGTTTTTACCCGGAACTGTTACAGCGATATTGTTGTAGATTCATTAAATTTTTGTGTAGAACATAAAGCACTCGAAATATATAGCTGGTGCATTATGAGCAACCATGTGCACATGATTATTAGCAGTGAAACGGCCAACCTATCGGCTATTTTACGCGAGCATAAAAGTTTTACGGCCAAAAAAATTATTAAACTGATTACTACGCATCCAAAAGAAAGCCGGAAAGAATGGATGCTGAAAATGTTTAAAGAAGCCGGAGCAAACAATAGTCGGAACCGCCATGTTCAATTCTGGCAACAGGATAATCATCCTGTAGAACTAACCACCAACGAAATGATTGAGCAACGTTTGAACTACATTCATAACAATCCGGTACGGGCGCATATTGTAGCGAATGCTGAAGATTATATCTACAGTAGCGCCAGAGACTATTGCGGTGAAAAAGGATTGGTAAAGCTATGCATGATGGATTGATCAGCCTGGCCGCGAGACGCGGCGCCTCTAAGCGCCAATCTCTTTCTCAACAAATTCATTGGCCGTAGCGAAAGGAAAATGGAGTAAATTTGGAAATGAGTCTAAACGCTACGCCCAGCATTCCGTTTGCGCTGCGCGCAGCAAAATACGCTAAGGCGAGAGGGCGTGAATCCAACTTACCAAATGTCGCAATAAACAGCGCGCTATTCGGAAATTAGCATTCACAAATCATCACATATCGAATAGTCGCATATCGAACAGTCGAACATCGAATAGTCGCGCATTGTCATGACTACCGCGAAATGCGAAAAATAGTACCATGCAGGAGCATTTGCGCAAAAACTCCACCAAGCTATAGTTAGCAGGTAAGAATTGTGGCGGCTGCTCCGCTTCGCTGCGCACCGGGCTTTCCGCTTGTAGTCCTCGCGCCGCTCGTACCTCGCAGCGCTGCGGGCTACCGCTTCAATCCCTTCCGCTCAGTGCCAGGTATCGAAGGGTGCGTTTATCGGATTCTCAGGCTCGATTCTTCGCTGTGCGATGGTTAGAGCCTGGGAAGTGAGCCACAACAATTTACCATTGGCAATTTGCAACCTACCATTATAAAGCTATGCAATAACCTATAACACTACTCCTGATTGGCCAATTTCTTAATCCTGCGATATCCCCAAACAGCCGCTCCGCCTAATAAAGCTGTGATGCCGCCATCAATGGGCGCACCGCCACCGCTTGGCGCACCACCACCGGGTGTTCCCCCTCCTATTCCCCCGGGCTGACCAAATACGATCACGAAACATCCGGTAAACAATATCACAAATGCCAGTTGAATGATTGATTTTTTCATGGTAATACGTTTGTTTGAAGTTTAGTGATTTACAATTCGAAGGGTCTCAACATGCCCATTGTCATTTAATCTTACAGTAAGGCATTCTGCGGGCAATGATTCCAACGAAATCGTCTCCTGCGTATTGCGAATTTCTTTTGACAATAACTCCTGTCCCAGCGTATTGAACACCTGTAAGGTAGCCGCAGTAGTGTGATTTCTGGCAACCACAACTGCAGAGGCGGTAGCCATTAAGCTGGTTTGCGGATCAACAGACTCAATTCCTGTTGTGGCATCTGTTTTGAACACTATGGCATAACGGCCGGTAACTGCTAATCCACCTGTCAAAGCCAACTGCAGTGGCATACCCTCAGTAAGTTCCACCAAGGTATTCAGGGTGTAATCTTTCAGGTAAGCCCGCTTACCGGTAACATTTACTACGTCTGCTGAAAGCAGGTAGTTGCCGGTTGTTTGCGCCCAAAACACCAAGGGTAATTCAGTAGCTTCCGTAACTTGAGCTAAGGCATTTATGGATAACTCTTTTCCGGCAGTTGCAAAACTTATATAAGCGGTGCTTCCCGCTGGAATTTTTTCGGCATCCAGGCCAATGTCATAATTATCGGATGCTGATGGCGTGCTATAGGAAACAATTTCATCGCGGTTATGCCCATCGGTTAAACTCAATCTCACTTCATCCTGCAACACATCTGTTTTGAATGCTGCCGCCTGATTGCCGCTGCGCACCGAGTTATCCATCGCAAAAATGCCATTGCCCGCTGAGCTCTTTCTGATAAAAAAAGCCTGACCAGTTGCCAGCGTAGCCGAAGTAAGGCCGCCGGTATAAACGCCCGCAGCATTGATGGTACCCCAATATCCGGAAAAAGGTCCGGTAGCATGAAACACGTAGCAAGAACCGGTGATATCAGGATTCAGCGCGGCCACTGAAGGCCAGTCAATGGTGCAGGGATAAGGATTACCTACAAAATTCCAACCTTCTTCTGTGGGATGCGCAGGTGTTGGTGTGCGCTTAATAGCAATAGATTGCGGACCGTTGCGCGGTGTTCCATCTAAATAAACAAAATTCAGACTAGACGTTGGTGAAAATCTAAATGCTACACCCTTCATTGGGGTCAATGGATTTGAACTTCCTGTATAACTCAGCCAACCTTCATTGTAAGCGCCATCCACAATATTCAACTGCTCGCTATACACCTGAACATCAGGATATGGACTATAGTTATACCAACATTGCACACCATCTAATCCACTTGGCGTAAAACTTCCGAAGGAATTAGTCACCAAATCTCCAATAGTGCCATCTAAAGGGAAACAAATGTTTCTATAGCCCATATCGGGATTGTTGTCGTAGTATACAAATTCTGCAAAGCCGGTGCTGCTTACCGAGTAGACACTACCGGCAGTTTGCACCAACCCGCCTGAATTGTTGTTATCGATACTGATGATGCCGTGGTTGGTGATAGTACCCGAAACGGTTAATGCACCATACAAAATAACCCCACAAGGCGAGGCACTAATGGTTAAATTATGGGCTACGGCCTGATTTCCGGCCAAAACTACGGCCGAGTAGTTACCGTTAGGCGGGTTTACAATCACCACATCTTCAGTTGCGGTAGGCACATGTCCTAAGCTCCAGTTTGCGGGGGCGTGCCAATCGCTTCCTGCGTTGCCCGTCCAGGTATTGGTTTGCGCTATACCCGCCACTGCCATCAGGCAAAAAAGTAAGTTGGTCAACGTTTTCTTCATAGATATTAATTTTAGTTTTCTACTGTTTTGTGGCTCAAAGAACGCTGACTATCGGCTGATGATAAAATCTATTACAGGCTTGAATTAGGGTTTTCAAAAACAGGTAATGACCTATTGCCTTGAGAAGCAGAAGCTGCGGTTTGACAACCCTAATTCCCGCTTTTTTTAGGTTAGTCAAACAGGAACTTTATTGGTAGCATTGCTACTATGGCCACATTAAAAGATCTGTACCGGCTGGTACATGCTTTAGATAAAAACGAAAAGAAAAACCTGAGTTTACTGATTGAAGCTATGGGTGGTAAGGCAAAGAAAAGATACGCCGATTCACTACATATCATCAATGAACAAAAGGAATTTGATGCCGAGAAGCTCAAAAAGAAATTAGGCGCCAGTGTTTCTGGAATGAGTTTAAGTGAGGCTAATGACTATTTCTACACCTTTATCTGTAAATCGCTGGCCAACGCACAAACCGCCGCTACGGCTAATTTAGGTTTCTTAAAAGAGATGATTTTGGTAGAAACCTTTATCTCTAAGGGGTTGTTTGATCAGGCAGCCAGGCAGCTCCATCCACTGCTAGACAAACTGAAAGAAGGCAACAGTTTTGGCTTGCTGAGTCGCGGGTTGGAGCTCCACAGCATCATCTGTTCGTCCAATGAATCTACCCGAATGGATTACCCACTTCGCAAAGCAATTTTGCGGGAACGCGAACAGAAGGCCAAGGACCAGTTGCAGTATCTTGAGATTTTGAAACTAAGCCAGCAAGTAGATGAAACCGTTCAGAAAATTGGAGATCCCCGTCAGAAATCACATATGCAGGCTTATGAAGAAATCTATAAGCACCCTTTATGCCATGTCCCGTACAGTGAAATCAGTACGCAGGCCTTCACCATGTATGCGCCTTTTCGAACCGGCATTGTAGGGATGATAGAAGGTAATCAGGCAGCCATCAAGGCCTGTTACGAAGCGCTGGAGGAATTTAACCACCGGCTGAATTTTCGTGACCACTATGTAGTTGCCTTTTATTTGTATGATAATCTGGTGTCTGATTGTATCAGAGAGGGGGATGTGAAGGGAATTCAGCAAGTGATACCGATGCTGCGCGCCCTATTACCCCATGCGAAACAGCGCGGGGTGGCACAAAAAATTATGGCGAAGATTTGGTTTTCAGAATTATCTGAACACCTGCTAAGAGGTACCTTCGCAGCAGGCGTTGCCAGCTATGAAGACAGTATTCGGGAGGAGCATAAAGCACAATGGATAGAAGCGCCATTGGCCTACATGAATATCTTGTTAGGGGCGCGATTGTATTATATGAATAACGAGCCGGAAAAAGCGCTGGATCAACTTGCAGAGTTACAACCTTTGGAGAAGGCCTTCCGCTCATCGCTTGCTATTGCCTACCGGTTTTTGTATTTGTTATGTTATTACCGGTTGAGTCATTACTCATTAATTGCCAGCACCGCCGATTCGATTTACAAAAGTTTATTGAAGCAAGAAAAGTTATATCCTCCGGAAAGGGCGATGTTGAAATTTGTAAAGGGAAAACATCAGCCTGATACCATTGTGACGCAGATGCGCACCTTGTACGACACCTTGCTCAAACTCAGTAAAGAGCCGTATAACGAATCATTTTTTCAGCATGGCGATTATCTAAAATGGTTGGATTTGGAATTACATAAAAAGCGGAAGGGGTAATCATAAGCTTCATAGCGGCCAGGGGCTTTGTACCGCAATTTGATGTTCAATGGTTGGGACGGTTGGGATTGTTAGGACGATACGGACTTGAGGGACGATTGGGACAGTTGGGACTTTTAGACCATTAGGACGTTTGGGGCTGTTTGGACGATTGGGACGTGAAGGACTATGGGGACTTTTGGGACGCGCTCCATCGAGGCGGGAGGTGGATCCAACTGAGCAAATGTCGTAACAAACAGCGCGCCATTCGGAAATAAGCATTCTCATATCATCTAATATCGAATAGTCGCACATCAAACACGATAACTATTTCACCCCTTCGGGGTTTCTCGGTTCAATCTCTTTCAATTGCTACAATAATACCAACCCTTCGGGTTTCTTCTGTCTGCCGTTAAACTTGCGAAGCAATCTCTTGGCGCTTTTTGGACGATTGGGACTTATACACGATTAGGACGATTGGGACGCGCTGAATAATGATGTTGGCTTGTGTAGCGTTTAATGTTCTTTTGGCGCGACCAGAGAGGCACAACCATTTCCAATTTCCATTTACCCTTTACCATTTGCCATCGCTCAGCGCTAACCGCCAGGGATGCGGCGGGCGGCCCGCCTCGTGCGGGCCGGTGCGAAACGAAGTGGAGCACGGAACCCCAGAGCAGCCCGGCCCGAAAGCCGCGCCAACACACCATTTTAGCCAAAGACCCTAAACGCGGCTTGAGGGGGCGGCATAAAAAACGTAATTGATGCCATGCAACACATTAATCATTCCAACTTGCGAACATCTTATCATCGCACCACCCTGCCAATTGTAAATAGTAAACTAAATGTGGGCTAAATGGAGCATTTCGTAGCACTAAACCTCATCACCTGATGCGGTTACCAACCGCATTTACTTTTTGCCACCTGATGGCTTCGCAAATCTCGCCGCATAAAAGCGCAACCCAACCTGCTCAAAGTCCCAACCGTCCCACTCGTCCAAATCGTCCCATTCGTCCTAAAAGTCCAAAAAGTCCAAAACCGTCCCACCGTCTACCAAATGTCCTCTCCCGCGCTTCTTCCAAAAACTTTCTCATCCCAACGGTTCAACTATATTCGTTTCCCCTTCGGCTCCATCATGTATCGGTACCTGATTATTTATCTGCTGCTACTAGGCGCGGCCACCTCGGCGGCGCAATCCGATTCTACCCATCAACTACAAACTATTCAGGTAACGGCTTTTCGGGAAGATAACATCCGCAATTCAGCACTCCATATCGAAGCACTGTCGCAATCAACCATGAAACGCCTGGGCGCCTTTAATATTGCTGATGCCCTGGCCAAACTGCCCGGTATCGCACAATTATCAACCGGTCCGGCTATCACCAAACCCATTATCCGCGGGCTCTACGGCAGTCGCCTGCTCACCCTGGTCTCGGGCATGCGTTTCGATAATCAGCAATGGCAGGATGAGCACGGCCTGGGTTTGAGCGATGTGGGCATTAGCCGCGTTGAAATCATTAAAGGACCAGCCAGTCTGCTTTACGGTAGCGATGCCATTGCCGGCGTCATCAATGTGATTGAAGAAGAAAAAGCCGCGCCTCAAACAATGGCCGCCGATTACTCGCTGCGATTTCATAGCAACACGCTGGGTGTAATGACGGATGCAGGCGTTAAAGCGGGTCGCAACAACCTATGGTGGCGCGTGCGCGCCGGAGCCGAAACACAGGCCGATTACAGCGATGGCAAAGGCCAACGAATCCTCAACTCGCGCTTTAATGGCTACTATGCCAAAGCTAGCCTGGGCATCGAGCAACATAACTGGACTTCTGAAAACAATTACCATTTCTCGAAAAACGACTACGGCTTTATTCTGAATGATATTTATTCGTTCATCACGCCCGATAAACGGTGGAGCAGGTCTATGAAAAATCCGCATCATACGGTGATGCTGCATTTACTCTCCAGCCGCAACACCAAACGGTTTGATAAAGGCTTGCTACAGCTCAATGTTGGCGCACAACTCAACCAACGCATGGAAGACGAAGGCGGCGGTCAAATCAGTTTGAATATGCTGCTTTCTACCATGCAATATCAACTGCAATACGCACACCGCTTCTCGGAACGAATCGAACTCATCGTCAACCATTTTTCCTGCTACACCAACAACACCAATTTTGGCGGCAGAAAAATTATTCCCGATGCGCATGTGCTGGAAAGCAGCGCGGCGATGTTACTGCGCATAAAGTGGAGTACCTTCATTATGGAACTGGGCGCCGGCGTGAACAACAAATGGATCAACACCTTGCCTACAGTGGGCGTGAATACAGCAGGACAGCTCATCGCGCCATTTTCCATAAATCGGCCATCCGCTAATGGCAGCGCGGGTTTTACGTGGAATCCCACGCAGCAATGGAATTTTAAAATCAACGCCGCCACCGGCATGCGCGCGCCTAATTTGGCCGAGCTGGCTTCCAACGGCGTACATGAGGGCATTTTTACCTTTGAAATTGGCGATCCGAAACTGAAGAATGAACGCAATATCAATCTCGATCTGTCGCTGAATTATGCGCATCCATGGTTTCAGTTCAGCGCCGCTACCTACTATAACAAGTTCTTTCACTACATCTACCTGCAGCCTACAACTGAAAGTTATTACGGCTTTCCGGTATTCCGGTATCTGCAACAAAATGCGTCGCTCACCGGCGCCGAAATTTCAGCGGTATTTTCGCCGCAACGGCAACTGAAAGGACTTACCTGGCAAGCGCAATTCTCTTCGGTGGTGGGTGTTTTGGCCAGCGGCCATTATCTCCCCTATCTCCCACCCTTTCGGCTCGGTACGTATCTTCAATATGAACGCGCCATTAATCACCGCGTGAAATCGCTAGGCGTTTTATGCGGTTACGACTACGCTTTCCAGCAGCAAAAAACAGCGCCTGCTGAAACGCCCACGGCCGGCTATTATTTGCTGCGCGCTTCGGCTTCCCTCACACTCGCTATTCCGCACGGCGAAATCGACCTCCAGGTTTTAGGAACTAACCTTACCAATCAGCAATACTTTGATCATTTGTCGCGCTACAAAGCCTACGGCCTCCACAACATGGGCCGCAATGTGATGGTAATGCTGCAATGGCGCGGCTTTTGGAAATTAAGGGCACCTCTAAAAACCTGGCGTGAGTGAAATGCGCAGAAAATTTGGTGTAAGGAGGCGCAACGAATGCAGTTACATAAATGATGTAACTAAATGAGGCGCAACGATGTATTACAACAAATTTTCAAGCCTTCACGCTAGCGCGCCCCTGCTGAATATTAACAACATTTCACCATGCTAGGTTTTTAGAGGTGCCCTTAAGATAACTTTACCCGTTACGCTGAAAACGGCATTCGTTTAGATAAAGTTTGATGGCAGTATCAACAAGGACTTACGAAGTCTTTAAGACTTCGTAAGTCCTTGAGATGCCAGGTGTACAGCCAATATAATGGCGGCTGCCGGAGGGGGACTTACGAAGTCTTAAAGACTTCGTAAGTCCCCTCCGGCACCGCGTTTTTCGCTCCAAGTCCTCGCGCACTCGTACCTCGTGCGCTGTGGGCTTTTCGCTGCAACCGCTGCCGCTTAGCGCCAGGCGCTTCGGCGTCAACATCAATGGCAAGAAAGCCGGGGCTACGGCGATCTTTCGGGCAAAAACAGCAACATTTTTATATTCACTTTATGAAAAAATTCTCATTATCTATTGCTGTGGCACTTTGCTTAGCAGGCATTTCTTCCTGTGAAAAAGATGAAGGCAAATTGCCCAATATCGCTTTCAAAACCGGTACTGGTTATACTGCTGCCGATGCAACTGTTTTTGTAGATTCTTCGGTAACCGTAGGCATTTCAGCATCAAAAGCCGAAACAGCTGATGTACTGAAAACATTTAATGTTACCAGAACCATTAACGGTGTAGACTCTTCCATCATCACCACGGCATTATCTGGCTCGCAAGGTGATTCATATGCCACCGACGTGGTATTGAAAGGATTAGCGCCAATAGGAAAAAAGGCAACCTACACCTTTGCCGTTACCAACCGCGACGGATTGGTGAACAAGGTGAGTCTGAGCATCACCTCCAAGTAAGTTTCTTTTAATTCAGAAACGACAATCCTTCATCATCGTGGGTATTCCGTTCGATGAGGGCCAGCATTTTCAAGGCGGCGATGGCGCATTCTACGCCTTTATTGCCGTGCTTGCCTCCTGACCGATCGCGGGCCTGCTCTAGCGTATTGGTAGTGAGCAATCCGAAAATGAAAGGCGCTTCATATTCGGTACTCATCATCATTAATTCGTTGGCCACCGCATGATTGATGTACACATCGTGATCGGTATCGCCTTTAATCACACAGCCCAGCGCAATTACCGCATCACAGCTATTTCCGGTAAATAACACCTGTGCGCCTAACGGCAATTCATAAGCTCCGGGTACATAATCAATGAGGATATTTTCAGGTGCAACGCCATTATCGCGAAGTGTTTTTACAGCACCATCGCGCAAGGCCAGGGTAATATCGCCATGATATTCCGAAACAATAATACCAATCCGGAATGCAGCGCCATCGGGAACTGTTTCGGGTTTATAGTCTGATAAATTTCTGATTTCGCTTGCCATCTTTTTCAAAATTTCACTTCCATTAAAATTCCGTTGTGCGTTCCAGCAATGTCTTTGGCACGCTGAAACGCTCGCCATATTTAGCTTTCAGTTCGTTGGCACGCGCAATAAACTGCGGTATGCCGTAGTCGTTGATGAATTGCAACGTGCCGCCTTTAAACGGAGCAAAGCCCCATCCGAACACCGATCCGATGTTACCATCAGCCACCGACGTAAACACGCCTTCTTCCATACACCGAACGGTTTCTAAACATTGGATAAACAGCATTCGATCAATCATATCTTGCTGATTTAAGTCAGCCGTATGCGGAAACAAACTGGCTAATCCAGTCCACAGCGTTTTCTTGCCGTCTTTTTCCTTTGGATAATCATAAAAGCCACCACCTTTGGCCTTACCTTCTCTTCCGGCTTCAATCATTTTATCAATCACCGGATAGGCAGAACTTTCGGGAATAGCTTTTCCTTCTGCTTTTAAATCTTCAATAGTTTGTTTGCGGATGTGGGCAATTAAAGAAAGCGACACTTCATCGGTAAGTGCCAACGGACCAACGGGCATGCCGGCTTGCAATCCGGCCGATTCGATAGCGCGCGGATGATTACCTTCTGACAGCAGAGAAATTCCCTCTAACACATACGTTGCAAACACTCTGGAAGTATAGAACCCGCGCGAATCGTTCACTACAATCGGCGTCTTCTTAATTTGCTTCACAAAATCGAAAGCCCGCGCCAAGGTATGATCGCTGGTTTTCTTTCCCACAATAATTTCCACCAACGGCATGCGGTCGGCCGGTGAAAAGAAATGTAGTCCGATGAATTGTTCTGGTCGCAAAGATTTTTCCGCCAAACCTGTAATGGGCAAAGTAGAGGTATTAGAGGCGAATACACCATCGGCATTCATTTGAGCTTCCGCTTCTGCAGTTACTTTTGCTTTCAGCTCGCGATTTTCAAATACGGCTTCAATAATCAAATCGCATCCCTGAAGCAAGCCGGCATCGGCAGTTGGGGTAATGCGCGCTAAAATTTCTGCCGCCTTTTCTTTGGTAGTTTTTCCCTTGCTGATGCGTTTCTTCAGCAAGCCATCGCTATACGCTTTTCCTTTTTCAGCGCTCTCTTGCGAAACATCCTTCAACACCACGTCTATACCACTCATCGCGCAAGCATAAGCAATGCCGCTGCCCATCATGCCGGCGCCAAGGACTCCAACTTTCTTAAACGAAAACTTTTCATCGATTTTCGGGCGCGATTTACCGGCGTTCAATGCGTTCAGTTGCTTCCAGAAAACATTGATCATATTCTTGGCCACTTTACCGGAAGCCAATTCAGCAAAATACCGCGATTCAATTCGCGTTGCCGTTTCTATATCAACTACACTTCCTTCCACCGCTGTTGCCATAATAGCCAGCGGTGCAGGATAGTTGTTATATGTTTTCTTTGCCAACATGGCTGGTGCCACCGGCAGCATCATGGCCACTTTTGGATTGTTAGCCGCCCCGCCAGGAATTTTGTACCCATCTTCATCCCATGGTTGCCTCGCTGATTTTTTAGACAGCACCCATGCCTTGGCCTTCTGTAACAATTCCTGTTGATCAGCTGCCAAATCATGAATCAGGCCATTGGCCAACGCATCCTTCGGAGAAACCTTCTTCCCTTCGGATAGAAAGGGCAAAGATGGCTGTAATCCAATCAGGCGCACCATGCGGGTAATCCCCCCTCCGCCGGGTAACAAGCCAAGCGTGACTTCCGGTAGCCCCAATTGAATTTTGTTGTTATCAATGGAAATGCGATGGTGACAGGCCAGGCATACTTCAAATCCGCCGCCCAGCGCCGTACCATTGATGGCAGCGGCAACAGGTTTGCCTTGCGTTTCCAACCAACGCAGCCCGGCTTTAAACGCTTCTGCCTGCTCAAAGAAATAGCGGGCATTAGTTTCAGCAAACATTTCGTCAATATCTGCGCCAGCCAGAAAAGTATCTTTTGCAGAGGTGATAATAACCCCCCGCAGATCTTTGTCTTGTTGCAATTGTTCAAAGGCTGATTGTAAAGCAGCACCGAACGCTTTATTAATTACATTGGCTGATTTGCCGGGATTATCTAGGGTGAGCGTTACAATATTATCAGCGTCTTTTTCGTAGCGGATCATGCAGTAAATTTGCGAACGAATTAAGGAGTAAAAACCAGAACCTGCAAACGAATAATAGCTATTCTGGCATAACTATTAACTTAACGAAATGAAATACGTTGTTATTGGTAAACCATCTGGATTAGCGCTAGAAGATATTATGAAGGTTTATCCGCGCCATGTTATGGTTATAGAAAACTTGATGAAGACGGGGGATATCATCGGTATTGGCCCCTTTACAGATTTTGGGAACATGGCTATTTTTAAATCACGGGAGACTGCGGAGCGGTATATGCGTGAAGACCCCTTTATTCTTGAAGGCATTGTGGTTGATGTCACCTTACACGAATGGCGCGATAGTATCGAGAGTAAATAAAAAAAGCTCCTTCACAGGAGCTTTTCTAATACAGTTGATAAGAACTTATTTTGCTTCTGCTTCTGAAGCGGATTCAAATTCTACCGGATTCTTGCTATCTACCTTAATGGTAACGTGATTGCTGCGCTTGCGCAAGCGGTAAGCACGACCTTGAGGAGCTGGCAGGAAACGCTTTACTGTAGCGCCCTGATTCACATAAGCTTCTTTCACGAACAATTCGTGATCTTCAGGCTTCAGGCCATTTTTTTGTTCCCAGTTGTTGATGGCGCTCTTCAACAATTTTTCCAGTTTCAGCGCTGATTCTTTCTTGGTGAACTTCAGAATGCTTAAAGCTTCTTCTACTTTCTTTCCGCGGATTAAATCCACCACCAGGCGGGTTTTACGCGGAGAGGTTGGGTTATTGCGGAGGTGTGCTACTGCTTCCATGCTTTTTATTTTATGGGTTTATCTGCAGAACAGAATAAACATCAAATTTTACGATTATCGAATTATTTCACCTTTTTAGATGAGTGCCCTTTGAACTGGCGTGTTGGACTGAATTCACCCAGTTTATGACCCACCATGTTTTCCGTAACATACACCGGAATAAATTTCTGTCCGTTGTGAACAGCAAAAGTATGCCCTACGAAATCAGGCCGAATCATGCTGCTGCGCGACCAGGTTTTAATCACAGATTTTTTAGTTCCGGCATTCATGGCATCCACTTTCTTTTCCAGTTTGAATGCTACGTAAGGTCCTTTTTTAATTGAACGTCCCATGTTTATTTTTTAACTGCTTGGGTTAATTATTTGTTATTCTGATTAGCGATTGCTCCTTTACGGCGTTGAATAATCACCTTGTTAGAAGCTTTTTTCGGCGTGCGTGTCTTGTAACCTTTCGCCTTAATGCTGGTACGTGAGCGTGGGTGACCACCAGAAGCGCGACCTTCGCCACCACCCATCGGGTGATCTACCGGGTTCATCGCTACGGCGCGGGTACGCGGCTTGCGGCCCAGCCAGCGCATACGTCCGGCTTTACCTAATGATTGCAGGTTGTGGTCGCTGTTGGAAACCGTTCCCACTGTGGCCAGGCATGATTTCAGGATTTTACGGATTTCACCGCTTGGCATTTTGATTACTACATACTTATCTTCTTTCGCCATTAACTGGGCAGAAGAACCTGCAGAGCGCACGATGTTTCCACCGCGGCCAGGGTGCAATTCGATATTGTGGATGATAGAACCCAATGGAATATTTTCCATCGGCAGTGTATTTCCGATTTCCGGAGCTACGTTCTTACCAGAGATTACTTTCTGTCCCACTTTGATACCGCTTGGAGCCAGGATGTAGCGCTTTTCGCCATCGGTATATTGTACTAACGCGATGAAAGCGGTACGATTCGGATCGTATTCTACGGATACTACCGTAGCTTCTATGTCGAATTTGTCGCGCTTGAAATCAATCAAACGATAGCGACGCTTGTGACCTCCGCCGCGGTAGCGAACAGTGAGGTGACCAGAGGAGTTACGTCCGCCAGAAGATTTGATTGGTTTAATCAAGCTCTTCTCTGGCTTGTTAGTGGTAATTTCCTCGAAATTGAGCAGCGTGGTAAAGCGCAGGCTCGGCGTTGTTGGTTTATATTTTTTGATACCCATTGCTAGTCTCTTTAATCAGTGAATTAAGCGTTACCGTAGAAGTCGATAGTTTGACCTTCTTTCAGGGTTACATAAGCTTTTTTATACGCCGGCTTCATTCCTTTGGCGATTCCTTTCTTGGTGTAGCGCATTTTCAATTTTCCGGGAATAACGGCAGTATTTACATCTTCTACCGTAACGGCATACATATTCTCAATAGCCTTTTTGATTTCCAGACGATTGGCATCGCGGTTAACGCGGAAGGCGTAGCGGTTTAGTTTTTCACCGAGCTTAGTCGATTTTTCGGTGATGATCGGCTTTATTAATACGTTGTTCATTGCTCGTGCTTAGTTGTTTTGGAAATTGGTTTCAATTGCCTTAAGCGCTGCTTCCGTAAGGATAATTTTATTGGCGCTCATCATATCGAACACATTGGTACCTACCGCATCTGCTACCAGGGCGTTAGGAATATTACGAGATGACAGGAATACATTCTTGTTGGCTTCGCCAATTAAAATCAGCGATTTGCTTTCTGCTACGTTCAGGTTTTTCAGAATAGCAGTGAAGTCTTTCGTTTTAATAGCACCTAACTTCAAATCATCAACAATGATGATATTGTTGTCTTTCGCCTTATAAGTGAATACGGTCTTCTTTGCCGTGTCTTTTACTTTTTTGTTCAGCTTGAAATCGTAGCTGTGTGGCTTTGGACCGAAAACCCGGCCACCACCGCGCACCAGCGGAGATTTCATATCACCACGGCGAGCGCCGCCTGTACCTTTCTGGCGGAAAGCTTTTTTAGTAGTGCGGGCAATTTCCCAACGTTCTTTAGACTTGTGCGTTCCCTGACGCTGCGCAGCCTGAAACTGGCGAACAGCCAACCACACGGCATGGTCATTAGGTTCAACACCAAAAATACTGTCTGATAATTCCACTTCGCGGCCGGTTCCTTTGCCGTCTTGATTCAATACCTGTACTTTCATCGCATATAAGTTTTTAAGTTTCTCACTGAAATGAATGCACAGAATTACCGCCTGGGGCGGTTACGGTCTGCGAAGCCATTTCAAGGAAACGATACCCATCCGGTTTTCCGGAAAGGGAGCGCAAAAATAGAAAAGCCCACCAAATAAACAAACCGATTATATAAATTCCTTTCAATAAAAAAGGGCCGGAGTAACTCCCCCGACCCTTTCCTTTTGTATCTCAATGAATTAACGCATCAGCGTAACCGTTCCACTCTTGGATTCCTTATGACCATCGAAGAACAGAATATCCATTTGGTAGGTGTATGTATCGAATTCACACATTTTTCCGCGGAACATCCCATCCCATCCATATGGCTTGGTTTGATCAATGCCATTGGGTTGTTCCGGATCATCGTAAACCTTTTCGCCCCAACGATTCCAAACCTGCACACTGGCTGATTTGGCACCCAGTACGGCAAACTGGAAGCGGTCGTTCAATCCATCTCCGTTAGGCGTAAATGCCGTTGGCATGAATATGGCACCTTCGGTGCGAACCTGTATTTGAACCGTATCACTGGCGGTGCAACCTCTTGCATTAACCATGGTTACAATGATGGTTTGCGTAGTTTGAGGCGTGATAGTTGGATTAGTACAGTTGGTTGAATCACCACAACCCGAGAAGTTAAACGGATCTATGGCCGTCCAGCGATATCCGGTTATCACCGTATCAGAAATACCTGAAGCGTTCAATTGAACCTCTTGTCCTTTCAATACCACTTCAGCATTAGCCGATAGATTTACTGAAACATCAGTGCTTGAAGTTACGGTAAAGGTACTTACACCTTCACAACCGTTCGCATCGCGGACAATAATGGAGAACGTTCCCGCTGTCAGATTGCGGATGGTGTCTCCGCTTTGTGTAATGCCATTGAAAATGTAAATGTACGGAGCGCGACCGCCCGTCGCTTGAACCACAGCATAACCGTTACTGCTGCTCAAACAAGTAGTGCTGGAAGCGGCTGTGGTTACTGAAATTGGCGCTGGCGACTGAATACGGGCACTGTCAACTTTCTGACATCCTGCAGCATCCGTTACCGTTACCAAATACAAGCCATCAGTAAGGTTAGTGGCAACATGACCCGATTGTCCACCCACATTCCAGTTATAGGCATAAGGAATAGCACCGCCGCTTACCGCTACTGAAACAAATCCATTGTCTCCGCCCGAACAGGTTGGATTGCTGCTGGAAATTGTGGTAAACATCGGATTAGGCTGACCGTTAACCGTAATGCTGCCATGCTGCGAGCATCCGTTTGAATCGGTAACAATTACCGCATAAACACCGCCGGCTACATTATTCTGGAAAGAATCGGTAACAAAGTTGTTCCACAGATACTGATATGGACGAGTTCCTCCGGTATGAGAAACAGCCACCGATCCAGTAGTAGTTTGACAAGAAGGATCTGTCTTAACCATATTGATTTTTAAAGAATCAGCCTCTTTAACTACAGCGCATAAGGTAGCTACACATCCGCGACTATCCGTGATAGAAGCGCAATACGTACCACCATTCAGATTGTGTAAATCTTCGTTAATGGTGAGCGGCGTACCACCTATGCTGCCATTAAACCACTGATAAGTATATGGAGGCGTTCCATAATAAACCGACAAATCAATATCGCCGTCCTGATTGCCTTTACATTTTACGTTGCGAACAATAGGCGTGATAATGATACCATCAGGTTCAACCAATACGGCAGAATCTGTTTTAACGCAACCGCGGCTATCGGTAACGGTCAAACGATAAACGCCACCGGTTAAGCCCGACAAATCTTCAGATGTTGCGCTATTTGACCACGCATAAGTAAATGGATAAGTACCACCGGTTACAATCACATCAACTGCGCCATTAGCATCTCCATTACAACGAGGTTGCGTAACGATATGGTTAATGCCAATTGCCGAAGGCTCGGTAACAACACCTGAATCCACTGCCTGGCAATTGTTTGCATCGCGAATAACAACAGTGTAGGTACCTGCATTCAATCCGCTAATATCCTCTGTAGAGGCTCCATTAGACCAACTAAATAGCAAGGTGCCGGTTCCACCAGCTGCAGTCAGATTCAAGGCGCCATTGCCGGCACCATAACAACTGATGGACGTAGCCTGAATGCTATGGCTGATAGCAGCTGGCTCAACAATCAATACGCTATCGCGATGCTGGCAGCCATTGGCATCAGAGATGATTACAGTAAACCATCCACCGCCAATATTGGCCAAGTCTTCTGCTGCACTGAAGTTCGACCACAAGAATGACAAGGTGCCGGTTCCACCAGCAGGAGTTAAATTAACTGCACCGTTCTGCGCACCATGACAAGTTACGTTGGTTCCACTGATAGTAGAAGTAATCGGTGCTGGTGCAGCCACTGAACCATTCAAGGTAGCCACACAGCCTCCGGCATCGGCAATCGTTACAGAGTAGTTACCTGCGCCTAGGCCTGTAAGATCTTCGGTAATCGCACCGTTGCTCCAGGTGAAGTTATATGGCGTTAATCCTCCATTAACAGTCACATCCAAATGTCCATCGTTAGCGCCTGCACAGGTGATATCATATTGTTGAATAGCCGCGACCAATGGATTAGCAGGTTGCGAAACCGTGGCACTGCCGCTGTTTGAGCAACCGTTGTTATCGGTTACGGTTACGAAGTACGTTCCCGCTGCAACACCTGAAATGCTATCCAGCGTTCCGCCATTACTCCAGGCATAGCTGTACGGATTAACACCACCGCTCGCTACTACGCGAACCATGCCGGTGTTACCGCCCTGGCAACCAACATTACGTACCGTGAAGCTTAAGCCCAGGGCTGCAGGCTGACGAACACTATCCGAAGCAGTGGCCGTACAACCATTCTTATCTGTTACAATTACCGTGTAGTTGCCTGCGCCTACGTTGCTCAAATTAGCGCTGGTGGCAAAGTTCGACCATAAATAACTATAAGGTGTTGTGCCGCCGCTTACAGTTGAGGTTACTGTGCCATTCGTTCCGCCATTACAAATCAGGTTAGAACCTGTTGCAGAAGCAGTCAATATAGCTGGCTCAGCAATGCTGCCGTTCAGCGTGGTGCTGCATCCGTTGGCATCGTTAATAGTTACGGAATAATTTCCAGCAGATAATCCACTGATATCTTCAGTAGTGGCGCTGTTGCTCCATGTGAATGCGTATGGCGTACCACCGCCGTTCACTGTAACATCAATGCTACCATCGCCGGCACCATTACATGAAATATTGTGTGATACCAATGAGGCTACCAACGCATTGGCCGGCTCTGTTACTGTAGCACTGCCGCTGTTTGAGCAACCGTTGTTATCGGTTACGGTTACGAAGTACGTTCCCGCTGCAACACCTGAAATGCTATCCAGCGTTCCGCCATTACTCCAGGCGTAGCTGTACGGATTAACACCACCGCTCGCTACTACGCGAACCATGCCGGTGTTACCGCCCTGGCAACCAACATTACGTACCGTGAAGCTTAAGCCCAGGGCTGCAGGCTGACGAACACTATCCGAAGCAGTTGCTGTACAACCATTCTTATCTGTTACAATTACCGTGTAGTTGCCTGCGCCTACGTTGCTCAAATTAGCGCTGGTGGCAAAGTTCGACCATAAATAACTATAAGGTGTTGTGCCGCCGTTTACAGTTGAGGTTACTGTGCCATTCGTTCCGCCATTACAAATCAGGTTAGAACCTGTTGCAGAAGCAGTCAATATAGCTGGCTCAGCAATGCTGCCGTTCAGCGTGGTGCTGCATCCGTTGGCATCGTTAATAGTTACGGAATAATTTCCAGCAGATAATCCACTGATATCTTCAGTAGTGGCGCTGTTGCTCCATGTGAATGCGTATGGCGTACCACCGCCGTTCACTGTAACATCAATGCTACCATCGCCGGCACCATTACAAGAAATGTTGTGTGATACCAATGAGGCTACCAACGCATTGGCCGGCTCTGTTACTGTAGCACTGCCGCTGTTTGAGCAACCGTTGTTATCGGTTACGGTTACGAAGTACGTTCCCGCTGCAACACCTGAAATGCTATCCAGCGTTCCGCCATTACTCCAGGCGTAGCTGTACGGATTAACACCGCCGCTTGCTACTACGCGAACCATGCCGGTGTTACCGCCCTGGCAACCGACATTACGTACCGTGAAGCTTAAGCCCAGGGCTGCAGGCTGACGAACACTATCCGAAGCAGTTGCTGTACAACCATTCTTATCTGTTACAATTACCGTGTAGTTGCCTGCGCCTACGTTGCTCAAATTAGCGCTGGTGGCAAAGTTCGACCATAAGTAACTATAAGGTGTTGTGCCGCCGTTTACAGTTGAGGTTACTGTGCCATTCGTTCCGCCATTACAAATCAGGTTAGAACCTGTTGCAGAAGCAGTCAATATAGCTGGCTCAGCTATGCTGCCGTTCAGCGTGGTGCTGCATCCGTTGGCATCGTTAATAGTTACGGAATAATTTCCAGCAGATAATCCACTGATATCTTCAGTAGTGGCGCTGTTGCTCCATGTGAATGCGTATGGCGTACCACCGCCGTTTACTGTAACATCAATGCTACCATCGCCGGCACCATTACATGAAATATTGTGTGATACCAATGAGGCTACCAACGCATTGGCCGGCTCTGTTACTGTAGCACTGCCGCTGTTTGAGCAACCGTTGTTATCGGTTACGGTTACGAAGTACGTTCCCGCTGCAACACCTGAAATGCTATCCAGCGTTCCGCCATTACTCCAGGCATAGCTGTACGGATTAACACCGCCGCTTGCTACTACGCGAACTAATCCATCGCTTGCTCCTTTGCAGGCGATATTTCTCACCGTGAAGCTCAAGCCCAGGGCCGCAGGCTGACGAACACTATCCGCAGCAGTGGCCGTACATCCATTCTTATCTGTTACAATTACCGTGTAGTTGCCTGCGCCTACGTTGCTCAAATTAGCGCTGGTGGCAAAGTTCGACCATAAATAACTATAAGGTGTTGTGCCGCCGGTAATAGTTGTTGTTACGGATCCGTTACTGCCATTTGCACAAGTCAAATCAGTACCAGTAGCGGTAGCCGTTAATGAGTCAGGTTGATTTAAGAAGCCAGAGGCACTTGCCGTACAGCCGTTGGCATCTGTTACCGTTACGCTGTAGGTTCCGGTATCTAAGCCTGTTAAGGTTGAAGGTGCGTTTAAGTTAACCGTGTTCCAAACATATTTATAAGGTGAGGTACCCCCCACAGCAACTGCTGCAGCAATACCATCATGTGAGCCGTAACATGTAAGGTCAGTTGTATTGACAGTTACTCTCAGGATGAAGTTTGGCTGGAATACCCTTGCCGAATCCGTGCTGGTACATCCCTTGGCATCGGTAACCGTAACCTGGAATAATCCAGAACCCAGGTTAGTAATATCCTGTGTGGTAGCACCAGTAGTCCAAAGATAGGTGTATGCCGGATTACCTCCGCTAACGGTCAAATCAATGGCGCCGGCATTGGTGCCTGCACAAGGCGAATTAGTTACCACATGACTTAAAGTAAGTGGTTGTGGTTCGTACACTGCGCCATAAGCGTAGGCAGTGCATCCATTTCCATCGCGAACGGTTACGCTATATACACCGCCCGATAATCCGCTAATTGAGGACGTAGAGGCGCCGTTATTCCAAACATAAGTATATTGAGGTGTACCACCGGAAACGGTTAATGTGACACCGCCGTTGGCACTTCCGTTGCAGGTTACGCTATCCGCAACAGCACTAACTGCCAATACAGCGGCAGGCTCAGCAATAACCTGATTGGTATCCCGCTGACATCCATTCGCGTCGGTAACGGTAACCGCATAGGTTCCAACTGGCAAGCGAACCAAGTCTTCAGAAGTTGCTCCATTACTCCAATTGTACTGGAATGGAGGCGTTCCGCCATTAGCTGTGATATCCAAATAACCAGTAGAATCGCCTTTACAAAGCACATTGGTGTAAGAAGCTATATTCAAATACAATGGCAGTGGCTGCGTAATTGTTGCGCCAGTGCTTGCCGTACAGTTATTCTTATCATAAACTGTTACGTTGTAAACTCCGGCACCTACATTCAACAAATCTTCGTTACCATTACCATTACTCCAAACGTAGGTATATGGCGAGGTTCCGCCCTGAGCGGTAATGTAAATAGAACCATTAGCACCTCCATTACAGAGTATATTGTTGATAGAATCCAATTGCAGGCTCAGAAGACCTGGCTGAGAAATTCCTACAGACAGAATCTGCGTACAACCGTTTCCATCGCGAGCGGTAATCGTATAAGTTCCGGCACTTAATCCGCTAAAGGTTGGTGAAGCTTGCGGCAAGCCACCATTTAAGGAATACGTTACTGGATTCACGCCCCCGGTAAACAGAATGGTTACAAAGCCATCGTTACCGCCAAAACATGAAACATTATGTTGCGTATCAACCGATGCCGAAACCGCGTAAGTATTAACCAAAGAAATAGAGAAAGTATCTGTACAAGAGTGACCATCAATAATCGTTACCTGGTAGTTGCCTGCCGGTAAGGAATTGAAAGTAGCGCTAATTTGAGAAGGACCGCCATTCAAAGAATATTGGTACGGTGTTGTTCCACCTGAACCTGTAGCGATAATACTTCCATTACCAACGCCAGCACAACTAGGATCGGTTTTTGTTGCAGACACATCCAGCACCGAAGGAGCCGTTAACGTTACAGGCACGTTTGCTGGCAATCCAGCAGAAAGTGCCGGGCACCCTAACGCATCAACCACCTGAACATTGTATGTTCCGGCAGACAGCGGAGTAAAGGTTGTTTGACTAACCGTAAAATTCAATCCGCCGTCAATGGAATAGCTTAGAGGCGCGGTGCCACCAGATGCAGCAATCACGATGGATCCATCATTACTGTTACTGCACAAAGGATTAGTTGGTGTCACTGAATTAATAGCAGCAGCCGGTGCCACAGTAATAGTTGCGGACCCCGCAAACAAGCTATTGCGGTGACATCCGCCGGCATCATTAATTTGAAGGAAGCTATAAGTAGTAGTACCGGTTGGCGATACAATCACAAAATCCCCATTGTTCACATTGTTCAGATTAAACGTGTTGGTACCATCTGTGTAAGCAATATCAAAAGGTGCTGTGCCGCTGGTGAAGTTGAAGAAAATCGTATCACTGCCATTTGTACAGATTGTGGAAGTACCAGAAATACTTCCCTGCGGAATCGGATTCACTGTGATGGCTAAGGTATCATCAGCACTGAAACATGCATTTGAAGCTGTAACAATTAAGTTGCCGCTGGCAGCGGTACCATAGTTAACAGTAATAGATGTTGAACCTTGACCAGATATCACCGTTGCCCCTGCAGGAGCAGTCCAAACATAATTGGTAGCACCCGTAACAGGCGTTGTAGAATATCCAACCGGATTATCGCCAAAGCATACAACCGGACTGCCACTGATGGAACCAAAAGCGCCCAATGCCGGAGTAATGGTCAATGGCAAGTTGGCAGCGCTGGTTGCAAAGCAGCTATTAGAAGCAATAACAGAAACACTACCTGATGTGGCTGTTCCTAAATCTAATGTTATAGCCGAAGTACCTTGTCCCGAAGTAATGGTAGCCCCTGAAGGAACGGTCCAGGTATAGGTATCCGCTCCTGCTACCGCTGGTATACTATAACTCTCAGTTGCCCCATAACATGGCGTACTATTGCCATTAACTGAACCGATAGATCCGATTGCTGGGGTTACCACAATATTTAATGTAGAAGATGTACCACTGAAGCAACTGTTAGATGGCGTAACTGTAATCGTTCCACTTAAAGCGGTATTATAATTAACTGAAATTGAAGTGGTGCCCTGCCCTGCGGTAATCACTGCCCCTGAAGGTACAGTCCACAGATAACTATTAGCGCCGGTAACCGGATTAACAGAATATGGCACCCCGTTATCGCCAAAGCAAATTGTGGTATCCCCTGAAATTACACCTGCAGCACTAACTTGTGGCGTTACCTGAACCAATTTGTTGATGGAAGCATTGGTAAAACAGCTATTGCTGGCAACCACCGACACATTTCCTGTGACAGCCGTTCCAAAGTTGATCGTTATAGATGAAGTTCCCTGACCGGATGCTATAGTTGCACCAACCGGAGCCGTCCAGGTGTAAGTGGTCGCATTGCTCACGGCTGTAGTACTGTAAGCTACTGCCGTTTGACCAAAACAAACTGAATCTGGTCCAACTATGGTTCCGTTCGCTCCCAATTGAGGAATAATCGTGATGGCCTTGCTCACCAACGTACCAGTAAAACAAGTGTTCGATGGTTGAACCGTGATATTGCCTCCGGTAGCAGTTCCAAAATTCACTGAAATGGAATTTGTACTTGCACCGCTTACAATTGAAGCTCCTGCCGGAACTGTCCAGGTATAATTCGTAGCATTTGTTACTGCTGGAATAGAATAAGTAACCCCATTCGCGCCAAAACAAACAGTAGCATTGCCGCTAATGGTACCCGTACTTCCTACATTATTTTGAATTGTTACAGCTAATGAAGAACCTGTTCCTGAAAAACATGTATTACTAGGCGTAACACTTACATTACCCGAATTCGTTCCGAAAGTAACCGTAATACTGGTGGAACCTTGTCCGTTAGTAATGGTGGAACCCGCAGGAACTGACCAGGTATAGGTTGTAGCATTATTGACAGCGGCAATGGAATAAACATTTCCAGAAGAACTGGCACATATGGCGGTACTTCCACTAATACTACCGGCCGCACCAACCGTAGGCGTTACCGTTATGGTAAGCACATTCGAATAGACTGTGGTGACGCCCCCCGTGAAACTTGTACAATAATCGGCTGCCCTTCTGAAATAAGTAGTTTGCGTTAACGCACCGGTATTTATACCTAACTGCCCGCTGGAACCGGTAACCGGATTCCAGGTGAATCCATCCGTACTTGACTCCCACTGAAATGAATTGTAATTCGTAGTCGGACTTACAGAATTAGAGAGGTTAGTAGAAGCGCCTGAACAAATAGTGGTAGTTCCGGTAACTGACCCTGCCGTGTATCCACTTTGGAAATAATACCGATAGCGCCAGCGGGTGTTATAATCATTAGTTGAACCATCCGATGCACAACCTGTTCTTCCGCTGTTGAAGTTACTCGTCCAACTACAAGCACTGTTCGATGAAATAGAAACGTTATTCGCACCAGTATTTGGCGCGCCAAATCCGCCACAGTCACCATCAGTAGGGCCGCACAAAATACCATCAATTTCGCCGCCATTCAATTCTATGTTAATCGTATTAGAATAGTTAACACCAGAGGCCTGATAAACCGTGGTTGGAGAAAACCCAATGTAAGCATTACACCCGCAATCGGTGCACGCTGCGTTATAAGTCGCACTGAACGTAGCCGTACCGCTATGCTTAACATGCCAATCTATACTAGGATCTGGTGGTCCGTTACAATCGCCACAATCTCCGCCAACCTGCGCAGCATCAACAGGATCTACCTCTAAGTTAACGGTTACTTGCCCGCTTACCTGAAGCGAAACAAATTGAATAAAAATACCAAGTGTTAGTGCGCGTAGCAGTTGCTTCATAAACAGAGATTCAATAGGAGGCACTTTGTGCCGTAAACAAGGTTTCAGGCCAAATATAACTACTCGGGCCGTTCTTCCAAAAAAAAGGACATAAAAAACCCGATATGTGGATTTCTCATACCGCGCAGTTCACTACCTTCGTCATTCTTAAAACTCCAAATGCTTGAGGCAATTTCCCCCATCGACGGTCGCTACGCGGCGCAAACGCAACCGCTAAGCGCCTACTTTTCTGAGTATGCCCTCATTCGATACCGCATCCATGTAGAGGTAGAATATTGCTGCTTCTTGCTACAACTCCAACTACCTGGCACGCCCGTCATCACCACTGAACAAGTTAACACCATGCGCCAGTGGGTAACCCAATGCTCACCGGAAGATGCCACCAGAATCAAGACAATTGAAAAGACGACCAACCACGATGTCAAAGCCGTGGAGTATTTCCTGAAAGAAAAAATGCAGCAAGCCGGCTGGAGCAACCTGGCCGAATGGATTCACTTTGGCCTTACCTCGCAAGATGTGAATAACACCGCAATTCCGCTCTCCATCCGCGATGCGCTACATCAGGTCTATTTTCCAGCACTAGATCAACTCATCCTCCAACTAAAGCAACTGGCTCATGCATGGAAGCAAGTGCCCATGTTGGCACGCACCCACGGCCAACCGGCCTCTCCTACCCTGCTGGGCAAAGAATTCAACGTTTTTGTAGTTCGCCTGCAACACCAAAAAAATGAATTGGAGCGCCTGCCGCATCAGGCAAAATTTGGCGGCGCCACAGGTAATTTCAATGCGCACGCTGTTGCCTTTCCGCATATCAATTGGCATCAACAGGCCGAAGCCTTTATCCAATCGCTGCAACTCAACCGCAGCCACCCTACTACGCAAATTGAACATTACGATTATCTGGCCGCACAATGCGATGCCATGAAACGAATACACACTATCCTCATTGATCTATGCCGCGATTGCTGGTCGTACATCGCCATCGATTATTTCAAGCAGGAAATAAAACCTGGCGAAGTGGGCTCCTCCGCAATGCCGCACAAAGTGAATCCCATCGACTTCGAAAACGCCGAAGGCAATCTGGGCCTGGCCAATGCGCTGCTGGAACATCTGGCGGCTAAACTTCCGGTATCACGACTGCAGCGCGACCTCACCGATTCAACGGTGTTGCGCAATATCGGCGTGCCTTTTGCGCACGCACTCATCAGCATGAACAGCATCCAAAAAGGACTGGGCAAGTTGCGCCTGAATCCGGATAAAATCAATGCCGATCTCGATGCGAATTGGTCGGTGCTGGCGGAAGCCATTCAAACTATTCTTCGCCGCGAAAATTATCCACAGCCATACGAAACGCTAAAGGCCCTTACCCGCGGTCAGCACATCACGCGCGAAACCATACATCAGTTTATTCAGTCGCTGGATGTTTCCGATGCGGTGAAAAATGAAATGATGGCGTTAACGCCTCAATCGTATATCGGACAATAATGGCGCCCCCTTCGGGCCGCGTGTTGCAGGGGTTCGCCCGCTACAGGCGGGCTACCGTGCCGCTGCCTATGGCCGCGGCACCGCTTCGCCTTCGGCTTCGCGCCCTTACACCCGCTGGCGCTCGACGCCAACTGTTAAAGCAATCGCTTTATCTAAGATACAAAAACGGGCGCTTACGCTATCCTAATTTGAAAGTAACTGGCATGATAACTTTAGCAAATACAGGCTCGCCTTCCTCTGTGGCGGGAATAAACTTGGGCAGCAAATAAACCGCCCGATAAGTACAACAAAATACATGTTGCAGCAGAATAGTGGTATATAACACACCAGAACGTTTTGCATTCGAGCTATTCCACTAAAGATGTGTTCAGCTTTAAATTGTCACCTAAGCTCGATAAATTTAAAGTAGGGAGCATAACGAGGCCAACATTAGCTTGCAAAGTAACAGTACTAACGAAAGCTCGTATATAAGGAAACAAGATAGCTATGCTATTAGAATAAAAGAATGACGGTATAGAAACAGTGTCAATTGGAAAAGGTTTTTCAAATTTAAATAACCCTATCAAATTGCCGCTAAAAATTTCAACTTCGGTATCCTCAATTGTACATTGAAATGTCAAGCTAATTTTAAAAATGCCATTAGATAGTTGATACTCACCCGTAGGGGTGAAAGATATATTAAGTGCAGCTTGGCTTTGTTCCGGTCGCTTATAAGTGAAATACGGGATTGTAAACTCTGATAGAGTAAATCGTGCTTTTTCCGTCATGAGTATTGCTTTGACAAATATAAAAAAAAACCACTGCGACTTGCAGTGGCTAAAGATAACTTTTCAAATCTCAATTGGCATCCGCATTTATCAGGCGGCAAAGGCGGTTCTTTCGGAGAAAAGGCTGTTCCCAATGATATTTGTGAATAATAACTAAAACTTTCTCCACCAGGTTCATTTAGCCCGATATAATTATCAAGGACAGAAGTAACTTCATGCATACAGACAATATATTGTTGAACAGGGAACGATACAATCGCCTCATCGCCCAATGAATATATATCTTCAGAGCTATTTGTTGGTTCAACGAATACTTCAGACCCACGGCCTAAGTTTGGATAACAAGCCTCCATTTTATCAAAATACTCGGATAAAGATGGCCCCGTAAAGTTTAGGGCTAAGGCTTCTTTCATTATTTCATTAACACGCTCCTTACCAAGCTTACCTAAAGCCTGCTTGAGGGCAGCTATTGAAGCCTTTTGGGTATTTAATTTAGTTAGCGGATTCATAAACAATCTCTCTGTGCGGCAATACTAAAGCCTTTTTGTCAAGTATACAAATAACAAACCTCGGGTTCAGGTTGGTGCTGTTTCTCTTGTTTTCAACGAACTTAAGAGTAAAATGTTTCGAAGCGGAATTAACATCAACGGCTCTAATAGCCAAATAAGGGAAGAAATTCGCCCCAGACTCTTTAGAAACTCGCTTCAAAAACTCTATATAAGTTCCAATACATAGTTCTTTACCATTTGCCATAATATGTTCAAAATCATAGCCCAATTCCATTAACATTTTTTTAGTACCCAAAAACCATTCCATGTCCATTCTATTGCCGGCGAGATCTAAGAAAAACTCATCAGGTATGTTTACTTGAAATTGAACAATATAATAACCGTAAGAGTAGCGCATATCTCCCCATCTCTTGGCAAACTCCAAATTATAGTCCCATAAATAATAGCCCGTTCCAAGGAATTGGTAAAGGTTCTCTATAGGACTATGTTGGGCAAGGAATGGCGCATTTTTCAATATACTTTCTTTGCTCCCAATTTTACCACAAGTATGATGGGCTATTGTTTGCATAGGTGGCATGAAGATAAATGATTTAGAATATTTCTTGGTGTAAATTTACAATCTAAATGTACACCTCGTTCCTCCTTCATCAGGTAAACGCTTCTCCCATCCGAGATCTGTCTTGATAGATAATAGTATCGATCTACCGTGCGCGCGGTATCATCTGAGAATTGAAATTTTTTAAGGAAATAGGTTGCCTCATCTCGCTTCGATACCTCTTCAAAATTCTGATTCAGAAAGAGGGTATCTTGCGCCCGTAAAAGTACAGACGCAACCAGGAAAAATAAAACAAGGGAGCCTGCTCTCATCTTCGCAGGAAAAATAAAAAAAAGGCAATTTCTCTAGGTTCTTTTTACTTCCCATTCGAAACAAAAAAAGCCGCTTCGTTTGAAGCGGCTTTTCAATATCACCTCAATTGTTTTACAACAATTTCGGCTGTAGTTCATCTATCCAATCAGTTCAATAGAGCTTTCTTTTTCTTTCTTGGCAGCGCCTGCAGCCTTGCTTTCAGATAACTCTTCTTCATTGGCAACAAACATCTTCTCAAACCGGCGCTGACCAGTACCGGCAGGGATGCGTTTACCAACAATAACGTTCTCTTTCAAGCCTTCCAGGAAGTCTTGCTTAGCAGCAATAGACGCTGTTGACAACACCTTGGTAGTTTCCTGGAACGATGCCGCAGAAATCCATGACTCAGTTGATAAGCTGGCTCGTGTAATACCTTGCAATTGCGGTGTAGCTGTTGCTGGAACTGCATCGCGGTATTCAATCAGCTTCTTATCGGCACGGCGCAACAACGAATTCTCTTCGCGGATACGGCGCAGGTTTACAATCTGTCCGGCTTTCAACGTTTCTGAATCATCAGCCTGATCGATAACTTTCTTATCGAACATTTCATCGTTCACCGCCAGCAATTCAAACTTATTCACCGACTCGCCCTCCAGGAACTTCGTATCGCCCGGATCTTCGATGATCATCTTGCTCATCATCTGACGAACAATAATCTCGATATGCTTGTCGTTGATCTTGATACCCTGCAAGCGGTATACTTCCTGAATTTCGTTCACCAGGTATTCCTGAACAGCGAAAGGTCCCTTAATCGCAAGAATATCACTTGGCGTAATCGCACCATCAGATAAAGCCGTACCCGCGCGCACGAAATCTTGTTCTTGCACCAGAATATGCTTCGACAATGAAACCAGATATTTGCGGATATCGCCATCTCGGGATTCGATTATAATTTCGCGGTTACCGCGCTTGATACCACCAAAGCGAACCACACCATCAATCTCAGATACCACCGCGGGGTTGCTTGGATTACGGGCTTCAAACAATTCTGTAACCCGCGGCAGACCACCCGTGATATCTTTCACCTTGCCCATAGCGCGCGGAATCTTCGCAATAATCTGACCTTGTGCTACCGTATCGCCATCTTCAATCACGATATGCGCGCCTACCGGCATGCTGAACGATTTACCTTCTTTTCCGGTCATCACTAAAACCGCAGGAACCTTAGTCTTATCCTTCGTTTCAATGATTACTTTCTCGCGGTGACCGGTTTGTTCATCCATTTCATCGCGGTAAGTCACGTTCTCAATAATTTGTTCAAATTTCGCCTTACCGGCAACCTCTGAAATGATGACGTTATTGAACGGATCCCACTTACAAATCAAATCACCCTTCTTGATGTGTTTACCATCTTTCACAAACAACTGTGAACCGTATGGAATGTGGTGCGTTACCAGCACTTTGTCGTGATTATCTTCTTTCACGATGCGCGCTTCACCGGTACGACCAATAACTACATTGATTTTCTCTCCATTCTCATCGGTAGAAGTGATAGTACGAACACCATCAAAAATCAGGTAACCTTCAAACTTAGCGGTTAACTGTGATTCTGTAGTGCTCAGGCTGGCGATACCACCCACGTGGAAGGTACGAAGTGTTAACTGCGTTCCTGGTTCACCAATCGACTGAGCGGCTATTACACCTACTGAATCACCGGCTTCGGCCGTACGGTTGGTAGCCAAATTACGGCCGTAGCACTTAACACAAACACCGCGTTTAGCTTCACAAGTTAAAACCGAACGAATTTCCACTTGTTCCAATCCAGCATCCTGAATCATTTTGGCTGAAGCTTCAGTAAACTCATGTCCAGCCTCTACAATCATCTCATCTGTTTCAGGATGGTAAACATCTTGCAGGGCAGTGCGTCCCAGGATACGATCGTACAATGGTTCAACCACATCTTCGCCATCTTTCAATGCTGTTGCAACAATACCACGCAGTGTGCCACAATCTTCTTCTGTAACTACAACGTCGTGAGCCACGTCTACCAAACGACGGGTCAGGTAACCCGCATCAGCCGTTTTCAAGGCCGTATCGGAAAGACCTTTACGGGCACCGTGTGTAGAGATGAAGTATTCCAGTACCGACAAACCTTCTTTAAAGTTCGACAATACCGGGTTTTCAATAACCTCGTTGCCTTGTGAACCGCTCTTACGCGGCTTGGCCATCAGACCCCGCATACCGGAAAGCTGCTTGATCTGCGCTTTCGAACCACGGGCTCCTGAATCCAACATCATAAAGATAGAGTTGAAGCCCTGACGGTCTTCGCTGATTTGTTTCATCAGCGTGTTGGTGATTCGATTATCGGTGGCTGTCCAAATATCTACTACCTGGTTGAAACGTTCTTTATCGGTGATAAAGCCCATCTGGTAGCTCTCGGTAATCTCATCAATTTTATTCTGCGCTTCGCGAACTAGTTGCTCTTTATTCGCAGGGGTTACCACATCTTTGAGGTTGAAAGACAAGCCACCTTTGAAAGAATATGTGAAACCTAACTTCTTGATATCATCCAGGAACCGGGCAGTAGTTGGAATATCTGTTTCTGCCAGAATCTGGCCGATAACATCCTTCAACTGCTTTTTACCTAACAGCTTGTTCACGTACCCCACTTTCTCAGGAATGAACTGATTCAGAATAATACGTCCAACCGTTGTTTCAATGATCTTATTAACGATTTGCCCATTGTCGTCCTTCACACGCACACGGCATTTCACCACGGTGTGTAGTTCAACTTTATTTTCATTCAATGCGATAATGGCTTCTTCCAAACCATAGAAGGTGCGCCCTTCGCCCTGCATTTTATGATCAGGCGTGCTGCGTTTTTCCTTGGTCATGTAATACAGACCAAGCACCATGTCCTGAGAAGGCAGCGTTACCGGCGTACCGTTCTGCGGGTTCAAAATGTTGTGCGAAGCCAGCATCAGTAACTGCGCTTCCAGAATAGCAGGGTTGCTCAGAGGCACGTGTACCGCCATTTGGTCACCGTCAAAGTCGGCGTTAAAAGCCGTACAAACCAACGGGTGCAATTGAATCGCTTTTCCTTCGATTAGCTTAGGTAAGAACGCCTGAATCGATAAGCGGTGCAGGGTTGGCGCACGGTTCAGCAACACCGGATGACCTTTCAAAATATTTTCAAGGATATCCCAGATTACCGCTTCTTTCTTATCCACCAATTTCTTGGCGCTTTTCACTGTTTTTACAATACCTCTTTCGATCAATTTACGAATGATAAACGGCTTAAACAACTCCGCCGCCATATCTTTCGGAAGACCGCATTCGTGGAGTTTCAAATCCGGACCTACCACGATTACTGAACGACCAGAGTAGTCGACACGCTTACCAAGTAGGTTTTGACGGAAACGACCTTGTTTTCCTTTCAGTACATCGCTCAATGATTTCAGTGCGCGACCGCCTTCAGCCTTAACCGCATTCGATTTACGGCTGTTATCAAATAACGAGTCAACAGCTTCCTGAAGCATCCGCTTTTCGTTGCGCAGAATCACTTCTGGCGCCTTAATTTCCAACAAGCGCTTCAAACGGTTGTTGCGGATAATTACGCGACGATATAAATCGTTTAGATCAGAAGAAGCGAAACGACCGCCATCCAATGGCACCAGCGGACGCAACTCTGGCGGAATAACCGGCAAGTGTTGCACCACCATCCATTCAGGACGATTTTCGTGGTGTTCGTTGGCTTCGCGGAACGCTTCAACTACACTCAAACGCTTCAAAGCTTCAGCCTTACGCTGGCGCGATGTTTCGTTAGCAGCCGCATGACGAAGCTGATATGACAAATCATCTAAGTTAATGCGCGACAACAAATCCTTGATAGCTTCAGCGCCCATTCTGGCGATGAACTTATTTGGATCTTCATCGGATAGCAGGTGATTATTCTTGAATTCTTCATTATCGAAAACAGAAAGATACTCTTCTTCTGTCATCAGGTCGAGGTAAGCCAGATTTTTTGTCTCCTCTCCTTTCTCCGTCATTACATTTACACCATTGGCTGCTTTGCCAGGTTGTACCACCACATAGCGCTCGTAGTAAATGATTGATTCCAGTTTTTTGGAAGAACATCCCAACAGGTAACCAATTTTATTCGGCAATGATTTAAAGTACCATATATGAACGATAGGCACTGTCAACTTAATGTGGCCCATCCGTTCCCGGCGCACTTTTTTCTCTGTTACTTCTACACCACAGCGGTCACAAACGATACCTTTGTAGCGAATGCGCTTGTATTTTCCGCAGTAACATTCAAAATCCTTGGTAGGACCGAACACGCGCTCACAGAACAAACCTTCCATTTCTGGCTTGTACGTGCGATAGTTAATAGTTTCCGGTTTTTTGATTTCGCCGTGAGAACGGCCCAGAATGGTGTCAGGTGATGCCAGCGTAATCGTGATTTTCGAAAAATCGATTCGCTGTTGCGTTTTTTGTTTCGCCATTGCGTTTAACATTTGAGTTTTTCAGTGCCTACCCGAAAGGGAACTTGACACTACTTCCAAAATTGGAGGTGCGAATATAGCAACCTTAGTCGGCTTTTGCAAACGCAGAAACCATCAAACTGTCATTAAAAACAACGGTTAGCTTTTTAGCCTGCGAGCGACCTGCTACTCTGTCTAAAATGTCAGACCCTTGGGCGCTAAAAAATGGCTCAAATTATTGATTTGCAAACAATTAGAACATTCGCTTCATCCAGCCAATCACGTTGATATCAAAAACGAAGTACGGAACAAAGAAAACGGCCGACCAGAAAAGGCAGGCTATTACCATTCTGGTTATTATTTGACGTTTGTGTGTTGTTAAATCCAGAGCAAAAAGTACACCAACCGGAATGGAAAGTAATATTGGTGTTAGGAAAGCTACGCCTGTAAGACCAAAGTGTTGTTTTACCTTCACCAGCATTCTGTTAACCCGGGTAAACTTACGTTGAAATCGGGAAGGATAGCGTTGAATGAGCCAGGTGCGTATGTAATCACCCACGTAGGTAAACAAGATAATACCACAAATGCCACCAACAACGCTGGAAATCGTTCCTCCAACACCTAAATCAGCGCCGACAACTGCTGAGGCACCAAAGGCAAATTTGACCATGGAACTCAGAAAAATCAGTAAATCAGAAATAAACCGTGTCAGCATTTTTAAGGATGGCGATTATACTAAGATTTATACGAATTTTATCGTTAAAAGTTCGCGATACTAACATCGGGTGATATTTTTAGGCATGATTCCTGCCTATTCCGGCTAATTTCGAACGCTTAACATTAACATAACGCAGTTTTGGGTCAGCCGGCATCAGAAATCAAATTATTCCTTTACATCTTAGTGCTGCTCATGGTTCTATTAGGAACAACAGGGCTGATGAACTATATTTATTTGAAGCGAATTGATGACAGATACACCGTTTTGGTAGGGCGCGCCAATAACAACCAAAATGCGATGCTGAGGATTTCGATTAACTCCAGTAAACAAGCACGTTGCCTTCACCAGATTTTGACGGATACCAATTCTAGCCATTACAAAGCGCTGGTGGAAGATATGCATCAATCGAGCCTCGAAAATGATTCCTTGCTCGAGGCATTGGCCAAAGGCAACCACGAATGGCCTGGCGCCGATTCAATTATTCTGATTACGCGTGAAGCGCGTGAAGATTTTATCGCCATTCGGGATAGCATCGTTACTATGGTATTGACCGGAAATCGATCAGAAGCCTTGACGCTACGCGACTCCGAATTCCTTAAAAAGCTAGATCATTACCGGCAACATCAGATGGATTTGGCCCTGCATCTGGGTTCATCTGCCAACAAGATATCCAAGGAAGTCACTAATTACACCAATCATATTAGGCGTGTTACCCTGGCTATCGCCTTCGTGCCCATTGTTATTTTAGGGCTAATCATATTGTTTCTCGGTTACTTTGTTCGGTCAACCATCAAAGAAGTTCAAGGCGGCCGCTAGCCTCCTTGAACTTCTTTCAACTTGTTTATCTAACCAGCGTAATACTTCCTTTTTGATTCAATACTTGATAACCGTCCTGGAAGGCAACATCCAAAGTATAAACGAATACTCCCGGCTCTTGTAGAGCATCTTTGTACAGACCATCCCAAGCAAAGTTAACGTCATTCGACTGGAACACCTTCTCACCCCAGCGGTTGAAGATTTTGATTTCTACATATCGAATAGCCTTTTTGTTTCCATAATATTCGAAAACATCGTTGCTGCCGTCACCATTCGGAGAAAATGCGTTAGGCACAAACAAGTTATGATTTGGAATTACAAAAATAGTTACCGTATCTGACGCTAAACAACCATTCGTATCCATTGCATGAACGGTGTAGGTTATCGTTTTAGTTGGCGATGCATTGGTTGACTGTTGGTCAGGCGTGTTGAGCGCTTGTTCAGGTGTCCAATTGTAATGTACCATTGGTGAACCCGTTGCCAATGCCGAAATGGTTGTACCATCACCTAACTCGATCGTTACCGCATCAGAAGCATCTACCGAAAATGAATGCGTGTTAATGATGGTGAAGCTCGTATCCTTAGTACAACCTTTCGCATCGGTTATGGTTACAGCATAGATCCCTTCTGGTAATCCAGACTGATCTTCAGCTACCCAGTTGTTGCTCCAACTGTAGGTATATCCAGGGTTTCCTTGCTGAACGGATAAATCAATTCGTCCTAGCACTTGATCACAAGGCATTGGTGTTACGACTGCCGATAACTGCATTGGAGGAACTGTTCCTACTAAAACCGACCTTACTGCGGTACACCCTTTGGCGTCAGTAATAGTAACTGAATAGGTTCCGTCAATAAGATTTCCGATAGTATTTGTAGTGCTGCCTGTTGACCAGATATATTGGTATGGACTATTTCCTCCATTAGCCAATATTGTTGCCGTACCATCAGAACCACCAACGCAAGATACTAGGGTTGATGATTGTATAGAATTGATCGAATCAGGTTGATTAATCGTGAATGAACCTGTTATAATGCAGGCCTTGGCATCCGTAACCGTAACCGTGTAGGTGTTTGCAGCGAGTCCGATTTGATCTTCAGTTGTTGCTGCATTACTCCAGGCATACTGGTATCCTGTAGTACCCCCGGTTATGGTGATATTAACACCTCCATCGTTTCCACCGAAACATGAAACCGGGTTAACCGTACCATTTAGCGTTAGGGCCGCAGGCTCACTCAAAGTTTGAGTAAGCGTTACCGTACAGCCATGTGCATCGGTAACCGTAACTGTGTAACTTCCTGCAATTAATCCGGTAATATCATCTGTATTTGCGGCATTAGACCATGTATAACCATATGGTTGTGTTCCACCTTGAACGGATATCGCCACCATACCATCATTGCCTCCTTTACAACTTACGTTGCGGAAAGAATCTATAGTCCCGCTTAACAATTGCGGTTCAGTAATTGCAGCAGATAAAGTATCGATACAACCATTGCCGTCAGTTACTGTAACCGCATAAGTGCCTTGTGGTAAACTGGCAGGATCCTGTACTGAGGCAGCACCGTTGGTCCAGCTATAGCCATAAGTGCCAGACCCACCAACTACAGAAGTAAACACGGCGCCATTACTTTCACCATGACAACGTACCCCGCGAACGGAGTCAAGAGTAATATTCAATAACTGTGGTGACGTTATATTTGCTGAGACTGAAGCCGTACACAAGTTGGCATCGGTAACCGTTAAGGTATAAAGACCAACAATAACATTACCAATATTTTGAGTGGTTGCACTGTTACTCCATTGATAAGAGTAAGCGCTAACCCCTCCTGTTGCATGTACAAATGCGGCTCCGTTCGCATCTCCAAAACATTTAATATTTCTTACTGAATCCAAAGTGAGCGTCAATATTGCAGGCTCTGATACAACAGCAGATGTCGTAGCTGAACAACCATGTGCATCGGTAACAGTTACTGAATAGTTTCCGGCATGCACTGCAGTGATATCGGCACTATTTCCTGCACTTCCCCAATTGTAATTGTACGGCGAAGTGCCACCAGCCGCTGTGATATAAACAGCGCCTGTATTTCCTCCGTTACACAATACTGATTTAACAGAATCTACCACCACGGTAAGAACTGATGGTGTGGTAATCACTGCGCTCAGTGTATCCGTACAGCCATGGCCATCCGTAACCGTAAACTGGTACGTGCCATCATTGATGTTGGTCAGGTTCTGCGTCGTAGCCCCATTCGACCAGCTATAGTTATAAGCCGTTGTGCCCCCGCTGATACTCACATACGCTGCTCCATCTCCTGTACCACTGCAACTTACATTACGTGTAGAATCCAGTACCGCATCCAGTACCGCTGGCTCAGTAATCACTGCGCTCAATGTATCCGTACAGCCATGGCCATCCGTTACCGTCAGGCTGTATGTACCCGCGCCAACATTCCCATTATCTTCTGCCGTTACACCATTCGTCCAGTTGAAGCTGTACGAGGTAGTGCCGCCGCTCACGCTTACATAAACACCGCCATTCGTATTGCCGTTACATGCCGCATTGCGTGTTGAATCCAATACCACATCCAGTATCGCTGGTTCGGTGATGGTTGCCGTTGCGCTTACTGAACAGCCATGCGCATCTGTTACCGTTACTCCATAGGTTCCTGCAAGCAATGTAGTCGTATCTTCATTCGTTCCAGCGCCATTACCCCAGTTGAATGTATATGGTGTAGTACCACCAGTTGTGGTCAGATAAATGGCGCCATTGTTCCCTCCATGACAAAGTACATTGATGCTGGAATCTACCGTTACCACTAAAGCATTCGGTGTGGTAATCACTGCGCTCAGTGTATCCGTACAGCCATGTGAATCCGTAACCGTAAACTGGTACGTGCCATCATTGATGTTGGTCAGGTTCTGCGTCGTAGCCCCATTCGACCAGCTATAGTTATAAGCCGTTGTGCCCCCGCTGATACTCACATACGCTGCTCCATCTCCTGCACCGCTACAGCTTACATTACGTGTAGAATCCAGTACCGCATCCAGTACCGCTGGTTCTGTAATCACTGCGCTCAATGTATCCGTACAGCCATGACCATCCGTTACCGTCAGGCTGTATGTACCCGCGCCAACATTCCCATTATCTTCTGCCGTTACACCATTCGTCCAGTTGAAGCTGTACGAGGTAGTGCCGCCGCTCACGCTTACATAAACACCGCCATTCGTATTGCCGTTACATGCCGCATTGCGTGTTGAATCCAATACCACATCCAGTATTGCCGGTTCGGTGATGGTTGCCGTTGCGCTTACTGAACAGCCATGCGCATCTGTTACCGTTACACCATAGGTTCCTGCAAGCAATGTAGTCGTATCTTCATTCGTTCCAGCGCCATTACCCCAGTTGAATGTATATGGTGTAGTACCACCAGTTGTGGTCAGATAAATGGCGCCATTGTTCCCTCCATGACAAAGTACATTGATGCTGGAATCTACCGTTACCACTAAAGCATTCGGTGTGGTAATCACTGCGCTCAGTGTATCCGTACAGCCATGTGAATCCGTAACCGTAAACTGGTACGTGCCATCATTGATGTTGGTCAGGTTCTGCGTCGTAGCCCCATTCGACCAGCTATAGTTATAAGCCGTTGTGCCCCCGCTGATACTCACATACGCTGCTCCATCTCCTGCACCGCTACAGCTTACATTACGTGTAGAATCCAGTACCGCATCCAGTACCGCTGGTTCTGTAATCACTGCGCTCAATGTATCCGTACAGCCATGACCATCCGTTACCGTCAGGCTGTATGTACCCGCGCCAACATTCCCATTATCTTCTGCCGTTACACCATTCGTCCAGTTGAAGCTGTACGAGGTAGTGCCGCCGCTCACGCTTACATAAACACCGCCATTCGTATTGCCGTTACATGCCGCATTGCGTGTTGAATCCAATACCACATCCAGTATCGCTGGTTCGGTGATGGTTGCCGTTGCGCTTACTGAACAGCCATGCGCATCTGTTACCGTTACTCCATAGGTTCCTGCAAGCAATGTAGTCGTATCTTCATTCGTTCCAGCGCCATTACCCCAGTTGAATGTATATGGTGTAGTACCACCAGTTGTGGTCAGATAAATGGCGCCATTGTTCCCTCCATGACAAAGTACATTGATGCTGGAATCTACCGTTACCACTAAAGCATTCGGTGTGGTAATCACTGCGCTCAGTGTATCCGTACAGCCATGTGAATCCGTAACCGTAAACTGGTACGTGCCATCATTGATGTTGGTCAGGTTCTGCGTCGTAGCCCCATTCGACCAGCTATAGTTATAAGCCGTTGTGCCCCCGCTGATACTCACATACGCTGCTCCATCTCCTGCACCGCTACAGCTTACATTACGTGTAGAATCCAGTACCGCATCCAGTACCGCTGGTTCTGTAATCACTGCGCTCAATGTATCCGTACAGCCATGGCCATCCGTTACCGTCAGGCTGTATGTACCCGCGCCAACATTCCCATTATCTTCTGCCGTTACACCATTCGTCCAGTTGAAGCTGTACGAGGTAGTGCCGCCGCTCACGCTTACATAAACACCGCCATTCGTATTGCCGTTACATGCCGCATTGCGTGTTGAATCCAATACCACATCCAGTATCGCTGGTTCGGTGATGGTTGCCGTTGCGCTTACTGAACAGCCATGCGCATCTGTTACCGTTACTCCATAGGTTCCTGCAAGCAATGTAGTCGTATCTTCATTCGTTCCAGCGCCATTACCCCAGTTGAATGTATATGGTGTAGTACCACCAGTTGTGGTCAGATAAATGGCGCCATTGTTCCCTCCATGACAAAGTACATTGATGCTGGAATCTACCGTTACCACTAAAGCATTCGGTGTGGTAATCACTGCGCTCAGTGTATCCGTACAGCCATGTCCATCCGTTACCGTAAACTGGTACGTGCCATCATTGATGTTGGTCAGGTTCTGCGTCGTAGCCCCATTCGACCAGCTATAGTTATAAGCCGTTGTGCCCCCGCTGATACTCACATACGCTGCTCCATCTCCTGCACCGCTACAGCTTACATTACGTGTAGAATCCAGTACCGCATCCAGTACCGCTGGTTCTGTAATCACTGCGCTCAATGTATCCGTACAGCCATGACCATCCGTTACCGTCAGGCTGTATGTACCCGCGCCAACATTCCCATTATCTTCTGCCGTTACACCATTCGTCCAGTTGAAGCTGTACGAGGTAGTGCCGCCGCTCACGCTTACATAAACACCGCCATTCGTATTGCCGTTACATGCCGCATTGCGTGTTGAATCCAATACCACATCCAGTATTGCCGGTTCGGTGATGGTTGCCGTTGCGCTTACTGAACAGCCATGCGCATCTGTTACCGTTACACCATAGGTTCCTGCAAGCAATGTAGTCGTATCTTCATTCGTTCCAGCGCCATTACCCCAGTTGAATGTATATGGTGTAGTACCACCAGTTGTGGTCAGATAAATGGCGCCATTGTTCCCTCCATGACAAAGTACATTGATGCTGGAATCTACCGTTACCACTAAAGCATTCGGTGTGGTAATCACTGCGCTCAGTGTATCCGTACAGCCATGTGAATCCGTAACCGTAAACTGGTACGTGCCATCATTGATGTTGGTCAGGTTCTGCGTCGTAGCCCCATTCGACCAGCTATAGTTATAAGCCGTTGTGCCCCCGCTGATACTCACATACGCTGCTCCATCTCCTGCACCACTGCAGCTTACATTACGTGTAGAATCCAGTACCGCATCCAGTACCGCTGGTTCTGTAATCACTGCGCTCAATGTATCTGTACAGCCATGGCCATCCGTTACCGTCAGGCTATATGTACCCGCGCCAACATTCCCATTATCTTCTGCCGTTACACCATTCGTCCAGTTGAAGCTGTACGAGGTAGTGCCGCCGCTCACGCTTACATAAACACCGCCATTCGTATTGCCGTTACATGCCGCATTGCGTGTTGAATCCAATACCACATCCAGTATCGCTGGTTCGGTGATGGTTGCCGTTGCGCTTACTGAACAGCCATGCGCATCTGTTACCGTTACTCCATAGGTTCCTGCAAGCAATGTAGTCGTATCTTCATTCGTTCCAGCGCCATTACCCCAGTTGAATGTATATGGTGTAGTACCACCAGTTGTGGTCAGATAAATGGCGCCATTGTTCCCTCCATGACAAAGTACATTGATGCTGGAATCTACCGTTACCACTAAAGCATTCGGTGTGGTAATCACTGCGCTCAGTGTATCCGTACAGCCATGGCCATCCGTTACCGTAAACTGGTACGTGCCATCATTGATGTTGGTCAGGTTCTGCGTCGTAGCCCCATTCGACCAGCTATAGTTATAAGCCGTTGTGCCCCCGCTGATACTCACATACGCTGCTCCATCTCCTGCACCGCTACAGCTTACATTACGTGTAGAATCCAGTACCGCATCCAGTACCGCTGGTTCTGTAATCACTGCGCTCAATGTATCCGTACAGCCATGACCATCCGTTACCGTCAGGCTGTATGTACCCGCGCCAACATTCCCATTATCTTCTGCCGTTACACCATTCGTCCAGTTGAAGCTGTACGAGGTAGTGCCGCCGCTCACGCTTACATAAACACCGCCATTCGTATTGCCGTTACATGCCGCATTGCGTGTTGAATCCAATACCACATCCAGTATTGCCGGTTCGGTGATGGTTGCCGTTGCGCTTACTGAACAGCCATGCGCATCTGTTACCGTTACACCATAGGTTCCTGCAAGCAATGTAGTCGTATCTTCGTTCGTTCCAGCGCCATTACCCCAGTTGAATGTATATGGTGTAGTACCACCAGTTGTGGTCAGATAAATGGCGCCATTGTTCCCTCCATGACAAAGTACATTGATGCTGGAATCTACCGTTACCACTAAAGCATTCGGTGTGGTAATCACTGCGCTCAGTGTATCCGTACAGCCATGTGAATCCGTAACCGTAAACTGGTACGTGCCATCATTGATGTTGGTCAGGTTCTGCGTCGTAGCCCCATTCGACCAGCTATAGTTATAAGCCGTTGTGCCCCCGCTGATACTCACATACGCTGCTCCATCTCCTGCACCACTGCAGCTTACATTACGTGTAGAATCCAGTACCGCATCCAGTACCGCTGGTTCTGTAATCACTGCGCTCAATGTATCTGTACAGCCATGGCCATCCGTTACCGTCAGGCTATATGTACCCGCGCCAACATTCCCATTATCTTCTGCCGTTACACCATTCGTCCAGTTGAAGCTGTACGAGGTAGTGCCGCCGCTCACGCTTACATAAACACCGCCATTCGTATTGCCGTTACATGCCGCATTGCGTGTTGAATCCAATACCACATCCAGTATTGCCGGTTCGGTGATGGTTGCAATTAGTGTATCTGTGCAACCATTAGAATCTACGACGGCCAAGGTGTAGTTCCCTGCTGGGCGGTTGGTTAAATTCAACGTAGTGTCACCAGTATTCCAGATGAAGTGATAAGGAGGTGTTCCACCAGCAACAGCGTTATAACTTCCTCCATTACTTAATCCGTTACAACTTACAGTTACGATAGAATCTGAGTTGAGTTGAAGCAGCGCCGGCTGCGTAATTATTGCAGTAAGCGAATCGCGACATTTATTCGAATCCAACAACAATACCTGATATGTTCCCGGTGTTAATCCGGTAAGATATTGATTCGTTGAATCGCCTGTGTTCCAATAGAACTTATATGGTGTTACCCCCCCACTGAAAGCCACATTAATAGTACCATTAGCAGCACCGAAGCAAGTTACATTTGAGATGGTAGCATCGATATGCATCGTATCCGGTTGCGAAAGCGTACCGCTAGCCGTGGCGGTACAGCCGTGAGCATCGGTAACCGTTACCTGATAAAAACCTGTTGGTACCGAATCGCGATATTCAGTCAATGCACCATCACTCCATACGTATCCAAATTGAATAGTACCGCCGGTAGTGAGCATATTGATAAATCCATCAGAACCACCATTACACTTCACCGGATTGAGCACCATTTGGGTAGCCAGCGTATCGGGTTGTGTGATGGTATCACTCCAGGTTGTAGTACAACCATTCGATTCCGTAACTACCACCGAATAAATACCAGCAGGTTTGGCTGCAATATCTTGCGTGGTTTCCCCGGAACTCCACTGATAAGAATAGCCTGGAGTGCCATCAGAAGGTACGAAATCAATGCTGCCATTATTTTGATTCCAGCATTGAACATTAGAAGTAACGAAGTAAGCATTCAGTTGTTGCGGTTGTGTGATAGTTACATTGCTAACCACAAAACATCCATTCGCATCCGTGGCCGTAACGCTATAATTACCAACCCCAAGATTATTGATTGAAATTGCCGAATCACCAGTGTTCCATTGGTAGGAATATGGGAAGGTTCCGCCAGCTGGAACCAGCGTAATTGCGCCATTACTTTCTCCGTAGCAATGAACATTATTCTGTACCACACCAACAGTCAATAAATTAGGTTGAACTATAACGGCAGATGTACTTACGGTACAGCTATTGTTGTCAGTAATGGTAAGTGCATAACTTCCTGCAATCAGGTTTGAACGATCTTCAGTAGTCGGACCATCATTCCAATGATATTGATAAGGTGTAATGCCACCGGAAACAGAAACATCAATAGAAGCACCATTGCCACCAAAGCAAGTAATTGCTGTAGTGGTATTGCCAGCTGTTAGCAACGCCGGTTCGCCCAGCGTTACACTCCACGTGGCAGAACAGCCTTTGCTATCGGTAACGGTAACGGTATATGTGCCAATTGCTAAGGAGCTGATATCTTCTGTTGTAGCACTATTTGACCAGGCGAAGGTGAAAGGTGAAGTGCCGCCATTAACAGTTAAATCTACCCAGCCCGTGTTGCCACCATGACAATGAACGGAATCAAAATATCCGGTAACTACAAGAAGTGGTGGCTCCGTAATAGCCAGCGCAATAGAGTCAGTACATCCCTTCATATCAGTAACTGTCAACCGATAATTTCCGGCCGGAATTCCGACAATATCTTCTATTGTAGCCGTATTGCTCCAAAGATAAGTATAGCCCGGTGTTCCACCTGAAACGGTAACATCTACTGTACCATTACTTCCATTGTAACAAGAAACATTCGTATGAACCTCCGAAAGCATCAGCAACGCCGGCTGCGTAATGGCAGCGTTTGTGCTGATGGTGCAATTGTGCGCGTCTGTGGCGGTTACGTGATAAGTCGCTTGAGATAAACCCGTACGGTCTTCGGTGGTCACATTATCACTCCAGTTGTATACAAACGGAGCTGTTCCTCCCGTAACGGTTAGATCGATTGATCCATTGCTCAAACCAAAACAAGATACGTGAACAAGAGCAGTGCTGGTAGCCAGTGGAGCCGGCTCCGTTATGACCGCAGTGGTGCCGGCCGTACAACCGTGCGCATCTGTAACATTCATGGTATAAGTACCTGCAGCAATAGCCGCAATGTTATTTGATGTGCTGCCATTACTCCATGCGATAGTATATGGCGATGTGCCACCAGCAATGGCGGTATTAATATAACCATCACTGAATCCGTTGCAGCTAACCATATTCAGGCTTACCGTATCGGCTGTTAACGTGTCTGGTTGGTTAACGGTCACTATTTGACTAGAAGTACATAATTGCGAATCTGTAACCAGCACCTGATAAGTTCCGGCAGAAATGCCATTTCTATTTTGCGTGGTAGGACCATCGCTCCATGTAAAGGAATACGGTAAAGTTCCACCATTAACTGTGATAGCAATACTACCGTTCGATTGTCCGTAACAAACAACATCTGTATGTGATTGCGTTGACACCAGCGCATTGGGTTGTGTAAGGTTAGCAGAAACTGTTATAGCGCATGAATTGGCATCGGTAACCGTAACTGCGTAATTACCCGGCGCTAGTGCCGTACGGTTTTGAATAGTATCGCCGTCATTCCAAATGAAAGTATAAGGCGTTACCCCACCACCAACCGTTAACGAGATGCTGCCATTATTGGCACCATTACAAGTGGCATTAACATGAGTTTGGGAAAGGGTTAATGCCGGTGGTTCTGTTAATGTAGCTGAAGTTGTTGCGGTACAAGAATTGGCATCCGTTACCGTTACCTGATAATTGCCAATTACAAGCGCAATACGATCTTCCGTAGTGACGCCATCATTCCAATTATAGGAATAAGGCGATGCCCCACCTGTAACAGTCACATCAACCCAGCCGTTGTTACCACCATGGCAGGAAACATTTCCATTGCTGTTAGCAATCGTTAAAGTTGATGGCTCAGAAATAGTTACCGAAGCCGTAACTGTACATCCTTTGAAATCAGTAACTGTTACGGTATAAACACCGGCAATCAATAATGAGCGGTTCTGCGAAGTATTTCCATCCGACCAGTTAAAACTATAAGGAGTGGTTCCACCGCCTACCGTCAGCGTGATGGCGCCATTATTTCCTCCATGACATAAAACATCTACTTTACCAGTAGCAGCCGTTAACAGGGCAGGCTGCGCAATGGTTGCACCCGTAGTAACTGAACATAATTGACTATCAGTTATGGTAAGGCTATACGTCCCTATCGCTAAGGAGGAACGATCTTCAGTGGTTTCGCCGGTATTCCATTGGAATGTATATGGCGTGGTTCCTCCGGCTGTTGTTACATCAATACTTCCATCGTTTCCATTAAAACAGCTTACATCAACATGCGTTTGACCTGCAGTTAATAATGTTGGCTGGACAATCGTTACGGATGCTGTTGCTGTACACAAATTTCCATCTCGAACAGTAACACTATAGGTACCCGCCACAATGTTAGCCAAATCGGCCGCTGTGGTACTATTGCTCCAATTATAGGTATACGGAGAGAATCCGCCATTCACAGTTAAATCAATCCATGCATTATTGCCACCGAAGCACAATACATCGGCATGCGTTTCAGTAGCCAGCAAGGTATCCGGTTCAAGTATAGTTGCCGATGCTGTAATTGTACAAGCATGAAAATCTGTAACGGTTACAACATAAGTTCCTGCCACCAAAGAAGTGATGTCCTGAGTAACCGGTCCGGAACTCCATTGGTATGAATACGGAGTTGTGCCGCCACTAACAGTCAAATCAATGCTTCCATTATTGCCGCTGTGGCAAAGCACATTATTTTGTGTAGAAATAGCTGCTAATCCTGATGCTTCGCTGACATTGGCAGAAAGGTTTTTCTGACAACCATTCCCATCGGTTACCGTAACATGGTACGCACCAGCAACCAGCGCGGAAATATCCTGGGTAGTTGCAAGTGTGGACCACATATAGGAATAAGATGGCGTGCCGCCAGAAACGGTCAAATCTATACTACCGTTGTTTCCACCGTTACATAAAACATCTGTATGGGTTTCAGATAAAACAATATCTGTGGGCTGGGTTATGGTAACTGATTTAGAAGTTGAGCATCCATTAACATCTGTAACGGTTATGGTGTAGTTGCCTAGTGTCAGCGTTGAACGGTCTTCAGTGGTAATAGCCCCGCCCCAGTTATAGTTGTAGGGCGATGTTCCGCCATCCGGTGTAATATCTATCCAACCATTGTTACCACCAAAACAAGTTACATCAAAATGTGCTTCCTGAACTTCAAGTGAATCGGGTTGTGTTATGGAGCGACTTAGCGTATCGGAACAACCTTTGCTATCCGTTACCGTTACCAGATATGTTCCAGCAACCAAACTACTTAAGTTTTGTGTGGTTACTGCGTTGTTCCAAAGGAAGGTATAAGATGGCGTACCACCCACAACCGACAGGGTTATGGAAGCGTTGTTCCCTCCGTAGCATAAAACATTTGTAGTAACCGCAGATAACTGAATTTTCGATGGCTCGGTGATGACAATATTGCGTGAAGCAGTACAGCTATTGGCATCTGTAACTGTTACACCATATACGGAAGAAGGTAATCCTGTTGGATTTTGTAAGGTATCTCCATTACTCCACAGATAACGATATGGGGCCGTACCACCACTAGCCGTTAGATTCACCGTTCCATTACTACCGCCCTTACAAGAAACATTGGTATGGGTTTCGCCAACCGTTAATAATGCCGGTTGCGAAATAACAGCTGATGCTGTTGCCACACATCCTTTTGAATCAGTAGCGGTTACCCGGTATGTTCCAGCTGTTAATGCCGCAGCATTCTGAGTTGTGGTTCCTGTACTCCAAACGTACGTATAGGCTGGTGTACCTCCGGAAGGCGTGAGTGTGATGGAACCATTTGATCCCGTATAGCATGATACGTCACTATGTATTTCACTAACCGTAAACAATGCCGGCTCCGCAACCAATCCCGTTACAGTAGCAGTACAACTATTCGCATCAGTTACGGTTAAAGTATAAGTACCAGCAACAAGTGCGGAGCGGTTAGAAGTTGTTACCCCGTCATTCCACAAGTAGCTATAAGAGGTTGTACCACCGCCAACAGAAACTGCAATTGCGCCATTGTTACCGCCAAAACAACTCACAGCAGTAACCGATCGACTAGCAGTAAGTAAAGCTGGCTCCGTTATAACAATAGATTTAGATACGGTACAGTTGTTCGCATCGCTCACCGTTACGGTATAAGTACCCGCCGTTAAGCCGCTGCGGTTTTGTGTGGTATCAGTTACTGAGGTGTTCCAAACAAAACGATATGGTGTGGTTCCTCCGGAAACTGTGGTATTAATGGTGCCAGATGTGCCACCATTACACAATACATTTGTTTTGGAAAGCGATGCCGTAAGCGCATTGGGCTGTGAAATAGTTGCCGTTGCTGTAGCCGCGCAAGAATGACCATCAGATACCGTTACGCGGTAGCTGCCTGCTGCTAACGACGTAACATCTTCCGTTGTTGCGCCGTTGCTCCAGGCATAAATGTATGGTGTAGTACCACCGGTAACGGTAAGATCAATGGAACCTGTAGGACCGTTATTACAACTTACATTAACCTGAGTTGTGCTTAATGCTAATGGCGCCGGCTGATTTATTAGTACTGACAAATTGGTGAAACAACCCTTTGCATCAGTCACTGTTAAACTGTAGATACCGGCGGTTAATCCGGTTCTATTCTGCGTAGTTGCGCCACTATTCCAAAGGTACGCATAGGCAGATGTTCCTCCAGAAACAGTAACATTGATGCTGCCATCATTTCCTCCGTTACAGTTTACATCAACCGAAGTCGCGACTGCGTTAAGCGCTGCAGGTTGAGTAATTACTGCGGCGGCAGTAGCTGTGCATCCGTTTGCATCGGTTACCGTAATGGTATAACTACCAGCAACCAATCCAGAACGATTTGCCGTAGTGGCGCCATCATTCCATAGGTAAGTGTTGGAACCTGCTCCTCCGGTTGTGGTTAAGGTGATGGTGGCATTGTTTCCGCCAAAACAATTGACGTTGGTAGATGTAACAGCAGCCGTCAATAGTGCAGGTTGAGTAATCGTTACTGATTTGCTAGACTGACAACCATTACCATCTGTGACGCTAACTGAATAGCTTTCCGCTGTAATTGAATTCAAGTCTTCGGTTGTTGCACCGTTGTTCCATAATGATTGATAAGGTGTGGTTCCCCCGTTTATAGTTACATTTATAGAACCATTATTACCACCAAAGCACAGAACATCACTATGTGTTTCGGTTACCACTAAAACTGCTGGTTGCGTTACCGTGTTGCTGGCAGTAGCGGTACATCCTTTTGCATCGGTCACGGTTACGGTGTATGCTGCAGCAACTAATCCCAACCTCGATGCAGAAGTAGCGCCATCATTCCATAGGTACGTATATGCCGGAGTTCCTCCGGATACAGTGGTTGTAACTGCGCCATCAGTTCCGCCACTGCATTTTACATTAGTTCCACTGGCGTTGGCGGTCAGCAAAGCGGGTTCAGTAATTACAGTGGTAAGTACTACACTACAATTATTTCCATCTTTCGCGGTTACCGTATATGTACCAGCAGCCAATCCCGTCCGATCTTCCGTGGTGGCCGGGCCGTCACTCCACGTAAATGTTGTGGTGCCAGTTCCACCGGTTACAGTCAAATCAATACTTCCATTACTTGCCCCGTTACAACTTACCGAATTTGCCGTTGCAGTAACTGCAAGCACAGTTGGTTGCGTAATAGTCACCGATTTTGATGCCGTACAATTATTGGCATCTGTAACGGTAATCGTGTAGGTGCCCGCTACTAATGCCGTAAGATTTTGTGCGTTCTGCCCAGAACTCCAAATCGGGCTATAAGCCGTTGTACCGCCTGCAATGGTTGTTGTGATGGATCCCGTAGCAGCTCCATAACAATCTACATTCGTATGTATCTCGTTCACCGTTAAAACGGCTGGTTCAGTGATGGTAATACTTCTGTTTGCAGTACAACCATTCGCGTCAGTCACTGTAACGGCATAATTACCAGCGGGTAATCCGAAGCGATCTTCAGTTGTTAATCCACCATTCCACAAATAAGTGTACGCAGGTGACCCTCCATTCACCGTCAAGTTAATGGAAGCATTGCTTTGCCCGTTACATGAAATGTTTGTATGTATTTCTGATGTTACCAGCACCGCTGGTTGCGCAATTGTGGCTATAACAGAAGCAGAACAACTATTGGCATCGGTAATCGATAAACTATAGGTTCCGGCAGCTAATCCAGAACGATCCTCAGTAGTTTGTCCTCCATTCCAGTTGTATGTATAAGGAGTAGTGCCACCCGCTACTGTAACATCAATAGTACCGTCATTTCCACCATTACATGAAACATCTGCAATTGCTCTGGTAGCCACCAATATCGCTGGCTCAGAAATTGTTCTTGACAGGGTCACGAAACAACCCTTACTATCAGTTGCAGTAACGGTGTAAGTTCCCGCTGCCAATCCTGAGCGGTTTGCCGTAGTTACACCTCCTCCCCAGTCATAAGTATAATTTGGTGTGCCTCCCGACAGGGTCAAGGTAATATTGCCGTTAGCAAGTCCGTTGCACGTTACATTCGCATTAGTGGCGCCAATCGACATCGGATTTGGAGCTGCTATCACGATTGACTTAGTAGCGGTACATCCATTGTAATCTGTAACTGTAACCGTATAGGTTCCTATGCCTATCGAAATTCTATCTTCACTAACCACGCCGCCACCCCAATTGTAGGTATAAGGAAGGGTTCCACCAGTTACTGTGATGTCAATACCTGCATCAGTGAAACCGCTACACGATACGCTATCATGAATCTCTGAAACTGCTAAAAGGGCAGGTTGTGTAATGGTGTAGGTTGCCGTGGCCGTACAACTTTTGGTATCTGTAACCGTCACGGTAAAAGCACCCGGACTTAATCCTATTCGATCTTCAGTTGTAATACCGCCAGTCCAATTGTAAGTATATCCAGGAGTTCCTCCCGAAGGCGTAATATTGATAGATCCGTTTCCAATACCGTTACAAGTAACATTATTCACCACTGAACTGATGGCGATAGGTGTTGGCTGTGTAATCAATACGGAATTAGAAACGGTATTTCCGAAATGGTCGGTCACCGTTACCGCATAAGAGCCCGCTGCAAGTCCTGAAACATCCTCTGTAGTAGCACCCGTGGACCAATTGAAGGTATACGGCACTGTACCACCGGCCACCGTAATGTCGATTGAACCATTGGACCCGTTGAAGCAGCTGACATTGGTACCTACAGCAGTTGACACTAACAGAGAATCGGGTTGCGTGATGTTTACCGCAATTTCGGTAGTACACCCCTTTGCGTCGCGAACCGTTAAGGTATAGTAGCCTGCAATTAATGTTGCGATGTTAGGGGTGCTGGCACCATTACTCCACAAATAGGTATATGTTGGTGTGCCTCCGGAAGTTGTTGTGTTGATGGAGCCATTGTTACCGCCATTTACAGTTACGTTAACATGGGTTTGCGTTACGGCAAGAACTGTAGGTTCTGTAATAGTTACAACAGTACTTACCGTGCAACCATTGTTGTCAGTAGCAGTTAAAGAATAAATGCCAGGTGCCAAATTCGACAAGTGATTAGTAGTAGCGCCATTAGACCACAAATAAGTGTAGGCGGTTACACCTCCGGTAACAGTAACTGTTGTAGCTCCGTTCGCAAAGCCCGTACATGTCACGTTAGTATCAACGTGGCTGACGGCCAACACCGCTGGTTGCGTGATTGTAGCAGATGTTTGTGCGGTACATCCTTTGGCATCAGTTACGGTTAGCGTGTAGGTACCGGGTGATAAGCCTGTTCTATCTTCTGTGGTAACTCCACCACCCCAGTTATAAGAGTAAGGAGCCGTTCCGCCGGTAATTGTAGCGTCAATTGTACCATTAGCCGCTCCGTTACAAGGAATGTTGGTGGCTGTATTTATGGCCAATAAAACGTTAGGTTGCGTAATGACGGCACTGGCCGTCAAGGTGCAACCCATAACATCCGTTACGGTAACCTGATAACTTCCAGGATTCAATCCAGATAAGTTTTGCGTGGTTGCCCCATTCGACCATGCATAAGTATACGCAGTAGTACCACCTGCAATGGTGGTTGCAATGCTACCGTTGGCTGCTCCATTACAGGTCACATTAGTACCCGTTACAAAACCTGTAAGTGCAGCAGGTTCAGTAACTACTGCAGTCTCGGTGATGGTACAGCCTTTAGCATCAGTTACTGTTACAGTATACGTTCCGGCACCAATAAAATTCAAATCTTCGGTTGTTACTCCCCCACCCCAATTGTAAGTGTATGGCGTTGTGCCGCCGGTTACGGTTAGATTTACGCTGGCGTTGGTTTGTCCGTAGCAAGGAATATTGGCATGCGATTCAGAAGTTGAAAGTGCAGCGGGTTGTGTGATGGTAGCCGCGGTACTAACGGTACATCCGTTAGCATCGGTAATCGTATTGGTGTATGTACCAGGGCTTAAGCCTGAACGGTCTTCAGTGGTTATTCCACTGCCCCAATTATAAGCATAGGGAGTTGATCCTCCTGAAACAGTGACGTCTATAGTTCCATTAGAGGCACCGTTACACGTAACCTGACTAGCAGTATTTACTGCTACCAAAGCTGTGGGCTGGGCGATGTTAACCGATTTTGAAACTGTACATCCCTTGGCATCAGTTATGGTTACTGAATAAGATCCTGCTGTCAAACCCGTTCTATTCTGTGTCGTAATTCCTCCGCTCCAATTGTAAGAATATGGCGTATTTCCGCCTGAAACCGTTAGTGTGATACTTCCGGTATTTCCTGCATTACAGGCTACATCTACATGTGTTTCACTAACTGCTAATACTGCAGGTTGATTAATCGTTCTGGAAATCGTTTTAATACAACTATTGGCATCTGTTACCGTAACGGAATAAGTTCCGGGAACCAATCCTGATAAATCCTGCGTAGTGCTGCTATTCGACCATGCATAACTGTAAGGAGTAGTTCCCCCGGTAACTGAGAGATCTATTATGCCATTCGCATCACCATTGCAAGTCACATCAGTAGCAGCAGCACTCAAGCTCAGTGCAGCAGGTTGGGTTATTGTAGCGCCTACAGTAACAGTACAGCCTTGGGCATCTGTAACGGTATTGGTGTATGTACCCGGGGCTAATCCACTGCGACTTTGCGTAGTAATGCCTCCACCCCAATTGAAACTGTAGGCTGTCGTTCCTCCGGATACAGTCACTACAATAGCGCCATCAGCAGCTCCGTTACAACTAACTTGTGTAACTGCAGCCGACGCTGTAAGCGCCGTAGGTTGCGTAATAACCACCGATTTCACCGCTGTGCACCCCTTACTGTCGGTCACTGTTACCGTGTAGGTTCCAGCTATCAATCCACTGCGATTCTGCGTAGTGATTCCCCCACCCCAATTATAGATATATGGCGTATTTCCGCCAGATACGGTTAAAGTGATACTTCCTGTTGCACCAGCATTGCACGCTACGTTCACATGAGCTTCTGCAATACTCAGTACAGCAGGTTCATTAACTACCGCCGTAGCTGTTTTCACACAGCCATTCGCATCAGTAACTGTTACCGTATAGGTGTTTCCGCTCAATGCCGTTAAATCTTCCGTTGAAGCGCCATTCGACCAGCTAAAAGTATATGGCGTAGCACCTCCAGCAATAGTAAGGTCTACACTACCATTACCGGCTCCGTTGCAGGTAACATCTACCTTAGTTGTGCTGGCAGTAAGAACAGCCGGTTGCGTAATGGTAGAAGCAGAAACTGCCGTGCATCCCTTGGCATCCGTAACGGTAACGGTATAGGTGCCCGCAATTAATGTAGACCTATCTTTGGTAGTAATCCCACCGCCCCAGTTGTAAGCGTAGTTAGTTGTACCGCCTGTTACAGTTAGAATAATTCCGCCATCATTTCCACCATTACAAGAAACATGGGTTATTGCAGCCACTGCCACAAGTACGGCTGGCTGTGTTATGGTTACCGATGTAGTTGCGGTACAGCCCTTGGCATCTGTCACGGTAACCGTGTACGATCCTGCAGCTAGTCCCGTTCTGTTAGCCGTGGTAACGCCGCCACCCCAGTTATAAGCGTAAGCAGTGGTCCCGCCAGAAACAGAAAGCGTAATTGCACCATTGCTTTGACCGTTACATGAAACATCTGTTTTTGTAGCAGAAACCGCCAAAATTGCTGGCTCGTTTACTGTAGCCGTGGCCGTTTTCTGGCAGCCCTTGTTATCAGTAACCGTTAAGGAATATGTACCCGCAGCAACACCAGTTAAATTTTGAGTAGTAGCACCATTCGACCACAAATAACTGTACGGTGAAGTTCCGCCTCCCACAGTAGCTGTAACCGTTCCATTAGTACCACTATTGCAGGAAACATCAGATTTAGCTAGCGTTAAAGTGAGGACTGTAGGTTGCGTGATGGTGTTAGTACTTGTGGCTGAACAGCCCTTACTATCGGTAACTGTTACTGTGTAGGTTCCATTGGTTAAGCCAGTGCGGTCTTGAGTGGTAATTCCCAAACCCCAATTGAAGCTATATGCCGTTGTACCTCCGCTAACGCTCAACGTTATTTGTCCATCACTGCCACCATTACAAGAAACATTAGTTTTGGTAGCAACTACTGCCAGCACCGCCGGTTCAGTAATTGTGATACTCTTGTTGGCCGTACAGCCCCTGAAATCTGTTACCGTTACATTATAGGTACCGGCAGCCAAACCACTGCGATTGGCCGTGGTTATACCACCGCCCCAGTTGTAACTAAATGGCGAGGTACCTCCGGTTACGGTCAAGGTAATAGAACCGTTGGTGTTGCCGTTACAATTAACATCAACCTTGGTGTATTGTATGTCAATTGGTGAAGGCTGATTAATATTAAAAACACCGGCTGAAGAACAGTTATTCGCATCGGTTACGGTAAGCGCATAAGTTCCGGCTACTAAACCAGAGCGATTTTGTGTAGTAATACCGCCTCCCCAATTGTAGGTGTATCCTGGCGTGCCGCCAGAAACAGATATATTAATCACACCGGTAGCCGCCCCGTAACAAAATACGTTAGTAGTGGTAGGATTAATATTGATGAAAGCAGGTTGACTTACTGCAATAGTGGAAACACCTGTGCAACTATTTATATCCGTTACAGTAACGGTATAATTACCTGCTGTCAGCGTATTTATGTTTTGATTGGTGGATCCGTTGCTCCATAGAAATGAATACGCTGGCGTACCACCACTAACAGAAATATTGATGGCTCCGTCATTCCCCGTTCTACATTTAACATCCGTTACGGTGCCGGTTACCGCAATAGCTGCGGTTTGCGTTACCGTAACACTTTGAGAAGTAGTACAGGCTTTGGCATCTGTTACGGTTACCGTGTAGGTACCTGACGCCAAATTCGTTCTATTCTGAACCGTAATTCCGCCACCCCAATTGAAGGTATAAGGCGAGGTGCCGCCTGAAGGGGTGACCGAAATGGAGCCATTCGATCCACCATTACAACTCACTGGTACAGCCACCATCGCAACACCAAGCACCGCAGGTTGTGATACCACCTGAGTAGCCGACGCCGTACATCCCTTGCTATCAGTAACGGTTACGTTATAAGAACCTGCCGTTAATCCAGTACGATTAGCAGTAGTAATAGCGCCGCCCCAATTATAAGTGTAAGGAGAAGTTCCTCCAGTTACTGAAGAAGTAATCGCACCATTACTTCCACCATTACAACTAACATCAGTTGCAAGCAAACTCACATCCAGAATTGCAGGCTGCGTAATCACTACGCTACCGTTCGCTGCACAACCCCGCGCATCGGTAACTGCCGTAGCATAACTGCCGGGTGCTAACCCCAATCGAACACTTCCGGCAACGCCGCCAATGGAATACGTATATGGCGTTGTTCCTCCGGTAGCAGATAAGGTAATACTTCCGTTAGCAGCGCCGTTACAGGTAACAGCAACGTGAACTTCAGTCAGCACTAAAGTAACTGGTTGATTCACCACTGCGGCGTAGGTGGCCGTACAACTTTTCGTATCGGTTACGGTAAGCGTATAAGTTCCGGCACTCAATCCCGACCGGTTCTGGGTGGTTGCGCCCCCAGCCCAGGCATAAGTGTATGATGGATTTCCTCCAGAAACCGTAGTAGTTATAGCACCGTCTGAAAATCCATTGCAGGAAACATCCGTAACAGTGGCGGCAATGTTAAGTACAGCGGGTTGGGTAATAGTGGTACTGGCCGAAGCGGTACATCCCTTGCTATCGGTAACCGTTACGGAATAGCTACCCGGAGAAAGCCCGGAACGATTAGCAGTAATGATTCCACCACCCCAATTGTAGCTGTAGGTTGAGGTGCCTCCAGCTACCGAAGTAGTTACCGTTCCATTAGCTGCCCCATTACAACTAACATTAGTTGTAACCAAGGTTACTGTAAGAACAGCGGGCTCGGTTATGCTGGTAGAAGAAGAGACGGTACAGCCTTTATTATCTGTTACGGTAACCACATAGGTTCCGGCAGCAAGTGAAGTTCTGTTTTGTGTAATCACACCACCACCCCAATTATAAGAATATGGTGATGTGCCTCCTGCCGGGGTAAGGGTTATAGTTCCATTAGAACCGCCATTACAGCTAACGTTGGTGCTGGTTGCGCTGGCCGTTAACGCAGTAGGTTGGGTTATGGAATAAGAAGCAGAGGCCGTGCAACTATTGGCATCGGTAACGGTAATCGAATAGGTTCCTGCACCCAAATTATTCCTATCTTCTGTAACTATACCGCCGCCCCAGTTGTAGTTGTATGGTGTGGTTCCTCCACTAACAGTGAGATCAATAGAACCATTGGTTCCTGCATTACAGGAAACAGGACTCAAAGCCGAAGTGAGCAACAATGCAGCAGGTTGAGTCACAACTCCAGATAGCGTGGCCGTACATCCTTTATTGTCAGTGATGGTAAGTGTATAGGTTCCTGCTGCTAATCCAGTACGATTTTGTGTGGTTGCGCCACCAGCCCAAAGATACGTATAGGCAGGCGTACCTCCGGCAGGGGTAACCGTAATAGCACCATTGGTTTGACCATTACACTGAACTGGTGTTATAGCCGCCGTAGCCGATAATGCCGCGGCCGGTTGCGTAACACTGGCAGATGCGCTCACCGTGCATCCCTTACCATCAGTTATAGTAACGGTGTAGGTTCCAGCTGTCAAACCGGTAAGTCCTGTTGCTGTTGATGCATTGCTCCAGTTATAAGCATAAGGCGCGGTACCACCTGCTACAGCCATCGATACAGCACCAGTAGCTTGTCCAAAACAATTGACATTCGTAACAGTAGGTGTTGCCGTTAAAATCGCGGGTTGCGTAATGGTAGAAGAAGCACTGATTGTACAACCCTTATTATCTGTAACCGTTACCGAATAAGTTCCGGCAGTTAAGCCGCTTCTGTTTTGTGTGGTTGCTCCACCATTCCATAAGTAGGTGTAAGCAGCAGTTCCTCCAGATACTGAAACTGTAATGGCGCCATCTGCACCGCCGTTACAAGAAATATTAGTGCCTGTTGCCAACGCAGTAAGTACTGCCGGCTGCGTAATAGTAACCGTCGCTGACGCGGTACATCCCTTGCTATCTGTCACAGTTACCGGATACGACCCGGGTGCTAATCCGCTTCGGTTGGCAGTAGTAATTCCACCAGCCCAGTTATAGGTATAACTTCCATTTCCACCGGCTACTGTAGACGTGATGGTGCCATTGGCTGCCCCATTACAAGTTACATCGGTTTTTGCTAATGAAACTGTCAGTACAGCAGGTTCTGTTATTACAGCAGAAGCCGTGGCCTGGCACGACTTCGAATCGGTAACTGTTACGGTGTAAGTACCAGGGCCTAGCAGGCTTCTGTTTTGAGAGGTTACGCCCCCGCCCCAGTTGTAAGCATAAGTTGGCGTTCCGCCGCTGGCCACAACTGTTATTGAACCATTGCCAGCGCCGTTACAAGTTACCGCCGTGGCTGTGGCAACGGCTGCAAGTGCTGTAGGTTCCGTAATTACATAGGATGCCGTAGCCGTGCACCCCTTGCTGTCGGTTACCGTTACCGTAAAAGTACCAGCAGCAATTGAACTAATGGTAGAAGTAGTGGCACCGTTGCTCCACGCGTAAGAATAAGATGGACTTCCGCCAGAAACACTTAATGCAACTGACCCGTTAGATCCGTCTTTGCAAGATACATTCGTTGGCGTTCCGGAAATAGAAATGGCGGTTGGCTGCGTAATCACCACTGATTGGCTAGAAGTACAATTATAGGCATCCGTTACCGTTACCGCATAAGTGCCTGCAGCTAAACCAGTACGATTTTGTGTCGACACACCGCCACTCCAAGCATAGCTGTACGCAGGCACGCCATTACTGGCAGTTAAGTTTATCGCTCCAGTACTGGCACCATTGCAATTGACGTTGGTTTGCGTGAATGATGAGGTGAGATTGCTCTTATAAAGGTTAATCGTCTTGATGTACTTTGCAGCACAGGCCCCAAATGAAGTAGTTACGGTATAGGTGGTATTAGAAGTAATGTTCGCTACCGGATTGGCAATGTTGGTGGCCGATAATCCGGTTGGCGGACTCCAGGAATAAGAAGACGGATCGGTTCCGGCGCCGGAAATTCCGGCGCTGAGTTGTGCCGTTTGACCCGGACATAAGGTAGAATCATCAACGCTGTAAACCGGAAGTGGCGCATCTTTGATGGTGATACTGGCGCTATCATAAGCCACGCCGGTACAAGGGTTGATCAATCTGATTTTTACCGTTTCTGTACCTTCCACAATGCCATCTTCCAATGGCACCATGGAAATGGTTGCTGTAGTGCTACCAGCAGGAATCGTAACCGTTCCAGTCAACGTCGTGTAGTCTGTTCCATTAGTCGCAGTTCCACTGGTGGTATAGGTAATGAGTTGATTGGTTAGCGGAGCCGATGGCAGCGATATCGTGAAAGTACCATTCACACAGCCTTCGTAAGTGCTGCTGAAGCCGCCTGCCACAGCTGGTGCAACTGTTACCCTCGCAGCATTCGATTGAAATGAAGACGCTTCCAGAAAAACTCCGGAATCATAAATCGCATCAAAGATGTCTTCCACGGCTAACTTCATGGTGTAGGTAGAACATGGAACAACTGGAATTGTAGCAACAAAAACCTTTGTCATGCCATCGTACACAATACAGGTGCTACCGTTGTTGTTGATGTATTGGGAAGAATAAGCAAGTGATTCTCCTGCTAAGTTACAGGTACCTCCGCCTGCAGCCGCGCCCGGCGCACCTGGGTTTACCGCATTGATGGATACCGGTAAGGTGGTTGATGGAATTAAGGCAACATTCTGGGAAACATAATTTCCACCACCCGGATTCGGACCGGAAATAAAAAATCCGAAAACGTCATTGTAAATCGAACAAACGTATTCGGGATATTCATCTGAACCAAAAACATAGCGGAAGGTTAGTAAGTTACCTTGAGGAACAATGTTGAATGTTAGTACGCATTTATCGTAACCATTCCCTGCCGATACACCAGCCAGCGCATTAAGATCCGGATCGCTATTGGCTGTATTGCTGTAGGCGGTACTAGCGTTTGGCGAATAGTTTTGCGTTCCTGCTGCATTGGGGACAACCGATACGTTACCGGACGATAAAATGACCCCATTCGCTAAACCTAAACCACAGGTATTACCGCCGGTAAAAGTTCCGGAACCTTTGTTCGTTGCAGAGGCATTCCCACAGTTTAGGGCTGCGCCTGAAACCGTAACGCCATTACCCGCTAAAACACTAGCCAACGCGGCCGCCGTATTATTTGGAGTAACAACAATCTGTGCTTGCCCACTGGCAAACAACAGCGTGGCCACCAACAAAGGAATCAGGCGGAATAAGTAAATGCGTTTCATCAAGAGGTTCTTTTATTAATCAGTTTCACTTACGTAAAAATCAGCCGTAAGTTTCACCAGAAATCGCCGATTAACGCCTTTTTCAAAACCTCCAATAACCAACAAAACAGGAAAAGTGTCTATTCCTTAAAACAACAGACTAATCATGTAGTTACAATTGTTTGTATAACACATCATTATCAGCACCACATAATCTGGTTCTTAAAGCCGTGGTAATTCGATTTTTCAACGACCTAAAGAAACCAAAAAAACCTTTTTAGTGTTAATAAGTAATTGATTTTCTATATTAACTAAATAACATCCTTCACTCAATTCGGCCAGCAATTTTCGTTGATATCCAGCGGCTACCTCCATCCGATAAACCTCCTTTCCAACTACATTGAAAATACGAACCAGAGCCGCCTGAGGAAAATCAAAAATGACTTCCTTTGTGCCAAAAACAGGTGCCACCCGATACAACTCCTCCTCTACGTTGTTCAGCCCGGCTGGCCTTGAAAAAGAAACAATTTTACTTATTGAAAGCGGACAATTCTTTCCTGCAACCAGCTGCAAACTCACCAGAAAATTTCCTGATTGCCCGTAGCTCACCACCGGTTCTGCAACATTCAACTGCTGCCCATCGCCAAAACTCCAACTCCAATTCGATCCAACTAATGGATCAGGTACAAAATACATGGAATCGCCGCGCTGCTGCCACGAGAAATCTGGCCGCGGACAAGTATCGGTTTCTACTACCCTGATAAACGTATCGGCGCAATATCCATTTCCAGCAACCTGAACAACCGAAAAACTTCCGGCACCGGCGTACTGATGTACAGGCTGCATCACGCCCGAAGTTTGCCCATCGCCAAACTGCCAAAAAAACTGATTGGCCAATTGCGTACTATCCATAAACACCACTTGCGTATGATTCACCATATACGCAAAACCCGCATGTGGCCTGGCCACCACGCGAACCCGATAACTAAAGGAATCGCCATTCACCTCGTTCTTCGATAACTCACGCACACTAATTTGATGCCATCCTGTTGTATTCCACTGAATGGTAATGGCATTTCCGGAAATATTCAAAATGGTTCCGCCACTGTCTACTTGCCAGCAATAGGTACTTCCCATCCTATCATTCACCTGATAGGTAGCAACCGCCTGCTCACACAACACCGAATCACCGGTAAACTGCAACGGCAATGGCTTGAGCACATCCAGCAAAAACGGACAAGTATATTTATAAACCGTATCCAGCAAACTGGCATCCAGCAACCAGGGCTCATGCCCCTGCCCCACCAACGTCACCAACTTGTTTTTCATGCGTTGGTTATCCATTCGCCGATGAATACTTTTACTGCCATACACCGTTGGGAAAACCGGGTACGAAAATGGATTACCGGAAACATAAGGTACCGCAGGATCGGCATCGCCGTGAAAAGAAATAACCGCCACGCTATCGTGCGCATTATACCCACCAATCAAATTCGTATCCAAAATGGCGCCCCAATTATTAATAATGCCGCGCACCCGGGGGCAATGCCGCCCATTATCCGCATTGCCGGCACAATCAAAACAACCTAAATCGGAAGGCTCCAGCGTAATGCCGTATGATTCCTGCGGCCGCTGCGATTCTTCCATAAATGTTTGATGCAAAGCCGAAAAACATCCGGCACTGGATCCTGTGAGAAAAATAGCCGCAGTATCTAAACGATATTGCGCCGCACGCTGACACAAAAACCGCATGGCCGCGCGCTCATCCTGTGCCGCGCGATACACGGCACGCGGCGGACTGCCGGGGTCCACCAAATTAAATCCTTTCCGGTAATCAATAGAAACCACCACATAGCCGCACTTCGCAAAATATTCGCAGAACGTAGGAATGGGCGGTTGATTTTTATCGCCAATCAGAAACGCGCCGCCATAGGCGTAAATAATAAACGGACGATAGCGCAAGGTGTCTCCCGCAGGTTCGTAAATATCCAAATACAAATCTAAATCGGTGGCACTGGCATACGGTCGCGCACTGCCGTAAAACACTTGCGATGTTTTGTTGACAGTCGAAAACACTGGCTTGGAATAGCGCTGGCTGGTACATAATTGTCCGCGCACCACCAACACCACAAACAACATGAAAAATAAGTATCCGTACTTCATCAGAAATAAAGTTAGCCGATTCCATGAAATGTAAAAAGAATCGTAATTTCCTGCCAGTTAACAACTGCTTATGTGGAAATCGGCTGCAATAATTTTCGCGCTCAGCGCGCTCTCCGGATGTAAACCATCGCCAGCAACTTCCACTAAAAATCCACCGATACCCGTGTATGAAACCGTGCAAACCGGCGGCGTTAAAATGGTGCCTGTAATGAATGGAAAATACAAGGTGTGGACGAAGAAATTCGGCTCTGGTCCTATCAAAGTTTTACTGCTGCACGGCGGTCCCGGATTAACGCATGAATACTTCGAGTGCTTTGAAAGTTTTCTTCCGCAGTCGGGTATCGAATGTTACTATTACGACCAACTGGGATCAGGCTTTTCCGATATCCCCTCCGACACTTCCTACATCAGTCTGGATCGCTTTGTAGATGAGGTGGAAGAAGTACGCCGCGGCCTTGACCTCGATCAGTTTTATCTTCTCGGCCACTCCTGGGGCGGTATGCTTACCATGGAATACGCCGTGAAATATCCGCAACACTTAAAGGGCGCCATCATCTCTAACATGACCGCTTCCATTCCCAATTACGTCACTTACATCAATAAACTTCGGCAACAACTTCCTGCTGATGATGTGAAGAAGATGGAAGATTTCGAAGCCCGAAATGAAAGTAACTCGCCCGAATATCAGCGTCTGGTAAAAGTACTCTACGACAAGCACATCTGCCGGCTGCCCGTTTGGCCGGAAGCGCTCGATCGCTCCTTCCGCCATATCAACGCCACGGTTTACAATACCATGCAAGGCAACAATGAATTTGTGGTAACCGGGAAATTTAAAAACTGGGATGCCTGGAGTAAACTGCCCCAGATCAGTTGCCCCACCTTGGTGATTGGCGCCGATTACGATGAAATGGATCCGCAGGAAATCAGAAAAATGGGTCAACTGATTCCGCATGCCCGCGTGCTGATGTGTAAGGGAAGCCACATGTGTATGTGGGATGATCAGCAACATTATTTTGGCGGCTTAATTCGCTTTCTGCGCATGGCCGAAGGCGGTGAAATCAACGCCCGCTCGGGCGATCAGGCACTTACGTATTTCGATTGAAAAACAGGCTGAAAACATTTCGCCCGGTGCAGAAATTTGCCGATTAAAAAGGCGCTTTAACCCCGCTTTTTTTCTTAACATCGCCCTCAAATTTCAATTACATGAAAGATCAATACGAAGCGGAATTAGGGCAATGGATTAGCAGTGAACGTCAGGCGCTGGAATTGTTAGACACGGCCAGCAAACTGCAGTTTGATAAATCTATTGAATTGGTGTTGTTTAGAAGAAAGTTATTCAACAAAACCATCAGTGAAATCATCAACGACCATGCCTACGCCACCAAATTCACCGGCATCCAAATTTCGCTGGAACATACCTTAGCACTCACCAAGGCTATTGCCGCTCTCGATTTAGCCCCGTCGCGCATCGATTTAGGCCGGCTATCCAAAGAATATATTGAAGCGGGCAACAGCGGCGCTTACGACGCCTTCGTAGCCGATAAACTGAAAGATTTTATTGGCAAGGAAAAAAAGGTACTAAAGCCTCGTGATGTGGTGTTGTACGGTTTTGGAAGAATCGGCCGCCTGGCCGCGCGTATTCTCATTGAACACGCCGGAACCGGCCAGCAATTGCGCCTGCGCGCCATTGTAACGCGCGACAAAGCCTCGGACGATTTGGCCAAGCGCGCTTCGCTGCTGCGCAAAGATTCCGTACACGGAAAATTTGCCGGTGTTATTGAAGCCGATCCCGAAAGCAACAGCGTCATCATCAACGGCCATAAAGTGCAAATGATTACGGCCAGTTCACCTTCAGAAATTGATTATACTGCCTATGGCATTCACGATGCCATCATCATTGATAACACAGGCGTTTGGCGCGATGAAAAAGGCCTCAGCGAACACCTGAAGGCGAAAGGCGCTAACATGGTCATCTTAACTGCCCCCGGCAAAGGCGATCTTCCAAACATTGTTTATGGCGTTAACCACGCGCAGTACGACGGTTCTAAGGGCGGCATTTTCACCGCAGCCAGTTGCACTACCAACGCCATTGTGCCAGTCATTAAAGTAGTGCGCGATGCGTGGGGTATTGAAAGCGGGCATATCGAAACGGTACATGCCTACACCAACGACCAAAACTTGTTGGATAACTATCACAAGAAAAGTCGCAGAGGTCGCGGTGCGCCATTGAATATGGTGATTACCGAAACCGGTGCCGGCAAAGCGGTAACCAAGGTTTTCCCGGATATGAAGGGCATGCTTACCTCTAATGCCGTGCGCGTTCCGGTGCCCAATGTTTCGTTGGCCATTTTGAATTTGAAACTGAAAAACAAAACCACAACAGCAGAAGTCAATGCCATGCTGAAGAACGCCTCTACCTATGGCGATTTGGTAGAGCAAATCGACTTCTCGATGTCGGCCGAGTTGGTGTCCAGCGATGTAGTGGGTAATCCGCATGCCTGTGAAATCGACAGCCATGCTACCATTGTTTCTGAAGATGGCAAGAGCGTAGTAATTTACGCCTGGTACGATAATGAATACGGCTATACCAGCCAGGTAGTGCGCCTCACCAAGCATTTGGCCGGCGTGCGCAGGTTGATTTATTACTAAGCGTTTCGAGTCGTTGGTTGGGACGTTGGGACGATTGGGACTTAAAGACGATTGGGACTCGCTGAATCATGGTGGAAAGAGAATCCAACCTGGCAAATGCCGTGACTATTAGCGCGCAGTTCGGAAATAAGCAATCTCAAATCATCGAACAATCGAACATCGAGCCATCGCATATCGAACAGTCGCATATCGAATAGTCGAAAAATCGAACATCAACAACAGGGAGTATCGATTTTTTTTTGGCGCGCCGCTCGCCCGCGCTAAAACTACAAAGCCGCAGGCTCGCGGCCGGGTGCTGCGCTCATATCTTTGCATTCAATAAGATATAAGACGCTTTGAACAAGAAAAGAAGTATCTCGTATCTTGGCTGGTAGTAGAAAAAGCAGGTGCAGCAACTTGGGTGCTTCGCACGCGCATTGACGCTCTATTGTAGGTTAATCTGCACCTGTTTTCTCTTTTTGATTCCCAATAGTACCTAATCGATAAGCAATATGCCTATACGAGCTATACCATGAGTGAGGAAGATGAAAGGGTTTTTTCTGCGACTTTTTATTCATTTTAAAAACAATCAAATGATTAAGTACGCTGTTGGTATTGACATTGGTTCAAAAGAGTGCTATGCCTGCATGAGCACTATTGACGCCACACAACGGGTTAAAGTAGTGGCAAGCACAAAATTTAGTAACACCGCATCAGGCTTCCGGCTGCTTGAGATCTGGATTACGAAGCATCACAAGCAAAAGGAAGTACCGCTCACTATCGGGATGGAAGCCACAGGGGTGTATTATGAAAACTGTGCCTTGTTTTTTTCCCAGAGAAAATATAGGGTTACTGTAATTCTGGCTAATCGAGCCAAGGATTATCTCAAAGCTACGGGTATTAAAACCAAAACAGATAAATCAGATGCCCAGGGACTGGCGCAAATGATTTGTGAACAGGCGCTTCCTGAATGGACTCCTATGAGTCCGTTCTTTTTCCATTTACGAACCCTAACCCGTCAACACCAAAGGCTTCAGGAGATTCGCACAGAAGTTTCTAATCAGTTGCTTTCGTTAGAGGCATCAATGTACGTCATCCACAGCGTGACCAAGCAGCTAAAAGCGACATTAACTCATATCGACAAGCAAGTGGCACAATTAGAGGAGCTGATTAAGAAGCATCTCATGTCCAACCCGGACGTGTTTGGTAAGGTCGAACGCATTGCCGCAATTAAAGGCCTAGGCATGCTGACCGTTGCAGTGCTTATCGCAGAAACGAACGGTTTTGATTTGTTTGAGAACAGCCGCCAGTTAATAAGCTATAGTGGTTATGATGTGATAGAGAACAGTTCCGGCAAACGAGTTGGGAAAACAAGGATATCGAAGCAAGGAAACAGTCGCATCAGAAGAGCATTGTATATGCCGGCCTTCAACACAGTTAGATACCGAATAGCTCCATTTATTCATCTTTATTTGAGAACCTACGAACGGCATCATATAAAAATGAAGAGCTACGTAGCGGTGCAAAAAAAACTGTTAGTTATCATTTATGCCTTGTTCAAAAATGGAGAGAACTTTAGAAACATGCCATTGATTGCTGAGGAGGAGGCAGCAATTGCCTCTCGGTTGAGCGCCATTGGCGCTCTGAAAAAAGGTAGCCCCCCGAAGGGGGCTACAGAAGGTCGTCAATTGCGTCAGTTATCGGCAAGCAACGCCTCTCGGTTGGTGCAAAATTAAATTTTATGTTTTACTTGTTTTAATGATAGTACCTACAATCTTTTTTGAGCAGCAGCAATTGACTTACGATGTTTCCAATACACTTTAGCCCACCACTCCTACCGTTCCAACATCGTAAGTCTTTACTGATGCTGCTCCAAAAAAGGATTTTCGCTCCGCCCCCTCGCGCTCGTGGCAAGTGCCATCAGGTGCGCAGAAGGGATGTTCGAGGGTTGGGGACTGTTAGAACGGTTGGGACTTAAAGACGATTGGTGACTAGCTGATTTATGAGGTAGTTTTCCTCTAGTTGTAATATTCCAATGACAAGGCTAGTTAGCCCACATCAATTTACCATTTGAAATTTACAATAAAGCTTTGCATGATGGATTGTTTAGCCTGGCCGCGAGACGCGGCGCTTCTAAGCGCCAACCCCTTTCTAAACAAAGTCGTTGGGTAGCGAATGGAATATTAAGTTAACTTGGAAATGAGTCTAATCGCCACGCCCAGCATGCCGTTTGCGCTGCGCGAAGCAAAAAACGCTATGGCGAGAGGATTATTCCATTGAGGAGCTGGTAGCAGAAATGGGTGCCAGTTACCTTTGTTCTTATGCGGGTATTACTGTAGAGGAGCACAAGCAAAGCGCAGCTTATATCGCGAATTGGTTGACGGTACTTAGAAATGACCGACGGTTCGTGTTGCTTGCCGCCGCAAAGGCTCAAAAGGCTGTTAATTACATTCTTGGCCGGAATCCGCAGTAATGCGGATTTTTTTTGATAGACCGAATGATTTTTTAGGTTTTGGGTATCGCTTTTCGGACATTTTTAGGAAATTCCGATGTTGAATCTGGAGATTAATTAAACAATCTATTTTAATCTAACCTATAGCGACACCAAATACAATCAGCCCTTCCATAAGAAATGAATTCAGCTATGCCTATAAAAATCCTTATTGCAGATGACCATAAACTATTTCGTACTCTATTCGTTGGTCTAGTCAATTCATTGGACGGAATATCTGTCATTGGCGAAGCTGCAGATGGCAACACCCTATTAGATCTGGTTCGGTCGAACCAGGTTGATGTTATCCTTCTCGACCTTAAGATGCCCAATATGGATGGATTCGAGGTGCTTTCCATCTTGAGGAATGAATTCCCGTCTGTGCGCAATATTGTTATCTCCTCATTTGAAACTGAAAGTCATATTCTTCATGCTATTGAAAAGGGGGCTCGCGGATATCTGGATAAGGATTCAGACCCTGTGGAGATTGAAAATGCAATTAGAAGCGTTTACGAAACCGGCTTTTACTTTAACGACCATGTCAATAAGTCGGTAATAGCAAAAGCTGTTAATGGGAGTTATATTAAGCCCCATTTTTCCCTTAAGAAGTCTGACTTGTCAGACATCGAGCTTTCAATTTTGCAGCTCCTATGCCAAGAGTTAACGAGCGAAGAGATTAGTAAACGAATTTTTCGAAGTAAAAGGACAGTAGAGAATATAAGGAACACATTATTGCAAAAAATAGGTGTCCGGAATGTGACGGGCCTAGTTGTTTACGCAATAGCGAATAATCTTTGTGAATTTTAACATTATCCCTATTATTTACAATTCAAGCGAACAGATGTCTATATCGCCTCTATGAACTCGATATCTAGATGTTTCTATATAGAAGACTTTTGACGTGTTGGTGTGGCTATTCATTTAAGTCTTCAAAACGAAAGCCGCGCCATAACTTTAATCGCTTAATATTTCTTCAAGAAAAGCTGCAATGTGCACTTGAAGTGCCTCTTCACAGAAGAATCTTAAACGCAGCTAAACATTCGTGATATTTTTGGGCCACATTCTTAGACCGCCTTAATGGCAGCATACAGTGTATCCGCATTGGGGGTGTTTTGTTTACCTTTTAATCATTCGTTCCTCCCAAACCTTTTGCTCATTCCTAACCTGCACCGTGTAGATGCCCGTCGGCCATTTGCTTATATCTACTTTCGTTTCCATGAACATATCCGGCTTGGAATATACCAACCGCTGCGCATTGTCGTATATGGCCAGTTGCGCGTTTTTTAGATACTCATACAATTCAACAATTACTTGATCCGTGGCCGGGTTAGGATAAATATGTATCCGCTTTTCTTTTTCAATATCCTTAACCGCTGTACGGATTGTATCACAACCGCTACCGGCTAATGCGCCAAGGCGATAGTTAAAAGTGTTATTAAGGCAGTTATAATTCAAGATTGGCGGATGGGTGACCACACTGTTCCATTTGAAACGACAGGCCATGCCTGGCGAATCCGGATATTCTATTGTGTGATAGCCATGGCTGCCTAACCCATGATAATTTGAAATAATAATTTTCCCGTTGTAACTCAGATAACCCTCATTGGTGAATGTAAATCCATACGTGCTGTCCCACTGCCAAACGACTTGGGAAAAAAAATCATTCAAGTTATATTGCCTAATAAATTGATATCCCAACAGGTACAAAAAACGACCCGAAGGAGAAAAAGCAACCCCATTGGCACCATTTCCAACAATTTGAGTTTGCCCTTGATACCAAACCGTATCATTTGGAATTACCAGGCTTACCGCATTACTAAATTCTCCAGTACAGCGGTCAAAATCCATGATGTTTAGTTTGCTTCTAGCACCAATCCCGGCAAAACGGCTACCATCGGCTGAAAAGCACAGCGCACCTCGGTAATCCGGCTCGAAATAAGCGCTGCCTATTGTTTGGTAATACGGGCCAAGGATACTGTCTGGAGTCACCAAAAATTTTACGTATGTGCTATCTTGATACTTTACGGCAATCAGCCAATAATCCCGGCCATTGGCATGTTTGCAGGCTGTAAAATGATCTTCTGCCACAGCTTCTCCATATAGAAAATTCTTCTTGCTCGTGACCTTTCCAAGGCCGCCATTGGCTCGCATATCCACCGTATGATAATATATCCGGTCATTGTACAATGGGCCACCCAATGTCAATTGCGAATCAGAATACAGCGTCTGCACAATCCAATACAAGCTATATCCCCTTGGAAACGTTAATACCGACTGATTACAAAGCATGCCATTGCGAGAATAATATTTCAGGAAAATATCATCACAAGTCGAATCCCCATTTTCCATCAAATCCCCATTGCGATCTAGTACCTTTGTCCCGGTAGTGAAGAAGTTAAGGCTGCCACTTTTTGTAGAACTCGTAGCCGCGCAACCATCAGTTACAACTCCGTGGTTAAATGTGTCCAAATTAAAATTGGGAGAATCTGAAAACAACTTGCTCGCATAAGGACTTACTATCCATATCTTATCCTCCTGTGCGTACGCACACATGGAAAGAAAAAACAATATGGATAGGAAGCCCGCCTTCATCTATTTTGCCTTAATCAATTTGCCTTCTCCGATATAATGCCCATCGCTAGTTAAGCGATAAGAATAAACGCCCGGAGATTGCTTTTCTAAATTAATCAATCCCAAGCGATTTTTTATACTCCCTTTAGATACAGATGCGCCCAGCACATTGAAAACTTCAATAGATGCGTCCGTAGGCAAATTGCCTTCCAGCACAAAATTAAAATTATCAGAAGATGGATTCGGAAATACTTTAATATCCGATTTCCCCAATGGGGTATTAAGCTTATCAGCAAATGGTGGAATTGGATCACCCGTATCTTCTTGTTTATTAGAACTGGCGGGATAGCAAGCTTCCTCATCGCTTGTGGTGATAGGCTCGTCACTGATCATATTATAAAGCATCCGTGCGGTATAAACGCCCTCTCCCTCCACATACGGACATGCGACCGCCAACTTTTCAATAAACCTCAAATCATTTGTGTCTAATTCGGTAAGCCCACCCTCCAGCGCTTTAAGATACACGCGATTGATCTTCTTTTGTGTGGTGACGTAAGGCAAAGTATCATTAATGCTGGCGTTAATCTCTTTGGCCTCCCCTAGCGCTGCGGATAAATAAGCCGCATCATTGGAATGAATGGTGTCCATCAACGCCTCGATCTTGGTCCGGAATGTCCAAAATTTCCCTATGGCGCTACTGTCATTTTGCGACAGGAAATATTGCATCAACTGACTTGATAGAGCCGCATCTGGATCGCTTTTTAGGTTGTCATATAACTCCGCTTCGGTCATGTACACGCTCAGTTCCTCAAATTCGCTCGGCTGCCAGGTGCCGGAAGCCACCATTTCATCGAATGCCGTAGGTTCATACGATATTCCTGGGGGATCTCCGCCGGGGCCTGTCGATGTAGGGTCGTATCTCTGACAACCCGAGGTTTCCAATACTACTATAGGATTGGTGCTGACTGGAAGGGCTCCTGCATTAGATACTGGAGAAGAACCTCCAAAGTTTTGTACACCACCTGCTGGGCGTAGCGTTTTGACTCATTTCTGAAACTTACCTGAATTTTGCTTTCGCTACGACCAACGGAGATAGGCGATTAAGAGATTAGCATTACAATGCGCCGCGTCTCGCGGCTAGGGGGGAGTGGGACGATTCGATGTTCGATGTTCGGGATGGGACGATTCGGACGACTTGGACGTTGGGACGGTTGGGGCGAATCGCAGTCCCAGGCGAAAAATCAATTTACCAATTGAAATTTACAATAAAGCTTTGCATGATGGATTGTTTAGCCTGTCCGCGAGACGCGGCGCCTCTAAGCGCCAACCACTTTCTCCACCAATTCTTTGGGTAGCGAAAGGAAAATGGAGTTAATTTGGAAATGAGTCTGAACGCTACGCCCAGCATGCGACGCGTGGTAAAATTTGGGACATAAAGACGATTGGTGACTCGCTTAATTTAGCATGCCTTCGCAAGTGTTACTGTTTCACAACTTCAACCTGTGAGGCCACATCAATTTACCACTTACCATTTCCCGCTTCCTATCTGCCGGGCATCTTCATCATTCTTCCGGCGCTGCTCATTTTCTGCATGCTCTTCATCATCTTCTTCATCTCCTCAAACTGCTTAATAAAAGCATTCACTTCCTGAATGGTGTTGCCGCTGCCTTTGGCCAAACGCACCCTGCGCTTGCCATCCAGCACATCCGGATTTTCGCGCTCTTCAGGTGTCATCGACAAGATGATGGCTTCTACCTTCTTGAAGGCATCTTCGTTGATATCAACATCCTTCAGGGCCTTGCCCATACCGGGAATCATACCCAGCAAATCTTTCATATTGCCCATCTTCTTGATCTGCGCCAGTTGCGCCAGAAAATCGTTGAAGTTAAACTGGTTCTTCCTGATCTTGGCTTCCAGCTCGCGGGCTTTTTTCTCATCGTACTGCTCCTGCGCCTTCTCTACAAACGAAACAATGTCGCCCATGCCCAGGATACGCGTGGCCATCCGCTCGGGATAGAACACATCCAACGTATCTACCTTCTCGCCAGTGCTCACAAACTTGATGGGCTTGCCAACCGTGTAACTGATGGTTAGCGCAGCACCGCCGCGCGTATCGCCATCTAACTTGGTTAACACTACCCCATCAAAATTTAACCGATCGTTGAATGCCTTGGCCGTGTTCACCGCATCCTGACCCGTCATAGAATCAACTACGAATAAAATTTCGGTAGGATGGGTGCGCTCCTTTACCCGGGCAATTTCATTCATCATTTCTTCATCCACTGCCAATCGGCCTGCGGTATCAATAATCACCACATCGCAGCCATCGGCTTTAGCCCTGGCAATGCCGTTCTCGGCAATCTGCACCGGATTCTTGTTTTCTTTTTCGCTATAAACCGGGATGCCAATTTTCTCACCCAACACGATCAACTGATCAATAGCCGCCGGACGGTACACGTCGCCAGCTACCATCAGCGGTTTTTTGAACTTTTTGGTTTTCAGGTAATGCGCCAGCTTGTGCGTAAACGTGGTTTTACCCGAGCCTTGCAAACCGGCAATCAGCACTACGGCCGGACCGCCCTTCACATTAAAATCAGCCGCCTGACCGCCCATGAGTTTGGTCAGCTCATCGTGCATAATTTTGGTAATCAACTGGCCGGGAGAAACAGCTGTAAGCACTTGTTGCCCCATCGCCTGCTCTTTCACCGTATCGGTAAAATCCTTGGCAATTTTGTAGTTCACATCGGCATCTACCAACGCGCGGCGGATTTCTTTCATGGTTTCCGCCACATTCAGTTCTGTAATTTTTCCCTGGCCCTTCAGCGTTTTAAACGCGCCTTCCAGTTTCTCCTGTAAATTCTCAAACATAGCGCGCGAAGATAAAAAAAGATGGCCGAGGAATTCGATCCCCCGGCCACGTTTTTAAACAGATCTTATACTGCAATAACCGCCTATGGTTCAGGTGCTTCTTCCGAACCTTTTTTCTTTTTCTTCTTCTCTTTTGGTTTTTCCTCAGCGGGAGCGCCATTCGCATCAGTGCCGTTAGCCGGAGCCGCTTCTTCTTTTGGCTTGCCGTTATCTTTCGGCTTCGTTTCTTCAGCCGGCGCCGCATCTTTAACCGGAGCATCAGTTCCCGGCGCTGCCTCTTCCTCTTTTTTCTTCTTCTTTTCCTTTGGTTTCGGCTCTTCGGCAGGTGGGGCATCAGTGCCTGATGGCTCAGCCGGTGCAGCCGTCTCTTCGTCTTTTTTCTTCTTCTTTTTCTTCTCCTCTTTAGCTGGTGCTGATGCCGAAGAATCTTTTGGCGTCTCTACGGCCGCAGGTTTCTCAGGCGCAGCAGGCGTAACCGTCTTCTCTGGGGCAACAGGCGCCGGAGCGGCTGCAGCAGAATCTTTAGGTGCCTTAGCAGGCTCAGCTACTTTTACCGCAGGTGTTGTGGTCTTGGTAGAATCTTTCACCACAGGCGCTGATGCCTTAGTGCTGTCTTTTGTCAGCGGCTTAGGCGCTACTTTAGCTGTAGAATCCTTTACGGCAGGTTTAGGCTTGATGTAGGCCTTTTCTGCCGGCATGGTAGGATTCACTTTTTCCTTCATCGCTTCAACAAAAGTTTCGCGGTTAATGCTGGAACCTAAATTGTAGGAGAAAAAGCGGTTGTTTTCTCCCGTCACCCGACGCTTATCAGGAGGCAAGGAAGCAATCATTCTGTTTACATCATCGTAAGAAGAAAGAATGCCCAAATTGCCCGGGTGATATTCAAAGAAGAACCATTCGTTGGCACCGGTTTTCAAATAAATATTGAAGTAATCCTGCCCCGGGTGTAAACCAATTTCAATGTAACCATCCAATCGTTTATGAATGCCCTTCTCTCCTACAAATGCCAATCCGATTTTACCGAATGAGCGCAGCGTTACATCAACGGAATCATATACAAAATTGACATCACTGAAAATGAAGGAATGTTTCAATCCGGCAGGCCGCACAAACTGCGGTGCCGTTTCAAAAGCCGCAAAAGCCTTTTCATCCGCTTTCTTATCAGCCAGATTATTCCAAATCATCTTAAACCGATCGGTTTCATAGTTGATGTCGGAAAGATCCGTATTGTCGTTAAACATGATGGTCTGCAACTTCTCATCAAACGCCTTATTGTCGATGCGGATATCAATACCGAAAGTCATGTTAAACAACATGTTCTTGGTATTCAGATCGCCTTCTACTGTTCCGGCGGCGAATGATTTCAGCAGCCCGAAATCGGCGCCCAGGCTCATTAATCCTTCGCCCTTAAACGTTCCTTTAGCATCGTTGTAGCGGAGCACGGTGCCGCGCAGTGAGCCGCCCTTTAGTTTTTCTTCATCACCGAAAAGGTATTCGCCAGTTTTAGGATGCTGCATCACCACCCCGGCGGTACGCAGAATATGCGGGTCATTAAAATTCTGCATCGGTGCCAATAGCGTCACATAAGCGCCGGGGGTTTCCTGCGAGCGATTGACCAAAATACCGGCGGCCACTTTGTTATTATCGGCATTGCGCGTGAGCGAGTCGTAATGCAGGAATAAGGTATCTGGATTCACATCTTCCGCAATACGGAAATCGCTGGTAACGGCATTCGGATTATTAAAATGAAGTTGGGCTGCGCCCTTCATGAACAGGTCGCGGTTGCGACCAAACAACGTTACATCACCTCGGTAGGTCACATTAGGGTAGATGTAGAATTTGTCGGAATCAACTGGTGCTCCCTTGGCCACTAAACTCCAATCGGTAAACTTGTTTTTGTTTTTATCCTCAAAACTCTCGCGCTGACAGCTGATATTATCGAATTGAATGAGTTGATCTTTGTGATCCTTGGTTGAAAACTTGTAGGTGCCGCTGCCTTTCAATTCAGCTTTGCTGATGATATTCACGTTACAGTTCTCTAATTTATGTTTTGCCGTGATGGTATCTACTACGATGGTGGCTTTCTTCAACTCATCCAACCTGGCTTCACCCTGAATGGTAACCACGCCGCTATCGGGAATCACTTTCGCATCAGCCACTAAAATATAAGGCACTTGTTCTACCCGCAACACCGCCGTTTGCAGATTATAGGTGGCGCGCTTGCCCAAAAACTTTAAGCCAAGCTGTGCGGCGCGGGTACTTACAAACTCTTCTCCAGGACCTGGAGGCGCTTTGAAATCCAGGATTTTCTGTTCCATGTACCACTTGAATTCCTTGATGTTTGTTTGGAAATTGTTGTAAGCAAAATCGGTGGGCACATTGGGCAAATTGGATTTGAAATCGCCGATGTGCGTTTTAAAGTCGATATAGGCTTTAACGTTAGGCGTTTTAAAAGTGACCTTATCACCAGAAGTAGATTTGATATTCATTTCTGCCGTATCGGCTGTCATCACTTCCGTCTTGAAATTAAATTCCTTGGAATTCACTAAGGCTTCTTTTGAATCCAGCGAGCCGCCGCCTTTCAATCCGCCGCTGGTTAATACCATATTCCCTTTAAATTCCGTTTGATTTTCATATAGCGAGAAGGCCTTGTCTTTCACGCCATAAATCATCATGCTGTCTCGCTTTGTTTTCCAGAATATAGTATTTCCGGCACTGGAAACTTCGGGTGTCTTGACTCCGTCGTAAGTTTTGGCAATGTGAAAGGTATCTGCCACGGCTTTCAAACTATCCGGGAAAAACTGAATGCCCTTAGCATCGAAATCAGCCGTAAGGTGCTTGATATGCCCCGAACCAGAAAGTCCGTCGTGATTCAACTTGATGTCGCCGGTGTAATTTCCATTCGTACCATATAATGCCAGCCCGGCGGGATCGCTGGTGATTTCAAAACCCAGCGACAAATCAGGCATGATATGCAACTTCTGCGGAATATCGGGAAAGATGCCCCCTGAAACAAACTTTCCTTTCCAGTTAATTACCGAAGGCGTAAACGCGTTCAAACTGTCTAACTTAAATGGTTCTAATTCGAAATAAAAATCCTTGCGCTTATAAGCACCGCCGCCAATATGCGGGTCTTCATAGGTGGCATACGACTTTTCGCGACTAGTCAGTTTAGGGAACTGCAATAGCCTGCTTCTGCCCGATTTATTAATCGGCGCATCCACCTCCAGCAACCCTTTCACACCTTCGATATTGGTATTCAGCGTGGCCAGTTTAGGCTGCCCATATTCATCGTACTTACCTTCAAGCGGAATATTAATCCGCAGCGAGTCGAGGTTGGTAAAATCGAAGGTAAAAGGCGAATAATCAAACTTGTAATTCTTTCCGAAGAAATCTAATCGGCCGCCATAAATGACGCCATCAAATTCCATATCGCGGTCTTTCATCAACTTTACACTGTTGTTGTTTGGAAACGCTACCACGCCTGCCGTATCGCTAATTGGAATAACTTTCACGCCCTTCAGCTCCACTGCATTTTGACTGAGATTGATATAATCTACTCCATCTTTTGGAATTGATTTCAAATGCAGAATATCGTAATCAATCTTCTTGGCATTTGACATCACATAGTTCAACACTTTATCGCGCATGGTTACAATTCCCGTAGGTTCATCATACAAAATGAATCCATCCTGAACCAATTGATAATACAGCGATTTGCACTGTTCTTCTGTCAAATGAGGATCAATAGCTTTCGCTAAATCGGTAGAATTCAGTTCCCGGCTACCGGTTTTTTCATACTGCCGTTTGATAATCGATAATGGTTCATAAGAACCCACGCCCTGAACTTTTCTGATACGCTCTTTATCGAAGAAATTATTCGACTCAAAGTTTGAGCCCACCTGCCCAACACCATTCAGGGTGCGCAATTGCATACGCGGTGAATCCAGATTCCAGAAAATGGCATCAACATCAAATTCATAGTTATGATAAGAATCGAAAAACTTCGATTTTGAAATTCCCGATTCACCCCGAAGCAGGCGCACTTCATTATTTCGGGCTTTGTACGTCAGAATTAATTCGGGATGATAAATGGTGTCATTACTGTTGAACAAAATGACTTCCGCCTTAGGCGAACTAATTTCTTCCCCTTTTTTGATGGAAAAATTGAGTGAGCGTGCATTAATCACCTTTGATTTGTCGCTCTTAAAGAAGGTCACTGTTGCTTTCGATTCCGGCGTACCATAACCCATCACTTTATTGCCCCACAATCCAAAGTTGCCGGTAAACGAACAATGCGGCACCACATCCTTCAAGGTAATGGCATCACCTCTGGAGTCAAAACGCGGATAGGAAGAAGTTGAATCGCCATCAGCTACAAACTTATTAGTGTACCTGCCGGAAAGCGGCGTAGGGAAAAAATCTTTGTAATAAAATTCTACGGTATCAATAGAAAACTGGAAATTATCGTAGTTAATATTGTAGTCAGATTTTACTAACGCATAAACAGAAGAAGCAGGCAATTTATTTCTGGCCCAGTCGAGCTTACCAAAACGTCCTATCCATTTATTTTCTGCCGGCGAAAAATCGCCGCGCGTTTCTTTAATCACCAGCGTATCGCTACTGGTATAGCCGTACAAATTCATGTTTGAGGGATAGCGCAGCAGGGCTTTTCCTCCCTCATAAACCAAGGTGTAGTTTTTAGAATCAGAAAGCCACATTTTACTGGAAGTGGCATACATGGCGCCTTTATTGGCAAAGGCTACCGAAAACTCCATAAACTTCTGATAGTCCTTATTGTCGCCCTTTCGTTGGTTTACCGCCAATTCCTGCGCTACCTTACTCCAATTGGCAAACTGTTCTGCACTCACCTTGTTCTTTCCAAACCCGACAGCAGCATTCACAAAAGCGGTGAAGTACGGATTGGGCGTCATTTGTCGCTGCGACATCACATTGGCCGTAGCCGCCATCTGCTGTAACATACCATCAGTGATGGCGGCACTTTTAACCGCAGCAGCAAAATCATCGGCCGCCTTCATCGCATTTTCCATGTGCGTGCTGCGCAAATACTCTTCCAACGCCTTGGGGAACTTATCCCTTTCAGTTGGAAAAACCGGCGGCAGTTGCGCCTTTACCTGAAAACAAACCGCAATGGCTAAAAGTGAAATACTAATTAAACGCTTCATCCCTGTTTATCTTTTTTTACTTCAATCATAATCCAACCGTCCTTCCTCAACACGCGCTGCGGCCGAAATCCCGCCGCTGTAGCCGCTTCCAGCACATCGGCTTCATCTGCAGTTAAAATACCACTTAGTAACAAATGTCCTCCAGAACGCAATAATTTTTCCCAATTATTAAGATTTGGAAGAATCACCCGCCGGTTCACATTCGCAAAAACATGGTCAAATGTTTCATTCCAGGTAAAATTATCATCGCCTAAAATGACTTCAATTGGCGCAGCGACATCATTCCGCTCCGCATTCTCGCGCGCATTTTCTGCTGCCCATTCCTCATGATCAATAGCCACGGCGCGCTTTACGCCAAGCTTTGCCGCCAAAATGGCCAACACCCCGGTGCCACTGCCAAAATCAAGCACCGAAGCGCCCTGCATCGGAACATCCAACATGGCTTCAACCATTAACGCGGTGGTGGCGTGATGCCCGGTGCCAAACGACATCTTCGGCTCAATCACTAACTCATATTCAGCACCCAGCGGCTGGTGAAAAGGCGCTCTGATGCCAACCCGGCCAGCTATCATCACCGGTTGAAACTGACTTTCCCAGGTGGCATTCCAGTTTTGCTGCTCCATCACTTCTTTCCTCACCGGAACTTCCGCTAATCCGTATTGCTGCAACGCTTCTGCTATAACCGTTGGCCGTTCCGCATCTGCTGCAACAAACGCAGCCAATATCCCGGTACGCTCTTCAAAACTATCAAAACCCACTTCTGCCAGAACGCCAATCAATAACTGCCGTGCGGCCTCATCTGAGGTGGCAAATTCATAACTGATATACCTCATGATGCTGCGTGAATAATTGCTGTAAAATCCTCTGCTTTAAGGGAGGCGCCGCCAACCAAACCGCCATCTACATCGGGCTGCGTAAACAACGCCGCCGCATTGCCGGCAGTAACGCTGCCGCCGTATAAAATGCGCACTTGTTGGGCAACATCAGCACCGTAGCGCCAGTTCAATTGCTTGCGAATGAAGGCGTGCATTTCCTGCGCCTGCCCGGGCGTGGCCGTTAAACCGGTACCGATTGCCCAAACCGGCTCATAGGCAATCACCACTTGCTGCATCGCCTCTTCACTTAATGCAAACAAACTTTCTTCCAACTGCTTCATCACATAATTTTCCTGCTGTTCAGCCAAACGAACCTCGCGCGGTTCGCCACAACAAAAAACCGGATGTAGGCCGTAACTCATCGCCACTTGCAATTTCGTCTTCAGCAATTCATGGTCCTCATGAAAATATTGCCGGCGTTCACTATGCCCAATCAAAACATGACTAACCCCAATTGATTGTAACATAGGCGCCGAAATTTCTCCTGTAAAAGCACCGTTCTCCCGATCGCATAAATTCTGCGCGCCGTATTGAATGGGCTTCCCCACTGTGGCAGCAATCAACTCGGTGAGATACACAAAGGGAGGAAATAAAATCACTTCAGCCTGGGCCTCGGTGTCCCGTAAAGCCATAGCCAACTGAAGCGCTTCATTCCTGCGCAAATTCATTTTCCAGTTACCGGCTGCAATCTTTCTTCGTTTCATAAATTACTTTCTGTACTGCGCTTCGCGCTCATAAACTTCTTTTAAAATCGCTATCTCGCCGTCTGACAAAACCAAACCACGGCGCTCCATCATGCGCTGGGCTACTTCCAGCGCCTTTTCAAACTGGAAAGTGCGCAACCACTTCGCTCCTCCCCAACTAAATCCGGGTATAAACTTCGGCGGAAAATCACCCCCGAAAACATTCGCGCTCACCCCAACTACCGTTCCGGTGTTGAACATGGTATTGATGCCACTTTTGGCGTGATCGCCCATAATCATCCCGTGAAACTGCAATCCCGTTTCGCGGTAGCCGCCATCAACATAACTCCACACATCCACATCGCCATAATTGTTTTTTAAATTGGAGGTGTTGGTATCGGCACCCAAATTACACCACTCACCTATCACGGTATTCCCAATAAAACCATCATGACCTTTATTGCTGTAACCAAACAACACACTGTTGCTGATTTCGCCGCCTACCTTACAATGTGGCCCAATGGTGGTAGGCCCATAAATCTTGGCACCCATTTTTACGCCGCCGTGATCGCACAGTGCAAAGGGCCCGCGTATCATACTGCCTTCCATCACTTCCGATTCCGCACCTAAATAAATGGGGCCACTCTTCGTATTAAAAATAGCCCCTTCTGCTACCGCGCCCGGCTCCACAAAAATCAAGGAAGCATCGCCAATCACCCGATTGCTGTCCGATAAAGGCGCAGATTTCCTGCCCTCCGTCAAACTTTCCATATCGGCGCGAATGGCCCATCCGTTCTCACTGAATAACTGATGTACCTGTTGCAACCGCTTCAGTGAACCACGGTATTCCTGCTGGGCAAAGCCGTGTGCCAGCGCTTCCAGATTGTCGAAATTTAATTGCCGACGGGCGCTGATAAATGCCACTGGCAAGCGCTCGTGCACCAGTAGCGTATCCTCTGGCAACGCCTCAATAGCCTGCCACAGCGCAGCATCCGGCCATACACTGCCATTCACATAAACGTGCTTTTCGGCAGACGAAGGGAAAGGAAACTTGCCTGATAAATAACCCTCACTTAGTGTCAAGGTAGACGCGCCACTTTGCCGCTCCCACTTCTCGCGCAGCGAAGTGATGCCCCAACGGCAATCAGCCACGGGCCGCGTATGGGTGAGCGGCAATAATTCTTTACGATTTTTTAGCAGATCAAATAATACCACAGCCATGTGCGGCAAAGTAGGAAATTTTAATTTCGTGGCAATGAAATACGTGAACACCGTTTTGTTAATCGCGCTGGTTGCCGGCATGGGCGTCAACTTTTACTTCGATTATAAACACCATAAAGAAGTGCTTCAGATTGTAAAGTCAGTTCAATTACAAGAAGACATTGAGCCGGCGGCTTATCAGGCCAGTCCGTTCGACCATAAAGTAACCGTGCAAAACATCGAGGAAGAAGAAATTCCCAAAGGTCCGCCTACAGCCATCACCTTCGCGCGTACCGATCACGATTTCGGCACCATTAAAGAAGGTGGTACGTACAAAACGACATTCCAATTTACCAACACCGGCAAAAATGATTTGATCATCAGCGAAGCCTTGGGCTCTTGCGGCTGCACAGTGCCAACCTGGCCTGAAGAACCCATTAAACCCGGACAAACCGCCGAGATAAAAGTACAGTTTGATGCTACCGATAAATTAGGGAAACAACTGAAAACTGTTACGGTAACCGCTAACACGCAACCATCGAAACATCAACTGTTGATTCACGCCAATGTGATTGAACCATGAAGCGACTCATGGCCATTGATTTTGGCGCTAAAAGAACCGGCCTGGCCGTTACCGATTCACAGCAGTTAATTGCCACTTCGTTAGCAACTATTGAAACCAAGCAGGTGCTGGCTTTTATTAAAAACTACTGCGCCAAAGAACCCGTAGAAACCTTGGTTTTGGGTTATCCTTTTAACTATGGTCACCAGCAAAATACCGTGATTCCACTACTGGAAAAATTCAAAAAAGAGTTAGAGCGGCAACTGCCCGATATTCCGGTGGTGCTGGCCGATGAAAGATTCAGTTCAAAATTAGCCAGCCGCACCATCGCAATGAGTGGCTTGAAAAAGAGCGCGCGGGAAAACAAATCCATGATTGATCAAATCAGCGCTACCATTATCCTTCAGGATTTTCTGGAACAGAAAAAAAACGGGATGCATTGATGGTGGCAGCCCCGCTTCGCCTATGGCTACGCGGGCCGGGTGCTACGCTTGTAGTCCTCGCCGCCTGAGGGCGGCTGTGGGCTACCGCTTCGCCCCCTGCTGCTCGGCGCTGTTACCTTTTAAAGAAGCACGTAAAGGATAAAATAGCGAGCGCTACCGCTCTACAAAAACGCTGATATTCAAATAGCCTTTCGGCCCGTTAATCAGCTGATCAATTCTCAAAACACCTTGCTTACCCTTGCCTGTAGTAAAACAGTAAGTTTTACCAGCCGGAGAAGCATCCAGCTTCCGGCTGTAACTATTCATCACCTGATCGGAAATAAAATTGTTCAAATCCTGAATGTTTCCTACATCATCAAAAGTCAGTGATTTGTGTAACGAACTTGGAACGCTATACTTAGTGCTATCGTAGAAAGTCCAAAAATTAGCGTGAAAATCAACTTTGGAAAAACTGGTTGGTAAACCAGGCGCACCATCATAAACCTTTGGTGAAAACAAGTATACCTCCTTAGTTAGGGTATTCACCGCAACAATCATGTCGATATTAGCGAAACTATCCTTGGCTTCCTGAACGTTGTACACACGCCCCTCGTCAAAATCAATCATACACGCCGGATTACTGTCTAAGGCCGTGGTATATGCCGGATAAAGCGTGGTTTTATACTTAATAGATAATACAGTTCCTTTTGGCACGATATTGCCCTTTTCGCAGGCCGCCAGCAGCATGACAAGCGCCATAGCTACACAGAAATGCTTCATAATCGGGATTCTTCTCACTTCAAATGAAAGAATTTTTTACGAAACGCCTGATTTTTTATTATTTGCCACTATAATTATACATCATGTTGGTTCGTTGTGCTGTTTTTTCAGTGTTGTTGTTGTTAACTTTATTCGGCTGTAAGAAAGAGCCTACCTGTTCAGGGCAGTTTGCAAAATACCTGCTGAATGGCAGCCAGTTGCAATCAGATACGATGTACGCAATTGCCGGTACGCAAACCATTGCCTTCTACCAAAAGGGAAGCAGTTACGATTTAGCCTATGGTCAAATCACCTTACCCTCGTTGCAAACAGGCACCTACCGAATAGGCTCACAAGCTCAAATCAGTTTTGTTGATACCGCCAAAAATGGTGCAGTAGTATTTCAGGGCATAGACGGATTCGTGAATATTTATGGCTCAGGCAATGAACTAGCCGGATTGTTTGCCGCACGCTGTGTGAATACATCAGATTCAACTCAGGAGCGCGTGATCACCGGTGGCCAATTCTGTGGTGTACCGAAACGCTAATCTACCTCTGCTTTCACCTTTACACGTCCTGAAATTTTACGGATGGTGTAATTCGTAAAAGTCTCATCAGCCGTCATCCCATTACCAAAAATAATTTCATCAGCAGTGGTGATTTTCACAAAGGCATTGCTGTAAATGATTTTCTTTTTCTCATCCCAGATTAACTCCTCCGTATTTAGTTTCTCACCCTTTTCATTGATAACCTCTACGTTCTTTCTTGCGGTCATCAAACTTGAATTTTCAACCGCTGAGGCATAGTTGGCCGTCATCACGCTCTGCACCTGATTCTGCGCATCGTAGAAATATATTTTCACCCCATCGGCAAATTCCATGTAGGGTTGTTCTGTATTGAAGCGTGTGGCTGTTTTAGCAAACGCCTTAATCTTCGTCAGCCCGTGGTCGGAATAACGTATTTCGATATCCTTTCCGTGCTCAATATTCACGTTTGATCTTGAGGTCACCAGGCGGGCTTCATCCAAATCATTTTTGCAGCCGCTGCAATAAATCAACGGCAACAGCGCCATTATCCAAAATCTTCCAGTCAAAATCAATCACTTTTCTTCGTAACCGAATGTCCAAATCGTTCCGCTATTAGCCGCGCCGTTTCGGCTAATTTCTCGGCAGCCGCATTAATGGCCGTTTCTGTTTCTACAATTGCCTGACGACCTTTCTCCTCTAGCTGCTTCATTTCATCCGAACCTGCCGCCTGTTGCACTTTATCCTTGGCATCGTTAGCCATGGCTTCCAGTTCGCCAGCCTTATTGGTGGCCACTTTCAGCGCTGTTTCAGCTAATTTCCCCAGCGTTACTTTCAAATCTTCCAGGTTTTTCCGTCCGTCCTCCAGTAATTGGTCGTATTCTTCTTTTTCCATACCCCGAAAGTAAGCAATTTAAGCGCCTTTTCGTCCTTTGATATTATCAGGCACTTACTACCTTCGCGCCAATCATAAAACAAGGTTATTCAGAAAAGTATGCGAAATAATACCGTACTACCCCTGGCCCTTCTGGCTGCTATGTTCATCACCGAAGGCGCCATGGCTCAGGACAATTCCAAGAAGACAGCCCTCCCCGATCCTGCCAAAATAAGCTGGCGTAAAGACCGTAAAGTTGCCAAAAAGCAAATCAAAAAGGGCAATATAGAAACGGCCATCAGCTACCTGGAAGCAGGTGCTATGAAAAAGCCTAAAAAGGCCTATTTCCCGCAAACACTTTCTGCTGCTGAACTTCAGTTGCGCGATTATAAATCGTCTAACAAATGGTATAAACTGCTGGTTGATGCAGATACTGCTAAACACAAGCACCCGGAATATATCTTCCAATACGCTTTAACACAGAAGTATTTGGGGCAATATGAAGATGCTATTGCCAACTTTAATGCTTATAAAAAACTGGCCAAAGACGATGAAGCCAGTGCAGAACTGAAAAAGCGCGCTACGCGCGAAGCTGAAGGCGCCCGCCTGGGCATCCGGTACCGCGACAGTGTTCCAAAGCCTGCCTATAAAGTAATGCATCTGAACGAAAACATCAATCAGCCTCTGGCTGATTTCTCGCCAATTGAACATCATGGCTCATTGTATTTCGGAGCATTGAAGGAAGAAACGTATGTAGAGGAGAAAGGTAAAATGAAATTGTCCTCTTTCTCTAAAATTTATGAGAGCAAAGCCGACGGTAAAAACTGGTTGGCTGCCACAGCCTTAAATGAAAATATCAATGGTGCCAAGGTGCATACTGGTGATCCTACGTTTACTACCGACGGAAATACGATGTACTACACCGCCTGCGCTCAAGACGAAACGGCAAAAATGAAATGCATGCTGATGCGCAGCAACCTAGTTAATGGCAGTTGGGAAAAAGGCATTTCTGCCGGTACGGTGAACGATCCGCTTTATAGCAATACCCAGCCGGCTGTAGGAAAGAACAAAGACGGCGAGGATGTGGTATACTTTGTAAGCGACCGTAATCCGGGGAAAGGTTTGGATATCTTCTATTCGAAAATTAATGCTGATGGTTCGTTGGGAAAACCGCGCTCTGTCGGCCCGCAAATTAATTCTAAAGGTGATGAACAATCGCCATTCTTCGAGCCTAAAACAAACACCTTGTATTTCAGTAGCAATGGCTGGATTACCATTGGCGGACAGGATGTATTCAAAACATCATTTGATAACGGCGGCGAATGGACCGAGCCGGAAAACATGGGCATGCCGGTGAATTCAAGCGCTGATGATGTGTTTTTCAGCATTAACGATAAGAATACACAAGGCTTTGTTGTTTCTAATCGCGCCGGTGGATTTGGCACCAAGAGCGAAACCTGCTGCGACGATATCTATGCAGTACATACTACCAAGGTATTCTTAGCGGTACGCGGTGCAGTATATCACGAAGTGAATGAAAACCGCCAGATAGCCGATCAGGGTTTGGTTACCCTGTACGACGACAGAAATGGTATTGAGTTGAATTCTTACAATCTGATCAGCGGTCGTTATTTCTTTGATTTGGAGCCAGAGCGCGGTTATAAGCTGGTTTCCAGAAAAGATGGCTTCCGTGAATCAGTGTTACCGTTTACCACTGATGGTAAAACCGAAACAGATACATTCCAGTTCGATTTGTTTTTAAAGCGCAAGGAAGAGCCAATTATGGGTCGCATCGTAGGTCGCATTTTCTATGATTACGATAAATCGAAATTACGGGAAGATGCGCGCGATTCTCTAAAACATATTGATGAGTTCCTGACACAGAATCCGCAATATGTAGTAGAAGTTGGCGGCCATACCGATGGCAAGGGTAAGGATTCCTACAACGGGCAATTGGCTAAACGCAGAAGTGAATCGGTTATTAACTACTTTATTTATGAGCGGAAAATGCGACCTGAGCGCTTTGTTGTTAAAGCCTATGGCGGTTCACAACCTTTAGCTCCGAATACCAATGCAGATGGCAGTGATAATCCAACCGGCCGTGCGATGAATAGACGGACAGAATTCAAGGTTATTGACGAACTGAAATTTTCAGAGTTAAAGAAAGATTCTGTAGCCATCATCAAGGAGAAGCGGAACGGTAAGGAATATAAACCCACTGAAAAAGAAAAAGTGAAGCGTACCGTAACCTCAACCAAATCAGAGGCTCCGGCAAAAACTACCTCAGAAACAACACCTCCCGCAAACGATAAAAAAGATGAACCCGTTATGGCAAAGGCATCTGTAAAATCTGCCGAAGCGAAGCCGGTTAAAAAAGAAGTACGTGCCAAACCGGTACCGGCCAGCGAGGGCTACGCTGAAGCTCCTGCCAAACCGTTCACCGTTAAGGGAAAGGTTTTTACGGAAAAAGGTGGCAAGCGTTTGGCAGCATCAGAAGGCATTGTTTTTCTATCTAAGGAAGATGGTTCGGAGCAAAAAACATTTTACCTGAAAGCAGATGGCGCTTACTATTTTGATATGTCACGAGCCAGTACCGGAGCCTACAAATTGGTGGCCCGCAAAGGTACTGCAGAAAGCGCTGCAACGGTGATTAACCTGGATGCTCAGAAAGCATCAAATAACGCGTTGGATTTAGTTATTCCACAGAAATAAACTTCAACGGTATTGATCAACACTGCGCAAGTAAGATAAGATCAAGCCAACTACCTCCTTGATTTGTTGTTCCGAAAGGAAAAGCATCACACGTTCACGGCATTGCCGGTACACATGATCCTTTATTTCCTGCTCATATACCGTTTGGCCTTGTAACTCATCCCATCGTTCAACAAACAAATTGGTAATCACATAGGCTTCGTCTTCTGAAATATGAAAAGGAAGATGCTGATAGATGAAGCGGATAGTTTGCCAATAATCTGGCTGTCCGGGGATTTCCTTACCGGGGTCGTAAATCACAAGCGAAAGCTTTAGGCGAATATAGAAGGTTAAATCTAAATTTTACCTTCGCGCCCATGTTTGATTTTGCAGGATTACTAAAAGACCCCCTCCTTTTTCTTTCGAACTTCGTTGCGCAACACCATGAGGCTATTTATTTATTGCTATTTGCCATCATTTTCACCGAAACCGGCTTAATAGTTATGCCGCTATTGCCTGGAGACTCCCTCCTCTTTGCAGCCGGCGCCTTGGCAGCCTCAACCGGTGAATTGAATATAGGGATACTTATTCCACTGCTTATCACAGCCGCCTTACTGGGCGATAATGTCAATTACTTTGTAGGAAAGTTCTTTGGGGATTTGATTAAATCAAGAGAACGCATTCTTTTTTTTAAGAAAGAATATATCGATCAAACCCATGAATTTTACGAGCGACACGGAGGTAAAGCCGTAATCATGGCGCGATTTGTGCCAATAGTACGCACGGTAGCACCCTTTGTAGCAGGTGCGGGAAGCATGACCTATACGAAGTATTTATTGAATTGCATTATAGGCGCGCTCATTTGGGTTATCGGCATTACCTCATTGGGCTATGCCCTGGGCCAAAATACTTTCGTGAAACAAAACTTTGAAAAAGTCGTTTTTCTCATTATCGGTATTTCTGTAATGCCTATGGTGATAGGCATTATTAAAAGTAGAATGAGTAAAAACTAGTTCATGCAACATTATGGTCTCATTGGATTTCCTCTGGAACATTCATTTTCAAAACGGTATTTCCAGCAGAAATTTTCATCTGAAAACATTGAGGCTGATTATCATAATTTCCCTCTGGAGAGCATTGAAGAATTGATGCCTTTGCTAGCGGAACATCCGCTCAATGGATTCAATGTAACTATTCCGTATAAAGAATCTGTTTTAGAATATCTGGACGAAATAGATCCTGAAGCAGAGGCTATCGGGGCAGTAAATTGCGTTAAAATCACCAACGGTAAGCGTTGCGGCTATAACACCGATGTTCATGGATTTGTCAGCGCCTTGTTACAGTGTATCGAACAGCGCAAACCCAAAGCGTTGATATTGGGAACCGGCGGCTCATCCAAAGCAGTGGCCCGCGGGTTAGAGCAGCTGGATATCCCTTACCATTTTGTTTCAAGAAGAAAAAAAGCAGAATGGTTTACCTATCAGGAAATCACGCCTGAAGTATTACACGAATACCAGCTATTGATAAATACTACGCCATTGGGCATGTGGCCCTCAACTACCCTTCCTGATTTACCTTATCACGAGTTGGGTAGCCAACATGTGTTGTTTGATCTGATATACAATCCGGAAGAAACACCCTTTCTTTCCAAAGGAAAAGAACAAGGCGCCACCATTTGTAATGGCCTCACGATGCTACACGCCCAGGCTGAAAAAAACTGGGAAATCTGGCAGCAGTAGTTTTGGCTATTGCACCATCACCTGTGTTGTTATCACGCCTTTGTTCGTATTCAATCGCAACGTATATATTCCTTCAGGTAACACACCGGCATCAATGGCGATTCGTGCCCCCCGGTACGACCATCCATGAATAAACACAACCTGACCCAAGGTAGAAAACAATTGTACTTGCTGTAATTTGAGTGCTTCAGTAAGGTAAATTTCAAATCTGCCGTTATTTGGGTTGGGAACAATCTTCAATCCCAGCTTATCGCCAATGCTTGTAATTCCAGCATATACTGTATCGGTGGCCCATGTGGTATCTCTGATTGTTGTAATTTGGACATGGTGAACCGTATCACAATGTTGCAAAGTATCCCGCAATACCAACGGATGTACGGGCAGACTAAAATCAATTCTATAGTGATTTACCACGGCGCTCGTTGTATGAAGCGTCCAACTGGAATCACGCGAAACCTCAACCGTTACTTCGCTTCCATGGTGCCAGGATGTGATGGTGATATGTTCTTTTAAGGAATCTTGATGTTGTAGGATATGATGACAATCAACGGTATCATGCGCGTAGGCATAAACGGTATCGTAAACCGTAACCGTATCTCTTATAGCAACACGCTGTATAGAAGGTAAGTAACTAATCATCCAGAATGGTTGGTGACGAACAACAGTCCAATCACGATGAACCTGCTGAACCGGATAGTATGTGGTATCTGCATGAACTGTTGTGTTATGGATTACCAATGTATCGTTAGTGATATTGCTGGTATTGCCCTGCCATGTTACAATAACATGTTTGGTTTGCCGGTAAATAGTGGTATCATAATCAACCTGAACTACCCGAACCGCAATCGTATCTAACAGATTAATCGTATCCATGGGATGTGCGAAACAGCCATTTCCAATTTTCCGTACACACTCTTCGTAATTCTCATTAATCAACGCATAGATTCGCGAGATACAGATATTGGAATCCGTCAAGGTATCGTAATATACCCTTAGGAATGGCAGAGCGCTGGTATTTCTTTGCAGTGGCAACTCTGTTCTAGCCAAACCATCAATATGACCTAATGCGCTCCATCTGGTATCAGTGGCAAAAGCTGGCCATAGATTCTGAATATGATTAATGGCAGCGCCTTTAATCTTAAATTCATAGCCCAGCAATCGCGAATGCGGATTCTTCACCAGCACCTCAAAATACTGTTGACTTACATTGATATTGCCAATACTCAACGTTACGGTATCATAGATGTTGCTGATGTTGCGTGGGAAATCACAATGCGGATGGCTTGGAGAAACATGCACTAACGTTCCATTTTGGTAGCGACGGCATTCGTTCAAACGATGCGCATCGGTTAGGGTTATGGTGCTATCACCATTCAAATCATTACAAGGTGTGTAAGGAATGGTTTCATCCACCAGCCCTTGCAAGTACAAATCAATATCAACAGAATCGCTTACGGCATTCGTATTTAAATCACCGCGAATGGCAGTACCTCCACAAGCGTGATTACAGTCGTATTGATGGGACCCAAAAGTATCTCCGGCACAATCGGTGAAGAGCGGACAACTCGTCAATTTTGTAAATACCCGATTGCCCTGTGCATCGCGAGACAACCGAAAACACAATTGCGCCCAGTTGTTAAAGTAAGACCGTTCATAATGACCCAGCGCATCCGGGGAGCGATCCCAATTAACGCGAACCACCATCGTATATTGACCAGTATCCAGATTGGTGATATCAACCCATTGGCAAGCCAGCGAAGCATTGTAAATATCGCCGCAACCTGCAGTAATACCCATGTTTGAACAGCCAAATTTTGCCGTTCCTCCACCCGAACACTCTAAATCCAACACGCAAAAACCGTTTTTATATCCCACCTGCATCTGTTGGTTCAACGCATTAAAAACGAGGTATTCAGCGTAGCCAACATAATGCCAGTGACCATGACAAGGATCCCAGGTAAATTGTGGATTAGAAGCGCTCGGCACACCGATGAAATAATCCTGATCTCCTACGTTCTTGATATGGGTATCAAACCGCAAAATATAGCGCATGCCATAACCTTGCAGGCACCCTTCCGGTACATAGCAGCCAGTGGCATAGTTGATGGAATCCAGATGAATGGTGTTACTGATATCAGGCCCTACTACTTCTAAATCCGGTGCATGACAAATGGCATTGGGTGGATAAATACAACTCGTATCCGAAACTGTTGCATTGGGATTGTAATTACATGCAGCCGGATCCATACAACCTCTGATTGGACCGTTATAACGAATCCGCCATGCGATAATACTGGAACAACTCGTTCCAGCATCGCCAACCCGAATGAACAAAGTATCGTGGGCAGGTAATGCAGCTGTAATAACAGCCTGAGTAGAATCGCTACAGGTATTGGAGTTGTCGCTAAAATACATCGTACCCATATTGGAATCATCTATTGTAGCACCATGACAACGGTCATAGATATACAATCGCGTATCACAGGCATTACCCAGAGAACAGGTACTGAACTCCCACATACCTGCTGAATCAGTAATGAAGTAATACCAGGCATCGCGGAACGGCGCCACTTGAACGCCCTCGATTGCTGAAAGTGTGTTGCTGCAATCAGTTCCCTGCGGACAATTAAAATAAACTCGGTCGAAGTGCTGGAAACTTCCTCCGGTAGCAATGACGTTACCGGCGTATTTTACCTGATAACTTCCGCTTCCGTAAGTACAGCAAATACCATCACCGAAATCGTCGAATATGGTAAAAACCATGCAAGCAGTGGTTGGCACGCACAAGGTATCTCCTATAACATTACCGGTATCAATCAACGCTCCGGTTTGGGCATTCCTTACCGACCAATGCGTTTCAGCAGGGTAGTTATCAGGAACAATTTTGATTTCCAGATTGGCATAACCTGTTGGGCACTGCGCCTTTACCCATAACCCGCAGAACGTTAAAGCTGAAAAAAATAAACTTCTTATCATGACCTTGAAATTCAGTCTGAAAATAACAAGTTCTGTTTCTCCAAGAACATTTAATTTAGCACCATGTATAAACTGGTTCCCATTGAAAGCGATCCGGTAGTCTATGCCATACCGGTATTCCTGCTGTTGATAGGTATAGAATTATATATCAACTATAGGGAACACCGAAATTTATATAACAGTGGAGAAGCCTGGTCATCAATTGCAATGGGATTGGGATCAGTAGCTATAAACGTGTTGATGAAGGGTTTAGCCTATGGTGTTTTCACTATATTATCCAATTTCCGCCTCTTTGATTTGGGTTGGCATTGGTATACCTGGGTACTGATTTTTATTGCTGATGATTTTACTTTTTATTGGCACCACCGCCTGAGCCATGAAATTCGGATTTTGTGGGCGGCACATGTAAACCACCATTCAGCCCAATCTATGAATCTGGCCATTGCACTGCGGCAAAGTTGGGCCGAGTTGATTTACAAATACATTTGGTGGTTATGGTTACCACTCATGGGGTTCCCGCCGTTGATGATTTTGATGATGATTTCATTTTCATTGATCTATCAATTTTGGGTGCATACTGAATTAATTCACCGATTTCCTTCCTGGATGGAAGCAATATTCAACACCCCGTCGCATCACCGGGTACATCATGCTTCTAACATCCGATATCTCGACCGCAACCACGCCGGCATTCTGATTATTTGGGATCGGCTCTTTGGTACGTTTACAGAAGAACGCGAAGATGAGCACCCTGCATACGGTATCACGAAGAACATTCACACCAACAATCCCTTTAAAATCGCTTCTCATGAGTTTATCGACTTGTGGCATGATGTAAAGAATGCAAAGGGCTGGAACAATAAAATGAAATACTTGTTTATGCCTCCTGGCTGGAGTCCTGATGGACCAGATTTGCGCGCCAAGACCTTGCGCGCGCAACTGGAACAGGATGAACTAAAAAATCTGAAAAAATAAATGTTGAGAATACTTGCTTTCACCGCGATATTATTGTCACTAAGCGGTTGTAAATACAGTAATAGCTGGGAAACAGTAAATGGTGAAAACCTTTATACGATGGAGTTACCCAGCTGGCTAGACAAACAGGATAATTTAAAACCAGGCGCGTCATTACAATATGCGAATCGGTTCAGAAATATTTACGTAGTAGGTTTTTCGGAAGATAAGCAAGGAACGCTCTCCGATTTCTACAAGAAACAAACGGATATCATCAAGAAATCGCTAACAGACTACAGTACTGATGACTCCTCCAGTGTAGCTATTACCGGGCATCAGGCTATCAAGGCAGAAATTTCAGGATTGATGCAGGGTGAAAGAATTTTCTACAGCCTGATTTTTACTGAAAACGGGAATAAGTACATTGAGGCTTGTGTTTGGACCCGCAACGAAGAACGCAAATTGAAATACCATGCCGATTTAGAGCGTATCACGGGGTCATTCAAACTGCTTCAGACCGCGGGTCAATAGCTTTTGTAGACCAGAAACTTCTGCTCAAAAAATGGTTCATTGAAAAAATCGGAAAGCGGTTTCTTTTCTACTTTGCTGATACCCTCCAACTCCTGAGTAAGGTCTCCTCCTTTCAAACAAATCAATCCATTTCTGATTTCATGCCGATGCCGGGCTGCGTACTTGCCCTTAGTCCATTGCAGTAAGTCGGGCAATGGTGCTACAGCTCTTGATACGACAAAGTCGTATTGAAAATCCATGGATTCTGCCCGGCAATGAAAAGTGAACACATTCTTCAAATCTAACGCTTCCTTAACGGCTTCTATCACCTTTAACTTCTTGCCGATGCTATCCACCAAATGAAACCGCGCTTCGGGAAATAGAATCGCCAACGGCACTCCCGGGAATCCGCCGCCTGTTCCCAAGTCCATAATTTTTGCGCCGTCTTTGAAAGTAACCATTTTGGCTATAGCCAGAGCATGAAGTACATGACGTTCTTCCAGATTATCAATATCCTTTCTGGAGACTACGTTAATTTTTTCATTCCATTCAGCATACAGCGATGGTAACTGTTGAAAGCGCTGTAACTGGAGCGGCGTTAATTGTTTAAAGTACTTTTCTATCATCACTTGAGTGCAAAACTAGCGCATTGCTTTTAAACTTAAGTCAATGCTTTTTGCACTATGGGTTAATGCGCCAACCGAAATATAATCTGGCCCGGCTAATGCATACGGTCTTATAGTATCCAAGGTAATTCCACCGCTAACTTCGGTTTCCACCATGTGGTTCACCAGTTGCACTGCCTGTTCTACCTGCTGAACCGAAAAATTATCAAACATAATACGCGTGATAAAACCAGTATCCAGCGCCTCCTTAATCTCATCCAAAGTGCGGGTTTCCACTTCAACAGGCAATGAAAGCCCCCGAACATCCTGATACTTCTTCACCGCCAAAATGGCCTTTCTGATTCCTCCACAGAAATCAACATGATTATCTTTCAGCATAATCATATCATATAAACCAAAGCGATGGTTATGGCCGCCGCCTATCCGCACCGCCCATTTCTCAAAAACTCTAAGAGCAGGTGTAGTTTTTCGTGTATCAAGTATACAAACTGAAGTTCCTGAAACGGCATCCACATATCGTTTGGTTTGTGTGGCAATACCGCTCATACGCTGCATGAAATTCAGCATGAGTCGTTCTGCTTGTAAAATCTTTTGCTCCGGACCAGAAACAGTAAAAGCAATATCTCCCTTCTTTACCCACTGCCCATCGGAAATAAAAATTTCCATAGTCAGTTCGCTGCTAATGGCGGCACAAATTTGTTCCGATAAGGTAACACCGGCCAATACACCATCTTCCTTTACCAACAATCTGGCTTTACCAATCTTTCCCGGCGGAATGCAGGCTAATGCGGAATGATCACCTTCGGGAATCTGTTTGGCTGGATCACAAATGTCTTCGCTAATTGCCAGGTGAACAATGTAATCTATCTGTGATTGGAACGGGTTGTGCACCAGAAAACTACTTACTGTTCTTCAAAACGAATTTCCTGAATCACGAAAGTGCCGCCATTTTGCTTGGCATACACATACGCCCGGAAATTGCCCGCGCTGGTAGACAAATTACCAATAAAATACTTCGACCCTTCGGGGGAAGCACCTTGGTGTGCAATGGCAAACGACCTGGGCTGGTGGGATGCAAAAAAGTTTTGCAGTACCACGGTAGCCTGTGATTTACTGTAGGAATTTTGCGCGCTTTTCACGTTGATTTCCACATTTCCCTGAAAATACTCTGATAACGCACTGGCATTACCAGTTCTGATGGCTTCGGCAATATTGTCGAAACTCTGTGCTGAACCGGAACCGAGCATCCCGAAAACGAACACTGAAAGAATAGCCAACCTATAAAACATCTTTTTCATAACTCTCTCGCTATTATTTGCGAATTTCGTGCCGAATTCAATTACTCGTTAAAAAACGCACTAAAAATCATTAATTTTTTTAATACTTTCTGACCAAATGAACTGCAATGTCTGAAAAAGTAGCCTTATTAATTATGGATGGTTGGGGGCACGGACTTCAACCCGATCGTTCAGCAATAGCTGCGGCCAAAGTTCCATTTATAAACAGTCTTTACCAAAAATACCCTCATACTGAATTACTTACGCACGGAGAAGACGTTGGCCTACCGGCTGGTCAAATGGGTAACAGCGAGGTGGGGCACCTCAATATCGGTGCTGGAAGAGTCGTTTTTCAGGAGTTATTGCGAATAAACAAAGCTATCCGATCAGGCGAATTGGCAGAAAATAAAACTTTGCAAGAAACTTTTGATTACTGCAAAAAATCGGGCAAGCCGCTCCATTTGGCCGGGCTGGTGAGCGATGGTGGGGTGCATTCTCATATCGAACATTTAAAAGCACTTTGCACACTAGCTGCTGAAAACGGACTCACTTCCAACCAAATTAGAATTCACGCCTTTACCGACGGGCGCGACACTGATCCTAAAAGCGGGCTGGGTTATATCGCGGATCTTGAACTACACCTCAGCAAAACCGGTGGCGCAATAGCCACCTTATGTGGGCGTTATTACGCCATGGATCGTGACAACCGGTGGGAACGTATACAGATAGCCTACAATGCTATGGTGCTTGGCCAGGGTTCGGCAACCACCAACATCACCGCAGGTATTGCAGCCAGCTATGCCAATGGCGTTACCGATGAGTTTATTCTTCCGTTAATTCAAACCAATGCTGCCGGCGAGCCCATTGGTTTAATAGAGGAAGGCGATGCTGTATTGTGTTTTAACTTCAGAACAGACAGATGCCGCGAAATCGTAAAAGCACTGACGCAACAGGATTTCCCGGAATTTGGCATGAAGAAATTAGATATCCGGCTAGCCACGATGACGATGTATGATCACAGCTTTGCTGGCATACCCGTGCTGTTTCAGGTGTTGGATTTATCGATGCCGTTGGGAGAAGTTCTTGCGCAACATCATATCACACAATTGCGTGCAGCAGAAACTGAAAAGTATCCGCACGTGACTTTCTTTTTTAATGGCGGTCGTGAGACGCCATTTGAAGGAGAAGCCCGCATTATGGAACCTTCGCCTAAAGTAGCAACGTACGATCTTCAGCCCGAAATGAGTGCCGGGCCACTCACCAAAAAGGTCATCGCCTACTTGCAAGAACAACAACCTGGTTTTGTTTGCCTGAATTACGCCAATGCGGATATGGTAGGACATACCGGCATTTTCCCGGCTGTGGTAAAGGCTGTTGAAACCGTTAGTAGTTGTGTAGAAAAAGTAGTTGATGCCTGTTTAGAATTAGGCTATGTAGTTTTACTGACAGCCGATCATGGTAATGCAGACTATATGATTAACGACGACGGCACGCCAAACACCGCGCATACCATGAACCTGGTGCCACTATTTTTGATTGGCATGAAGCAGAAAGTGCAACTTCATCCCGGAAGATTAGCAGATATTGCGCCAACCGTCCTTAAAATTATGGGTATCGAAGCACCCGCCCAAATGACCGGGACGCCATTATTTTAATCCTATAGAACTTCTTTTCCGCTGCTGGAAATCAGGTCGACAGACCACTTCGCAATGATGGCAGCCCCCAGCAGGGCGCATACCGGATCCAGCCAAAGCCATCCAGTGAGGTCTGCGCCCAACAACGCTACAATTGCCAAAACGCTAATTACAACATCACTCATCACGTGCAAATAAGCAGCACGTAAATTCAAATCTGTTTTTTCTTCTTCGCGATGCAGGAAGAACGCGCTGATACCGTTAACTAACAATCCGATGAAAGCAACCAGCAAAGCCCCGTTAGCATCGGCGATATTGGGCGAACGCAATTGTTCAACTGCATCCCAAACCATAAATAAGGTTACAGTGAGCAGTACCAATGCACTGGCGAATGCGCTCACGGCAAAAATTCGATGTTCCTGTTGATGAGATACACTACCATGCCGGTGCAAAGCATACCAATAAGCACCCCAGGCCAGCAGAATCACCAACACGTGCGACATCATATGCCAGCCTTCCATAATCAACGCCACACTGCCCGCCTTGTAACCGAAATACAATTCACCTAACATCGTTATGGCGGATAAGGCCACTACCATTCGCGTGCTGCGCTCTCGCGAGTGTAAATGATAATGCGAATGCTCATGATGGTGCTCGTGATGATGCGCCATGTTATTGAATCAATACCGGGAAAATAGTTTCTGCATCGCTGATGCCCGGAGTTTCAGTGCCATTCTTCATATCAGGCTGGTAACGCAGTTGTAGCGAAAAATTTCCATATCCCGATGGGCCGGCAGTCCATACTTGGTCAAATCCTACTGGCAAATGGCGATCATCCTGATCTAAAATTTGAGTACTCAATCTGTTGGTAGGATCCATTTTACCCACTACCAAATAATTTTTTCCCGCCGCTTTAAGTTGCCCCGTGTAATCGATATGAGGAAGCACGGCTTCATTACAGCACTGCAATTGAACCCGATATTGATGCCCCGTTTGCAACGAAATGGTATCCGTGCGATACGCGCTGTTGGGCCCTAAGGCATCGTAGTCAATAAATTCAAAAGTATCGCGAACAGTGGTATCGGCTACGTCAATAGTATAAAGGCGCATCGTGGTAACCAATAAGCCATCTGGCACCAACTTCTTTTCCTTCGCACAGGAAAACAGCAATACCAGAACTAACATTAGTGAAATATAAACTCTCATGGATTGGTCGAAAATCACAACTTTTACAGACATTACCAACCGAAACCATTTTACCTGCTAAAATTCGATATCATGAATCAACAGATTTACGAGAGCATTGAAGGCCTTCAAAAAGAGATTCGGGCCAGGCGTAAAGCTATTCGGGAACTGCGACAACATCTGGAGCCAGAACTTGTTACAGATTACCAGCTTTTGGATCGAAACCGCGATAGGGTTTCGTTATCATCATTATTCGGATCATCTGATGAATTATTGGTCATCCATAATATGGGTAAAAGTTGCGTGTATTGCACATTATGGGGCGATCATCTCAACGGCATGTGGCGGGCATTAAACAACCGCGTGCCTGTAGTGATGCTTAATGCAGATACACCCGAAACGCAGCGCGAATTCAGCGCATCACGCGGTTGGGAATTCCCGATGTATTCTGCTGCTGAAAACAATATGATTACAGACCTCGGTTTTAAAAAAGAAGATGGCTATTGGCCCGGAGTTTCAGCATTAGTTAAGAAGGATGGGAAAATTTTTAGAGCCAGTTACGACTTGTTTGGCCCCGGCGACCCGTATGCCGGATTGTGGCACTTTCTGGATCTTCTTCCAAAAGGCGTCAACAACTGGCAACCAGCGTATCAATACGGAAGTAAATAGAGATTAAATTTCTCTTTGGATATCGAACTTTTCCAGATAGTCGGCAACGCGGCGAACAAATGAACCGCCTAGTGCTCCATCTACAATCCGGTGATCGTAGCTATGGCTTAGGAACATCATGTGGCGGATGCCTATGGTATCGCCTTCAGGGGTTTCAATCACCACCGGTTTTTTCTTGATAGCACCTACGGCCATAATCGCCACTTGTGGTTGCAAAATGATTGGTGTCCCCATCACATTTCCAAAGGTACCCACGTTTGATAGCGTAAAGGTGCCGCCCTCAATTTCATCAGGCTTCAGTTTCCCTTCGCGCGCGCGTGTAGCCAGCTCATTCACCTTTTTAGTAAGCCCAACGATATTGAGCATATCCGCATTCTTAATTACCGGTACAATCAGGTTACCGGAAGGCAGGGCAGCGGCCATGCCAATATTCAAGTCTTTCTTCACCACGATATTCGTTCCATCTACCGATGAATTAATCATCGGGAAATCGCGCAAGGCCTTCACAACTGCTTCAATGAATATAGGTGTGAAGGTCATGTTCTCGCCGTATAAATCCTGAAACTTCTTTTTAACCTTATTCCGCCACAAAACAATATTTGTCACATCGGCTTCTACAAAGGAAGTTACATGTGGTGAGGTATGTTTCGACTTCACCATATTATCCGCAATCAGGCGGCGCATGCGATCCATCTCTATGATTTCCACATTGCCGCTATATGATTTAGCCTGCATCTGAGGTGCAACTTCCGGTTGCGCTTTTGCCACCTCGCTAACGGCCACTTGTTGAACCTGCGGTGCCACTGCATTACTTGCTCCCGACTTACGGTTTTCTACATATTGCAGAATATCTTTTTTAGAAACACGACCTCCGGCTCCGGTTCCCGGCAATGCTTCCAACTCAGTCATTGAAATACCTTCCTGGCGTGCTATATTCAATACCAGCGGCGAATAGAACCGATCACCAGAAGCAGGTATTGCGGGCTTCTCAGCGGCAACTTGTGCCACTGCAGCCACCTTGTTTGCAACTGCCGGCGCTTTTTCGGTAACCGGAGCATTAACCGAGGCGGCGGCTCCGGTAGCTATAACCGCTACTGCTTTTCCAACAGGAACTACATCGCCTTCCTTAAACAACATGGATACCAGCGTGCCGGCAACCGGTGAAGGCACTTCACTATCAACTTTATCTGTAGCAATCTCTAATACCGCCTCATCCAAGGCTATAGCATCGCCTTCTTTTTTCAACCACTTCAGGATGGTTGCTTCGGAAATACTTTCGCCCATTTTGGGCATAATCAGTTCGTAATTCGACATACCGCTTAATTCAGCGTGGCGAAGATATAAATTTCGGGTTGAGGTAGCTGGTGTACGCTTTTAGACGTTAAAGCGGAAGTGCATGATATCGCCATCTTGAACGATATACTCCTTACCTTCTAGCCGAAGCCGCCCCGCGTCGCGGCAGGCCGCTTCTGATTTATACTTCACAAAATCGGCATAGCTCATCACTTCTGCCCGAATAAAACCCTTTTCAAAATCGGTGTGAATGACCCCGGCTGCCTGCGGCGCTTTCATGCCTTTTGTAATAGTCCAGGCGCGCACTTCTTTCTCCCCTGCTGTAAAATAGGTTTGCAATCCTAAAACGTTATAGGCAGCACGTGTTAGTTTATTCAAACCCGATTCAGCCAATCCCATATCTTTTAAAAAGGCATCACGGTCTTCTTTGCTTTCCAGTTGCGCAATATCTGCCTCGATGGCTGCCGAGATAACAATCACTTCTGCCTTTTCATCGCTGGTAGCCGTGCGAATGGCCTCTACCAAGGCATTGCCTGTATTTACGGAAGCTTCATCTACATTACATACATAAATGACCGGCTTAGCGGTTAGCAATTGAATATCCTCAATATGCCTTTGGTCATCTTCAGAAACCGGAGCCGTACGAGCTGATTTTCCGGCTTCCAGATGCGATTTGTATACGGCCAAAACCTCTAACCCTTTCAACACTTCTTTGTCGTTGGTTTTCGACAATTTTTGGAGCTTTTGAATTTTCTTTTCTACTGACTCCAGATCTTTCAGTTGTAGCTCGGTATCAATAATTTCTTTATCGCGCACCGGATTCACTGTTCCGTCTACGTGAATCACATTAGGATCATCGAAGCAGCGCACCACATGCACGATAGCGTTCACCGTACGGATGTTACCCAGAAATTGATTACCCAGACCTTCGCCCTTGCTGGCACCCTTCACCAAACCAGCAATATCAACAAACTCGATGGTTGTAGGCAAAACCCGCTCAGGCTGCACCAACGTTTCGAGCACATTCAAACGTTCATCCGGCACGGTAACAATACCGGTGTTCGGATCAATGGTACAAAACGGAAAATTAGCCGCTTGTGCCTTACCACTGCTGATGGCGTTAAACAAGGTTGATTTACCTACATTTGGTAACCCTACGATGCCACACTGTAATCCCATGTTGTTTTTTTGAGGCCGCGAAGATAAAAAACAGCAGCTAAGGAGATGCTTATAAATTTATGTGGCGGTGTGGTTGCTGTGACCAATATTATTTTATTTGCCTTTGTGAAAATTGATGATGAACTTTTCCGGTCGCTGCAAGATGATCTGATGACTTGCAGGGCTTACCTTAGGCAAGTAGCTCAAGGCATGCTCCGTGGGGCGGTTAGCAAGTATCCGATATTTGTAGCCCTGCGTTCGGAACTGGATTTTGACTTGGGCCTACCCATTGTGAGCCGTGAAGAATCTGATTTAACCTGGAGTTTTAACGCGTCGCATTTAGAAGATTTTGTTAATCATCACGTGGTACCGGAATCGAAACTGGAAGAGTTTAAAGCGATCTACAAAAACCCTGATGAATTCATGTGTGTATTTGTGGCAGAAGACGGTTTTACTTCATTTGTTTTCATGAGATATGAAGACCCGGAAGCCGCTTTTAAAATTACACCTGAGCAGCTGAATTAAAAGCCTCACCAGCTTAACTCCAACCCGTCGTAAGCCAAATGCACGCCCTCAGGAAGCATTGGTTCAACCTGATCATGTAGCCCCAATTGATGACTGATATGCGTGAGAAACGACTTCTTAGGAGATAGTTCCCGGATAAAAGCCAAGGCCTCTTCCAGTGTAAAATGGGCATTGTGCTCGGTATGGCGCAAGGCATTTACAACCAAAATATCCAAACCCCGAAGTTTCTCCATTTCGGAAGCTGCAACGGTTTTTGCATCCGTAATGTAGGCAAAATCCCCAATTCGAAATCCGCGTACCGGCAGTTTATGATGCATGACTTCAATTGGTTGGATTGGTATTCCTGCTGCCTGGAAGGATTCCGCATCCACCCGATGAAATCGAACCTTGGGAGCGAAATCGTATTCCTTGTTATCAAATGCATAGGAGTATTGTTCCCGAATCATGGCTTCAGCCCATTCATCGCAATACAGATCAATTATTTTTCCTTGAAGAAAATTAAACGGACGGATATCATCCAGCCCGCCAATATGATCGCGGTGTCCATGAGTAATCAGCAGCGCATCAATGGTAACCACGTGCGCACGTAGCATTTGGTATCGAAAATCGGGACCGGCATCGATTACGATTGTTTTACCAGCGTCTTCCAGCAGTAAGGAAGTGCGCAGCCGCTTGTTGCGATGATCAGTTGACTGACAAACCGCACAATGGCAACCGATGATGGGTACACCGCCCGACGTACCCGTGCCCAAAAAAACAGCCCGCATGTGTTTTATCTTCAGGCCGGCTCCTGAAATAGCTCAATGGTTTTGCCGGTTAGCTCTGTATATAACTTCTTTGAATCTGCTGAAAGTTCATGGATATGCAAATCAACTACGCCCAAAATTTCCACCAACGAATTGATTTTGGCCTCGTCGGAATGGAATTTATTGATTACCACAACCCGCTTGGCTTCCAGAATGCAATAGCCGGAATTGAAGTTGCCTTTTTCATAACGAACCGTGTACCCCCCTTCGTCAAAAACATCTTCCAGTTTCTTTTGGAATGCCTTGCTATACTTAATCATAGTTGCAGCCGAAATTAGTTTGCTTATTTTCATGGCGTGAATAAGAAACTCACACTGTGGATAATCTTTTTGCCCCTATTCATTTTCGGCCAAGAAAAAGCACCGAAAATTACACCAAAACCGCGTCCGCAGGACCTTCAGGAGCATAAACCCGACTTTTCACGGGAGAGTTTATTCAAAGGATTGTTTAGTGCCGGCTTCAATTTAAGTCAGGTAGAAGGAGATTTGGAGGATGGCTACCGGCAGTTTGGCGCTCAGGTTGGCGTAGGTACATTGGTTAAATTTCATAAATACCTCTCTACCAGTCTGGAAATTCTTTATTCTATGCAAGGTGCCGGCCCGCGGTACAAAACTTTTAACAATGGGCAGCGTAATTTTTACCGTTTAGATGCCGATTATATTCAATTGCCGTTATCATTAAATGTTCACGATAAGGGCATTGTGATGGCCGGTATTGGGGTATCATTCGGCGCCTTGGTTCGTTACAAAGAAGCAGCCATTGATACACTAAACAGGAATATTACTGATTTCAATAAAGGCACACCTATCAAGACTACCTACGGGGTTGAATATCCCTATGAACCACTCCGGAAATTCGACATTTCTGTACACGCGCATGCTGAGTTCATTATTAAGAAACAGTTTTGCATTGGCATTCGCTTTCTATATTCGATGTTGCGTACACGAGATGCCTTTGACCAATCGAAGATTAAAGGGCAGTACAATAATGTTTTAACTATCCGACTGGCTTACATCCTGGATCCGAAGCGCATGAAATTGCAAAAGCGCCGTTAGTTTATCCTCCTAATTTTTCATCTTTGGCGCTCTCATGGCATCAGAAGTTGCTTCCATTATCGCTGACCTCAAATCCAGGAAATTTTCGCCGGTGTACTTTTTCTGCGGAGAAGAGCCTTATTTCATAGACCAATTGATAGCAGCCGCAGAAGCGTATGTGATTCCTGAAGCCGAGAAAGCATTTAATGAAACCGTTCTTTATGGAAAGGATGTTAACCGGCAGCAAGTAATAGAAAGTTGTCGCCGCTTACCCATGATGGCAGAGCGGCAGTTGGTGATAATTAAAGAAGCGCAGTATTTTAAAGATCTGGAGGAGTTGATAGATTACGTAAGGAAACCGGTTCCGAGCACGGTGCTGATTATTTCTTACAAGGGAAAAACACCAGATAAACGGAAGGTTTTTGGCAAAGAAATCAGCAAGCTTGCGGTTTACTTTGAATCAAAAGGCGTTTATGAAAATCAAGTAGCGCCCATTGTGCGCGATATGGCCAAAAGCCAAAAGCTGAAATTGGATGATGAGGCTTTACAGGTTTTGATAGAAAATGTTGGCACCGATTTGGGTACTTTGGCTAATGAGTTATCTAAACTTAAAATTGCTATAGGTGATACTCGAACTATCACCGTTTCAGATATTGAGGGTTTTACAGGTCTGTCGCGCGAGTACAATGCCTTTGCATTAAATCAGCCATTAGGAACCCGTCAGGAACGCCAGGTACATAAGGTGGTGCAGTATTATTCTTCCAATCCTAAAAGTGCGCCCATGGTATTAATTCTAGGCTCACTGTTTGGTTATTTTCAGAAGTTGTACGTATTAGCTTCTCATAAGGGTGCATCAGAGCGCGATGCGGCATCACTGCTAGGCGTAGCTCCCTTTGCTGTTAAAGACTATTTTGCCGCTATAGGCCATTATTCTCTGGCGCAATTAGAGCAGGTTTTTCTGATTCTGGAGGAATTCGATCTCCGATCAAAAGGCGTGGAAAATGGCGATATTCCACAGGAAGAACTCATGAAGGAACTAGCCCTGCGAATTCTTCATCTTTAGAACCACTGTTTTATCAAACTATCTGTGGTGCGCGCCATCAACCGTTGCTGCTCCGCCTTTAGATCAGGAATAACAGGCTTGGTACCATAAGCCAATTCACTTAGGGTGGTTCTACTTTGCGCAGTGGCTGAAATAAATGTGCTCAAGTACTTTTTCGGCATGGTTTCGCTGAATTTCAATTTCTGGCGCAGTGGATCTACTTGCTGTCCATCTTTCCAGAAGCGATAGCAAACGTGTGGTCCTGTGGCTAATCCGGTGCTTCCAACATATCCAATTACTTCACCCTGATGAACCCGTTTACCGGCGCGCATACTTCTGGCAATTTTACTCATGTGCAGATATTGTGTTTTGTATTGCCCGTTATGACGAATCTTCACATAGTTTCCATTATAAACACCAGACCGTGCTTCTTCAATCATACCATCAGCTGTAGCCAGAATGGGCGTGCCGTAATCAGCGGCGTAGTCAGTGCCCAGGTGTGCGCGCCAAACTTTATCAACCGGGTGAAAACGATGTAAATTATAGCGTGAACTGATTCTGGCGAATTTTACGGGTGCTTTCAAAAACTGGCGCCGCATACTTTCCCCTTTTTCATCAAAATACTCGCCTTCATGAGCGGCATCCTTCTCAAAATAATAGGCGCTGTAATCTTTACCACCGGTGCTGAACATCGCAGCTGTAATCGCTCCTACACCCACCGGATGACCATCTACAAAATCCTGATCATACAGTATTTTAAACTTATCGCCTTCTTTAATTTTATAGAAATCGATGGTACAGGAAAAGATGTCGGCCAGTTTAACAGCTAATGCCGGTGGAACCTGAAGCGCATCAAAAGTTTCGTAAAGCGAACCGGAAATCACTCCTGCAACTTGCTGATGCGCTCGTTGCACACTCAATTTCCCGCGATGTACGTAAAGCGAATCGTCGAAGTTGAAAACGACGTAATCGGTTTTACTTTCTTCATAAACCAATTTCTGAACCACGAATCCAGTATCGGAATTAGACCCAAGCACTTTGTAGGAAGTTCCCGCTTTCATACGGGAAGGATTGAAAATATCTTTTGACTGCCGCAGCAATGCGTTCAAGCCCTCAACAGCGATATTATGTTTGGAAAGAATATCGGCGAACAACTCATTGCGTTCTACCCGTTGATCAATCACCACAAAATTACTCAGATTCAATCCATATTTATACACAGGATCTTTTGTAGTTTGAACCGCCTGAATCACTGAAGCCATGGTCTTAACTGCTGATCGCTTCTGAATGAGATACCCGCCCAAAAAGGCAATGGCGCTTAGCGTCAAAAATGCCGGTATCAGCCAAAAGATCTTCTTCATCTTCAATAATTTCCGGCTAAATTAATGTGCTTGAAGAATTTAAACGATGTAGCAATGCACGGTTTAAGCGCCATTGTACTCCACCTTAGACGGTTACTTCATTCCCAGTAACTCCCGAATCTTTTTGTCCATCAGGTATTCTAATCCGGGCATGCCACCCGCAGAGATATAAGCAATGCGGCCGTCAAAATCGATGATGATATTCAGTGGATAAGCGGTTACCTTGTAATTTTTGATTGCCTCATAGGCTTCCGGTAGTATCGCATAGTTAAATGGATGTTCTGCCAGAAATTCATCAATTGGTTCTTTAAACTCAAATGTTGGCGCAATGAATACGATATCGGCTCGGTCTTTATACCTTTCCCTTAAACGATTCATATCTGGAAGTTCATCAATACAAGGTTTGCATTTAGTAAACCAGAAATGCAGTACCACCACTTTTCTACCCTTGAAGAAATTGAAATCGTAGGTGACGGTATCCGATAAATCGCGGCCTGAAAAGTCGGGAGCAAGCATACCTACAGCATAGGGCACAGTAGGTGCGCAACTGGAATTGGAAACTACATTCAGCTTGGTGTTGTTACTTTTTTTATCACAACGGATGAGCAAAAACTCAATAATCTCACCGGTCTTATCTCTGATGGGCTTAAATTGGAAGTTTCCGGATATTAAGGCTTCGTAGAATTCAATTTTACTGATTTGCCTGCCCGTAGAATCTTTTACTACAGAATTTTCGTCGAGCGCAAAAACTGTTCTTTTGGTTTGAGCGCCCACCTCGTCCCATCCAAACAACAGAAACAGCGTCAATATGACTCCCCCCCGGATATATGATTTCGTCACTTTTTTCGCTTTTCCTTTCGGTTCACAATATCTTGAATAATCGCCGCAGCCAGATAGCCGCCGAACAAATTCGGCATATAACTTATAGTACCTATCACTGAACGCTTATTCTTTCCATCTACTAATCTAACCTTTTTCTTATCAGGTCGCTCCGACGAAAACACCACTTTAATACCTTGGTAAATTCCCAATCGATGCAACTTTTTTCGAACATAATACGCAAGGTAGCAGTTAAAAGTTTTACTAATATCTGAAATTTTTATTTGACTGGGGTCAGTTCGCCCGCCTGCACCCATGGCACTAACAATCGGGATCTTGTTTTCCCAGCAATACGACATGAGGGCGATTTTGGGCTGCAACGTATCAATGCAATCTGCTACATAAGAAAATTGCGCCCAAGGCAATTCTGGTAATGTAGCTGCTTCTAAGTACCGCTTTTCTACCTGAAGCCGAAGTTCCGGATTGATTTGCAACAACCTCTGCGCAAGTACGTCACTCTTCGGTTCGCCCATGGCCTGATTAAGCGCAATAATCTGTCGGTTTTTGTTAGATGCTTCCACCACATCCGCATCCAGAATGGTCATCGTTCCGATACCGGATCTCACCAGCATTTCCGCAACCATGCCTCCTACTCCACCTAAACCCACCACCAGCACATGAGATTTCATGAGTTTCTCCAGCGCTTCCTTTCCCAACAACAGTTCTGTTCGCGTCATCCAGTCGGGAATCTCTTGTCTGTTTTTTTCCACTTTCTTATTTTCTCTATTTTGCCCGAAATTTCAGCAATGGCTAAAACTGCCGATAAAACATCGCCGAAACCGTCGCAAAAAACCAAAAAATCTTCAAACCCCGGTTTTTTTGATTTCATCAAGAACCGGGAACATCTTATTGAAGTGGGTATTCTGTCGGCGTTGTACGTTGTTGTGCTAATCTTCCTGAAGGTTGCCTATCCTTATCCGCAAACAGAGACTGATTCAGGAAATTATATTCTTTCTGCGGCCACAGGAAAAATCAATGGGTACCGGCCTTTTGGTTATTCAGGCTTTCTGGCATTTTTCCACTCATTATCCGGCAACGTCACCTTCGTTATTGTTTGGCAGTGGCTTTTCACATGGCTCAGCGGCACCAGTTTCTTAATGTCGCTGCGCTATTTTTTCAGACAGTTGCCCCGCCCTTTGTTCTGGGTACTTGCGTTGATGATTGTTTTTAATCCGTCGCTCATTTACATGGATGCCTACCTCATGAGTGATAGTTTGTTTGTCAGCTTAACTTTACTGTTTATAACAACGGGTATGTGGATGGTTTATAACCACAACTACCTCATGGCGGTGTTGAATTTATGGCTATTGTGGGAATGTATGGATGTTCGGTATATCGGTTTATTCTATCCCGCATTTAGCGCAGCTTTTCTGGCGATGAGTTTCTGGCCAAGGATGCGATTTTTTGCGCTGGGCCTGATGGTTATTCCCGCCGTCATTCTTTTTTTGTATCGTTCAGGTGCAACCGAACGAATGCAGGAAGAATTTGGTGTAGAAACATTTTCATCATTTGGTGGATGGCAAAAGGCCAATAATGCCGTAGCTATGATTCCCGAAATAAAAAAAGAGAATTTGGTTGCCGATGATCCTGATGTTCGATTCATCCATGAGATTGTAAAGCAATTCCCTGATTCTTCCTTCAGTACAGATAAAATTATGGCAACAGATTTTATGTGGACGAAAACGGCCCCCGGCAAACAATGTCTGTTTCAATACATACAACAAACGAATACGCCGTACATGAAGGCCTGGACCTACATGGGTATGAAAATGCAGGATTACGGTGATTGGTTAGAGCGTACACACCGGGCTGCCTATTTCCGGAATTTTGTATTGAAGAATGTACCCAATGTGTTTAAGGTTTTTGAAATTAACGAGTATCCCTCATTTGCCGCTGATGCCAATATGAAATCCTTCTTCACAGTTGATCGCGACACTTATACCTATCAGCGCGCGTGGTTTAAATCACTAACCGGCATAAGACAAATTGCTGACACCCTATTTTGGCTATTGTTTTTTGGAGGCGTACTAGGTTATGGTTGGTTGGTTTTTCGGCAACAAATCAGCCGATCGGCTATTTTGCTGGCTGGAAGTTTAATTGCGTTTGTACTCGCTTTTGCAGCAGCCAGCGTGTACGCGGCACCCATCAACAACTTCAGGTATATGATGCCCATATATTGCTTTCAAGTGGCCATACCCGTGATTATTACTTCATTGTTTCTTTCATCTGACAAAAAAGTGATTGCATGAAAAAAATCACCATCATCAACGGCCCAAATCTAAATCTGCTCGGAAAGCGCGAACCGGATGTTTATGGCGATATCAGTTTTGATGAGTTTTTTAAAGAACTCAAAGAGATTTATTCTGCAGATGTGGTGTTGCAGTATGTACAATCGAACATTGAAGGAGAATTAATTGATGCTATCCAGAAGCACGGTTTTAAAAGTGATGGCATCATTTTGAATGCGGGCGGTTACACGCATACCAGTGTAGCTTTGCGCGATGCTATTGCCGCCATCAAATGCCCAGTAGTTGAAGTACACATTTCTAACATATACGCTCGGGAAGAATTCCGCCATCAATCTATGATTTCGGCAGTATGCCGCGGTGTAATCAGTGGTTTTGGCTTGGAAAGTTATGTCCTAGCACTCGATAGTTTTTTATAGGAGCATCAGCTACAGGTTCTTCCCAAAAATCAGAATACTTTAACCCTGATTTTATAGGGCGACTGCAAAGTAGTTTCTAAAACCACATTGGCATTTTGTTTTTTATTCACAAAAACGAATGCCTCTCTGAACTGCTGATCAAAGGTGTTATGTCCTTCTTTCGACATAGACCACCCAACTAAACAAGTTTGCATTTGATTCACCAATTCATAAAACCGATAACTGAAATCCAGCGTGTATCTTTTAGAACTATAGGCTTCTTCGTTGAAATTCACCACCCCATATCGCCGCTGTAGTTTGATATGTTCCGTAGAATCAAAAACCGAGATGAGCGATTTGAAATCTTCACCGTCGGAAGAGAAAAAAATACGCTCAGCCATAGTTTGCGGTACCGAATCAGACTCCACCATTTTCAGTACAGCGGCAATTCTTCCACACAAAGAATCTTTAGTGCTCTGGGCCTCGGCCATCAGAGGCAAAGCCAGGAACGCTAACAATATTCGGGTTTTCATCCTTTCTTTAAACGTAAAACAACCTCGGAAGTTACCTGCAGTAATGAGTTAGCGAAAATGCCTGGATATCTCATAACCCCAAAAAATGTACTGCGCCTTTTCTCAACTCACTGTATGATAAAACGGTCAATTGGCTAATCAACCAGAAGTTGTTCCAAACCGTTTGCGCGAGAGCCTTTTATCAGTATTTGCATCTGCTGAAACCCTTGACTTCTAAACCAGAATTTTAGCTGATCCTTTTCGGCAAACCATATGAATCCAGGTTTGTTTTCGAGGAAGCTAAAAGCACTACCCAAAAAAACGCGATACTTCAAAGGCATGTCAGCCGCCTGCCGGGCTATCCTGAGATGCTCTTCAGGTGCAGCCGCACCAAGTTCTTTCATTTCACCAAGAACTACCATCTTATTGTCTCCTTCCAATTGAGTAAAATTTCGCAACGCCTCGGCCATGCTGGAAGGATTAGCATTATATGCATCCAGAATAATGGTATTACTCTTCCAACTTACTTTTTGCGAACGGTTATTGGTAGGTACGTACTGCTCGATGGCCTGCTGCATATCCATCTCAGAAACACCGAAGTACTTACCCACACACCAGGCAGCCATTACATTCGGAAAATTATATCCGCCAACCAGTTGGGTAGCCACATGTAATCCATTAACTTCTACAACCAGCATACCATTTACAACAGTTCCATGAGCAGAAACCCAATCATCTTGTTCGGCACCGTAGGTTAGCACATGATCATTGGGAAAGAGTTGCTTTGCCAGGCTCAACAATTTCGGTTCGCCAGAAAAAACGAATAACTTTCCATGCAGGTTAGCCAGAAAATGAAACAATTCTGTCTTGCCCTTAAAAACCCCTTCCTCGCCTCCAAAACCTTCTAGATGCGCCTTCCCAATGTTCGTAATTAAACCAAAATCAGGACGTGCATAAAGGCAATAACCGGCAATTTCTTGTTGGTGATTGGCGCCCATTTCCACAATCGCCATTTCTGTATCCAAAGGAATACTGAGTAACGTAAGCGGTATGCCGATATGATTATTGAGATTACCTTTTGTAGCAACTGTTTTAAACTTTCTCGACAATACCGTCGCCAGGAGTTCTTTCGTTGTTGTTTTACCATTCGAACCGGTGATGGCAATAACCGGGCATTTCAATTGCTGACGATGCCACGCCGAAAGCTCCTGTAAGGTTTTCAGCACATCACCCACCAGAATAAGCCTTGATGCCAATGTCGGTTCAACAACCTGAGGTTCGTCAATTACCGCATAAGCAGCACCAGCCTGTAACGCAGCAGCAGCGAAGGTATTGCCATTAAACCGTTCTCCTTTTAGTGCGAAGAAGATGGCGTTGGCTGGAACGGATCGCGTGTCGGTTGTAACGCCTGATGATTGACGATAGAGATCATACAGTGCGGCTATGGTCATGATGTTATTTGAGATTGGAAAAATAAAAAAAGCCTCTTCGCTTTGAAGAGGCTTTTTCGAAAAATATTGATTCAGCATCAGGTACCTTTAGGGAAACGGCGCTTACCTCTTTCCTTAAAGTTATTTCCACCTTTGATTTTATTACCACTTGGTGAACCTACGCGATCCATTGCACAACGGAAACCGATATCATCAGTTGACAGCGCCTGATCTAGGTAGCGGCGTGTGCCTGGCGACAAGAAGTACGCGCGGTCTTTCCATGAACCTCCTTTGTAAACACGCGATTCGTCGTTAATCAACGATGACATGCCGAATTTGTAATCTACATTAGATACTTCATCACCATCCACGTAATTCCGAACATCTCCATTGCGATAGTTGCGGCGGTTTGCAGCTTCTTCTTTGGTAACTAAACGATACTGAATATGACCCAAGCTATCCTTCTCAACCGGCTTTCCGTCGGCATCAACTACTTTTGTTTTGAATTCGTTACCACGGAAAGTGTGGAAATCATTGGCATCAACAGTTGTCATCGGACGGTAAACGTCCATTACCCATTCGCTAACGTTACCAGCCATGTTATACAATCCGAAGTCGTTTGGCATAAATGATTTCACGGGAGCGGTAATATCAGCATTATCATTCAGCTTACCTGAAACACCCATGTTGTCACCACGTCCGCGCTTGTAGTTCGCCAGAAATGTACCTTGCCATTGGCCTGACTTAGGATAGCGGGTAGAAGTTCCGTTCCAAGGGTAAATCCGACGATCACTAACCCGTTCTTCGCCCTTAGCCGGTTGGTTACCAATCAAAGCCAGCGCTGCATACTCCCATTCTGCCTCCGTTGGAAGGCGATAGTTAGGCAACAGAATGCCGTCCTCAAAAGTGACTTTACGTGTACCGTTACCGGTAGGGTTCAAATCTTTCAACGGACGCTTTCCGGCTGCTCCTTCATACTGGCCTAACAGATACGCTTCGGTGTTGAAGTTATCGTTTCCAACCTGCGAAGGGTTTTCGGCCAAAATGCCTTTGTCGATCAGCATGCGCTCATTCACGCGATCGCTTCTCCAGCGTGCAAAATCAGTTGCCTGCAACCAATTCACCCCTACCACCGGGTAGTAATTGTAAGAAGGATGGCGGAAATAATACTCTACATACGGCTCGTTATAAGCTAACTCATCGCGCCATACTAAAGTATCAGGCAAAGCCTTCTTCACCACTTCAGGGAAGTCGGTACCAAACACCCGATTCATCCAATAGATATATTCCCGATAGTGTACGTTGGCCACTTCGGTTTCATCCATATAATAGGAACTAACCGTAGCGCGGCGGGGCACGTTATGATATTCATACATCACATCGTTTTCCGTGTTACCCATTACAAAGGTACCACCCTGAACAAAAACCAGGCCTGGCCCGGTAATTTGTCCCTTGTAAGGATGTACTTCAAATCCGCCATTTTTGGAATTGTTGTACTCCCACCCGGTAACCGATGATTTTTCTTTGCTACAAGAAGCAATGCCAAACATTACGGGCAAAGCAGCTAAAGCGCAGAATTTTGTGAGATTGATTTTCATCTTCTTTTTCAGAGTTTTATTTTTTAAGACGTGCTAAACAAACAAATTTATGTGAAATCTAAAAATACACCTCCTTTCTTATGTTAATAACGCGATTAGAAGTGTAATATTTCAGGGCACGGGATATAGCCTTTATTGGCTTTGGGATTGAGGGAATTATCGTCGCTTCCCGACCAGTTAAATACCAGCGAAAGTTCATGACTTCCGCCCGTTTGACCGCCCAATTTCGACATGGTAATATCATAACTATATCCAAAACGCACCTTCCCTTTTTTAAATCCTAAAACCAGAATAAACGCATCCGGGTTTTGTAAGGCGTACCTGAACCAGGCCCCAAAATAAACAACACTTACACCAGCCATTATGCCGGCGTTAAATTGCACATTTCGACCCTGATTGGCCACCAAAACATTGGGTGATACGAAAATCTTGTACCGATAGTTACGCGGATGCTTGATATCGAAATGACTACCCAAGTGGGCGGTAAACCGGAATGGCTTTGATGCTTTACTGCCCTGATAGAAGCTTTCCTTAGGCATAATGGCATTTCTCATGGCCAGGCCACCGTACAATTTCTCACTAAAAAACAATAATCCGGCGCCAAAATCACCCCTAAAAGTCTGTAATCGCTCTGGTGCCGGTTCCGCCGTTGGATTGAGAATATTGACATTGTTGTAGAACCCCGTATACGGGTTAATCATATCATAGAATTGCAAATCGCCCCATTTGATGTGCCGCTCAATGAAACTTCCTTCTAAACCCAAACGCATTCCCACCTTTTTAGTGAGCCGTACCTGTACGGCATAACTGAGCGTCAATTTATTGGAAGCCAACAATCCATTAGCAATATAATCGCCGGTATATAAAAGGCCAATGCCGCTATGCGCTTTCTGGATGTACATATCAGCGCCGGCCATGTAGGTGGTAAAGCCACCGTTAAAGCCATCACCTAATTGAGGCCACTGGTTTCTATAGTTCAGAGAAACCCGGGGGCCGTAGGAAATTCCAGCTAAAGCAGGATTCACATGTAAAGGTGCCGACCAGTACTGCGATAACTCAATATCCTGTGCGCCACCCGTTCTCAACACCAATCCAAAAAGAACGACCCCGATCCATCTTTGAATTAATATCTTCAATCGCTTATTTTTACTGCACATAAAATAAAGGCCAGTCCTTGTCGTTATAGCCGCAAATTTACTTTTTAATTCCACGAATAGTTAACGCCTATGTTGCGCATATGTTGTAAATACTGCACTCTATCTCTATTTCTGATAGGAATATTGCCGATTCGGGCGCAAACTATTTCCGTTCAAATAAAATGGAGCGAACCCAAAACTTATCACACTGTAGATGGCAGAATAGTTTCAGCGCCCTACTTTGCAGGTGCGCAGGTAGATGAGGCTAATCAATTCGCCCCATTATATCATCAATTGATTCCTCTTACTGAAGCTGGCGATGTTACGGCACAACTAACCGATATGGTTTACGAAACCGGATCTGCTTTTTCTGGAACACTTCCTAACCGGGTGGAACCGAAGGTTACACTGTGTTTTATCAAAAAGCGGCCGTATGCAGATGTCCTGTTTACACCGATAAGAAGGAATCCTGCCAATGGAAATATCGAACGGATAACAACTGCCTCATTGGCGCTGAATGTATCTCCTAAACCCATACGTAAAAGCGGCCGCGTTTACGCCAGCCATTCTGCTTTAGCATCCGGAAGTTGGTGGAAAATGGGTGTGAGCAACACCGGTGTTTATAAAATAGACTACAACTATCTCAAAAATGCGCTTCGAGGTGATGTGTCGAATGTAACGCTTTCAACCCTTGCGGTATATGGCAGCGAGGGCGGTATGGTGCCCGAAGACAATAGCATTAGTCGCATTGACGACTTGCAGGAATTAAGTTCCTATGTATATGACGCCAACGGCAACAACCGCATGGACGCCGACGACTACCTGTTGTTTTATGCTCATGGTCCACACAGTTGGCGCTACAATTCCAGCAGTGCGCGTTTTGAGCATCAGTTTAACGTGTACAGTGATAAAGCCTTCTACTTCCTCACCACAACACAAGGCACCGGAAAGCGCCTGGTAAGCCTGCCGTCGGCTACTGGAGTTAATCAGTATTTTACAGAATTTGATGATTACGCTTTTCATGAAGTTGACGACTATAACTTGCTGGGTATGGGTAGGCAGTGGTTTGGTGATCGTATGACCGGCATTAATCCGGACCAATCCTTTTCATTCGAATTTCCAAATCTTAACACCGGCGTTCCTGTTAAAGTAAAATCGCGGGTAGTTGCCAAATCGCCTTATAATTCCACCATCACTTTATCCGTAAACAGCAATACCGTGTTGACACACAACGTGGGCATTATTGTGCCCACCGATTACCCCGATGCCTACCAGGAGTCTAATTCCAGTGGCACTTTTACTGGAAACAGCAACACTTTAAATTTCAAATATTCTTTTTCCAATCCAGATGGCAGTGGCACTTCTGCCGGTTATATCGACTACCTGGAAGTTAACGTAAAGCGGTCTTTGCAATTTGGTTCAAACCAATTGGCGTTTCGTGTTGCGGCCTCGGCAGGTTCAGGCAATGTGTCGCAGTTTACTATTGGCAACGCCGGCAGCAATGTACAAGTGTTGGACGTTACTGACCCCATCTCGCCAGTTATTATTTCAGGAACACTTAACAATAATCAGTTAGTAGTATCTGCTCCCACCAATGAGTTGAAAGAGTTTGCGGCTATTGATCTGGGAGGTACGTTCCCCACACCAGATGCTGGCGAACGAATAGAAAATCAGGATTTACACGGAACTGGTCAACCTGATATGCTGATTATTACTTCGGATGCTTTATTGAGCGCCGCCAACGATTTGGCGTCCTTTCACGGCGCACAGCCCGAAAGATTGAAGGTTAGAGTATTTACCACCCGGCAGATTTACAATGAATTTTCAGGTGGCCGGCAAGACATCGCCGCTATCCGCGATTTTGTGAAAATGATGTACGACCGCGCTGGTTCCGACTCTACCCTATTCCCAAAATATGTTTGTCTGCTAGGTGATGGTTCCTATGATTATAAAGACCGAGTTCCGGACAATAACAATGTTGTTCCTCCTTACGAAAGTGTTGGTTCTCAAAACATGTTGGATTCGTACGTATCAGATGATTTTTTTGTTTGCCTGGATGATGGCGAAAACGGCAATATGGATCAGGGCTATAACAAGCTGGATGTTGCAATAGGAAGAATTGTAGCCGCTGACAACAGCGAGGCACAAGCCATAATCAATAAAATCAGATTGTATAAGTCACCCACCTCGCTGGGTAATTGGCGCAATATCATTACCACTATTGCCGATGATGAAGATGGCAATGTGCACCAAACGGAGGCCAACTTTCTGGCTGATTACACCCAATCCAATTATCCATCCTTCAATACAGAAAAAATCTTTTGTGACGCCTTTCAGCAAATTAATACTTCGGCCGGCGATCGTTACCCGGATGTTAATGCAGCCATACTGAATCGCATTTCCAATGGCACTTTGGTAATCAGTTATACCGGACATGGTGGCATTAACAATTGGGCCCACGAACGCATTTTCAATATGAGCGATATTCAGAACTTGTCGAATCGTGAGAAGCTACCATTCTTCATTACGGCTACTTGCGATTTCACGGCATTCGATAATCCTGGATTTAAAACCGCAGGCGAATTCTTGTATACCAATCCGAATGGCGGCGGCATTGCGCTCATGACCACCACTCGCCCGGTATACAGCGATGCGAATGATCAGTTGCAGAACGCCATGTTCTCTAAACTATTCGAACCCTTCCAGAACCGCAAGCCCACCATGGGGGAATTAGCCACCAGAACAAAGAATGTAGTTTTGGGAACTAGTACCAAGAACACCCGTTGTTTTGTTTTGATAGGCGATCCGGCGCTCAAACTCAATTACCCGGAATTTTCAGTTGTTACTACCGCGGTAAACAATGTGAACATTTCGCAACCTCATGATACTTTGAAAGCTTTGTCGGAAGTAACTATTGCCGGCGAAGTGCGCGATCTTCTCGGCAACAAACTCACCTCCTTCAACGGCACTTGTTATCCATTGGTTTACGATAAAATTTCTTCTTTCACCACACTGCGTAACGACCCCAGCAGCATTGCAGCCACTTACCAACAATACAAAAACATTTTGTTTAAAGGGAAATGTTCCGTTAAAAATGGGGCGTTCCAATTTACGTTCATCGTTCCCAAAGACATCAATTATCAAATTGGTTTCGGTCGCATCAGTTATTACGCAGACAACGGCGAAAATATAGATGCACACGGCTACCAAAACGATATTGTGATTGGCGGCACCTCTGGCTCATTTACATCAGATAATGAAGGCCCCAAGATCAAATTGTACATGAATGATGAAAAGTTTGTTTTTGGAGGAACAACCAACGAAAGCCCTAACTTGCTGGCCCGGCTGCGCGATCAAAGCGGCATTAACACTACTGGAAATGGCTTGGGGCACGACCTTACCGCCGTTTTAGACCTCAATTCCAAAAACCCTATTGTTTTGAACAATTACTATGAAACTGATAAAGACAGTTTCCGCACAGGGCGCGTATTATATCCGCTGTCGAAGCTACAGGAAGGAAGGCATAACCTGCGCATCAAAGCCTGGGACATTCACAATAATTCTGCCGAAGACTATACCGAATTTGTGGTGGCCAGTTCAGCAAAACTAGCACTGAACCATGTGCTTAATTATCCGAATCCGTTCACCACACGCACCAATTTCATGTTTGAACATAATCGGCCTGGCGATGCCTTACAAATTCAGGTGCAGATTTACACTGTATCAGGAAGATTAGTGAAAACTATCATGCGCGAAGAAGTTCCACTCGGTTACCGCATCGACGATTTAACCTGGGATGGACTGGATGATTACGGCGATAAAATTGGAAAAGGAACGTATGTCTACAAAGTGCATGTCAGAGACTCTCAAGGCAATACCGCCAATAAGTTTGAGAAACTTGTACTATTGCGCTAATTAAACCGCAAAACTTTCGCCGCAGGCGCAGGTTCTGGTGGCATTGGGATTTTTAAATTCAAATCCTTTACCGTTAAGGCCGTCAGTGAACTCAAGCGTGGTGTTGCACACATATAGGAACGAGCGCAAATCAGTCACCAGTTTTACACCTTTGTCTTCAAACTGTTGATCTTCTGGTTTCAGCAGATGATCAAATTCCATTTTGTATGAAAGTCCTGAGCATCCCCCACCCTGCACGGTAACGCGCACGAAAGAATCAGCAGGCTTTCCTTCCTCGCTGATTAATTGACGGATTCTGTCGGCTGCTTTTTCTGATACAAATAACATAATGCAAAGATAAGTTGAAATTTATCAATTCACTAACGCAGCAAGGTGACGTTGCCGCCATATTCAATTGTTTTTCCCCCGTTAGTGACAACATGAATTACAACTGCATAAACCTCTGTTGGTTGAGGAACACCGTGATGAGTTCCATCCCACGCGTCGTTGACATCATCTGAACTAAAAACCAATTCACCCCAGCGATTATAAACACGCATAGCTGCTTCTTTAAACTGGAAAGCATTCACAATTCTAAAGAAATCGTTCTTGCCATCGTTATTTGGCGAGAAGGCCGTAGGCACCAGCACGATCGTATCAGGATGGGCTACCGGAATCACGGTCACCTTTACTGAATCTGTTGCGGCGCAACCATTTGATGAGCCTGTAACGGTGTACACAATGGTAGCTTCGGGCGTAGAACGAACTGAAGCCCCGCTATTGGTATTAAGATATTGCAGCGGTGTCCAGACGTAACTACCGGCATTGCCAGTTGCCGTTAGTATAACTGATTGACCCTGATCAATGATGGTATCCCGGCCTGCATTAACCGAAGGATAATCGGTTACGGTGACACTTACCGTATTAGAGAGAACCATAACCGGGTTGGGACAAGGCGCGTCACTGGTGAGGGTAGCTGTTACTATGCTGGCACTGGTTAAGTTTGAAAAAGAAATAGTTGTACCAGTGCCTGCAGGAGCGCCATCAATCTGCCAATCGACCTGAGGGCTGTTTCCACCGTTCACAAGCGTGGCGGTGAACGTAACTGCTTCACCCTTACAGGTACCCGATTTATTAGCGGAAATGGTGATTGCCGGTGTAACAATGGGATTGATGACCATGGATACCGGTAACGCTGTTACCTGAGTAGGATTGGCACATACAGCATTAGATGTCAGGGTTGCCGTAATCACATCGCCATTAGCCAACGTATTATTGGTATATAAAGTGGCATTGGAGCCCACAGGATTGCCATTCAAACTCCATTGAATCACCGGCAGTGTTCCACCGTTGGTAATGGTAGCGGTAAAGTCTACATTCTGCGTTCCGCAGAAATTATTCTGCGAGGGACTAACAGAAATAGTAGGTACCAATACTGGATTTACTACAACGGCAATTTTGTTCGAAAGAACTATAGTTGGGGCGGCGCAGTAAGCATTACTGGTTAGTTGCACCCAAACGGAATCCAGATTATTCAGTTGATTGGTAGAAAATGTTGATGAGTTTAGTCCTACACCGGCACCAGCGCGATACCATTGCCAAACCGGGTTGGCACCTGCATTGGTAGCCGTTGCTGTAAAATTCACCGTACCACCCTGGCAAATAGTGTCTACATCGGCGGTGATACTGACTGTAGGCGTAACGGGAATTTTCACTACCGTCTTCTTCTTGTTAGAAACTGCCTTGTTAGGAATGGCACATAAAGCATTACTGGTTAGTTCGCACCAAACCGAATCGCCGTCATTTATTGTGTTATCGGAATAGGTATTTTGGTTAGCACCAACTATAGCGCCATTGCGATACCAAACATACTGCGGACTATTGCCTCCGTTGGTAGCATTAGCCGTAAAGGTAATATTGCTTCCGGTGCAAATGGTGTCGGCAATGGAAGAAACAGTTACTAAAGGGATAACATTGGGCTGAACCGATAAAACAATAAGATTAGAAGAAACGGTGGCAGGATTAGCGCATGCCGTGCTGATAGTCAGTAAACAGCGCACAGAATCATTATTACTGAAGAATGAATCAACGTAAGTACTTTGCGTTTGGGTAGGCAACGTAACGCCATTTTTGATCCATTGATATTGCGGATTAACACCACCATTCGTGATATTTGATGTAAATGTTACTGTTGAATTAGAGCAGATGGTAGAAGGAGCAGAAGCGATAGTAATTGAAGGATTTACCAGCGGTATGGCTGTAACGTTAACCGTGTCGCGGCTCACACAACTACCGGTTGTAGCTATGTAATAGCTACTATTGGAAGTAGGCTGTACAACTGGATTATTACACAAATTGCAACTCAGACCCGTACCGCTCCAGTTCACTGGATCGGAGCTTGTTGCGTTCAACTGCAAATTATATCCACTACAGATAGACGTATCGTTTGAAGCAGTCAGTAAAGGATAGGTTCTAATCTGAACCATAACGGTATCGTAGGTTGTACAATTGTTGGCATCAACAATCGCCACCGGATAACCAATTGATGAAGCTGGAGATGCAACAGGCGATTGACAAATATTGCAAGTCAGCGATGGATCGGCATTCCAGGTGTAAGTAGTTCCACCTGTTGCTGAGATCGTAACGCTTCCGCCAGTGCAAACAAAAGTATCCGGAGAAGCGGCGGCGGTAATTAGAAATGAGTTAACCCTTAGGGTGTCGCGTAATGTATCATTGACGCAATCTGTAAATGCCTTGACGATAAGTTGCAATGGGTAGGTATCTGCAGGCGATGGTTGGTAGACAGCATTTAATGAATCCGGATTTATAAAACTTCCTAATCCGCCAACCCATCGAATATGCCGGTAACCGGTAGCTGTTGCTCTGACCGACAAGGCTACTCTGGGACAAACTATAGTATCGGGCTGTGCGCGAACACTTAAACCTACAAAGGGTGCCTGACAACCATTATTGGTATATACCGGCGGGCCTGTTAAACCAAAGGTAACCGTTGCGCCATCGCCATTAGAGCTAGAGTGATTGCCACTCTGATTGATCAAGCTATCTACGATATACGTAACTGTATCTGCGCAACCACCAGCACCTGAGAACGTAATGAAAGTAGTTCGCGGACCTGCGCCGCTTTGATAGTTTTTGAATTGCGCTGTTCCCGGATTACCACATTGATAGAGGATATAGATGGTATCTTCCAGTGTAGCGAATGAATTCGCCAGCGTATCCATATTTTCACTCGTTACAATGATCACTTGCTTATTGGCAGGTAAGACCCCGCCAACTGGCTCTAACAACCAACCACAAGACCGAATAGAACGATTCAACGCGGCCGTATGTGCCGCCGTATTAGCGTTTTGACATAAACCGGGAAAGGTCGTATTCTGATAGTGAATTGACATATTACCCACATTCAGGTCATTGGCGCCAATTCGGATACGCATCATCTCATTCAATTGCTCAGGAGCACCACATGCGTCAACCAGTATACTTTCAAACTCAAAGCATTTGGTGCTAGTTTGAGCATTTAGTTGAATAACCAACAACATCAAGATGAACGTCAAAAAACGCATGCGAAAATTTTGGGCGAAAGTCGTGAAATTATGTGTAAAAAACATCAAGCGAATGTTAATGGGGATAGCATGTTAAAAACTACGCTTTGTAAGACGATAAAACAAAAAAACAGGATGCAAGTACATCCTGTTTTTATATCTATTGTTCTCTTCTTAACTTTTTGTAACCGTAGTAGAGACCACCCAACAAAAGGCCAACTACACCCCCATCTAACGGCACTCCAGGGGGTGGCGGTGGCGGTGGTGGCGGTGGTGGTGGCGGTTGGGCACCGGCAGCAAAAAATGCTACTACCAACAAAAGGCTGAGGCCTATAGGTAAAATTGACTGTTGTCTGTTTGGTGTCATTACTTCAATATTATCTTGTTCGAATATGTTCTGCCATTGGTGGTAGTCAATTTCACTACTACGCAAGGCCCTTCTATTCCCTCTTTTTCAAATACTGTGCCATTAAACGTATTGCGGAATAACAACCTTCCCATCAAATCAAATGCTTCGATTGTACCTGATTCATTTTCACTGAATTCCACCACCAAATTTTGTTTAGAACTGTATACCCTAGGTGCGGTTGGATCGATGTTAACAATACCATTCGGCATCTCCACACTGTAACGCAATGCAAATCGGTCGCGGCTATCAGTTTTAGCCGACTGGAATTGATACATCGTTTGATCCGTTATTCTGGTCATACTATGCGCTTGTTTATCTTCCAGATAGCAAACCATTCCCGGAAGTAACTGGAAGCCAGCGAAACTCATGGTAAATGAGCCATCATTTCCTGGTTCAAAACCCATCGGAATAACCGTACCTGCTGTTGGAACTGGAATGGTATTGATACCAACCCATTCATTGCTAACTGTAGTAAACAACGTAGGCTGGCCTTTTACCGAATGGAACTTGTGCGCATCGTGATCGTTGTCAAAATCAGTTGTTGCGTCGTCATTAAAATGAATCCGGGTATAATCCGCAAAACCATTTCCGGCAACATCAACTTGCATTTCGTAAGCGTTTACGTTGTTTTTACGGAACTGTGTAGCACCTGTAGCTATTTGCTCACTTCTGTTCACGGTATAGGTGGCGAATGTTCCGTTGTTGGGATTGCGAATCATAAATGCCTGGAATGGCGCTATCACCGCATTCACCCCTTGCTGCATGGGGATATAGGTGCCCTTGTAAGTGCCGGTAGTATTGAACACCTGCACTTCCTGTCCAAATCCAGTATAGGTAGCATCCAGATTAATGGAACTTAAAAACGGATTGCCTACCAGGTGCCAGCCCGATTGCGTGGTATGACCTTCGGCAGAAATAGATGTCCAGTTGTTATTGCCACAATTAGCGACGGAATAGCTAGCACCCTGATTAGGCGTGCCAGACAATTCAAACACCTGATTTCCGGTCAGGTAAACCGAATAGCCCTGGGCATTCGTCATATTACCTGCTGAACGAACTACCCAACCTCTGGTTCCACAAATTCCGGGCGATACCAACGACTGGTTCCATTCAAATACATTGCCGTAGTTAGATGACCAGTATAAGGAATCTTCAGAACAGTTTAACGAAGGTGTAACTGGCACGCCATCGGTTCCACTTAAAGTTACACCTAAGTCAGCAAAAGGTGTGTTATTGAGTGGTGATGAAACATAGTGCTGGTTGGTACCCGCCAAAGGAACAAACCGCTGCGCAGTTACCGAACCTGAAACAGCGCCGGTAAACCCAGAGGAGAAATTATCGAGTATAGCGCAATTGGTTGAACTGGTAGATAAGAATTTCAGAGTGGCTCCCGATGGTACGGTCAAAGTTCCTTTCATTGCATTCAGGCGATCGGCTATTTCCAATCGGCCACCACTTTGCAAATCCAGTTTATAATCGTTTGCTGCTGTGCCAAAACTATCTATCAAGGTGTTTACAGTAACCAGGCCGCCGTTGCGAATGGTAAGACCTGTTGTTCCTCCGGTATTAATACAAAAAGCACGCAGGGTATCAACACCTACCAATGAACCATATACATCAATAACCCCATAAAGTTCATTTGTGGCATTGGTTGATGCAACGCCATCACCTGAAATATCCGCGCTATTGTGGCACGTTACGGCATTGCCTGCGTTGATGGTCATGTTTAATGTAGCGCTGTTACCAGCAGTTGGCGCCGCATTGTTATACCATGCTGCACCCGGGAACCATAAATCAATATCGGTATTCACTGTGAAGTTGGTAACTGCATTGGTGGTTGCCGATTTACGGATCCGTCCGATGTTAGAAACACCTGTGCCCGAAATTGCCACGTTTGCTCCTTCCAGATTAAAACCAATCGCATCGAAGGCGGCGCCGTTGCCAATAATACCGTTATTGATGATGTTGGTACCATAAATACTCAAGTACGCCATGCTGGCGGTGCTGGAACTATTTCTGCGAATCTGGCCACCATTTTGAATCGTCAGATTCTTCATCACGGTAGAAGATGCAAAATCAACGATATGGCCTGATTGAATCACCAGACTGATAGAATCAGCGAAACCGCCATAGGTAGCCACGGTACGACCTGTACCAGTTGGCGAACATGCCCAAATACTTCCTGTAGCTGCTGTACCACTGGCAGTACTGTATAGAATCAGCGCCGGAGCTACATTTGAATTAGCAGCGCCAGGCGTCCCATTATCCAAACATGGGTTGGCATGCCAGTTACTACCGATGTTGCGATTCAGGTTGGAAGCATTTAACTCCATAGATGGCCCAGATCCGTTCGCAGCAGTTGGCCATGGCGAACTAACGCCATAGTTTACGCTATCTATGGTATTTCCGGCGGGCGATAAAATTTCTAACAACTCACCCGCATTGCTCAATGAGCCGCTGGTCCACTGAACACTGCCGGGATAAGAACCCGCAGTTGCAGCCAGCACCAGATAACCATTAGCAGCAATGTTATGCGTAGCACCAAATGTTTGTGTAACGCCGAACATGCTGTAACCATTCAGGTTTACAGCAAATGACTCGGTATTGTAAATTTCCAGAAACTCATAGTTCGCATCGGTATAACCTCCAGCATCGTTCGGGTTATAATGAATTTCATTGATGATTAAACGAGGCATCACTTCGCCGCCCAACGGAATGCGTTGTGTAGTTGCGGCTGTTGCCATGTGATTGATGGTATCGCGGGCAATCAACGGCAGCGTTGTGCCTTTTAATCTTACATTGATAATTGTAGCGGGTACAATACCACCGCTTTGAGGCAGGGTTATGCTGTTTCCCCAAATAGACGCACTACTTGTTTTGATTTCATAGGGCGATGAACCTCCCAATTGCAAGTCAATTTGAATATCATCCGTTAAACTACTTCCAGATACGGTATACGACTGCACTGAAGAAGGATTTGAATACAGGGTAGAAAAAGCAGTTACCGCGCCACTGATACTAATGGTAGGGGAAGCAATAAATGCGGTGAACACCAATTCAATATTGTTGCCGTTTTGCTGGATAGTCCATACGCCACCACCCAGATTATTAGCGCCGGTAAGGTTCGTAGTACTCAATGAAAATTTATTGGCTGCGAAACCACTCAAGGTTCCTGCCGAGGCAATAACAAATGTCTTGTTTGCTGCATTCGAAAAGCTCGGAATTGCACCGATGGTATTTGTAGCCGTTAAACCAGCAATATCAACCACGATGGGGTTTGAAGATGTTGCGGCAATAGTAAGCGTACCGGCAACTGTCAATTTATCCCAACCGCTGGCGTTACCTGCAACACCCGACCAATTATTAATATCCCATTGATAAACCGCATCGTTATTCAACGTTAAAGCTTGCATCGAAAAGTTACCGGTTGAACGGCCATTGTAGGTACCGCCACCGCTGATAGCTGCGCCGGCATTAACTGTAACCGAGGTGCCCGTTCCACTAAAACTTCCCGTGCCGCCAAAATACCCGCCTGAAACCGTAGCGGTTGAACCAGTGCAGGTACCATCTATAATAAGCTTCCCGCCTGAAACCGTTGTAGCGCCAGTATAGGTGTTAGTTCCCGATAACACGGTTGCGCCTGTACCACTTCGTGTAAGAGCAATTTTCTTGGTGCTGCCGTCCTGAATAATGCAGTGCATAGGCGTTGATGGCGCGGCAGAACCACTGATGGTTAAAGTATTGGTGCCTGTACCGGTAGCGCCATTCGTGATATTGTTCTGCGAAGTAGTGCTGCTGTTTGCAGTATTGCCACTAGACAGGGAACCCACTGTCTGATCAAAACCATTTAAATCCAGAATACCGCCATTACCCGTAGAAGCCGACATGATTAAATCGGTACCTGTAGGCAACGTATTGTTTACACCCAGTTTAACTTTGCCGGTAGCAGCCAAATTCATGCTGGTACTTCCGGAATATGTATTGGCTCCGGTTAGGGTAACCGTTCCCGCACCCCCAGAGCTGCCGGCGGCAAACATTAGCGGCTGTGTACCACTTAGCACACCGCTAAAGGTGATGTCATTTCCTGAGGTAGCACCAAATGCAGTAACACCTGTTGAGGTGTTTGCGATATTCTTAGTAATAGTAGTACCGGTTGAAGTAGCCACCAGCGCAACAATTCCCGTTGCGGAACCCGTAATGTTAATAGGAACAGCGATAGACGCGCCTGCACTACTGAGGTTAAGACGATTGGCTGTACCTGTAGCGGCAAATACCGGAATATTCAAGGCTGCGGTTCCTGTGCCACTCATAGAACCTGAAAGGTTTAATGTTCCGGCGCCGGCATTGTTTATGTTGAAAGTTAAAGAACCGTTGTTTACGATAGTAACCGGCCCGGTGAGCGTCATGGTTGAAGCGCCGGTTTGCAAGGTGTATCCACTGGTTTGGAAATCGAAATTGCTTGAACTGTAATTCGCATCTACTGTAACCGTTCCCGCAGTTCCGGCGAAAACCGCATCTAAGCCGGTGGTGCTGGTAGTGTAGGTAGCCTGTGCGCCGGTATTGGTAGGTTGCCGCCAGGCGTTTGCTGTTCCCCATGTACCCGTTCCACCAGCCGCTGGTGATGCCGCAATAGATCCACCATTCCAGTAATATTTGGTAACAAATGGCACCACCCCGGTAACCGTAACGCCAGTTGACCATGTTGTTCCTTTTCTGGTGAAAACTTTGAAGGCATAAGTAGATCCGTTCACCAGATTGGTTACCGAAACAGTTGTTCCTGTTCCTTTGTATACCACGTATTCACCAGTGGAAATTTGTGTTCCGCTGCCAAATGCCGTATTGGCGGTATAGGTGCTACCGTTGCCGGTAGGAGCGGCGGCGAAAGTACTGCCTTGAACAGCTACCACCATCATTTCATCAAAACAAGCACCGTTAGTCCAGGCCGGTGCAGCAGAAGCATTACCTGGATTACCCGTTAACGACGAAACATCATCCGGAACTGAACAACTGGCTGCTGTACCGGTAATTTTGATGTCATCTATTTTTATGTTGCCACTGGTATTCGTTCTGGTAAAGGTCCAGCGAAGCTTGAGATTGGAAATACCCGCTGCTCCAGTCAGGGTTTGTGCGGTAATGAGCGTCCAGGTTGCTCCGGTCACCGTAAATAAACCACTGCCCGCAGCAGCGTTGTTATAGGTTACCCAGGTGCTGCCGCCGTCTACGCTATACTCCGCTTTAATGGTAGCGGTGTAGGAAGCCGAAGAAATTCTATAGGCGTACTGCAGCGTGATGGGGCTGGTATAACCTACTGTAGAAATGTTAGCCGTAGTAATGATAGCCGGATTGGCCGCTGCTGCCGTTGAGGCCGAAGTCCCCCCATCAGACATATTGGTTCCGCCGCTGGCTCCGGTGTAACCGGTGCTGGCCGTAGTGGTTACAAATTGCGCATTCGTTCCAGAGGTGGTCCATCCGGTTGGCGCCGTAGTGCCTGTGCCAAAATCCTGCGAGTAAATTGTAGTTTGTCCGAAAATTTCACTTCCAAACAATACAGCCACTACCAGCCACAACGAGGGTAGGAAATACTTCATATCTTATAAAGGTTATTTGCGCGCAAAAATCGCTTTATACTTTGATTTGCGCCTTGGGCTGCGGTTATTTATTTGATAACATTACATTAACAAAATGTTACCACTTTTCCCATCTGGGCAACCGGTTCAAATAATTTGATTTTCTTTGCCTCTTGCCCTAAACTCAGGTCGAATCTGTTTAATCCAACTATCACACTGATTCTTAATCGCATTTCGCGATTTTCACCAATTTTTAAGATGCCTGGGTACTTTGTTAGTTCCCAGAAGCACCCTAAGTAACGCCTGGCGCTTAGCGCCAGGGATGCGGAGGGCGAGGCCGCCATCGGCGGCCGAGGCCCGGAACGAAGTGGAGGGCGGAAGCGAAGCGTACCCCGTAGCAGCCCGGCCCCCGAAGGGGGCGGCGCCAAAAAAATGATTAAGTTCGCCAGCCATGGATTTGAGTCAATATGAAGTGATTGTGGGCCTTGAAATTCACGCCCAACTGGCTACCCAAAGTAAGATGTATTGCGGCGATAATACCACCTTTGGCGCGCCGGCCAATACGCAGGTGAGCGCCATCTCCCTGGGCCACCCGGGAACGCTGCCCAAGGTGAATCGCAAAGCCGTGGAATACGCCGTAAAAATGGGCCTGGCTACGGGCTGCACCATCCGCGAACGCAACGAGTTTGCCCGAAAAAATTATTTCTACGCCGATTTGCCCAAGGGCTACCAGATTACACAGGATAAAACACCCATTTGCGAAAATGGTTCGGTAACCATACTTGTAAAAGGCGCCCCGAAAACCATCGGTATTCAACGCATTCACATGGAAGAAGATGCCGGGAAAAGTACGCACGACCTGGATCCGTTTTTCACGCTGGTTGATTTGAACCGCGCCGGTGTGCCGCTGATCGAGATTGTGAGTCACCCTGATTTACGCAGCGGCGATGAAGCCTATGAGTACCTGATGGAAATGCGCAAACTGTTGCGGTATCTGGATATTTGCGATGGCAATATGGAGGAAGGATCGATGCGCTGCGACGCCAATATTTCGATCCGCAAAAAAGGCGATACGCATTTCAATCCGCGCGTGGAGGTGAAGAATATGAACTCGATGCGCAATGTGAAGCGCGCTATCGAATTTGAATTTGAACGGCAAGTAGAATTGATGGAGAAGGGCGAAACATTGCATCAGGAAACGCGTGGTTTTGATGCCGTAAAGGGCATTACCCTCTCGCAGCGCAGCAAAGAACATGCGCACGATTACCGCTACTTTCCGGAGCCCGATTTGCCACCCGTTCATGTATCAGCCGGGTATGTTGCCGAAGTGCGCGCAGCTATGCCCAAACTAGCTGCCGACCTACAGCGGCAGTTTACTACCGAATTTGGACTTTCGGATTACGATGCGCGCGTGCTCACCGATGAGCGCGATGTGGCGTTGTATTACAACCGCATCTTAGAACACACGAAAAACTATAAGGCAGCAGCCAATTGGATGCTGGGACCTGTAAAATCGTATCTGAACGATCAGGCGCTGGAGATGGCGCAGTTTCCGATGGAACCAAAAACAATTGCCGCATTGATTGCGTTGATTGAAGAAGGAAAGACGAATTTCTCTGTGGCTTCGCAAAAAATTTTCCCGGAATTAATGTCTGGAAAAGAAACGCCGTTGCAAGTAGCCGAACGCTTAAATTTGTTGCAGAGTTCAGATAGCTCATCCATTGAACCATTGGTGGATGAAGTGCTGGCACGCTTCCCGGAAAAAGTAGCAGAATATCGCAGCGGAAAAAAAGGCTTAATGGGCTTGTTTGTTGGTGAAGTAATCAAGGCTTCGAAAGGAAAAGCCGACCCTAAATTGGTAAACCAGATTCTTAACGAGAAATTATAATCATGATGATGAAAAAAATTGGCCTGATGGCCGCACTGTGTTTTTATTTAGTGAGCTGCAACAGCGCCGGCGGCGGTAACAAATTTACCATTGATGGCACCTTGCAAAACGGTGAGGGCAAAACAGTGTATCTGGAAAAACTGGGTTTACAAACCGCTACCGTTATAGATACCACCAAAGTAACCTCCGGAAAATTTAAGCTGAACAACACGGCCGAAAAAGGGTTCTACCGCTTGCGCGTTGACGACCGCATGTGGCTGCTGTTACTGGAAAACAACACCTACAAAGCCAATCTGAACTACAGCGATAATTTGCATTACGAGATTACCGGTCCGGCAGCAAACACAGAATTTCAGGAAGCGGTGAAAACGCTAACCGACAATCAAATCAGATTGAACAAACGCAACGAGCAATTTTATCAGGCGCAGAACGGCGGTGCAGGCACCGATAGCCTGCAGCGTATGGCGATGGCGATTCAGAAGGAAGGACAACAATTTGAACAATCGCTGAAAGGTAAAATTGCCGATGCGAAGGATGTGATGGTGGCGTTGTATTACACCAGCTTTCTAAGAATGGACCAATATCCGAACGAGAACAAAGCCGTTATTGCGCGATTGGAAAAGGAGATGCCCAATTCCAGCTATACGCAGGAAATGAAACAACAATTTACTGCTTTCGAACAGCAAATGAAGGCGCAGGAAATGGCGCGTATGGCTGAGAAGAATACGGCCATTGGCTCACTGGCGCCCGACTTTGAATTTCCGGCGCCTGATGGCAAGCCGTTGAAGTTGTCTTCTACCCGCGGCAAAATTGTGTTGTTAGATTTTTGGGCGTCCTGGTGCGGCCCTTGCCGTCGCGAAAATCCGAACGTAGTAGCGGCCTACAATGCCTATAAAGACAAAGGTTTTACGGTGTTCAGCGTATCCTTAGATCAGGATGGTAACAGGTGGAAAAGCGCCATTCAACAAGATGGTTTGATTTGGCCCAATCATGTGAGCGATTTAAAAGGATGGGGCTCTATTCCAGCAAAAATGTACGGCGTACAAAGTATTCCCGCACAGTTTTTGTTGGATAAAGACGGCAAAATTATCGCCAAAAATTTGCGCGGACCAGAGTTAGAGCAGAAGCTTGCTGAATTGCTGAAGTAAGGTTCGGTTTTCGACTGTTCGATGTTCGACTGTTCGCTGTTCGATAGTTTGGGTCGGACGATTGGGACGGTTGGGACGGCCAGACGTTTGGGACGCCTATTGCTAATCGCACCTTGTAATCAACCATTTTCTGTTTTTTATGGCGTGCCCCCTCAACCCGCAGTATAATATGACATCTGGTTCAAAACTCAGTGCTGATGCGGGTTTCGGGGTCGCGCCCTACGTTCCCAAGGTTTTTGGCCGCGCATGATGCCTGCGTAAAGCCGGTAACGCTTTTCTGAAAAACCTGCGCCTGCTAGAACAACAGCAAGCCCGTATCGCATCACCTCGTGGGTGTTCTTCATCCGGCAGCGTGAATGCCAAAAACGCTTTCCACTTCGGTCGCTCACGCTCGGCGCTTCGATGTTCGATGTTCGACTGTTCGATGGTTCGATTGTTTGATGGTGGAGGCGCGGTATGTTGAGATGGGAGCGGCGTTTCGAAAGAGAGAAACAGAAGCAATGTGGATATGTGCTTACTCCTCTCCTGCTGCTTCGCGCTTTAACTTAGCGGCCAGTGCATGGCCCAGGTAACGTTCTATGCCTTCGTGAACAAAGTAAATCAAGGGTGTCATGGCCAATGCCATCATGAATTTGTAGACGTAGTTCACACAACACACCGCCAACACCAGCGGCAAACTCCATTGTTGTGGTGTTCCTAGCTTAGCCAGATAAAAGGCGTAGAACAACACCACAAAACTATCAATCAACTGCGACACTAAAGTAGAACCGGTGCTGCGCAGCCAAATGTACTTCTCGCCTGTACGTTGCTTAATCCAATGAAAAATCCCGACATCAATTAACTGCCCCAGAATAAAAGCCAGCAAGGAACCTACGATGATGCTACCGCTTTGTCCGAATACGGCATTATACGCATGCCCAAAATCCAATTCGTTGCCATATTGCGAACTGTGCAGCCACCATGAGGCAGGTGCTACGTGCATAGCCAGTTGCAGGGCCACATACGCATATGCGATAAGTGCGGCGGCGATGTACGATAAAAAGCGTACGCCCTTAACGCCAAAATATTCGTTGATGATATCGGTCATCACAAAAACGAAAGGCCACAACAACACGCCGCAGGTGAGTGAAAAACCCGAAATATTTTCTCCGAAAAAATGGAAGTTAAATGGCGCCATGCCCAGGGTGCTTTCCAGTGAAAAAATTTTCACGCCCATAAATTCGGCAACAACCGCATTCACCAGAAAAAATGCGGCCAAACCAATAAACAACCTGTTTTGCTTTTCGCGGATAAAAACCATCTCCTAAATCACGAGATTCACAATTCTTCCTTTTACAAAAATGAACTTCTTCAACGGCACGCCATTCACCCATTTGGCCACAGCTTCATGCTGCAGCAATGTTTCGCGCACCTGCGCTTCGTCTAAATCCAGCGCCAGTTCAATGTTGGCGCGCACCTTACCGTTAATGGATACCGGGTACACAAAAGTGTTTTCCACCAGATATTGTTCTTCCACTTTCGGAAAACTACTTTGGTGAATAGAGCCCGCATTACCCAACAACTTCCAGAGTTTTTCGGTAACAAAAGGCGCGAATGGCGCTAACGCTTGCGTGAGCGGCTGCAAGATTGATTTCTTGCGGCAGTTCATAGCCGACAATTCATTCACGGCAATCATAAAGGCCGAAACACAAGTATTAAAGCTCAATCGTTCAATATCAATTTCAATTTTGCGCAACAGCTTGTGCAACACCTTCAGTTCAGCCGCAGTGGGGGCGTCATCCGTCCACACCTGCTTGCCCTCCTCATAAAACAGGCGCCAGTATTTTTTCAAAAATCCAGAGACCCCGCTGATGCCTTTGTCATCCCAAGGCTTGCTTTGTTCAATAGGCCCCAGGAACATTTCAAACATCCGAAAACAATCAGCGCCATATTTTTCAATAACATCATCGGGGTTGATGACATTCAGTTTTGATTTCGACATTTTTTCTACCACCGGTGTCAGTTCTATTGAAGCACGATTGGCATCAATAAAATAGGCGGCTCGGCCAGGGTATTTTTTTGCGGTTTGGGTTGCGGCATCTTGCGTCAGTATGTACTTCCCGCCTTCAAACTTTACAAACTCAACCGGGTAATGGTGAATTGCTGCATCAGCAGAACCTGATACCGCATCATCATGCATTCGGTATTTAACGCCTTCATTGTTTTCATCGCGAATTACATCCACCTTTACCATCATGCTCATCCCCTGAATCATGCCCTGATTCACTAATTTCTTAAATGGTTCATCGGTGGGCACATAACCTAAATCAAACAAGAACTTATGCCAAAAGCGGGAATAGAGTAAATGGCCAACCGCATGCTCGCTGCCACCGATATACAAATCTACATCGCGCCAGTAATCCAGTTTTTCTTTGGCTGCAAAAGCAGTGGCATTATGCGGATCCATGTAACGCAGAAAATACCAACTGCTGCCAGCATAGCCCGGCATGGTATCGGTTTCATATCCTTGCCGCACCCAATCGGCATTATTGGCTAAAGGCGAACGTCCGTCTCCAGAGGGTTTGTAAGAAGAAACTTCGGGTAAGCGCAAGGGCAAATCCTGATCAGCCAGTGCATGTGGGATATCGTTATTTTCACCAAATGGCGTATCGGGCTCATCAATCACATGATAGCGCACCGGAATGGGTTCACCCCAATACCGCTGCCGGCTGTAAATAGCATCGCGTTGTTTGTAGTTTACCTTGCGTGTACCCACGCCCATTTTTTCTAATTCCTCCAAAATTTTTGGAATGGCGGCTTTTACTTCCAACCCATTCAACAATCCAGAGTTAACCATCATTCCTACCTTGTCTCCAATTTCAGCATTGGGGTAAGCCGATTTATCAATCACCTCAATCACCGGAAGCGAGAACTTCTCGGCAAATTTCCGGTCACGCTCATCGTCGGCAGGCACCGCCATAATAGCGCCAGTACCATATCCTGCTAAAACATATTCTGCCAACCAAATGGGAACAGCCGTTTGCGTGAACGGATTCCAGGCGTAAGCACCGGTGAAAACTCCCGTAACTTTTTTCTCAGCCTGTCGTTCAATATCACTGCGGCTCTTCACGTAAGCAACGTATTCTTCTACCGCGCCGCGCTGGCTTTCGGTAGTGAGTTGTGACACCAATTCATGTTCGGGCGCCAGCACCAAAAAGGTAGCGCCAAAAATGGTATCCGGCCGCGTAGTAAACACTTCAATTTTGGGTAAGGCCGCATGCTCATCATCCAGCAACGTATGGAAATTCAGCGGTTCCAGCACCAAAGGATCAGCAGATGCGCGTTTGTTTTCCGGCAGTACTACAAAATTCACCAGAGCCCCTTCACTCCGGCCAATCCAATTGCGCTGCTGTTCTTTTAGTGATTCACTCCAGTCAATGCGGTCTAATCCTTCCAGCAACCGATCACTGTATTCCGTAATCCGCAAAAACCATTGGCGCATTTTGCGCTTTTCTACCGGGTAACCGCCGCGCTCGCTTTTTCCATCTTTCACTTCATCGTTCGCCAAAACGCATCCCAACGCTTCGCACCAGTTTACCTCGGCAAAACTCAGGTAAGCCAGCCGGTAATTCATCAGCACCTCGTTCTGTTCTTCTCGATCTAGGGCACTCCATAATTTGCCCTCGAACAACGTACCTTGTTGTTCAAATTGCTCAATCAGCGTCTCGATGGGCTCGGCCTTATTCTTTGCGCGGTTGTACCAACTGCGATATAATTTCAGAAAGATCCACTGTGTCCACTTGTAATACTCCGGGTCCGAGGTGCGTACTTCTCGACTCCAATCAAAACTAAATCCGATTTTGTCTAGCTGTTCGCGATAGCGTTTTATCGCCTTTTCAGTAGTAATAGCAGGATGCGTTCCTGTTTCGATGGCATATTGCTCGGCCGGCAATCCGAAAGCATCATACCCCATGGGATGCAATACATTGAATCCCTTCAGGCGCTTGTATCGGGCATAAATATCACCAGCTACATAACCCAGCGGATGCCCCACATGCAGGCCTGCTCCACTTGGGTAGGGGAACATATCTAATACATAAAACTTTGGCTTCGAGGCATTTTCGTTTACCTGATAAACCTGATTCGCTGCCCAAAACTCTTTTGCTTCTGCTTCAAATGCACTAAAATCCAATTCCATAAAAATCTACAATCTCTAAAAGGCGTTTATTTTTACAATTTCACAACGGCAAAGAATCATTTTCTTTACCTGCGCTCAAAGTATGATTTTCCCCGAATATCCCGAAGGATGCACAACGCTCATTGTTAAATTGTTGAAAAATCAGGTCATTCTTTCAACAACAGCCCATAACTCGGTTATTTAGGAAGTTCATCACACGGCAAAATCAACAACTATAAATGTTCAATTTGAAACAGGTTACCTTTTTGTTAGCGGCTCTTTTAGCCACTTCAGCGTTTTCTCAAGTGCCCATGGATCAGGGCGAGAAGTATAAGGAGTTACTTCATCTTTTAAACAGTTACTATACCGATACCGTAGACAATGTGAAGCTAACGGATATGGCTATTACGAAGGTTTTGGAAGAGTTAGATCCGCACTCCAGTTATATCCTGGCCAAAGATTTGAAGCGTACGGAAGAACAACTGGTGGGGAATTTCGAAGGAATAGGCATTACCTTTCAACTCTTGCACGATTCCATTTTGGTATTGGAAGTGATTCCAGGCGGTCCGTCAGAAAAAATTGGGTTGCGGGCAGGCGATAAGATTGTAAAGATTAACGACACGCTGGTTTCCAGTTGGAAGGTGGACAATGAAATGGTGATTAAGCACCTGCGCGGCCCCAAAGGAACCAAAGTTAATATCGAGGTGGCCCGTAAGGGATTAACCGGCACCTTGCCAGTAACCATTACGCGCGATAAAATTCCCATTTATAGCATTGACGCCTCCTACATGGCCGATAGCACAACGGGTTATATCCGGCTGGCGCGCTTTTCAGCCACTACAATGAGCGAATTTTATCAGGCTATTGATAAGCTGAAAGCACAGGGCATGAAAGACCTGATTATGGATTTGCAAGGCAATACCGGTGGCTATCTGATGACGGCCATTCAGTTGTGTGACGAGTTTTTAGGTGAAAAGGATTTGATTGTTTACACCGAAGGTGCACATGCCAAGAAGGAAGAGTATTTTTCTGATACCAAGGGCGTGATGAAAACCGGAAAATTAATTGTGCTGGTAGATGAAGGCTCTGCCTCCGCTTCTGAAATTTTTTCGGGGTGTATGCAGGATTTAGATCGCGGCTTAGTGATTGGCAGAAGAACGTTTGGCAAAGGCCTGGTTCAAAAACCATTTGGTTTTACTGATGGTTCGGTAGCGCGTATCACCGTTGCGCATTACTATACGCCTAGCGGCCGTTGTATTCAGCGCTCCTATGAAAAAGGAAAAAAGGACTATTACGAAGAATACAGCCGTAGATTGAAATCGGGCGAATTGTTTGGCAGCGACACTTTCTCATTCCCTGATTCGCTGTTATACTACACCAAGCGTTTGAGGAAAGTATATGGCGGCGGGGGCATAGTTCCGGAATTCTTCATTCCGATTGACACCTCTATGAATTCTGTTTATTATCAAAACATCCGTGGAAAAGGCACGCTAAATAATTTCACCTTAGATTATGCCGACCGGCACCGGATGCAGTTATTGCAGCAATATCCGAATGCGATGACTTTTGCAAAGAACTTCAAAGTTGATGATATTTTGCTGGAGCAACTGTATAAAGCCGGAGATGCCGACAGCGTGAAGCGCGATACCGCGCAAATGCAGCGCAGTAAATCTATTTTACAAAATCAGGTAAAAGCGCTGATGGCACGCGACCTATACGACAACGCCGCTTTTTGGTTGGTAACGAATGACATTCAGGACGCCTACCAGAAAGCTTTACAAGTGATGCACAGCGATAAATTTGATATGCTCAATCCTTCAAAAAAAGAAATGAAGAAGACCGAGAAGGAGATTAAAAAACGTACTGAAAAACGGGATGTGAAGCCATTGTTGAAGTGAAGCGATGGCAATTTTCGTCGGTAACTGCGCTGCAGTTGTTTCAACTGTCGCGCTTTGGCGGGTTTCTGCTCACCGGCATTTTGTTTGCCAGAATGGGCGTAGAAAAATCTTCTATCGGACGGTTTGAAACCTTTCTTTGGCTAACTAATCTGTGCAGTTTTTTTTGGATTACTGGTTTGATGAATTCGCTTTTGGCCATCTATCCGAAGGCGGATGCTGATGATCAAAAACGTTTATTATCGAATGCCTTTTTAACCATTTCCGTAGTTAGTGTGGTAATTGCCGTGAGCCTGATAGTGCTTCCGGTGCCTGAGCGGCCTTGGTTGTATTTACTGTTCAACAATCCCGCCTTCATCATTGAATTTTTATTGTTTTTAAAAGGAAGAAATAACTGGCTCATTGGTTATGGCGTGACCACTGCTATCCTTCAAATTTTGTTGTGTTTGATGCCCTTGCATTTGGGTTACTCCATTGAAACCGCCATGCATGGCCTGGAGTTTCTGGCTTTTCTAAAGTTTCTGGTAGCTATTGTACTACTACTACAACTAAACGGCTTTTCTCCGGAATGGCGCACCGCCGTTGAACATTTCAAAAGTGCGTGGCCGCTGGTTATCAGTTTCTTTGTAAATGGCAGTGCGGTTTTGATTGATGGCACTATGGTGCAACATTATTTTCCGGTAGAACAGTTCGCTGTTTTCCAGTATGGTTCCCGCGAGTTCCCGCTGTTTACCATTTTAGCGGCCGCATTGGGCACCGCGCTCATTCCGGAAATTGCCCGCCATCCTGCTACCGGCCTGCAATCCATGAAAGACCGTACCGCGCGGTACATGCACTTATTTTTTCCTGTTGCTATTCTACTCACCCTGTTTGGGCCGGCTATTTACACCTTCGTTTTCTCGCCTGCTTTCATCGAAAGCGGATACATCTTTTCTGCGTTGATGTTACTCACCATTCCGCGGTTGTTCTTTCCCCATGTAGTCTTGAACGGATTACGGCAAAACCGCCATATCATGTGGATTTCATTGGCAGAAATGGCGGTTAACCTATTGGCCAGCCTGTTGCTTATGCATTATTTTGGTTTGATTGGAGTTGCCTATGGTACAATAGTAGCCTTCGTATTTGAAAAGGTTATACTGGCCATAGTGGTGCAACGTTCGCTGCAGATCCAACCGCAACAATATGCCAGATTGCCCTTGTATGCCGCCTATTCGGCGCTGTTATTGCTGGCCTACGTGGTTTCACTGGTTCTGCCATGGCATCAATGGCTGGCTGTATCAGGCTAATAAAAACCGGTTCACCGATGCAACGAAATCAGGGAAATTATCGGCATGCACCCAATGCCCGCTTCCAGAAATTTCTTCTAATTCATTATTGGGAAACATTTGCTGAATGAGGGCGTAATTTTCTGCATTCACATAATCTGATAAGCTCCCCTTTACAAAAAGTGAAGAGCCAGTGAATGGCGCCCCCCCTGAAACACCGGTTGAAATAGCGGCGTAGTTTCGGTGTAAAGCAGCTAAGTTAAATCGCCAACGAAAGTGATTCTCGTCATCCCGATATAAACTCTTCATTAAAAACTGAATCGTGCTATTATCACGGATTCTCAATCGTAGGATATCTTCTGCCTGTTGTCTGGAAGTTAACTGTTCCAATGGCACGGCTTCCAGCGCCTTAAAGATGTAAGTATGGCGGTCTTCATATTGAACCGGCGCTACATCTACCACCACCAGTTTAGCCATACGCTCAGGATGTTGCAAAGCCACCTGCATCGCTACTTTACCACCCATAGAATGACCCACCAGATGAGCTTTCGAGATGTTCTGCTCGTCCATGAATTGTAGCAAATCGTTGGCTAGTAATTCGTAGTTGAAATCATCCGACCAAGGCGAACGGCCGTGATTGCGCTGGTCGATTGTATATACTTTAAAATTAGCTCCCCAGGCTTTGGCAACCGTTTGCCAGTTATCCAGAGAACCCATCAAGCCATGCAATACGATGACGGGAAAACCTGCTCCCGTATCTTTGTAATGCAGTTCCATGAGAGTTAGCTCGCTTTTTTGTGTACTGGCTTACCCCATTGGTAAGTTAATTGCAGCGTAAAATTAACCGGGGCTTCCACAAAACCCGGACGAAGCGTATAGGCATGGTTCGTGAAATTCTTGACGATAAATGTGCCGGTAAACCGGTCTTTGTAGTTGTAACCCAATCGCGCATCCAACACGGCATCCCAACGATTAGCGCGTTCTAAACGCCAGTTATAAATTCCCGGCAAGTTGTAGTTAGGGTCAATGCGCTTCATCGGGCCTGTTATCGTAGCGGTGAAACCAATAATGATGCCTTTGTACACCGTCTGGATGTCAGCTTTAGCGGCATGTTCTACCCTGAAATTCAGATATTTTGAAGTTGAATCCTTCGGATCCGGATTGAGGTTTCTTGGATTCATATAGGTGTATCCTACCAACAAATTCAACGGCACACCAAATATAGATCCTGTTCCAACTGCTGAAATTTCAGCACCCCAAATACGCGCATTGCTGATGTTCTTAGCCTGCGCCTTGATGGAGAAGCGGTAAGCATCGGGAATCACCACCGGATAAGGCGCTGTAGCTGTTACAAATTCAATCATGTTTCTATACATGTTGATATAGGCAGAAACATCTGCATAGAATACCCAACGGCTTAATTTCACCCCTTGCTTAATTCCAATCTCGGCACTCCATCCGCTTTCTGGCTTCAAGCCGAAATTCGGAATGGCATAGGCGCCGCTTCGCGGCGTTTGCACAAATTTTTCTGCAATGGCAGGATAGCGATAGCCCTGACCAAACGATGCCCTGATATAGGTTCCTTCAATAGGCTGGTAATTAATACCAATACGGAATAATGGTTTTACAGGCGCCGTAATGCGATGCGCGCTATCACGACGTCCCGCCCAGTTTATAAAATCAAGGTCGTTGGTAGTAGTAGTTGTATCCAATTTGAAGTAGTCAACACGCATACCCGCTGAAATAGTCAACTTCTTGAAGAACTTCTTTTCGATCTGAATAAACGCTCCGGCATTAGCGGCAAACCGATTGCCGAAAGTTACACTCACCACACGGGCATAAGAACCGGAAATACCGGTCTGAATATTCAAACCGATATCTCGAAACTGCCTGTTAAAAGAATATTCACCATAAATCTGATTTGAAAAACTACTATCACCAGAGGTGTTATTGCTGGTAACATGATAATAGCGCACTTTCAAACTATGCTTTCCTTCATGCTTATCGTAATAGTTGATGTATGGATCCCAATTGAACGTCCATGCCTTGCACAAATCAGTTTCTGGTTTAACGTGGCTGGCAAACAATAGCAGACTATCGCCGCTTTTGTAATCGGGATACAGTGGACGTAAGTAATCAGGAAGGGTGTCGGCCTTATAATTTTGAAACAAGAAGAAGTCATCGTACTTTTCGTAAGCAAAGTTCATGTTCATACCGATTGCCAAACGGTCTAGTTGATGAGGTACATATTTCACTTTCAGAAAGGCCCGGTAGGTTTCATTTCTAAGGTGATACGCATATCCTTGATTTGCTGACTGAGCGCCATTAAAAACGATATCCACATCGCCGTATTTGGCGGCATGTACATAAGCCATGCTTCCGAACAAAGGCGGAATCTTCACATTGCTGTTTCTGAAACGCGGGTAGAACCACGTCCAATCCGACTTTTGATACAACCCGTATGCACCACCATTAATGAATACTTTATTGAATGGTTCATCTTTTTTGGGTGTAATGGTTCGGATGTTCAATGAACCAATTAAGGCAGATGAACCATAAGCCGCCGAAGAAGCGCCTTTCACCAATTCAATTTGTTCGATGGCTTCAACCGGTAGCGTAGACCAGCGGATCCCGCCGTTCTCCGGGCTAATCATGGGCAGTTCATCTAACAATGCCAATACCCGGTTGCTGGTGGCATCGGCAAAACCCGATCCCCCGCGGATAGAAATGGTTTTACCCAGCATGGTTACACCAGGTACTTTATTCATTGCTTCATTTACGGATTGCGCGCTTTGCGTTAAATTTTGCCCCTTCAGTACTTCCATTGAGTTAAACTCTTCACCCAATTTCTTTTCATACTTGCTACCGGTAACCACCACAATATCCATGGTTTTAGCAATCTCGGTCATCATGAAATTCAACACCTTTTCTTCGCCTTCCTTAATGGTAATTACATCCAGCGCGCGCTGCTGATAACCCAAATAAGTAGCATCCAGTACCACTAATCCCACCGGAACTGTCAATTGGTAATTACCCTCCATATCCGTCGAGATTCCGTTAGCCGTACCTCTTACCTTTATGTTCACTCCAATCATCGGAGAGCCATCTTTTTCATCGGTAATTTTCCCTTTCACCGTCACCATTCCTTTTGTGGCTGGAACATTCTTTTTAGACGCAATGGAATCTGAAGATTTGGCTTCAGCATTCGCCGAACCGGAAAGCGGTGTTGTTACCGCAGTAACAACCGGCTCAGCGCTTACTTGCACCTTGCCATCGGCAGTTTTCATAAATAGTTTCAGATTTTTGATTTCTCCCGCACTTACGGCAACAGGCTCCACCTCAGGAGAAGGATATGCAGAGGAGAAAATCTGCAATTGAATACGTCCAGCCTTCGTTTTCAGGGCGAAATCGCCGTTGGCATCGGTCAGCGTTTCATCTGAAGAATTGGCTACACGAATCACCGCACCGGCTACCGGCTTGCCTTCGGGAACGTCGGTAAGGTGTCCGCGTAGGGTAGCATCCTGAGCCTGAGTGCTCAGCATCCACATGAATAGATTAAGAATAGTTAACAATTGTTTCATGGTCGATATAAATAAACGTCGCTTTTCTTTCAGTCAAAGGGCGTAAAAGTAATTTTTTTCACTTTTGAATTACCTTCGCCCCCAAAATTCAATAAACATGTCATATCAGGTAACCGTTATCGGTTCAGGCCCCGGGGGCTATATTGCCGCCATTCGCTGCGCACAGCTAGGAATGAAAACTGCGCTAATTGAAAAGTACGACACCCTTGGTGGTACCTGTCTGAACGTGGGCTGCATTCCATCTAAGGCGCTATTAGATACTTCTGAACATTATCACAACGCCCATAAGCGCTTTGCCGATTTTGGTATTGGAGTTAAAGGACTATCGGTTGATTTTGAACGCATGATTGCGCGCAAAGCGGAAGTGGTTAAGCAAACCTGCGATGGCATTACCTTTCTCATGAAGAAAAATAAAATTGATGTTTTCACCGGTGTTGGAAAATTCGTGAACAAGAATAAGATCGCCATCACCGCGGCCAACGGTCAAGTTCAGGAAATTGAAACCGAAAAAACCATCATTGCCACCGGTTCCAAACCAACGGCGCTGCCCTTCCTGCCTATTGATAAAAAAAGAATCATTACCTCTACGGAAGCGCTTTCGCTGAAGGAGGTGCCCTCACACTTAATAATCATTGGCGGAGGTATTATTGGGGTAGAACTGGGCTCTGTTTATCTGCGCCTGGGCGCCAAGGTTACGGTTGTAGAATATCTAGATAAAATCATTCCTTCGATGGACGATGATTTGGGGCGCGAGCTGCAGCGTTGTCTGAAAAAAGATGGAATGGAATTCATGTTGTCACACAAAGTGAGCGGCGCCACGGTGAAAGGAAAAACCGTGACCGTGACGGCAGAAAATAAGCAGGGAGAAAAAGTAGAAATCAAGGGCGATTATTGTCTGGTAGCGGTAGGAAGAAGTCCGTACACAGAAGGACTGGGATTAGAAAATATCGGTTTATCGCTAGATGAACGCAAGCGCATTCCGGTAAATGAACATTTAGAAACAGTAGTACCCGGAATTTTCGCCATTGGCGATGTTATCAAAGGGGCTATGCTGGCGCACAAAGCAGAAGAGGAAGGTGTATTTGTGGCAGAATATATGGCGGGGCAACGGCCACACATCAATTACCAATTAATACCGGGCGTGGCTTACACCTGGCCCGAGGCGGCTAGTGTAGGCGCCACCGAGCAGGAGTTAAAGCAAGCCGGCCGGGCTTTCAAAAGCGGTAAATTCCCGATGCGTGCACTAGGTCGTGCCAGAGCCTCAGGGGATGTAGACGGCTTTGTAAAAGTTCTTGCCGATAAAGAAACCGATGAAATTCTGGGCGTTCATATGATTGGGCCGCGTTGTGCCGATTTAATCATTGAAGGCGTAGTGGCCATGGAATATCGGGCCAGCGCAGAAGATGTTGCCCGCATGAGCCACCCCCACCCTACCTATACCGAGGCATTTAAAGAGGCTTGCCTGGCAGCCACTGAAAATCGCCCATTAAACATGTAATATGCATTTTATCAATACGTCGGTAGACCAACGCATCGGCTACATTACCCTAAACCGCCCAGAGCAGCGCAATGCACTAAGCGGCGCCCTGGTGAAAGAATTACAAACCGCATTTTCTGAAATGGAGCAGGATGACCGCGTCAAGGTCATCGTACTGCGAGCCAATGGTCCCGTGTTTAGCGCCGGAGCAGATTTGGCCTATCTCACCCAGTTACAACAAAACAGTTTTGATGAAAACTACGCAGATTCATCATCACTGGCTCATTTGTTTAGAAGCATCTACGAACACAAAAAAGTAGTGATTGCTCAGGTACAGGGACATGCCATTGCAGGTGGCTGCGGGCTAGCAACTATCGCCGACTTTACCTTCGCCGTTCCAGAAGCGCAATTCGGTTATACAGAAGTGAAGATTGGCTTCATTCCGGCGCTGGTCAGTATTTTTCTTACCAGAAAAATTGGCGAAGGGAAGGCACGCGATTTATTGCTGAGCGGCAGGTTGATTAGTGCTGGCGAAGCGTTAAACATGGGTTTAATCACCAAAGTAATTGAGACCAATGCCTTAGATGTTGCAGTGCAACAGTTTGCGCTTGAATTGTGCGCCACTACCAGTGCCCTATCGCTTCAGTTAACCAAGGAATTACTGGCTAAAGTAAATGATTTGCCCTTGGGCGAAGCGTTAGATTACGCAGCCAAGCAAAACGCGCATTGCCGCGCATCAGCAGATTGCAAGAAAGGCATTGCTGCATTTTTATCAAAAGAAAAAATCACCTGGTAATGAGTTCATTTCACGATTTCAATTTCCATCCCGAATTACAATCCGGGCTCGATGCTATGGGATATAAAACCCCCACACCTATTCAGCAACAAGCCATTCCGGCTGTCATGGCCGGAAAAGATTTGATTGCCTGTGCGCAAACCGGCACCGGAAAAACAGCCGCATATTTGCTGCCTATTCTGAATAAAATTAAAACTGCAGGAACCACCTCCATCAACACCCTGGTGATTGCGCCCACGCGAGAGTTAGCCCTTCAAATTGACCAACAAATTGAAGCGTTGGGCTATTTCAGTGGTGTGAGTTCGCTGGCGGTATATGGCGGCGGCGATGGCGTGGCCTGGGAACAACAAAAGCGCGCCTTACAAATGGGCGCCGATATTATTATTGCTACCCCGGGTCGTTTAATTTCCATGTTATCGCAACACACGCTTGATTTAAGCGGATTTCAGCATCTGATATTGGATGAGGCTGATCGGATGCTGGATATGGGTTTTCACGATGACATCATGCGTATCATCAGCTATTTACCTAAAGAACGCCAAACGCTGCTGTTCAGCGCTACTATGCCGCCTAAAATCAGATCGTTGGCTTCGAAAATTTTGCTGAACCCAGAGCAAATAAATATCGCCATTTCAAAACCGGCGGAAGGAATTTTGCAGCAGGCCTACCTGGTTTATAACCCGCACAAGCTGGAATTACTCAAATCTATTCTGAAAGATACGCATTACCAGAGCATCATCGTTTTTTGCAGCACTAAAGAGAATGTGAAGAAGTTGTATAACGAATTGCGCAAAACAAAAATCACAGTGCGCTCCTTCCATTCTGATTTGGAACAAAAAGAACGGGAAGAAATCATGCAGGATTTCAAGAACAGAAAACTGCAAATGATTGTTGGAACAGACATCTTATCACGGGGTATTGATGTGGAAGGAATTGATTTGGTAGTCAATTACGATGTGCCACCAGATGCAGAAGATTATATCCATCGCATTGGCCGTACGGCGCGGGCAGCCAGTACCGGAACGGCTATCACCTTCATTAATGATATCGACCAAATGCGTTTTCATAGGATTGAAGAATTGATGGAACGTCAGGTGCAGAAGGTAGCCTTGCCGGAACATTTGCCGCCCGGGCCTGAATATCAGCCTAAAAGGCGCCCTGCTCATATGGGAATGCCCGGTAAGAAACGCCCATCACATCCCAAAAAATCATTTAACCGAAAGCAACCTCCGGGTCATCACACGCCAAAAGGATAACTCCCATGAACCTAAAAAAAATCTACTTGGTACCCGGCTTGGGTGCTGATAAGCGGATGTATGAACCGCAGTTGAAAGTACTTAGGAATACAGAAGTTCTGGAGCATCAGCTTCCTGATAAAAACATGTCGCTGCGCGATTATGCCAGGTTGTTAGCCACCCGTATCGATACCTCGCAGCCCTTTAATTTACTAGGCACATCACTGGGTGGAATCGTTTGTATTGAACTCAGTCAATTGGTTCAGCCCGATAAAATCATCCTGATTAATTCAGTGAAGAATCGCGGAGAAATGCCCTTGTGGATGCGTATGTTCAAATTTGTACCCTTACACCGACTGGCGAGCGGCGAGCGGTTGCGCAGTATGAGTAATGCCAACCTCAAGCGTTTAATGAATACCCGCGATACAAGGGTTATGCAATTGATTCGTCAAATGCATGATGATGCCGATCCGCGATTTATTGAATGGGCGGTGAACGCCATAATCAAGTGGAAACCACCAACTAAAATTCGCGAGGACATTGTACATCTGCATGGTACTGCTGATCGTTTGTTTCCATACAGAAATATTTACAACGCCATTCCTGTAAAAGGCGGTTCACACATTATGAATATGATGCAACCGCACGACGTGAATAATATTCTGCAAGATATTTTAGACGAGATTGAGTAGAGGCAGTTATTGCTTTTGGAAGAATACGGCGCTGTATTTTGGCACCAGCATGCTGTTTCCTACTAATGGTTGGTAACTGGCACCAAGCAGTGTAGTTGATTGGAAATCGTTTTCGCTGTTGTTCAGTACAACCACTACATCATCATTGAGGTACTTGCGTTGAATCACTAATATCTGCCCATCATCTTTTAAAACTTTGGTAGTACCGAATAGCAGACTCATATGATTTCGCCGGATGTTCAGGAATTGACTCACCTTTTCTTTCAAAGCGACTGCATCATCCGGAAGATGTTCAAACTGCATAAAACGACGATTATCTGGATCGGCGGCACCGGGCATACCAATTTCGTCGCCATAGCAGATTACCGGCACTCCAGGTATGGCAGCATTAAAGGCCATCAGCAATTCCATCTTCTTAAACCCAATCGGATTACCAACCCCTACGTTAGCTACCCAGGCCATTTTCTCGGCATTGTCTGTACGCTTTAGCGCTCCACCAGCTAAAGAACTAAAACGTGGCAAATCGTGATTACCACTGATGTTACCCATCAGGTGATGACTTCCAAAATAATCCAGAGATTGTTCCAGTCTTCCCGCCAACTTTTTGACTGGTTCATTGAACGCAAAAACTTCACGCGCATCGAAATATAAATTAAAATCAAATTGCCCATCTAACATGCCACTACCCATGTAAGAGTGCACTAAATCATTAGATCCGTAAGTTTCTCCCAATTGATAGACAGGTCGCCTTTCCGGCAATTCAATGTTTCTTTTTATCGACAAGGTCAACTGCCGCCAAAAAGGTGTTGCGATATGCTTGGTGGCATCATGTCTAAATCCATCTATATGAAATTTCCTGAGCCAATATATTGCACTATCAACCTCCAACTTTATTACTTCCGGTTTATTAAAATCAAGAGTTGGCAGGAATTCATCAAACCAGGTTGTAAGACGGCATTCATCCCATAGACGAAGATTTTTTCTTCCATCAGACAACATCAATGGCGTTTTCCAATCAGGATGTTCCTTAATTAAGTAATAGTCCTCATGCACATGATTGGCAACTAAATCCAAAAGTAGATTCATATTGTTGCTATGAGCGGTATTCACTAAATCCATCAACGATTGATCATTACCGAAATGGGGATCTACCTTATTAAGTGAAACCGGCCAATATCCATGATAGCCACTAAACCACTCCCTTGGTTCTTTATACTCCTGAAAAGCACCTTCCGGATTTTGAATTATTGGCGATAGCCACAAGGAATTAACGCCTAACTTCTTAAAATATCCCGCTTTAATTTTTTCCGTAACACCAGCTAAGTCGCCACCCCAATAATTGGCTTTAAGATTAACCAGCGGATTTCGACAAGGCCTGTTGTTTGACGTGTCGCCATCATTAAAGCGATCCACTAAAACGAAATACAGTATATCTGCCTCTTTATCATTTCTGGTTAAAATTCGGGCGTCTGATATTACCTTACCATCCTGAAGCGGCACTAACAAATCGTTACCTATCGAACGGTCATCATAAGCATAAACCCGCATAAAGGACCGGCCAAAACGCCTTGCTTCAGCAGGAATTTTCACTTCAATTCTAGTTTGTTCATTACCCGATTTGGCGCTGGTTTCTCCGGCTAAACGCATATTAATATAGGTTTTGCCTAATCGAAAGTTCTGCCAATAAAAAGCCAGAGAAAATGGATATCTCGGAAAATTGCAACCTATAATTACAGTCGAATCAGTGGATGCTAATAACTCCAGGCGGGGGCGTTGCTTTTCCGCTGGCACGGTAACCACTGAATTGAAACCGCCACTACCATTACTAATACTGTCGCGACACAATGGATCTCGCATCCACTTTTCGGAACAAACAAATTGATAGGCGTAAGTACCAGGGTTGAGCCAAATTTCAGTTTTCCATTCTTCTCCATCGCCCTCCATCGGGTTTAACTGATTACTCCATCCATTAAAATCACCTGCCACCCTGGCCCACTTAGTTTGCTGCTGCAGTTGAAATTTTACAGGTCGCTTTTGTGTTTTCCTTAACACAACAGAATAAGCTGTACCCTCACTCCAAATTCTCATTTCCGACAATGGCTTAATGCCTGCTTCAACCGATAATAAAACGGTGTGATTTTCTTTATTTTCTTCGGCTGTAATACCCTTGCTAAAAGTGACAGAATCAATCTTTTCAGGATGAGTAAAATAATCTGTCAAGAAAACACGCGTAGTATCTACATCAAGCTGCACAGGTTGCACCACATTATGAATCTGTGGCACCAATGGAAATTGCGCATAGCCTGATAACATCAATCCAAGCATGCACCATAAGGCAAAACCAGAACGCAAGTTATTCATGGACAAAATCAAATTTTAACTCTTCTGAAGTAAAAAAGCAATGAGTAGTCTGTACAGCGGCGTGCATATCATTAGCTGTGGCTGTATAGAACGGATCAAAATTTGAAACCGGAGGCACCAACTGAAAAACTGCTGGTTCCACTTGCAGCGGTTTTCCGTTTAACGTTACTTTTAAAGAAGTTCCAAATTGATGCCAAACCAGTTTCAGTTTTGAAAATTTGGAAGGGCTGGAACCAATGGCTGCTTTGAAACAAAGCTGGCTTTGGTTCCAATTCAAAACAATTTCTCTTTTAAAAAATTGATGCTGTTGGTAAGCATAGGTGGTGCCGTCATCTTCGTAATATTCAAATTTACCATCGGCACCGGCATACACATGAATTTCCAGTGTATCTCCGGGATGCTCAGCTGTATGTTGCACCACGTTTTGCATCGGAATCAATGATCCGGCGCGAACGAACAACGGATAGCGTTCAGATCGCACATCAGCCACAAGTATACCTGATGGATATGCCTGATCATTATGCCAATCATACCATAAACCTTCAGGTAAATAAACCTTAATCATATCCCGGTGGCTTTCCACAACCGGCACCAAAATGGCATCGCCAAAGCTATATTGATTCTCAAATCGCCGGTCGAAAACCATCGGATCATGCGCATATTGAATGGCCAGGGATCTGGCAATCGGCATACCGGATTGCGAAGCCTCATAAAACAACGAATAAACATAAGGTAATAACCTGTAGCGTAATTCAATGTAATGGCGTGCAATTTCTTCCGCTTCCTCACCAAAACTCCACGGTTCAGCATCCTTTGAATTTATCATAGAATGACAGCGGAAAAGGGGCGACAAAGCACCGAGCACAATCCAACGGGCAAACAAATTGGGTGAAGCTTCGCCAGCAAATCCACCAACGTCGTAACCGGCAAACGGAATGCCGCTTAATCCCAGAGAAGTAACCAAACGCACCCCGCAAATCATGTGTTCATCGCTGGCCACATTGTCACCCGTCCAGGAAGCTGTATACCGTTGCACTCCGCTAAATCCTGCCCGATTCAACACAAACGGGCGCTGGCCTTTCAATGCCCATTTTGCCCCATCATATGTACTGCGCGCCATTTGCATACCATACACGTTTCGCGCCTGCTTGTGCGTAGTGCGGGCGCCATCAAAATCAAACTCGAACAAATCAGGCGGAGACTGCCCCCACATGGCAGGTTCGTTCATATCATTCCAAAACCCATCAATACCGAGCTGGGTATAGTATTGAAGTTGCTCGCCCCACCATAACCGCGTTTTTTCCTGTGTAAAATCAGGGAAACAGCTTGTTCCCGGCCATACATCACCAGTGAAAGGTACGCCATCCGGATAGGTAGCAAAATGACCTTCTCTCAGGCCTGTGTCATATGGCAAATATCCGGGTTGTTCACGAACACCCGGATCTAGAATAACAGTAGTATGAAAGCCCTGTTCTTGCAGCGATTTTACCATCCCTGCAGGATCTGGAAATCGCTGTGGGTCGAAGGAAAACACCTTGTAGCCATCCATGTAATGGATATCTAAATAGATCATATCGCAGGGAATCTGCTTCTCCCGAAAAGTGCGCGCAATATGCAATACCTCTTTATCAGGATAGTATGAGTAGCGACATTGCTGCAATCCAAGACTCCATATCGGCGGCAACTCCTGACGGCCTGTAAGCCAGGTATATCCCTTAAGGATTCCGGCAATATCTTCTGCATGGAAGAAATAGTAGTCCATCACACCGTCTTCCGCGCCAAAGAAGGAGAATCGATGGTTGGATGCACCAAAATTGAATTTTGATTTGAAGCTATTATCAAAGAAAATTCCGTATTGCGTTTGCTGATGAATACCGATGTAAAATGGTACGGTCATATACAGCGGATCCTGGTCAGGGCTGTAGGCAAACTTATCTGTGTTCCAATTCACATAGGCATTTCCACGCCGGTCAAGCGGCCCTGTTTTCTCCCCTAGACCAATAAACCTTTCTCCAGATTGAAGGGTTTTGTAGGTAGTTACTTCAGTCCCTATCCAGGATGTTCCGAATGCCTTATCATCTTCATTCAACAACCGACCATCAGCAGAATAAAAGCTCAGGCGTAATGGATTTTTTTGAATGCGAAGTTGTAACCACGCTGTTTTTATCTGCACAAATTCTTCCGATTCCGTATACTCCCATTGACAGGCTTCCGGACGAACACATACCGCGTACGAGAATTGTCGTTCTTCCTGTTTACTGATACGTACTCGAACGATCCCTGATTGGTACACTTCCACCAACAGAATACCGTTAGTAGCTGTAATTTCAATTCCCGAGTTCCGCGGTCCGGCTGCAACAAAGGCGCCTAACGATTCATTTCTGTTACTCATCACATTTCATTTCTTCAGGCTACAGCCCCTTCTTCTTCCTCTTTGTATTTCATGATCTGATCCAATGCATCGGGTATTACATCGCTGATGATGGTAATAAACGCACCCTTTTGAGCGTTTTTAATGGCGTAATCGATAGCATCCTTCTCTGCCTTGATAACCGTTACTTTCTTTCCTGGATCCACCTGCCTGATGCCTTTTGTAATCAATTCGATAATTTCTTCTTCAGTACGGCCACGCAGGTTTTTATCCTGACGAATAATGATTTCATCAAAAACGCGGGCGGCTTCACTGCCCAGTGAAATGGTATCTTCATCTCTGCGATCACCTACTCCGGCCACAATGCCCACTTTAACGCTGGCTTCCTGCTTCTTCACAAATTTACCTACGGCTTGCATGCCATGCGTATTATGTGCGTAATCAATTAAAACCGTAAAATTCCGGAAATGGAACAAATTCATTCGTCCGGGCGTTTGTGCAGCCGACGGAACAAAGGTTTGCAGGGCCAATCGAATATCTTCAATTTTGAAGTTGCGCAGGTATGCCGCCAGAACAGCACCCAAGGTATTGGCAATATTAAACTCTGCCTTTCCGCCAAAAGTAAGTGGGATATTAGACGCTTTTTCTATTCTGATTTTCCAGCTTCCTTTCATAATAGTGACATAACCATTTTCGTAAATGCAGGCTATACCGTTAGCGGCACAATGCTCGCGAATGCGCGGATTATCTTCCCGCATACTAAAGTAAGCCACCTTGCATTCAAGTCCTTCGCGCATCTGATAAACCAAATCATCATCTGCATTCAGAATGGCGAATCCATCAGGCAATACCGACCGAGGCACCACCGCTTTTACCCGGGCCAGTTGATCGAGCGTATCAATTCCTTGTAGCCCTAAATGATCTTCTGCAATATTGGTAACCACCGCCATGTCGCAATTGTGGAAACCCAATCCGGCGCGTAGTATACCACCGCGTGCGCATTCCAAAACCGCAAAATCTACTGTTGGATCTTTCAAAACAAATTCTGCGCTTACCGGCCCCGTGCAATCGCCGCGCATCATCAGTTGGTTCTGAACATAAACACCGTCGGTGGTAGTGTAACCCACTTTGTAACCCATTTGCTTTACCATATGCGCTAACAAACGCGTAGTGGTTGTTTTACCATTGGTTCCGGAAATGGCGATAATCGGAATACGGGCGCTGGTTCCCGGAGGATACAGCATATCAATGACTGGTTCGGCCACATTTCTACCAATGCCATCCGTAGGATCCAGGTGCATTCTAAAACCTGGCGCCGCATTCACCTCTAAAATAGCACCACCAATTTCAGCAATTGGCTCAGTTAGGGAATCTGCCATGATATCGATACCGCAGATATCCAGGCCGATGATACGCGCAATACGTTCTGCCATCACAATGTTTGATGGATGCACTAAATCTGTAACATCAGTGGCCGTTCCACCAGTACTCAAATTGGCCGTTGGCTTCAACCATAGCTCTTCGTCTTTTTTCGGAATAGTGTCCAGTGTGTATCCTTTCTTATCCAACATGCCCATGGTTTGATCATCCACTTTAATGGTGGTCAAAACTTTTTCATGGCCGTAGCCGCGCCTCGGATCTGCGTTAACCAGATTGATTAACTCCTGTACCGAATGTACACCGTCGCCGATAACCGCAGCCGGTGTGCGCAAGGCGGCAGCTACAAACTTATAGTTGATCACTAAAACGCGGTGATCGCGACCCGTGATATATTTCTCACAAATCACTGCGCGCGAATATTTTTTTGCCAACTGAAGACCATTTACGGCATCTTCCCATGTGCGCAAATTGGTAGTGACCCCTTTTCCGTGATTGCCATCCAAAGGCTTGGTGATTACCGGGTAGCCAATCTTATCAATAGCGCGTTGTAAATCTTCTTCGTCGTAAACAACAGATCCGCGCGGCACCGGAATTTCAGCGGCTTCAAGAAGATTCTTAGTGTCTTCCTTATCACAGGCAATTTCTACTGCAATAGAACTGGTTGTTGAAGCAATGGTGGCCTGAATGCGGCGCTGATTAACCCCGTATCCCAATTGCACCAAGGAATGGCGGTTCAGGCGAATCCACGGGATTTTGCGTTTTACAGCTTCTTCTACAATTGAGCCTGTAGAAGGTCCGAGGCGTTCTTCCTCGCGAATCTCACGAAGGTTTTGAATATCTTCTTCCAGATTATAATCAACATCATCGGCCAATGCCTGAGCGATGCGCACTGCTGCTTTAGCGGCATAAATACCCGCTTTTTCTTCCCAGTAACTAAACACTACGTTATAAACGCCCTTAACCGAAGTTTCGCGGGTGCGTCCAAATCCGCAATCCATTCCAGCCAGCGTTTGAATCTCTAAGGCGATGTGTTCAATCACATGCCCCATCCAGGTACCTCCTTTTACCCTGATGAAGAAACCACCATCCACACCTTCTGAACAGCGGTGATAGTACATGCCGGGAAACATTTTTTCAATACGAGCGGCGAATCCCGGTATGGTATCGGTTGGTCGTTGTTCCATATCCTCAAGATCGAGGCGCATCACAATTAATTTATGGCGGAAGTTGCTCCAGTAATTTGGGCCCTTGGTAACTTTGATATCGAGTACTTTCATATGGTAGCTGTTTTCCTGCGGAAGATACTTTTTTTTCTTGCAAGAAAAATAAAGCAGCGGCTTGCTTCAATGGATGGCATCTTTTATTAGTGCTAACCGAAAAATCGGCTAAATTCGCGCACCCTTCAGAACCGCCTTATTGTTCACAAATTTTCTACGTATGGATCATGATCAGTTATTACAAAAAAACCAACGGGAAACTGGAACAGCTGGCGCAGCCGGAAGTTGGCTGCTGGATTAACTTGTATGGCCCCTTCGCCCCGGGGGAAACACAACTCATTTCGGAAAAGCTGGCGATTGATATTGACTTCATTACCGACTCACTGGATATTGATGAAAGGTCGCGTTATGAATCAGAAGATGATGTAGATCTCATCGTATTGAAAACACCGGTGGCCAATACCGGAATTTCCGATTCAGAAGCACTTTACATCACTATTCCTATCGGGATTATACGCACACCGGAAAACATTATAACTGTTAGTGCTTACAAAAATCAGGTAGTAGATTTTTTTACGGATACGCCCCCGCGGAATTTCACCACTACCGACGTGAACGGCTTTATTCTTTCAATCTTTGATAAAAACGTAGCTACCTTTCAGGACTTCCTGAAACAAATCAATTACAAACGCTACGCAGTAGAAAAGGCGTTGTATAACTCCAGCGAAAATCAGGATCTCACGAATCTGCTCAACATTCAGAAGAGTCTGATTTATTTCGTAACGAACCTGCGCACCAATGAATTGCTGATGATGAAAATGAAGCGATCTAACTTTCTTAAAATGGATGAAGAAAAGATGGATTGGCTGGACGATATCATCATTGAAAATTCACAGGCTTTGGAAATGAGTGATTTGTATTCTAATATCCTCAATGGCACCATGGATACCTTCGCTTCCATCATTTCTAACAACCTAAACATTGTGATGAAGCGGCTCACCTCCGTTACCATTGTGCTGATGATGCCAACCTTGATTGCCAGTTTCTATGGCATGAACGTTGACCACCTGCCCTTTGCGTCACACCCGTACAGCTTTGTGATTGTATTTACCTTTTCGATTTTATTATCGCTGGCTATGACGCTGTTCTTCGTTCGGAAAAAATGGTTTTAATTTTTTCGCGAACACGCAGCCACGTGCGGATATAGGCATCTGCATAAAAGAGTTTGGAATCATTGGCTGCTTTGTAAGTAAGCCAGAGTCCTAATGGGGTTAGCACAAAGGTAGAGAGCCACATACCCGTGAAGGTAGTGACGACCAGTTTTTCTGCCATTTTCTCGCCGATAATAGAAGATACATGATACACAATGAACAAAAGAATGGCATAGAATAGCGGCCATCCCAGGCCACCACGGCGAATGATAGAACCAAGCGGAGCACCAATGAAAAACAGCACCAGGCAAGCCACAGAAAGCGTGAATTTCCGATACACTTCAATCATATGCTCAGCGTACGCGCTTTTCTTAAAATTAAGTTGATTATCCACTACTTCTGCGTAATTCTTCACATTACGGGCTTGTTGCAAGGCGCGCTCCATGATGGCGTTTCGCTCACGCGGTTCAAACTGCCTAAGCAATTGACGCGTATCCCTAAACTGAAGTGGCGCAATGGCCGCCTTTTTTTCTACCGAATCTATGCCCGTCCTTCTGAAATTGTAATAGGGCTGCATATAATTATGAAAGGTTCGGATTTGCGTCTGCCGCTCGATTTCAATCGTATCCAGTTGATGGCGCAATTGATTTAGCGTCATCATCTGTTTCATATCTTTAAAGAAGGTTTCGTCGCTGCGCGATAACTTAAATTTCGACAGATCAAATTTCTTTTCCCAACTGGCGAAATGCGTGCGATACATTTCATACGTTACCTCCTCCGGATTTTTGGGTTTTACATCCTTGAACTGGTTGCCATTTTCCAACAGCAACGTTAGCGACATGCCCTTATCATCCTGAGTGAGCGTGCCTTTTTCTGCCATGATAATGTGATCGGCTCCCATACCACTGGTATGATCATAAACAATGATATGATGCAATCCGTTACCATCGGCATCTTTTTTTTCTACGCGTAAATTGAAGCCATCAATATCGTTGTAGAAGATACGTTCTTTGATGGCTACGGTAGGCTTTTGATGTTGAATATCGTGAATCAGCGTAGCCGTTTTCAGATTAGCTACTGGCATCACGTTATTAGAAAAGAAGAAAGCGCCAACACTTACCGCACCCACAAAAAACGCCAGCGGCCGCATCATTCTAATTAGAGAAATGCCCGCGCTTTTAGCGGCTGTGAGCTCCATGTGCTCGCCTAGTGCACCGAAGGTCATAATGCTGCTCAGTAAAACTGCCAGCGGCAAAGCCATCGGCACCAGTCGCGCCGATTGAAAAAATATCAATTCAATCAATACCCATGTATTGAGTCCCTTCCCTACTAAATCATCGATGTACTTCCAAAGAAACTGCATGATCAGTACAAACAATGCAATGAAAAACGTGAGTACGAAGGGTCCGATAAAACTCTTGATAAGCAGCAAATCGAGCTGCCGGATTCGGAATAATTGCCTGACGTTCACGCGGCAAATGTAATCAGTAAACGGAGGAAAGACCGCGGCATTAAGCGGCTCCGAGTTGATGCTTTAATTCATCAATTTGGCTATCCCATAAACGCATCTGGTCTTTGATTTCACGATCTTCAGCGAAGTCCGTGATTTCCAGAATAGTGTCGTTAGCGATTTCAGATTTGTAAATCCGAAACGAAAAGAATTCGTCCTTTTTACCATCTATCCAGCGATATTTCACAAACTCCTCCTGAATATACTCCAGAATTTCAGCTTGTTCTTTGGCACCGCCCCAGCCAAAGGCAATAAAATTGTCGTTAGCATCGCAGGTGTCTGAAAACCACTGCGCCAGATTCGATGGGTTCGTCACAAACTCAAACAAGATGGCCGGCGACGACCGGATGATATATTCCAGATTATATTTCTTTCGAGCCATGGTTTACCTTTTGAACCGGGGCAAGTATAATCAAATATATTTATCCGGCAAGCCGGGCTTAGCCACCCTTCTTCTTCGTCTTATAACCTTGCTGTTGAAGGATCTCCATTACTTTTTCCCGCTTTTCACCCTGAATGATGATCCGTCCCTCTTTCACAGCACCACCCACGCCGCAACGCGTTTTCAATAGTTTCCCCAATGTTTCCAAATCATCCGCTTTCCCAACAAAATTGCCCACCACCGTAGCGATTTTGCCGCCGCCCAAACGCTCGAGGCTAACATATAATATTTGCTGAGACGGTTCCGGTGTATTGATTTCAGTTGATTCCTCTTCAGGCTGGAAGTTCGGATTGGTACTGAACACTATTTTATTCTTCATAACCAGATTAATAAGCATGTAATTCAGCGGGTACAATAACCTGAAGCGCTTCGGGCGCTACGGTCATTTCCAGATCATCGTGAAAAATGAAATGATCGCCATCAAATTGAAATACCCGCTTTTGCACTCCGGCTATGCGAATATGTCGACCACGAAAACTTTCTGCTTCCTCTATTAAATCAGGTCGTTTCATAGCCAGCTTGAATACCACACTCAACAATTTTTTCAGAGGAAAACTTCTTAAAACGATGACATCCATCACCCCATCGTGCATGCTGGTGGAAGGGAATACGCCGAATTTATATCCGTACTGGCTACTGTTAAAGGCGGTGAATAGATATACCTCGCGTGTAATTTCACGGCCATCTATAGTAATAGTGGCTTCAGAGGGCTTGTAGTGGTAAAGGATTTCGCGTATTGTGGCCAGGAAATACGAGAAAAAACCCCTGATTTCCTGACTTCTGAATCGCCGCGCGGCATGTGCATCAAAGCCGAAGCCACCGACGCTAAAAAAGGGTCCTGCCGAAGTTTGGATCGCATCTATGGCTACCGTTTTACCGGTATTTAGAATTTCGATGGCTGCCTTGGCATTTCTGGCAGCAATCTTCAAATGCCCAGCCATGCCATTCCCCGAACCATAAGGAATCAACCCTAATGCCACATTGGTATTCATCAACCCCCGTGCCACTTCGTTAATGGATCCGTCGCCGCCCACGGCCACCACCACCTGGAAGCCCTCTTCCACCGCTTCGCGAGCAATCTCAGTGGCATGTCCCGCGTATTGCGTGTATCTGATGGTAAAATCATATTGAACATAATCCAGATATCGCGCAATCTTCTCCGGTATGCCCTCTTTGCCGTAAACACCGGAAATGGGATTGATGATAAACAGGATTTTCTTTCGCTCCATGGCGCAAACATAACGAAACCAGTTGTGGGGCGAGGTTTTAAAAAATGTGAAGGGGGCTCATGAAGTAGTGAAAAGGTGTATTTTCGCCACCTTGAAATTGTTGACTTACATCTTTTTAATCTATTTTTCGTGCTGTGCCCTCACAGGCTTTTCAGTACCGAAAACGTCATTTTTGCTAACTGCATATCAGCAAGAAGAAGATGCCGACCATGAGGATGCAGATATCTTCAAGTTAAAACAAGTACCTTTGCTCACCATTTCTATTTCAAACCATATCATCTATTCACCGGGGGAACATCAAGCCGGTTCCTTTCCTTTCTTGTATATCTCTCCGGTATTAAAACAACATCTTCCACCACCCGATTTCAGCTGATTAAGAATTCATTAATCGCTTAAAACAAATTCAATGGAAGTAAAAAACATCAGCGTTTGGGTACAAATTATCCAATTGCTACGCCCTTATACCAAGGACATAAAAAACATCATTTTTTTCGCCGCCGTAAACGGCATCATTTATCTAAGCTTGCCATTAGGTGTTCAGGCCATCATAAATCTGTTGTTTGGCGGCATCTTCAGCACCTCGTTGGTCGTACTAATCTTTATTGTAGTTGCCGGCGTTTTGGTGAACGGTTGGCTCACCATTTTCCAAACAGAAATATCAGAGCGTGTTCAGCGAAAAATCGCCACCAACATTGGTTTGCAGTTCGCGCATAAATTGTCAACCATTCAAGTATCTGAAAAAGTTAAAAAGCATTTGCCGGAATGGATGAACCGCTTCTTTGATGCCAGCACGGTTCAAAAAGGGCTGATCAAACTTTTGCTGGATTTACCTGTAGCCGGCATTCAATTACTTTTCGGATTGGTTTTATTGGCCTTCTATCACCCGGTATTTATCGCATTTGGCCTGGCGCTCACTGCTATATTGCTTTTCATATTGTGGCTCACTTCTCCAAAAGGTTTGCGCACCAGCCTGATGGAGTCGGATCACAAATATGATACCGCGTGGGAGTTAGAAGAATTAGCCCGAGTGTCGCAGCAGCAAGGCGATGTGCAAGCCGTTGCGGTGGTGGATCAACATCTCAGCCACTACCTCGATGCGCGCGAATCACATTTTCGGATTGTACGTTTCCAGCATTGGGTTTTTGTAGCATTTAAGGTAGTGATGACCTCTATTATGCTGATCGTAGGTAGTTACTTGCTGATCAATCAACAGCTAAATATTGGCCAGTTTATTGCCGCGGAAATCGTGATTGTAACGGTATTGAATTCTATTGAAAAAATCATGAGTAGTCTGGATACCTTCTATGATTTACTCACGGCACTCATTAAAATCAATAAAGTACTCCAACTACCCGACAATAATGCCGCTCCTGCCTTGATAACGGCGCCACTGGTTTCTTTGCAAAAGCCCTTTGACCATCCTGCACCAACCAGTATCAAGCGAAGCATACAGATTATTCTGGTCATTTGTTTAGGCGTTTTATTTCTTCCATGGACCCAAAACGTGCGTGGCTATGGCAAAGTAACTACCCTGCGGCCGCAACAGCGACCACAGGAACTACATAGTATCATTGCCGGGAAGATTGAAAAATGGTATGTGCGTGAAGGCCAGACTGTACATGCCGGAGATACCATTTTGAAAATTGGCGAGGTGAAGGAAAACTACCTCGATCCGCGGTTGTTAGAGCGCACTGAGGAACAAATTGAAGCTAAAGAACGAGTAGTTGATAATTACAGAGGAAAAGTTTCGCAAATTGAAGAACAAACCCGCGCCATGGAAGATGCGCGCGACTTCAAACTATCGCAGTTAGAAAATAAAATCTCACAAAGCCGGCTTTACATCCAAAGCGATAGTATGGCATTAGAAGCGGCGCGTACAGAGGTGCAAATTGCGCGCGATCAATTCCGCCGCCAGCAAGAACTTTATCAGCAAGGATTAAAGTCACTTACCGAACTAGAGCAACGCAAGCAGGCCTTGCAAAACACCGAATCGAAGGTGGTGATTGCCGCCAACAAACTGGATAATGCACGGCGCGACTATGCTAATGCATTGATTGAAAGAAATACGATCGCCCGTGATTATCAGGAAAAGATTAGCAAGGCCCAGAGCGAGAAATTCTCAACGCTTTCTGATGTAAATAGCGGTGAAGGAGAGTTGTCGAAACTAAAAAATCAATTCGCAGGATATGCTATCAGAAATGGATTCTATTTCATTACAGCGCCGCAAGATGGTCAGATTACCAAGACGCTGGCCGCAGGTATAGGCGAAGTAATTAAGGAAGGTGAATTGCTGGTTCGCATTGTACCAGAACATTTTGAGTATGCCGCTGAGATGTTCATTGACCCGGTAGATATGCCGTTGATTCATCAGGACCAAAAAGTACGCTTTTTGTTTGACGGATGGCCTTCTATCGTTTTCAGCGGATGGCCTGGTTTGTCATACGGAACGTTCGGCGGACGGGTGGTGGCCATTGATAACGCCATTAGCGAAAATGGTAAATTCAGAATTTTAGTTGCGGAAGATCCGCAAGATCAACCATGGCCTAAAAATTTGAAACTTGGCGGTGGTGCTCAGGGCATGGCTTTATTGAAAGATGTACGACTGGGATATGAATTGTGGCGAAAGATTAACGGCTTCCCGCCAGACTTTTACGAAGTTCCGGCACCTTCAAAAAAGGGAGAGAAAAAATGAGGCAGTTAAGCGTCTTTTTACTCTTTGTATTAGTTCTTGACTATTGCGGTAACGCCCAACAGCCAATGGCCTCAGGGGGCACGGCCATTACTGCAACAGATGCTGACACCTCCACATCGAGGCCACTTTCAGTAGCCGAATTTTTAGCGATGGTTCGCCAGTTTCACCCCGTGGCCAGACAGGCAGCCTTGTTAACCGATAAGGCAAAGGCGAATCTGTTAATCGCGCGAGGCAGTTTCGACCCTTCAATTTCCAGTACGTACAACCGCAAAGAGTTTGATGGCAAGAATTATTATTCCTTCTTTGAAAACAACGTTAAGGTGCCTTTGTGGTATGGCGACGTGAAAGGCGGGTATGACCGCGCCTATGGCACCTCCATCAATCCGGAAGATCGTCTGCCTGATCAGGGATTAGGCTATGTAGGCATTGAGCTTCCGTTGGTGAAAAATATGTTGATTGACAAAAGGCGTGCTGCTTTGAAAGAAGCCCAGATTTATGCGCAAAGCAACGATGCCGCCAGAGTGGCCATGCTCAATGATTTATTGTTGAATGCGCTAATCACTTACTACGATTTCTGCTATGCCTATGCCAACGTGCAGTTGTTTGAGAAAGCGGTTTCTCTTGCTGAGCAGCGGTACACCGCAACACAGCAACTAGTTATCCATGGCGACAAACCCGCCATTGATACAACAGAAGCACTCACCATTCTGCAAACCCGGCAATTCGGCTATAACGAAGCGCAGTTACTATGGCAACAAAAACGTTTTGAGTTATCGGCATATTTATGGAGCGAAGATCAACAGCCCGTGGTATTACCCATTGCCATTAAGCCAGATAGCCTGGCCATTCAGGAACTGTTTGCTTCGGTTTCATTATTACAATTGGAATCGCTTCGCGATCAGATTACTCAAAAACATCCTGAGGTGCGCGCCTACGATTTCAAGCTACAGCAGTTGCAGGTTGAAAGAAGAGTTAAACTGGAGAATCTGAAACCCGAATTGAACGCCGGTTACAACTACCTGATTACTGATAAAAACGCCGTAAAATCGCTATTGCCTCAGGATAATTATAAACTGGGCGTGTCGTTCCGGATGCCGCTATCATTTACTCAGGCGAGAGGGGAATATCAAATGACGAAGTTGAAACTGCGAGAGGTGCAATTGGACCGCGATTGGAAAAATGCGCAATTGATTCAAAAGTTTAATAGCACCAGCGCAGAACTATTCAATCTTCAACAACAAGTAAATCTCTATCAAACATCGCTAAAAAACTACGAGCAACTCTTTACCGGTGAGCAGGTGCGCTTCCTGAATGGGGAAAGCACCCTTTTCCTGGTCAATTCTCGTGAAACCAAGATGCTGGAAGTGGCACAGAAAGTGCGCGAACTGCAGGCCAAGTGTTTTCAGGTAGTGGCGAAATTGAAATGGACCGCCGGTATTCTCAGTGCCCAGTAATTACTGCTTCACAAATCGCTGCGTAAAACGATTTGTTCCTTGCAGCACTTCAACAAAGTAATTACCTGCCGCTAACTCCGGCAAATGAATTTCGCGTTCAGCCAAGCCAGGCTCATCGTCGCGCTGCCATTCCTGAATCACTTTACCATTGGCGTCTGTAACGCGCACTTTAACCAAGCCTTTGCTAAATACATAATACTGCACATGCAATAACCTTTCAGCCGGATTTGGATAGCAAGAAACCACGATCATTTTGCTTTGGTCTTTTATCCCAACGGTAGAATGAATTCTAGGCGCAAATGGTGCATTATTTACAATTCCGGAAGAAGCTGCCGCCGCGCGCGTAAGCCAAGGCTGTTTGTCAGCGGCAAACCATGACCCGGCCACTGAGGCGGTATAATTTTTATCGTGAACGGTGCTCACACTATACCAATCAGAATGTGCGCGCTGCTTATTGATATCCAGCAACACAAATCCCTTTTTTTCAAACTCTATAAATCGCACATGCGGATCATTACCTACCAAAATGGGGAATATTGAATTTGTTGCGTTAGTTAAACCGGGCGAGGTAACACTGGTGGTCACCAATTCCACAGCCACGCTGTTATTATGCGTCACGGAATCGTACAAGGTTCTGTCTACCGGAACATCATTACCCCAACTGGTATGAATATCACCGGTGATAAATACCACATTGTTGATGCTATCATGGCGAATAAAATTCAACACTTTTTTTCGTTCTTCAGGATAACCATCCCATTGATCCAAATTCAGCGGCGAGCCACCCAACACCAATGGCGCAATCATCACCTGATTTCCGATAATACGCCATTTCGCCACAGAGCTTTTCAACTGACCTTTAAACCAGGCCAACTGATGAGCGCCAAGAATCGTTCTGTTTGTGTCCAGCATCACCGGATCAGTAGCTGAATCGGGCTGCGCTTCCCGACCTTCTAAACGGGTATCCAGCATGATGAAATCTGCCAAATCACCAAATCGTAAAGTGCGGTGAATGGTATCCCCTGCTTGATATTCCCGAATCGGAATCCACTCAAAATAGGCTTGTTCAGCGTAGGATTTTCGGTTTACCCACAAACCTTCAACGCCTTCGGTGTGATTTTGCGCGCCGTCTTTGTAAGAATCGTTGGCACTTTCGTGATCATCCCAAATACAAATGAACGGGTATTGCTGATGGACACCTCTCAAATCCGGATCCAGTTTATATTGCGAATGACGCATCCGGTAGTCTGCCAACTGCGTGATTTCTACCGGAGGTTCATGCTGCCGCAGGGAATCGCCAAAATAGCCATATCCCTTCGCCTGATATTCATAAATGTAATCACCTAAATGCACCACGGCAGAAATATCATTGCGGTTAGCCAAATGATTGTAGACATTGAAATATCCTGCCTGATAATTTGAACACGACACCACCGCAACACGCAATGAGTCATTATTTCCAACAGGTGCAGTTTTAGTGCGCCCTACTGGAGAATTCATGCCGTTGGCCGTAAATCGGTAGAAATACCAGGTATTCGGCTGTAAACCGGTAGCATCAACTTTCACGGTATTATCTCTGGAAGTATCTGTAATAAAAGTTCCTGAATTAACCACGGCCGACATTAATGTATCCGTGGCAATTTGCCAGGAAACCGTTGTAGAAGGATCGGTAGTTGTTACACGAGTCCATAGTATGACCCGATCCGGTAGCGGGTCTCCAGATGCCACGCCATGATAAAACGGCGCATAAGCCGGATCCAGTACGGAGCGCGAGGGTTGAACATGAGATTGCGAAAAACAAGCGAAAGCGGTGAACGTGGCCAACAAGGATAAACAATAGCGCATGAGAATTATTTGGAAGGAAAACTAAGAATTTCAATCGGCCTTTTATATTCGATTTATGGGAAAAGGCCTTCAATTCAGCATGCCGCTGCAAAAGTTCGGTTCAATGGGCGAAAAAACCGGGTGGACTTATATTGAAATCAGGGCAGAACAGGCTCAGGCGCTCCAGCCCGGAACAAAAACCTCGTTTCGGGTGAAGGGAAAGCTGGATGACATTCCAATTAAACAAATGGCCTTGATTCCCATGGGAGCAGGTAATTTTATTTTGCCGGTTAAAAGCGATCTCAGAAAACAACTAGGCAAGAAAAAGGGTGATGTAGTTAAGATTCAACTAGTTGCAGATTCCAGTGCCTTTGAAATCAATACTGACTTTATGGCTTGTTTACAGGATGAACCAGCGGCATTACATCATTTCCAGGCTATGCCGGGCTCGCACCAGCGCTATTTTTCGAAATGGATTGATAGCGCCAAAACCGAGGCCACCCGCACGAAACGAATCGTTAAAGCGGTTCAGGCGCTGGCCCGGCAGATGAATTACGCGGAAATGATCAGAGCGCGCGAGGCGTAGCAGGCTTGTGCCTTCCCTAACTTTGCCTATATTCGCGCACTTCATTAGAAAATGGCAGTTCCAAAAATTACGAAAGAAACCTACCTGATGTGGTACGAGCTGATGCTTCGTCTTCGCCGCTTTGAGGAGCGCGCAGGCATGCTTTACGGCGAGCAAAAGATCAGGGGATTTTGTCATTTATACATTGGTCAGGAAGCTGTAGCGGCAGGCATGATGAGTGCCCTAAAGCCTTCAGATCGTGTAATTACCGCTTATCGCGACCATGCGCTGGCAATTGCCAAGGGCATTAGCTGCAATGCGGCCATGGCAGAGTTATTTGGTAAAGCTACCGGTTGTACCAAGGGCAAGGGCGGCTCGATGCACTTTTTCTCAAAAGAGCACCATTTCTTCGGCGGTCACGGCATTGTAGGCGCCCAGATTGGCTTAGGCGCTGGTATTGCATTCGCCGATCAGTACAACGGTTTAGATAATGTAACGATTTGCTTCTTCGGCGACGGTGCCGCCCGTCAGGGTATTCTGCATGAAACCTACAATATGGCCATGATGTGGAAGTTGCCGGTTATTTTCGTCTGCGAGAACAACGGCTACGCCATGGGCACATCGGTAGAGCGCTCTTCCAACGTAACCCGCATTGCTACCTTGGGTGAGGCGTATGATATGCCATCAGAATCAGTAGATGGTATGAAATGTGAAACAGTGCATGATGCTATCGCCCGTGCGGCCGACCGCGCCCGGGCTGGTGAAGGACCAACTTTTCTGGAAATCCGCACCTACCGCTATAAAGGCCACAGCATGAGCGACCCTCAGAAATATCGCACTAAGGAAGAAGTGGAAGCCTATAAAAAGCAAGATCCGATTGAAACTACGCTGGATACCATTCTGAAAAAGAAATACGCCACTCAGGCGCAGGTTGAAGCTATTCAGGAGGCAGTAGAAAAAGAAATTGAAGCTTGTGTAAAATTCGCCGACGAATCACCTTATCCGGATAACGAAGAATTATTGAAAGATATCTATACAGATACCGAATATCCATTCCTAACTGAATAAATAACAAACAGCAAGAAAACAAGATGGCTGAAAAAGACCTACAGGACGAAGTAGAACAAGTTACTGAAGAAACCGTGGATACCCGCGATTTCTGGCACAAAATTGAAGATTGGTTTGAAGATAATAAGCAAACCGTTGGAATTGGCGGTGCCGTATTGGCTGTATTGATTGTAGCCGTAGTATTCGTTTTTGCGAAATGGTTACCAGACCGCGAAAAGAAAGCCCAACGCGAGTTGTTTATGGCTGAAATCTATTTCAAAAAAGATTCTTTCGATTTGGCATTGAATGGCAGCACCAACTTTAAAGGTTTTTTAGATGTGCAGAAGAAATACGGTTTCACCAAGGCTGCGAAATTGTGCGATTACTACATTGGCTTGTGCTACTACAACAAGAAGGATTTCGCAAAAGCGTCTGATTTCATGAGCAAGTTCAGCACCACTGATCCTATTCTGGGAGCTGAAAAGTTCAATGTATTGGGTGATGCTGCGGCTGAGTTGAAGAAGAATGATGAAGCTGCCAAATACTACCAGAAAGCTGCTGATTTCTCTGAGAATGAGCAATTCACGCCGTATTACTTGTTGAAGTTGGGTATGTTCTATGAATACCAAAAGAAGAATGCAGAAGCGAAAGGCGTTTACGAAAAAATCCGCGATAACTATCCGAATAGTCAGGAAGGCCGCGATATTGAAAAATATCTGGCTCGCGTAAGCAGCTAAGCATTTTTATTAAATTTGAAGAAAACGGTAATGCCACAAGCGTTACCGTTTTTTTATTTTTCTATATTCGTATTGCCCATCCGGAGAGTTTTGGTTAGCTGGATATTTTTAGTCTCAACCGGGTCTTTCAGGTGCACCAATGGCGGGCCGTAATCCCGATGGTATCGGGACCCTCGTCCACAAAACAGGTTAACAGCGGATTACAGCGGTGCGCTAAGACCTAAATCCTGATTAAGCGCGGCTTAACCGGATTCCGGGTGGGTATTTTTTCTTCCTGCACGCCTAAAAAATCCTTATTTCGCGGCGTGATAAAAGCAGTTCAGTTAATTCTCTCCCTTTCATTTTTAGTGGTGCTCCACGAGCTTGGCCATTTTCTGGCGGCACGTGCATTCAAAACCAGAGTCGAAAAATTCTACATGTTTTTCGATTTCATGTTTCCTTTCCCGCATCTGCTCAACTTCGCCTTGTTCAAGAAGAAAATTGGCGATACCGAATATGGTATTGGCTGGTTTCCTATGGGCGGCTATGTAAAAATTGCCGGCATGGTAGATGAAAGCACCGATTTAGATCAGTTGAGTGCCGAACCTAAACCCGATGAATTCCGCTCTAAGAAGAACTGGCAGAAACTCATCATTATGTTGGGTGGCATCATCATGAACCTTATTGTAGGCTGGTTAATTTATTCGCACCTATTGTTTTGGGTGGGGGAACAAATCTTACCTACCGAAAACGCCCGTTTGGGTGTTCAATGCGATTCTCTGGCCTTGAAAATTGGTTTCAGGAACGGAGATATCATCCTAAGCCACGATGGCGGAAAAAAATTTGAGAGCCTTCAATCAGTAGGGAAAGAGCTGCTGTTGGATGATGTAAAAACGGTAACCGTTAACCGTGAAGGATCCCTTACCGATATTACCATACCAGCAGATTTTACATCAATGGCGGTGAACCAGTCAAAAGCTGGCAAACGTCCTCTTTTTGAATTTAATGTTCCCTGCATGGTTGGTGAGATTGCAGAGAAATCAGCAATCAAAGGAATTATGCAGCCCGGAGATGTTATCATTAATATAGATAGTCAGCCCATTCGCTATTTCAGCGACGCCCGGCCAGTGTTGCAGGCAAGAAAAAGCAAGGATGTACCAGTTGCCTTCCTTCGCAAATCAGACACGTTGCATGCTATGGTGCATGTGATGGATAGTGGTGTTTTAGGATTTTTCTTTCCATCAGATGTAAAAATGCTTAAGGGTTATGTTGACTTTACTGAAAAGCATTTCGGCTTTTTTGAAAGTTTAACCGCCGGTGCTGCCAAGGCATACGGACGAACCATTGATTACATCAAACAATTCAAACTAATTTTTAGTCCGAAGGTGAAAGGCTACAAGCAACTTGGAGGCGTGGGTACAATGGCCGGACTTTTCCCTGACCGTTGGGATTGGATAGCATTCTGGAGCATGACCGCCTTTCTTTCATTAATACTTGCCGTTGCTAACTTGTTACCAATACCTATGTTAGACGGTGGTTACGTAATTTTACTGTTATTCGAAATGATTTCCGGCCGGAAATTGAGCGACGCCACCGTTGAAAAAATCAATCGCGTTGGTCTGGTGTTGCTACTTGGTTTGATGATATACGCTAACGGCAACGACCTCTGGCGCTTAGTGCTAAGCAAGTTCTTCTAAAGATTGGATTCTCTTATTTCCCCTCCGCCATACCAATCAATTTTTCTGGTGAGGTACATGATGGTAGCCAGAATAAGGAACAGGCCAACACTTCCCAACAGCAGCGCGTAATCTTCTAACTGTAACAACGAATAGAAGAAAACATACAACACCACCAAAACAGTGCTGAAAAGACCTGTAAGTTTTACATTCTGAAACATCGAATACGCGTAGGCAGTAATCAAACCTACAATAGCCAGGCTGCTTATGCCATACGACCAGTTGAAATTCAGATGTTCGGATATCGATAAGAGCAGCACATAGAATAACACCACGGCAAAACCCACTAAAAGGTATTGAACCGTATGAATGCGCTTCCGGTTGATAATTTCAATAAAGAAGAAACTGAGAAAAGTGATGATGATAAACATCATCCCGTATTTAGCAGAGCGCATGGTCTTCTGATATTCATCTACAGGCAATAACAACTTCACCCCAAACCCTGCATGATCACCCACAAAATTCCCCGTTCCCTGCTGCGGATAATTTCGGTTAAGCTGCAGTACCCGCCAATTAGCCGTGAATCCATCTGCCTGTACCTGACGTTTTTCAGGCAGAAAATCGCCCTGAAAACTTGGGCTCGACCAAGGTGAACTCAGTTGCATGCTGGTTTCTTTTCCAAATGGAAGTACATTGAATTCACTGCTTCCATTCAAATCAACGACCACTTCAAACTGTAGCGAGTCGTTGGGCGACATGGGATGCGGCACGTGAACACCCGACGGGAAGAGATCGGTGGTAATTGTGCCCGGCCGCGCCTCATGCACTTGCTGATTGATTTGAAAGGCCACCTTGTTTCGAATTCCCTTCATATCCGTAATACCCATAGTAAGAATGGCCTCATTCCAACGCAAAGCGCTCTTCACCTCAGGCAGCACATCCACATCTGCTTTCGCGAAGCGCCCGGATATTTTCAATTGCGTGTTGTACAACACCACCACATAAATTCCCCGATAGCGCTTCTCAGGCTTCAGCGCACCTGACACATTCAATTGCTCCGGAAGAAAATGTGCATAGGCCGTTCGTACTTGTTCATGATTCTCTTCATCACGATATCGTTCTGTATAAGGAACTGAGATAACCGGCCCGCTGATGGTTTGTGGTCCGCCCCATTTTGAACTGACTTCGCGCGAAGCATCATCGCGTAATCCTTCACGTTCAGCAATCAAACTTTGCACCATCGACGAAGGAATCATCAGTAACAAAATCAGGATTCCAGTTACTACTAATTTTAGGGTTATTGAATTTTTAAGCCAGTTATTCATGCGATCGAAAAATGTGGTTTGTTGTTGCATTTGCACGATTTAACGCCAATTGCATCCAGCAATTGCAAATGTAATTTCTAAAAAAACCTAATAAATCAAGGAAGAAATGGTAACCTACGTAGCTGCATTCCTGCTGAATTCAGTACTTTGCAAGCCGGAATGAAAATTTCTGCCTCCATTTATAGTAACAAAGAACGGCCGGTTTTAGAAACGGTGAAGGATCTGGTAGACCACGGCGTAGATATGCTTCATATCGACTGTAATGACGATCCAAGGGTTTTTGATGATATAGCTGCCATACGCACTTTTACCAAAACTCCTATCGATTTACATCTGATTACGCCTGAGCCCGAAAAATATTACGATGCGTTACACCAGTTCCAACCTGAAATGGTATCGCTGCAATGGGAAAGCATGTTACGCCACCCCGAACTTCCCAACATCCATAACACTTCTTTCGGTTTAGCGTTGAAAACTGAGACACCCGTAGACATACTCCAACAAGCGTCAGGATATTGTTATACCATGCTAATGAGTACCACGCCGGGAGCCAGCGGCGGTGCCTTCCGCATCGAAAATTTCCAACGAATCAACAAGGTGTGTCAGCAATTTCCACGATTGAAGATACAGGTAGATGGCGGAGTCAATGATGCAATCGCGTTTATTCTTCGCCTCCAGGGTGTGCAATCGGTGGTATCGGGTTCGTACCTCATGAATCACCAAACCATCGGCAGCGGATTACTGAGTTTTTATCGTTTACCAAAAAGCGATTCTAACATTCTTATCAGCGATTTTATGTTGCCGTTAGAACAAACCCCGATGGTTAAAGAAGAAAATGGTTCCTTTCTTGAACTGCTGCAATTGATGGAAGATTTTCGTCAGGGTTATGTGATGATCACTGAAGCCAACGGCATTCTTAAAGGCGTGATTAGTAATGCTGATTTACGACGCGGCCTGTTGAAACATTTCCACCAGCCGCATCAGCTAAGCGCTTCTTCTATCATGAACCGAACGCCAATAACCATTTCTAAGCATGCCACATTATATGATATGTTAGAAAAAATTCAATCGCTTCCCTTTATCATCTTGTTCCTTCCCGTTATAGATGAATCCGGACGTTTGTGTGGAAGTGTTTTATTAAATCAATTAGTCCGGTAACCAAAAACACGATTATGATTATCCATCTTCCAAAAAACATCAATCGCGAAACAGCAGAACAATTGGGCCGTGACCACGAGGGTATTTTATTTTTTGATGACAACCAACCGATATTAGTCACTACGTCAAAAATGAAACAGCTACCCGATGCCCTGGTGCAATTAGGTGCTACAGGTTATGCCAGCGACAGCGATATGCAATTAGCCTCGCGCAGCTATAAGAGCGAAACACGGTTAATACATTTAGGGAATGTTCAATTTGGTGGTACTACAGGAAACACGGTGATGATTACCGGGCCCTGCTCGGTAGAGTCGGAAGATCAATTGGAGTCAGCGGCGAAGTTGTGCGTAGAACTAGGCGTAAAAGTACTGCGTGCCGGGGCCTTTAAACCCAGAACCAGTCCGTACACCTTTCAAGGTTTAGGATTACAGGGTTTGAAACTACTGGCTAACATGCGCGAAAAGTATGGTTTAAAAATCATAACGGAAGTTCGCGACAGTACACACACTGATGCGGTTATTGAATATGCAGATATCATTCAGATTGGCGCAAAAGCCATGTATGATCAGGGTATTTTGAGAAGATGTGGTAGCTCAGGAAAACCCGTGTTACTGAAACGAGGTTTTGGCAGCACTTTGCAGGAATTTGTGCAAGCTGCTGAATTCATGCTCAGCGCCGGAAATCCAAACATCATGTTGTGTGAACGCGGTATCCGCACCTTTGAAACAAAAACCCGATTCACACTTGATCTTTGTGGCGTGGCGTGGTTGAAAGAATACACGAATCTGCCCGTAATTCTTGACCCTAGTCATGCCATCGGATATCGGTATGGCGTTGCCGATCTTAGTCGGGCCTGCGTGGCCATGGGCGTAGATGGATTATTAATCGAAACACATCCTAATCCTGCTGTGGCAAAATCAGATGCCGACCAGCAACTCAATTTCGATCAATTCCGCGCATTGTATCGCAGTTTACCAGCCATAGCCAGTGCGGTTGGCCGTCAACTGGTTTAGTTAACTATGATGATACGGTTCACCCTTGATAATAGAGCAAGCGCGGTATAGCTGCTCCAGAAAAATAGCGCGCACAATTTGATGAGAGAAAGTCATTTTGGATAAGGAAAGTTTCATATCCGAACGTTCCATTACGGCCTCGCTAAATCCAAATGCACCGCCTACAACAAAAACCACTCTTTTGCGCGATTGATTGCCCCACTTCGTAATTTGTTCCGCAAATCCCTCGCTGGTTAATTCCTTTCCTCGCTCATCCAATAACACCAACCAGTCTCCGGGCTGAATACGTTTTAGAATCCCCTCTCCTTCTTTTTGTCGAATTACTTCGTGCTGCTGCGTTTTTCCCGGATTAGATTCGGTAACTTCGAAGGAAAAAGGATAATAATGCGGCAAACGTTTGCAATAATCCTGAATCAACATTTCAACGGCCTTATCGGCAGTTCTACCTACTACTAATACTGAAAGTTGCATGGCTGAAATTCCGGGAACAAACTAATAATTCTCCGTTAACCAGCGTATTCTGTACGTTCATAAAAAATTGCGTACTGCGAACCTGCAATTCATTGATAAAACCGTGGAATTTTCGAAGTTTGACAAGAAGAATGGAAGAAAGCTACTCTTACAAACCTTTGTTTAAGCAATTGCGTTGTTGCGTGTTGTTACCAACCTACAACAACGCAGGAACGATAGGTACCGTTATTCAGGATGTACTGCGGTATACCAACGAAATTTGCGTGGTTAATGATGGCAGCACCGATAATACCCGCGACATTCTTTCGCAATTCCCGCAGGTAAAACTGCACAGTTATGAACAAAACCGTGGTAAGGGATGGGCGTTGCGAACTGGTTTCGACTTTGCCCGTCAACAAGGATATGACTTTGCTATTACAATAGATAGTGATGGACAACATTTTGCAGATGACCTACCCACCTTTGTCAAAGCGCTGCAAGAGAATCGCCATAGTATTTTCATTGGCGCCAGAAATATGAATCAGTCATCGGTGCCGGGCAAAAGCAGTTTTGGTAATAAGTTCTCAAACTTCTGGTTTCGGTTAGAAACCGGAATTGATTTACCCGATACCCAAAGCGGTTATCGCCTCTATCCATTACGCGATTTAGAGCATATCCGATTCTTCACCGTTAAATACGAGTTTGAAATTGAAGTATTGGTGCGCGCAGCATGGAAAGGAATTGGCGTAGCGCCTTTACCGGTGAAGGTCTATTATCCACCAGCAGAAGAGCGGATCACACACTTCAGACCATTTCAGGATTTTTCAAGAATTAGCGTATTGAATACCGTATTGGTGCTCATCACTTTTCTGTATATCAAACCGCGAAATTTTCTTCGGTATTTTCAAAAAAAAAGCATTGGTGAAATCGTAGATGAGCACTTGATTCGCTCCCATGAAAGCGCCGTGGTAAAAGCATGCTCTGTAGCAGTAGGGATTTTTTTTGGCATAGCGCCTTTCTGGGGCTTACAAATGCTATTGGTATTTGCCGTATGCGCTGTTTTTCGTCTTAATAAAGCGCTGGCGTTGATTTGTTCCAATATCAGTATTCCACCCGCTATACCGTTCATATTGTATGGAAGTTACTTGGTTGGTGGTTGGTGGTTGCGCGATGTCAGTGTGGATGATATTGTTCAACACCATGGCTTGCTGGAATGGATCCACGATTGGATGCAGCATGCTATTGAAAACATGAACATTAACGACAGCCAATTGGCCGGTAGAATCATCCGAAACTTATGGCAGTACATTATCGGTAGCTTTATGCTAGCCGCTGTGGCGGCATTGGTGAGCGGCTGTCTGACATTCGTCCTTCTACATTTCAAGAATCGCGAGCCATCATCATGAAGAAATTACTTCAGCGTTGTTATTTCTTCTTCAGCCGGAAAAGATGGCTGTTTGTTAGTCTGTTATTGATTGGCACTGCATTGATGATTGCCGCTGCCCTGCAATTACGTATTGAAGAAGATGTTACCAGATTATTGCCCAATGGAAAAGAAGCAGGCCAGGTAAATGCCCTGTTGAAAGAAGCGCACTTTACCGAGCGTTTAATTGTTAAAATTTCAAGCAGCAAAAAAAGTACAGAAGAAGTTATAGCGGCCGCAGATCAACTGGATAGCTTGCTAACAAATCACCAGCCTCCGTTGGTTAAAGCGATAAAGGGTACCATAGCCGATGATGCCGTACTCGATATTTACGAAACACTTTTACAGCATCTTCCGGTATTTCTGGATTCGGCAGACTACAGTGCAATAGATACGCTGATTACACCCTCCGTACTTAACAATACGCTGGATGCAAACTACAGAACACTGGCTTCAGCCAGTGGCATTGGCCTTAAGCGCTTCATTGCTAACGACCCCAGCGGCATCGCTAATCTGGCCTTAAAAAAAATGAACCGGCTACAGGTAGATGAGCATTATTCGCTCTACGACGGCCATATTGTTTCACGTGATGAGCACAGCGCATTCCTTTTTATTCAACCCGCTTTTCCCGCCAACCAAACAGCCAATAACCAACCGCTCATTCAATTATTAGATGCCAGAGCGAAAGCCGCTTCTGATCAGGGCATGCACCTGTATTATTATGGTGGAACAGCAGTAGCAGCAGGCAATGCCTCACAGTTAAAGGCTGACACCATACTAACGTTGTCATTAACCATTTCCGGCCTGTTGATTTTTATTTGGATAACGTTTAGAAGGAAGCGCATTCCACTAGTGATGATGTTGCCATTGGTATTGGGCGGGCTTTGGGCTCTGGCCATTATTGCGCTCACCAAGGGCTCAATCTCTACTATTGCCCTGGCAGCGGGTAGCGTGGTAATGGGTATAGCTATCAATTACTCCGTTCACTTCTTCATCCATTACCGGCATTGCCGCAGCATTCCGGAGACCATTGCCGAATTATTACTACCACTTAGTATTGGCAACATCACCACCGTAGGCTCGTTTTTTAGTTTGTTGCTGGTGAAATCCCCGTTGCTAAACGATTTTGGTTTGTTTGCAGGGCTATCACTCCTGGGCGCCGCCGGAGCTACTTTATTGGTTCTACCTCACTTTATTCCTTCTGAAATAAATGAGGAACGCGACCATACGCCGCGCTGGCTCACCTGGCTGGCAACCGTAGAATTTAAACGTCCTGCTATCGTCTTCCTGATCATTCTGGGGCTAACATTTTTCTTTGCGTCGCAAATTAAGAACGTAAAAATTGACGGCGACCTGAATGCATTAAATTACCAATCGCCTACCTTAAAACAATCGGAAAAGGAAATCCAAACGTTTAACAGTGATTCTTCCAAGACTGTTTTTGTGGCCAGCACTGGCAAAACGATTAATGAAGCTTTGCTTCATGCCGAGGCGTTAAATCATGCTTTAGATGCCCTTCAGCAACAGCAGAAAATTCAGCGTTATGCATCTGTTTCAGCATTTCTTCCTTCCGTTGAAAAACAACAGCAAAAAATCAATCAATGGAATATATATTGGCAATCGCATCGAAACAATTTTGTTTCAGCAATGCATCAACTTGGCCAGGAAAAAGGTTTCTCTTCTGCAGCCTTTTCCAACTTCGATGAGCTGTATTCGAAAAATTACTATCCCCTACCCTTCGACTCCTTTGTATCTATAAAAAACGCCATCGCAGATGAATATCTCATTGGATCCACTACATCCAGTAAGCAGGCAATTCTTACCGCTATTCAAATAGAAAAAAAACAGCGTAGCGCAGTATATCAGCAACTCGCATTAGTTCCGGGCACGGTGATACTTGATAAACAAATTATCACCAACAGCTTCATGGCCGATATCTACACTGATTTCAACAGCATTCTGCTGTACACGTCAGTGCTGGTTTTTGTGGCCCTTTCATTAAGCTACGGAAGAATAGAATTGGCCTTGATTACCTTTCTACCTATGATAATCTCCTGGATTTGGATTTTAGGAATCATGTCACTAGCTGGTATTCACTTTAATCTGATCAATATCATCTTATCCACTTTTATTTTTGGTATCGGTGACGATTTCGCCATTTTCATCACTGATGGTTTATTGGGGAAGTATAAAACCGGAAAAGACACCATCACTTCACATAAAGTTGCCATCGTAATAGCAGCTATTACTACATTGATGGGATTGGGCGTTTTAATTGTTGCAAAACATCCTGCCCTGCACGATCTTGCGATTACATCTGTGATAGGTATTACTTGTGTGGTTTTCATCGGCAGAACAGTTCAGCCTTTCCTATTTAATTATTATCTCCAGCATCGCGCTGACCAAGGATTGCCGCCGTACACGCTATGGCGGTTTATCGTCACTTTTGTAACCTACTCCTGGTTTGTAGTTGGCTCACTGGTGGTTGGTGTGATTGGATTTGTATTGTTTAGAACCATGCACTTGCCTGGTATAAAACGCCGCAAGAGGCATTTTCATCGGCTGATACAGCTTGGTGTTAAGATTACGGTGTACCTGCCGCCGTATGTTCGAAAACGGTATATCAACCGCGAGTTCATGGATTTTTCTAAGCCGGCGATCATTATCGCCAATCACGCCTCTATTTTGGATATTCTGACCACGGTGATGCAACATCCAAAAATCATTCTGCTTACAAACCGGTGGGTGTATTATTCTCCTGTTTTTGGCAGAGTGGTTCAACTAGCAGATTATTATCCTGTGATGGAAGGCGCTGAACCGGCCACCGATAAGTTACGCGATATCATGAACGATGGTTATTCCATTGTAATCTTTCCAGAGGGAACCCGTTCCACCGATGGCAAAATGAATCGCTTTCATAAAGGTGCTTTCTACCTTGCTGAAAAACTTCAGGCCGATATCGTACCGCTGCTGCTTCACGGCCATCACGATGTGATTCCAAAAGGAGATTTCCAGGTGTTCCCGGGCACGCTTACCATGAAGTATCTGCCTAGAATAGGTGCAACAGATACCTCCTTTGGATCAGGTTATGCTGAGCGAACGAAGCGCATTTCAAAATATTTTAAACAGGAATTTGAACAACTAAAAACAGAACTGCGTACGCCGGACTATTTCGAAACTAAACTCGTTAACAACTTCATCTATAAAGGCCCTGTTCTGGAGTGGTATACCCGTAGAAAAATTAAAGTAGAAAAGTTGTATCAGCGTTACCACGAAGTACTTCCCAAGAAAGGGCACATTGTAGATTTAGGTTGCGGCTATGGCTTTATGGCTTATATGTTGCACTTTCTTAGTGAGCAGCGGCAAATTACCGCTGTTGATTATGACGAGGAGAAAATTTCAATGGCGCAAAACACCTTTTCCAAACATCGCAACGTACAATTCATTCACCAAAGTTTGTTAGCATTTCATTACCCGAAAGCGCAGGGATACGTCATCAGCGATGTTTTACATTATCTCAACTATAACGAGCAAGATTGGGTGTTAAAGCAATGTGCAGCGGCCTTACTACCAGGAGGCGTATTGATTGTTAAAGATGGGGACCGCGACCATGAAAAGCAACAGATGACGGCATGGTCTGAGTTTTTCTCTACCCACTTTGGTTTTAACCGGATGATGCATCAGGAAATGTATTTCACCAGTGAAAGTGAAATGCGCCAGCGCGCAGAAAAACTCGGACTCACTTTTGAAATTATAGAGAAACCTGGTGTTTCATCTAACACTATTTTTGCATTACGCAAACCTGTTGTTCAGGAACCATTATCTTCGGAACATGAATGATGTGCTGAAGCGGCTTACACAATTTCCTACGCAGTTTTTTTTGCTGCTCATCGGTGCTTTGTTGTTTATTCCGTTTATCGGAGGAAGTCCGCTGTTTGATTGGGATGAAATTAACTTTGCCGAATCAGCTCGTGAAATGCTGGTGACGCATAACTTCAGCACGGTTCAAATTAACTTCCAGCCATTTTATGAAAAGCCCCCCTTCTTCATCTGGCTGCAAGCACTTAGCATGAGCCGCTACGGCGTCAATTCATTCGCCGCCCGCCTGCCCAATGCCATCTTCGGGCTGCTAACCATGATAGCTGTATTCAACCTCGGGCGCAAATACTTTAACTCGCGATTTGGCGTATTGTGGGCCTTGCTCTTCGCTTGTTCTTTACTTCCACAATTATATTTCAAGTCGGGCATTATTGACCCGGTGTTCAACTACTTTATCTTTGTAGGGTACATTTTTCTATTTCACATCAGCATCAAGGATGACTTTGCTTCCGCCCGAACTAATCGTTCTAATAAGCGCTGGTATTTGCTGGCTTCGGGATTAGCCACAGGAATTGCCCTGCTAACCAAGGGGCCTGTGGCGCTAGGCATTATAGTATTGAGTATTTCAGTAATGCTAATCGTAAACCGCGGCAAGCTAAATTTCAACTTTGGCGATTTATTGATTTGGCTGGTTATTGTGGGCGGTGTTGCCGGAGCATGGGTTTATACCACCTGGTCTTCGGAAGGCAGCCAATTCCTTGATTCCTTCTTCGCCTATCAATGGCGATTGTTTCACACAGAAGATGCTGGCCACGGAGGCCCCTGGTGGTTTTATTTGCCGGTACTATTCTTTGGATGCTTTCCAGCAGCAGCTTTAGCCATTGGCGCCATAGGCAAAAATGCCAACGACAGTTTTTATCAGCGGTCATTAAAACAATGGATGAGCACCCTGTTCCTTGTTGTGTTCATTTTATTTTCTGTAGTGCAAACGAAAATCATTCACTACACCTCACTGTGTTATTTCCCCATTACTTTCCTGGGCGCTTACTACCTGCATCATTTGCTAAATGACAAACTGTCCTTTAGATGGTGGCATGCTATGCTGCTCTTACTTTCCGGCGCACCGCTCCTGATTGCCATCGCCTGTTTACCTTTAGCAGGAAGGCACCCGCAATTAGTTCTACCCTATTTACACGATAGTTTTTCTCAAGCCGCTCTTGAAGCAAAGGTATACTGGAATTCTTTGGAGGCGGTGTATGGCGTAATCGCTTTGATCCTTTTACTGATTGTATTCGTACTTGCATTTACTGCCCATAGAAGGGCCGCAGTGTATTTATTGCTGATTAGTTCAGCAGTAGTATTCAACGTTACGATTAGCCAATTTGTACCACGACTGGGTCTTTATTCTCAAGGCGCATTGATTGAGTTTATTGAACAGCACAAAACGGAACCCTGCTATATCGAAACGATTGGATTTAAAAGCTATGCGCCCTATTTCTATCACAACCGACAACCTTCTTACAAAACCGAAATTAACCGACACCTAAAAGGGGAAGATACCCATGATGCAGAATTAGCTTATCTGGTTTTTGAGAAAACTGACAAACCTGTTTACTTAGTAACTAAAGAAGATTTCTACAAGCACTTTGAACAAGCGCCCTTATTTGATTTGCTATACCGAAAGAATGGCTATCTCTTCCTTCGTAAAAAGAAATTAGATTGAATATTGCTTGGCATAGTAATCACGGTAAACGCCGCTGGTAACAGCACCCAACCATTCTTCGTTTGCAAGGTACCAATCAACAGTCTTTTCAAGACCCTCTTCAAATTGCAAAGAAGGTGACCAACCTAATTCACGTTGTAGCTTGGTAGAATCGATCGCATACCGCAAATCATGACCTGCGCGATCAGTCACAAAAGTAATTAGTTGTTCATTAGTTCCTTCAGCCCGGCCCAGCTTCTTATCCATGATTCGGCATAACAACCGTATGACGTCAATATTTTTCCACTCGTTATGACCACCAACATTGTATGTACTACCTGTTTTAGCGGTATGGAAGATGACATCAATGGCTCGGGCATGGTCTTCCACATACAACCAGTCGCGCACATTTTCTCCCTTCCCGTAAATAGGAAGCGGCCTATTGTTTTTGATGTTATTAATACAAAGTGGAATCAACTTTTCAGGGAAGTGATTGGGCCCGTAATTATTCGAGCAATTGGAAATAACGCATGGCAAGCCATACGTATCGTGATAAGCCCGAACAAAATGATCACTTGACGCTTTTGAGGCCGAATACGGACTATGCGGATCGTATGGCGTTGACTCAGTAAATAATCCTTCATCGCCTAGCGACCCGTAAACTTCATCGGTAGATACATGGTAGAACCGCTTACCTTCAAAATTTCCATTCCATAGCTTACGTGCCGCATTGAGCAGGTTCACCGTACCGATAACGTTAGTCATCACAAATGCCAACGGATCGGCAATACTGCGGTCTACATGGCTTTCAGCGGCCAAATGTATCACCCCATCAAATTGATCAAGCTGAAACAGTGAGTCAATGAAAGCGGCATTAACGATATCACCCTTTACAAAACGATAATTCGACTTTCCTTCAACGTCTTTTAAATTCTCAAGATTACCGGCGTAGGTAAGATTATCCAGATTGACAATTTCTACATCAGGATATCGGTTAACAAATAACCGAACCACATGAGAGCCTATAAACCCTGCTCCGCCGGTAATGAGAATTTTCCTTTTCATATTTATAAACTCCAGTACGAAAATGCCTTGATTTTATTGCGCAACTCACCTTTTACATCTACGATAATGCCATCCTTTTTCAGAATTTTAGCAAAGTGAGCGTCGTTCAAATTGCTGAACTCATCGTGATTCACAGCCACCACTACAGCGTCGTAATCAGAACCATAATCCTTATTTAAGTGAATGCCGTATTCTTCGTGAAATTCTTCAGCATCAGCATAAGGATCAGTAACTTCCACCTGAACAGAATACTTCTTCAATTCCTCAATCACATCTACCACCTTTGAATTTCGGATATCGCTAACGTTTTCCTTAAAAGTAGCGCCCATCACCAACACGCGTGTGGCATCAATTTGCTTATGCTGCTTAATCATTTGCTGCACCAGTTTACGCGCCACATGCGCGCCCATATCGTCGTTGATGCGTCGACCAGCAAGAATCACTTCAGGATTATATCCTAATTCTAACGCCTTATAAGTAAGATAATAAGGATCTACACCAATACAGTGCCCGCCTACCAGGCCCGGGAAAAACTTCAGGAAGTTCCACTTTGTTCCTGCAGCTTCCAATACCTCGTAAGTATTGATTCCCATCAAATCAAAAATATGCGACAGCTCATTCATTAAAGCGATATTCAGGTCGCGCTGCGTATTCTCAATAATCTTAGCGGCTTCAGCCACTTTAATAGAAGAGGCGCGGTGTGTACCCGCGGTAACAATAATCTCGTAGGTGCGAGCGATGATATCCAAAGATTCCGCATCACTTCCCGAAACAACTTTCTTGATTTTGGTAATGGTGTGCTCTTTGTCTCCCGGATTAATCCGCTCAGGAGAATACCCCAGTTTAAAATCACCGTTAGACAACTTCAAGCCCGAAACTTCTTCCATCACCGGTAAACAATCATCTTCTGTGCAACCAGGATATACAGTTGATTCAAATACTACATAGTCGCCTTTCTTCAACGCCTGACCGATAGTACGCGATGCCGAAAGCACAGGTTTCAGATCAGGAACATTGTGCTTATCTACTGGTGTTGGTACGGCCACAATGAAAAAATTAGCTTGTTTGAGATCTTCAATATTGGCGGTAAAGTGGATATCAGCGCCTTCAAAAGCCGATGACTCCAATTCCTGACTAGGATCAATTTTATTTTTCATCATATCAACCCGCTTCTGGTTGATATCGAAACCAATTACTGAAATTTTCTTAGCGAATTCCAGCGCAATTGGTAAACCCACGTAGCCCAAGCCGATAACAGCCAGCTTCTTCTCTTTTCTAAGTAATTGTTCTATCATTTTAATAAAGTTAGCGATCTAATTTAGTAACGGCTCCATCCTTTAATCGGTATTGCGCTCCACTTTCTTCACACACTGCTAAACCTTCGGCATTGAAAGTAAGCTTATGTCCGAATTCACTCATCCATCCCGCTTGTCGCGCAGGATTGCCAATTACTAAGGCATAGGGAGGAACATTCTTCGTAACTACAGCACCTGCGCCGATGAAAGCAAAAGCGCCTATGTCGTGGCCGCATACAATAGTAGCATTAGCGCCTATGCTGGCCCCTTTGCCAACGTGCGTCTTAGCATACTGCCCGCGCCTGTTCACGGCGCTTCGAGGGTTAACTACATTGGTAAACACACAACTGGGACCCAGAAAAACATCATCATCACAAGTCACTCCAGTGTAAATGGAAACGTTATTCTGAACCTTCACATTGTTGCCCAAAACAACTTCAGGAGAAATCACCACATTCTGCCCGATATTACACTTCTCTCCTAAGCGCGCACCTGTCATGATATGCGAAAAATGCCAGATTTTAGTGCCTGCACCAATAGTGCAGCCTTCATCAACAAGGGCCGTCTCATGACAATAAAAATCGCGCTGTTCCATTGAAAATCGAAGGGCGAAATTAACAAAACCCCGAAAGGCGACAACCTTTAAAGGTTAAGGAATTGTAACCCTTTTCACAGCCACAGAACGCAAATTTCCGTTTCATCTTCCGGCTAAAATATTATATTTGCCCCTCGCTAAACACGGCTGCCGCTGTAGTTCAGTTGGTTAGAATGCCAGATTGTGGATCTGGAGGTCACCAGTTCGAGCCTGGTCAGCGGTACGAAGGCGCCATCCATCAGGGGTGGCGTTTTTTATTTTATGCGCCTCAATACCTCATCCTCAGACCATGCTTTCACTTTTTACTGCTAAACTTGCAACCTAGTTATGAACAAGAAAAGAGGCATCATCCCCCGAAAAATCAAGGGATTCAGAGATATTAGTCCGGCTCAGAATGCATTGCGTTGGCACATCATCACCAGTGCAGCATCGGTGTATCGGCAGTTTGGTTTCGAACAATGGGACACCCCATTGATGGAATATGCAGAGTGCATTGGCAAGTTTATGCCAGGCGAAGGATTGGCTGACGGCACCGTTTCAGATGGCATTTATTCCTTTAAAAATCCAGAAGATGAGCCTGTTTATTACGAAGATTTCTCGTTGGCAAAAGACGGCGACCGCACCATTATGGATCAATTCCCGGTTGCCCTTCGCTACGATTTAACTGCTCCGCTAGCGCGGGTTTATGCAGAACAACTGTGGGCCGATAAACTGAAAAACAATCTGAAGGAAGGCAAAACGCCGCTGCTTCGTCGGTTCCAGTTCGGGCCGGTATTTCGTTTTGAAGCAAAATTAGATCCGGGGCGTTTTCGCGAATTCTGGCAATTGGATTTTGATACGGTAGGTGCAACAGATATGGCAGCTGATACGGAAGTGCCTGTTATTCTCTATACCGCCCTGCGCGCCATTGGTCTGGCCGAAGGTAGTTTTGTAGTGAAAGTCAATAACCGCAAGGTATTGAAAGGATTCCTCACTAACCTGGGCATCACCGATGAACGCAGCGAACAGGATATTTTGCGCATTATCGATAAGCTGGATAAAATCGGATTGGATGGGGTTGCAGATGAATTAGGAAAAGGGCGCAAAGACTCGTCGGGGGCCTTCATAAAAGGCCTGGCGCTGGATGAATCCATTCGAACCGGGATTATTAATTTCTTCCAACATTTTTCAATCCGCAAAAACAGGCTGGAAATATTAGACGCCCTCCGTATGAACATCGGCGATAATGAAGTATCAAAAGCTGGATTAGAAGAACTTGGCCAGATTGATCACATGCTGACCTCCCTGGGCTTTGATGACACCAAGGTGATTTTCGATCCCACCCTGATTCGCGGTATGGCCTACTATACCGGACCCGTGTTTGAAGTTGAATCGCTGCAGACCTATATGGATGAAAAAGGCCGCGAACGCCGCGTTGGTGCCATCTGCGGCGGTGGTCGTTACGATGGCCTGGTAGAACAGTCGCTGGGCATTAAAGTTCCCGCTACAGGTGCCAGTATTGGTATTGATAGATTGGCTGAATTGCTGACATTAACCAATCAAGCTGGCGCTGCGCCTGCCGGTCCGGTTTTCATCTGTGCTTTTGACGCCGAACTGGCTAGTGAATATCAGCAGATAGCGCATGAGTTACGCACAGCAGGAATAGCTGCAGAAGTGTACTATGGCACGCAAAAAGGATTGAATAAGCAGCTAGCTTATGCTGATGCTAAGAATTGTCCGCTGGCAATTCTCATGGGCAGCGACGAGAAAGCCAAGGGCGTAGTAAGCATTAAAAATTTGAAACTCGGAAAAGAAATCGCGGCTACCATCAGCGATAAAGCGGAATTCAACCGCAAAGTACAATCGGAAGCGCCGCGGGCGCAAATTGTTCACGCGATTCAGCAACTTTTATCATGAAGCAGGTTCATCTCAATGGCGAATCCCTGGATATCGAGCAAGTGATTGCAGTGGCCGTAAATGGCGCATCGGTCACTATCGACACCTCAAAACTGGCTGCCAGCCGGAATTATATCGTTAAAAAGGTTGCTGAAGAAAAAATTATTTACGGCGTTACCACAGGCTTTGGCTCTAACACCGATAAATCCATTGCTGCCGAAGATACGGAGCAGTTGCAGATTAACCTACTTCGTTCACACGCCTGCGGTGTTGGCAAGAATTTTTCGCGAGAAGTAACCAGGGCGGCCATGGTAATTCGGCTCAATACCCTGCTAAAGGGTTATTCGGGTGTACAGGAAAGCACAGTAGCACAGCTTCAGTTCTTCCTGAACAACTATATCCATCCGGCTGTTCCGGAACAAGGTTCCGTGGGCGCAAGCGGCGATTTGTGTCCGTTAGCACACATGGCCCTGCCGCTGATGGGAGAAGGCGAGATAGAATACCAAGGCCAACTCTTCAATACGGAAGAATTTCTTCAAACCGAACAAGCACGCGCCATAGGTTTTAAAACTGTTCGGTTAAGTTATAAAGAAGGACTGGCGCTTACCAATGGTACAACGTTTATATGTGCAGCAGGCGCGATAGCGCTGTGGAAAGCACAACGATTGCTGGATACAGCAATTCGATGTGCTGCTTTGATATTTGAGGCGATAGGCGCACGCACTAGCGCATACGCGTATGACAAAATTCATCTTGCGCGCCGCCATCGGGGCCAAATCAAGGTAGCGCAACAGTTAACCAAGCTATTGGAAGATTCAACTTACGTTGGCGTGGCACAGCGCGATTTGATTCAGGCTTTGCTGGAAAAAAAACGGGAATTATTAGATCGATGTGGCATCACCGGCGTGTTACAACAGTTGGTTGTAGAGAAGGACGAACAACGCCAGCTTCAACTGCCTGAAACGGTCATTTTTAAAGCCGCGGCTGCAGAAGAACACGCACTGGCACAGCTACTTCGTTTTGCACGAAAAAAATGGAAACCACAAGACGCTTACTCTATACGTTGCGTGCCGCAAGTATTGGGCGCTTCGGAGGCCGCGATTCAACATGTTGAGGATATTTTAAATAACGAATTGAATGCGGCAGGCGATAATCCTTTGATATTTCCGGAAGATGACGCAGTAGTTTCCGGAGGAAATTTTCATGGTCAACCAGTGGCGCTCATTATGGATTATTTAAAGCTGGCTGTGGCTGAAATTGGCAATCTCACGGAAAGGCAGATTAATAAACTGGTAGATGGAAGTACGAATGATGCTTTGCCATCTTTTTTGATAGAAGGCAGTGGCTTGAATAATGGTTTGATGATATCACAATATGCTGCAGCGGCTATAGTAAGTGAAAACAAGGTGTTAGTGCATCCCGCTTCTGCTGATTCCATTCCTACTTGTGAAAACACAGAAGACCATGTGAGTATGGGGACGATTGCCGCCCGGCAAGCTATTGAGGTTGCCGACAATGTGGAGCGCGTTTTGGCTATTGCCCTAATGACCAGCTATTACGCTTTTGCCTTACGGCGCAAACAATTATTGGTCTTCGGCATTACAAGGCAGCAGTCAATGGCTGGTGAAGCACTGTGCCGCCAAATTGCAGCGGCTAATCCAGCTTTGATTAAGGAAGATTTTTTTGCTACTGATAGATTTCTATCCAGGGAAATCAAAGCGATAGCTGAAGCCTTTTTCCCATAATCATTACTTCAAATTCACCATCACCACACCCACGCAAATCACCAATACACCGCCCACCTGCATCATGGTAATAGTTTCATGAAAAAGAAAGTATGAAGTGAGAAACAAACCGACAATGGTAAGCGAAAAATAGATTGGACTGGCTACACCTAGAGGTATGGTTTTTAGCGCTTGCATGAACTGAAATGAATTCATTAAACCACAAGCCAGACCGCCGATAAAAAACGCCTTGCTTTTCCACTTTTCTTCACTATGGATAGCGGCCAGATTAAAACAGACATTCGTAATGATATTGAAGAAAATAGACGCATAGAGTAATAGATAACCCATAGGAAGTTTTAACGAACTTATGATTTCTCCGGGGCAAGGTTGATTACCGATTGTCATCGGTTTTGTGTATTGGCCTCCACAGTAGACGGTTTTCGTTACCGGATTCGGGCTTTTTTCCTAAGTTCACCCCTCAATTTTGAAGTCATGACAACAGCAGAAATTGCGAAACTTTTAGGCGAAAAGCAAGCCGAATACTTATTGAATCACGAATCAAAAACGTTTCCGAAAGATACGCTGTTCCTGCCGCGTAAAGATTTTGTTGAGCGTTACTGGAAAGACAGTAACCGAAACATTCAAACCTTGCGCAGTTTACAGACATTGGCAGGTTCGGGCCGTTTAAAGAATACGGGGTATGTGTCGATTCTTCCTGTTGATCAGGGTATTGAGCACTCAGCGGGCGCATCATTCGCTCCTAATCCACCGCTGTTTGATCCAGAGAACATCGTGAAGCTGGCCATTGAAGGTGGTTGCAACGCAGTTGCTTCAACTTATGGCGGATTGGCTATGGTGGCCAGAAAATACGCCCATCGCATTCCGTTCATTGTAAAAATTAATCACAACGAATTTTTAAGCTATCCCAATTCTTTCGATCAAATTATGTTCGGAAAAATTAAGGATGCCTGGAATATGGGCGCGGTAGCCGTAGGCGCCACCATCTATTTTGGAAGCGCTGAATCTAAGCGTCAAATTGTGGAGGTAGCCGAGGCGTTTGAATACGCGCATCAACTGGGTATGGCCACGGTTTTATGGTGTTACACGCGCAACAGCGCCTTCAAAAAAGATGGTGTTGACTATCATGTTTCAGCCGATTTAACAGGCCAGGCCAACCACCTGGGCGTTACCATCCAGGCAGATATCATCAAACAAAAACTTCCTGAAAATAACGGTGGCTACAACGCCATTAACTTCGGAAAAACACATAAGAAGGTTTACAGTGAATTGACTACTGACCACCCTATTGATTTAACGCGATATCAACTAGCCAACTGCTACATGGGCCGCGTAGGTTTAATTAATTCCGGAGGTGCGTCTTCAGGCGAAAGCGATTTAGCAGAAGCGGTAGCAACGGCCATTATTAATAAGCGCGCTGGTGGCATGGGTCTGATTTCTGGCAGAAAAGCGTTCCAACGTCCACTTAAAGAAGGCGTAGCGCTACTGAACGCCATTCAGGATGTGTATTTGAATAAAGAAATTACCATTGCCTGATGGCTACTGATAAAGAACGTAAACCGTGGTGGAAACGCCTTCGCAAAGGGGTTGAAACCACGCAGGAAGAACGCCGAGAAACGCCGGATGGCGTTTGGATGAAATGCAATGGCTGTAAGAAAGCATTTCTGGTAACGCAGTATAAAAACAATCTGCATACCTGCCCCGAATGCAACTATCATGAAAAGATTGATGCAGAAGAGTATTTTGAAATACTGTTCGATCACAGTAAGTACACGGAGTTGTTTCAGGATATTCTGGCTACTGATTTCCTTCATTTCACCGATACCAAACCGTATAGTAAAAGATTAATTGATGCCCGTGAAAATACAGGGTTGAGTGATGCCATTCGCGTTGCGCATGGACATGTTAATAACCACAAGCTGGTGGTTGCCGCCATGGATTTTCGCTTTATCGGTGGTTCAATGGGTTCAGTAATGGGAGAAAAGATTGCAAGAGGCATCGATTTTGCCATTCAGCAGCGGAGTAGCTTTATGATTATCTCGCGTTCGGGGGGCGCACGCATGCAGGAAAGTGCCTTCTCTCTCATGCAAATGGCAAAAACTTCCGCAAAGCTTTACCAGCTATCTGAAGCCAATTTGCCTTACATTTCATTGCTCACCAATCCCACCACCGGAGGAGTTACCGCTTCGTTTGCCATGTTGGGTGATTTCAATATTGCAGAACCCGGCGCTTTGATTGGCTTTGCTGGCCCCCGGGTTATTGAAGAGACCATTAAAAAGAAACTTCCTGAAGGTTTTCAGACTTCTGAATTTCAATTGGAAAATGGCTTTCTTGATTTTATTGTTGACCGCAAACAGTTGAAACAAAAAGTAAGCGACGTTTTAGAGATTTTAGGCAAATAAGGCAATTCATGATTCTTCCTATTGTAGCATATGGCGATGCCGTTCTCAGAAAAAAAGGAGAACCCATTACTGCGGATTACCCAGGCTTACAGCAATTGATAGACGACATGCTGGAAACCATGGATCGCAGCAGAGGCGTGGGTTTGGCTGCACCGCAAATTGGTCGCGCCATTCAGCTTTTTGTTATCGACAGCACCAAAATGTTTGATGAAGATGAAGAAAATACGGGCATTCGTGAGGTATTCATCAACTCGGTAATTCTGGAAGAAACTGGCGAAGAATGGGCCTACGAAGAAGGTTGCCTCAGCATCCCCGGCATACGGGAAGATGTAATGCGTAAACCGGCTTTGACCATTGAATACTTCGACCGAAACTTCAAAAAACAGAAACGTTCAGTAGACGATATGACCGCGCGTGTCATTCAACACGAATTCGATCATACCATAGGAAAATTGTTTATTGACCATATCAAGCCATTGCGCAGAAGTTTACTAAAAAGCAAACTCGACAAAATCAGCAAAGGCGATGTAGATGTAAGCTATAAAATGAAATTTCCGAAGAAATAACCGAACCAGGCGTTTATTCGGGCTTTACTTCTTTACTATCGGAACTAACCGCAGCTTCGGGATGCAGCGGTTCTTCAGGCGCAGCAACAACTGCTTTATCAGATTCCTTTGAGGAATTTTCCTGACGAGCTCCTTTTAATAAACTCTCGCGCGTTTTATAGATATCTTTCAATTTCTCCTCTTTCGAAGCGATGATATCATTGATCTGACGTATGCGCAGCTTCAACACTTGCATTTCCAAAGAGTGAATTTTGGGATGCTCAGCTTTACGGGTAAAATATTCCAGGTCCTTTCTATCGCGCTCTAAACCCTTCTCCATCTTCTGAATCACGTCATTCAGTCCGGCAATACGCGCCTCATTTCTTCCAGAAAAATACTTCTGACGTGATTCACTAATGAAATGAAAAGCATCGTCAAACGCCTTACGCACCGCACCTTCATCACTTTTCAGCAAACGAATCTGCCGAAACTCTTGCTGAATCGCTTTGATTTCATCGTGCAGCGATTTGAAATTGGCCTTTTCAGTCACTTTTGCCTTCAACGCCTCTAAGCGCGTCTGTACTTCCTGACGTACTTCATTAGACCGCTTTTCAAACTCAGCGCTCTCTGTTTTTCTAAAAGTCTTTAGCTTTTCGAAAATAGCGTTGACATCTTCCTTAATCTTATCAAGTTTCTCCTGTGTGATGTTGCGCTCTTTCTTATGTTCCAACACGCGCTCCCAAAACGACTTCGCCTCATCAAAAAGCGATTTGTCGTAATTCATCAATTCCGCAGCACGCTTTTTCAACTGATCCATTTCAATCAGGTAAGCTTCCCACAGTTTGTTGGTCACCAATTCAATCGCCCATTCATTCTGCTTATGCCTGATTTCTCCGGTCTTCTCAGATTTGATGTTATCCGGAAGAATGGTATCGCTGTTTAAATCGGGCATGATTACCACAGTTTCGGCAGGAAAATCGAACGTCCCTGTTTCCGGCCATTCATGCAATGCCTCCGTTTGCGCTGCATCCAACAATTTCTTCTCCACCACACGTAATTCCAGGCGGAAAGCCTGTTGGTTGAGCGCATACGCCAGCCACACCTGCTTCGCATCGTCCATCACTCCGGATGTAAGAAATCTTGTTTGCATTGCTCCTGAACTTTTGGAAAAGGACTGCGAATGTAAGTTATTCGCATGAACGAGCCAACATGCAAATCACATCCATCTCCGAGGCCCTGCTTCGTCCGCTACCCGGCCAGGCGGCGCAATTGCAAATGGCACCACCATATCGCGAGCCAATGGATATGCAATTAATTCTACAACGGCAGCCTCGATTAGGTGGCGTGCTGCTGCTATTGGTAGAAAAAGAAAAAAATCTGGAAATCGTTTTTACCCGTCGGATGGAATATGCCGGAGTGCATAGCGGACAAATCAGCTTCCCGGGTGGTAAACAAGAACCAGATGATATTGACTTAACCGCCACAGCCTTGCGCGAAACTCAGGAAGAGATTGGCGTTGATCCCAGTATGCTTCAGGTTTTGGGGCGATTATCAGAACTGTATATACCGCCCAGCAATTTTCTGGTTTATCCCAGTGTAGCTTATGCATCACAGCCGTTGGAATTCAAGGCACAGGAGCGCGAAGTGCGGGAAATTTTCACTATCCCGGTCCACTTCTTTCTTCAACCCGAAAACCGCCGAACCACCATGATTCCGTTCGCGAATGGCAACACACTTGAAGTCCCGGCCTTCATTTTCGGCGATGCCGTGATTTGGGGCGCAACGGCCATCATACTGAGTGAATTTGTTGCTGTTCTGCAATCGTAACCTAGGGTTGCTGCATTTTTTTACATTCGTGCCGCCTTGCTTACAAAAGATTCCATCCAGTCGCTGCAAAAATTGCTTTCCGCCCCACGGCGCTGCGTGATTGTTACGCATCGCAATCCGGATGGCGATGCGATGGGCAGTAGTTTGGGCTGGAAATGTTACCTGGAAAAAAAGGGACATCAGGTAACGTTTATTTCCCCTACCCTGTTTACCAATAACCTGCGCTGGATGGAAGGTTCCAGACAAACGCTGGAGTTTGAAAAAGAAAAACTGAAACCCCAGTGTTTAAGCGCTATAGCTTCTGCCGAAATTATTTTCTGCTTAGATTTTAATGCCATTAGCAGATTGGAAGAATTAGGTGATGCTATTGCCTCGGCTGACGCACAAAAAGTGGTTATCGATCATCATCAGCAACCAGAGGCATTTGCAGCCATCACTATTAGTGATACTACCTATGCCGCTACATCAGAGATGATTTTTGATATAATTCAATTGATGGGTGATAGCGACATAATCGATTCCATCATTGCAGAAAATCTTTACACCGGAATTGCCACCGATACCGGTTTTTTCCAATTCAGTAATACCACACCCAATGTGATGCGCGCACTGGGATTTTTGATAGGTGCCGGAGCACGCCCTGATTATGTGAGTGACCGCGTCAACAATATTTACGATTTGCGGCGCATGCGCTATCTGGGATTTATCCTGTCAGAAAAGTTAAAAATTGCCAAGAAGGGAAAGGTGGCCTGCATTTCGATAAATACGGAAGAAGCCAAGCGCTTTAATTTACAACTTGGCGACAACGACGGTATTGTGAATTACGGATTCAAAGTGGAAGGCGTGCAGGTTTGTGCGCTATTTACAGAGGAAAAAGACCGCATCAAAATTTCCTTGCGTTCCAAAGGAAGTATTGACGTTAATGCTTTTGCCCGCCAGTATTTTCAAGGCGGTGGGCATGTTAACGCCTCCGGGGGTAAGCATGCTGGCAATATGGAATCAGCGATTGCACTATTCCTGGAAAAAGCCGATGAATTGCTGTAACCAAAAATGAAAAATTCTATTTTTAAAAATTAATAGTACCACCATGACACAAATCAAGAAAACCCTCCCGGCCTTCTTGTTGTTGCTCACCGGATTCTTCCAGTCGTGCAACGCAAAATCACCAGAAACACCAGCTGTGGCTACGCCGCCGGCTGAAACTCAAACAGAAAATCAACAAACACCGGCAATGGCTGATAACAACAACTGGAAAAATGAGGACGGCATTTATGCGCAGTTCAACACTACAAAAGGAGAAATTGTATGTAAACTGGAAATGGAGAAAATCCCGGTAACCGTGGCCAACTTTGTGGCTTTGGCGGAAGGAAACCATCCCTTAGTTCCTGAAAAGAAACCCTTCTACGACGGCCTGACGTTTCACCGGGTTATTGCGAACTTTATGATCCAGGGTGGCGATCCTGCCGGCAATGGTTCCGGCGGTCCTCCTTACAAATTCGGTGATGAGTTTGATCCTACCTTAAAACATACTGGTCCTGGTATCTTATCGATGGCCAATGCAGGCCCAGGCACCAACGGCTCTCAATTCTTCATCACCCATGTGGCCACGCCATGGTTAGATGGCAAACACTCCATTTTTGGTCATGTTGTAGTTGGCCAAAGCGTGGTTAACGCCATCGCTCAAGGTGATAAAATGACCACTGTGAAAATTGTTCGGGTTGGAAAAGCGGCCAAGGCTTTCGATGCACCGGGCACCTTTATGAAACGCGAAGAAATGGAACGCAAAAAAGCCGCTGAAGCTAAGGCCGCACAAGAAAAAATCCTTGCAGAAGTGAGCAAGGGTGCCAAAAAAACTGCTTCCGGTTTGATGTACATTGTAGAGAAAGAAGGAACCGGCGCTCAGGCGGCTAAAGGTAAAACCGTATCGGTACATTACAACGGCACCTTCCTTGACGGCAAAAAATTCGACTCTTCATACGACCGTGGCCAGCCAATCAGTTTTGTATTAGGACAAGGCCAGGTTATTCCAGGATGGGACGAAGGCATTGCCTTGATGAAAGTGGGTACTAAAATGAAATTGATTATACCATCTAATCTCGCCTACGGTGAGCGCGGTGTAGGACCAATTCCGCCTAACACCCCTCTTGTTTTTGAAACAGAACTAATGGACGTTAAGTAAGTTTAAGAGAAGCCGGAAGAAATTCCGGCTTTTTTTTGCACTTGATCAGTCATTGGGTATTCCTATTTTGCCCTATATTGCACCAATGCGTTTCTGCACTTTTCTGCTTATTGTTATTGGCCTATCAGGCTGTAAAACGGCCTCATTGACCCGTTCCGGCCAGCAGTCGTACGATTTAAAAGAATATCATACCGCTGCTGCATCCTTACAAAAGGAGTTTTCTCAGGCAAAAGATGCCACTGCACGCAGACAACTGGCGCTGACTATTGCAGATGCTTACCGTAAGTTCAACGATGTTGGAAACGCAGCAATATGGTATAAAAAAGCTATTGAGGACGGCGAAGAACAAGCCTGGTTGTTGTTGGGTAAAATGCAAATGATGAGCGATGATGACTCGGCTGCAATACAATCTTTCAATCGTTTTGGGGCAATTGACGCATCCAGCAAGTTGTTAGCCCAACGCGAAATCAGAAATGCGCAAAATGCGCTGCAATGGCGTCAGGCATTCACCCGGTTTGAAGTGCAACCTGTTCAGGAAGTGAATACGCCAAAAAGCGATTATGCCCCTGTTGTATTTCGCAATGGCATCGTTTTTTCTTCGTCAAACGACAATGCTACCGGCAATTTTGTGAACGAATGGACAGGCGAAAAACAGGCGGACTTATACTATAGTGAGAAGCAGAATAACAGGCTTTCGACGCCTGCTAATTTTTCATCCATCTTAAATACTGCTGCTTATGAAGGCACCTGCAGTTTCAGCAAAGATGGCAACGAAATTTATTTTACACGCTGCCAGGGAGTAGATGAAACAGACAAGAAGGCGAAGGACCTAAAAAATCAGTTCTGCCATGTGTATTACAGCAAATTCGCCAACGGCGGATGGGCAGATGCTGAACCGTTGAATTTGTTTCCGGATACCGTGAATGTTGGGCAACCGGCTCTTTCCAGAGATGGGAAGACGCTCTACGTTTCCAGTGATATGCGCGCCGGTTTTGGCGGCCACGACCTCTACTATTTCACCAAAACAGATAGCGGTTGGGCGGGTCCGGCAAATGCGGGAAATGTAGTGAATAGTGCCGGCGATGAAATGTATCCGTGGTTAGATGACAGAGGGAATTTGTATTTCGCATCCAACGGTTTACCGGGGATGGGTGGTCTTGATATTTTTAAAGCAATACGTTCTAAATCAGGATGGAAAGAAGCTGTTAATCTGCGCGCACCGATTAACTCAGGCGGCGACGATTTTGGATACTGCATTGAAAAATACAAACCGCTTCATGAGGACGATTCGATTTTGACAGCAGGGTATTTTAGTTCATCACGTGTTGGCGGTAAAGGGAAGGATGACATTTACCATTTCGAAGAGAAATGGCGAAACATCTTCCAGCTAAAAGGAAAAGTACTGACCAAACAATTTGAAGACCCATCCAATCCGGATAGCAAAGTATTGGGCTTACAACCGGTGAAAGCAGCTCGGGTAGAACTTAAAGTTCCTTCCACCGATGCAGTTATCGCCAGCGTTTTGACTGATGGCGGCGGTAATTTTTCTTTCCCATTAGAAAAGGAAACTGATTATAAACTAACTGCAAATGGTTATGGTTATTTTGCCAAAAGCGAAACGGCTTCCACTCGTGGCAAAAGAAATCAGGACTCTACACTGATTACGATTTACAAAGAAATTGAACTCGATAAAATCTTCCCGAAACGGGAAATCGTAATTCCTAACATCTATTATGATTACGACAAAGCCACACTGCGTGATGAATCGAAAGTAGTGTTGGATTCAATTTTAGTTTTCTTCAATGAAAACAAAGATTTGACCATTGAATTGGGTTCGCACACCGACTCACGCGGTAGCGATGCATACAACCTCAAACTCTCACAAGCCAGGGCGCAATCGGCAGTGGATTACCTGATTTCAAAAGGGGTTGCTCAAGACAGGCTAGTAGCGGTAGGGTACGGTGAAACAAAACCGGTGAACAATTGTATTAACGGTGCCAAGTGTACCGAAGAAGAGTTTCAGAAAAACCGACGGACTACTTTCCGTATTACAGGTTCGAAGCAAAAAATTGAGTCTGTAGAACCGGAAAACATCACGGTGGATCCGAAAAAAGAGTAAACGCGGGTAACAAAAAAAGCCCATCTTACGATGAGCTTCTTGTAAATATGCTAACGGCAAGACTATTCCTCGCCTGAAGATTTCATGTGTTGCGCATAGGCAGCTTTCAGAATTTCGCTGCGGCGCTTAACCGACTTTTTCACGAATTTTTGACGTTCGCGCAATTCACGAAGAATACCGGCTTTCTCGTATTTCTTCTTATATTTTTTCAGCGCGCGATCTAAAGATTCCGATTCTCTGGTGTCAATAATGAGCATTGCCTGTTTTTAATTTGGACGGCAAATATAAAAAACGCCTCCAAAAAATCAAAATCATCTCACAATTTTCCGAAACCGCCCTCTTTCTTTCCACTTCTGCCCTTTCCTTCCTACCTATGCCCGGAAAATTCCTGCTATGCTGGCAACTATTATTACCATTGGCGATGAGTTACTGATTGGCCAAACCATTGATACCAATTCTGCCTGGATTGGCCAGCAATTGAATGCCATTGGCATTAAGGTACATGAAATTCTGTCGGTTAGTGACGATGCTAACCACATTAAAAACGGCTTAGACCGGGCTGCTACGCAATCATCTATCGTGTTGATTACCGGAGGATTAGGGCCAACAAAGGACGATATAACGAAGAAAACGCTGCGGTCGTATTTCCATGCCGGGGAGGTTTTTCACGAGCCTACCTTTGAGCGCATACGCCAGATCTTCGAAAAACGCGGGAAGTCGCTTTTAGACATGAACCGGGCACAAGCTATGGTGCCTGATAATTGCGTGGTTTTAGATAATGAGCGAGGTACCGCGCCAGGTATGTGGTTCGAATCCGGCGGTGTAATTTTTGTATCCATGCCAGGGGTTCCTTATGAAATGAAGCACCTGATGATTGAGCGGGTGCTACCCCGGCTTCAACAGCGCTTTGGAGGCCGAGTGGTTCACCGGAATATCATGACCGTGGGCATAGGAGAATCGGCCCTTGCGCAGCTTCTGGATAGTTTTGAACAAGAACTTCCTAACTCTATCAAACTGGCCTACCTTCCTGACTTAGGAATTGTAAAGTTGCGCTTGAGTGCTTATGGCGTTGATGAAGATACTGAGCAATTAGTGGAGGAAAAATTCCGGAAGTTAGCACAGTTGGTAGCGCCTTATACCTATGCTAATTCCGATATTTCTCTGGAAGCCAAGCTTGGTGAAATATGCATAAAAAGAAAGCTGCGCATCGCATTTGCCGAAAGTTGTACCGGCGGATATGCCGGGCATTTGGTGACCAGCGTACCAGGTAGTTCTCAATATTTTGAAGGTAGCACAGTTACCTATTCCTACGCCATGAAACAACAACTACTTGGCGTAAACCCAGAAACACTGGCACAGCAAGGCGCGGTTAGTGAGACCTGTGTGCGGGAAATGCTGGAAGGATTATTCCGAATTTCAAAAGCCGATTATGGCGTTGCCATATCCGGAATCGCCGGTCCCGATGGCGGCACGCCAGAGAAACCAGTGGGAACAGTATGCTTTGCAATCGGTTCTCCCAATCATATCCAAACACGTACCCTGCAATTCTTCCCAAGAAGAATGGAAAACATCCGGCTATCCGCTATTACCGCCTTGAACCTGTTACGACAGGCCATTCTTACCGACCTACCGGAAGAATCCTAAAGTCACTGACTCTGAAAAGTCGCATACCAAAGTTGTCGTAATGCGCAGTAATTGGCGTGCCATCGGATTTAGATGGCTTTTTAATCTCGGCCATTCTGAAATCAATGCCTTTACCGGTGAATGGCGTGGTGCTAAGATGTTCCCGAAAGTTTAATCCATATTGATCTATCAATAGCTTTAGATAATTCCACGTATCAAAACCAATGTAGCAGTATTTTCCTGGGTATTGCCCGTTTTCTTCCAGATAACGCTTTTCAAAAGCCAACATTTCCTCGCTGGTTGTGTCGGCATAAAATGGATCCGTCAAATAGGGTTGCGAGCGATTCAATATATCAGGCTTAACCTGCTCTGCTTCTAACCAGGTTGGCATTCCGAAAACAATAGTTGACTCGGGTAGTCCTCTTATCGTACTGCTCACCGTACCATCATCATAGCAACAAACTACCACCACATTGTTTCCCTTTGAACTCATGTAATTGGATATTGAGCGCTCCTGAGCACTCTTGGTGGTATCACCTGCGTTTACAAAGAAGTATTTAATCCGTACATCGGTGGAGGCATTATATTGTCGCATTAATGAATCCAGCGACTTAGCGGCAATACCATCGCGTTCTCGTTTGGTGGTATAAATGATGACGTTAGAAGATGCGAAGCTATCGCGTATTTGTTCAAAAATACGAGCCATGTGGGCATCAATCGTAGGCATCAATCGCACCATAAATGGATTTTCATTAACAATGGCCTTTGATGCCACAATTGGTTGAATGTTGATGATTTTATTCTTCTTACAAAATGCACCTACCATTTTTGCCTGAGAAACAGTTGCTGGTCCAATAATAATCTGACTGCTTCTAATGGTGTCATTATGTAGCACTTCCTCCAAAATCGAATCCTTGGTATAGGAATCAAAGGCATAGATGTTAACGGAAGGAGGTGGAGGCTGCAATTTTACGGCGTATCGAAATCCTTCAAAAAAATCCAACACCTCAGCGGTAGCGCCGCGCAAGCGGTGCGTTTCAATTTTCGCAGGATCTTCTTCATTAAGATAACCATAAATTTTCCATGCCGAATACGATTGATCAAAAGGCATGAGCAATGAAATATTAATAACACCCGAGTCTATTGCTGCCGTTTGGCCAACAACGGTTTTACTGCACCATAAGGTAATTAAAAGAACCCCTAGGGGCAATAAAGGGAAACGCATTTTTGAACGTACACTCATGCTTTACAACCAGCTTTTGTAGTAATCACGATCTTCGATTGGTAAAGCATCTTCACAAATCATCAGCGGTTTAAACGTATCTACCATTACCGCCAATTCGCCAGTTGCTTCCTTGCCAATACTCTTTTCTATTGCACCGGGATGCGGCCCATGCGGAATGCCTATCGGATGAAGCGAAATCATGCCGCGTTCAACATGTTTCCTGCTCATGAAATCGCCATCTACATAGTACAATACCTCATCACTATCTACGTTGCTGTGGTGATAAGGCGCAGGTACTGCCAGCGGATGATAATCATACTTTCTTGGCACAAAACTGCATATCACAAAATTATGGCCTTCAAATGTTTGGTGAACAGGCGGCGGCTGATGAACTCTTCCGGTAATAGGTTCGAAATCATGAATAGAAAAGATATAGGGATAATGATTGCCATCCCAGCCAATGGCGTCAAAGGGATGCGTGGCGTAATGATATGGATATAACAAATCCGCCTTCTTGATGTAGACCAGAAAATCTCCTTTTTCATCAAAGGTTTTCAACTGTTCCGGCTCGCGAATATCCCGTTCACAGAAAGGCGCATGCTCCAGCAATTGTCCGTATTGGTTAAGGTATCGTTTTGGATAAACAATAGGTGAAAACGATTCTATTATGAAGAGTCGATTATCTTCTGTATCAAATTCCATCTGGTAGATTGTGCCTCGGGGTATCACCAGATAATCGCCATACTTAAACTTCAACTCGCCGAAAATAGAACGAAATGTACCGGTTCCTTCATGCACGAAAATCACTTCTTCGGCCGCAGAATTTTTAAAGAAATAATCTGTCATGCTCTTACGCGGTGCGGCCAGCGACAGATATACATCACTATTCACCAACACGTACGTGCGCGAATCCAGATAATCATCAACAGGCTTTACCTTGAATCCCTTGTAGGAACGATTCTGCAGATTTTTCTCAGCAACAATCCGCGGGGCCACATCTATTGCCTGATCAATATTTGTTACCAGCGTAGGCGGGTGAACGTGATAGATTAAAGAGTATACGTTAGAAAAACCTTCAGTACTCACCAATTCTTCCTGATACAAACCGCCATCAGGTTTACGAAATTGTGTGTGACGTTTAGCGGGAACGCTGCCTCGCTTACAATAATGTGGCATAACAATATTTTTACGGTCAAGGTGTAGCTAAATTATAGTTTTGTTTGATTGTCGGATAAAAATCTGACCAACAGAACATCTTAACATAGAACGAAATGAAAGTAGCGCTTATAGGAACTGGCAAAATGGGATTAGCTGTTGCTGAGATATTATCCCGCCAGGGAGATGAAATTGTTTTACGAGTTAATGCGGAAAATCGTACACCAGATGATGACAATGCTTTAAAGCAAGCGGATGTAGCTATCGAGTTTACGCAACCGGAAGCTGTAATTGATAACATACTATGGTGTTTTTCCGCCGGAGTACCGGTAGTGGTGGGTACCACCGGCTGGCATCAACGGCAAGAAGAAATGAAAGCGGCTTGCCACCATTACCAAGGCACCTTATTTCATGCCCCCAACTTTTCCATTGGGGTTAACCTGTTTTTTGAAACAGTGCGACATCTGGGCCAACTGATGAATACGCATCCAGAATATGACTTTAATATTGAAGAAATTCATCATACTGAAAAAAAAGATGCGCCCAGCGGTACGGCCATCAGAACAGCTGATATTCTATTGAATGCCATCTCCAGAAAAACGAGTTGGCACTTAAACGCTACCGCTGCCGACCAAATAGCCATTAAAGCCATTCGCGAGCCCGGCATACCCGGAACACATACCGTCACTTTTAAGAGTGCCGCCGACACGTTGGTGGTGCAACATACGGCTCATTCAAGACAAGGTTTTGCTGAGGGCGCTGTGGCTGCCGCCAGATTTGTGGTAGGCAAAAAAGGTTGGTTCGAAATGAAAGACTTGCTGCACTTCCCGGTTTAATCCAGTTGATAATTTTCCTTAAATCCTCAGCCCCTATCGGCGGTAATTCTATATTTGAACTGCAACTAAAGTTTCATGACATTTCTTCTGATTCTCGCCCTATACTTTATAGGCATCCGCTTTGGCACTACCAAAATCTTCCAAAAATTAGGTATCCCTGCCTGGAAAGCCTGGGTGCCGGTAATCTGTTCAAACGAATGGCAAGATTTAGTGGGTCAACCCAGGTGGTGGACGGCGATGCTATTTATACCAGGGGTAAATTTGTTTTATTGGGCAGGACAGCTTACGCGAATGGCCACAGCACATGGCAGAACTTCCTTTGCAGATCATTTTTTAGCGGTTATCGCCGCCCCGGTATACTGGCCATGGCTAGCTTACAATGATGCCATCAAATACATTTCGCCAACTGGCTTAAAAGCAGGTCAAAAGATGATGCCAAAAGGCGTAGTCAGAGAATGGGCTGATGCCATCATTTTCGCTCTTGTAGCAGCCACTTTACTGCGCACCTTCATTTTTGAAGCGTATACCATCCCTACGCCATCTATGGAGAAAACTTTGTTAGTGGGCGACTTTCTTTTTGTGAGTAAATTTCATTATGGTGCCCGTATTCCGCAAACACCACTAGCTTTGCCGTTGGTACATCATAGCTTGCCCGGAGGTAATACCCCCTCGTATTTGGAATGGATTAAACTTCCTTACAAGCGTTTGCCTGCCTTGCAATCAGTGAAGCGATATGATATGGTTGTATTCAACTTCCCGGCTGGCGATACGGTAGCACTGGAACGTCAGGAACAATCATATTACGACCTTGTTCGTCAGGAAGAATATGAACTGCAGCAAATGGGCAACCGGCAGTTAAGCGCTTTTGATGCCGTTCGTGAACAGTATACCATAAAGGCCCGTCCGGTTGATAAACGTGAGAATTACATCAAACGCTGCGTGGCAGTGCCAGGCGACAAGTTGGAAATTGTAAATGGCGTATTGTTCATCAATGACGAAAAAGCCTACGAGCCAGAAAATATTTACCTGCCCTATGAAGTAACCTTTAAAGAGCAAGGTGGATTTTCTGAAGAAATCATGAGTGAAAATGATATCGAGAAAATGGAAGACCTATTTGTGGATTCTCTCCGCCGCCAACATATTGTTTACCGAATGAAAAAGGAAACTGTTGGGAAATTCAAGGAGTATGCTGGTATAGCCGGGATTGCGCCTTATTATCAGCCAGCGAAACAACCGATAGCGCCATTCCCAATGTTATTCCCGAATAATTTCAAGTACTATCAATGGAACCTCGATAATTTCGGACCGATACGAATTCCGCAAAAGGGTATGAAGTTAATGCTAAACGATAGTACTATCGACCAGTATCGCAGGTTGATTGAAGTATATGAACACAACAAACTGGAAGTTAAAGATAGTGTTTACTACATCAATGGCACTGCCACGAGTGAATACATCTGTAAAATGAATTATTACTGGATGATGGGCGATAACCGTCACAATTCTGCCGACTCACGTTTCTGGGGCTTCGTTCCCGAAGACCACGTTGTGGGAAAGGCATGGTTCATTTGGATGAGTTTGAATTACAATGCAGATCTATTCCACAAAATCCGCTGGAACCGCTTGTTTACGAACATCCACAGCAAATGGGCGCCTGCTGATTAAAGAAGCTATCTTTTTCGATAATTTTCTATTTTGCCGCTATGATATTAGTGGCAGATTCAGGCAGCACTAAAACCAATTGGCTGGTACCCGGTGGTACTTGTATTGCAACCAAGGGGTTCAATCCATTTTTTCACACCGCAGAGACCGTTCGGATAGAAGTTCAGCAAACTGCGGAATTGATGGCGCTGGCTGATCACATAACCGAAGTCTACTTCTACGGCGCTGGTTGCAGTAGCGAAGCCAGAAACCAAGTTATTCTAGATGGGTTGCAACCTTTATTTAGCAAGGCATCTATTGTGATTGATCACGATTTGAAAGCAGCAGCATTAGCCACATTCGACGGCCGACCCTGTGTTAGTTGTATTTTGGGTACAGGTTCTAACTCTTGCTTTTTTGATGGCCAAAAAATTGACAATTCAATACCGGCGTTAGGTTATATTCTGGGTGATGAAGGCAGTGGAAGTTACTTTGGCAAACAATTGCTCACTGCTTTCCTGTATCATGAACTACCAAGTGAAACGAATCGAATACTGGAAGAACAATACGGCCTTACTAAAGAAAAAGTTTTCTGGTCGGTTTATAACGAACCCAATGCAAATGTTTATCTGGCGGGATTCTCAAAAGTGCTGTCTGAAAGTCCGGATACCGAGTACATCCGAAATTTGGTTCATGAAGGATTTTTGAAATTCTTCAGGCATCATGTCGTCTGCTATATGCGTGAAAAGCAAGTGCCGGTTCATTTTGTGGGATCGCTGGCTTTTCATTTCAAAGATATTCTGGAGGCCGTTGCCGCCCATTTCAACTGTGAGTTAGGCAAGGTTGACAAGCAGCCCGTATTTAGTTTGCTGGAGTGGCACACTCGCAGTAAAAATCAGGCGGCTTACTGAAAAGCAAAGTAGCTCACCCAACGCTTTTCTACATTCGCTCTATGTGGCAATTCGGCGCGGCGAAAACAGAAATTACTGCCTTCGTTAAAGGTTGTGGCATGCTGGGATACGGGCTGTATTTCAATACTATGGAAGGTATTGAAACGCCACTATTTGCCAGGGCTTTTGTGCTTCAGCAAGGCGGCAAGAAAACGGCGCTGGTGGTATGCGAGTTGGGGTTCATTACGATCTCCCTAAAAAAGGGGGTGGTAAAGGAATTGAAACGCCGTAAACATGATTGTGGTTACGATGATGACAACCTGTTGCTCATGGCGCAACATACCCACAGCGGGCCAGGCGGCTACTCATACTATGGGTTATATAACATCAGTATTCCTGGTTTCGTCATGGAAATTTATCAGAAGCTGGTGCAAGGAATAGCAGACGTAATTGAACAAGCAGAAGCCCAGTTACAGCCTGGCGATATTCATTTCCATTCAGGCACTTTTGATAAAGACATCCCTGTAGCCTTTAACCGATCCATTCTTCAATACAACCAAAATCCTGAAGTAACGGAAAAAATAACACAGCAAACTGCGCATCTTGGTGTCAATCGTGAAATGCAGTTGTTGTTATTCTCTGATACCAGGGGTAAAGCAATAGGCGAGATTAATTGGTTTGGCGTCCACACGACCAATATTTCCAACGACAATCACAAACTCTGTTCTGATAATAAGGGATATGCTGCAAAGTTTTTGGAAGAACAATTTAAAGAACAGGGAAACAGCCAATTTATAGGCGCATTTGCGCAAGGGATTTGTGGGGATGTGACCCCTCGTTTCAAGTATAATCCAAAGCGTCCTTTTCAACGCGGAAAATGGGACGGGATGTATGAAGATGATTTCGAAAGTGCGCGTTTTAATGGAAGACTGCAGATGGAAAAGGCGGCTGCCATAATTAATGAAACGCGACACAAAGGGATGGCAATTCCCCCGGATGTTGACTACGGCATGTTGTATGTCAACTTTCCTGATGTTACCTGCGACCCGGAGTTTGCAAACGACCGGATTGATGCCCGTACAGGTCCGGCTGCACAGGGAATGGCTTTTTTTGGCGGCGCCATGGTAGATGGCCCTGGTGCCCATCCGGTACTGGTGCGTGTAGGCAATTTTCTAACCGACATAATCAAAGTTTGGGAGTTATCGTTGGCCAGATTTAAAAACGAAAAATATCGGAAGGCAGTTCGGCGAAAGTACGAAACACAAGGAGCCAAACATATTCTGATGGAAACGCATGCCCGTAGAGTGTTGGGTACAAAGCATATAGACCGCCTAATTCTACCTGCATGGGCTGATCCCAGCATTGAATCCATTAAAATATTCTTCAAGAAGATTGGATATAAGGATAAGCCCTGGACACCTCAGATATTACCCTTGCAGTTGGTTATTCTGGGCCCTATTGCCATAGCCGGTTTCCCATTTGAAATTACCACTATTGCTGCACAAAGGCTTCGGCTATCTCTGGAAAAACGACTGGCCTCCAGAGGGGTTAACACGGTAATTCTGGCACCTTATGCCAACGGTTACAGCGGATATGTAACCACTAACGAAGAATATCAGGTGCAGATGTATGAAGGTGGGCATACCGTTTTTGGCCAATGGACCCTTGCCGCGTTGCAAACTAAGTTTGACCAACTGGCCAAATCAATGTTAAAGCCTGAAGCAGAACGCCAAATTGTACATGATAATCTGCCACCTGAATTTACAGAGGAGGAATTAAATTTATACCCTTTCTACAAGAGAAATTGGTACCTCAAACAAGAAAGAAAGGGTCGTGTTTAGATTACTCGGCTTTTTGAAACTTCCTTACACCTAACAATCGGTTACCATCGTACAGCTTGAGCAGGTAAACGCCCTGACTCAAATTCTGAAGATTGATGGTTTTAGAAGCAGAAACATCAGCATCTAAAACCCTATTTCCTAGAATATTAAAAACAACGCCACGGATGTTGTCGAAGCCATCCAGATTTCCTAGGTGAATAGCCGTTCCTACCGGATTCGGGTAGAAGGTAAATGGGATATCCGTATTCACATCAGCGATACCTGTTGTAACACAGTTTGCAGCCGCAGTAAAATTAGCTATGTACGTGATGTCTTTTGCCGTGTTGGCGCTGTCTCCGGTAACCCAAACACGTAGTTGCACCAACCCATTTCCTGAGGTACAATTCATGTTTAAGCCAAGCTTTAACAAGCCAGTAGTAGCTACCGGAATGGGCTGTGTAGTATGGTTTGAGGATAAAGCCGTGGCGCCGTAACATTGATAATTGTCACAAACCTGTTGTACCCATTCTTTAGGAACAACAAAGTTAACCCGGCGCCAACTCAAGGTTAGGGGAGCATTAGTACTATTATAAAGACCACCAATAAGGTCTATCTCTTTGCTTCCGTTCACCACCGTAGAATCTAAACGAATGGTGTCTGCCGGCATAAAGGAAAATGATTGCCCGCGAACCCCAACAACTACCAACAGTAAGAGAAAGCCAAGTAACTTTTTAACCATAATTTTTCCGTTTACGGACTTAAAATTAATAAATTCGTAGAAATTATCTAACAAAACAAGGTATGAAGAAAACACTTTTATTCATGGGATTGTTTGCTGCAACCGCATTAAATGCGCAGACAGTTTATTACTCACAAGATTTTAATGCTTCGGCCAACCTGCCTGCGAACTGGTTCGAATGGAACCGAGATGGGAAAACAGTTGCTTCTAATCTCAGCTCTTATAGCTTTGGAACGAGTGGCTGGAAGATTCGCAGTAATACAGCCGGTACTGAGCGCTGGGCTATCAGCCCGTCGTGGTTTTCTCCGGCAGGTCAGGCCAATCGCTGGTTGGTTTCAGAGCGAATTACACTTCCTCCAACTGCTACCAATACAGTATTAACTTTTGCCGCATTCCCTTACGATGATCAATTTCCCGATGGCATTGTGGTTCGCCTTTCTACAACCGATTCTTTACCAGAATCGGCCACGGTGTTGTTAGACAGCGTTAACGAAACCGGCGGTCAGGCTGTTTATTCTATCAACCTTCAGGCCTATGCCGGGCAAACTTTTCGCTTAGCTTTTGGGAACCGTTCTAACGACAAAGTGATTCTTGGATTGGATGACATCAAAATATTCAGTGCACCTAATTGGGAAACTGAAAATGTTGATTTCTATATAAATGAGCATAATACGCCAGGATCATCTCTTGATGTTAAGGGAACGTTTACTAATCACGGCTTCAACACTATCAATAAAGCTAAACTCAATTATCAAGTGAATGGCGGAAGTGTGGTGTCATCGCAGCTTTCCAGTCTCAATTGGAAGACTGAAGAAACGAAGACCTTTACTTCGGGAACACCATTTACTACCAGCACACCCGGAACTTATGTCATCAAGACATGGATTAGCAATTTGAACGATTCCACAATCAATTTAGACGCTAATAAGTCGAACGACACTTTATCTCAAACAGTATTTTTCTATGAATCAACTGGCCTGGCTAAAAAGGTTTTGGCTGAAAACTATACTGGCGCATGGTGCGGCTTTTGCCCCGAAGGCGACCACTTATTGGAGGTGTTAGTAGCAGCCAGACCGAATGTTATTGGCATGAATATTCACGACAGAAACGGCGGCAGTGCGAGTGCCGATGCCATGCAGATTCCGGAAGGTCATGACATCGTTTTGATGGATATGATTAACGGCTTCCCTTCTACAACTTTCGACCGTAAGTACTGGGAAACGATTTTTGGCCAGAGTTATGGTCGCCACAGCTTTGGCGTTAGTGATAGTTCTACTAATACAACAGATTACGCGCCTTTCACGATTTGGCCAGAAGTGGCCGACGAACGTTCTCTGGATTTGACGCCAGTAGGTGTTAGTATCGCTAACCGCACCTGGAACGACACCACTAAAACGTTGAAGTTCGATGTGCGCGCTGATTTTAAAGTAGCCAATTTAAAAGGTGACTTCCGAATCAATGCTTATCTAGTAGAAGATTCAATAGCGAAAAATGCCTCTGGTTATAATCAAGCCAATTACTGGTGTGCCGGATGCGGTGCTGAAAATTCTCAGGCTTGGGCTTATCAGTTCGCCGATCCACAACCGGGTTTTGTACACAACATGGTACTGCGTAAGGGTATGGATGGCGCATGGGGAAATCAAGGGTCGATTGCCAATCCAACCGCTACTCAAGTTTATACCCGCTCGTATTCTTATGTAATCCCTAGCACTATGCGTCCTGAAAAAATGCGCATTATTGCAGTAGTTGATGAATACAATAGCGATAATCGCTATTTACAGGTGTTAAACTCTGATCAACTTTCAGTAGTTGGATTCCCTGCTGGTATTAAAAACCTGAATGTAATTAACAAGTTAGGCATGTATCCAAATCCGGTGAGCAGTGTGGCTAATTTCGAATTGGAACTAGCTGATAATGCGACCATCAAGATTGAAATCATGAATAGCCTCGGTCAGGCTACCGGCGTAATGTTCGAAAGCGAACAGAATGCTGGTGCACATACTGTAACGCTCCCCGTTACTTCCTTGGCCAACGGGGTTTATTTTGCAAAAGTTTCCGTGAATGGTGAGTCAAAAGTGCTCAACTTCACTATTGCTAAATAAATTCCTTAAGAACTAACAAAAAGGGCGGCGCAAGCCGCCTTTTTTATTTCCGGGAGCCCAGTATATTTACAGCAATTGATATGAAGCAATTTTTACTTGGATGGCTGTTCATTTCAACCGCACTTCCATCATTCGCCCAGAGCGGGCATTTTTCAGGTTCGGTTCAAACCAATACTAACGTATTTTTCAGGGATACCCTTATCAATACGGCGAAATTTTACGAAACTACTAAAGTTGGCGCTGATGCCTGGATGAATCTCAATTATAGCAATGATAAGTACGGTCTTGATGCCGGAGTTCGATTGGATGTCTTCCTTAATTCTATCGTCAGAAACCCCACTGCGCCATTTACCGGAGTAGGCCTTGGTAGCTTTTTCATTAGAAAACAAATTGGTGATCTTACTGCCACCGGAGGGTACATTTATGATCAAATAGGAACAGGTATCATTTTTAGAACGTACGAGGAGCGGCCTTTGGGCATTGACAACGCTCTTGTAGGTATGAAGCTAAACTATAATGTCAAAAACCTGGTCAACCTAAAGGCATTTGCCGGCGTTCAGAAAAATCAATTTACCTTCTACAAGGCGGTCATTGCGGGCTTCAATGCTGAAGGTAATTTTTCTATAAAAGACAAAGTAAAATTACAGCCTGGAATTGGGGTGGTTAACCGCTATATGGACAAAGATGCTTTTGATAAATTGTATAGTACGTTGCAAGCATATGACAGCACTACCAGATTTAAACCAGTATATAATGCCTACGCCTTTTCAATATACAATACACTAACAATCGGTAAGGTATCTATTTATGCAGAAGCCGCTTTTAAATCGAGAGAAGCTATTAACGGGAAAGTTTTCAATGATAGTACCCACGCTGTTACCGACCGGTTAGTAAATGTTCCCGGATCGGTGATATATGCCAGTCTGAATTATTCTACCAAGGGATTTGGATTTACCGCATCGTTCAAGCGCACTGATAACTTTAGTTTCCGCACTTCACCCAATGAAAGGCTGTTCAACGGCATGATTTCTTTTATTCCACCACTAAGCCGGCAGAATTCCCTGCGATTGCCGGCGCGCTATTTTGCTCCCAGTCAGGAAGTTCGTGAACTGGCTTTCGCATCAGAAATCACTTATTCGCCAAATAAAAAATGGACCTTTATCGCCAACGGTTCTTACGTTCGTGATTTTCTATTTAAACCCTGGAACACCGTGATTACACAAACAACCAACGGTGTTACCAGCACTAAGCCTTATCACACATTTTTTGGGGAATGCTATTTAAGCGCCGCCTATCGTCCATCCAGAAAAACAGAGATAGAATTGGGCTTTCAATACGTACGTTATAACAGACTGGTTTATTTAGGCGATGGTGCGCAAGACATGGATGTGTTCACGCCTTTTCTTGAAGTTATGCAACGAATTGGCAAAAAGAAATCACTTCGCTTTGAATTTCAATACCAGCATATCAGTCATGTAGATCCTGCGGATTCTAAAAAGCGTAAGGCTACTGATTTTGGTCAGTGGGTATTCTTGCTGGCAGAATTCAATATTGCGCCATCCTGGTCATTTGCCGTAAGTGATATGTGGAATTTTCTTCCTTCAGAAAACAGTCCTAACCATATTAACTACTTCAACGATTTAGAGGCCAAATCAGGTACGGCAAAATCGCTGTTCGCCATTTCCAGAAACCACTACCCTTCTGTGTTCGTGGCTTACACCTACCACCAACATCGTTTCACACTGAGCTATTCTAAAAACGTTGCCGGTATTGTTTGTACAGGTGGGGTTTGCCGTTTCGAGCCTGCATTCAGTGGTATTAAATTCACTGTTAACACCAACTTCTAACATGAAACACAGTATGTATAACTATCATCGTTCCGGCGGCTTGTCAATAGTTGCCGCATTAATGTTTTTGTGTTCTTGTAAAGAAGTAATTCCTGACTTTCCAGCGCCCATTGTTCCACAAGCAGGAGATACCACCTATATCGAATCGCCCGTTGCCACTGCAGAAGCAAAGAATGTTGTTATCGAAGAGTTTACCGGCGTGAACTGCGTAAATTGCCCACAAGGTGCGCAAAACATACGGGCTATAGAGGATGCCCATCCCGGCAGAATTGTTGCCATTGGCATGCATAGCCGCTTTTTAAGTGAACCGTTTTCCTTTTCTACCCAGGATTTAAGAACTGCTGAGGCAGAACAATTATCTCAATTGTTTGTGGACCCTGGTTTTAAACCGGCTGCCACTATTGATCGGTTTGTTTATGACGGCAGTAATCCCTCATTACAATATGACCGGCTGAGTTGGGCTGGATACGTCAATCAACGATTGGCAATTGCCGCACCAGCGAATGTGGCTATCCGTAATTCATTTAATACTGGTACCAGAGAGTTAACAGCAACCATTGAAGTGCATTTTACACAAGCCATCACAGGAAAAACCAGGCTCACCGTGGTTCTAACTGAGGACAGTATTAACACAGCACAATTAGATGCAGGCAACGTGATTGACACGATTTACTATCACCGACATGTACAAAGGCAATTTCTAACTCCTTACGACGGTTTGGACTTGGGTACTGATGCAGAACCGGGACGTGTGTACCGAAGGAATTTTAAAGTTACAATTCCTGTTGCTCCTGTAACCTGGGAGCCTGAGCATTTATACGTTGCCGCTTACGTTCACCGAGCCGACGGCAGCCGAGAAGTGTTGCAAGGAAAAATTAGTAGTATTCGCTAAGCTACCAAGGCCATTTTAATCCTTTGGTGGCATTCTTCAACTGATCAGCGGCATCTTTAGCCGCTTTATCTGCTGCATCCCGAGCACGTTGTTCGGCTTCCTGTCTTAACTTATCTGCTTCTTCCTGTGCTTTCTGCTTCACCGCATCCACTTGCTTTTTAGCCTCTTCTTCAGCTTTCTTTTTTAACTGATCTGCGGCATCCTGCACCAGACCTTTTCCGCTAGCTCCGCCGCCTACTTTCGCCAATTTCACTGTTGGTTTAGTCACCGTTCCTCCAATACCCAGATACAAATTCAGTGTCTCCGGCATCTTTATATCCATCCCCGGAATTTTCGGAATCATGCCTACTAATTGAGTTGCACCAGAGCCAAACTCTTTAGTTGGAACATCGAACCTGGCCGTGTAATCTATACTTTGATCAAAACCGTTACTTCCTGCAACATTTATCAAATATCCATTCCCGAATTTAAAATCAGTAGGCTCTACATCTACACGACCGTCATGTACTTTCAAAGCAGTCCATGCATTCGTAATTGTTGGATTTCGGAAAGCAGCCAACTTAGTAACCTCGCCAATTTTATCGATGATAGGCAGTCCGGATATTTGGGCGGTGGGAATCTGAACTTTGCCCGCAGCATTCAAGGAATTGTAATCCACCGTCATATCACTGTTCATCCGGCATGTCCCGCTTAAATTAGAAGAAAAGTTTCCGGTAACGTATTTCATTACAGGCGCCAGCTTTGTAGCCATATCCACGGCAGCATGGGTTTTCTGAAAATCAAAATTCCTGATGTCGTAAGAAAAATTGACATGAGGCAATCCCGTAAGTGTACTGTAGTTGGCAGTAATCAATGCGCTTCCGCCCAACAATTGCGCTGATAATCCTTTCAAATCTATTGCTTCATTCTTAATTGTTGCAGTACCCGCAACGTTGTTCAATTGCATCTTATTAAAAAGAATCTGATCAAAATGCGTAGCTGCGGAAAAGCTGATGTGCTTTGGAACTTCGAAGTACTTTTGCTGCGCGCCCGGCTCTTTGGAGCTCGTGGCCTTTGTATCATCTTTCAGAAACTCATTTGCATCCAACAAATGACCGTTAAGGTTCAAGGTTCCTTCTAAATCCCCTTTACCAAATGCATAACCAAGGAAATTATCCACTGCACCAGTAGCGTGAAAATCACTTTTCCCAATGCGCGCATCTAAATTATTTACGGTAACATTCTTAGGATTAAATGTTAGTGACAAATTGGGCACTACAACTGGCATCGCGGTTTCTTTACTATCGTATGTCATTTGAGCCACATTTACCGTTCCGGCTGCTTGAATCGCATTGTAATTTTTCTTTTGAACATCGCTCATTCGACCTTTAAAATTCACATTGGCATTGAGCACACCTTCAAGTTTCTTAACACCCTCCATCGGATACAACTTCGGCACATTAGCCAGATTCATTCTACCGTTGATACGCGCTGTAACATTAGGGTCGCTTACCGGCGAGCTTACGTGTAAAGCAATATCAACCGGATCTGCGCCAATCACCAACTTACAACTAGGCAGGTCAATCACAGTCAGGTCGGCTACACCCTGCGGCTTATCTATAGTGCCGGCAATATTGATTCTGGATACAGCAACAGGCAATGAAGGATATTGGAACATTGCATCTGCCACCTGCAATTTAATGTGACACTCCGGCAATTGTGTTTCCGTATATTGTCCTTTAACGATACCAGCAAGTTGTAAAGTTCCACCGGTTTTAATCTTATCGAAATCTTTCTTGTAGATGGCAGGAATCAACGAAAGAATGCTCTTGAATTCACTCCTCGCAGATTTAAACTGCACATCTAAGGCAAGCGCATCTTTTTTCTGCTGAACAAATCCATCAAACTGAACGGCCAAATCATTCACCGCAATTTCATTCTTAGAAAAAGAATATTTTGACTCTGAAGAATTAACCGTCACATCATTATTGGCAGTGATTCGTGCATTGTTCAGATAGCTTACCGCACCCTGGCGATACGTAACACCTTCAATAGATGTTTTGGTAAGAAACTCATATACATCCTTTCCAACATCCCCACTACCTGAAAAATTCAAATCAATCAAAGATGCAAAGGTTCCCGTCTGATCGTCGTTGTAAACAATCCAGCCGTGTTCAATACCATACTTTTTAATTTGGAGCGCAAAATCAGAGCTGGAAGAGGAACTTGAACTTCCTGCGGTTTTCTTCATAATATCCCAGTTAGATTTTCCCTGACGTGTTACGATAGCCCGCACCCGAGGCTGTTCCAGCAACAGCTCCAGAATTTTATACTTCTCTTTTCTAATCACGGTCATAATATCTAACGTAACCTTAAATTCATTTACAGAAAGCAAGGTGTCGCCTTTAAACTCATCCTTTCCAGCCACTGAAAAATCAGATAAGGTAAAAGTGAGATTAGGAAAGGAATGCAGCAGGGTAAGATCGAAGTCTGCGTAATCTACTTTTGCATTTACGTTCTTGTTTATTTCAGCCTTGATGGTGTTGTTAATTTGATCTTTAAAAAGAAAAGGAATCGCAACTACTGCAGCCATTAACAATAGTAAAACGCCACCAACGGCAAGCATGACTTTCTTCATATCGGATTTTCTTTGGAACAATAAAAACCGAGCCAAAATAAGCAAGTCTGCCGAATTGTTTTCAGTACCCTCATGAGCCTGAGTTATTTACCAGGCCTACTCCCCTATTTTAGCGCATTATCGTTTCAACATCTTATATCGAGCAGTACGATCGCCATTGCGCACTTCTGCTACGTAAACGCCGGATGCCAAATCGTTAGTGGTTAAAGCAAAGTTGTAATCATCGCCTTTCAATGGTTGTTGCATAACCTGACGTCCGGTTAAGTCGAATATAGTAACCGCCGCATTTGCTTCCGGCGCTTCATATAATTCTACTATCATTTGATGGCTAAACGGATTAGGGTAGATTGCGGCTAAAGGCAGATTAGTCATCGGCATATCGATACCATTAGGTTTAACCAAGGTGTCTGAAAGCGAGATAAGACTATCCTTTAGATTTCCCTTTACGAACATGGTAAAGCTTCTTGGCGGAATACGGATATGCAATTCCTGATTGGTGTTTACGGTAAGTAAAGTGTCTGGTCCAAATCCAAAAATATTGGTAAAGGTATCACCAACGGCCAGCGTGTTCATATTAATTTTTTGATATACATCCAAGGTATCTCCGGCAAAATTGATGGTAACTACTACTGGCTTTTGGGTAATGGCATTTTGCATTTGGAAGGTAAGGGTTGTGTTGGCAAAACCTTTTACATAAAAATTAGGATACCCACTACCGGCACTCAGGTAATCATGGATACTAGAGTTATAGACATATTTTTTATGAGCAGCAATCATGCCTTTAATCCTTCCCTTCATAAAGTTATTTCCAAAGTAATCTGGATAGAAAACACAGGGTAATCCTACTTTATTATTGAGAAGAATATAGGCATAGGCTAATTCCGGATTATTCGTTACGGGCTGCCCGGGATCGCGGAAATCGTGGTTATTAACGAAGGTAACCACGTTACTTCCTGATCCGCCAACAGCATCAACGATGCTGGCACCAAAAACACCTCGTACATCGTAACCAAACTGGTCGCATGCAGCCTTCAGCGCACCGCGCAACGAAAAATCAAAAACCCGAACTTTAATTGAATCCCGGGTTGCTGGCTGCATATTGCTCTGTACGGCATCCACCCATCCTTTTAAAACGGCAGGATTAAAATCATAGGATTCCCCAACTACCATGGGCGGATTAATTCCGTTCTGATGCAAATAATCCAGTGCTTCGCCCATAAATGCGGTGGGAAAATGCTTGACAGCATCTACCCGCATCCCGCCAATACCAACACTATCAAACATCCATCTGGTGTATTCCTTCAAGGCTGTTTTTGACGACGGAATGTTGTGGTCAATATCGTAGAAGAAGTACATCGCATCTATATCGCCACTGAGCTGGGTAGGGCTGCCATTCGGTTTAAAGTTAACCTCCGACATCGCACCGCGACCGCTTGGCAAGGAAGCAAAGTTGGTATAGGTTTCATATCGCAGTTGATTTTGTACATCTACGCCCTTAGCCGCATTCCACAAACCGTAAATAAAATGATCGGAAAAATCACCTAAATTACTGCCTTTGTTCGACATGCTAATCCACAGCGTATCACCACTTCTGTTAAACATAGAGGTATCCAACGTAAGCCTGAATTCATCGGTTTTACAACCCACGCCATCGATAAAACAGTATTTTCTTCTACCCAATGAAAAATAATTACTGGTATCTCCGCAGTCGCCGCCTCCATTAGGTTCCGCTTCAAAAGTATCACCCAAGGTATCTTTAGCCAAAGGCACTTTTTTAGTCCACATGGCAAGGGTATAAGGCTTATTATAGAAGTTAGAATGCTGAGTGGCCGAACGAATTTTAATATAGTACGTACCCGCGCCATTGCCGGTATCACTTAACAATAAGTAGTTTCTAAACCGATCAGAAGGAAAGGGTTGATCACCGCTGGAATACTTGGTATTATTGAAATTTTCAATCCAACCTTCTACATACGGATTAACTTCGGGTTTGCCACCAGCGCGATGGTTGTAAATAATATCGGCTATTGCTATCATACCCCGGCTTTTAAGGCTGGCAATAACATCATTAACGTCTTTTCTGGTACCGAAACGGGTAGCACCTAATCCATATTCACCTAAATCGTAGTAATCCTGAACATCATATCCTACACTTGATTGATCGGCGCTAGAACGTGATAACGGCGGCAACCAAATTTGTGTAAATCCTGCCTGATGCAAATCAGGAACTTTGCCATTAAAATCCTGCCCCCATCTACGAATACCCAATAAGTAAGGATAATTCCAATAGAAGCCCTGAAACATGAAATCCTGAGCTGCAAGGTCGTTAAACATAGCAACCAACAGCAATACGGCAAATGCAATTTTTTTCATCACAAAAAACGAGTTAGTGTTAAACACACACGAAGTACGACCAAAGGGGCGAAAAAACCTAATTCGTGAATAATATTTAACTACTGAATAGGGCAAAAAAAAGGCAGCACCGAAGTGCTGCCCTCCTGATTAATATACCCTTATTCCGATTTCTGTAATCGCAGACTGTACACCTCTAAGCCATGCGTAATTTTCAGCAGGTAAATACCTGCCGCTAAATCTTCCAGATGACTGAAGTTCATGGCGTTGAAACCCGCTACCGCTTGTTGCTTTTGCTCCAACACCTGCGCACCCCGAATATCATATAGCGCAAATCCAATTTCATCGTTAGCTGGTGTGAAGAACGTAATCGTTACCTCGTTGCGGAACGGATTATTGAACACCTTCTCAATATGGAATCCATCTTCGCCCACTTCCAAATTGATGGCTGCGATGTTGGAGTATTCATATTGGCCGTCGATATCAACCTGCTTCAGGCGATAGTAAACCACCTTAGCGCCTAACGACAGCAGTTGTTCATCATTATCGCGATACGTAACCGTAGTGCTGCTGTTGCCCTGGCCTTTCACCTCATCAATTTTCGTGAAGCGTACGCCATCGGTACTGCGTTCCACATCAAAATGATCGTTGTTAATCTCTGTTGCCGTAGCCCAGCGCAGCACGGCAATATTTTCCTGCCGTTCAGCAGTGAAATACAGCATTTTCACCGGAAGTGGTGTTGCCGGTTGAACGCCGATACCGATACCGAAATCTGAGAAGGAAGCTACGCCGCTGCGCACCACCGTTGCGGTACCAGCGGAAATTGCAGAATTGCTGTTATCGTGAACACCCAGATTCTGATCTACACCATTACGCTTACCGCAACCGCGCCATTGGTCGGAACTATTAGAGCGCTTCACTACACCCATCATACTAGCTAGTGATGGTGCATTGCTGTAGCCGCGCTCGTTGAGCGTAACCGTGTAAGTTCCCGCAGTAGGCTGCGCATCTGGTGTAACCGTCCAATAGCCACCATCAAGCGCGCTATTGATGCGGGAGCCGTTGATGACACAGTAAGAGGAATCAACGGTGGTTCCTGACCAACTGGTATTAAAGTAAGCCAGCAAGCTGGATGTGCCGGCCATGGATGGATCAAATGTGATATTGATTTTTTGATAATCACTGGTACCTACAGGGAAATCGTAGCTGGTGTTGGCAGTGACATCCCTGCGCATGCGACCGTTTACGTATGAAGATGTAGTGCCCCCAGAAACTGCAGAAGCGGAATTTGACGTAATATATACCTCGTTGCTGCTGCCGGTGGTAAGATTACCTGAAGTAAGAATAAACTGATTGGTTACACTATCGTTGGTAGAAGAAAGCGAAACCCCAGCACTGTTATTGATTTCCTGTTGGTAGAAGGTTTCGGTATTATTATTAGCAGAACAGGCAATGGTTTGCGCGGTGGTTCCGTTGAATACCACTTTATTATTATTCGGCCGGAATGCACTAGTGCTGCCCGAGCGCGACCAGTTACCAGCAATTGGGAATGGCCCTTTACTTGTATTAATCGTAAACGAGCCATCGGTAATGGTAAGATTTCCGCGCAGCGAACGAGGATCATTAATGATTAAATCCGTAGTACTTCCTACCACTTCCACATTCACCGGAATGCCGGCATTACCGGAGGTAATTGCTCCTGCGGCCCACGTTTTATCGGTGCTGTTCACCTGATAATCGTAGCCGTTATAGAAACGAAGTATAGAAGCCGGGGAGGAAGAATAAATCACCGGATTAGGGAACACACTGCCCCCCGGACCAACTTCCAATACCCCTTGAACCGTAGTTAATGTAGAACCACCTGAAAGACCGCCATCAAATTTACCATCGGATATATTCACGGTAACATCGCTATTGAAGCGCACTGAACCTACGCCGGCGTTGTTTGAAACCGAACGGGTAAAATACCCAGGATTAGCGCCACTTTGATTCGCCGTAATGCGGAAGGCTCCTGAGGTAATACCGGAGCTATTAGAAATCACGCTGGTACCATCAGCATAAATTGTACCTACAACGGCCGTACTGTTATTGCCAAACAAGGTAAAGGTTTGACCATTAATATTGATGCCAGCGCCACTGAACAAATTCAGGTTTCTGTTAATGGTTCTTGATGCATTGAGTTGCAAGGTGGAGCCGCTATATACCGACAGATCGCGCACGGCTGTAGCCGATGACGAAAACTCACTGGCAGAAGTCATAGATGCGTCGTATCGTAAGTCGTAGGTATTAGAACCAGATACTACCGGAGATGCACTCATAGTAGCTGCGGCGATTACACGACGCAGCTCGGCATTATTCGCCATGGTAAGCGTATTACCATTCAAATCAAATGTGCCATTACTTAACATGAGACGGTTGCCAATGGTCATTGGATTAGATGTAGCTAAACGCACCGTATTGGCATTATTGACATTCAGGTAAGACAATGCACTAACACCGGTAATTGTTTGCAAGGAAGCGGTGCCCTGCATGCTCACCTGACGGCCATTATCTGTTAATGTAGCGCCGCTGTTAACGGTAAAATCACCATTGATATTTAAGTCGCCTCCGGTTGTAGTGCCTAGTACCAGCGAACCTCCGGTACCGGCACCAACAGTTACGTTACCTAACACTGTTAGCGGAGTTCCTAATGCACCCATAGTAAGCGCGCCTCCATTACCTATGGTTAGGTTGCCGGCTATTCTTGGATTTGCCGAGCCGAGTCCACTATTGTTTAAATCAAGGGTTGTTACAGTACCATTCAACTGAATATCGACATTGTTTGGATAGCCTGCACCAGAGGTTGCATTCCATTCTGAGCCTCTGCCATAAGTAGTGCCAGAGAAATATTGAAGCGTTGAGGTGTTGGAATAGATTGGTGGATTAGTGCTCACAAAACCACCCAAAGCGATACGCAAGGTTCCATTGATGGTAGAAAGGGAGGAACCGAAGTTCATGCCGCTGTTCAATACTACCGTTACGTTGCTGCCGAACGATATCGTACTGGCAATATCAGTACGCACTGTTTTGGTTGCGCCACTGATGGACAACACGCTGCCAGATGCTCCGATAATATTACCAGTTCCATTATCTAAAAGATTGCAGGCGGTAGAACCAGACAAGGACAATGTTTGTCCGTTTAAATCAATATTAGAAGAAGAAAGTAGTTGCAAGCCATCGCCACCGTTTGGTGCCGTAACAGCTACATTGGTTGGTGAAGAGAAACCTAAAATTGAACCCGAATTCAACACTAAGTTACCACCCGATTTATTGTTGATGAGGTAATGGAATGTTTCTGTTCCACCAGTTGCAACAGCAACGGATTGGTCGGTACTACCATTGAAAATGACAGCGCGGTTATTTGGGGTAAAGCCAGCAACACCAGGCACCCGAATCCAATCGCCGCCAACGGTCAAATCAGCACCAGTAGTAGTACTTAGCACTAATGATCCATTTTGAATCAGCATAGTACCGCGACAAGTTCTTGCCGACGTTGGCATATTCAATGTACCCGTAATGGCAGTACCGCTATACGTCACATTATTCGGAATACCTGAACCTGCGGTTCCCCATTCTACACCAACATTGTAGCTGCCACCTGCGTTATAGAACAACATACTGGAACTGCCATAATTTGGGGTGGCAGAAACAGATGCACCTGTATTGATTTTTAGGATTCCATTAATTGTTGGAATTGTGGTTAAGGTGAGTGTACCCAATGTGGTTAGATTTGTAAATGTGGTAGCATTGGCTCCATTGACAGTACCATTGCCGTTGAATTTGATATCACCGTTTGTAGTACCGCCACCAAGCACCGTGAAAGCAGCGCCAGAGCTATTGGTGAATGTTCCAGCAGCAGCCAGATTCACGCTAAAGCCATTAGAAATATTCAAGCCGGGAGAACCAGTATTGATAGTAATACTCTTATAACTTGCGGTACTAGCCGCAGCCACCGTAACCGCATGTTGAATACAGATGTTCGCATTAGCCGGGGGTACAGCACCACCAGTCCATGTACTTCCAGTATTCCAATCGCCGGCCTGAGCGGTGCAATATTTATCGGCATTGGCCAGCGTAAAGAACGATCCCGCTCCGGTTGATGGTAATCCGATATTATTATACGTGACTGTGTTGGCAGTAGCATCAAAAGCAGAAGCACCAAGGAAATTGTAGGAATTGACCGTTTCGTTTGCTGCAGTTGATCCATATACAATCATATTTGGAGATGACTCCGTATTGCTATTCAACTCGGCATCATAATAACTAAATGAAACGGTTGCACCAGTTGCCGCTGTTGATGGTTGTATTTGATAAATGCGTCTGATACTATTGTTTGTAGTATTAATAGTAGTAATTGCCTTTCCCGGAAATCGCTCAATAATGGTTGTTCCCAGCGAAGTGGAGGCACTAATATTGGCACCCAGATTTGCTACATTCCCGGGATTTGCGCCTAACGAAAATATTCCTCCGATGAAGCCATTACCGGCTGTTGGAGATCCGGAATTGATAATTGTACTGGTCACCAATCCTTCACCCGAAATACTGCTTGAGCCGCCCAATGAGATATTGAGACTGCCATTCAAATCTAAGTTTCCGACATTTCCAGAGCGGAAAATCACATTCCCGTTTACATTAATATTCTTATCAATCTTCACATTATTTGCAGTGTGATTGATAATAATATTATTCATGGTATTCACTGCAGGCGCATTAAAGAAGTTGGTGGTTTGAGCGCTAGCACCATAAAACTCATAACTCACTCCATTCGAAATACTAAAAATCGTTGTTGTTGTTCCAAATCCACTGAAGCCCGCTGTAAGTCCGGAGGCATTAGATGTTCTAATCGTAGCGCCAGATGTGGCAATGAAATATGGATCTGTAGCGTTACCTGCAGTGATCACGTTAGCACCCAGATCCAGTACACCATTCACAGTGAAAGTTGAGCGCGGCACAGTAGAGGTACCCAAGGTTAATCCCGTTGACATCACCAAGGTATCAGCAGCAGCTACCACATATTGCGTGTATTGCGAGGTGGTGCCGGAATAACTAAAGGTGTGGGTTCTGTTTCCGGTAAACACGATCCCAGTGGCAGCGCTGCTGGAACTAGTGTAAAAAACGCCGGTACCAGATTTTGAAAAATTACCCCAAATCTGAATTTGATTGGTACTAATTGTGGAACTACCAAAGTTGATGATACCGTTTGTTGAAACAGCGGTACTAGTAGTGGTAAAATTACCTTTACAAACTAAAATCCCCGGAGTACCAGAGCCGCCGGAATTCAGTTTAATCGTTGACGTTCCGCTGGTATTAATATTGCCATTAACCGTGGCGGTGGTGGTAGGGCTTGCGCTAGATGCAATAACATGAAATTCTGCCGCACCCGATAACGTTAAGTCGTTTGCGACAGTCATAGAAGAACCTGCTCCTGCGCTATATGACACATAAGTGAAGCCGCTACTTTGAGTAAATGCGCCTACATTCAAAGTACCACTGGTAGAATAATTGGTGATATTGTAAGTAGCATTAAACAAAGAATTACTGGAAGACATGGTATACATGCCGGTGACATTAATCACACCTGAAGTTCCGTTGTATCCGTAGCCATTATACACGAAGCTTGAACCTTGCTGAGCGAAGTTACCTCCAACCGTTATCGTTCCCGTACCATTGTTATAAGTATTATACAGATAGGCTGTACCTGATAAGGTTAAATTACCTGTCACATTCATATTGCCCGCACCACCTGCGCCCAGCGTTGTGCTATTCGACACATAAAGTGATCCGGCAGATTGAATATAATTACCGCCCACATTTAATGTATTTGGAGTAGTGTTATTACAGATATATAACACACCAGCAGCGCTTAACGTAACATCGCCCAAGGTGCCCAATGTTACGCCGGCTCCTAATTGCCAGGTGTCGGTACCTGAGAAAGTAAGGTTATTGTAAGAAACACCTGCATAATTGGTGTTAATAGTGGTCATGGTCCAGGTGAAACCACCAGTTGATGAATAACGAATCGTACTACCATCGATGGTATTTGTTCCAGTTGACGGAGCAAACCCATCCTTAATGTCAATAATTCCCGAATTGGCCCAAACCCTCGGACCACCGGCATTTACTGTTGTTGAGTTAGGCTGCCAATCGGTGATATCATAATAGAAGAAAGCAGGAATCGGCTGGGAAGAAGCGCTTGAGAAATTCACCGTACTGGTGCCCACTGTTACGGTGTAAGCACCGGTAGCAGATACAACAAAGTTTCCGTTAATATCAATAATGCCCGTTGAAGCCAAGGTAATGGCAGGAGTACTTGCACGGGCTCCACTTATAGACAGGTTATTGTACTTGAACGCTTGAATAGTTTGAGCACCGGTTCCATTGTAATCAATGGTGCTTCCCGTTGTGATATAGCGTGTAGTGGCGGCATTGGTGTATGCCGGAGCAGTTAGGTTGAAAGTGCTGGCAATACCGATGGTGCCGGTTGACGACATCGTGATATTACCAGACCCCGTGTTATTTATGGTAAGAATGTTATAGTTTATTGGGGCTACTGTTTGATTAGTAGTGCCACTTCCATTATAAACAAAAGTATTCCCTGTATTCACCCACGTGTTGCCCGATAACGTAGAAACATCAAAGGCATTAGATACATTAATTGTACCGCTGGCCAAGGTTAGCGCTGCACCAGAACGTGCATTGGAAATAGTCAGGTTAGTGTATGAAAGTGCAGGAATGGTTTGCGCGCCGATCCCATTGAAATTAAAAGTGGATCCCGTAGTAGTGATGGTACCTGCTCCAGGGGTTAACGTATTACAAATGGAAGTAGTAGCGCCTGAAACGAAGGTCCGGTTGCCACCGGTGATATTCAAATTACCATACTGCCAGGCTGGAACTGTGATAGCCGAGCTGCTGGATAACGTCACCGTTGTTCCGCAGGCGCAAGTACCTGTACCTCCTGTGTAGGCCACAGCACCGGTAACCGTTAAAGTTCCTCCGTTTAAGTTAAAGGTGTTAGCACTTTGCGTAAACTGTGCCACAATATTAGTACCGGAAGTAATGGTACATGGAATACTGGAGGTGTTATCTATGATAACCTGATCAATAGGCGAAGGAACACCGCTTGGCGACCAGTTGGCTGCTGTAGCCCAATCGTTAGGGGCGCCCCCGGCGCCGCCCACCCAAGTATAAGTTACCGGGGCGGGTTCTTTACGGCAGGTGAAATCTGCGCCGTTCAATGCGAAACTGGTTTGAGTGATGCCAGTTGTGGACACACAACTTGTAGTAGTAGCTGTGCTGGTAGCATCTTCATTCCAAACAGTTCCATTGTAACGGTTTAATTTCATGGATGATGCGCTGCCTGTAACATCGGTAGATGGGTAGGTAAAGGTAGCCGTATAGGTATAGTTGGTGAGCGATGAAGTGGTGAAAGACCAATACCTATTTAAGTAATTGGCCTGTGGGTTACCCGTTAGATTCAATTGCGGGTGAGATGTGGTTGTTACCCGCCCGCCAATTGTACCGCTCACACTATTCGCTGTAAAAACAAGTTGTGCAGGACTATAGTTAGTACCATCGCCAATAGGAAAAACCTGTGTTGATGCGCCGGTTGGTATCGTTAGAATTGCCTGACCACTACCTGTAGCTATAATCATGGACGATGCGCTGCCAGTCCCTAGATTTCCTGCGCTATTTGTATTGGTAAGATTGAAGCTTCCCAAATTGATGTTACCTGCAGTAAGTGTAACGCCGGCAGCATTAGAAACGGTTACATTGCTACCAAGATTTACAATAGCACCGCTCCGGTTCAAGGTGATACTGGTGAGCGCCAATGGAGCAGTTGTTGCGGTAAGATTTCCAGTAACGGTGCCGCTGCCGCCAATCGATAAAGGGTTAGATCCTCCCGTCAATGTTCCAGATCCAAATGCTATGGTGCCGTTTAAAGTCAATCCCCCGCCAAGCGCATGAATTCCGTTAGTGAGCGCATATGCGCCGCCCACTGTCATAGCTGTGTTACTGGTAAAGGTTTGCCCGGTTCGGTTCATCGTGAAATTGTTCAATGATATGCCGCCGGTTACGAAGGGAGATGCTCCTGTGATTGCTCCAGTACCTCCAATAACCAAATTAGAGGAGCTTGTTGTAACCAATTTATTGGCGGTAAATGTAGTAACACCGTTAAGTGTTAACGTATTTGCCCCTACCCCCAATCGGCCGCTATTGGTAAAAGTGCCGTTAACCGTAACAGAAGAAGACAAGTTAACATCTGCCGTTGGTGTTGCGCTAGCCAATGTATTGCTAATGGCCAGGTTATTTACCGTTGCGGGCATTAAGCTTCCGGTTGTTTGGGCCACACTGCCATTAAACGTAAAATTAGTGTTGTTATTACCAGCATTATTCAGTGCGTACGTGCCGGTGCATTGGAAGGTGCCGTTAACGCCGTTGGCATGGGCTGTTACCAGAGTTGAACCATTAGTGGCACCGTTGCCAAACATATTTACGTTACCGGTTCCGTTGATAATAGATGTAGCCGGCGCGGTTAATACTGAAGACGATGTAGCCAACACGCCTACATTAAAATTTCCCGGTGAATTAATGGTGATGGTAGTACCTGCATTCAAGGTAACGCCGGTTGCACTGTTGTTGGCAATTACCACGTTACCCGTAATGACGCCGGTTTTACCGGTGCCGCCAGTGGCATCTAAGGCATCTCCAATAGCCTGTGCTGTAGCATTACCGTTGTTAAAAGTATAGTTTGCGCCACCGCTGTATATACGGTTGGTTGTTTGGATGGCCCCGGTACCGGCTGCTGTTAATCCAGATGAATTACCGGTGAAGAAATTAGCCCCTGACTGTAAGGTAAAGCTACCACCGGTGGCGGTAGTTTGTAGAATACGGTCGTTGTTGGCGCCATTATCAGTGTAGGTGGCTCCCGAGGCAATAACAAGACCGCCGGCCGATCCTACATAAAAATCGGGAACACCAGTTGTTTGTAAACTGAAGGTTCCATTAATGGTTACTACGCTATTCAAGCCCCCTGCGGTTGAACCGAAGGTGGTAGTGTTGTGCGTCCAGTTATTGAGTGTAGCAAAGCCTGTAGTGAAAGTTAAGGCGTTTGCGGTACCGGCAATGGTGCCATTAGTAGCAATGTTTGAAGTGGCCGAACCGCGAAGGGTACCGCCACCTGTAGGAGTAGAAATGTTTCCTGTGAAAGTGACCAAATTACCTGCTCCGGTTGGAAGTATTAAGGCTCCGGCTGTTAAGGTGGTTACTCCAGAAATAGTCAGTGCGTTATTAGATATCGTTACGCCATTGGTACCGCCCGCGGTATTGTTGATTGTTAGTGCGGCAATGGTAGCCGGTAAGAGGGTGCCGGTAACTTGTGATGCAGTGCCGTTAAAAGTAAAGCTTGTTGTAGTGGGTAAGGTAATAGTACCGGAAGTGGTTACGGTTCCGTTAACACCGGAAGGATTGGCGGTAGTGAAAGAACCGGAGGCACTGTGTGTAAATGCACCGTTGCCTTTAATTGTAGCAGTAGCGTTGGCGATCGTATTTAAAGTGGTGAGCGCCGCAGGACCTGTTCCACTTAAATCTACATCCTGATTGATGGTTAAGGTGCCGGTTAAGGTTCGAGCTGTGATATTATTATTGGCGAAACTGATGCCGGTACTAGTTCCATTATTGTTGACGGTAACGTTAGTTGGGCCGGAAGTTGCCGGCCATTCTAATGCTTGAACGCCATAAGTACCTGAACTGTGATTATAGATTAACGTTCCATTGGCTGGGTACACAACAGGATTGGTGCCCCCCATAAAACCACCCTGATTGATTTGTACATAGCCAGCACTCAATCGTCCGGCAGTGCTTACAGTGAGCCCACCATTTAACTGCAGTCCTACTGTTACGGGAACAGTAACTACGCCACCCGGATTCCACGTACAAGTACCCGCTAAACTCAAAATACTGGTTGTAGGTGAACTTCCGGTAAATGCACCTGCCGATGAGCCGCCAACGGTGCCACCATTTACTATGGTAACCGTGTTGGTTCCTGCCAGGGCCAACGTACCGGCAGCATTGAATTGAAGACAACCGGTAGAACTGGTATTGGTTAAACTTAGATTGGTGCCAGTTGCCAGCGTCAATGTATTAGCTGCCCCGAAAATCAGGAAGTCTAAATTGTCGGTACCCGACTTTGTGTACGTACCGGTACCTTGAACGAAAACAGCTCTACCGCCGGTAGCTATACCCACACCTGTACCGGTGTTGTTATTGGTTAAACCAGCAGCAATGCGCAAGTCTCCGCCGGCTACGGAAGACAGCGATAATGAAGATCCGGAAGCAATGGTTAACAACGCATTCGCCTGCCGATAGGCAGCTGCTGTACCGAATGACAGCGCCGTATTATTTTGAATGGTGACCGCCTGAGGAACCCCTTTAGCGGTAGTAGAATTAGTAGTCCACTCTGCTCCGGCAGTGTATGACCCCCCGGTATTGTAAACCAGGGTTGAGCCGGAATTGTAGGTAGGCGGATTGGTATTCACGGAACCGCCCGAATTAATTTGCAGCGTGCCTGCGATGCTCGAAAGCGCGGTAGACAGGCCAACATTACCAAAATCTACGGGCCCTGCAATGGTCACTAAAGAAGAAGCCGGAAACATTGGGTTGGCGGCCACGTTAGCGCCACTAATCAATCCGCCCCCTAAGAAGGCAAATGTTCCACCGGTGCCTGCTGTGAACGGCGCGCCACTGGAGCCATTCACACTTAATTGACCAGCGGTACCTCCTATTCCACGGCCACCTGCGAACATGGAAAAAGTTGAAAGGCCAACCCGGGTAGCATTGGTTGTGCCGGAACCAATGGTTAGTGTTCCTGTATATGAAGTGTTACCAGTAAGTGTAAATAGTATTGCACCACTTAGTGTGATATCGCCATAATCACCAGCGGTCAATGTGGTTCCGGTAGAAAGCACTAAATTACTGATTGCTGTTCCGCCCCCATTGGCTGATGAAGTATTTTGCGCGCGGAATGAGACTGGCGTAATGCCGCTTTTGTAAACAGGAAAACTTCCGAAGAAACCAGCAATGGTTGGTGTACCCGATGCCGCAACGTTGGTGCCTGGCGCATTCGAGAAAATACCGCCGCTGTAGCCCATCCACATGGTGACTTAGACAGACGCCGGATTACCCAGATCACTTAAAGAAATTCTCACTTCACGTGCAGTAGCGCTGGTGAACACGGTTGGTGTAACCCCTGTGCTTGCCCAACCTGCATTAAATCTGTTTAACGGATCGGTATAACCTTGTTCAGTGTAGGAAGAATAATCGGCATTGAAGGGTAAGGTTGCTGTAACCCCATTATAGGCTTTACCTGTTGTGCTACCGTTCCCACTGGCCAGGGTGTTGCGCGGATCGGCATCGATGTAGATGGCGAAATTGTCGGTGCTGCCAAATGTACCCGACGTTCGAAAAGCACCAAAGTACATGTACTGCGCATCGAACGTTATGGCGTAGGTGGTATTGTTTGCTGCTGCGGCAAATTGTTCGGCCGCATTAAAATCGCTTAGTGCACCGGTAAAGGTTGGCGTTCTGAACGATTGACCAAAAACAGTTGATGCTAAGGTGATGAAAAAGAAAAGGATTAATGGACGTACACGAACGGTAGTCGCCAATGCGTATAAATTCCTCATATTGCTAACAGGTCCTATTTATTGAGCAAAAACCATGCATAACAACAATAAATTAACATTATAGTTGTATAATTTCATAAATGCGTTATATATAATTGATTATCAAATTTTTAAAAAAGTGTCATTGATACACTTACCAGCTTCATTTCAAGCCATAAATGCATCACTTTGTATCCTTTTTAAGGCACCTGTATTTTACAATCTACACTAGCTTCAATTCAGGTGTTTGAGCAAAAAGGTTTGAAAAGGAAGCGTCCATCATTCGGTAATGTAAAGATAGCTGCGTGAAGCGGCAGCGGGCGAAGTGGAGCTCCTTTTCAGGCATTCGCAATAATAGGTTTGAAAAGAAAATGAATTCAATCATCAATAGCTATGCGCGGCCTGAAAAGAGCGGGAACGAAGCACGCGGTGCCCGCGCCTCAAAGACAGCCACTTCAATTGCCCATAAAGGCCGTGCGGGCAGCCGCCAAAAAAAAACGGCATCCACATCAGGATGCCGTCATAATTTATTCACCGTGCATTACTCTGCCTTTTGCAACCGCAGGCTATATACCTCCAGGCCATGCGTTATTTTCAGCAGATAGATACCTGCCGCAAGCTGATTCATCTGATTGAAATTAATTGCATTGAAACCCGCCACCGCCTGTTGCTTTTGCTCCAACACCTGCGCACCCCGAATATCATATAGTGCAAATCCAATTTCATCGTTAGCAGGTGTGAAGAACGTAATTGTTACTTCGTTGCGGAACGGATTGTTGAACACTTTCTCGATATGGAATCCATCCTCGCCCACTTCCAAATTGATGGCTGCGATGTTGGAGTATTCGAATTGGCCGTCGATATCAACTTGCTTCAGGCGATAGTAAACCACCTTAGCGCCTAACGACAGTAGTTGTTCATCATTATCGCGATACGTAACCGTAGTGCTGCTGTTGCCCTGGCCTTTCACCGCATCAATTTTCGTGAAGCGTACGCCATCGATACTGCGTTCCACATCAAAATGATCATTATTAATTTCGGTTGCTGTTGCCCAGCGCAACACGGCGATGTTTTCCTGCCGTTCAGCCGTGAAGTACAGCATTTTCACCGGAAGTGGTGTTGCCGGTTGAACGCCGATACCGATACCAAAATCTGAGAAGGAAGATACACTATCGCGCACTACTGTTGCAGTTCCGCCGCTGATACTTTGTGTAGCATTATCATGCCGGCCCAAGGTACGGCTAGAGCCATCTACTTGCAGCGCGCCATTTCGTTTTCCGCAACCGCGCCATTGATCAGCGCTATTATCGCGCTTGATAACGCCCAGCATAGCAGCCAGCGAAGGTGCATTGGTATAGCCACGGCCGTAGAGTGTGGCGGTGTATAAACCTGCAGTGGGTTGCGCATCTGGGGTGATGGTCCATATTCCCATATCGAGGCTATTGTTAATACGAGAGCCATTAATAACGCAGTAGGCGCTATCAACAGACGTACCACTATTTACGGAATCGAATGATGCGATCAGGTTGGTTGTTCCGGTCATATTTGCATCGAAACTAATATTGGCCCGTTCATAATTTCCAAAAGAACCAACCGGGAAATCGTAAGCAGTTGCCGCTTGAACGCATCGGCGCAATTTGCCATTTACATAGCTGGCTGCAGAAAATCCGGATACTGCCGAACTTGAACAATTCGTCACATTCACCTCGCGTGTATCGCCATTTCCGGCCTGATAGCCGGTATTAATTTTCCCCGAAGTAAGTACCAGCTGATTAGTAACATCGATGCTTGTAGCCGTTCCCAAATTGAGGTTAGCACTGTTGCCAGAAGCTTCTAATTCATAAAACGATTCGCGGGTAACGCCGCCACCCACTGTGATGATTTGATCGGCATTTCCATCGAAAGTAATCCGGTTATTATTAGGCGTGAATCCCGATGAAGCCCCCGTTCTGGTCCAATTACCACCGATGTTAAAGGTGCCAATTCCGCTATTGAGGGTGAATGTACCATCGGTGATGGTCAGATTATTTCGCAATGCCCGCTGCGATTGCAACACTACATCGGTTCCACTGGAAAGGATTTCTACATTATATGGAATGCCGGCGGCACCGGAATAAATAGCACCCGAAGTCCATGTTTTGCTGGTTGGAGTTACCTGAAAATCGACACCGTTGGTAAAACGAAGCACAGATCCCACTGCATAGTTACACGGATTCTGGGTTAACCCTACTGAGCCTCCCAGGTTAATTTGGAGTACGCCATTAACTGTGGTGATTGGACTGCCCCCGCTTAATCCGAAGTCGACGCCGCCATCAGCTAAGGTTACTATTACCGTAGTATCGAAGGTAAGTGTTCCGATGCCGCCATTGTTGTACACGCTCATGGTGTGATAGGTAGGCTGATTAGTGGCATTGGAGCCAACAACGGCAAAGGTTCCTCCATTACCTATACCTTTAGAATTAATGATGCGGCGGTTACCATTTACGTAAATCCAGGCATCCGGATTGGCGGTGTTATCAATATTATCGAAAGTAAAGGTGCGGCCATTCAGATCAAGCAGTCCGTTGTTGATGAGCTGCAACATAGCGCCACCACCGCATTCACTTCCCGGGGCACCTTCATATACACTAACATTCGTTAATGCCGGCGCTGTAGCACTGATTTTTAGCGTATCGGATGGTTTATCCACAACCAGATAACTAAAGGCTTCTGTATAAGGGCCACCCAGCAGTTGAACTACGCTAATGCTTTGCGGTCCGCTGCCATTAAAGAATACGGCCCGGCAATTAGGATTAAAAAATCCTTCATTGCTTGGGAACGCGCCTCCCGCAGAATTTCTATTCCAGTTTCCGCCAATATATAAATCGCCAGAGGTAGCATTCAGATTTAAAGTACCCTGAGAGATGGAAATACTTCCGCCGATGCCTCTGTCGGAAGATGGCATATTTACGGTGCTTCCTGTTAGCAGCACATGGTAAGGAATACCAAGGCCAGGAGTTTGGCTGTTACCGGTCCATTCCTGATTCACAGCATAAGCGCCGTTGGTGTTGTAATTTAAGATAGCCGGGCGCGCATAGGTTGGCGCAGGCGTGATAGAGCCGCCGGTATTAATGCGCAAGATACCATTGATAGTTGGATTGGTGGCTCCGGAAGGAATGGTAAGTGCGCCGTTAACCCACAGGGCATTGAAAGTGGTAGCGGATGTACCATTTACCGTACCCGAGCCAAGGAATCTAACCGTTTGGCAGGAACGATACATAGAGGCCCCTCCGCCAAGGTTAGTGGTTGTTGGCGTATCGGAGCCCGCGATAAAGGAGCCGTTATTGGTGAATGTTCCGCCTGCGGCAATTTCCAATGTATCGCGATTGATAATAGTGAGCGAAGAACCAGATTGAATGGTAACATTCAAACAGGTTTCTCGCTTACCGGCATTATTGGCAGGCAGGCCGATAACCGGTTTATTGGTAACGTTTGGAATAGTGACGTTAGAGGTAGCGGTTGGCAACACTTGAGGACACCAGTTTGAGGTGAGGTTCCAATCGGTGTTGGTAGCGCCCGTCCAGGTAAGGAAAGCCGCAGTTACTTCATAAGCGCCCATATCTGGTGCCGTAACAGAACGAGCTAAGCCGCGGATATCTGTATTCCATGGAGATGCCAGCGGGGTACCTTTATTTTCTACCAGGCACATCCTGGAACTAAGCGTATCAACATTCAAGAAGTTGGCGTTGCCGCATGTAGAATTAATGAAGCCAATACTTGACGTATCACTATTAGCTTCTTGCCCAGTATAAGGCGCCGTGCTGAATGGCAGAGCGTTTAGGGTATTGGTTGCATCCCACAGCAAGCAGCGGGAAGTACCCAGTGGCGTACCTACCCAGAGACGATTGTTAGTATTATTCTGAACAAGGTAGTTGGTTACTGTGGTACCCGTTCTGTATATTGCAATAGCACGCCCGCTTCCGGTGGGTGTTGCAGTATTCACGAACCAGTTATTTTTCATACTGGTTCTGCAAGCCGTACTCATGAATACGGCTGCCGTGCCAAAGTTTGTACCCGAGCTTGTACCATTTAAGAACACCGTATTGTAGAATAATGAATCGGCAGAGCCACCCGTTAGCTGGAAGCCGATTTGCACCAGCCAAGGCGTGGTTGCCTGTGTGGCTATTGGCGTATTGAAATTACCGACAACATTATTCATGTACACCATGGTGGTGCCACCTTGCTGATTGAAACCGGAGATAAGCGAAGATGCGCCGTTGGCGTTGAGGTTACAGATTCTGTTCCGGTACAAATTGGTAGAACCCGATCCGCTATTCAGCCAGATGCCATAGATACTACCGTTGGTTGTAATATCGGAAAAAGTATTGCCGCTAATGGAATTACCAGTGCCTGCGAAACCCAATTGAATACCAGTAATATTGTTGGTGCCTGATGCGGAGAGATTAGTAATTGAATTTGAGTCGATTGTTTTAATGGGAGAACCGCCATTGGTTTCCTGAATACCCATGATAATCGCTGTACCCGTGGTGCCTGTAAGTTGCAAATTGGTTATCGTGTTACCAACAACACGATAATTTGAGGTGCCGCTATAGGAAGCGTTATTGTAATATCCATAGATACCCGTGGTGTTTGAATTGGCCGTAAACCCGTTCAGTGTATTGTAGGAACAGCTGTACGCAGTTGGACTAGCGCCAGCTCCTGCACCATTGATCAAGTAGCAAGCCGACGAACCACCCGAAACCGAGTTGGTTTGCACCTGATTGAAATTACAAGCCATCGTACCACCAGAGAAAATAAAGTTGATGGCAGAAAATCCTGACGCGCCGGCGGTATTGTTATTGACCTGATTTTTTGAAATTGACAGCGAGGCGGTACCACCAAAGTTCCCAATGCCATTAAATGTGGAGGTAGACACTGTGGTGTTACCATTGCAAAAGTTGCTATCTACTACACTGGCTCCGGAAGCGCCACTACAGCTAATGCCAGTAAAAGCACCGCGAATGCCAGTGTTGTTAATGATTGAATTGCCGTAAACAGTTGCAGATGTAGCTGCTGAGCTAGTCGTGTTAATACCGAAGAAGCCGCCAGTTGCACCAGTGTTTTGGACACACTGCTGAATGGTATTAAACCGAATGCCAAGCGCGCCTGTTGCTGATACCTGCATGCCATACATAATGCTGGTGTTGCTGGTGCCCATCGTAAGCTTAATGGTGTTCCGGTTGATGTTGATAGTAGAATTACTACCGGTAGAAATAAAAATCCCATAGAGTACACCACCCACATGACCTGTACCACCATTACCGGCATTGTCAATATTGTTGCTGTCTATAGTTAGGTTGTTGTTATAGATTTGATAGACCGCTTGTGTGTTCGTTACACCTGCTCCGCTTCCATAATTATTGATGGTATTACCCCTGATGGTGTTGTTGTTATCATAGAAAGATGCGGTAATATACCCCCTGAGGTATACCGCTTCATAGCAATTGGTAATTGTATTGTTGTAGATAAAATTATTGGCATGGGTACCCGATGCCGCTGAAACGGCGACTGCTGAGCCCATGGTGTTGAACAGGGTATTGCCCATCCAAATACCTTTTGATCCGGCATCAAACTCTGTGCTTCCGGCCACGTTATTGGCATTCTTCATAGTAATAGTGCAGTTCTTAATGGTATCATTCTGACAGCCATCGGTTGCACTGTTTTTGAAGAATGCATAGCCGTATTCAGCATAGTTGGTGGCATTGTTATCCGTAACATCAATTCCATCAATAGTAGTAAAATCAACTCCTGAAAGCGCAAAAATACCATCCAGAGAAGTAGCAGCCGCAGTTGTAGCAGGTGTGGCTGCTGAACCGGTTGCAGCAAACAAAACAGGATTCGCGCCGCTGCCATTTTTTTGTATGTAAAGGCGTTGGGCGGCCGTTGGTTGTGAGCCCGGGCAAGTTGCTGAAAAATTAAGTATCGTACCTCTTGAAAGTACATTTGTCTCGGTCCATCCGGCTGGTACATTAATCCAGGTATTTCCGCTAATTCCTCTTGAATTTAAGTCGGCCACAGCCAATTGAAGTGAGGTATAATCGCCGCCTGATGCCGCCACGTAATAATTACCGTTCAATGGTCCAATGATTGTTCTATTACCAGCAGGAGCTTGCACACCAGGCGTAGTAGCTACTCCGTTAACTGTTACACTATTGCATTCTGCATCCACCAGATTTGCTGTTGTAGCGGCGCATGGTATGTCGTAGGTTAGGAAAAAATAAAAGGTTGTACTTACACAGGGTAACCCTTGCGAGAATCCGCTAAAGGTAAAGGAACCATTAGGATTGGCTACAGTAGTTCCCAGGGTAGGCATGGTCCCAGTATTCAGTGTACTAAGCGTTCCACCATAATAAAGTTTAGCATTACTTAAATCGGTAGCCGGGTTTGTAGAACCATTTGTATTAAAGGTAATTGAAGATATGTTCGCTCCTGTGGCACCAGTGGTTACGGCGACGGTCAAAATCACCTGATTGGTGGCTCCCCGGCCAACACCAGCGGTAGTAGGATGAGAAACCGAAATTCCCGGAGTAGCCGCAGCAATTGATGTAAACGTCCCCTCATCGGCGCCAATATCAGGTGTTGTAGCATTTCTGGTATTACCATCTATGTCAGTGGTATATCCTGAAATAGTCACAGCCTTTCCTTCAGCATTGGTGGCTACAGTTCCATCTACGTGTAAGAAATTGGGATTTGCTCCGGCAACACTCAAGAAAGTTGTATTCTCAGTAAACGAACCAGACTCTCGCGAACTTACGAATGTAGCGTAATCACAAAATGTTTGATAGTAAGTTGGGGTACCTCCTAAGTTAACACCACAAATATTATTGTTAGCAGAAGGTGTTCCGGCATAATAGATATTGTTATTAGTCGCTGCTTGCAATTGTGCAATCTCAGCCGATGTGGTATTGGTAGCAATAGCATAGGCCACTCCTGAACCAGATGCCGAAGAGTTGTTTATAACGATGTTGTTTCGCAAAGTATAGGCATATGGGTTAGTAGCCATACTAGCAACGTAGATACCCGAGGTGGTAAGTCCTGCAACACCGCTAGCACTCAGCAATATGGTGTTATAATAAATATTGGCTGCGCTTGAGGTTGCGGTTGCCGTGGAAAAAATCCCCAACCCAATACAAGATGGCAGTGTCCATGCAGCGTTCGGTGCTTTCAGATCACCAATTAGGTTGTTGTAAACGTTTATTGTTTTTGAAGTGCCTGCAGGATTTACATAAATGCCGTATGCCGTTGTGTTCGTAGCTGCTGTAACCTGAACATCATAAATCTTATTATTATAAATATTAGAAGAACCTGAAGCATTCAAGATGCCGGCGGCAAAAGTAGAAGCGGAAGTAAGTCCGTTTACCACGTTATTATAAATATTCGGAGCGGCTCCGGTACTACTGGCTTCAATTCCTTCCGGCTGAGCGTTTGCCCCTAAGCCGGCGCAGGTTAAAGTGGTTACGGTATCGTTGTAAATGTTTACGCTGGCACCAACGGCAAGTATACCCGTAATGGATGCGGTGGAGGCCGTGGTAGCATTTTGGTTGATAGTATTAATGCGATTCCCGTAAACGTTAGCTGAGGGGCAGGAAGCTCCGATTCCAAAAATAGTACCTGCGGTTCCATTTCCTGTGATATTATTTATACGGTTGTTGTATACATTTAGTCCGGCAACTGTACTGGAGTTAATATTCATCGCATAAACATTTCCCGTACCATTGGTAGTGATGTTGGAAATGGTATCTTCATAGATATTGCTGGTTCCAGATAAATAGGCCAGCTGCATTATGTAACTGGTGCCGGTAGGGGTGCCAATGGTAATATTGTCGAATTTATTTCCGCGAATTGTTTTGTTCGGGTATGGCGAAGAAACCCCATCTGTGTTGGTCCATCCATTAAATGTTGGATTGCCGGCTACTGTGACATTTGAGAAATTATTGAAATTGTTGTTTACCGTACTTCCGGCAGCTGAGGATGCAAAGTCAGCGTAAAAATAAATAGCACCTCCCGATCCGCTATTATTGAAGGCTGTTACAATTCTATTTGAGTTAATATTCTTTGTACCAGCGGCTGTTAGGTTTACGCTATTACTGATAAAGGTGATACCTCCTGATGCACCAACACTTAGATTGGTGAACGTATTGGAACTAATATTTTGAGACAGGGTAGCGGCAGCATTAATCAGGTAACTTTGAAGATGCGATCCCGTAATTGTATTTACAATTCCTCTTACATCATTTCCGGTCATCGATAAAGCGGCAGTATTCGCTCCACCGTTATTATAGATTCCATATAAAGTGCCACTATTGGATACATTGTAGGTTACTGCACCACCGGCTCCGTCACCAAGTTTATTGTTATTCATGTTGATGGCGTTAACTACCGCACCGGTATTGTAAACCCCGGTGAATGCACCGGTACTACCGCTCATCACAGTACCGCGAATCAGGTTTCCATTCATGTTCAAGGTACCGGGAGCGTTGGCACTTATCATACCTACGAAAGCACCCGCAGTTGTACAATTCAACAAGGTATCGTTGTTCAAATTCAACGTAAGATTGGGCATGGCATTTCCCCAGGATTCAACACGGATCACTTCGTAGGTTGGTGCTGTAGTACAGGTCATTGTAACTTTATTGTTCGCAACGTTAGCCGTGAAGTTCACGTTAGCACTTGCCGTTGGAGTAAAGCCCGAGTTGGTACAGAAAATACCGTGTGTGGATGAAGAAGGTGCAATAGAAGCACTGGCAATGGTGTTATACTGGATATTAAACGCCCGTTGCTGATTACAGGCTATACCATAAATTCTTCCGGGATTACTAATGTAACTTGAAACGGCTGCAGCGCCACTGCTAAAATTAGTAATGTTGTTTCCTGTGGCCGGCGATGTTCCGCCAATATCATTGGCAGAATCCATAAAAGCATAGTTCGTTGCACTCGCTCCATATCCAACAAATAAGATTCCAAGGTTAACATTGCTAATGGAGTTGCTGTAAATTTTATTGAAACTATTCGAACCTGAAAAATTCGTTATATCACTGGTAGTTGCTACAGTTGTTGCCGCATGCCGCACGTTACTATAAATACCAAAAGTATTGGTATACGACTTATTCAATGAAATGGTGCAATTCTGAATGGTATTATTCTGAGCACCATCAGTAGCAGATGCATACAAAAGTGCGACACCCCATTCGGTCATATTGTTGGTGCCGGCTGTTGTAAAGGTCGTATTTGAGCTATTTTCCTGAATAGTAAACCCGTCGAGTGTTATATAGTCAGCACCGATTATTTTGAATACACCATCATATAAATTACCTGCAGTTTGCGGAGTAAATGCTGTAAAGGTAGCTGTATTCGCACCCTGGCGCCTGAACGTTATGGTATTGGTGGCTGTACCTGTTTTTGTAATTGAATAACCTCCTGCCGGTGCAGTTTCTGTGTAATTGGCTTGAGTAGCATCCACCAAACAAGTTATTGGGCCGGTAACTGTTCCGGCATTTAAAGCGGTTATGAAAGCAGCTAAAGTAGTGTAACAAGAGCCTGATGCAATAACATAAGTTCCCGAAAAGTTAGTGCCGGCGGCTGGCTGCGTATAGGTGTAGTTACTGCCACCGTTATTGTTCAGATTTAAGGTGGCCATGTCATGAGCAACTTGACCATTAGAACTTACATCTGTATTAATCTGGGCGAAGGTTTTATTGGAACTATACACATAAAAAGAAACTGCGGTAGAAGCCGCAACACAGGGAATAACCGCTGTTCCGGTGGTAGAACCTGCGGGGAAGGTTACCTGAGCCAAGGTTGATGTTGTATAGCTGTTGGTGGAATAACGCACATAAACATATTCACCCGAAGCTGGCGCTGCGCTGGTAGTTACGGTAACTAAAACCGAGTTGTTTGCACTAACTGACAACGCGCTGGAATTACTTACCGCGGTAATTGTAACCGGGTTGTATGTAGTTTCCAATAAAGACATAACATTATCTGCCGAGGCATTGGGCTGTACGTTGAACGTGTAATAGTTGCCACTGGTAATTGCGGGCAGCAGCCCGTCTGCTCCGCCACCGAATGTATTGTACCGTGCGCCATTAGCAAACGTAGTTGGAATAAAAGTATTAGCAGATAGCGTGTTCCCGCTTGTGTACGGTCGCCAACATGGGTTATAGTTAGGCGTACCTGTACTACCTGTATGAAACGCCCAGCCGATTGTAGATGCCGACGCGGTTTGATTCGATTGAAACCTGTACTGCCGAAAATTGCCTATAGTATTTAGTGTGTAACGCGAATTGCTTGGCGCCGGAGTAGTTGAAGTTAACCCTGTGTACAATACGGTTGGCTGGGCCGCCGCTATTGCGCTGATTAAAATCACCAGGGTTAATAAACAACATTGCTTTGCTGGAATAAAATTGATTTTCATAGAGATAACAGTGCGCGGCATAGAGCAAAAACCATGCTCATGCAACCGGGCGCTTTAAAACACGTTCAATAAATCCAAAAAATCACCTATATGTTTGTTTATCTGGCTATTATAAAAGCAACAAGAAATCAACAATACGTGGAGGGGCCTGTTAACCGTGCTGGTGTTGTATCTTTTAATCGTCAACTGTAGCCGTTAGGATACAACTGTTAAACACTGAATAATTCGGTATTGGTTTACGGCCAGTAAGGGTTAAATAAGCAGGATTTCATGAAGGTATGCGAAGCGGCAGCGGGCGCAGTGGAGCTCCTTTTCAGGCATTCGCAATAATAGGTTTGAAAAGAAAATGAATTCAATCATCAATAGCTATGCGCGGCCTGAAAAGAGCGGGAACGAAGCACGCGGTGCCCGCGCCCCAAAGACAGCCACTTCAATTGCCCATGAAGGCCGCGCGGGCAGCCGCCAAAAAAAAAGCATCGCTTTGCAGCGATGCTTTCGGAATAATTCCAATTAATGATTTAGAACTTAAGAATCTTAAACTCGGTACGACGGTTTTCTTGGTGTTGTTCTTCGGTACATGGTACCATTTGCGTGCCTTCGCAGGCGCACTTATTCACCAGACGAGATTCGCCGTAACCGGCAGCGATCATGCGGCTAAGTGCCACTCCCCTGCTGGCAATGTAACTAACCGCCGATTCAGCGCGCTTGGCTGATAAAGTAGCATTGTACTTGATGGTAGCGCGACAGTCGGTATGCGAGCTCAACTCGATTTCCATGGTTGGGTTATCCAGCAATACCTTTACGAGTTTATCCAATTCCTTGGCAGCATCCGGGCGAATGAACCATTTGTCGAGATCGTAGTAGATGTTTTCAATCTTGATAGCTACACCTTTGCGTACACGTTCCAATTCAAGCGTTACGTAGATTGTTGCCGGTGCCTGCTTGCCCACGGTGGATGTTGTTGTAGAAACGGTGAGGTACTTCATATCAGGATCGGCCAGGTCTTTTGACCCTTCGATACGATAGGTAGCATTAGGTTCGAGGTTGAAGTAAGTTTTACCATCAGCACCGGTGTTCTGCGTTGCATCTTTTCCGGTAGCGGTGGCAATCAGTTTCACTTTGGCCAGATCGATAGGCTCACGTGTTTTTTTATCCAGCACTAACACTTCCAGGTTGATACCGCCTTCTTTCACCAGAGGGATGCGCACGTTCACCGGCTTATCTTCTGTTTCCACGGTTACTTCATTGGGCAGATAACCATCCTTGGTTGCTACAAATTTGTAAACTCTTTTCGGTGATCCGGCGAAGCAGAATTTACCGTCTTTATCGGTTTTCTTCATGCCTTTCTCATCGCGCACTTCATACATCACCACTTTAGCACCTTCAATCAGGTCGTTGGTTTTAGCGTCGTAAACTACGCCACAAATCTCAACGCCTTTCTTCATGAATTTGTAAATATCATCATCGCCCTGACCGCCTTGACGGTTAGAAACGAAGTATCCGTTTTTATTGTCTTTGTCGATGATATATCCGAAGTCGTCGCTATTGGTATTAATTGGGAAGCCCAGGTTTTCGGGAGTCAGGAAACCTTCTTTACCAGGGGCAGAAGAGAACACATCTAATCCACCTAAACCAAGATGCCCGTTAGAGGCAAAGTACAGGGTACCGTCATTAGCCATGAAAGGGAATACTTCATCACCGGTGGTATTGATGTTTGGCCCCAAATTGATTGGAGCGCCCCAGTTGCCAGATTGGTCGCGCACTGATTTGTAAATATCGACGCCACCGAAGCCACCCGGTTTATCGCTGGCGAAGTACAAGGTTTGCGCATCGGGGCTAAGGGCAGGATGACAAACAGAATATTCACGATCATTAAAAGGAACCGCTTCGATTAATTCATCACCCCAGCGATTTTCTGTTGGCAGGTACACGAGGCGATAGATTTTCAGCTTGACTACTTTGTCGCTACTATTATAGGCGCGCCATTTGTTATAGTTGCTTCGGTCGAGGTAGAGTTCTTGCAATTTTTCGTTGTAGCTGGTTACGCCTTCATGGTATTTACCATTGGCTTTACCGGGCAATAATTCTGCTGTGGTTACATTGCCATTGGCATCTGCTTTTCCGTGGTATAACTGCAGGAAGGAAGCGGATGTCCAGTTATCTTCAACGCGCACTTTACCCAGTGCTTCGCGGTTCGAGCAGAAGAAGATTTCTCCGTTTTTGTAGAATGAAGGACCGAAGTCTGATTTCGGGGAATTGATTGGCAGGTTTTCGATGTTGTAGAGTCCACGGTCGCGACTCAATTCGGTAATTTTATCAACCCCGGCGATACGTTCTTTGGCGCTGGCATCGGTGGGTACTGCCGCCAGATAATTTTTATAGGCCAGCTTTGCTTCGCTATACTTTTGGTTAGCGCGCAAGGCTTCTGCGTAATACATTTTATTGAGCGGATCAGTGGTTTGATCAGCGGCCAATTTTTCATACCAAGGCTCGGCGTTCACCCAATCATTCAGGTGGCGATAGCTATCGGCAATTTTTTGACGCAGATAGGCATTGCTGCTATCTTTTTTCACCGCGCGTTGGTAGTATTTCAACGCCATTTCAAAATCGAATTGGCGAAAATACGAGTCACCTACTCGGGTTAATCCATGCTGTGCCTGGATGGTGGTAGCCAGGAAGAAAGTCAGGCAGGCCAGATAAATTTTGTATCGCATGAGCCGTGATTGTGCAGGTTTTATCAATTAGTTACTTTACCAAAAATTCATTTAGAAATACTTGACGTAACGTGGCGTTACGAAACGTTTTTTATCGTACCAGAAGTCGTAACCCAGCATAATTTCGTGAGTTCCGGTTTCATATTGGCGCAGTTGAGAGAGCGAATAGATATAAGCGTAACCAGCGCGCAATTGCGGCGTAATTTTCATTTCGAACATACCCATCACGCTTTCGGCATTGAACTTCTTTTCTTTAGAGAGGCCACGGTTGTAGGCATCGCCACCGGTTTTCACACCGGCGCCCAGCCAGAAACGATCCAGGAACAGGAAGTTAGCGTTGATATCAAAATCCGGAACGTTGTAACGCAAACCTTGCTGATATTTCATCAGGATGGTTGGTTTGAACTTTACAATTCCGGCTTCTTTACCAAATACGTAGCCGGCTGTAAACAGGAAATGGTTATACTGACGAGCAACAGCTTCGCTGGTGCTTACTTTCCATTGCTTGTTCAACGAGAACGGCACTAAGTGCGGTACGCTAAATCCAACAAAGTAGCGCTTCCCATAGGCGTAAACGCCGGCACCCACATTAGGCAGAAACAGGTTTTGATTGACAGAAAAAGAAGGGTCGTAATTTACCGGGCCACTTGGATTAGCAGGATCGGTAATAGCCTCGGTATTGCGTTGCTGGTAGTAGTTAAAACCAGCCTGTATACCAAAGCTCAGCTTGTGCTCATCCCCTTTCAGGCGCACGCGGAAGGCAAATGCTGCCGTTGCACTAAACATATTGGTTAAGCCCAAGCGGTCGTTAGCGATGGTTAGGCCCAAGGCATACTGATCGCGCCGTAGCGGCGAGTGCACGCTGGCGTTGAAGGTACGCGGTGCGCCATCAATTCCGGCCCATTGGTGGCGGTAAATGGCCGCGAGGCTCACCACTTCATGGCTTCCGGCATATGCCGGGTTGAGGTACAACCCGTTGAACATATACATGCTGTACGCTGCGTCCTGCTGTGCGTTGGTGCTCAGTACCCCTGCTGCCAGCAAGGCTGAAAAGAGTAATTTTTTCATATACTTCTTTTTCTTCTTCTTTTTATAAATCCCGGCTCCGTCATCATTGACGAAGCCGGGGTTTGAGTTTATCGGTGAATCACTACAAACCGGGCTTCACTCTTACCAGAGCCGTCGTTGTAGCTGTAAATAAAGTAATACGTTCCATCTGGCAGCACAGTACCCTGGTTGTTGGTACCGCCCCAGTTATTCTTGTATGGTTCAACACTGGTCCACACCTCATCACCCCAACGGTTGAATACGCGCAGGGTAGCCTTCGGATGCAGTTCAATACAAGGTGTTACGAAGTAATCATGCACGCCATCACCGTTTGGCGAGAAGCCATTCGGGAAGGTACACATGGTATTCGTATCGATTACGTTCACACAAACTCGTGCTGTATCGCAACGGGTTTCATTACCCAATGTTACACATACGATGTAATCGAAGCTATCGATACCAGTAAACGAATCCAATGGTTGATAGTGCAGCGTCAGGTTGCCATTTGGAGTTACCACACCATGTGTTGGTTCCAGCGGCCCTACCGTAACCGTAGTATCCGCTGCCAATGGCAATACATCATTAGCCAACACATTCAGATCTACCGCAACGCCTACAGTTGTAGTGGTATCATCGCAGAAATGATCATCGCGTGCAATTACCGGCTGAAGACATACGTAGACATATACTGTGGCGGTATCGTGCTGCTCCGGATGACCGTTATCAGTGATCGCGTAAGAGAACGAATCGATACCACAGAATGTATCTGAAGGCGTGTAGGTAATTGTACCATCAGGGTTGATTACCGCTGTACCATGTGCAGGCTGTTGTGCCAACACGGAATCAACTGTAATCTTAGTTCCTGTTTGTCCGTTACCTGGGAATGGCAAGAAGCCATCGTTCGTCAATACAGTAATCACTACAGGCGTATTACCAGGAGTAGCAACCGTATCATTGTTAGCCCAGATTGTATCCACAGGAACTTTAGGCAACACCACAACTCGACCAATGATTGTATCGCAGGCCGCTTGAGGTTTACCGTTATCACAGATCACGATACAGAACGAATCCGTACCTATGAATGGAAGACCTCCATTAGCCGTATCACAATCAGGCGTGTAAGTGAAGCAGATGCCACTGATATTACTGATAGTGCCGTGTTGCGGTGTACAAGTGCTTGAGATAAATACTGAATCACCTTCAGCATCGTAAACCGAATCCAGACAAACGGTAACTGGCGTACACTGAGTAGTGGTATCCACTGGTGGATTTGCTACCGGAGGTGTATTGGCACAGTTGTTCAATTGAATATAAACACGAGCCGAAGTACACAAGCTAGGTACACCATTATCGCACGCGCGGTACGAGAAGGTATCACCACCAATGTAATTAGCATCTGGATGGTACAGTATGCAATTGCCTTGTTGTGTTACTGTTCCGTGTGTTGCAGGAACAACGGTAGTCAATGTAATAGCATCGCCATCCACATCAAAGTCGTTATTCAGCACACAAATCACAGAATCCCGGTTGTTACACATGGTTACCTGATCGTTCACCAATGTTGGGTGGTGTACGTTACAGCCGTAGCCTGTCAGGTTAATGGTTAACAATCCTGAGTCGCAAGGCGCGTCGCACAGGCCACAGATTAAGTAGCCAATGGTAACGGTGCTATTCGGATGTTGTCCATCCGGAACATAGATAATGCTTCCACCGAACACGCTGGCTGTTCCGTGAGCTGGTTGTTGGTAGATGCTGATGGTAGCACCGAAGGTGTTCACATCATTTCTAACCACATTAACCGTGTCGTTACACTGATAACCATGGTTGCTGGTGTCGTCTATAGCAACTGGCGATTTACAAATCGTATCGACAAGTATCACACCGATTGCGGTATCGCAGCTGGTAGACAGACAGGTTTCACACAAGCTATATGTGAAGGTATCCAATCCGATGTATCCCGGATTAGGGCAGTACTTCACTTGGTTGCCGGCTATCAGAGAAACAGTACCATGATTAGTAGAATCCAATATTGAAACTACCGGTGGTGTACAGTTCGCGAAGGTGTCGTTATCCAGTATGCGCAAGGTAACGCACGAATCACGTTGTGTGAACGCATAATCATCTACGGCAACTGTCTTCACACTGTCGCAGAAGATTACAATATTCAGGTTACCGGTATCCAAACCGCAGGTATCTGATACAGTGTATTCGATGTAATCTTTACCGCAATAGCTTGCCGATGGGATATACATGATGGTGGTATCGTTGATTACCTGAGCAGTACCGTGCAATGGCGCAACAGATATGGCAACATGATGCGGATAACGATTATCCAGATTGTCGTTCATTGTTACATGCGCGTACAAGGTATCACCTTGATTCATGTTCAGGTTATCGTCATTAGCTACCACCTGGCAGCAGATCACGTTAACATAAGCCCATGCCGTATCAGTTGCACCCAAGGTATCCATAATGGCGTAGCGGAAGGAGTCTACCGCATCACATACTGCACCGCTAGGTGTGTATGTAACTGTACCATTTGGATTCAGTGTAACCGTACCAAAATGGGTTGAATCAACAATTGCCGTCACATAGAATGAATCCAGTTCCGGATCGAAATCATTGTTCAATATATGCACCACTACTGGTACATTCTTACCTGTGAGGGAAGTGTCGTTAACAGCCTGCACTGAGTTCGGCACATGGATAACTACCGTGGCCGTATCACACAATACCGGATTACCGTTATCACAAATCACATAAGTAAATGTATCAGGACGGTGCGCGTTCGGGCCTAATCCAGGACCGAAGTCAGGTATGTAGGTAATTGTACCATCAGGGTTAATCACCGTTGTACCATACAGCGGTCCACCGTTCACCGTAGTTACGTGGATGCTATCGCCATCCGGATCCCAGTCGTTGCCCAATACCGGAATGGTAACAGGAACGCCATAGTGCGTATTGGCGAAGTCGTCTGTAGCTACAGGAGGATTATTGCTCAAGCTAGTAGTATCAGGCGTTACCACAATGTAAATTGTAGCCGTATCACACAATGCCGGAGTACCATTATCACAAACAGCGTATTGTAAAGTATCCAAGCCGGTGAAACCGGTATTTGGAACATACACAGTTACTCCATTCGCGCCCATTGTAAACGTACCATGTGAAGTAGTAGTTGAAGAAACCGCAGACCAGGTCAACGGATTTCCATCTACATCAAAGTCGTTGCTTCCGGCAAGAACTGTTACCGGTGTATTTACCGGAGTAGTTGCGTAGTCGTTGTTAGCAACCGGCGGGTGGTTAGTACCACCAGTTGTGTCAATCACCGTAATATAAACTACAGCTGTATCGCAGAGCGGGCTGTATAGAATTGGACTCTGATCGCATACATAGTATACGAATGAATCGGTTCCAACGAAGCCAGCGTTTGGCGTATAAACACCCGTGCCGCTTCCGGTAGGTGTCCATGTTCCATTGGATGGACCGCCGTAATAGCTGTACACTACCGGATCACCATTTGGATCATGTACGGAAGGATAGATAGCTATTCCCACAGGCTGACCCTTAGGTGTTTGCGTGTATACATTCTCAGCTACCGGTGGTTCGTTGCGAGGATCTACAATTATTCGTATGTGTGTAGTATCGCAAAGCGGATGTGGATCCACTGTGGTGACGTCACACAATACGATGCAAATAGAATCTTCGCCATAGTAGTTAGAATCCGGAACATAGGTTACACAAACTAGATTTGGTTTATCGCTTACCGTAGCGGTCATGGTGCCATGCAATGGTCCACCACAAGTACTAATTACATGCGTATCAGAAGAATCAACATCGATATAAGGTATACAAACCGTAATCGGCGTATCTTCTGGTGTACGGATAATTGTATCCGGAATGATCGGTGTATCATTCACACAGATAACATTAACTGTAACCAGACCTAAGTCGAAGTTTTCATCACCCGGACAATTAGCAGAGCCATTGCCACCAACGATTTTGTATCCAAATGTATCGATACCGCAGAAGTTAGCCTTAGGATGGTAAACCAACTGGTTATTATTCAGTGTTACTGTACCAAAGGCCGGTTGAGCTGAGATAGCTAACTCCAATAGATCGCCATCGATATCATAGTCATTTGCTAACACATTAACGACTACAGAATCATCTTCCAACACTGAAATAGTGTCATCAATGGCCGTAGGTACGTCATTGCGATTTTCAACCATAATGGATACGACAGCAGTTGCGCAGTTCGCTGAAGGCTTATTACACTGATCACATACCTGATAAACAACGGTATCTGGTCCGAAGTAATTGGTGCCAGGCGTGTACACAATTTCATTGGTAGCCGAATTAACAAAGGCAAAACCATGAGCCGCATTCTGAGTAATGCTCAGTCCACCCAAACCAGTATTTCCAACAAAGTCGTTGTTTAATACTGCTGCAGTTAACACAGACTCTTCACAAACTCTGTAACGATCGTTAGATAATTGTGGACCGAAGCAGTTTGTATCAGTTACTACAATTACGGTAGCTGTATCACAACATCCTTCAATATTGTCACACAGTGAGTATACAACTGTATCCATTCCGTTAAATCCAACAGCAGCAACATAGCTCAGCCATCCGTTAGGCAGTACTGAAACCACGTTTCCAGCAGTTGCAGCACTTTGACTTACAATGGTAACCGTTGAACCACTTCCTATAGCGTGTACGTAGGCGTCGTTGTTCAATTCGTTGATATTTACTACCAACGCTGGCTGACCAGTTGCATAATCACTATTCGCTAATGGACAATCCACTACAGGAGTAATGATTACATGAACCGTTCCTGATGAGCACAACGATGGAACGCCGTTATCACATGCAGTATAACAGAACGAATCAGTTCCATTGTAATTTGGATCTACCGTATAGGTAATGCAATTACCAGATACTGTTGCCGTACCATGTACTGGCGAACAAACAGATGTAATGCTAACTGCATTTCCATCCGGATCTGTTAACTGCGGACAGTAAGTGAAGCTAGAATCTTCAGGAATGGTAACGGTGGTGTCTGGTGCAACTGGTGGATGATTCTCAGGAGTTACATACACATACACCATAGCCTGAGCGCACAACGGCACTGGCTGTGTAGAATCACAAATACGGTAACAGAAGGAATCCACTCCCTGGAATCCTGGTTGCGGCACATAAGTAATACAACCTGTTATCGGATTTATTGCCGGGATTGATGCGGCATGTAGAGGAAGGCTGCACAAACCTACAGATCCTTTATTGATATCGTTGTCGATATCGCGGTCGTTGGCGGCAACACATACCACTACGGTTGAATCAACCGGCGTGTAAGCCGTATCATTAACAGCAACCGGAGGATGTGGATTTCGCGTAACTGTGATTACAACTTGAGCTGTATCACACAGAGCAGGCACAGCATTATCACAAATCTGATAACACAACACATCGGTTCCTACAAAATTCTGAGCAGGCGTGTAGCATACTTCATTAGCTGCGTTGATAGAAGCAGTTCCATGAAGCGGAGCGCAAGGTAAAGCAGTAACCGTAATAGCATCTCCATTAGGATCGCTATCGTTTGCTTTTACTGGAACGCAAACCTGTGTATTCTGAGGTGTTGTTGTGGTATCATTAATTGCTACCGGCGGCAGGTTATTCTGACGAATGGTAATCCTTACCAGTCCAGTGTCACAAAGATTACACAATTGACCTGTATTGCAGATAGCGTAGCGGAATGAATCTACTCCTGAAGTCGCAATAGCAGTGTATACCAAGTTATTGCTGCCACCTGGAACTACAACACCAAGCGTTCCTTGAGAAACGATTGAAATTGCATAAGGACCTTCCACGCTGGTATCGTTAGCTGCTACCGACAATGTTGACGGTGAAGAAGATGTAATCACATAGTTGTCAGTCACAGCTTTCGGCTTATCACATACCGGAACAACGGTAATATAAACCTGATTCGTGTCGCACAATGAAGGCACGCCGTTATCACAAACTACCACACAGATACTATCGTTTCCATAGAAGTTTGGATTAGGCGTATAGGTGAGACAAGAATCACTGCCAGCGTTAACAAATGACGCCGTGCCATTAGCTGGTTGACAAGCGAATGCCGTAATCTTCACTGCATTTCCGTCTGGATCGCTAATAACAGGACAGATGCGCACCACACCCGTATCTTCCGGAATGGTAACAAAAGTACTGTCGATATGCGGAGGACGGTTGGCAATGTGGATTGACACCAAGCCAACATCACAGATGCTATTGAAGGTGCCGCAATAAACAATGTTTGGCTGTTGGATATCACAAACCTTGTAGTAGAAGGTATCATATCCCGCGTAGCCAGTTGCAGGCGTATAGGTAAAGGTATTGTTGCTATTCAACACCACGGTACCGTGGATTGGAGGCGTTACAATACCCAGATATACTGAATCGCCATCTGGCTCAACATCGTTAACTAATACTGGAACATTCACCGAGGTATTCATGCCGGTATTAGCAGTATCGTTTTGAGCCAACGGTTCATCGTTCACGTTGCGTACAGTGAAGTGTACCCAAGCGGTATCACAAAGCGCCGGTGTGCGGTTATCGCAAACCACGTATGAAGCCGAGTCGCTGCCGTAGAAATTAACAGCAGGAACATAAACAACATTTGGATTGCTAGCCACTGCCAAGCCATGCGTAGCATTGGTAAGAACACGTACTACTTTAATCGCATCTCCGTTCGGATCTACATCGTTGTTCAATACGTTAACTACAGCATATGTTTCCTCACAAATAGTGATGTAATCATCTGCAGCTACTGGCGGATCATTTTTATTCACATCCGGCGTATCAACGCTATTGATGGTTATTATCACCATTGCATTAGCGCATAATGGTTGCGGGTTAACTGTAGTAATATCGCAAACTTTGTAGTAGAAAGTATCGTAGGAGATACCTACAGGAATTGTAGCAGGTGCCGTATAGGTTACTGTACCATTAGCATTCACCACAACGGTACCACCTTGAAGTGGACCGGAAGTGATAGATGGTTGATTCAACGGATTACCATCAGGATCGGTATCGTTCGCTTTAACATTGATGATAATTGACGAACCTGGTGTAGTAACACCTAAATCGGTACTTGCTACCGGTGGATGATTGGTTAAGGAATCAGCCGGATCAGTAACATTAATCACTACCCATGCCGTATCACACAATACATGAACCGGATATGGAGAGTTATCACATACTACATACAGGAAGCTATCTAAGCCGACAAATCCAGGATTTGGCGTGTAAATGCCGGATCCGTTGGTTGGATTACCTGGATTAGGTAACCAATTGCCATTTATCGGTCCAGGACCAGGATAAGAGTATGTCAACGGATCGCCATTCGGATCAGTTGTTCCGCTGGCCACGTTCACTCCTATCGGTTGCTCTTTTGGTGTATTCAGATATAGATTTACTGCTACCGGAGGTTCATTCACCCCTTCGATATTGACATAAACCCAAGCCTGATCACACAGGTGCTGAGGATTGTTCGCAGACAACGTATCGCATACGGTGTACTGGAAGCTATCCAAACCATGGAAGAACGGTACCGGAGTGTATACAATATTGCCTGATGGATCAACCGAAGCCGTTCCATGAGTAGGATTTGTAATTACTACCGGAATAGTCAGGCTATCTCCATCAGGATCGCTGTCGTTTCCACGTACATTGATCGTTACTGGTGTGCCTTCAGGCGTATTCACATGGTCGTCTACCGCTACCGGTGGACGGTTCGATGGTGTATCTACCGTGTTAATCGTTACCACTACCCATGCTGTTGAACACAATGGTTGTGGCGCCTTCGTGGTAATGTCACATATCTGATACTGCGCGCTATCTACATAGATACCCGCTGGCAGTACGCTTGGCGATGGAGTAAATACCACATTACCGCTCGCATCTACACTGAATGTACCAGGATAAGTTGTTGATGTCAGACCAGTCAATACCGGTACTGTCAACGCATCTCCATCCGGATCGCTATCGTTTCCGCGTACATTCACTACTACAGGACTTGTGGTGCTGTTCGTAGTGGCGTAGTCGTTGTTCGCAACCGGAGGATTGTTATACACCGTATCGCCGCTTGGCAGGATAGTCACAATAATCACGCTCGTATCGCAAAGCGTATGCACCACATACGGCGAGTTATCACATACATAGTATGGTATGCTATAGGTTCCAGGCGTAGTTCCTGTTACCGTAATCGCTCCGTTACCAGTTACCACGTATGTAATTGCAGGGTTGTTTGAAACTGTCACAGTCAACGGATCGCCATTCGGATCGCTAACTGCCAACAGGATGTTTACATCATGTGGCTTGTTCTGGTATTCCGTATAACGAATCGTATCAGCTGTTGGTGGTTCGTTGCGTGGATCTACTGTAATGTATACCCATGCCTGGTCACACAAGTGCTTTGGATTGTTCGCTGACAACGTATCGCATACGCTATACTGGAAGCTATCTGAGCCATGGAAGAATGGATTTGGTGTGTACACCACATTACCATTTGCATCTACGCTCACTGTACCCTGTGTAGGTGGTGTTACCACTACCGGCTTCGTCAGGCTATCTCCATCAGGATCGCTGTCGTTGCCACGTACATTGATCGTTACTGGTGTGCCTTCAGGCGTATTCACATGGTCGTCTACCGCTACCGGTGGACGGTTTGATGGGGTATCTACCGTGTTAATCGTCACCACTACCCATGCTGTTGAACACAATGGTTGTGGCGCCTTCGTGGTAATGTCACATATCTGATACTGCGCGCTATCTACATAGATACCCGCTGGCAGTACGCTTGGCGATGGCGTGAACACCACATTGCCGCTCGCGTCTACACTGAATGTACCAGGGTAAGTTGTTGATGTCAGACCAGTCAATACCGGTACTGTCAACGCATCTCCATCAGGGTCGCTATCGTTGCCGCGTACATTCACTACTACAGGACTTGTGGTGCTGTTCGTAGTGGCATAGTCGTTGTTCGCAACCGGAGGATGGTTATTCACCGTATCGCCGCTTGGCAGGATAGTCACAATAATTACACCCGTATCACAAAGCGTATGTACCACATACGGTGAGTTATCACATACATAGTATGGTATGGTGTAAGTTCCAGGTGTGGTACCTGTTACTGTAATCGCTCCGTTACCCGTTACCACGTAGGTAATTGTAGGGCTGTTTGGAAAACCAACGGTCACAGTCAACGGATCGCCATTCGGATCGCTAACTGCCAACAGGATGTTTACATCATGTGGCTTGTTCTGGAATTCCGTATAACGAATCGTATCAGCTGTTGGTGGTTCATTGCGTGGATCTACTGTGATGTATACCCATGCCTGGTCACACAAGTGCTGTGGATTGTTCGCTGACAACGTATCGCATACGCTGTACTGGAAGCTATCTGAGCCATGGAAGAATGGATTTGGTGTGTACACCACATTACCATTTGCATCTACGCTCACTGCACCCTGTGTAGGTGGTGTTACCACTACCGGTGTCGTCAGGCTATCGCCATCCGGATCGCTGTCGTTTCCTCGTACATTGATCGTTACTGGTGTGCCTTCAGGCGTATTCACATGGTCGTCTACCGCTACCGGTGGACGGTTTGATGGTGTATCTACTGTGTTAATCGTCACCACTACCCATGCTGTTGAACACAATGGTTGTGGCGCCTTCGTGGTAATGTCACATATCTGATACTGCGCGCTATCTACATAGATACCCGCTGGCAGTACGCTTGGCGATGGCGTGAACACCACATTGCCGCTCGCGTCTACACTGAATGTACCAGGGTAAGTTGTTGATGTCAGACCAGTCAATACCGGTACTGTCAACGCATCTCCATCAGGGTCGCTATCGTTGCCGCGTACATTCACTACTACAGGACTTGTGGTGCTGTTCGTAGTGGCATAGTCGTTGTTCGCAACCGGAGGATGGTTATTCACCGTATCGCCGCTTGGCAGGATAGTCACAATAATTACACCCGTATCACAAAGCGTATGTACCACATACGGTGAGTTATCACATACATAGTATGGTATGGTGTAAGTTCCAGGTGTGGTACCTGTTACTGTAATCGCTCCGTTACCCGTTTCCACGTAGGTAATTGTAGGGCTGTTTGGAAAACCAACGGTCACAGTCAACGGATCGCCATTCGGATCGCTAACTGCCAACAGGATGTTTACATCATGTGGCTTGTTCTGGAATTCCGTATAACGAATCGTATCAGCTGTTGGTGGTTCATTGCGTGGATCTACTGTGATGTAAGCCCATGCCTGGTCGCACAAGTGCTGTGGATTATTCGCTGATAATGTATCGCATACTGTATACAAGAAGCTGTCTACACCATGGAAGAACGGATTCGGAACATAGTTGAAATCGCCATTTGGCAATTGGGTCAATGTACCGTTGGTTACTGTTGTCACCAGTGTAGGAATAGTCAGGCTATCTCCATCAGGATCGCTGTCGTTTCCACGTACATTGATCGTAATTGGTGTGCCTTCAGGCGTATTCACATGGTCGTCTACCGCTACCGGTGGACGGTTTGATGGTGTATCTACCGTGTTAATCGTCACCACTACCCATGCTGTTGAACACAATGGTTGTGGCGCCTTCGTGGTAATGTCACATATCTGATACTGCGCGCTATCTACATAGATACCCGCTGGCAGTACGCTTGGCGATGGCGTGAACACCACATTGCCGCTCGCGTCTACACTGAATGTACCAGGATAAGTTGTTGACGTCAGACCAGTCAATACCGGTACTGTCAACGCATCTCCATCAGGGTCGCTATCGTTGCCGCGTACATTCACTACTACAGGACTTGTGGTGCTGTTCGTAGTGGCATAGTCGTTGTTCGCAACCGGAGGATGGTTATTCACCGTATCGCTGCTTGGCAGGATAGTCACTATAATCACGCTCGTATCGCAAAGCGTATGCACCACATACGGCGAGTTATCACATACATAGTATGTTATGGTGTAAGTTCCAGGTGTGGTACCTGTTACTGTAATCGCGCCGTTACCCGTTACCACATAAGTTACAGATGGGTCACTTGGGGTGCCTACTGTTACTGTTAACGGATCGCCATTTGGATCGCTAACCGCCAACAGGATATTTACATCATGTGGTTTGTTTTGGAATTCCGCATAGCGAATCGTATCCGCTGTTGGTGGTTCGTTGCGTGGATCTACTGTGATGTATACCCATGCCTGATCACACAAGTGCTGTGGATTGTTCGCTGACAACGTATCGCATACGCTGTACTGGAAGCTATCTGAGCCATGGAAGAATGGATTTGGTGTGTACACCACATTACCATTTGCATCTACGCTCACTGTACCCTGTGTAGGTGGTGTTACCACTACCGGCTTCGTCAGGCTATCTCCATCAGGATCGCTGTCGTTGCCACGTACATTGATCGTTACTGGTGTGCCTTCAGGCGTATTCACATGGTCGTCTACCGCTACCGGTGGACGGTTTGATGGGGTATCTACCGTGTTAATCGTCACCACTACCCATGCTGTTGAACACAATGGTTGTGGCGCCTTCGTGGTAATGTCACATATCTGATACTGCGCGCTATCTACATAGATACCCGCTGGCAGTACGCTTGGCGATGGCGTGAATACCACATTGCCGCTCGCGTCTACACTGAATGTACCAGGGTAAGTTGTTGATGTCAGACCAGTCAATACCGGTACTGTCAACGCATCTCCATCAGGGTCGCTATCGTTGCCGCGTACATTCACTACTACAGGACTTGTGGTGCTGTTCGTAGTGGCGTAGTCGTTGTTCGCAACCGGAGGATGGTTATTCAACGTATCGCTGCTTGGCAGGATAGTCACAATAATCACGCTCGTATCGCAAAGCGTATGCACCACATACGGCGAGTTATCACATACATAGTATGGTATGGTGTAAGTTCCAGGTGTGGTACCTGTTACTGTAATCGCTCCGTTACCCGTTACCACATATGTAACTGATGGATCACTTGGTGTACCAACTGTCACAGTCAGCGGATCGCCATTCGGATCGCTAACTGCCAACAGGATGTTTACATCATGTGGCTTGTTCTGGTATTCCGTATAACGAATCGTATCAGCTGTTGGTGGTTCGTTGCGTGGATCTACTGTGATGTATACCCATGCCTGGTCACACAAGTGCTGTGGATTGTTCGCTGACAACGTATCGCATACGCTGTACTGGAAGCTATCTGAGCCATGGAAGAATGGATTTGGTGTGTACACCACATTACCATTTGCATCTACGCTCACTGCACCCTGTGTAGGTGGTGTTACCACTACCGGTGTCGTCAGGCTATCGCCATCCGGATCGCTGTCGTTTCCTCGTACATTGATCGTTACTGGTGTGCCTTCAGGCGTATTCACATGGTCGTCTACCGCTACCGGTGGACGGTTTGATGGTGTATCTACTGTGTTAATCGTCACCACTACCCATGCTGTTGAACACAATGGTTGTGGCGCCTTCGTGGTAATGTCACATATCTGATACTGCGCGCTATCTACATAGATACCCGCTGGCAGTACGCTTGGCGATGGCGTGAACACCACATTGCCGCTCGCGTCTACACTGAATGTACCAGGGTAAGTTGTTGATGTCAGACCAGTCAATACCGGTACTGTCAACGCATCTCCATCAGGGTCGCTATCGTTGCCGCGTACATTCACTACTACAGGACTTGTGGTGCTGTTCGTAGTGGCATAGTCGTTGTTCGCAACCGGAGGATGGTTATTCACCGTATCGCCGCTTGGCAGGATAGTCACAATAATTACACCCGTATCACAAAGCGTATGTACCACATACGGTGAGTTATCACATACATAGTATGGTATGGTGTAAGTTCCAGGTGTGGTACCTGTTACTGTAATCGCTCCGTTACCCGTTTCCACGTAGGTAATTGTAGGGCTGTTTGGAAAACCAACTGTCACAGTCAACGGATCGCCATTCGGATCGCTAACCGCCAACAGGATGTTTACATCATGTGGCTTGTTCTGGAATTCCGTGTAACGAATCGTATCCGCTGTTGGTGGCTCATTGCGTGGATCTACTGTAATGTAAGCCCATGCCTGGTCGCACAAGTGCTGTGGATTGTTCGCTGATAATGTATCGCATACTGTATACAAGAAACTGTCTACACCATGGAAGAACGGATTCGGAACATAGTTGAAATCGCCATTTGGCAATTGGGTCAATGTACCGTTGGTTACTGTTGTCACCAGTGTAGGAATAGTCAGGCTATCTCCATCAGGATCGCTGTCGTTGCCACGTACATTGATCGTAATTGGTGTGCCTTCAGGCGTATTCACATGGTCGTCTACAGCTACCGGTGGACGGTTTGATGGGGTATCTACCGTGTTAATCGTCACCACTACCCATGCTGTTGAACACAATGGTTGTGGCGCCTTCGTGGTAATGTCACATATCTGATACTGCGCGCTATCTACATAGATACCCGCTGGCAGTACGCTTGGCGATGGCGTGAACACCACATTGCCGCTCGCGTCTACACTGAATGTACCAGGGTAAGTTGTTGATGTCAGACCAGTCAATACCGGTACTGTCAACGCATCTCCATCAGGGTCGCTATCGTTGCCGCGTACATTCACTACTACAGGACTTGTGGTGCTGTTCGTAGTGGCATAGTCGTTGTTCGCAACCGGAGGATGGTTATTCACCGTATCACCGCTTGGCAGGATAGTCACAATAATCACGCTCGTATCGCAAAGCGTATGCACCACATACGGCGAGTTATCACATACATAGTATGGTATGGTGTAAGTTCCAGGTGTGGTACCTGTTACTGTAATCGCTCCGTTACCCGTTACCACATACGTTACAGATGGGTCACTTGGTGTACCAACTGTCACAGTCAACGGATCGCCATTCGGATCGCTAACTGCCAACAGGATGTTTACATCATGTGGCTTGTTCTGGAATTCCGTATAACGAATCGTATCAGCAGTTGGTGGTTCGTTGGCAGGGTTAACAGTAATATGAACCCAAGCCTGATCGCAAAGTGGTTTAGGATCAAGCGAGGCTAGTGTATCACATACCTGATAGAAGAAACTATCAAGACCATGATAGAACGGATCCGGCGTGTATACGAAGGTACCGTTTGGTCCGTAGCTAACAGTTCCATGAACTGGAGCAGTAAGTACTGTTGGTGTTCCCAGCGAATCACCATCTGGATCACTGTCGTTGTTCTTAACTGGAATATTTATTGTTGTGTTCTCAGCTATTGTAGCATAGTCATCAGCAGCAAACGGTGGACGGTTTTTAGGCGTAGTGTCCACATTGTTGATGGTGATAATCACTTTAGCAATATCACACAATGGTTTAGGATTATGTGCAGCAAGCGTATCGCAGATACGATAAGTTACTGTATCATACCAAATACCTGCAGGCAACAACTGTGCGATGAATTTTAGCGTTCCATCACTATTCACTGAAACGGTTCCGCCAGTTGAACTCAGAATTTGAGGAAGTGTAAGATTGTCCCCATCTGGATCGAAATCATTAGACCTAACATTAATCGTTAAAGGGGTCTGATTTACCGCAGTAGCATAATCATTATTTGCTACTGGCGCATGATTCACCAATGTATCGCCCGGATTTGTAACATGTACAACAATGTAAGATGTTGCACACAATACGTTTACAGGATAAATCGACTGATCACAAACAGTATATGGAATTGAAATGTCACCTACATAGTTCAATGGCGGTGTTACAATAATTGTTCCATTACCAGTTACTGTTACTGTAGTACCCAACAAACTAGGTGTACCATAAGTATAAGTCATTGGATCACCATTCGGATCGCTTGTTGCAGAACCAACATTTACTGGAACCGGGGTGTTTCTAGGGGTATAAACGACGATGCTATCTGCGACAGGAGGCTCATTCTGCGGACAAATTTTCATGAACAGTGTACCTGTATCGCACTGTGCAAGACATTGACGGTTACAGATTTCGTAAGTGATGGTATCATTACCAAAATAACCGTAAGCCGGCGTGTAGCTAACCTGATTCAATACCGTATCAGTAGAAACAGTACCATGCTTTACCGTAAGCACGCGAACCTTATTCGCATCACCTTCCGGATCAGTATCATTAGCTACCACGTCACTCAACTTCGTAAATCCTTCACACGTGCTATCCAAATCATCAATTGCTACAGGACGTTGATTAACGTGAATAGAAACTGTATCGACATTTGAGCATCCCGCTGGGGTAATAATCACCGCATAATATCCATGATCAGGACGCACTGGATTTACGACAATCGGATTGATGCTATTGGTGATAAACGTTCCATTCACATCATACCAGCGGATGTTGGCCGCAGGAGGCAGTGCAGAGAAGTTCGGCGATAAAGTCACCGGCTGACCTACACATATGGTATCTTTAGATACACCAATATTGATCGTCGGAGCTTTATTTATTGTAATTGTAACCCGTGTGGAATCGCTACAGAAACCAGGATTAGGGAAGTGATATACGATATCAATATTTCTGGAAATTCCATTGGGTACATTTACCAGTGCCGGGTTAAATATGCCCGTAGCCGGATCAATTCCTAATCCACTCCAGGTACCACCGGTAGGTGAACCGATAAACGTGTCAACCTGTTCGTTTGTACAATAAGAAGGATTATAACCAGAAATGGTAATCACCGGATTGCCTGAAACGCGAACTTGTTGAGATGTATCGTGGGTACATCCATTTACAGTAACTGTATAGGTAATTGTATAAACACCTACACCTATTTGATTAGGCCGGAAAGTGCTTCCAACCACGCCCGGTCCGCTCCAAGTTCCACCAGCAGGTGTTCCGTTGAGTGCTACCGAAGTGATGCCTACACAATAAACCGAATCCAAACCGTTGATTGTTGGATGAGGGAGCGGTTTAACAGTAATTGTGCGCGTTCTAGAGGCTTGACATCCTTTCGAATCTGTAACAATTAATGTGTAAGGATAGGAACCGGCAACATTAGGACTAGCAGTAACAGTTGCAGCAGTTGAGTCGTCAAGGAAAGCACTTGGGGTCCACCGGTAGGTATAACCAGGCGTTCCACCAGTAACAATTCCGTTCAAATCAACTGTGGCACCACTTCCTTCACAGAAAGAAGATGAGCCGTTTGATATCGTAATATTTACAGCCAGCGTACTACCTGAAACGGAAACATTCATCAGGTCAGTTGCAGTACAGCCATTCGCATCGGTCACCAAAACAGTGAACGATGTGTTAGCACCAAGATTTTTTACATAAGGATTTGCAATGGTCGGGTTGGTCAATCCCGCCGTTGGGCTCCAGCTATATGTATAAGCAGGCACGCCACCACTTGCGGTAGGGCTTCCACCGATACGAACACTATCGCTTCCGCAGGCTGTAAGGCCAGAGACATCAGCACCGGCATCCGCCCGAGGCAATGGGTTTACAGTAACGGTAGTTTGCACCGTATCCAAACATCCATTGGAATTTCCGATAAAGGTAAACACAACCGGAAGTGGGCTTGCGCCAGGATTATTTATTATCTGGTTTATTGTTCCACCTGTTCCATTCAATCCGTTAGAGGCTGTCCATGAAATATTAGTGCCTGTCACAGTAGATGTGATAGACCCTGTATATGCAAAACCACTACAAATAGCACTTGGGAAACCGTTAGCCGTTAAAACTGGATTTGGCTTAACTCGAGCCTGCACCTGCACAGTATCCGCACAACCACCTGGTGATGTACCAATTACTGTAAAGCGTACAACAGAATCAACAATGCCGCTATTAGTCAATGCTACATTGATATTACCGGTACCCGACATGCCGTTAGAAGCGGTCCATGCATAAGTAGTGCCTCCTACATTCGAATTGAAGTTAAACACAGCATTAGCGCTTCCACATATACTTAAAGAATCGGCTGATGCTGTCACTACTGGATTAGGATATACAGTTAGCGTCATCGTATCGTAATTCACGATACCATAGGTACCTTTCACCTGAAGCACATATTGATATACTCCCGGGAAAGTCGGCAACGCCACCGGTTGCGCAATTTTAGGAGAGTCAAGGAAGGTTGTTGGTATCCACTGTAAAGTAACTCCAGGTGTTGAACTTCCACCTAGCAAACGAACCGGATTGCCAACACATATGAAGGTATCCGGACCAGCAGTTACATTAGGCAATGGCAATACATAAACAACAACAGAATCAACTCCTTTACAACCGTAGTCGTTGGTAACAGTAACGGTATAGGTTGTTGTAAAAGATGGAGATGCCGTCGGATTCGCCGTATTGAAATTGGTCAGGCTGCTGTTTGGTGCCCATATGTATGAAGTACCACCGGTTGCACCCAAAATGGTGCTTCCACCTGGTCCGATTGCAGTATCATTTCCAGCAAAAGGTGTTACCGGAGGCAAGCTGTATACCGGCAGATGGAATGAGTCGATACATCCGTAAATAGTATAGACTGTTAATGACGCATCGTGTGCATTGAAAGTTCTATACACATAACGCGGATTCTGAATATTGGAGGTATCATCAACGAAAGTAGAATCTCCAAAATTCCAATGCCAGCGGTTAATTGGATCTACTGAAGTACTGTGATCCGTGAATTGAACTGTATCCCCTTGACATAATTGCTGGCCAAAGAAATCGGCCCGTGGCTTAGGATGTACAATAACTGTAAACGTATCAGTTCCGCTACAGCCCGTTACCGTGTCGGTAATTCTGACTGTATAAATATTCGAAAGGGTTGCCGGGCCAACAGTTGGCTGCGCGCAAGTGATGCAAGATAGGCCGATTCCCGGGCTATATAAATAACGGTAGTTTGAACCGAACAGGTTCGGACTGATTACCGTGCTTTGGCCTTCACATAATTCATAGTCAGGCACACTTACACTCAAACCGCTACTGATACGCACATGAACAGTATCGGAAGCCGTACATCCGTTAATATCTGTTACGGTTACAGTATAGGTAGTATTTGAAGCAGTAGGAGTAGCTGTTGGGCAGCAGAAAGTAGTGCCCGACAAAGTTGGATCAGCAGCCCATTGATAAGTTCCACCAACTCCAGCTCCGGTAGCGCTCAATTGAACGGAACCTCCCGGACAGATAGAAACACTTGGACCCGCATCTGCTGAAGGAGCCGGGTTGCGAGTTACTGTTACAGAATCAATATTGGTACATCCACTAATATTGTCAGTAACCGTAACGAAATACTTCGTTGTTACAGCCGGCGATGCAATTGGTTGTGCAACCGTAGCGTTGCTCAGCGTTCCTGCTGGAGCCCAGCTATATGTGAAAGAACCTGAGCCTCCAGTTGCCGGATTTCCAATTTGAACACTAGGAATATTAGGACAAAGCGTTTTATCCGGACCACCATCTGCGATTGGTGAGCTATATACATTCACACATTTTGTTGCAGTAGCCGAACAGCCAGCTGCAGTGTAGGTTACCAGATAACATTGATTGGCTGTAGGCGCAACAGTAACCGAAGCCGAGTTGCCCGCAACAGGAGTCATGCCTACAGTTGGATTCCAACTGTAACTTCCGCCCGCAGGCAAACCTGAAGCTGTCAATACAGATGATTGGCTTTGACAAATATCCGTATCAGGTGATGCAATCGATACAGATGCAGAAGGATTAATAATAATCCGAACAGAATCCACCCCTGAGCAACCGGAAACATTGTCTGTAACGGTTACATAGTATACCGTATTCATAGCTACCGCCGTAACGGTAGGATTTGCCACTGTAGCATTGCTTAGGTTAGTAGTTGGCGACCATGAATAAGTAAAGTTTCCTGATCCGCCGCTGGCGGTAGGAGTTCCACCTATAGTTACTGTACTGCCAATTGGCAAGCAATAAGATTGATTAGGTCCGGCGTCTACTTGTACAACCGGATATACATTTACTGTTTTATAAGCAACGGCTGAACATCCGCTTAAAGTATATGTTACCGCATAGGTTTGCGTCACCGGTGGATTTACCGTAACCGCGGCTGTGTTACCTGCTCCCGGACTCAAGAAAGAGGTTGGTGTCCAGGCATAAGTGCCGCCAGCCGGCGCACCTGTTGCTGTCAATGTTGCATATTGCCCAGCGCACAACTCTGTATCTGGCGAGGCAATTGTTACAGAAGCAGATGGGTTAATTATCAACCGAACAGAATCTACTGAAGTACATCCCGAAACGTTATCAGTTACGGTCAACAGATACAATGTATTCGTAACACCAACCGTTACTGTCGGATTAGCAACAGATGTACTGCTTAAGTTGGTAGCCGGCGACCAAGTATAAGTATAGTTACCAGATCCACCAGTGGCAGTTGGACTACCACCAAGGGTAACAGTAGTTGTAACAGGCAAACAGTAAGTCTGGTTTGGACCTGCTTCAGCCAAGACCGCAGGATAAACATTTACTGTTTTATATACAGTTGCCGAACATCCACTAAGGGTATAAGTAACTCCATAAGTTTGTGTAGCTGGTGGTGCAACCGTAACTGCTGCGGTATTTCCTGCAGCCGGCGTCATAAAGTTAACCGGATTCCACTGATAAGTTCCACCGGCAGGGCTTCCTGTTGCGGTGAGCGTTGTATTCTGTCCAACACACAAGTCGGTATCTGTAGAGGCAATGGTTACTGAAGCACTTGGATTAATGATAATCCTTACTGAATCTACAGCTACGCATCCGGATACATTATCTGTAACCGTCACATAATAAGCCGTATTCATAGCCACTGCAGTAACAGTTGGATTTGCAATAGTAGCATTGCTTAGATTAGTTGTAGGAGCCCAGCTATACGAGAAGTTACCAGAACCTCCACTAGCAGTTGGCGTACCGCCAATAGTAATTGTAGTACTTACTGGCAAACAATAGGTTTGATTTGGGCCAGCTTCGGCTTGAACGTTTGGATAAACGTTCACTGTCTTATATGCTACAGATGAACAGCCATTATTCACATAAGTAACCCCGTACGTTTGTGTAGCTGGTGGGTTTACGGTTACCAGCGCCGTATTACCGGCTGCCGGTGTCATAAAGTTAACCGGATTCCACTGATAAGATCCACCTACAGGGGTACCTGTTGCAGTTAAGTTCGTAGATTGACCCAAGCACAAATTGGTATCCAAAGAACTGATGGAAACTGTTGTTGCAGGATAAACCGTAACAACTACAGTGTCCTTATTCTGACAAGCCGCAATACCACGGTTTGTAGTCAGGATGTATTTATAAACTAAGTTGGCACCGGTATTATTGGTTGGGAAAGTATAGGTAGGATTAGCACAATTCGTACAACTTAATGCACTTAACGGCGCCGCACCGATTGCTGACCAAGAATAGGTATATCCGAAGATAGCCCCTGAACCGCCAGCATTACAGCCCAATTTTGATGTTGCATTATTACATGCAAAAATAGAATCGCCGGCATTTTCCAATTTCAGTGGTCCGAGCGGGGTATCTATTCTCAATGGCAAACATGCCGAAGTGAAACTATCGATTGAAAGAATCAACTTGCAGGATTGCGCTGCAGGAACAGTATAGATTGAAGAAACATGTCGGGTAGTACCAGAATCAATGGAGCCCAGAATCTGATAAGTTCCTACCTTAATATCTGGCCCATCTACCTTGTTATTATTATTGGCATCCCACCACAGATTGGCATTAATAGGAAGCACATTGCTGGTAGCGATATTAGCATTGTAAATATCGTAATCCAGGAATACAGTTTCGCCTGTTGGGGGGTTACACTCAGAATGCGCAACAATGTTGCTTATCGATAACTTAGGTGTACCTACGGATAAATCCTGTTCAAATTCACCGGTAATTTCTGATAGATCACAGGTATCACCGTTACTGATACATACGGCTTTTATTTCGTTCAGGATCTTAGTAACGAAATGGAATTGATAATTAAAGCCAGAGTCAACTGCTTTGATATTATAGTAAACTAACATCGAATCGTTTACTGTTAATCCAGCAGGAACTGTAAATGTTAAACGAACTACGCCTCCACCCAAGGTGTCAATTATAGGTTCAGAAAGATTTGAAGCGGTTCCCGGTACATATTTTAGTCCAGGATTTAAGTCCACAATCAGCTTAGTAAATGAGTCGGTTGCAAAAGGTCCCGTATTATAAATAATCTCAGTAACCTTAGTTGAAGAATCGTTACATGGAATGAAGCTTCCAGGCACTACACGCACCGCGAAACTTTGCAGCGGATCAGCGCCAATTGTCTTAATACGAACTTTATTAGTTGAATTCAGTGCAGGTCGTAAATTCTGCCCACACAAATCTTTTGCCCGGCCACGGAACAACACACGGCTTCCTGATAAATAGCCACAGTCTGTTCTTGCCTTGAAGTGTACAAATACCGAGTTGGTATCAGTGTCGAATCCATTGTCTAATCCATAGGTAGCCAAATACGGTACCAAGGCATCTGTATTAATGGTATAACGCTTACCAAGTGGCGTTATCGAAGCTAAAGTTGGATCAGCAATAGTTACATAAGTTCCGGAAGTCGGGAATTTAATTTGCCAAGAGCCCGGAATCGGATATACACCGGTTAATGGAATAAATACGTCAATAAAGTTATTGAAAGTCCTGCCATAATCGACACTTGCCAATTGAACGCCATAGTAGAAAGTATCACATAATTCCACCTTAGATCCTGGCTGTTCAACGATATTGGTCTGAATTTTTGCCGGTACCGGATTAACATATAATGTATTATAAGCAGGTGTACAAGTAGCCTGATAAGCTGACAGACTTGCCGGATAACCGGTACAATTCCAACCAGCAACAACGTTCAAATATTGCTGGCCGCAGCTATTATAGTAAGCATTAACGACGATTGATTTCGGTGCTCCACCGGCCAAAGTACCGATACGGTAAAGACCAGCGGCATCTTTTGTAATCAAGGTTGGTGCACCAGTTACATCGTATACGCTCACTACCTTAATCTGATTAGTATCGGGGCTGGCAATTGTAAACCATGTGTTTGGAGAAGTTACGCCATTATTACCTTGAACCAGGAATTGCCACTGTACCTGATGCTGAACACCTAAAATAGTTTGAGCCGTTGGATTAATACTTAAAGACGGACTATACTGGTACAAATAATGATAGCCGCTATAGGTACCGTAATATGGCGAGCCAGCAATGATGTGTTGATTTGCTGTTGGCGCTGTAGTATAACTCCACTGGTAATTCTTGTACTGATCTGCCGTAGCACAATTCAGCGCTTTCACCTGTGCATCAATTCGGAATGACCAACCATCATCACTATATGGAAGCGCACCACCTGTACCGGTGAAGGCTGCGTTCAAGTTGTAGTTTAGAACGGTATCTGTTCCAGAAACAGATAATGTAGGCGTGATCGGACGATCGATTTGGGTATATAAATCATCGCCGCTTGTTCTATAATAATGAATCATAGAAGTGCCTGGAACGTATTGATAACCTGCAGGAACTACTAGTGTAGTAGCGCTGAGGTGCATCCAGTCACGATATTCATAAGGAAACGTATTTTCACCTGCGTTGCCCTGGAAGGTGTAATAATTAAAATATGTACCAATCGTTCCTGTTCCACAAGCATTGATGTTAACTTGTCCGGTAGTGGTGTATTGGTCGATAGCATATCCTACAATGCTGTACTGACCGAAATAGCCACAGTCGCTAAACGACAAACCAGATGATGTTGCATTGCTGGAGAAAACTCCAGATGGCAACACATCCCCCTGAATTTCGGTGTACCATGGGCCATTGCTATTTACACGCCAAAGCGGACGGATGACCACTTTATCGTTATTATCAAAAACATAACCACCTGGAATAGCTGGGGCGCATGCGCTAACTGTCAGCGCATTAATTTTCCATTCATAAGTATATGTTGTTCCAGCCGTTGTAACGGTTGGCGCTGGCAACTGACAGCTATACGTATTGCCGGATGATACATCAGTAATCGTAGCGGTTCCTCCTAAATACTGGAGATAGTTGGCATTATCCAGTTGTACCCTGCCGTAGAAATTACTTAAGCCGTTGGCAGTTGAGGTGGCATCCATCACAGCACGCAGTGTATCAAAATACATAGCGCGGGTAAGATCGGTACGCAACGAGTCTAAAGTTGCTCCGTCTGGCAAGCCGTCATTATTATTATCTGGCAAGCCCCTCGAAATACGATTAAAATAGAAATTCGTGATCGGACAGGCACAAGCTGGCCCACCGCCACAGAACTTTTGAATCCGAACACGCGTGTTCAGACATTCTACCGGAATTCGGCAAGGAGATGCACAGGTTTTATCTGGCACATAGAAAGCTGACCAGGCCAGATAGTCATAAACCACCGAAGAACATGCCGCAGGAATACAAGCAGCTGTGGTTGTTTTGATGTAGAACTTGGCGTTCTTCATTGAGAAAGGAATAGGGAAATCAAACTTGGCCGTTACGGTATTTCCAGAAACCGTTACCACAGATGGATTGTAAGTAGTGCTACCAGTACTGTTTGTTAAATAAACATCACCTGGATTATTGGCAAATGAGAAGAAAGTTGGCAAAGTGGCCACTACTACCCATTGCGCATTAGCATCAGTGCCCCAATACTGATAATCAGTATTGGTGATCGTCCATGGAATAGTATATGAAGAGGATGCATTGTAATTGAAGGTGCCGGCATATTTCGCAGCCAAGTCGATAACGGTAGCTGGCAAGCCATAGATGGTGAAGCCGGTTGGCGCTCCACTACAAGCACTTACAAAAGTACCTGAACCACTCCATTCATTAAAAACATATCTGCCACATCCGCCGGATGGACAGCAGTTTCTAGTGCGGAAACGGATACGAATAGTTTGTCCAGCACCAATTCTTCCAACAGGCAAGGTACCCGTTGCTGTTTTGTAAACTGTACTTCCGAAGCAATTGGTAATAGATGTATCGGAATTGAATACCGTCAACGTCGGCGTAATGTTAAAATATCCAGTTCCAGTATCGGCTTGAAAAGAGCCATTAATGAAGGTAGTAAACGAACTAGCGCCAATGCTCAACGAGTACGACACGGAACGTGCATCTGCTCCTCCGTTATTAGTGAGGTATACAACTTGAGTATCTGAAACGGATCCATAGCATTTAGTATAGACAGAAGCAGCATCCGGGGCGCTCACTACATTTGGCGTGCCCACAGTTACGTTGGCAACCGCGGTGTTAATTTCATCCTGACAAGGGCCAAATTCACAGAAGCCCCACCGGAAACCAATAGTACTATTAAAGGTAGCAGGGCTACATAATCCAGATGCATTAATACATTCTGTAACATAAACCCGCTGGCCGGGTCCTAAAGAATCTCCAAAGCCTGCAGCGATAAATTGTGCTGCCGCAGCATCAGCAAAGGTGGTGTCACCTACATTACTTAAAGTGAGGTTAACCGGAGCGCCACCGCTGGTTTTAGCAATACCGATACTTACAACCTGCAGTCCAGGGGTATGCAAATCATACAAACGAAGATTACGAACGAAGCCCGCCGTAGCCGAGGTATTTTGTAACCAGTACTGACGACAAGTTACCGTACCAGACTGGAATGTTACACTCTGTCCGTATTGCCAAGTAGGAAGTGGAATATTGGTTATTTGGAATGCGTTGTTATAAGCCTGCTGAGATACGTCACTATTTATATATGATGTAGCACCAATACGGAAGTTTAGTTTATAGTCGTTATATATAGGATTACCAATAGCATCAAAAATCGCACAATCGCCTTTCACCAAAAATTTCAAATAGCGAGATACACCATTAGGCATGCCGCCGCCGGGCAGCGGACCGGTTACTGTGAACGTAGGTGCGAAAATGGTACCGGACGAAGTTACCGAATACCCTGCCGAAGGAGAGGTACCATTCAGCGAGTCGGTGATAAACACCTGACTGGCGTAGTGTACCCCCTGGCCAAAGGTTACCGGAACCGAGATATTGGTGATTGGATTGGTGCCCGTTTTGTTGCCGATGTACAACGTTACCGTATCCGTGTTATCGCATATATTGAGTTTCAGTCTCGACATATCGGTAACATCCTTGAATATAATCAGCGAGTTACTTTGCGCCTGAGCCCCTTGAACCAAAGCCGTTAAACAAAATAATGCTGCGAAAAAACGGTTTGTAAACGTTTTCATCTTATGACGATTTGATGCTTGATTGAGAATACCTTTGGGTGTACCGGAAGAACTGGTTACCACAAGTTTACCAGAGCAATCTGCTCCGGTTTTCTGAGAAAACACGCTATTAGTAATCAATGTTTAATGTTGTAACTTTTTACAATAATCGACCTATTTGTTAAGGATACACTTCCGGTTTGTCGCGCGAATATAGTTTTCCTACCCACAATTGTCAAATTTCTATGAAATTCGCACCCGGTTTCCACAAATTCTACCTTCTTTGGGGCCAACAACTTATGCATTCAGCTAACAATCAGAAAATCATCCCTTTCAAAGACCTTGCCAAGATCAGCGCCAGCCTCAAGCAGGCCGGAAAAACCATTGCACATTGCCACGGTTGCTTCGACCTACTCCACCCTGGTCATATGAAGCATTTCGAATCGGCCGCTAGAATTGCCGATGTATTGGTGGTAACCCTCACGCAGGACAAATTTGTAAACAAGGGCCCTGGTAGACCCGTCTTTACTGAGCAGGTACGAGCAGAAGCTATTGCTGCGCTGCAATGCGTTGATTATGTATGCATTAACAACTTCCCGACCGCTATTGAGCCCATTGGGCAGTTGCGACCCGATTTTTATGTAAAAGGTCCAGATTACAAAGACCAGTCTAAAGACCTCACGAACAACATCAGCCGGGAGGAAGAAGCGGTAAAAAGCGCGGGAGGACAATTATTCATCACTGACGATATCACATTTTCTTCCAGTAAGTTGATTAACAGCCACTTCAGCCAATTGAGCGATCAGGTTCAGCGGTTTTTGGAAGATTTCAAGCAGCGCTTTACGGTTGATCAGGTCATTAGTGAAATTGACCGGCTCAGCAAATTGAAGATTTTGGTGATTGGCGATACCATCATAGATGAGTATCACACCTGCACACCTTTAGGGAAATCATCTAAATCGCCTACCATATCTACCATCTACAGAAGTGGTGTTTCGTATGCTGGCGGCGTTCTGGCCATCGCCAATCATCTGGATCAATATGCTGAGCGGGTAGAAATGATGACCGTTTTAGGTACGGAAAATCCGCAACAGGAACTCATTGAAAGTAAATTGTCGCCAAGCGTAAAACCCCATTTCTTTTATCGCAATGATGGCCCCACCAATACCAAGCGGCGATATCTAGATACCTACCTGAATCTAAAATTGTTTGAAGTTACCTTCATGAACGATAAGCATATCGATAGTGAGCTTGAGGCTGCAATTATCAAGCAGTTGGAAGCAACTATTGATCAAGTTGATTTGGTTATGGTGGCCGATTTTGGTCACGGTTTGATTACACCGAATATCATTCGTTTTTTGGAGCAATCCGGAAAATATTTGTGCATCAATGCACAAACCAATTCCAACAATTTCGGATTTAATTACATCACCAAGTACCGCCGCTGTAACTACATTTCGATAGATGAAAAAGAATTGAGGCTGCCATTTGGTGATGCCTACGGCAGCATTGAATCGCTGGTTAAAGAACTGGCTTCAATTTCCAACTGTCCGCTTATTCAAATTACACTAGGTGCCAGTGGCTCCATGTTTTATAAAGATGGAAAGAGTTTCCACACGCCGGCTTTTGCCACATCCGTAAAAGATAGTGTAGGTGCCGGTGATGCCGTGCTCTCTATCACTTCATTATTAGCTTATCAGGAAACACCGGTTGAAATTATTGGGCTTGTGGGAAATTGCACCGGCTCGCTGGCAGTTAACATTCTTGGCAATGAACACCCGGTTTACAAAAAGGACCTCACTAAATTCATATCGCATTTTATTAAGTAATTCATGATTAGTACTGATATCGTTATTATAGGCGCTGGTCCTGTTGGATTATTCGCTGTGTTTGAAGCCGGCATGTTGAAATTGAGGTGTCACCTCATCGATGTATTACCACAGCCGGGTGGTCAACTCACCGAGGTATACCCCAAGAAACCAATTTATGATATACCGGGTTATCCCTCGGTATTAGCCGGCGATTTGATTGATAATTTAATGGAACAAATTAAACCCTTCAAACCGGGTTTTACTTTGGGTGAGCGCGTTGAAAAAATCAATCGTTTGGAGGATGGAAAATTTCTAGTAGTAACCAACAAAGGAACCGAGGTACAAGCCGCTGTTATTGCCCTTGCTGCTGGGTTGGGATGTTTTGAACCCAAGAAACCACCTGTTGAACGATTAGACGTTTATGAAGATCACGGTATTGATTACATGGTTCGTGAGCCTGAAAAATACCGCGGGAAAAAAGTTTGCATTTCAGGGGGTGGAGATAGCGCCCTTGACTGGACGATTTTCTTAGCAGATGTGGCAGAAAAGGTAACGATGATTCACCGTCGGGATACATTTCGTGGCCATTTGGATTCTGTGCAAAAGGTGACCGACTTAGCGGCATCGGGAAAGATTCAATTGATAACAGAAGCTGAAGTGAGCGCTGTTTCGGGTACATCCGTTCTTGAAACTATTACTGTAAAGAAAAATGCTGGTCAATTAATTGAAGTACCTACAGATTACTGGCTTCCCCTTTATGGTTTATCACCGCAACTAGGTCCTATTGCCGATTGGGGACTGGAAATTGAACAAAAGGCGATTAAAGTGAATACGTTCGATTACAGCACGAATATCCCGGGCATTTACGCCATCGGCGACATCAACGAATATCCGGGTAAGTTGAAATTAATTTTATGCGGATTTCACGAGGCAACGTTGATGATGCAATCAGCATTTTCAATCGTACACCCCGATAAAAAACGTCAATTTAAATACACCACCGTATCGGGAATTCCCGAATTCTAATCATGGATACCATATTGATTACCGTTATTGATCGCGAAGGTGTAGCGCATGAGTTAGCAGCGCCAACTGATATGAATTTAAGTGTTATGGAGCTGTGCAAAGCCAGCGATCTGGATGTTGAAGGCACGTGCGGTGGCATGGCGTTATGCGCCTCTTGCCAGGTGTATGTAGAAAGCAATCACCCATTACATGAACCAACTGATGACGAACTGAACATGCTAGACCAGGCCTTTTTTGTAAAAAACAATAGTCGCTTAGGATGCCAGCTTAAAATTCACGACGACATGAATGGATTGGTGGTCCGCCTGGCACCAAAATCGAATCAATAAAGTATGAAAAAACTGCTTTTTCTTTTGGCTTTAACCGGCATCTTTTCTACTGAAAAGGTAAATGCTGAAACCCCGCAATCCTGTTCGTATCTTAAACAGTTTACCGGCGCGAAGCCAGTAGCCTCAGCCGCACAGCGCGCTTTAGAAGAAGGCTACGATGTTAAATTCCACCATCTCAATGTAAATGTAGAACGCACCACTACCGCCATCAGCGGCAGCGTACGCACCGTAGCTACCGTTATCAGTACTACGCTAGATTCTTTTGCTTTTGAACTATATCAAACCCTCACCATCGACTCTATCGTGTACCAAGGCCAATTGCTGGGTTATACACGCAATAATGGCGATGTACGCGCAAAACTACCCGCAACCTTAAATCAGGGAGCAACTGTTGACCTCACTATTTTTTACCGTGGCACACCACCTAGTTTACCTTCTGCATTAGATGATGGTTTCAATAATGACTTCTCCCCCTCATGGGGAAATCAAGCCACCTGGTCGTTGAGTCAACCTTATGGCGCTTATCATTGGTGGCCCTGCAAACAGGCTTTGCAGGATAAAATTGATTCGAGCTGGGTTTTTATTACCACCGACAGTACGAATCTGGCGGGGTCTAATGGTGTTTTAGAACGTGTAGTTCCTGTAGGCAACAAAAAACGGTTCGAATGGAAATCACATCATCCCATTGATTACTATCTCATTTCTGTTGCAGTAGCGCAATACGTGCAGAAAAATAATTACGCCCATTTAGACAATGGCGATTCTGTGTTTATACAGAATTTCATTTACAACAACCCCGCTACGTATAACAGATTTAAAGGGCAAATTGATAGCATCCCATTTATACTTGAATTATTAGATCGCCTTTACGGCCCCTACCCTTTTGCCGATGAAAAATACGGTCATTGCATGGCCCCATTGAGTGGTGGCATGGAACATCAAACTATGACCACCCAAGGCTTTTTTGAGATGACTTTAACAGCGCATGAAATGGGTCACCAATGGTTTGGCGACCATGTAACATGCGCCTCATGGAAAGATATTTTTGTAAATGAAGGCATGGCCACGTACACCGAATACCTGGCCCTGCAATACTTGCAATCATACAATGAGGCACAGCAGCACATGCTGGCTGCCCATACCAGTATAATGAGTCAAACTAACGGCAGCATTTGGTTTACCGACACTTCTAATAATCGCATTTTTGATTCCAGATTGAGTTATGATAAAGGTGGCGCGATGGTTCACATGATTCGATTTGAATTGCAAAACGATTCTATCTTTTTCCAATTTCTCAGAAATTATCAGCAAAAATTTGCGCATAGTACCGCTTCGGCGCAGGATTATAAAACTGTGCTGGAAGCCACGAGCGGCCGCGATTTTACGCAGTTTTTCAGTCAGTGGTTTTATGGCGAAGGTTACCCGACTTTCAGCGTTAAATATCATTTCGCCAATGGCAATTTGATGTTGCGTGTAAATGAGAGCGTTTCCGCGGCTGCCAGTACGCCGCTGTTTGAAACACCGGTGGAATATTTAGTTAAAAGAACAGGTGCGGCAGATACGACAATCAGGTTACAACAAACCGCTAATGTGAATACCTTTTCGGTGCCGATGAGTGGAACTGCCATCACCAGCATCACCGTTGATCCAAAGAATTGGATTATTAATAAAACCGGAACGATTGCAGAAGACACTAGTTTGGTAGTATTGGGAATTTCATCTTTGCAAGAATTATTGCCAATCTATCCGAATCCGGCCAATGCCATCATTCATTTGCCCATCACACACGACGGTGGTACATTTAGTTTGATGAATTCGTTAGGCGCAGTGGTATTGGCTACGCCAATGAAGAAGGAAATCAGTATTGCTGATGTACCTTCAGGTTTGTACACGGTTTTGTTGCAATGGGATGGCCATATTCAGCAGCAGAAATTACTTATCTGTCATTAAACATGCCTGGTACACACGCCCTTTACGCACTCTTTGCGACGTTGCGTGAGCGACTGGAAGGGCGCTACGAAGTAGCGGTACCGTTATGGCGTGCCATCAGCAACGCCATAATGGTACCGAAGCGAAGCGAAGCCCTGCAAGGCGCGACCCCGCAGCCAGCGCTACTATTGTATCAGCCGCGCACGCTACAACCACTGCGGGGGCACGCCCATATTTTTCAATTAGTTGTTCTACTTTTTGTTGCAAGCGTGGCGGTTGCGCAACAAAAAACGATGCAAGACACGCTGCACGAAACCGTGATCAGCGCAAAAAAAATTCAGCCTCAGGCGCAGCATCATGCCGATGGTAATTTGATGCTGACAAAAGATAATTTCAATGCGTTGCCCACCTTTTTAGGTGAACACGATCCGATGCGCGCATTGCAATTACAGACCGGCGTGCAAAGCGGTAGCGAAGGCGGCCGGGGAATTTTTGTTCGCGGTGGAAGTCCGGACCAGAACCTGATGACATTTGATGGCGCGCCGGTTTTCAATCCCTCGCATCTGTATGGATTTATTTCTGTATTTAATGGTGATGCTGTAGAATCGGTTGATTTTTATAAAGACAAATTACCCTCGCGCTTTGGTGGCAGGTTGTGCTCAGCCATTGCGGCAAGCGGAACAGAAGGTAATACCGCACGCATCAAAGGCACAGTATCAGTGGGTTTCACTACATCGCGGCTGCATCTTGACGGGCCGTTAACACGCAACGGCCGTACTACATTTTCTGTATCGGTGCGCGGTTGTTACATTGGTTTGTGGAGCGGGCCCATATCGAAGCGACAATATGAAGCAGCCGGATATTCGGGACGGGTGTATTACTATTTTATGGATGTGAATGCGAAAGTAGTGCATCGGTTTTCAGACCGTACCAAACTTGCGTTGAGTTTTTTTACGAATCAGGATTTTTATTCGTTTTCAAGAAATGGGAATACCACCCGGCCCACCTATACATCCAGCAGCAATTCGCGCAATGATTTGCAATGGAGCAACTGGGCGGTGGCATTAAATTTCACCCATCAGTTTGGTGCGGATTGGAAATTGTTTCAGCACGCCAGTTTTAGCCGATATGCATTAGATACAAAAAGCACTTATCAAAGTAATTGGAAATCAAGTTTACCCGATCAATCTGAGTATCACCGCGATGACATTTACAAAAGGAAATCATTCATCAACAGCTACACGCTAAGTACAGAGCTGCGCCAGATGAAAGAGCGGCATCAATTTAGTATTGGTGCGGGTTTTGTGGCCACGCCGTTTCAAACCGGCACGGGAAGCAAAACTCGCGATGTAACGGGCAAGCCCGCATCGGCTACCATTTTTGCGCCGGCGGTGATACCCACATACACAGCATTTGCTTTTGCAGAGGCCTCGGTTCAACCCGTGCAGGCGTTCCAGTTAACCGTGGGTTGCCATGCGCGGTTTTATCATGCTGAGCAATGGTATCCCAGTTTATTACCGAGAATCAGCCTCATTATTCAGCCAATAACCGGATGGCGTTTGCGTGGTGCCCTATCGGCAACGAACCAACCTTTGCATTTGCTCACGGCCGCATCAGCCGATGTGTTGAATGATTTTTGGGTGCCTGCAAGCAAACTGGCACCACCTGAAAGCAGTTGGAATTTTTCAGGCGGTATGCAGCATTTATTACCGAAAGGATTTGAATGGAGCATTGACGGTTTTTACCGCACGATGCAGCATGTGGTAGATTACCGTGAAGGTGTTGTGGCCGGTGCGGATAACGAACATTGGGAGCAACAAGTATATACCAATGGTGAAGGCAGAAGTTACGGTATGGAAGTGTATGCAGCGCGCAATACAGGAAAGATTACCGGATCAGTAGCTTACACTTTATCCTGGAGCGAAAGAAAGTTTAGCGAGATCAATCACGGGAATTGGTATCCCTACAAATACGACAGAAGACATAATCTGGCGGTGCAAGTTCAATACAAAATCAATGCGCATTGGGAAGTAAGTGCAGCGTTTGTTTATGGCACCGGGTATCGCTATACTGTACCTATACAAAATTACACCTCGTGGTACGACAATAATGCGATGAATTCAAGCCCGGCTTTCTTTCGCGATATTTTGCCGCAGTATGCTTCGCGAAACAGTTATGTGCTTCCCTCCTACCAACATTTAGATGTAGGCATGACGTATCGTAAAAAGAAAAAAAGATTAGAGCACGAGGTGAATGTGAGCATTTACAATTTATACAATCACTTCAATCAATTTGCGGTATATGCCGAGGAGAAATACAGCGAGAGTGGCACACCCTACCTGAAACTAAAGCAGGTAAGTTTATTTCCCATTCTACCTTCACTTACTTACACCCTTTATCTGGAATGAAGTTACGCATAACTTACATAATCATTTTGACGGTCTTGCTGCTGTTTGGTGGCTGTGTGAAAGACTTCAACATCGGCGGTAACAGCACGGGTGTGACGATTAACAGTGTTTTTACAGACCTTGATACCATGCGATTGTATCTTACAAAAAGCACCGGCGGAAATATTCCTCCCGAGGCCATGCCGGGTATTTCGGATGCTAAGGTACAACTGTATGAAGACGATATTTTGGCCGGAACGATGGCTTACGTTCCCAGTGGAACGAACCCCACTTTTGGTTATTACGCCTGGCCGGGAAAGGCCAGAGCGGGTCATCGTTATCATGTAGTGGCGAATGGAACTGATTTCAGTTTATCAGCAACTGATACCGTGCCGCCAAAAATACCAATAGGTGTAGCGAAAATTGTTTCCAGAAGTAAAAACAAAATTCACTATCGCTTTACCTTTTCTGATGATTATGCGAGGCGCGATTATTATAGAATCAATTTGTGGGTGTACGGCTACAAAAATGCAGTTGACTCACTAGGTGATACGGTAGCGGTGGCATACGCGAATGCGTTGCGTGTTCCTAATGATGGAACACTGGCCGACACCGTGCGCGACTTTGGCAAGTGGTTATTGTTTTCGGATAGCGGATTTAACGGCAATGAGAAGCAAATAGACATGACGTTTTCTGTTGCCGATACCACCAAGGTTTTGAATGAATGGTTATTGGTTGAATTGAATCACGTTAGCCCGGCCTATTACGATTACATGCGCACGACTAATTTGTATTATCAAAGCAGTTACCTTTCCGAACCGGTTCATATTTACACCAATGTCCCCAATGGCACTGGCGCTTTTGTAGGGCAACATGTCAACCAATTTCTCTATCTGATGAAATAAGCGGATTTCGCTTTCTTCGCAATGGCAATGGAAACGGTTACCGGAACAAATCTTGAAACGGCAGCAGCCTGGTTAAAGCAGGGCGATGTAGTAGCCATTCCCACCGAGACGGTTTATGGATTAGCGGCCAATGCGCTGGATGAAAAAGCTGTGGTTAAAATTTTTGAAGCAAAGAACCGGCCGTTTTTCGATCCGTTGATAGTTCACGTCAAAGATCGCGAAGCCATTCACGCGCTTACTACTACTATTGAAGCCCCACTTAACGATTTACTGACCGCGTTTTCACCCGGACCAATAACGGTGTTGTTGCCAAAGAATGCGCTGGTTCCTGACCTCACTACGTCGGGATTATCTCATGTGGGGATTCGCATACCTGCTCATCCGCTGCTGCGCGAGTTGTTGCAAATGCTCTCCTTTCCGCTGGCGGCACCCAGTGCCAATCCGTTTGGGTATATCAGTCCTACTACAGCAGCTCATGTTATGCAGCAATTGCAGGGCAAGATTCCCTATGTTCTAGATGGGGGCCGTTGTGATGTAGGGGTAGAATCAACTATTGTAGGCATGGAAGGTAAAGAGGTAGTGATTTACAGAGCCGGCGGTATATCTGTTGAAGCTATTGAATCGGTTGTTGGCAAAGTAACTTTATCGCTCAACAAGAGTTCAAATCCGCTTGCACCGGGGCAATTGGCCACCCATTATGCGCCTCGAAAGCCATTGTACATCGGGCATCCACCTGAATTGCTGACACAATTTAACGGGCGGTGTGCCGTGTTAAGTTTTCACACCCAATATACACCCGATACCATGGTATTATCTCCTACAGGAAATTTGAAGGAAGCAGCGCGCCAACTTTTTCACGCCTTGCGGGAATTAGATGCTTCCGATTGTGATCAGATTATTTCAGAAGTATTTCCGAATGAGGGTTTGGGCAGAGCGATTAACGACCGCCTGACTCGTGCTTCGGTACGATAAACTGATTTTTTATCTTCATCACGTGGAAGAAAGAGAGAAGCGCGCCTCCATGCGCGCGCAGCAATGGGCCATAGCGCTGGGATTAGGATTGTTAGCCATTAAAATCGGGGCTTATTTACTCACGCATTCCACCACCATTCTTGCCGATGCGCTGGAAGGCATTGTCAATATTGTTGCAGGTTGCTTTTCACTGTTCAGTATTGCGCTTTCTGCCAAACCACGAGATCACGACCATCCCTACGGTCATGGCAAGGTGGAGTTTCTTTCCGCCGGTTTAGAAGGGATGCTCATCATCATCGCATCCATTTTAATTGTGGTGAAGGCGGTATTTTCACTTCAACATCCAGAACCACCGCATCATTTGGATATCGGTATTATTCTGGTGGTATTGACCGGGATTGCCAACTATGTGATGGGCGAAATACTGATTAAACGCGCTCACACTTTACACTCGTTACCGTTAGAGGCAGATGGAAGACATTTAAAAACAGATGCCTACACTTCTGCTGCATTGGTTGCTGGTTTATTGGTGATTTATTTCACGCAATTATTTTGGCTGGATGCGGCAATAGCCATCATTGCGGCAACCATGATTGCTTTTGCAGGCTGGCGTATCGTGCGGAAATCGCTTGTAGGGATTATGGACGAAACCGATGTCGACATTGTTCAGCCCATCGTTAATCATCTGCATGAACATAGGGCTGCATCGTGGATTGATTTACATAATCTGCGGGTGATACAATACGGCAGCACCCTGCATTTAGATTGCCACATCACTTTTCCATGGTATTGGAATTTAGAACAAGTACATCAGGAAATTGACGTGGTAGACGACTGCATCAATCAATTTTATCCGCGGCCGGTAGAAGTTTTTATTCATCCAGACCCCTGCTTACCGGAATGCTGCAGATTATGCCGACTTACTTGCGACCGGAGGCAACATGCTTATGAAGAGGATGTGCCCTGGACGTTGGAAAACGTGATTGCGAATCAGAAGCATCGTCTTCATAAAACAAGCTAATCCCGAGTTATGGCCTGGTCTGTTTTTCATGTGGGAAATTCCACTACAGAAAAAGAATTTCTGGAATATCCATTTACGCTATATCAACACGATAAAAATTGGATTGCACCACTAGTTGAAGATATCCAAAAAGTTTTCGATCGAAAGAAGAATCACTTTTTTACGCATGGTGATGCGTCGCGATGGATATTAAAAGATGAGCGGGGTCATGTAGTAGGGCGAATTGCTGCCTTTGTGAATGAGCGCAGTGCATTTTCAGAACGGCAACCAACAGGCGGATGTGGTTTTTTTGAATGTATCAATGATCAGGGTGCTGCTTTTTTATTATTTGACAAGGCCAGATTATGGCTAGAAGAAAAAGGTATGAAAGCCATGGATGGTCCCATTAATTTTGGCGAGCGCAATGCCTGGTGGGGATTACTCACCCAAGGGTTTGACCAACCACCAACATACCAGATGAATTACAATCCGCCCTATTACCAGCAACTTTTTGAATCCTACGGTTTTAAAAATTACTTTGAACAATACAGCTACGGCTTGCCCATTCAGGCTGAAAGACCGGAGAAGTACCAACGTTTTTACGAACGGTTATTGCAACAAGGTTATCATTTCGAACATGCCCAAAAAAGTAATCTGGAAAAGTATGCTGTCGACTTCCGCACCGTATATAATCAGGCATGGGTAAAGCACCACAATTTTAAACCTATGACGCGGGAGCAGTCATTGCAGTTATTGAAAACCATGAAGCCTGTGATGGTGGATTATCTGATGTGGTATGCGTACTACCAAGGCGAACCCGTAGCGATGTTTATTATGTTGCCTGAGTTAAACCAATGGTTTAAACATGTTCATGGCCGATTTACCTGGTGGGGAAAGTTGAAGTTCTTATGGCATCAGCATTTCGGATACAACGACCGGATTTTCGGAATTGTTTTTGGTGTAATTCCTGCCCATCAGCGCAAGGGCGTTGAGGCGGGCATCGTAATGGCTGCGCATGCAGTGGTATCGCCTAAAAAGCGCTGGAAGTGGATTGAGTTAACCTGGATTGGAGATTTTAATCCCAGAATGATGCGCACCTGTGAAACTGTTGGCGGTACCATCGTGAAAACGCATATTACCTTTAGAAAACTATTTGATGAACATGCACCGTTTGAACGACATCCGGTGATTGATTAAAAAGGCCATTGGGTAAGTACGGCATAGGCCGCCGGAACTGTAAAACCATTTCCAAAATTGGTCAACACCAACAAGAGCAAAATAGCCAAACACCAACCCATAGTCATGATGATTTTTGATTGCGTTTGCGGTGAAAGTCCCAGTAGTTGCGCGCGCATTTTACTGTGATGAATGGCAGCCACATGCGTAAAAAAGCTACCTACAGCCAAACCGTAATAGGGAATAAAGAACAAACAAACCGGAAATGCATTTAAGCCCGCCACGCCGAAATAAAAGTTCGTATCCAATTTCAAAACCACTCGTCCGAAAAACACTGCACTTAGGTGAATCAGCAGAAAAAAAACCAGATACAGGCCACTCCATTTTTTCAGTAACATCCAGCCCTGTTGCGATGCGGGAATTTTTAAAAAGAGATTTATACCAGATATAGTCTGCGTCAGAAAAAGCAATATCAGGGCAGGTTCAACAATTGGATTTCGGTATAACTCACGAAAAGTATTCATGAGCGCGATGTGCGCCGCTGCACCATTAAACGCTCCGAAGTGATTGACTAAGTGAAAAACAACAAAGACACTAATGGTAAGGCCTGATAGGTAGTGGATTTTCTTCATCATAACCGATTCAAATCAATTGATAACATGACTATTTCCCTGCAATCCTCCGGTGTGTATTGCGACAATGCGGGTTCCTTTAGGGAAGCACTCCATTCTGATTAAGTCATATAAACCATACAGCATCTTAGCTGTATACACCTGATCCAGCATGACGCGGTGATGCACGTGGATATAACGCATAAACTGCAATAACTCATCCGTAACTTTTGCATATCCACCAAAATGATAATCGGTATGCAATTGAAAACTACCTTTTAGAACACCCCTTGATTGCGCCAACTGCCCGATATGTGCCGATAGCGTATCTGTTCCTTTTAACGCGCTGAACCCATGAAGATGCTGACCTTCGTTCAACTCCGACCAGATACCAGCAGATGTTCCTCCGGTGCCAACAGCGCAAGCAACCACATCAAATTCTACATCAATTTCGTCTATCATTTCCCGGCAACCTTCCAGCGCCAATTCATTGGTACCTCCTTCGGGCAACGCATAGAATTCACCGAATTGATAAGCCAAATCTTCCACCATACCAGGCTCATCCTTTAACCGGTAATGATCGCGGCTCATGAAATGAATAGCCATTCCATTCTGTGCAGCCTGTAATAACGTATGCGAAGGCTGCGGGGTAGGTTCACCTCTGATTATCCCAATAGTTTTAAACCCAAAGAACTTTCCGGCAGCAGCTACAGCGGCAATATGATTGGAATAGGCTCCACCAAAAGTCAATAACTGCTGATACCCCAGGCGCTTTGCTTCCAGCAAATTGTATTTGAGTTTCCGCCATTTGTTACCTTGAATCAATGGATGGGTGAGGTCATCCCGCTTGAGCCACAGCTCCACGCCTCTGTCCAGGATCCAACGCTCGGGCAACCGTTGCAAGGGCGTGGGCACCCGGATCAACTCAGAGGCAGCTTCAAACATGACGCGAAATTAACCATTTCATCATGTTGTTGTTTCGGTAAAATCACAGAAATTCTCACCTTTGAATATGCGAACGATAATTTCCTTGCTGCTGATAGCCCCATTATTTCTGGCGGCTCAAAATGCCGAAAAGCCAAAATTGATTGTAGGCATTGTAGTTGATCAAATGCGTTACGATTTTCTTTACCGCTACAGCGACAGATATGGCAATAACGGTTTTAAGAAGTTACTCGCGCGCGGATATTCTTGCGAAAACACCCATATCCCTTATGTGCCCACGATCACGGCGCCAGGCCATACCTGCGTATACACCGGCAGCGTTCCGGCCTTACATGGCATCGTGAGTAATGAATGGTATTCACGCCAACAAAAAACAGAGATCTATTGTGTAGCAGACACGCATTACCGCACCATAGGCGCAGAAAGCAAAACCGGACAATGTTCACCGAACAATCTGAAGGTGACAACCATCACTGACGAGCTGCGGTTAGCCAGCAATTTCAGGTCGAAAACAATTGGCGTTGCGCTAAAAGACAGAAGCTCAATTCTGCCGGCCGGGCATATTGCCAACCATGCCTATTGGTATGATGGTAAAAGTGGCCATTTTGTAAGCAGTAGCTATTATCAGGAGCCTTTTCCAGAATGGGTGAAACAATTCAACGATCAACATCTGCCGGAAAAATATTTGAAATCAAACTGGAAGACCATCTCCACTACTTATGCTGAAAGTACAGATGATGATGAGCCCTGGGAAGGCAAATTTGCTAATGAAGAGAAGCCCGTTTTTCCACATAAAGTAGATGAGCTTACTAAGAAAGGATATAGCATTCTTACCTCAACGCCGTGGGGAAATACCTTAACCTTTGAGATGGCAAAAGCAGCAATTGCGAATGAACATCTTGGGAAAGGTCCTTTTACCGATTTCCTAGCAGTTAGTTTTTCTTCTACCGATCATATCGGTCATCAATTCGGACCGAACTCTATTGAAACAGAGGACTGTTATTTGAGATTAGACAGCGAAATGGGTAATTTCTTATTGTATTTAGATCAGGCCGTGGGCGCAGGCAATTATCTCTTATTTCTGACAGCAGACCACGGCGTTTCACATGCGGTTGGCTTTAGTCAGTATCACCAGGTTCCGGCAGGTCATATCAACACCTCTTTAGATTCGTTGTGCAATCAATTCTTAGAAGCGCGGTTTGGTGAAAAGAATATGGTGGAAAGTTTTTCCAATTTTCAGGTTTATCTGAATGAGTCGAAACTGAACGCCGATGGCATGCGCAGAAAAGTAACAGATGCCTTAATTCCATTTCTGTTGCAACAACCCGGAATTGCGAAGGCAGTAGAGTTAGCGCAACTGGGTAATGCACCGATGGAGCCCCAATTGAAAGAACGCATCGCCAATGGTTATAACCAACAATTATCGGGAGACATTCAGGTGGTTTATGACGCGGCCTTTTTAGAAGGTTATCCTACCGGGACCACACACAGCGGTCCATACAATTACGACACCCATATCCCATTAGTTTGGTATGGCTGGCATATCAAACCCGGAAAAGATTTTTCGGAAACGCGAATGACTGATATTGCAGCAACATTAGCTGCACTCTTACATATTCAGGAACCTAGCGGATGTGTGGGACGACCAATTGCCGGAATTTTTAAATAGAACAACGATGCCGTATAAGGAGAAAGAAATTGAGAAGTTGTATTTCACTATTGGTGAAGTGGCGCAGGATTTAGGACTGAATGCTTCGCAAATTCGCTATTGGGAAACTGAATTCAGCGAGTTAAAACCACGAAAAGACCGTAAAGGAAACCGCATATTTACCAAGGAGGATATCGAAATGATTCGATTGATTCATTACCTGACCAAGGACCGCGGATTTACTATTGAAGGAGCGAAAACACAGTTAAAAGCAGAAGGCGCTCGCTTATCGCGTCATTTGGAAATACGCGACGCCTTACAGCGAATTCGGGGCTTTTTACAGGAAATGAAAAATAGCCTGGACAATTAACCTAATCCTAAACAACGAGGAAACCACCTGATTCTTACCAATTGCAAAATGGATAAAAAAAAGAGGGCATCAGCCCCCTTTAACAAATCAACGTATTTTACCCAACTATTATTCTTTAACGAATATCCTGGACCAACTATTCAATCCGCTGAACCCTGTTACCACATAAGTGCCTTGATTGAAATCATTTAACTGAATTTCGTAGGATTCATCAGCGCGGATTGGATTCTCCATTCGTCGCAATTCACGCCCGGTTAAATCGGTAACGCTAATCGCATCCATTACATCGCCTGTTCTAATTTTTAGCATGTTCACCGCTGGCTGAGGCATCAGTTGGAATACAGGTGAAGCCAGATCCTCAACAGCATTAGGGGTCAATATGTTCGTCTGAATTTTATAAATCTTATTCGTCGAAAAACCTACCTGATAAAAATACTGCCCGTCGGTAGTTAAGCCATAGGCATCTTTAAGACACCAATTCTGAATAGTACCCGTAATCACGCTTAATGATGCCCTGTCGATACGGTAACAACGGTCGGCTGTGGCAGCCGTGCGCTCGGTAACAAAAAATTGATTTCCGGGCAGGTGAAATAAACCTAAAGGAGCGACAGTAGTGGTTATAGACCATGGCTTTACCTGTCCGCTACTCTTGAGGAAAATTGCCCTGGTACCCGACACCGCTCCGAACAAGAACAACGTATCCCCATTTGATGCCATGCCCAAAAATTCTTCATTAAAGATATCGCTCCCGCCAATAGCATACCGAGCTACTTCCTGTTTGGTTGTGAGATCATATTTCTTCAATGAATCGTCACCAAACCTGGTTGCGTACAAAAAATTGCCTTCTGCATACAGTGCCTCATGAGGATAAGCACCACCCGCATTGCGGTAGGAGATGGAGTCAATACGCTGGCCAGCCATATTCACTTTATATAAACGACTCACAGGCATTTGCGACCCCGAAATCCAAAACCCGCCGTTATGGAAAGCAATACCTGTAGCGTACAATGCATCATTGTTCCCTTTAAGGAGATTAATGGAATCAACAACCTGACCAACTTGAGCTGAAGCGCTTGTTGCCAACAGGATTCCAGCTAGAACATGGCGTATCTTTTTTATCATGCCAAATAATTTTTCGAAAATTACGGTGCGTGAGCCAGTCGTTGAACTACAATGCCAACGTGAAAATGTCGAACGCATGATTTCATGTACAACAATGAACAACAACAAGAATGGCATCAGCGTACCGAGGCCATGTTACAACTACTGAAGCAGGAGGCGATAAACGATAGCCATCAGGCACCCGTATTACGTGATTTGCTGCGGTATCACGACTGGCGCTATTATGTACGCAGCGAACCGATTATTACTGACTTTGACTACGACCAATTATTTAAAGCGCTGGAAGCCATTGAACGTGCCCATCCTGAATGTATTACGGCTGACTCACCAACACAGCGTATAGCCAAATCACTCACTGATGATTTCCCCGCGGTGGCTCATCTGGCCGCTATGCTTTCTTTGGAGAACTCGTACAATGCCGGAGACATTGCTGAATTCGAACGGCGCGTGCAAGAGTTGGTGCAAGGAGAAACAGTAGCCTATTGCATTGAACCTAAGTTCGACGGCTCCAGTATCGCGCTGGTATACGAAGACGATGTGTTGGTTCGTGCAGCAACCCGGGGCGACGGCACTATAGGTGAAGAGATTACCCATAATGCCAGAGCCTTGCATTCCATTCCGCTTCGTGCGCCTTTTTCAAAACACGGCATCAGCAAAATTGAAATCAGGGGCGAAGTGATTATCCGTAAAGAGGTTTTTGAGCGGATGAATACACAGCGGAAAGCGCTAGGCCTGAAACCATTCCAAAATCCGCGCAACACCGCCAGCGGTTCACTGCGCTTAAAAGATCCACGTGAGGCTGCCGACCGTGGATTAGAAGCGGTCTTATACCACGTCAGTTTCGCCGTTGATGCAACTGGCAACAATGTACTGGGCAAGCAATTCCAAACACATGCAGGCATGATTGAATTGTTGCAGCAATGTGGTTTTGTAACGCCGTGGCGTGAATTGAAATTGTGTAACACTCATGATGAAGTTGTGGCATTTTTGGCTACCTGGGAGCAGAAGCGCTACACCTTCCCTATTGAAACCGATGGCATGGTAATTAAAGTGAATCAACTGCTTCAACAGCAAAAATGCGGTAGCACTTCACACCATCCCCGTTGGGCCATAGCATACAAGTTTCCGGCGCGTCAGGCACAATCGCGCTTGCTGGAAGTAGATTATCAGGTTGGAAGAACAGGCGCTATTACACCGGTGGCAAAAATAGAACCTGTGGCGTTGTCAGGTGTGACCATCTCCTCTATTTCCTTACACAATGCTGATTTCATTGCTGAGAAAGATTTACGAATTGGCGACACGGTGATAGTGGAGCGCGCAGGTGAGGTGATTCCTTACATTGTTGGTATGGTGCCCGATTTGCGCAATGGAAGCGAGCAACCAATATCCTTTCCACAAAATTGCCCATCGTGTAGCAACCAACTCATCAAGCCCGAAGAAGAAGCGGTGTGGCGCTGCGATAACGCCGAATGCCCTGCACAAAGCGAGGAACGGATTATTCATTACGTTTCAAAAGACGCGATGGATATTGAAGGCTTGGGAAGAAGTATCATTATCGATTTTGTGCAACGGGGCTACTTGCATTCCATAGCTGATATTTACGCACTTCCATTCCATGAAATTTCAAGCCTGGAAGGTTGGGGCGAAAAGTCGATTGAAAATTTAAAGAATGGCATCGCGCAATCTAAAGACCGCCCATTATGGCGTTTGTTAACGGCATTGGGCGTGCGGCACGTTGGCGTAACAACGGCGAAAGATGTATCGAAACACATCCATAGCATTTTCGATTTAGAAAATATGGATACCGATCAATTAATGCATATAGAAGGAATTGGCCCTAAGGTAGCTGCCAGCATACACGATTTTTTCCAGCAGGAAGGTAATCGGCATTTATTGCGAACGCTGGAGCAAGCGGGTGTCAATGTTGTGATTCGCGAACAGGATGTGCAAACACAGAGCCTGAAACTACAGGGAAAAACTTTTCTGTTTACAGGAACGCTGGCCCAATTCACCCGCGATCGTGCCAAGCAATTAGTAGAGGAGCATGGTGGAAAACTGTTAAGTGGAGTAAGTGCAAAATTAGACTACCTGGTTGCCGGAGCCGAGGCAGGTAGCAAGCTCACTAAGGCGAGAACAATTCCCAGCATTTCTATTTTAACGGAAGATGAGTTTCTGGCGTTATTGGCGGACTAGGTGAAGCGCCAGGCGCAATAACCCAAAATCGCCAACAGCGTGACGGCCGCCATAATCATCCAGCGAAAGAAAATGGGAATGCCGCCGAGAATAGGCCAGTTGGCTCCAAAAGATGTATCGGGCACAGTTGGTACTGGCTCAGATTCAATTAAGTAACCGCCCTCTTTAAGTATTTCCCTGGCCCGCACCACATCTTTGCGACGAACCTGAACAGGCACCCCACCCATAGCTACAGAATACAATGGATACGACTGAACCGTAAGTTCGTTTGGCACTGTGCAGGCAATGCCTTCTGCCTCCAAACGCGAACGCAACACCGGTACTTCGGTAGCATAGTTAAACGTATGTACCGTCACCCACTCGTTATCGGTTAAATACTGCCGCGATCTGCGTTCTTCAAATTCACCGGGCGCTATTTCTCTAAAGGTACGATCGGCATCAAAAACCAATGCGTTGGTGTTCAGATTGAAGGAAAAGGCGACATGACTATCACTGTTGATATGAAAAGCATCGGCATGACCTTGTAATACAGCTCCGGTTTGTTGCGTGAAAAACAATCCGTCTATTCGTGCATCACATTCCAAATTTTCTTCCCATCCATCCGATGAGAACCGGTAAATGTTTGTGCCGGCTCCGGCTAATATGGCATCAGGATGTTGTGCTACTATTAAACTATTGATAATAGGATTTTCAGGTAAGGCTTGAATTAATGCGCGAGATTGCAAAGAAATGAGGTATCCCCATCCCCCGGCCACCACCACGGCAACAGTACCTTGCGGATGAAGTGCGGTGCCTGTAAACAATCCGAATCCTGTCCCGCAAGCTGCCACCCAATGTTGATCGCCTTCCTGAAAAAGAAAATAGGTTTTGGGTTCTGAATCCCGAAAGAAAACAACCGGCTCATGCGCAGCAGGTGGATGATTTAACACACTAATCTTCATGAGGGAAAGGTAGTATAACAACGTTAAATTTATCTTAACATTGTTTTAATATGCGTGTTGTAGTAGCCTTTCTATTGTTTGTGTTTTCAGCTACTGGTTTGCGCTGCCAACAAGATTTTGCAAGGCAAACCGTGCAGCAATCCGGGCTATGGGTAACACCAACCCTTCACTTACATTATAAAAAATTTAGCCTGAACGTTGAGGCGCATTTTCGGTTTAATGAATTTAAACGCAACCAGCAGCATTTACTCTATGCTATTCCGGATTATAAAGTAAACGAATACATCACTATAGCACCAGTTGGCTACGCAAGGGTTTGGAATTTCATCTATGGGAAATTACCTGCTGCTGTTCCGGAAAACGAGCATCGGCTGTTAGAGCAAATTTTGCTGCGCTTCAAAGCGGGAAGGGTTCGATTTTCAAGCCGATTACGATTTGAACAGCGCTGGACTGAACACAAAACACACAATTCCCTTGACGCATATGCGAAAAGAGGCTATGTTTTCACTAATCGATTTCGATTCAGAATTGCGGCAGAAATTCCGCTGACGCATCACAACCAAAATCATTTGGGCTGGTTTGTCTACGTTTCAGATGAATGTTTTATCAGCTTTGGCCGGGCAGTGAGTTATAAACTGCCCGATCAAAACCGTGCTCAGGTTGGAATTGGCTACCACGTGAATAGCTTCTTGAAATGCACTGCCGGATATTTACACCAGTTAATCATCAGAAGTAACGGCGCTAAAGCCGAATCCAATCACAATCTTACCATTGGTGTACAGGTTTCGCTGGATGCTGCTAAAAAGCATCGATTGGCATCGCATTAAGACGATTTATAAAGTATGTAAGCGCCTTGCAATCATCTGCTTAACAAATTCTTAACACACCCTTTTTATCTTCGTTTCAAATTTGAATCATGTTCGATAAAATCCTGACATTCTTTGTTCCGAAAAACAAAATATTCTTTACCCTATTTACCCGTTCCGCACAAAATCTGGAGGCTACAGCCAAAGTTTTTAACGAGTTAGCGAATACGATTAATCCAGTGCGTCGCGTTGAATTGGTGAAACAAATCAACGATTTAGAACATGTGGGCGATGATATTACGCATGAAATTTTTATTGAACTCAGCCGGAATTTCATTACCCCTTTTGACCGTGAAGATATACATGCGCTGGCTTCCGCTTTAGATGATATTGTAGATTACATACACGGTTCTGCCAAACGGTTAGCACTGTACCGAATTGATGAAAGTTCACAAGCTATGAAACAATTGGCGCAGATTCTGGAAGATCAGGCCAAAGAGATAGTTGTGGCAGTAACCAATATGACCAGTCTGGATACTACAGTGCGTATTCGCGAGGCGATTGTTCGTTTGAACAGCCTTGAGAATCATGCTGACGACGTTTTTGATGGCGCCATTGCCGAATTATTCGAAACAGAGAAAGATGCAGTTCAGGTAATGAAACTGAAAGAAATTCTTTCCAACATGGAAACGGCTACCGATAAATGCGAAGATGTAGCCAATGTGATTGAATCGATTATTGTGAAGAACTCCTAATATGGAATTACTAATTGTAGTGATTGTACTGGCGTTGTTGTTTGATTACATCAACGGCTTTCATGATGCGGCCAACTCTATTGCCACCGTGGTATCTACCAAGGTACTTTCACCGTTTCAGGCGGTAGTTTGGGCGGCCTTCTTCAATGCTGTAGTGTTTTTTTTATGTAAGCATCATTTGTTTGGATTTGAATTAAAGGTTGCTGATGCCGTTTCCAAAATCGTAAAGACTGAAGCCATTACTTTAGTGGTTATTATATCAGGTTTATTGGCTGCGATTGCATGGAATTTATTCACCTGGTATTACGGTATCCCCAGCAGTTCATCGCACACGCTAATGGGCGGCTTTGCCGGTGCCGCTATGGCTAAGGCTGGCTTTGGTGTATTAGCCGATGTAGGAAAAATCTACACCACCATGGCGTTTATTGTTCTGGCGCCGTTAATGGGCATGTTACTGGCCTATTTCATATCGATTCTTATTCTCCACGCCTGTAAATCATTTACGCCGTCTAAGGCTGATCGATGGTTCAGGCGATTGCAATTAGTTTCCTCGGCGGCCTTCAGTTTAGGTCATGGTGCTAATGATGCACAAAAAGTGATGGGTATTATTGCAGCGGCGCTATTGGTTGTAGCGCATTCCGCACATCCCGAAACCATACCATCGTGGGCGCAAGTTGAGGTGTTAGAGGAAATTAAGAATGGTCATATTCTGTATAAAGTGAAACATATTCCGGATTGGGTTCAGATTGGATGCTTTATGGCCATTGGATTGGGAACACTTAGCGGCGGCTGGCGTATTATAAAAACAATGGGATCAAAAATCACCAAGGTGACCCCATTGGAAGGTGTAGCGGCTGAAACCGCTGGTGCCATTACGTTATATGCCACTCAGGCGCTGGGCATTCCGGTAAGTACAACACATACCATCACCGGTTCCATCATCGGTGTAGGCTTAACCAAACGTATGTCGGCCGTGCGCTGGGGCGTTACCATCAATATCCTTTGGGCCTGGATTCTTACCATTCCTGCTTCTGCACTGATGGGAAGCACAGCCTATTTCATTTTACGTCGTTTATTGGGCGAATAACTACTTTCGTCGCATGTTGAAGATTGAACACATCGGCATTGCGGTAAAAAATCTGGAAGCAGCCAATAACACCTACACCTCACTGCTGGGTGCCCCCCCATACAAACAAGAAGAAGTATCCAGCGAAGCGGTGATGACTTCCTTTTTCGCCATTGGCGAATCAAAAATTGAATTGCTGGGCGCTACCTCCGAAGAAAGCACGATAGCGAAGTACATAGAAAAACGAGGAGAGGGAATCCACCATATCGCCTTTGCCGTGGCCGATATTGATGCAGAAGTGGAACGATTAAAACGGGAAGGATTTCAACCGATATCCATAGCGCCAAAACGGGGCGCCGATAACAAACTGGTCTTTTTCTTCCACCCAAAAACATCTAATGGCGTTCTGATTGAACTTTGCCAGGAAATTGCATGAAGACGTACCGGCATCTCTTTTTTGATTTAGATCATACCCTTTGGGATTTCGAAGCCAATTCCAGATTAACGCTGGAAGAATTGTTTGATGAACATCAATTGTATGATACTATTGATTCCTTTGAGCGATTTTTTAAAACATATAATGCTATCAACTCCCAGTATTGGAGCCGTTTTCATAAGGGTGAAATCAGTAAAGACAAATTGCGCTATGGCCGATTTATAGATTCTTTGCGTTATTTCGGGGTAACCGATAAGCTATTAGCCAGAACCATTGCCGATGCGTATACCCAACGGTCACCTTTTAAAACCAAGTTATATGCGAATGCGATGGAAACGCTGGAATATCTTCATCAAAAGTATCCGTTGCATCTTATCACCAACGGGTTTTCGGAAGTGCAGTATGTAAAGTTGACCAATAGTGGCATTGAGCATTTCTTCAAAAACGTATTTATCTCTGACGAAGTTGGTTTTCAAAAGCCTCATGCCGGCATTTTTTTGCATGCACTGCAAACCGCAGGTTCAACTGCTGAGGAAGCCCTGATGATTGGAGATAACATGCAAACCGACATTCTGGGCGCTAAAGCCTGCGGCATCGATCAGGTTTATTTTAATCCCAGAAAACAACGATTCACCGACCGCCCAACCTACGTCATTAATGACCTAATTGAACTAAAATCACTTTTGTGATGTTCAAATTTAGATGGGTGGAGAATTTCAGGCATTTTTTAACTTCACATTAATGATAAAGCGCATATTTATAGTGCTACTAGCGGGGGTCTTACTGCCTTTCCTGCTAGGCGCTCAAAGTTCACCCGGGCAACCTCAGGGCAAGCGCGAAAAGAAAAAGCGTATTAGTAAGCGACAGATTAAGGCTGATGCCGAAGCTGCGATGAAGCATCAGTTAGATTCGTTAGCGCAGGTGGTGGCCACCTTAAAAGCCGCTAATCAGGGTCTTAAACCCGTGAAAGCTGATTCTGCTATATTCTATACAGATACCATCATTAACTGGTTACCGATTGAAAAGGGGGTGAAATTGCAAACTCAGGAACATAAAAAGATATTAGTGTATGTGTATGCCAAATGGTGTAAATGGTGTAAGCTAACAGAGGATTCCGTCTTTAAACACAAGGAAATTGCCCACTACATTAACCAGAATTACATTCCGGTTTCGCTACATTGCGAGGATCGTGAACCGCATTTTTTCAAAGGCATGCAGTTTAATTACCAGCCCGATGTAAAGCGGAATATTCACGAGCTTTCTCTGTACTTGCTCAACAACAAGCAAACTTATCCCGGTTTCGTAGTTCTTGACACCGACGCCAACATTCTGGATACAGAAACCGGCTATATGGATCCCGCCTATCTTGAAATGTATCTCAATTATTACGCTACGAACGCCTACTTGAAGATGGATATTAAATCGTTCGATCGGGAGTTTGGCGGGAGAATCAAATACTGATTATTTCTTCTTCTTGTGCTTCCAGCGTTTGTGGCTCCACAGCCAGTCGGCGGGATTTTGCCGGATTTGTTGTTCCAGCCGATTTACAAACATATCTGTAAGTGCTGTTTCTGAGCATAACTGCGGGGTCGTTGTGAGTACTTCAGGTACCACCGCATAACGCATCCGTCCGGTTTGCCGTATATCAACAAACACCAACGCGCTCTGATGCGCCAGCGCAAAACGAGCCGGACCGGTCATAAAATTAGTTTCCTGATGAAGAAATTGACGCCAATAGGCGCGGTCGGGGTTGCTATGTCCTTGATCAGCCACATACATACCGATAGATGCTTCTCCGAAACCACGGCGCAAGTGTTGCACCATTTCCTTCATACTATATAACCGCATACCAAAGCGTGAACGCAATTGAATAAAGTACTGATTAAAATACCGGTTGGCAACGGGTGTAAAAACAGAATACAACGAATATTCAGGAAGAAAGGCGGATGCAGCTAAACAAGCCATTTCCCAGCTCCCACAATGTCCCATCACCGCAACAATACTCTGCCCCCTATCCACCAGCGATGTTGCTTTTTCATATTCAGGAAAGGAAACACGATTCAATAATTCCGCCTTCGTTATTGATTGCATTTTGATGGTTTCGAATAAACGATCAGATAAGTGTCGGTAGAATTTATGAGCAATCGCGGCGCGCTCTTCATCGCGCTTATCGGGAAAAGCATTTTTTAAATTCTCGTAAACTACATCATGCCGATATCGAATCACCGATTCCAACAGCCACGCCACCGCATCCGATAACTTAATCAAAGCTGCAAAAGGCAGTTTTGAAATGAGCCATAACAACGGATAAACAAGCAGGTAGGCCAGCATCAAGGAGCCATTTTGGTGGTGTGCAAATCGCGCTGCGCTATAGAAATTTCTCTCCTCTTCTTTCCGTAAATATTAAAAATAGTCACCTTGCAAATGCGGTTGCCTGCCAATCCAGTAATACTGATTTCACCAAAATTTCGGTGACAATAATCGCTTCCCGGAATACGTGTTGGATTTTTTGTAGCACCAAACAACCAACGCGGCAGAACAGGTGAAGTTAGCGGTGAGCAGGTAATATCAAATACTGGATATCCGCCCCAATTGGCCTTACACATTTCAGTATAATGCTTATCGCCAGTAAGAAAAACGACTCCCTGAATATTGTTGGTACTGATAAAATTGAGCAAGTCTCTTCGCTCGCGGGCGTACTGCATATAGGTTTCACCAAATTTATTTTCGTTGAGCACCTGTGTACCGATGGCAATGAACTTAAATGCCGCATCGCTCAATTGCAACTTATTTTTTAGCCAGATTAATTGAGTTTCGCCCAGAAATGATCCTGTAGTATCCCCTTCAGCAGCGCGATAAGTTCGGTCATCCATCATGAAAAACTCCGCATCGTAATACCGAAATGAGAAGTAGTTCCCGGGGAATTGTTGCTGATCCGGATAGGTATTTGGCCAAAAACTCTTAAACACGGCTAAGGCGCTATCCTTCAATCGCCAGGAACAGTCGCTATCGTTAGGGCCATAGTCGTGATCATCCCAAATGGCATAATTAGCGGTAGAAGAAACAAATTCGCGATACTTTGGGAAAGCGCGCCTCACGCTGATGTTTCTCCTGAACATACCCTCAGTAGAATTATACTGCTTCGGAAGCAGGTAATACACATTATCGCCCAGCCACACCATAAAATCTGCTTTGCGCTTTTTCATGGAAGTATAAATCTGGGATGAAAAACCGGGAAACGCGATCCGTGTCACATCCGTGTTCAATAGCGCGCAAGAACCGAACAAAAAACGCATATCGCTAACGGCAGTATCTTTTTGTGTGGTAAAGCTATATCGGGTAGACGTTTTCCAACCCTGAATGGCAACAATTATGTTGTACTGGTGATTGGCTTCCAGACCGGTAAAATCCATCGTCAACGAAACAATCCCTTTGCGCGAGGTGGTGTACGATAAATGCGTAGGATAATAAATTCTTTTCGATAGCGTATCGCCCAGAATCACTGCATTCTGACCTTTCCCACTATAAGCAATCCAAACTTTTGCAGTGTGCGCAGTAACCGAACCCACTACTGGGCCGCCCCACAATTTTCCGGGTAACTCTTTAGCTGCCGACGTGGCGAAAAAACAACCGACAATAAAAACAACGAAACACCTGCCTATCATTCTACAATTCCTTTTACAATATCGCGAACAGGCCTAACGGCATGAACATGTTCGATGGATTTTCCAGCACACCAGTACGTTTGATAACTGGCTGAAAAAGCAGCCTTTTCCAACATCTTCATACCGTTATAAAAAGTGAGCATTTTCACCCATTTCTTCAACGTTTTGTTACCTGCCAATGTTCTTTCCAACCAATTTTGTTGCAATCCGGTTTTCTGCACATAAGGCGTATTGATAACGGTACATGGTGTACCTGAAATCTTTGTTGTGCGAACAATATCTGCTGCGCCATAATCCACTACGGCCTGCTTGTATTCGTGATTTACCGGTGCTTCATTCGACGCAATAAACGGACTACCCACCGACACACCACAGGCACCTAATTGCAACATTCTATCCAAACCTGCCTTATTTCCAACACCGCCAGCCGAAATCACCGGGATACGCGTGTTTTTTACCAATAGCGGGATGATTTCTTCCGGTGCCATATTCCCGGCATGGCCGCCGGCTTCATTATTCACAGCGATGATGGCATCAGCACCCATGGCTTCTACCTTTTTGGCATATTCCAAATCAATCACATCGCAGAACACCTTGGTACCAATAGGCTTGCAGGCTTCAATCACGGCTTGCGGGCTTCCAAGAGAAGTGATGATAAAAGGAACTTTGTACTGGACGCACAATTCCAACTGCCGCTTAAAGCGGATATTAGATTTATTCCCAATCAGGTTTATTCCATAACAGCCGCCGGGTAAACGGTGGTTTAATTCTTGCAGGGCTTTTTCAAAATCCGTTTCTGTGCGGTAATTGAGCGCTGGAATAACGCCGGCAATACCCGCCGCTGCCGCTTCCACAATCATATCGGTATTCGACACCAGAAACATAGGCGCCATGATAACAGGATGTTTAATTGGAAGAATGTCTGTTAAAAGCATGAGTTTATTTTTACTATTTATTTACGAAGATGCCACGCTTTTACTTTGGTGAAAGCACGCAATCCCTGATGCGATAAAGTAGCGCCGAATCCTGAATGCTTGCGGCCGCTCCACGGAAGCGCAGCACTAACCCGGTCGCAGCAATTCCAATATCCGGTGCCACTATTCATCGCCTTCAATATCTTTTCCGCACGCTTTTGATTAGCACTATATACTGACGCTGTAAGTCCGTATTCCGTATCATTCATCAACGCAATGGCTTCTGCATCGTTTTTCACTTTCATAATACCAATTACGGGGCCGAAACTTTCCTCGCGCATTACTTTCATGCTGTGATTGACGTGTACCAAAACCGTTGGCTCATAGAAATTGCCCGGCCGGTTTACCCGTCTGCCACCAGTTAAACCCAATGCACCTTTTCGAATAGCATCGCGAACATGGTGATCAACCACGGCTAATTGCGCCTCGCGCGTTAAAGCACCCAAATACACCCCCGGCTCGGTTGGTGCGCCAAGCACATAGCCGCGAACTTCGCGAACGAAAGCATCCACATACGCATCATAAATCTTCTCATGAACATAGATACGTTCTACACTACAACAACTCTGACCGTTGTTATAAAATGCGCCATCGGCCGTTGCCTGCGCAACAGCTACCACGTCGGCAACATCGTCGGCAACATACAACGGATCTTTGCCACCCAATTCCAACTGACAAGGAACCATTTTCGGTGCCACTTTTTCATAAATGAACTTCCCCGTGGCATAAGAACCCGTGAAGAAATATCCATCTAAATTCATATCCAACAATGTTGCACCTACTTTTTTAGCGCCAATGGCTACCTGAAAAACACCATCCGGAATACCTGCTTGCTTTAGTAACTTTTCAATTTGCAACCCCGTAAGCGTTGCGAATTCTGAAGGTTTGTAAAAAACCGCATTGCCTGCCAATAATGCAGGAACAAAAACATTCGTACCCACCAGATAGGGATAATTCCAGGCGCTGATATTACCTACTACACCTAGTGGTTCGTAGCTGATCATTTCCGTAATTCCCGCATCCTGGTGCATCACTTCATCAGCAAGATACTTACTGGCATGATCAGTAAGCCATTGAATTCGATTGCGTGCGCCATTCACTTCATTTCGCGCCTGTTGCAAGGGTTTTCCAGTTTCTGAGGTAAGAATGGCGGCGCAAGTTTCCAAATGCTGCTTCAACAGCAAACTGAATTTCTTCAGTTTTGAAATTCGTGTTGCCAGAGGCACGTTGGCCCACAATAATTGCGCCTCACGTAGAATAACTAATTTCTTTTTCAGGGAAGCAGCGCTGTCTTCGCGCACCGTTTTTATAGATTTTCCGGTGGCCGGATTGATTATTTTCATGGAAGGCGAATGTAATAATTACCCCGCAGCTACTGTACATCATCGTCTAATGCAGCCTTTCGGCAGAAAACCCTATCTTGTGATAATAAATGTTGGGTAAGATGACCAGAGTTGTTTTCAGGCCTGCGCAGTACGCCTTTTGGGTTGTTGGATGTTTAGCCGCCCTGATAGTCATGTTACCTTCTTGTAAGAAAACGGATCCACCGGTGAAAAATCTGAACATTCGTTTTTCGCCGGTTTGGAATGGTTCACCCATAACTTTAAATACAAATAATACCGGCCCTGATAATCGTCGTTTCCGTTTCAGCAAAATGAAAATGTACCTCTCGCATATTCGTTTTGTTGCGGCTGATGGCACCGAAACTGAAGTTCGCGATATCGCCTTTCTTAATCTGGCCAACCCATCTACGCTGCAATTGTCGCTAAACGGGCTGTCGGGCACCTACACCGGTATGAAATTCGGTTTAGGTTTAGATAGTGCGCAAAGCACCATTGACCCCACCACCGTTGGTGCCGACAGTCCGCTAAATCCGGATAACGGTATGTGGTGGTCGAATGTGGAGCAGTATGTTTTTGCAGAAGTAGAAGGACAGTGCGATACGATAGTGCCCATGCCAGCCGGGGTAATTTGGAACTTTTTATACCATCCCGGTACGCAGGCCTGTTACCGAACCGTTACCATTACCCAAACCTTTAACTTTAGCGGAGACGGCAAGAATGAAGTTACGGTGGCAGCCGATTTCCAAAAAATATTTTACGCCAACAACGCCATTCAAATTACTTCAGAACCTACCACCAGCACCACCGACAAACCGGCCTTAGCCGTTAAGTTTGCCAATCAAATGCAGCAAATATTTTCGGTTTTATGAATTGGCGATTGCTTCCCTTTGTTTTGGCGTTTGTTTTGTTGGAACTAGCGGCATGTCGCCGCGACCCGCCCGTGCACGCTACGCCCGACCCCAATGATCCGGATAGTTTGTATGTGGGCACGCCTTACGACGCCAACGGATACAAAGATAAATTAGCGTTCAAACAACTCTATCGTACCATTGAAGTACCGGCCGACAACCCGATGACGGTTGAAGGTATTGAGTACGGTAGAATGTTGTTTTATGATTCTACTTTTTCTTCGAATAAAAAAGTGTCGTGCAGCAGTTGCCACAAGCAGGAATACGCCTTTGCCGACAATCAGGTGTTCAGCACCAATGTTGCTGGATTAACCAAGCGAAACACTTCTTCTTTGGTGGATATGGGTGTGAACCATCGTTTTTTCTGGGATGGCCGGGCCTACACCATTGAACAGGCCGTGGAGGACGCCTTGAAAAACGAGCAACACACGGATTTTGATGCAGATACCGCCTATATCAATCATCAGCCGCGTTATCGCTATCTGGTCAAAAAGGCTTTTGGCCGACCAGGCTTAGCTACAAAAGACAATATGATTAAAGCAATTGCGCAGTTTATCCGAACCATGGTTTCTTACCAAACTCGTTTTGACCGAGCGCCTAAAACACTGGGGGCATTAACCCCAGATGAACAGGATGGCTTTGTAATTTTTAATACAGATTCTGTTAATGGCCAGCTAAACGGCGATTGTTTCCATTGTCATGTTGATGGCGTTTATCTCACCTTTGCCAATCAGAATGTTGGTTTTTCCAACAACGCACTGGATTCAGTTATTACGATTAATGGTTTTGCCGACCCTGGCTTGGGTGGTGTTAGCGGCGCTTCTACAGATTTTGGAAAATTTAAAATTCCCACCTTGCGGAATGTAGCGGTAACAGCACCCTATATGCATGATGGTCGCTTCAAAACACTGGAAGAAGTACTTGATCATTACAGCGAACATCTAAAAAGTTCACCTACAGTAGATCCGTTCATGAAAAGCTTACCTCAGGGCGGACGGCACCTCACGCAGACCCAGAAAGACCATTTACTGGCGTTTTTGCGCAGTCTTACGGATACGGCTATTACACAAGGTAAACGCTACAGTAACCCATTTTATTAAATTGCTTTTTTTATACAATATATTTATTTATTGCATCTTTTATACAATTAGTCTAACTTTGCGAAGATGGCCCGGCAGTATATTTTGATGGCAGATGTTATTTCGAGCCGCACCTTTGCACCTAAAGGATTGGCAGCACAGTTTGCCGAAGTGGTAGCCCACATCAATAAGCGGTTTAAGAAGGATTTGTTATCGCCATTAACCATCACCCTGGGCGATGAATTTCAGGGGGTGGCGGCCCATTTGCCGGCAGCAGTGGAAGTATTGATTGCTATGGAAGAGGCGATAGTTACCCGTGGATTGCCTTTTCAATTGCGATATGTACTTTACTACGGTAGTATAGAAACACCAGTGAATACAATGAAAGCCCACGGTATGTTAGGGGCCGGGCTCACCGCGGCCCGTCAGCAGTTAGGAGCCCTAAAAAAGAAGAAACGCCTTCGTTTTCATATTGAAACCGGCAAAGCCTTGCGCGACAGTTTGCACAACGAAACTTTCTTTATCTTTCAATCGCTGACCGATGGTTGGCACCCTCGCGACAGCGCGCTGCTGGAAGCCTTCTTGCACTGGGGTGATTACCGAAAGGTAGCGGAAGCCCTTAATAAGGACGTTTCATTGGTGTGGCGGCGAGAAAAAACGCTTCGCATCCGCGAGTATATCGCGGCACGGGCGGTATTACGCCAATTAACTCAATTATGATTCATCATTTTCTACAATACAGCTTGTTTTTCCTGATTCAGGAATTGTTAGCCTTACCGGTTTTTTATGCCATCCGCCGCTATTACTCGGCACAATCTACTGTTACCCAAAACAAGTGGTTGTATTCGGCACTGAAAGGGGTTTTAGAACGACTGGTTATTTTTGTAGGATTGGTGAATGAAGTGCCTTCCGTAGTAACCTTTTTTGGCGCAGTAAAGCTAGGTACCAGGCTGGATGACGACAAAAAGAACCGGGTTTCCAACGATTACTTTCTGGTGGGGAATCTGGTTTCTATCCTTATGGTTACAGCCAATTACCTGATTTCCAGAATGATTATTGAAGGGGAATAGGGAATTTCAGCCTCCGAAACTGATCCGGACACTGCTGCCATAAATAGAGGCTAATTTTTATCTTCGCCATCCTTTTTATGGAAAATCTGCAGCAACATATTGAAGCCCTGATTTTCAGCAGCGATTCTGCCATTACCAAGGCCGACATGCTGGAATGCGCCAGGAAGATTGAAGGCGCGGTTATAGACGAACAAATTCTGGATGAATTATTAGCGGCTATCGAAGAAAAATACCGGCAAGATTACTTCGCTTTTGAATTGCGGGTATTGGGCGGTGGCTACCAATTTTTCACGAAGCCAGCCTATTACGGCACAGTATCTATTTTAATTGGCCAGAAAGAGAAAAAGCGATTATCCACTGCCGCTTTGGAAACACTGGCCATTATTGCGTATAAAGGTCCGATTACCAAAGCTGAATGTGAAGCCATTCGCGGTGTGAATTGTGATTATTCGGTTCAGAAATTATTAGAGAAAGAATTGATTGAGGTGGCTGGCCGCATTGAAGCGGCTGTGGGCAAGCCGATTCTTTACAAAGTAACTCCATTATTTCTGGACTACTTCGGCATTAACAGCACCAATGAATTACCTAAGCTGAAAGATGTTATTCTTCCTGAAGAAAATACCATCGGCGAGGTCAGCGAAGTTGTATCAGACCTGCCTCCAGCAGAAGAGACCACCGCTACTGAATAAACACTTCCATCACCTGCTGCAACCAGGCTTTGGCCTGATTCGATAGCACCCCGGCACTCCCGCTTTCATGTACTGTGTAATGGTTCGCCCAGTCGTATACCCATTCTGATGAATCGTTTTGCACGAAGCCAAAGCCCTCCGTAAAAACCCAATGTGCTCCAGACTGTCTGCAAGGATTTAAGGCGTTTTGCGACCATTGAAACGGCCGCCCGTCTCGCCCACACATCTGCATTATAGTTCCGGGCCAATCTTCCTGCGATACCACCTCCGAAATTTTTTGTCCTCTCCAACCGCTATCCAACGCCCCACCAATCAGCATGCACGGAATATGATGCATTTCCTTTGTTTTGAAATTGTTATTCCATGGATCGGGATGCCCGTGATCGGCAATCAGTAAAAAAATCGTATTTCTATACCAAGGTGTTTGTTTCGCTTTTCTAAAAAAATCACCCAGACAACTATCTGCATAAATGAGTGCATTCACATATCCATTCTGCTGATTGGCCCAAGGTAAATGAACAGTAGCGCGGGGAATATCATATTCGCTATGCGTGCTTTGCGTAAACAAGGCGGCCAGAAAAGGCTCTTGTAAGGAACCTAATTCCTGATGAAAAACTGAAAACGTATGTTCATCATGAACTCCCAGATTACCGCGATAAAAAGCGGGATTGATGTCCTTTTCTTCAATAATTTTCTGAAAACCGCAATCGTAAATCAAACCTTTGAGATTGCCATATTCTAACTGTCCGCCGAATAAAAATAGCGATTGGTAGCCATCGGCAATGAACGGCCTTGGCCACTTAGGGAGTCGCTTCATTTTTTCAGGATAATTCACAATGGCCCCTGTTGGCAATGCGGGGAAACCGGTAAACAGTGCGCCCACTCCCTGGTCGCTGCGCTCACCGCTGGCGTAACATCGGGTAAAAAGCAATCCTTCTTTTGTCAGTGCATCAAAATTGGGCGTAACGATATGCTGCGAATCTCCGGAAATAGCACTCATCAACCGGGCGTTCCATCCTTCAAATATGATACAAACCACATTGGGCCGCTGCGCAGTAACAACAGGAAGGATACTATCGCAGCCAGGTGTCAACCATTCCTGCACAATTGCTGTTGACTTTTGGTTATCCATCACCCGGTATCGATTGCCGTCTTGCCAATGCCACTCGGTAGCTATGCTGGCCGCTGCGTGCCAAAGCGTATTTTCAGCGGTGATGTTTTCAGCCTCCTGTTGGCTAAAGAAAACTGCACTTTCTTGCAGCGGGATGGGTTGCCATCCCCCGCGAGCAAACAAAACAAGAACTGCCAAACACGGAACAATCAACAAGACTGCCAGGGGCGATGAAAATCTGAAGACAGGAAATTTTCCAGAGAGTTTCTGGAATAACCATCGAAACAACAAATACAGGAAGCCGGTTGCCAAAAAACCGCTGGAAATTCTAGCTAAACCCGCTGAAAACCACACTTCTTCAGGATGCTGTAAGTAACGTATTGCTTTCAGATGAGTGCGAATGCCCCATTCCTGATACAACAAAACATCCGCTACGGTAAGCAATGAGATGAGCAACAACTGCAATTGAAACCAGGCGAATATCCATCGACTAGCTTTTCCGGTTAACTGGCGAATGAACTCAAGCAGAAAAACTGGCATCATTACATACGAAAGAGCAGAAAGGTCTAAGGGGAATCCATGCCATTGGGTCAACAACCAAACTGGCAGTGACTTAGATGCCGTTGATAGTGATAGATAAAACGCCGTACGACTGATTATAAATGCCAGCAGGAAGGTTACTACCGCGCCAGCATAATATCGGCCCCACTGCTTCATTAGTTTTTCTTTAATGAAGCAAGAAAGGCCAGTTCATGGTATTGAATGAATGCAATGAGTCCCTTTTTTGTTTCGAAATCAAAGGGCGCCAGAAGTTCCTTTCCCTGTGTAAGTACGTCAATTCCCAGTTGAATGGCGCTGGTATCTTCTGTACCGTACATATCCGGCTTCGATTTCATCCGATCCAAAACATTATTGAGTATATGCAGCGTTTTATCCAGCATCACCGCATCTGAAATCACCATGAACAGTTGACTTAAATCAGCGATGAACCGCTCAGTAACAGCCTGATCTAACGTAGCCAGGCAACCGGTAAACTCCTCTTTAGTCATTTCTGCCGTCAGTTTCTTTTTCTGTGCGGCATCCAGCAGAGCCCCTTCCAGTTTACGCGCCGCAGCGTGCGTTTCTAATGTGGCCATTCCCGCTTTTAAAGCGGCCGGAAAGTGCATGCCAAATTGCAGTAAAGCACCCGCCAGATTGCCCAGTATGCCCCAAATTTTCTGGGGTTGGCGCACATAACTTTCCAGTTGGCTAAAGGCAGCATCTAAACGCGCGCGTTGCGCTGGTGCCGCATATAAATTATCCAGAAAAAACCGCCGTAAATCATCGGCTTGCCGCTGATCTAAGGCTTTTGGCAGCCGGGCGTCGTCCTTTATTGCTTTCCACTCATATCGCTCAGCGATGGATTCGCGATATAATTCAATCAATCTATCGCGCAATGGGGTATCCTTCATTCCTGCAAATATAAAAAATGCCAGGGAGGCCTTTGCAACCCTCGAGGCCAAATCAGCTTCTTCTATCAAAACTGGGTTATTGCATTATTTTTGCGCGCTAATTTTTAGTTATCCGTACGCTACTCATCATCGCAGGAATGCTATTGGCTTCCGTTCCCTGTTTTTCGCAAACCATTGCGGCACCACAACTGCAATGTGTTACTAATGACTTTACCGGAAACAATATCAACTTACAATGGACCAATGTACCCAATGCCTGCGGGGCGTTCAACAGCTATCTGATTTACGGCGCTGATCCGGCCAATGGCACTTACACATTGGTAGGTACCATTACCAATGCTACTCAAACATCGTGGACTTTTAATAATGCGTTAGCCTTACATACCAATTGGTGCTTTTACATGGAAGCCGATTTCGCCTGTGCCGGCGCCACCAGATTACAGAGCGATACCATCTGCAACGAACCCAATCCGCAGACGCCGGTTATATCGCAAGCCAGTGTATTGCCTGATGGTCACACGCAGTTTTCATGGCTACCCAGTACTTCGGCGCAAACCAAGGGCTACATTATTTACAGCTACCTGCCCAACGGCGGCATAGTGCCGTTAGATACCGTTTACGGCAGGCTTACTACTTCGTGGATTGATAGTTTAGAAGACCCCACCGTCACCTCACTAGGATATACGATTTCAGCAGTAGATTTGTGTCCGGGCAACCAACCCAGCGCTTTCAATCAAAAGCCTCATCAAACTATTTTTCTGACTGAAAAGGCTACGGCATGTGAGCGCAGTATCAAATTAAACTGGACCCGTTACATCAACTTCCCGCAAGGCGTAAAAGAATACCGCGTGTATGCCAGTGTAAACACTGGCGCATTTTTCCTGGCGGGAGCAGTGGATAGTTCGAAACAAACTTTTGATTTCATCCAATTTAATGATGGCGATAGTATCGTACTTCACATCACTGCGGTGAGCGCCGCTGACACCACTATACAGGCTTCATCCAACTACCTTTATCAGCGTGCCTCTATCGTACAGCCACCTCAATATCTTTACTTAACTAACCTAACAGTATTAGCAGATAATGTAATTGCCAGTACGTGGTTGGTAGATACGTTGGCAGAATTGTTTTTGTATCAGGTGGAAAACACGCCCGATTGCCAGACTTTTTCTCAAACTACGCAGTTTAATCCGGCTTCTCCCCTAGCTAAGTTCACCAGCTATAACGACAGCACCGTTGTGGCTAATGAAACACCGTATTGCTATCATATCATCGCCATCGACTCGTGTCAGGGCCAGAAAACTTCTCCTCCGGGAAAAACCATTTTTCTTCAAGCAGAATTAACCGATTACTATGAAATCAAAGTAGATTGGAATGCCTTTGAATTATATGGTGCCACCGTGTTGAACTATAATCTTTATCGTGATTACGGTAGTGGCTATCAACTCATCCGCATTTTTGGGCCTGATGTACGCAGCTTCCGGGATTCACTGTTTAACTTCCTTGACCAAACCGGCAACTTCTGTTATCGCATTGAGGCACGATATGCTATTAGCCTGCCCGATGCTAATTTTAAGGACACCCTATTAAGTTCTTCCAATATAGTTTGCCTTGATCATCATCCGGTAATTTATGTGCCCAACGCCTTTGTTCCGAATGGGGTAAACCGAGAGTTCAAGCCAAAAATCATATTTGGCGACCCGTCGAATTACAGCCTTCAAATCTATAACCGCTACGGTGGTAGAATTTATGAGAGTACTGATCCCAATATTGGATGGGATGGCAATGACCACGGCAAAGAATGTCAGCAAGGCGCTTATGCCTACCGCATTACCTTCACCGCAGCCGATGGCGCTCAAATTCTGCGCAAAGGCCTGGTGCTTCTAATCAGAAAATAGTTTACAGGTTATAACCGCCATCTGCAATTAAACGGGCGGCTACCTTTCTGCGCGCAGCTACGGTATTGTATGCTTCCATTTTAGTAAAGCGCTTCAGGCCCATCAACATCATGCGCAACATATCCCCTTCGTTAAATGCCGCAATTGCATGCTTTCCGGAAACGTTGATCCGCTCTAAGGAATCGCTGATGTAGGTGCGAGCCATTGCCACATAGATATCTGCGGCTTCTGCGCCTTGTTGTTTCACTTTGTTCTCGGTACGCAGCAATACTGATTCGCAAACGAACAACTCAATGAGCATATCAGCAATATTCATGATAATCTCCTGTTCCTTTTCTAAATCTTGCATAAATTTTTGAACCGCCGCACCGGCCACCATTAAGATGGCTTTCTTGGCATTTTGCAAGGCCTTCTTCTCTACACCAAAAAAGTCATCGCTATCAGGCGTACTAAAATCAGGTACGCTCATGAGCTCTTTCTGAACAGCCATTGCCGGCGTAAACAAATCCATTTCTCCCTTCATGGCCTTGCGCACCATCATGCCTACACTCAGCAAACGATTGATTTCATTGGTACCTTCAAAAATCCGGTTGATTCGAGAATCGCGATAGGCGCGTGCAACAGGATATTCTTCACTGAAACCGGTTCCACCAAAAACCTGAACCGCTTCATCTACTACAAAGTCTAATACTTCTGAACCAAAAACTTTCAGCATAGCGCATTCAATAGAATATTCTTCGGCAGCCATCAGTTTTGCCTGTACTTTATCCTTCCCTTGTGCAGCCAATTCTTCAATCATTGAATCTAACAAGCCAGCAGTGCGGTAGGTGGCGCATTCGCAAGCGTAAGACCGTATTGCCATTTCAGCCAGCTTGTGCTGTATCGCACCAAACGAAGCAATGGGCACATTAAACTGAATGCGCTCATTGGCATACTGGGTTGCTACGCTAGTTGTTTTTTTACTACCCCCTAATGCCAGCACACACAACTTATACCTTCCGATGTTCAGTACATTGAAAGCAATTTTGTGGCCTTTCCCAATTTCACCCAAAATATTTTCAACCGGTACTTTTACATTGTTAAAGAAAACCTGGCGGGTAGAAGAACCCTTGATACCTAACTTATCTTCTTCGGCTCCCAACGAAATACCTTCTGCCTTAGCATCCACAATAAATCCGGTAAATTGGGTACCATCAATTTTTGCAAACACCGTAAACAAGTCGGCGAAACCGGCATTGGTAATCCACATTTTTTGGCCATTCAGAATATAGTGTTTACCATCATCCGAAAGCACCGCTTTTGTTTTTGCCCCTAAGGCGTCGCTGCCCGAGCCTGGTTCTGTTAAGCAATAGGAAGCCTTCAATTTTCCACTCACCAAACCCGGCAGGTATTTATTTTTCTGCTCTTCCGTTCCATAATACAAAATGGGCAGGGTGCCAATTCCGGTATGCGCAGCGAATGCTGCAGCGAACGAATGCCCTTTCCCAATTTCTTCATTAATTACCGAATCGGTAACCAAATCCACACCCATGCCGCCGTATTCTTCGGGCACAGATGCTCCCAACAAACCCAGCTCCGCACTTTCTTCCATCAACTGAACCACTAATTCAGGATCTTGCTTATCAATTTTCTGTACATTGGGATGTACCCGGTTTGCAATAAAATCATGCGCCGTTTGCGCGAACATTTTTTGTTCTTCACTCAACGCATCACGCGACATCACATCAGCACTTGCTGTTTCTTTAATCAGAAATTCTCCGCCCTTTACCATAATTTATTTTTTAATGATCCGACCCTTTTCCAAAGGCATCCAAACTTACACCTTCCACCTGAAAACAAAGAGAACTGTTGCTAGCTTTTTTCCCTAACGGCGGTCAACAAAAAAAGCCTAAAGGTATTTCAGCAGCTGCTTTTCTTCAAGATTCAGAATACATGAACATTCTGCCGCTTCAACAGTAGAAAACTAAAAATAAACATGGAGGTCCAATACACCCATTCTGCCGTCCACACGCGTACTAAACTAATTCCGGGTATATGGAACAAGGTTAAAAAATAGACGCAGTATATGAGAATGGCGGCGCCTTCGATGTATAAGGCGTAATCTGTTTTACCGATCGACACTACGCCATTAAAGAAGATGTTGGTGAACGACATGAGCATCAGGGCACCGAGCATCACGTAGCACGGCACCACGGCATCAGAAATTTGAAGTTGATCAGGCGTAAAAAAGCCGATTACCTGACGGGTAAAGACCGCAACAATCAGGCATTGTGCGCCTACCATGCCCACCGATAAGATGCTAATTTTTTTGATGGCTACTTTTACTTCTTCCAGATTATCCTGACCAACTAAATTTCCCACTAAGGTATTGGTTACTGAGCCCAGCGACCATACCGGTATACCGATTAACATCAGTAACGAGCGCAGAATATTAGAAATAGCCAATTGATTTTGGCCCATCCGTTCGATATAAGTGAAGAAAATAAACCAGGCACTATTCGCAATTACTGATTGAATCACCAACGGAAAAGAAACCTTTGACATATATCCAATCAATGGAAAGTTGACTTTCCTGATTTCGAATAGATTAAACTTCTCTCGCCGGTTTTTGTAGAAGACGCCGGCAACCATTATTACCAATGAAACCCATTCGGCAATAGATGAGGCCAATCCTGAACCCTTAATACCCATGGCCGGAAACCCAAATTTTCCAAAAACCAAGACGTAGTTCAAACCGATATTCAACAAAGCCATCGTACCTACTGAAATGCTGAGGATACTGGTCTTTCCGATTCCGGAGTAAAACGAAATAAAAACGCAGCTAATAAAGCTGGCTACGATTCCCCAAATCCGGTAATACAGAAAAGATTCACTTTGTGCAATTACCTGTTGGTCGGTCATGATGAAGTGAAGAAACGTGTGCGAACACACTAATACCGTAGCCAACAGCAGCAATGCCGTACCAATCATGGTCACCAGCGTATTATCAATGATCTCTCCCACTTTGCGCGGCTTTCCTTCGCCCATATATCGGGCTATCAGGATTTGTGTGCCGCGGGTATAACCAAATCCAATCATGAAGAGGATACTATAGAAAATACTAACCGGGCCGATAGCAGCTTCTGCCTCCCTACTCACCCGGCCCATGAAAGCCTGGTCGGTTAGCCCGATTAAGGTCCAGGCCAGATTACCCAGGATGAGCGGCAGCGCGATTTCCCAGATTTCTTTATATGTTGCTTTTAGTTGGGTCATGAAAATCGACTCACTTTTTTTGCGAGTACTTGTCGGTTATATCGGCTGCATCCAACACGCCCATGGTTGTAGATCCGCGTGCAATTATCACACTATCGGTTCCATTCCAATAGTACACTTCGCTTTCGCAAAAGTGAAAGCGTTTTCCGGCCTTTAATACTACGCCCCGTGCATAAAAGACATCTGCCACACCGGGATTAAAGTAACTTACTTTGGCTTCTACGGTAAAAACCTGTTGACCGGCCCCTACCAAGGTATAAGAGGCGAAACCACTCACCATATCGCATAAGGTAGCGGTAATACCTCCGTGTAAAAAACCATTTTGTTGTTCGTGAAAAGGTTGAAAAATCAAGCGCCCCTCTATCAGGCCAGGTGTGAGCCGTGTGAATTCAAAACCCAGATGCTTAACAAACTGATTGCGCTCTATCTTCAGCCGCGTATAGGCTTCCCAATCGGGATTACGCGCCTGCATATGTAACACTCTTAACCGCTTCCACCACGCGCGCTACGCTAGGCAGGTAAGCTTCCACTAAATTGGGCGCATAGTGCATGCTGGAGTCCGCGCCGCATACCCGGCGAATCGGCGCATCCAGAAAGTCGAAACCATACCGCTGCACCTGGAAGGTGATTTCAGAAGCAATAGAGGTAAATGGCCAGGATTCGTCAACAATCACCAAACGATTCGTTTTCTTCACTGATGCTAAGACGGTTTCCAAATCGAACGGGCGAATGGTTCTTAAATCAATCACTTCGGCAGAAATACCATCTTGAGCCAGCGCATCTGCAGCACCAAGCGCAATTTTCATCATCTTGTTATAGGAAACGATGGTCACATCGGTTCCCGCACGCTTGATATCGGCCTTGCCAATCGGAATTAAGTATTCTTCATCAGGCAATTCGCAAGGGTCGCCGTACATTTGTTCAGATTCCATGAAAACTACCGGGTCATTATCGCGAATCGCAGATTTTAGCAATCCTTTGGCGTCGTAACCGTTAGAAGGTGAGATTACCTTTAACCCTGGAACAGAAGCCATCATGTTAGTCAGCATCATGGAATGCTGTGCACCTAATTGACCAGCACTACCCTGAGGACCACGGAAAACTATTGGATTGCCAAATTCGCCTGCGCTCATAGCCAACATTTTAGCTGAGCCGTTGATGATTTGATCAAAAGCCAGAATGGCAAAATTCCAGGTCATAAACTCCACAATCGGACGAACACCATTCATGGCTGCACCAACGGCAATACCTGCAAAACCCAGTTCCGATATCGGCGTATCAATCACGCGCTTTGCACCGAATTCGGCTAACATACCCTGACTTACCTTGTAGGCGCCATCGTATTCAGCCACTTCTTCTCCCATCAAAAACACACTGGCGTCGCGCCGCATTTCTTCCTGCATGGCCTCGCGCAGTGCATCCCGAAAACGTAATTTCCTCATGGTGTAAAAAATTGAGGCGCCAAGGTAGCAAAAAACGTCGTTCTTGCCACCAGATGAGTGCTCATTACAATTTTTTGCGATTCCCGGCGTTTGGGCTGAAAACATCTTATGAAACAAATCCTTCCCTTATTGATGCTACTTGCAATCATCAGCAGTTGTAAGAAAAATGAACTGCGATCTACAACCTACACCCTGCGTTCATTTAACGGAACACCTATGATTGGGACGGTTAGTTTTCAGGAGACGTCAGATGCCTCTCAAACCAATGTACATCTGGAAATCCACGGCATGATTCCCGACAGTACTTACATGACCCATTTGCATGAGGGTACTTTAGGACATCTTACCAATACCTTTATCACCTTTAAAGGGGTAAAAAGTTCCACAGGAAGCTATAGCACAACCCAAACCTGGAATAAAGGCTATGACGACGCCCTAAAATCAAATACCTGTGTGACGGTGCACAATCCAACATTCTTCTCGAATGATACCATCGGTTATGTACTAGGTGCGAATACAGGCGCAAACGCGCAATAGAAAAAGCCTACTTTCGGCGCTTCCAACTATGGAATCTGCGCTATATCTGGTTGATGACAAAAATATCCGGCAGCCGTTGGTGCATGCGGCCATGGAAGAATATTTGATGCTGCATGCCGATACCGAGGCGGCCGATTGGTTGCTGCTGTATGAAAATGATCCCAGTGTTGTAGTGGGTAAGAATCAATCATTGTATCGCGAAGTAAATTTTGAATACCTGCGTGCGGGTGGTTTGGTAGTAAGAAGAATCTCCGGTGGCGGAACAGTGGTGCATGGACCGGGCAATTTATGCTTTGCCTTTATTACTCGTTTCGAAGAATTTAAGGTGAATAATTACCCGTGGTTTAATCAGCGATTACTGGATGCGTTACATGCCCGTGGTATTCCGGCCGCCTTCAACAGCAGGAATGATATCGTGTTGAACGGATGTAAAATTTCAGGAAATGCGCAGTTTACTAATCGAAAGAATTTGTTGTCGCATGGCACCCTGCTCATAGATGCCGATCTGGAAAAACTGCGCTTTGCATTACAAGCCAATACTTTTCCGGTTGAATCAAAAGCAGTGGCATCTGTTCGAAGCAAGGTGATGAACGTATCTGAAATTTCATCATGGAAAGACGTATCAGAATGGCGACAATTTTTAGCAGCAAGCTGGAATGCCGTTACGACACCGCTCCCTGATTCAGCATGGGAAATCATTCATCAAATAGCACAACAAAAAATGGCTACCACCGAATGGATTTACGGCCGTTCGCCTAAAACAATTATTTCAAAAAACATCGGACAGCTTACTATTGAACAAGGGATCATCACCGATGTAGATCAGGAACCATGGCGCACAAAATTGGTTGGATTACCGTATCATTGGTCAGCCATACGTGAAAGGTTTTCTGAGGAAGAAGCAATACAAATTTTCTGATGAATTGGCGTCAAGTAATCTACCAAATGAAAAAATCGCTGGAGCGAAACGGGTTCGCTTCGCTCGCAGATGAATTGCTGATGGCAGAAGTAACAGCCGGAAAGAATCCCAATGCGATTGTTACAGAAGTTCTTACCAAGCTAAAGGAATTTTCAAGAGAACATGAAGACGCGTATCACCTCATTATTACTGAAGCGGAACAACTGCGGCGCTACGCTAAAACATTTGGGATAGAACCCAATGAGTAGCTCATTTCCTTTTGCTATTTTCGATTTATGAAGCAAGTATTTGTAGTAGTGTTGTTACTACCCTTAATTGGTTGGGCGCAACAGGAAAATTTCCGTTCGCAACAAAACGGAATTACCGTAATTGGTTATGCTGAGAATCCGGAATTCGCAGATGCCCGGGTAGTTTTAGATCAAACTTTGTTTTTTTCTCAGGAGCGGATTGATTCAGGAAAGAATACGTTTAAGTTTCAGATTGACAACTATCAGCTAGGTGCGCAAACGCCCGATGCAGGCACTAAACTATGCGCTAATTCTGCCAAAGGGCAGCACCTTCACGTGATTCTGGATAATGGACCATACACTGCATCTTACAGTAATGAAGTTTCTACTACTATTAAGCCGGGGCATCACGTTTTGCTTGCATTTTTATCGCGCTCTTATCACATGAGTTTAAAACACAAAAAAGCATTTGCGATTAAAGAATTTGATTGCGGAAAAGGTAAGTGGGTGGATAGCTTTAATGCCAATGGCCCACAACTATTTTACAGCAGGCCAAAGGGTGATTACATTGGAGAGAAAGAGGTTAGGCGCATTTTACTGGATTTTTATTTACTGAACGCCAACTTGAGTGAAAAAGGCATGAAGGTGCGAGCTACTATCAACGGAACCGCCTTTTTACTAACGCGCTGGGAACCCTATTTTATTGAAGGGTTACCATTAGGTGAGAATCGCATTAAGTTAGAACTAATAGATAGTCGTGGCCGGTTGGTGAAATGCGCTTTTAACGGTGTGGAACGCACGATTAAGTTGATTACTGAACCCCTGAAACCATAAATGAAATCGCTACGGTTGGTTTTTATGGGTACACCGGAATTTGCCGTGCCCATGTTGGATGCGTTACGGCAATCAGCTCATGAAGTTGTGGCCGTCATTACGGCACCGGATAAACCTGCAGGTCGCGGCAGAATGGTGCAACAATCGGAAGTAAAGCAATATGCTGTTGCACATGAACTACCGTTATTGCAACCAGAAAAATTAAAAAACCCTGAATTTTTAGAGGAACTTCGATCTTATCAGGCTGACTTATTCGTGGTTGTGGCATTTAGAATGTTGCCAGAGGTGGTTTGGAATATGCCTAATCTGGGAACCATTAATTTACATGCTTCTTTATTGCCGCAGTATCGCGGCGCCGCCCCAATTAACTGGGCCATTATCAATGGCGAAACCGAAACGGGTGTAACCACTTTCCGGCTGCAGCAAGAGATTGATACCGGCAACTTGTTGTTTCAGGAAAGCATTAGCATCCGGCCTAATGAAACGGTTGGGGAATTGTATCAGGAGTTAATGCAACTAGGCACTGGCGTTTTATTAAAAACAGTGAACGCCATGGCTAGCGGCGATTTTAAAGAAATACCACAGCCCACTCATGATGCGCTTAAAAGTGCGCCAAAAATTTTCAAAGAAAACTGCGCTATCCATTGGCACCAAACTTCAAATCAATGTTATAACCTGATTAGAGGATTAAGTCCTTACCCGGCGGCATTTACTACTATAGCCGGAAAGCAACTGAAAGTATATGCCGCCATAAAAAAAGAGCGCGTTGCCGGTTTAGCACCAGGTCAGTTTAGAACAGATGGAAAAACATATCTGGAATTTGGAACGGCAGATGGCGCGTTAAGCCTGACCGACATACAGTTGGAGGGCAAAAAGCGTATGGGCATTGAAGAATTTTTTAGAGGGAACCGATTGCCTTCCAATGATTCAATCTGACAGTTGGACTTCTTAATAAATGCGGCTACTTTAGCCTCATGGATTCAGCCACTACAGGCCGTGTAAAAAAACCCGATTGGTTAAAGATAAAATTGCCGGCGGGTGTATCGTATAGTGAAGTCAAGAAGAACATTCACGATAAACGTTTACACACCATTTGCGAAAGCGGGCAATGCCCAAATCAAACAGAATGTTGGGGTGCCGGAACAGCAACATTGATGATTTTAGGAAATACCTGTACACGCTCTTGTATGTTCTGCAGCGTAGCTACCGGTAAACCGGAACATGTTGATATTGCCGAACCGCAGCGTGTTGCTGAATCGGTAAAAGAAATGGGTTTAAAGCACGTAGTGATTACCTCAGTTGACCGCGACGACTTAACTGATGGTGGCGCCGGCATCTGGGCAGCTACTGTACGCGCTGTGCGCCGCCTGAATCCCGGGGTAACCATGGAGACCTTAATCCCTGATTTTGCAGGTAAATGGGAGAATTTGCAGAGGATTATTGAGGTAAGCCCTGAGGTAGTATCCCACAATCTGGAAACCGTAAAGCGGCTTACGCGAGAAGTGCGCGTACAGGCACGTTACGAACGCAGCTTGGAAGTATTAGCGCGATTAAAACAGGGTGGTATTTCAAGGACGAAAAGCGGCTTGATGCTTGGCTTGGGAGAAACAGACGATGAAATTTTCGAAGCTATGGATGACTTGCGCCAAGCCCAAGTTGATATACTTACGCTTGGACAATATCTGCAGCCAACCAGGAACCACTTGGCCGTGCAACGATATGTTAGTCCGGAACAATTTCAGCATTACAAAAAAATTGGTTTGGAAAAAGGTTTTCGGTATGTAGAAAGTGGGCCCATGGTACGATCCTCTTACCACGCCGAAAAACACTTGATTTAAGCGGTGTTAAAGTCCGCTTACTTCTTTCACATAGTTCAATAACGCCTCACCACCAGTTGCCTTTGCAGCCGATGTTACGAACATCTCAGGTAATTCAGCCCATGTTTCTTTCAGCGCGTTTTTCATGGCTTCGATGTTTCCAATCACTTCCTGCTTCATCTTATCTGCCTTGGTAAAAACCACAATAAATGGCACCCGGTGCTCACCTAGCCAATTCATAAAATCAAGATCGATTTGTTGTGGTTTGATTCGGGCATCAACCAATACCCAAACGGTTACTAACTGACGCCGTTGTGTAAGATATTGCTGAATCATTTTCTGCCAATCTGCTCGCAACGTCTTGGCTACTTTGGCATATCCATATCCGGGTAAATCAACCAAATGCCAATTATCATTGATCTGATAAAAATTCAGGGTTTGTGTTTTTCCCGGATTGGCAGAAGTCCGCGCCAGATTGCCTTGCTTCACCAGATAGTTTATGAGGGAACTCTTCCCTACGTTAGAGCGCCCAATGAGTGCATGCTCAGGAATCAACGTATCCGGGCACTTTTCTACTTCTACAAAACTGCCTTTATAAATAGCTTTTCTAATTTCCATGGTATTGAGGTTTAGCTGATAGCCGCACCCAATGCGAAAAGGAGCGAAAATAAAAAAGTTGATAGGGCTAATTGCTTTAACGATGGATCAAATGCAGCTGGTTCATCAATTCTGGCTACTATCATCGCATGACGCCAAAATAAAGGTGCTGTAAGCATAAATAATCCCTGAATAGAAGAACGAAAAGTGACTATCCAAAACACCATGACGGCAATCCATCCCAACGAAATTAAAGCGAAATGATAACGCCGGGCCCATAGCGGGCCCATACGTACTACCATGGTAATCTTGCCGGATAACGCATCATTTTGCTGATCCCGCATGTTATTTAAGTTAAGAACACCTGTTGCAAAGCAACCAATGGATACTGCGGGAAGCAATACTGTTCCTGACATTTCATGTTGCTGCAGGAAATAGCTACCCCCAACACCAACGAAGCCAAAGAAAAAAAGTACGGCCAAATCGCCGAATCCAAAATAGCCATAAGCCCGCTTCCCAACCGTGTAGGTGATGGCAGCTATCAAACATGCTACAGCCAGCACTAAGAAAACCATCCAATCAAATAGCGTGTTCAGCGATAGCGAAAGCAGGCTAAGACCAAAAATCAAACACAATATCACTACCACGGCGATACCCATTTTCATTTCATTAACGGATAACAGACCCGCTTGAATAGCGCGCCGGGGGCCGATACGTTGAGCGTTATCTGTTCCTTTCAATCCATCACCTAAATCATTGGCCAGGTTGGAAAGAATTTGCAATAACAAAGTGGTCATCGTGGATAAGAAAAAAATGGTCCAGGAGAATTGATTTTTAAAGGAGATAAAGGAACCGGTTATGATAGCAGAAAATGCCAGCGGTAAAGTCCGCAAGCGCATTGCCTGAACCCAAGATTTCCATTTCGGCTGTTCCATGATGCGAAACAAAAAAAAGGCCGCCAAAACGGCGGCCTTTTCTTCAGATTTTAAAAAACAAATTACTTGTTCAGCGTTAACTTACGTGTTGCCACGTTATTGCCGCTTTGAATTTTAACGATGTAGTTGCCGTTCGACAAATCGCTCAGGTTAATCTGACGGCTGTAGTTGCCGTTAGCTTCTTCTGAAATAGTTTTCACTTCAGAACCCAGGATATTGTAGATGCGGATTATTACCTTTTCTGCGGATGAAATACCTACAGTGATGTTTCCTGAAGTTGGGTTAGGCAAAACGCTTACACCGCCTTCAAAGTTTACGTTTTCAACACCAGCCACACATCCTGAAGTTTTTACGTTCACAGATTTTTGTGTGCTGAAGGAACAACCAGCACTATCCATAACCAATTTTACTGGCACACCTGAACCTACGGTAGTGAAACGATAGTATCCATCAGTAGCGGTGTAGATATCTTGAGCCGAAGTAAAGTACCAGGTAGAGTTCCAACCGTTAATGCGTGAAGAAGTATTCGTAAACAAGTACGAATTATCTTTACACAAGTTAGGGCTGTTATTCGGCAAATTGAAGTTTACATTATTCGCAGAAACACCTGGAATAGTAACATTGGTTGTAGCAGTAGCAGAACAACCTAATGCATTAGTTACGGTAAGGGTGTATGTTCCGGCAGCCGCAACGTTAGGAAGAGTAGAAGAATTAGCACCAGTGCTCCACAGATACGTTCTAGCTCCGGTAGCCTGAGTAGTCACGGTAGGTGTAATCGTAACAGTGCTGTTACAGTTCAGGTTAATATTGGCTGGAAGCGTTGCCGTGATGGCGCGAGATACTATAGTTGTAGAACCTACAGCTGAGTCAGTTCCGTTATAAGCAGTAACTGAATAAGTGGTATTAGCGGTTCCCGTGATAGTAGCAATAGGGTTTGCAATCGTGGCATCGCTTAATCCAGTTGCAGGAGACCAACGGTAAGTAACCCCACCAGTAGTTCCGGAAGCTACAGCGCTCAATTGAACGGTTTCACCACCACAAATTTTCAAAGTAACCAACTGGTCGTTAGAAGCAGTTACCACTGGCTTAGCGTAAGTAAGAGTAACGAAAGGATAGATTTCCAGATTTTGCTCCAGCAACGAGTTACAAACTGTTGAGCAGCCATAACCTACAGTTCCAACAATTGTTTGACCATTGAAACCTTGCATTGAAGTTACACCAGCCATCCAAACCGTTGTATTTGGCACGCGGCTGTCGGCAGCAGTACAGCTATCTTCACAATTTTCCTGATAGTCAGCCAACAGGAAGAAATTATGAGAAGTATCACCCAAGAAGTCAACCTGAACAGCAAAAGTAGTACCCGCAGGCAAAGTTACATTCGGACGGATGATATCACCTTTAACGCGGTACGTATTTGCCGCAGTTCCCGGGCCAGTAAGCGCGGTATCCGTGATAATTGTTTGACTAAATACAATTGGTGATTGGTAGCCTGTATCCACAAATTGGAATGTACCAGTTTGAGGAATTGCTTTTACCTTGAAAATCACAGTATCTTTAGTACCGTTGTTTGGTTTGTCGTGCGCATAGAAGATAATGAATGAATCAAGACGGATTGTAGTATTTGCGTCAACACCATGTTCGTAGAACGGATAACCCGTAATAGAATCAAGATTATAGAAACGTTTGAATGCCGTACCGATAGCTTTCTCATAATACTGCCGAGATTCACGTTGGTTGAAATTTACCAAAGTAGAGTGGTAACCAACCGGAGCATTAGCAGCAATGGCTGCAGCCAACGAGTCGAGAATACCGTAATCAAGAGTTAGGTTCACTGTACCTGCGCGAGAAACGCTTTGGGTATTGTGGAAATGAGGACGGGTGTAGTTGTTCAGCCGAATGGGCTTGTGATTAGAGATGAGCGACTGCGCAAAAATTGCAGCAACAGCAAACATCGCCAAACTGGTTAGATAAACCTTTTTCATCGTTTGATTTTTTGTTTTTACAAATCTAAATTGAAGACCGCAAAAGAAGGTAATTTAGTGGCATTTACAAATGGAAAATGACAATGCCATGACTTTTCATAAGTCCTTAAGCGTCAGCACCCTTATAATAGCACGACCGGCACCGAGGTTCGTATGACTCCTTCTCCCCCAATAAAATCTTTGCCGTATCCGCAGTTTTACGGTAGCTGAAATGGGCAACTTCGCCGCATTTAACGCAAATTGCATGTACTTTAGTGATGTAATCCGCTATACCCAGCAGATGCGGCATCGGCCCGAATGGTTTTCCTTCAAAATCCATATCTAAACCGGCAATGATGACCCTGGCTCCCCGAATGGCCAGTTTTTCACAAACAGCTGGCAGTTCGGCATCCAAGAACTGCGCTTCATCAATACCAACTACCTGCGTATCGGGTGCTAATAGCAATATGTTTTCAGAATGGGTTACAGGGGTTGAGCGAATCGCATTGGCGTCATGAGAAACCACCATCACATCGTCGTACCTCACATCTATTGCGGGCTTGAAAATTTCAACCGTTTGATTGGCAATCTGAGCGCGCTTCATCCTTCGAATCAATTCCTCCGTTTTACCAGAAAACATCGATCCACAGATAACTTCTATCCATCCCTTTCCTTCCTTTCCTCTGTTCGGCTCTATAAACACCTGAAACTTTTTTAATGCGCTGCTATCCGCAATGGGTGGATATCCTCGCCCTGCAATTATAAACAAACCTTAGATTAGCCGCATGCAAAATAGTGACCTGGCCCGCTACATCCTGATACAATGCCAACGCCTTGACCAAGGGCAGCTTCCAGCTATAGAGCGCGATATACTGCTCGAAAAAATCCGGATACTTTACGACGCTATTCAGCGTGGTGCGATGCGCAATCAAAATGACCCGGAACCCGAGGTGGTGTCTATCGTTGCCGAAGCGGTGACCTCATCGCCATCAGTAGTATTGGTGGAAGAAAAGAAAGAAAAGCAACCGGTAAGCGAGGAAGTAATAGAAACTTCCAAAAGTCAGATACCAGAACCTACCAAGCACTCATTAAATGAGATTTATTCCGGAACGGCAACTAACGAACCCCTGCATCAGCAAGTTACAGCGAACCAAGGCATCAACGAGCAATTTGCCGCAGGTGATTTAAAAGCCCTTATCGATTTGAATAAACAAATTGTACTAACGAAAGATTTGTTTCAGGGTGATGGAACCGCCTTTTTACGCGTCATTGAAGCGCTCAATGGCGCTGTTACGTTTCAACAAGCCAACGATATGTTGCAACAATTCCAACAATCTTTCCAATGGAACAAAGATACCCAGGCAGCCAGATTGATGGATAAATTGGTTCGCATAAAGTTTAATCAACCGTAATCGGGCATTCTTACAAGGCTCATCGGCTGTTGAATGCTATATTTGTCAAAATTTATCTCATGCGATATCATGCAATAAATAATAATCTCTTTATCCAAAACCGGCGCAACTTTACTAAAAAGATGAAGCCGGGCGCTATCGCCATTTTTACTTCAAATGATTTGATGACAAAGAGTGGCGATATGCATTATAAATGGCATCAAAGTCCGGATTTATTCTACCTCACTGGCATAGATCAGGAACACACCATGCTGGTTTTGTTTCCTGATGCACCAATGAAAGCCTGGAAGGAAATGTTATTTGTACGCCGAACCGATGAAACTTTGAAGGTTTGGGAAGGCGAGAAGCTTTCTCGCGAGAAAGCGGCGCAGGTATCGGGAATTAGCGAAGTAAGATGGGCCGACACCTTCGAACAGGCCTTACCAGCCATGATGTATCAGGCGGAACATGTTTATTTGAACACCAATGAGAACGACCGAAGTGGCGACACCACTGAGTCGGCGGAGTTTAAACTGGCGAAAAAAATCATGCAACGTTTTCCGTTGCATCAGTATGTACGGTCGGCTCCAATCCTGACGGAATTGCGCATGATAAAATCTGCTGAAGAAATTGCGCTCATCCGCAACGCCATTGCAATAACCGAAAAAGGGTTCCGCAGGTTGTTGAAATTTGTAAAACCCGGCGTTTGGGAATTTGAAGTGGAAGCGGAACTCACACATGAATATATCCGTAACCGCGGAACCGGCCATGCCTATGAACCAATTGTGGCTTCAGGTGCCAATGCCTGCATTCTGCATTACATTGAAAATAATGCACCATGCCAGGCGGGTGATTTAATGTTGTTAGATTGCGCAGCAGAGTATGCCAATTACGCTAGCGATCTTACGCGGACCATTCCAGTAAGCGGTAAGTTTTCCAGCAGGCAGAAAAAGGTTTACAATGCCGTTTTACGTGTGATGCAAACAGCCCGAAGTATGATGAAAGAAGGAATGGTTTTGGCTGATTATAATACGGCCGTAGGTGAAATCATGCAGGAGGAATTATTGGGTTTGCGCCTCATCACCAAAACAGATATCCGCAAACAACACCCGCAAATGCCTGCATATAAAAAGTACTTTCCTCATGGCACTGCACATTTCCTGGGGTTAGATGTACACGATGCGGGCAACCGATACGCGAAGTTAAAAGCTGGCGCTGTACTTACCTGCGAGCCGGGTATTTATATTCCGGAAGAGAAGATGGGTATCAGGCTGGAGAATAATATTCTAATTACAAAGGGAAAGCCAGTAGATTTGATGGCATCTATTCCGGTAGAAGCTGATGAAATCGAAACTTTGATGAATGCCAAATGAAATTGTTTAACCTACCGAATACATTAACACTCATTAATCTTCTGGCCGGATGCCTGGCTTTGGTTTTTATTTTCACGCCTGGAAATCCTCAGTTGGTTTTTGTTTGTACAGTAGTTTCGTTGGTGGCTGATTTTTTAGATGGATTTGCCGCACGCTTCACCAAAACGGCATCACCCATTGGAAAGGAGTTGGATTCATTGGCAGATGTAGTGAGCTTTGGCGCAGTGCCAGGCGCAATGGTTTTCTCCATCTTATCCATGTATTTCAGGTCTAGCCAGCCCGGTGCTAGTGAGTTACCAGTAATTGCATATGCTGCACCCGGTTTTCTGATTACCTTGTTTTCTGCCCTTCGTCTGGCGAAATTCAATTTGGATGAACGTCAAACTGAAGGTTTCATCGGCTTGGCCACTCCCGCAAACACCTTGTTTTTTTCTGGGTTGTGGATGATGATTTTACATAATGAATGGGGATTGACGCCTGCATTATTAAATCCCCTTTTCTTGTATTTACTCACCGTGTTGTTTTCTTTCTTACTGATTGCCGAGTTGCCAATGTTCTCGTTTAAATTCAAGCAATTTGGCTGGAAAGGAAATGAGTTGCGCTGGGTTGCAGTTATTGCGGCTATGATACTCATACCGTTGCTGCATTTTGCGGCGCTCTCACTCTTAATTGTCCTGTACATTTTATTATCTGTTGTGCTTTTACTAACAGCATCAAAAAATAAATAACAATGAATTTTCGCGCAGAAATCAATGTAATGCCTCATCCCGAATTGTTAGATCCTCAGGGAAAAGCTGTTTCTCATGGTTTACATAATTTAGGATTTACTGGTATTGGTGAGGTACGCGTAGGCCGGCATATCACCTTGCATCTGGAAGCCAATTCGGAACAGGAGGCGCAACAGTTAGTTGACGACGCCTGTAAGAAATTGCTGGCTAATGCCATAATGGAAGGCTATACTTTTTCCATAGAAAAAATTTAGCTAAGCCCAGACTATAGCTGCCGTGCTGTACATTATTCCTACACCAGTTGGCAATCTGGAAGACATGACGCTTCGAGGAATACGCCTGTTGAAAGAAGCGCAGTTGATTTTGTGTGAAGACACCCGTCAGACAAAAAAATTATTGGATCATTTTCAGATTCACCGCCCCCTGCAGGCCTATCATAAGTTTAATGAACGCATGTCGGTTAGCTCTGTTACCGAACAACTGCGAGCGGGGCAAACCATCGCCATGGTATCAGATGGCGGAACGCCAGGAATTTCAGATCCTGGTCACATCCTAATTGCTGCATGTTTAGCTGAAGGAATCGAGGTACAATGCCTGCCGGGCGCAACGGCCTTTGTACCGGCTTTAATTAACTCAGGTTTTCCAACCGACGCCTTCACCTTTCTGGGTTTCCCACCTCACAAAAAAGGGAGGGAAACTTTTTTTAGGAATTTGGCACAAGAAGAACGTGTTTGCATTTTTTACGAATCGCCGTTTCGGCTACAGAAAGCCCTGGAACAGTTAAGCCACTATGTGGGCCCTGAACGTTTGGTATCAGTGTCTCGTGAAATTTCTAAACTTTATGAAGAAAACCGCAGAGGCACAATTACAGAACTACTGCAGTACTACACTATTCATGAGCCAAGAGGCGAAATCGTGGTTGTGGTTCATCCAGCAGCAGCAGAAAAATAACGGTTAAACCGTCATGATTTCCTTTTCTTTTATCTCCAGGTGTTTGTCAACCTTGGCAGAAAACTCGTTAAGAATATTCTGAACAGCAGTCTCTGCATTTTTAGCAGAATCTTCCGGCAAACCATCTTTCTGCATCTTTTTGATTTTCTCGTTCGCTTCACGACGATGATTGCGCAACGAAACGCGACAGTCTTCCGCTTCTACCTTACTTTGCTTCACCAAATCTTTACGGCGTTCTTCAGTTAAAGGCGGAATGTTTAAACGAATAATTTTGCCATCATTTTGAGGTGTCAAACCGATGTTGGCAACAAGAATTGCTTTTTCAATCGGTTGCAAAACTGATGCATCCCAAGGTTGGATCGTAATTGTTCTGCCATCTGGGGTAGATACATTCGCCAATTGATTGATGGGCGTCATCATACCATATGCTTCAGCATTAATTCCATCCAGAATAAGTGGGCTTGCCTTACCAGTTCTGATTTTCGATAACTCAAATTCGAAATGGTCAATGGCTTTATGCATTTGACCACGAACTTCATCTAATAGTTTTTTCACATCAGCTTCTGTCATATTGGTAGTTTTTTTTTAGAAATTATGAATCAATTATTTTTCGTTGTCGTCATTGGTAACTAGCGTACCCACGGCTTCTCCCTGCACTACACGCATCAGATTACCTTTACGGTTCATATCGAAAACCACAATTGGCAATCTATTTTCCTGACATAATGTAAAAGCAGTCATGTCCATTACATTCAATTTTTTAGAAATCGCCTCCTGGAATTTCAATTGCTGATACCTTACCGCATTAGGATTTTTTTCCGGATCACTGTCATAGATACCGTCTACCCGAGTGCCTTTAAGTATAAGGTTAGCTTCAATTTCAGTAGCCCTCAACGCTGCCGCAGTATCGGTTGTAAAATACGGGTTTCCGGTGCCTGCACCAAAAATCACTACCCTACCCTTTTCCAAATGACGAACGGCCCGACGTTTGATAAATGGCTCTGCCACCTGTTTCATTTCAATAGCCGTCAACAGCCTGGTATTCACGCCTAACTTTTCCAAACCGCTCTGCAATGCCATACTATTGATGACCGTTGCCAGCATTCCCATGTAATCTCCCTGCACGCGGTCAATTCCTGTTGCAGTGGCTTCAATTCCCCTGTAAATATTTCCACCGCCAATCACAATAGCAACCTGAACACCCTGATTTACAACAGCCTTTATTTCTTCGGCGTATTGCATTACCATCCTGGTATCGATGCCAAACTTCTGTTCTCCCATCAGGGCTTCCCCACTTAATTTCAGCAATATGCGTTGATATACCATAGCGGGCCGAAATTAAAACGTTTCCTGTTAATATTGCGTCTATGATTGAAATCAGTTTCATGAAGGTCCGATTAACATTGTTTTGGCTACTCCTTTCCACCTGTGTGGTACAGAGCCAAACGCCAATTTCCGGCGCAATTAATAATGAGGCAGGTATAGCAGTTGTTGATTATTGTAACAATGCCGTGGTGGTGAATAATCCAGCAGGTTTTAGTGCCGGCGATTTGGTACTACTGATACAAATGCAAGGTGCTACGGTAGTTTTCCCAAACACATCCAACTACGGCAATATCATTGGGTACGCCAATTCTGGCAATTATGAGCTTTTGACTATACGCAGCGTAGTTGGTACCACCATCACTTTTGATCAGGAGATTGAGCGCAATTACACGGCATCGGGAAAGGTTCAGCTAGTGCGTGTACCCAATTACAGTACAGCGGTAGTGAGCGGCAATCTTAGCGCACCGGCCTGGAACGGTTCAGAAGGCGGGATACTAGCAATTAAGGCAGATACATTGATTTTAAACGATACCATTACAGTAAGCGGAATTGGATTCAGGGGTGCATTCGGCAACGACAGTTTGAATAGCGGTGACCCGGGTGGCAATCCTTCAGGATATGAATATGCCACGGTTATCTATGGCGCGCCGAAGGGAGAGGCCATTGCTGTACCGAATAATCTTTATGGCAGAGGTAAAATTGCCAATGGTGGCGGTGGCGGCAACAACCACAATGCCGGCGGCGGCGGCGGCGGAAACTTTGGTTCTGGTGGTATAGGCGGACAAACCGTAAACAATGTGTTCAGCTACCAGGGGCAATATCCCGGCATTGGCGGGGCTGCGCTGAGCTATGTAATTTCCGACAAGAAAATTTTTATGGGCGGCGGGGGCGGTTGCGGCCATGGCAATAACTGGTCAACTCCATACGGATTCGACAATACGGGCGGTACTAACGGTGGTGGTATTTGTCTGATAATTGCGAATGTGCTGATAGGTAACGGACAAACTATACTGGCGCGTGGTTTGGATCAAACCCGCGTAGCTCATGGCGATGGTGCCGGCGCAGGTGGTGCCGGGGGAACAGTATTCCTTCATGTTAACCAATACCAGGGAACTATCAATGTGGATGCCAGCGGAGGGAAAGGAGGAAATGTAGATAATGGGAACTTTGCGGGATATCAAAAGTGTTTTGGTCCAGGCGGCGGCGGCGGCGGCGGTGTTTTAGTTTACAATCTTCCTTCGCTTCCAGCCAATGTCAATTTTGTTGCTAACGGCGGAGCATCCGGGATTACCACGTTTACAAATTCCGCTTGTGGTTATGGTTATACCGGCGGCGCCCAACCGGGAGCGGCCGGGGGTACCTTACCCAGTGTAAGCCTTACTCAAGGAACTAAGATCTATCAAAAATTGCAGGCAACCTTTCCTAATGATACGGTCATTTGCTCTGGAAGAAATGTCACCCTTACTGCGCAGGGCACCTCCAGCGATACAGTGGCTTATCAATGGAGTTCAGGTTCGCAAAATAATACGATCACCGTCGCCCCCGGAAGCACTACACCCTATACTATTTCTGTTTTTGACGGAAATTCCTGCACGGTTTCTAAAACCATCAATATCACCGTTCAAAATGTCATCCCTAATTATTCTAACGACACCTTGTTATGCACTAGCGGCCCTGTAACTTTACATGCGGATAATACCACCAGTACGCCTGTAAATTATTTATGGAGTAATTCTGCAACCACGCCTTCCATTAGTGTTACCCCAACAACTTCTGCCAGTTATTCCGTAACGGTTAGCGCCAACGGCGCCAACGGATGTAGTGTTACCCACACCTTCCAAATAACCGTTGGGGCATTGTCTGTAAATTTTAGTAACGATACGGCAATTTGCCGCGGGCAATCAGTCAATCTATATGCTCAGCCTACTACCGCAGGTACTTTCCAATATAGTTGGAGCACCGGCGAAAACACAGCCACGATATCCTTAACACCAACAATAACCAAAACATACGTAGTTACAGTCACCGAAACAGGAAGTAATTGTACGGCCGCTAAAGGAATATTAGTGCAACTGGACACCATTCTGATTCAGACTACGCCAGATACCACGATTTGCCCGAATACTTCGGCTACACTTTCCGCGACTTTAGTTGGCACAGGTACAGCCAGCTTCCTTTGGAATACAGGCGCCACAACTGCTTCCATTTCCGTTAGTCCTGCGGTGAACAGCAGCTATGTGGTTGATGCTTCTACCGCACAGGGTTGCCGCACTGCTGACACTATCCACGTGCTTATCGATACCTTTTTCAATTCGCTTAGGGCGTCAAAAGACACTGTTATTTGTCCGGGTAGCACAGCGCGTTTATTGGCACTCGCCCCTACCGCAACTGGTTACTCATGGAGCTCAGGCAGTACAGGCGGTATAACTTCGGTACAACCGGCGCAATCAGCTATTTACACTGTTACGGCTACCAATGTTCGCGGCTGTACCGCAACCGCCAGCGTTGCCGTTACAGTTGCTGATACCGCCACACATCTGCAACCTGTCATTACCGCTTCACCCGGTATTTCAGTGGAGCTTGGCCAATCCATTCAACTAGAGGTGTTGCCCGCTAACGGATTGAAGTATGCGTGGAATCCCGGAACCAATTTATCAGATAGCACTATACATAACCCCATAGTGACGCCACAAAACATTCAAACCATTTATTGCGTTTGGATCACTGATTCATCGCTATGCAAGGCAGTAATTTGCGACACGATTTATGTCATTATTACTGAACCTAAGTTAGAGTTACCTACTGCGTTCACCCCAAATGGCGACGGTAAAAATGATGTATTGCGCGCTGCTGCCAGCAGCGAGGCCGCTGTAGATCAAATCAAAATCTATAATCGTCAGGGAGCATTATATTACCAAGGCGATAACAGCGGATGGGATGGCACCTTCTTAGGCACACCTGCTCCGGCGGGATTGTATACCATGATGGTAGCTTACCACAACGCAGCAAGCCCCGAAAAGCGATTCAACAAAATGGGTGAGGTGCTATTGATAAGATAGTCGGTATCTACCCAAAATATTCCACGTAGATGTTTTCGGTTTCTACCAGCTTTACACAATGTAAATGACAACCTGAGATATGCGGTTCCAGCCATTTCCAAATCTGAATGGCAACATTCTCGCAGGTTGGAAACACGGCAGCAAACTCAGGCACATCCAGATTAAAATTTTTATGATCCAGCCGCTCCACCACTTCCTTCTTTATGATGCGGCTTAATTCATGCGCATTCATAACAAATCCTGTGTCAGGATCAGGATTGCCTTTCACCGTTACATACAAATCAAAGTTATGCCCGTGATAATTCTTGTTACAGCATTTCCCAAAAACAGACCTATTCTTCTCTTCACTCCAATTTGAATTATACAGAATATGAGCTCCGTTGAAATATTCGCGCCTAGTTAAATGCACCATGGCGCGAAAGTAACGAATTGACCTCACCTGCCCCAATCTCCGCATTTAAAATTAGTTGCTAATTCATTCGTCTACAGTAAATAAACTACCAATCTATGATACTCAGCATAATCGGTCTTATCCTATTCGTTGCTACGTTGGGCTTGCAAAACCGTCAGGAATTCGGAAAACTAACACCCTTCTTAAGATTGCTTTCGGTAGCCTTGGTCGTAGTGGGCCTGGCTACTTCATGCTTCGTACAAATTGAGGCAGGGAAGGTGGGCGTAAAATCCTTATTCGGGAAAATTGAGGAGGACTACCTGGAAAGTGGACTCCATGTTGTCAATCCACTGGTAAAGGTGACTGAAGTGGATGTAAAGACCTTGAACTATACCATGAGCGGTGTACATGACGAAGGCGAGAAGGAAGGCGATGACGCCATCAGGGTACTTACAGCCGATGGCCTGGAGGTTACCATCGACCTTACTGTGCTTTTCCGCGTTGTGCCTGGAGCAGCACCGCGCCTGCTTCGAGAAACTGGGAGTGACTATATCGACAAAATTGTTCGTCCACTAACACGAACCAAAATCCGCGATAATTCTGTTTACTATGATGCGGTTTCCTTGTATTCCACTAAGCGCGATGAATTTCAATCAAGGATATTTAAAAGCATTGAAAAAGATTTTAGCTCACGCGGCTTGGTATTGGAACAACTGTTAGTTAGAAACATTACTTTACCTAATTCTGTAAAGCAAACCATCGAATCCAAAATCAATGCCGAACAGGAGGCGCAAAAGATGCAATTCGTTTTGCAAAAAGAAAAACAAGAAGCTGAGCGCAAACGCGTGGAAGCACAAGGTATTGCCGACTATCAGCGCATCATTAGCAGCGGACTTACCGACAAACAGTTACAATACGAATCTATCAAGGCGCAACTGGAATTGGCAACCTCCGCTAATGCCAAGGTGATTGTACTGGGCAAGGGCAACAATCCCATTATGCTTTCTGATAAATAGAATAAATACTACTTTTAGCAACATGACGGTTCTACAGGAAAACGCCGCTACGCGCGGCAAATTTTATATTCTTCATGACGGGGCGGAAGCAGCCGCAATGACGTATACCTGGTCTGGGCCTGATCGCATTATCATCGATCATACCGAAGTAAGTGATGTGTTAAGAGGCACCGGTGCCGGGAAACAAATGGTGGCGCAGGCTGTTGCCTTCGCCCGTGATCATCATATCCGTATACTGCCACTTTGCCCGTTCGCTAAAAGTGTTTTCGATAAGGAAGTAGAATTCAGAGATGTTCTTTTTCATTAATCGTTAAAACAATTACAATGGAAGAATTGCGTAAAACGTTCACGAAAGGCTCCCTAAATATTGTTTGGCAACCGCACAAATGCCAACACTCCGGCAACTGCGTTCGCAATTTGCCAGGTGTATTTAAACCCAAGGAACGGCCCTGGATAAAAATGGAGGGAGGAACAGAAGATGAAATCAGGAATGCTGTGTTGAAATGTCCGTCTGGCGCGCTATCGCTGGAATAGTTATGCCGTTCCTTGCCATTGTTGTAAGGTCTTTTCAACAAATGAAAATATATCGTGTTCGAAGCGGCCTTTATCCTCTGCCACAAAAACTACTTGTACCGGCAAAACCAATACAGGTAATCTATTCTGAATAAACCAATCTCGATGCAACCATAAACGAGCGGCATCCTTCTCTGTAGTGATTATCCATTTTTGATTGGCTGGCAATGCCTGCAGCGCATCGCGTACTTTTTCTAAATCATATACATCAAACCGATGATGATCACCAAAAGTGAGCGGATAAACGGAAGCGTATTGCTGCTTTAAATATTGCAGCGGCTGGGTATTATCGGCAATGCCAGAAAGAAAAAGCACCGCGGTATCTGTGGTTGCAAGCTGCGGCTCTGGTAATACTTCGCGGAACAAAGAATACAACGGCTGATAGGCTAAACCAGAAAAATAAACATGTTGATAGGATTCAGGACGCAATTCCTCGATGATGGCTTTCTTCTGTTCTGCGGTTACTTGCAGCGGACATTTAGTAACTACAATAATATCTGCGCGCTTAGCCCCAGAAGCGCTTTCACGCAACCAGCCCAAGGGCATCACTGAATCGCGTGTATATAACTTGTCAAATTCCGTGAGTAGAATAGATAATCCCGGGCGAACCGCGCGATGTTGAAACGCATCATCCATCAAAATCACCTGCGTCTCCGGTCGTTCGCTAAGCAATCTTGGCACCGCCAATACACGATCTTCGGCCACAGCTACACTTATACCAGGGTAACGGGCGTGATAAACAAAGGGTTCATCGCCTAAAGTAAGCGCAGTTTGTTTATTATCAGCCAACAAGAAACCAGTGGTTTTACGCCGGTATCCCCTGCTGATGGTGGCCACCTGCACCTGCGGCGATAGCAAACGGATGAGATATTCGATATGCGGACTTTTCCCTGTTCCACCAACAGAAAGATTTCCCACAACAATTACAGGCGCTTCAAAGCGTACAGATTTCAACACCTTCCTGTCGTAAAGCCGGTTGCGCCATGACGTAATACCGTGATATAACCACGATAAAGGTCCCCAAACCAGCGCCTTCCATTTCATCAAGCCAAGATAACAATACCTGATTAGTGCCGATATACCTAGTGGCAATTTGGAAAAAGTAGCTTAACGGCAAATTTGTATTCTTGTAGGATGAAAGTGTATTTCGACAATGCCGCAACTACGCCTATAGATTCCGCCGTGCTAGAAGAAATGATGCCCTTTCTCACCGATCACTTTGGAAATCCGTCGTCCATTCATAGTTTCGGAAGAAAAACACGAGCGGCTATTGAGAAAGCCCGAAAACAGGTGGCACAGGTTATTAATGCCGCACCTGGTGAAATCTTTTTTACTTCTTGTGGAACAGAATCCAACAACACCATTATTAGAAACGCTGTTCGGGATATGGGCGTACAGCGAATTATTTCCTCCGAAATTGAACATCACTGCGTACTGCACGCATTAGAAAGAGAAGAAAAAGGTGACACCGAAATTCAATTTGTTCGAATAGACCGCCTCGGCGTTGTAGATTTTGATCACCTGCAAGAGCTGCTGCGTGGTTCTCAGAAGAAGACCATGGTTAGTTTGATGCATGCCAATAATGAAATTGGCACGTTGCTGGATTTACAGCGGGTAGCGGATTTGTGTGCACAACATCAGGCGATATTTCATACTGATACGGTACAAAGTCTGGGATTTTATCCGATAGATGTTCAAAAAACAAAAATTCATTTTCTAACAGGGTCCGCGCATAAATTTCACGGACCGAAGGGAATTGGTTTTTTCTATATGTCGCCCGAATCGCATATCGGCGCCCTGTTGGAAGGTGGCGCGCAAGAGCGGAATATGCGCGCTGGTACTGAAAACATTTATGGTATTGTTGGATTAGGAAAAGCATTATCGCTGGCTGCGGCAGCACGTGAATCAACGCAGCAGCATATCACGCAATTGCGCCAGCACATGATTACGCTCTTAAAGCGCGACATTCCGGGCATTGCGTTTAATAGTTTTGAAGATGATCGTTGTCATTACAAAGTACTTAGCGTGTCGTTGCCACCTTCGGAAAAAAGTGATTTAGTTATTTTCAATTTAGATATTGCCGGCGTAGCGGCTTCAGGCGGCAGTGCATGCAGCTCTGGTAGCGAAGTTGGATCTCACGTTTTGAAAGGTATTGGCGCAGACGCCAAACGAAAAGCGGTTAGATTTTCCTTTTCCAGACACAATACTATAGAAGAAGTAGAATACGCTGTTAAGATTCTGAAAGAATCTATTCAGTAAAGTCGCTGAGTTTATTTCCGAAGTTGTTCTAAATATTCGCGAACGCCAGATACGGAAACTGTTCGATCAGCAAAATACAACTTAGCCTTTTCCATTTCATCTTCTGTAGCCTGAAACCCTGCGAGAATATTGGTTAGATGCATTTTCATGTGGCCTTTTTGAATGCCCGTAGTTGTTAGTGAGCGTACCGCAGCGAAATTTTGCGCTAACCCAACGGCAGCAATAATTTCCATCAACTGTTTGGCAGAAGGATTCCCTAACAACTCCAGAGATCGCTTGGCCAATGGATGTAACGACGTTAAGCCACCTACAGTACCAATAGCAATGGGCAAGGTTAAACTGAAAGTAAACTGCTGACCTTCAATCGTGCAATCACTTAAACTTTTGTAACGTCCGTCTTTACATGCATAGGTATGTGCACATGCCTCAACGGCCCTGAAATCATTCCCGGTAGCTATCACTACCGCATCAACACCGTTCATGATTCCTTTGTTATGCGTGGTAGCACGATACGGATCGATGATAGCGATGCGAACGGCCCGTTGGAATTTCTCTGCAAAATCCGATGCACTCATCTTTCCATCTTCAAACGTTCCTAATTCTGCTATAGGGCACGACACTTCGCAACGCACCACACAATCAGGCGTAAAGTTGGACAGAATACACATCACTACCTCTACCTCCTTTTCCTGCAAGGTAAAGCGCGCATCCCCGGCAATTTTTTCAGAAAGGATGCTGCCAAATTCTTCTAAACATGAATTGATAAAATTGGCCCCCATGGAATCTACCGTTTCAAACGAAGCGCGTAGCTGGAAATAGTCGCTTTCAACGGAAGTAAAATCCAGCAATTCCAAATCGAGTACTCCTCCTCCTCTGGCGTCCATTTTTGCCGTAATTTGCTTTACGCCAAGGATGAGATCAGGTTTTATTTCATTAAAAAATGCCTTTAGTTTCTCTTTGTCGCCGCGGTAGATAAAATGAACCTGCCCCAGTTTAACTGTCGATATCACCGTAGCCTTAAAACCGCCTCTGGTGAGCCAGAATTTCGCAGCATTAGATGCTGCGGCAACAACTGAACTTTCTTCCGTTACCATGGGCACGGCAAACACCTTTCCATTAATCATGAAATTGGGCGCAATTCCAAAAGGTACAGGAAAGTTGGTCAGGGTGTTTTCACTAAAACCATCGAGCAATTTTTGCGCTTCAATATTGTCATGCCAGAAGCCGGCGAATTCATTCATGATATCAATGGGATTGGCATAAAGAAAATTCTTCGCCACCCACTTGATTTTATCCCGTTTAGAGAGCTTGGAAAAACCCGCAATGATTTGCTCTTTCTCGTCAGACATTCGGGCGCAAAATAAGAAAAGCGCGCGCTTTCTACATCACCGGACAATAGAATGGCCTTGGCTTCCTGTTCATGCAGCCCTGAAACACCAGGCTCAATTCCGGCCCACCAAAAGAGGCAGAAGCGGTGGTTAATTTTGAGGCATTGATATCATAACTGAAACCCACGCTAACCGCCTTATAATCTACGCGAGCCATGAGAATTACTGCATCCAAAACCCGGTATTGCGCACCTAGATGGAAAAACAACTGACTAATGCTGTTTCCCACTTTATATCGCCAACTGAGCCCCACATTATACTGCTTAGACGGACCCTGCACTAAAATCAGGAAGTTTGGCAGAATAGAACTTTTATCGTTTAAAGAAACTAATCCACCGCCGTGAATCGTTAATTTCAGATAAAGGCGCTCATTGCCCTTGGTGTTAAAGATGCCAGATGAATACCAGGAAATATTTGGCTGATTAACGTGATTGGCGGCAATTCCTAAATAAATATTATGCCGCGATTTGATGTTTTGTGAATAAAACCCACCTAATCCCGCATCAATATAAATCATGTTCGTGCGAGCAAAATTTTCACGAGTTGGTAATGACGCATCATATTGACCGGTAATCGCATTAAACTGATTATCGACAGTCATTTTCCCGGGGTTGAAACCGCGGTGATTAATGCCCACCTGTAACCCTACTGAAAGCGACCCATTTCCTCTCCGATCCAGCATAAAATGGTAAGCGCCGCTGATATCAAAACGATTCGTATTCATCGCCAGAGCACCGGCCCAATCGCTACTGGCCATGAACCCTACACCAGCATAGCTATTGAATTTCGTTGCTTTGCCAACCGAAACATCACCGGATGCCCCGAAGGTGCTATAAGTATTTCCGCCGGAAACGGTATTCCATTGCGTACGCGCTAATAACGCCACCCGCCAATCGCAATTATTGAGGCCTGCAAGCGCCGGATTTAACTGTAAAGGCGCAGCTGCAAATTGTGAAAAGTGGATATCCTGAGCCACGCCCAAAAAAGGCACGCCCAACATCAACCACAAGCTCAGTTTTTTCAGGATCGTCATAAAGTTCGGTTTTATCGCAGCAAGGTTACATTTCCCTTACCCGTAGTAACATTACCGTTTACGCATTCTACTTCAAATTGATACACGAACACGCCGGTATTTTCATTATCGCCATCTCCGTTCAGCTTTCCGTTCCATCCATCGCCCGGATGATTGGTTTTACCGCCTTCACGGTTGTAGACCAACTTGCCCCAACGGTCGTAGATACGGAAGTAATTGATTTTCAAGTCACCGCCGCCACCATTCCGGATATAGAATTGGTCGTTTTCTCCGTCGTTGTTCGGAGTAAAGGTATTCGGGATATACAAAAATCCTGAATCACAATTCTGTAATACCGTTATCGTGATAGAGTCTGTTATTGAACACTGAACTGTACCCTGACTATAATAAGTAGTTACAGTATAGGTAGTTGTAGTTTGCGGAGTTGCTACCGGATTACGACATTTTCTGCAACTCAGCGTTCCATCAGGCGACCAAACCACAGAATCGATTTTAGCAAAAGTGGTAATTCGGGAAGTGATGTCAGAACTCAATCCCAACAATACACTTTGCGGTGTAGCGGAAAGAACAATTTCTGTTTGCGGCACCACATTTACGATAACCGTATCTGTAGAACTGGCGCAAGTACCTTTATAAGCCTGAATAACATAAATAATGGTTTGTAATGGTCTGGCCTTAACAGTATCCTTTGTTGCATCATCCAGCCAATTGGTTGGCGACCACTGTACGCGGTCGTACACCCCAGAGGCTGCAAGCTCCACCTCATATCCAGGACAAACTGAAGTGTCAGGCGATGCTATACTCACCTGAGCAGAAGGCGGAATATTGACATCCTTCGTGGTATCATCTTTACAGCCGTTGAAATCAGTAACGGTAAGGGTAACCGGCACCGGACCGGAAACCGTGAATGCGTAGCTACTGGACGCAGAAGGAGAATCAATAAAAGTTGGTGGATTCCCATAAATCCAAAGATGATGCGTGATGGCACCATCACCAGGTTGTGAATTACTATTTAAATGGGTTGGAATACCAATGCAATTCGAATCATTATAGAAACTAGCCACAGGAAGGGCGTTGACGCGTACCTTGATGCAGGCGGTATCAGCGCAAAAAGCATCCTTAACGATGGCACAGGCTCGGAATGTACCAGATGTTGGGTAGGCGTAGTTTACAGTATTTTGATTTACAAAATCCCAAATTCCATCTGGTTGAAAATCCCAGTTAACAGAATCTATTGGTGCTGTGGTTCCCGGTGTAGAGTTATTGTTCAATGTGATACTTTCTCCCAAACATAGTATGGAATCGCCGGTTGTAATAACAGCAGCAGGAATATCATAAACATTCACATTCTGTGTCAATGTATCCTTACAACCTATAGAATCGGTAACAATTAGCGTGACTGGATTTACCGGATTTACCACAGGGAATACATGCGTAGGATTTGGTGCATTATCTGTGAGTGGTGCCGAAACAAATGTCCAATTCCAATTAGCGAGACCTGCAGTTCCTTTCGTTGACTGATCAGTGAACTGAACCAGATTATTCACGCAGGCAATCGAGAATAGGAATTGAGCCGTAGGATTTCCAAAAACCATCGCGTTTCGAGAAACAGCATTCGAACAGCCATAAACATCAGAAACAGTCAAGGTAACCTGACGAGGCCCAGAAGTTGGATATATGAATGCCTGATTACCCGGGCGCATAATGGTGTCTGTGGTGTTTAATGGCGCTGAGAACTGCCACAAAACATTATTAATGGCTCCTGATCCGGCAACTGACAAATCAACGAAGTGAGTCGAATCACCCAGGCAAGCCGAATCAGGTTGGAATGCAGCTACCGGAGCCTGTCGAACCAAAATATTCATCGTGGTATCTTTACAGCAATTTCCGCTATTGCATACCGTAAGCCGTACCAGATAGTTTCCTGCGGAGGCGTATTGATGACATGGATTAGAATTGACAGAATCTGTAGTTCCATCTCCGAAATTCCAATAGTTCTTATTGATAGAACCTATGGAAGAAGCGGAAGTGTTGTGGAAGCACGTGTTTGCACCATTACAAACCGTATCGAAAAAGAACGAAGCGATAGGCAGGTTGGCCACGCATGCTGATTTGAATAATGTGTCCTTACAACCGTTTCCGTTAGTGGCAATTAATCGTACCGAATAACATCCGGAATCAGGGAAAGTAAATGAGGCGGTAGCTCCTGAAGCCGTTCCCAATCCTGCAAAATTCCATACTTGAGAAGTAATGGGATCGTTAACAAACGTTGAACTTGCAATAAAATGATTCGGGAAGCCTTTACAAACGGTGTCACTTACAAAAGCAGCCGTAACATCAGAACTGGTTATCTTGATTGTATCTCTTGAAGTGCAACGATGAATATCGGTTACAGTAAGAATATAGGAAGTGGTAGTTGTTGGCCAAACTTTGGTACTACATTGTGAAGAATCCTGAATAAAAACATTTGGCGACCATGCGCAGCTCGTGCCACCTGTGCCGGTAATAGTAATAGAATCTCCTACACACAATTTTTTGTCAGTGCCGGCATTTGCTGTTGGACCCGTATATACCACTAATCTCCTGGTGGCGGTATCCTTGCAACCAAAGGTATCAGTAACAATAAGAATTGGTGCATAAGTACCAATGGCGTTATAACTATGCGTAGGGTTGGCGATGGCAGCGGTATTCGCAGCTCCGCTTCCTGGATCAGCGAAATTCCAGGAGAAATTGTTGACAGATGTTCTCGGGTCTACAAAGCTGGCCGTGTAACCAAAGTTTGGCGTAAATGGTATACATCCCGCAGTATCTGAAACGGTCATCGCAATAACAGGCGACCGTGAAATGTAAATACTGTCTTTCTTTTCTTTGTAACAGCCTACCGAGTTGCGAACACCGTGTGTAACCACGTACCAGCCCGGATTATTATAAAAATGGCAAACGCCGGCAGAAGGCGCATTGATAGAATCTATGGGAGAGGCATCACCATAATTCCAGAAGTGCTTAACAATAGTGACTCCCTGTGAACTCAATGTATCCACTGAATAATCGGTAAAGCAAACGCGCCCTTTGTCGCATGTTCTGGTTGTCATTTTGAATGACACAATTGGCGAATCGATTATAACCGGTTGAATAGCCGAACTAAGTGTATCACTACAACCTGTTCCGGTGAGGTAGATTTGCGCCTGACAATAACTTGGTTGGCAAATCAAGACGGTAGTATCCAGTACAGTAGGATTCGTTTCAGTTCCTGCCGGAATGATGGTATCGTAGTTTATAACCAAGCCGCATCCCAATATCAACAATGCCTTAGTTGCCTTTACGGTAGACAACTGATATCGTACGCCTTGGCATGGGCAACCTCTGGAATTTGAGATGGCCAGCGTTGCATGAGGCCCATCTATTGCAATGCGGGTTGGTGCAGATGTATCCACACATCCGTCATTATCCCTTATATATAATTTGGGGTTGAAAATACCGGCATCCAGATAAAAGTGCTTCGGATTTAACTCAGGTGAAAAGTTAGTTCCATCACCAAAATCCCATCGGTAAGTGAGTCCGGTTCCAGTTGAACAGTTCTTGAAAGAATCAACAAACAAAGGCGGGCACGAGGCGATTGAATCTGTTAATGTAAAGCATGCCCGAGGATTACGGATATAGATTGTTTTACAAATAGTATCACTACATTGTGTAAAGGAATCATATGCAAACAGACAAATCGTTTTTAAACCTGTTGTGCTGAATTTGACATCGAATGTGCTGGATACGCTATCCGTATAGATTCCTCCCGGCGTGGCGCGCCACAAATAACGCGCTACAATTCCCGTACCGGTGCTGGTGCAAGTAATTGGGTTCGGGCTATTTGTACAAGTTGTATCGTCGCTAAGTATAAAATCTGCATTAATTGTATTCGGGTAGACTGGCAAACTGGAAGTATATATACACCCTTCGGCTGATTGTATGGTTTGTGTAATAAGGAATGGGCCAAGTGTATTGTATGTAAAAGTTGGATTGGGGGATAGTGGATAATGCGTGGCAGTAATCCCATTGGTATAGTAGGAATTTGCTGTATTAACAGTGGTAAACTGCGTGGTAGTAGTATTACTCAGCACTGATACCGTTAGCGGTATGCAACTATAATTATTGCTAATCTGAAAACCGGGCGTAACGTTAGTCACCGTGTCGTTAAAGGGTGCAATAAAAGTTTGCGTACATCCAGATGGATAGGTAACTTTTAAAGCAGTCTGATAAATACCAGCGGTACTTCTTGTAAACAGGTAATTGGGTGTGAATGAATCAATAGCTGAAAATTGCAACCCATCTGCAGTATTTAAATCCCATTCAAAAATATATCCTCTTCGAGCCGTATCAATGGGCAATGCAATCAAAGAATCGAGGTAAGGAAGACATCCTCTGGATTTACTTTGTCGGAATCCTGTTATCGGACAGCTAACCTGCAACCTTCCCGTTTTCATGTGATCGCAACCAAAGGTATCGTTATAGGCAATGATCTTAATGGCATAACACCCGCAGGAGGAAAAATCTATAAAAGTATCCATAGCTGTGGATACAATGGAATCAGTGGCCATAGCAGCGTTACAGGTGTTGTAGACCACCCATTGCACCCGGTTAGCATCTTTACTCTTATTGTAGATGTATTTCCGAAGCGGGAAAGCGCATTTCGAGGAATCTACGTAATTGGCAACAGGTGGATGTATGACAATAGAATCAAGTGCAACGGTATCGCTCGGACACCCATTATCATAGTACACAACATTAGGAATGTACGTGCCGAAATTTTTATAATCAAAACACATCTGCATCCGTAAATCGATCAGCGTGTCAGTAACCTTTGTTGTATCGATAACCGTTAGATAAATAGAACTATCCAAAGGTATGTCGGTATAAATGCGCCAGAAATCATACGGTCTGTAGGCGGCAGATCTGCAACTCAAGGTTGGGGTATCGATAAAATTGATATCAATACATATCTTCTTCTTTTCAAAACAGATTACAGGAGGTGTGTCAGTAGCCGTAAAATTGATTTTCCGGCCTACTTCCAATGAATCGTTTAGTGTATCTACACATCCGCATACAGTTGAAATGGTATAGGAATATTTCCAACAGCCTGTTCCGGGCAATATTCCGCGGAAAGTATCTGGCGTAGAATATATAGGCGTTATGCCCGGGAAATCCCACGCTTTTGAAATAATCGGACAGCCCGCAGGTGGCGTTCGGTTAACCAGAAGAAAGGTATCTCCTACACATCCACCATTGCGGCTCTTAAAGACACGTGCCCTTAATGGTTGACTCGTGATTACTGAATCTCTCAAGGTATCTGAAACACAACCATATTGATCTACCACTGTAAGGTGCACACCATAAGTACCAAAAGCGGTGACTGGAATACTTACGGGGCCATTATAACCGTTAGTGGCAATTGACCCTGCGCCGGGAATATCCCAAAGGAATTGACACGTCGGACAAGCACTCCCGGTATACGTTAACTTAACGGTATCCGGCAGCGAACAGAATGAAGTATCCGGTGTTCTGAAACTAACCGGAATGTTAGTACCTACGCCAACTGCCGCCGTGGTAAAAGCGGTACATCCGCCCGAATAGGTAACCGTTAACTTCGCGGTAAAATTACCGGCATTATTATAAGTTACCCCTAAATTTTGAGGAACACCCGTACCATTTAACAATCCTGATGGTACACCGCCCACCACTTGCCATTGATAACTTACTGGCGCAGGAGTAGTGTTCCCGGTGTATGTTAGTAATGTTGTTAGTGGCTTACACCCAGTAGGTGGATTTACGACAAAGGTTGGAGAAGGAAATGTTCCTACGGTAACCTGGTCGGTTTTAGTCAAAGAGGTAGAGCATCCTGTAAGGGTATCTCGCACGGTAAGCGTAATATCATGCGTACCGGTTGGAAAGTTCAATGTAGTGCAGTTGGCATTGTTCGTAGTTTGTTGGAAGACATTACCAATGTACCAGCTATATTGATACCTGCCAGGAGATCCAACAGGACTAATCGGGCAAACGGTGTCTCTAAAGGGGGCTGCGCAATTGTAATTATCACGTACGGAAAAGTCTACCACGGGCGCTGCCAGTACGCATACGGTATCTATTGCTTTTGCAGCGCTACAGCCACAATTATCTGTAGCGAAAATGCGAATAGGATAACAAGCGCCCAAATCATTGGGGTAAGTATGCGTAATTGAAGTTGGCAGCGGATTGTTGAAGGTTTGTATTTGTTGGCTACCTCCGCCCCAATCTACTACCATTGTATTGATGGAAGTACAAGTGGAACCTGAAAATGAATTGACTTGAATATTTGGATTTAGTGTAACGGTTCCTCCCGGGCATATGCTGCCTGAGGATGGAGAAACTGTTCCTGATATAGATGGGGCACCATTCACAGTAAAGGCACAGTTTACGGCCTTAGTACAACTTACGCCATTCACAACCACTGTTAATTGAACACGATAGCATCCCGGGTAATTATAGATTTTAAAGAAGGAACTGTTATTTGGTCCTGATCCGTTCCAGGTACTCACATCGGGCGCTCCGCCTCCCACCGGCGGTGTAACGGTCCATGTTCTGGAAGTTACGCCAAGTACTGGAGTGGTGGTATCAGTTATGGCCACTAAAAATGGTGCACATCCCGATGTATTGCCAACAGAAAAGCCGCAATTCTGAGCCAGCGCAACAGCGCTGCTAATGCCTATCAGCAACGCCAATAACAAATTCTTCTTCAAGGTATAAATCAAGTTCATTCCAAATAGTTAATGTACCCTCCTAAACAAGAGGGCTATCTACTTCAGGTAGTTGCAATAATATCGCACAAATTAGAAAAATTACCGAGAAAGCGCCCATAGTTGTCTGCAAAGAGTTAAATTGCTAATTATCAGCAAATTACCATCTTGCGCAGCGGGTATTTGTAAACGGCAATGGTTGACGCTTTTTGAATACGTACTGTAGTCCCACTTCTATGGCGCCAAAACCATGGGTTGCAGAAGTTAATCCCGAAACATTTACATCGCATGCCACGCCCAACATTACCCCATATAGTTCTAACCTAACTTGCGGAATAATTGCATCCGGAGTGGGCTTAGCAAATCGCGTGCCTAATCCAAAACTAAAGGAGTTCCGGCTGTTAAATGGGTCACCAAAAATATATTGTGCTAATGCAGCAACATTAACCTGCATAGCTCCGCCCTGCATAAGGAACATAGCGGTAGGCGTTAAGTTAAACCGGTCCTTGATGTCTATCTGAGCTCCTCCGCTAACTACATACTTCGATTTTATCCGGTCGGTACTGTAGCCAAAGTTATCCCGTGGCCGCGTAGCATGCGCATACGCAAATCCGATATACATATTCAGCCGTTTTCTGAATGCAACATGGTACCGGGCACCAACATTTACGTCATAAGCAACATTGTTCTTTCCGATAGATTCAGGGGTTCCATCTGAATAGTTCTTTGTGCCCCCCTGAAACCCCCTAACCCAAAAATCTCCTTGAAGGCCCAGCGCAATCGAATGCTTGGTGCGCAATCCAAAAGATTTCGAATAACACAAACTGAGCTGTGCCAGCGTGGTATTTAATCCTAAATCCCCAGCCTGATCTCGAATAGCCGAAATGCCCAAAGCCAAATAATCTCCCTTTAGCTTCTTCTTCAGCATAGAAATATCCAAATGAACCCCATAAGTTTCATACTTGGTTTTCCCATAATTACTTTGAACAGCGCTCCATTGATTGCGGTAGATGACTCCCGCCCTGAAATCGCCATCAAAAAATCCTGTCATGGCTGGATTCAGATACAGAGGCATGAAGTGATATTGAGAAAATGCTACATCCTGAGCCTGTAGCCCCATGCAGCACGAAAATCCCAAAATGATGAGTAGTTTTTTCATAGTTGGCATAGGTTTAACGGACTAATGAAACATTACCTTCAGCTACATAGGGCTGACTATCGCCTATCTTGTGATACTCCATGACGTAAGCGAAAACACCCGTCTGCAACACTTCATTTCCTGAGAACTGATTGGTGCCATTCCATTTGAAGTCAACATCTGTAGACTCATACACTTTCGATCCCCATCGGTCGTAAATTCTGATATGGACACGCTCCACTCCTATTTTTATTCTCAGGTAGAAGTTATCATTAATCCCGTCGTTATTAGGCGTAAAAATATTGGGCACTTGCAAATTGAAGGTATCTGGCAAAACATTAATTTGAATAGTATCATACGACACACAAGTACGGCCCAATTCCGCCTTCACAATGTAGATGGTGGTGTCTTGCGGTTTCACATAAACCGACAAATCTCCCTCACTGCCCGGAATGTATGGCGTCCAGGTAACATTAGATGGAGGAAACAGCGCCCGAACAGTAATCCCGGCTTCTTCGCCTCGGTAAATATCAGTTCGTGTAGCGCTAATAACAAGACCTGTTTCGTAGCCTACCACGCTGGTATCTAAAATGATTGAGCAGCCGCTGGCATTGGTAACCGTTACCTCGTATAGCCCTGGCGTTAGGCCTGTAAGTGATGAAGTGGTGGCGCCCCCTCCCCATAAATAAGTAAACGGTCCATCATTTGATTTCATTATTACCTGAAGGCGGCCATTTTGGTCAGATCCGCAAATGGTATCTCCGGGAGAAATGAATCCTATCGGCCGCGCACCCTGAATAATGGAAACAGTATCTGTAGCGGTACACCCATTAGCATCTGTAACCGTAACACCGGCTAACTGAGGTGGCACAATACCAATTAAACTATCAGGTTGTGTACTGCCATCATTCCAAACAAAAGAATAAGGCGAGGATCCTCCAGTTACCTGCGCATAAGCCCGTCCACCAGAACTACCACATCCGGCATTAACACCAGTCATTTGAACGGCTAGAATATCTGCGGGCTGGCTTACGCTAACAACGGTATCCACCGTCCCGCATCCCGCGCTGGCTACACTAAACGTATAGCTACCGGCAGATAAATTATTGGCTTGCGAAGATTGATTCGTTCCATCATGACTCCAGGCATAAGTGCAACCTCCGGCACAGTTATTCACTGTAACTACTATGCTTCCCGTGTTCTTACCATGACAGGCCACCGGGGTCACGGATATATTTCCAATTACCGGTAACGCACCACCCTGATCGGTCAAAATGATATTGTTTACAGTGTCGCTACAGCCGGTAACCAGATCATCTACTATAAACTGATAGGTGCCTGGCGCTACATTCGATAAGGTAGTGTTACTAAAACTGGTTTGCAGGTTGGCGCCGCCCGATGTAAAGGTAAACCGCATATCTACACCCTGCCCTGCACAGTTTATTGTGCCATTATTTAATCCGCAATTGGGTTGCACGATATTGATTAATGAAGCCAGAACATCTACTACCCGAATGCTCTGTGTATTGCTAACGGTACAGGTACCAGTACCACTTAAAACACTATAAGTAAATTGCCCTGATCCCGGGGTTCTGGTTATGGAAGATCCATTAACAGAACCACTAAGATCGCCGCCAGACCAGGTATAGCTGCCGGTACCACCAGTGGCTATCAACGTAATAGAACTACCAGTACAAACGGTATCGTTAGAGCCTAAACTGATTTGAATAGGTGGTGGCGTAGGCAGATTGGAAATAATAAAAGGGAATACGGCACTATCAGCCGCACTCAAAATTGGATTGGAATATACCGTAACGGTGTACGGCCCTGCCGCCAAACCAGATACGGAATCGGTAATATCCCCGGTACTCCATTGATAGGTATACACTCCGGTTCCACCCATTGCCATTGCCTGTGCCGACCCGTTGGCCAATCCGCATGAAGCATCATGAGTATTCGCCATCGCGCTCACCTGCGCCATGGCCACACGCCCTACCAATAAGGCAATAGCCAATAGCAGCGCCCTTTGTTTCATGTTCAAATTTTCAGGTATTTATTGCTAACAATAGTAACTAATTAGACGAAAAATAAAGGAAAAGGTTACTCCTCACCTGCTCCAGCAGGTTGATAAAGCAGAAACAGGCAACCGGTAAGTACTTCTGCCATAAAAATGCCCATTAGCCAGTAGTTTACTAAAGCAAAGAGGAAAGCCAAAAAAACAAGCACCCTATCCCAACTTCTTGAAAAAAAACCAATCACAAAAAATCCTTGGATGGCAGCTCCTGAAATCAACAACATTTGGGCCAAAGCCGGATGTACAAGTAGCCAACTACGGCTACTGGCAAGCCAATCACCTTCCAAAAAACTTTGCGCGTGTTGAGCGCGCAAAATATTCACCATTTGATCAGGTTGAAAAAGGGCTCCGCGAAAGAACTTCCAGCAACATGCCGATACAAACACAAACAAGAAATAATATCGAACAAACGCTATTGCCCGTTGCTGACTAGCGGCGTTGCGCCACCAGAAAGGAGTGCTTCCCAGAATGATGAAAAACAATCCATGGTAATGATGCCCGGCATAGGTATTAAAGGCCACCATGTATATCGTCAACAAAGTGCTGAAAAACAAAGTACTTAACCACCTCCATGAGGGCGACAGCGCACCAACCAATAACAACGCAAACAACAAAATATCCAGTAGCGCGGGAGTAAAAACACCGGAAATGCACCATTTTGTGATTCCCCACTTAAACAACCAGATGTAAAGATGATCTGTGCCAGTTTCTGCCAGCACGGGATTGCCCATTTGAGAAAACAAAACATTAGAAGCAAATCTGAGCAAAAGCAATACCGCTGCAGTGCCAAAATACCATCGCGCCAAAGCTTCGAATTCGGGTCCGATAAAAGGCCACTTTCTATTCATCGGCATAACGAATTAATGTATCTGATTTTACAATCTGAACCGAGTTGTTTTCATAAATCAGGTGTTGCTCAAGTACCAGTAAAGTAGGCTCTTTGATCAATCGCATATCTGCCAGATAATGTAATAGCCACTGCGGATAGCGGGGTTCCTTCGTTACAGCTTGGCTGTAATTAGCTAAAGAATGAAAAACCAGCTGCCGCTGATGATCCCACAAACCCCGGGCAGGCACCTCTGCCCCGGAAACATAGATTCGATAAGCCTTATAATCCCCCCGCGGAGACTCTACGGCAGAGTACATCCCCCAATTCATGAATGGAAAATCTTCCCGGCCGGTATGAATAACCCAGATTTGCGCAAACAAAAACGGAAGTGCCACTACTACATACCAACGATGCTTTTTAACAAAGGTGGAAATATGCATATACAGCCGGGGCAACTCCACCTTATTTTATTGAATGGTAGGAATCATACCGCGGATACCCATATCAACAACATTCTCACCTTTACCAGGTTCCCATTTCCCATCGTTTACCACTTCATTCCATTCAAATGAGTGATTTACAGAAAGTGATACCGTCACTACTACATCCTTGGTTTCCTTCCCGGTGATGGTTAACTTACCTGGTTTAAAGGCGGCCGTTACCACGCAACTGCCTGCGGGAATTGGCGACGAACCTGAAATTGGGTTTACCACGGTAGTGGCCCCCGGGGGCGCTTGGCCGGTGAGCATCTGATCAAAATTATACCCGTAAATGGTTCCCCAGGATTCTGCTGCCCAAAAACCCTGCAACTTATTCGCATTCACGGTGGCGGTTTGATTCTTGATCAACAAACTTTTGATATACGTATTGTACCCCACAAAGCTCGCTACCCGGCAAGGAAATTCCTGATAAATGGGATAATTCGTTCCGCCAACATTGATATTGGTATCCAGCAAAAATCGCACATCATAATTTTGATACGCTAATGATACGCGTAGATATTCATAGGTACCTGCGGCTACTTGCTTTAACGGCATTGAAAAGAATATCGAATCATTAGGAACAGCAGCAGATTTTTCAAAATCAATAGCATTGGCACCACCAACCGTTGTTTCATCGGCGCGATATAAAACCGCTCCATTTCCGAGCATGGAAAGTGCACCAGGCGCCATTTCTATATAATGTGCGCTCATTCTGTTAAGTGCCGGATTTTGACCGGCATGCCCTGATGGCATAGCAGCGGGATTCCCAAAATTATCAAGACGAACCTGTGTAGAGTCGAATTGGAATTTGAAAATTAAACGAGGTTCCGTTGTGGTTTCCTTTTTGCAAGAAAACAATCCTATGATAATGCCTGTTACCACCAGGCCCAGAAAAATGGCTTTACGCATCAATTTTGCTTTGACGTGAAGATATGAAATAATACCACCCAACTACTAACAGCCCTGAACAGAAGAATATCAAAGCATAAGGGCGCAGCGTGTCGTCAAAAAATAACTCACCTACCATCCAAACCGAGTTCGCTACAATCCAAAGAGCCACCGCAATGTTGTGATAGAAGTCGGCTTTGTCATTTCTGGAATGCCAAACAATGTGTAAGGCTACCGATAAAGTAGGCACGATCATTAATACGGCCAGGTATCGCAGTCCCAAACACCAGCAGGTATCTTTAACTAACCAGATGGCAATATGTAAATTTTCAAATTTCTTGAGGTTCACTTCATAGGAAGTATTGGCGTGCTTCCGCTGCGATAATACAAGTAAATAAAGAAAAGACTGCAAGCGGTAAGCAAATGCCAAAGCGCGTGCCCCTGCAACACACTCCCTGGATTACAGAGCGTATGCGTACGATCCATCATCCAAATAGCACCCGCCAAAAACATCAGCAAGAAGGCTACATACATGTAATTCAGAAAGAACGACCGATTGCGTATGTGCAGCACATAGAACAAAGCGCTACCTGCCACTAACGTTACTAAAACCGGGAAAAGCAGATTGATATTGACTTTAAGCAGAAAATTAAAAATTAGTGCATTAACCAAGATGGCTGACAACAAGGTGGCAGTATGCAAATGTCGCCAGGCCTTTTCCCGCTTCATATATGGTAAGATTTTATAGGCATTCATCGCCAAAATCATCACTACTACGGAAATCATACCCGATTGATCCAACCGTTGAAAATAACCAGTTAGCGAAGCGTGATACAAAAAACTGCCTGCAAACAGATATAAGCAGCTCAGGCCATAGAGCAACGAAAACATGGGATATCGTACCAGAAAGTTACCGCTGTTTCGGCGCGTACTATTGCGATAATCGTGAATGGCAAAGGTAAGAGCCAACAAACCAACAGCCAGATAGCCAAAATTAGACCACGTATTGGCCGGCTGCCGGATGATCTCATTCATATGGTTTCGTTCACAGAAAAGCAGCGCATTCCCTCCTGCAGCCTCATAACCAAGCCACCATCCGCTATACCGGTACATATGAAAAGCATGAATTGCAGTCAACAAGGTCAGGCAAAAAATCACCAACGGCAGGTAAAACGCGCGCAGTCGAATATGCTCAGCATGAAGACGCTGACGAAGCATGAGCAATCGGTTATTAGTTGAACTGGTCATCTCTTTAAAATTTCAGATAAAAATAAAACCTCTGCCTCTGGTGGTGGTACAGCCGCCGGAAAATTTACCAGCCAGGGCGAAATTTTCACCGGTTACGCCAACCTCATTTTTTGCCTTCTTTTCTTATTTTGCCGCCAGATTTCAAGCTATGATTAAACTGATAGAATGTCCGCGCGATGCGATGCAAGGCTTGAAATATTTCATTCCTACCGAAACCAAAATCAGGTACATTAACAAGTTACTTAAAGTAGGATATCACGCCTTAGATTTTGGCAGTTTTGTTTCGCCAGATGTGATTCCCCAAATGGCTGATACCCGTCAGGTTTTAGAACATCTTGAATTAGAAGGCAACGGCACCCGGCTGATTGCTATTGTTGCCAATGAACGCGGCGCAACCGACGCCTGCAAATTTCCCGAGATACATCATTTAGGATTCCCTTTTTCGGTTTCAGAAACTTTTCAAAAAAGAAATGCCAATTCTACGATTGAACAGTCGTTGGATCGGGTCAAGAGCATTCGTCAAATTTGTGATCAGGCCGGCAAGGAATTGATATTATACATTTCCATGGGATTCGGCAATCCCTACGGCGACCCCTATCATCCTGAAATTGTAGAACAATGGGTAGACCGGCTTCATCCGCTAGGTATTCAGATCTTCATGCTATCAGATACCGTTGGCGTAGCACGACCTGAAACCATTTCTCATTTGTTCTCCAAATTGATTCCGCGGTTTAGCCACCTGGAATTTGGCGCGCATCTCCACACTGCACCACACAATTGGAAAGAAAAGGTTGATGCTGCTTTCCAAAATGGCTGCCAGCGTTTCGATGCGGTAATACGCGGCTATGGCGGCTGCCCAATGGCCAAAGACGATCTCATCGGCAATATGCCTACAGAGCATTTGCTGAATTACTTTAATGTACGCAGCGATTTTGGTCCTGACTTTTCGGTACCAGCCTTCGAAGAAGCATTTCGCGAAAGCAACAGCGTTTTTATTCATTAATCATGAATTTTTTACTGGCAGGCTTAGGTAACATCGGTGCTGAATACGAAAACACACGGCACAATATCGGCTTCAACGTGGTTGACCGTTTGGCCGCTCAGCATCAAGCGGTATTTACCAATAGCCGATTGGCTTACACCTGCTCTTTTCGTTCCAGAGGAAAGAATATATACCTGATTAAGCCCACCACGTTTATGAATTTAAGCGGAAAAGCAGTGCGCTACTGGATGCAGGAATTCAATATCAAACAAGAGCATTTATTAGTAATTCTGGATGACCTGGCAATACCATTCGGACAGCTCCGCTTGCGTGGCAAGGGTTCTGATGGTGGCCACAATGGATTACGCGATATCGACGCCAGCTTAGGGAATAACCAATACGCGCGCCTGCGGTTTGGTATTGGCAGTGATTTTCAAAAGGGCGCTCAGGTTAACTTTGTTTTAGGGAAATGGAATTCCGAAGAACAACAACATTTAGATACTTACGTGCAGCGGGCTGCAGATGCTGCAACATCTTTTATGTTTGAAGGATTAGGGAATGCCATGACTAAGTACAACAAATAATTCTCGTTAGAAATCGCGGTGATGAATGGCTTTCGCTAATGCATAAAGAGACTTTTTCTTCTCAACAGATAACGACACCGCATCCAAAGCCGAGACCGCTTTCAGGTAGTGGCTTTCTGCCGCATCAAGCGTTAACGCACTAACTTGTAGTTGATCGTACACTTGCATCACCGCATCAATTTTCAGTTGTTCTTCCTGTTCCTGTAATGCTGAAAACAGTTGGGCTCTATGAGCTCCAGTAGCGCGCTCTAATGCAGTAATGAACAAATAGGTCTTTTTATTCTGAAGAATATCGCCTCCTATCCGTTTACCCACTTTTTCTGCATCACCGAAAGTATCCAGCCAATCATCTTTTATCTGAAATGAAACGCCCAGATTTAATCCGAAATCATAAATATGTTGCTGATCTGTTTCACCCGCCCCAGCCAGAATAGCGCCAATTTGCAGCGATACACCCAATAAAACAGATGTTTTATATTCTATCATGCGGATGTACTCGGGAATAGTAACATCGGTACGCGTTTCAAAATCCACATCCATTTGCTGGCCTTCATAAATTTGAATAGATGTTTTATTAAAAACTTCAAATACCCTTGGCAGGTAGCGCGCTTCAATTTCACTCAGATATTTGTACGCATAACTCATCATCACATCACCGGCCAGAATTCCGGCGTTCAACCCAAACAATGTATGTACGGTTGGCCTGCCGCGGCGCAACTCCGCCTTATCCATAATATCGTCGTGGACTAACGTAAAATTATGGAAGATCTCCATGGCGTAGGCAGGATGCAAGGCTTGCGCTGCCTTTCCGCCAAAGGCTTCACAAGCCATCAATAACAACATCGGCCGTATCCTTTTTCCGGGAATGGCCATGATATGCATCACCGGCTCATACAAACCCTTGGGTTCAAAATTGAAGTTGTTTACAGAAAAGGTTTGATCGTAAAGTTTTTGAAGATCTTGTAGTTGATGCATTAGTGCAAGGTTATGGGTTTTTATGAAGAATATTGGTGTTGTCTGCTTCGGAGATAAAGCAACCACCTTAATTTTAAGGAATCATAAAACATGGCTGCCACTAAGATGAGACCGGCCATCAATAAAAGGCGCAATCCTAACACAGCGTAGAACAATCCACCCAACAAACCACCTGAAAAGAAACACCCAATAATCGTAAGTCTGAGCTTAATTACAGACCATAACTGCGCCTGTTCCTCTTTTTTACGAAAGAAGAATAACTGTGATAGTTCGATGCCCAAATCAGTAAACAACCCGGTAAGATGCGTAGTGCGCACGGCAGCATTTGAAATAGTTGTTACCAGTGAATTTTGCATCCCCATAGCAAATAACAACCCGTAGGCTAAAAAGTTGGGATGCCGAACCACCCACTCTTCGCTGGCCCAACCAAACCCACACAGCAGCAGGCATTCTGTTGCAGCAGGGAAATAATAGCTATGCTTTCGCCGAAAACGCAAAGCCAGTTCAATCATTACATTAGAAAAAAACGAACCAATGAAGAAGAAGAAGATGTATAAAAAGTAAACTGCTCCTGCTGCAAAGTGCATTCGATAAACTTCATCAACAAAAAAAGCAAAATGCCCGGTAACATTTGTAGTGAGGCGCTGAACAGCAATAAATCCAGTAACATTCACCAGGCCGGCTACCAATGACAGCAGCGAGGCCAATTGCACATTATGTGTATACGTTCGTCTTTTGCCAGCATGGCGGAACATGCCGCAAGGTATCAATCTGTAATGGCAAAAAAAAACCGGAAGCTAACTTCCGGTTTTCTCCTATTTATTTAAGGATTACTTTTTCTTGGCATCTGCTGCTGCTGGCTTGGCTGCTGCCGGGGCTGCTGCTGCCGCCGCTTCCTCCTTCACCGCACGGGTGATGGCCAGACGAGCAAATGGAATGTTTGGCGAGTGCAGAATTTTCACTCCATCTACGCTCAACTCTTTTATCCGCTTGATAGAACCGAAATCCATATCGCTGATATCAACAGTGATGGCATTAGGCAAATTCTTTGGCAACGCCAGGATAGACAGTTTGCGCATCGTTTGCTCCACTTTGCCACCCATTGAGGCTGCTTTTGGTGTTCCAGTGAAGCGCAATGGCACTTCTACCTTAACCGGCTTATCTTCAACCAATTCCTGAAAATCCAGATGTTTTACTTTATCCGTAACCGGATCAAATTGCAATTCTTTCAAAATGGCTTTGTAGGTTTTTCCACCTACTTCAATAGCTGCCAATTTGAAGTCTGGCGTATATACAATGCCTTTAAAGCTGGCGTAAGGCGCATAGAATGCAATATTCTCCTTACCGCCATAAAGATTTCCAAGGATCATATCCTTGCTGCGCAGTTCCTTAGCCGCTTTCTTTCCTTTAGCGGTGCGAAGTTCTGCCTTAATGTTTACTGTTTCCATCTTTTACTTCGGTTTTTGTTCTCCCAAAATTGGGAGCGCGAAGATAGAAAAAATGCAAGAAGAAAGTAGATTTTGGCTACTAGCTGGTCAGGATTTGCTCCGGAATCCACCCATTCCCTTTAACCAAAACTGATTATCAACCCATTGCGATTTAAACGCTAGGCGTCAGGAACAAATCGTTAATGCTGGTATGCTCGTGTGTATTGCGGATAGCCGTTGCAAAAAGCGACGCTACCGTTAATTGCTTGATTTTCTGACTTTGCTGACGAAGCGGCAAGGTATCGGTTACTACTAATTCCAGCAATACCGATTTATCAATATTCTCGTACGCCTTACCCGATAAAACCGGATGCGTAATCAGTGCCCTTACGCTTTTGGCGCCCTTGCGCATCAGCAGGTCTGCTGCGTTACAAAGGGTACCACCGGTATCAATCAAATCGTCTACAATCACTACGTTTTTCCCTTCCACATTTCCAATCAAAGTCATTTCGGCAATTTCATTGGCGCGTTTGCGGTACTTATCGCAAATCACCATTTCCGCCTGAAAAAACTGCGCATACATCCGCGCGCGCTTCACGGAACCCACATCGGGTGCCGCAAACGCTAAATCGGTTAACCCCAATTCCTTGATATAAGGAATAAATATGGCGGAACTATTGAGGTGATCCACAGGGATATCAAAAAATCCTTGAATCTGGCCAGCGTGCAAATCCATCGTCATCACCCGATTAATTCCTGCTGCCCGCATCAGATTAGCTACTAGTTTGGCAGCGATAGCAACACGGGGCCGATCCTTACGATCTTGCCGGGCATAGCCGAAATATGGAATTACCGCAGTGATATAGTCAGCCGAAGCACGTCTGGCTGCATCTACAATCAACAACAATTCCATGATGGTGTCGGCGGGAGCAGGAGTATTTTGTATAATGAAAACAAAAGAGCCCCGCACTGATTCATTGATTTCCGGCTGCATTTCGCCATCGCTAAAGCGATGAACCGTCATATTAGTTAGGGATTTTCCGTATTCCTGTGCAATTGATTCAGCCAGATAACGGGAGCTGGAGCCTGCCAGCAGCTTGATGTCGGTTTCCATCGCGCGAGTTTTGGGATACAAGTATAGCGAAAAAAAGGGGGCTACCTAAAGGATAGCCAATTAGTTACCATCATTTCTGAAAATACCTTAACAACAACCCTATCAGCGAAAAAAAAGCGGTGAAATGTAACTGCCTTCTTATATTCGCGCTTCTAAAATCAATCAAAAATTTATGGCAGTGTTAGTAGGAAAAAAAGCACCTTCGTTCAAAGCAACGGCGGTTATAAACGGTGAAGAAATCGTAGAGAACTTTTCGCTGGATCAGTACCTGGGAAAGAAGCATGTTATCTTCTTCTTTTATCCTAAGGATTTCACCTTTGTTTGTCCAACAGAATTACATGCTTTTCAGGCCAAACTGGCTGAATTTGAAAAGCGGGATACGGTTGTGGTAGCTTGTAGCACCGACACTGAACAAAGCCACTGGGGTTGGCTGCAATTACCGAAAGACAAAGGCGGCATTCAGGGCATTACCTACCCAATTGTAGCAGATACCAACAAAACCATTTCTGCCAATTATGACGTACTGAATGGCAGCTATTTTTATGACGAAAACGACCAGATGCAGGCCACTGCAGAACTGATTGCTTATCGTGGATTATTCCTGATCGATAAAAATGGCATCGTTCAACATCAGCTGGTAAACAATCTGCCCCTGGGCCGTAACATCGACGAAGCCCTGCGCATGGTAGATTCGCTAATTTTCTTCGAAACCAAGGGTGAAGTTTGCCCGGCGAACTGGAGTGCCGGAAAAGACGGTCTTAAAGATACGCATGATGGCGTAGCCAGCTATCTGGCTTCTCACTAAATGTGAATTGACCAAAAAAAAACGCGGATGACAATCATCCGCGTTTTTTTTTGCACTTATTTCTGTAATCCTCTATTTCTTTTTCTTCGGAGCCAAGGTCATCATCATCCTTTTGCCTTCTAATGTTGGCAATTGCTCTACCGCGCCTACTTCTTCTAACTTCTTTGCAAACTGCAGCAATAGTAATTCTCCGCGCTCTTTAAACACAATCGATCTTCCACGGAACATCAAAACCGCCTTCACCTTATTGCCTTCCCTCAAAAACTCTTCAGCATGCTTTGATTTAAATTCAACATCGTGCTCATCCGTATTTGAAGTGAATCGAATTTCCTTCGTTTCGGTTTTCTTGGCGTTGGCCTTAATTTCCTTTTCCTTCTTCTTCTTTTCGTAGAGGAACTTGTTGTAGTCCACAATCCGGCAAACCGGAGGTTGCGCATTGGGTGAAATTTCGACCAGATCCAGACCTAAGGAAAAAGCTTTTTCCTGAGCTACCCTGGTGGGATAAACCCCGGGTTCTAAACCCTCTCCTACTACCCTAACTTCTGGTACTTTAATCAGATCGTTAATACGATGCTCTAATTCTTTCTTTACAGGTCTTCCGCGAAAGTTTCTGTTCGGTATCAAATGCTAATAATTGATTTAAGCCGTAAAGGTAAGAAACCGCAGGAAATCCGACAAGAAACTATTCAGCAGCCTCAGCTTATTCATGGTCGAAGCCTTCCCTAAAGGGAACCGTAGGATAATCTTTCTTGCCTGAAAGCTCCTCCAGTAGTCGTTTTGCGCGTTCCCGGTCTTTCTTACCAGTGTCCGGTTCTACCATAGTATAATTCCTTTCAATTGGTGTGGTGAAATCAATCGGTACCGGCCAGCGTTCGTCGTCAAAACGCATCAACAATAACTCACCGCGCGTCACCGGCTTATCCTTTACCCGCATTTCAGCAACCGCTTTTATCACGCCGCCCGTGAGTTTAATGGGCACCTTCATGAAAAACAATTCACTGAAATAGTATTTCTGAAAAGCCGGATCAATGGCAATTTCCGGACATTCATATAACACCACCGTATACGTGGTTCCATTGAATTTATCGGCCATCGTAAACTTGTGCTTGTAGCCCACGTAGTTCTTCCAAATCAATGTATCCTTCAAATGCACATAGGTAAAATCAAAATAAGTGGTATCTGGATTAACGCGCTCTACCTTGAACAACTTTTTATCGTTCAGCAACGAGTAGCGAATCCTCTTCCGGGTATCAGTGAGGTGCGATAGCTCAAACTTTTCCGACATGTTCGAAAAAATCTTCCCATCCCGGAATACCACAATTAGCGAATCATCCTCTTTAAACCGAACGATTTCCGAATTTGCCATAATCTGCTTGCTCTTGTAGATTATCGTTTGCGGCTTGATAGGAGTTTGGGCTGAAACGCCATAAACCGCCATCAGAAGTATGGAGAGAACCAGTGTTTTCATTTGGTAAAGAAAATCAGAGTTTGGAATTATACGAAAGACATGCCAAAAGTTTTCAATCTTATTAGATTCGTCGCTTTATTTTGAGACTATGATTCAGATAACTTTACCAGATGGTGCGGTTCGGGAGTATGCCGAAGGCTCATCTGCTTATGATGTGGCGGCCAGCATTTCTCAAGGTTTGGCCAAGGCCGTAATTGCGGCTGAAGTGAACGGCGAAGTGTGGGACTTACACCGCCCCATCTCCAGTAACAGCAGCCTGAAACTGCTCAAGTTTGAGGACGAAAACGGGAAAAAAACCTTTTGGCATTCCAGCGCGCATTTGATGGCAGAAGCGCTGGAAGCGCTTTACCCCGGGGTGAAATTTGGTATTGGTCCGCCGATTGACCACGGCTACTATTACGATGTTGATTTAGGCGGTCAGAAAATCACTGAAGAAGATTTGGCGGTGATTGAAAAGAAAATGTTGGAACTTGCAGCCCGCGATAACCGCTATGAGCGCCGTTCCGTATCAAAAGACGATGCCATCCGATACTTTACCGAGAAGAACGATCCATATAAAATTGAGTTGTTGCAAGATTTGAAAGATGGTGAAATCACCTTCTATCAGCAAGGAAATTTTACGGACTTGTGTCGGGGCCCACATATTCCAAGCACCGGTGCTATCAAAGCAGTGAAATTACTGAGTTTGGCCGGAGCGTACTGGCGCGGCGATGAAAAACGCCAACAACTGACCCGTATCTATGGCATCACCTTTCCCAAACAGGCCATGCTGGATGATCACCTGAAGTTATTGGAAGAAGCCCGCAAACGCGATCACCGGAAAATTGGCCGTGAACTGGAGTTGTTTACGTTTTCAGAAAAAGTGGGAATGGGATTGCCGCTATGGTTACCGGCAGGCGCTGCTATGCGCGATAAGCTGGAACAATTTCTAAAGAAGGCGCAAATCAAAGCAGGCTATCAACCGGTTGTAACGCCCCATATCGGCAACAAAAATTTATACATTACATCTGGCCACTATGAAAAATATGGCGCGGATTCCTTCCAACCCATACAAACCCCGCAGGAAGGAGAAGAGTTTTTTCTAAAGCCGATGAACTGCCCGCACCACTGCGAAATTTACAAAAGCAAACCGCGGTCGTATAAAGATTTACCCGTTCGTTTAGCCGAGTTTGGAACCGTATATCGGTACGAGCAACACGGTGAATTGCACGGATTGACGCGCGTACGCGGGTTTACGCAAGATGATGCGCACTTATTCTGCCGGCCTGATCAACTGAAAGATGAGTTTTTAAAAGTTATTGATCTGGTTCTTTATGTCTTCAAAACATTAGATTTTCAGGAGTATACTGCGCAGGTTTCATTGCGCGATCCGGAAAACAAAACCAAGTATATCGGAACCGATGAAAACTGGGAAAAAGCGGAGCGCGCCATTATAGAGTCTGCTGCTGAGAAGGGGCTGAAAACAGTGGTAGAATATGGCGAGGCGGCATTCTATGGGCCTAAACTCGACTTTATGGTGAAAGATGCCATTGGTCGGAAATGGCAGCTGGGTACCATACAGGTAGATTACAATCTGCCTGAACGCTTTGAATTAGAGTACACTGGCAGCGACAATGCCAAACACCGTCCGGTGATGATTCACCGTGCGCCATTTGGATCTATGGAACGCTTCGTGGCAGTATTGATTGAACATTGCGCCGGCAAATTCCCATTGTGGTTAAGTCCGGAACCGGTAGCCATTTTGCCTATTAGTGAAAAATACCACGATTATGCCATGGAAGTACAGCGTTTGCTAGCTGAGGAAAACATTGTAGCCCATGTGGATGAACGTGCGGAAAAAATTGGCAAAAAAATCAGGGACACCGAGTTGAAACGCACACCATACATGCTGATTGTGGGTGAAAAAGAAGCCGCTGAGCATGCCGTTTCCGTGCGCCGCCAAGGTGATGGCGATAAAGGAATGGTACCTGTTGGCGATTTTGTAAAACAATTGGTTCAGGAAATTGCCGATTTGAAGTAATGAGCAATTGCATCGCCTCAAGATTATTACTGCTGGTTGCTTTTTGTGCGGTACAAAGCAGTAGTTTGTTTGCACAAACGCGTACTTTTGAAATTGTCTTGTTTGGCCATGTCATTGGCGAAATGAGCATCACTAAAACACATCAGGCAGACGGCTCTGATTTGTACACGCTCGACTCTAAGTCGGAAGCAAAAATCCTTTGGATTAACAGAAGCAATACCAGCCATTATGATGTCGTTTATAAAGACGGAAAACTAATTTCTTCGTCACATATTGAAAGAGAAAACGGTCGACTATCGCGTTGGACGAAGGTTCGTTTTGATGGAAAGGTGTATCAGGTTGAATCTTATAAGGGAAAAAGAACATTCACTGAAGCGCCGGATTATTCCATCGTCACGATTTATTGTGACGGAAAAAGGAATGACCGCAAGATTTTCTATGAGGCCGAGGCCGAGTTTAATGAAGTAAGCTGGCCGGATGCGAATACAATGGAGTTCAAAAGTGGCGAGGGAAACCGCAACGTTTACCACTACGTAAACGGCAAGGTTCACGACATGGAATTTCATGTATCCATTGCCACCGTATACATGCGGCAGAAGCAATAAAACTTAGGCGCGCTTTAAGGTAATCTCCGTAATTTCAGGTAGTATACCAACCCGGCCGGGATAGAATAAAAATCCAAATCCCCGGTTCACGTAGATGTACTGTTTACCTTCCTGATACAATCCGGCCCATTGCTTATACACCCACTGCGAAGGCGACCATTTGACAAATCGGTTTTCTACACCAAACTGAAATCCATGGGTATGACCACTCAATGTCAGGTCGATATCGGGATATTCAGGCCGTACCTGAGCATCCCAATGGGAGGGGTCGTGACTCAATAGAATTTTAAAAGGTATTTCTTCGGTGCCTTTATGAGCTTGATCCAATTTCCCGTAACGTGGAAAGTGCAGCGCATGCCCCCAGTTTTCAATTCCCAGCAACGCAATTTTATCTCCATTTCTTTCCAAAACACGGTGTTCATTCATCAGAATATCCCATCCCATCTCTTTATGTGCATTGACTAAGTCTTGAAAGTTCTTCCGCTTTGCTTCTGGTGATTCCCACTGCACGTAATCACCGTAATCGTGATTACCGGTGGTAGAAAACACACCGTGCTTGGCTTTCAACTTCCCAAAAATCTGCTGATAAGGACGTACTTCATCAGTAATGTTATTCACCAAATCACCGGTAAATAAAATCGCATCAGCATTCAGTTCATTGATTGTTCTTACCGCGTCTTCTAATGGTTTCGTTCGTGTAAAACTTCCAGAGTGGATGTCGCTAAGCTGAACGAAGCGAAAACCATCAAATGCTTGTGGCAAATTGGGAAAACGCAGTGTGATACGCTTTACCTGATAGTTGTAAGCGTTCACCACTACGCCGTACAATAAACTAAAAAAGGGCACCGCCGCCACGCCCATTGCTACACGCCCCAGGAATGCCGAACGAGTGATGCCTGTTTCCGTTCCAGTGGTAGGAGCTGGTTGCCACCAGCCGCTTATTATGCGATAGATATCGCCTATTCCCAAAAACAACAAAACAATAATCTTCGCCAGTAACAGCATCACAAACAACGCCGCCGTGTAAGAGAATACCGCTTTATATTCTGATCGAAATCCACCTAACCGATAAATAGGGAAACAGAGATACAACGCCACATTGATGGCTAAAAACACCCATTGCGCTGTACTAAAACGCGCTCCAATTCGAGGGGGAAAGACCAGCTTCAGCGCCTGAAAAAAATAATACTCCGCAGCTACCAATAATGTAAGAACAAAAATGGGGAACAACAACCTGCTCATCAAATGCTTTATTTGGTTGACGAAAGTAGCCGAAAAAAATTGCCTGCGTGTTCCCGGGTCTTTATCATTTTGTAAAGAGCAATCTTCTGAAATTCACTTTCTTCGCTGCCTCATGAAGCCATACCTCACTATTGTAGCTTTGTTTCTGGCCTTTGGCGCAATGGCGCAAAACGGCTCGCTAAGTGGCACCGTGCGCGATGCCAAAAACGGGGAAGAACTGATTGGAGCTACCGTGTACCTCAAAGAGCAACCAGCTACTGCAGTTCCAACCAATGCTTACGGATTCTACTCGCTTTCGGCACCCAGGGGAAAGTGGACGCTGGCTGTAAGATATATCGGTTATGATGCGTTTTTTCAATCTATTGATTTAACCGGCAATCAGGTCATTAACGTGAATTTACAACCCACCAGTACCGAATTGAAGCAAGTGGAGGTAACCAGCAAGCGCGCCGACGAAAATGTGAAGCAGGCGCAGATGAGTGTTACGAAATTAGACATGCGCGAAATGGCCAAAATTCCGGTGATTTTTGGTGAAAAGGATATTTTAAAAACTATCCAACTGTTACCGGGAGTTGTACCTACCGGCGAGGGAAGTGCCGGTTATGTGGTGCGCGGCGGGGGACCAGACCAAAATCTGATTCTGCTGGATGAAGCACCAGTGTATAATGCTTCGCATTTACTTGGCTTCTTTAGCACCTTTAATAACGATGCTATCAAGGATGCAACCCTCTACAAAGGAAACGCACCTGCAGAATTCGGCGGACGGTTATCGAGCGTTCTGGATGTAAAAATGAAGGAAGGAAACGATAAGCAATACTCAGTTAGCGGCGGATTGGGTTTAATTGCCTCACGACTCAGTATTGAAGGTCCTATTGTTAAGGAGAAAGGCTCATTCATCATAACAGGAAGAAGAACCTATGCCGATATTTTCACCAAGCTTTCAAAAAACGAAGCGGTGAAGAAAAGTAAACTCTATTTCTATGACATCAATGCAAAAGTTAATTACCGATTCGGAAGTAAAGACCGTGTCTTTTTATCAGGTTATTTTGGAAGAGATGTTTTCGGACTGGGAAATTCTTTTGGTATTGATTATGGAAACTGGACGGCTACTGCGCGATGGAATCATATCTTCAACAACAAATTGTTTTCCAATACCAGCTTCATCTTCAATAACTTTTCTTACGCCGTCAATATCAACTTCAGCGATTCGTTGAATTTCACGATTAAATCACAGATTCAGGATTATGGCATAAAGGAAGATTTAGACTACTTCCTCAACGCTAAAAACAAATTCAAATTCGGTTTTTTATCTACCTTTCATACCATTGTGCCGGGTGAAATTACGGCCAGTGCTAATTCACAAATCAATCCGGTGAAGTATGCACGCAATTACGGATGGGAAAACGCCATTTACGCGCAACATGAAGTTACACTTTGGGATCGGGTCAATGTGAACTACGGCGTCAGGTTAAGCACCTTCACGCTTACTGGTCCGGGTAAGTACTACACGTTCAACAGTAACGGCACCACCGATACCGCTCAACTTAAGTTCGGGCAATTTGGAAAAACCTATGTTAATGCAGAACCCAGGATCAGCGTGAGTTGCCAGTTTGCGAAGAATATGTCGCTGAAAGCGGCCTATTCCCGTAGCGTTCAACATGTACATCAGTTATCCAATACCACCACCAGCAATCCCACCGACCGGTGGGTATTAACCAGCAACAATATTAAACCGGAATTAGCCGACCAATATTCACTGGGTTACTTCTTCAACTTCCATCAAAACATGTTTGAGTTATCGGTGGAAGGTTACTATAAGTATCTATATAACCAGATTGATTACGTGAATGGAGCCGTGCTGCGGGCCAATGAAACTATTGAGTCGCAATTGGTATATGGTATTGGCAGAAGTTACGGGGGTGAGTTTTTCCTGAAGAAACGCACCGGAAAATTTACTGGCTGGATTAGTTATACCTTGTCTCGAACTGAAAGAAAATTTGAATCCATCAACAACAACACCTGGTTTCCTTCGCGGTACGATCGCACGCACGATATCAGTATTGTGTTGATGTATGATATCACGCCTCGTATCAATGTCTCTGCTACCTGGGTGTATTATACCGGTAATGCCGCAACTTTCGCCAGCGGAAAATACGCATTGAACGGAGCCGTTATTCCATATTATGGCCCTAGAAACCAGGATCGCTTCCCGGCCTATCACCGGTTAGATATCGGCGCTACTTTTATTCTGAAAAAACACCGCATGTGGGAACATGACCTCAATATTTCATTCTACAATTTGTATGCGCGCAAGAATGCCTACCAGATTGAATTTGAGAAAGTGAATGAAGATGCCAGTACCACGAAGGCAGTTAAAACCTATTTATTTCGTATAGTGCCTTCTATCACTTATAACTTCAGATTTACTGCATTGAAGAAAGAAAAGCATAACAAGCCATGAAAGCACCAGCGATTTTTTCATCTGCCGCTTCCCGGCGGTTATCGGGCATGATGATGTTTACTGCAGCCGTGATGTGTTCGTGTAAAGAAACCATCAAGTTAGACCTGCAATCGGCAGCGCCGCATATCGTTTTGGAAGCCAACCTTTCCGACCAAAATGAATTACAGGAATTGCGGATTTCAAAATCAAAAGCTTATTACGACGACAATAGCTTCACCGCAGTTTCAGGCGCCCTGGCTATTCTAACGGATGACATGGGCCTGGTAGACACGCTCAAAGAAGGTTTGACTGCTGGAAGATATTATCCTGCAATTGCCGCTGGTATTCCAGGTCATACCTACCATTTACATGTAGAAGCTGAAGGAAAAACTTACGATGCCTTTAGCACCATGCCGTATCCGGTGGAGTTAGACACTATCGGAATAATTTCACTTCCAATTCCGGGTAGAGAAGCCATTAAAACCATTGGCTGCGTGTATCAGGATCCTGCAGCCTATACGAATTATTACCACTTCGTTTCTTACCGAAATGGGAAAAGAAGCACCTCGTTCCGCGTAGCCAGCGATCAGTTTACCAATGGCAACCATGTAACTACGACAGTAGGTGCACCAGACACCATCATTTCCATGGACACTATTAGTTTGGAATTACAGGCAGTTGATAAGCCTATTTACGATTACTTCAGGGAACTCAGCAGCATTACCAGCACGCGAAACCAACCTGCGGCACCAGCAAATCCGAAATCTAACTGGACAAACGATGCGCTTGGCTATTTCAGCGCCCACACCAGCCGAAAGAAAACTACAATTGCGCCGTAGTCACACTTTTCAGTCATCGCCTCCTTTCCCTAATTGAAGGTCATAGCTTACTGCCATGTGAATTTTTTAGGTTGTTTGAAAAATCTAAATTCACTTGAAATTAAATTCAACTTATGACAGAAATCACTCCTCACCGCATGCGCTTCACGGGCGAAGGCAGCACTTTATTCGGTATTCAGATTGTAAACGCAATTTTAGTTCTGGTAACGCTTGGTTTTTATTGGCCTTGGGCGCGCGCCAAAAAATTGCGCTACCTCTATAGCCATATAGAAGTGGGCGGCAGTCCGCTTGAGTTTCATGGCACCGGTAAAGAAATGTTTAAAGGCTTTTTGAAGGTAGTCGGTATTTTCATTCTTTTCTTTGGCGGGATAAATTATGGCCAATACCTGATTAGAACAGGAACCTCTTACGGTTTTTTTCTAATGCTATTGTCTTACTTACTATTTCTACTGGTGATTCCGTTTGCGATGCACGGTGGTGCGCGGTATCGTATGTCACGTACCAGCTGGCGGGGCATTCACATGGGTTACAGAGGAAAATTAAGCGAATTGCTTGCCATTTACTTTAAAGGCTTGTTATTCACCATGCTGTCTTTGGGTTTGTATGGTGCGTGGTGGATGATGGACTTGCGAAGATATATCATGGCAAATACCCGAGTGGGTGACACTGCCATGCAGTTTGAAGGTGAAGGAACAGAATACTTTGTTCTTACGCTTAAAGGGGTCTTTCTAACCTACCTAACTTTAGGCATCTACGGATTCCGGTATGCCATGCACCGCAATCATTTCATGATTAACAACGTAGGCATTATGCAAGGCGAACAATACTACAATTTTAAAAGTAATACAACAGGAATGGGTTTTTTCAGAACCTATGTTCCGGCTACCATTCTTACCATATTTACGCTTGGATTTGCGGCCCCTTGGGCAGAAGTTATGATTATGGAATATATCGTAGGATCAATAGAACTGGACGGTCGTTTTGATCCCGAAAAACTAATTCAAACGGAAGATAATTACGGTAATGCAGCAGGAGAAGATGTGGTGGATGTATTGCTGGATATTGATTTAGCATAATGTACAGAGGAGAATATTTCGATGGAAAGTCTTCCACAGGATTTCCTTGTACCATCAACTTGACACCAAATGGCATTCAGATTGTATATGTAGGAACCGATCTGAAACGAAATGAAGTAACATGGCCAATAGCCGGCATTCATCAAGGTGATTATGAACGAACCGAAAAAATCACCTTAAAGTTTGGCGATTTACCGTACCAGTATTTACTGGTATCCAACCCACAATTCTATCCCGATCTCACCCACCAATTTCCCGGTAAAAAATTCAATAGCACCGACTTTGAATTCTTTCGCACCCGCGGCTTTGCAGGCATTTTGATGGTGTTTGCCGCCCTAATGGTTGCTGCTGTTTTATTCTACGTATATGGCATTCCAGCTATCGCTGATCGCTTTGCACAATTTATGCCCCAGCTCTATGAGGAGCAGTTGGGCAATTCACTGTATAGTAAAACACTAGAGGATTATGATGTTGACCAACCCCGAACAAAAGTCATGAATGCCTTTTGGCGTAACATGGATTATTCCACTGCATATCCGGTACAGATTACAGTAGTAGATGAAAATGATGACAACGCATTTGCTTTTCCGGGTGGTCACATAGTAGTATATAACGGCATTCTAAAACATATCAGAACTGAAGAGCAATTAGTGGCTTTGCTGTCACATGAGTATTCCCATGTGTCGCTGCGTCATACCTCTCGTGCTATTATGCGCGCGCTATCTAACTACATGTTTATATCTGTATTGTTTGGCGACATCAGTGGCGCTACTGCTGTAGCTATGCAACATGCCGACAACCTGAAAACGCTACACTTTTCTAGAGAATTAGAAACGCAAGCTGATGACAACGGACTTGCACTGATGCAACAGCATGGATTCAATCCAAAGGGCATGCTCGATCTCTTCTATTTCTTGCAAACCAGCCATGAAGAAACGGAACTCGTTCCGCGCTTTCTAAGCACGCATCCGCTTACAGCCGAGCGGATAGCGCATGTGAATGCATTCCTGGCTAATCACCGGCAATCCTCATATACTACTAACATACAGTTGCACAATAGCTGGCTGGAATTACAAGCACTTAATGCTGAAGATGCTACCAGTAGCCCATCTTCATCAAAACCAGCAGATGATTCGGAAGATGGCGATTAGCGCTGCAACTCGCAATAATTAATGAATCGCTTTCCGGAATTGAGTTGGATAATATACCAATACGCGCCATCTGGCAAATGGAGGTGATGCGACCCAGTGGTTCCGTCCCAATCATTGCGATAATCATCATTATTATACACCTCATATCCGTAGCGATTGTATACCTGCAGTAAAGCCGGATAATATTTTTCCAATCCCTCAAATACCAATCGGTCATTCACTCCATCACCATTAGGAGAAAAGCCCTGCGGTAAAATTACTTCACCCTGACGCGATGAAGTATTATAAACAATGATGAAGGATGAAGCGCATAAGCCACCGGCATCGCAAGTGGTATAATGCAGCGTATCCTCCTCACAAGATGTAGTATAGGCTGGTGTAGTACGAATAATTAACTGACCGTTTTGAATCTCACCATAAAAACATCTTCCACTGTCAACGGCGGTTAATATCAAGGTATCGCCATCGATATCGGTATCATTGTATAATGGTCGAACCCACGCCACTACGTCATCAGTACGGAATGCTGTATCCGGATTGGCAACAGGCGAATCGTTCACTGGTAATACATGAATGGTAACATGAGCTCTTTTACAAACCGAAGAATCACAGCCTTCATAATCAAATCCATCTTCGCCATAAAAGTTTGGATCTGGGGTATAAATCACCCGATTCCTATTTATCACGGTAGCTCTACCATGTGTTGGCAATGAAAACAAATCTACTCTGATGAAATCACCATCTACATCCGTATCATTTCGCGTTACCAGAAAGGTATCGGTCATATCTTCTAAAACAGTATACTCATCAGGGCGGATTACCGGAGCGTCATTAACGCCAGCTATGATAAATGTTACAACACTAAACGCGCACCGCTGCGGCGTTCCATTATCGCAAACGCGGTAGGGCATCAAATCAATACCATTAAAATTAGGGTTAGGTTTGTAGGTCCAGCGACCTAGTAATGGCGTCACTGTTCCATTAAACGGTCCCAGCAGGGCTGTCCAGGTCAAGGAATCTCCATCTTGATCGGTATCGTTACTGCGGGGATCGAATGGCAGCGAAAAAGGCGCATCTTCTAATCCCGGAACGATATCAATTTGCGCGGTTGGCGCATGGTTCGTTCCACCACAATTTATCACCGTAATTAAAACCCGCTCGGTATCGCATTTTGCTGCCACAGTAGCAGGGACATCACAAACAACATACTGCAAACTATCAATACCTGTAAAACCAAGATTCGGCTTGTAAAATAATCGTCCGCCAGCCAACGAATCAGACCCATTCACGGGATGATACCACATCGCCTGCACGTACAAACTATCACCATCTGAATCCGTATCATTATTCAGAACCAACAACTCATTGGTTTGGTTGCGACATGCACCCAGGCTATCAAAAGTTGCAACCGGCGCGTTATCAACAGGATAGCATGTATCTACCGAAATAACCACAAAACTGTAGGCGCACAACGAAGGAGTGCCATTGTCACAAATCTGGAAATACAACTTATCGCTGCCCTGAAAATTTGCATCAGGAACGTAATTTAACTGACCGTTAATCAGTGCAAAGGTGCCGTGAGCCGCACTAATCAGGGTGTCGGCAACAAAAAGTGAATCGCCATCAGCATCGATGTCGTTCGCAAAAATATTGATTGATGATCCTGTACTGTTCTTGCAAACATACAAGGTGTCATCACGCAATGCAGGGGGGGTATTACCGTACGACTGAAAAACTGCCAATAACAGCGGGAGTAGAAACAAATAACGCATGGCGCAATATAATAAGTAATTTCCTGCCCCAAATCACGTTTAGCAACTGTGCGCCAAATAGCATTGATTGTACCTCATATCAGCCTACCGGCAGGACGTTACGCCTGCCTGCTAGGTTGTTTGGCATGGCTAATTTCTGTTCCACTGAAGGCCCAGCAGTCCTTTAGTAATTTGCGCCGAAATTCCTTTACCGTATTTTCAGATACTACCCGTCTGGATACGTTTAGTGTAATTCCCCATACCCTGAAACTTACCACGAACGGTTCCGCAATAGATTCTACAACCTATGATTGGTATCCATTCGCCGGACTTTTAATTTGGAAAACCAGACCCCAGGGGAAAGTTGACGCCCTTTACCGGGTTTATCCTTATGCGTTAGCAAACCGAAGTTTCAACAAAAGTTTTGAAGCCTACAGAAGAACGCAAATCAACCGTTTGAACAAGCCATTTGAGTACACACCTGAAGAAACGTCTGCTGATAAATTTATCGACTTCGGCGCCTTGGATTACAGCGGGAATTTATCACGCGGCCTTTCATTCGGAAGTAATCAGGATGTAGTATTGAATTCTTCTTTTAACCTGCAGTTACAGGGCATGTTAAGTAAGGATATTGAAGTTACAGCGGCTATAACCGACAATAACATCCCTATTCAACCAGAGGGTAACACCCAACAAATTCAAGAATTCGACAAAATATTTATTCAGTTGCGAAAAGGGCGACATGCTGTGGTTGTAGGTGATTTCGATTTGTTTAATGGAAACGACTACTTTCTTCGATATTCGAAGAAAACACAGGGCGGCGGCTATACTGGTAGTGTAGATTTGAAAAAGTTTGGAACACTGAAAGCCCATGTGGCGGGCGGAATTGCGAAAGGAAAGTTTAGTAGAAACATCCTGGCTAACACGGAAGGTAACCAAGGCCCTTATAAACTGACGGGCGCCAACGGCGAATCACTGATAATTATTCTGGCTAACACAGAGGAAGTTTTCATTAATGGTCAGAAGCTAAAGCGTGGAGCCGATAACGATTACATTATAGATTACAATCTGGGGACCATCACGTTCATGCCCAGGCGCATTATCACCAAAGATCTTCGTGTAGTAGTAGAATTTGAATACAGTGAACGCAATTATCAAAGAACAATGGTTGATGGCGCATTGGAATGGGAGACCAGGAAATCATCAATCCGGTTTAATGCCTACAGCGAACAGGATAGCAAGAATCAGAATATACAGCAGTCGTTGAATGCAGATAAAAAGAATTTCTTAGCTGCTATTGGCGACAGCGTGAATAACGCCTTTTATCCAGGAGTAGATACGGCATCTTTTGATGCCAACCGAATTTTATATGAAATGCGCGATACCATTTGTGGCAGCCGCAGAGACACTTTTTATGTGTACAGTGTGAATCCGGCAACGGCGCGTTACGTTCTAACTTTTGCGCAGGTTCCCGTGGGCCGTTATAAAGCCGCAGAAAATACCGCAAACGGACGTACCTATACATATTCTGTTTCTATTGATACCACCACCTGCCAGTTTACACCAACGGGGAATTACGAGCCAGTAATCAAACTAGTGGCCCCTCAACTGCAGCAGATGTTTACTTTGGCTGGCGATTATCGGTTCAACACCAGAAATAAAATGTCGGCAGAAGTGGCTTTGAGTAACACCGACTTAAACACCCTTTCAAACAAAAACGATAACAACAACCTGGGGCTAGCGGCGCGTGCAGGGTACTCATCTGAAATTGTAACAAAACGAGATTCTCAAAACGTAAAGCAACAGCTCAATCTTGATTTTAACTATGAGTTCTTACAAAATACGTTCAGAACTATTGAGCGTTATAGAACGGTAGAATTCGCACGCGACTTCAACCTACCCGTTTCCACGCTAACACACAACGAACATGGCGCATCAATGAATGCCACCTATTCATTCATGGGATTCGGTGCCGTACATTACCGATTACGTGCTTTTTTCCAGGACACCGCTTATAAAGGCTATGAGCACTTGATAGATGCCCGGGGCAAAACTGAAAAGTGGCAATTTGATTTAGGAACAACAGTGCTCCATAGCAGCGCAACTGGAAATAAAACGCTTTTTATAAGACCCTTTGGCCACCTGGGCTATACCTTGCCCCGTACCAAAGGATGGCGCGCTTCAGTAGGTTTCAATCACGAAATGAATTGGTATCGCGACCTTCCAGCCGATACGCTGAACAAAAACAACAGTAGATTATGGCAGAATTATTCTTTCGCCATTCAAAATGCCGATTCCCAACAGAATAGTTATAAGCTTGAATACTTGTTTAGGAGCGAACAAGTAGCAGGACAGCAAACCTTTGAGAGACCACATCGATTGGCCCATACCATTACCGTATCGGGCACGGTTACTACATTGAAAAATCAAAGTTTATCATGGAACCTAACGTACAGAAGGGTAGATGAAAAAGATTCTATTAAGGCGGCGTCTGAGTTGAAGAATTACTATTTGGGTAGAGTTGATTACAGCTTTTACGTATTAAAGGGTTTATTTAAATCTCAAACCTACTACGAAATAGGAGCAGGCCGCGAACAGCGCGCGCAACTGCAATATATACAGGCACTGAATCGCGAATCGGGCGAATACGCGTGGCGCGATGTGAACGGCGATAGCATTAAGCAACTCAACGAATTCTATCCGATTGATTATCGAAATTATTCGGGCCCTGTTTTTTTCAGAAGCTTCGTTTTTACGCCAGATTACATTGCTGTCAACAGCGCCCAATTCAATGAAGTACTCCATATCAATCCGGCAGGAATATTGCGCAATGCCAGCGGATTTGGAAAAGTAGTGAAACTATTTTCCCTCATGACCAGCCTGCAACTTACCCGCAAAATATATGCGCGCGCCAATGTCAATCCAGGAGAATTTTTCAATCCATTTCCCACAAAGATAATTGACACCAACATCGTAGCTTTGGCGCTCACCAGCAGGAATAGCCTGTTCTTCAACCGAACCAGTGCCAAATTCAATGCGCAATTTGATGTGAATTATTCTCGCAATCGAACCTTACTTACCGCTGGTTTTGAAAACAGAATGAATCAACAAATTGGACTCTCTTATCGTTGGAATATCTACAAGCAACTCAACTGGAATGCTGCGTACGCTTATCAGATTAAAGAAAATCTATCTGACTTTGTAAAAACGCAACAGTACCGAATTTATAGTCAGGATGTAAATACAGAATTGAGTTATCTATTCCAACAACAAATCAGGTTGGCTGCATCCTACGGCTATTCTTTCAAAACGAACCGACTGCCAGAAAGCGGCGGACAGTTTGCCGTAGTGAACCAAACTTCTGTGGATATCAAATACACCCGAGTTCAGAAGACTAATTTGGGGGTAAAACTTACGTATACCGGCGTTGGTTATGCTGACCAGGCTTACAAAAATGACCAGGCGCAGTACGCTATGCTGGAAGGATTAAGGAATGGGAATAATTTTTCCTGGAATGTTACCCTTGAACAGAAGTTACTAGGTGCTTTGCAACTAATTGCTTCCTATGATGGCCGCAAAAACGGAACCAATGCTATAGTTCATACCGCACGAATGGAGTTAAGAGCCATCTTCTAACGAAACAATTGCTATAAGATTTTCAATACTTTCACGGTCTATGAAGTATCTGTTTGTGTTGTTTTTAATGCCGTTGATGGCCTCAGGGCAGCAGCCTGAATTGCTTTGCGCATTAAGAGATGAAGGGGCACATTATCGCGAACATAATGTTGATTTTGAAAAATTACAATTGACTGTTTCGTTTCAGCCGCTGTTGGGAAAAATCATTGGCAACGCAACCTATACTTTCTCTCCTATACATCCTGTAATCGATTCTTTGTTTTTGGATGCACCCGGAATTCAAATCAAACAAGTATCATTTTCCGACCAAACCATTAGGACCCGCTTCCAAACCAACAAGGATGGTCTTATCATCTTTTTTACAGGCATCAAACCACAATGGCACCAACATTATCAAATGCAAATTACCTATGAGGCGCAACCTCGAAAAGGTTTGTATTTCATTGGTTGGCGCGACACGAGGAATCTCTCCAGAAAGCAGATCTGGACTCAAGGTCAGGGTATCGACAACCGGCATTGGTTTCCTTGTTATGACGATGTGAACGATAAGCTCATCACCGAAACCAACATCACTTTCGATTCATCCTATACGGTTATCTCAAATGGTGAGTTAAAACTCGTAGAACGTAATGCCGGTTTAAAAACCTGGCATTACGCTATGAATAAGCCCCACGCGCCTTACTTAGTAATGCTGGCTATTGACAAATACGCTCATAAAGACGTAATCTCCAAAAACGGTATTGTATCGCGCCAGTATTACTACGCCGACCATCCTGAAACTTATGCACCTACTTACGCGCATAGTGCAGATATGATGGATTTTCTTGCTGAAGAAACCGGCGTTCCCTATCCGTGGACCACTTACAGCAATACGCCTGTCCAGGATTTCATGTTCGGCGCGATGGAAAATACCACCGCCACTATTTTTGGTGATTTTTACTTACTGGATGCCCGCGGTTCTTTGGAACGTGGATATACCGGAACGAATGCCCATGAGTTAACGCATCAATGGTTTGGCGATTATATCACAGAATGGAGTGCGGCTCATCATTGGTTGCATGAAAGTTTTGCCACCTATTATTCTAAACAATACATGCGCAAGTTGATGGGCGAAGCGCATTATGAAACCATCCTTCGGGGAGAGGCGAACGCTGCGTTATCGGCTGATCGCACCGACCGGTTTCCGGTAGCGCATAGTAAGGCTGGAACAAATCGCCATTATTCAAAAGGCAGTCATGTTATCGATATGATCAGATATGTGGTGGGCGATGCCGTGTTTAAAAGCTGCATTCAGTATTATCTAAAGAAACATGCCTACGGGCAAGTAGATTCTCACGATTTTGAGCGAGCCTTTATGGAACATGCCGGCATCAATCTCGATTGGTTTTTCGACGAATGGGTTTATCATAGTGGCTTTCCCAGATACGCAGTTTCAAGAGCTATTTCTGTTGATGCCACCACTTTTTTTATCCAGCAAACACAGCATATAGATTCGCTAACTGGTATCTTCAAAATGCCGGTGGTATTGCAGGTTTTTTATCGGGATGGCACTTCAGATAGCATCCGACCATGGCTTCAACATGCTTTCGATACGGTTGTTATCGCCAATCCGCAGCACAAACAGGTTGCTTTTACTTTATTCGATCCGGGATCACATTTGATTAAAGGTATTTCCTTTCCGAAGTCGATGCGCGAACTTCAGCTTCAGGCCAGAAGTGCACCCCATATGTTAGATCGCTTTGATGCCATTAGCGCCTTGCATGACACCTCATTGACAGAGAAGAAAGCACTTTTAATTGAACTATTTTACAGCGAAAAAGAACATGGTGTTAAAGAGGAAATTCTGAGGCAATTATCCGGCGATACTAGTGTTGAAATTGTTAACCTGTTGAAGTCGGCCTTGAGCGACGGGCATTTTTTGGTCCGGCGGGAAGCGTTAGACGCGATGCCGGTTATTCCAACATCATTACAATCGCACGCAGAAAAACTGCTACGTGATTCTTCTTACTACACTATGGAACGAGCCTTTCGCTTGTTGGTTAATCAATTTCCGGAAAAGCGCAAGCAGTACCTGGAACAAACTAAAAACGAACACGGCATCAGTGAAAATATGAAGATTGCCTGGCTGGAGGTTCAGGCGAAAGAAGATAGTTCTAAGCTGCTGGCACTTACTGATTTTACTTCACTGAGTTACGAATTCAGAACCCGCCTTCGCGCGATGGAAGCGTTGGAGCGACTGAATTTGGCTGGCATATCGCTTGCTGGAAACCTCATCGATGCCATGTTAAATCCTAATGGCCGGTTGGCTAGACCTGCCACACGAACGTTTCAGCACTTTTTGAAGAACAAAAGTTTTCGAGATAATGCGCAAACAATAATCGAAACCGGAAATTGGCGTGACTGGGAGAAGGAAATATTACAACCGTTGATGAAATAGTTAAGGAATCCTCGCATACTTTTTCAGTATTGCTCTATCATCGTCAGCTTCAATCAAGTTAAGGAAAGGGTATTCGTAATATGCTTCTTTCAAATTTTTGCAATCCAGATTCGTTTGATTGATTAAATGAAAATCTTTCAAAGAATATGTATTCAGACAAAGATGACTGGTTGAATCAGTGTATATAAACAGCGCCATCAGTTGCTGGTCTTCTACATACATACACTGCATAAACACTTTAAGCCGCAAATCGGTGGGGATGCCTTCCAAAAGTACGGTACGCCGTCCGTCGAAAGAATGTAAATGATTTTCATTGCCAAGATGAACCATCCACTGACCTTCAATTTTCACATATTTACTTATCTGGAATTGTATCCATCCCTCTTTAGGGGGGCGGGCAGAATATGGTTCAGGCTTAAAACCAGCGAAAGATGTTGGTTCGTATTTTCCAGAAGTTCCAAGATTGAACAATATGACAAGACTATCCCTTCGCTCGTTAACCGGTCGCATGGCAAAAATGGTGTCATTAAGAAAGTGACTTAAGTCTATATCAGTTACAAAATGACAGGATTCATCGATGCACTCAGGAAAAGCTCTGACATCAATGAACTTCCAATTATGGTCGAACCTGGCCAGAAAATATAGCCGTTGAATAATAAGTTCATTGTTATTATCTCCTTTCACTTCACCGTGGGCATATGCGCTCAGGCTCACATAAATATAAGAGGAGGTTACATACGAACCGGTTACCGTGTACTTTCCATTCACGAAAGGGCTTTTACCGCTTTCTATTTGTTTAATAGTGGTATCAATTTGGCCACGACTGAGTATTTTATCAATGAATTTCGCTTTGAGAAAGGGTACTGGTATATCAGAAATTTGAAATTTATGGACTACCGCTCCAGAGGCATCAATTTCATTCAACTCTGCTAAAAGATTATCAAATACGACGTAATTCGCCCCCTTGCTATGAACTGAGGCCAGCGGTCCGCCATAGTACTTTGAAATATCTATAGAGTCAACGTACTTCAGGCCAGATATTTTCCTTTTATGGAGAACCTGACCATATTCAGTTATGTTCATAGGAAGACTCATTTTTTGGCCTTGCCATACTGCCATTCTGGAGCCTATTACGGTATCCAAACAAGAACGCCAAACTGCCGTATCAAAAATTAACACAGAGGAATCTGCGGTGATTCCAAAATTGACTTCTACAAAACGTTTGGCAACTCTGCGCGGAACGGAATTAAAGACGATAACATCGGGTGGTGCGCTTTCCTGTTTTAGTAAAAACTTCCAACCTACATAACAATTGGCGCAATCGGCGCCATAGGCAAACAATGCATATGGTTTAACCTTTTTGCTGCTACGAAGCACGCTGTCAATCTGGGATGAACTTCCCTCAACCAATACGCTTAGTAAGCATACAAGAAAGAAAAGCCAACCTCTTTTTCCTAAAAAAAGAAGAGGTTGGCCGAATTTGTAAATTACCATTTTTGCTGTTGTAAAACAGGATTAAAAACCCTCAACCAGAAACAGGTGACATCTTTAGGTGGGTCACATTTAATGATGTACGTATTGGTGCCGCTTTGTAAAATCCTGGCATGACCTTTTGGACCAGCAACTGGATCACCACCTACCAGACCGCTATAAGTTTCAGGATTTTGAAGTCTTTCCACTGCGGCAGGATCAGTCTCATATTTCACATCTCCCGAAACCCTTGCTCCTAACTCACCATTATCCCACGTACGCGAAACCTGGTTGGCATAAAGCACAGTACCTGGCCCATCATTCAATGTGATGGTGCCCTGAAGATTCTTTTGCGTAATTAGGTAAACACGGACTTCGTCATTACCTACATCGCTGATGGTAAAGTCAATAGTTCCTGCTGCCCCTTCAACTACAGATAGTCCTCCTGTTAAAGAAAGCACCATTGGCGCACCTTCCGGAACAATAACATTATAATCCTTCGCTTTAATCATTGAAAAACGCAACGAAACAGCTTCCGCCTCCTCTCTAAATTCAAACTTATCGCAGTATAATACTTTGCCATCCGTAAAATACACTGCATAGACCTGGTCGTTTCCTGCGGTTGCCACAGGCTCCATTTCATTGGAAGTAGTTGAATTTGGCGCAACGTGAACCTCTGATTGTGAAAACAAATTCAACGCAAACGCCATGCACACTATGGTTAAAAGTTTCTTCATAGTCCTAACTAAATTTTAAAATCAATAAATAAGGTCATGACTGCCTCCATGTTACCGCAGCGATTCACATCGCTCGGACTCATGCATAACGTTCGTCATTCAAACCTTCTTGCCAGGCAAAAAGACCATCGGAAAGCCGTCGGATCAAGAGTAATTATTTTTTCTTGACTTTTTAATAATAACTCCTAATTCAGAACCAAAACAAGTTCTGAAAAAACAATGTAAATAGATGATTTTAAATTACTTAGGAATTTACAGGCGAAGTAAAAAGCTGTCTTTGCCAGGCATTTTTTATCAATACAAAACGCTGTTTACGCAGTTCACCCAAGGTGCTTACCAAGGGATTGAAAACAACGGTATCAGCAGACACTTCTCCATTATTGATGGCTTCCTGCAAGGCATTACGGTCAAATCCCTTCCATTGCTTCTCACCGGCATCAACACCAGCAACTAAGACCCAGGTAAACATGCGATCGAAAAAATTGATACCCGTAGTTTGTGTCAATTGTTGCACCAATTGAACGCTTTTATCTATAGAACATCCGCCCATAGCCACAGTTGGCGCGGCAACGAAAAGCAGAAACCGATTTAAATAAACTGTTGCTTTAGCATGTACTGGTTCGCCATGTGATTGCCATCCGGCGGCAAAATCTGCCAACCTACTATTTATCATAGACTCTTCCTGAGCTGATAACTCCCGGTTGGCTGCATATATCCAAACCCGGGATTCTTCAGGCCAGTTGGGTAATAAATCTTCCATAATTAAGAATTCATACTAATGAGAAACTCTTCGTTGCTCTTGGTTCCGCGCATGTGCTTCAGCATGAAATTCATGGCTTCATCGGTATTCATATCCGCGATATGATTCCGTAGAATATTCATTCTTCCTAAAACATCCTTATCCAACAACAAATCGTCACGTCGGGTGCTGGAAGCCACTACGTCGATAGCCGGATAAATGCGCTTATTGGCCAAACGACGATCAAGCGTCAATTCCATATTACCGGTACCTTTAAATTCTTCGAAAATAACTTCATCCATTTTCGAACCAGTTTCAATGAGCGCCGTAGCGATGATGGTTAAGGAACCGCCATTTTCAATTTTTCGCGCTGCTCCAAAGAACTGTTTCGGTTTCTGCATGGCATTCGCTTCCACACCTCCAGATAACACCTTACCCGAAGACGGAGACACGGTATTATACGCACGAGCCATACGCGTGATAGAATCCAACAGAATTACTACATCATGCCCGCATTCTACCAAACGTTTAGCTTTCTGCAATACAACGCTGGTTACTTTAACATGCTTCTCGGCTGGTTCATCAAAAGTAGAGGCAATTACCTCTGCACGAACACTGCGCTCCATATCGGTTACCTCTTCCGGCCGTTCATCAATTAACAAAACAATCAAATACACCTCGGGGTGATTAGTTGCAATAGCATTGGCAATTTCCTTCAGGATAACTGTTTTACCAACCTTTGGTTGTGCTACAATCATGGCTCGCTGCCCCTTTCCTATAGGTGCAAATAAATCGATAATTCGTGTGCTAAACCGATCAGCCGTTGTTGTCAATCTCAATTTTTCCTGTGGAAACAGCGGCGTCAGGTAATCGAATCCTACCCGGTCGCGGATTTCTTCCGGCAATCTTCCGTTGATGGTATCCACTTTGAGTAATGCAAAATATTTTTCGCCCACTTTAGGCGGACGAACGAATCCTTTTACCGTATCCCCTGTTTTAAGGCCAAACATTTTTATTTGAGCCGGGGAAACATAAACATCATCAGGCGACGACAAATAGCTGTAATCACTGGAACGGAGAAATCCGTATCCATCGGGCATCATTTCTAAAACCCCTTCCCCTTCAACTATAGCATCAGTTTCTACGCTGAAAATCTCTTGCCCTTGCTTATTGCGCCATGAGCCGCCTTGGCCTTGCTGGTAATGTTGCTGATTTTGTTGTTGGTGTTGGTGATGCGGACGCTGTTGCTGCCGCTGTCCGTTATCGCGTTCTTCCTGACTGGGCTGTTCAGTGGTTTCAGAAGAGGTAGTAGTTTCTTCAGTGGAGGGTGCAGTTGCTGCAACAGTTGCCGGTATAGCTTCCCGTTTGCGATGCTGGTGACGATCGCGCCTTTCTTCTCGTACTGGCTCTTCCTGCTTTGGCTCCTCGGCCACCGCCGCTTTTTCCTCGGTCTCTTCTACAGCTTCTTTAGCCGTTGCCTTCCGAGTGCGCGGCCTTCGAGCTTTTTCAGATACCGGCTTGTCTTCAGTTTGTCCGGCAGCCGGCGACAGCGCCTGCGCATCCAGAATTTTATGGATTAAATCTTGTTTTTCTAATTTCTGAATCCCTTTCAGATTCAGCTTTTCAGCAACTTCCTTTAACTCAGGAAGAATCATGTCATTTAATTGCAGAATATCGTACATGCAGTGGTAATAAGTAAAAAATTTAATTGAAACATCGCCGTTGGCGATTCTTTGGTTAACACAAAAATGTGGCTGGTAACTAGTTTAGGCGGGAAACAGAAGCAATAATACGCAATGTTTTTAAATGTCCAAACCTTAGCGTACCAGCGTAATCGTTCCTTTCTGCGTTTTGGATTGCGGATCACCGCAAACCCGGTAATTCAGGAAGTAAACATAAGTACCCGGCTGTTGTAATTGACCCTGATAGGTGCCGTCCCAAACATGCTCCATATCGTCTGTTTCAAAAACCTTCTCACCCCACCTGTTGAATACAGATAATTGATTCAGCGTTACAAAGTTACCGTAAATTCTATAGGCATCATTGGAGCCATCATTGTTAGGTGAAAAAGCACTGGGAACATACAACGTCACATTTCCGCATTCCCGAACCCGTACATAAACCGAGTCGCTGGCCTTACAGCCATCGTTAGACACAACATCTACGGTTATCCAACTGGTCACATACATTGTTGCCGTTGGCGATTGCACCAGGGGATCATTAAAAGATGCTCCCGTCCATTGATATTGCATCGGTTGATTTACTACGGCTGAAAGTAAAATGGTATCCCCCCTTACTACATCGGTAGCCGTTGTGGTAGCGTGTACCGCTGCCCGTGAATAATGATGCAATATCAGAGAAACAACGCTATCACAGCCAGCAGTTGGTAATGTATCAGTGTAATTTCCGGGATTGGTATATTGATTCCCGCCAACCTGAACCACCTCTCCCGGACAAACAGTGGTATCCAATTGGGTGTAAATCAGCGGTAGTACGGTTAACTGTAACGTCACAATACTATCGCAAGTAGTGGTAGGTAACGTATCGATATAAACACCAGAAGTAGCATACAACTGATTACCCACCTGAATGAATTGATTAGCACAAATCACGGTGTCAATCAGATGTGTTTTCAATGGAGCAACGGTCAATTGCAGGGTGTAAACACTATCACAAGTAGCCGTCGTAAAAGTATCACTGTACAAACCAGCAACCTTTCGGTATGCGCCGTTTCGTAAAACACTATCGCCAGCACATATGGTTACCGCCTCGGTATCGCGTGGCAAGGGTTTTACAAAAAGATTGAGCGTAGAAATGCTATCACAACCTGACGTAGCAAAAGTATCGCGGTAGATTCCGGTTTGTGTGAGGGTGCGGCCTCCGAAAGTTACTGAATACCCTTCACAAATCGTGCTGGCTGCAGAGTCGCGCTGTAAAGGTGTAACGGTCAATTGCAGCAAAACAATACTATCGCATCCCGCGGTAGCCAGCGTATCGCGGAAGGTTCCGCTGACGTTGTATTGATGTATTCCCACCTGAACAATTTGACCTTCGCAAATGGTTCTGGTGAGTGTGTCGCGATGCAATGGAAGCACACTCAAATTCAAGGTGATAATGCTATCGCAGGAAATGGTTGGCAAGGTATCCTGGTAAGTGCCGGGCGTGGTATATGTTTTACTTCCCACTCTAAAACCCTGACCTTCGCAAATAGTAGGATTCAGCGTTACATACTTTAACGGATTGACGCGTAAATTCAGAATCACGATACTATCGCAGAATGAAGTGGTAAGCGTATCACGATAAATCCCTGTGCTGTTGTAACTATGTGTTCCCACCGTTACAGCCTGACCTTGACAAATGGTTCGCACCAAAGAATCGCGCTTTTGCAGCGCAATGGTCAGGTTCAACACATGAATACTATCACATGGAACTGTGTTGAAAGTATCGCGGTAGATTCCGCTGGCAGTATAAACATGGGAACCCACCGTAACCGACGTGCCAAAGCAAATCCGTTGCGCAACACTATCTCTTTTCAGTGGCGTTACGGTTAACTTAAGAATATGAATACTATCGCACGAGGCAGTGGTAAATGTATCGCGGTAAACACCAGTAGCTGTATAATAATGCGTGCCAACATTAACGCCAAAACCCTCGCAAATTGTAGTTGCTACAGAATCGCGTGTAAGTGGCTGAATAGACAAATTGGTAAGCACCAGGCTATCACAAGTAACTGTGGCAATGGTATCTCGATAGGTACCTGCGGTTGAATAAACATGCGTACCTACACGCCAAGTAGTTCCGGCGCATATTGTTTTGTTTACCGTATCACGAATGATGGGATTTACCGTAAGTTGGAGATGAACAATACTATCGCACCCATTAACCTGCAACGTATCGGTATACGTTCCGCTACTGTTATATGCCAATGCGCCAACTACGAAAGATTGTCCTTCACAAATCGTAACTACCGGATTTGAAATTTTAGGTGGCGAAATGGTAAGGAAAAGCACCCGGATACTATCACAACCCGTTGTAGGCATGGTGTCTCGATATGTTCCTGAAACGGTATAGGTATGACCCGCCTGCGTATACGAACCTCCGCCACATAAAGTAACAGTAGCTGTATCGCGCTTCAGCGGATTGACGCGTAACGAAAGATTGATAATGCTATCACAACTTACACCTGGTAAGGTATCATGGTAAATTCCTGTAGCCGTATAAACATGCGTTCCTACTCGTACAGATCCACCTTCACAGATGGTATCAAACAAGTTGTTATCTACGCTGGTATATAAGCGATAATTCGTGGTTAGCGTATCTTTACAACCATTGATATTCACGTAACGGGTTACCCGGTACACTCCGGTATCTGCGCCGGAAACCGGGTTCAGCACTAGTGTATCACCCGTGAATAAGGTACCATTGGGTTTCTGCCAAACGTAAGTTACAAAAGATGATGCCGTGCTGTAAAGCGTTACCCGGCCGCCCGAGCAGGCTGATCCGGTACGATGTATTGGTGGGAAAGCCGTGGTATCGACCGTGAAAGAAGAAACGCCAGCATTACCACAGGCATCAGATATGCGGGCGGTGTAGCTTCCCGGCAAGGTCAAAGCAAAAAAGTTCGAAGACTGAATTGGTTTGGTTTGAGGTCCGCCAATAATTTCATATTGATACGGTGTAACCCCCCGTGTACTATCGGCAACGAGTTGTGTCCAAAGTGTATTATGACACTTTACTCCGGAGGAATTCGCCAATGTAGGAGGATTGTATTGTGGTAAGACTACCGTATCCACATAAGTAAAACAAACCCCGCCCTGATTAAACCGAATACCATTACCAGAAGGCAAAGCATAAGCAACAGCAACCTGATAAGAACCACCGCTTAAATTGGTCACTGAATCTACAAAACGATATCCGGTAGTAGAATTATAGGTAAATGTTTTGCTGATATTTACACCATTTCCCAAGCCTGTGTACGTTACTGTTCCGTAACCGGTAACATCGGCTGCAGTGGTATGTCTGGTGTATAAAGTATCGTACAATTTATTCTGTCCGGCACATCCCTGACGATAACTAAGTGACACGCGTTCATCGGCAACATCAGCAGGTGTAATGGTAAAGGAATCTACCACGTTAGCACTGCAACTATCTGTAAGTCGGAACTTGTATTTTCCTGGCCCCAAATTGGAAAGGAAAAACTCATTCAAAGGCAAGGTTGTGGTGCTGCTAAAGTTATAAATCAAGGTGTCTCGATAGCTGAATTTGGGTTTCGAGCTACCGATGTTCGTTGGTCCGGATAACATCGTGAGAGTAGCCCCTGATTTACAATCATTACATTTGATTTTGTAACTAATAGTGGAATCGCGGCAATGAAAAGGATACAGAAACTTAGAGACCGTTGCCGGAGTTACCACTTGCGTAAACCGCTGCTTTACGCTTACGGTTCGCCCACAGCCATCCGTTAGCTGAAAAATATAGGTTTTGTTATAAGGTAAGGAATTCAGGTTCACGTAATAATTCGGTGTAGTAGATCTAACGGAATCAACACGGGTATTTGTAGCAGAGTCAATTACGAGCACTTTGAACGGCGCTTTAATATTCGTGAGCCGTTGGCTGCCGGATAGGGTTAGATTTAAGGTAGCCGTCATTAAAGATTGGCAGTTAATAAAAGAAGAGCTACTGGTTACAATTAGTGCATACGTTGCAGCCGCATTGGTGATATTGACACTATCCCCACAGGAATTATACACGGTGACATTCAACGTTGTGCCATAGGTAGCACCACTGACTACTTCATAAAGTTCAACCTGAGTTGGTGAGTTAATCGGATTTACCACCGGATGGACGGGACCACCAACACCATTCTTATATACCCGAATGGTGTATGTACTATTGGTTGAATTACTTGGAGCTAACAACCGAATATACATCGATATACTATCGCATCCTACCACCGTGTTAGTGAGGTAGCTGAAGGTCAGTCCTGTATTAGGATTATTGAGTGTAATACTGCGGGAAGTGAAATTTCCGCATGAATCGGTTAACTTCAGTTGATAGGTACCTGGACCCAGATTATTAAAAGTATCATTTGATTGGGTAATCGGGCTGCCAGAAGGCGGTGTTAACGTCCATGAAAACGGAGCTCGGCCCACAGTATTAACCGGATTTCCAAAAATTCTACCCGTAGTACCGTTTCTGCAAATCGGCGCGATATAGGTTGGATTAAAATTAGGCGAAGTATAACTACCCGTTACGGTAACCGTACGCAGCGCAGAATCGTTGTTAAAGTTAACGGCCAAAACCTGATAAGTTCCCGGAGCCAACGCGGAAAAGGAGCTGCCGGATTGGAGCGGCCTGGTAGCAGGCCCAGAAACCAATGCATACATGATAGGCGGATTGGTTCCATGAGCGTACACCGTAATGCTGCCATTATTCGAACATCGGCTTTCTTTAGCCGTGGTAGAATCAATGACCGTGATAGCAAAACTGCTTCCGGCTATTAAGAGGAAAAGGGCGATGAGAATTGTTCGGATTCTAATCATTCGCTATCGTAAGTATACACTAATTTTCAAACAATTCGGTTGGCAATTGTTGAAGAATAGGCGAATCGGGGCATTCTTCCGGCCAATCACTTATCTAAACGTTTTACCGCTTTAAAAGTTACCCGATTTTAATGCTACCCAGAAATTTACCTGCCAATCCTACCAGCTCAAATCGTCGTCAAATTTAAATGACGGCTTTTCGCTTCTGTCGGTTGCTTTTATTGATGGCGCTTTAGGCTTATCCAGATAATCCGTCATTTTATTCTGCCGTTTTACCGGCTTCTTTTCAAAACCACCTCGGCCCACCTTATCCTGCCTTTCGCCACCAGATGGCGCATGAGCTGATTTATCGCGAGACTCAAATGATTTCCCCCGATGCTCTTTCCGAGGGCCTTGATGTTCACGTGGACCTGATTTAAAGTCGTTACGGCGAGGTGACTGATGTTCGCGTGGCTTTCTGTCGCCACCACCTTGTTTATCCTTGGCCGGGGTAACCAGTGGTTTTCCTTTACCTGATTTGCGGTATACCGATAAAATCTTATCCGCATCCTCATTAGAAGTAGTTACAAAAGAAAAGGCATCAAACACCCGAATGTCGTGAATGGCGCCAGCATCAACCTGACATTCGTTAGCCAAAAACCTGGCCACACCGGCAGCGTTCATGCCATCGCGATGGCCTTTTGCTACAAACAAGCGGGCTTTACTTCTTACTGATTCCGATGCAACACTTTCAATTTCATGATAGGTGTTGGCCAACAAAGATTCTTTTAATCCAAAACGTAACAAAGCGGCAACAACCATTTCGGCATTGCCATTTTCTTCCAAAAGTTCACGCGCTAAATCGCGGTAATCGGCTTCTGCACCTGATTCCATCAAGGCGTTCAATTCCGTCTTCACCTTCATGGTTTTTGTTTCAATCACATCATCCAGCGAAGGAACGTCCTCCTTTTCGATTTTAGCTTTCGAAATTTTTTGGATGTAAAACAAATCGCGCATTTCCGATGGCGATACGATGGAAATAGCCGTACCGTGTTTACCAGCCCGGCCTGTGCGACCGATACGATGCACATAACTTTCCGGATCTTGCGGAAGATTATAATTGATCACGTGGGTTAGGTCGTTCACATCAATTCCGCGTGCCGCCACATCAGTGGCAACCAAAATGTTAACCTTTTTCAATTTGAATTTCTTCAGAATGGTTTCGCGCTGCGATTGCGTTACGTCACCGTGAATGGCTTCGGCATCGTAACCGCGCTCAATCAGTTTATCAGCCACCTGATCGGTTTCTGCCTTGGTTTTACAAAATACAATTCCGTAGAATTCCGGTTCTGTATCCAGCACACGGCAAAGCGTAGAAAACCGATCGCGGTCGCGAACCTGAAAATACAACTGATCAACACGATCTGTGGTCACCTGTTGCTTTTGCACTTCCACTAAGTCATAATCACGCATGAACGTCTTGGCCAATTTCAAAATGGCCGGAGGCATGGTTGCACTGAACAACAACATCCTTCTGTCTTTCGGAACAGTTTTGAGGATTTCACGAACTTCTTCTTCAAAACCCATGTTCAGCATTTCATCGGCTTCATCCAACACTACATGCGTTACCTGATCTAATTTCAATGTGCCGCGATCCAAATGATCGCGAACACGGCCCGGTGTGCCCACCACAATCTGAACACCCTTCTTCAATGCATTAATCTGCACAGAATAACTTTGACCGCCATAAACAGGTTGAACGAATAATCGTTTCTGATTTTTAAACGACATAATTTCCTCAGCTACCTGAATGGCCAATTCCCGCGTAGGGCATAACACAATCGCCTGTACAGCGCGATTCGTATCATCTAATTGCTCAATCAGTGGCAAGCCGAAAGCCGCCGTTTTTCCGGTGCCCGTTTGCGCTTGGCCTACAATGTCCTTCTTTCCGGTGAGTAATAGCGGAATCGTTTTTTCCTGAATTTCCGAAGGGGTTTCAAAACCTTTTTTGGTCAGCGCTTCCAATACGTTTTCACTCAAACCCAGCGCCCTGAATTTTTCCATTAATTTATTTTTACTGGTTACGGCAGCTGCCTGTAGTTCCCGGTAAAAAGTGATCCGAATAAAATACGCGGTGGGAAAGTTGGAGCAGCGTGCTCTGCAAAATTGCGCCGCGAAGATAAGTAAAATATATTTGCCAAATGCCAGTAGTTGAATTATACACCGATGGCGCAGCTCGTGGTAACCCCGGGCGTGGCGGTTATGGCGTAGTGCTAAAATACGGCCATCATGAAAAAGAACTCGCCCAGGGTTATCAGTGCACCACTAACAACAGAATGGAGTTGTTGGCAGTAATCACAGGTTTGGAGGCGCTCAAGCAACCGGGATTGGAGGTGATGGTGTATAGCGATTCGAAATATGTCATCGACAGCATTACCAAGGGCTGGGTTTTCGGCTGGGAAAAAAAAGGATTCGCTCAGAAAAAAAATCCTGATTTGTGGCAACGATTCCTCAAAATCTATCGAAAACATCAGGTAAAATTCACTTGGGTTCGGGGTCATAATGGCCATCACTTCAATGAACGTTGTGATCTATTAGCAACTAACGCCGCCGATTTTGGCCCGTGGCTGACCGATAACGGTTTTAACCCGGCTCAAAACCCAGAGTAGTTTGCAACTTGGCTGGTTAATTCCTAACTTGCTATTGAAATGAAACCTCTTGTTATGAAGGTGCGGGCAACTGCACTGTTATGGTGTTTGTTACTATCTCACGAAATTTATGCCACCCACAACCGGGCCGGCGAGATTGTTTTCAAAGTAATCGCTCCTTTCCAAATTGAAGCAACCATCATTACGTATACCAAGGCCAGCAGTACCCAGGCCGATCGCGACAGCCTTACCTTGTATTGGGGCGATGGCGCTGTTACCGGTGTAGCACGCGTAAATGGCATTCCAGGAGGACCATCGGGTATTCCACAAGGTGAATTCATCGGAAACGATATCAAAAAAAATCTCTACACCGCCAGGCACACCTACCCCGGTGCCGCTCCTGCGCCCAACAACTTTTACATTTTATCCATGCAGGATGTGAACCGTATCGCTTCCATCACCAACATTCAAAGTGGTTCTTCTGTAGACGTTCCTTTTTATATAGAAGATACCATTCGATTCCCTTCAGATCTTCCAAACATTGGCTTTAATTCATCGCCTGTTTTTCTCAATCCGCCCATCGACTTTGCCAATGTTGGCGATACGTTCTACCATAATCCATTGGCTTATGACGCCGATGGCGATAGCATTACCTGGTCGCAAATTGTTCCACTGCAATCCAACGGTATTGTAGTGCCAGGTTATCAATATCCGGAAGAAGTTATTCCGGGTGTTACCAATAATGAATTTCTGAATCGCGCAACGGGTGAATATTTCTGGGCCGTGCCACAACAAGTGGGCATTTTCAATGTAGCCTTTTTAGTTCGGGAATACCGCCGGGGCTACTTGTTGAGTACGATCATTCGAGATATGCAGATTATTGTAGAACAGCACCCCAATAATCCGCCGCAAATCGCGAATTTGCGAGACACCTGCGTTCGCGCGGGAGACCCGTTACTGCAATTGGTTAAGGCCACTGATCCTGATGCCGGACAGCAAATCACCCTCACTGGCGATGGTGGCCCTATGCGCGTTACGATTAATCCGGCCACCTTCCCGGCTGTAACCAGTCCAAGCCCGGTTCAAAGTACCTTTTCATGGAATACCGTTTGCGATCATATTCAAAAACAGAATTACGTGGTGGTGTTCAAGGCAGAAGATAATTACAATGATCCAACGGGCGAGCCAAAACATCTGGTAGATATGGAAACGTGGCAAATTCACGTAATTCCGCCTCCGCCATTAAATGTGCAGGCTACCTATATCAATAAGAAAGTTCTGGTTCAATGGGATCGGTATAAATGTTCTTCGTTAACCACATTCAGAGGTTTTTCTGTTTGGCGGAAAATTGAATCCAACCCGTTCACCCCTGATTATTGCGAAACGGGATTGGCGGGCCGTGGCTACACCAAGATTGCCGAACGCGTAACCGACACTTTCTTCTTCGATAGCGATGTCATTCGCGGTCAGAATGTATGCTACCGCATCCTGGCGCACTTCTCAAAAAAATCCCCCAATGGCATTTTCGAGTATGATCAGCAGGAAAGTGTTCCTTCTAACGAAAGCTGCCTGATTCTTCCTTTCGACGTACCCGTGATTACCCATGTTAGCGTAACCAGCACGGATGCGGCAACCGGTACCATGTATGTAGCCTGGACCAAACCCCGCGCCGGAGGGAATAGCCTGGATACGCTTATTAATCCACCACCCTATCGCTTTGATCTTTATCGAGGCGATGGATTGAGTTTTCAAAATCCCCAGCTCATCAACTCCGTTACGCAAAACAGCTACGCCGCACTGAACGATACTATCTTCAATGACGCCAATTTGAATACCGCCAATAATCCGTACTCCTACAAGGTATTGTTCTACTCGCAGGCCGATACGGTTGGCGCTACCAACAGAGCATCTTCGGTTTATCTTAATGTGGTATCCAGCGATCAAACTTTATTGCTAAACTGGGATTATCAAGTACCCTGGACACAAGATTCATTTCAAGTTTTTAGAAAAAACAATGGCACCGGAGTGTTTGCATACCGGGCTACAACTAACGTGGCAAATTATGTAGATACGGGATTAGTTAACGATAGTATCTATTGTTATTTTGTTCGTGCTTACGGCCATTATTCTGCCGCTTTTATCACGCGTCCGTTAATCAATAATTCAGAAGAAAAATGTGGCGTCCCTGAGGATACAGTTCCGCCTTGTCCGCCTAAATTACAGGTCACTAACGATTGCGGACAAGACGTAGATAGCTTTTCATTAGTTAACTATCTACGTTGGAGCATTGATAGTTGTGACGCTGATGTTGTTAAATACCGAATCTATTACAGTGCTGACTCTGGAATTTTACAACTTATAGATAGTGTAGTAGGGATTAACAACAATGCCTACAATCATTTTCCTAAAGAAAATATAGCTGGATGTTATGCAGTTACAGCAGTAGACCGGGTAGGAAATGAAAGCAGTAAGGCGAATCGGGTATGCATCGATAATTGTCCGGTTTACCAATTACCCAATACCTTCACGCCGAATGGTGATGGACAAAACGATTTGTTTACCCCAATCTATCCTTATCGTTTTGTTAGCCGGGTGGAGTTTAAAATTTTCAATCGCTGGGGCGATAAGATTTTCGAAACCACCGATCCAGATATCCGGTGGGATGGCACCGATCAGCGCATGCATACAGCGGTTAACGATGGCGTTTACTTTTACGCCGGTTATTATTTTGAAGAACACTTTGGACGCGAAACCAAGGTACCCCTTCCTCCCAACAAAGGCGGCGGCTTTATTCACCTCATTAGGGGAAAATGAAAAAGGAGTAGCACGCTACTCCCCTCTCTGTTATGACGAGTTAATATTAATTTAATTCTCGGCGTAGCTGGCTATTTCAACCGTTGCCAAATCGTTGGTATTTAACTGACGTGCAATGGAATTAGACACTTTAATGGCAACGGCCCCATTAGCTTCGTTCAGCTTGCCTACCACCAAGGCGTAAGCAATCTTGCTGTTTTGAGGATTCGTTAATTTCAGGATGGTGCCTACCTCAGCTTTATCGTAATACGCCAGGTTCATGGTAGCCGGAATTGTTTTGGCCATTCCTGACTCCACCATCTTCTTCATACCCGAATACATATATTGGTAAAATATCTTCTCATAGTCATTGTCAGGCTCCTGAGGTTTTTCCTGGGCATTCAACTGCATGCGCTCATTCACACTTTCCACATGCCATTCTTTAATTTCTTTCCCAGTTGGATTTGCTTTGCTTGGTGCTACAACCCGTGAAGTACTGGTAAGCCCTTTACTGGATGCAGCGGCAGGTGCAGCAGCACCTTCATCAGCCATGGTCCAGGTATAACTTTTTACTTTTATCACGCTCTCATCCGTATTCCCGAACAAAGCTCCTTCAGGAAGGTGAACGGCTTTTCCGCTGGCCATAACAGCCTCCGGATCACTAATCGGCGTAACGGTGGTAGCACTTACCTTCAAATGCTGGCCAACTCTAATTTTTAAATCACTCAAATTGTTCCAGGCCATCAAATCTTCCTGCGTAATACCGTGAGCCCGCGCGATACTGAAAACTGTTTCACCCTTAGTAACCACATGCGTAGTTTTCTCTTCGGTTATGATCTCGCTTGGAGGATTAACACTTAAACTTTTTACTTCTCCAGAGGTTTTGGCATGAGCAGTGGGTACTCCTGAAGGGCTTTCTGATTCCTGCGTAATCGCTGCAGAAGCCGGAATTCGGATTTGCTGCCCGACGCTGATTTTAAAATCTGAACCAATGGCCTCATTAAAGCGAGCTACTTCGTCGGGCTTTAATCCGTACTTTTTGGAAATAGAATATAGGGTCTGACCCTTTTCTACAGTGTGATTAATAAACTGCCCCGACGGATTGGCATATAACGATACCGTACCGATGAGGGTTAAAAAGAATAACGTCTTTTTCATTGTTAAGCGGTTATTGAAAGGAGTTTAATTATGTATTATTCGACTATCACGACTCCTTCCCCTTTTCCCTGAGAAGTCATCATTTGATAGGTATAATTACCACTAGCCAGATCAGCCGTGTTCACGGTAAATGAATTTTGCCCCGGATGTTCCATCAGGTATTCTCTTTTTATCAAAGCTCCGTCGTTTGAAAACAAGAGCAACATCGCCTGCATACCACCGCTAGACGTGAAAGACAACGTTAAATGCTCGGGGCATGGAGGCGGACAATCTACCGCCGATGCCGATTTAGCAGCCATCGACTCAATTGTGTTATGCAGCATGTTTGCGTTAGCCGCATTGCTGAAATTGAAGGTAAAAAGGGCACATCCGGTTAGAAAAAGTGTTTTCATAAAACAGCATTTTATACCCGTTATTACGAAATAGGCCATCATAAGTTACAAATCCCCTGAATTTTGCGGTATTCCTTATTATTGCATTATGGCTAGTATTGAAGTAGAGATTAAACAGAAGCGATTTCGCAGTGAGCATGATAAAGCCCTTGTAAATGTGTTATATACGGCTAATTGGATGTATAGCGCCAACGCCGCGGTATTAAAACAATATGGCATTACGCCTGAGCAGTTTAATGTGCTGAGAATATTAAGGGGATCTCATCCAAACTTGATGAAATTAGGAGATATCACCTCAAGAATGCTCGATAAAAATAGTAACGCAACCAGATTAGTAGAGAAACTGCGACTAAAACAATTGGTTCACCGCGAAATCTGCCCTACCAATCGCCGACAAGTGGATATAACCATCACCGATGCGGGTCTAAAACTGTTAGAAGAAATTGATAGTCAATGGGAAAGTAAGTTTCAGCGCGGCTTGGCACTGTCAGCATCTGAAGCAGAACAATTAAACCATCTCCTCGACAAAATGCGCGGTTAGCAATAATATTTGTTAATCTACCTTTACTTTATTTGTATATACATCTTTTGTTTATACATTTGTTCCATCAAAGTAATAAAAGATGGAACTCATCATTCATAAAGCAGCAGAGCGCGGTCATGCCAATCACGGTTGGTTAAATGCCTGGCATTCTTTCAGTTTCGCCAATTTCTACGACCCCGCCAAAATTCAATTTGGCGCCCTACGCGTGCTGAACGATGACACCATTGCCCCGGGCATGGGGTTTGGGATGCATCCTCACAACAACATGGAGATTATCACGATTCCTTTGGAAGGCAGTGTACGTCACCGCGACAGCATGGGTAATGAAGGGTTGGTAAAAGCTGGCGAGGTGCAGGTGATGAGTGCCGGAACCGGAATTCTTCATTCCGAAGTCAACGGTTCAACAGTAGAGCCGTTAAAGCTTTTTCAAATCTGGATTTTCCCGGAAAAAGAGCAACTGACTCCGCGTTACAACCAAAAATCATTTGATACAGCAAATCGCAGCCAGCACTGGCAGTTGCTGGTTTCGGCAGATGGCAGCCAGAACAGTCTGACAATTCATCAGAAAGCGCGCATCGCAAGAGCCACGATTGAAGCCGGCCAAGCCCTCTCCTACCCGGTGCATCATGAGGGAAATGGTATTTATCTGATGGTTGTTGAAGGATCTGCAGCAGTTTTGGGTTTAACCTTAAGCCGTAGGGATGCCATTGGATTAACCGATGCTTCCGCAGTGGAAATACACGCAACAGAAAAAACTGAGGTGCTCGTCCTGGAGGTTCCCATGAATTAATACGTAAACAAACCAATTAAATATATGAGCACAACAACATGGTCTATCGACCCAACCCACAGTGAAATCTTGTTCAAAGTAAAGCACCTGATGATCAATTCGGTTACGGGTCGCTTCAACAAATTTGAAGGACAATTAACCAGTACCGCCGAGGATTTTAGCGGTGCCAACATTTCCTTTAGTGCCGACGTTGCCTCCATAGATACCAATATGGAAATGCGCGACAACCACTTGCGCAGCGATGATTTTTTTGCTGCAGAAAAATATCCTCAGATACGTTTTTCCAGTACCCGTTTTGAGAAAACCGGTGCAGATACCTATCGTCTTACCGGTGATTTTACCATTCGCGATATCACCCGCCCCATTGAGTTAGCAGTAGAATATCAAGGTACCGCTACCGACTTTTATGGTAACACTAAAGCCGGATTTGAGTTAACAGGCAAAATCAGCCGAAAAGAATTTGGTTTGGTTTGGAATGGCGTAACTGAATCAGGCGGTATCGTTGTTGGTGATGAAGTGAAGCTGACGGCCAACGTACAGTTGAAAAAAGAAGCGTAATTGTGACATCATTCTGAACTGTGAACCGCCTGCCGCACGCAGGCGGTTTTTTATTTAGGCGCGCGCCAAACCAGATAAACCGCAAGGAATCCAAAAACAATATTCGGAATCCATACCCCTATTACCGGTGGCAGGGTAGAATTGGTAGAAAATGTTACCGAGAATTTACCAATAATTTCGTACAAAGAACTCAACCCAATACCTAATACCAAATGCCAGCCCAAGCCTCCCCGCACCTTACGGGATGCCACGCTCACGCCAATCAGGGTCATAATAAATACACTGGCTGCCGAAGCACTGCGCCGCCACCTTTCAACTTCGTAAAACTCAATATAATTCTGACCAGATGCCTTCATCTCATCGATATAGCGAATCAACTCAGGCGTTGTCATCTCATCTTTATTATTGGCAGAATATTTGAAATCCTTTGGCGTAAAGTGAAAAGCGGTATCCAAAACTTTTCCGCTTTGAATCACATCGGTTCCCTCGCTTGCCGCAGTTCGCGTATACCAATTAGAAAGTCGCCACTGCGCTGTTTTCGGCAACCATTCTATTTTTTCAGCCCTCAACCGGTAATCTATTCTACTGTCTTTGAAATGGTCAATAGCAAACTTAAATCCAGCCGCATCCGAAGGCCGGTAATTTTCCATAAACAAATAGGTGTGGTCTGCAATCTGCCGGTGATAATTCAGACTGATATTATCCATGTACTTATTGATGTAAGTATGCTCAAATGCGATGCGCTTTTTGTTAGAATAGGGCACCAGATAATTATTGCAGAACCACAAACTTCCCGCCAGAATACAAGCACCAACGAAATACGGCCGCAGCATGCGATAAAAACTGGTACCGCTGTTGAGAATAGCGATAATTTCAGAGCGATCGGCTAATTGCGAGGTGAAAAAAATACAGGCTACCAGAATAAAAAATGGCGCCAGCATAGCGCCGATGTAAGGAATAAAACTCACATAATATTGCGTGATGATGATTTTGAGAGTAGCATCTCCATTTAAAAAATTATCAATTTTTTCTGAAACATCAATCACTATGGTGATCAGCAGTAACAGAAAAAGAATGAAGACAAACGTCCCCAAAAACTTCTTGAGTATGTACCAGTCAATCTTTTTCACAGCCGTGTCATCACCCGGTTAATTGTTTGCACTTTCCAGGCCGCGAATGTTCCGGCCAGAATTTGTTGGCGGGCTTCTTTCACCAGCCATAAATAAAAACTCAGATTGTTCAGCGACGCAATCATGGCTCCCAACATCTCACCGCTGTGAACCAGGTGACGCAAGTATGCCTTAGTGTGCGTGCGGCAAACAGCGCAAGGACTATTTTCGTCAATAGGTGAAAAATCGTTCTTCCACTTTTCGTTTCTAATATTAATAATACCCTGCGTGGTAAATAACATACCGTTTCTGGCATTGCGCGTTGGCATCACACAATCAAACATATCTACACCCAGTGAAATGCCCTCCAAAATGTTAGCCGGCGTACCCACTCCCATCAGATAACGAGGTTTATCTTTGGGTAGAATGTCACAAACCAGTTCTGTCATCGCGTACATCTCCTCATCTGGCTCGCCAACACTAAGGCCGCCAATGGCATTACCGGCGCGATTTTTGGCGGCGATATATTCTGCAGAAGCTATACGCAAATCTTTAAAAACCGAACCCTGTACAATGGGAAACAAGTGTTGCTGGTAACCATACAGCGGCTCAGTTTCATCGAATCTTGTGATACATCGATCGAGCCAGCGATGGGTCATATCCAATGATTTGCGGGCATAAGCATAGTCACAAGGATACGGTGTACACTCATCAAATGCCATCATGATATCAGCGCCAATAATTCGTTGTGTATCCATCACATTTTCAGGCGTGAAAATGTGCTTGGAACCATCGATATGCGACCGGAATTCTGCGCCTTCTTCCCGAATTTTTCTAATATCAGAAAGTGAATAAACCTGATAGCCACCGCTATCGGTAAGTATGGGTCGGTTCCATCCATTAAACTGATGTAATCCGCCGGCTTTTCGCAGGGTATCTAATCCCGGGCGCAAATACAAATGATAAGTATTGCCCAAAATGATTCGTGCATCTATATCTCGCACCAATTCTTCAAAATGAACAGCCTTCACTGTTCCGGCTGTGCCTACCGGCATAAAAATGGGTGTTTCTATTGCACCATGATTGGTTTGAAACACGCCAGCACGGGCTTTAGAAGCGCTATCGGTGGCAACCAGTGTAAAACTCATAAGGTGGGCGAAAGTACAAAAACCCGCGCTGCCATCAGATTTACAAGGAAAGGTTAGCTTCGTAGGTATGGAAGAACTAGAACATGAAAAGAAACAAGGCGCCATTGTAGAACTACGCCCCAATGGCCCGATAGTTATCTCAGGGATCTTTGAGGTAACTGATGAACAAGGAAATGTAATGGAGAAAAAGGAGAAACGCAGCTTCTGCAGATGCGGATTAAGCAAGACCTACCCCATCTGCGATGGCGCCCACAAGGCCATGGCTAGTTGATTCACCGCTTTTTTTGGTGCTTTAGCCTAATTTAAAGCAAAATTCCCCTGTCTTTAAACCTTTTCCTTCAAATCAAATCCGACATTCGCAACAGCAAAAAATCAGATATGAAGAAACAACTACATCGCCTTATGGCCACGGTAATGTTCGGCATGGTAGCCTTATGGGCCGGAGCCGTTTGTACTCCAACGGGTTCTACTTTTAATGATGCTACCTGCGCCGGCGTCCCTTATGACTTTAATGGCCGCCAGTTAACTGTGGCCGGCACCTATTTCGATACCTTGCAAACAACAGGGGGCTGCGACAGTATCGTTACCTTGAACCTTACTGTAAATCAGCCATCTAACGTTTCTATTTACGATACCATTTGTGCTGGTACCGTGTATTATTTTGCTGGCATCCGCCGCACGGTGAGCGGCATCTACGGCGATACGCTGTTCAATCAGTATTTTTGTGATAGTATTATCTCGCTGCACCTCACCGTAAACAATGACCCGCATCCGCGCGACACCATACGCACCAGTACCTGCGCCGGGCATCCATATAATTTCTACGGAAGAAACATCACACAGCCGGGCACCTACCGCGATACCGTAGCTGGTTCTAACCATGGCTGCGATAGTATAATCGTTCTGGTATTGCAAGTTATTGGCGGCGGTCCGGGCGGCGGAACCAATGTTACCGCGCAAATTTGCACCGGAGGCTCCTATGACTTCAACGGAACAATTCTAACGACTGCAGGTACCTACCGCGACACCCTCGTTAGTGCAACAACAGGCTGTGATAGCATCATCAGACTCACCCTTACCGTTGGTAGCTATAATTCTACCACCAAAACCGATTCGATTTGCGCAGGTAATGGAAGCTATCAATGGCGTGGAAGAACACTCACTTCTACCGGAACCTTCCGCGATACGGTAGTGAAAGGCACCGGTTGCGATAGTATTTACATTCTTCGTTTGGTTGCAAAACCAGGTTCTTTAGTTAACCAAAACATCCAATTCTGCCAAGGTAGCACAGTTACCTGGCATGGTAACACCTACACCGCACCAGGTCAATACCGCGATACGGTGCCCAACAATACCGGCGGTTGCGATACCGTCTTCACACTCAATTTGCAACCTGGCCCTCCTCCAACAATCAATAAAACAGATAGTATTTGCTCAGGAGACGCCTATGTTTATTTAGGAAAAACGTATACCCTGGCGGGAGTTTATACTGATACTATTGCCAGCAATACAGGCGGCTGCGATACTATTGTTCGTTTAAGGCTCAACGCCAAAGCCGGAAGCCCGGCGCCAATCCAAATCCGTGATTCTATTTGCCAGGGCGGTACTTATCATTTCCGTGATACTTCCTTTACCACTAACGGTGTGTTCCGTGTGGGGTTAGCCGGACCTGGTTGCGATACCGTTGTTACCATTTTCCTGACTTACCGCACATCAGTTCCTGCAGTCACTATTACACAAAGTGGAACTACCTTGATTGCTAATACCACTAGTGCAGTATCTTACCAATGGTATTTTAATGGCAATGCCATTCCAAATGCAACCGGCCAGGCCTATCCTGCTTCCGGTACCGGATCAGGCACCTATACCGTAGACGCTATTGATGCCGGAGGATGCACTGGAACTTCAGCACCATTCAACGCCATCATCAACGGTATTACTGCTGTTACTGAAACGAAAATGATGCTCTACCCAAATCCGAACCGCGGCGTATTTACATTGTATTCTGAAAATGCAATTGGCGAAGAAGCCATTATCGCTGATCTCTCAGGTCGTGAAATGGCCCGTGTAGCTATTACCAAAAACAATGAAACGTTTACGGTGAACAATCTGTCGGAAGGAACTTATCTCTTGCAACTGGCAAAAGCAGGTTCCCGGCCAATCAGGTTCTCGGTGATGAAATAATCAACAAGCCCCGCCCTTAAAGCGGGGCTTGTTTTTCACCTGGTACGATATGAAGAAAATTGGCTATTTACTGTTCTGCAGCTTGCTGCTTCTGACCAATCAGGTCCGCGCCTCACATGTGATGGGTGCAGACCTGACCTTCAAATGCGTGGGTCCACACCGATATCAGGTTACGCTGGCTATTTATCGCGACTGTAACTCCAATACACAATTAGCAAATCCCATTTATGTACACTACAGTTCAGCAACCTGTGGCGTAGATGATTCCATTGCAGTGCCACTGGCCACAGGATATCCTATTGATATTACTCCCATTTGCACCGGCCAGCAATCTAAATGCAGCGGAGGCTCCAGTGCATATGGCATTCAAAAATATGTGTATAGCAACGTACTGAACCTCGGAAATTACTGTGGAAACGACTGGGTACTGAGTTGGTCTACTTGTTGCAGGAACAATGCCATTAGCTCGATTAACAACCCGGGAGGAACCGGTTTTTATATCGAAGCCAGACTGAACAACACCTTTACCTCCCGATGCGATAACTCGCCTACCTTCTTAAATAATCCTATTCCGTTTTTTTGCGTCGGTCAACAAGCCAATTTTAACCACGGCGGCAGCGATGCAGATGGCGATTCGCTGGCGTATTCGCTGGTTTCCAGCATGGCCACTTCCAATACCACCGTTTCCTATCAAAATGGACTAGGATATTCTGCTACCAATCCGGTGCTCAATAGTGGTGGTTTTAGTATCAACCCGGTTAACGGACAGTTAACTTTCACGCCAACACAATCATCAGTTTGTATTGTAAAAGTACTAGTCCGTGAATTTCGTAATCGCGTGTTGATTGGCCAGGTGGAGCGCGAGATGCAAGTGGTTATACAAACCAATTGCGGTACTGTTCCGGGCGCATCTGGTGTGGATGGCGCACTGGGTGCTAATGCCAGCTACACCGATACCATACCGGCCTGCTCGCAGAGTTGCTTTTACATGAACTCGTACAGCGCAGATACCAGCGTAACATTAACCCTGACCTGGGACTCTGCCATTGCTGGTGGTACATTTAGTACCACGGCCGGAACACGCCCCAGGGGAACCTTCTGCTGGACGCCTACACGCAACGATGTAGGTATTCATAGTTTTACGGTAACAGTAAAAGATAACCATTGCCCCAATCCGAATTCAAATATCTACGCTTACAACCTTTGGGTAGTGCCCACTCAGCCAGCAGGCCCCGATAAAGCAACGTGTCAGTACAGTACAGTGAATACGTCGGCTGCTGGCAGCGGAACTTGGAGTGTCATGACAGGTAATCCGGCCACTACTACTTTCAGTAATGCTAACTCGCCTACAACTACTATATCCGGCTTTAGCGTTCCAGGTCTTTACAACTTTATCTGGAACACTACTTCAGCTTGTACTGATACCATGTCGGTTACTGTAACGGTAAAACCCATCGCCGGAAATGATGATACCGTTTGTCAATACGAAACCGGATTGTTGAATGCCATAGGCGCCGGGGTGTGGAGCGCACTCAGTTCCAATCCGGCAGTAGCTACCATCACTTCTGCCAATACCCCTTCAACTTCCATCACTCATTTGAATGTGGCTGGAAATTATGGCTTCATCTACACCAATAACGGCTGTACCGATACCGCCTTCATCCTCGTGAAAGCCAAGCCCAATGCGGGTTCCGATAAAACCATTTGTCAGTACAACACCGTTACCATGACGGGTGCTGGCACTGGCAACTGGAGTAGTGATGCCGCTAATCCAGCTACGGTTTCTTTTAGCTCGAACACTTTAGCCAGTGCTGTGGTTGGCCCATTTGCCGTATCCGGCAATTACACCTTTTATTGGACCAACAACGGTTGCACCGATACGGTGAAAGTTGCTGTAACACCTAAACCCATCGCAGGAAATGATGATACCGTTTGTCAATACGAAACAGGATTGTTGAATGCCATAGGTGCTGGTGTTTGGAGCGCTTTGAGTTCTAATCCAGCAGTGGCTTCCATCACTTCTGCCAATACCCCTTCAACTTCTATCACTAATTTGAATGTGGCTGGAAATTATGGCTTCATCTACACCAATAACGGTTGCACCGACACCGCCTTCATCCTAGTGAAAGCCAAGCCCAATGCGGGTTCTGATAAAACTATTTGTCAGTACAACGTCGTTAATATGACGGGCGCTGGGACTGGAAACTGGAGTAGTGATGCCGCTAATCCCGCAGTAGTTTCTTTTAGTTCGAACACTTTAGCCAGTGCTGTAGTTGGACCATTTGCCGTATCCGGTAATTACACCTTTTATTGGACCAACAACGGTTGCACCGATACGGTGAAAGTTGCTGTAACACCTAAACCCATCGCAGGAAATGATGACACCGTTTGTCAATACGAAACAGGATTGTTGAGCGCAACAGGCGCTGGTGTATGGAGCGCACTGAGTACGAATCCGGCAGTAGCTACCATCACTTCTGCCAATACCCCTTCAACTTCCATCACTAATTTAAATGTGGCTGGAAATTATGGCTTCATCTACACCAATAACGGCTGTACCGATACCGCCTTCATTCTTGTGAAAGCCAAGCCCAATGCGGGTTCCGACAAAACTATTTGTCAGTACAACACCGTTACCATGACAGGCGCCGGTTCCGGCACATGGAGCGCTGATGTTGCCAATCCTGCAGTGGTATCTTTTAGTTCGAACACTTCAGCCAGTGCTGTAGTTGGACCATTTGCCGTATCCGGTAATTACACTTTCTATTGGACTAACAACGGTTGCACCGATACGGTGAAAGTTACTGTAACACCTAAACCCATCGCCGGAAATGATGATACCGTTTGTCAATACGAAACAGGATTGTTGAGCGCAACAGGCTCTGGTGTTTGGAGCGCACTCAGTTCCAATCCGGCAGTAGCTACCATTACTTCTGCCAATACCCCTTCAACTTCTATCACTAATTTGAATGTGGCTGGAAGTTATGGCTTCATCTACTCCAATAACGGTTGTACCGATACCGCCTTCATCCTCGTGAAAGCCAAGCCCAATGCGGGTTCCGATAAAACCATTTGTCAGTACAACACCGTTGCCATGACGGGCACCGGCACTGGAAACTGGAGCGCTGATGTTGCTAATCCTGCAGTGGTGTCTTTTAGTTCGAACACTTCAGCCAGTGCAGTAGTTGGACCATTTGCCGTATCCGGTAACTACACCTTCTATTGGACCAACAATGGTTGCAGCGATACCGTGAAAGTTACCGTAACATCTAAACCCATCGCCGGAAATGATGATACCGTTTGTCAATACGAAACAGGATTGTTGAATGCCATAGGCGCCGGGGTGTGGAGCGCACTCAGTTCCAATCCGGCCGTAGCTACCATTACTTCTGCCAATACCCCTTCAACTTCTATCACTAATTTGAATGTGGCTGGAAATTATGGCTTCATCTACACCAACAACGGCTGCACCGACACCGCCTTCATTCTTGTGAAAGCCAAGCCCAATGCGGGTTCCGACAAAACTATTTGTCAGTACAACACCGTTACCATGACAGGCGCTGGCACCGGCACATGGAGTGCTGATGTTGCCAATCCTGCAGTGGTATCTTTTAGTTCGAACTCTTTAGCCAGTGCTGTAGTTGGACCATTTGCCGTATCCGGTAATTACACTTTCTATTGGACCAACAACGGTTGCACCGATACCATGAAAGTTACTGTAACACCTAAACCCATCGCAGGAAATGATGATACCGTTTGTCAATACGAAACAGGATTGCTGAGCGCAACTGGCTCTGGTGTTTGGAGCGCACTCAGTTCCAATCCGGCAGTAGCTACCATCACTTCTGCCAATACCCCTTCAACTTCTATCACTAATTTGAATGTGGCTGGAAATTATGGCTTCATCTACACCAACAACGGCTGCACCGATACCGCCTTCATCCTTGTGAAAGCCAAGCCCAATGCGGGTTCCGACCGGACTAACTGCCAATTCAACAATATCCAACTACATAGTTTTGGAAACGGCGTATGGAGCGCAGCAGCAGCAAATCCGGGTGCTACAACAATCTCCAGTTTAACTGATACAGCAGCATTAGTTAGTGGTTTTAACCTGCCCGGCAGGTACAATTTCGTTTGGCTATCTAACGGATGCACCGATACTGTTGCGGTAACCATCAATGCTAAACCCGATGCCGGAACAGATCAAAGCACTTGCCGATACGCCACCGCAGTTATGCATGCCCATGGTCATGGCACATGGAGCAACGTAAGCGGCAATCCAAACAATTTAACCATCAGCAATACTACAGATAGCAATGCCACCATTAGCGGATTCAATGCAATTGGATCGTATGCCTTGAAATGGACCATCAACGGCTGTACCGATACCGTTACTATTAATGTAATTTCTAAACCAAATGCTGGTGCCGATCAAACAGTCTGTCAATTTTCGGCAACCAATATGACCGCTCATGATTTCGGTCAATGGCAGCCTCTAGCTACTAATCCAGCAGCAATAAACTTCAGTAGCCTTACTGATTCTGCCGCCCTGGTAAGCGGCTTTACCATTGCGGGAATCTATCGTTTTGTTTGGTCAGCCAATTCTTGCACAGATACTGTTCAAATTACCGTGAACACAAAGCCAAATGCTGGATCAGATCAAGTAACCTGTCAGTTCAGCACGGCATCAATGAGTGCTTTCGGGCACGGTCGTTGGGACACCTTACCAGGAAATCCTGCTACCGCAATCTTTTCCAACATAAATGATTCTGCAGCCACCATCAGCGGATTTTCTGCAAGCGGCAATTATGGTTTCATCTGGACCGTCAACGGCTGTAGCGATACGGCTTACGTTCTGGTGAAATCTAAACCCAATGCCGGCGCTGATGATGGATTTTGTTTACCGGGAACAATACAACTGAACGCTTCTGGAAGCGGTTTGTGGCAACCACTCAGCACTAACCCCGCAGTAGTCAATATTGTGAACAACAGTTTTGCGCAAACCTTAGTTAATGGCTTTGGAACTGCAGGCAATTACGATTTTGTATGGAGCAACAACGGATGTAGCGATACGGTGAGAATTTTCGTCACCCCTTCTATTCCCGCGGGGCCCAATCAAACCATTTGCCAATTTAGTTCAACCAACTTACAAGGAATTGGCATTGGCGTGTGGAACGTCATCAACGGAAATCCTGCCGCCACTGCATTATCAGATAGTTCTTTGCCAAACACATTAATTACAGGCTTTAGTCAACCCGGAAACTACTATTACCTGTGGCAAGTAACCGGATGTAGAGACACCCTCATGATTCAGGTTACCCCTAAACCTGATGCGGGTACTAATTTGAGTATTTGCCAATTTGAAAGTGCTTCGATGCAGGCAGTTGGTACAGGTACTTGGGATAACATTCCCGGCAATCCCGCTTCGCTTCAAATTTCAAATGCAGCATTGGCCAATACTACAGTCAACGGATTTACTTTTGCCGGTACTTACCAACTGAAGTGGAGTTACAACGGATGTAGCGACACCACCTTAGTAGTAGTAAAACCCAAGCCCATGGCGGGTGCCGACCAAGTTGTTTGCTTATACGACAGTGCTACCCTACAGGCATCAGGGAACGGTACCTGGACTATTCTCGCCGGAAATCCAGCATCCATCACACTTTCTAATGCAAATGCTGCCAATGCCGTAATACACGGATTAACTACCAGCGGTACTTATTTGTTACAATGGGTAGTTAATGGTTGCGCCGATACCGTTGCTATTCAAGTACCAGACCGCCATCCGGCAGGTCCTGATCAAACTATTTGTCAATATGAAACTGCGGTGATGCAGGCCAGTGGTACCGGAATATGGTCGGCGGCACCTGGTAATCCTGCCCCGCTTAGTTTTAGTTCTAATATGGATAGTAATGCCACTGTTAGTGGATTTACAGTTGTTGGAAGTTATGCATTGATCTACACCAACAACGGTTGTACCGATACCGCCTTCATTCTTGTGAAAGCCAAGCCCAATGCGGGTTCCGACAAAACTATCTGTCAGTACAACACCGTTACCATGACGGGCTCTGGCACCGGAAACTGGAGCGCGGATGCCGCTAATCCAGCTACGGTTTCTTTTAGCTCGAACACTTTAGCCAGTGCTGTAGTTGGACCATTTGCCGTATCCGGTAATTACACTTTCTATTGGACTAACAACGGTTGCACCGATACGGTGAAAGTTGCTGTAACACCTAAACCCATCGCAGGAAATGATGATACCGTTTGTCAATACGAAACAGGATTGTTGAATGCCATAGGTGCTGGTGTTTGGAGCGCTTTGAGTTCTAATCCAGCAGTGGCTTCCATCACTTCTGCCAATACCCCTTCAACTTCTATCACTAATTTGAATGTGGCTGGAAATTATGGCTTCATCTACACCAACAACGGCTGCACCGACACCGCCTTCATCCTCGTGAAAGCCAAGCCCAATGCGGGTTCCGACAAAACTATTTGTCAGTACAACACCATTGCCATGACGGGCGCTGGCACCGGAAACTGGAGCGCGGATGCCGCTAATCCTGCCACGGTTTCTTTTAGTTCGAACACTTCAGCCAGTGCTGTGGTTGGACCATTTGCCGTATCCGGTAATTACACTTTCTATTGGACTAACAACGGTTGCAGCGATACCGTAAAAATTGCCGTAACCGCTAAACCAATCGCCGGAAACGATGATACCGTTTGTCAATACGAAACCGGATTATTGAGCGCAACGGGTACCGGGGTGTGGAGCGCACTGAGTACGAATCCGGCAGTGGCTACCATCACTTCTGCCAATACCCCTTCAACTTCTATCACTAATTTGAATGTGGCAGGAAATTATAGCTTCATCTACACCAACAACGGCTGCACCGATACCGCCTTCATCCTCGTGAAAGCTAAGCCCAATGCGGGTTCCGACAAAACCATCTGCGTGGGCAGCACAGCTCTGATGAATGCCCACGGCTTAGGTAGTTGGTCGGCTGTCCCGGGTAATCCTACTACGAACACCTTCTCATCATCATCTGATAGCAGCAGCATGGTTTACGGATTTAATCAATCAGGCGTTTACCAGTTTGAATGGCTGGTAAATGGTTGTTCAGATACGGTGATGATTCAAGTGCTACCCAATCCAAATGCAGGTACCGATCAAACTATTTGCCAATACAGCACCACTAACCTGCAAGGAACGGGCACGGGCGTATGGAGTGTAGTGCAACCTCTTCCGGCTGGAATTTTATTCGGAAATACAACTGATTCGTCTAGCACGGTTTCAGGCTTTAGTCTTCCCGGAAATTACTTCGTACAATGGACGAATAATGGATGCGCCGATACGGCTGCTATCTATGTTACCGCCAAACCAGATGCCGGCGCCGATCAAGGCTTCTGTTTATCCGGCGTGATTACCACACAAGCGCATGGCATTGGAAGTTTTAGCGCATTACCAAACAATCCTGCCATTACCACCTTCAGCAATCCAAACGACTCTTCAACCATTATTTCCAATTTTACTTTAGGTGGTATCTATCAATACCAATGGTATGTAAATGGTTGTTATGACACGATGGCTATTGAGGTTACACCTCAAGCACCTGCTGGTTCTGATCAAATCATCTGCCAATATGAAACAACACAAATGCAAGCGCTTGGCCATGGCGTTTGGTCAGCTATGACATCAAACCCGGCAACAGTTACATTCAGCAATACCAACGATTCTATTGCATTGGTGAATGGCTTTACGGCTCCCGGCCAATATGCGCTGATTTGGTCAGTGAATGGCTGCACAGATACCATCAACGTTAATGTGACGCCAAAACCTAACGCCGGCGCTGATTTTACAACATGCCAATTTACAACACCGCAACTGCAAGGCATCGGCAATGGGCAATGGGATACGCTACCGGGCAATCCATCTGCCGTATTCTTTTCTAACCCATCTTTAAATAATACCACTACAACATCTCTTGATTCTTCGGGGCAATACCGCTTTGTATGGAGCGTTAACGGCTGCACTGATACTGTGACCATTTTCGTTACATCAAAACCACAAGCGGGCGCTGATCAAACCATCTGTCAATACCAATCTACTAACCTCGCTGCGCAAGGTAACGGCATGTGGTTGGGTTTATCCGGAAATCCTGCAGCAGTCAGTTTCGTCAATACCACTTCACCAGTTACTGGCGTGAGCGGATTTACGTTGCCGGGCAATTACCATTTGCAATGGACCGTAAATGGATGTGCTGATACGGTTGCGATTCACGTTAACGCCAAACCCGATGCTGGTACCGACCAAACCATTTGTCAGCATTTTACTACGCAGTTACATGCTACAGGTGCCGGCCAATGGGATACCATCGCGGGCAACCCTGCCCGTATTTCTTTCTCTCAGAACACCTCTCCAACAAGCACCGCTTCAGGATTTGATTTGGCGGGCAACTACCGCTTAACCTGGACAAACAATTCGTGCAGCGATACTGTGGTGATTCATGTTACCCCAAAACCTAATGCAGGACCGAACCAAGTCATATGTCAATTTAATTCTACTTCATTACAAGCTGTTGGAAGCGGCAACTGGCAAGCACTCTTAAACAATCCTTCTGTAGTTTTGCCAACTAACAATAATGCTGTTACAACAATCGGTCCGTTCAATGTAGTTGGCACCTATGGCTACATCTGGCAAGTGAATGGATGTAACGATACGGCTTTCGTTCAGGTCAATGCCAAGCCTAATGCGGGTAACGACCAACTCATTCCGATATCCACCAACACACAAATGACCGCATCTGGAAGTGGTTCGTGGAATGAATTACCTACCAATCCGCTAACGGTTTCTTTCGCTGATAATACCAATCCCACTTCAGGTGTTTCGGGATTTAATGCAATCGGCAATTATGAATTCGAATGGATTGTTAATGGATGCCCGGATTCTGTTTTAATTCTGGTGAAAGACCCTCCTGCCGCGGGAAATGATACCAGTATTTGTCTTAATACTGCCGCTATACTGCCTGGAAGTGGCAATGGCACCTGGGTAGCCGCTTCAACCAATCCTACCCCAACTGCCATCGCAAATCCTACAGCGCTTCAAACTGCCGTTACTGGATTTACTGCAGTTGGCACTTATTTCTTCTATCTAAACTATCCGGGTCTGCCATCAGATACCATAAAGATTACGGTGAATGAATTACCAGAACTGTCGTTAATCCTAAATCAAGCTACCTGTACGCTACCTACCGGAAGTGCCCAGGTGCAATCTAGCGGCGGCTTAGCACCTTATTCTTATCAATGGAATACCGGCAGCACGACTGACTCAGTTGCTAATCAATATTACAACACCTTTGTTTCTGTTACCGTAACAGATTCACGTCAATGTAAAAATACCGATACAGGAACAATCACTACAGCCGTAGTTTATCTGCCGATTTCTGCTGATTCGGTTTTACCGGCATCTTGTCACGACAGCAGCGACGGCGCCATTGGCATTCATCCAGTAAGTACTTACCATTATCAATGGAGCAATGGAGCAACAACGAACACCTTACAACATTTAGCTCCGGGCACTTATGCGCTTACTGTTTCCGACGGCGTGGGTTGCTTTGGAATTGATTCGTTTAAAATTTTAAATCCACCAGCAGCGGTTTTACAATTACTGCCATCTGACACTAGCATCAGCGAAGACAAGCCTTTACTTCCGGGTATTCTCTTCAGTCCTTATCCAGCTTCTTCTATAACCAGCTACCAGTGGACACCCTCAACCGGATTGAGTTGCGCTGATTGTGCCTCCCCTCAGTTCACTGGCTCAGCGGGCACTTACTATTTTCAACTGAACATCACGTATAACAACGGATGTGCAGTCAGCGATTCCATGCGTGTTGTGGTGATTAGCGACCACCTGCTCTATATTCCAAATGCCTTCTCACCAAACGGAGATGGCTCTAATGATCTATTTCAGGTATACACAAAGAATGTTCGCTTTTACCATCTACAGCTATTCAACAGATGGGGAGAAAAAGTTTACGATGGTGAAGATGCCGGCACTGGCTGGGACGGCCATTATAAGGGCGCGCTGCAGGAACCCGGTGTTTATGTATATGATTTTCAGGTGGTTTACAATGATGGCTTCGAAACGCATCAAAACGGTAGTGTGACGTTAGTTCGTTAGTTTTGGCAGCACCAATTTTTCGTTACATTAGAATAGCAATTATTCAACCATGAAGTACTTCGGAATTTTCGTTTGCTGTGCGTTCGTGCTCTTTACTTCTTGCAAAAAATCAACACAGGAAGAACAGGCACAATCAGCTAAAGATAATGCACAAATGGAGTCGGAATACGCCCAGATTTATGATGCTGTTTCGAATTACGCCGCCTACAATCCTAAAATTGGTAAGAAGGAAAGTGCTGAAGATTATATCCTTCCTAACGGAGCTATTGTCGCTTTTCAGGACTCCATCTTTGACGGCAATGGTATAGCCTTTACCATTGATTACGGCCCATTGGGTACAGGCTTCAACAAAGGAATTCCTTGTAAAGACGGACGTTACAGAGCCGGAAAAATTAAAATCAGCTTAGATCAACGCTGGAACACCACGCCTTCAGTAATGACAGTTACCATTGATCCCGGTCAATATTATTCTGGAAATGGCACCACCATGTATGAAGTGAGCGGGCAGAAAACAATTCGACATACCGCGCCGAACAGCTACGACGTGCAGGTTTCAAATGGCAGATTGGTAAAAGCGGAAGGAACAGTAAGTTGGTCTACCTCAAGAACCATCACACAAATTGTAGATGTACCGGGAACAGCCTGGGGTGATGTGTTTACGTATAGTGGAACTTCTACCGGAACCAACGTCAAAGGAGAAACTTTCACCGTTAGTACGATACAGCCCTTAAAAAAACGGATAGAGGCGGGATGCTTAACCACATTTGTTTCTGGCAAACTAGAGGTCAGCAGCGGCAGCAAATCATATTCGGTAAATTTCGACCCTTATAGTAATGAAGCTTGCGACAGAAAGGCTGTTGTGACCTATAACGGTAAAGATTACTTCATTGATGTTTGGTAGATTACCGGAACGGGTGCAAACATGCGAACAATCCCTTCTGGTGTAACACATTTGACACGATAAACGTTAGTCATTTTGGAAGATAGCGGATACCGATCCACTACTTCAATATAGTTGTGCCGGAATTTGCCAGAAACCACTTCAATTCTTTTACACTGGGCGAAATTTGTTTGGGTATCATCGCTTCTTTCAATAAGCACTTCCTCATATTGTTCCACATCATCTACCAACAGATAGAGCTGGACGTCGTTGGGGGTGCGCACCGCTTCCAGGGTGGCGCCTAACTTTAACTCTTTAAACTGATGGGGCAATTCCTTATTGATTCTCTCCAGATAAGCCTGCCTGCTTTCCTGTGCGTACAGAGACACACTAAATATCACCATCAAAATAGTAAACATGCTTCTCATCTGAATAACTCGGTTTGAAATTCCTTTAGTTGGAAACTTTTTCGATGCAGTGTACACAAACCATGTGCCATGATTGCGGCGCGGTGAGCAGCGGTTCCATAACCTTTATTGGTATCCCAGCCATATTGAGGGAAACGCCGATGCGCTTCCATCATCCAGTCATCGCGATAGGTCTTAGCCAAAATGGAAGCCGCCGCAATATGCTGATAAGTAGCGTCGCCGCTAACCACTGTCTGATACGGTACTTGATCGAATGGTTTAAACCGATTGCCATCAACCAGAATAAACCCGAAAGTCCCCGGTATTTTCTGTAATGACAAATGCATGGCTTTTATGGAAGCATTCAGAATATTGATTGAATCAATTTCTTCATGACTAACGCTTGCCACCGCCCAGGCAAGCGCATCGCGTTCAACTTCTTTACGAAGCTGCTCGCGCATGGCAGCATTCAGTTGCTTGCTGTCGTTGAGCAATTTGTTCTTGTAACCCTGCGGAAAAACCACAGCCGCCGCAAAAACCGGTCCGGCCAAACATCCCCTTCCAGCCTCATCGCAGCCGGCTTCGGGAAACTTTTTCTGATAATATGCCTTCAGCACCGATGCAAAAAAAGGAATTCTTTAAAAAGAAAAAGGGAGACCTTAAAGATCTCCCTTCACTGATTATCAAAACCAGAATTATTTAGATTTCTGTTCATTGTCGCGATCGTCATCCTTACCTTGCTCATGCTTACCATCGTGCTCCATTCCGCGTTTTGCGCGCATTTCCTGATTATGGGCCTTCAATTTGGCATTCTGGTCAGCTGTTAACACGGCCCGTTCCTGCTCACGCAATTGCTTTCGCAAAGTTTGCACCTTGGCACGTACCTCCTCATTTTCTTCCTTCATTTTATTACCTCCGGTAATCTCCTTCTTTTGCTTTTGGAAGTTCAAATTCAAATCATAAATCTTTTGATACTGGTCGGCCGACAATCCCACGATACCATTCAATTGTTCAGTAGCTTGCTTGGCACGTTCTTCCGAGGTGGGCGCCTGTCGTGGCTTTCCATTTTCACCTTTTCCACCGCCTCGGTTTTCGCGCATCTCAGCACCTTTTCCGCGACTGCTTTTGTTTTGGTTTTCCTGGGCGAATGTGGCGGTTACCATCAAGCCCGCCAACATCATCATGATTACTTTTTTCATTGTCAATTTAATTTCGAGATAAGATAACGAATACCGTGCCGGGTTTAACCGCGCAATTGCAAACAATTGCTAAAATCAAAACAGACCAAACAACTCGCCACTTACTTTGTGAATCACCTCAGATAGCGATGCTTCATCTTCCGCAAAGTTGGTCTGATCTACATCAATAACCAACAAACGTCCCTGGTAACCCGAAATCCACTTCTCATAATATTCATTCAGTCTTTTTAAATAGTCAAGACGCAAATTATCCTCGTATTCGCGGCCGCGCTTTTGGATTTGATTTACCAACGTTGGCACCGATGCTTTAAGGTAAATCAGCAAATCCGGTGGCTTGATCAACGAACCGATGGTTTCAAACAGACGCGTATAGTTTTCAAAGTCGCGGGTACTCATCAGCCCCATACCGTGCAGGTTGGGCGCAAAAATACAGGCGTCCTCGTGAATCGTCCGATCCTGAATCACCACCTGATCTCCCTTTTGAATTTCAATAATTTGCTTAAACCGAGAATTGAGGAAGAATACCTGGAGGTTGAATGACCAGCGTGGCATATCCTCGTAAAAATCGTTCAGGTATGGATTGTTCTCCACATCTTCATATTGCGGCGTCCACCCAAAATGCTTCGACAGCAACCGGGTTAGTGTACTTTTTCCGGCCCCAATATTTCCAGCCACAGCGATATGCCGAATCCGATCTTTCGGGATTCGGGAAACTTCCCGCTGGACTGGCTTTTCCAGACGTTTCGTCAATGGTTTGGCTTCCACCACACTGCGTTTAGGGGAAACTGCTTTAACCGGCGATTTAACCGCTTTTTTAGGGGTTGCTTTCGCCGCCTTTTTGGGTGCTGCCTTCACGGCTTTCTTCACAGCCGGCTTTGCCGCCTTCTTCACAGGCGCTTTCTTCTTCACTGCCATAAATAGAGTTGTTACAGCCTTCGGCAATCATGTGAATTACTTTTGGCCGGGTCGAAAATAGGAAAATTCTTGTGCCTGCGATTTGCTATTTTCACGCGCTAAAATATCACTGTTACTATGCAAGATTGGCGTATTACCGATAGCTTCAAAAACCGACATATTGGCCCTAACAACCACGAAACCGCCGACATGCTGCAAGTAGTTGGTGCAGTTTCCGTGGACACCCTTATTCAGGAAACAGTTCCGGCCAGTATACTTCGTAAAACTCCCCTGCAACTGCCTGCTGCACTATCAGAGTTTGACTATCTGAATCTTTTAAGAGAAAAAGCGGCCAAGAACAAGTTATACAAAAACTTCATTGGCTGCGGCTACTACGGTGCTATTACGCCGGCAGCAATCAGAAGAAATATTTTTGAGAACCCGGGATGGTATACCCAGTACACCCCTTATCAGGCAGAAATCGCGCAAGGGCGCCTGGAAGCGCTGCTCAATTTCCAAACTATGGTGAGTGATTTAACGGCCATGCCTATCGCCAACGCTTCGTTATTGGATGAAGGTACGGCAGCGGCTGAAGCCATGCACTTGTTCTGGGGCGTAAAGAACAAACGCGGCGCCGAATTCAATAAATTCTTCGTTTCAGAAAAATGCTTCCCGCAAACTATTGCCGTTGTAACTACCCGTGCCGCTATTTTGGGTATTGAAGTAGTAGTTGGAAATCACGAAACCGCAGAATTAACCAATGAGTTTTTCGGTGCGCTGATTCAATATCCGGCTATCGACGGCGCTATCCATGATTACCGAGCCTTTATAGATAAATGTAAAGCAGTTGAATGCTACGTTACTGTTGCAGCCGATTTACTATCACTTACGCTGCTGTCGCCTCCGGGCGAATGGGGTGCCGATTGCGTGGTTGGAAATTCGCAGCGATTTGGTATTCCAATGGGTTACGGCGGACCACATGCCGCTTTTTTTGCCATTAAAGATGAATACAAAAGAATTATTCCGGGCCGGATTATCGGCGTTTCAGTTGACGCACAAAATCAACCTGCGCTGCGCATGGCGTTACAGACCCGCGAACAACACATCCGCCGTGAAAAAGCCACATCGAATATCTGTACGGCACAAGCACTTCTGGCCATTATGGCTGGAATGTATGGCGTTTATCACGGACCTGACGGACTTGTTCGCATCGCCCGTCGCATTAACCTGATGGCGCAAGGCTTGCAAACGGCGCTTAAAGAAATGAGCTTGCCCGTAAGTGAAAACGCCTTGTTTGATACCGTTGCGGTTTTTTTAGGAGATCGGATGGAAGCATTGCGCACGTTGGCTTTGCAGCATGAAATAAATCTGTACTACGCCAACGGAACTGTTTCTATTTCCATTGATGAAACAACCTCGGAGGAAGATTGGAATGCGCTGGTTAACTTGTTTGCGCAATTCTCAGGAAGTAACAAGAAAATGTCGCTGGAATCAGCTACTCATGGCGCCAGCCCGTATCAATCGCGCACCAGTACGTTCCTAAGCCATCCTGTGTTTAATACGCATCGCAGCGAAACGCAGCTCATGCGCTATATCAAATCACTTGAAAACAAAGACCTAAGCTTAACCAAGAGTATGATTCCATTGGGAAGCTGCACCATGAAACTGAATGCAGCGGCAGAGCTGGAACCGTTGAGCTGGCCTGCTTTCGCCGGTTTGCATCCGTTTGTGCCGAATGACCAGGCCGCAGGTTACCAGGAAATTCTAAAAGAACTGGAACAATACCTGGCGGAAATCACCGGCTTCGCAGCAACTTCATTGCAACCAAACAGTGGTGCGCAAGGTGAATATGCGGGTTTACAGGTGATACGCGCTTATCAGAAAGATATCGGTCAAGGTCACCGCGACATCGCCTTGATACCCGCCTCCGCCCATGGTACCAATCCGGCTACAGCCGTGATGTGCGGACTGAAAGTAGTGGTGGTGGCTACCAATGAAAAAGGGGAAATTGATTTTGATGATTTGATGAAGAAAGCAGAAGAACACCGTGATCAGTTAAGTTGCTTAATGGTGACTTATCCTTCTACACACGGGGTTTTTGAAGGAAACATCAAAGCGGTTTGCGACTTGATTCATTCGCATGGTGGACAAGTGTACATGGATGGCGCTAACTTGAATGCGCAAGTAGGTCTTACTGGTCCCGGCTTCATTGGCGCTGATGTGAATCACATCAACCTTCATAAAACCTTCGCCATTCCGCATGGTGGTGGTGGTCCGGGAATGGGTCCTATTTGCGTTGCCGCGCATTTGGCTCCTTATCTGCCTACCAATCCGCATAAACCAACTGGTGGCAATAAACCCATACCGGCAATTTCTGCAGCGCCTTATGGAAGTGCCAGCATCTTGCTGATTTCTTACGGCTACATCAGAATGCTAGGTGGTGAAGGTTGCACCGATGCCACACGGATCGCCATTTTGAACGCTAATTATATTAAAGCCCGCCTTGAGCCGCACTTCCCCGTATTATATACCGGCGATGTGCACGGCCGTGTTGCGCATGAATTGATAGTAGATTTCCGTCATTACAAACATACCGTTGGCGTTGAAGTAGAAGATATCGCAAAGCGATTAATGGACTACGGCTTCCACGCGCCAACCGTTTCGTTTCCTGTGGCAGGAACGCTGATGATTGAACCAACAGAGAGTGAAGACAAAGCAGAATTAGACCGCCTTTGCGATGCCTTGATTGAAATCAAAGCAGAAATTGAAAAAATTGCTTCAAAAGAATGGCCAGTAGATGACAATCCATTGAAAAACGCGCCACATACCATGGCGGTGGTAACTGCTACGGAGTGGTCACACAGCTACTCCCGTGAAACAGCAGCATTCCCATTACCCTGGGTGCGTCACAACAAATTCTGGCCAAGCGTTAGTCGTGTCAACAACTCGCATGGCGACCGCAACCTGATTTGTACTTGTCCTTCAGTAGAAGAATACGCCGCAGGTTAAATTGAATCGAATGAAGGAACTGGTAGTGCTTACCGGCGCTGGAATCAGCGCAGAAAGTGGTATCAAAACCTTCCGCGATTCAGATGGCTTGTGGGAAAATCACCGAATTGAAGATGTAGCTTCGCCTGAAGGTTGGGTGCGAAACAAAAAACTGGTTTTAGAATTTTATAATCAGCGGCGCCGAGATGTGCAACGCGCTAAACCAAACGCTGCCCATCTTGCCCTTGCGAAACTGGAAGACCATTTTAACGTCAGGATTATCACGCAAAATGTGGATGATTTACATGAACGAGCAGGGTCGAAACAGGTGATGCATTTGCACGGCGAATTACTAAAAGTGCGCAGTGTCAATAACGACAACCTCGTTTTAGACTGGCGCACTGATTTAATGGAAACAGACCGCGGTCCTGACGGCGCGCCACTTCGGCCTCACATTGTTTGGTTTGGTGAAGATGTGCCCTTAATTCACACGGCAGCGCAGTGGGTGAGTGAAGCAGATATATTATTAATCATTGGAACGTCGCTTCAGGTATATCCGGCAGCGGGATTATTGCATGCCGCAGCTTACGAGGGTAACAATATACGAGTTTGACCACGGGGGTTAAAACCAACTGTTCAACTTTGTTTTTGTCGTTTCGGCGCGGGTTTTGATTCCTTTGAAGGCGGCGATTATATCGTTTTGCTCTGTAGTTTTACCATGTATGGTTGATAGCTTTCCAAGTTTCCCCTCGTGTTCATCTATGTTCCTAATAAGGTCGCGATAGAGTTTTATTATTTCAGTTCTTGTCTTTTCGCTACTTAAAAGAAAAAGTCTGTTTCTATGAGCATTATAGGCATCGGTATTAGCTTTTAGTTGAGTAAGGTAGGAGGGCACAAGTTGATTGCTTGATTGATAGGTTTCATCGAAGCGGCTGATGATTGATTCCATCTCGCTTAGTTCATCGCACAATGCCCGCTTAATAAACTTTCGCTCTCTCCATTCGTCGTAGAAAGCGGCGAAAACCTTTCCCAAGATTCCCCCGGCGATTGCCATAACCGCGCCTAATAAGATTTTCTGTATATCGCTCATTACTCGAATACAACTTCTATGGCGCCCGTATTTTTATCTATTATGTAATACCCAAATCGGGAACGAACGCCAATAACAGTAGCCATAGATTTGGATTTTTCAAACTCTTCTTTCGGTACGATAATGTACAATGTGGCAGATATAGCGGGGGCGGCCTTCCAAGCGTTCATGCACGCTGCAATCTGTCCGTTGTTCCTTATCTCAATGATGAAAAGCGGCGACTTCGTTTTTTTGTCAACAAGAATCATATCGGGAAACATTGTTCCAATGTAATGTTCTTCCTTGTCCACATTCACCAACGCGTCAAAACGGTTGACAAACATTGAACGGATTTTTTCTGCGACTTTGTGTTGCTCCGAGTTTTGTGCAAGCATGGTTTTTGCTCTCCTGGTTTAGGCCGTTCAAAGATTAAAAAAATTTTGGCCGAAACAAGGTTGACGGGCCTTTACAGCATAATTTAACTATAAAATCGTGCCTCCTTCAGTCCGCTATCAAGTCCTGATACTTTAAACGACCAGCGGCGCGGCTAAGAGCATCCGAAAAGCGCACGTCTTGCGTATTGCCGCGATTGTTGTAACGGTAGCCCGCCTCATTGCAATAACGCTGTAAATGCTTAGGCGAAACATTATGGTGTATGCCTACAATCTGGCGTTTCAGCAATGACCAAAAACCCTCGATGGTATTCGTGTGAACTTTCCCGCGAACATATTCCCCTTCGCTATGCGAAATAGTTTCATGGGTAAAACCTTTCGTTCCGATTGTAGTGTAGCTTCTATGTTCGTCCGTGTTCACGGTTGCGCCTTGCTTCACATTATCTACCATAAACGGCACAAGCGTTTCAGCATCTGTATTAGGCACTACTTTCGCAATAACCTTTCCGCCGCGCTCAACTATTCCGGCTACAATGGCTTTTTCTCCACTTCCTGTTTCTCCAAACTGCTCCGCCAGTTCCTTGCGCTCCCATGCGTGTTTGTTCCTTCTTTTTCCACCCACAGCCGTTTCATCTACTTCTACCATATTCTCTAAAACTTGTGGGGCTTTTTCCGCCAGCATTTCACGAATGCGGTGGTTTAAGAACCATGCTGTTTTTTGGGTTACGTCCAGCATAGTTGCTAACTGGTGAGAAGAAATACCTTTGCTATGAACACTAAGAATATAGGTTGCTAAAAACCATTTTGTCAATGGCAGTTTAGTGTTTTCATATATAGTGCCAACGGTTACAGTAAATTTTTTGCGGCAAACTTTTTCACGGCACTTCAAAGTAACTCCATTAGGAAAGCGATGGACATTCGTAGATGCGCAAAACGGACAGCAAGGCGTACCATTCCACAAACTTTCTTCCAAGTATGCGCGACACTTCGCATCCGTGTCAAATTCCTTCTGGAACTGTAAGATTGATTTGAAAGTTTTCATAATGCAATTCGTTTTGTCATAGACAAAGGTAGATATTTTTTTGAAAAACCAAATTATTTTTTAGATTTTTGCTACCGTTAGCAATGACACATGGATTTGAGTAAGGTTTATAAAAAATTTCCTACCGAGGCTTCGTATCGCGCTTATTTAGAGAAAAAAATATGGGGCAATGAACCAATATGTCCATATTGCAAATCCACTTATCAGACCCCTATGCCTAAAGAGGAGAGATACCATTGCAATTTTTGTAACAAGTCGTACAGTGTTACAACTGGAACCATATTCCACAAAACACGAGTTGATATTAGAAAGTGGATAATACCAATTGACATAATCGTAAACGACAAAGACGTAGGGTCAAGGGAGTTGGCGAGATTAATAGATGTAACCAAAGATACGGCGGCTCTTATGCTAAAAAAGATATACAAAGCGAATGTATTGAACAGAAAGTGGTTAAAAGCGATTGAACAATAGGGTACAGGACCATTATTTAAAATACTGAAAAACAATTATTTATGTCGCAAAAAATGAAAAAAGTATGGGGTAAAGGACCAATCAAAATATGGGACATTGAACTAGATTGTTACATCTTGACGGATGGAACCGCGATTCTAAACAAGGGGAAGATGATGACCGCCATTGGGCGGCAATGGAAAGGGGCAAGTAGGACGGATTTGCCCAACTTCATTGGTGCTGTAAATTTACGGCCATTTGTTCGTCCCGAATTGATTGAAAAGTTAAAGGGTGTTGAATTTTATGATGGGAATAGAGTAATTACCGGATTCGAGGATGACGTACTCCCAATGGTATGCGATGTTTATTTAGAAGCAAGGTTGGCCGGAGTGCTTACGCCTTCTCAACTCCCAATCGCGCAGAAATGTGAGATATTAGTAAGGGCGTTTTCTAAAGTAGGTATACGCGCTTTAATATATGAGCAATTAGGATTTGAGCGATTGAAGCATCCAGATGCGTTTAGGATGCTAATAGATAGTTATCTAAGCGATGAAATTAGAAAGTGGTCTAAGGAGTTTCCCGATGAAATATTTTTTCAAATGGATAGGATTTACGGAAACCAAAAAACCACGTCCCAAAACAGGCCATTGTACTATGCAAAATTTATAAGAAAATACATTTACGACCCTATAGAAAAGGGAGAGGTCTTAAAGCGTCTTGATGAAAACACACCAAAGGATTCTAAAGGGCGTAAGAAAAAAAGGTTGTTTCAAAGCGCAAGCGAGGATATTGGATTACCAGCAATAAGGTCCCAAATTTGGCAGGTTGTAGGCGCTTTAAAAATATCTCCCAATAAAAGGTCTTTTGAGATTAATTTCAATAGGATGATGGGAGGTTCCTATCAAGGAGGGTTGTTTGATTAAAAAGGGGCTTGCGCCCCATAAAATATTGCCGTTTCGTGATGGTTTCGGCAGACTGGGCTAACCACAACTCTCATTAGGTTGCAGGTAGTGGGCGGTGAAAGCGCCCAACCAGATTTTTCAAAATTAGTTGTAATTTAGAATATGGCAAAGCCAAAAAAAGACAAAATAGAAAAGCGAACGCCGAAAGAAGCGAGCGCACTATTCCACTCGATAATCAAAGCGAGTGTAACAGACGTGAAGCAAAAGGCGAAGAAGCCAAAGAAGTGAATTTTAAAATCGCTGAAATTCAACATGGTGAAGGGGCGTGGTCAAACTCGTATATTGTTACCCTTACGAGACACCCAAATTCTATATTGATCCGGGAACAGCCATTCCGCACCAAATGGCCAACCTCCATATCATTCGCAAAACTGCCGTAGAAGGCGTAGCCGCGGTGGCGCGCGAGTTGATGGCGCTAAACACCAATTGAAAGTAAAGCCACTCTTGCTGAAGGCGCTTATATTCGCGGTGTGACGATCACGTACGAACCGCTAACGCTTGTTTTCAAATCACCGATTCTCACCTCCAGAGGAGGCATGCAGGAGAAGCACGGCTATCTGCTAAAAATAGAACACCACGGTAAAACAGGAATTGGAGAATGCAGCTACATTGAAGGATTGAGCATTGATCCGCTGGAGCAATATGAACAAAAATTATTGGCACTATCAACAGCTAATGACTACCGGATGGTTGATCTCTGGCAGTTCCCATCTATCCAATGCGGATTAGAAATGGCTTTGCTGGATTTGCAAAACGGCGGCATCGGGAAATACTTTGATTCGCCGTTTTACAGCGGCACCGCGGGCATTCCCATTAACGGCTTGCTGTGGATGGGCAATCTATCTTATCTCTATGAACAGTTGGAAGAAAAATTGCAAGCCGGATTTCGTTGCATCAAAATGAAAGTTGGGGCGCTTCCATTTGAACAAGAATGTAGCATACTGGAAGAAATTAGAAAGCGCTTTGATGCAACGCAATTGGAATTGCGCCTGGATGCCAATGGCGCCTTCACACCTGGCGCAGCGCACGAACGCCTGCAAACTTTGTCGCAATTCCATATTCACTCCATTGAGCAGCCCATTGCACCTGGCCAATGGCCTGCCATGAGGGAGTTGATAGAAGCCCAAATTATACCGGTAGCATTAGACGAAGAACTGATCGGTTATCATGAGCAACCAGCCATTCTCTTAGAACAAATCCAACCCGATTACATCATCCTGAAACCTTCGCTGCACGGTGGTTTTAGCCGATGCGACCAATGGATTGCCGCTGCGGAAAGCCAACACATCGGTTGGTGGGCTACTTCAGCTTTGGAATCAAATATAGGCTTGATGGCCATTGCCCAGTGGTGCGCCACCAAAAACAACACCATGCCTCAGGGACTGGGAACCGGCGGCTTATACGTAAACAATATTCCTGCGCCACTGAGCATCGAAAAGGCATGCTTATGGCACCGAATGGTTTCTTAAATTCGTACCATGTCTCATGCCATAATCGACTTCTCACATAATGAACTGCCGTTTCCAGAGCAGTTTCAGGAAGTGCGTGATTGGTGTAACGAGTGGATAACGCACGATAGCTTTACGCTAAAAACATCAGGGACTACCGGTGCGCCAAAACAAGTACGCCATCAAAAAGATGCTTTTATAGCCAGTGCAAAAAGAACTAATGATTTTTTTGGAATCCATGAAGACAGTCTGTTGATGCTGGCGCTGCCCGTTAGTGGTATTGGTGGCAGGATGATGGTTGTTAGAGCAGCAGTTGCACGTTGCCGCCTATTGTGTGTTATTCCTTCAACTAACCCAATTGAAAATTTAGCAATCAGTGAGTCCATTTCTCTGGCTGCGTTCACGCCCATGCAGCTCCATGGTATTCTCGCACATCCTCACACTGCACTTTCGCAAATTCAACAAATTATTATTGGCGGCAGCCCGCTTGATGCCAATTTAGAACAAGCCTTGCTCGGCCTCAACTTGAAAGCGTGGGAATCATTCGGCATGACCGAAACACTGAGTCATTTCGCCTTGCGCCAATTAGGAGAAACGGCCTTTACTGCACTGGGTGATGTCACCTTTTCGCAAGATCAAAACGATTGTCTGGTAGTACACGACGAAGCCATTCACTTCTTGCCGATTGTTACGCGCGATATCATCGAATGGATTTCTGACAAACAATTTCGATGGAAGGGAAGAATTGATTTCATGATTAATAGCGGCGGAATAAAATTGCATGCAGAAGAACTAGAGGAAAAATTAAAACCGGTCATCAACCGTAATTTTTTCATCAGCGGAGAAAAAGATCCGGTACTGGGGCAGAAAGTAGTACTGACCATTGAAGGCCCACACGATGAAGAACTGGAACAACGCATTCAAACTACTGACGCTTTAGGCAAATATGAAAAGCCGAAGGAAATTAGATTTGTTCCGATGTTTCAGCGCACTGCCTCCGGGAAAGTACTACGCCATTGATATCTTCCGCTTATGCAAAGCTTACGATCGCGACCATTCATTACTGAAATGCAGTTCAGCGCCACCCGCAGCAGCGGTCCGGGCGGACAGCACGTGAACAAAACATCATCGCGCATTGAACTGTCTTTTCCACTAAAAGATTCTCAAGTACTGCAGCCGGAAGAAAAAGAAAAGCTGCTGAAGAAACTCAGCACCAAGTTAACTTCAGATGGCTGGCTTAAGGTGAGCTGTGAGCTATCGCGATCGCAACACAGCAATAAGGCAGAAGCCATCCATAAATTTTATAAAATACTGGAACAAGCTTTACAACCGGAAAAAGTGCGCAAGGCTACCAAGCCCGGACCAGAAGCCCTCTTAGCCCGTAAAAAAGCCAAGCAACACCGCGCTAACATCAAGGCCGACCGCCGCTACCGGCCGGAATAACCGGGCTACTGCGCCACTAATTTTCGGGTGCTGCGCAAGGTTCCGTGATCATACCAACTTACCACGTAAACCCCAGACGGAAAACTGGCTTTATAGTGCACCAGTTTGCTATTAACGGAAATACGATCCATCAATCGTCCAACGGCATCGGTAATGACCAATACCTGCTGACCGTCTGTTTCCGGCATATTAAAATGCACTGTTTCACAAAAAGGATTCGGTTCAACAGAAAAATCTGAGGTAGTAACTGATGATATCCCAAGGGCAAAACAACTGCCATTATCAATATTCGCCTGCGGATTGTAATTGCCGGCTTGCGGATTGGTGCAGCCATATACCTTAGCCACACAACTGCCATTGTTCACATTGGCGGCAGCGCTATAATTGATGGATGCCGTATCGGTGCAGCCATACACCTTGGCGATACAATTGCCATTGTTCACATTGGCTGCAGCATTGTAATTTATAGAACCCGTATCGGTACAACCATAAACTTTGGCCACGCAGCCGCCGGTATCTACTGTAGCAGTCGAATTGTAGTTGACGGAACCCGTATCTTTACAACCATAAATCAGCGGATCCAACAACATGCGGTAAACATTCAGTTTACCATAACCGAAACGATAATTGGGCACATTGCTGGTCGTAAACGTATCCTTCTTAGCGGTTTTAATCACCGCATTTTTGATTTCATTATACGCGGCATTCGGATTTTTTTCAAGGAATAAAGCAACCGAGCCTGTCACCACAGGCGATGCCATGGAAGTGCCGCCATTTCGGGTATGTAGCGAACCATAACCTACTTTGAAACCTTGCGATGAACCGATGAGTAAGGCAATATATAGCGAATCACCAGAAGCCACGGTGGTGCTTCCCGTAGCGGCAATATCGGGCTTCATGCGGCCGTCGCGCGTTGGGCCCAATGATGATGTTGCAAATTTATCGCCAACCACTTCATTGTATGGCGAAACAGTAAGGTTCACATAATTGCTGTCTTTATCCAAATAACCCGCGCGGCTGGAATAATTCGCCACAGTAATCACCTTGTCGCTGCATTGCCAGCTACTCACCATAGTTTTTAATGAATCGCCACCGCGGTATTGCGGCGAAGTGAATCCGCCGGGCAAGGCTGTAGGTAAACTAGACGTATTAATCAGTGATTTGCTGGCCCATAAATCAAAGCGGCCCTGGCCAATAGTTTGCAGGCGCCATAAATTGGTTGTTACCACCGGCTTTATTAAGAACTCGATGTGATACGTGCCGCCTAATAAGGATGCCAGAATGGAATAGTTACCCAACTTCGTACTGCCATTAAACAAGGAATCATCAATTTGTACCCCACTGCCTTGCGCCGGATTAAAATCGGCGATGACATTGAAGTACCGCGTACGGCCCAGAAAGGTGGGTGTAGTATTATCGCAACCTATGGCAAACTGCGCTTGCTTAAACTGCGCCGTATCCGCCCATAAATCGAAATACACTTGTGTTGTTGCCGTGTTATACGTAAACCAGGTAAACTGTGAATCAGTGGGCGATAAATTGTACGATACATGATGCTTGATAGCGCCGCCATTGCCCGCTGCCGCTACCAGGGAACGTCCGCGTTTCGCCATCAATAAATTTTCAATGAGCTGCGTAGTAAGGTCGTTGCCATCATGACTGCCGTAATAAGTACCCTGACTGGTATTGATCACGCAAGGCATACCTAATGCATCAGCGCGCTTAAACACATAGTCAACTGCATCAGCCACCTTAGTAAGAAAGTTATTCGATGCAAAATCTAGGCGCACAATAACCATATTGGCGTCAGGTGCCACGCCGGTATATTTGCCTGATAAGAAAGGATGCGTTGCTACCGAATTGCCATTGCCGCAGGCAATACCCGCTACGTTGGTACCATGACCCTGATCGCTGGAAGGGTCGGTTACCGGACAAGTACCGCTGTTGATGGCGGCAGAATCCCATTCGCTGCCGTAGGCGTAAGGCGAAGGTGCCGTGCCAGAGGTAAGCACCTGATCCCACACATAACGAATGCGTGTTTTACCATTAGCCTGGCGAAAATCGAGATGTGGCAGGTAAATACCGCCATCAATAATACCCACCACTACATTACGCCCCTTATAGCTTTGCGTAAGCGGTGCAATACCTTGTTGTACGCTGTCGATGTTGTTTCGAATCCGCGCGGTATCCATTAAAGAAACACCGGGCGCATTGCCGCTTTCAATTTGCCAGATGAACGGCTGTGCGGCAAACTTTCCCAATTGATTGAAGGGAATGGCCACTGAAGCTATATTTCCGGCGGCAAACTTGAAAACACCGCCACATTGTACCGTCCACCGGCTGATTTGCGTTACATCGCCTTTCACCAGCAGCGGCCGTAAGGTGGTATTGGTTTTAATTTCTTCGGAAAGCACCGCCTGAGTCAGGCGCAAATCGTATCGTGTAGCGCGCTGGGCCACCAACCCTGTTTGCCACAGCAAGAATAGTATCAACCATTTCTTCATGAAGAAACTTTGTAATGAAGTTAAGCAAAAATGAACAATTGTTGCAGTGCTCCGCCCCCAGCGCCCGCTCTAAAGCGTTGCGTACTGGTGCCTGAAAGCGTAAGCGGGCGCAGCGAAAATCCTTTTTTGTAGCAGGCCCGGGCTTAGACTTACGATTTTGGAACATTGGTCTTTTTAGGGCAAATGGATGTTGGAAAAATCGTAAGTCTGCCTTGCCTGCTACAAAAAAGATTGGAGCGCAGCACGCGACCCCCGGGTTTATCCCGGGGGGTACGCCATCATTTTGATCTTATTTTTTTTGGAAATCAGTTAACGCTGCTCCGGCCGTTTTAGTTTATACGTTTCGCCATGTTGTGAAAAATCGAGACCGGCGGCCTCAGCTTCCACGCTCACGCGCATCGGAACAATCCAATCAGTAATGCGGTACAACACATAAGAGCCGCCGAAGGTGAACACACTCACTACCGCCAGGCCTAACAAATGAAATGCGAACGTATGCCATTGGCCGTAAAATAAACCCACCTCCTTTGCAAAAACGCCGGTGAGCAACATGCCCATAATACCGCCTACACCATGACACGGAAACACATCCAGCGTATCATCCAGATTGGATTTGTTCTTTGCGCGCACGGCCAGATTCGACACCACAGCCGAAATAAATCCGATAAACAACGCCTGTGGAATCGTCACAAAACCCGCAGCAGGCGTGATAGCCACCAGACCCACCACGGCGCCAATACAAGCGCCCATGGCCGACACTTTTTTGCCGCGCGCCGCATCAAAAAATATCCACGCCATCATGGCCGCAGCACTGGCTACCACCGTAGTAGAAAACGCCAGAATAGCCGTAGCATTAGCGCCTAACGAAGAACCTGCATTGAAACCAAACCATCCAAACCACAACATGCCCGTACCCAAAATCACAAAAGGAATATTGGCTGGTTCGGTGTGTTTGTTGTCGGTAAACGTACTGCGCGGTCCCAGCATGATCGCGCCCGCCAGGGCTGCGAAACCGGCACTCATGTGCACCACGGTGCCACCGGCAAAATCGAGCACGCCCCATTGATGCAAAAAACCCTGCGGATGCCAGGTCCAGTGCGCCAGCGGACAATAAATAAAAATGGAAAACAAACAGATGAACAGCAGGTAGCTATTGAATTTGACGCGCTCGGCAAAACTACCGGTGATGAGGGCCGGTGTGATGATGGCAAACTTGAGTTGAAAAATGGCAAACAGCAACAACGGCAAGGCCGGAGATAATTCAGGATGGGTTTGCAGACCCACATTCCGAAACATGAAAAATTGAAGCGGATTGCCGATGAGTCCGTGAAAACTATCGCCAAAACACAAACTAAAACCCACCAGCACATACAACACCGTTATCACGCCTAAGGCGATGAAACTTTGCAGCATGGTAGAAATAATATTTTTCTTGCTCACCATGCCGCCGTAGAAGAAAGAAAGTCCGGGTGTCATCAGCAATACCAGTCCTGATGCCGTGAGCATCCAGGCGATATCGGCTGGATTGACCTGGCTGGAAGGTGTGAGATCAGGGAAAGGCAGGAACAGGCCCATACAGCAAACGGCGGCCAGCGCCACAAAGGAGAGCACAAAGCGTGTTTTCATTGCTTGAAAAATACAAAACAGTTTTGCTTTCTTCACCTGCGGTTATGTTGATATCTGCCACACAAGGATTTTTAAAGCAATCGCGCATTTCGCTTCAGCGAAAGCGCGTTTTGCTGGCTTGCAGCGGCGGGTTGGATTCCATGGTGATGCTGGAAGTTTTCCGGCAACTGGGCGTTTCGGTGGGTGTGGCGCATGTGCACTTCGGATTGCGCGGAGCCGATGCCGATGCCGATGCGGCCCTGGTGCAACGCACGGCGGAACAACACGGCCTTCCGTTTTATTCCGAGCGCTTCAACACCAAGGCCATAGCCGAAGCGCGCAAAGAAGGGATACAGGCCACGGCGCGCGAGCTGCGCTACACCTGGCTGGAAAAAATACGTATAGAACACGGCTATCACTACATCGCCACGGCACACCACCGCGACGATAATATTGAAACGGTTGTGATGAATTTTATTCGCGGCACCGGTATTCGCGGATTGAAAGGCATGTTGCCGCGGCAACAGCGCCTCATCAGGCCCTTGTTGTTTGCTACGCGCAAAGAATTATCTGCATTTCAGCAGCAACATCAGGTGGCGTTTCGGGAAGACCGTAGCAATCAGGAAACCTACTACACCCGGAATAAAATACGTTTAGAACTGTTGCCGAAAATCAGGGAAATCAATCCAGGATTTGACGAGACCCTGAGCGCGCAATTTCCGGTGATGCGGATGTTGGCGGGATTGTACGAACGCCATATTCAAAAAGAAACCCGCGGCTTGTTTCTCACCCGGGTCAAGGAAGTTTTTATTCCGTTGTTGCGATTGAAAAAAGTGGCCGATCAACGATCGGTTTTGTTTGAGTTTTTGAAAGACTTTGGATATAACATCGCGCAGGTAGACGCCATATTAAAAAGCACCGAAAAACAATCGGGCAAACAATTTCTGAGCGGGCAAGCGCGGTTGATTAAAGACCGTCGTTTTTTAGTGCTGGCGCCGCTGGAAGCAGCCGCCGCATCGGTGTATACCATAGATGAGATTCCGTGTACGTTGCAGTTGCCCAATGGCAGATTGGAACTAGCCTGGGCTGATGCAGACAACACGACCATTCGCAAGGAAAGTTGTTATGCGTACCTCGACCAACGCCAGGTGCAACTGCCGCTCACGTTGCGGCATTGGCAGAAGGGTGATTATTTCTATCCGTTTGGCATGGAGCGCAAGAAGAAAAAGCTCAGCAAGTATTTTAAGGATGTAAAAAAGCGGCTGGATGAAAAAGAACAGCAGTGGGTGCTTACTTCAGAAGAGCGCATTTTATGGGTAGTGAACGAGCGCAACGACGACCGCGCCCGCATCACGCCATCCACCACCACTATTTTACGCTGCACATGGCACGACAGGGCAACGGAATAACGCTCAGTTGGGAAGCAGGCGCACTGCAATTCCGATTTCCGTTTCGCATTGCGCATGGCATGCGTACGCATACCGATGTAGTGATGGTGACCGTGCAATACGAAGGCTTTACCGGAAAGGGAGAAGCCACCCTCCCGCCCTACTTGCCCGCCAATATCAACAGTACTATTGCGTATTTCGAACAATTACCTTTCCACAATTTACAAGCAGCGCTGGAAGCGCCCTTGTTGCAGCAGCCCTTGCTTGAGGCAGATACACCAGCTACGCTGCTGCCTGCAATAGCCGCATTAGACATGGCCATTTGGCACATCAGGGCGCAGCGCAGCGGCATCACCGTGCGCCATTTATTGCAGTTGCCAGAGGAAGATACGGCTTTGAAAAGTTACACGCTGGCCGTGTGCGATCGCGCGGAGATGGAAGCGCGGCTGGAGCATGGTCGGTCGTTGGGATTTTCTTTTTTCAAACTGAAGTTCGATGGGGTGCATGATGAACAGTTGCTGCGCGATTTCAGCATGTTGAGCGATGCGCCCTTTGCCGTAGATGTGAATCAAGGCTGGAAGGAGGTGGGGTATGCAAAAGCCATGGCAACAAAAATAGCAGATGCCGGCGGCGTGTTGATTGAGCAGCCGTTTGCGAAGGAGGATCGGGAGATGACACGGCAACTCAGTGAGGCTTGCAGTCTGCCCATTATTGCCGATGAAGCGTTGCAGCGATTGTCGGATTTACCATCGGTTGCCGACGCCTTTTCGGGCGTTAATGTGAAACTGCAGAAGTGCGGCGGTATAACCGAGGCGTATCACATTTTACAGCAAGCCAGGCAGAAGGGATTAAAGACCTTAATGGGTTGTATGTCGGAGTCGCGAATTGGTTGCGAGGCCGCGGCGGCATTGTTGCCGTTGTGTGATTGGAATGATTTAGACGGGCAATGGTTATTGATGTAGGCGGCCGCCGCCCGCGGCTTCGTACCTCGCCGCGCGTGCGGCGCCGGGTGCTTTGCTGCAAGTCCGCACTCGCTCGTACCTCGCTCGCTTGCGGGCTTTCCGCGGCGCCCCCTGCCGCGGAAGGAAGGGTGCGCTGAAGATTCAACAAACCAGTAGATTTACTGGAATCCGCCTAATAAATGGCATACACCCAAAAAAAATAAACCCCTCAATCAACCTGATTAAGAAATGTTTGATTTCGCTTAAATTCACCAACTTATAAACCAAATCACCAAACAGTAGCCTTCCACGTACACATAGCGCGATGAACATGATTAATAAGTACCTTTGACCAACAGATGCCAATGATAAAAGAGCAACAAATAGAAGATAGTCTAATAGCCAAACTCATTGACCTGAAATATACTTACAGGCCGGACATCAGGAACAGGGCTTCGCTGGAAAAGAATTTTCGCGAAAAATTTCAGGCGCTGAACAAAGTGAACCTGTCTGACGCTGAATTTGCACGGCTGCGTGACGAGATTATCCATTCCGACGTTTTTGCTTCCTCTAAACGATTACGTGAAATAAACACTTTCAGCCGTGAGGATGGAACGTCTTTGCATTACACCTTGGTAAACATCAAAGATTGGTGCAAAAACGAATTTGAAGTTATCAATCAACTTCGCATCAATACAGAAAACAGCAACCACCGTTACGATGTAATTTTATTGATTAACGGAATTCCCGTTGTTCAAATAGAATTGAAAACGCTTGAGGTAAACCCACGAAAAGCCATGCAGCAAATTGTGGACTACAAAAGCGACCCTGGCAATGGTTATACTAACACCTTGCTTTGCTTCATGCAGTTGTTTATTGTGAGCAATCGTTCCAACACCTATTATTTCGCCAACAACAATGCTGCTCATTTCAGCTTTAATGCCGACGAGCAATTTTTACCAGTTTATCAATTTGCCAGTGAGGACAATAAAAAAATCACCCACATAGACGACTTCTCAGAAAAATTTTTGAGCAAGTGCACCCTCAGCCAAATGATCAGCAAATACATGGTACTGGTGGCAAGCGAACAAAAGTTGTTAGTGATGCGACCCTATCAGATTTATGCCGTTAAGGCCATTGTCAATTCTATTCAGGAACACAAAGGCAACGGCTACATTTGGCATACTACGGGAAGCGGTAAAACACTGACCTCTTTTAAAGCCTCTACCCTGCTCAAAGACAATCCGAATATTGAAAAATGTTTGTTTGTAGTCGACCGCAAAGACCTGGACCGCCAAACCCGTGAAGAGTTCAATAAATTTCAGGAAGGTTGTGTGGAAGAAAACACCAATACGGAAACATTGGTCAGGCGCATGCTGTCGGATGATTACGCTAACAAAGTAATTGTTACCACCATTCAAAAATTGGGCCTGGCGCTCGACCCCAATAGCAAAGGCAATTATAAAGAACGCTTAGCACCATTAAGCAACAAACGCATCGTTTTCATTTTTGATGAGTGCCACCGTTCCCAGTTTGGCGAAAATCATAAAGCCATCAAAGCGTTCTTCCCGAAAGCACAGCTATTCGGATTTACTGGAACACCCATTTTTGACGACAATGCTACGTACAAGCAAATAGATGAAACAATTGGCTCTTATGTAACTACAAGGGATATTTTCCAAAATCCCCTGCACCATTACACTATTACGCATGCTATTGAAGATAGAAACGTATTGCGTTTTCATATTGACTATTTCAAGCCTGAAAAAAATGTGACCATTGGAAGCCCTGAACACAAAAATGCCGTGGCAAACGCCATTCTGAAAAAACATGACGCAGCCACCCACAGCAAGCGCTTTAATGCGGTGCTGGCTACGGCATCCATCACCGACGCTATCGAATACTATGAGCTATTCAAAGCAATTCAAGCTGCCAAAGCCAAGGAAGATGAGCACTTTGTGCCGTTACATATCGCCTGCGTGTTTTCACCACCTGCCGAAGGCAATAGCGATGTTCAGCAATTACAGGAAGATTTACAACAAGAGAAAGCCGACAATAAAGTTGAACCTGAAAAGAAGAAAAATGCCTTAGCCGCCATCATCAGCGATTACAACAAACAATACGGCACCAATCATAGCATTACAACGTTTGACCTGTACTACCAGGATGTTCAACAACGCATCAAGTTTCATAAGTTCAGCAATGCCGACTATCCGCGCAAAAACAAAATTGATTTGGTAATTGTGGTAGATATGTTGCTCACCGGCTTTGACAGTAAATACCTGAATACGTTGTATGTAGATAAAAATTTGAAATTCCATGGCTTGATTCAGGCGTTTAGCAGAACCAATAGAACACTACATTCAACAGGTACCGAGAAGACGATTAAACCACATGGCAATATCCTGGATTTCCGTCAACAGCAAGCTGCGGTTGACCAGGCCATTGCTTTATTTAGTGGGGAATATAAAGGTGAAGCCAAAGAAATTTGGTTGGTAGAACCTGCACCTGTAGTGATTGCCCAATACCAGGCAGCCGTGAAGGCTATGGAAAAATGGATGCACGACAAAAACCTGACAGCCGAACCGCAAGAGGTGTACAACATCAAGGGCGATGCAGCCCGTGTAGCGTTTATCAATCGCTTTAAAGAAGTGCAACGGCTGAAAACACAGTTAGATCAATACACCGACCTAAACGACGAACAGCAAGCAACCATTGAAAAAATGATGCCTGAAGAGCAATTGCGTTCGTTCCGTAGTTCGTATTTAGAAATAGCCAGGCAACTCAAGGAAATTCAGCAAAAAGAAGGCGATAACGCCCCTCAAAATATCCAGCAATTGGATTTTGAGTTTGTGCTGTTTGCTTCTGCCGTTGTGGATTATGATTACATAATGAACCTGATTGCCAAGTACACACAAGGCACACCGAAGAAGCAGAAAATGACCCGCGACCAATTGATTGGGTTGTTAAGCAGCAGTGCCAACCTGATGGAAGAACAGGAAGATATTATTCACTATATCAAAACGCTGGAAGTTGGAAAGGGACTCAACGAGCATGAAATTAAGGACGGCTACCAACAATTTAAAGATGCCAGGTTGGCTAAACGATTATCGGAAATAGCAACCCATTATGGGCTTGAGGTTTTGGCTTTGCAGCAGTTTACGGATGCCATCATCAGCCGTATGATTTTTGATGCCGATAAACTAAGCGAACTATTTGAACCTTTGGATTTAGGCTGGAAAGAACGCACCAAAAGAGAATTGGACTTGATGAGTCAATTGACACCTATTTTAAAAAAGAAAGCCGAAGGGCGGGAGATATCAGGACTGAAAGCGTATGAGTAAGAATAACGAACATAAACTGGTTCCGAAGCTGAGGTTTCCTGAGTTCCTAAATGAAAAGTGGGAAAGGAAGACCATTGATGAAACTTGTGAAGTTCTAAATAACCTACGCAAACCATTAACAAGTAACCTTCGGGAAAAGGGCGAATATCCTTATTACGGAGCAAGTGGAATCATTGACTATGTAAAAGAATTTATATTCAATGAAAGGTTACTTCTAATTGGTGAAGATGGTGCAAAATGGGGTGCTTATGAAAAAACTGCTTTTATAGCCGAAGGTAAGTATTGGGTCAATAATCATGCACATGTATTGAAACCAACAGGAGTTGTTGACACGGTTCTTGAAAATTATTTGGTTAAATTGAATATAAGTCCATTTATTACAGGTGCTGCACCACCAAAACTTACACTCGGTAAACTAAAGTCTATTCCAGTTCCAATTCCTAATAGTCAGAAAGAACAACAAAAAATCGCAGCTTGCTTTTCGTCCATAGATGAAGTTATCACAGCCGAGAGCCAAAAGCTGGAGGTGCTGAAAGAACACAAAAAGGGCTTACTGCAAAACCTATTTCCGCAAACAGGCGAAACGGTTCCAAAATTTAGGTTTAAGGAGTTTGAGGATAGTGGAGAGTGGAAACAAACTACCCTTCAACATCTTGCGAATAAAATAATGGTTGGCATCGCAAGTGCTGCTACACACGCCTATAGTACATCAGGAATAATTCTATTCAGAAATCAAAACATTAAAGATGGATATCTTGATGATCAAAATATCCTTTATATCAATAAGGAATACGAAAAGGAGCATAAAAATAAAAGACTAAAATCTGGTGACTTATTAACCGCACGAACCGGGTATCCCGGAACAACGTGCGTAGTGCCAGAAAAATATGAAGGATCTCAAAGTTTCACTACATTAATAATCCGACCAAATCAGGATTTAATAAACTCTTTATTTCTTTCTTTCTACATAAATTCTGATAAGGGTAAGACTTTTTTTAATGCAACCAAAATCGGTGGGGGACAACAAAATGTAAATGCTGGAAGTCTCTCGGAAATGCCAATCATATATCCATCACTCCCAGAGCAGCAACAAATAACATCTACCCTTTGCTCAATAGACGATTTAATTAACGCACAAATTGAAAAGGTGGAATCATTGCAACATCACAAGAAAGGTTTATTGCAGGGGTTGTTTCCGCAAATGGCTGAAGCAGGACTAAAAAGTTTAGCGGAAGATAGGATGGAACAAAAAGCAGGCAATAAATTCCTACCATCTTCCCATCCTAAAAACCATGATGCTAACAAATGAATCATCATAAAATATCTATACGCTTTTTTAACGACCGCGAAGTGAGGGCAGTTTGGGATGATGCGCAAGCCAAGTGGTGGTTTAGTGTATTAGATATAGTGGCGATTTTAAATGAAGAAACCGACTATAACAAAGTCCGCAATTATTGGAAATACCTGAAAGCAAAACTCAAAAAGGAGAATAACGAGTTGGTTAGTGCCACTACCCAACTGAAGCTCGCCGCTGCCGACGGCAAAAAATACCTCACTGATACATTAGATAGCGCAGGTGTTGTTTCACTTGCCAAAAGTTTTCCCAACAATAGGGCTATGGCTTTTTTAGACTGGTTTTTATACAGCGACAACAGTATAGACGGGCAAAGCAAAAAAAAGGCCTATACGCTTTTTGAAAGTAATCTCATTAACGAGCTTGAAGTTGGCACTACCAGGGGGTTGCAACAAATACATGCTTACCTGTTTGGCGGATTATACGATTTTGCAGGGCAAATAAGAGCAAAAAGCATCTCAAAAGGAGGTTATCAATTTGTTTATGCACAGCATTTAAAAACAACATTGCAACAAATTGATGCCCTGCCGCAACATACCCTGGAGGAGATTATTCATAAGTATGCCGCTATGAACAAAGCACATCCATTTATGGAAGGTAATGGCAGAAGTACCAGAATTTGGCTGGATTTGATGCTGAAAAAACAACTGAAAAAATGTGTGGATTGGAGCAAAATAACCAAAGAGAATTATATGAACGCCATGATAATTAGTACCGTGGATAGCTCTGTATTGTTGCAATTGATAAAAACTGCACTTACCCACAAAATTAACGATAGAGAAATGTTTATGAAAGGTATTGATTACTCTTATTACTACGAAGAATATTAAACAGATGACAGAAAATAATCAAACACAATTAGGCAATACCCTTTGGAAAATAGCAGATGAATTGCGTGGCGCCATGAACGCCGACCAGTTCCGTGATTATATGCTTTCATTTTTGTTCTTACGTTACCTTAGCGACAACTACGAAGCCGCCGCCAAAAAGGAATTAGGGAAAGATTATCCTGCCCTAAATGGAAGCCTTACGCCCCTGGCAAAATGGTATAAAGAAAATCCTAAAGACATTAAGGATTTTGAAAAGCAGATGCGCAGAAAGGTGCACTATGTGATTGAGCCATCACATTTATGGAATAGCATTGCCGAATTGGCCAAAACCCAAAGCAAGGAGTTGCTTCGCACCTTACAAGAAGGTTTTAAATACATCGAAAACGAATCTTTTGAAAGCACTTTTCAAGGGTTGTTTTCAGAAATCAATTTAGATTCTGATAAACTAGGCAAAAACTACGAAGAACGAAACAAAAAACTTTGCAACATCATTCAGACCATTGCTGAAGGCATCAAAGCATTTGACAAAGGGCAAAGTGTTGACTACCTGGGCGATGCCTACGAATTTTTGATTGGCAAGTTTGCAGCAGGTTCAGGACAAAAGGCTGGTGAATTTTATACACCTCAAAGAATTTCAGATATTCTTTCTGGAATTGTGACGCTTGATAGCCAAGACCCCAGCAAGGGCGAAAAGAAAAAGATTGAACGGGTGTTAGACTTTGCCTGTGGTTCGGGTTCGTTGTTACTTAATGTCCGCAAAAAAATGACTGATGGCAAGGGAACAATCGGTAAAATTTACGGACAAGAGAAAAATA
>JAXLUK010000004.1:0-321074 GCA_046329555.1 Chitinophagales bacterium
TTCGGTAACTTTTTAAATTAAAATACTGATAGGTAACCGGTGAGGTGTAGGCATTGGTCAACGCCAAATCAATTTTGTTATTGATTAGATTGAAGAAACCGCTGTTCATCCACTTGATCTGGTGCTTTTTAATGTTGAAAGTAAAATCAACCGATGCCTGCACATTATGACCTTGCTCCGGTTTTAAGTTGGTGTTTCCGTTGATGTCGTGATTACTGTCTTTGAACTGTAAGAATAACTCTTTAAGTGAGGGTGAACGGTAGCCTAGTCCATACGACGCTCTGAGTGTAAGCCAGGGCGCCACTTCACTCTTGATATTCAAGGATGGTACAATAGGAGTCCTAAATCGGGTGTTGTAGCTAATACGGGCTGCCGGTTGAATTTCAAACTGCGGAACAGGCTTCCACCTAAGCCCTGCAAAAGCTGCAAAATCGCCCATTTCCGCACTTCCATCGGTAATACGTAGTTGCTTGGTCCATTCCTGATTTAAATCGATGCCGAACTGGAAACTGGCCTTTTGCTTTTTGGTACTCACCGTATATGTTGCCCGGGCAGTTAGCTGATGGTAGAATGCGGTATCCTGCGACTCATCCTTTCGCGGTTTCTCCACCATCGTGTTGAGGTCTTTGGTGTAATTATTTAAAAACCGGATAAAGCCAGAATACCCTGCGGTGAAATCAACCTGAGAAAAATCTTTGATGAATACAGTGCCTGCAACTGTGGCGCGCGGACGGTAAGAGGTAAAATGTTGATCGAAGGCGTAAGTGGTACCCGGTACCAGATTACCCCGGTCTAGCATCAATTCCCTGAAAAAAGAAAGCGTTGTGCTGATGCGAAACCGGGATGCGGTATAGGAGTACTTCAAATCAGCGGTATATTGTTCTTTGGGGCGCCAATCTTTATGTCGGGAAGTATCAATTGCAGAAAATCCATCAAAGAAATTTCTGCTACCACTTAGGTAGAATTGCGATTTCTTCCAGTGAACACCACCATTGAGTTCTATGTTGTACTGACCAACCGTTTCGTAATATGCTTTAAGATTTACCGAGTATTTATCTTGTTGTCCGGATTTGGTAATTAGATTGATTACACCACCCATGGCGTCGGTGCCGTAAACCACGCTGAGCGGACCTTTCACAATTTCGACCTTTTCGATATTGGATAATGAAATTTGACTCAGATCAAGCTTGCCATCCAGGCGGCCAACTAAGGGTACACCATCTACCATTATTTTCACGCCTTCACCTGAAATACCTTGAAGGCTAATTCCACTTCCAAATACTGCATCTTGTGTGGCATCTATATTCAGGTTGCCCTGCAGGGCTTCCCTTAAATTACTGGCGCCTCTGGTACGAAAATCCTTCTCGGTTAAAACCTTCACTTCATATACTGAATTGCGGGTGGCATTGGGTAAATATTGCCCGGTAACCACAACTTCTTCTGTATTGTTAAACTGCTTAACCATCCCAAATACTTTAGATGTATTAGGTTGAAGGGTATCGGTGTAAGTCTGATAACTTAAGTAAGACACCATTACTTGAACCGCAGCATCAGTTTGTATTTGAAGTTGCCCGTTTTTATCGGATAACAGGATGGTGGTATTTTTTTCGCTGGCACCCAACTGGCGAACCCGCACAATGGCTTCAGACAATGGTTGTTTGGAATCGGCATCACGTAAGGTGAGCAAGCAGCGCCCGGTAGTGGTTTGCGCCGAAACCACCATAGATAGTAACCCAAAAATCCCCCCAAACGCTAAAACTTTACCCCCCCAACTGGTGCGTCTCATGCCGGGTGCAAAATTAGTTCATTGTCAAATGAGTCTGTCATGAATTTGTCAGAAACGACTATCTGGAATTTCCTTCTAAAACAGCTAAAATTGCTTATTTTAGATGCGGATGATGAAATTGTTGTGGCTGTTGTGGGGTGTTTTGGCATCGCTCACTGTAGGGGCTCAATGGAACAAGGGTACCATTCAGGCAGGAGGCACTTTCGGTTTTGAATTTAAGAAGTCATCCGATAAATCCAGTCAGTTTGAAATAGGACTTTCTCCTCAATTAGGTTTTTTTGTTTCTAAACATTTTGTTGCAGGCCCGCAGGTTTACATAGGTTATTCAGAAAGCCGAAATGCTGCAGGTGGCTTTCACTCCATGCTCAATGTGCTGGTGGGGCCTTTTTTTAGGTATTATGCCAAAATAGGGGAGCGGGTAGCTGTTTTTGGACATGTGTCGCCGCTGATCGGCGGTGGGAATGAGCGTTTCTATACGGATGCTAAGCAACCCTACATCAAAACCTTTCAATTACAATGGGAGGCCGGACCAGGGCTCGCGATTTGGCTAAATCCGAATGTGGCGCTCACACCGGCTGTTTATTATCGTGGTCGTTATTACAACAACGCGTTGATGAATACCAACACTACTTCGGTATCGGCCACCGAGCATGGGGTTATCTTTAATTTAGGCTTGCAAGTATTTCTAACCAAAACAAAAAAACAACCATGATGGAAGAAGATAGAATGGATGATTTTGGCGAAATGATGGATTTGGTGAAGCGTTACGAAGATGCTGAGGCGGCAAATGCTTCACTCTTCCTAGATGAAGACTCGTATGAAAGAATAGTGGAATTTTATCTGGAAAACCGAATATTCAAACGGGCACTTCAAGTGGCTGATACGGCGCTGGATGTGTACCCGTATGCGGTGGAATTATGGATACAGAAGGCAGCGGTGCTAACAGAACAAAACAAGTTTGATGAAGCTTTGGAAATTTTGAAGCACGCGGAAAGCCTGGATCGTACGGAAGTGCCTATTTATCTGCTACGCGCTGATATTTATCTCGCTCAGGGAAAACACACGAATGCGCTGGATATGGTAGAGGAGGGGCTGCAAGTAGCTGATGGTGGTATGGATACCGCAGATTTGCTACTGGAACGAGCCGATATTTATGAAGATATGGGACTGTATGATAAAGTGTTTGTTGCGCTTCAGGAGGTTTTATCAGTGTATCAGGAAAACGAAGAGGCGCTAGGCAGAATTTGGTTTGCAGCAGAACTTTCTGAGGCATTTTCCGCAAGTCGTGAATTTCACAGTGCGTACGTAGAACAGTTCCCTTACAGCCAAATGGGTTGGTTTAACCTAGGTCATGCCAATTTAGGATTGAAGCAATACGATGAAGCTGTAGAAGCTTTGGAATACGCCATCGCTATAGATGACCAGTTTGAAGCGGCCTATGTAATGTTAGGCGATGTATACGCGGAACAGGAAAAATACCGGGAGGCAATCGACAGTTTTTTAGATGCGCTGAAGTTATCGAGACCGAATAAAGAAACCTTCTGTAAGACCGGGGAATGTTATGCGCGCATTAATGAGTTTCACAAAGCACGTATCTACTTTAGAAAGGCCATTGCAATAGATCCCTCTTACGATGATGCCTTTTTCCTGGTTGGAGAAACATATCGGGCAGAAGAGAACTACGAGAAAGCAGTTCAGGCCTACTTACGCGCAGTGAAAATATCTCCTGATAACATTGAATATCTGAACGCGTTGGGCGATGCTTTTATTATGAATGAGCAGGTGGTAGAAGCGGTGGAGGTTTTTGAAAAGGTAATTTTGTTAGATCATAAGATTAAGCAACATTTTATCAATCTCGCTACTGCCTACTACGGGTTAGAAGAATTTTCACGATGTATGGATACCATGCGCGAAGGGATTCAACGCTTTCCGGAGGACGCTGATTTATTATATATTCAATTTGTGTTCTTCTGGAACATACGCAATAAGCATGAAGCCATGCTGACGCTGGAACGCGCATTGATGCTCGACTTTAGTCAGCATTCACTCATTTTCGAAATGGAACCTGATTTAGAACAGGATGCTGTCATCACCCAGTTAATAGAACAATACCGCCCATGAAGTCGTACGGACAAATGTTGCTGGTGGCTATGCCCATTTTCCTGTTGTTGATTATTGTAGAACAACTGTGGGGTTGGTTTCGCTGGCGCGAAAAACCCAATTTTATTGATTCCGTTTCAAGTCTTGCCTCTGGTATGACCAATATTCTGAAATCAACTTTGGGGTTAACTATTGTAGTTGTATCTTATCCCTGGCTGCGCGATCATTTGGCTTTGTTTCACTTTTCGGAAAACAGTTTTTGGCCCTATGTAATCACTTTTGTTTTCCTTGATTTTACCGGCTATTGGATACACCGGCTGGATCATCGGGTCAATTATTTCTGGAATCAACATATTGTTCATCATAGCAGCGAGGAGTTCAACTTGCCTTGTGCACTTCGGCAGGAAATTTCTGTGTTCACCAATATCTTATCAATTACCATGCTGCCTTTAGCAGTACTGGGTATTGCGCCTGAAGTGGTAGCCCTGATTGGCCCGATCCATTTGTTTGCGCAGTTCTGGTATCATACCAAGTATATCGGCAAGCTCGGTTTTCTGGAGTGGTTCTTAGTTACACCTTCTCACCATCGGGTTCACCATGCCATGAACGATTTATATCTCGACAAAAACTATGGCCAGATTTTTATTTTTTGGGACCGATGGTTTGGCACTTTTCAGGAAGAGCGCGCAGATGTTCCCCCAATTTATGGCGTTCGCCGGCCTGCAGGTACCTGGAATCCGTACATCATTAACTTCAAACACCTGTGGTTGTTGTTAACTGATTCATGGCGGACGCAATCGTGGCGCGATAAGTGGCGCGTGTGGTGGATGCCAACCGGCTGGCGGCCCAACGATGTCAGTGAAAAGTATCCGGTTTTCAGCTTACCTCGCGCGGAGGATTTGGTACGGTATGCCCCGGGTTATTCCAACCTGTTTACCTGGTTTAGCTTGGTTCATACCACCGCCATTTTCTTGTTGCTGTGTTATCTTTTTTCTCAGTTCGGCACATTAAACCGTCAGGAGATGCTTTTGTACGGACTGTTTTTATTGATTGCCATTTTTGGCTTTACTTCTTTTTTAGATAAAAAACTAAGTGGCTTAAGTGTTATGGTGATTACTGCTGTTACCGCTATTTATTGGTTGGTGAAAAATGGCGATTGGTTTGGGCTACAATCTTTATTTGGCGCTGGTGCCCTTTTGGTTGGTGCTTATTTCGTGATTTCTACCACTGCGGCGGCCATGTTGTTATGGTCAGAAAATAAAAAAGCCGCTCCATCCGGAGCGGCTTAAAATGTGATAACAAGCTTTACTTCTTCTCTTCTTTTTTCGCTGGCTCAGTTGTAGCCGGTTTGTCGTGATGGCAGGCTCCCTTGTCTTTGTTGCATTTTGATTTATCACCTTGGCAACAAGATTTTTGGCCATTAGCAGATGCTGTAGCATTGCCATGAGCTGCGCAGCAAGCAGCTCCTTTTTCACAAGTTTTTGAACATTCTTTTTTGCCATCACCAGCAGCAAATGCCAGTGTTACAGCCAAGGCGGTCATAGCCGCGAACGAAACGATTTTTTTCATGTTTTGCTATTTAAGATTCGAAATCAGGAAGTGTACCGATAACGGTAATTCCTCCTTTTACTTTTTGTTTAAGATTCACGTCAATTTTGGTGCCAACCGGTAAAAACAAATCTACCCTTGATCCAAATTTAATAAAACCAAACTCGTTGGCCTGTTCAATGGTATCACCTTCCTCAACATAGTATCTAATCTTGCGGGCTAACTTACCGGCAATCTGACGAATCAGAATTTCGGGACCTTCTTCCTTGGCGATAACTACAGTGTTCCGTTCATTTTTTTCGCTGCTCTTGGGGTGCCAGGCTACCAGGTATTCACCCGGATGGTATTTTTGATAGGTAACTTTACCTGAAACCGGACTGCGGTTCACATGAACATTGGCAGGCGACATGAAGATGGAAACCTGAATGCGCTTGTCTTTAAAATACTCGTTTTCGTCGGTATGTTCAATCACCACAACCTTGCCGTCGGCAGGTGCGATAATGTGGTTGTCGCTGATATTATACTCGCGATGCGGTATACGGAAAAAGGAAATGAAGGCCAACAATACCGCCGTAGACACAAAGGCGAGTATTACCGATAGTGCGGCACTATGCATGATGATAGCAACCGGCAGGTTGATAAGCACCAGAATCAGGCCAGTAACGATAATTACGGTATGACCTTCGCGGTGAACGCTGATTTTCTTCTTAATCATTTATAAGGAACCAGGAAAAAGGCGCGGGCAAAAGTAGGATATATGATTAAAAAATTAAAACTTAATTAATTGTATGGCAAACAGCAAGTTAGATACTTCATCTACCATCCAAATGCTAAAAACACCGAAAGGTACTGCCAGTAAAATGGCATCAAAGCGGTCTAAAAAGCCACCATGTCCGGGGAGAATACTTCCAGAATCTTTAATTCCAATACTCCGCTTCAATAGTGATTCGGCCAAATCGCCAAAAGTGGCGAAGATCAGGGTAATCACCGCGATAATCACCCATTGCATGGAAGTGTAGTGGGCGGGCTGGAAGTTATAGCGTGTTGCCAAAAACTGTAAAATGACCGGATACCACCAGGCCAATAACAACGACAACAATAAACCGCCACCACTGCCTTCAATGGTCTTCTTTGGTGAGATTCTTTCAAACAATTTATGCCGACCAATAAGTGAACCCACGATGTAGCACATTGAATCGTAGAACCAGATGAGGAAAAGCCATGCCAATGTAAATAGTGCGCCTTTATCAAAATACAGCTTGTTCAGTAGCATCACCGGCATTAGCAGGTAAATTACAGCAGCCAGGTTCCAGGCGATGTTCTGAAAGGGATTTTCAGATTTAGAAAACAACTCGATTACAAAGTAAATGGCCAGTATGACCGGTAGCAGTATGCCTACATCAGCCAGTACATAGCGTTGGCAAAGCAGAAATGATAGCGCAAAGGCGACCCCACAGAGCACCATCGATATTCTACGGTATTTCTTTGCAAAGCCACCGTCGGCGTGGCGAATGCCCGCTGAAATACCGTAAAACTCGTGAATGCCGCCCAAAAGAGCAGCCAGCATTGCTAAAGCATAGGTGTATTTGCTAAACAGAATCGCCGCAATCAGAACGGCCGCGGCGGTTAAACCAGTGGCAGCTCGCACGTAAAAATTCTTCATGTTGGTTGTGATTGATTATTGGAAGTGGTTTTAGCCAAAAAGTAAAGCAGCGCGCACATGATGCTGCCGGCAATAATGATGATACCTATTGGCGCAGATTGGTCGTCAGTTATTTCCCGGGGAATCCAGCCTATTTCTGCGGCCATTTTACCGGCTATCATTAGAAAGTTATTGGTGAAATGAGCGAGAATGGAGGTCCATAAACTTCCGGAAAATGTATATAGATAACCGAGGATGATGCCCATCCACCAAATCGCTAAAAAATTATTGAATTCACCATGCATCAGACTAAACAATAAGCCAGAAAAAACAATGGCGGCAGTTCGGCCATTGGTGCCCGTGAGCACATTCATAATTATACCCCGAAAGAATATTTCTTCGCTGAGCGCAGGTAAAAAGGCCACGGCAATAGTTAAGGTGATCATCCTGCCCAGGGTGTGTTGGCTGAACAGGGCATTAATTAAAGCATCCGCTAGTTCCTGTCTTGATCGCAGGGACTCCAGCGCAGCGGGAAGCGGAATGGCCGCATTAATTTGAACCAAGACCTGAATAAAAACTCCGGTTGCTATTATTAGACCTATAGCAATAGCCATGACCCGAAGTGATACCCCATGATTGAGTCTGGTGAAATCCGAAAAGGTCTGTTTCACAAGCCAGCAAAACAGTGCGGCTGGTAACAAGAACATGCCCAGCGTCATGATGGTAGTTTGTGCAAACAGAAAGGCGGGAATATCGGCCATTTGCATACTGGCAGTGGTGATGAAATCCTGTGGCTGGGGAATACCATAAAGGTACTTTAAACCGACCAGGGCTACTACATTGGCGATTCCAAATCCAACCAATACGCAAAGGAAAACCAGCGCCAGCAGGAAGGAAACCTTCACTGGAGCCGGAACCATTGAGTTGGAAGCCACATGGCCAATTCTTTGGCGCAATCCGCTTAACATGGAGCAAAGAAAAGGAAATGCACTAAGCCAGCTGAGAAATATATTGTTCTATTTCTTCCAGTTTCTGCAAGGGTAATCTGGCCAGTTTCTTGTTAATGTCAACCGTCTTTTCGCGCTGCCGGATACAGTTCAGTGGGTGGTCATTTCGGTTTTCCAGTAGATCGTCGGGAAACCACTCGAAAATATCGTTAGGTGTACAATTTAAAAGAATACACAATCGCTCTATGTGGTCAAGTCGGATTTGACGCACCTGGGCGTTTTTATACTTATGTGCGGTAAAAGAAACAAAGCCGCCGTCTGTTAAAAATTTGTACGGCTGCTGTACCCCGCGAGCCTTAAATATTCGCTTTAAATTCAGTTGAAGCATATCAAAGTTTACCGCCAAAAATGCAAAGCCCAATTCGCTTTTGCAGTTTTAGATATTGACTTTTGTTGAAAAGTTCTGGCGTTATCAGTGTTTTAAAACTAATTATCCAAATTACAGATGCAACAAGGCCAAGTATAACTTCAAAAGAACAAACTACACTTTGAGTTTTTGAAGTTGCTATGTTGCTGGCCTAAAATACCATCCGCGTGGCAATTGATTTTCTAATTGTTTGAAAGTGAGGTGGTTTCTACATTTTGGGCAATAGCCTGCCACCGCCTGCGAAGACGTTGCGCTTGCAGCTGCAAAGAGCCTATTCGGTAAACTCGCCTGGCGCCTCGCTCAGGTTTTTCCTAAGATTGGATAGGTATTTTTCCCGTAATTGATCGAAATTCTGGTTGCGCACTACCGGTAACGGAACACGTTCTGATAGCACATTTACTTTGAGTTCGGGAATTAATTCTCGGATTTGTTCGAGTTCAGAAAGATATAATACTTCTTCCTCTGCGGTTAGTGTGATGGTGATCATAGCGTAAATATACAGAGTTCATTATTATTACAAAATGCTTCGATACCGTTCTGATTGGCGCACTTTAATCAATGTGATGATTTACTTCGTAGTTGCCGTTATGCCGTGGTTGTTGTGGCCTGGTTTGAGCAAGCTACAGGTGTTTCTTTGGGTAGTTGCCAATTGCCTGATGTCGTTTATTTGTGCCACCATCGTGCACAACACTATCCACGTGCCTATTTTTACGAAACGATGGATGAACCGCGTTTTTCAGGTGGTGTTATCGTTCTGTTACGGACATTCTACCAGCGCTTATGTTCCAGGGCATAATTTTAGTCATCACCATTATGTGCAAACGCCCAAAGATGCGATTCGCACTACCAAGGCGCGGTTCCGTTTCAACTTGCTGAATCAGTTGTTCTTTTTCTACCTGATGAGCGGCGATATCCTTAAGGGTGAATTGCGCTTTGCCGCCCGCATGCGCCAGGAAAAGCCCCATTGGTTCAGGCAATATTTGTTTGAAATGATTCTGGTGAATGTGGTGAAAATTGCACTGTTGTTCTATAACTGGAAGTGTTTTGTGCTGTTCATATTTATTCCGCATCAGTATGCGGCCTGGGGTATTGTGGGCACCAATTTCTTTCAACACGATGGTTGCGACGAAACGCATCCGTATAATCACAGCCGCACCTTTACCGGAGGTTTTCTCAATTGGCTTTTATTTAACAACGGCTATCATGGTGCGCATCACATGCGGCCGAACTTGCATTGGAGCCGGTATCCTGAATTTCATGAACAGGAAATTGCGCCCCACTTGCATCCATCCCTTAACCGGCGCTCCTTATTGGCTTACTTAATTGAAGCTCATATTTATCCGGGTAAGCGGGTAGATTATTTGGGTCGTCCGCTGGTGTTGCCTCCGGAAACTGCTGATGAAGACTGGGTAGCACCGGTGCGAATTGATCGTCATGAAACGGATCTGGGTGGAGTAGCGTAAATCGCTATTTTCGCGGCCATGAAAATGCTGCTGTGTGTGGATGCGTGGAGTGATTTCGATATGGCGGCGAACGCGTTTTCGAAAGGGCCAGACCGTCAGAGCGTCACGCAGCTCAAGGGTTTTTTCGAACAACATGAAGTAACGATTTGCGAAACGGGTACCACCGTTTTTGAAACGGCTTATCAGGTTACCAGGGCCTTAGCGAGAGAGAAATACCATTTGGCGTTGAAAATGGGTTTGGGCATAGCCTATCATCCTGAAATAGCCGTTGGAAGTGCGGTCAACATCATTAAAGAAAAGCCCGGTGATTTTGGCCGGATACAGAACCAGCAGTGGCAAGATATATATGCACTTGGGCGCTTAGATGCCGAAGCCGTGCCGCATTTCAAGGGAGGATTCATCAATATGAATAATAGCTACCTCAATGTTTTTCTGGAATACAGAAAGGTAGTGGGCGTTACCGTGAATACGTTTGGCGCTTCGGCCTTGGCTGAACAACGCAGGCAACTGTACAAGGCAGATGTGGAATCAACCAATGGCCTGGGATTTGTGTATCCGTGTTTGTACGAACGACAACCCTTTTATCATGTACTCACCATTCAGGAAAATTTGGCCACCGGCGCAGTGGCTGAACAGGGCGCGAAAGAACAGCTAAACCTTTACCTCATAGAAATTTTGCAACGGATATAGCATGCTAATACACATCAATCCCGATAACATGGACGATCGCCTGATTAATCAGGCGGTAAAGGTTTTAGAACAAGGCGGGTTAATTATTTATCCTACCGATACGGTGTATACGCTGGGTTGCGCGCTCAATCACCCAAAGGCTTATGAGCGGCTGTGCAAGCTAAAGGGTGTGAAACCTAACAAGGCCAATTTTTCTATTGTTTGCTATGATCTGAAGCACATTTCAGACTTTACCATGAACCTGAACAATAGCTGTTTTAAATACATGAAGCGCCTGTTACCCGGCCCGTACACCTTCATCCTGAATGCCAATCACGCCATTACCAAGATGTTTGGCTATAACAAAAAGACTGTGGGTATAAGGGTGCCTGATAACACGATTACCCGTGCATTGGTTGATGCGTTAGGTGCACCTATTTTTTCTGCTTCCATCAAGAACGACGATACCATTCTGGAATACATTACCGATCCAAACGAAATCTATGAGTTGTATGAAAACGTGGTAGACATGGTTATTGACGGCGGTGCCGGTGGCAACGTAGCCAGTACCATAATCGATTACACCGGCGATGATCCGGTGTTAGTTCGGGAAGGCAAGGGCGCATTTGTATAACCTTTATTTAGGTTGCTCCATGCTGGTAGCCGCCGTATCGGTGGTTTCAGCAGCAGCGGCCGGCGCTTCTGGCTGAGCCGGCGCCATAGGCAATGGTTCGGCGCGAACAAATACAAAGGTAGTTGGTTCTTCACCTTCAAAGCGCTCGCAAATGAGTTTGTCTTTGTTCAGTTCTTTAATGCGGTACTTGATTTGTTTACCGTTTTCAGAAATGATGATGATTTTTTGGTCTTTATCCAGATCCCATTTTGCCGTTACCATGCGGCCGTATTCCTGCTGTTCCAGAACGCCGTTTGGTTTATAAGTAATGCGGAAGTTGGCTTTCATTTGTGCAATAACCTGCTTCAATACGGCTTTGGCATCTTCAGGCACATTGCTGCTAGGTTGAATATCTTCTACCGCCCAGGTATGCTGTAACAATTCACGATTTTTGTTGCAGGAAGAAAGCATTAGCGTTAGGGCGATGAGGAGGACCGTTTGTTTCACGTTGATTTTTTATAAAGTAAAGAATTAAGAAGATGATTTGGATTCGAGTTGGCGCAGGCGGCGTTCCATGCTGAACAGCAGGGCAATGATGCCACTGAAGATGATGACCAGCACTGCTACCACCACATAGATTTTCAGATTACTGCGGAAGAACGACGTATTGTTTTCAGCGGCCTGGGCGTGTGCAGCAACTGACACCATAACCATCATGATTGCGCTGCTTAACTTAAAGCGGGTAGCGGCAGGGATTGGAGTGGTGGCCGCCGCAGGCGGACAGTGCGGCGCGACGGCAGGAGCGCCGTACCGAAGCGAAGCGGAGCCACGCAAAGCCCGGCTGCCGCCATTATTCATCTGATGTATCATATTTTTTTGCGAATGTTTTCTATCATATCGTTGGTCATGGCCTGCAAATCATACTGCGGTTTCCAACCCCAGTGCTCGCGCGCCGGTGCGTCGTCAATGCTTTCGGGCCAGCTTTCGGCTATTTGCTGACGGAAATCAGGTGCGTAATCGATGGAGAAATTAGGCAGTTGATTTCTGATGGCGTTGGCTAATTGAGCGGGCGCAAAGCTAAGGGAAGAAAAATTATAAGACGAACGAATTTTAATTTTTTCAGCAGGTGCTTCCATCAGCTCGATGGTGCCGCGGATGGCGTCGGGCATGTACATCATGGGCAGGGTGGTGTTTTCACTCAGAAAGCAGGTGTAGCGGTTGTTGTTGACCGCTTCGAAGAAGATATCAACGGCATAGTCGGTGGTGCCGCCGCCGGCTGCAGTTTTATAACTAATGAGCCCCGGGTACCGCACCGAACGCACATCCAATTGCATTTTTTGAAAGTACCAGTCGCACCAACGTTCGCCGGCTTGCTTGCTGATGCCGTAAATGGTGTTGGGCTCCATGACGGTAAATTGCGGGGTGTGTTGTCGCGGGGTGGTAGGGCCGAATACCGCAATGGTAGAAGGGAAGAATAATTTTCTGATGCCGCAGGTAACGCTTACATCCAGGATGTTGCGCAGGCTTTTCATGTTCACGCGCCAGGCCAGTTCCGGATTTTTTTCACCGGTGGCCGAGAGGATAGCGGCCAGGTGATAAATCTGCGTGACTTTATATTTTTTGACGATTTCAATGATGCCCGGTTTATGCAATACGTCGAGGCGATGAAACGGGCCACCGTCCTTCAGTTCGCCATGCGGTTCTTTTAAATCGGAAGCAATTACAAGCGGATGAATGCGGCGTAATGCCAGCACCAGTTCGCTGCCGATCTGGCCACAAGCACCCGTCACTAAAATACATTCTGCCATTCACCTTGGTTTTGAGCGCCAAACCTATGGGAATTCGGCAGTCTTCCAAAAGCGAAAAATCGGCTGAACGTGGGAAACTTTTAAATCAACTGGTTGGGAGCTACTGACATTCCGTTATTTTCGTGGTCACACAATGATGATTATGAAAAAAATAGGGGTTATGCTGGCCGTAGCGCTGGTAATGGGTGCTTGTAGTAACAAGGGCGGATCAGGTGAAGCCATATCGGCGGAGTTTGAAAAGCAGTTGCAGGAGAAATTGGTGAATGCCAAGGAAGGCGATGTGATTGAGTTGCCGGAAGGCACATACAATTTATCGCGGCCGCTGATTGTTGATGCGGTGCGAAACATTACCATTCGCGGCAAGGGTATGGAAAAGACCGTGCTGAATTTTAAAGGGCAGCGCGATGGGGCGGAGGGTTTGCGCATTACGGCTAATGGCATTGTGCTGGAAGATTTTACCATTATTGATGCTAAGGGCGATAATGTAAAGATTCAGGATGCCACCAATGTGACTATCCGGCGGGTGAAAAGTGGCTGGACGCCCCTGCATGCCACAACCAATGGTTCATATGGTTTGTATCCGGTTACCTGCACCAATGTGTTGATTGAAGATTGCGAGGTGTATGGATCATCGGATGCGGGTGTATATGTAGGGCAATCAAAGAACATTATCGTGCGCCGCAATAAGGTGCATGACAATGTAGCCGGCATTGAAATTGAGAACTGTACCGATTCAGAAGTTTATGATAATACCAGCTATAACAATACCGGCGGCTTACTGGTATTTGATTTGCCGGATTTATCGATCAAGAACGGCTCGCGTTGCAAATTGCACAACAACAAAATTTACGACAACAACACCCCGAATTTCGGCGCGAAAGGCACTGCTGTAGCCGAGATTCCGGCGGGAACCGGTGTGATTATTATGGCTACTAACCAATGCGAGGCGTATGCCAATGATATCACAAATCACAACTCGGTTAGTGTAGCTGTGGTGAGTTATAATATCATGATGCGGCCATTTAAAGATACGCTGTACGATCCGTTTTGCGGCGGTATTTCGATTCACGATAACAAGATTGCCAAAGGAACCGGCGCATTGGATAACAGCACTGCCATGGGCAAGTTGATTGGCGCCGTATTTGGAAACAAAGCACCTGAGATGATGTATGATGGCGCGGTGAATCCGGCTTATCGCAATAGCGATGGTTCCATGAAGGAAGATCAGCGCATTTGTTTCCGGAATAATGGCGAGGTGAAATTTGCCAATATTGATTGGGAGCACAAATCACAAAATATTGATACGGATGTATCGCATTTTGATTGTTCCATCAATACGTGGAACGAGGTAAAGCTGAATCAGTAAATTACCATTCAATGTGGAGATGCGCCTTGAGTTCCTGCTCCAGCGCATCGCGCCAATAGGCCTGCTCCAGCGTTTGAATCACTTCGGCGGCGAAGGCGTATACCAGCATATTTTTAGCGGTAACTTCATCAATGCCACGCGCTTTTAGGTAAAAGAGTTCGTTATGCTTTACCTGACCAATAGCCGCACCGTGACTGCATTTCACGTCATCGGCAAAGATTTCCAACTGCGGCTTACTATTCATAGTGGCTTCTTCTGACAGCAGGATGGCCTTGCTGCTTTGGAAGGCGTTGGTTTTTTGCGCATCCTGTTTCACGAAAATGCGGCCGTTAAATACACCGGTTGCCTGATCGCGCAAAACGGTTTTGAACAGTTGATGGCTCTCGCCGTTCGGCTGGTTATGAAGAATGGCGATATGGTTATCGATATGATTTTGGTGGTGGGCAATGGCCAGGCCATGTAGTGCAGCATGGGCGCGGCTGCCATTCAGCGCAGCAGTGAGGTTATTGCGCAGCAATTGTCCGCTCATTGAAAACACATGGGCATTGAACAATGCATCCTGCTCCAGATCGGCATGGATGCTGGTGATAGCGGTTAACTGTTCGCAACTGATTTGATGCCATTGAATATCCACCCGGGCTTGAGCGCCTACTGCAACATGCGTATGGCTATTCAGGAAAGCAGGAGCCGAGGTTTCGTAGCGCTCAATAATTTGGATGGAGGCGCCTTGGCTCACCGTGATTTGGTTGCGATACTGCACCAGGTAAGCGGAAGCATGGTTTGAAAAACGATGCGTGATGATGATTGGCCGGTCAACTACGGCACCTTTTGCAACCCGGATATGGTAACCAGATTTTGCGAATTTCTGATTGAGTTCATCAATGGCGCCTTCAGGTTGTGAATTTTCATGGTCTGCAGCCAATGCGCTGATAGTGGCATGCGGTATTTCTGGCCACGGGCTACTGAGCTGGCCATCGGTGAATACCACTGAATAACACGGAATTTCCGGGGCTATGGAGGCTGGCACCGAATTGCCGGCTACAGGCGTTTCCAGAATTAATGACTCCGGAAAACGGGTGCGAACATTCGTGTATTTCCACGCTTCATCGCGGGTTGGCCAGTTGAAGGGCTTTTGACCGGGCTGTAGCGTTGTGCCGATCACATCTTTCAACGTCGTCATAGGGTGTGCATCAGATTTTCGTAACCAGATTCTTCTAACTGTAAAGCCAGTTCTTTACCACCGCTTTTTACAATACGCCCTTCGTTCATAATGTGAACCACATCGGGTACGATATAATTGAGCAGGCGTTGGTAGTGGGTAATGATTAAGAAGGCGTTGTTTTTGTTGCGCAGCTTGTTCACACCGTTGGCAACAATGCGCAATGCATCGATATCCAGGCCTGAGTCGGTTTCATCTAAAATAGCAAACTGCGGTTCCAGCATCGCCATTTGAAAAACTTCATTTCTTTTTTTCTCGCCACCGCTAAATCCTTCATTGATTGCACGTGAGAGGAATGATTTATCGAGTTCTACTAATTCCCGCTTTTCGTTCATCAATTGAAGAAAATCTTTAGCGGAAAGCGCCGGCAAGTCCTGATGTTTTCTGCGGGCATTTACCGCCGCCTTCATGAAATTGGTGGTGCTCACTCCGGGAATTTCCACGGGGTATTGAAAGGCCAGAAAAACGCCTTCACGGGCGCGTTCATCGGCGGCCAGTTCCAATAAATCGCGGCCATTCATCAACACACTGCCCGAGGTGATGTCATAACCTTCTTTTCCGGCAATGATACTGGCGAGCGTACTTTTTCCGGTGCCGTTGGGTCCCATAATAGCGTGTACTTCTCCGGTGCCGATGGTGAGATTGAACCCATTCAATATCGGTTTGCCGTTGATAGAGGCGCTGAGATTTTTAATTTCAATCATGTTTTTGGGAATTAGCCTACAGAACCTTCCAGTGAAATGCCGAGTAGCTTTTGCGCTTCAACGGCGAATTCCATGGGTAGATGCTGAAAAACTTCTTTACAATAACCGTTTACAATCATGTTCACGGCTTCTTCAGTAGAAAGGCCGCGCTGATTGCAATAGAACAACAAATCCTCACCAATTTTTGAGGTGGTGGCTTCGTGTTCTACCTGTGCGGAGGTATTTTTGATTTCTAAATAAGGGAAGGTGTGTGCACCGCAGCGGTCGCCAATCAACAGGCTGTCGCATTGTGAAAAGTTATAAGCTTTTTCAGCAGGACCCTGAACCTGCACTAATCCGCGATAACTGTTTTGCGATTTTCCGGCGCTGATGCCCTTGCTCACAATACGGCTGCGGGTGTGCTTGCCGATATGCATCATCTTGGTGCCGGTATCGGCTTGTTGGAAGTTATTGGTGACGGCAACCGAGTAAAATTCTCCTATAGAGTAATCTCCTTTTAGAATGCAGGAAGGATATTTCCAGGTAATGGCGCTTCCGGTTTCAACCTGCGTCCAGCTAATTTTGGAATGAACGCCTTTACACAGGCCGCGCTTGGTCACAAAATTATAGATGCCGCCCTTTCCTTCTTTATCACCGGGATACCAGTTTTGAACAGTAGAATACTTGATTTCTGCATGATCTAAGGCCACTAACTCAACCACAGCCGCATGCAGTTGGTTTTCATCGCGCTTCGGTGCCGTACATCCTTCCAGATAGCTCACGTACGATGACTCATCGGCAATCAGCAGCGTGCGTTCAAACTGGCCGGTGTTCTCGGCATTAATGCGAAAATAGGTACTCAATTCCATCGGGCAGCGTACGCCTTTAGGCACGTAAACGAAGCTACCGTCGCTGAAAACCGCGCTATTCAAGGCAGCGTAGTAATTATCGCGCACCGGAACCACTGAGCCCAGGTATTTTTTCACCAGATCAGGATGGGTTCTGATGGCTTCGGAAATGGAACAGAAGATGACACCTTTTTCTTCTAATGCTTTCTTGAAGGTAGTCACCACGCTCTCGCTGTCCATCACAAAGTCTACCGCTACGCCAGCCAGCAGCTTTTGCTCTTCTTTCGGCAAACCTAATTTTTCATAAGTAGCCAACAGTTCAGGATCAACTTCGTCTAACGAATTGTATTTCGGTTTGCGCTTAGGGGCAGCATAATAGATGATATCCTGAAAATTGATAGGGGGAATGGAAAGGTTCGACCATTCCGGAAGTTTCATTTTCTGCCACTGACGAAAAGCCTGTATGCGCCATTCCAGCATCCACTCAGGCTCATTTTTTTTACCAGAAATAAATCGAATAGTATTTTCAGTAAGTCCTTTTTCGGCAAACTCCTGCTCAATATCGGTTACAAAACCGTATTTATACTCGCCATCCGTAACCGAGGTTAATATGTCATCACTTGCTGCCATAAAGGAGCGCGAATATAGCTGTTTTACTTGTTTAGACTATATCTAAAAACGGCATTTTGTAAGAATTGTTCACTTCAACTGGCATAGCAGACCGGGGCCTGCTAACCATTTGGTATAAATCGGCGTATGTTGATTGAAAAGTGGCAATTGTAGTGCTGGAACGGCGTATTTTCAAGTCATGAAAAGTCCGGTTTTTTACGCCATTCCGTTGTTTTTCCTGTTCATGGGTTTAGAAGCACTGTTTTCTTCCTTAAAAGGTAGAAAGTGGTACCGCTTGAACGATACGCTGATGAATTTGTCGCTGGGTATTGGAAGCCAGTTATTTGGGGTGGCTTCTAAGATTGTTTTACTGGGCTTGTTTGCCCTCATACAGCAGCGGTATTCCTGGTTTGAAATACCCAACACCTGGTGGAGTTTTATCTTGTGCTTATTAACTTTTGATTTTCTGTTTTATTGGGCGCACCGGTTTTCTCATGAAATGAATTTTCTGTGGGGCGCGCACGTGGTACATCATCAAAGTGATGAGTACAATTTATCAGTAGCGCTTCGGCAGAGCTGGATTCACAATCTGATTGCTTTTTTCATTTTCCTGCCCATTCCACTGCTGGGCTTTCAGCCCTTAACATTTGGTTTAGCTGCTGGGTTAGACACCGTTTATCAGTTCTGGATTCATACTAAAGCCATCAATAAAATGCCTCGTTGGTTCGAGTATATCATGAATACGCCATCGCACCATCGGGTACATCATGCCGTGAACCTGAAGTATCTGGATAAGAATCATGCGGGGGTATTTATCATCTGGGATCGGTTGTTTGGAACATTCCAGGCTGAAGAAAACGCCGATGAGATTGTTTATGGCGTTACGACGCCATTTACTAGTTGGAGCCCGGTTTGGGCTAATCTGCATTATTATGTCGAGTTATGGCGAATGGCGCGCCTGATGCACTGGCGCGACCGGCTGCGTCTGCTCGTGGCTCGCCCGGGCTGGAAACCCGATTATTTGGGAGGATTTCAACAGCCTCAGGAGCCAACTTCGGCCAGAAAAAAATATAATGCCGATACTAACCACTGGTTGCGAACCTATGCGGTAGCGCAGTTCATAGCAATTATTGTTGGGGCCGTGGCCTTTCTGGCCTTTTACGAAAGCATATCGCTGTTTTATAAAGCGTTCTTCTTTGCAATTCTTATTTTGAGTATTTCTATCATCGGCGCCATCTTTGAAAAGCGCACCTGGGTGTTAAAAGCAGAGTATGCCCGTTTATTGCTCATCATCGGCAGTTTGAATTCCTTCTATTACTACTGGTATCATCATTGGATGGCGGTGATGGCTATTGGTTCGCTGGTGGCTTTTGTAGCTTCTCTGGTACATTTCCGGTGGAGTATAATCCGCAGTGGCTTGGTGGTGCGCGGCGGCGATATGGAATCGGCAATAAGGCATCGATAATCATGATGGCGGCTGCTCCGCTTCGCTGCGCACCGGGCTGTTCGCTTGTAGTCCTCGCGCGGCTTCGTACCTCGCCGCGCTGCGGGCTACCGCTTCCATCCCTGCCGCTAGGCGCATGATGCGATAGCAGCGCTGTTTACTTCATGGGCAGAGTTTGTCCACATCCCTTCAAGGAATAACTTTCGGCTAGGTCAGGATGGATTTTAGCATATTCGCGCATCAAAATTTTTGAAGAAACACATGCAAAAACTTACTCTCTTCGTAGCTACCCTGCTGTTCACTTTATCGGTATTCGGTCAGGACGATAAAATAAATGTAACCGCATTCCGTGGTATGCCCTGGGGGGCTTTTCGCGATTCCATGTATGTAAACGGCAAGAAAATGGAATTCGCCCGCGACAAATCTTCGTTGCAGCGCAATGCGTATATTATTCCCGGCGATAACATGATGATCGGGAACATCAAGTTAACCCGTATCACCTACATATTCAACGATGACAATCGTTTCGTTAAAGTGTATTTAGAAGGTCCCAAAGAAGATGCAGAGCAAATGAAGTTCATCTTGGATTACAAATTCGGGGCACACAAAAACGAGAGTAAGGTAGACAACGTAAATTACAAGCAATGGCTGGTAAAAGACGTTACTTTCACCTTGGGTGAATATGAGTTTTTGAAGTTTGAAGTGAAGATCGAAAGTAACTGGCAAGCTTCGGAAGCATACAAGAAAAACACTTCCGTGGAAGATTTTTAATCTGAATTTTATGCAGGATGCCTCTTTGGCGCCAACAACGGTAGAAACAGCTAAGCAATTAGGTCTGCTGCCCGCTGAATTTGAAAAAATTGGCTCGGTGTTAGGGCGCACACCGAATTTTACCGAATTATCTATCTATTCGGTGATGTGGAGCGAACACTGCTCCTATAAAAACTCCATCAAATGGCTAAAAACGCTGCCGCGCAAGGGGAAACACTTGCTGGTAGAAGCCGGAGAAGAAAATGCCGGCCTAGTTGATTTAGGTGATGGATGGGCCTGCGCTTTCAAAATCGAATCTCATAATCACCCCTCTGCCCTGGAACCCTATCAAGGTGCCGCCACTGGGGTAGGGGGGATTCACCGCGATATTTTTACCATGGGCGCCCGGCCTATTGCGGCGTTAAACTCGTTGCGCTTTGGCAGTTTGGATACTGACCGTACCAGGCACTTATTGAAGGGCGTAGTGAAAGGCATTGGCGATTACGGTAACGCCTTTGGTGTTCCAACTGTTGCAGGAGAAACTTACTTTGATCCCGTATATCAAACTAATCCCTTGGTGAATGCCATGAGCGTTGGCGTTGTTCGCGTGGGCGAAACCGTTTCGGCAACCGCACATGGCGTAGGTAACCCCGTTTTTATTGTGGGTTCGGCTACCGGCAAAGACGGTATTCACGGCGCGGCATTTGCCTCAAAGGATATTACGCAGAACAGCGTAAACGATTTGCCTGCGGTGCAGGTTGGCGATCCATTTCAGGAAAAGTTATTGCTGGAGGCCACTCTGGAAGTGATTAAAACCGGTGCCTTAATTGGTATGCAAGATATGGGTGCGGCAGGAATTACTTGTAGCACCTCGGAAATGAGCGCCAAGGGCGGTTGCGGTATGCGCATTGATTTGGCCAAGGTGCCCGTTCGTCAGGCGAATATGCAGGCCTGGGAAATTTTGCTGAGCGAATCTCAGGAGCGCATGCTGTTGGTGGTGAAGAAAGGCATGGAAGAGGTTGTGCAGAAAGTGTACGAAAAGTGGGATCTGCATTGTACGGAAATCGGGGTAGTAACTGATTCGGGGAAGGTGGAATTCACCATGGGTAACACCCTGGTAGCCTCCATCCCGGCAGAATCGCTGGTGTTAGGGGGAGGTGCTCCGGTTTACGAGCGAGAGTTCCGCGAACCGGCGTATTATGCCGGCAATAAGCATTTTGACTTGCATGTGATGGCGCTGCCGGATGATTTAAAAGAAGTTGCAGAGGCCTTGGTGAAAGATCCCAACATCGCCTCTAAGAAGTGGATTTACGAGCAATACGATTCGATGGTGGGATTGGTAAACACCAGTGTTAATGCGCCATCAGATGCAGCTATTATCAGGATTCCCGAAACCAATAAAGCCCTGGCGCTAACAGTTGATTGCAATGCCCGCTATGTTTGGGCCGACCCTTTTGTTGGTGCACAGATAGCAGTAGCCGAAGCTGCCCGAAATATTGTTTGCAGTGGGGGAGAGCCTTCTGCCATCACCAATTGCCTGAATTTTGGCAATCCATATATTCCAGAGGTGTATTGGCAGTTTGTCAATGCCATCAAGGGTATGGGCGCAGCCTGTGAAGCGTTAGGAACGCCGGTAACCGGTGGTAATGTGAGTTTCTATAATCAGAGTACGGATGGCGGTGCCGTATTTCCTACACCAACTATTGGCATGATTGGGGTGTTAGAAAATCAGTTCGAAGCCATGACCATACCGTTCAAACAAGACGGCGATTTAATTTATCTGATTGGAGAATCACGGGAGGATATCAGCAGTTCTCAATACCTGGTGCAGCACTTCCAAGTAGAAACATCAGGTGTTCCTCATTTTGATTTGCAGGAGGAAATGGAGGTACAATCAGCCGTGAAAATGTTGATTCGTTCCAACCTGATTAATGCGGCCCACGATGTGAGTGAGGGTGGTTTATTCACTGCCTTGTTAGAAATGGCACTAAGTGGTAACAAAGGATTTTCGATAGCGTGTGATGAGTTCATTAGGAAGGACGCTTTCTTATTTGGCGAGGCGCAATCGCGAGTGGTGGTTACCGTGCCGGCAGCGCGTGAAGACGCCTTTCTGCAGCGTATGCTTCACCAGCGGGCTGAGTTCTCGAAGCTGGGGGAAGTTGGAAGATTACAGATTAACATTGACGGCGAAAAGTGGGGCGCACTGACGCACTGGCGCCAATTGTTTGATCGGGCTATTTCAGAAAAGCTGGAGGAATAACGGTTGCATAAACCCCGGGTGTTCATTATTTTCGAATCAAGCCCGGCCAGGCTGTTTGTACCTATACCGGTGCCTTGCGCACTAGCTGAAGCCGGGCTGCTTTTTATTGTGCCTCTAACTGCAATTGCGCGCGCTTTTTAGAGCGCCACCACAGAAAGCCAATCACGCCAACTATAAGATAAGGCGTCACAAACAAATACAGTACGCCTTTATTAATTCCTTCTCCGGCTGAAGAACCATTACGGGCTGCTTCATCTGCCACTGCGGTACACATGGCACATTGCGCACGGCTCATCAAAGCAAGCAGCACCAGAACTACACTGAAGAAGAACTTTTTCATATTGCTAAAGTAAGTAAAATTAAGCGCCATAGTATGGTGAAATCAGCCAATAAACCAGTACGCCGCTAACCGATACGTACAGCCAAATTGGGAAAGTGATTTTGGCTATTTTTTTATGCGCCTGAAAATCGGCAGTAAGTCCGCGATAAGTAGTTAACAGAATGAAAGGTAGAATGGTGGCAGCTAAAAAGATATGGGATATCAGCAGGGGAAAATAGAAGTACCGTATGGCGCCGGTCCCTCCGAAGTGGGTGTCAACCGTAAGCAAATGATGCAAAATGTAAGAAACCAGGAAAACACCAGAGCAGACCATGGCCAATAGCATGGTGTTTCTGTGAGCTTCCAGTTTTTTATTCTTTACCAGCATTAATCCGGTAACCAGTAAGATGGAAACCAAACTATTAATTATGGCATTTAGCCTGGCAAAAATATGTGGATCGAATCCCAAATTCAGGTCGAGCAATTTGAATTTACCCAAGGCTACTACCACCAGAAAAACAACTACAGATACAGTGCCAATTAACTGGTATGCTAAACGATCATTTTTATTAATCCATGCCTTCATGCTGTTCTTATTTATCTTGACAACAGTTGATTTCGAAATTAGTTTTTACCTAATCCGCCTCTGCGCTTCGGGTCTTTCCTGAAACTGTAATTTTTTTCCGTTTCGCGGAGCACTAATACCACCTCCCGCATGAGTCTGTTCACATCGGCGCTATCCGTGCCGTTGTAATATCCTCTGATAACACCATTATAATCTACCAGAGTCAATTTCTCGGAGTGAATGAATGCTTCCGGGCCATCGTCCTGATCTTCTTTAGCAACCAGATAAAAGCCATCGCGCGCGATAGGGTAAGTGATGGCTTTGGGCGCGCGCAGGAACAACCACCTGCCGGAAATGGCATTGTGGTTTTTCGCATACTCTCTTAAAGCTGGAACGGAATCACGATCGGGATCTACCGAAATGGAAACAAGGCGAAAATTCTGATCCTTAATAAAGGCATTTTGAACGCGCTCCAGTTGCTTCGTCATTACCGGACAAATACCAGGGCAACTGGCAAAGAAAAAGTCGGTAACGTAAACCATGCCACGCAAACTATCCAGTTCGAAATTACTACCTGCTTGCGTTTGGAAAGTGGCATTGGGAATCTGGTGGTACACAGAATCTATCTCTGCAATTTTTTTTGGCTTTTTACCCGTAAAAAGGGCTCCGATTGATTTAATCATTCCCCAATCTTCTTCTATGATGCGTACCGTATCAGCGCCCAGCGGATAATAGTGCTTTGGCGCTGGTGGACGGGGAATCTTGCTAAGCGGACGAAATACCAGGAAAAAGAAGACCGGTGTGGCGATTACCAGTAACAGGGCAAATATTCGTAACTTCTCTGATTTCATTGCGGGGGCGAAACTAATGCATAGTTGCCACATCAGATTTGATATTTTTGGAGAAAATTAAGCATAGTGAGAGCGTGGATGTTTGTTCTTCTTCTGCTGACCGGTACAGCATTATTTGCACAGAAAGGTGCCCCGAAAACGGGCTATTGCCTGATGCGTGTTTTTGATGTCAATAAATTCGCAGGGGCTGGCGCGGGCTTCATGAGCGCGCAGATTTTGATTACCTATGAAAATGGCGAACAGGAAAAAGTGGATTTGCAACCGTTCAGTGAGAAAACCGAACCCGATAACTTGAAGGTAATCACAGCTACCCTTAATATGCTGAAGGAAAAAGGGTATTTACTGATGAGTGCGAACAGCACTGGTGATCAGGGTAATATTGTTACTGACTATGTTCTTTTAAAGAACTTTTAAATCAAAAAAATCATTCGTGTTTGAAAACAAAAAAGGCTGCCACCGGGCAGCCTTTTTTGTTTCCTGGTTAACATTTAGAATGCATCGGCAGCACTTCGCTGTGACAATTCATTCGTAGTGTTAAACTGCTTGCTTACACCTAGTATAGTCAGATTAGTGCCTGTAGGCAATGCAGTGCTTCCAAAGCAAGATGAATTAAAGTTAAAGGCTTTGATGGTACCAGTACCATCTGTAATATTCGGACTGGAACCAAAAGTGGTACCACCGGTAAACTGCGCATTATTGATTTGAATCAACATGCTTTCATACTGATCAAAATTGTTATTTAGGTCATTTACGGTAAGCACCGTAGGCTTTGGAGTTGATGTTCCTAATTTAGTGATAGCCGTGCTGCTGGCTCCTGTAATTTCCAACAATCCTTGATAATTCTTCACCGTGGCGCACGACACATTTACTTCTATCGAATCACCTACTACGAATGGCGGGTTAGTGGTTCCAAAATAAAGGGTTATGCCACCCGTGCCATCCTGAATGATAAGGTTTCCAGTACCAAAATTCCCGCACGTATTATCTGCAACAACAACACCTCTTACTTTTGCGCCTGTTTGTAAACTATATTGACCTACGCTATTGAAGTTGGTACGAATGTCGCCCAAGGTTACCAGCGAACCACCGCCAAAAACGGTGCCATCGCAACGCACGCTATTGGAGAACTTCACATCTGTTGTATCGCGAATCACCAATTGGCGGTCGATAGATGAGCTGCTACGCTTAAAGATGGAGAAGATACCCACCAAATCGCCCTTGCCACCTGGAGTGCGCGAATTAGCAAAATTGGCGTAACCGCTGGAGCGCACCAACAAATTGTCGCCAGCGCAATCTTCCGCCACTCTGTTCAGTGATTGCTTATATACTTGATCGCCGTAAATCTGACCCACATCAGAACAAGCGAATTCCATATCGCTTACCTTAATTAAAACACTTTGGTAGCGATCATACGTGCTGGTGTTTAGGTCAGCTAAGGTCAATGTAACGGGATCCACGGTTAGACCCCATTTACCTTTAACAACTACGTTTGGTATTGAAGCGGAAGGAATTCTTCCCAGAGAAGGGTAGGAGCCTGTGTTGTCAATATATGCGCCTAATTGAACCATTCCACTGTAATCGCCAATAAATAGATTCTTACATTTTACAAAAACACGACGGCCAACCGGGTAGTCAGTATAGAAATTCGTTTGGTCAACAACCAATTGAATACCGCCTGTACTATCCTGAATGGATAAGGTTTTGTACAAGTTACCGCTTTTATCGTCGCCGTTCACCACGCCAACAATAACTACGCTATCCGGAATTTGCTTTAATTGCCCGAAACTGAAATAGGTGCTTTTGAATTGCGCGATGGTCATGGTGGCGGCAAGTCCTTTCGGATCTTCATTAGCGCCATTTGGCGGAGCGTCAAACTTGTCTTTAACACAAGAAGAGATACCACTTAACAGCAGCATCGCGATTGCGGTTTTTAATATGTATTTCATAATTAATTATAGACGATTATTGATTAAAATTAGTTCATTCTGAATTGCACGGTCACAAAAAATCCCACGCCTTGCATGTAGCGGTACTTTGTTGCAAACTTGTTGGGATCCTTTTCGGTATAGTCGAACCGCAATTGTTCATTTCCTGCCACCACTAAGTTTTGATTGTTGGTCATGTTATTTACGCTGGCAGTGAAAGCAAGGGCAAAGTGCTTATGAGTTTTGCGGTACACTTCAGAGAAAGTGCGATCAATATTCCAGGTGTAACCGGCATTCAAATCCATTGTAAATTGCCCCTTCAAACGCTCCTGATCCCAAATTTGATGATACAATGTTGAGCCTTTTTCAACCAAGTCGATGGCGTAGCTGGTTCTTCTGATAGGATTTACCTGAACCCACATCCAATCGAAATAGTTGAAATTCACCCCTACGCGCCAATCTTTACCTTGATAACGCACGCCGTAGGTCATCGCCATTTGTGGCGTTCTGGCCACATTGAAACCTTTTAAGTAAACGGTTTGGTTCGCATTAACCACCTCTGCAGTATTGTCAATAGTTGTGTTTGCTGTGCCGTTCGTTATGTACTGGTAACGCCCGATAGAAGCGGCCGCATCCACTGATAAACCTTTCCAAATTTTCACATCGGCGCCAATTTCTACGCCATAATGCCTGGTGGCAATACCGGTGACCGCATAATTCACAAAATTGAAGTAGTCATCGTGAAAGAAGCGGTAGTTTTCTGTTTCGTTCTCGCGCTGTACAAAGAAGCCGGTAACTTTTACTTTGTATTTAGGGGAGGTGAAGTTATAACCTAACTCTGCCGCATAGTATTGCTCATTTTTTAGGTTCGGCACAATATCATTCCTGATGGAAGCAGACAAGAACGAGTTTTTGAACTGGGGGGCTTGCGTGCCAACCATTGCATTCGCGTAGATATAGTTACGGCCATTGATTTTTCCGGTAACACCCACCTTAATACCGTAATTAAAGTATGATAACTTCTTCGAATCGCCTTTAGAATTATTGAGGAATAATCCATTTTGATAAACGCCAGTCCTCCAGAAGTAATTATGGGTAAGTTGAACACCGGCGAAGAAGTCGATATGCTTAAATCTGAAGTAAGGCTGAATAAAACCTGAGGTGCGGTGAGTTGTTTGATAGAAGTTGTAAGCAAACTCATCACCCACTTTAATAATCCGGTTTTGCGTTTCTGCATTATTCTGAGCCAGTTCAGGAGACGAGGGAAATGACCGCTCAGCAAATTGATTGAGGTCTACATAGTAATCAGCACCTAATAAATCGCGCATTTGGCGGTAATGGCGGGTACGCTCATACTGGTAAGTGAGACCCGCAGTTAGCGAAACATGATTGTTAAAGCTGTGGTTAAATGTGGTGTTAAAGTTGAACTTTTTGGTGTCTTCCACCCGATCAGATACAAAATAGCGTGCTCTGTTTCCGGTTACGGTTTTTCCTGATATGCCATCAGCGTTTCGAATGGTATCCAAAGAATGACGATTGATATCATACAGATTATCCCAGTTTAACTGGCGAGCCGCTTCATTATAGCGAAGATAGGTAGCCAGTTGTTGTTGCGTTTCGGCATCATCAGCAAAAGAGGGTAGATTCCGGTAGTAGTCTGGCGCCGGATTTTGCGCATTGTACCAGCCTAGATCAGATCGAGATGTTTTTCCAAATGAAAATCCAACTCCGGTTAGTAATGATGTTTTTGAAGAAAACTTGGCTTCGTGGGTTAAGATGAAAGTAGGTTCGTGGCGGCGAATTTCGTCGGCGTTACGTTTAACACCGTTTTGATAACCCCAGTAAGGATTGTAGTAATGTGTACCTGCCAGATTTTGCATTTCAGATACGGCAGCTCCGGCGCGGCCATTGCGGGTAGGGGTACCAAACACAGTAAGTGATAACCAATGTTTGTTTTGGAAAGATTTTTCAACAGATAAAAAGTAAGCGTATCCGTCGTAGAAAGTACCCGGCTGGTAACCTTCCTTGGCCCATCTGCGAGAGAAAGAAGCCGACAATGCCCATCCACCCTTTAGATAGCCTGTATTATAGGTAGCCATTAACCGGTTCCTGTAATTGCGGTTGGTTGCGGTATAGGAAATCTTCAATCCTTTTCGCTGATGGCCCGCCCGGGTATCAATGGCATAAACACCACCTGTATTGCCAAACGCATTGACGCTGGCTGCCATGCCATAAGAGTTATCTCTATTGAACCATACGTCGTTTAATCCACCCCATGCACCCCAAAATACCTCGCCATTGTCGGCATCATTAACATAAACACCATTTAACAATGTGGCGAAATGGTCATTGGAAAGGCCTCTTAAGCGGAAACCGCCCTGGGCTAAACGAAAGGAAGCCGCGCTGGCAAAAACATCCCGTGATGCCGATAGCATGCTGGAGACATTCTGGTCGGAAGAAGCATCCCCTGATTCTTCATCCGAGACGCTGATGGTTGGAATATTGTCGAGCTGCAAGTTTTGAGCTGCTGCCTCGGCAGGGGCGGTTTTTTCTACGTTTTCTGTGGAATGTTCCTGAGTACACGGTTTGATGATAGATTGATACAAGGCAGAATTGCTATCTGCCAAATTGCCCATATCAGCAACTGGTACATGTTGGGCTTTTAATTTTTCATATACGCAATTACAGTAACCTTCGGCATTCAGAGGCGCACCGCTTTGCTGTATACCCTCGGTGCAGGCCTTCATGTAATTGGGTTTGAAATCAGGCGCGCTATATACATCGCCTTCCTGCGCCATAAGGTGCAGCGAGCCGAGTGTCATTCCTATGATAGTAAGTAAACGAAATTGCATGTTTTCGAATTAGCGGACGAAAGTAACCATTTCATATAGCCCTGCAACCGGAGGTTATTATCTAATTGTTAAGAATCGGCTAACCGAAAAAATGCTGTTTTGATTGAATAGCAGGGGAAATCTGTTTCAACTTGATAATTTTGAACGTTATAGCCAATTAGCATCGGCTGTAGTTGAATTAGAATTCAGGATATGATTTTAACCATTGATCTGGGTACCTCAGGTCCGAAAGTTTCGGTTTTTGATAAACAAGGGCAATTGATTGATGCGGCCTTTTTTGAGGTTCCATTAATATTTACGGAAGATGGCGGCATTGAACAAAATCCTGCCGATTGGATTTCAGCCATTGAGCAAGCGTATAAGAGCATACGTGGGCGAGGCTTGTTTAAACCTGAGCACATTCAGGCCATTAGTGTAACATCGCAATGGAGCGGAACGGTTGCTGCCGATGAAAATGGACAGCCGCTGATGAATGCGATTATCTGGATGGATGCGCGAGGGGTGAAGCAGGCGCAAAAGCTGGTAGGTGGTGCCATTCGGGTGGAAGGCTATTATGCTGTGGGCAAGTTGTTGAAATGGCTGCGCATTACTGGCGGTGCGCCCTCGAAAGGCGGGAAGGATTCTATTGCTCACATTCTATTTATAAAGGAAGAACGACCAGAAATTTACCGTCGAACGGCAAAATTTTTGGAACCGAAAGATTGGCTCAATTGCTGGTTGTCGGGGCAGATGGTATCCAGCTATGATGCCATTACCTTGTATTGGATTACCGATAATAGGGATATCAATAATGTTAAATACGATGCTGAATTGTTAGCCTGGACAGGAATCGACAGAAAGAAACTACCTGATTTAGTGCCAACTAATTCCATTTTGGGTACGGTGAAAGACGAGCTGAAGCAGCGTTGGGGGCTAAGCGATAATGTGTTGTTGATTAGCGGTTCGCCGGATACCCATTCTGCTGCGGTGGGCAGTGGTGCCGTACGCGATTACGATACGCATTTGTATATTGGAACGTCTTCCTGGATGATTTGCCATTTGCCGGTGAAAAAGACGGATATCTTCCATAATATGGGTTCAATTCCGGGTGGAATTCCGGGGAAGTATATTTTGGTCAATGAGCAGGAGACGACAGGTGCCTGTTTAAATTTTGCACGTAACAACATTTTTTATGCGGAAGATGCACTGCGTGAACAAGGCGCGCCTAAAGATTTCTACCACAAGATTGATGATATTGCTGCTACCGTTCACGCGGGAAGTGATGGCCTGATGTTTTTACCCTGGCTGAATGGGGAGCGCTCGCCGTTTGATGAACATTTGGCGCGTGGCGGCTTCTACAATATGAGTTTGAAACATACCCGTTCGCACATGCTTCGGGCTATTTTAGAGGGTGTGGCCATGAATAATCGGTGGCTGCGGGTGTATTTTGAAAAGTTGATTGGTAAAAAATTGGAGGCTATTAATTTTATAGGTGGCGGCGCGAATTCTGATACCTGGAGTCAGATTCAGGCGGATGTGATGGACCGGCCCATTCACCAAATGAAGGATCCGGTAGCGGCCAATTCCAGGGGAGCGGCCTTGCTGGCGTTATTGGCGCTAAAGGAGGTGGAGGTGAGTCAGATTCCGACGTTGGTGCCGGTGAAGCAGACCTATTATCCCGATAAAAAGAATGCCCAGTTATACCGGGAGCGGTTTAAGATTTATGTGGAGGTTTTTGAGAAGAACAAGGAAATTTGGAAAAAATTAAATGGTTGATTGCTGGTGAATCAGGGCATTTCGTATAGCGCAATTTACTAACTTTGCTCTTGTATATTTTAATGGTCGGTTTCGCGGGATTGTCCCCAAATAGCGCTAAGCGCGAGGGGCTGTAAGGGCCACCCGGTTTATCGGGTGGGTGCGCAGGCGAAGCGAAGCGGAGCCGTAGCACGGGAGCCAGCCATCGGCTGGCGGACCCCTGCAAGACCCGGCCCCGGTTTACCGGGGCGCGCCAAAATTAAGAATGTCGATAATTTTTTTTTGGCGCATTGGTAATATCCATAATTAAGTTTACTTTTGCCGTCCCAAAAAAGGAAGAATGCCTACAATTCAACAGTTAGTTCGCAAATCGCGCACCATTATCCGCGCTAAATCGAAGAGCCGCGCATTGGATGCTTGTCCACAACGCCGTGGTGTTTGTACCCGTGTTTATACCACCACTCCGAAGAAGCCGAATTCGGCGCTGCGCAAAGTGGCTAAGGTGCGTTTGACGAACGCCATCGAGGTTATTGCCTATATTCCGGGTGAAGGTCACAATCTGCAGGAGCACTCGATCGTATTGATTCGCGGTGGCCGGGTAAAAGACTTGCCAGGTGTTCGTTACCATATCGTTCGCGGCTCATTGGATACTGCGGGCGTAGAAAATCGCAAGAAAAGTCGTTCTAAGTACGGAACAAAACGTCCGAAAGCAGGTGCTGCACCAGCTGCCGGCGCGAAAAAGAAATAAAGAAACAGTAATTGCATAAATCATGAGAAAAGCAAGAGCTCCGAAGCGTTATTTACAGCCAGATCCGAAATTCGGTGATCCGGTAGTTACGCAATTCGTTAACAACTTAATGTACGAAGGAAAGAAATCAATTGCCTATGCGGCGTTTTACAATGCATTGGATTTGATTGAAGAGCGTACGAAGGAAAATCCATTGGAAATTTGGCGTAAAGCAGTTCAAAACTGCAGCCCTTCGGTTGAAGTGAAGAGCAAGCGTATTGGCGGTGCGAACTTCCAGGTTCCTGTAGAAGTTCGTCCGGAGCGTCGTTTATCTGTGGCTATCAAGTGGTTAGTGCAATACAGCCGCGAGCGCAACGGTAAAACCATTGCCGACAAGCTAGCCAACGAGTTAGTTGCTGCATCAAAAGGTGAAGGTGGTGCCTTCAAAAAGAAAGAAGACGTTCACCGTATGGCAGAGGCCAACAAAGCGTTCTCGCATTTCAAATTCTAAAAATGAGAATTCCGCTACTTGCGGAACCAATAAATGGGAAAAGACCTTAGTTATACCAGAAATATCGGAATCGCCGCTCACATTGATGCGGGAAAAACAACTACAACGGAGCGCATCCTGTACTACACCGGGGTGAACTACAAAATTGGTGAGGTGCATGATGGCGCCGCTACCATGGACTGGATGGAGCAGGAGCAGGAGCGTGGTATTACCATTACTTCTGCGGCTACCCGTTGCGCCTGGACCTGGAAAAACAAAAAGTACGATATTAACATCATTGATACCCCGGGGCACGTGGATTTCACTGTGGAAGTGAACCGTTCGTTGCGCGTTCTGGATGGTTTGGTGTTCCTGTTTTCGGCTGTAGATGGTGTTGAGCCTCAGTCGGAGACGAACTGGCGTTTGGCTGACAACTACCATGTTGCCCGCTTGGGTTTTGTGAATAAAATGGACCGTCAGGGTGCTGATTTCTTCAATGTGGTGAAGCAAGTGAATACCATGTTGGGTTCAACGCCCATGGTGATGCAGATTCCAATTGGTAACGAGGAGAATTTTAAAGGTGTGGTTGACTTGGTTACCAACGAGGCCATTATCTGGAATGAAGAAGACCGTGGTATGACTTACACGGTGATTGAAACGCCTGCTGACTTAGTGGATGATGTGAAGCATTATCGCGAGAAGATGCTGGAGCAAGTAGCTGAGTTCGACGATACGTTGATGGAGAAATACTTTGCCGATCCTAATTCGATTACAGCAGAAGAAATTCGCGCTGCAGTTCGTCAGGCGGTAATTGCTCAGAAAGTTGTTCCAATGTTCTGTGGATCAAGCTTTAAGAACAAGGGAGTTCAAGCGGTACTGGATGCGGTTTGCGCTATTTTGCCTTCTCCGCAAGATAAGAAAGAGGTTAAAGGAACTAATCCGGATACCGATCAGGAAATTACCCGCAAGCCGGATACTGATGATCCGTTTGCCGCTTTGGCGTTCAAAATTGCTACCGATCCTTATGTGGGTCGCTTGGCTTACTTCCGGGTGTATTCCGGTGGATTGGATGCGGGATCTTATGTTTATAATTCGCGTACAGGCAAGAACGAGCGTATTTCCCGTTTGTTCCAGATGCACGCGAACAAGCAAAATCCGGTTGAGCGCGTTGAAGCCGGTGATATTGCGGCTGCCGTAGGTTTTAAAGATATTCGCACTGGTGACACACTTTGCGACGAAAAGAACAAGATTGTTCTGGAATCGATGAAGTTCCCTGAGCCGGTAATTTCTGTGGCTATTGAGCCTAAAACACAGAAAGATACGGATAAAATGGGTATGGCTTTGGCGAAATTGGCCGAAGAGGATCCAACTTTCCGTGTGAGCTTTGATGATGCCACCAGCCAGACGATTATTTCTGGTATGGGTGAATTGCACCTGGAAATTTTGATCGACCGTATGCGTCGTGAATTCAAGGTGGAATGTAACCAAGGCGCACCTCAAGTAAATTATCGCGAGCGTCTCACTAAAACAGTGGAGCACCGTGAGTTATACAAGAAACAATCGGGTGGTCGTGGTAAGTATGCCGATATCAAGGTAGAGATCGGTCCGATGGATGCAGATCAGGAGAAGCAAGAAGGTTTACAGTTTGTGAACGATATTTTCGGCGGATCAGTACCTCGTGAATTTATCCCGGCTATTGAAAAGGGTTTCAAGGAAGCCATGAAGACGGGTGTTTTGGCGGGTTACGAGTTGGATAATTTGAAAGTGCGTTTGTTCGACGGTGGTTTCCACGCAGTTGACTCAGATGCGTTATCGTTCGAATTGTGTGCTAAACTGGCTTTCCGTCATGCTGCGAAGTTGGCCGGGCCGGTTTTAATGGAGCCAATCATGAAACTGGAAATCGTTACACCTGATGAAAATACAGGTGATGTTGTAGGTGACTTGAACCGTCGCCGCGGTATGGTTGAGGGCATGGAAGCCAAGCTTAATGCTCAGGTAATCAAGGCAAAAGTGCCATTGAGTGAAATGTTTGGTTACGTTACTCAGTTACGTACTTTGACTTCAGGCCGTGCCACCTCATCGATGGAATTCTGGAATTACGCACCTGCTCCGGAAGGCGTAGCTAAGGCCGTAATAGCCAAAAACAGCGGTAAGATTAAAGTAGAAGAGGAATAATTCAATAAAACAAAAATCGTTCTTTATGAGCCAGCGGATTCGCATTAAATTGAAAAGCTACGACCACAACTTGGTGGACAAAAGCGCAGAGAAAATTGTAAAAACAGTGAAGTCAACGGGAGCTGTGGTAAGCGGTCCGGTGCCATTGCCTACGCACAAAAACATCTTTACGGTATTGCGTTCCCCGCACGTGAATGCGAACTCTAAAGAGCAGTTTCAACTGTGTACGTATAAGCGCCTGATTGATATCTACTCATCATCTTCAAAAACTGTTGATGCGTTGATGCGTTTGGAGCTGCCAAGCGGCGTTGAAGTAGAAATTAAGGCGTAGTATTGCCAGACATTTGGGATTTATGTCCTGTCAGATTTTTTTGGCCGGACCGCTAAAGCAACTATATTTCGGGAAACCCCGGTATTCAGCTTTGGCAGAATTCCGGGGTTTTGAATTTTAAACGAAAAAATAAAAAAGAATACAATGAAAGGATTATTAGGAAAAAAGGCCGGTATGACATCGGTGTTCATCAATGGTGAGCAAGTAGGTGTAACGGTTGTAGATGTTACTGGTAATGTGGTAACTCAAGTAAAAACAGAAGCTACTGACGGTTATAACGCGGTTCAGGTAGGTTTTGATGACAAGCGTGAAAAGTCTACTAACAAAGCTGAACAAGGTCATGCCAAGAAGGCGAACACTTCAGTAAAGCGTCATTACGTAGAGTACCGCGATTTTGATTTCGAAAAGAATGTAGGAGATACGATTGGTGTGGAGACTTTTGCAGAGGGCGACAAAGTGAACGTAGTAGGTATTTCGAAAGGTAAAGGTTTTCAGGGTGTGGTTAAACGCCATGGATTCTCGGGTGTAGGCATGGGCAGTCACGGTCAGCACGACCGTATGCGCGCTCCGGGTTCAGTAGGTGCCTCTTCAGATCCTAGCCGCGTATTGAAAGGTATGCGCATGGCCGGCCGCATGGGTGGTGATCGTGTAAAGACGAAGAATGTGAAGATTGTAAAGATCATGGCTGAAAAGAACCTGATTTTAATTAAAGGTTCTGTTCCTGGTGCTATTGGCAGCTATGTGAGCATTGAAATCTAATAACCATCCTAATAAATGGTAAAAAGGCGCCTTATGGCGCCTTTTTTTGTGCCTTTGCGTAGTTTTACTCAAAATAAGAACATGCTCTCAAAGACCATTTTAATGCTTGCGGCGATATTGTTTCAGGCGGGAAACTACGCTGTGAAAAAGACGGATGCGGAGTGGAAAAAGCAACTCACGCCGGAACAGTATGAGGTAACCCAGCATGCCGGAACCGAGCGCGCTTTTACCGGCAAATACTGGAACAACCATGAGCAAGGGCAGTATAACTGCGTTTGTTGTAATCAACCCTTGTTTAGTAGCGCAACAAAGTTTGAAAGTGGGACAGGCTGGCCCAGTTTTTATCAGCCCCTCATCAAGAAGAATGTGGAGGAGATAACCGATCGGTCGTACGGCATGGATCGCACTGAGGTACGATGCAGCCGATGCGGCGCGCATTTGGGGCATGTGTTTAACGATGGCCCGAAGCCAACCGGATTGCGCTACTGTATGAACAGCGCTGCTTTAATTTTTGAAAAGAAGTAGTAAAAGGGGGTAGTAGGATATACATGGCTTTCGTCGGCTTCGCGCAAGCGGGCGGAGCGGATATCCTTTTTTGTAGCAGGCCCGGACTTAGACTTACGATATTGGGACAGTGGTTATTTATGGGCAAATGGATGTTGGAAAAATCGTAAGTCTGTCTTGCCTGCTCAAAAAAGATAGGAGCGTAGCACGCGACCCCGAGCCCGCCTGCCGCTAAAATTGGTTGATACGCGGGCGAGGGGATGCGCCATTATTTTATCGATACTCAGGGTTGATGGTGGATATGCAACAGATTGGTTGATTGCCACTAGCGCTAATCAATCATCAACCAAATAGAAGTTCTTTAAACTGCGGTTGATTCTTTTGGCGGTTTTGTCTGGAAGGCGTAGTGGTTAATCCAATACATGAGCAAGAGCATATCGATGCCATAGAAGATGCCTAGATAAACCCAGGAATGGGTAAACTCGAAAAACGTTTTTGAGAAGTTGACCAGCAAGTAGGAGAGCACATTAAAACGCATGAGGTTGACGAAGTGCAGCACGCCTACTCCAAATGGAATGAACCATAATTTTTGTTTAGGTTTTCCGGGCATTAAGAGGATGGTAAGCACGAACACGAAGGTTGCCGGAAGTGCGAGACAGTGTTCTTTCACGCCGAGATAAAATGCAGGTCCCATCCACATATTGATGCCATCGACAGTAGTAGCGAGTCCGAACCAATTATTGACAGCGGCGCAGATTAGGGCAATTTGGTGCCCTAACGCCTTTGTAAAACGCAACCACCACGGCGTATCCTGAACCAAGCGATGCAGTATTTTCCAGAGGGCATAGGAGCCCACTAGTTTTACGACGAACATCAGTGCGGGATCATCGGTGAGGGATTTCTTTTTTTCCATGTAAACAAAAAAAGCACACTTTCTGATGAAAGAAAGTGTGCTTTAGCAATTGAAGTAATTGGTATTATTTACCTGCTGTTAATTTTTTGATTCTACGGTAGCCCCACACAGCGGCGCCACCCAGCAGGGCTGTAATACCACCATCGATTGGAGCGCCACCGCCAGCGGGTGGGTTACCACCAACCGGAACGCCACCGCCAATGCCACCCGGTTGGGCGAACACGGCTACGGTTAACAAAATCATTACAGCTACTAGCGAGATATTAATTATTGTTTTTTTCATGTTCGTATTTTTTGGGTATTACGGGGTTAATCAATTAAGAAATAATTTTTGTGTTTGGGTTTTAGTACCTTCCGCAATACGAACGATTACTGAGCCGGTAGCACCGTTCATGTCGATAGCGTTCAATGCAGAAGTACTTTCGATTTTGTTGATTAACTGACCCATCACATTATACACCTGAATTGTAGCAGGATTGCTATTCTCACGATTTACGAACAGGGTATTGTTGTGCGCGAAAATATGTGCCGCATTTTGCACCTCAGCAATACCATTAGGTGTATTGGTTTTGAATACCACTGAATAGCGACCGCTAATTTGCGCATTGGCCGGGAGATTAAGCGTCATGGTATTACCTGAGTTGATATTGGTTAAAATGCCGGTAACATTGTCTTTTATGAAAGGAATCAAGCCATTTACGCTGTAAGCGGTTAAAGAAAGTGTATAAATTCCTGCCTCCGTAACAGCGATATCAAAAGGCAGCTCTGTGTTGGCATCAATGGTGTTTAAGGCATTTATACCATAACCTTTGCTATTGTTAATGAATGCCAGATCAACCGTGCTGCGGGAAACAAATTTTTCAGCATCTAAGCCTACATCAACACCTGCTGTGGCGTTAGGTTCAGTATAAGCTACGATTTGGTCGGCATCCTTAGCATTTTCCAGTTTCAGACGAACCTCGTTGCTGATACCTGTTTTATAGAAGGTGCTTGCATTGCCCACGCAATGCCGCGCGTTCAAACTGGAACATGGTGTTCGTATTACTTTGAACAAAAAATCCTTGACCCGGAGCCAAATAAGGCGTACTTAAAAATCCGGAAGTAACGCCCGACATGTTGATTGATCCATAATTACCTGAAAACTGACCGGTTGTGCTGAAAACGTATGCTACCGGTGTTGACGGCGTTAAGCTCATGGAGATTTCATAAGAAGCAGGGTATGGGTTACTCAGCAAATTCCAGCCCTGACCTGTGCCATTATAAGAGTAGCTAACGGGTACAGGAATGATAGGATTATCATTAAACCGGGCGCCAGTACCTACAGAATACGCGATATTAAAGGGGCCAGCTGCATCGGAACGAAAGGCGAAACCTTGTCCTGGACGCAATTGAGTTGATGGACTGGTAGCAGAAATCCACCTTTCATAATAGGCACCGTTAACTAAGGGCGCATGGTTTTCTTCGTACCGTTGAACATTAGGATAAGGCGTATAGTTATAGTAACAATCTACGCCATTTGTTCCTTGTACGGTGAAACCGCCATTGATGATATTCTGCAACGTTGTACCAGCTATAATCCCTCCGAAATCGCGGTATCCTGCATTGTTATTTCCTTCCCCATCAAAAACGAAAACAGCGCCTCCGCTACTTCCTCCAACAACGTATCCATTTCCTACGTGGAGCAATGCACCCTTTCTGCCGCCATCACGGAAAATGAAGAAATTTCCTGAACCGCTGTGTGAAATAGACCCATTGACCGTTAACAAATCTTCAATGGCTAAATCTCTGTTTCCTGAAATTGTCAGGTTTCTGCACACCCCCTGGTTTCCGTTAAAAATTCTGGCAGTAACGGCAAGAGCAGTACTAGGTATATCTACATCTTCGCTTGCCGTAGGAACATGACCTAATGACCAGTTGCCGGCTGCGTGCCAGTTATTGAAATTAGGTCCTACACTGTAAGTGAAGGTGTTGGTTTGGGCATTTGCCGACAGCAAGGTTATCGTGCTTGCTATCAGAACGCCAAAGAAACGGGTAGTGAATTTTTGCATGTACTTTGTTTTGGTTAAGCAATGCGCAATTATAGGAAACTTTAAGAATATAAAATAAATTTAATTAGTGTTATAATTATAACATTTTCAAATAGTTAAAAGGGAAACTAAAATTGTGGCCTGAAATATTAAATTATAGAATTTATTAAAATGACTGGCATTTGCGCCATGGTGCTTCGCGCAAGCGGGCGGAGCGGATATCCTTTTTTGTAGCAGGCCCGGACTTAGACTTACGATATTGGGACAGTGGTTATTTATGGGCAAATGAGAGGTGGAAATATCGTAAGTCTGCCTTGCCTGCTACAAAAAAGATAGGAGCGTAGCACGCGACCCCGAGCCCGCCTGCTGGTCAATTGTTAATTCGCGGGCGAGGGGATGCGCCAAAAAAAATGTCATCTTTGAACTATGCAACCTGTTCGCTTTAAGCATCCGCTGGCCATAAGGTGGTTTCACTGGATTAATTTTCCGGTGTTGGCCGTAATGATCTGGAGTGGATTGCTGATTTATTGGGCGAACGATGTATACTACATCAGCGTAGGCGGTAAGGAATACATTCGCTTTTTCCCTGATAGTTTTAATGAGGCCTTGCACTTAAAGTTCAGGCTGGCGGAAGGGATGGCCTGGCATTTTGCCCTGATGTGGCTGTTTTTTATCAATGGTTTTTTGTACGTCACGTACACCATTATTTCCGGAGAGTGGCGTTATCTGTTGCCGACCCGAAAAAGTTGGGGAGAGGCGTTGCAGGTAGTGCTACATGATTTGCATTTGAGAAGAAGCGCGCCAAATTTTGATAAATACAATGCGGCGCAGCGGGTGGCGTATAGTGGTGTGGTATTGATGGGTTTCGGGAGTTTACTAACCGGTTTGGCGATTTACAAGCCTGTACAGTTTCCGTGGCTTTGTTGGGTAATGGGCGGCTATGAAAGTGCCAGGGTGATTCATTTTGGTTTGACCGTAGCGTATGTGTTGTTTTTTGTAGTTCACATTATTCAGGTGATGATGGCCGGCTGGCAGGCGTTTAGCGCGATGTTGACGGGGTGGGAGGTAGAGAAAGAGCAGTTGGATAATAATCAAAATACGCCTTCGGCATGAAAGATTGGGAACAACGTAAAGAAATGTGGCCTGCCGCTTCCTTGCGCCGCCGGAATTTGCGGGCGGTAGTGGTATTGGGATTGATGTTGATTGCCGGATGGGGTCTATGGCAGTGGATGATTCATCAGCCCGTGGAAGGGCGAATTTTGAGTCCGCTCAGGAAGGTTTTGGGTTGGAATGAGCGATTATTTGAAGGAGCGATGGATACCAGTTTGCGGGCAACCAGTTACTCAGGAAAGGAAGCGGTTAAGCTGCCCCGGGTGAATGGGAGTTACGGGATGACAGGCACTTTGGATACCGCCAGTTGGCGGATGATGGTTGTACGCTGCAATGGTGATACGTTAAAAATTTCGCTGGCTGCGTTGCAGCAGTTGCCCAAGACGGAGGTGATTTTTGATTTTAAGTGTATTGAAGGCTGGAGCCAGGTAACGCATTGGGGCGGTGTGAAGTTGAAGACTTTTTGTGAGCGTTACGGGTTACAGGAAGAAACGGCTAAACATTATGTAGGGCTGGAAACGCCTGATGGCGGGTATTATGTGGGGATTGATATGAAAAGCGCGCTGCATGATCAGACCATTTTATGTTATGAGATGAACGGGAAGCCATTGCCGGCTAATCAGGGTTATCCGCTTCGACTGATTATTCCGGTGAAGTATGGTGTGAAGCATTTGAAGCGAATTGGAACGATGTTTTTTTCAGATGATAAGCCGCGCGATTATTGGGCAGAGCACGGTTATGATTACTACTGTGGTCATTGATTTTGCGGGCCAGTTTGCGCTATATTCACTATCTTTGCAGCCGGTTGGCGAGTGCCGACATTGATCTTTGAAACACCAAGGGGCAGCCAGGTATAGACGGGAGGCCTGCGAGGTAAACGGGCATGCAGAGGGTGTGTAATAGCTCTCAAATCCATTACACGAACACAATCAAATGGCGAATCTACTTTCGCTATGGCTGCTTAATCTTAACTGATTAACCACCATTTGCTCCGCGCTTGAGGTACCATACACAGCGCGCTTGCAATCAAAACCTGGTAACTTACGGCAGAAGGCTGATCTTCTTTTGTCTGTTCGTATGATAGATCAACGGAACTAGTGGCCGGGTTTCTTAGACAGCTAACTTCCGTATCAATAAGAAACTAAGCATGTAGAACGTCTATCTTTCACCTATCCGGACGTGGGTTCAACTCCCACCTGCTCCACTATTTCATGTACTACCCGGGCGGGTTCAACTCCCACCTGCTCCACCATAAGTGCTGAAATGGAACAAAACCTATCACGAGTACTACCCGGGTGGGTTCAACTCCCACCTGCTCCACCATAAGTGCTGAAATGGAACAAAACCTATCACGAGTGCTACCCGGGTGGATTCAACTCGCGGTTGCTCCACCATAAGTGCTGAAATGGAACAAAACCTATCACGAGTACTACCCTGGTGGGTTCAACTCCCACCTGCTCCACTATTTCAAGTACTACCCGGGCGGGTTCAACTCGCGGTTGCTCCAGAAACCCATGTACTATTCGCCTGTGGCGAATTCAAGACAAGTGCTTGGCATCAAGGGTTTAAAGTCAGTAAATCTATCTGTGAAGTACTACTGAGTTTGGTCAACTCCCGGTATTCTTTTGTATACCTGCAATCTTATCGAATCAATCTTTTTTACCTGTTAACGGAATGCGTAGCCATCGCACTAGTGCGGCTGTGACCAGTTGCAAAACTTTGTATCGTCTTGTTACCAGCGCCATATACAAATTCAGAAAACTTCCATTTCTTCACATAACAAACCGATATGGCAAAATTCATACTACTTATTCGCGAAGATTTATCCCGATATCCAATTCCTAAGGAAGAATTAGAGGCGCTAATTCAAGCCCATGTGAAATGGGCGCAACAACTAACACATCGCAATATCTTTGTAGATGGAAATGGTATTGCCAGTACCGGCGTTTTAGTGGAAGAAAGCGGAGGCCAACTGGTTACAGCACCACTTCGCGATCAGCGCGAGGGTGTTGGTGGCTATTATATCATTGAAGCCGTTGATTTGGAAGCCGCCATTACCGTAGCGAAAGAATGCCCTACCTTCACCTATGGCGACAAAGTTGAAGTTCGTCCGCTAGGTGGTTGAAGAATCATTATTATCCAACTGCCGTTTTTCTAATCTTGAAGTATGAAGCAGATAACCAACATCCGCGAATATTTAGATGCCTATCAATATAGTATTGAGAAGCCCGAAGCTTTCTGGGCCGATGTTGCGGAAGACTACTCATGGCAACGAAAATGGGATAGTGTTCTGGAATGGAATTTTGAAACAGCAAAAATTTCCTGGTTTGCAGGTGCAACCCTGAATATCACTGAGAATTGTCTGGATCGGCACCTGAATTCACGAGCCAATCAGGCAGCTTTCATATGGGAGCCCAACGATCCCGCTGAGGAGTCTAGAACGTTAACGTACCAGCAGTTGCATGCAGAGGTTTGCAAGCTGGCGAATGTGCTTCGCGGTTTGGGAGTAAAGAAAGGGGATAGGGTATGCATATATATGCCCATGGTTCCTGAAGGGGCTATTGCGATGCTGGCATGTGCCAGATTAGGGGCGATTCATTCTGTTGTATTCGCTGGATTTTCATCCAGTGCCATCGTTGACCGCATCGCCGATGCGGGTTGTTCTGTGGTTCTTACTGCGGATGCTGTTTACCGCGGTGACAAGAAAATAGAGCTGAAAAAAATTGTGGATGAAGCATTGGAACGCTCGCCTTCTGTTACTGCCTGTCTGGTTTTGAATCACCGTCAACAAGAGGTGACGATGAAGGGCGGCCGCGACTTTTGGTGGCATCAGTTAATGGAAGGCGCTGAGGCGTCATTTCCAGCAGAAGTTATGGCAGCAGAAGATCCACTATTTGTGCTATATACCTCTGGTTCTACAGGAAAGCCAAAGGGTTTGCTACATACTACAGCCGGATATATGGTTTATGCCGGGTACACCTTTAAAAATGTATTTAACTATCAAGACCAGGAGGTATTTTTCTGTACGGCAGATATTGGTTGGGTTACTGGTCATAGCTATTTGTTATATGGTCCGCTATTAAATGGCGGTACCACGGTGATGTTCGAAGGAACACCAACTTATCCTGATCATGGAAGATTTTGGGATGTGGTTCAAAAGCATCGGGTCAATATTTTATACACGGCTCCAACCGCCATTCGGGCTTTAGAGAAATTCGGTCATGATGTTTTTAAGGATAAAGATTTGTCATCACTTAGGGTGTTGGGTTCGGTGGGTGAACCCATAAATGAAGAAGCATGGGAATGGTATCATCACCATGTTGGCGGAGGGCGCTGCCCGATAGTGGATACCTGGTGGCAAACAGAGACCGGAGGCATCTTGATTTCGCCGATTGCCTTCACCACTGTATTGAAGCCGGCTTTTGCCACCTTCCCACTGCCTGGTGTGCAACCGGTACTCATGAATGAAAAGGGAGAAGAAATACGAGGTAATGGTGTAGAAGGAAATTTATGTATCGCTTTTCCCTGGCCCGGCATGGCACGCACCATTCTTGGCGATCATGAACGTTTCCGGCAAACATATTTTTCTGCCTATAAAGGAAAGTACTTTACGGGTGACGGATGTAAACGAGATCACGATGGGTATTATCGTATTACGGGTAGAGTTGATGATGTGGTGAATGTTTCAGGTCATCGTATCGGTACCGGAGAACTAGAAGAAGCGATCAATGAACATCCGTTGGTGGTAGAATCTGCGGTAGTAGGATATCCGCATGATGTAAAAGGACAGGGTTTGTATGCTTATGTAATTTGTCATGTAGATGATGTTGTTAGTGATCGGCTGGAACAAGAAATTAAAGGGCTGGTTGCCAACCGAATTGGTCTGTTTGCGAGACCAGATAAAATTCAGGTTGTACCAGGTTTACCTAAAACCAGAAGCGGTAAAATAATGCGGCGGATTCTGCGAAAAATTGCAGAAGGTGAAACCAGTCAATTAGGCGATACTACAACCTTACTTGATCCGGGTGTGGTACAACAGATTGTTGATGGAAGAAAGTAGACTCATTGGTTACGATGGCGCTCCATGTTAATCCAGGCCAGGCTAACCATTACGTATTCTACCATGTAAAAGGAAAGCAGGTAGTATCGGAAGTTATTGGGACCGATAATGTAAAAGAGCAGCAAGATCAGGTACATCATCCAAAGTGAATACTGCTGCCAGAATGGTTGTAAATTTTTCTTTCTAAAGAATACTATGCCGCCGATTACAGATGCTACCATGAGCAGCATTTGAATTAATCGGCTTAATAAAATTTTGTGGTCCATGGTTCCAGGTAAGATTGCTCTTAAATGTGGCGCAAAATAAAATCCTGAAGTAACGGTATCAGAATTGTTTTCCCATCCAACAACAGTGGTTGCGCTATGATATTTGAGGCCTTCAATTAATGAGTCGGGGTTGGTCATTAAAAATGGAAAAACATAAAATCCGCAAATGCCTATTGAAATGAAAAACCAAAATAGCCACCATTGTTTTGGTGTTTTCACTTGCCACATGATGACAGCCAGCAACGGTAGCCAAAAGACAATCGTGTATCTCGATAACAGCGCACCTATCAGGCCCAAAGCCATTAATGGCAGTGCGTCTAAAGCCAACGCAATGGCTGCCACGAGATAGTAAATCGCAACAGGCGTTTCAAAAACATAGATTAGTTCGCGGGATAGAAAAAAGGGAGCCAGGAACAGTACAGGTAAGACCAGGGAGATCATCAGCGGAAATGATGTTTTATTCTTTTTCATTATAGCCAAAGCACCTACCCAAATGGCAACGCCCAAGCTGATTATGCCAAATACACGAATATCTGTATGTAGCCATCTTGCGATACCAATTGGCAACCAATGAAGCGGCAAATAGACAGGAAATGGGGTATGATACATTCCTTCAATTTGTACTGGGGCGTAGGGGTTTTCACCATGTAACCAGCGTTCATATTGCGTGGATAGTTGCGGAATAACATCTGACCAACGCTCAGGTTCATTGAAAAAATGAAACTCCTGAATGAAAGCAACAATCAGGATCAAAATGCCGATTACAGAGCCCAACAAGATGGTCAACGGAGTAGTATTTGAAGGATTCTGGGGATCTGCCTGCATCAATGGTTTGAAACAGTGGAAGGCTAAAGCTAAGGAGAGTCCAAAAAATAAAAACGGATTAACCCAATAGGTGAGTACAGTTGCCCCCCAAAAGCATGAAAGCAACTGCAGAATAACTATACAAAGAAGCGTTATCTGCGTTTTATTGATGGACTGAAGAAAAGACTTCCGCATCGCTCCTTGAACTGACTTACTGATCATACTTTCTCAGTAGTTTTAGAACAAGTTCAAGATCTTTTGGCAACGGCGCTTCATATTTGCAAATTTGTAAGCTGGTTGGATGCTGAAAAGTTAATGCAGCGGCATGTAAACTTAGGCGTGCAAGAGTGGGGCGTTCTTCTTCCTGAGTAGGTTTATAGTGATGTTTTATTTCAGATAAGAAGAAAGCTGGTTTACCGTAGATAGGATCGACTAACAGAGGGTGCCCGGCGGATGCAAAATGTACTCTGATTTGATGCGTGCGCCCGGTTTTAATTTCCACCTGTAGCAAAGCGGCATGTCTAAACTGTTCGGCTACTTCGAAAAGCGTCAATGCCTCTTTGCCTTTAGGATGTACCATCATCGTTCCGGCATGACGGGGGTTTTCTAAGATAGGAGAATCAATGGTGCCAGAAGTTCCGGCCAATTGACCTCTTACAATTACAGCGTATTCCTTCCTGGTGGCCCTATTCTCAAACTGCATCGATAAGGAACGATGTGCAGCTTCATTTCTGGCGAAACATAGAACGCCCGTGGTATCTCGGTCAATTCGGTGAACAACGAACAGTTTGCCAAAAGTATCTTCTAATAAATGCTGAACAGATTTTTTTTCGGTATCGAAACGTTCTGGTATAACGGTAATGCCGGCAGGTTTATTCACCACCACTATATCTTTGTCCTGATAAATTACGGGAACTGTTTGACGCATCACTGCTTGGTACAATCGCAGAAGTAATTCAGGCCGTCTTTTGTGACGTTTAGTTTTAAAACGCCATCTTTCAATTGCCCGCTGGCATCTACAAGGCCAACTTGTTTCCCCAAACCATCCAGTGCCGGTTGTTGTAATGCTTCAAACAACTGCGTGCCATGCATGGCACCGTTAAAATAATACTGCTCATCATTCACATTATACACCTTGATGTCGGTGAAGTACGGCTCAGAAGTTATCTCCAGCAAATGATTAACAGTTGCTCCTGAGGCAGTGCCGGCCTTGGTCTTGCAATTCCAGGTGCCTATGAATTTTGTTTTAGAAAGAATTTCACAGCTGTCACCTTCTTTGCCGTATGGACAAAGCTTGCTGCAATCGGCTCTAAAGTACTGCGCCTTGCACTTACAAGTTCCTGTTTTACCGTCGCAATCACCGCCTTGTGCGTAGCACTCGGGATTACAGGCTTTATTGCAAGAACTTAAAGTTGCAAGGCACAGTAAAAAGGCAAAGAATAAATATCGCATGCAGCGAAGATAGCTTACTTGCCTTCTTCCAGCAATACCTTTCTTGATAAACGGAATTTTCCGGTTTTCTTATCGATATCCAGCAGCTTTACTTTGATTTGTTCGTTCTCCTTCAGTACACCTTCCATAGTTTCCAACCGTTTGTTAGAGATTTCTGAAATGTGCAGTAATCCTTGCTTACCTGGCATGAATTCTACGAATGCGCCGTATGGCATGATTGACTTCACCGTTGCGTCGTAAACTTCACCAACTTCCGGAACTGCTACAATCCCCCTAATTTTGCGCATAGCGCCATCCACGCTGGCGGCATTCGGGCCAAATACTTCTACGCGACCTTTATTACCTTCTTCTGTAATGGTGATAGTAGTACCCGTAGTTTTTTGCATTTCCTGGATGATTTTACCTCCGGGTCCGATGATGGCGCCGATATATTCTCCGTCTATGTAAATGACTTCAATTTTTGGCGCGTGAGGCTTGTAAGTTGGATTAGGTGCAGCCTGTGTTTTCAACAATTCTCCCAAAATATGGGCGCGACCCTCGCGGGCTTGTTCCAGAGCCTGAGTGAGCAATTCTTTCGACAATCCATCAATTTTGATGTCCATTTGGCAGGCAGTAATACCCTTTGCCGTGCCGCACACCTTAAAGTCCATATCGCCAAGGTGGTCTTCATCACCCAGGATATCACTCAGAATAGCATATTTACCTGAAGAGTCGGTTACCAGACCCATGGCAATACCCGAAACCGGAGCAGTAATTTGGATACCGGCATCCATCAACGCAAGGGTAGCGGCGCAAACCGTGGCCATAGAAGAGGAACCGTTTGATTCCAGAATATCGCTCACTACGCGAACCACATAAGGCAGATCTTTCGGCATTACTTTTTCAACCGCGCGGAAAGCCAGATTACCGTGACCCACTTCGCGACGGCTTTGAGCGCGCGGGGTGCGTGCTTCGCCCGTGCTAAATGGCGGGAAATTGTAATTCAACATGAACTTTTTCTCTCCGGAAATCACCACACCATCTACCTCCTGAGCATCTTGCGAAGTACCCAGTGTTACAGTAGTGAGTGATTGTGTTTCACCGCGAGTAAAAATGGCTGAACCGTGAGGGGAAGGCAGGTAACCCACCTCGCACCAGATTGGGCGGACTTCATTCATTTTGCGTCCATCAAGACGAATCTGTTTGTGCATCATGACCCAGCGCACCGCATCTTTTTGTGCCTTGTGCATATACTGGCCAATCAGGAATGCTTTTTCTTTCAGCTCTTCCTCTGTGAATTGCGCCTTAAATTCTGTTTCAACAGCATCAAACAATTCACCGCGCTTGTGTTTGTCGGCCAGCCCCATAGAAGCAATGCCCACAAATTTTTCATAAGCAAAGTCGGTAACCCGCTTTTTCAGATCTTCGTCGTGCTTTTCATGCTCGTACGTGCGTTTAACTGTTTTTCCGGTAGCCGCAGTAAGCTCATTCATCATGGCTACCTGCTTTTTTATAGCTTCATGCGCAAAGGCGATAGCTTCCACCATTTCGGCTTCGCTAACTTCGCTCATTTCGCCTTCAACCATTACGATTGATTTTTCTGTAGCAGCCACAATCAAATCAATTGTAGTACCTGCAGATGCCAGTGCCTCGCGGTTTGGATTGATGATTAACTGACCATCAATCTTGGCAACGCGTACTTCTGAAATTGGCCCGCCGAACGGAATATCAGACACAGCCAGAGCTGATCCAGCAGCCAAACAGGCCAATGCATCAGGTAATTCGTTATTGTCAGATGAGATTAAGGTGATTTGAACCACCACGTTAGCGTGGAAATCATCCGGGAATAGCGGGCGAAGCGCGCGGTCAACCAGACGAGAAATCAGGATTTCATTTTCACTTGGGCGGGTTTCGCGTTTAATGAAGCCACCAGGATACTTACCGGCTGCGGCAAATTTTTCCTGATATTCCACGGTTAACGGCATAAAATCTACGCCTTCCTTAGCGTCTTTGTCGGCGCATACTGTAGCCAGCAACATGGTATTGCCATATTTTACTACTACAGATCCATCGGCTTGTTTAGCCAATTTTCCGGTTTCAACCTCTACCAGGCGTCCACCGCCAAGGTCGATTGTTTTTTTAACTACATTCATTGGTGTTGTTTTGAATCCGGCGGATTGCCGGAATGTTATAATTATTGAATTAAATACGTGGTAAACGGCACAGGGCCGGAATAAAAAAGGGCCGGTGTGCACCAGCCCTCAACATTACTTACGGATATTGAGTTTTTCGATCAACGCGCGGTAGCCATTCAGGTCTTGCTTGGCCAGATAGTTAAGCAACCGGCGGCGTTTACCTACCATGATCAGCAACGAACGCGTGCTGGAATGGTCTTTCCGGTTAGTTTTCAGATGCTCTGAAATGTGGTTGATGCGCTCTGTGAACAGGGCGATTTGGCCTTCTGTTGAGCCGGTATTCTTAGCGGCACCGCCGAAGGTATTGAACAGATTTTGCTTGCTTTCTTTAGTCAGTTTCATCGTTATTGCTTGACTTGGTTTATTTTTTCAGAGCGCGAAGATATAAACAGATGCGGAAATTGCAAATATTTCTTTCATACATATATAGGAAACGGTTATCAAAATGGGTTGATGGGGGACTTAGTTTTTGAACTAACGACAGGATTGTGGATTACTTTCTGTAAAAATATTTTTTGAATCATGTGGATAAGTTTTATATTTGCAGTCCTTTTGAAAAAAGGGTACCTAAAAAATGGCTAAGCAAGACCTTATTGAACAAGACGGAACGATTGTAGAATCGTTGAGCAACGCCATGTTTCGGGTGAAATTAGAGAATGCGCATGAGATCATTTGTCATATTTCAGGAAAGATGCGCATGAACTATATTAAGATATTACCGGGCGACCGCGTCAAAGTGGAAATGAGCCCATATGATTTAAATAAAGGCAGAATAACATTCCGTTATAAATAAAACAAAGATGAAAGTAAGGGCATCCGTTAAGAAAAGAAGCGCCGACTGCAAAATTGTTCGCAGAAAAGGTGTGGTGTATGTAATTAATAAGAAGAATCCGAAGTTCAAGCAACGTCAGGGATAATAACTAAAATCGAATCATAAGCATGGCACGTATTTCCGGGGTAGATTTACCGAAAAACAAACAGGGGGCGATTGGCCTGACCTATATATATGGTATTGGCCGCACCACCGCCAAGAAAATTCTGGCATCGGCTGGTATTGAACCTGAAACCAAGGTGAAAGACTGGACCGATGAGCAGGTGAACGGTATTCTGAACTATATATCTTCTAATTTGAAGGTGGAAGGTGAATTGCGCGGTGAAGTGCAACAAAATATCAAGCGTTTGCAGGATATCGGTTCTTACCGTGGTATCCGCCACCGTAAAGGATTGCCGGTTCGTGGTCAGCGTACTATTACTAATGCCCGTACCCGCAAAGGTAAGCGTAAGACAGTTGCCAATAAGAAAATGGTAACCAAGTAATCACTAAAGTAGATTCTGAAAATAAAATGGCTAAACAACAACAGGCATCTGGTGCCAACAGCGCCAAAGCAAAGGCAAAAAAGCGGGTCGTAAAAGTGAGCTCCGAAGGGAAGTGCTTTCTGAACGCCACGTTCAACAACATTATCGTTACTTATACTAATCTGGATGGACAGACTATTAGCTGGTCAAGTGCTGGTAAAGTAGGTTTCCGAGGATCAAAGAAAAATACGCCATACGCTGCCCAGCTGGCTTCCAGCGAAGCAGGAAAAGTGGCCTTTGAAGCAGGTTTACGTAAAGTAGAAGTGTTTGTTAAAGGACCAGGTGCCGGACGTGAAAGCGCTATTCGCGCTATTCTGGGTTCCGGAATCGAAGTTACGGTGATTAACGATACCACGCCAATTCCTCACAACGGTTGTCGTCCGCCGAAAACCCGTCGTGTATAACCCAAAATAAAAGAAGAAGCTATGGCAAGATATATAGGACCAAAAACAAAAATTGCCCGTAAATTCGGTGAAGCGATTTACGGTGCCGATAAGTATTTCGATAAACGCAACTACGCTCCAGGTCAGCACGGCCTATCAAAGAAGCGTAAGCAACCATCTGAATACGCTATCCAGTTGGCAGAAAAGCAAAAAGCAAAATATACATACGGCTTGCTGGAGCGCCAGTTCCGTAATTTGTTTGAAAAAGCCGCACGCCGCAAAGGTGTTACTGGTGAAAATTTATTGAAATTGTTGGAAGCACGGTTGGATAATGCCGTTTTCCGTATGGGATTCGCCAAAAGCCGTGCTCAAGCCCGTCAATTGGTTGGTCACAAGCATGTAACTGTGAATGGGGAAGTGGTTAACATCGCTTCGTATATCCTGCGCCCGGGCGACAAAGTTGCCATTCGCGAACGCTCTAAGAGTCTGGAAGTTGTTGCCACTTCAATGGCTGGCCGCGGCAAAAAATTCAACTGGTTGGCTATTGATGAAAAAGCAGTAGAAGGAACCTTCGTTGATTTCCCTGAGCGCGATCAAATTCCGGAAAATATCAACGAACAGTTGATCGTGGAATTGTACTCGAAATAATTAACAAAACTAATTCAGCATATAATGGCCATTTTAAGTTTCCAAAAACCTGATAAAATTTCTTTACAGAAAGCGACTGATTTTGAAGGCGTTTTCGAATTCAAACCCCTTGAACCGGGCTTTGGTGTTACCATTGGTAATGCGCTTCGCCGTGTGTTGTTATCTTCTTTGGAAGGCTACGCTATCAGCGGTGTGAAAATCAGCGGTGTAGATCACGAGTTTTCAACTATTAAAGGAGTAATAGAAGACGTTACTGAAATCGTGTTGAATCTGAAGCAGGTACGTCTGAAAAAGGTAATGGATGACGATGCAGGTGCAGAGAAAATCTACATTTCCCTGAAGGGCAAAGATGCCTTCCGTGCTGAAGACATTGAAAAACATACCAACGTCTATCAGGTCATGAATCCTGATATGGTGATTTGCCACATGAGCGGTAACGTAAACCTGGAAGTGGAGTTGACCATCACTAAAGGTCGAGGTTATGTTCCAGCCGATGAAACCAACTCTCCGGTACATGGCTACATCGCTATCGATGCGATTTATACGCCAATCAAAAACGTGAAGTATTCTGTTGAGAATTTCCGGGTTGACCAGCGTGTTGACTTTGAAAAATTGATTCTGGATATCAGCACTGATGGTACTATTCATCCGGAAGAAGCGGTGAAGGAAGCATCTCGCATCCTGATTCAGCACATGATGCTGATTACTGACGAGCACATTTCTTTTGATGCACCTCAAGCCGAATCTACTGAGATGGTAGATGAGCACCTGTTGCACTTGCGCAAAATGCTGAAAACGCCATTGGAAGATTTGGATCTTTCCGTTCGCGCATTTAACTGCCTGAAAGCTGCAAAGATTAATTCACTGGAAGAATTGGTATCTTTCAATACCAACGACCTGCTGAAATTCCGCAATTTCGGTAAGAAATCGTTAGTGGAAATTGAGGCACTGCTGCACGAGAAAGGACTCAGTTTCGGAATGGATCTGTCAAAACTTAAACTAGACGAAGCTTAATTCAACTGCCACAAATAATTTGCAATGAGACACGGAGATAAAGTCAATAATTTAGGCCGCAAGACGGCGCACCGTCATGCCCTGATGATGAACATGGCTAACGCCTTGATTCGCTACAAGCGCATTTTTACCACTTTGGCTAAAGCTAAAGCACTTCGCGGTTATGTAGAACCACTACTTACCAAATCTAAAACAGATAGCACCCACAGTCGTCGTATTGTGTTCAGCTACCTGCGTGATAAGGATTCTATCAAAGAACTTTTTGGACCGATTTCCGGCAAAATTGCCGATCGTCCGGGTGGTTACACCCGTATCATCAAAACGGGTTTCCGCGCTGGTGATGCTGCGGAAATGGCGATGATTGAGTTGGTAGACTTCAATGAAATCTACACGCAAAATAAAAACGCTGCCAAGGCTGCTGAGCCTAAGAAGAAAACCCGTCGTAGCACTGCTGGTACTTCTAAAAAGAAGGCCGCTGCTAAGAAAGACAGTACGGAAAGCGGAGACACTTCAGCTGAAGCGTAATCCAAATCATAATAATAGAAAAGGGCTCATCACGAGCCCTTTTTTATTTGCCCTTCCCTGAAGGCGCAAAAGTTGAGAACCATCAACTAAAATGGATAACCAATTGCTAAATTAAACTGGCCTTGTTGAATGGTCCATTTGTTGTTGCTTTGAATTCGCGGATCGCGAATCGGAATACCATAATCAAAGCGAACTACGAAGAAATTGAAATCTAGCCGTATGCCAGCGCCTATATCTACTGCAAACTCGTTCCAGAAGCGATTAAAGGCAAAATTCCCTAATGGACGCGTATCATCCTTCCTGATCAGCCAAACGTTTCCTACATCCATAAAAAGAGCTGATTTCAACCATTTATAGATATCAAACCGGAATTCTCCATTTAACTCAATTTTAAGGTCGCCCGTTTGATTGAAAAAGCTAAACACCCGGTTACTCTGAACACCCAACGGATTCACATAACTTCCCGGGCCAATTTCCCGAACCAAAAATCCCCTAAGACTGTTTGGGCCACCTACAAAAAACTGTTTTACAAAGGGGATGGTTTTTGAGTTGCCGTAGGCATAAGCCACCCCTAAGTAGGATCGTCCAGCAAAACTACTGTGATTATTCAGTTTATAGAACCCGCGGAGGTCAAATTCACCACGCACAAATTCCGAAAATTCCAGGTTGCCAATTTTATACGGTGGGGGATTGTTCTTACCGATGTTAGCTAGAGAAAATCCAGCCATGAGCACGTTACCTGCTGTTTCTACGGTAGTTCGGAAATACAGGTTCTTCTTATCATTTTTAGTGCGTTGATTATTGTAAATGAAGGTATAGTTAGGCCCAAAAATGAATTGTTCCTGATAACTACTGGCTAAGGAAGGATTGCCGGCAAGTCGCTCAACAAATGAAATACCTTTTTTAGGGATGAGAAATAAACTGAAGCTGATCGGATTCAGTAAATGCCGTTTGAAGGCGTTTTGATTCCATTCGTAACCAAAGGTAGCATTGAAGCTATGCAAGGTGTAGAAGAATACCCGATGATAGCTTCTTCCAGTAGCATCAATGGTATCAAAGTCATAGCGATTTTCAAACGCATATCGCAGACTGATTCGCGTTTTTGGGCTTTTGTCTTTGAAGTATTCTTTGTTGATGAACGGAAACAAGAATTTGGCGAAATAGTAGGAAACATTGGCGCTGAAGTCGGTGGTGATTAAACTCACAGGTTCGTTTCTGCCATACTGGAATTGAACCCCGGTGGTTAAATCAACTGAGAATAAATCTGATCGCTTGAATAGATTTCTGTTTTTGTAACTTAGCGATGCGGCCATTCCAAAAAAACCTTCCAGGTTTACATTGGCTTGAACATCCGCCGAAACAGTTTGTTTTTTTGCAGGTACCAAACTCACTAATACATCTAACGCCTTGTCCTTGGTTGGATTCTTAACATAATCTATCGTAATGAATTTGTAAGCACCTAAGTCACCAAATCGCCTCAGCGTTTTGGTATAATTTTCCTTGGAATATAACTGTCCGCGTTTAAAAAATATGGCATCTTGTATAACGCTGTATTTCACGATTTTTTTTCGCTGAATGAAGTGAAACTCATTTTGGGTGATGGTATCAATATGTAAGTGTTTTCTGTCTGGAGCAGTTTCCGTAGATATGAAAAAATCGTTTAGTGAATATTGCTGGTGAATTACGGAATCGGAAGGCTGCAAAATGCGCTCCTTGACATTCACGGTAAAGGGTGATTTGGTGGTATCGAGATCAAAAGTGAGAAAGTCGCGTGTGAAATAGTAGAAGCCGGCATTTTTAAGATCTGTTTCTATTCGCTCTCTTTCCGCTTTTAGTTTCGTAACATCGAATCGGTCACCTTTTCTGATTAAAGTGAATGGTTTTTTCAGTTGTGTGAAACTATCGGTTTTGAAAGGGCTGGAAGGAAATTCAATATCGCCGAATTTCCACGGTGTCCCGGCATCTACGGTATAAGTTACGGTTGTCTTCTTTTTACGCGTCACTACCACATGCGTCACTCTGGCATTGAGGTAACCGTAGTTCTGCATATAATTTAAAATTGAGCGGTCGCTCTTATCGGTGGCGTCATTATCGAAAATGACCGGTGGCTCACCCACTTTATTTTTTATCCACCACCTGAACTTTGTTTCCTTGTCTTGATTGGCAGAAGAATACAACCACAATTTCAAAGGAAGAAAACCAAAAACCTTGGTATTGGGGCGTTGGGCGGCGATGTGCGTCAGGTCTTCCCAAACTTTACTTTGCTCAGGAATCTTCTTAGCGGAAATGAACTTCACTTTGTTGCGCACCAACAAAGTTTCTCCTTCCCTGAACTTTTTAGTTACATGGCACGAAGAAACCGACAGCAGCAGTATGGCCGCCATCAGGTAAATAATACCTTTGAAGATTGAAACTTGAATGTTCATGTCCTTATCCAAAGCAACGATACGATCGGTTACCGCACTTCATCAGAAAAAATTCCGTCAAATGTATGGCAAATTTTTAGTGGAAGGGCAGAAGTCGGTGGCGGAGTTAATAAATAGTTCATTTCAAATCGACACGGTATATGCTACACATGATTGGAAAAACCATGCCAAAGCGCCTGTAGAGCTGGTGTCTCAGGAGGAATTGCGTCGACTATCCACTATGTCGGAACCTGATGAGGTTATCGCAGTGGCGCTAATACCAGCGGCGCAAAAAATTTACAGGAAGGGTGGGTGGTATATTGCCTGTGATGGTATTAACGATCCGGGTAATGCCGGAACAATACTTCGAATTGCCGATTGGTTTGGTTTAGACGGGGTGTTTTTCTCGGAAAACTCAGTAGATATTTTCAATCCCAAAACGGTTTCGGCGGCCAAAGGATCATTGTTCCGAGTTGCCTACGAGCAAGTTTCTTTGAAAAATTTGTTTGAAACGGAACGTCCCGACGTCTTTGGTGCAGTCATGGATGGTCAATCTATATATCAGGAAAACGTAAAGCCTGAAGGTGTTTTGTTGCTAGGTAATGAAGCCAATGGCATCAGTGAGGATATGAGCACCTATATCACACATCAAATATCAATTCCGCGATTCGGGCAAGCGGAGTCGTTGAACGTGGCTGTTGCCGCTGGTATTTTAGTAAGTGAATTCAGCAGAAAAAAGTTGTAGATTCCGATTTAAAATTAGGCTATGAAATCTCGTTCACCATTTGCTTTGTATACCCTATTGTCATTTGTATTATTGGGCCTGGGCGCATGCCAAAAGCATGATCAAAAGCCCTTAGTTCGGTTTTGCAATTTTATGGCTGATTCTGATAGCTTGTGGGCGAACATAGATAATTGGGTGCTATCAGGTAAGCCTGTTGCCTACAGGCAAACCGGGCCCTTTATCGATTACGTTTATGATAATGATGGCTCCCAAAATCTGGTTGTAAAAAGTGCTACTTCGCCAAATACATGGATTAATACCACCATCAATCTGGCGAACTATAAGTCCTATAATGTATTTACAACCTACAGTGTTCTAAAACCGGATTTGTTGGTATTAGAGACGCCATTTGGCGTAAGTGGTTATAAAAGTTATGTAAGAATGGTTAACCTGCTGGGAAACAATAAATCCGTGGCGGTACGGTTGTATGGCACCCCTAAATTTTCAGCCACAGCGTATCTAAAATATACCGATTATCTGGAGGTTGAACCCGGCGCATACTACGCTGAGGCCGTTGATGACAATGGTCGTGTTTTGGTTGCTGATACAGTGAAATTCAACTCCATTAGCTCGCACAGCCTGATTATTTCTGGGGTAAAAGATGCCGCAACAGCCAATAAGTATGACCTTAAAATTACGGTAATTAAGGATTACCCGTTGTAGTGAAGAAGAACCAATAACTGCTGTTGAAAGCAAAGTTTCGTTTTACCAGACTTGAATTACATGCTGCCCAGTTTGCCGTGCTGAAGTGTAAATAGTGTTGGTTGCATACAATAGTAACAGAATGAAGAATGGAGGTGAAAACATCAATATCATCAGCAGCTATAAGGTTGACTATAGTTCGTTTCCTACGCAAGATTAACAGGTTCTCTGCTTGTTTTGTAATTCACGCAAACTTCGATGAGGACGTCAATTAACGACTAATCAGGTTTGGATTACCCCAACGCTGAAGTTTTTCGTAATCGGTGCCTGGTTGGCCATTTCTATTCCCATTGAAATAACCTTTCTTGTTTCCAGCGGGTCGATAATGCCGTCTGTCCATAATCTGGCTGCGGCATATTTCGGATCCAGCGTTTTATCATACCGGGCCTTTATTTTATTGAATAACTCCTTTTCTGCCTCTGCATCCACTTCTTGACCTTTTGCCTTTGCTTGCTGCACCTGAATCTGCACCATAGTTTTGGCGGCTTGCTCTCCACCCATAACAGCAATTTTGGAACCGGGCCAGGCATAAATCAATCGGGGGTCATAGGCTTTTCCGCACATGGCATAATTGCCGGCGCCATACGAATTTCCCACGATGATGGTAAATTTTGGTACCACCGAATTAGATACGGCGTTCACTAATTTTGCTCCATCTTTTATGATACCTCCTTGTTCACTTCTGCTGCCTACCATGAAGCCGGTGACATCCTGCAGAAATACCAGGGGAATGCGCTTCTGATTACAATTCATGATGAATCGAGCGGCTTTGTCGGCGCTATCACTGTAGATGACACCGCCGAATTGCATTTCGCCCTTCTTGGTCTTCATCACTTTTCTTTGGTTGGCAACAATGCCCACTGCCCATCCGTCGATGCGGGCATATCCACAGATCAAACTTTTGCCATATTCTTCTTTATACAATTCAATTTCACTGTTATCCACCAGTCGCTTAATCACTTCCAGCATATCATATTGCTTGGAACTATCTTCTGGAATGATGCCATAAATATCTTCTTGTGGCAATGTTGGCTTTTGCGGCTCTATACGGTCGAATCCGGCCTTCTGCCTTTCGCCCATTTTATCTACCAGCGCTCTGATTTTGGCCAGACATTCCTCATCGTTCTTCATTTTGTAATCAGTTACCCCGCTGATTTCACTGTGCATAGCGGCACCGCCCAAACTTTCGTTATCTATATCTTCACCAATTGCAGATTTAACCAAGTAGGAGCCCGCAAGAAAAACCGAACCGGTTCCTTCAACAATCAAGGCCTCATCACTCATAATTGGGAGATAAGCCCCACCTGCAACACAACTGCCCATGATGGCTGCAATCTGAGGAATACCTTCACTTGACATGACCGCATTGTTTCTAAATATTCTGCCGAAATTCTCTTTATCTGGGAAGATTTCATCTTGCATCGGCAAGAACGCACCGGCGCTATCCACCAGGTAGATGATGGGAATGCGATTTTCCATGGCAATTTCCTGTGCGCGAAGGTTCTTTTTGCCAGTCATGGGAAACCAGGCACCTGCCTTAACAGTGGCATCGTTGGCAACAATCATGCATAACCTACCTTTTACATATCCCACAATGGTAACAACGCCTGCACCCGGACAGCCTCCTTGTTCCGGATACATATCATGAGCTGCAAACAAACCAATTTCTAACGATGGTTTGTTTTTATCCAGCAATAGCTCTATGCGTTCACGGGCAGTAAGTTTCCCTTTTTCTTTATGTCGATCGATACTTTTCTTTCCTCCCCCTAGCTTAATCTGTTCTGCCAACTGCCTGATTTCGGCTAGCTGCAGTTTCATTTTATCTTCGTTTTTGTTGAACTCCAGATTCGTACTCATAGCGGCTAAAGTAACAGAATTCCCTTTGCGGCCAAGTGCGCTGATGGCTAAAATAATTGCGCACCTTCATGCTGCAATAGTTGCCGTTTTCTTTCTGTTCCCCATCGAAAACCGGTAAGATGCCCGTTGGCGGGTACCACTCGATGACAAGGAATAACCATTGCCACCGGATTTTGCCCCACTGCAGAACCAATTGCTCTGGCAGCCGTAGCAGGCTATAGAAGGGATTGCGCCAGCTTCCCGTAGGTAACCGTGCCTCCAAATGGAATTTTGGTGAGTGCTTGCCACACTTGCAACTGAAATGGAGTGCCTGATACACAAACGGTGAAATCTTGAGATAACCCATCATGAAAAAGGCTTTGAATCTTTTCAAACCAGCTATTCGCCTCAAACAAATAGGTTTCGGTAGCGTAGTTGTTTTTTAGTAATTCAGATGCCGCTAATTGATCATCACTCAGATCAATGGATAATATGCCGGATTCGCAAGTGCGCACCAAGGCCAGGCCAAACGCGGTTGGAAGGAAGTTTACAAATACCGGTTGATGTTCAGGTTCAGGAAGGAAGCGAACCATCTGTTTAGAACAAAATACCCGCAATAGTTGCGCTGAGATAAGAGGCCAGCGTACCGCATAATAAAGCCCGCATACCCAATTGTGCCAGATCAGTGCGGCGCTCGGGCGCTAGTTCTCCGATTCCACCAATTTGAATACCAACAGAACTAAAATTGGCAAAGCCACACAAAGCGAAACTGGCTATGGCCAGGGTTTTCGGACTGAGTTGTGTTTTCATTGCGGTTAAGTTGAGATAAGCTACGAATTCGTTGATACTTAGTTTTTGTCCCATTAAGCCGGCTACTTTAAACACTTCATTTGCCGGAACCCCCATACAAAAAGCAAATGGCGCAAAAATGTAACTGAAGATGGTATTGAGATTAAACTCGGGCAGCGGTTGTCCGGCCAGCATATTCAACTTACCTAAAAGGTAGTTTACTAATGCAATCAAAGCAATGAATCCAACCAGCATAGCGATAACGTTGATTGAAATTTTCATGCCGTCAGCAGCACCATGAGAAATGGCGTCGATGATGTTAGAAAAGTTTGTTTTCACCTCGATGGAAACCTTACCTTTTGTTTGCGAAACTTCCGTCTCGGGATAGATGATTTTTGAAATCACGATGGCAGCCGGTGCTGCCATCAAACTGGCTGCCAAAAGGTATTCTGCAGGAACGCCCATGTTCACATAAATCACCAAAATTCCGCCTGAAATACATGCCATACTTCCGGCCATTGAAGTGAGCAGTTCGCTTCTCGTCATCCCTTGAAGGTACGGCCTAATCATCACCTGTGCTTCTACTTGCCCCACAAAGGCACTAGCCACATTGGAGAGCGTTTCTGATCCGCTGGCGCCCATAATAAAGTGAACGCCTCTGGCAATAAACATTACCAGTCGTTGCATCAGTCCATAGTGGTAAAAAATATTCACGATAACACACACCAGAATGATCGTTGCCGGAATACTGAACGCAAAAACAAAACTCCCGGGAATTCTGAAATCCTGTACGGTACCAGAAGCGGTTACCGCAGCTATGCCGCCGTATACAAAAGAAGCCCCCTCACGCGCGAAAGCCTCAATTTTCTCCATGCCATGACCCAGAAATTGGAAAAAACGCTTAACCGGCGGTACTCTCAAAACTAACACGGCTAGCGTAATCTGTAACGCCAATCCACTAAGAACCAACCGAAAGTTAATGGCCTTTCTATTATTGGAAAAAAGATAGGCTACACCTAAAATCAAAACGATTCCCAGAATACCCGTAAAACGCTCCATGTTATTACTTTGATGATGCGCAAGGTAAAAAAGTTTTCAGGTTGACCGATAAACCATGAAGAATATTATATTCGTTGGAAAGTAGATTTCCATGAAAAAACTAGTACTGTCTTTACTTTGTTTGGTGACTTTAGGGTGCGAGGCACAACATCTGAGTCGTATTTATTTTTTCCGCTCCTTTACCGCCCAACAATTAGATAGTACGCTTGATGCGAATGGCGTTCCATCTACCTTACTCAACATTCAGCGCGGGGTAGATGCTTACAGGATCATCTATAACACCGTAAATCCTGATAGTACCGCTACCATTGCTTCTGGACTCATGATTATTCCAAAAGGAGTGGGCTGTAAGTTTCCCTTAGGTTGTTATGCCCATGGTACCACTACAAAGAAAAGTGATGCGCCATCACGGATGCGGGGCGCTGAGCCGCTAATTGGCCTGGTGATGGGCGGTTTGGGCTATGTCGCCGTATTGCCCGATTATCTTGGTTTGGGTGATGGCCCGGGCTTGCATCCATACCAACACGCGCACAGTGAAGCTACCTCTGTTGTAGATATGCTGCGAGCCACGCGGGATGCACAGGATAGTTTGCTTTTCAAATTGAATGATCAGTTATTTCTCACGGGCTATTCTCAAGGAGGACATGCTTGTGTTGCGGCCCATAGGTTGATTCAACAACAATTGAGTAATGAGTTTACCGTTACTGCGGCAGTGCCTATGAGTGGTGCTTATGATATGTCGGGCGTAATGGTAGATGTGATGTTAAGCGACTCTGTTTATCCTGAACCATCGTACTTACCTTATCTGGTTTATGGCTGGAAAGGGGTTTATAATTTCTTCTCTGTAGATTCAGATGTAATCGCCCATCCATATGATACGTTGTTGCCGCCGTTGTTCAATGGCAACACGGGAATTGGAACTATTAATGCCAAAGCACCCCAGGTTCCTAAGCATCTGTTCCGGCCAGAGGTCATTGATTCTTTCATCAATAACCAAAATCACTTTTTCAGAGTTGCATTAAGGGATAATGATGTTTATGATTGGAAACCGGAATGCCCGGTACAAATTTTATTTTGTGGAAAAGATACACGGGTGTCACCCAAAAATGCGGCTGTGTTAGTGCAGCATTTCAAGGCCAACGGATGCGCACAATGTGATACCATTGATGTTAATCCGGCATTAGACCACACCCCATGCGCTCAGGTTGCGGTGCTTTATATGAAGAATTTCTTCGAACAATTTAGTCACATCGACAGTTGTAGCGCGAATGGTATTGCCGCGTATGATGAAGTAACTGCTCAAATGGTTCATTTGCGCGATCAGGAAGTAGTTAGATTCAGTGATTTACCCCTGTCAAGTATAATTCAGGTGTTGACCATTAGCGGTCAGAATTTGATTGATATAAAGACAAATAATACCGGGCTGGATGTTCCAGTTGATAATTTACCCAATGGCATTTACTTAATTCAGGCTGGGTATGATAGTAAGATTCTTTTGAATAGGAAGTTGGTGATAAGTAGATAAACTACGCCTGACCGGCTAGTTCTTCGTAATAACTGCGTTCTATTTGTAAAACTGATAAACGCTGGTTGGTGATGATCGAGTTTTTCACGCAACTGAAGAAATCAACCAGTCGTTTAAAATCTGTCGGCTTCTGGATATAGGCATCGGCTTTCAGGTTGTAGCATTCTACCATATCATTTTTGTAGTCGCTATTGGTTAGAACAAATACCTTGGTGTTGTCGTGAAGGGGCTCTGTTTTTATTGCAGAAAGAATTTCTTTACCGCTGATTTTCGGCATGTTCAGATCCAATAAAATCATATCGAAATACTGCCCCTTAGCCTTAGCCTCATCCAACAAAGCAAACGCTTCCTCTCCATCATAAGCCATTGAGGTAATGACCAAACCATCCAATCCGGCTTCGCGCTGGGCTTCCAACATTAGGCGCATGTCTGCCGGATTATCTTCTATCAATAACAGATGCCAATCTTTTTTCATATTGAGCTTGATTTAACAAGCCCGAAAATAGGTAACCATCAAGCGGCAAAGCGTTCAGGTTGTAAACAGGAATTGGTTAGTGTGTTGTAAATAGGTCGCCAACCGGTTAGTGCAATTCTTCCGGATTATTATCGTTGATTATCGGCGGATTTTTAGGTCGGTACGAAGGATTGATTTCATGTCTGATGAAATCCTCAACCTGCTCTGCGCCAATACGTTTGGCGATGATTTTCCGGTCTTTATCAAGAATATAAATCTGAGGTGTAGATTGAATGTCCCATTCAAAACGGAAGTTGTTTTGGTGATAAGGATCGCCAACGTTAATCCAATCCATTTTGTTATCGCGAATGAATTGCGTCCATTTACTCATTTCTTCAATACTCATAATGGAAGGCGCAAAAACTTCAATGTCTATTCCTTCTGATTTCATTTTGTGGTAAGACTCAGCCAATTTGGGTACTTCCTTTTTGCAGTGACTGCAATCCGGGTCCCAGAAGCAGATTACTACGAACCGGTTTTTGAGGTCGTATACTGAGTGAAAGGTTTTCAGTGTAGTATCTGCAAGGGTGATATTTCTGGCTTTTTTACCCAACAACAGCGGCTCCAAAATTCTTCCGCGCTCATTGATTTTGTATAGCTGTGTGCTATCTACCCAAGTAGCATATCCTTTAGAGTAGTATTCCTTTACTAAATGAACATAAACAGCATCAAATCCCATGATTTTGCTCTTGGCCATTTCATTCAGCATATACACCAGAGTGTACTTGAACAAATCCGTTTTGGGGTCCATTTTCTTCAACAAAACATCGCCGTCGGCAATAATGCTATCGGGAACCTGGATGATGGTGCGGGTGTACCAATTAGAGAGTTTATTGTGAAAAATAGGCGTGCGCAGCAAACGATCATCTCGCAAATCGAAATTATCCCAGTAGTGATTTTTGTAGAAGCGCCAGCTCCAGGCTGAGTCAATTAAACGGCCAACTAAATCCCGGGGTGGCTCCGGTACATCTACTTCTTTCATTGACTTCAACAATTTCGCATAGAAAAAAGTGGGGTATTTTGTGATGATTTCATCTCGTTTCTTGCGAACTTCATCATCAACCTTCTTCAATTTTGCCCGGATTTCGTTCTTAGCTGAATCGTTTGCAGCAGAACGGAACGCAGCATTGAAGGCTTCTGATTTTTTGCGCTGGTCGTTCAGGAATACCATATCGTCGTAAAACAAGGTGTTTTCCGGAGACCCTGTTACGCGTAAATGCCCGGAAAGATCCGCGGTGTCAGTAGTCAATGTAAACTTTGGCTCATTCAATACAAATTCAAAGTACTTGTTGCCTAACTTCGGAAAAACGGCCAGATAAATGCCCGGAGGGATTTGCGTATCTGCTTTGATTACTGCTATTCCCTGAGCATCGAAAGGAATGGTGTCTTTTACATATTGCTTGTCGCCGTAGTAATTGGCCAAAATCATTGGGGAATTGGCCAGTTCTTTCACTATGATTTTTATTTCCGTGCCCTTGGAGAATCCCGAAATGGCTACCGCCATGGTAGTGAATAGTACAATTGCTTTTTTCATATTCAGCGGCAAATTAAGTAATCCCTGATAAACCAGATGTTCTTGTATAGCAATGGGGTTGTGGATTATATTTTTTTAAGAATCGTGAACCATTTGCCTGTGGTTGACGTTTAGATTTTCCTAAGTTTGCGCGGCTTGTAATGACAGATATTTTTGTAACTGGAATGGGGCTCATCACCGCCATCGGTAAAAACGTTGATGAGAATTTTGAAGCGCTCTGTTCGTTGCGCAGCGGAATTGGGAAAATTGAATTGGTGAATACCATTCATGCTGCACACATACCCGCTGGTGAGATTAAGTTAAGTGATTCGGCTTGCTGCGAATTGGCCGGAGTTCCGGAAAATTCCGGCTACACCAGAACTGCCCAACTTGGTATTATTGCGGTTAAGGAAGCACTTGGGCACGCTGGAATAGAAGATATTCGAGAGGCCAGAACAGGGTTGATTTCTTCTACCACCGTAGGTGGAATGCGGGAGTTTGAAGTGCAGATTGACGATTTGATGGATCTATCAAAACCAAGTCCCTACATCGCCTATGCGCAGGTAAGCGACACGGGTGAACACACAGAGCGCATTGCTGATAAATTTGACATTACAGATTATATTTCCACTGTGAGTACTGCCTGCTCATCGGCTTCCAATGCCATAATTTTCGGCGCTGAACTCATTAAAAATGGAAAATTAGATCGGGTCATTTGCGGTGGTGTGGATGTGTTATCCATGTTCACCATTAACGGATTTAATTCACTCATGATTCTCGATAAACAACCAAGCAAGCCATTTGATGCCAACCGCGCCGGTGTAAATTTGGGTGAAGGAGCCGGTTATGTGGTGTTGGAATCTGCAGAAATGGTAAAGAAATTCGGTAAAAAAGCGTTGGCCAGATTATCGGGATACAGTAATTCAAACGATGCTTATCATCAAACAGCCTCCTCGCCAGATGGCGACGGGGCGCTCTTGTCGATGCAGCGCGCAGTTGACATGGCAGGACTAGACAAAAGCGAAATCGATTATATTAATTGTCATGGTACCGCCACAGAAAACAACGATTTAAGTGAAGCACTTGCCATCCAGCGATTGTTTTCGGATCATGTTCCATTGTTTAGTTCTACCAAGCCTTTCACCGGGCATACTTTGGCCGCAGCCGGTGCCGTAGAAGCCATTTACACCATTTTGGCTATCCAACACGATATCATCTTCCCTAATATGAATTTTTCCACGCCTATGCCGGAAACAAACATTCGACCGGTAACAGAGATTCAAAGAAATGGCAAGGTGAACCACGCGCTATCCAATTCCTTTGGATTCGGAGGGAGTAATACGTCTTTATTGTTTTCTAAAGTTAACCACATCCATGGCGCTTGATGTTTATATCCAGGGCGCTGGCCTTATTTCTCCGCAAAGAACTTTTGGGGAAAACAATTTCTTTCAGGAAATCTCGGAATATAACGATAATGTACTTCGCTTTATAACACCAGACTTCAAGCAATATGTGCACCCGGTGAAGATTAGGCGAATGAGCACCATCTTAAAGGCGGGCCTGGCTGCAGCTAAGATGGCCGCAACTGAGGCTGCCCTGGAAATGCCAGACGCAATCATTACCTCCTCAGGCTACGGATGTATTAGCGATACCAGTAAGTTTCTGATAGAAATTTTAGGAAACAAGGAGAAGCAACTGACGCCTACTTTTTTTATGCAAAGCACCTATAATGCAGTGGGTGGCACTATAGCGATGGAATTCGGTTGCAACAATTACAACACCACCTATGTGCATCGAGGTTTTGCCTTCGAAAATGCGCTTGACGATGCGATGATGCAGATTGAAAATCAGACCAACAAACGCATATTGCTGGGTGCATTTGACGAAACCAATAGCGAGCAGTTTGTGATTGCACAGCGAACCGGATTGCACAAAAGGAAACTGATTAACAATCTGCAATTGTTTAAATCAGATGGTCAAGGTACATTTCAAGGTGAAGGAATGGCGTTCTTTGTGCTGGGTGCTGCGTGCACGGCTTCCAGTTATGCACGCGTGCGTGGCCAGCGAACCGTTTACGCGCCAAAGTCAAGTGAACCCATAAAAGCGGCCATCTTGGATTTATTGAAGGAACATCAATTGCGCACTGATGACATAGATGTTGTGGTGAATGGGAGTGGAGGCGATGATGAAAAAGATCAGTTGCTTAACCAGCCGGTTCTACAACTTTTCAAAGGGAAAGATGTTTTCTACAAACATCTCACTGGTGACTTTTGTACCGCTTCGGCGATTGGGTTATGGATTGGCGCTCAATTAATTAAGACGCAAAAAATCCCTCAAGCATTGCTGCAACATCCAGTTGAGGCGTCGAACATTCGGCACGTTTTATTGTTAAATCACCATTGGGGTAAGAATTGCAGCATATTGTTGTTATCTGGCATTGGAGTTTAACCTGAACTGCATTAATTTTATAATTCGGAACCATATCACTAAAAACTAATTTGAAAATATATGATGAAAACAGATTACGATTTAATCATCGCCGGAGGCGGTCTTTCAGGATTGGCATTGTCTATACAAATTAAAAGAGAGCGCCCGGAAACATCTATACTGATTCTAGAAAAAAGTCAAGAAGCCGCCCCAACAGCAGCACATAAGGTTGGGGAGTCAACTGTAGAGCTAGGCAGCTATTACCTCCGTCATGTATTAGGATTGAAAGATTATTTAGAAGCGCATGAATTACCTAAACATGGTCTGCGTTTTTTCTTTAAATCACACAATAAGAAAGACATTACCTCAAGAGTTGAGCTTGGACCCAGGAAATGGTTGGTAGTACCAAGCCACCAGTTGGATCGCGGCACACTTGAAAATTACATGGCGAAGCATACCCAGGAAATGGGCAATACTTTGATTAGAGGGGCACACGTGAAGGACATCGAATTCGGAACAGTTAATTCTGTTACTTACAAGAAAGGTGAGGTAATGCATACCGTTACTGGTCGTTGGGTAGCCGATGCGGCTAGTCGCGCCAGTTTGATTAAGAAGAAGCTCGACTTTTTGGCAACCACTGAGCACCATGCCAACGCCGTGTGGTGGCGGTTAAAAGGGGTTATTGACGTAGACCATTGGAGTGAAGACACTAGTTGGCGGAATCAACTAGCCCCCAAATTGCGCTATTTGAGTACAGTGCATTTCATGGATAAGGGATATTGGTTATGGATTATTCCATTGGGTTCAAAAAATACAAGTATTGGCATTGTGGCTGATCCTGCAATTCACCCGTTGAATACATTTAATACTTATGAGAAGGCACTGGAATGGTTAAAAGTAAATGAACCATTGGCGTATGAGAAGTTAGCGCCCGAAACACCGAACCTGTTAGATTTCCTTCAACTCAAACATTATTCGCACCACACGGGCCGCGTATTCAGCGCCAAGGAGCGCTGGGGCGTTACTGGCGAGGCGGGTGCATTCCTGGATCCTTTGTATTCTCCGGGAACCGATTTTATTTCTATGTGTAATACCTGGCTGTCTGATTTGATTATGAAAGATCTGGATGGCGAGGATATTGAACTGCGGGCAAAAGTTTATGAACAAGCTTATCTCACTCAGGTAAACAACTGGTTACCGGTATATCTCGATAAATATACTTTGATGGGTAATACCCAAATTATGGTGTTCAAAATTTTCTGGGATTGGGCTGTATATTGGGCAGTGCATTGTTTATTATTTACGAATAAAGCATTTACCAACATCTCTATTCTCAAGCGCATTTTTGGCAACGAAAACGGCCTGGGACATCGGTTGGGCATGCTGAGCAAGAATATGCAGGATATGTTCCTTGATTGGCGCGATCTGGAAACTACCATTTTTGAGAATCGCTACATTGACCCTTACGATTTGTTGTATATGCGCGAGTTTCAAATTGGCCTGGAAAAACAACATGAACCGATGGAGCTATTGGCCAAGGTGGAAGACAATCTGAAGAAATTAGAACAAATCGCAGCAGCTACTTTCCAATTGGTAAGCGCGGAAGTAAAAGATACACCTTTAGATATGCCGGTTAATCCATATACTTTTTCATTGAAGAAGGATAACAATGCTTGTACCGAAGCAGAAGGCGCCGTGATTCCTTCAAAAGAAATTATGGATGATGTGAAACTGATGTGGTTCTACCAAATGAAAGAATTGGTTTAGTACATGATGTTCATAGCCGATAGGATGGATCACATCCGCGAGGTTTTTCAGTTAGGCTATTCCGGACGTTCGCACGAAGTTGATGCTGATGATGTTTTTATTTCAGTAGCCTATGAAGGCGCTGCTTATGCTTGTGCTGAACGGGATATCAATCAGCATCAATTACTGGTAGAATGGTTAGCCTGGAAAGAAACAAATCCGGGTCATGAGGCGCAAATCCATGTTGGTCTTGGATGGGCTTTGGCAAAAACAGGAACGCCCTGGAATCAAGTGAAGTTATTGATTTCAGAAACTATGCATAGCCGTGTACTAGACGGAATCGGCTATTATGAAGGCGCACTGCGCTACCGTAAATCAATTTTGCTTCAGGAAGTTTCCTCCTTGGTGGCTAACGATGATTTCCCCTGGTATTTTCAAGGTATTGGGCGCAGTTTGTGGTATCATACGAAGGGTGAAGTGGATGGGCTATTGCCACTTATCAGTAAATTCTCTGATGAACATTATCCGTGGTTATGGCGAGGGATAGGTCTGGCTTCCACCTATGTAGGAGGTATGGATGAAGCTATGCTGGAAAACATGCAGCAAGCAGCAGGTTTATATTGGGATTATTGGTTACAAGGGAAATCATTGGCACTGGCTTCCAGAACAAAAGCCGGAACAATAAGGTAGAGGCGGTAATTCACTTGTGTTTTTGATATCAAGCCATTATCTTGCTGGCGTGATGCGCCTGTTGACCGCTTTTTTTGCGTTTTTTCTTTCGGTTCCGTTATGGGCCCAAACCGACGATTTTAAGTATCATAAGTCGTTAGGATTAGTCCATTACCACGAGAAAAACTATTTGGAAGCGATTTACGATTTGGAGAAGGCAGCCGCGCTAAATCGTAAGGATGATGAAACCCTGCAACTGCTAAAAGCTTGTCATGATTCATTAGGTCATCATCAGAAAAATGGAAAATCGCGGTTGGAAACCGGCGATAGATCTAATCAGCGGCAAAGGCCCAACGTAGCTATTCCCAATGCCGGGGATGTGAAAGGAGGCAACGCTTCGTCAGCTACCATTCCGCGTAATTCAAGGCCAGACGCCGCGTTGTACAAAGATCTTTTTCAGTTAGGAAATTTCTTTTTAGAACGGTCAAGTTTCGATTCCGCGGCCTGGTGTTATAAGAAATACCTGTCGGCCAATCCGAATGATACAGTGGCGATGTATTATCTGGGTGCCTCGCATTATTTTCTAAAACGATATGATGCCGCTAAAGAGCAATTTCAGCTCATCTTACAAAAAGATCCTAAACGTTCGGAGTTATACAATTGGTTGGGTGTTTGCGAGCTGGTTCAGAATAATTTTATTGCCGCACGCGACAATTTTAAGCAATGTATTTTGTTGGATCCTTTATACGCTGTAGCTTACTATAATCTAGGAAAAACGCAATTTGAATTGGAAGATATTGGTGGTGCTACCAAAAACCTGGAAAAGGCCCTGGAACTACAGGAAACTGATGCCGATGTGAAAAATATTCTGGGTGAATGTTACTACCGAAACGGACAGTGGGCTCAGGCAAAAAAGATGCTCAGTGAGATTTATGAGTCAAACAAAAAAAGCATGCGAATCAACGCCTTATTGGGCGAGATTGCTATGAAACAAAGTGAATGGCAGGCTGCCATCGACTATTGGGACGCCTATCTTAAGTTGAATCCCAGTGCTTTAGATGCGAACAAGAAATTGGGCGTTGCCTATTTCAAATTGGAAAAATACACCTATTCCTTAGATTGTTTTGACAAGGCGGCCAAATCAATTTGGGATGACAAGGATTTAATGATCTATGCGGCTATCTCAGCTAATAAACTAGGTGATCACGCTAAAGCGCTCGACTATGCCAATCGAGCCATAGCATTGGATGATCATAGCGCCAGAGCCTACTTTCAGGCGGCTTTGGCTTTTCAGGGAATGGGCGAGAAACGATTGTCACGGGAGAATTTTGCTAAAGCAAAAGAGTTAGACCGTGAGCATATGGAACCCTAAGGTGTTTCGTTCAAAGTAACCCGTTTCACATCTAACAAATTCAAGCCGTTTACCGGTAATCCATGAACACGATTCGATGTGAATCTAAGAACAACATCGTAGTACAGCGGTATCACAGGCGCCTCGTCAATGATTATATTTTCCAATTGATGGTATAATTCATAACGGACACTGTCGTTACTCACTTGTAAAGCTTGCTCATAAATCGAATCATAGCGTTGATTATGGAAACGGGTGTAGTTAGGCGGCGCACCATTTTTTCCGTAGAAAACTGTGAAATAACTTTCTGCATCCGGATAATCAGCAATCCATGAACCTCTGAAAAAGGGTGTTTTTCCTCCGGTCATCCATTCTCTTAAAAGGGCATCCTGATTGATTTCTACGCGCACATTTAGTCCAATTTTCTCCAGTTGCTTACAAACACTAAGCGCCATTTCCTTATACGTTTCATTAGTGTATAAGGAAAGCTCTTGTAATCCTTTTCCGTTGGGAAAACCTGCCGCAGCTAACAATTCCATGGCGCGCTGTGGTTGGTAATTGTACCCCTTAATACTGGCGTCAAAACTGGGTAAGCCGGGAGGGGTAAAACCTTGTTCAGCAGGTGTGCCAATGCCTTTTCTGATATACTGCAATAACTCGCGTCTGTTGATCGCGAAATTGACGGCTTGTCGCAGTTTCTTGTCTTTCCAAGGGGAAGCCATGGCCAGATTGAAGCCATAATATTCTGTATTTAAATACGGTGCTTTGGTAAGCCTGAATGCGTTTCTTAATGCAGGAACTAACTCGCCGCGGTCATCCAGAACTTCGTCGATATACGCTGCGTCTAGTCCCGATACAAAATCAAGTTCACCCTTTTTAAAGCTTAAAAATTCTGCCTTCTTACTATTGATGAAAGAAACCCTCACACCGTCTATTTTGGGTAATGGATTACCGTTCTCATCAGTTTCAAAATAATGCGGGTTTTTAACCAGAACCAAGGCAACCCCTTCTTTCCAGGTTTTAAATTGAAAGGGCCCTGTGCCCACAGGATGCGAGCGAAAATCGGCACCATAATATTCAATGGCCTCATGTGGCACTACATTGCAATAAGGCATGGTAAAGATGCCTAACATCGGAGGGAATGGGCGTGCCAAATGAACTACTACTGTGAGGGAATCGGGTGTGGCAAATGGTTGGATACTATCTAATCTTCCGTTAAAAATCCAACTTCCGGGTGAAGCCGTTTTCGTTTGAAGAATGCGGTTCCAGGAATACACTACATCTGTAGCGGTAACTGTTCGCGTTGAACCTTTGAAGCAGGGGTCATGATGAAACCGTACATCATTCCGTAAATGAAAAGTGTACGTCTTACCATCATTTGAAATTTCCCATGAAGAAGCGATGGCAGGTACGATGTGAAGTTGAGAATCTAATTGAACCACACCATTGTACAGTTGATTGCATGCCCAAATGCTGGCCTGATCGCGAGCAAAAGCCGGATCGAGTGATTTCAATCCGCCATGCTGGTTGTAATGGAATACGTTAGCCAAGGGGGGAGATGGTGATTGGCAACTATTTAATGCAGTTGCCAGGGTGATTACAGCAATCAATTTAAAACTACCTCTAAAAAGTGAATAACTACCTGATATTTTCACCCTGCCAAGGTCGCGAAGTTGAAGTTTCAAATCAGAAAAGAAATAAACATCAAAGTGTGATTCCGGAAGTTGGGTGTTCAGCGGCTTCTTTTTATTTTGCGACAAAACCAAAGCGATGAAAAAAGTTATACTATTTGTGGCGTCAGTGTTTTTCGGCCTCTATCAGGTGCAGGCACAGAGCTACACCGTGAGCCTTGCAGGAGGTTACTCCTGGCCGGGATTTCAGAAAAATCAAACTATTGATGGGTTTTCTCCCTTCTTTTCGGATAAGCTAACAGACATCAAAAAAATCCTTGATCCGGCTTATGCCTCTATTCAGCCAATGGCTGATTTAACGCGTAGAGGATCTTTTGATGCCGGTGGTGTCTTTATTGATTCTTTTACCAAGAAGAAAACTATTCACGATTCTTATGCACGCGGTGGTAATTTTACCGCAGCCTTTCGGTATAACATTCGGCCATGGATTGCCGTTCAGCTTCAGGCTACCTATGTGTGGGGCGCCACTATTTCTTCGCTGCAGGATTTTGACAACCTGGCTACGCTGGGGCCGCATACTACGGTTTCTATTAAAACCTCGGCAAAAGGACTTAGTGTTATGCCGGCTGTGGTCCTAATGGGAGCTAAAAGTTTGGAGAGTAAATATGTTCCTTATGTTCGTGTGGGCCTCACACTTCCTGTGTTAGGCAGTACGATTCACGATATACATATTGAATCTCCTGAAGCGGCTTTCAACACAATTTCTCTCAAATCTGACTTACGGGTAAAAACGGAATCAACGGTTTCTATTGGCGTCAATGGTGCATTAGGTTTTGAATACCGCCCAATACCCTTAATAGGCATATTTGCAGAGGTGAATGGGACCTGGTTGCAGGTTAGAGCCAAGACCTCAACTTTGGAAAAGTACACCATCGATTCTTATACAAAATCAAACGGAGAGTCACGTTCTGCTAATCGCATCACGGGCGAAGGAAGTCTTCCAGACATATTTGTTGGTTTAGGCGCTGATAATAAGCCTTTAACCAATTATAGCAAGGTGATTGAATATGTAGATGAAATCGGTACGTCGAACAATACTGATGATTATGGCAAGAAACGCGATGCGGCTAATTCCGGGAAGCCTGGCTATGTGGATGAAAGCAAGAACCACGAAGTGAGTCGTCCTTACGCCAATTTCAATGCCTTCGGAATCAATTTCGGTGTAAACATCAATATGAGCAAGGCTATTTTTGCCGGTTTAAAAAAGAAGTAATCTGATTGTTTAAGCATAAAAAAAGGGTTGCCGGAATGCAACCCTTTTTTTCTTAGTGAGAAGCAGTTGCTTCGGGAACTTTCAGGAAGTTAGTAATGATGTTTTTTACATTCATGAAACAAACATCAAAGTCGTGATTCACCACTACCTTATCTGCTTTGCTTTGGTATTGCAATTCTTCCTCCGATTTCCGAATTCGCGTTTTTAGTGTGTTCTTATCTTCTGTATTGCGGTTGGCCAAGCGGCGCGCCAAGGTCTCCTTATCAGGCGGCGCGATGAACAATACCAATGCGTCCTGCTGATAAAGTTTCTTAAGACTCTCGGCTCCCTTCACATCAATGTCAAACAACGCTACCTGCCGATTCCTCCAAATGCGCTCTATTTCACTTTTTAGCGTGCCGTAGAACTGACCCGGATATACTTCTTCGTATTCAGCAAATTCACCTTGCTGTATCTTCTTCTGAAACTCAGTTGAACTGATAAAGTGATAATGCTCGCCATCCTTTTCTCCGGGTCGCATCGCTCTGGTTGTACAGGAAATGGAAAAAGCTAATTCTGGTTTATGGGTTAATAGTTTCTTAACCACGCTTGACTTGCCTGCACCTGAAGGCGCAGTTACAATTACAATTTTTTTGGGTGGAAGCTGAAGTTTTGGTATTCCTGCCATTACAACACGTTATTGATTTGTTCTTTAATTTTTTCCAGTTCGTCTTTCATGCCAACAACTAGTTTCTGCATAGGCGCGTGATTGGCTTTTGCGCCCAGTGTATTGATTTCACGACCGATTTCCTGGCTGATAAAATTGAGTTTCCTTCCTTTTTGAGGCTCGGTGTTTTGCATATTCTCCCGAAAATAGATACAATGCGCTCGCAGTCTGCTTAATTCCTCGTTGATATCCAATTTTTCGATGTAGAAAATCAACTCCTGTTCTAAACGGTTGGGGTCCAGTTTACCTTTGCCAATAGCGCTTTCTATATTTGTTTCTAAACGGTTTTTGATTTCCGCAATACGCGGTTGATCAAGGGCGGTTACTTCCTTGGCCATCGCTTCTATATTCGACAGACGTGCAGCTATATCAGCGGCCAGCGAACGGCCTTCATTTTCTCTGAAGGATTGTACTTCATCAAGAGCGCGGTGAATGGCGGCTTCAATAGTGGCCCATTCTTCTTCATTGGCTTCTTCCGAGGAAGCATTGAGCACTTCTGGTTTCGATAAAACTGCAGTTAACAACTGGTCAGCAGGAGCGCCTAATTCATCTGCTATTGATTTTAGTTCCTTATAATAGACCTTTACAATCTCGCGATTCAAAAATAACTCAGGGGTGTGGTCTTCACGTTCAATAGTTACATAAACATCTACCTTACCACGTTGTAATCTTTCGCTTACCTGATTCCGTAACTCAAATTCTTTCTGATGGAATTGGGTGGAAAACTTCAGCGTAAGATCAATACCTTTTTGAGAATTCAACGACCGAACTTCCACTATAATGTGGTGCTGACCAAAGGTGGCCTGAGCTTTTCCGAAACCGGTCATTGAAACGAGCATACTGAAATTTTGCGCAATTTAGAAAAGGGAAATTACAACGTGTGCACCATTTTTCGGTGAGGCAAACCGACCTCCGTGAAAGGTTCATCCACTATGGCATAGCCCAGATGAAGGTAAAACGGTATGGCTGTTTCTCTGGCATGGCAGTAAATCTGATTTACTTTTCGTAACCGCAGTGTTTCTTCTACCTGCAAAATTAACGTCCTGCCAAAACCCATGCGCTGTTGGCTTTCAGCCACAGCAACCTGCCGCATTTTGGCCGTGTTTTGATCCAGCATGGAAATCGTCAGGCATGCCAATAATGTATCTCCCTGAAATAAACCAAAATGTTCGTCGTGCTGATCCTGTAACAAATCCGACATTGAATAGGTTCGATTTAAGGGAAGTCTAAGCACCTGATATCGTAACAATAATGCTAGTCCATATTCAGGACTGCTTGCCAGGAAGCTGCGTACCGCTGAAATCATTCAACCGCAACCAATTCAACGATATCCTTTACAGATACGATGCCCACTATTTCACCATTTTCCACAACAGGAAGAACCTGGAACTTGTTTTCGGCAAATAGTCGTGCTGCCTTTTTTATTGTTTCCGTGGGTGGAATCGACAATGGGTTGGGAGTCATAATATCCGGCAGATTAACGACGCGATCCAACTCATCGGCATTCAGTTTTACATCATTAAATTTTGGGTTAATGAAAAGCCGCATAATATCATTACTACTAATGATGCCCACCAGCTTGTTGTGGGTATCAACTATGGGCAGATGATGAATCGGGAATTCCGAAAACAACTTTAAAACCTGCGAAAAGTTGTGAAACTGATTGCCTACTACCACACCTCTACTCATGATGGTAGATACCGGTAAATTACTATCCATAATAGCTCAATTTTATAGGGTGAAAGTTAGAAATTCCGTGTAATATCGGGGCGCTAATTTTTTGCCATGCCGTTTATTCAGACTGAGTTCCCGGGATTGATGATTTATGAACCCAATGTATTCTCAGATGCCAGGGGTTATTTTCTGGAGAGTTTTAATGCCAAAACTTTTGCGGCAGCGGGTACCGAAGTGCAATTTGTTCAGGATAACGAATCGATGTCAAACTACGGTGTTGTGCGTGGCCTCCATTTCCAAAAGCCACCCTATGCACAAGCAAAACTGGTAAGGGTAGTGAAAGGTGAAGTATTGGATGTTGTTTTGGATATCAGAAAAGGCTCACCTACTTACGGCCGTACTTTTGAGCTGTTGCTGAGCGAAGAAAACAAGAAAATGCTGTTCATTCCCAGGGGCTTTGCGCATGGCTTTTCGGTGTTGAGGAACGAGACGATATTCAGCTATAAATGCGATAACTTTTACCATCGTGAAAGTGAAGGAGGAGTATCCCCAACCGATCCCGCTTTACAGATTGATTGGCGCTTGCCCCGAGAGGTATTCATTCTTTCGGAAAAAGATCAGAATAGTCCCACTTTTTCTCAATTGATAAGCGAATTTAATTTTGCACTATGAAACGGGTTCTGGTTACCGGGTCTCTTGGGCAATTGGGTAAAGCGCTGGTCGCAGCGTCAGCTAATTTTCAGATTGAATTCTTGTGTACAGATCATCAAAATTTAGACATTACTAACCAATCTGCTATTGCGCAATTCTTGCAGGAACATGCGGTTGATGCAGTGATTAATTGCGCTGCTTACACAGCGGTAGATAAGGCGGAAAGTGAACCTGATGCAGCACAAATGATTAATGCAGTTGCACCGGGAATTTTGGCAGAAGAAACCCTGCGCCGTAAGGTTAAATTGGTTCATATTTCTACCGATTTTGTTTTCAACGGCAATCAATCACATCCTTACCAAGAGACGGATGCAACAGATCCACTTTCTGTTTATGGAAAAACCAAGCTGGCAGGAGAGGAGTTGGTGCTGCAGGCTAATTCAGCTGCATTGGTGGTAAGAACATCCTGGTTATACAGTCCCTTTGGCAATAATTTTGTAAAAACAATGTTGCGTTTGTGTCGCGAGCGGGATGTGGTTAAAGTGGTGGCTGATCAAACCGGAACACCCACTTATGCCAGCGATTTGGCCAGAGCCATACTAACATTGATACAAGATCAGCCATCTGCTTCGGGCGTGCTCCATTATAGCAATGAAGGAACTGCCTCTTGGTACGATTTAGCTATGGCTGTTCGGGATGTTGCAGGTTTAAAGACACGTATTGAACCTATTCCCACAACAAGTTATCCGACGCCCGCCATACGTCCAAAGTTTAGCGTCATGGATAAGTCAATGTTTAAGCAGTTGACGGGTTTAGACATACCTTATTGGAGGCACAGTTTGGAACGGTGCATGAAAGAATTGCAATCATGAGTGCCAGGCTGGAACAGGAGTGGAAAGGAAAGTCGAAAGGCCTTCCCATTGGATATCAGATTTTCGTGGGAATTTTGCGTGTTGGCGGTTTATATCCAGCCTACTTTCTATTGTTGTTTGTAGCTTTCTACTACTTTCTTTTTTCAAGCGAAACATCGAGGTGGAGTTATGCATTTTTCCGTGCACGAATGGGGTATAGTGCATTAAAGGCGCGGTTCAGTGTATACCTAAACTACTTTTCAATGGGACAGGCTTTGATTGATAAAGTGGTGATCATGAGCGGTATTTCAGGGAAATTAACTGGTCATTCAAATGGCGCTGAAAATCTGCACGAACTAGTACAGTCGGGTAAAGGCGGAATTTTGTTGGGCGCACATCTGGGTAATTGGGAGATTGCCGGGCATTTCCTTCTCAACTATAAAGGAACGGTGAACATTGTGATGTATGAAAATGAGGAGCAGCAAATCAAGCAGTATATGGACCGGGTGACAGGAGGAAGAAAGTACAATGTGATACCTGTAAAAACTGACTTAAGTCATGTTTATGCCATGAGTGATGCGCTTGGTAGAGGAGAAATAATCTGTATGCACGCTGATCGGTTTGTCTCCGGAAGCAGAGCCATTCCGTTGCAGTTCATGGGCGCACAAGCGTTATTTCCTGCGGGTCCTTTTCAGTTGGTTAAATCACTAAAAGCACCATTCACTTTTGTATATGGTTTGAAATCAGGATTAACGCACTACGAGTTTTATGCCAGACCCATTCGGAAAGGAAGCGATTTTAATTCTGTAAACGAAATCGCTGAACTTTATGTTAGGGATTTAGAAACCATGGTTAAGCAACATCCGGTGCAATGGTTCAATTTTTATGATTTCTGGAAGAAACCAGAAAATCATGCTGGCTGACGGATACCAAATTCTTCTAAAATTAATGGCAGCCAGTGCTCTAGCCGTTCATTAGTTAACTCATCCTGATTGTCAACATCCAGGCACAAGCCTACAAATTGATCGCCCCGTTGCGCTTTAGAGAAAGTGTGTTCGAATCCTTTTACTGAAGTAAAACCGCATATCGTGCCATTCCGTTGTTCCACGATGGTGGCAAAAACGCCGAGGGCATCGCAGAAATAGTCGGCATATCCGTATTGATCACCTAAACCGAAAAAGGCTACTTTCTTCCCGGTAAAATCAACTTGTTCCATTTCTGGTATGTATGCTTCCCAATCGCTTTGTAATTCACCATCATACCAAGTGGGCATACCTAGTATGAGAAAGTTGTACTGCGCCATATCGGCAGCGGTCTTCTTGTATATCTCCAGTAAATCAACAGTTCCTTCGCCCAGCATGGCCTCCAGACGCTTCTTCATATCCTTGGCAATAGTTTCGGTATTACCTGTATCCGTACCGTAAAAAAGTCCAATTTTCATAGCGGGTGCGAAGATAGCAAAACCACCATTGATAGTTGAATATTATTCTACTTTATCCTGATGTATTGGCGATTCCACTAAAGGTACAATTACTTCAAACTCACCATTGGCGGAGATGGCTTGTAAGGGCCTGCCTGTGACGGTTTTGTAAAGATCATTGAGGTGCGCTAATCCCTGGCGGTTCGAAGTTTCCAACGATTCTTTTAACTGAATATTATTCCTAACCCGTAATTGATTTTTTTCGATGATTATAGCAATATGTAAAGGTTGCCTTTTGGAAGTGATGTTATGTTTCACTGCGTTTTCCAACAAAATCTGCAAGGTTACCGGCATGATTCGCTGCTGATGACTTCCTTCGATTGCAATATGAACATTTAGGCCTTCTTCAAAACGCATCTTTAGCAAGTTGATGAATTGCGCTACATGTTCAAGTTCTTTCTCAACCGTTACGAAAGTTTCATCTTTATGACTTAATGCATAGCGGTACACCTGTGATAACTGCTGTACGAAAGACGAGGCCAAGTGGGGGTTTTCATGGATGAGTGCATCCAAAGAATTGAGTGCATTGAAAAGAAAATGAGGATTGAGTTGATTTTTTAGGTGGTCATATTGAACGATAGCTTTCTCTCTTTCCAGAGCAGATTGCCTCATCTCAACCGCCTTCCATCTTCTTACAAAACGAAAAACAAAAATAGATAACACCACAGTTGCTACGGCAAACACGTTGATACCAAAGGAGGCCAGAATTAACTCGCGCGAAGGATAGACGCGTGTTAGTCTTTCCATAGGTTGCAACAACATTAGCCTGAATGAAATTACGGTGATGACCGACAGTGCAAACTGCGCTACAATGCGTTTCCAAACATTTTGCTCATATGGAATAATTCTTTCCAGCAGGCTATCTATACTCAGAATAATGGCCGAAAAAAGTAATAGCAATACGGCGCTGAGCATTGAAGTAATTACTTGCCATTTCCAGCCATATTGGTAAAAAATGACTACTTTAACGATACTGATGAATACAAATAATAGCGCAAAGATGACTGCAGTATCCCGCCGCTCAATTTTGGTGTTATTGTACCAGTTCAAGTTCATTGTCTAATGATCACGCCGTCCTGCATCTCAATAATGCGATCGCTGTTTTGAGCAAATTCAGGATCATGGGTTACGGCAATTATGGTTTGTTGACGTTCGTGAGCCAGTTGTTTGAGAATATCGAAAACAGTTTGCGTATTTGCCGTATCCAAGTTTCCAGTAGGTTCGTCACCCATGATAACAGTAGGATCGTTGATGAGCGCTCTGGCAATAGCAATGCGCTGCGCCTGGCCACCCGATAGCTTTGATGATGGCTTTAATGCGAAGTGATGCATGTCGAGCATTTTAAGTTTTTCATAGGCTCGGTCTTCTATTTCTGATGTGCTATAGCGGCCTAACTTCTCAGCAGGCAACATCACATTCTTCAAGGCTGAAAATTCAGGTAACAAAAAGTGAAACTGAAAAACGAAGCCGATGTGTTCATTTCGAAATGCGGCCAATGCGTTTTGACTTTTGCCAGTTAGTGGAATGCCATTGATTTCAATGTTGCCTTCATATTCGGTATCTAATGTTGAAAGCAGATACAATAGCGTCGATTTTCCGCAACCGGATTTTCCTATGATGGACAAAAACTCCCCTCTCTTTACTTCAAACGATACATCCTTTAATACCTGAAATGGCTCAGGTTCATAGAAGTATTTGTTTAAATGATTGGCTTTCAGAACTGCTTCCATAACTATCCGCGTAAAATGGCCACCGGGTCAATTTTCCCGGCTTTAAGGCTTGGGAAAAATCCCGCAAAAAATGTGGTGATAATGCCGAATACAATTCCAAATACGTAATGGCGTAAGTGGAAGGTAACCGGAAAATGGGTGATACTGATGAACTCGTTTTTAGGGAAAGGAAGGTTGTACACACCGTAACTCATTAAAGCACCAAGCGCTAATCCCAAAATGGCACCAAAAACGCCAATGGTTATCGATTGAAAAAGAAAAATTTGCAGAATATCTCTTGAAGCAAAACCCTGCGCTTTCAGAATAGCGATATCTTTTAGTTTATTCTGAATCGTCATATTCATGATATTATAAATTCCGAAACCCGCTACCACTAATAAGGTAAAGCTAACCACCACCGTCATTACATTGCGAATTGTGATGGATACCATCGCGCTGGCGTTTGCTGTTTCCCAGTCTTCAGATTTATATCCGTATGCCTTTCCAAATTCTGCTGCTAAAGCTTTAGCCTTATTAAAGGTTTTCAGCTTGATGGATAAATCAGTGACATATTGATTTTCTTTACCCATTAACTGCTGTACATTACTGAGACTGACATACGATCTGATATTATCCAATGAACCTATACCGAATTGAAAAGTGCCAACCACCCTGAACCGCATCGCAGTTCCTTTCGGTGTTGCCAATTGAATCAAGTCGCCCATCTTAACATTCAGCTTGGTAGCAAGGCCGTGACCAAGCAAAATACCATTATCTGTTTTTAGCAAATTATCAATACTACCAGTTTTCATTTTTGCACTGAGACCGGTTAGCTTATCTTCTTCTAAAATGTTGACACCATTCAATGAGCCATTGATCTGTACAGGGCCGCTATTGTAAAAAACTTGAGTAGATAACTGGGGTGAAACGGCGGCCACCACAGGGTTTCTGCGGATGTTAGCCATAATGGCCTGCGCATTTTTAATGTTAGGCTGTATGTCTTTCGGCTTAGGATGGTAGATAACATTCATGGATTTACTGCTATCACTTATATCGTCAAGAATCGATTTAGAAAAATCTGTTTTGATGTCGTTGTATATATGAATATCGGGCGTGCTGGAGAGCAGCGTATCTTCCAGGTATTCATTAAAGCCGCTCATGAAGGAAATCATTAGCAAATACATGCCAATGCCGAAAGTAACTCCCATCATAGCCACCAAGGTTTGCTTTTTCTTGGCTAACAAATGGGTTTTTGCAATTTCGATATTTACTGCTAATGACATATTACTCTTTTGGAAGTACAATCGTTTGGTGCTCACTTAAGCCTTCGGCTACTTCAACTTCTTCAAGATTTTCAAGACCTTTTTTGATTTTGATGGTTTTATTAGTAGGCGTAGACTTTACCACTAACTCATTACCATTTCTTACCGCATTACGAGGCACTACCAGGGCGTTGTCTTTTTTAGAGATAACAATATTGGCTTCTACGCTGGTGTGTATGAATGATAACTCCAGTGGTTCTGTAAACACCGCATCTACACGAAAGCTTTGATCGTTTTGATTCATACCTGGATAAATCCGAGAAACGCGGGCATGAATAATTCTATTTGCGAATACATCCATTTTTACCAGTACTTCCTGCCCCGATTGAATGCGACCTATATCTTGTTGGTCAACCGATAATTGCAGATATTTCCCATCTGCGGCACCCACCAAAGCCATTACATCATTTCGCCGAACACTTTCCCCGTTTTCTTTGTACGTATCATAAACCACTCCATTAATTAAACTTCTTAACTGATAGTTGGCCAAATCCTGTGACGATGCTGCTTGCTGTGCCGTGGCATTAGAAATGTCGATTTTAAGTTGGTCACGGGTGCGCTTGTAAGCTTCGCGCGCCGCCTGAACGTTGTTTTTTGAAATTTCGAAAATGGTTTTTACCCGATCAAATTCACTTTTTGATATGGCCCCACCTTCGAACATATTTTTATAACGGTTGAAATTACTTTCATCAGTACGCAATTGCGTCTCAGCGTTAGTTATTTTTATTTGAAGGTCCTGTAGAATGGGTGAATTGTCAGCCGCATTCAATCGCGCTTGCTGTAGGATGGCTTCATTGGCCTGTGACTTGGCTGATTGAGCATTGCTTTGAATTTGGAAAAGTGCTTCACCAGCTTTTACGCTGTCGCCGGCTTCATGATACTTTGCCGTTATGGCGCCGTCAGCGAGTGCGAACACCTTGTATTCTTCTCTCGCTGCCACAAAGCCACTGGCATAAACAGCTTCTGTAATCGACTTTCTAACCGGTTCAATGGTCTTTTCACCCTTGCAACTGGCCAATAGCAGTAACAATGCAAAAAAGACGGATGTTATAATCGCTTTCATTTTAATAACCTGAATTGAGTTTAATTTGATATTGTACAGTAACGTAGTTGGCTTCGGCCTGTAACAGTTGTTGCTGGGTGTTTAGTAATTCATTGTTTACAGAAACAAGATTATCATAGTTAAGTGCCTCATTCTTATACTTCAACAGCGCCAACTGATAGTTTCTTGATGCCATTGTCAGTTGTTGTTGCAGCGTGCTCACGTCATCCCGGCTCTTATTAAATTCTAATAACAAATCGCGGTCGTTTTTGGCTGCTTCGAAGGCTACCTGTTCTTGCTGTAAACGCGCAATCTGCTCATTTAAACGAGCCTTTTCTACATTGAAATATCGGATTGCTCCGGAAAAAATGGGAACATCTAAGCGGATACCAACCAGACTATTCTTGTACCATTGTTCGGATTTGAAGTTCAGTGAATTTCCCTGTGCATTCCATCCATAGTTGCCATAAACACTTAACTCTGGAAGGAAACGCAATCTTTCCCGGGTCAACGTTAATTTGCCGGCTTCTTCCTGTAGTTGTGCCTGACGCATTATCGGGCGTTGACCTATGTTACCAAAAACGGGTGTACTGGCGGAATATGCTATCGCGTCCTTGATTTCTACAGTTTGATTTGCTGGTATAGCAGCTAGCAATTTCAATTGATTTAGCGCCTTCTGATAGGCTAACTCAGACTGCCTTCTGGAAGATGAAGCGTTGAACGCTGCATTCCTGGCGCGATTCCATTCTAATTCATCTACAAATTGATTGTTGTAGCGAATGGAAACGATATGAAACAAAGAATCTGCGTTAGATTGATTTTCAGAAGCAAATTGCACGTTCTTCTGATACAATAAGCAGAGGTAATATGCTTGAGCTATCTGTGCTTTTAACTGATCGCGAAGTACAGCGGTTTTCTGAGCCGCCACTTGCATGTTCTTTCTGGCAACCATTAAATTGCCATAATTAGCACCATTAATGAGGTTCAATGAAAATGATCCGTTGGGGTTGATATTGTACTTTGTACCGAATTGGACTTCCTTAAAGGTTCCCTTCGTACCACCAAAAATTTCAGCAGGAATCAACGAAGTATTTAGAATAAGGTTGTCGTTTAGTGCTGCACTGGCGCTGATGGAAGGTAAAAGCGGCGATATGGCGCTATTGCGGTTTTGTTGCTCTATCTTTTCATTCAACACAGCCTGCTGTAAACTTACATTTTGCTTGAGCGCATACTCAGTAAATTGGTCAACAGATGTAAATACTTGCTGTGCCTGACTTTGAAGTGCAATCAATAGGAGGAAAATGGTCCTTTTCATAACGCCCGATTCGGACGCAAATGGAATGTAACTTAGGGAAGCAAAATGGATGATTTTATGGAAGCGGTAAAAATTGCCGTTGAACCGTTATTAGAGCCATTAAACCGTCCACGTGGTTACGCCGGAATCGGTGAAAGAGTACCGCATCACGCGGCCTCCGAATTGATTTAATGCGTCTATTACCGAATATTTAGCCACATAGGGTGCGTAGAAAATCATGAATCCTCCACCACCTGCTCCCGAAATTTTGCCCCCGGTTGCACCGGCATTAATGGCTGTTTCGTAGATGGCATCAATCTGCGGATTGCTGATGCCTTCTGCCATCATTTTTTTATGTTGCCATCCGTAATGAAGAATTTCTCCAATTCGGTCAATCTCGCCTTTTAGTAGCGCCTCTTTCATCATTTGTGCCTGCTCTTTTAAGCTATGCATCGCTTCAATGGAACGCTCATTTTTTTGTTTAACATTTTCGCGCTGCTTCTCAATAATAGAAGAAGAAAGACGGGAGGTTTCAGTGAAAAACAACACCAAATTGTTTTCCAACTCATGTAACCACTTGCTTTTAATGCGCAGCGGATTAACAATTACTTTGTTGTTTGCAGAAAACTCCATGAAATTAACGCCTCCGAAAGTAGCGGCATACTGATCTTGTTTCCCACCGGCCATGGCCAAATCTTCCCGCTCAATAGAGTAGGCTAAATGGGCAATGTCATATTCCCCCAAAGGCAATTTTAGCCATTCCACAAAAGCGCCTAAAATGGCTACTACCAAAGTACTTGAGCTGCCCAAACCCGAACCCGGAGGCGCATCCACAAAAGTTGATAACTCGAAACTCAACGGTTTATGGGCGTAGTCGCGAACAATGCGATTATAAATTCCTTTTATCAAATCCAGTTCGCCATTAAGTGGTAATTCATTGGTTGCGGTAAACTCATAGCGCTCGCTGCGGTCTATAGCGTGTAGCACTATCCTGTTATCGTTTGTTGGGCGAATAGTGGCATAAGCGTACATCGCAATTGTAGCATTCAGAATGGCACCGCCGAAATCATCTGAGTATGGACTTACGTCTGTTCCTCCTCCGGCTAATCCTAATCGCAGCGGCGCTTTACTTCTGATAATCATGTTTTGCTGATAGTTATTGAGCTCAAATATAATCGCGTAAAATTAAGCTAAGCCAGCAGCCTTACGAATGCTATCAAGCATGTACGACCAACTGAATTTTATTTTCTCTTGCTGAATGTTTTTTGAAAACAGGAATTCTTTATGCTCGTCATAAAAACGAACGATATGGTCGGCAATATCTTTAGCATCTGGTTCTGTAACGTAGCCAACTACATCGTGAGGTACAATTTCAGGTAATCCACCCACATTGGTAACTAACATAGGCCGGTTAAAGTGATAACAAATCTGTGTAACACCACTTTGCGTGGCATGTTTGTATGGCTGAACTACCAAATCAGCGGCGCAGAAGAAATATTTCACCTGGTCGTCGGGAATGAAATTGGTTCTTAACACAACCTTACTGCGAATTCCTAATTCGTCAATTTTTTGTTGATAAGCATCTTCGTTGCCATAGAATTCACCGGCAATAATTAACTCCAAGTACGATTGCTTCAACCTGCTATCTGCCATCGCTTCCAGCAACAAATCCAAACCTTTATAGTCGCGAATAAAACCGAAGAAAAGCAGGTATTGACCGTTAATGGGAAGTCCTAATTTTTCCAGTGCCTCGGTTTTGGTAGGTACTGGACCAAAATTATCAAACAACGGATGTGGACTGAAAATTTTTGGCTTTGAGGTATCAAACAGGCGAAGGTCATCTAATACCGATCTAGATTGTGCTATGAATCCATGCACACTGCTTGTGAAGTAACGTGCCAGCCAATAATCGCCTATCCTTTTTTCGTGAGGAATGATATTGTCGATGATCGAAACGATACGTGTCTTTTTGTTACGTTTTACCAGTCGGCAAATGGTGCCCAGGCACGGACCCATGAAGGGTAACCAAAATTTCACTACCAACAAATCGGCCTTTAGCGAAGCGATTTCGCGGCCCACACGCCACCAATTCAATGGATTGATACTATTTACCTTTTGATGGATATATAGATTAGCTGGAGCAGGCTGATCACTGAATTGTGTCTTTCCCGGAAATAGAAACGCAGGATATTGCAAAGAAAATGTGTATATCTGTACCGAATGCCCCTGTTGCAGAAACTCCTGAGCCAATCGCTCATTATAGGCTGCTAATCCACCGCGAAAAGGATGTGCCGTACCGAGAATAATAACTTTCAAAAGGAAATTTGTTTAGCAAGCTAAAGAGAAAAACAGTGCCCAGGACGAGATTCGAACTCGTACACCCTTTCGGGCGCCACCCCCTCAAGATGGTGTGTCTACCAATTTCACCACCTGGGCAAGCGCGGCGAAGATAGAAAATCAACTCACTTCCCCCGAAACTTTTTAAGGTTCTTTCTGAACTCGTTGATATAAGCAGAATGACCGGATTGCAGCGCTAAATTCAATGCCTTCTCTTCAGTGATGATGGCCTGCTTTTTATTCCCGGTTGCGTAAAGTAAACAGGCATAGGTATCTAAGTTGGCTTCGTTTTCAGACATAGAAACAGATTTTTCCGCCAGGTCAAGCGCCCATTGCAATGTAGTGCGGTCTTTACATTTTTCGTAGCAAGAATAAGCAACGCTGTTATAACTGTTGGCATCATCATGTCTGGATAAATACAATTCAGCAGATTTTCTATAGGCTATCCAATCCTTCATTTGCAGATAGTAGTCTACATCTGTTGAAATCGCTGCTGCAGATGCGGCTTCTACATTTAGCATCATGAAGGTATCCCTGAAATGTTGATATTGTTTGGGAGATGATTGAATGATGGCAGCTAGCGCTTCTTGATAATTTTCTTCAACTATGTGTTTAACATACGCTTCACCGTATCGCTTTTCAAAGCCTTCCAGATTAGCTTCCATAAACCGATGTTCACGCGTTAACGGTTGGTGTTCACAATGAAATATGATTCTACGATTATCCTCACTGCCTAATTGGGCATCGCGCTGTGTGACGATATACTGCCGATAAACTGAATCGTAGGGTTCATCAGCATCAAGCAACGCCAGCAAATATTTCTTCATGAAGGCAAACTCTCTCTCGCCAGAGGCGTAACGCTGGTTTAAGGTACTTATTTGGTGGTCGGGACTCATGGCATTAGCCCCCATATCAACAAAATCGCGAACCGGACGGGCGCCAACACTACGATGTACAAGTACACCATCGCCATTAACAAAAAGAAAAGTAGGGTAGGCCTTAACATGATACTTCTTTGCCAGCTCTAATCCTTCTCCAACTTCCATATCCATTTTCACGTTAATCATATTGGTATTATAGAAATCACCGGCTGTATCATTGGTAAAAACCTCCCTTGCCATCTTTTTGCACGGACCACACCACGAAGCATATGCATCAACGAAAATCAACTTCTTTTCCGCCTTAGCTTTTGATAGTACAGCCGACCATGTGCTGCTTTCAAAACGAATTTTAGATTCGGGTTCTTCACCTGCCAATAACCATAGTGGCAGCAACAACAATATACTTCCCAATAAGTTTCTCACCGAAATTATTTTCTGCTAAAGGTAGAAAAATGGGGTAAGAAATCAGTGGATTTCGGCAATGCGTTTCGTTCATGGTGGATTACTTTCGTTAATGTTCTTCCCAAAATCTTTGGGACCCTCCACTGCAACGCCAAACTTTTCATGATGGAGTTCGGCCGCCGCCAGCGAAAGCCGGAGGCGGTCTTTTTTTTATTCTTCGGGTTGGCTTAGATTCACCGCCGATGGGAAAGTTGCACCAAGGAGATTTTTATGATGTTGTTGTTATTGGTTCTGGAATCGGTGGCTTAACGGCCGGAGCAATTCTAAGCAGAAGTGGCCTTCGCGTAGCTGTAATGGAGCGTTCAGATACCGAGGGAGGCTACTTGATGGGTTTTACCCGCAACCGCTTTACTTTCGATACGGCTATTCATTGGTTGAATCAATGCCGGCCTTGTGGCATGGTTCATACCATTTTTGAAAGTTTAGGAACCGATTTTCCGGAAGTACGTGTTCAAAGCAGAATCAAACGCTATATCGGCGATGATTATGACTACCTGTTAACTGCAGATCCTGATCAGTTAAAGCAAAGGTTGCAAAGTGACTTTCCTGAGGATAAATCAGGAATAGAACGATTTTTTCGTGATGCGAAAATTCTAGGGAATCAAATGCACCGATATGGCGCACAGATTCGCTCGTTTGAAACCATGCGATGGTGGGAGAAGGCGCAGGCTGGATTGGGTGCATTCCGTTTTGTATTACCCTTTTTGAAACATGTGCGTTTTGCTGGCAAAGAAGGTGTACAGCGGGGTTTGAAGCGGTATTTCTCTAACCCGAAATTACGTTCTTTATTTGCCTCAGAACGTGATTTACTATCTTGTCTGATACCCATAGGTTGGGCTTACTTCGGCGATTTCCAAAATCCGCCTACCGGCGGAAGTCAAACCTTTGCGGGCTGGCTAGCGCACCTGATTGAAAGTTACGGCAATGATGTTTTTTATTACGCTGATGTAAAGAAAGTCCTGGTTGAAAATCAGGAAGTGCAGGGTGTGGTAGTGAATCAACGCGGTAACGAATACACCATTAAAAGCCGCTACGTTATAGCCGCTTGCGATTTAGAGATTTTGTATCGTCAACTTTTACCGCAGCAACCCGGCACTAACGCATTACTAGATAAATTGCAGCAGGCGGAACTATATGATTCCTCGTTAACTATACATGTTGCGCTCAATAAGCCGGCCGCCGATTTAGGTTTTAATGAAGAAATGATCTTTATCACCAGACAGGATGTTGCTTATGAAGATCAAACCGGGGGTGATCCTGAGAAAAGTGAGCTCTTGGTGTTGTCGCCATCTTTTCGTGATCCCACAATGGCACCGGAAGGCAAGGGCGCTATAACAATTTTTATGCCCGCTCTATGGGAACATCATCAATGCTGGAAAACGGAAGTAGATGAAAGAGGGAATCGAATACGTGGCGCGGCATATAACGAGTTTAAAGAAAAGGTTGCTCAGATTTTAGTGAAAAGGGTAGGAGCAAAATTAGGTATTGATTTAGCTGCCCATATTGAATTCTATGAAGTAGCAACCCCCATTACGCATTGGCGATATTCTGGAAATAAGTGGGGAAGTATGATGGGTACACGACCAGGAAAAATCAATTATCAATTGGGAGTTGCAGGTTATAGAACACCAGTCAAGAATTTATTTATTGGAGGGCATTGGGCCGAGTTGGGAGGCGGTGTCCCCATTGCGGCTAAGGCCGGATTGAACGCTGCATTGTGTGTGCTTCGCGAAGCAAACTCCGAAGCTTTTAAGGCGTATGTGAGATATTTGAATGGGGCAATTACAGCCACAGAAATCCGAAATCATCCAGTGTTTAAGCCTTATATATCGCCATGGATACGTCGAAAGACGCCAGCCGAGTTATTGGCAGAACGAAGAAAGGGGGCAGACTGATTTTCCACTTCCCCGATTTTTAGTTTCGGCTATATTCGTGCCGATGGAACTGGCAAAAACATATGATCCCACGCAAACCGAAGACAAATGGTATGCCTATTGGTTGAAGCATAACTTTTTTCATAGCGAACCCGATCAGCGCGAACCCTATACCATTGTGATTCCACCACCCAATGTTACTGGTGTGCTGCACATGGGGCACATGCTTAATAATACGATTCAGGATGTATTGATTCGCAAAGCGCGCATGCAAGGTAAAAATGCCTGTTGGGTACCCGGAACCGATCATGCTTCGATTGCAACAGAAGCAAAAGTGGTGGGAATGCTCCGTGAACGGGGCATCAAAAAAGCTGATTTATCCAGAGAAGAGTTTCTGCAATATGCCTGGGAATGGAAGGAGAAGTACGGTGGTATTATTCTGGAACAACTAAAAAAACTGGGTGCCAGTTGCGACTGGCAACGTACCCGGTTTACGATGGAAGAAAGTTTGAGCGATGCGGTAATTGAGGTCTTTATCGATTTATATAAAAAGGGGCTTATCTATCGCGGTAAGCGTATGGTGAATTGGGATCCTCAGGCGCTTACTACCTTGAGTAATGAGGAGGTACTTTATAATGAAGAAAAAAATCATTTATACTATGTTAAGTACAAGCTCGAAGAAAGTGATGAGTTCTTGACGGTAGCTACTGTACGGCCGGAAACTATTATGGGCGATGTTGCCGTATGTGTTAATCCCAATGATGAGCGTTATCTACATTTCATTGGGAAGAAGGTAATTGTCCCATTAGTAAACAGGGCAGTTCCGGTAATTGCTGACGAATATGTGGATCGGGAATTCGGAACAGGCGTTTTGAAAATTACACCTGCTCATGATGCCAATGATTATGAAATTGGCAAGAAATACAATTTGGAGGTAATTGATTGTTTTAATGCCGATGGAACGATTTCAGCGGAAGCGGGCGTTTTCATTGGCATGGATCGTTTTGCTGCCCGCAAAGCGGCTATAATCCAACTGGAAGCCGATGGCGTACTGCTTAAAACGGAAGACTATATGAACAAGGTTGGCCGTAGCGAACGGACCAATGCTGTAGTAGAGCCCCGATTAAGCATGCAGTGGTTTGTTGATATGAAGCAATTCTTCGAAAAGAATCCGCAAGTATTAGACGCGGTAATGTCTGACGAATTGCGTTTCGTTCCTGCAAAGTTCAAAAATAGCTATAAGCACTGGATAGACAATGTACGCGATTGGTGTATCAGCCGGCAGTTATGGTGGGGGCAACGTATTCCAGCCTGGTACGATGAAGAAGGCGCCTTGGTAGCCGTTGCAAAAAGTAAGGAAGAAGCTGAGCGCAGTAGTGGTAAAACTAATTTACATCAGGATGACGATGTATTGGATACTTGGTTTTCGTCGTGGTTGTGGCCGATTAGTGTTTTTGATGGATTTAAAAACCCTGATAACGCTGACATCAATTATTACTATCCTACTAACGACTTGGTAACCGCACCCGAGATTATGTTTTTCTGGGTAATGCGGATGATTATGGCGGGTTACGAATGGCGTGGTAAGATGCCGTTCAAAAACGTGTATTACACCGGTATTGTAAGAGATAAGTTACGTCGGAAAATGAGTAAGAGTTTGGGCAATTCTCCGGATCCACTGGATCTCATTGCCCAATATGGTGCTGATGGCGTTCGCATGGGCATGCTGCTTTGTTCTCCTGCCGGTACTGATATTCTTTTCGATGAAAAGCTGGTAGAACAGGGAAGAAATTTCAGCAATAAGTTGTGGAATGCACTGCGTTTGGTTTCAGGTTGGACGATTACCGATTCAGTAGATCATCAGAATGATGCCGCTATAGGCTGGATGGAGGCCCGTTTAAATCAGGTGATTCAGGAATTGGAAGGGCAGTTTACCGAATTTAGATTGAGTGAGGCGTTGATGACACTTTACAAATTTGTATGGGACGATTTTTGTTCCTGGTATCTTGAGTTAATCAAGCCGGATTACCAGCAACCGATTGACCGAACTACTTATGAAAAAACGATTGGATTTTTTGATCAGTTGTTGCGGTTGCTTCATCCGTTCATGCCGTTTGTTACAGAAGAAATTTGGCACCAATTAGCAACACGTAAGGATGGCGAAAGTTTATGTATCGCCACGTATCCGATTGCTGGCGCAATCAATGAAACGTTGTTGAAAGAAGCCGCTGCTGCATTTGAGGTGATTGTGAATATTCGCGACATTCGCGCTAAGGCGAACAAGAAAAATACAGAGCTGGTACCGTTAATGGTACTGGGTAAATTTGATAATTCTTTCACCCCAAAAATTATCAAACTGGCGCGCGTGTCATCATTTGAATTGACCAGTGAGGAAGTAAAAACTGCCAAATCTTTTATTTCTGGAGGATTAAAGTTCTTCGTGATAACTGGTGAAGCAAGTAATGATTCCGACAGGCAAGCGATGGAACGGGAACTGGAATACACCCGGGGATTCCTGGCTTCAGTGAACAAAAAGCTGGAAAATGAACGATTTGTTGCTGGTGCCCCGCCTCAGGTTTTGGAATTGGAGCGGAAAAAACGTGAAGATGCACTGCAGAAAATTGCCATTTTAGAGCAGGCGTTAAGCTAAAGAGTAGCCGCTAGTTTTCCGTAAATACAATATAATCAAATAGTTAGTTGCATTAAAGCGGTAATTATTCAATATTGTTTGCAGATAGAAGGGGGAATTTTACCTTCGTAGGAAAATAAGTTTTCAACCGATGATTGGAAGTTATCGTCGCTCTGGCTACCAAAAGCCGCTGGAAAAACAAATGCACTATTCACCCAATCTGTTGAATTGCATTAACAATGCGATAGATTATCATTTGGTTGCCGTTATCGAATACGACTCCAGAGAAAAAGGAATTACCGTTCGTGATATTGAACCCATGGCGGTAGTTTACAAGGAAGGCAAGCGCAATTTAGTAGGTTGGTGTCGGATGAGGAATGATTATCGTTCTTTCCGTTTGGATCGCCTCAATTTGTTCAAAATTTCCAAAGATGCATTCCAGCCACGCGCTGATTTTAATATCGATAACTTTCAGGACGGTTCAACAGCTTCAGAAGAATTGGAAGACAATTAGACGCTAGTTCGCGTACAGCAAATTACATCCCCTTACTTCCGACTGATCAATTCTGCCAATAATCTCTATGGTGCCATCACCATTAATTCGCGCCAAATCGTCGGTTGCTAAAAACGAGCAAGAATAAAAATTAGCCAGGTCAATCACATTCAAAGCACCAGTTGCTGGCGCTTTTTGCAATTGTAAAGGATCTAATAACTCGCGAGTTAATACTTTAACCCATGGCGGCTCCTGAAATCGACCATTGTGCACAGCATACAATTGTGATAATAATTCCGTCATGCCGTATTCCGAATGAATTTGGTTTACTTGAAATGATGCTGATAAGATTTGATGAACTTCGGAACGAGTCATTTCACGCCTGCGACCCTTCATGCCACCTGTTTCCATGATGATAGCATCAGGTAATGGTTGGGGATATGCCGCTGCAAAATCTAACAAGGCATAAGTGACTCCCAATAAAAATAACTTTCTGTTTCCCCGTTTACTGCATTCAATTGCTTGCTGCAACGAACTGAAATCATCTTTAAAAAAGCCACTTAATGGCGAGCTACTGGCCTTAATCATCCAATCGGCCATATACAATAACGATGATGTACCTCTTTCAAGATAAGATGGCAATAAGGCCAATACATCGTATTGTTGCATGTTACCATAAGTTCGTTCCAAACCTAGCTGGAAACTTTGCTCATAAAGGGCCAAATCTGCCACACCATGCCGGGAAGGCAGTCCACCCCCGGTCACACTGCTTTCAAAAACTTTTGTTGCCGCAAATTGCTGGTGAATAACATCATGCGATTTGAAAAATCGTATTGGAAGATAGGGGATCTCTTCTATCCGTGAAACGTGATTAGGATGCCGATGAAAAGCCTCACAAAATTGTCGATACACGGGCACACCTTCGTATTGAAACCGAAAAATGCGCAAAGCCAAATCTTCAAATGAGGAAGCATTAGCCTGAAAAATAGCATTCGCTAATTTCTGGCGGTCATGAGGTTCTTGAAAAATATCGCTGAATATGTCCAAGTAATTCCGTTTTTTCGCTACGTGCGCAAGGCAAAATTAATTTTTCCTGTATGGCTGTTGCTGGCAATTTCCGGTTGCATTCAACCAGAACAATATCCGGAAACACCGCGTATTTCGTTTTCACGATTTTCTGCACCAAGCGTCCGCGATGGTGAAGCGCTTTCTGTTTTCATCGATTTTACCGATGGAGATGGGGATATTGGCGTGCCAGATGGAACCAATCCTCAAAGGAATTATAACTCTTGTAATCCGCCTGATTCGGCGATGATGCAAGATGCGGCATATGCTATTTTTTACCGGAATACGGTAGATACACTCTGTTTAACCGCCTATCAACTGCCTTTTATTGCACCGCAAGGAAAGTATAAGTCATTGAAAGGGGAGATTGAATTGAAGTTGACTGCAAGTGCAAAAATTGCGTGCCCTTCCGGTAATTGCATTGATTCGGCAAAATTTCAATTGGTTTTGCGCGATCGTGCCGGTCATCTTAGTAATACCATTGTGACGCCTTCTGTAGCTATAGTCATCCCGTGAACTGTTATCCGATTCTACGCGCCTTACTCTTTCAGTTGGATGCTGAAAGGGCTCATCATCTGGCACTTTCTGCCTTGAAGTATCCTGCCTTAGCTGCGGTTACTTCGGAGCCCTTGGTTGATCCAAGATTGTCACGGCAACTTTTTGGATTACATTTTCCAAATCCTGTTGGCCTTGCCGCAGGATTGGACAAGAATGCTGAAGCCATTGATGGTTTGGCTCAATTAGGTTTTGGATTTGTAGAAATTGGCACCATCACCCCAAAGCCACAAGAGGGGAATCCTAAGCCTCGCCTGTTTAGGTTGAAAGAAGATGAAGCCCTGATTAATAGAATGGGATTTAATAATGTAGGCGCCTTAGCCGCCGCAAGAAATTTATCGGCACGAAAATCTTCTGTTATTGTTGGCGGGAATATTGGGAAAAACAAGACAACACCTAATGAGGATGCAGCCAATGATTACATACGATGTTTTAGCTTACTGCACGAAGTTGTTGACTATTTCGTGGTCAACGTGAGTTCACCGAATACGCCAGGCTTACGGGAATTACAAGATCGCGATAGCCTGGAAAGAATCCTGAATACATTGCAGGAAGCAAATGCCGCTTTGACCATACGCAAGCCGTTATTGCTCAAAATTGCTCCTGATCTTAATGAATCCCAATTAGAAGATATTGTTTCGATTTGTGAGGAGCTGCAGATGAGCGGTTTGGTGGCTACAAATACTACAATGAGTCGTGAAAAGCTACCGCATTTTCTTCCCTCGGAAATAGAAAGTTTTGGAGCCGGTGGTTTAAGTGGAAAACCGCTCCGGGAACGCGCCACTGAGGTAGTAACAACAATTCATCGTTTGGCCAACGGTCGTCTGCCTGTGATAGGTGTTGGCGGAATCATGTCGGCAGATGATGGATTAGAAAAGTTTGAGGCCGGTGCATCACTGATTCAATTGTATTCCGGTTTTGTTTATCATGGTCCCCGGCTTATTCAAGAAATCTGTTCAAGATTAATCCAGGAATGAAGTTCTACGCACACGGGAAATTACTAATCAGTAGTGAATATCTGGTTTTAGACGGAGCGCCGGCTTTGGCATTACCAACCAAGCTCGGTCAGCATCTTGAAGTAAATGAGATAAATCAATCTTCTGATTATTTACATTGGAAGGCGCTAAATAGTGAGGGGCAACCCTGGCTTTCTGCTACATTCCGGAAGAGCAATCTGGAGTTGCTTAGCGATTCCAACCAAAGTACCACGATGCTCCAAACTATTCTTGCAACGGCAAGAAAAATGAATCCCACGGCAGCGGTGTGGCTAAATGCAAAAGACTTTTCTGTTGAAACGCGTTTAGAGTTTCCCAATGCCTGGGGGTTAGGCAGCAGTAGTACCTTAATGGCTTTGTTGCAGCAATGGTTGCAGGTTGATGGTATACAATTGCTACGCCATACTATGGGCGGTTCAGGTTATGACATTGCCGCTGGTTTATCAGATAATGCGATTGTTTACACCTTGGGTGATGAAAAACCGCGTTGGACACCAGTTTCTTTCTCGCCGTCATTTGCTGATCAACTTTATTTTGTTTATACCGGAAAGAAACAATTGAGCAGCAGTGGTATTGCCAGCTACAGAGACCGTCATTTCGCCAAAGCGCCGGTAATTGAAGCTTTAGAGAGATTGACGGAGGCGTTGTTGAATGCAACCACCCTTGATGCATTCGAAGCTGCTATTCAAGAGCATGAAGCTTTAATCTCGAACGTGCTGGGTATGGCTCCTGTTCAACAAACTTATTTCGCTGACTACTGGGGAACCGTTAAGTCATTAGGTGCATGGGGTGGCGATTTTGTGTTGCTAACTAACAATCGTGGTCATGAGGCGTTGCATCAATACCTTCAACAAAAAGGAATGCCTGTATATTTTTCTTTCCACCAATTGATTTTTTCATCTTCGCCTCAATAGAACACTAATATGAAACCAATTCGATCATCATGGCGCAGCCCCTCTAACATTGCGCTTATAAAGTATTGGGGTAAGCACGGTAACCAGCTGCCCAATAATCCGTCTGTTAGCTTTACGCTTAAGGCTTGTTACTCTGAAACCAACTTTACCGTAAGCGAGCGCGAATCGAAAGGGAACGATTTAGAATTACGATTCTATTTTGATCAGAAAGAAAATCTCGCTTTTCGATTGAAAATTTTAAAATTCTTCGAAAGCATTGCACGCGATTTTCCTTTTCTTACGAAGTATTCCCTTCAGATTGATTCTACCAATTCTTTTCCTCATTCTTCAGGAATTGCCAGTTCGGCTTCTGCGATGAGCGCCTTAGCCCTTTGCCTATGCGATTTGGAACAGAAGTTGAAATCGGGTAAGCCATTAAGTAAGGAAGCATTCCTAAAGCGTGCCTCTTATTTTGCCCGACTGGGTTCAGGTTCAGCAGCGCGCTCGGTTTTTCCGCGATTATCATTGTGGGGTACAGCCGAGAATGTGAAAAATAGTTCCGATGATTATGCCATTGGCTTGGAAGATCGGCTGCATCCGGTTTTTAGAAATATGCAAAACGCCATTTTGATTGCCAGCAGCGCTGAAAAGAAAGTCTCCAGCAGGGTAGGACACTCCTTAATGAAAACCAATCCGTTCGCGCGCACCCGTTACCGTCAGGCCAATCAAAATATGGCGGCGCTGCTGCCTGCTTTACGTAGCGGTGATTTGGAGTTATTCGGAAACATTACGGAAACAGAAGCGATGACGCTGCATGCGTTGATGATGTGTTCTAATCCGAATTTTATTTTGATGACGCCGTCAACATTGGCGATGATTGAACGAATCAAAGATTTTCGGGAACAAACAAAGTTGCCGGTTTACTTCACATTGGATGCTGGTCCGAATATTCACTTGCTATATCCTCAAAAAATCAAACAGAAGGTAATACCGTTCATTCAACAGGAGCTCAGTGAATTTTGTGAAGGTGGAAGAATTATTTGGGATGAGGTAGGTAAAGGTCCTCAGAAAATAAAGTAATCTAAGTGCTGGAATCACCTCGATTTAACGGCAAACTTTTGTTGTTTGGGGAACATCTCATCAACCGGGGTGGCAAGGCGCTGGCGTTACCTGCACCGTCTTTTTATGGTCAGTTTGGTGGCGCTTCCTGGCAAAAGCCATTGCACCCTTTTGATCATGAGCAGCAGTCATCCTCTAATGCTTCAATCCAAAATCTTTATCATTTTCTTCATCAACAACCAAAGTGGGCAGAGCGCTTTAACTTTGAACGAATAGCCGGGGATTTAGCGAACGGATTATATTTCGCCGCTAATATTCCACAAGGTTATGGGTTGGGCAGTTCTGGTGCATTGGTAGCGGCCCTGCTTGCCGTCTATGGCTATGCCGAAAGCTGCCCTGCCGATTTGGTGTCACTTCGTTCAGATCTGGCCGCTATGGAAAGCTTCTTTCACGGCAAATCATCGGGCCTCGACCCATTGGTTACCGCTACGAATGCTGAAATTCTGTTGAATGGAAATGAAATTGCTTGTCTACCCAAAGTTGCGTCATCGGATAACCGGGCCTTGCAGCTCTTTGTGATTGATAGCGGTAGGCCCCGGAAAACAGCACCAATGGTAGCCTGGTTCTTAAAGCAGTGTGAGGAAAGCCGATTCAATGCAGTGGTGGAGCAAGAACTAATTCCTGCCAGCGACGCGTGTATTGACGCTTATGTTCAGCGTGACAGCCTTAAATTGTGGAATGGTTTAAAATGCCTTTCCAAACTGCAACTGCAATGGTTGCATCCGCTTATACCTAATGCGTGGCATGAACCTTGGGCTGAAGGTTTAAAATCGGGAAACTATTATTTGAAATTGTGCGGGGCCGGTGGTGGCGGATTTATTATTGGTGTCGCTCCGGCCAATTTATCATTAGAAGATTTACCATTCGCTTCGGTAGTTACTCCGGTTCTGGCGATTTAATCTAGGATTGTATATCTTAGGAACCGCGTTATGAGATGGCTTTTGTTCCTTTTAATTATTACTGCGTCATCTGAACGTTGTATAGCTGGTGTTTCGCATAAACCCAAAGACCCCAAGGCCGAAGAAAAACGCAAGAAGATTTTGCGCGGATTGGGAAAGTCATTCCAATTGTTAGCCTACTTAAATTACAGCGACAGAAGGGTAGACCGGCCTTTAGACGGTGTGCAAGTTTTTGAATTGTTCCGTGGGAAAACCATCAGGAAAGTTGATGTACGCGTATTGTATCCATACGGTATCAATCTCGATTCACCAAATGTGTATCATCCAACGCGTTTTCAAAAATTTGCCAATAGTACGCAGTTCCGAACCAGAAACTGGGTGATTGAAAACGAATTGTTGTTTCATTCAGGCGAATCCGTTGATCCGATCGCCATGGCAGATAGTGAACGAAATTTGTGGGCGAAGGGTATTTATAAGGATATCAAATTTCTGATTACAGAAGTTGACTCAAATCTTATTGATGTGGCAGTTTTGATTCGCGATAAATTTAACTGGAGTATTGCATCCAGTATTGATTACGACAAGTTTACCATGGGGTTGGAATTACAAAACATTTTAGGCCTTCCACATCAATTTGGCGCTTATGTGGCGTTGAATTTTCGTCCGGATAATTTGTACACCTTTCGTCTAAAATACGCTTATAACAATATTCGGTCCTCGTTCATTGACCTTCGCGCCGATGGATCTTATGACAAGTTTCAGCAGGGTGGAAAACTTACCATTCAGCGTAAATTCTTTTCAGCCGCACCGCAATGGGCCGGACATTTTAAGTTCAGTTTTTACAATCAGGACGTATCTGCTCCGGTACTGTTATCCAATCCAATCGCAACCAAGGTTCAGTATGGAACAGTGGATTTCTGGATGGCGAAGTCATTTCGTTTCTCCGGCGAATTAGGTAGAAAGTATCCGCTACTACGGCTCATCGGTTCCACCCGATTTTATAACCGCCTTTACACAAAGAGACCATTCCTGCACAGTGAAGACCTTTCTCAGAACTATGTGAATAGCACTACCGTACTGGGCAGTATTGGTTTCGCTCGTTGGGATTACTACGTTGATCGCAGGGTATATGGCTTAGGTCCTTCAGAATATTTCACAAAAGGCTTGAATGCCGCACTGCTGCTGGGTTTTCAGCAAGATGAAGAACTGCAGGAACGCTTTTACTCAGGATTTGCGCTGGAGTATGGCCGCTTTTTTGAAAAATATGGTTATTGGCTCACGCTGGTGAAATATGGCGGATTCTCTAAGCCACGGGAATACCAGCAGATCTTGTTACAGTGGAAGAACAACTTTTATACCCTCCCATACAAATTGGGGAAATCACATGTCAGGCAATTCTTTACTACTGATATTAACCTTGGTTTTAACCGCCCATACGGACGTGAAATTGTAGTGAATGATTATAACGGACTAACAGGATTGTATAGTTCCAGTTTACGAGGTTCCCGAAGTTATGCCTTCAATTACGAGCTTGATTTCTACGCAGATTTTAAAGTTTTAGGATTTAATAGCAGCGTTTTTGTGTTTACCGATTTGGTGCTATTGCAACAAGCCGATATTCGTAAAAACTACTTTCAGTCGGCCGTTGGCTTTGGGCTGCGATTGCGTAACCTAAACTTCGGCATTGATTTTATTCAAGTGATGTTCGCCTATTATCCTAATTTGAAAGTGCCAGAGGCGCGGCAATACAACATTTTGGGGAACTACCTGAACGATAGGGTGCCAGCCAGAAATGATCTGTTCCTGCCCAATGTTCTTGGGCTTGATGGGGTGAGCTCAGTGCCATAGAATCGTCATAATTTTGGTATTTCTAAAACAAGTTAGGTTGGATATCCGTTGTTATGTTGATTTTCCCCGGAAACCCTTAGTTTTCAACAAAACTTTGCAAAGTTTCCGAAAAATCTATTTTTGATGTCCTCAAAAACAATCCTACTTTTTAAACACAAAAAAAAACAGACATGGCAACAGTAACAGCACCAAATGCTGCAGGAGCAAAAAAGCAAGGCGGATTTGATTTCAGTATTCTGGTCATTCCCATTGCATTCGTTATTTCCTTGATTTTCTACAAGGTAGTGTGTGGCAGTCCTGCCCGTTTCGATGCAAAGGGCGATCCTAAACCCGGAGATTTCCTCGCTCTAATCTATAAGGGCGGTTTTATCGTACCTTTATTGTTCACGATGTTACTGACTGTAATCACTTTTACCGTTGAACGTTTGCTGACACTGGTAAAAGCCAAAGGAACCGGTTCAGTAGAAGTTTTCCTTCAAAATATCAAAACATCTTTAGCTAAGAACGATATCAACGGCGCTTTAGCAGAATGTGCTAAGCAGAAGGGCTCAGTGGCCAATGTGGTACAGGCTGGTTTGCACACCTATGCTGAAATGGCGAAAGACACCTCTTTGGCTACCGAGCAGAAAGTGGTGAATATCACTAAGGATATTGAAGAAGCTACTGCTTTAGAAATGCCGATGCTGCAAAAGAATCTGCCAGTGATCGCAACTATCGCTTCGGTAGGTACGCTGGTGGCGCTGTTAGGAACGGTATTAGGTATGATTCGTTCATTTGCCGCTCTTGCCTCTTCAGGAACTCCAGATCCATCAGCCTTATCAGCTGGTATCTCAGAAGCTCTTGTAAATACCGCTATCGGTATCGGAACTTCGGCTTTGGCCATCATCATCTATAGCTATCTGACTAACTATATCGACGGTTTGACTTATGCAATCGATGAAATCGGTTTCAGCATTGCCCAATCATTCCAGGGCCACAATAAATAATTGAACCTTCTAAAAGCAGTTCAATGCCAAAAATTAAAGCACCGAGGAAGAGTACGCGGGTAGATATGACGGCCATGTGTGATGTGTCGTTCCTGCTCCTGACGTTCTTCATCCTCACGTCAAAATTCAAACCAAGCGAGCCGGTGGTTATTGATATGCCGTCATCTCGCTCGGAAATCACCGTACCCGATGTGATTAAGATTTCGGTAGATAAGGATGGCAAAGCCTACCTGACGCTGCCCACTGAAGCATTACGGGTAGGGATGTTGGATAATATCGTTGAACACTATGGCGATCGCTATCCTTTCCTGAAAAATCTGAGTGATAAGCAGAAAAAGCAATTTGGACTGATTGAGGTCTTCGGATCAAAAGCAGAAGAATTGCCGGCACTGCTGAATCTATCTGGACAGGAATATAAGGATGTGAAATTGCCTGGCGTTCCAATGGATACCGCCAACAATCAATTAGGTGATTGGGTGATGGCAGCGCGTTATGCTGATCCGAAATTGCGTATTGCCATTAAGGGCGATAAGAATTCGGATGTAGAGGCGATTCAACGCGTAATCACTGTTCTTACCGATAAGGATATCCATACATTTAACCTGATAACCAGTTTGAAGCAAGGCGCTGGTGAGGGTGCCCCTGCGGAAGGTGGGAAATAATTTGTGGAAAATCCTAAGTTCTTCATCTTATAAACCAGAAACAATTTTTAATAACTTAAACGAGAAATAATGGCCGATTTTGAAGCCGGAGATGGCGGGGGGCACGGGAAGGGCGAAGGGAAGATTCGCTCGAAGAAGATGTCGACCCGCGTCGATTTAACTCCGATGGTAGACTTGGCGTTTTTGTTGATTTCGTTCTTCATGTTAACCACCACGCTGAACAAGCCGAAGGCGATGCAGTTAAACATGCCTAAGAAGGATGATGTCAATAAAGAAAAGACCGATGTGCGTGAATGTCAGGTATTGAACATTCTGCTGGATTCGATGGATGTAATCTGGTATTATGAAGGATTACAGGTGGCTGGTTTACAGAAAACCACCTTTGCCGGAGATGATGGTATTCGCAAACAAATTTTGCGGAAGCAAAAAATGGTAGTGAAGGAATGCGGTGTAAATAAGGAAGGTAAACCGCGTGATCTCATTGTACTAATCAAAATGCTGAAGGGATCCAAATACCGGAACATGGTGGATATTCTGGATGAAATGGATATCACTCAAACGAAAATTTACGCCATACAGCAGCCCGATCCTATTGAAGTGGAAGCGGTAGCAAATGGCGGAACGGTTAAAGAATTTGCCAAAGAAGGCGCTAAACCTAATTCGTAAACTATGGAGCAGCAAAAATCATTTATAGGCTGGTCGTTCGATGATATCGTATTCGACCAACGCAACAAAAACTACGGTGCGTATGTTTTGCGGCAACTTACCAAGCGCAATTCACTAAATGGATTGATTGCTACGATTGCCGGCTGCGTGCTGCTGTTTGGTGCGTCGTATGTGCCATGGGATAAAATTTTCAAAGGTTCTAAGGAGGAGGAAGTAGTGGAAACGACAGTTACACTGGCCGAGCCGCCGCCGTTGAATGAGAAAGCACCACCGCCGCCACCGCCACCGCCACCGCCGCCGCCACAACGGCCTACGGTGAAATTCCTGGAAATGGTGGTAAAGAAAAACGAAGAAGTTCGGGAAGAAGAAGAACCGGTTAAGGTGGAAGAAATCAAGGATCGCGAAATTTCTACCAAAACACAAGAAGGTGATATTAATGCGGAACCTCAAGTTCAGGAGCCCGTGATTACGGAAGCGCCCATTGTGGAGCCGCCTAAGGTGTTTACCATAGTAGAAGAAATGCCTTCTTATCCCGGCGGAGACGCCGCCATGATGCAGTACATTCAGAATAACTTCCAATACCCTGCTATGGAGCGTGAAAACGAGATTCAGGGTAAGGTTATTGTGAACTTCGTGGTGAATGAAGATGGTAGTATTTCCGATGTTACCGTGAAGAAAGGCGTAAGTGCCGGTCTTGATAAGGAAGCCGTTCGTTTGGTAAAATCAATGCCGAAATTCAAACCCGGTAAACAACAAGGTAAGCCTGTTAAGGTATATTTTGTGTTGCCGATCGTGGCTCGTTTGAGTTAATCGCGGAAGCCAATAATTCTTGAAAAGGTGCATGAATTCATGCACCTTTTTTCGTTTTACAATCTGTCATTGCTTTGTAAGATTTGAGCGCAGCTTATGAAATATAGGACCATGATGCGTTATCTAGAAAACATCATTATGGAAACACATCATTCCTTCAAAGGCTGGTCGTACAACGACATCATTTTCTTTCGCCGCAATCAATCATATGGTGCCTATGCACTCCGCAAAGCTTCTTCCAAAAACACCCTGTTTGCCTTGTTACTGATGCTACTTTCAGGAGGTATTAGCATCGGTGTCTCCAAATTTATGATGCAATTGATTCCAGCTTCTATTCCTGAAAAAGAAATCGTTTTGACCCCCAGCGCACTGGACGTAGTCAAGGTGATCCGCCCAAAATTGAATCCTGTAATCAAGGCGGCTGGAATGGTAAAAAGACACGATTTAGAATATCATGTAGTCACGAATCAAGCAATTCCCGAACGCGAGACCGCGCCAACTACAGAGTCAGTAAACAATAGCGCTGTAGCAACCGATGCGGGAACCGGCGTGGCATCAAATGATGCTGGAAGTAGCTTAACTGCTCTTGAAGCGCAACCGGCTGTAATGGAAGCATCAAACGAATTATTCACGGTGGTAGAAAAGATGCCTGAATTCCCCGGGGGGTATGAAGCGCTGTATCGTTTTGTTTCTGAGAACTTTCAAATTCCGCGGCAGGCACTGGAAAATGGTGAGCATGGAACGATGTTGGCTACCCTCATTATCAATCAGGATGGCAGTGTGGAGGTGGGCGAATTCCGTAAAAGTATTAGTTCCGCTTTAAACCGGGAAGCAGCGCGTGTACTGAAAATGTTACCGCGTTTCAAGCCAGGTATTCAGCAAGGGCGTCCTGTTCGTGTGGTGTTAACCCTTCCCATAAAAGTGAAAGGCGAATCGTAATCGCTATCTTTACCGCATGAAAATTATCTGTATCGGTAGAAATTATGGTGCGCATGCAAAAGAATTGGGTAATGCCATTCCAGAGAAACCAGTCATATTTCTAAAGCCACAAACGGCTTTATTGAAAGACAATAAGCCGTTTTTTTTACCGGAATGGACTAAGGATATGCACTACGAGGCTGAAGTGGTGTTGAAGATTTGCAAGAACGGCAAGTACATCGATGAAAAGTTCGCTTCGAAGTATTATCAGGAGATTACCCTGGGCATCGACTTTACAGCGCGTGATTTGCAGCAGGAACAAAAGCAGAAAGGCTTACCCTGGGAAATTGCCAAGGCGTTTGACCATTCGGCTGTAATTGGCACGTTTCAACCCCTTCCCGAAATCAATCAACAGGGAATCAATTTCAGTTTGTTTAAGAACGATGTTCAGGTGCAAACTGGCAATACGGCAGATATGCTTTTTTCGTTCGAAGCCATTATCGCGTATGCCTCACAGTTCTTTTCATTACAACAAGGTGATTTGATTTTTACCGGAACGCCGGCAGGTGTAGGACCGGTGGCCATTGGCGACAAATTACGCGGGGTTTTAATGAACCAGGAAGTATTTTCTTTCGAGATTAAATAAGGTGGTATTCAGGAATGCAGAATCGCATTCACTTCTTTTCCAAAAACGAAAAGCCCGAGTACGATCATGAAGTAGCCAAACAGCAAACGAAGTTTAGCATTATTGATTTTGGAGGAAAGCGCGATGCCCAGCAGTACACCGGCCACCGAGCAAGCCACATAACTGAACAAAAAAAGCCAATTGACATTGATCTTTGCCTGAAGGTCACCCAAAAAGCCAATAAATGAATTCACTGTAACTAATGCCAGCGATGTTGCCGTAGCCTGACGGAATTCCATGTGTTCAAATGCCAGCAAAACTGGTATCAACAAGAATCCGCCGCCTGCGCCAACTAAACCTACTACCAACCCCACACCGATTGAAATGAACATGACCAATAGATAGGGTTTAGTATGATGTTTTGACGAAGGTACAGCAGGCGTGATCATATTCTTTCCAACCAAAACCATGAATACAGATAACAGCAGCAGTAAAAAATTGTCTTTGGTAAAACGGTAACCGCCCATTGAAAACAATTGATGCGGAATAGCATGAACCAGGAAGCGCCGGGTGAGATAAATACTGGCCAGTGCGGGCAGTCCGCAATAGATCAGGGCGCGAAAGCGAATCAATTTACCACTAAAGTTTCTTACAGAACCTAATGCTGCTGTGATGCCCACGATGAGTAAAGAATATCCCGTTGCTGATGAAGCTGGAATATCAAATGCATAGACCAATATGGGAATAGAAATGGCTGCACCGCCACCGCCTAATAAACCCAGCACTAAGCCTGTTAGAATGGCCCCAAGATAACCTAGTAGATGACCGATGCTGAGAAAATCGCCAGGTGTCATCAGGAGAATTCGATTTGCTTATCGCGATAGTTTAAAATCCAGCCATATTTCAGCATCAAATCTGAACCAATAATACCATGAATAGGAGGAATACCTAATTTTTTATAAGTCATATTCACATGACTCAATTCGACGCCGGCTACATACAATCTACGGTATTCAATGGCGCCAATTTTAAGTAGCTTTAATGAACCTGAGTACGACTCCATAACCGTGCTATGTACGCCTGTAGTTTCTTTCTTAACCACTTTCATTTTCCGGCCTAACTTCGACTCATAGAATAACCGATCTACCACACAACTGGAAGCTCCTGTGTCGATGAGGAATCGGGCGCGCTTGCCCTCAACTTCAAGAGAAACAAAAATATGGTAGCCGCCACCTGCCAAATCGCAGATAATGAACGGTCGTGGTTTCATGGCCACTTTACTTTTTCTCATGTATGGATGGGCAACGAACTGCCAACTTTAAATTAGGCTTCCAAACGACGGAACAGCCCCATAAACTTCATCATTTCGCCCAGGTTGCTGATTTTAATTTTACCCATCATGAAGGCCATTTGAGGATTGGTGCGGCCTAATTCGATGTCTGCGTAATCAGAGGCTTTTGCCTTTACTTCACAAGTGGCATCGCCATGCAATCCTTCTTCTACCGAAACCTTCTGGTCTTTCAAGGTAATGGTGAAATCACCTTCGCCATCCATTTTAAAGTGAAAGACACCTTCAACGCCCTCGGCCTTTTCTGCTTTCAGTCGGCCAGGTAATGAGTACAGAATGTCGCGTGCTGATTCAATTGCCATAGTTGATGTTTTTTGATTATTTACTGATTGACTTTCGGTGGGTTTTGTAGGTGCAGAAATAGAATTTCCGCGCATATTTTCATAACTCGATTCGTAATTAATGCCATCGATAACCGTCTTGGCTATAATTTCTTTCATTATTTCAGTTGTACCAGCCACGATAGTACCAGCACGGGCGTCGCGATAAGCACGTTCGATAGGGTATTCGCTCATAAACCCATATCCGCCAAAAACCTGAAGGCATTCATCAGCAATGGTTTTACCTAGTTCAGAAGCCTTCATTTTAGCCATGGAACATTCTTTAACGGCAAACTGACCATTAGCTTCCTTCCAACAACAGTGATAAACGAACTGCTTGGTAACTTCCAATTCTGTAATCAGGTCAACCAACTTATGGCGCAAGACCTGAAATTTTTCCAATGGCTTGCCAAAAGCCGTGCGTTCTTTCATGTATTGGAGTGTCCATTCAATTACCTCTTCCGCGCCCGCAATGCCAAGTATTGCACCAACCAATCGCTCTAACTGAAAACTCTCCATAATGTAGAAAAAGCCCTGGCCTTCGCGGCCAACCAAATTGGCAACTGGTACGCGCACGTTGTCAAAAAACAATTCAGCCGTATCGGAAGATTTCCACCCCATCTTATCCAGTTTTTTAGCGGTGAAACCCGGAGTACCCTGATCTACCACAATCATACTGATACCGCCTATGCCCGCGCTGGAATCTGTTTTGCAAGCAACAGTCACAAAGTTGCCATATACACCGTTGGTGATAAATGTTTTACTTCCATTTAGGATGAAAAAGTCGCCATCACGCACAGCGGTAGTGCGCATATTGGCCACATCACTTCCGGCGCCCGGCTCTGAAATGGCCACACTTCCTACAAAATCACCGGAGATAGATTTTGGCAGATAACGTTGTTTAAGACTCTCGCTGCCAGCACGGAGAATATGGTTTGTGGCCATATACTGATGCACCGAAACAGCGGCTGAAATACCGGCGAATCCTGCTTTTGCCAATTCTTCCAACCATACTACGCTGTACCAGAAATCGTTATTGGTACCGCCCAGATTATCCGGGAAATTGATACCCAGAAAACCCTGGTCGCCCATCTTTACAAACAATTCCCGGGGTAACCGCTCTGCGCGTTCCCACTCGTTGATGTAAGGCTTAACTTCTTTCTCAATGAATTGTCTTGCGCTTTGGCGAAACAAATCGTGCTCTTCCGTAAAATATTGATGTGCCATTATTCTACTGTAGCGTGAATACCTCTTTCCGCGATAGCTGACCGCATACGCTGTAATCTTTCTAAACCGCCGTGTTTCACGGCGTATTTGCCACGATAATGAATGATGTACGAGCATTGTTCGGCCTGTACGGCGGTATGCTGGCAGATTTCTACCAACGCCTTAATTACCCATTCAAAAGTGTTGATGGCATCGTTGTGCACAATCAAAGCATGGCGTTCTGCACTGTCGGCTTCTATAACCTCTTCCAGCGCCAATTCAGGTGTTGATCCAAGAGAATTCCGCATAACGCGAATGTAGCAATAGCCTTTCAAAATGGGAATTTTTATTTACCCTATCTTTGCCGCCGATGGATTTTTTAGCGACGCGTTTCGGTGCCGGCGAATTTTTAGGTGAGCACCTTTGGTTAGGACATTTAGGACATTTTTTACTGGTCACCAGTTTTGTAATGGCGCTGCTTTCAGCAGTGGCTTACATCGTGGCCGAGCAAAGTAGAGACGCAGTTTGGCTCAGGCTTGGCCGAATAGCGTTTACCATTCACGGTGCTGCAATCATTGGCGTTTTTGTGTTGTTGTTTATCATGATTTTAAACCATTGGTTCGAATATCATTACGCCTGGCGGCATTCTTCCACCACGTTGCCGGTGTATTATATCATTTCCAGTTTTTGGGAAGGTCAGGAGGGCAGCTTCCTGCTTTGGCAATTTTGGTTGGTAATTCTTGGCTGGGTGGGCATGCGGCAATTCCGGGATTGGGAAGCACCGGTGATGGCAGTGAATGCGGTTACCCAATTTTTTTTGGGTAGCATGGTCTTGGGAATTTATGTTCTGGGGCATAAAATAGGTAGTAATCCGTTTACGTTATTGCGTAACGAAATGGCGGAGGCGCCCATATTCCAACGTCCGGAATATCTATCCATGATTTCTGATGGAAACGGCCTCAACCCATTGCTTCAGAACTACTGGATGGTGATACATCCCCCCGTTCTTTTCTGTGGATTTGCATCGGTACTTTTCCCATTTGCATTTGCGGTTGCAGCGCTTTGGCGCAATGATTATGAAAATTGGGTAAAGCCTGCGCTGCCATGGGCTTTGTTTAGCATTGGCGCATTGGGCACCGGTATTTTGATGGGTGGCGCATGGGCTTACGAATCCCTCAGCTTCGGCGGTTTTTGGGCATGGGATCCGGTTGAAAATATGTCGTTGGTGCCCTGGCTGTTTGTAGTGGCTGGCCTGCATTTACATATCGTTTACCGATATACAAAGCATTCGTTGTTCTCAACCTTTTTATTTTACATTTTGGGATTCGGTATGGTGCTATACAGCACATTCCTTACCCGAAGTGGTATTTTGGGAGATACTTCAGTGCATGCTTTTACTGATTTAGGCATGACCGGACAATTGCTGATTTACTTAGGTGCTCTGCTAATTCCTGCCTTGCTGTTACTTTTCGCGCGATACAGAGCCATGCCAGTTCCAGAGAAGGAAGAACCTTTTCTTTCCCGCGAATTCTGGATGTTCATTGGCGCTTTACTGTTGCTTTTCTCTGCGCTGCAGCAAACTTTCACAACTTCTATTCCTGTTTGGAATATTCTATTTCATGATAACTGGAAGTTATTATCTACGAAGATTGCTCCGCCAACGGACGTAGTTGATCATTACAACAAAATTCAAATCATCATTGCCATTTTTGTGGCATTGGCCTCCGGAGCAGTTCAATTTATTTCTTATCAATGGGGATCGCTGAAAACCATGCGAGGCGCCGGATACGCAGCGTTGGCGGCATTACCACTTGCCGGAATAATTGCCTGGCAGTTGCACATGCCATGGACCGATGAATTCATGGTGAAAGGAACGCACTTTCATCTTCCGGCATTTCAGATTTTGTTGTTGTATACTTCGCTTTTTTCACTGATGGCGAATTGCTGGTACCTGTGGCAGGTTGGCGGAGCACGGTTAAAAACCGGAAGCGGCACTATTGCCCACCTAGGTTTTGCGATTTTTCTTATTGGTGTTGTACTTTCTCAGGGAAGAAAGCAAGTGCTTTCGGTGAATTCGGCTGGGGTTAATTTTGGTCAGAATTTCTCGGCTAAGGATCAGGTAGAGAATATGTTGCTGGTACGCGACTCAGTTTATAAGATGGGGCCTTATGAAGTCCAATATACCGGTATGAAACAGGCTCCGCCTAATACGCAGTACATCGTTCATTATAGCAGGAAAGATAAGGACGGCAAAGAAATAGAGTCATTCGATTTGCACCCTAATGCGCAGATTAATCCTAAAATGGGCATGCTGGCGAATCCAGATACGAAGCATTATTTAACCAGTGATGTATTCACGCATGTATCCAGTTTACCGGATAATGGCACTTTGAAAGATACAGTCAGGCAATATGAAGCTGCTGTTGGCGATACATTCTTCACCAATCATGCCTACGTTGTCTTCAAAGCAGTAGACAAAGCGCCAATGCTTCCTGCAAATATTGATCCGGCAAATAAAATTGCAGTGGGCGCATCGCTTCAGGTTCGGACGTTGAGTGACCAGCAAATGGAAGTTAAACCATTATACATCATAGATGCTGCTCAAAATATGGCGGGTTCTATTCCGGTAGAATTAAAAGACGCGGCAATGACCTTTGATATTCAGAAATTGGATCCGGCTACCGGCAAGTTTACCTTCGGGGTTCGGGAAAAGGAAAAAGCGAGCGATTTCATCATCATGAAGGCAATCATTTTCCCTTATATCAATTTGGTTTGGTTAGGCGGTATTATCACCTTTATCGGAACTTTCCTAAGTATGTTTAAACGCCGGAAAGGATGAAATTCGCTGTAGTTGGTACCGGAAAAGCAGCAACTGCTCTAACTGGTGCGCTTTTAAAAGCCGGACATGAGTTAGTAATGGGGTGGGCGCACACCGTTGCTTCAGGCGAAGCATTCCGTAAGCAATTCGATAGTAAGGTTGTTTACGACCTGCGCGAATTGGTTCCAACAGATTTGGTTTTGATTGCTGTAAAGGATGATGTGGTGGAACAAGTGATGGCTTCATTTCCATCGTCAAATGCCATTGTTGTATTAATCAGTGGATTTGCCGCTGCTGCACCGCTGTCAAAATATACACGTAATTACGGCATCTTTTATCCATTTGTATCTATGACGAAGGATACGGTAGATTTTTCCGAGGTATTGTTTATGATAGAAGGAAGTAATGAAGGCACTACAAATCAATTGCGTGAATGGGCCTTAACGATTACCGGCACAATCCAAATAACGAATATCGATCAGCGCCGTCAATTGCATCTGGCCGCTGTGGTGGCACAAAACTTTTCTAATCATCTCAATTATATTGCCTCAAAACTTTTAGAGGAGAAGGGGCTTTCATTCGATTTAATAAAACCGCTATTGCAGCGTTATGTAGAAACGCTCCAACAGCAATCGCCGGTAAATCTTCAAACGGGGCCAGCCATTCGCGGCGATGTTGCCACCATCGCACAACATGAAAAGATGTTGGATCATCATCCGCAATGGCAACAACTGTATCGTTGGTTTACTGAACAAATTCAAAACACTGCTGCACGTCAATGATCACTTTTATTAGAAACAGCTTTAACCTGGTGCGAGGCTTTAATCTTTTGATTACAGCTTTGTGTTTGTATTTCTTTCAGTACTTCGTTATTAAGCCATACCTGGCTGATTGTGGTCTTTACACCACGTTGGATACATTCCACTTTAACGTATTGGTTTTGGCTGTGATCTGCATCATGGCTGGTGGAAATGTGGTGAATGATTATTTTGATTTCGAACGGGATCGGGATGCAGGGCGAAATACCTTGGTTGGGAGTTGGATCAGTTTAGATCAGGCATACTGGCTGCAGTTCGCTTTGTTTTTTGTGGGGGTAGGATTGGGTTTCTATCTGGGGTATCACAATGGTAATTTTAAACAAGGGTATTACTTTTTGTTCGCCGGAGTTTTTCTGTGGCTGTATTCCATGTTGCTGAAGCAATTTTTTTTGATTGGGAATCTGGTTATTGCCGCTCTTTCCGCCTTCGTTTTTGTATTGGTAGTTTTGATGGAAGTTCAATTGCTTCGCCAACCCTTCAATGCATTTGAGGCTTTAATTTTCCCCTGGATTATCACTTATATGAAAGGATATGCCTTGTTTGCTTTCCTCGTTACGCTGATACGGGAAATTGTAAAAGATGCAGAGGACAGGGAGGGCGACGCTGCTGCAGGAATGCGTACACTGGCCGTAGTTTTACCTGTTCCTGCAACGAATGCCGTTGTAATTGTTTTAGAACTGTTGTGTATGGGCTTAATTGCAGCGCTGCAGATATTTTACTGGAAGCATGGACAGAAACAGCAATTCTGGTATTGCTTTTTCTTTTTGCAAGTTCAATTGCTGTTGAATGTAAGTGGTATGGCAGGAGCTAACCGCAGCTACCTGTATCGAAATCAAAGCTTCTTTTTAAAGATATTGATGCTGTTTGGTATTCTTACCATTCCGATATTCTATTGGTTCACCATTGGAAAACTTTAATCCACGAAGATGAAAATTGTGTTAGCTAGTCAATCACCGCGCAGAAAGGAGTTGCTGACCATGGCGGGTATTACCTTCGAAGTTAAAACTGTATCTGTAAGCGAAGATCATCCTGAAAATACGGCTCTTGAAGAAATTCCACAATTTCTGGCTTATAAAAAGGCTAAATCAATGTTGCCGTATGTTGATGATGACACGGTAGTGATTGGCGCAGATACGATTGTTTTGCTAGGAGGAACTATTTATGAAAAACCCAAAGATGCAGCCGATGCAAAAAATATGCTAAGACAACTTAGTGGTCAAACGCATCGGGTTATTACGGGGGTTTGTCTGGTTTCTAAAAAGAAAGAAGTGACTTTCTCTGATGTCACGCAGGTTACTTTTCACGAGTTGACGGATGAGGAAATAGCATATTATGTGGAACGTTTTCAACCTTTTGATAAGGCCGGAAGCTACGCCTGTCAGGAATGGATTGGCGCTGTTGGCATAGCCCGTTTCGAGGGTGACTACTTTAATGTTGTTGGGCTGCCGGTAAGCAGGGTATATCGCGAACTCAAACAATTCGCCTAAAGCTCATACGCGATTCATCTGCGGCTGAAGTACACCATGCATATTGCCATCCGGATCGGAAAATATAGCATACTGTCCAACGCCTGGAATATCCATAGCTTCCTTAAAAATGGTTCCTCCATTTTCTTTTACTTTTATCAAAGCTTGTTCCAGATTGTCTACCAGAATGGTATTAACCACCGGATGACCTTTACCCATAGATTTCATGATTGCTCCATTAATTCCTGGTTCGTCATCAGGACCTGCTTTTACAATCCAGTAATCATCACGAAAAGGTTCAAATTCCCACTGAAAAACGGCTTTAAAAAACCTCGCGCTCGCTTCCAGATTTTCAGTCGGAATTTCGAAATGTACCACCTTAGCCATATACTAAACTAGTAAATTCAACTTAATCCGGGTGATAGATGCGCTCTGCCTTCTCATAAATTTCATCTTGATTGAAGGTCATTGTCTTGGTCTCTTTGTTTGCATACTTTATCATCTGATCAGTAAAATGCTTGGCTCCCGGTTTATTAGATGCGCCATAGGGCGCCACCGTTTCAACATGAGGGCCATCCTTGGTGAACCGTACCAACATAATGTAGGAATCTCCGAGGAACGAGCGCCAACGGCCATTTTTAAAAGGCTGGGGATAGGCTGCGCGCCATACATCAGGACCACCACCCAAGGGTAAATCAACATCGCCGCGTGTGTGGCGTTGAAGTTCTCCGAGAGGAAGTGTCACCTTTCCAAAATCGTGAATTAACTCCGTTTGTGCGCGATTTAAGCAACTTCTGTAGAAATTAAATTTAGCTGAAACATCAGTTTTAAACTTGGCCTCATCAGCCGTGCTGCAATTGTTGTAAAGGTACCATAGCGTCTTGTAAACTACTGGAAAATTAGTGTCACTTTGGGCGGCTGATCTTGTTTGATTCCAACGTTGTAATGCTTCCAGAGCTGGGCTGATAGAATCGTTAACCGTAGGCTTCAGGGTGAAAACATCGTTAATGTCAAATGCTTTCCAGAAATGTAAATGCTGCGGATAGTGCTCGTCATATTTTAGCGTTAGAAAATCTTGCCAGGAAAATCTATTTCTCTGCCGCATCATTTCCTGCATACGTAAGCTTCTGTTGGTAGGGTCAATACCAAATCCCATGGTGCTGTCATAGTTTTCCTTCTTCGGATTCTCATCAGGGGCGGTGCAATCATACGGCGTATTATTTGCGTTAAAAACCCATCCACATTTCGGGTTCAGTACTTGCGGCAAATCGCTTACGGGGTGAAACGAACTCCACAGCGTAGCAGAAGTGTTTCCAGGCACCGTAGTCTTCCATTGATAAGCCGGATTACGGTAGGGGAGTAGGCCGTTGCTGATGCACCAAATGGTATCATAGCGATCGGCATAAACCGTAGTCATCATAGCCGCTCCCTGTACATTGAACGCATTTCTGAATTCAGTAAAGCACGTAGCTTTATTCATTCGGTAGTATTGCTCAATGGTTCTAACGTTAGTAGTGGCGCCTAAGCGGATGGCGAAAATGCCCTTCTTGGTTTTTAGCGTTGCGCCATACTTACTCCACCAAATACTTTTATTTAGATGAAAAATGAACTTACCCTTTTTGGCTAAGTTCACAGCCAGGTGCGCCTGATGCTTTTCCAGTGGTAATGATTGGCCATCAAATAAATAGTGGTTTTTCCTCTTAGGATCTTCTTGTAATTGAAACACATCAACGGCATCTAATTGATTAACTGTATGTGCCCAGCCTAAATATTCATTCACACCGTGAAAAACGGTACATCCGCCATGAAACGTGCCACCCATGATATTCCAACCTTCCTTGCTATGCAAATGGATTTCATACCAACTCAATGGTCCTTCTAAAGGCTGATGCGAATTGATATCTAAGAAAACACTGCCATCTGAAGTGATTGCAGAATTCATGGCCAAGGCATTCGAGCCATGACCAGTTTCTCCAAAACTTGTAATGGGGACAGACCCATTGATAATTTGTTTTAATGGTCCATCTACACCGCTAAGCAATGAAAACGACAACATGTAACCCGCAACGATATCATAGGGCTTTGCGGGAAAAGCTTTCTTGACCAGTACTTCATTTGGATGTAAAGCGGCATAGCGATTGACGCCCGCCACATAAGCCTCAATTACCTTCCTGACTTTTGGGGACAAATCCTGTTCATAGCGTTCGGCAACAGTTTGTTTTACCCGCAACAATTGCACGGCGAAGTCGATAGCCGCGCCATCTTTTCCCATGCTTCTGCCAGCCATGGCTTTACCAGCCAATAATCCCCACTGAAGTGTTTTAAAATCATCTTCGCAAGTGGCGTAGGCCAAACCATAGGCTACATCCTCGTCTAAGTCACCAAAAATATGAGGAACACCAAAGCTATCTCTTACAATCTCTACATGTTTGTTGTATTCGCGTTGCTGTGCATACATGAGGAAGCTGCATAAGCAGCATGATAAAATGCCTATAAAACGTTTCATGGTACAATGATTGATAACCGAAATTCGGCTATCTGCTGTAACTACCTACTGTAAATCAATGAAGGATTCAAATCTTTCCGTCAAGGTGCACCAGAACAACAATGGCTATGCCTTCAATTCCTTTAAAGTAATCGGAGAAACGCCAACTTTCTTGCAAACCTTTCCAGCCGCGGCATTAGCTAATTGTGCCATCTTTTTGAAAGGCATTTCCTTTACAAAGCATAATGTGGCGATGCTGATTACCGTATCACCCGCACCTGAAACATCGGCAGTTTTAATTGGACGCGCCGGAACAATAAAGCTATCTCCCTGCTGAGTATATACAAAAATACCATGAGCGCCCAAGGTAAGCATCAGGTTGTCAAAACGATTTTTCCGTTTTAATTCTTCAGCGGCTTTTCGCAGACTATTGATGTTTTTGGGATCGATTTTTATTTGAAGTGCTTCTGCTAATTCTTTAATGTTCGGTTTGAATAAATCAATTTGCTGGTATTCGAAGAAGTTGTATTCTTTCGGATCAACAGCCACAGGAATATTCATTTTAGTACTTTGAAGCAGAATGTGCTTAATGACTTTTTTGGTCAATACGCCTTTGTTATAATCCTGAACAATGATGGCATGAAATTTTTCTTTTTTCACCAGATCATTAAACCTTTCAATCAATTCTAGTTCCAAATCATGGCTGATATCTGCATCATCTTCTTTATCGAAACGAACAACCTGCCGGTCGTCGTCAAAAATTCGCGTCTTCACCGTAGTGATTCTGCTGGCAGAAGTAATTATCGCGTTAGTTTTTAACTGATGTTTCTTGAGCAACTCAAAAAAAGTATGCGCATTCTTATCATCGCCAATAACTGAAAGTAGCGTTGCTTTTGCTCCTAAACCGGCCAAATTAAGCATCACATTGGCCGCGCCACCCAACCGGGATTCTTCGTATTCAATGTCCACAATAGGAACAGGAGCTTCAGGTGAAATACGATGTATTTGGCCGTATAGGTAATGGTCAAGCATCACGTCACCAATAACCAAAATGCGAAGCGATGAAAAATCAAGCGTATTCAATGCGTAGATTCTATTTTTAGTAGTTAATTCAGGCCAATTTAGCTAATGCTTCTTTCAAACGATGGCAAACAGCAACCAGCTTTTCTTCTGAAGCTGCGTAGGATAACCGAATGCAATTTTTGTCACCAAATGCCTCTCCGTTTACCAGGCCAATCTTCCCTTCCTTCAGCAAATAACTGCTCATATCCTCCGGTGAGTTCACGGTAAAGCCACTATAACTTTTTCCAAAGTAACTACTTACATCAAAAAAGAAATAAAATGCGCCTTCGGGTAAATTGATTTTCAAACCAGGAATCTCTGATAAAAGTTGGAATACCATATCCCGGCGTTTGCGGAATTCGTTAACCATGTTGAAAGTAGGTGTAAGGTCTTCAACTGCAGCAGCCACCCCTGCCATCTGCGCAATACTACATGTTCCCGAAGTGATTTGTCCTTGCATTTTTTCGCATGCAGCGGCAATCCATTTAGGGGCAGCAATATAGCCAAGCCGCCAGCCGGTCATGGCGAAACCTTTGCTAAATCCATTTACGGTAATCACTTGTTGTGCAACTTCAGGAAAAGTAGCTAATGAAACATGTGGCTTCCCGGTGTAGTTGATGTATTCATAAATTTCGTCGGCAATGACATATACTTCGGGGTGTTTGGCTATTACCGCTGCAAGGCCAGCAAGTTCTTCTTTACTATAAACCGAACCCGTTGGATTACAAGGAGACGAGAAAATAATTAACCGGGTTTTAGGGGTAATGGCGGCTGCTAATTGGCTAGCCGTAACTTTAAAATTGGTTTGAATAGTTGTAGGCAACTCCACTGAAACGGCTTCCGCCAGGTCAGCAATTGCTGAATAACTGACCCAATAAGGCGCTGGCAACAACACTTCTTCACCTGGATTCACCAAAGACAATACCACGTTTGCAATAGCCTGTTTAGCTCCGGTGCTTACTACGATTTGGTCAGGCTTAAACTGAAGGCCGTTGTCTCGCTTTAATTTGGTACAAATGGCCTCCCGCAACACAGGATAGCCTGGAACGGGGGTATAATGCGTGTATCCTTCATCAATGGCCTTCTTGGCAGCGTTTTTAATATGCTGAGGTGTATCAAAATCGGGTTCACCAATGCTTAAGTCAATGATATCGAAACCTTGCGCTTTTAATTCGCGACTAACCTTAGCCATCTTTAAGGTGGCCGATTCCTGCATTTCAAGAATGCGTTTTGAGAGCAATTCCATCGTTGGGTGCGAATGTATATGTTCCCAGCTAACTTCCCCGCAAAATTTACTGCATTTGCCGATTTTCTGATGTTATTAACATAGCCGATACGGGCTGCTTTTTGGTTCTGCTGAAGATGTCTTATCTTCGGTGACTTTTTTAGAAAACAACATGAAAAAACTGCTACTGGTTGCCGCCCTTTCACTTGCACTTTTACCTTCGTTTTCACAACGAACTTGTGGCACTATGCATCATGAACAAGTGATGCAGCTTGCCGATCCCGGGTATAACAAGTCTCGGCAGCAAATCGAGCAGTTTACACAACAATTTGTGGCAAGTCCGGCTGCACATGCTACGCGTGCCTTAGTTACCATTCCAGTAGTTGTGCACGTGGTTTATCACGATAGCGCTCAGAATATCAGTTTGGCGCAAATCCAGTCGCAGATAACTGCTTTGAATAAGGATTATGCCAAATTAAATTCAGATACCACTTTGATACCCGCCCCGTGGAGAAGTATTGCTGCTAACTGTGATATTCAGTTTTGCATGGCACAACGCGATCCCAGTGGAAATGCCACCACGGGTGTGGTTAGGGTAAGAACAAACAGTACTTCATTCATCGATGATGATAAGGTGAAATACACGGCACAGGGAGGTGACAATGCCTGGAATAGTTCGCAATATTTAAACCTATGGGTTTGTCCACTCGGTAATAGTTTGTTGGGATACGCTCAATTTCCGGGCGGAACAGCCGCAACAGATGGCGTAGTAATTAATTACACTGCTTTTGGCACAACGGGCACAGCCACTGCACCTTATAACAAAGGAAGAACAGCCACCCATGAAGTTGGACATTGGTTGAATCTCTATCACATTTGGGGTGATGATGATAATGGCAATGGTACTTGTTCAGCCAGCACAGAATGCTCTGGCTCTGATTTGGTGAATGACACCCCTAATCAATGTGAAAGAAATTATGGGGCACCAACCTATCCGTTAACCGACGGATGCACAACTTCAAGTCCTGGAGTAATGTTCATGAACTACATGGATTATACGGATGATGCTTCTATGTATATGTTCACCAATGGACAAAAAGCCAGAATGACCGCGTTGTTCGCATCAGGAGGTTCGCGTTTCTCGTTAACAACCTCACAAGGCTGTGTAGCTCCGGGTAATACCGCTCCAACGGCCGCATTTACTGGTACGCCTACTACAATTTGTCAGGGCCAGAGCGTTACCTTTACAAATAATTCAACTGGAAACCCAACCAGTTATTCTTGGACCTTCACTGGCGGTACTCCGGCTACGTCTACGGCAGCCACGCCTCCAGCTATTACCTATTCAACTCCTGGTACATACACGGTGGCATTAACAGCTACCAACGCCAACGGAAGCAATACCAGTACACAAACGAACTACATCACTGTTTTAAGTTCTTCTGCTTTGCCATTATCTGAAGGTTTTGAGAGCACCACCTTCCCGCCAACAAACTGGAGCATCAACAATCCGGATAATAGCAAAACATGGGCTCGAACTACAAATGCCAGTGGTTACGGCGCATCTACTGCATGTGCTTTTGTAGATAACTATAATTACAACGCAAGCGGCCAAAAGGACTGGTTGTTTACACCTTCATTAAACTTTACCGGGGTTACCAACGGTAAACTGAAATGGGATCGGGCGTATGCTCAGGATGCCAGCCAACCTACCTACACCGATTCTTTAGAAGTTCTCTATTCCACCAATTGTGGCCAAACTTGGACCAGTTTATGGAAGCGGGGCGGCAGTTCGCTGGCAACTGCAACCGCAGTCGGAGCCACCTTCATTCCAACTGCTTCACAATGGAAGTCTGATACGGTAAGCCTAACAGCTTTGGCCGGTCAAGCTAGCGTACGTTTCGCCTTTGTTAATACGAATCGTTATGGAAACACCGTTCTTCTGGATAATGTAAACATTTACAATGCCACCACTACATGTGTTAGGCCAACAGCATCTTTTACCGCTTCGCCTACTACAGTTACCGTTGGCAGCACGGTAAATTTCACTGATCAATCTGCTAATACCCCTACGAGCTGGGCTTGGACATTTGCAGGAGGTACACCAAGTACTTCAACCACTCAGGCGCCGGGTGCAATTACCTATAATGCAGCGGGAACCTACACGGCTAAGCTTCGGGTAACAAATGCTTGTGGCAGTGATTCTACTACGGTTACCATCACCGTGATTAACAGCGCACCTGTTGCCGGATGTGATACCTTGGGAAATATTTTAGTAAGCGACTCAGCTGCACTGTATAACTATAGTGGTTTGGTTGGTTACATTAGTGGGCATAACAGTTCCGGAGACATTGCAAAGGCAGAAAAGTTGAGTAACGCCTTACCTGCGGCTTACAAACTTACTGGCGGATTATTTGCTTTTGGTTGGGCTAAATCGACCAATACAGGAAAAACAATTACGGTTACCGCTTGGGATGCAACAGGAGCTGGCGGCGCACCAGGTGCTGTTCTAGCAACTAAATCGGTACTCATTAATTCGATCGCTACTAACGTCAATGGCGCACCATACAGTATGACTCCTGTAACCTTTACTACACCGGTTACGGTAGGCAGTTCCTACTATCTGGGTTTCCAAATGAATTACAATAATGGTGATTCCGTTGCCGTGTTAACAACACGTTTCACAGCAGGGGCCAATCACCAGTTAAAAGGTTGGGAACGTTGGGATGACAGTACCTGGCACTCCTATGATTCTGCTTATAATATTTCCTTATCGAATTACATTTTCCCTATCATGTGTGCGCAATCTAATGCGCCTGTTGCTGGATTTAAATCGAATAAAACAACTGTTTGTGCCGGAGGTTCTGTAACCTTTACAGATACGAGCTCCAATACACCAACATCGTGGAGTTGGTCATTCCCCGGAGGTACGCCTTCCACATCTTCTGCACAAAATCCAGCAGTGGTTTACAGTACACCTGGAACATATAATGTGACACTGACCGTGTCTAATGCCAGCGGGAATAACAGCATTACCAAAACCTCCTATATCACGGTAAAAGCCAATCCATCGCTGGCAACAGCCAGTACTCCGGTAAGTTGTTTCGGTGGCTCGGATGGAACTGCCAACGTAACGGCAACTGTAGCAACGGGTCCGTATGCCTATGCATGGTCGGGTGGTGGAACTACTTCCGGAGTTACCGGGAAACCAGCCGGAAATTACACCGTTACCGTAACCGATGGTTCCGGAGCGCTTTGCACGGCAACAGCAAGTGTTTCTATCACGCAACCGTTATCTGCACTTTCTGCGAGCGCATCGGCAACCGGAGCATACTGCGGCAATAACAATGGTTCCGCTACGGTTACTGCCAGTGGTGGTAACGGAGGATTTACCTATCTATGGAGTAATAGTGGAACGGCAGCCACCATCAACAATTTAGCTGTTGGAACATATACTGTTACAGTTAAGGACGCCAAAAATTGTCAAACTGTAACCAGTGCCGCCGTGACCGCACAAACCCAAACCATAACCCTCACTATCAATAAAACAAATACTACTTGTGGTGCCAGCAACGGTCAAGCCGCAGTGTCCATTACCGGTGCATCCAGCAATGGTGCAAGTTATATCTGGAGTAATGGTGCGGCAACAGGTTCACTAACTAATTTGGCTGCGGGGACTTACACCGTAACTGTAACCACCAGCCTCGGCTGCCAAGCCACCACCAGTACGACCATCACTAATATCGCCGGTCCAACACTTGGAATGTCTGTAAGTCCTGTCAGTTGTTTTGGTGGAACAAACGGAAGTGCAACAGTTACACCAACCGGAGGAACAGCGCCAATTACCTACCTTTGGAGTAATAGCGGCGGTACAGCAGCTTCAATTGCTGGTAAACCTGCCGGAACCTACACCGTTACTGCAACCGATGCAAATAATTGTACCGCTACTTCGCAGGCGGTGATTTCTCAACCGGCTTCTGCTGTAACGGCTTCTGCAACTTCTGTAACTGCATACTGCTCAAATGCCAATGGTAGTGCCTCGGTGACCGCATCTGGTGGCAATGGAGGATTTACCTACGCATGGAGTAACAGCCAAACCAGTTCTTCTTTAAACAACATATCAGCCGGAATATATACTGTTACCGTAAAAGACAGTAAGAACTGTAGTGCTACTGCAACAACTACTGTAGGAAATCAAACTGTTACTTTTTCAATAAACGTTTCAAAAACTGATGCCCAATGCGGAAGTGCAAATGGTTCAGCAACTGCATCATCCAGTACTTCATTAACGTATACCTGGAGTAATGGCGCTTCCGGAGCAACCATCAACAATCTGAGTTCAAATAGTTATACAGTTACCGGAACGGATAGTCATGGATGTACTGCTACAGCGTCGGTGACTGTGAATAATACAAATGGACCAACCCTGAATACCTCTTTCACACCGGTAAGTTGTTTTGGCGGATCGAATGGAACCGCCACTGTAACGGCAACGGGAGGCTCAGGAACGTATACCTATGCATGGTCAGGTGGTGGCAATTCCAATTCTATTTCTAATAAGGCAAGTGGAACGTATACGGTTACTGTTAGCGATGGCGGCTCATGTTCACCAACAGCAAGCGTGACTATTGGTCAACCTTCATCCCCGGTATCGGCTTCAATTACACCGGTATCAGCCTATTGTAATAATGCCAACGGATCGGCAACGGTTAGTGCTGTAGGCGGCAACGGTGGGTTCAATTATGTATGGAGTAATTCTCAAACTGCTGCAACCATTTCCAATGTATCAGGGGGTACTTACACCGTTACAGTTACCGATAGTAAGAATTGTACGGCAACTGCATCAGCTGTTGTTGGAAATCAAAATACGACCATTACTTTAACCACTTCTAAAACAGATGCGCAATGTGGAAGTGCCACGGGCTCGGCAACAGTATCTTCATCTTCAGTTAATCTTACTTATAGTTGGAGTAATGGCGCGTCCGGAGCTACGGCTAGCGGATTAAGTTCAGGAACCTATGGCGTTACTGCAACCGATAATCATGGGTGTACAGCAACAGCGTCTGTTACTGTAGGTAATTTATCAGGAACATCGCTGAGTACTTCATTCACAGCAGTGAAGTGTTTTGGTGAAAGCAATGGTGCCGCTGTGGTTACACCTTCCGGTGGTTCAGGTAACTATGTTTACAACTGGTCAGATGGAGGTACATCGTCAACTATAGCCAATAAGCCTGCTGGCACTTATACCGTTACCGTTACAGATGGATCAAGTTGTTCGCCCACCGCATCAGTAACCATAACACAACCCAATGCACTTAATGGCTCGGTAAGTACAACGACTTCTCTCTGCACTGGCAATACGGGGAGTGCTACGGTATCAGCACAAGGAGGTAACAGTTCGTATAGTTACCTTTGGAGTAACTCGCAAACAAATGCTACTATAAACAATCTAGCGCCTGGCGCTTACACCGTAACCATTACCGATGGCAGAGGTTGTACTACAACAGCTAGCGGTAATGTGGGCAGCTCAAATGGACCATCAATAACACCAAATGCCGTGCAACCATTATGTCATAACGATCAGAACGGTTCTGTATCGGTATCCGTTTCAGGCGGCAATACGCCGTATCATTTCCAGTGGAATACAGGCGATACAATTTCAAGTTTAAATGGATTAACGAATGGCAGCTACAGCGTAACTGTTTCTGATGCTTCTGGTTGTACCGCTACGGCCAGTTTACAAATCACAAATCCTGTTGCCTTGGTTACTACGGCAGCATCTACTGGATTATCTGCTGTAGGTGCTTCGGATGGAACGGCTACTGCAACACCAACTGGTGGTACTGGAACCTATACTTTCAAATGGAGCAACGGCGCCAATTCCAATCCAGCCACCGGTCTTCCGGCAGGTAACTTTAGTGTAACAGTAACTGATCAAAATGGATGTACTGCAACTGCGGCCACTGCCGTAAGTTATCACGAAGGAATTGGAAATGTAGATCAGCGTATTTTGCTGGAAGCATATCCTAATCCGGCAGATGAATGGGTGACAATCAATTTCGAGTCGAACACCTATGCTTCTACTGCTATTAAGGTTAGTAATATGCAAGGACAACTTATTGCTGACCGGCATTTAGGAATTATTGAAAAAGCAAAGACGACTTTCGATATTTCTGTTTGGCCCTCGGGTGTTTACATGATCACCATTCGGCACGGACAAAATCATCATACCACCCGATTCATTAAAAAATAAAAACAGTGAAGAAGATACTAGGTGCAGTAATATTTACTGCAGGAATGTTAAGTGCAGTAGCACAAAATTGGTGTGGCGCCAATACCATCACAGATCGTTACCGGGCTAATAATCCGGCGATGGAGGCCGCATTTCAAGCGCACCAGAATCAGTTAAAGAATATGCAGCAACAGGAAGACGCATCCAGAGGATTGCCTTCGGATGTTATCTATATCCCTGTTGTCTATCACGTTATTCATAATGGAGACGCCATTGGCACTGGCGAGAATATCAGCGACGCGCAATTGAAATCCCAGATTGACGTGATGAACATTCATTTCGCATTTCTGAATTTCGATACGGGCACGATACCAGCGCCTTTTAGGGCTATAACCGGCGATGCCAAGATTCAATTTTGCTTAGCGCAGTTCGATCCAAATGGAAATCCTACCACCGGTATCAACCGGTATAACCTCAATAATCCGGATTGGGACGATAATATGATGGAGGCTGTAGTAAAACCTGCCACTCGATGGGATTACCGCAAGTACTTAAATATTTGGGTAATTCGTCCCGGTGATACCATGTCCAGCGAAGGAACACTGGCATATACTACGCCTTCATTTTGGGGATGGGGCAGTTTGGATGGAATTGTATCTAGATATAATTGCATCGGAACCACAGGAGCGCTTCAGGCGGGATATACACTAGGCAAAACAATCACCCATGAAGTTGGCCATTGGTTAGGATTGAATCACACCTGGGGACCAAACAATGGCGGAAGTGCTACCTGCAGCGATGACGACGGAATAAGCGACACACCAAAGCAATTTGACCTAACCGGAAGTTGTGCTACCTTCCCGTTAACCGACCAGTGCACGACAACAAGTCCGGGAATCATGTTTATGAACTACATGGACTACCCGCCAGATGCCTGCAGAACCATGTTTTCTAATGGACAAATTGCTAGAATGCGCTCAGTGATTGATCAAAACCGTGCGCAAATCAAAACGTCGATTGGTAAATGTTTCGTTAATCTGGATGCTGCCATGTTGAATATCCTGCATCCAACTGATAGTATCTGTTCTCTGAATTTCACTCCACTGATTGAATTCAAGAACAATGGTCAAACGGATATCACAAATCTAACTTTCAATATCAACCTAGATGGGGTAAGTCAAACTACCTCATGGAATGGCTTGCTGGAACCATTTCAATCTTTACAGTTGCCGCTTGTTAGCCTCAATACAACTGCTGGTTCTCATAACTTAACGATTAGTATTTCTGGAGTTAATAATGCAGGAGCCGACAATCAAACCGCAAACGATGCCCAGACGATCATTTTCACCTCCTATGATGGCGGTACTGGTAGTGGAATTCCTTATAGCGAAAACTTTGAATCCGGAATATTCCCGCCAGCCGATTATTCTATCATCAATCCAAATAACGACTACACCTGGGCTGATAACGGCGATGCAGGCGGATTTGGAACAACTACCAATTCAGTGTTTATCAATCATGCTTCGTCAACTACCAATTCAAGAGGGCGCAAGGACGATATGGTGACACCGGCTTTTGATTTTGCCAATACCAACAACAATACATTTGCTTTCGACCTGGCTTACTCAAAGCGTGGAAGTAACACCGACTCTTTAGCCGTTTATTACTCCACAGATTGCGGAGTTAGTTGGGTGTTGCTCTGGAAAGATGGCGGCGTACATATGTCTACTAGCAGCAAAGGGGATACCATGAAACCATTTATTCCGGATGCCAATGAATGGATTCGAAAAAGCTTTGATGTAAGCTATCTGTCGCAGCAACGCAGCGTAACATTTATGTTCAGAAGTATTTCCGGTTGGGGTAATGCCATGTATGTAGATAACATCAACATTACGGCAGATCCACTTGGAATTTCTCCATACAAAGATGAAGTGTTGCTACAGATTCAGCCTAATCCAGCCAACAATATGATAAGTGTACGCACGGGTGCAGAAAGCGCCATCCAAACGTTACGTGTGGTAGATTTAACAGGGCGTGTTTTAATTTCTCAGCCAGTTGTAGACGCATTATCAATTGTATATGTTGATCAATTGCCTAATGGTATTTACTGTTTGGAAGCTGTTGGAAAAACCAATCGCAAAACCATAAAATTTTCGATTGCTCGCTAAGCTATGCTGAAATAGCTTTCGATTGCGGCGATGCCCGATGCAATACGTTCGTTGCCTTCACCGGAAATGATGTAATAGGGGAGCTGAAATTGTTTTAGATATTTTTCGAACTGAAGAAATAGCTGTGATCTATCATGTTCGTTTCGGCGAAGGCCATCATGAACCCAGGGTAAATCTGGCATCATCAGAAGAAATATGTCGTAGGTTTGAAGGTGATGTTTGATAAATAATGGAATTTCATAGTTGAAATATTCCAGCCAAACCATAAAATTCAGCGCATCAGTGTCACAGAAAAGATAGTGGCGTGCATCATTAAAAGCGGCATATTCTGCCAAAAATTGCTGCTGTGCCAGCATTTCAATAACTGGGGCACTGTTATCTATACCATGCTCCAACTGATAGGATCTCGCAACCTCAGGAACCCACATAGTGGCATAATACTCAGCTAGCGCAGAAGCTAGCCCCGTTTTACCAGAAGATTCAGGCCCGGTGATAGCTACTTTTCTGATGATATTTTTTGTTTCTTCCACAAACTATAAGCCCAAATGGCAATTATGGTGTAAAGTGCGAAAAGTATACCATAAAAAGTACCGCCTTTGTTTGCATATAATACCGCCGCAGCGGTATCCGCGATAATCCAAATAAGCCAATTCTCTAACATCTTCCTGGCAGCCATGGCCGTAGCTAAGAAACTAAGTAGCGTAACCCAGGCGTCAAGCAACGACCAGTAGCTGTGCGTCCAAAGCATCATGATACTGCCCAAAACCAGCGATACAATTGAAGTAGTAAAAAACAACTTTAATGTGCTTTGAATCCCTAAAGCAATCACAGTACCAGTTTCTTTATTAGATGACCAGGTGAACCAGCCATATACACCTGCAACAACGTAGTACGAATTCAGCACCGCATCGAAATAAAGTTGTTGTTGAACATTGGCCCATACAAAAAAAGCAGAACCTACAATGCCCGGCCACCATCCCCATCGCTGCCCAAACGTAATCAGCAAAATATAGCATGTATTTAAGAATACGATGGCAATCTCAAGCATTAGCGCCTTATAAATTTCTGATAAAAATAAAATTATATGTAACCCTACTTAAAACTTTCCGTACAACAGGTAAAAATAAGCTGTCATGAAAATCGCTGTAATGACCAATCCGTACGAATTAATGAATGAAACGCATATCATTAACGGACTGTTTCACGAAGGGCTGGAGGAATTGCATGTACGCAAACCTGCCATGAATCGCAAAGATATGATTGCCTATCTGGAAGGTATTCATCCGGAATATCATAATCGTATCATTTTGCATTCACATTTCAGTTTAGTGCACAAATTCAATGTACGAGGCGTACACATGGATGAAGATTTATTAAAGAATTCGCTGTTCAATTGGTTTTTAGATGTGTTTGTTATCCGGAAGCGGGGATTGAAAAAATGTGTTACTGTTCATTCTACCTCACATGTTGCTCCCGTTGCACAATCTGCTGATGAAATTCTATTAGGGCCCGTTTTTCGTAAGGTTTCGCAATTCAATTGTAGCCGGATGCTGAAGCGGGAAAAAATTCTAAAAACGCTGGAACGCTATAGTAATCAATTAGTAGGCTTGGGTAGCGTTTGTATGCAAACAATCGACGAATACCAATCGCTTGGATTCAGAAGTGTAACGGTACAATCAGCGGTATGGAAATGTCCCGATCCGGTGGCTTCATTCATTGCTTTGCGCAATCATGTTTACCAGTCACCACTAAAAGTTGCGGCCTAATTTCATCTAGGTATATTAATCAAAGGGGAGCTCTGGCTCCCTTTTTTGTTTTATTACCATTTCATCACGAAAATTTCTTTCAAATTAGCTGCATGAAGCGATTAGCCGCCATTGTGTGTGTTTTGATTTCCTTTCAGGGTTACGCCTCCTATTTGCTGATACCCATGGATTTGGTTCAGAAGAACCACCTGAAGGCATATGGTTTGGCTTACCTGGTATTGAAGAATGGGGGAGAAGTAGATTGGTTGTTGAATTACCGAGGGGGTAGTTTTGCTACCAAGTATGTCAAGGAAATTGAAAGCGAATGCGCCGTTCGCGGAATAACTTGCGAAGTCATTGCCGATGCGCAGTATTCCGGAATTCTGGCCGAAATCAATAATCCGGAAGCCAATATGGATGTGGTAAAATTGGAAAAAGCACCTAAAATCGCCGTTTACCAACCTAAAGCTATGCAACCCTGGGATGATGCGGTGACCATGGTTTTAACCTATGCAGAAATACCTTATGATGCCATCTATGATGACGAAGTTTTGGATGAAAAGCTGATTAAATATGATTGGTTGCATTTGCACCATGAAGATTTTACAGGCCAATACGGGAAATTTTATGCGCAATATGGCACCGCTCAATGGTATAAAGATCAGATGGCCGAATTAGAAGAAATCGCTCGCAGACGTGGATACGGCAAAGTATCTAAGTTGAAATTAGCGATTTGCCAAAAGATAAGGGCTTTTGTTGCGGGTGGAGGTTTCATGTTCGCCATGTGTAGCGCTACCGACTCCTATGACATTGCTTTAGATGCCGCCAATACTGATATCTGCGATGTAATGTATGATTACGACCCTCAGGATCCCAACGCTCAGAATAAGCTCGATTTTTCACAGGGTTTTGCCTTTGAAAATTTCCATTTACGCACTAATCCTTACGAATATGAATACAGCGATATCGATGCCAATTTTGGGAGATCTTTAGCTAAAGATCTTGATTATTTTACGCTGTTTGACTTTTCGGCCAAATGGGATCAGGTTCCTACTATGCTCACACAATGCCATACCAGAACCGTTAAAGGTTTTATGGGACAAACCACCGCTTTCAATAAGAACTATGTGAAGAAAAATGTTTTGGTAATGGGGCAAACTAAGGCGGCTAATGAAGACCGCTATATCCATGGAGAATTTGGTAAAGGCATGTGGACTTTTTATGGCGGTCATGACCCGGAAGACTACCAGCATTTGGTTGGCGATCCAAAGACTGACTTGAATTTACATCCCAATTCGCCGGGGTACCGGTTGATTCTGAATAATGTGTTGTTCCCTGCAGCTAAAAAGAAAAAACAGAAAACGTGAAAAAAGCCATCATCGTTGGAGCATCCTCGGGCATTGGTCGCTCGTTAGCACTGGAATTAAGCAAAAGGGGATATCAACTTGGTCTAGGTGCCAGAAGGGAGGGTCTTTTGCAAGAAATTGCATCAGAAGCCGGAAACGGCACCTTCATCAAGGTAATGGATGCCGAAAATCAGGAAGCACTTCGCCAGCAGGTGAGCGACCTGATACGGGAAATGGATGGCGTAGATTTGATTATATACAATGCCGGTATTGGGGAATCGAGCGGACAATGGGAGAAAGAGCATCAAATGCATGAGATTAATGCGATTGGTTTTGCCGCTGTGGCTAATCTGGCTTTTCAGTATTTTAGAAGAAATAAGAAGGAGGGCCAGTTTGTAGGTATATCGTCCGTTGCGGGAACCAGAGGCATGCGCCAGGCTATCGGCTACAGCGCAACCAAGGCCTTCATGCAAAATTATCTGGAGGGTCAGCGGCATAAAGCCACTGCCGAAAAGTTACCCATTATAATCACGGATATAAGACCCGGGTTTATTGATACCGATATGACTAAAGGTCAAAAAGGAATGTTCTGGGTACAGCCTGTGGATAAGGCTGCTCGTCAAATCGCAGATGCCATTGAAAAAAAGCAGGCGGTGGCATACATCACCCGGAGGTGGTGGATAATAGCAAAACTGTTTGGCGCTATTCCGGATTTCGTTTGGAATCGCTTGTAACATTTTTTTCACGTGGCCTCATAATGCCCTTAAATCTTCATCATTTTTTTAACTTTCGCCCGGATGAAGAAGATAGAACTGGAGATTATCGCGCTCTCGCACAGTGTTACACAAACACATTCTTTCGCCGTTGTGTTGGGCGAAGTGGATGGTAATCGCAGGCTGCCTATTGTTATTGGAGGATTTGAAGCTCAAGCCATTGCAGTAGCCCTAGATAATATGAAACCTTCGCGCCCACTAACGCATGACCTCATGAAAACAGTTTGCGACACTTTTGATTTGGAGCTACAGGAAGTATTCATCAGCAAATTGTTAGATGGGGTATTCTATTCAAATTTGGTTTTTACCAACGGTACCCTTACCTATGAAATAGACTCTCGAACATCCGATGCTTTAGCCCTGGCCGCCCGGTATGAATGTCCAATCTTTGTTGACGAACGAATTTTAGACGAAGCGGGGATTGAATCTGATCCCAATGCTGAAGGCGTTACCGGCCAAGGCGATGAAGAACTGACCCAGAAAATTGAAGAATTGACCACGGCCAGTGCGCGTCCCGGTGGTCATGCAGATTATACAAAAATGACGGTAGACGAACTAAAAGATGCGCTCTCGAAAGCACTGGATAGTGAAGATTATGAGATGGCTGCGCGTTTGCGCGACGAGTTGAACAAGCGCGGCTGATATGCAATTTCTGTATCCATCCTTTTTATGGGCCCTGGCAGCACTATCTATTCCGATAGCTGTACACCTTTTTAATTTCCGCAGATATAAAACGGTATACTTTAGTAATGTTAGTTTTCTCAAAGAAGTTCAGGAGGAAACCACTTCTGCTTCCAGGTTAAAACATTTATTGGTGCTAGCGGCCAGATGTTTAGCACTGTTATTTTTAGTACTCGCTTTCGCGCAACCGTTTATCCCTCGAAAAAACACCAATCTCGCTACCGGAAAAAAATACGTCAGCATATATCTTGATAACTCCTTCTCTATGGGAACGATGTCAGGTGGCGTCAGGTTGCTTGACAAAGCTCGACAGGCAGCAAAAGAAATCGCTGCAAATTTTTCACCGGATGATCAGTTTCAACTGCTTACAAACGACTTTAGTGGTCACCAGCAGCGGTTAATCAGTAGAGAGGAATTGCTAAAGCTAATTGAGGAAATAGAGTTAAGTCCGGCAAGCCGTTCCCTGAATGAGGTGGTTAAACGTCAGCGGGATGTTTTAACTAAAGAAAATGGCAACAATCAGATAGCTTATCTTTTAAGTGATTTTCAAGTTTCGGCTGGCGGGTTTACGCCAGATTCCAATATACGATATAACCTGATTCCACTTCAGGCCGATGCTCCTTCCAACATCTACATTGATTCTGCTTGGTTTTATGAGCCTGTTCAGTTACTCAATCAGTCGAATCAATTGTTAGTTAGAATTAAAAGCTCCGGTGAGAAAGGAACTTCAGATTCTCGATTACTGCTGAAAATAAATGGTCAAACCAAGGCGATTGCCGATTTTTCGCTAGAGGGAAACAACAGCAGAATGGATACGCTGAAATTTACACTAACCCAACCGGGTTGGAACAAGATGGAACTTAGTATTCAGGATTACCCTGTTACGAATGACGATTCTTATTATGGCACCTTCTATGTTTCAAGTCAACTTAACGTATTGGCCATAACGGAAAATGGACGAAATACTTACCTGGATGCATTATTCGGAAAGCAACCTGAAATTAATTATCAGGATGCCTCTGTAGGCAATCTGAACTACAGCGCGATTAAAGGTAAACAACTTGTTGTGCTTGCTAATATTCGTCAGTATTCCAGTGGATTAACTGCGGCAATTAGTGATTTGCTGAAAGATGGCGGAGCGGCGGTGTGCTTTCCCGATCCTAATGGAGATTTGAATTCCTATAACCAATTTTTAACAGCAATAGGCGCAGCTACCATGTCGCCTGCAGTTGTTACCAGCAAATCATTGCTGCGGGATCTGAATTTAAAGGATAGACTTTTTCATGATGTTTTTGAAAGGATGAATGGGCAGATGACCATGCCTAAAGTGAATCGCCTATTTCCTTTCAAAACCAACACCCCCAACGAACAACCTTTGCTTGTTCTCCAGAGCGGCGAATCTATTTTATCGAGATACCCCTCACAGCAAGGATTGTTCTATGTTTCCGCTGTATCGCTGGATCCTACCTTTAGTGAACTTCCGGTTCACGCTCTATTTGCGCCGATGCTTTATAAAATGGCTGTGCTTCAAGCTGGAGGAGGTGCTTTTGCTAATGTAATAGGCGATCGGCAAGGTGTAGAAATAAAAAATCGCATGATGGAGGCCGATCGCGTTTACAAGGTTTCAGGAAATGCCATTGAGTTCATCCCACAACAAACATCCATCGGAAACAAAGTTATTTTAGGAATGGGTGATCAGCTAAAAAAGGCAGGTATTTATGCTGTTCAATCTGATAAAAGCGACAGTGCCGATTATATTGCCATGAATTATAGCCGCACCGAAAGCCATTTACGTTTTTTTTCGATAGAACAATTACGAGGGCAGTTACCTCAGTTGAATGTGAATATTATCAACAACGGAGGAAAGGAAGTGGTTCAGGCTATTGCTGAAGCTGATCGCGGTACTACACTTTGGAAATTGATGCTTATACTTACGCTGTTATTTTTGGGAGTAGAAGCAGGATTAATCCGTTTCTTTAAACAAAGCACTGATGTACGAAACTAAATACCATGATAAGGATCTGAGCCAGTATTCATTTCTGGTAACCGGCGGTTCTGGATTTATAGGTTCTAATATTGTGGCTTACTTGTTGAAATACGGGGCCAGAAAAGTTAGGGTTCTGGACAGTTTGATTACCGGCCATTACGAGAATATACGTCAATTTGAAAGCCATCCGGCTTTTGAATTTATGGAAGGCGACATAACCTTTCTGGATACTTGCAGAAAGGCCTGTGAAGGCATCGATTTCATATCTCATCAGGCCGCATTAGGTTCAGTACCGCGCTCTATCAAAGATCCTGCCCGTTCCAACGATACTAACGTGAGCGGCTTTCTAAATATGATGATAGCTGCAAAAGACAGCCAGGTGAAAATGTTTGTTTTTGCCTCGTCTTCATCAGTATATGGCGATGAAAAGTCTTTACCTAAAGTGGAAAGCAGAATAGGAAATCCATTGTCGCCCTATGCAGTTACCAAGTTGACCAATGAACTTTATGCAAAAGTTTTTCATGCTACTTACGGATTAAGGATAATTGGATTACGCTACTTCAATGTGTTTGGTCCAAATCAATCTCCCAATGGTCCGTATGCAGCGGTTATTCCATTATTTGTAGATAAAATACTTAAACGTGAGCCGGCATTTATCAATGGTGATGGCAATCAAACCCGTGATTTTACTTTCGTTGAAAATGCGATACAGGCCAATGTACGCGCGATGTTAACAGATAATGAAGCCGCTGTAAATCAGATTTTCAATATTGCCTGTGGTGAAAACTTCTCAGTGAATCAGATGTATCAGATGATCGCCGATTTATTGCGTAGTGACCATCAGCCAACTTACCGGGAACCCCGTGAAGGCGATATTGCGAACTCATTAGCAGATATTTCCAAGGCTAGAGAACTACTGGGTTACCAGCCTGCCTTCAAATTCCGCGACGGACTAAAAATTACGGTAGATTACTTCCTGAAAAAGCGCCAGGATTAATGAGAACCTTTTGCTGAAAGGTACCGCTCTGCTTCTAACGCCGCCATACAACCCGTTCCCGCTGCAGTAATGGCTTGCCGATAAACATTATCCTGTAAATCACCACAAGCAAAAACACCAACGATATTAGTTTTGGTGGTTCCCGGTATGGTTTTTACATAACCTGCTTCATCTAATTCCAAGTACGGTTTGAACACATCGCTATTGGGTTTATGACCGATAGCCACAAAGAAACCTTTAATTGGGATTTCAATCAGTTCTTTGGTTTGATTGTTCTTTATTCTAACGCCTTCAACACCTTGTGCCCCTAATACCTCATCCGTTTCGCTATTCCAATATATTTTGATGTTTGCTGTTTGCTTCACCCGATCTTGCATAATGGTGGATGCGCGCATTTCATTTCGGCGCACAATCATGTGAACCGTGCTACATATTTTAGAAAGATAAATGGCTTCTTCACAAGCTGTGTCGCCAGCGCCCACTAAGGCCACTTCCTGGCCGCGGTAAAAAAATCCATCGCATACCGCACAAGCACTCACACCTGAACCATTGAGGCGCTGTTCACTTGGTAATCCCAGCCACTTTGCTTCAGCGCCTGTGGCCAGGATTACCGACTCTGCCATTACCATTTCAGCATCATCAATCCAAACCGTTAAACGTTCACTATTGCTGAAATCAACCTTTGTAGCCATGCCGAAACGAATATCAGTACCAAAACGCAAGGCCTGCTGTTTAAAATCTTCCATCATCTCAGGTCCCATAATACCTTTTGGATAGCCCGGATAGTTTTCTACATCAGTGGTGTTCATAAGCTGGCCTCCTTGTTGTAAGCCAGTATACATAACTGGTTTCAGTCCAGCCCGAGCAGCGTAAATAGCAGCAGTATATCCGGCCGGACCAGAACCTATAATGAGACATTGAATTTTAGTATCCATAGCGGGGCCGAAGATAGGTTTTCCGCCTCATTTCACGAGCGCCATTTTGTATTTTTACTATATTCGATGCGGCCCCTTATGAAACTATTTTTTTGCCTGTTAAGCTGCCTCATTTCCATTGAAATGTATTCGGTAACCGTAGCTGTTACCGGAACAACCAATAGTATTTGTTATAACGACGGAACAATCACGGTAACAGCCAGCAGCGGCACCCCTCCATACACCTTTAGTATTATTAGTGGGCCTGCTTTACAAGGCATCAACTATCCGATTAACCTGGCTACAGGAATTACATTGTTTCAGGCAATACCTGCTGGTACCTTCACGGTGCATGTGCGCGATGCCAGTGGTGCCACAGCAACTACCACTGCAACAGTGGGTGGAAATTACCAGTTCCCAATAGTAACAGGGATGGTAAACGGTAATTGTATTCAAAGCCTAGCAACGCTAGGTAGGCCACCTTATCAATATGCTATTTCAACGGTGAGCCAAAGTACCGGCTTCGGAGCCTATCAAAGCAATCCTGATTTCTGCAACTTATGTGGCGGTGATTTTTGGCTCCGGGTCAAAGACAGTTGTGGCAATATTTATACTACCTTAAAATTGGCAGTCCCACCATCTCCACCTTCTTTAAATGTTAACTGCCTGAAACACCAATTTGGCACCGATACCATTTTGGCAACTGCCTCAGGTGGTAGTGGGCCTTATTCTTATACCTATTCAAATGGTATTACACACTTGAATAATAGCAATGGGGTCTTCTCATTCCCACCAAGTTGCAATCCCGATACCATTGTGGTTCGAGATGCGTGTAATCTTTCCACGCAATCGTTTGGACCCTGTAACGATTTCGGTGTGAATGTACTTTCGAGCTGTGACTTTGCTAATATCGGTTTCTTTTTTTACGGTGGAGATGGCCCCTACACAGTAACAGGAATGGGCCATAATTACACCACACGCAACAGGGTAATCTTTATTGACAGTTTACCTGGAGGCACCTACACGTTTTCTATCCATGATTCATGTGGCAGAACATTTAGTTATACCCGGAGTTGCGATTTTTCAGGAAACTTGGGTGTATTTTACCCGTTACCGTTTATTAGCACTGGTGGAGGTAGCGGCGGCGGTGGTAACCCACAGAACCCATGCCGCACTGATAGTAGCCTTCAAATCACTAATCTAAGTCCTGAGTGGATATTACCAATGCAGATTACCTGTGTCAATTGTGTGCCACAGCAGAGCTTTACACTGACTAACACAACTACCTTACCGGCGGTTGTTTTTAATCATTTGCCGCCAAATGTTGGTCTCGCTATTCATTATACCAATGCCTTTGGCGTTGATTATTGGGATAGTGTACGCATACCATTACCGCAAATTAACGCCTATACAACCCAACTGTCTTGTAATGATTTTAAAGGTGAAACCTTACCCCTGGGTATTCCAGGTCATTGGGATTTATATAGAAACAATAGTCTTATTCAAACAGATACAGGAGGCCATTTCTATAATTTACCTAACGGCAACTATATGGCCGTTTTCAGATCTGATTCTGCAGGCTGCCCTTATGATACCACAACATTTAATCTGCCGGTGCCAATCGGGTATTGTTACGTACCGACCCACAATGCATCATGCCAGTTGGTGTATGATATTTTTCAGGGAGGCACTCAGTTTTTTGAAAATTGGAAGTTGGTTAATGGAGCGAATATTTACTACACCAGATTTGATTCTACGGCAATTCTGTTTAATGATATTCCCCCGGGCAATTACCAGCACATTTCGGATAGCGGTTGTACGGATGCCTTAATTCTTCCACCAATCAGCCTACCTCATCTTAGTGTGACGTCTAAGGTGAATTGCATCGGGCAATCACGTGTTATTGCAACCATGCCAACGTTGCCGTCCTGTGTAAGTAATTTCGGATACCGTTTTGATATTAGAAAAAATGGCCTGCTGCTTGGGTCAAATAATGGCGGTATATTCTTAATGAGCGACACAGGATGGATGATGGTTTATGTCTACTTTTCTCAAACTAGAAACTTCGGCCTACTGCCAACGTACGATTCTATTTGTCCAATTGATTCAGCGCGAATCTTTGTGACTGCATCTACCATTCCATTTCTTACAGCAAACGAAGTAAAGGTGTGCGGACAAAACGCCGCTAATATTCCATTTACCATCTTCGGAGGAAGCGCACCTTATACCCTTGAGATAACCGGCAAACCCAACGTGACGCTTAATACGAATACCGGAATTTTCCCTAATCTGATTCCGGGATTTTATACCTTAATTGTTTACGATAGCTGCGGTATTAGCAGAAGTTTTTCCGTTACCATTTTAGACACCTGTAATGGAAACTGCGGCGTTAACAGCACTTTTCAGGCCACCCCAAATCCAGTTTGTAAAGGAAGTGCAGTTCACCTTACCACTCAAATTTCCAATGCCACCGTTTTCCAATGGTACCTCAACGGTGTTCCATTTTCAATGGCCAATGATACTACCATTCGGTTTCAACAATCGGGCAGCTACGCCCTTAAACTGAAAGCATTTAAAGGGAATTGCATCGATAGTTCAATGGTTTCAATTAAGGTAGAAGATTCTATCTCGTTTTCATTAGGCCCTGATACATTTATTTGCGGTAATTTTGGAAGAACGCTGCAAACACCTTATATAGCCACACATTGGTCAACAGGTGTTACCGCCGCTTCTATTGTTGCTAATAGCACAGGGTGGTATTGGGCAGAATACAGTAATAGTTGCAATACGCTTCGTGATTCTGTTTACCTGCAACTGCGGTATTTTCCTGATTTTGATTTAGGAAATGATACCGTGTTGTGTGATAATGCAACTATCGGTTTACATGCAGCGGTAGACAGCGCATCATTCCTGTGGAGCACCGGGGCAACAGATTCTTCCGTCATTATTTCACAACAGCCTGCTAATCCGGTAACTGTTACGGTAAGTAGAAATGGCTGTATAGTTCAGGATTCCATACATATCACATACGAAAAAACGCCTGCTCCATTCTCTTTAGGCCCTGATACCTTTTATTGCCAAACTCGTTCGATAGTATTAGCAACCCCTACCACTGCGCTGTGGTCAACAGGCGCTGTTTCGGATACAATAGTGATTCAACAACCGGGTAGCTATTGGGCCGTTATTTCAAACTTTTGCGGTGCGGCAAAAGATTCTGTCAATATTGCTGAAGAAGCGCTTCCATCCGGATTTAGTGTTATTACTGATAAGAGCGGAATCTGTATGTCTCAGCCAGATAGCGCATTGGTAACCGCAACAGTTAGTGATGGCAGTAGTGTCATTTTTAGCTGGCTGCAATTTACTGATACGGCAACGGTGTCTTCTCATTACGTATATCAACCAGATACATTTTTAGTGACGGTCAGTAATGGCAAATGCCCGGTACAACAATTGGTTTCTTTAAAGCTGAATTATTGTGGTATCGAGTGTTTTGAAAAATTTGCCGTACCCAATGCACTTTCTGCCAATAGCGATGGAAAAAATGACACTTTTAATATCATCCCACTCTGCGATATTGATCCTTTCCTGATGCGAATCTATAACCGGTGGGGCGAAATGGTATTTGAAACCCGGGATGTCCATCAAGGTTGGCCAGGGGAAATTACCGGCACACAACAAGAACAAGAGGTCTTGTTTTACTATATCTGTATGGGTGTGGCCGGAGTAAAAGAGCAAAAATGCTTTACTGGCACCGTTACCTTTTTGAAATAATCACACCTTCAACTTGTAACCTTCCAGACGATTGTGGTAGTAATACAACAATTTCAGGTCTTCTGAATAGTAATCGCCATTAGACCCGCGTTCCAGTGGTGAGTTAGCGTGATACAAATTAATGTTTCGCAAACCGTGCTCGATTAACTTGTCGGATGAAAATCGTACTTCGGGTGAAATGAGCACCTCGTTGTTCTTATTCATCACCTTCAATTGATCTTTAACAGTTTCCACTGCGGTGAAAAGTTCTTCTGACGTAATGCGAACATCTTCTAATGGTGTTCTCATCAGGGTAAATACATCCACGTGGTATTTTTTTCTCAATACTTCAAAAGCACAAAAACAAACCAAATGGGAGGTCAACACTACATTAAATCGGAAATACTGAGATACAATTTTTTCACCTAGCATCTTGGTGTATTCTTCTTCCCGTTGCTGATCATCGGTTAGTTCGCCATTGGTCATGAAGTAATTGCGAACATTGATTTTTTGCCCTAAATGGTTAACACTATTACCTTCTTCATCAACTTCATTTCCAATCACATCCATAGGATTACCAAATGAAATGGCCAAAGAAGATGATGCCGAAAGAAATTTCAACATAAATCTGGCCATACGGTAGCTGGTGGAATAGCTATCATTCTCTCTGATAAAGCGCTCTTTTCCGGTTTCTTTCAAGTAATCGCCAATCAATGATTCTGCCTCTAGCACAAAATGATAATTGATAATCAGTGGAACAACATAAATTCGCTGCGCCGTGGCATCTGAAAAATGTTTGAAGTGTAATTTTTGCGCTTCAATGGCGGTACCTAACAAGCCCAGTTTCAATCGCGTTTCCAATTGTCCTGATCGCGACCGTGTTCCTCCGGGGAAGAAAATGGAATGTGCTCCTCTGCGAATAGCTTCACGGCTATAGGTTTTAAGTGTTTCCAGATAGAACGTGTTCTTTTTTCTGCGATCAACCTTGTAAGCGCCAAGATTATTCATGAAGTAGGATAGTAGCCGGATGGAAAACAGGTTCAAACCGGCACCATACGTAAATGCGGGCAATCCTACCTCATTGAGTACCCAGCCTACCATAATTGAATCCATGTTACTAAAGTGCGTTGGTACCACAACAATGGTTCCTTTCTTGGCTAGGTTTCTGATTTTCTCAATATCACCTGTTATGGGGATTTTTTCATGAATGGTTTTGGCATTGGCCGAAATGGTTTTAAACCATTTGCCCGGCGCGGCATTCAGAATGCGCCCAAAAAAAACAGGGAGGATTTTCCGGGCAAAAGTGAAAATGCGTGGTTCAAAAGTCCCTAGAATCTCACGACTATATCTGTCCACTACATCGCGAATGATTTCTTCTTCCTGCTTTCGCTTTTCTCCGTCTTCATTAATCTGATCCAAACGAACAATTCTACTCTTGATTTCATTCCAAAATGGCCTTTCATCTTTTGGATCGGCCTTCCAGGGAGTTTGCGTTAGCCGAATGCGTTCTTGATAAAGCAATTTGGCTAACTCCTGTTGCATTACCGAAGCATCAGGATAGCGTTGATTAAACTTTTGTAAAACGGCCTCCTGAACATCTCTGATGAAATGTTCACGGTCAACCGTTAAACGCGCAATGGGCCACGCATTTACATCTTCAATAACGTACGGCAGGGGATACTCTTGCGGATTAAATATACGATAGCTCATGACGGGAATTCCTAATGGCAATTTAGGATTTGCATCTGATTTTTGAAACTCAATCAGATTATATCTTCAAACGCTGTAAATCTTCCGGGGTATCGATAGATTGACTTTCGTATTGCGTTAGCCCTACCTGGATAACAAAACCATTTTCCAGCCAACGCAACTGTTCCAACATTTCAGCGTTTTCCAACTTGCTTTTTGGAAGGCGCACTACTGCTTCCAATGCAGATTTCCGAAAACCATAAATGCCAATGTGACGAAGATAGGTGCCGCTATTATCACGGTAGAAAGGTATCGGACTTCTACTAAAATATAATGCCTGCTGCTGTTGGTTTAGCACTACTTTAACAGTTGACGAGCGATTAATAAGTTCCTGATTGCTGCATGGAATCGCCAACGTGGCAATTTGCGTATCGCTTCGTTCAAATTGCTGAGCCAACTGATCAATTGTTTCAGGATGTATAAAAGGCTCATCTCCCTGAATATTGATGACAACATCAGCAATTTCATCCAGCATTAGTGCCGCTTCTGCGCAACGCGCTGTTCCATTTTCGTGAGTGGTCTTGGTCATCAGCACCCGCCCGCCAAAACGTTGCACTTCGTCAGCAATACGCTGATCATCGGTGGCTACCACCAATTCAGTTAGCGAACGTGCTTGCATAGCCTGTTCATAAACCCGCTGAATCATGGTCTTTCCATTAATTATCACCAACGGCTTTCCGGGAAAGCGGGTACTGGCAAATCGGGCTGGTATGATGCCTGCTATTTTCACAGGCGCGCAACAACGGGTGAAACCTGCAATTCCTTCGAATCTTTTTGATGAACATAGAAGCCTTCACCGCTTTTTGCGCCTAAATATCCAGCCGTTACCATATTCACCAGCAGCGGGCAAGGTGCGTATTTCGGATTGCCAAACCCTTCGTGCAACACACGGAGAATGGCTAAACACACATCCAATCCAATGAAATCTGCAAGTTGTAATGGCCCCATTGGATGCGCCATGCCTAATTTCATGACCGAATCTATTTCCTCTACGCCGGCTACTCCTTCATGCAGGGTATAGATGGCTTCATTAATCATCGGCATGAGGATTCTATTGGCTACAAAACCGGGATAGTCATTTACTTCAACCGGCGATTTATCCAATTGCCGGGATAAATCCATTATAGTTTGCGTTGTTTGGTTGGAAGTAGCATAGCCACGAATAATTTCTACCAACTTCATTACAGGAACAGGATTCATGAAGTGCATTCCAATCACCTTATCAGCGCGCCTGGTGGCTGCGGCTATACGCGTAATAGAAATAGAACTGGTGTTACTTGCCATAATGGTATTGGCACCGCAAATGGCATCCAGTTGTTGGAATATCTTTAACTTCAAATCGATGTTTTCGGTAGCTGCTTCAACTACCACATCCGCAGTGGCACAACCCAATGCCAAATCTGTGTTGGTTTTAAGGCGCTCTAGCGTACCCATTTTTGTTGCCGCATCGATGCTTCCCTTTGATACCATTCTATCCAGATTTTTTGTAATGGTATCAAGCGCCTTTGCCAGCGCCTCCTGCTTTACATCTACCAAGGTTACCTCAAAACCCTTCATGGCAAAAACATGCGCAATACCATTACCCATGGTACCTGCTCCTATAACCGCAATTTGCTTCATGATGCGAAAAAAGAAAATAATTTCGCACTTATGGGTTGGCGTCGACTGGTTTTTACCTTTACTGCTATTATTTTGAACGGTGCCTCAGTGGTAAGAGGCCAGAGCGACTCGTTGCAAATGCAGGATGTAGTAGTTACCGGCTCTTTGAAGGCAATGAGAAAAGACGAATTCGCTATTCCAGTTGAGATTTTCACTCAGGATTATTTCCGTCAGAACAATGTGAACACCCTCCATGAAGCCGTCCAGATGATCAGTGGCATTCAACCCAACATTGATGGCGCGGTAGATGGCGCTTCTGATATCGAAATCAATGGCATGGAGGGCCATTATACCTTGATTTTGATAGATGGGAATCCTATTTCAGGGGGAAACAGTAGTTTTTATGGCTTATCGGGAATTCCTGTTTCTATCATTGAACGAATTGAAGTAATCAAAGGTCCCGCATCAACCTTGTATGGCAGTGATGCCATGTCGGGGGTTATCAATGTAATTACTAAGAATCCGGAACGAACACCTCGTTTTACTGTTGAAGAAAAGTTGAATACTTATTTGGAGAACAATGCAGAACTAAGCTTTCGGGTGAACGAGAAAAAGGCTGCAGGCTTGTTTAGTGCTACCGCGTTTAATGCCAATAATGCATGGGATAAAAACCGCGATGGCTTTATGGACGTTCCGAAAGTTAATCGGATTGCTTTGTTCAATAAATGGTCCTTTAGAAACAAATACCAGAAGCCCAGTGCTATCTACGGGAGATACATTTATGAGAACCGCTTAGGTGGGGAAGTGGATTTCGCTTCGCGTTTTGCTGGTGGAGATTTTATTTATGGCGAATGGATCAGAACCAGCCGATTTGAGATTTTTGGAAATTTTCAATTACCGGTGAAGCGTGATAATGTACTGATTCAACTGGCTTATACTGATCATCGTCAAAAGGCAAACTACGGATTGATACCGTTCAACAATCAGGAATGTAATGCGCGCGTCCAAATTTCGTGGGACAATAAATTCTCAGATAAAAGCGATTTGTTAGTTGGAGCCGTTTATAAATTCAAGTATTACGACGATAACTTATCGGGAACAACAGATGCACAAGGAAACAATGCGCCCTGGATCAATCACCAGCCCGCCTTGTTTATTCAGGATATGATCATCTTCAATAATCAGCATCAAATTTTGGCAGGCTTACGATATGAATTCAACGCACAAAATAAGGGCAATGCGATTATTCCAAGGTTCGATTACAAATGGAATTCCGTCAATAGAAACTATTTTGTTCGATTTAGTTTGGGAAGTGGTTTTAGGACGCCAAATTTCTTTATGGACGACCGTTACGCCTTCATTAGTGGAAAAAAAATAATTGTTCCCACCGATATTAAAACGGAGCTAACTTATGGAAGTTCACTATCTTTTGAAGCACGTTTAAAAAGTCAGGGACACAAATTCAACATTGAAGTACGGCCCTTTTTTACTGCCATACTGAACGCGGTTGAAACAGATTTTGAATCAGTGCCCGATGCCATTTTGTATTCCAATGAAGATGGCCTTGGTTTAAACTACGGTTTTCTAGTTTCAGGCGAAGCACAGTTTGCTTTCCCGTTGAAGTTGTATGCATCTGCTACATTTTTACAATATAAGTTAAGACAACAGGAAAATGGCGAAACCGAATGGGAGAATGCCTTGAATTCACCTGTACTCAATGCCACATATACAGTTTCTTATACTTTCAGAAAGGCTGGTGTTTCTTTAGATTGGAATGGAGTGATAAATTCACCTATGAGATTGGTTACCGTTCCGAATGATTTCAGAAGCAACTATTCGCCATGGTTCTGCATGATGAATCTGCAACTTACCAAGCGGTTTAAATTTGGATTAGAACTTTTTGCCGGACTTAACAATTTGCTCAATGTACGCCAACAAAGCCCTATCCTCAGAGCCAATGATCCTTTCAATAATTATTTGAATGACTTAAATTCAAATCCGCTTCATTACAGCTTTAATGCCTCCTACATTTACGCGGCAAACCAAGGCATCCGTGGGTTCTTCGGTTTGCGCTATGTGTTACGCGATTAATTTTCTTTGAAGATAAAAATGATGCTGCCGTTCTGTACGTCAGCGGCATCTGCCTTGTCATCAAATGTATACTTCATAGCTGCTTGACGGGCCACATTAACTAAACAATCATCTGAAGTGGTAGAGCCACTTTGGGTAAAGTTGGCTTTAATCACCTTACCATCTCTATTCACTTGAATGCCCATTACCACGCGACCGCGAGCATCTTCGCAAGGGTTTTTAACGGCTGGCTTAGACCGTAACCTTCTTCCGGTTAAACGAACGTTTCCATCACCTAAACCACTTCCATGGCCATGGCCATTACCATCTCCGCCTCCATTATAATTACGGGAATTAGGATCGCCATTCGGATTACCCTGATCGCCGTTTCCGCCTCCCTCGCCATCGCCCTTGCTGTTGTTCGGTGTTCCTGGGGCACCAGGCCGGAAAAGTGCATTATGGTCAACCTGAGGAGTAGGTTGAGCAGGAGTAGATGGGGTGTTTTTAACCGGTTTTGGTTTTAGTATGGCATCGGGATTGGGTTTAGGCGCCTTCTTTGTTGATTCTGTTTTCCTTTCAACAACAGGAGCATCTTCCAAATCCTGAGTGGCAATATCTTCCTTGGTTTCAGGGGCTGCTTCTGGATTGCTTTCAGGGGTAGGCGCTGCATTTTCAGCAACAGGAGTGAGGTTCATCGGTTGTATATCGCCCTCACCAACTTCGGAAGTACCAAAGTTCACCGTCATACCGCCCTCATTTTCTTCGAAAGGCGGATTGGGCATGGTGAGCACCCAGAAAAAAAGTAAGACTAACAACAAGGCATGAATCGCCAACGCAACAGTTATCGCTATGGTGCGATTTTTGTTTTCCGAAGAACGATTCTCGATATCAAATGCCTGCATGAAATCTCTCTTTTTTGCTATGATGCAAATGGAGTGGCCATTGCATACATTTATCCATTATTTTTTATCAGTTGCCAAAATCATCTTTATTTTCTCTTTATTCCCGATAGAAATAACGTCAACAATTACCTGTACGGGTAAGATATTATCTGCCCTGATGACACAGGTGGCGTCCTTATCGTTATTCGCCTTTGCAGCCAACGCCGCCGATAAATTTTCGGGCGAAACGGACTTGTCGTTTATGAAATAATTCTTGTTGGCATCAATGGACAGGGTAAAATTATTTTTAGAAACCGTTTGACCAGCCTGCGATTTAGGGAGCACCAACTTGATTACTGAAGGCGAAACTAAGGTTGACATAATAAGGAAGAACAACATCAAAAAAAACATGATGTCGCTAAGCGAATCAGCGCGCATCTCACTGTGCATGCGCATCCTGGATTGTCTGGAAAATCGCATGATATTATTTTGAAGCGGGTTCCTGAATCAGATCGATAAAATCAACAGCCGTACTTTCCAATTGATAGCTCACCCGATCTATACGCGCATTGAGATAATGAAAGCCGATGTGCGCCAATATCCCAACCACCAAACCGGCCGCAGAGGTTATCATCTTTTCATACAATCCGCCAGCAATTAGCCCAATGGAAATATTATCAGCCAATGAAATGTTATAGAAGATTTTAATGACACCCGAAATGGTTCCTACGAAACCAAACATCGGTGCAATACCACTGATAATACCCAAATACGCTAGATTTTTTTCAAGCTTGTAAATTTCCAGCTTACCTACATCTTCTACAGAACGTTCAATATCAGCAATAGGCCGCCCCAGCCGCTTTATTCCTTTCTCTAAAAGCCGTGCGATAGGCGTATTGGTGCTACGGCACATGGTTAGTGCCGCATCCATTTTACGGTCGAGCAGCAGGGTACGGATATTATTCATGAAGTTAGGATCAACCTTAGAAGCTTTGCTAATGGTTAGATATCTTTCAATAATCAGGAATACTGAAACCACGGAAAGAAATCCTATGGGAATCATTACCCAGCCACCCTTCATAATTAAGTCTAACAAACTCAATGATGGTGGCGGCGAAGCCGTAACTGCAGCCGCGCTATGCGCCGTATCCATAACAACTTGTAAAAGCATACTTCGTTTTTTAAGTAACGCGCACAATGCGCGCTTATTGTGCGAATTTCAGCCAAATAGACTGCCACACAACCCTGCTTTTACACCAAATGATTAGACAGTGTACAGTTATGCGAACTAAGCGGTTTCCAACTCAATTTCAGCGCCTACTTCATCCTTTTCAATCCGCAGATTGTCAATAATGAAATCCTGACGTTCCTGGGTGTTCTTACCCATGTAGTAGTCCAGTAATCCTTTCATATCATGATCATCTTTGATAATCACCGGACTTACGCGCATGTGCTCGCCAATGAAATTCCCGAATTCTTCAGGCGAAATTTCACCCAACCCTTTAAACCGCGTGATCTCACATTTGTTATTCAAAGCCTGTATAGCGTCCTGGCGTTCCTGATCGGAATAACAGTAAATCGTGCGTTGTTTGTTTCGCACGCGGAACAGGGGCGTTTCCAATACTTTAACATGACCGTTGCGTACCAAATCGGGAAAAAACTGCATGAAGAAGGTCAGAATCAATAACCGGATGTGCATGCCGTCCACATCGGCATCGGTGGCAATGATAATGTTGTTATAACGCAAATCATCCATAGAATCTTCAATATTCAATGCATGCTGTAGCAGATTGAATTCTTCGTTCTCATATACCACTTTTTTCGTTAGTCCATGGCAGTTCAGCGGCTTTCCGCGTAAGCTGAAAACAGCTTGAGTATTGGCATTCCGGGCCTTTGTTATACTTCCACTTGCTGAATCACCTTCGGTAATAAACAAGGATGTGTTTAAGCGCTCATCCGATTTTGAATCATCTAAATGGTATTTACAATCGCGCAACTTCTTATTGTGTATGTTGGCCTTTTTCGCACGTTCGTTGGCTAACTTCTTGATGCCGGCAATTTCTTTCCGTTCTCTTTCACTTTGCAAAATCCGTTTTAGCAAAGCATCAGCAGTCTCTGCATTTTTATGCAGGTAATTATCCAGATGTTCTTTAACAAACTCCAGAACAAACTGCTTCATGGTTTTCTCTTCACCCAGCAGTTTTTCTGTGCCTAATTTCGTCTTGGTTTGCGATTCGAAAACCGGCTCCTGAATGCGTACGGAAATAGCACCCACAATAGCTTCGCGAATATCAACGGTATCGAAATCTTTTTTATAAAAATCCCGAACCGTTTTTACAATGGCTTCGCGGAACGCCTGCAAGTGCGTACCACCCTGAACAGTATACTGTCCGTTTACGAAAGAATAATGCTCTTCACCGTACTGATTACCGTGTGATAAAGCCAACTCTATATCATCACTCACCAAATGAATGATGGGATAGCGTAGATTTTCTACATCCTTCTTCTTGCTTAACAAATCATACAAACCGCGCTGCGAGATGTATTTTTGTCCGTTGTAATGAAAAGCTAAACCTGTGTTCAGATAGGTGTAATTCATCACCATCTGCTCAACATATTCATGCAGAAAGTGATAATTTCTAAAAATGGTGGCATCCGGAACAAATTCTACATACGTACCATTTTCTTCAGTGGTCTTTTGAATCTTATGATCCACTTTCAAAACGCCTTTTTCAAATTCTGCCTTCTTCATTTCGCCATCGCGAACAGCATATACCTGAAAATAATCGGAAAGGGCATTGACTGCTTTCGTACCCACGCCATTCAAGCCAACCGATTTTTTAAACGCTTCTGAATCGTACTTGGCACCTGTATTAATTTGTGAAACGCAGTCAATCACTTTGCCCAATGGTATACCACGTCCGAAATCGCGAACAGATACTTTCTCTTTACTAACGGTAATTTCCACCTTCTTACCATAACCCATCTGAAATTCATCGATGCAGTTATCAATCACCTCTTTCAGGAGAATGTAAATGCCATCGTCCATGGATGAGCCATCGCCCGTTTTTCCGATGTACATTCCCGGACGCATCCGCATGTGTTCAATCCAATCAAGCGTGCGTACATTATCCTCATCATACTTCGCCGCAACTTTTTCCTTCGCCATAATAATTTTGATTATTGCCGCGGTGAAAATAGGGTAGCACCGCGTTTACCGGCGGCGAATTAATAACATTTCAACGAGGAAGAAACTCCGGAGCGCGGAATAGCCTACATCTAGGCCGGGAAAACGGCACCGATTACCTTACCCGGTGCGGCCATTCGCCAGCGAATGCGCGCATCGCCTTGTTTGTACTTTTTATGACGGAATTGCGCTTCGTGCTGAGCGCCGTCTATAAAACTTTGCCTGAAAGCATCCACAATTTCCTCCGGATTTTCAAACGATTCTAAAACCTCACGTAAGTCTGAAATTTCTTTATCAGCGGGCATTTCCAATACTTCCATCAATGGCCTGGAGAAAAACACTTTCTTCCTCTCCACATCCACTTCGATATAGCCGGTATTCATCAGCCATTGAAGATTATTGAAACGCTCTTCACCCTTGTTCAGTTCCTTGTTCAAGTGATATCGTTCGAATGCGAACATGATGGAAGAAATCAATACCTTTCCATCGAATTTTCCTTTAACCAGAAAATCCTGTGCGCCGTATCGCACAGTTTCCAAACCAACCGTTTCATCCGTTAATCCGGTTAGAACAATTACCAGATTGCCCGGATATTGTTCCAGAACCTTCTTAATTGTGGTTATTCCTACACTATCCGGAAGGTTCAGGTCCATTAAAATTATGTCAAATTTCTCTTGCGCCAGAAACCCTTCAGCTGCAGCCAAATTTTCTGCATGAAAGAAGTGGAATTTGGGAGAAAGCGATTCGCCGAGATAAAATTTTATCAGGAAGGCGTCGCCGGCATTATCTTCAATGACCAGTACTTTCAGTTCTCTTTCTTCCATAGGTTATTGGTTAGCCAATTTAACTACTTTAAACCAGAAGTTTTCCATCTGTTGCAGCACCCTGGTAAAATCATCGAAATCTACTGGTTTCAGGATGTACGCATTGGCTCCTAATTCATAGGCTCTGTTTACGTCGTGATCGGCTTCCGAAGTTGTAACGGCAATCACTGGAATTCGTTTCAACTGATCATTGCTTTTGATTTCCTTGAGAATTTCCAAGCCATTTTTTTTGGGAAGATTAAGATCAAGCATGATGATTTCGGGCCGTACCGCATCCGGAAAATTGTCTTTTTTCAACAGGTAATCCATTACCAGCTCACCATCCGAAACCACCTGCATTTCAATTTCAACACCACTTTCTTTGATGGCTTCACGGGTGAGGCGGATATCACCCGGATTATCTTCAACTAACAAAAGTCGCCTTAACCTTTTCGGCGGTATCTGACTATCCATATGCTGGTTTTAACCTTTCTATTTACGAGTGAAGGAAGAAAAAGTTTTCAGCATCCGGAAATAAAAAAATCCCCTCAAAGAGGGGATTAAACTTTCCATATACAAGTTTCAAAAATCCTAGTTAGCAGGCATTACCTTTTCAATCATAATGCCATTGGCAGAAACGTTCAGGGATGGATTGCTTTGTGAAGGCAATTGGTTAAAGAAATCTTTATAAGTATTTCCAAGGATAGTGTAACCACCAGTGTTCAGGTCGAAGAAGATGTTATTCATCAGGTTGATATTGGCACCGGTGCCCGTGTTGCGATAGTAACCTTGATTAGCAGCATTTGCTTTAGTAGGGGTCAGCTTCACCCGGTTGAAGTTGAAAACCTGATTGTCAGTATTTCCGGTCAGATACATACCATACATAGTGTTGTCGCCGCCTACATTTAATGAGTTATTGGTGATATTGCCATAATTGCTTGATGCGCCCTCGCAGTTATTCATCGCCAAACCATAACTTCCGTTAACGGCATTCACTACGTTGTTGCTTACAATCACATTACCGTTCACTTTATCAAGCGAAATAGCTTTGTAGTTTTTATTGTTAGAAACAGAACTTACCACGTTATTGCTGATTACAGGAGCTTCTTCGTTATTCAGAGAAATAGCGCCTTCATACTGATTAAAGAACAAAGTTCCGGTGATAGAAGTGCGGGTATCTGGAGCCGCTGCACCACCCTTGAAGAAACCAGTGCTACCATTGTTTATTTCGCAGTCTTCCACAGCAATATTGCTTTTAGTACCATTAGCGGTGAAGTACAATACCGAGGCATTCGCGCCTGTTACTAACTTATCGGTACCATCCAGAACCACATTTTTAAATGTAATACCGGTTGCATCTCCGTCTACACGAACCGCGTTACCCGTATTACCAGTTTTATTTTCAATGGTAAGATTCTGGAACGAAATGTAAGAAGCACCATTCAAACCAACGGTGTAAGATGCGTCAGGAGTATTAGATGCCAACACTACATCGCTATTATTACCTTTCATTGATTCGAAAGTAATGGTGTTCATAGAAGAAGCACCGGAAACCGCGTTAATATCAAGACGCTCTTCGTACTTGCCATCAGCAATAACAAATACTACTGCGCCGCTAACACCACCGCATTTCAGGGCAGCAACCGCTTCGCTAATAGTAGCATAATCACCACCTTGACCTACTTTATATTCACCAGATAGCGGATTGCAGGTACCTGCAAAAACCTGAGCTCCGGCAGAGAAGGCGAGCGCGGTAATGATGGTTTTAACTGTTGTCATTTCGATTGATTTTTGATTTTTGAATATGGAACTCCGTTTCCGAAGTACAGGCAAACTAATAGCAGCACTTACTTTTGTCAACCCTTGTGTGGAAAAAAGTTTCATGTTTTTCTTAAAATATTGATTATCAATAAATAAAAAATATGAATGTCGCTATTTAATACCAACGTTTCGGGCGGATAGCGAAGATAAATAAGAATAATGAGATTAAGAAAGCCTTAACCCATTTTCTCTGCTTCTGATTGTTGGTGCTCAAGATACATACAAAACCAGGCCTTTTAGATACATCCCCTCGGAATGGAAAATGCTCTGGGGATGGTCAGCCGGTTGGCTCAGGTGATGGAGCACCTTAATATTCCTTCCTGCTTCGATGGCTGCGGCCATTACCGCTCCTTCGAACAAATCGCGGCCAACCGCCTGCGAGCAAGAAAAGGTAAACACTATGCCGCCGTGTTGAATCTTTTCAAAAGCCGTCTGATTCAATCGTTTGTACGCCTGAACGGCCTGATGCCGGGCATGATGCCCTTTGGCGAATGCCGGAGGATCCAAAACAATCAGGTCATAAGCATTAGTGGGCTGATTTTTAAAGAAGTCGAACACGTCTGTAGTATAGGAAGTATGCGCAGAAGTTGCGCCATTGAGCGCTACATTCCTGTCGGTTAGCTCCATAGCCCGCTGAGAGCTATCCACTGAATGAACCATGGAAGCACCATGGGCGAGGGCGTATACCGAGAACCCTCCGGTATAGCAAAACGTGTTAAGTACCTTTTTGTTTTTGGCATATTGCCCTAACAATTGACGATTATCTCGTTGATCTAGAAAAAAACCAGTTTTTTGCCCATCCTGCCAATCTATCGCAAACTGCAATCCATTCTCTAAAACCATCCCATTGGCATCTTGCCTTGAGCCAAGCAGATAATGATCCTGAACAGCCAGACCAGATTTTCTACCTAACGCCGCCTCACTTTTACAATAAATAGCACTCAGACGGCTGCCTGTAACATGTTGCAACGCCTTGGCAACGATTTGACGCTGATTAAAAATATACGGAGAATGCGCCTGAAGCACAGCAGTATTATCATAAATATCAATAATCAGCCCCGGAACACCATCGCCCTCTGCATTGCATAAACGGAAGCAATTGGTTCGACCTGCTGTTAATCCAGCGGCAACCCGCAATTGCCAGGCCTGCTGGAGTCGCTTCTCGAAAAAATCACTCAGGTTATCAAACGGACGAAAACTGAGTACCCTCACCGCGATGCTGCCATCGCTGTAATACCCACAAGCCAGAAAATTTCCCTTCTCATCTATCGCATCAACTAATGCATCAGCAATAACCTCACGGTCTTTGCGCTTAATAGCCCCCGAAAATATCCAGGGATGATAACGTTTAACGGCGTCGGCTTTATTTTGGTGAATAACTACCTGAGGATTTTGCATCGGGCAAATATAATGGCAGGAAAGCAGTTTATTAGCAATGTGAAACCGCTACACGTTTTTGGACAGTTACATACCGCACAGCAGTCAGCCTTGCTGATGCTTGCTGCAACGGGCGCATCGTTACTGATTGCTAATGTTTTTCCGCACTTACAGTTATCGCGACACTTGCATGATTTGGGTATTACTGGCATAATTGAAGATGGACTTATGCCGCTGTTTTTTTTGTTGATGGGTTTAGAAATCAGGGAGGAGTTAACGCATGGAAGTTTATCAACCAGGAAGAAGGCCTTGTTACCGGTAATCGCCGCCATAGGCGGGATGGTGGTACCGGGATGCTGGTTTTTAGTTTTTAATTTCGGAAAATTGACCTGGTCAGGATGGGGGATTCCGATGGCCACTGATATTGCTTTCGCACTAGCAATTGTAGCGCTTTTGGGTCATCGGGCGCCAAGAGAGTTACGCATTTTTCTAACCACGCTTGCGGTAGTAGATGATTTGGGCGCTATTCTTTTGATAGCCACTTTTTATTCGGAGCATTTACATGTTGAGTATCTTTCGGGCGCGGCAGTAATGGTGCTGGTTCTAACGGGGTTGCGTCATAAAAAAATAGATCACCTGGTGATTTACGCATTAGGCGGGGTATTGCTTTGGCTTTGCATTTTGAAATCAGGTATTCATGCCACAATAGCCGGTGTTATCGTCGCTTTTTTGCTGCCTGGAAACCAGCAATCCTGGGATCAAGTAAAACAATGGCTGCATCTGCCAGTAAATTACATCATACTGCCGCTTTTCGCATTTATTGCGACAGCAATAAATGTAAATATTCAAATGATGGATGGTGAAAATTTACCGATAATTTTTGGCGTTGCAGGTGGCTTGCTTATTGGTAAACCGCTAGGTATTTTTGGATTCACAGAAGTAGCCCGCAGAATTGGCGCAGGTGAAATTTCTTCGAATCTAAACAGAGCAACATTATTTGGTATTGGTTTGACTGGAGGCATTGGATTTACCATGTCAGTTTTTATTGCTGACCGCGCCTATCAAGACGCACTGATGAATGGTACCGCTAAGTTAGCGATTCTGCTGGCCTCCTTGTTGGCCTCTTTTGCAGGCTTACTGTACTTCCGCCGATTGTATCGCTAAGGTTTTCTGCCGAACTTAAAGCCGATTGTAGCCATCAGCAAATTGTTACGCGTTTTGGTTATTACGCCAGGTTCATTTTTCGATTCTGCGTACGGTGCAAAGTAAGCAGTGGAAGTGCTATACACGTAAGCCATATCCACAAAAAAGGATTTTCCTCGGTAACCAATCCCCGCTGAATAATTCATTCTGGAGTTATCGGCACCAGCTACAGCTACACCACTTTTGAATGGGGATTGCATCCATGCGAAACCACCGCGCAAACGCAAACTTTTCCACGAAAACTCTGCACCCACTTTAACCGAAGAGGCCGCGCGATATTTGGCGCGAATAACCGTATTCACAGCATCAAAACTATTATCACCTGAAAACCGAGAATGCGAATAATCATCCAATTGATAATCTACACTCAGGAAGCCATATTGTTTGAAATACACGCTACCGCCGGCTGTGAATCTGGTTGGAAGATAATAGGCATATTGAAAATAGCTTTCGTAGGTAGTGTCATAGTAATAAGTAGGAAAATTATTCACTAACTGCCCTACGGTATTTTCGGTAATTTTAAAATAGGAGGGGGTTTGAACCGCTGCTGCCAGCCTAAACCATTGACTTGGTTTAACAATCAAACCGAATTTTCCATTTACGCCCGCTCCACTCATTTTGTATTGGTAAGTAAGGGTATAGTTCTGCGGAAACGACACAGAATCGTGCGGATTAGTTTCGGTAAAGCTGAAAGTGCGGTTATAGGAAAGAATAGGAATTCCAATTCCGACCCCTACATATACCTTATCGGAAATATTAAATCCTAATGCCAGATCAACCGAGCTAAGCGACCCCGCTGTTGTTACTTTACCACTTTGCTTCACTGGCAAATAATACAGCGGATACACGCTTCCTGTTCCCAGGGTATCTACCACTAAATTATACCACGCCAGATTATCGATGATGCTGGCATTATCTAAGGTAATGGGACGGCCATTTTGGATATAAGGCTGCAGCTCGCGCGCCAGTGCGCCAGCCAGCGAGTTGTTTGTGTTAGTTCCAGCGAAAGACGTGATTTGTTTGAAGTCGGCAATGCGGGTGTAGCCCAAACCAAAACTAACTCGCTCCAGTTTTGATCCGGTATTTTCGAAACTAACACCGCGTTTTGCTTTACGAATTGTTCCGGAGGTGAAAATTATAGAAGCTTGCGGTAAATCGAATTTGTTATAACCGGCGCTGGTATTTTCGTTTAAAAACTGGTTAGCGGTTGAACCGAAGCCATAGCCTAACGACAAGGCTATTTCATGAGAACGATATAGGCCCAAACCAGCAGGATTTATTGCCAAAGCAGAAGGGTCAGCGCCTACGGATGAGAACGCAGCACCCGCACCTAAACTACGCGCCGTTCCATACAAATCAGGCTGAGCCAAACGCAGCGCATCTGCGTCATAAGTTTGAGCTTGTATGGCTCCGGCTAAAAACAGAAAAACAAACGCAGTGGCGCCTTTAAAATGATGCAGAAAAGAGTTCATGTTTGAGATTTTTAAAATGGAAGGGGGTGACCTTCCATTTTACTATAACGTTTGAGATGACCTTTAAAACCGGCGACCGCGTCCGCCGCCACCGCCACCGCCGCCAATATTGCGAGGTTGTTCCATGCGGGGCTGGCTAGGCATGGAGCGCGGTTGATCAAAATTTCTTGGTTGATCAAAACTGCGCGGTTGTACCTGACGAGGCTGATCGAAATTGCGCTGCTCCATGCGCGGTTGATCAAAGTTACGTTGCTCCATTCTTGGCTGATCGTAATTCCTTGGTTGCATCTGACGCGGCTGGTCGGATCCAGGCTGCTCCATACGTGGTTGATCATTTCTGGGTGAAGGACGATCATAATCGCGAATCACATTACGCTCTTGCCGGGGTTGCATAGATGGTCTCTCAACGGGTGTATTGCCATTATCCCAGTTGTTCCGCACCGGCATATCAGGGCGGGTAGTAGGACGTTCATTGTTTCTTTCAAAAGTATTATTCGTACCGTTGTTTCGGTTACCTAATTCAGTTGGGCGGTTAACACCGCGGTCTACAGGCATATCCGGGCGGTCGCGATTAACTCTTTCTGATGGCTGATCAACAGCACGAGGTTTCGTCTCAACCGGACGGTTCACATTCCTTACGCCTTCTTCACGGGGGCGCTGAACGCCTTCTCGTGGGATATCAATAGTTTCCATCCGGTGGCGTGGACGATCAGACGCATTGGAAGTATTGCTTCCGCTGGTGCTACCTTCGCGCCGTGGACCGTAATGTACAGAACTAGTACGGTAGCCATGGTCGTAGTAATTATTGCCGTAGTAAGAACTATAGTAACCCGAATAGTAGCCATTCCAGTACGGGTCATGCCAACCCCATGCGTAGGGAGAATACCAGTTAGAGTAATACCAATTATTCCAACCCCAATAGCTAGAAGGACCGTAACCACATCCATAGTTACTGAACCATGGGTCGTAGTAAGAATAAAATCCTGAGTATCCGCAATTCCACCGGTTCCAGCAACCATAACTATACCAGGGAGAAAAACCATAATTGATACTTACACGTGGCATACCCCAATAAAAATTCGGCGTAAACCAGGTGTCGTAATAACTGGTGCCATAATTAGGATAATAATAACGGCGTAACCGGGTAGTGTACAAGTAATCATCATCAGACCAATAGTCATCATCGTAATAATTATTAGTGATATAAGTATTACCGCCATTAGCATAGCTGGAAGAATTACCATCATACTGATAGGCGCGGTCAGTACCGCTGCCGCCGCCAGCATTGCTATAACCGTCATTACGGTCGTAACGATCCTGATTATTCATATCCGTGTTATTGCCGTCGCCCTGATTAGTTGGCACCTGAGCGTTATTCGTGTTTGAATTCTGGTATTGTTGCTGGTAATCACTACCAGAAGTACCGCGATCCTTTTTTGGATCATAGTACACATCATCCTGCGCGTTGGCTGAAAAGTTGATGCCAGCGAAAAGCACCATAAGCCATACTGAAAATGAACTTTTCATGATCTGCTGTTTTTGTTTTGACAAATGTAGCGCACCTAAGCTTAGTTCTGCACACTTACGTGCTGCCAGTACGTTTTTTAACATTACTACCAAAGGCTGTACCAGTCTTAAAAACGATGGTTCAGCGCCCAAATTTTAACATCACTTAGCATTCCCGGCTGCACGGAGAGGCGCCATTTCCCAGTCTTCAAAAAGGAAATTCAACCGCATCGCCTGCACGTATAATTCGCCAATTTCCCGGATGTATTCAAGTTGACCTTTGTTTAAACGGCGTACACAAAAATTGATGATGAAAACATAAGCATCGCGTACTACAAACTCTGGCATTTGCGCTTCATCTGATTTCAACAGTTGCTTAACCTTTTTGTATTGCACCGTTGCTTCATGGGTATCCTGATCTTCAAATTGCAGCATAAGATAAATATGCGCATACAGTTGTGCAGTTTCATCAACATGATCCGGAAATTCAAATTGCTGTCGATGCGTCTTCTTCTCGCAAGCCAGTCGCAGCTTATTCAACCAATAAAATGATTCCAACGCAGCCATTCTCTTCGAAGCCGACAACTTCCGCAAGGCCACTTGCTGATGAAATGCCGCCTCTGCTTTCTGCATGAAATCCAGCAAATAATTTTCTTTTTGCTTCCTGGAAATAGTACCGCCGGCCTTACGCACCAACTGGTAGTTGAGCCTTATTAATTGGTCAATTCCTGTTACTTCCAGTACAGGGCCAACAGCACGAAGTACCGTCCCTTTCTGCTTCTCGTACTGCGTACTTAGAAACGACTCTGCTAATTGTTGTAACTGAGGCAACCATTGTTGCCAGTCGCTACGGCCTTTTCTGGCACTCTGCATCATTTTTTGACCCAACATCAATTTCTGCTCCCAACTGGAACCACCTCTTAGAACTGGTATCAAGGCATCTAACAATTCCAGTAAATGCTCATTACTGCCCGGGCCATTGATAATAAACTGCCTAAACCGGCTTAGCTCAGGTTTTGAAAACTGTTGCAATAATTGCAGCGGGCTCTCCATCAATTACTAGCTTTGGTAATGGCCTCGCTAGGCGAAATAATCAAGGTTGCTAATCCGGCACTCATCATTAATACACCAGCCAATACAATACCGTGAATGGCATTAGGTCCGATAAAATGGTGAGATAAGAAATTTAACCCGCCCAGCGAGGCAATGATTTGCGGAATGCAAATAAACATATTGAACAGCCCCATATATACACCCATCTTTTTTGCTGGAATGGCAGCGGCGATGATAGAAAAAGGCATGCATAAAATACTTGACCAGGCAATTCCGATGAGCGCAAAAGAAACGTACAACATATTTGGATTTTCGATGAAGTAGATAGATAGCAATCCCATACCACCCAGTATCAATGCCATACGGTGGGTACTTCGTTTTCCAATTCTTCTGGCAAAGGCAGGAAGAATGAAACCCGCTAAAGTAGTAAGCACATTAAAAACGGCCCAGCAACCATTGATAAAATCAGCACCATCGTTGTATGCCTTGGTGGTTGGATCATCAGCGTGAAAAATATGCGCAGTGATGGCAGGAGTAGCGTTTGACCACATCGCAAAGAGCGCAAACCACGTAAACAATTGCACTACGGCAATTTGTTTCATGTGCAACGGCATGTTGCCTATAGCTGCGAAAATCTCTTTCAAGGCATTCCATATCCCTTTACCATTTCTTCGTTCTTCTTCAAAAGCAGCCATATCAGCCGGCGGATACTCAGGCGTTGTTAAGTTGGTGTATAGGATTGCCGCCATAAAACAAAACGCACCCAGATAAAAACTGTATTTCACATTATCGGGAATCACATGTTCCGGAGCGGTGTTGGCTACACCCATAGCTTTAAATAGAAGCGGAGAGAGGCTAGCAAGTAATGCGCCTAAACCAATTAAAATACTCTGCATCGCAAAGCCTTGCGTTTGCTGTTCATCTGGTAATTTATCAGCCACCAGTGCACGAAATGGCTCCATAGAAACATTAATGCTAGCATCCAGCAAACACAGCATACCAGCAGCCATCCATAATGCGCCAACATGGGGCATAAACATTAAGGCTACACAACTCAACACAGCGCCAACAAAGAAGTATGGTTTGCGACGGCCCCATTTCGACCAGGTTCGATCGCTATAATAACCAATTATGGGCTGCACCAACAATCCCGTAAGCGGCGCCGCCAGCCATAATCCGGGTATTTGCGATTCACTGGCGCCAAGCGTTTGAAAAATCCTGCTCATATTGGTTCCCTGTAATCCAAATCCAATTTGGATACCCAAAAAACCAAAACTCATATTAAAGATATCAAGGGTGCTTAGCCGAGGCTTGTTTGACATGCATCAGGAATTTGAAGCAAGATAAAAAAAGCAACAGTATACGCCATCTGATGACGTAGTTAGCGCTAGTTCAGCGGATAGAAAACTACTCCTGTACAGGGGGCGTTTCAGCCGCCTTACTATGATCATAATTGATCACGTAGTCAGCAATACTTTCTACGCTAAATAGAATCTTTCGACCCTCTTTTGGATCTGTAATCTTGATATTGTACCCTTTTTCCAACATCACCATCAGTTCCAATGCATCAATGGAATCTAATCCCAATCCTTCACCAAATAAGGGCATATCATCAGCTATCTCTTCAGGCTTCATACCTTCCAGATTTAGTCGCTGAATAATCTCTTTCTTAAGGTCTAGTTTCAATTGCTGCTTGTCCATGATGTATTTATTTAGGGCGAGAATTATTTAATAACCGAAAAATCTACCCGGCGGTTGATAGCGTCCTGTGTCTTTTCCATTTCGCGTTTGCCTCTGGAAACTGGTTCAAATGAGGCCTGAGAAAATCCGTAAACACGAACCATGTAATCAATTACTTTCTTAGCACGGCGCATACCCAAATCATCATTCAACGGATCGCTACCCTTCTTATCACAATAGCCAATAACTCGCAGCTTCAAGCCTTGATTTTCGCGCATTACTTTAGCTACACTTTGTAGTTCATCTTCATATTGGCGCTGTATATTGTCATCGTTGAAACTGAAGTATACAGAAGGGAAGAAGAAGCCGCCATGACCATCGCTTCCAGCCTTACTGAATTTCTTATCCAAATCCTTACCCTGGAAATTAACGGTTGCACCATTCGCCGTATTCTCCTCTAAATCGCGGGAATCCGGAACACCATCGCCATCGCTATCTAACGACTGTCCAAATTCATTCACCTTAGCACCCGGATCGCTGAACGGTTCTAAATCTTTTCCATCTACAACACCATCGCGGTCGCTATCCAGCGACGTTCCATCGCCATATACTTTTGTACCTTCTGGTGTGTTTTCTTCCTTATCGAACACATCGCTTACACCATCACCGTCACCGTCGCGGTATAGTTTATCCACGCGCTTTTCTACACGTGCTAACGATTCATACAATCCTTGCTCAGGATGCTTCCATTCAATATGCTCTTTATCGCGTTTGCGGGTGCCTATCTTCCACGTAAGATTAACGCCTAATTGCGTATAAAAATCCTCGTTCCGGCGATACGGATAACGGAACTTAAATCCATCCAGTTTATCACCCATCATAACATGAAAAGCACCTTCAACTCCTAAATCAAGACACTTGGTTAGCTTGAACTTCAAACCAACACCTACTGGGATCATAAACATGCTCTGACCGCCATTCGAAAAAATAGGACGATTATCAACAGAACCGGTTTTCAATTCGCGTACCTTTACCTGTGCGTAGGTATAACCAATACCTAAATGGGTGTACAATGAAACCCAGCGGTTTTTCATTTCCCGTCCGGCTTGCTGCGCGCGCAGTAAACGATTCACGCCAAAAACCGTATTTGTCACATTCCAATATACACTCAATGATCCTTCAAAAACATTAGATTGAAAGTAGTTGCCACCTGGAGCTAACGAACTCTTGATGGCATTGTAATCATCTTTTGAAGCCATATTAGAATCAACCACACCTTGCAATTGTGCAGCGTGAAAACTTCCCATAATACCAAAGGCCGGATCCCACATGTGAATCGCTGAAAGTCCAACATACCATTGATGTTCATTCTTCGGGGTAGATACACCAAATGAACGACGGTAATTTAAATCAGTGTGCGGATCCGTCATCCCGCCATGTAGCATCAGCGCCCACGTCTTGTATGGCAACTGATATTTTGAACCGCCCCCGGATGATGACTTAGCGCCAGATGTTTTGGCCCCAGCCGGCTTCGCGGCCTTCTTCTCAGCAGCCTTTTCCTTTTTAGGTTCAGCAGCTTTTTTCGTTGCTGATTGTTTCTCTTTCTTTGCAGCGGGTTGCTTCTCCTTTTTCGGAGCGGCTTCCTTTTTAGCTGGCTTCTCAACAGGCTTAGCTGCTTTCTCAGTGTTTGATTTCTTAGCAGTTGTCTTCTTTGCCGGTTTAGCAGAATCAGCCGCCATTACTGGTGAATTTAACTCATATCGTTCTGAAAATGAGTAGGTTGAAAAGGCCATTAAACTTAAGGCCAAAATTAAATGACGCATAACTTTTTCTTTAAATCTCGGGCGAATATAATAGTCTTCGCACCTTTATTGCCTCAGATATTCACACACGGGTGATTCCGTTGGTGTAATTCTGCTCCAATAACGACTTTAAAAAGGCATAGTCAGATTCGCGCTCGGCAAAATCCAACTGGGTGGTATCTACCAGCAACACCTTCGATTGATCCTGTTGAAATTTAAAGAAATCAAGATAAGCCCGTTGAATATGCTCCAGATAATCGGCACTAATTTGCTGCTCAAAACTGCGCCCTCGCTTCTTAATGTTGTGCAACAACTTGTCAATAGGCGCATATAAATAGATGGTCAGATCGGGCTTGGGTAGATTCGGATTGATGATATCAAACAACATCCGGTACAAACGCGCTTCATCAGGTTGTAAATTATTGGTGGCGAAAATCAGCGATTTCTGAAACAAATAGTCGCTCACCGTAAACTGTGAAAACAAATCTCCGGCGCTCAACAGCGATTTTAATTGCTGAAAACGCTCAGCCATAAAATACAACTCTACAGGAAATGCGTGCCGTTGCGGATCTTCATAAAACTTGGGCAAAAAAGGATTGTCCTCAAACTGCTCTAAAATCAGGGTGGCTTGAAATTCACCGGCTAGCTTCTGCGCCAATGTGGTCTTGCCGGCACCTATACATCCTTCAATTGTAACGAACCGGTATTTCATCGGCGCAAGGATAATATTTCTCAACGTTTGCGAAACCCAAAAATCAAGGATTTCAGGTTGACATTAACAGCAGCATACCCAAATGTGAATAACTCGCTAGAATTCTACCCGGTAACTAAACACCGGTATGATTCCGATGTTGCGCTTGTCTTCAACCGCTCCCGTGTTCCGGTTGTACACCCGACGCGCAACATTCTGCCGGTTAATCAAATTTTGAACATCAGCGGCCAATACCCACGACCATTTCTTCCGGTTTCTTCGAAAGTTCAACCCAAAATCAATTCTGAAATAATCGGGTAATTTAATGCTGTTCTCTCTGCTGTGATCATAAACTGTTTCTCCCGCCTGCCTCGAGCGTTCCAGGTCAATCGGCGTATCATGCATCCCGCCACGCCACAGGATTTTGGCATTCACCCCAATGCGATTCACCTTTCGTTTACCCACCACAAACTCTTTCCCGCCCAAGGCGTTCATCACATAGTTACTGTTGAACACGGTACTGCGCCAAATGCCATCACCGCCTTTATACTTCGAGTTGAATAGCGATAGGGTATAAAGAAAATAATAGTTGTGCGTGAAGAACTTTTCTACCGTAACCTCTAGCCCGTAATTATAACCGCGCCCCGAATTATTCAGCGGCTGATTCACGAATCCTTCATTCAAATTAATCACCGAAAAATAACCGTTGCTGCCGCTACCCGCCGGTACAGCAAACAGATATTGATAATAAACTTCTGTCTTCAACCTGAAATCTTTCAGAAAGGTAAACTGATAACCTAAAACTGCATGAAACGAACGCGTAAAATCTAACTCGCGATTTTGCTGCACATTCGGGGTTAATGCCGGATCTAACTGTGCCGTATAGGTACTAATTGGATCCATTCTGGAGTGAAGCCCAACACCGGCTGTGAGCGCCATCGAGGACTTGAATCGCCACTCACCACTGAGCCGCGGCTCCATATAAAATTTACTATTGATGCCACCATAGGTAAAATGAATACCGGAAATCACCTGTAACTGATCACTAAAACGATGCTTCCATTGCCAGTAGCCTTCTACTAAAAACGTCTTACCCGCGCTGTTCACCAGCCGCTCGGTACGCTGTTGCTGAAAATTGTACTGATCATTAAATAAATGATAAAACAGATGCTGATAAATCAATCCGGCCCGCACGGTGTTCCGCGTATCCACCTTCCTGTTAACATAGCTGTGCGCCCGAACATTTACATAGTTGAACTGGCTCTGCGCAATGTTCGATAAATGGTAAGCGTCGCTGATGGTATCCGCATGATAACCATTGCTGGTGCCCGATAAACTTACTACCGTGCGCCATTGGGTTTTGTGATCGCGGAACAGATACGAATGCGTAATGCCAATCGCCCCGGTCTTTTGTTTCAGCGATTCTTCTACCTTATCATCAAAAGTCTTCCACTTCGAACTGTCATGAGCCACCTTCGCGCCTAAACTGCTCAAGCCTCCTAAGCCAAATACGGTAAACTGCCCGATGCGCCTGGTAGGAAAATAAAAATTAAAACTCACGTCCTGATACTTCGGCACCTGATTCCCGCCAATCTTAAAACCCATTAAATTTAAAATATCCAGGGTGCTGTACCGGTAATTCACCAGGTAAGAACCTTTGTATTTTCGACTGAAAGGTCCCTCCACCGCCGCTTCCAAACCTAAAATCCCTACCTGAATGGTCTGTTCCCATTTCTCTGCATTGCCTTTGCGTAAATTCAAATCGAAAACACCGCTAATTGCATTGCCGTACTCAGCCGGAAAAGCACCGGAATAAAAATCGGTGTTGGCCAGCATATTGGCAGATAGAATACTCACGCCGCCACCGGTTGAACCTTCTGAACCGGCAAAGTGATTGGGATTGGGAATTTCAATGCCCTCCATCCGCCATAATAAACCGCGCGGCGAATTGCCGCGTACCACAATGGCGTTGTTTTCGTCATTCGAGGAAACCACACCCGCAAACGATTGCACCATACGCGACGGATCATTCAACGTGCCGGCATAACGCTTCGTCTCTTCAACTGAAAACGAGCGCGCACTCACCGTGGCAAACGTGTTATTCGGTCGCGTTTTATCCTTTCCGGCCACTACATTAATCTCGCGCAATTGCTGCACCTTTTCCTGCAATTCTACCTGCAAAACCGTTTCCTTTCCGGTGGTCACCAATACCTGATTCAGTTGTGCCTCTTCGTAACCAATACTGGATATTTTCAGATTTACCCGACCGGCCTTAATATGAGCCAGCACAAAATTCCCTTCACCATCAGTGGCGGTCCCGGTAGCGGTGCCCACGGCAACTACGGCCCCCACAATAGGCTGCCGCGAATCTTTATCGATCACCTTACCCCTGATCAACCCTTCAATTTGTTGCGCCCACAAGGCATTGTTTACCAGCATCAGCAACAAGATGATGATGGCGGCTAACGGGCTATTCGCTACAATCTTTTTTTGCCTTGTTTTTATTGGTAAACTATGCTTCATGATGCCGCCCGCTTCTGGTTTAATGCAGCGAGGCAAAAAAAGGATTTTCGCTGCTATCCCGGCCGCCCGGCGCGCACGCCAAACGCTTCATCACCACAACCGCGGCGCCGGAGTGATCACAGCGCCGGATAGCTATCTGGATCAGCTTCATGCATGATTCGGTAAACGGCTTCAAAAACATCATTCGCGTTTGGCTTGCTAAAGTAATCGCCATCGCTGCCATAACTGCCACGGTGGGCACGCGCCGACAACGTTTGCGGCACAGCATCCAGATACCTGAAAATATCCTGATGTTCCATGACTTGCTGATACATATACGCCGAGGCACCTCCCGGTACATCTTCATCCAAAAATAAGACGCGGTTGGTTTTCCGTACCGATTCGCCAATCACTCCAGTGCGGTCGAAAGGCAGCAGCGTTTGAACATCCACTAATTCCACCGATATACCAACTGATTCCAATTGCACCATCGCTTCCTGAGCTATTCTGATGCAAGAACCATAGGTAACTAAGGTTATGTCGGTTCCTTCCTGTATCACTTCTGCCATGCCCAACGGCACGGTAAACGTATCAAAATTATCAGGCAGAGTTTCTTTCAACCGATAGCCATTCAAACACTCCACCACCAAGGCCGGCTCATCGCTTTGCAGCAGCGTATGATACATGCCCGCGGCCTGCACCATATTGCGCGGCACGCACACATACATCCCGCGCAGCGCATGCGTAATCATACCCATGGGCGAGCCGGTATGCCAGATACCCTCTAACCGGTGCCCGCGCGTGCGAATGATCACCGGTGCCTTTTGAATGCCCTTGGTGCGGTATTGTAACGTGGCCACATCATCACTCAATACTTGTAATCCATACAGCAGATAATCCAGGTATTGAATCTCTGCAATCGGCCGTATGCCACGCAGTGCCAGGCCCAGCGCTTGTCCCATAATCGTAGCTTCCCGAATACCCGTATCAAAAATCCGGTGAACGCCGTATTTCTCCTGCAAACCCGCAAACCCTTGGTTCACATCGCCAATTTTCCCAACATCTTCACCAAAAGCCACCACATCATGGCGATGTTCAAAAATGGCATCAAAAACCGTATTCAACACTTCAAAGCCATTCAACACCTTACTATCGCTGCTGTACACTGCAGGAATATGCGGCACTTTCAATGCATTGCCAGAAGTTTCGCTGTGCAAATGCGAGCTGTACACCTCCTGATATTTTTCCTGAAACGAAACTACATAGTCACGCAAAGCGCTTAACGCCGGAAATTCTTGTCCGCGGAAATGTACCAACACTTGTTTCCCCGCCTTGAGTATATCCTTGCGAATAGGATCTACCACCGCCTTCAATGTGGCAATAACGCCTGTTACCGTTTCATCTGCAGTTTGATTGGCAACCTCTTGCAGCAGTTCCAGAGCTTCGCGCATTTCTGCCTGAATAGGATCATTAAACTTTTTCCAGGCAGCCTTTTTCTCTTCCAAAGCCTGCTTTCGGCAAGCATTTTCAATTTCCTGCAATTGCCCTTCCTCTGCAAGCTCGCGCTCTAATAACCAAGACCGAAACTTCGCAATCCCATCGTATTCCTTTTCCCACTGCAGCCGTTCTGCGCTTTTATACCGCTCATGAGAGCCCGAAGTTGAATGTCCCTGCGGTTGCGTCACCTCAGTGATATGAAATAGCGCGGGCCGGTGTGTGTCACGAATGCGTTCTACACCCTGACGGAAGGTTTGCACCAGCTTGGGATAGTTCCAACCTTCACATACGTAAATATCTACACCAACTCCTTCTTCATTAGGTGCAAAACCTTGTAACACCTCAGAAATGGAACTCTTGGTAGTCTGAAATTTTTTAGGCACTGAAATGCCATAACCATCATCCCAAACACATACCGCCAGCGGCACCTGCATCACACCGGCGGCATTGAAGGTTTCCCAAAAGTGGCCCTCACTGGTAGAGGCGTCACCAATAGAAACAAAAGAAACTTCGTTGCCCTGGCGCGTCAAATGCTCATGTTCTTTGGCAAGTTCATTGTTTTCCCGATATACTTTTGAAGCCAGTGCCAATCCTAGCGCACGTGGCATCTGCGAGGCAGTAGGAGAGGCGTCCGCAGCAGAATTATAGCGGTTGGCAGTATCCAGCCAACGGCCGTGTTCATCTTGCAACCGGGTGGCAAAATGCGCATTCATCTGCCGGCCTGAAGAAAACGGCTCGAGATTGGAATCAGGATTAGCATAGAGTTGAGCAAAAAACTGCTCAACAGTCAATTCACCCATGGCCATCATCCAGGTTTGGTCGCGATAATACCCGGAACGCCAATCGCCAGGCTGAAACGCCTTGGCACAGGCAATTTGCGCCAGTTCCTTGCCATCGCCAAAAATGCCAAACTTGGCTTTTCCCGTAAGCACTTCCTTTCTACCAATTAAACTCAACTCGCGAGAGAGTACCGCAATGCGGTAATCTTCCAATACTTCTGCACGAAAAGCAGCTAACGAAATTTTATCAGATAAAGTTGCCGGTTGCATGCGGGCGAAGGTAGCAATTTACTACATTTGCCGCCCTATGAGCGATCAGGCCGATAACAGCTTTCTGCGTACCATTTTCATTGCCGGTTTTATCATTGCAGCCTTGTATGGCTATCATCGGTTTTCGCAGCACAACCGCTATGAAAATATCAGCCGGTTTGACTATCTGCCAAATCCGAAAATCGACTATTTGTACTACGATCGCGATATGCTGCGTACATATCTTGAAAATTGTCAAAAGCTTACGGATTTGGGAAAAACCCTGTGGTTGCGTTCTGAAATCGACGTAACAAAAACGAAAAAAGCTTTTGGCGAAGCGCAAACGCTGATTAACCAATATCAACAGGTTTGGCAATACAATCACATTTTGGAAACACGACTGATCGAATCAAAGGATTTGAAGGAACAGGGCTTGACTGATCAGGTGATTGAAGTAATTTTGAATAAAGGGGTTACGGTTGGCGCCGTTCAAGAGGAACAGGATAAACTGGCCGCCTACGATTTTTTAAAAGGGAAAAACGCAGGTGCACGTTCCGGTCCGGCAGAAATCTGGCAGGTGCAAATGCTGCTCAATGCCAACGACTATCCCATCCATCCAACTGGTCAGTTCGACGCTACTACGGACAGCTCGCTTACCGATTTTCAGCGCATGAACAACCTGTATCCGTCGCATGTTTGTGACGATATTACGCTTAAGCGGTTGGTAGAATAATTACCACATTTCGGCGAACTCAATTACATTCGCCACAAAATTTTTTCTATGCCATTTACTTTGCCGGCGTTGCCATACGCCTATAATGCTTTGGAACCTCACATTGATGCCCGCACCATGGAGATTCACTACAGCAAGCATCACAACGCCTATGTTACTAATTTGAATGCCGCCATTGCCGGCACCGTATTAGAAAACCAATCTTTGGAAGATATCCTGAAAAATATTTCATCAGCACCGGCTGCCGTTCGCAACAACGGCGGCGGTCATTGGAACCACGATTTTTTCTGGAAAAGCATGAGTGCGACGGGGGGGGGTTTACCATCTGGAGAACTGGCAGCAGCTATCGACCGCGATTTCGGTGGATTTGACAAGTTTAAAGAAGAATTTACCAAGGCAGCTACAACCAGATTTGGCTCTGGCTGGGCATGGTTATGCGTGCTTCCGGGCAAAAAATTGGCGGTGTGTTCAACACCCAATCAGGACAATCCGCTGATGGACGTAAGCGAGTGCAAAGGAACACCAATTCTGGGATTAGATGTGTGGGAGCACGCGTACTACCTAAATTATCAAAACCGTCGTCCTGACTACATCGGTGCATTCTTCAATGTCATCAACTGGGAGGAAGTAGGTCGTAGGTTCTCAGCATAAGCATCACTAAAATTCGTATACAAGAAGCCGGGATTATACCCGGTTTTTTTTATGCATTGGCTGAATAAACATTAAAAATTGTTCCTTCTTACCACATCCTTATTATATTTGAAAAAACTACACTAAAAAATGGACGAAACCAACAACAACAGCCAAAGCGACAACAGTCGTAAATTCTACCTGACCATCATTGCGGTATTACTATTGATTAATGGTGTAGCCATCTATTTACTTTTTAATGAGAACAAAGAGAATAAGGCAAAAACGGAGACCATTTCTAAAATGGACACCGAAGCTAAAGAACTGAATACGCAGTTAGAAACTGCTAAGCAGGAACTGGAGTCGTTGAAGGGTAAAAATGCCGAACTGGACGGCATTGTTGCGCAACGTCAACAGGAAATTGAAAAATTGCAGGCAAATCTGGCCGAAGCGCAAAAACGCGGTCAATTATCTGCTGCAGAGGTGGCTAAATTCAAACAACAAATTGCCCAATTGCAGACTGACAACGCCAATCTTCAGGCAAAAGTTAAGGAGTTAACCGCCAACAATGAGCAGCTCACCGCTGAAAAGGCAAAAACTTTGCAGGATTTGGAGAGCGAGCGCCAGACTTCAGCAAAACTCACTCAGGAAAATGCTGAAAAGCAGAAGTTGGTTGATTTGGGTTCATTGTTACAACCACAAGGCATGAAGGTGCAAGGTATCCACAAAAAGAACAGCGGTAAGGAAGTAGAGAAAAGCCATGCTAAGGATATTGATTATCTGAAAGTAACCTTTGCTACTGGTGAAAACAAAGTGTTGGCGGCTGGTCCGTTAAAATTGTATCTGCGAATAATCAACCCGAAAGGAGAAACCATTTCTGTAGCTGAGCAAGGTTCCGGAACTATGAAAACCGCTGAGGGGCAGGAGGCGCAGTATACCAAACTCATTGAAATGGATTGGGATCAAAGCAGCAAGAATGTTACGGTAGAATGGTCGCAAGACGTTAAAAATGCCGGAACATATAAAGTTGAATTGTATCAGGCCGGCCATCAGATTGGCAATGGTTCGATAACCCTGAAATAATTTCTCAGTCTCAATAAAAAAGGGCAAGTACAACCGTACTTGCCCTTTTTATTTTAGTTGAAAGCTTTACTTCAACAGGTTGCCCAGCATACCACCGATATTGCCTAGATCAAGACCGCCAGATTTTCCACCACTTAATGCACCAAGTACGCCCTGCAGGGTAAAGTTGTTATTATTGGGATCAGCCGTTTGCTGTTGAAACTGCTGCATTACGGTAGGGATTAGTGATGACGCCACATTGGCGGCAACTTCCGGTGTAACACCTGCTTTTTGAGCAATGCTGCCTGCAGCGGAATTCATAATGTTCTTCACAATTGGGTTGTCTGCCCAATTACCGCCTGTACCATTCATCAGACTCATTACCCCCTGCATATTTCCGCTACTCAACTGGGAAGATAATCCTGAAGAAATAGCCTCTGTAACGGCTTTTATCGCCGTATCGTTATGTTCATTGGGAATTTGTTGGTTGTTAACAATTTGATCCTGGGCCTGTTGTTGCACCAATTGTAAAAGTTGTTCGAACATATTGTTGTATTTTTTGTTTATGTTACGGAAAATTGTGCCAAAAAAAGAAATTTAAGCCTAAAGAAACGTACATGACGCCACAACAACGCCAATCTGCCATGAAACATTTGCGCTTGCTGGTTATGCTGATGCTTTCCAGCAGCCTGCTTTCCGCTCAGGAAATCAGCGGTATTCTATTTGACAAACGCACCGGCGAACCGCTCATCGGTGCTTCGGTTTTTGTTAAGGGAACTACTAATGGAGTGCAAACTGATATAGATGGAAAGTTCTCTTTTAAACCCGGTGCAGAGCCTCCGTTTATTTTGGTTTTTTCTTACATCGGCTATCAATCAATGGAGCAACCAGTGAATACCAAGGCCGAGGCAGCACGCACCATAACCATCCGGTTAGCTGAGCAGGTTAACGAGTTAAAATCGGTGGAAGTAGTGGATACTCGCATCACGGAAAAGCAAAAAGAAAATCCGCTCACTATTGAAAGCATGGGTTTACAACAAATCAAGCAAACGGCATCAGCCACTTTTTACGAAGGGCTAAGCACCCTGAAGGGCGTTGATATGACCACCGCGTCGCTGGGATTTGTGGTCATCAATACGCGCGGATTTAATTCCACTTCCCCGGTTCGCTCTTTACAGCTATTAGATGGTTGTGATAACCAGGCGCCGGGTTTAAATTTTAGCATAGGTAATTTCGCCGGGGCATCAGAAATCGATATTCAAAAAGTAGATTTAGTTGTTGGAGCAAGTTCCCCTTTATATGGGCCCAATGCTTTCAACGGCGTGTTAAGTATGCAAACCAAAAATCCATTTTACTATCAGGGTTTATCGGTTTTTGTAAAAGGTGCTGAGCGTAATATGTTTGAAGGCGCCATTCGTTTTGCGAAAGCGTTCAAGAATAAGAAGGGAGAAGATAAGTTTGCTTTTAAAGTAGGCGCCTCGTATTTAAGGGCATATGATTGGGTAGCCGACAACTACGCGCAATCTGCTGCGCTAACTTCTACCAAACCAACAACCAACCTGGGCGGTTACGATGCTGTGAATCGTTACGGAGATGAATTACAAAATACCAACGAAGGTAGCTATGAAGGTAGGAAACAGACCAGAGAGTTGCCGGGATTAGGGCAGATTTTCAGAACAGGTTATCTGGAAAAGGATTTGGTGGATTACAATATTTCGAATGTAAAAGCAAACGCTGCACTTCATTACAGAATAACCGATAAAATTGAAGCTAAGGTTGGTTACAACTTTGGATATGGCACAACGGTGTATCAAGGAGATAACCGGTATAGTTTACGCGGGTTACAATTTCACCAAGTAAGAGCAGAAGTAAGCAAGGCCGACAAGTTTTTTGTAAGAGCATATTTCACCGCAGAAGATGCCGGCAATTCGTACGATGCCGTTTTTACGGCTTTGAAATTGCAACAAGCAGCTAAACCGAATGATCGGTGGCAACGGGATTACGTAAAATACTGGTCAGATTACGTTGTTCCGCGGATATATGCACTTGATCCAAACTTCCCTAGAAATCCCAATACCAACAATCCATGGATCATGAACTTCGATAGCACCAATTTAGTGGCGAATACATTGATCAATAAATACATCGATTCATTTAAAACTTTCCATCAGGAAGCGCGCAAATACGCCGATGGCAATCCGGATAACAGTCCGTTGATTCGCTCTCGTTTTGAGCCTGGCACGGCAGCTTTCGATTCCTTAAAACGTGCCATTACATCCAGAACAGCATTTGCTGAAGGCGGAACAAAATTTTTCGACAAAAGCAAGATGCTGCATGTACAAGCAGAATACAAATGGGATATCAAGAGAAAGAATCAGGATAAAAACTGGTTCGATTTGATCACCGGAGCAAGCTTTAGGATGTACTTCCCTTATTCACTTGGAACCGTATTCAGTGATACATTCTCGAGAAGATATCAATTAGATTCTCTGGGTAAACCAGTGCAGGATGCCAACGGTAAGAACATCGTCCTTGACAGTACGTACCGCCGCATTACTAACTGGGAGTTCGGCGCGTACTTCAGCATCACGCGCAAATTCACTTTTGGAAAAGATCATAGTTTAACCCCAACACTGACGGTGCGTTTCGACCGAAATCAAAATTTTGCCTGGAAAACCGCCGATGGCAAAATAGAACCCATTATAACACCAGCGGCATCCCTAGTTTATTCCTACAAAGGCGAACACACCATCAGGTTATCCTATTCCTCTGCTGTTCGTAATCCTACATTGCAAGATCAATATCTGTATTACAACGTAGGCCGTGCCATTCTGATTGGTAATTTAAATGGCGTTGACTCGGTGGTAACAGTCCCCAACCTGGTTAGTTATATCGATAAAAACGGTAGCGCTGCGGCCATTGATTCACTCCAATTCCAGCGTGTTGCCGGTGTTCGTCCTGAAAGAGTGCAAACTGTGGAATTGGGTTATCGGGCGCTTATAGCCAAAAAGGTGTATCTGGATGCCGGTGGCTATGTAAGTTTCTACAGTAACTTCCTGGGATATAAATTAGGCGCCGTGTTTACCGATTCAAAAGGATTTACACCAGGAACCATCAGGCAATTTCAGGTATTGCGTATTGCCACCAACGCGCGCGATCTGGTTATGACTTATGGCGCCAGCATCGGAATCAATTACTACTTTATCAAAAATTATGCAGTAACAGCGAATTACTCTTTCAATATCCTGAATCGATTAGGATCTACGGACCCCATAATTCCGGCGTTCAATACGCCGCCTCACAAGTTCAATATCGGTATCAGCGGATACGATATAAAAATTGGTAAGCAGAAAGGATTTGGATTTAATGTCAATTACAAATGGGTGCATGGATTTCAGTTTGAAGGATCGCCACAGTTTACCGGTTCTATTCCATCCTATTCCATGCTGGATGCGCAAATCAGTTGGGACGTTCAGCGTATTTATACTACATTTAAGTTCGGCGGAAGCAATTTGGTTTCAAATAGAAACTTTCAGGCCTATGGGGGCCCGGGTATTGGACGTATGCTATACGGAACCATCTTATTGAATATGGATTGGGACGCCCTTTCTAAAGGAAAACAAAAAAAATAACGCATGATGAAAAATATCACACTTGCACTTACTTGCTTGCTTCTAACAGTTGCCAGCAATGGTCAGCGCTACTTAACCCCTCAGTTCACGAATGTAGATGTAGCCACTAATATCAAATACGGCGAAAACCTAGGTTATAATACCTCGTTCCTCAACACCGAAGATTTAGTGATGGATGTATACACACCGGCAGGAGACACAGTATCTAACCGGCCGGTCATTATCCTCGGTCATGGCGGTTCGTTTCTATCGTTATATACCTGGGGTGTGAAGGAACAATACAGCATTGTAGAATTATGCAAACGCTACGCTCGTCTAGGTTATGTTGCCGTATCAATTAACTACCGTTTAGGATGGGCTGCCGGCGACAACGATGCAGAAACCAGGGAAAAAACCATTATCAACGCGGTATATCGCGCAATGCAGGATTTTAAAACGTGTATTCGCTATTTCAGGAAAGATGCAGTGAACGGTAACACCTACCGCATTAATCCTTGTAAAATTTTTGTTGGAGGAACTAATTCCGGCGGGTATGCCGCACTGGCTTGTAGCATGCTGAATCAGCAATCGGAATTAACCGGCATTAAATTTTTAGATGGCAGTGGAAACCCTTATATCAATCAGTCCTTAACTGGTGATTTTGACGGTTTTGGAGGTTCGCAGAATATCAATAATTACCCTGGATTTTCTTCTCGCCCCAGCGCAATTCTCGCATTGGGGACTGCTACTGGCGATACCACTTGGGTACAAGCCGGTGAAGTACCGGTAGTAGCTTTTCACGGTGTTGAAGAAGTAACTACGCCGTATAACACTGCAAGAGTAATTACCTCTTCCGGAACGCCCATTATTGTGGTAAGCGGTTCAGGTGATTTCATGCCTTACGTAGATGCCTTGGGTAACAACAACATTTTTAAAGGAAAAGGATTTGCCCCGGGGCCTCCCAATAAACAAAATGGAGTAGTACTGCAACCTGTTGAAGGTTTGTATCCATTCTATGGTCAGGGATTTGAACCATGGAGTTGGTATGACGGGGCTCAACCCATAGGCGATCCAAACTTAAATCCCGGTGCCTCTCAAACCAAAGCCATGAAGTTTATAGATACGATCATGCAGTATTCTACCGTTAGATTTTTCGAAATTATTAAGGACACCGCTTCCTGCCAGTTTACCACTGGAGTTAATGAGCAACAACAGTTAGCAGCAAAGATTTATCCAAATCCTGTTAACCAGACGCTTCACATCAGCTTTGAAGACGCCGCAAAGCCGACAACGATTACATTAACCAGCCTCACTGGTAGTGTTTTGATAACCAAGGAGCAGGTAACAAAAGAGGAATATCTGGAAGTAGGTGGGTTGCCGTGTGGTTCCTATTTGCTAACCATTTCGGATGGTACTTCCGTGAATAGGAAGAAGGTGGTGATTATACATTAACAAATGTTTACAAACTTTTCTGAACCAATTATCAACTTTGGTGTTCTTTAATTCATTATTCATTAAAACAAAAAACGCAATGAAAAAGCTGTTCTCTTACGCAGTAGTAGCTTGCGGTCTTTTGTTTGCTCAGCAAACAAAGGCGCAGGTAAATGTTGTGGTAGTCCACAACTGCCCCAGCAAAGAAGCCGATACGGTAGACGTATGGGTGAAAAACGCCCTTTTACCGGGTGGTGAAGTAAAATTATTATCTAATCTGGCTTTCCGTCAGGCTTACTACGTTTCAATCGGAGCCGCCGCTTTACCGGCAGGAACTGATTTGGTAGTAACTCCGAAAGGCAGCAGCAGCACTGCAGGCGCAGTATTTACCAAGCCAGTGAGTGGTTTGGCTGCAGGCAACTATACCTTAGTAGCCACCGGTTTGATTGATTCTTCCATTAAGGTTAACCCAAGCGGTATTAACAAAGCGTTTGATTTAGATGTAAACGCTACCTTGATGCCTGTTTCAACAGATCCAAACAAATTTTATTTTGCTTTCAAACATGGTGTGGTTGATGCCCCGGCTGTAACTGTTCAGTCGTTCATCACTACCATCCAAAGCACCCCGCGCGACTCTGTGGTCGACAATGCTGCTTTCCGCGCGCACACCACTTTCGGTTTGTACGGAGCAGCGCCTCACCGCCTTCATGTTTATGCCACAGGTACTAGCACACCATTGATAAGATACAATGGCGACATTTTGAAACTTTTGGGCGGAAAAGCTGCGCTCGGTTTTGCATCTGGTTTCCTGGATACAACCGGCACAGGCACAAAAAATACCTTTGGCGTTTATGCTGCAGTAATTGATACCACTGCATTAACATACGCTCCGGGTCTTCCTATTTCAGTAGGTTATAAAGCCTTAGCTGTTGCTGCTTTACCTGTTGAGAAAGTTGCTGGCGTAGTACAAGTTTATCATAACTCAGGCGACCCATTGGTTAAGAATGTAGATTTATACGTTGGTGGAATTAAACAAATCATTGGATTGGGCTTCCGCCAAGGTTTCCAAAGCGCTGGATTCATCCAAGACTTTGATTACAAAATTGATTTACACGCTAAAGATTCTTCTTCATCTGTACTATCACAAACCTTGCGTCTGGGCTCAGATAGCGTTGTAGCAGTAGTTGCGGGTGTTGTTGACCCAAGTAAGTTTGCCACTAACCCAGATGGAGTTGACCGCTCGTTGAAACTCTATCTGAATACACCTACACGTGTAACCATGCCGGCAGGTTCTACTCAAATCACCGTTTTCCATGGCGCAACTGATGCACCAACGGTAAGTCTTACTGTGCCAGCCGTAGGCGGTGCTGCATTGATTTCAGGTTTGAAATATGGCCAATACCAAGTGGCTTCTGCACCGGGAATCGGAAGTGCATTGCCAACTTCATTAGGTAATGTAATTGTAGATCTGCGTATTCCAGGCGGTACTGTATACAAATCTTACATTGTACCACTGGGTGCTATAGATGGAAAAGCTGTAACAGTTTGCGCTTCAGGATTCCTGGATACCGCTGCCAACCAAAATGGTCCTTCTTTCAAAATTTTCGCAGGAATTCCTAATTCGCCGCTGCCCGCTATTGCTATTTTGAAAGATACTTCAATTGTAAATAGCATTACAGATCCAAAAACTTCAGCTATGCAATTGCGCATGTTCCCGAATCCCGCCAATACCCAATTGGTTGTAGGTTTCGATGTGGCTGAAACGAGTGATGTGACCGTTGAATTAGTTGATTTGAACGGACGTGTGGTAAAAACTATCGTAAACGAGCGCCTTGATGCCGGTACGAAGTACTACACTGAAAACTTATCAGATTTGAACTCTGGTATGTACTTTGCCCGCGTAAGAAACGGAAAAGAAATAGCCAGCTATAAAGTGAATGTATTGCACTAATATTGTTTAGGCGTTAGAGAAAAGGGGAGAAGCAATTCTCCCCTTTTTTTATGCTCATTTTTAGAAAGCGTAGCCAATGTTAATCTGGCCCATTACCTTGAGGAAGGCTGGTAAAGTGGGAACACCGGAATTGTTATTATTGTTGGAAGTTAGTTTAACTGGTTGTACATACTTACTGTTAGCAGAATTGTAAGTACCCCACAACTTTTGGTAGCCGGCGCCTAATGTAAAATCAATACTAAATCCATTCTTCTTAACGATTTGAAATCCGGCAACCGCACACACAAAAAAGTGATTGAAGCTGTAAAAATCACCATTTGATTTAGCCGTTGCTCTCACGTAATTGTAAGAAAAATGTGGCCCTACATAAAGCCCTTTGGGTGCCTTCATCTTCTTTATTGGATAGAAACGATAGCCCAATTGAGCCCGACCACCGCTAACATTGTACCTAAACTTAAAGGTGTCGTTCACAGCCCCAAGAATCAAAATGAGTGGTGAGGTGTAGTTTACACCACCAGCCACCAGCACAGCATGTTGCGATGCCAACATGCGCTCATAACTAACCCTGAATTCTCCATTGATTAGAAAAGGGCCTGAGGCAAACCAATCGAAAATGCCAGTTTTCACCACATTTTGTTTCATCGGCATCGTTCGCGCCTCTTTAAAGCCTTCGAACTTCTCCTTTTTCCTACCAAAACCCTGAAAGCCGGTAGAATCAGTACTACGCTGCTGCGACCAGCCATTGAAGGCCAACAGCGTAAACAACAGGATGCCAGTGGTTGTTTTCATTGACTGAAATTAAAAAGATTACGTTATTCGCATTATGCTTACCAGTCGCAATATATACACCGAGGAACACCTGCTTTTCGCTCAATCTGTTCGTGAGTTTGTTCAGAAGGAACTGTTGCCACACCATCTTCAGTGGGAACGCAACCAAATGGTTAGCCGCGAAAGCTGGTTGAAGGTAGGGGAGGCCGGCTATTTGGCTCCTCAGGTATCAGAAACTTATGGCGGCTTAGGCATTGCTGATTTTCGTTATAACGCGATTATTACAGAAGAAATCGCCCGCGCTGGCTTAGCCAGCGAAGCAGTAGGGTATCCCTTACATAGCGATATTGTATGTCCTTACATTGAACATTATGGAACTGAATCACTGAAAAAGCGGTTGTTGCCAAAGGTGGTTTCTGGAGAGTGTATTTTGGCCGTTGCCATGACTGAACCCGGAGCAGGATCTGATCTGCAAAATATCAGGGCAACAGCAGTTGATAAAGGCGATTATTATCTGGTGAACGGCTCGAAAACCTTCATTACCAACGGCTACCTGAGCGATGCAGCAGTTGTAGCGGTAAAAACGAATCCCGCATTGGGCGCTAAAGGAATTTCATTGGTGGTGATTGAGACCGGTATGAAAGGATATTCAAAAGGAAAACCGTTTGAAAAAGTTGGATTGCATGCACAAGACACCTGTGAACTTTTCTTTGAAAATGTGGAAGTTCCAAAAGAAAATTTATTGGGAAAAGAAGGCGAAGGTTTTAAATATCTGATGACGGAGTTATCGCAGGAAAGGCTGGTTGTTGGCTTGGGCGCAATAGCAGCGGCTGAAGGAATACTGGCAAAAACCATTCAGTATACAAAAGACCGGAAGGCTTTTGGCAAATCGATTTCAGAATTACAAAATACCCGGTTCAAATTGGCTGAATTAGAAACCGAAGTTACCATTGGAAGAATTTTTGCCGATCGCTGTGTGGAGCTACATCAAACCAAGAGTTTATCGCAAGCTGCTGCGTCTTCCTGCAAATACTGGTTAAGTGATTTGCAGTGTAAAGTTGCGGATGAATGTCTGCAATTACATGGTGGCTATGGTTATATCTGGGAATACGACGTAGCCCGCGCTTTCGCTGATGCCCGCGTACAACGTATCTACGCTGGTACAAACGAAATCATGAAGGAACTGATTGCCAGAAAAATTCTGGAATAAGGAAATCCTAACCCACTAATTTCTTATACTTGAATCGCTTGATTGCTTCGCCCTGGCGTTGCTTTCTGTTTTCTTCATACTCCGAAAATCCACCTTCGAAATAATAAGCTTGAGCATCACCTTCAAACGCCAGTATGTGCGTACATACACGGTCTAAAAACCAGCGATCGTGACTGATAATCACCGCACATCCTGCAAAGTTCTCCAGCGCTTCTTCCAAAGCACGAATGGTGTTCACATCTAAATCATTCGTTGGCTCATCCAGCAACAATACATTGGCTTCTTCTCTCAACGTTAAGGCAAGATGTAAACGATTGCGCTCACCACCTGAGAGCATCTTTACTTTCTTTTGCTGATCCTGCCCGTGGAAATTGAAACGAGATACGTAGCCCCGACTATTCATCTTCAGCTTGCCTGTTTCAATCCATTCATCGCCATTGCTCACTACTTCCCAAACTGATTTCTCAGGATCAATGTTGCTGTGTGTTTGATCTACATAAGATATCTTCACCGTTTCGCCTACTTCAAACGTTCCGCTATCCGGCTTTTCCTGCCCCATAATCATTCTAAACAATGTGGTTTTACCGGCACCGTTCGGACCAATAATTCCAACAATTCCCCCTTGAGGCAACTTGAAATTTAAATGTTCATACAACAACTTATCGCCAAACGCTTTGGAAATATCATTGGCCTCAATCACCTTGGCGCCAAGTCGTGGCCCTGGCGGAATATAAATTTCCAGTTTTTCATCTTTCTGTTTTACATCTTCACCCAACATTTTTTCATAGTTGGCCAAACGCGCCTTTCCCTTTGATTGCCTTCCCTTAGCACCCATGCGCACCCATTCCAATTCACGCTGTAGTACTTTTTGGCGCTTGCTTTCTTCCCGCTCTTCCTGGGCCATTCGTTGCTGTTTCTGTTCCAGCCATGATGAATAATTTCCTTTGTAAGGAATGCCTTCTCCTCGATCTAATTCCAAAATCCAACCAGCCACGTTATCCAGGAAGTAACGGTCGTGCGTAATACAGATAACCGTCCCCTTGTACTGTTCCAAGTGATGTTCCAACCAAAGAATTGACTCGGCATCCAAATGGTTGGTGGGTTCATCCAACAGCAACACATCGGGCTCTTGCAATAGCAAACGACAAAGCGCAACGCGCCGGCGCTCACCACCTGAGAGGTTCTTCACTAACGATTCGCCATCAGGAACCTGAAGCGCATCCATGGCACGGTTCAAAACCTGGTCTATTTCCCAGGCGTTTGCCGCATCAATTTTATCTTGTAAAACACCCTGCCGCTCCAGCAACTTATTCATTTTATCGTCATCCATCGGCTCCATAAAGGCATTGCCAATGTCTTCGAATTCGCGAAGCATATCAAAGATTTCTTTCTTGCCTTCGCGAATAATTTCAATCACTGTTTTGGTATCATCCAACTGCGGTTCCTGCTCCAGATAACCAACAGAAAAATCCTTACTGCTTTCGATTTTTCCCTGATAATTCTGATCAATGCCCGCAATGATCTTCATTAGGGTAGACTTACCGGATCCGTTCAAACCTATGATGCCGATTTTGGCACCGTAGTAAAACGATAGGTAGATATTTTTTAAAATCTGCTTACTGGGTGGGATGGTTTTACTAACGCCCACCATGCTGAAAATAATCTTGTATGACGCTTCTGACATAGGGCGCGAAAGTACAAAATCAATGCAGGAATGCCGTCATCTTTTCCATATCCACACTGATATGTTCCTGCAGCGAGGTAGAGAGCGATAATCCCACAAAATCGCTGGCAATAGGAAATCGCTTGTGCTGGCGGTCAACCAACACGGCCACCTGCACCTTGGCCGGAGCGAATTCCATAATAGGTTTTAGGGCATAATACATGGTACGGCCGGTGTTCGCTACATCATCAACCAGCAACACCGTCTTGCCGTCAATATCCTCCTTTTCCACATCCACGATTACCGGCGCATTGGCAGGGCTCATTTTGTTTATCTTCAATTCGCGCAGCGTAACGGGCAACGGGCTAATTTTCGCAATTTCTTCGCCGAGTAACTGCGCCAACAAAAAACCTCCATCGCGGATACCGATGACCATGAGTTGGCTATCTTCAAAATCGGCTTCTACAATCTCATATGCCATTCTTCGCACCTTCTGCAGGATGGCCATTTCATCCAATATCTGGGTCTTTTTCATGGTTATTTTGTTCTTACGGCAAGTGTCAACCTACTGATACAAACCAAGCCACCACCTTCATTGGTAATTTTTATCTCCCAAACCTGGGTGGTTTTACCCAAATGTACTGGCCTGGCTACACCTAATACAAAGCCATTTCTAGCCGATTTAATGTGATTGGCGTTGATTTCAAGACCCACCACCATTTCGGTTTGTGGATCACAACAAAAACTGCCGCCGATACTTCCCAAAGTTTCTGCCAAAACACATGAGGCACCGCCATGCAAAATTCCATAGGGCTGTACAGTTCTTCCATCAACCGGCATACGACCTGCCAAAAAATCGTCACCCACCTCGGTAATTTCAATCCCGAGATGTTTACCCAGATGTTGCCCGCTGTAATTATTCAGTACTTCTACAGAGGGGCGGAGTTTCCAAATCACCGGGCTAAAATACGAAACTATTGCGCTATCTTCGTAGCATGATTGTTGAACAGTTGTATACCCATTGTCTGGCCGAAGCAGCATATTACATCGAGTCAGACGGTGAAGCGGCTATAATCGATCCGCTGCGGGATTCAGGCCCGTATTTAGCCCGGGCAGCGAAGAACGGCGCCTCGATTAAATACATTTTCGAAACGCACTTTCATGCTGATTTCGTTTCCGGTCACCGCGAATTAGCGGAGAAGACGAACGCCGCCATCGTATTTGGCAACAAGGCCATGACGGGCTTTGAGGCTATTTTAGCAGAAGACGGACAAACTTTTCAAGTGGGTAAGTTACGGATTGTTGCGCTACATACGCCCGGCCACACCTTGGAATCAACTTCGTATCTGTTGTTGAATGAAGAAGGGAAAGCCCATTGTATATTTACCGGTGATACCCTTTTTATAGGTGATGTAGGGAGGCCAGATTTAGCCGTGAAGTCTGACCTTACGATGGAGCAATTGGCCGGTATGTTGTACGATTCTTTGCACCAGAAAATTATGGCGCTTCCGGATGACGTGATTATTTATCCTGCCCATGGTGCCGGATCGGCATGCGGAAAAAATATGAGTAAAGAAACGTTTGATACACTGGGCAATCAAAAGCAAGTGAATTACGCGTTGAAAGCTCCGAACAAGGAAACGTTTATCGGTTTGGTCACCTCCGGATTAACGCAGCCGCCAGCTTATTTTCCGGCTAATGTTCAAATGAATAAAGAGGGCGCTACCGGTATGCAAGAGATTTATGCAAATGGCCTGAAACCGTTGCAGCCAAACGATTTTAATGCGTTAATGAATAACGCCGATACGATTGTTTTGGATGTTAGAAAACCTGCAGCATTTTGTTCTGAACATATTCCTGATAGCATCTCGATTGGGTTAGATGGTCAGTTTGCGCCATGGCTGGGTGCAGTAATGGATATCCATAAAAACTATCTGTTAGTTTGTGATACTGGTAGGGAAGAAGAAACGGTAATGCGGATGGCACGCGTAGGATTCGATAGGGTTGTCGGTTATCTCGATGGTGGTGTGACTGCCTGGAAGAAAGCAGGTTTCCCAACAGCATCTATTACATCATTAGCGCCAGAGGAATACACCGGATTGTTGCAAGATAACACAACGCCCGTTCTTGACGTTAGACGCCCGGGGGAATATGATTCGGGTCACTTACCGCAGGCGCAGTTGTATCCCTTAGATGATATCAATCAATGGATAAACAGTTTGGATAAAAGTCATCCATGGTATGTTCATTGTGCTGGAGGATATCGATCGGTTATAGCGGCCTCTGTGATGAAGAAGGCAGGTTATGCAGTATCCGATATTGCCGGTGGATTTGCTTCAATCAAGAAGGCTGGCCTTCCTATTGTTACAGAAGAAAAAGTACACTAACATCATTGTATTCATGTTCATGAAAAAATTAATCTTTCCTTTTTTAGTAGCATTCGTCCTGATTTCCTGCAATGGTTCAAGTCAGTCGAAGTTGATGTCGGTTGAAGAATTTGATAAGAAATTGTCGGCTACCAGCGGCGCTCAACTGGTTGATGTACGCACCCCTGAAGAATATGCTGAACGGCATCTGGCCAATGCAGCCAATCTCAATTTCAATGCCGATGACTTCATCGAAAAGATTGAAAAGTTGGATAAAGCAAAACCCGTCTTTGTATACTGCCTTTCCGGAGGCAGAAGCCATAAAGCTGCGGCGCTAATGACTAAAAAAGGATTTAAAGAAGTTTATGAAATGGACGGTGGCATTCTGGCCTGGAGTGATTCGAAGAAGCCGTTAACTGAAGCTACAGTTAAGCAAGAGGGGATGAATATTGAAGATTATCTGAAGCAGATTACTTCTGATAAATTAGTATTGGTAGATTTTAATGCCGTCTGGTGTGGTCCATGTAAATTGTTGAAGCCTATTTTGGCCAAAGTAGAAAAGAAGAACACTTCAAAACTAGAAGTTGTTGCTATTGATGTTGATCAGAATCCAGCTTTAGCTAACGACATGCACATCAGGAATATTCCTTTGCTCATTATGTATAAGAAAGGAAAGGAGGTATGGCGCAGCACCGGATTAGTTGAAGAGGGTACGATTCAGGAGCAAGTAGATAAAAACTTATAACTGTTGGAGCGGGCTTTCAACCAGTAGGAAGAAAGTACACGCCATGCTGAATTAAAGAAATCAGTATTTCCCGATTTGGGCGTTCATTGTGTTATCCGAAACAGGTTTGACATCTCTGATTCAAGCTGAACACTTAGGATTTCCAGAGCGTGTTTAGAGCGATTTTTAAAGATTAAACCTATTCAAGCTTACCCTTTCGTCTGTCCCCAACAAGAAGAGCGAAAAAAAATCCCGGTGGTTTTCACCACCGGGATTCCAATATTGATTTCCGAAGAAATTACTTGATAACTTCAGTTACCTGACCTGCACCTACGGTACGGCCACCTTCGCGAATCGCGAAACGCAGACCTTTTTCCATAGCGATTGGGTAGATCAGTTTTACTGACAAGGTGATGTTATCACCAGGCATTACCATTTCTGTTCCTGCTGGCAATGTGATTTCACCGGTTACGTCAGTTGTACGGAAGTAGAACTGAGGACGGTAGTTGTTGAAGAATGGCGTATGACGACCACCTTCATCCTTGCTCAATACGTAAACTTCGCATTTAAATTCAGTGTGAGGCTGTACAGAACCTGGTTTGCAGATAACCATACCGCGCTTAATTTGTTCTTTTTCGATACCACGCAACAACAAACCTACGTTGTCACCAGCTTCACCTTCGTCCAGGATTTTGCGGAACATTTCCACACCTGTGATGGTAGAAGTCATTTTTTCGAATGACAGACCGATGATATCTACAGACTCGCCGGTAAGAGCGCGACCGCGTTCGATACGACCAGTAGCAACAGTTCCACGACCAGTGATTGAGAATACGTCTTCCACAGGCATCAGGAATGGTTGATCAACCGCGCGTGGAGGAACTGGGATAAAGCTATCCACAGCAGCCATCAACTCGTCGATTTTTTCAACCCACTGAGCTTCGCCGTTCAAGGCACCCAGGGCAGAACCTTTAATGATTGGAATGTTAGCACCGTCGTACTTGTAGAAGCTCAACAGGTCACGAATTTCCATTTCACCCAGTTCCAGGAATTCTGGATCATCTACCAAATCAACTTTGTTCATGAACACCACGATTTGTGGTACACCTACCTGGCGAGCCAAGAGGATGTGTTCACGAGTTTGCGGCATAGGACCATCGGTAGCAGCTACCACCAGGATGGCACCATCCATCTGAGCAGCACCGGTCACCATGTTCTTGATGTAATCGGCGTGGCCCGGACAGTCAACGTGCGCATAGTGACGGTTAGCCGTCTGGTACTCTACGTGAGCCGTGTTGATGGTAATACCACGTTCTTTTTCTTCAGGCGCATTGTCGATTGAAGAATAATCGCGCACTTCGGCCAGACCTTTCTTTGACAATACCGTTGTAATAGCGGCAGTCAGTGTGGTTTTACCGTGGTCAACGTGACCAATGGTACCAATGTTTACGTGTGGCTTGTCTTTGATGAATTTCTCTTTAGCCATTTTTAATTGTTTTAAAGTTGTTTAATGTTTATGTAATTGAATGATTACCGTTAAAAAGCACGGCAACATGGAGCCGTTGATGAGAATCGAACTCGCGACCTCTTCCTTACCAAGGAAGTGCTCTACCACTGAGCTACAACGGCACGTGGTGCGAAGAGCGGGAGACGAGGCTCGAACCCGCGACCTACAGCTTGGAAGGCTGTCGCTCTACCAACTGAGCTACTCCCGCAAATTTTAAAGAACATCTAAGTCTACCGCCCGGGTAAATCCTCGAAAGGTAGCCGGTAACCCGCTCTGCCTAGAACAAGTTCCGATTTTAAACAGATTTAAGTGTGAATGTGGTGGGCAGAGGAGGATTCGAACCTCCGAACTCGTAAGAGGACAGATTTACAGTCTGTTGTCGTTGGCCACTTGACTATCTGCCCGAAAAGCGCGGATAAACCGCTGAGCCAGCTGAGGGAGTCGAACCCACGACCTATTGATTACAAATCAATTGCTCTACCAACTGAGCTAAGCTGGCTTTTCTATTAGATGAATCTGAACCGAAATGTCAAATAACGCACAAAAAAAGTCCCGTCTTTTTCAAAACGGGACGCAATAATAGAACTTTTATTCTTATTTCTCAAAACTGAACGAATGATTTTTCCACATTACAAATCATCATCCGTTTCCATCACCGCCTCTTGACGGGTACGCTCTACTTCAGCAGGATTTCTCTCATTACGGCGATCCTTGGCCTTTTTTAGTTGCCGACTTAGGTTTTCAACTACCAAATCAGTGCTTTCTTCAAACGTTTTCGAGGTTTCAGTGCCAAAAATAGTCTTACCCGGAATGTGCAGTTTTACCTCCACCTGCTTGTCGCGTATACTCTGATTGCTATCTAGCTTAAGAAATACTTCGGCATCGATAATCTTGTCGGAAAAGGTAGTGAGTTTGTTGAGTTTTCTCTTAATGAAATCTAGTAATTGAGATGAGGCATCGAAGTGAACGGGACGGATTACAATGTTCATAATACTTACTATTTAAAGGTTAACGAATCAACTTGAAAATTAAATTACTGGAAATTTCTGGTTTACCCAATTTTACGAAAAAGTTTAGGTTTTGTTAGCATTTACGAGGCTCTTGGATGTGCTTGCCGGTAAATGCTTTTTAACTTATCAATAGTATTGTGTGTGTATACCTGCGTAGCAGCCAACGAACTATGTCCCAGTAGCTCTTTTACAGCATTGATATCTGCACCGTTGTTGAGCAAATGGGTTGCAAAAGTGTGTCGCAAAACATGCGGACTTTTCTTGTTGATCGTAGTGACCATACCCAAATATTTGCGAACAATGGAATACAATTGGTGCGCTTTTAATGGCTCACCTTCAACACTGGTAAAAAGGGTACCATCGGCTTTTGGCATATAAGCAAACCATTCTTTCAGCGAATCACAAACAACAGCACTTATCGGAATAAGGCGTTCCTTGTTTCCCTTACCCAAAACTTTAATCTGCTGCTGGTAAGAATCAACAGAAGCGCTGGTCAAACCCAGCAATTCTGACCTACGCATGCCCGTTACATAAAGCAATTCCATCATGAGTCGGTCGCGCCTTCCTTCCCAATCCTCGGTAAACTTCATTCCCGAAAACAAATCCCGCATACTTTTGTCGTCAACAAATACAGGTAAACGCTTACTTACCTTGGGCCGCTGCACTTTCAACATCGGGTTTCTGGTTATCACTTGTTGCCGTAAAAGATATTTGAAAAACGATTTCAGCGTTGACATTTTCCGATTAACTGAGCGCGTGGAAACACCTTGTTTCACCAGAGAAGCCATCCAGTTTCTGATTTGAAAATGAGCAGCCCGTTCTAAGTCGTCGTTTCCATTTTCTTTGAGGAAGAATGATGAAAATTGTTCCAAATCGACCCGATAGGCGGACAGCGTATGCGGAGAATACCGTTTCTCCAGGGCAATAAAATTTAGAAACTCCTCTGCGTACCTGTTCATATTCCGAATGTAAACCCGGCAAAGAGGCTTTGGGCATGCACTTATAAACGAATCACATCGCGCTGTATTTTCTTTTAGTCATACTATTTGTTACCACACCTTTTACTTTATTCGCTTACAAATAAGTTAGCTCTGCTACCGCATCAAGACATACTGCTGAAAGCATTTGAATACATGGCCACAGCAAAAGCCATGACCGAATTATACGAAGAGCGCAAGGATGTTTGTTCAAAATACGTTCATGCCACATCAAGAGGACATGAAGCCATTCAGCTAGCCACCGCATTTCATTTAATTCCTCAGGACTTTGCTTTTCCATATTACCGTGACGACAGCATGTTATTAGGGATGGGGTTTAGCCCATTCGACCTGATGCTGCAGTTGCTGGGAAAAAGGACGGATTATTTTTCTGGTGGTAGAACCTATTATTCGCATCCGTCATCGCGATTATCTGACCGGCCCAAAATTCCTCACCAAAGTTCAGCTACCGGCATGCAGGTAATCCCCGCTACAGGAACTGCACAAGGCATTCAATACCGAGAAAAGCAAGGACTTGACCGTCCGGCAAAAGGAGAGGAGCCCATTGTACTTTGTTCTTTAGGTGATGCCGCAGTAACGGAAGGCGAAGTGGCCGAAGCGCTGCAAATGGCGGTTTTGCATGATTACCCTATCATTTATCTGATACAGGATAATGAATGGGATATTTCTGCGCATTCCAGTGAGATCAGAAAAATGGATGTAGATGAATATGCCAAAGGATTTAAGGGATTACGGGTAGCCAAAGTGAATGGCAGTGATTTTGCGGCATGCTATGACACCCTGGATAAGGTCATATCGTTGGTTCGAAAAGATCGAAGGCCGTATCTGGTGCATGCAAAAGTGCCCTTACTGAATCACCATACCTCGGGCGTGCGCAAAGAATGGTATCGTCCGAAAGAGAACTTGCTACAAGATGAGGCGCGTGATCCATATCCTGTTTTAAAACAGCAATTAAAAGATCAAAAAATTGCCACTGCCGAACAAATTGAACAAATAGAGAGACGTGCGAAAGAAAACGTACTAGCTGATTTTGAAAGAGCACGTTTGGAACCAGATCCCGATGAAACAGATTTAACTACGCATATTTTCGCAGCCACACCCATCACGGAAGAAACAGGGGAGCGGCATCCTTCAGGAGGAGAAGCGTATGTAATGGTAGATGCCGCGCTGCATGCTGTAGACGAAATTCTTCGGCAACATCCCGAGGCCTTGTTATACGGACAAGATGTGGGAGGGGAGTTAGGTGGCGTATTCCGGGAGGCGGCGCTGTTAGCAAAAAAATACGGTGCGGAACGGGTTTTTAATACCCCGATTATGGAGGCTTACATCATTGGCAGCACTGTAGGTATGAGTGCGGCTGGCTGCAAACCGATCGTAGAAGTTCAATTCGCTGATTATATATTCCCGGGGATCAATCAACTCTTTACGGAAGTGTCGCGGAGTTGCTACCTCAGCAACGGCAAATGGCCAGTTAGTTGCGTTATTCGCGTGCCGATTGGGGCTTATGGTAGTGGCGGTCCGTATCATTCTTCATCAGTAGAAAGTGTGGTATTGCAATTGAAAGGTGTGAAGGTGGCCTATCCTTCCAATGCAGCCGATATGAAAGGTTTGATGAAGGCGGCATACTACGATCCGAATCCGGTTGTAATTTTTGAGCATAAAGGATTGTATTGGAGTAAGGTGAAGGGTACGGAAGCCGCAAAATGTGTGGAGCCCGACGAACACTATGTGATACCCTTCGGAAAAGCCAGATTGGCTCTGGAAGCATCTGCACTGGAGGTAGAACAAGGAAATTCTATCGGCGTGGTGACTTACGGCATGGGCGTACATTGGGCTATGCAGGCCGCACGAGAATTCAACGGGCAAATAGACATACTGGATTTGCGCACTTTAAATCCGTTAGATTGGTCTTCAATAGAAACTTTAGTGAAGCGGCATGGAAAGATTTTAGTATTGACGGAAGAAACCATTGAGCACTCTTTTGCTGAAAGTTTGGCTGGAAAAATAGCATCTCAGTGGTTCTCTTTTCTAGATGCCCCAGTAAAAATTCTAGGGTCAGTAAACACGCCGGCCATTCCGCTCAATAGTACGCTGGAAATCTCCATGCTACCCAATGCTACCAAGGTAGCCGAGGCGATAGAAGATTTGCTACGCTACTAGAAACTATTTGTCGCCTTCCGCGAACTTTAGCAGGTAGGTGTCGGGATTAGGCAATTGCCGCACCACGGGAAATTTATCTGCGTTTTTATTGATTGCGGGAATCAGGTATTTTGCTGTTGAAGCAAAGCCCAGTTGTTCCACCACTACATAATCAACCCCATTCGTTCTAAAGAAATCCAGTACCTCCTTATCATCCAACGAAGGCTTATCGCCAATGCAGGTACGATCAGCGTAATAGATGAACATATCCGCTTTACGGGCGCTAAAAATGGCATCCTTAGGCGTGTTTTCTTTGCACCATTTAGCCAGTTCAAAATAGTTCACATAATTCTGTGGCATCGGCTGTTCAGCCTGTTCAGATAATTTTTGAATCGGTCCGGTAGCACCCAGTGCCAGGAGCGCTAAAAAATAAGGCGTAAACGAAAGATTCATTTTTCCCAGAGCCAGATTCAACAGGCAAACTACTCCCCAAAGTGCGCCCATCAGCGCCAAAGGAATCAATGGAATGATGAAGCGAACACCGCCCCAGATGTCGGGCCATATCATCAAAATAGCCAATGTCCCACCAAAATATCCTAAAAACAAAAGGCGGTAATCTCGTAGAATATATATGCCGGTAAGTGTTAGTGCGATGATACCCAAGCCATACAACCACCAGGAAGTAGGCGCTTTTTCAAAATTGGGTTCTGCACATAAAACAGCCGTTGGAATATCTACCGAAATGTATCTTTTCAGATTGTTTTCAACCCGCTCAATCAATGTTGTTGTTGTAAGGTTGCCCAATTCAGGTTTGTAAGGATTTATCTGCATCAGTTGCCCAACGTGAGAACTATTGAGGTGCTTGTTACGCAGTGTCCAGGGAAAAATCAATGTACCGAATAGCACCAAAACCACCGCCATTTCACGCCACTTTTTACTGAATAGAAAATACAGTGCAGCACCAGCTACCAGCGCGATGGCCGTGGTTTTGGTGTAATAGCAACCGGCAATAAAAATGATACCCATATATAACCACGGACTTTTCCAATCAAAAGCCAGATCGCCGGCTTTGATAAGAAAAAATAGGGCGGCAATGCTCATGAAAAGGAAAGGAACTTCGCTCATCGTGATGGTAGATGAACGAAGCAGATGACTATTCAGCGCGGTTAAAAGTGCTACTACAAAACCAAATGAGGAAGATCCGGTTAGCCTCCGCACCAGAAAATAGAGCAAGATGACTGTACCAAAGAGCATCAGCCCATTAAAGAAGTTGATGGTGTCCTGATCGTCGCCAACAAACTTGATGATACCCGCAATGATTACCGGATAGCCAGGGGGAAAATGGGTATGCGGCTCATGCTTGATGGAAGTGGCGTTGGTAAAACCTTCGCCTGTTGCAATGCGTTTTCCTAACAAATAATAGGCGAAATTATCGCCATTTAAATCCGGCTTATGATCAAAAACCGTGGCGTATACATACCAGAACAATATCGCGATAATACCTAGATGGAGCCAAGTGATATACTGCTGAAAGTTAACGGAAGATTTTGGGGCAGCGGGTTTAGCCGCCTTTTTGGGGGTAGCATTTGTTTTCGCCATGCGCCAAATGTAAACTACTTTACAAAACGTATTGCTATTTTCGCAGGCCATGAAAAAGGAAGAAGTACCTCAGGACGATGCCAATATCATGCAGGGTAAGATGACCAAGCTGTATTATGCCAACGACGGTGAAGATTTCACCGGTGTAAGATCAGTGGGTTGGGAACCTGAAAACGTTGTTTTACAGCAGGCCTGGGAAGAAATTGATCATGAAGTTGCAGATGCCTTGCAACAGGTTCGCGAGGGTAAGGCCAGTCCGGTGTTGTATTACATGAAAAAGAACATCATGGAACCCGCCATTCTGGCTGGCTATATTGGTTGGCCGGCTTTTGTGGTGCAGTGGCATTGCAAGCCCTTCTTCTTTTCAAAATTATCTAAAAAGACGTTGGAGAAATACGCTTTTGCGTTTCGCATCAGCGTTGAACAATTACTTCACCCATGATTAAAATCGATTTCCCGCACGTACAATCTGCTCATTGTGAAAACGGCGTAGTATCCAATTTACTTCGCTTTAACGGTCACCCGTATTCTGAGCCCATGGTGTTTGGGGTAGGCGCCGGCATTTTCTTCTCGCATATCCCGTTTGTAAAAGTAAGTGGATTGCCAGGAACCAGTTACCGCATTTGGCCCGGACAAATTTTTAAACGCTTTGCCAAACGCACCGGTATCTCGGTTCAATCTAAGACCTATTCAAATGTTACCAAGGCGATGAATGAGCTGGACGATATGCTTCAGCGCGGCGTTCCGGTTGGCTTGTTAACTTCAGTATTTTACTTGACTTACTTACCAGATGCCTATCGTTTTCATTTCAATGCGCATAACATTGTTGTGTACGGAAAAGACGGTGATGAATATCTGGTCAGTGATCCGGTAATGGACAATGTATCCAGAATTCACAGCAGTGATTTGATCAGAGCCCGGTTTGCCAAGGGCATTCCGGAACCAAGCGGCAAGATGTACTACCCCATTGGATTCTCCAATCAGTTTTCAATGGAAGAAGCGATTTGGAAAGGTATCAAGCAGGCCGGATTCGGAATGTCGCAAATTCCATTGCCCTGGTTTGGCAAGAACGGCATTTTTTTGATGGCCAAGCAGGTTGAAAACTATCCCAGGAAGCTGAGCCAACGCGATGCCATTCGCTATCTGGGCAATATTGTAAGAATGCAGGAAGAAATTGGCACTGGGGGTGCGGGCTTCAGGTTCATCTACGCCGCCTTCCTCAGAGAAGCTGGTATGACCACCAACAATCCGGAATTGCTGGAGTTGGCTAAAGAAATGACCGTAATTGGCGACAAATGGCGCGCCTTTGCTTACTACGCGGGCAGAACTTGCAAGAGCCGCACCACAGATACCATCTCGTTCGGTGAATTGGCAGAACGCCTGCAGGAATGTGGCCGCGACGAAACTGCCTTCTTTGGTAAATTACATGAACTAGCCAAAACACGTTTGAAATGAGTGGCGCTATTGTGCTAGATGCGGTTAAAAAGCAATTCAGCGGTATGGACCGACCTGCCGTGAATGGACTTTCATTACATATTGCCCAAGGCGAAGTTTATGGTTTATTAGGACCCAATGGCGCCGGTAAAAGCAGCACCGTGATGATGATATGCGGCCTGTTACAACCAGATGAAGGTAACATTCAAGTTTTAGGAATTGATGCATTAAAAGATAGCCGCAAGGTACGACGTGCCATAGGCGTGGCTACTCAGGAAATTGCTTTGTTCCCGGCGCTTACGGCTTATGAAAATCTAGAATATCTGATGCGGATGTATGGTACTGCTTTTAACCGGAACAGGATCCTGCAATTACTGGAAATATTTGGTTTGACAACAAAAATGCAGCAGCCGGTTCATACCTATTCAGGAGGAATGAAGCGGCGGCTAAATTTGATTGCATCGATATTACATGAGCCTCAGTTATTGATTTTAGACGAGCCAACGGCCGGGGTAGATGTGCAATCCAGAACCATGATTCTGGATTTTTTGAAGGAAGAAAATGCAAAGGGCATGACCATGCTGTATACCTCCCATCATCTGGAAGAGGCCGAAAAAATCTGTTCGAGGGTTGGGGTGGTAGATGCCGGAAAGCTGATTGCTCAGGGCAGTTTGGACGATTTGCGCCAACAATACGGCATGAACGATTTAGAATCTGTTTTCCTTCATTTAACCGGAAGAACCATTCGCGAATGAAAATACTGGCTACCATAAAGAAAGAATGGTTGATGTTGCTGCGCGACCCCATGGGTTTGGTGCTCATTTTCCTGATGCCGATGTGCATGGTCACTGTGATGTCGTTGGTAATGGACGCGCCCTTCCGTGATTATACACAGTATCACTTCGATATTTTGTTGGTGAATGAAGACCGTGATTCGATGGGTGTTTGGGTTAAAGAGGCGCTGGAAAGTTCTGGTACGTTTGGCGTTTTTGATACTGCCGGCGGAAATCCATTAACCCGCCAACAAGCACTTGATTTAGTGCAAGCAGGAAAATATAAGGCCGCCTTGTTTATACCTGCGGGTTGTACCAGGAACGTTACCAACAACGCCCGGCTTTCCATTCAAAACATGCTTTCAGGTTTTGGTATGGGAGAGCCGAACTCAGATACCATTCTACCGGCACCAAAATTAGAGTTGGCTTACGACCCCATCACCAAGGCCAATTTCAGGCAATCCCTAAATTTTGCTGTAGAGAAAATGACCGCCGCCCTTCAAACCAAAATGCTTATGAATCAACTTACCGGTCAGATGAAGACGCTAACCGGAACCGCACCTGCCCAGCAAGTGCCCATGGGTGCCATGGTGCAGGTGGTTGAACAACATCCTCACGACAAAGCCTATCTGGCCACGCTGAACTCGGTGCAACATAATGTACCGGGCTGGACGATGTTCGCCATGTTTTTTATTCTATTTCCGCTGGCAGGAAATTTTATTAAGGAGCGAGAAGACGGCAGTTTGCTGCGCATGCGCCTGGTTGCCGGATCACAGTTCCCGTATGTTTTTGGCAAATACTTGTTCCACTTTTTCATTTGCATCTTGCAGTTTTTCCTGATGTTATCGGTAGGATTGTGGTTGTTACCCAAATTGGGCTTGCCGCGTTTGCTCATTGGCGAGCAGCACAACTACTTGGTGGTAACCGCCTTAATTTTGGCTTTTGCCGCCACGGCTTACGGATTGTTTGTAGGGGTTGTTTTCAAAACCCACTATCAGGCGCTGGCGTTTGGATCAGTAACCGTGGTGATGTTGGCGGCCTTAGGTGGCGTTTGGGTGCCCAGTTATGTAATGCCTCCATTCCTGAAGACGATTAGCGTGATTTCACCCATGAGTTGGGGCATGGAATTGTGTAACAACGTTTTTCTGAGACAGGCCCAATGGCAAGACCTGATGCCCTCGATCATGAAACTAGGTCTGTTTGGCAGTAGTTGTTTGTTGATCGCTTTTATAGTTCACCATAGTCGCCAACGCAGTTAATCTGGCAATTTCCAGTTAACCGGTTGCGATAAGAAGGCGTTTGCTTTTGAGAAATGGCGACAGCCAAAGAAGCCTGAATCAGCACTAAAAGGAGAAGGATGTGCTGCCTTCAAAATCAAGTGTTTATTTTCATCTATAAGTACTTCTTTCTCTTGAGCATAACGTCCCCACAGCAGGAATACTAATCCCGATTTTTCTTGTGATAGCAGGGATATTACCGCATTCGTAAACTGTTCCCAACCGGCGGCGCGATGCGAAGCCGGCTCACCTTCGTTCACGGTCAAAATGGCGTTTAACAACAGTACACCTTCCTTCGCCCAGGCTTCCAAATTGCCGTGGGTAGGAATGGGACAACCGAGATCGGCTTTCAATTCTTTGTAGATATTTCCCAATGAGGGCGGCGCTTTAACACCCCGGGGAACCGAGAAACTGAGTCCGTGTGCCTGACCTTTACCATGATAGGGATCCTGGCCGATGATTACCACTTTAACCTGATTAAATGGGGTGAGATTGAACGCATTAAAGATCAGCGGGCCGGGAGGAAAAACCGTTTTACCTTTTTTGCGCTCACCAACTATAAACGACTTAATATCAGCAAAGTAAGGTTTTTTAAATTCGGTATCCAGTGCTGCTTTCCAGGAGGGATTAATGTTTACCTCGGCCATGGAGCGAAGGTAGCAAATTCATCCGGCGGTGGGATAGCGGTATTTTACTTTTCGGCGGCCGGCGGGGCAGCGATTGAAACGGAAATCCTCCGCGCCGTCATTATGAAGGCGGCGCAGTTAAAGTGTTGTAGTTTTTGTTTGATGAAAACCGGCGCGGAGATTGGAGTGAAAAGCGCGGTGCCCAAAAAAAACGCCGGTAAGCCGGCGTCCTTTTTTTGGGCAGCCCCCATTATTATTCACTAAAATATTGGAAGAAGTACGGGATTGTTTCGATGCCTTTGAGGTAGTTGAAAACGCCATAATGTTCGTTGGGTGAATGCAGCGCATCGCTATCGAGCCCAAACCCAAGGAGTACTGATTTGATGCCCAGCACCTGTTCAAACATGGTTACAATTGGGATGCTTCCTCCGGCACGCAGTGGAATGGGAGCTTTGCCAAATGTTTTAAGCATGGCTTTAGATGCGGCTTTATAAGCTTTTGAATCAGTTGGTGTTACCGCTGCCTCTCCGCCGTGATGCGGGCTTACTTTAACCTTCACAGAAGGAGGAGCAATAGCCAGAAAATGCTTTTCAAAAAGCTGCATGATTTTTTCCGAGGATTGTCCCGGAACCAGGCGCATACTAATTTTGGCGAACGCCTTGGAAGGCAACACTGTTTTAGCGCCTTCGCCGGTATAACCGCCCCAAATGCCATTCACATCCAGGGTTGGCCGGATGGCCACACGTTCCAGGGTAGAGTAACCCGCTTCGCCCAGCACATCGCCAATTTCCAGTTCCTTTTTGTAATCGTCGAGACTAAAGGGCGCCTGGCTCATTTCCTTGCGCTCAGCAGCACTAACTTCCTGAATATCATCATAAAAACCCGGAATAGTGATTCTTCTTTGCGCATCGTGCAAAGAGGCAATCATATCACACAAAACGTTAATAGGGTTAGCTACGGCGCCGCCATAAATACCGGAATGCAAATCGCGGTTGGGTCCAGTAACTTCAACTTCCATGTAAGCCAGTCCGCGCAAACCAGTGGTAATAGACGGACAGTCATTGGCGATCATGGACGTATCAGAAATCAGCACTACATCGGCTTTCAGGCGGTTCGTATTCGCTTTTACGAAGGTTTCGAGATTGGCGGAGCCCACCTCTTCTTCGCCTTCAATCATAAATTTAACGTTGCAAGGTAACGCATTGTTTTTCAGCAACATTTCCAATGCTTTTACATGCATGTAAAACTGGCCTTTATCATCGGCGCTACCCCTGGCGAAGATGTTTCCATCTCTGATTTCCGGTTCAAAAGGAGGGGAGTGCCAAAGCGAAATTGGGTCGGCCGGTTGCACATCATAATGCCCGTAGCACAGCACTGTTGGTTTGGACGGATCGATGATTTTTTCGGCGTAGACCACCGGATACCCTGCAGTTGGACAAATTTCAACCTTATCGGCACCTGCCTTTATCAGCGCATCTTTAACGAAATCAGCGGTTTGGAGGACCGCATCGCGGTATTTGGGATCAGCGCTTACCGAAGGAAAACGCAGCAAGGCGAAGAGTTCATCCAGAAAACGTTGCTGATTTTCAGCGATATATGGTTTTATGAATTCCATTTCAGGGCTATTTATTATTGTATTGCTTATTCATGCCTTCCAGCACTTCGCGGGTGATATCATTGGATTGGTCCTTATACAAAATAGAACCGCCTCTGATATAAGATAGCACGTAAGTATACTTTTTGTCTTTGTTATATTGTTGCAGGAAGGTGTCGAGGCGCGCATTCAGGTTTTTGTTAAACTCTTGTTGATCAGCCATAAAACTAGCCGACATATTATCACGCGATTGTTCCAGTTCCTGTTGCTTTTGCATCAGGCGCTGTTGGGCTGCTTCGCCCTCAGCCTGTGTCAGTTGCCCGGCTTGAGCGCGTTGTTGCAATTCATAAGCCTCACGTTGAAGCGTTTGTGCTTTTGATTCCAGCGTGCTTTCGATGGCTTTCTGGCGTTTTTCCAATTCCGCCTTTTTATCTTTAAAGAAGCCATAGTTAGCTTCCAGGCTATCAACGTCGATGAAGGCGATATTGCCCGGGGTGGCGCTTCCGGCGGAGGTTGCGGTGGATGGTTTGGCAGCGCAGCCTTGGCAATTTTTTCCAGAAAAATGGAGATAATAAAGAACGGCCACGGCGATAGCCAGGATTCCGTTAACGATGTAAGACGCGTATTTCATGTGTTTAATTGAGGCGGCGAAGGTAATGCAATTTGCCTATTTAAATGGCTGTAAGTAAACTATGCTAAGGCTGTTCATGGCGCTGCTTCATACCCCATTTCACACCATAATTAATATTATGTTAAATTGCATCTTGAAAGAAAAGGCCCGCCTTGGCGAGCCTTAAGTTCTTCTATTTCAGGTTACTGTCGATCTTATCTATCACCGCATTAAGTTGCTTGTCGTTTGGATTGATGGTCCTCGCCTTTTCAAAATACACTTTTGATTTGATAAAAAGTTCATCGCGCTTAATCTTATATTCATCGTATAATTTCTTGTCGGCTGCACTAATTCCCAGCGCGTTCATCTTATCCCAATATTGCTCTTTCGCCTGATTGAAGATCAGCACGCCCATATTGAAATTCGCTTCAAAGTTGTTTGGATACATTGCCAGCAAGTCGTTATACATTTGGCTAGCTGTTGTAATATCCTTTTGCTGAACATAAGCCCCGGCTAATGCGCCCATAACAGCTTCGTTTTTAGGGTCGTTTGCCAAAATACGTTTCAGGTAGTCAATGGCATCCTTCCGCTTGTCTTCCGGGAAGGAATTGTATTTATCAATCAGCAATTCTTTGCTTGATGGGTATTTGGCCAATCCTTCATCAACGATACGGTTGGCTTCGCCTTCATTCTTCATATCACGCTCATATACAGATAGTAAGTGATAGTACTTCGCATCAGGGTAAGTAGCTATGAGCTTCTTGTACACATCGGCTGCCATACGCTTATCACCCATATTTTCCGCTGCATATGAGGCATTCTCCAGAGATTTATCTAATGGAACGGCCGACTTCTCTCCCTTGCTTTCAATCAATCCATTCAAATCGGCAATGGCCATAAAATTCTTATAGGCAGTGGCGTAGTCTTTCGCCTTAAAGGCATCCACCCCTTCATTAAAAATCTCGTTACCTAAATTTTTAGCACTGGCAATGGCGTCTTCCCAATTCTTAAACTTAGGATCATTCAAATCGCGCATTTTAATCAGGCTACTAAGGGCCTCCAGGGCCGCTCCGGGATATTTTCCCTTTAAGGAAGGCTCTACTGATAACAGAAAATAGATGTCGAACCGGTACCACCAACCCTTAGTCATAGCTTGAGCGGCCGGGTCGGTCAGCGCTTCATCAATAACGCGCTTGGCATCTTCTAGGTTCTGTACCCCATCCCCCTTCTTATAGGATTCTTTATAGTTCCAGGCAGAGATAAACTTTCCTGACTGACCGTGGCCAAACAGCGCCACCAACATCATTACAACCAGAGATATTTTTTTCATATCTTATTGATTTTATTGTTATTCGATAGATTCACCGCTAGTATCGGCTGAACCCAATTCTCCATCCTCTTCTGCGTTATAATTGAGCTTCCCATTTTCAATTTTCGTGATTGCTGCGATGCTGTCGCTGGAATCGAGCTTAATCAGACGAACGCCTTGTGTAGCCCTTCCCATAACCCGAAGCGTGTCGACAGCCAAACGAATAGCTACACCCGATTTATTAATAATCATCAGGTGGTCGTTATCCGTTACATTTAAGATGCCCACGAGATTACCCGTTTTATCGGTACGTTTCAGGGTGGTTACACCTTTTCCACCCCGATTGGTAATTCGATAGTCCTCCAAATCCGTGCGTTTGCCATATCCCTTTTCTGAAATCACCAGGATGGTTTCTTCTTTATTCTCAGGATTTACAGCAATCATGCCAATCACCTCGTTCACCCCGTCCTCGTCGTTCAAATCCACCCCGGTAACGCCACTGGCGGTACGTCCCATGGCGCGCACTTTCGATTCATTGAAGCGAATGGCTCTACCCATTTTAGTAGCCAGAATGATTTCCGCTTTACCGTTGGTCATGGATACCTGAACCAATTCATCTCCTTCGCGGATATCGATAGCGTTTACTCCACCCTTCCTCACATTAGAATAGGCTCTTAAAGTAGTTTTCTTAATGACGCCATTTTTAGTAATGAAAGTCACGAAGTTATTATCCAGATACTCGTCTTCTGCCAATGTACGAACCGGAATGTAGGCCATGATTTTATCTTCCTTCGGAATGTTCATCAGGTTTTGAATAGCCCGACCTTTCGAAGCTTTTTCACCTTCCGGAATTTCATAAACTTTTAACCAATAGCAGCGACCTTGTTGGGTGAAGAACAAAATGTAATTATGATTGTTGGCAATGAACAGATGCTCGATGAAGTCTTCTTCGCGGGCCGCTGAGCCTTTACTTCCTCTTCCTCCCCGGTTTTGTGTGCGGTAATCGCTGGAAACAGTGCGCTTCACATAACCCAGATGCGTAATACTCACCACCACTTCCTCATTCGGAATGAGATCTTCAATATTGATATCTCCTTCAGCAAACTCGATATTGGTGCGACGTGCATCGCCGTATTTGTCTTTTACTTCTGCCAGTTCATCTTTAATAATCTGGAAACGAAGGGGTTCTTCATTTAACACACGATTAAGGTAGGCGATAGTTTTCATGAGTTCTTCGTATTCTTCCTTGATTTTCTCGCGTTCCAGACCCGTGAGTTTCTGTAACCGCAAATCAAGAATGGCACGGGCCTGAATTTCAGAAAGACCAAAATTCGACATCAAACCTTCGCGGGCATTTTCTACCGTTGAAGATTCCCGGATTAGTTTGATAACGGCATCCAGATTATCCAGAGCGATTAACAGACCTTGCAAAATATGGGCACGCTTCTCGGCTTCGGCCAACTCAAACTTGGTGCGGCGCACTACCACTTCATGACGAAAATCAACGAAATGACGAATCAGGTCGCGTAAATTGAGCGTCATTGGGCGGCCCTGAACCAACGCCACATTGTTAACACCGTAAGAAGTTTGCAGCGGTGTTAGGGCAAATAACTGATTGAGCACTACACTAGATACCGCATCGCGCTTCAATTCAATCACCACCCGAATACCATTCCGGTCCGATTCATCGCGCACATCTGAAATTCCTTCAATCTTCTTATCTTCTACCAGATCAGCAATCTTTTTAATCAAGTCTGATTTAACTACCTGGTACGGAATTTCTGAAACGATGATGGTTTCCCTTCCTTTCGAATCGCTCTCTATCTCTGCTTTTCCACGCAGTACCACACGACCGCGGCCGGTAAGAAAAGCCTGACGCACGCCATCTACACCATAAATGGTTCCACCCGTTGGGAAATCCGGCGCCTTCACATATTGCATCAAATCTTCTACCGAACAATCCTTGTGATCAATAAAATAGTTGATAGCATCAATCACCTCGGTGAGGTTATGCGGCAGCATATTTGTTGCCATGCCCACTGCAATACCAGATGAGCCGTTTACTAACAAATTTGGAATCCGGGAAGGGAGAACGGTAGGTTCTTCCAGCGTGTCATCAAAGTTGAGACGCATGTCTACCGTGTCCTTATCAATATCACGAAGTAATTCTTCCGTAATTTTCCGGAAGCGGGCTTCGGTATAACGCATGGCGGCAGGTGGATCGTCATCGATAGAACCGAAGTTCCCCTGACCATCTACCAGCGGATAGCGCAACGACCAATCTTGTGCCATGCGCACCATAGAATCATATACCGAGGCATCGCCATGCGGGTGATACTTACCCAAAACCTCCCCCACGATACGGGCTGATTTCTTATACGGCTTGCCTGCACCTACACCCAGTTCGTTCATTCCAAACAACACCCGGCGATGTACTGGCTTCAAACCGTCGCGTACATCCGGAATGGCCCGGCTCACAATTACCGACATCGAATAATCGATGTAGGCGGTCTTCATTTCATCTTCAATGTTAATAGGGATAATACGGTTGTCTTCCATTGCTTTTTTACCGCTTTTTTCGCGGCAGGCGAAGATAGCATTTTACCCCCGGGAAAGGGCGGTTTTTATCCACAAAAAAAGCTAAAAGAAGCCCCTGCCCAATTCTTCTTTACACTATTGATTATCAATACTATAAACCTTTAAATCTGAACGAATGAAACGCCAATTTATTTGAGGTGGCAGGATGTGTGAACAACAGGGCTACAGACCCGGTAGAAATCAATAAAAAAATGAAGAAAATCTTCAACGAGTTATAACAGCATAAAGGAAGAAAATTGGAGGACTGCGCTATTCTTCCAGCCTGAAAACTGACATCAGCAAGTTAAGTTCGGCTGATTCAGTATCCTTTTGCCTAAACATGGCCAAATCGCGAAGATAAAGTAATAGCTCTTCAATTAGCTGAACATTGTTAGCTGGCTGGAAGTACTTTGTTCTTTCATTGAGGTTCATTCGCTTAAGGTAATCGGAGATTTCTTTATGACTGAATAAAGTACCGCGGTTAACCGGATTGATGTAAAAGAGTACGCCCTCCTTCCCTACTTCAGGTTCTTCCATATTGATAGTGGTATTGGTGAAAGCCAAAACAAAGTACTTGGCCAGCCTAACGCCATATACTGGCAGATTTAAATCGCGCGCAAGAATCTGATACAACAAACCTAAAGCAACTGCGCTTCCCTCCTTTTTATCAATGATGTGTGGTAAACAATATTTTATAGGGTCTTCCGGAATTTGTTGCCCCATATATCCGAGGTAACTATAAAAGACCTGATTAAACACCTTGATTTGCTCAATGGGTGTTTGATGATAATTCAATTCAAGCCAAATGGTTTGGCGGATTTTGAAAATTTTCTTTTCCAGATCCTCAAAACGGATTTCCGGGAAGTAGTATTTGGAAACTAAGTAAAATCCATAAGCCAAATCCTGATTACCCTTACTCCAACGCACCAATTCCTGTCGGATATCGGCCACTTGAATATCATGGATAATGGCTTCTAATCGCTGATGTTGTAGAGCGTTCAAATCGGCTGCCCAAATATCTTCCAATGCCGGAATCGCTTCAGGTCCCAGGCTTTTTAGTTTATCCTGTACATGCTCCAATACCTGACGGTCATCATCATCTAACAACCGTACCAAGGCAACAATCTCATTGGGCTGCAGCATCATTAAAATATCGTACGTATGATGGCAGAAAAGAGTTACGCTTTTTTCTTCCAGCGACCACCCTTTGCTGCTTTTTTCGGAGGGCCTGACTCACTTATAATTTGCAGACAATCTTCTAAGGTCAGATGTTCTGCAGAATATGTTTTAGGAATCTTGTAGTTGTCTTTTCCTTTTTTGATATACGGACCAAACTTTCCGTTCAACACCGAAATATCGTGTTCTTTAAATTCAGCAATGAACTTATTGGCGTCGGCTTCTCTCTTGGCTTTGATAAGATTGATGGCCTCGTCGCCGGTAATGGAATAAGGATCAAACTCCTTCGTAATAGAAACGAATTTACCATCGTGCTGAACGTAGGGTCCGAAACGGCCGATGCTCACCTTCATTTCTTTGCCTTCAAACTCCCCTACTACTCTTGGCAGTTTGAACAATTCCATCGCTTCTTCGAAGGTGATGGTTTCAATAGATTGGGTTGGGCGCAGTTTGGCAAAACGCGGTTTCTTTGATTCATCATCCGTTTTCCCAATCTGTACCATTGGCCCGAAACGCCCCATGCGTGCAATTACGGGTTCACCATTCGAATCTTCTCCCAGTGCGCGCTCGCCGGTAACCCGCTTCGATTCCTTAGTAGTAGTTTCAATGTTCTCATGGAATGGCTGATAGAACTGGTCAATCATCTTATTCCACTTAATTTTACCTTCTGCAATTTGGTCGAATTGCTTTTCAACGTCCGCGGTAAAATTGTAATCCAGTACCTTTTTAAAATTATCTACCAGAAAATCTGTAACCAGCATACCGATATCGGTAGGGAACAGTTTGTTTTTTTCGGCACCAGTTATTTCTGAACGATCAATTTTTTCGATGTTATCTGCGGCTAATTTCAGCACACGGTACTTCCGTTCTGTTCCTTCCCTACTTTCTTTAACCACATAACCACGCTTTTGGACTGTTCCGATGGTAGGCGCGAAGGTAGAAGGACGACCAATACCCAGTTCTTCCAACTTCTTTACCAGGCTGGCTTCTGTATAGCGCGGTTGCGGCTTTGTAAAGCGTTCTGTTGCCAGCATCTCTTTCAATTCTAAGGCATCACCAACATGTAACACCGGAAGCAGTGTTTCCTTTTCTTCATCTACATCTTCAGCTTCCTCATCCGCTGCTTCATTATATACTTTCAAAAAGCCTTCGAACAAAACCATTTCGCCCGTGGCCTGAAGTAGTTCTTTATTCTTATTGTTTTGAATTGAAATGATGGTCTTTTCCAATTCGGCCTCGCTCATTTGGGAGGCTATGGTGCGTTTCCAGATTAAATCATACAGGCGCTGTTCGTCATTATCACTTCCTGCATTAATCTGATTTACGTAGGAAGGCCGAATGGCTTCGTGGGCTTCCTGTGCACTTTCATTCTTAGTAGTGTATTGACGTTGTTTATGGAACTCTTTACCGTACCGGCTCTTCACCTCAGTGGCAATATCAGCCAGGGCCAGATCAGACAGGCTGGTAGAATCGGTACGCATATAGGTGATATGACCCGCTTCATACAGCTTTTGCGCCACAATCATGGTTCTTGTTACCGAGAAACCCAATTTACGACTGGCTTCCTGTTGTAAGGTTGACGTAGTGAATGGAGCGGAAGGCGTGCGCTTAGATGGTTTCTTTTCAATATTACTAACCGAATACGTAGCCCCAATAAGCTCTTTCAGGTATTTTTCTGCATCCTTCTCCTGACCAAGTTTAGCGGCGCTTTCAGCTTTAAGCGTAACTGTTTTCTTTCCGTCTTTTACCAGGAAGTAGGCCACTACTTTGTAAGATGAAACTGCCTTATGATTTTTGATATCGCGTTCGCGTTCCACAATCAGGCGTACGGCAACTGATTGTACGCGACCTGCAGAAAGTGAGGGTTTCACTTTCCGCCAGAGTACCGGAGAAAGTTCGTAGCCAACCAAACGATCCAGCACACGGCGTGCCTGTTGCGCATCCACCAGATTGAGGTTAATGGTTCGCGGATTTTTAACCGCATTCTTTACTGCCTTTTCCGTGATTTCAGTATAGGTGATACGCTTTGCTTTTTTAGGATCAAGATCAAGTACCGCGCAAAGATGCCACGCAATGGCTTCTCCTTCGCGGTCTTCATCCGTTGCCAGATAAATCTCGTTTGATGACTTGGCCAGCTTCTTCAATTCCTTCACCACTTTTTCCTTATCCTCACTCACTTCATACTGAGGTGTGTAGTTTTTCTCCAGATCAATAGCCAGTCCTTTATCAGGTAAATCACGTATGTGACCGTAGCTGGAAGTGACCGTAAATTCACTACCTAAAAATTTATTGATCGTCTTGGCTTTCGCCGGCGATTCCACAATTACTAAGTTTTTCGACATGGTGTTCTTTTAGAAAGAATGCGTGCAAATAAAATCTTTCGTAGTGAAAGTGCAAGAATGTTTCTGGAAGGTTGCATCTGCAAGTTGTGTGCCGATGTTAGGATAGCTCATAAAAAAGATGGGATACGAACTTGCGTCCGTATCCCAAAGCCGAAACCTATTGCAGAGCGTTTGAATCAAAAATTCTTGCTGAAGTGGTAGAAGCGCATCGGTGAGGCGATGGCTGGTAAGCCGCTGGCAAATGGGTTATGCGGCGTTTCTAGAGGCGAAGATAACAAAAATTTTCGTTATTATCATTTTAATAATATCGTTATGAAATGGTAAATCAGCCTCTGCCGATGTTTGCGTTATGCACATTGGCATCAATATCAAAGTAGCGCGTATAGCGGCAGGTTTAACGCAACAGGAACTTGCTGACAAGATTGGGAAGGCGCGCCCATTGGTGTCTTACATTGAACAAAGCGGTAAAGTTAACGAGCGCACTTTACAAACCATTTGTAAGGTGCTAAATGTTTCTGTGGATGATTTAAGAAACATGGTTAACGAACCCAGGCGGAAGTATCAGAAATCACCCATGCAGGAATGGGAGTCAGTGAATAGAAGGCAGCAGGATGAAATCGACCAACTCAAGGAATTGGTGGCATCGCAGAAGCGGGTGATTGAGATGTTGGAAGAGAAGATCAAGCGCCCAAAGCGTTGAGATTATATATCAATATACTCTGCATCCACTCCAACTGGATAACGCATCAACAATTTCAGTGCCTTATCAAATTCAAATCCTTCAAAAAGCACTTTATACAGCATTTGAAGCAAGGGCGCATTAGCACCTACATGATCCACTATTAATTTGCCAATTTTTAAAGTGCGAACGCCTTCTGCCACCTCGGTCATGGAAGCCATAATTTCCGGTAGCTTCTCTCCTTTCGCAATTCGATAACCCACCTGATAATTCCGCGATTTTGGTGATGAACAGGTAGCAATTAAATCGCCTATACCGGCAATTCCCAAAAAGCTGCGTTTATCGGCACCCAACGCTTTGCCGATATAAATCATTTCGGCCATTCCTCTGGTTATCAGCAATGCCCTGGCATTTTCTCCATAACCAGCGCCACTTAAGGCACCGGAGGCCAGCGCCACATAGTTCTTTAAAACACCCGTCAATTCAATTCCTAACAAATCTTTATTGCCATACACCTGAAAACGGTCGCTGCGCAACACCGAAACGGCTTCACTAATCACTTCGTCAAACCTACTTCCAATTACAGTAGCGGCGGGTTGTAACTCAGCTAACTCAGCAGCCAGATTAGGCCCGGCTAAACAACCTACGCGTACGATTCCGGTAAATTCGCGAATCAATTCACTCATGGTCTTAATTTCCTTTAGATTCAGGGTTTGCGCAGTGGCTTGTTCAATATCAAATTCACAGTGCAATCCCTTGGTGGCATGAATCATGATGTGGTCGGGCCGTAACCACGGAGAAAACTCGATAATCATGCTTTTGAAAAATTGAGACGGAATTACTGGAAATAACAAGAAACATTCCGTAGCCACCTCTTCCAGCGAACCAGTTATCCGGATATTTTCATGCAGCCGGTGGTTGCGGTTCACACCATCGCGCAACATGGCTTCCCGAACCGATTCACTGCGTTCATAAAGCAGTACCTGTGCGTTTTCTGCCAATAAATTAGCAATCGCTGTTCCAAAGCTTCCTGCTCCAATAACTCCAACTGTGCGTTTCAATGACCCTGATTTACTTTCCTGAAAAATTCGCTTTCCGTTTTTCTATAAAGGCCGCCATTCCTTCTTTCTGATCTTCAGATGCAAACGTAAGGTAGAAGTTTTTACGCTCAAATTGCAATCCTTCATCCAGCGTTGTTTCAAATGCCTTATTAACGGCCTCTTTCGCCAGCTTCACCGCAATAGGCGATTTTGCAGCCACCGCCTGAGCCAGTTTGATGGCTTCCTGCAATAATATCTCGGTTGGCACTACACGATTAACTAGGCCCCTTGAAAGCGCTTCTTCTGCCGAAATAAATTTTCCGGTCAGCACCATTTCCATGGCCAGCACCTTACCCACGGCACGCGTCAGCCTTTGCGTGCCACCGGCACCAGGCATCGTTCCAATATTGATTTCTGGCTGGCCGAATTGCGCAGTTTCCGAAGCGATCAACATATCGCAGGTCATCGCTAATTCGCAACCGCCACCTAAGGCAAAACCCGATACGGCTGCTATGATTGGTTTCTTTGTTTTCTTGATTTGATCCCAAGTGCTGAACTGGTCAATATTCAGCATCGAAACAGCCGTTGCGTCGGCCATTTGTTTAATATCAGCGCCTGCTGCAAAAACGCGCTCACCTCCTGTTAGCACAACCGCTCTTATCGCATCGTTCTCATCACAATGTTGCAGCGCTTCCTTCACTTCCAACATGAGCTGACGGTTCAAAGCATTTAACTCTTTCGGACGGTTGAGCGTGATCATGGCGACATGCGGCGCCACTTCTTCCTGAAAAATAATATACTGGAATTGCATGTGAGCGAATATACAAGAATGCCCTAAAGGTTGTAGGCCATTCGTTTTCGAGCCATCGCGAACACCACAAGAGCAACCCATGCGCCCCATAAAGCACCGCAGATCACATCCGCAGGATAATGCAATCCAACATAAACTTGGCTGAAACCCACCAGTAGCGCCCAACCAATAATGACCCCGGAAAACCACAGGCGCCTGAAAAATAAGGATAACAAAACCGCCAGCGCCATGTGATTGGCAGCGTGGTTACTGGTGAAACTAAAGCTGTTGCTGCAATGCGCTACTAACAATCGGACCTCGCCTACCGCGCAGGGGCGTAGCCGGTGGAAATACCATTTCATCAGATTAGATCCCTGATCGCTAAAAAAGATGCATACCGCTACGGAAAATACTATTGTACGAAAATGATCTGGATATTTTCGTTTAATCCATATCGCACCTAGAATATAGCAGGGTACCCAAGTCAGTTTATTCCGAAGTAATGGACAAATCGTATCAAAAACCGGATTGGTCCAGTGCTGGTTAATAAATTGAAAAAGCGTATGGTCAATAGCCGTTAGGTTCATGCTATTTTTTGAGCGATGATAATCTGCCGCGGACTTTCAGCCCTTTGAAACGGTGACAATTGGTAATCACCAAAATGATGCATCGAAGCTAATCCGGCAACCTGAAACATGTGATTTAGTTCAGTGGGCGTAATGAGGCGCACCCTTTCTTCAAATTCAAAATGCTGACCACCATCCAGAAACGATATATTTTTGATGATCTGGCCATTGCTAATCTCCTTGGAAATATGATATTGTATGTTTCCGCGATCAATAATTTCTTTTGGCTTCATGGTTTTGATAACCCATTCCGGATTGAGATAATCCATCACAAAAATCCCCTTGTTATCCAGATTGCCTACCATGGCATGTAGCGCCTCCTGGTTCCCCGTTCCTTCAAAATAACCAAAGCTGCTAAACAAGTTTACCACCAACTGAAAATGGTTTTGGCGATAAGTTTTTCTCATGTCCCATACCTCAAAATGGAGATTTTCATGCTCCATCTTTTTAGCCTCTTGTATGGAACAGGCGGATAAATCAATGCCCCAGGTGGGATAACCTAAGGCAGCCATTTGAGTAGCATGGCGCCCTTTACCGCAGCCAATATCTAACACCTTGCTAGCCAGAGGCAGTTGCAGGTATCGCAGTAACCTATCTACAAATTCCGCTGCTTCCAACAAGTTTCGGTTGGCATATAATTGGTGGTAGTATGCCGTATCAAACCAATTTTCAAACCAGTCGGCCATAATTTCTTAACTTCGCGGCCCAATTTTAATCTTTTTCACGTGTCTCTAATAAAATCAATTTCCGGTATCCGCGGCACCATTGGCGGATTTCCAGGTGCCAACCTCACTCCAGAGGACATCATGAAATTTACTGCGTCGTTCGGCCATTGGATTATCAATACTACTAATGTTAGAAAAGTGGTGATTGGCCGCGATGCCAGGGTGAGTGGCCCCATGGTAAGTCAAATCGTTTCCGGCACCTTGCAATCAATCGGTATTGATGTGATTGATTTGGGTTTGTCTACAACACCAACGGTAGAAATGGCAGTTTATGACGAGAAAGCCGGCGGCGGCATTATCATTACAGCCAGTCACAATCCCAAACAATGGAATGCGTTGAAGTTACTGAATGCGCAGGGTGAGTTCATTTCTGCCAAGGCTGGTGAAGAAGTATTGCGTATTGCAGAAGAACGCAGTATAGAATATGAGGATATCAATTCCATTGGCACTTATGAGTTCAAGGATGGTGCCATAGAAGCGCATATCGAAAAAATCCTAAAACTAAAGTTGGTTGATGTTGCTGCTATCAAGGAAAAGAATTTCAAAATTGCTATTGACTGTGTAAATAGCTCAGGCGGTATTGCGCTGCCTAAGTTATTGCGTGCCTTAGGCGTAACTGATATCCACGAATTGTACTGTGAGCCAACAGGATTGTTTCCTCATAATCCAGAGCCGTTGCCGGAGCATTTGGGCGATCTTTCCAATACAGTTAAGAAGTACAACTGCGATTTAGGTATTTCGGTAGATCCGGATGTAGACCGGCTGGCGTTGGTTTGTGAAAATGGCGAAATGTTTGGCGAGGAATATACCCTGGTTGCTGTAGCAGATTATATATTAAGTAAGAAGAAAGGCAATACCGTTTCCAATTTATCATCAACACGCGCACTGCGCGATATTACCGAGCGCGCCGGTTGTGAATATTTTGCCTCTGCCGTTGGCGAAGTGAATGTGGTGGAGAAGATGAAGGAAGAAAAAGCCGTTATTGGAGGTGAAGGAAACGGCGGTATTATCTACCCTGAATTACACTACGGCCGCGACGCCATGGTTGGCATTGCGCTTTTCCTTACCCATTTGGCCAAATCAGGAAAACGTACTTCTGTTTTGCGGAGCACTTATCCCAATTACCACATTTGCAAGAAGAAAATTGATCTGGATACTTCTGCCAATATTGACCGCATCTTTCAATCTGTAGAAAAGAAGTACGGACAGCAATATGATGTGAATACGGAAGACGGCGTTAAGGTTCAATTCGAAACCGATTGGGTTCACTTAAGAAGAAGCAACACCGAGCCCATTATTCGCATCTATGCTGAATCAACTTCTGAAACAACTGCTGAGAGCATAGCCAATCAGATTATGAAGGATGTTCAATATTTCACCAATACACCTTCCTAATTTCAATCAATCAAAATCAACTACTTTTATAAAAACAACACCATGAAAAAAATCATTACCTTTATTTTAGCTATCAATGTACTTTGCGTAAAGGCGCAAACTATCTTGTTTGTTGATGGTTTTGAATCTTACACAGCCTTCAGCAACTCCGGTTTGATTAGTGCCGGTTATACCGTTAAGCCTACCGGATTTCAAGTGTATAATTCAGCTCACGCATACAATAGCAACCGAGCCATTACGACACAAATTTTTAGTTCCCGCCAGAACGACACCATTTTCTCGCCTGCTGCACCTACCATCCATACCAATTCCAGGCTTTCTTTCTATTTCCGGGTTTGTAACACGGGTGGTACGTATCCCTTAGTGTATAACTTGAGTGCATCTGAAAAAATCGACATTCTCGCTTCATACGGAGGATTTACTACCGTATTAGCTACTATCACATCAGCCAATCAAAACACTGGCAATGCTTTCCGATTTTTTAGTATGCCCGTAGGTGCCTACGCTACCTTAACCGGCGCAAAATTAGGCTTCGCGCCACATGGCGTTTCCACTTCAGATTTCTTTTTTGATGTAGATTCATTATTGCTGATTGATACCGTGGCGGGAACAACGCCATTGTCTGTTTCAGGAGTGAAGACCAATGTAAGTTGCAATGGTGGTAATAATGGCGCTATCAATATTACGGCAACGGGTGGCACCAGTTCTTATACATATAACTGGGGAAATGGTGTTACCACTGAAGACCGAAGCAATCTAACTGCAGGCACCTATAATGTAACAGTAAGCGATGGCTCAACTACGGCAACCGCATCATTTACGATTACACAACCAACTGCCTTAACTTCAAGCACCTCTTCTACGCCTTCCACGGGAAGTAATGGCACAGCTACAGTTACGGCCGGTGGCGGTACCACACCGTATACTTACTTATGGACAACCACTCCGGCTAAAACTACGGCCTCAATTAACGGCCTGGCTCCCGGCAAATACTATGTTCAAGTACGTGACTCCAATGGTTGCTTAAAGTACGATTCTGTTGTGGTAGCTAATAACAGTACCGCTTTGTCTGTAGCTGGAGTTAAAACGGATGTATCCTGCTCTGGTGGTTCTAATGGAGGAATTAACATAACCGCCTCTGGTGGAACAGGCAACTATACTTACAACTGGGGAGGAGGCGTTACAACAGAAGATCGGTCTGGTCTTGCTTTCGGAACATATACCGTAACGGTATCTGACGGCAGCGCAACAGCAACCGCCAGTTTTAGCATTACACAACCTAGCCCGCTGGGGTCAAGCACCAGTAGCACACCATCATCAGGTAACAATGGTACGGCTACCGTAGTTCCCACAGGAGGCACTACGCCTTATCAATTCACCTGGTCAACTACTCCTGCACAAACCACTGCAACAGCAACTGGTTTAGCCCCAGGTAAATACTTTGTTCAAGTGGCTGATAGCAATGGTTGCCTCAAATACGATTCGGCCGTGGTAGCGCTGCAAACCGGTATCAACGCGGTGGTTGAATCAAACATCATTATCTACCCAAATCCTGCACAACAAATGTTGTTCATTAACGGTCATACCGGCTTATGTAATTACAGCATTGTAGATATGTTGGGCCGTGTTTGGCACAATAATGTATCAGTTAATCTGCCTGCGTCAGTTAGCGTAGAAGAACTTCCACAAGGTAGTTACCTGCTCATGATTCGCAACAGTGATCAGACAATACGCCTACCTTTCATCAAAGAACTCAGGTAGATTATACAATGGCTATTCACTGGTCAAAGAAAAGGCGCATCGCACTTCGTGTTGCGCTTTTTTTTATGGGTATTTCAGCCGTCTCACTGGCCTTAAACTTCGTTTTCCCACTGCCCGACCAGATACCTTTCAGCCAGGTCATTACCGACCGCAACGGAAAACTACTTCATGCCTTTATGGCCGCTGATGGCCAATGGCGCATGAAAACCGAACTGAGAGAAATTTCACCCGTTCTGAAAACAACCGTGCTGTTTAAGGAAGACCGCTTTTTCTATTATCATCCCGGTGTGAATCCACTGGCCATTGGCAGAGCATTGATTAGAAATATTGTATTCCGAAGAAGAACTAGTGGGGCTTCTACTATCACCATGCAAGTGGCGCGGATGTTAGAACCTAAACGGCGAACCTACGGGAATAAACTGATTGAAATTTTCCGTGCCTTGCAATTAGAGTGGAAGTACAGCAAGGACGAAATTCTTCAACTTTACTTATCACTGGTTCCTTACGGCGGAAATATTCAGGGCGTTAAATCTGCGGCGGTTTTACTTTTTCAAAAATCACCTGATCAACTTAGCCTGGCCGAAGTAACAGCGCTGAGCATCATCCCCAACCGGCCGTCTTCACTGCGCTTGGGAAGAAATAACGCCTATCTCTTTCAGGAAAGAAACCGGTGGCTGAAACGTTTTTTAAAAAGTGGTTTGTTTGATGAAAGAACCATTGCGCTGGCTAGCGACGAGCCAATCACGGCTGTTCGCCATAATGCCCCACAACTAGCCCCACACTTATCGCGCAGACTAAGCAAAAGTGCGCAAGGCAATATCGCCACTACTCTTGATCTTAACACCCAACAACAAGTTGAAAAATTAGTTGCTGATTACATGCCTCCGTTGCGCTTCCATGATATCTATAATGCTGCGGTGGTGGTCATCAACAACCACACTCATGAAGTTGTGGCCTATGTGGGCTCTGCCGATTTTAATGATCAAACTAATAGCGGTCAGGTAGACGGTGTTCAGGCAATACGTCAACCCGGCAGCACCTTGAAGCCCTTGCTATACGGGCTTTGTATGGATGCTGGCTTGCTAACACCTAAAACCATGTTGCATGATGTTCCCATTAACATCAAAGGCTACATTCCTGAAAATTTTGATGAAACATTTCATGGATATGTAAGCATGGAATACGCCTTATGCAATTCACTAAATATTCCAGCGGTGAAGGCATTAAACGATTTGGGAAAAGAACACTTGATTGAACCGCTGGTTCACTGCGGATTTCAGCAAGTGAGAAAGGATGCCCATAAGCTGGGACTTTCGATGATTCTAGGTGGTTGCGGCGTAACATTGGAAGAGTTAACCGGGTTGTTTTCAGCTTTCGCCAATGAAGGGCAATACCAACCGCCTCGCGTTATACGCGAAGAAAGAGCAGACTCGGCTTCTTACCGCCTGATTTCGCCTTCAGCCAATTTCATGATTACTGAAATACTTTCGCGCCTGGCTCGCCCTGATTTGCCCGTAAACTGGGAAGCCAGCGCCCATACGCCACGCATTGCCTGGAAGACGGGAACTTCTTATGGAAGAAAAGATGCCTGGAGCATTGGCTTCAACAGGGATTTTACGGTTGGTGTTTGGCTGGGCAATTTCAACGGCCATGGCGCTGCTGATTTAAGTGGCGCTACTTCAGCAACGCCCTTACTCTTCAAAATTTTCAACGCCATCGATTATAATGCCGAGAATGAATGGTTCCACATGCCCAAGGCCTGCAATATGCGGTTAGTTTGTAGCGAAACAGGGCTATTGCCCAATTCTTTCTGTAAAAACACCGTAATGGATTATTTCATTCCGATGATTTCCTCGAACAAGGTTTGTGACAATAATCAGGAGGTAGCAGTATCAGCAGATGAATCCATTTCATATTGTAACGAATGTAGACCGCAAAGCGGCTATAAAAAGAAATGGTATGAAATTGTTGCTCCGGAAATGCAAACCTATTTCGCCAGCCGCCGAATTCCGTATGCCACATTGCCGCCGCATAATCCCAATTGCGAAAGAGTTTTTGTGAAGGGGGCACCGGCAATAACCTTTCCGGTTTCTGGCCTGGAATATTATGTTGATGTGAATGACCCGCAACCATTATCATTGCGATGCGAAACCACCGGCGAGGTGCAGTGGGTGTACTGGTACATTAACGATCAGTTTTACAGAAAAGCACATCCATCTGATAAAGTATTCTTTCAACCTCAAGAAGGGAAAGTTAAGTTGTCGTGTACCGACGACAAAGGGCGAAATACCAATGGATGGATTTTGGTGAAGTACGTGAAAATCTAGGCTACCGGTTTTCGGTAGAAAGGACGAATGATTAAGCGAATGTTGCGATCGTAGCTGAGATAATTCCAAATCCAGTTAATGAAAACCACTAACCGGTTTCTAAATCCAACAATAGCCATCAAATGCACAAATAGCCAGGCCACCCATCCGAAGAAGCCCGCAAAGTGTATTTTCCCGGATTCCACAACCGCCCGGTTGCGACCTACCGTAGCCATAGAACCTTTATCCTTATATTGAAACGGTATCAACTGTTGCTTGTTAAACAAACGAATAAAATTACGCGCCAGCAAGGTACCTTGTTGAATGGCCACCTGGGCAACTTGCGGATGACCACGCGGTAAATCCTCCTGGATAACACAAGATATATCGCCAATGGCAAAAATTGCTTCTTGCCCTGCTACACGATTGAATTCATCTGTTTTCAACCGCATATTGGGAAGCACTACATTTGGTGTCAAACCCTCAGGAAGCGCGCCTTTAACTCCTGCCGCCCAAATCAGATTGGCAGTTTCAAACGGTTTTCCAGAAGCCGTTTCAGCAAAGTGCCCGTCGTAACGGGTAACGCGCGTCTGCAACCAGATTTCCGCTCCTAATTCATGCAAATATCGCGTTGCCTTATTTTGATTTTCTTTGGAAAACGATTGTAGTATCTCCGAACCCGATTCTACCAACATCACCCGCATTTTCCGAAAATCAAGTTCTGGATAATCGTTGGGCAATACATGGCGCTTTAACTCACACAAGGCGCCTGCTAATTCCACCCCTGTGGGTCCTCCCCCTACAATTACAAAATTCATCAGGGCATCCCGCTTTTGCTGATCCGTGGTTAAAAGTGCCTGTTCAAAATTCTGTAAGATTAAAGAGCGCAAGTTTAGCGCTTCCACCACAGTCTTCATGGGCATCGACAACGATTCTAGCCCTTCAATACCAAAAAAATTAGTAGTTGTACCTGTTGCCAAAACCAGGTAATCATAAGTTAACTCACCAATGGAGGTCATTAGTAGTTTACGCTCAGTATCTACTTGTTGCACTTCACCCCACCGGAAATGAAGGTTCCGCTGGCCTTTGAATATCTTTCGAATCGGGTACGCAATAGAATCAGCTTCTAAACCTGCCGTTGCTACCTGATAGAGTAACGGTTGAAAGCTGTGATAATTGTTCTTGTCGAAAAGAACAACCTGACAAGATTGGTTGTTCAGGCCTTTCGCCAGCGCAATTCCGGCGAAGCCGCAACCAACAATAACGATACGGGGAAAAGGTGATTGCGGTAAATTAATGTTCGCCATACTAGGCCGCTACACCAACTTTAGACACAACATAATTATAGAAATCACTAAACGTGCGCAACTGTTGAAAATCCTCCTGCTTGACTTTAAATCCAAAATTACCTTCAATCAAAACCACCAAATCAACATAATCCAGACTATCCAATCCTAATGTTTCCTTTAAAGATCCTTCAGGTGTAATTTCTGTCCGGTCAACTTCGAATTCTTCTGAAATGAAAGTGTTAATGCGCTCTATAATCTCTTCTCTGTTCATAGCCTCTGTGGTTTATCTGGAAGGGTACTATTTCCAGGCTTTGATGATTAGCGAGGAATTCGTTCCACCGAATCCAAATGAATTCGACAAAAATACATCAATTTTTTTGGTTTGCGCCTTAGTGGCAATATTAAGCTTGGCGGAATATTCGTCGGGATGTTCGAAGTTGATATTGGGAGCCACAAAGCCATGCTGAGCCATTAACATGGAATAAACCACTTCACTGGCTCCCGCCATCCAACATTCATGACCTGTCATACTTTTTGTACTGCTAACCAGCGGCTTGTACGCGCCAAAAACAGCATTAATCGCCTGTGCCTCACTGGCATCGCCTTGTGGCGTAGACGTGGCATGCGCGTTGATATAATCAATTACATCTGCCTTCATATCCGCATCCGATAAGGCCAGCATCAGGGAACGAACGGGGCCATCAACCGTAGGATTTGAAATATGCCCGCCGTTCGATGAAAAACCATAGCCCACTACTTCTGCCAAAATTTTTGCGCCGCGCTTCTGAGCCGATTCCAGTGATTCCATATAAATGGTTGCCGCACCACCACTCGGTATTAAACCATCGCGGTCACGGTCGAACGGTCTTGATGCCTTCGTAGGCTCAGCCTCATTTACCGAGAATGCCGAAAGGGCATCAAACGTTTGCATACTATAGATATTCGTTTCCTGCGCTCCTCCACATACCATGCGTTGCTGGTAACCATGCTTGATTAGCATGTACGATAAGCCAATGGAATGGGAACCACTGGCGCATGCCGCACTAATGGTAAAGTTGACCCCTTTCAGTTTAAAGATAGTAGCCAGATTCATGTTCACTGTGCTGTTCATGGTCTGAAAAACCGCACCACTTCCTGCAAACATGGTGTTCCGTTTCTCCCGAATAACATCGGTAGATTCAATCACTGCCTGAGCAGTTGAATCATTTCCGAAAATTATACCTGCCTCATGGTGATCCAAATAATCCTGATCAATACCCGCCATTTTAAGCGCTTCCTGCGTTGACATGTACGCAAACTCACCTTGTTCTCCCAGCATCAAACGAGACCGCCGATCCAGCAACGATTTCAGTTCAGGTCGGGATACATACCCCGTAAGCCCTGAGCGATACCCAAATTCCTTTCTGGCCTGATCTAAAATAATTCCTGAACGGCCTTCGCGAAGCGATACCGCCACCTCGTCCACGTTTTTGCCGATGCACGACCAAATGCCAATTCCGGTAATAACAACTCGATTCATATCCTAAGTGTGTAATCCTCCGTTTACATGAATTACTTCGCCCGTAATATAACTGGCTTCCCTAGATGCCAGAAAACCAACCACGGCCGCAACTTCCTCTGGCTCGCCAAAACGCTGCACCGGAATAATATTGCGATATGGTGTGGGGTCTATCTCGGCAGTCATTTCTGTTTTAATGAAACCCGGAGCAACACAATTGACCGTAATTCCGCGCCGTCCAATTTCCTGCGCTAACGCCTTGGAAGCGCCAATCACCCCTGCTTTGGAAGCCGAGTAATTCGTTTGCCCCGGAAGTCCTTTCACGCCCGATAAGGAAACGATATTGATGATTCTGCCCCAACGTTTGAAAAGCATCAAGGGAAGAATCAGTTTGTTGATGTAGAAGAAAGAATCCAGATTCGTTTGTAACACCTGTGTCCATTCTGCATCGGGCATCATCATCAGCAAATTATCCTTTCTGATTCCAGCGTTATTCACCAAAACTTCAATAGGCTTTTCTTTATTCGCTTCAATCCAACCACCTAGTTCCTTTTCAATAGATTCCCGCGAAGAGACATCAAATGGCAACAGTTCGCCATCACTTCCCGAAGCGCGTACGGCCTCCAAAGTTTTTGTTGCTTCTTCCTTATTTCGTTGGAAATTGATGATTACAAAATAGCCTTGCCGGGCCAATTGCACACACACCGCTCGGCCAATGCCGCGCGACCCTCCAGTTACCAATGCATACTTCATATCTCCCAAGTTTTTAGTGCGGTGGTGATAGCGCGCAAATCTTCAAATTTTGGTTCATCAGCAGTAATCTTTTTTGAACAACTTCTTACTAGCTGATACAATTGCTTTGGCGCAGGCGATAATTGCTCCTGCAGTTCCAAATAATCGGTGGCTTCGGCAATGGAAAGGGCATGTACAGCCAACACTTCAAAAGTATTGTTGATCACGCGCGCGCACATCAAAGCTGCATTGCTACCCATACTGACTATATCCTGGTTATCGTTATTGCTCGGAATACTTTGAATGTATACCGGATGCGATAGCGCTTTATTCTCTGCTACAGTAGATGTGGCAGAATATTGAATACCCTGAATGCCAAAATTCAATCCTATTGTCAACGTGTTAATGAAGGGTGGTAACTTTCCATTCAATTTGTCATTCAACAAATAATTCAACTGACGGTCGGCCAGCATCGAAAGCTTGGTGATGGCAATTTTAAGCTTGTCCATTTCCAGTCCTATGTAATCACCATGAAAATTTCCACCGTGATAGATATTCTTTTTGTGGTGATCCACCACCGGATTATCACTTACAGATTGTAACTCATCTAAAACCACGCGCTCAGCATGCGCAATGGTATCGAAAACCGGCCCTAAAATCTGCGGCATGCAGCGCAGCGAGTAGTACTCCTGCACCTTGTCCTTGAAATGGGTTTCGTTCGTTTCTTTATAAAGGTGTTCATGGCGACTGCGCATCAGCTTGCTGCCCTTAACCATCTCGCGCATCTGTCTTGCAATTTCGCGCTGTCCGGCATGCCGCTTCACCACGTTTAACTCTTCAGAAATATGATCGTCGTATGCCTCAAACAATTCGTTAATGGTAACCGACAATAGCGTACTAAGGTGCAATAACTTACGGGCAGCTATCAGATTCAGCAAGCCTATGCCCGTCATACACGACGTACCATTCATCATCGCCAGACCCTCTCGCAGGCGAATAGCAAATGGGGTAATACCCTCCTGCTCAAAAGCCAACTTGGCCGGTGTAATTTTCCCTTTATAGAAAACTTCGCCCTCGCCTACTACAGCCAGCGCCAGATGCGCCAATTGCACCAAATCGCCGCTGGCTCCAACACCGCCGTGCTCATAAATTACCGGAATCAGGTTGCGGTTCAGCATTTCCGCCAACAATACCAGTAAATCTGGATGCACGCCGCTGCGGCATTGCGCAAACGTAGATAAGCGATCCAGCAACATGGCCTTGCAGTAACCAATTGCTATGGGTTGGCCATTCCCTGAAGCATGACTGCGAATCAGATTGTATTGCAGCGAAAGTCTTTCAGAATACGGAATCTTGTACTGAGCCATCGGGCCAAAGCCCGTGTTAATGCCGTAAATGACTTTATCAGACCCTGAAAATTCCTTTAAAAACTTGAAGTTCTCGTTCGCTTCAGGAAGCACATCCTGAACCGAAACCGGAGCATTATCATAAACTATAGCTGCCACATCCTGTAACGACAGCGCTTTCTTCCCTATTGCAATCATGTACGTTCGTTTTGAGGAAGCAGGCAAGCCCGCTTCTGGCGTTTTCTTTGGAACAAACCGCAGCGCTTAAGCGCTTGCGGTGGTGAGGTTTCCAATGAATTAGCCGCGAATATAAGGATTGTTGCATACCACAGGCAACAACAAATTTGTACTTTCGCGCCCATGATAAAACGCGTTTTAAAAGAATTAGGCATAAAGGAAGAAAATCCGGGATGGAGCAGCGGCTCAAAATGGGCCAATGGTAAAGGCGATTGGATTCATTCTTACTCACCGGTTGACGGACAAAAAATAGGCAGCGTAAAAGCCATTAATGAAAAGCAATACCACGAGGCGGTAGAAGTGGCATTGCGCGCATTTGAAAGCTGGCGTCTGGTTCCGGCACCGAAGCGCGGAGAAATTGTTCGTCAGATTGGCGAATCGCTTCGGCACTACAAACAGCCCTTAGGGCAATTGGTGAGCTATGAGATGGGCAAAAGCCTGCAAGAAGGATTAGGTGAAGTTCAGGAAATGATTGATATCTGCGATTTTGCGGTGGGTCTGTCGCGCCAGCTTCATGGCCTCACTATGCATAGCGAACGCCCCATGCACCGGATGTACGAACAATGGCATCCCATAGGCGCCGTAGGCATCATCAGCGCTTTCAATTTCCCGGTTGCGGTATGGAGCTGGAATGCCATGCTGGCGTGGGTTTGCGGCGATGTGTGCATCTGGAAACCATCAGAAAAAGTGCCTTTGTGCGCCGTAGCCTGCCAGAAAATCGTGGCCGACGTTTTCAAGAAAAATCATCTTCCCGAAGGTTTATCCTGCTTAGTAACCGGTGACTATAAAATAGGTGAATTACTGGCCGCCGATAAAAATGTGCCACTGGTTTCTGCCACTGGCTCAACACGCATGGGTAAGCGCGTGGGCGAAGTGGTAGGCGGTCGTTTGGGAAGAAGTTTGCTGGAATTGGGCGGCAATAATGCCATTATCATTACACCCGAAGCTGATTTGGAATCATCATTGGTGGCAGCCGTTTTCGGCGCTGTAGGTACTTGCGGTCAGCGCTGCACCACCACACGCAGGTTAATCATTCATGAAAGCAGATACGAAGAGGTGAAGAAGAAATTAGCCAAGGCGTATGCGCAATTACGGATTGGCGATCCTTTGAATGAAAAGAATCATGTGGGCCCGCTTATCGATAAAGGCGCAGTGGAGCAATACCTTGGTGCCATTGAACAAGCCAAACATCAGGGCGGAAAAGTTTTTGTAGAAGGCGGCGTTCTGAAAGGAAAAGGATATAGCAGCGGCTGTTACGTAAAACCGTGCATTATCGAAGCGCGAAACGATATGGAAATTGTACAGCACGAAACCTTTGCGCCAATTCTGTATTTAATGAAGTACAAGCACCTGAACGACGCCATCGCCATGCAAAATGGCGTAGCGCAAGGTTTGTCTTCTGCTATCATGACTACCAATATGCGCGAAGCCGAGTTATTCCTTTCCGCAGCCGGCAGCGATTGCGGTATTGCCAACGTGAACATCGGCACCAGCGGCGCTGAAATTGGCGGTGCTTTTGGCGGTGAAAAAGAAACCGGTGGCGGTCGCGAAAGCGGCAGCGATTCGTGGAAAGCCTACATGCGTCGCCAAACGAATACTATCAATTACGGAACGGCCGTTCCCCTGGCACAGGGCATCAAATTCGAACTATAATCACACAGAATAGATGCAGTAAAAGCCGGAAGTTTTTCCGGCTTTTTTATTGTATGACGCTTTTAGTAGTATACCTCCTTAGATAACCCTTCACTTCAGTTTCCTTCATAATTGTCACCAGTAGCTGAACCACTCTTTCACCTATATCGTTTCAACGTGAACAACGCCGGTTTCATCAAGCTAACCGGTAAGGGGCGCATCAATCCCGCTTCGCCCGCTGCCCTCAGTAACCCAATCCTTTCCGTTCAATGAAGTAATCCGAAAGCCGTAAAACTTCCCGGGTTGACCATTAAATGGCTTCTTCCTGAAATAGTTGTTTTCTTGATTCCACAGACCGGGGCTTTATGCCCGAACCCTCAATATAGCTTGATTGCTGCGACGCTGTTAACCTCATCCTGCCCTCTCATCGCAAGTCTTACATAAGCGCCATAAAACAAAAAACCGCTGAAGTTTTTACTTCCAGCGGTTTCTTCGTGATTCTGTCGGGATTCGAACCCGAGACCCATACATTAAAAGTGTATTGCTCTACCAGCTGAGCTACAGAATCTCCCGGCTTTTTTGCAAAAGCGAGCGCAAATATAGTATTATGAAATTCAATTACAAGCCTCGGGAATTATTTTTTCTCAAAAAGTACGCCCGTGGCTTCAAACGTCAACTCAATCTTCGGGGTCGTTATCTTTTCAATTTCAGCCTTTGGCTTGCCGGCATCCAGCGCATAATGCTGCAACATCTCCACCGATGTGGTATCGTAACGGGCCGTGCCCTCCGCAAAAACCGTTTGCCCTTCGCAATTGCGCGGCACAAAAAAAGCGTAATCTTTAAACCGAACACGTACTGATTCACCATGCGAATTATCAATGCCCATCCAGCATCCTTTAGCCTTGCAAACACCCGTTACCACACCGGTCACCTTAACATTCGGCATTTCGCCTACCTGCTTCTCTTTCATCATTTTTTCTACCTCGGCCAACGTCACTGCTTTATCCTTGGTAATCACCGCACCATAACCACCGGCACTATTGGGCTTCGATAGCGATGCAAAATTCTTCTCTTTCTCTGGGTCGCAATGCGCCCCTTTCTTCTGCCCCCAAACTAATACTGACGACAACATCACCGCCAGCAACAACATATTTTTCATAGCTTTATTTTATCTCGCAAAAATAAGATTGTTTTACTTTGATGAAACCTCGGCACCACTTCATGCGTCCAATAATCGTAAGCCTCACCTTGTTGCTATGTCAACAAATCGCTTTTGCGCAACATATCAAAGTATATGGCCATGCCGCCGTTGGTAAAGAACCGGTCACCTCGGTGCTCATTTGTTTGTTCGAAAATGGGAAACTTTCCAAGCAAACCCATTCTTTTGAAGATGGTTCCTTTTTTATCAGAATGGACGAAAAGAAAGACTACATCCTGCTGTTCTACAAAAAAGGATTTCGGGTGGCCGGCCAAAAAATTGTCAACCGGATGACCGAAGAAGGAATGAATCTCCCCGTTTATCTGGCCTTAGAACCATCCACGCTCCCACCTGATTCTGAACTACTCTCCTCGTCGCTGCTCAAACAGCTCAAACCTGAAATCACCGCCTCCTTTCTGGAAGCCATTCTAACGAACGAACATAAATCCGATAGCTCAACGGTTTCTGAGTTAATCAAGGCCGCCATCGACGAAGATGAGCGTTTTAAAAACTATAAATCAGAACAAACCAAGGCGCAACGAAATGGCGAAGAAGTAACAATCACTCAGGTAGAAATTGGTCCTGACCGATATGAAAAATTAGAAAACAGCCGGCACGCTATTCAATATTTCAAGAACGATAAACCCATTACTTCCACTACTTATAATTTTGAAACAACGCGCCGTCTGGAAGGAGTTCTAAAGAAATTCAGAAAAACCAAGGCGTTTAAAAAGTATAAGCCCATGGAACATGTGAAACACAGTTGAAGGATTGAACAAAATGGCGTATTTACGCGCCTTAAATCATCAAACATGGCACTGGCTAAAGGAACTATCGCACCTAACTTCACCTTGTTCAATACCGATAAAAAACAAGTTTCACTTGCCGATTTCAAAGGAAAACACGCAGTAATCATTCACTTTTTTCCGGCGGCGTTTACCGGTGTTTGCACCGAGCAATTGTGCCACATGCGCGATAACCTTAGCATCTACACCGGCCTGAATTGTGTGGTACTGGGCGTTTCCGTGGATATGGTGTTTTCTCTGGCCGTTTTCCGCGAACAGCAACAGTACAATTTCGATCTGCTTTCTGATTTCAATAAAGAGATGATTCAGGCATACGATGTGTACCTGCAGGATTTCGCTTTTGGCATGAAGGGCGTGGCTAAACGCGCCGCTTACGTGATTGATAAAGAAGGCGTGATTGTATACAGCGAAGAAACCGCAAATCCCGGCGTGTTGCCAGATTTCGCCGCTATCAAGGCTGCGGCAGAAATCTTGAAGTAAATCACTGCGTTGATTTGGAATAGCTAGTCTGCTGACGGTTCATCATTGTTTTTGGGCGTTCCCCCTCGCGCCGCTAAGCAGGTGAGCATAATTTGTTTCCATTGCGCTCCTCGCGGCGCTCGGGGTCGCGTGCTTTCGGGCTACGCCCGCTTGTGGCGGGCTTCGGTGCTCACCGCCCATGGCGGTTTCGCACGGCCTCCGCTCCGCTTCGGCCCCCTGGCGCCCGCTAACGCAGCCGGGGAAAAGTAAAATTGTAGTGAACCTTCCGCCTTACCTGAAATACCCTATTATCGAAACCGCTTTCTGCAAGGATACCTGCCGTGCTCATAAAAACGATCGGCTATTTCAGCGCCTCCCGCAAATCATCAATAATCAGTTGCGCATCTTCAATGCCAACAGCCAGCCGAACTAATCCATCGGCAATGCCATATTTTAAACGCTGGGCCCGCGGCACAAATGAATGCGACATCGACGCCGGATGCTGTATCAAGGTATCTGCTGTTCCTAAAGAGGCCGTCAATTGGCACCACTTCACCCTATTCATCAGCTTCTTTCCGGCTCGTATGCCGTCTTTTAATTCAAAAGATAACACGCCGCCAAAATCATGCATCTGTTTTTTCGCCAGCCCGTGGTGAGGATGCGAAGGCAGACCGGGATAATGCACAACGGCAACCGATGTGTGCTTTTGCAACCATTGCGCCACTTGCATGGCGTTGGCGCAATGCCGTGGCATGCGCAGATGAAAAGTTTTCAATCCATTATTTAACAACCAGGCATCAAAAGGCGCAATAATAGATCCGTGCAATTTACGCGTGGTCCAGATGCGTTGCATTAATGCTTCGTTACGGCCCACTACCATACCACTCAAACTATTGCCGTGGCCGTTTAAATACTTCGTTGAAGAATGCACTACCAAATCAAAACCATGTTTTAAAGGTCGTTGCAAAAGTGGTGAAGCAAAAGTGCTGTCTATCACCGAAACCGCCCCTGTGCGCTTTGCCAGTTTAGCCAAAGCCGTTAAGTCATACACACTCAAAGTTGGATTGGCCGGAGATTCTACATACATCAACCGGGGCCGCTCTTGCTGTAATAAGCGTTGCGTTACCTCCAAATCAGCCGGATCGAAAAAAATCACCTTGAGCTTTAATTGCTGCTCAGTATGCCGGATGTAATCTACGGTGGTGCCGTATACATTGCCTTGCATCAACACCGTATCTCCTGCCTGTAATAGCGTTTGCATCAACGCCGAAATAGCCGCCATCCCTGAGCTGAATGCCAATGCCTGTGCGGGTTTTGGCAGATCATAGCCTTCCAGCGCTGCTAATTTTTCTTCCACAAGAACCGCATTAGGATGCGACCATCTCGAATAAATAAACGCTTCTTCCTTTCCTTCAAAAACCTTGCTGGCGTGCTCAGCACTTTCATAGATGTAGGTAGATGACAAGTACACAGGCGCAACATGCGTTAACGGCGTATCGGGATGCGCATCGCGCACGGTAATGCTGGAAATCGGCAATTTCTTCATACCCCAAAGGTAATGGTTCCACATTTTCCAATTGAAGAATAAACCCTACGTTCGTGGCATGATAAAAGGGAAATGGGTGTTGATTACCGGTGCCACCAGCGGCATTGGCCGCGCTACCGCCGAATTAATGGCGAAAAACGGCGCCTCGCTGATTCTTACAGGTCGGCGGGAAGAGCGCCTGGAGGCTGCGCAGCATGTACTGCATGAAAAATACGGCACTGAGGTAAAAACTTACGCCTTCGATGTGCGCTCATTCAACGATGCCGTGAAAATGGCCAACGACTTATCTGACTCTGGTATCATACCCGATATTCTGATCAATAATGCCGGATTGGCTTCAGGAAAGGATAAAATTTACGAAGGCCTGCTAAGCGATTGGGAACGCATGATTGATACTAATATTAAAGGATTGTTGTTTATAACTCGCGCGATGTTACCACTAATGGTAGCCCGCAATATCGGCCACATTATCAATATTGGCAGCACAGCCGGCCATTTAGTTTACCCGGAAGGAAATGTTTACAACGCCACTAAATTCGCCGTAAAAGCCCTGAATGAAAGCATCAACCTTGATTTAGCGGGTACGGCTTTAAGGTGTTGCTCTATTGACCCCGGCGCTTGTGAAACAGAATTCAGTGAGGTACGTTTTCACGGCGATAAAAACAAAGCGCGTAAGGTGTATGAAGGTTACCAACCACTCAAACCTGAAGATGTCGCAGAAACCATTCTTTACGTTTGCAATACGCCGCCACACGTCAATATTGCTAATATCGTGGTGTACCCTACTGCCCAGCGCTCCTACTACGTTTGGGATAAGAACAACTAGAATTTCAAGTGAATCAGTTGCATGGCCGCAACGAAGATTTTCACTGCAATAGCGATCAGAATAACGCCAAAGAATTTTTTCATGGCGCCCAGCGCCGCCTCACCTATTTTTTCTTCCAGCCATGAAACCGAATGCAACACGCCATAAACTACTACCAGATTCAGTAAAATGCCGATGAGAATTTCCGGCAGGCTGTAAACCGACCGAAGCGACATAATGGTAGTCAGCGTTCCGGAACCCGCTAAAAGCGGAAATCCCAACGGAACAATACTACCCGTCTTGCCCATATTAGGGTCTTGTTTAAACAAATTAATACCCAATACCAGCTCAATTCCCAAAATAAAAATGACTATCGAACCGGCTACAGCAAATGAAGGTACATCTACACCCATCAACTTCAGCAATGATTCGCCTACAAAAAGAAACAACACCATCAGAAAGCCTGCAAACAACGTAGCCGTCAACGGTCGGAATTCTACTTCCTTATTCTTCAAACTGATGATAACGGGCAATCCGCCAATCACATCAATAACCGCAAATAGGGTGAAGGTAACCGTTAAAATGTTGGCTAGATTCATATTGGCGCAAAAGTAATTATTTTGGGAGGTGCTTTGGCCATCGCAAATGCAACAAGCAGATTTACATTTCTTCGTTACGTTGATGCAGGAAACCGGTGCGGGTATCATGAGATGGTTCCGGCGTGAGGTGTTTATTGACAGAAAAAGTGATGACTCGCCGGTGACCATTGCCGACCGCGAGGCCAACAATTTTTTGGTGGCTGCCATAGGCAATCGCTATTCCGGCGCTCATTTTATAACTGAAGAATCGCCCTTGCCACCGTACGAAATACGTCGGCAATGGTCGTCGGTTTGGTTGATTGATCCCTTAGACGGCACCAAAGAATTTATTCGTGGCGATACTGGTTTTACAGTGAATGTTGCGCTCATTGAAAATGGCATGCCCGTTTTCGGAATGGTATATGCGCCGGCACTGAACGAATGGTACTTAGGTGGTCAGCAAATGGGCAGTTACAAATCGGTAGCCGCCAGTGAACCGCATGAATGGAACAGTAATGGGGTTTTCTTTCAAAAACTATCCACCAACTATACGAACTACATTGAAAAAAGTGAGGTGCACGCACTGGTAAGCAACTCACATGCAACAAAGGAGACTGCTGATTTTTTAAATGGATTACACGAACAAGGTAAAACCGTTACGACCACTGCCGTAGGAAGTTCGCTTAAAACGTGCCGGGTTGCGGCCGGATTGGCAGATATTTATCCCAGATTTGGTCCAACATCAGAATGGGATACAGCAGCGGCACATGCGGTAGCCATATACGCAGGAAGAAAGGTAGTAACACCGGAAGGCATTCCATTGCAATACAATAAGCCAGATATCATCAATCCTGCGTTCCTGGTGTATTGATTACTTCTGAAGCGTAAAGAAAACCGTAGTACCCTTACCAGGCGCCGATTCCAGCCAAATTTGCCCATTGTGGCGTTCGGTAATTTTCCGGCAAATGGATAAGCCGATACCAGAACCCTGATATTTATCATGGGAATGCAAACGGGTAAACAATTGAAACACCTGATCGCGGTATTTCATATCCATTCCAATACCATTATCTTCTACCTTAAACAACCAGTGCTTATCCTTGCTTTCTGCCGTAACCTTAATCACCGGCTTCGCTTGCGCATGAAATTTGATGGCATTGCTGAAGAGGTTTTGAAACAACTGACGAATCTGTAATTCATCGCAGTAAACTTCCGGCAAATCGAAATACAATATCGATGCTTCGTTTTCTTCAATACTCGTTTTCAAATCAGCCTGCACCTTTTTCAATAAATCAGGAAGATTAACGATGGTAAACGGCTTGCCCGAGGTACTTACACGTGAAAAATCTAATAGCCCGCTAATAAGGGTATTCATCCTGCCAGCGCCGGTAATAATGTTCTGAATAAACTCCTCTGATTCTGGCGTGAGCTTACCTTCATTTCTTCGCTGCAACAATTGCGCAAAACCAGTGAGCGAACGCAGCGGCTCCCGCAAATCATGTGAGGCGATATAGGCAAATTTTTCCAGCTCGGTGTTCGACGTGATGTATCGTTCTAACTGTTGGTTCTTTTCAAACAACTCACGGTTAGTTTGATCAAGCTTACGCTGAACCGCTTTAATATCTGAGACATCTCTAACGATAACAATCACCTGATGATCGTTCAGCGGACTGATACGAAATTCATAGTAGAACGTGAAGTGTTGTTCTTCCTGCTCAAACTCCATGGATTGCAGCGTTTGCTCGGAAATAGCCCGCTGCATCGTTCGAAATAAAAGTCCATGCTGATTTTCAGGAACAATGGAAGCAATAGACTGTCCTACAAACTGCATATCACCCAGCAATTCCCGGTGTGATTCATTGGGATAAAAATCTACAATAATCCCGTCATTACCCACAGTAAAAACCATATCCGGAATGGCGCATAGAATGGCTTTTCTGGATTCCTCAATTTCACCTAAACGTGATTCGGTATTTTTCAGATCCGTTACATCACTCAGAGCAATCAATACCTGCCGGGGAACGCCCTGCTCGTCGCGAAGAAAAACTGAACCCCTTGACAGCATATACCGAATAGAACCAGTTCCTTCTACCACAGGGAATACATCGGTAGCCACAGCGCCGTCTTCTAATCGCAATAACTCAGCAACATAATTTTTAGCCTGTGGATGATAATCGGGATGAATCAGGGCTAATGCCCCTTTGGGCAATTTTTCAGGCTCATACTTTAACCACTTGGCCATATCAACACTCCGATATATGGCCTCAAGCGTTTGAACATCTAAGATGGATATAGAAACTGGAGAAACCGCATTTACCTTCTCCTGAAAACTTCTGTAATTCGATAAATCGAGTTCCCGCTGCTGTCGTTCCCTTTCAGCCGCCAGGGTAACATTATCGAAATTATAAACATAAACCAGCCGGCAGGCCTCACCGCGGAACTGAACATCCGTGCTTCTGCATTGGATGGGAATAATCTGACCATGTACATCCACAAAGCGAATGAGCGCTACTGTATTGGGTCCGGCCAGATCAACCGATTCCGCAATCCGAGAAGCCAACATCGCACGGTCATCCTGGTAAACAAACTCCAGAAGGTTTCGATTGATTAAACGAGAATCATCGGTGGTGCCTAGTAAATCCAGAATGAGTTTGTTGGCGTATCGGATAATGCCGTTGCGATGCAACACTATCGGGAAGGGAGATATATCCACGATGGACTCAAAATCAGCCGCAAGCCTCGTCATCACAACTTCTTCTCCCATAATTCACGTACCCTTTTCCTGTATGAAAGTAAGAAAAAGTCTGGAAGTATCAACGGAGAATAGCTTCCAGAAATTGGCGCGATTGGTGCAATCGCATCAACTTTTGTTGAACGCCTAATTGTCGTTCCTGCTGCAGCCATGCATAAAAGCGCCCTGGTGCAACCTCGTGAACAATGGGCATCGTCATTAGCAAATCGCCAGAACGCTTCGCCGCATAATCACTATTCCGAAGTTGCAATTCAAGGTCTAGTGCGTGCGTAAATAAATCGAGATTAGCCGGTGGCTGCAGAAACTCTATCGCCCATTCATGACAACCTCTATGACCTGAAATAAAACAAGGGGCAGCCGTATACTCACGAACCATGGCTCCTGTTTGATGCGCAGCAGCCGCAATTGCGCTATCGGCATTGGCTACCGTCACTTCCTCTCCAAAAGCATTAATGAAATGCTGTGTACGACCAGTAATCTGAATCCGGTGAGGAAACAAACTGGTAAATTGAATAGTGTCGCCAAGCTGATAACGCCATAACCCGCAATTCGTAGTAATCACCATCGCATACGGTACCTGCGTGGTTACAGCCTCCAGCGGCACTACATCCCCATGGGAACCACTGCCCAGCGAAATGAATTCGTAAAAAACGCCGTTATCACAGGCCAGTAACATATCATCAGCATCAATAACATCCTGAAAGGCAAAAAATCCCTCAGAGGCGTTGTACACATTGAAGTAGTTCATCTTTCTACCCACTAACGCTTCGAATGAAGAACGATACGGCAACATGCTAACACCACCGTGCGCGTAGAATTCCAATTCAGGCCAAAGCGTACCAATATCTTTTGCTCCGGTAAGATCCAGCACCCGTTGTAACAAGAGCAACGTCCAGGATGGCACACCGCTGATATTGGTGATATTTTGGCGCGAGGTAGTCCGTGCAATGGCATCCAGCTTTTCCTGCCATTGAGGAATTAGGGCAACCTCTAAACCCGGGGTACGATAGTGTTGTATCCAACCTGGTAAATTTTTCATGAGAATAGCCGATACGTCACCCGTAAAAGCGCGGTTTTCAGGATAGCAGCTTCCGCCCATTACCAAACCCTTCCCCATAAAAAATCTGCTTGACGGTACCTGATGTAAAAAGCAACTCAGAAAATCTTTTCCCGTTCGGATATGCAATTGTTCTAATCCCTCATCAGTAACGGGAATGAACTTGCTGGGTGCTCCGGAAGTGCCACTTGATTTAGCAAACCAACGCGTAACTCCAGGCCAAAGCACATCCCGTTCGCCCTCACGGGAGCGTTCAATAAAAGGCAACAAACTATTGTAATCCTGCAGCGGAATGCACTTTGCAAATTGCTCATAGCTCCACGACGCCTGGATTTGGTGTTGTTGTCCCCAAACGGTTTGTGCACCGCGTGTCAATAAATTTTTGAAAAGTTGTTGCTGCGCCTGCAGCGGATGATTCCGATAAGCATCAATTCGCTTCATGCGCATGGCAAAATGCCGCTTTGCTACAACCGATGCTACCTGCTTCAACATAACTCTTCAAAAATGCTACTTTTGACAACTTTTGAAAGAATGAATTCATTTCAGCACACCATAAAGGCCCCCATTGCCATTGATGGCGTAGGATTACATACCGGGCATGCCGTAACTTTAACTTTTAATCCGGCCGAACCCGGCCATGGCATTAAGTTTCAGCGCATCGATTTGCCGGAACAACCAGTTATTCCAGCAGATTGCGATCTGGTAACAACCGTTGAACGCGGCACCACGCTGGAAAAAGCGGGCGCGCGGGTGAGCACAGTGGAACATGTCATGGCGGCATTGGCCGGCCTACAGATAGATAATGTGCTGATTACACTCAATGGCCCGGAGGTGCCGATTTTAGATGGAAGCGCGATTGAATTTGTGAAGGTGCTGGAAAAAGCAGGTATCAAGGAACAAGCCGAGCCGCGAGACGTTTTTGAGTTGCGTTCAACTTTCAGCTATTACGATAAGGAAAATGGCGTAGAAATGTTGGCCATGCCCAGTGATCATTACCGGATTACTACTATGGTTGATTACAAATCAGAAGTTTTAGGGCAGCAACACGCCAGCCTGAATAATCTGGCTGATTTCAAGAAAGAAATTTGTGCAGCACGAACCTTTTGTTTTCTGCATGAATTGGAATATTTGTACGATACGGGCTTAATTAAAGGCGGCGATGTCAATAATGCCATTGTAATAGTAGATAAGCCAGTGTCGCAGGAACAATATGCCAAGTTGCAGCGGCTTTTCAACAAGCCTGACATCACTGTGGTGAAGGAAGGTATTCTGAACAATGTAAAACTGCACCATCCTAATGAACCAGCACGGCATAAATTGCTGGATGTGTTGGGCGATTTGGCGTTGATTGGAACACCCATAAACGCCAATATTATTGCAACACGACCCGGACATAAGTCAAATGTGGAATTTGCAAAGAAGATCAAGGCATTCATCAAGAAAGCGCGGCAAACTGATGTGCCGGTTTATGATCCGAATACGCCCCCAGTGGTAGATATTGAAGGTATTAAGAAGTTATTGCCACACCGCTATCCATTCTTATTGATTGACAAGGTGATTTATGTAGACAAGAAAACGGTAATCGGTCTTAAAAATGTGACCAGCAATGAAGAATTCTTTAATGGGCACTTCCCCGGAAATCCTGTGATGCCCGGGGTTTTGCAGATTGAAGCCATGGCACAAACCGGAGGTATTCTGGTATTAAACGAAGTACCCAATCCCGAGGATTATGATACCTATTTTTTAAAAATCGATAAGGCTAAGTTCAAGCATAAGGTGGTTCCCGGTGATACGATTTTGTTTAAGCTGGAGTTGATTGCGCCCGTTCGCCGTGGCCTGGTAGAGATGAAAGGTTCGGCATACGTTGGAAACAAACTGGTGGCCGAAGCAGAACTGATGGCTCAAATTGTAGATCGAAAAAAACTAGCCGCCAAACAATAAAAGCTGTTTTTCGCAGTTATTACGAATCAACATGAATCAACCTTTCTCATTCATACATCCTGGCGCTAAAGTGGCGGAAACCGCCATCATTGAACCATTCGTCTCCATTAGTAAAGATGTGGAAATTGGCGAAGGCACCTGGATTGGTCCACACGCTACCATTATGGAAGGGGCGCGCATCGGTCGGAACTGTAAGATTTTCCCGGGCGCGGTGATTTCTGCCATTCCTCAGGACCTGAAGTATAAAGGAGAACAGACACTGGTTGAAATTGGCGACAATGTGGTGATTCGCGAGTTTGTGACCATCAACCGCGGAACAGAGCACAGCATGACCACCAAGATTGGCAATAACTCGATGTTAATGGCTTATGTGCACATTGCGCATGACTGCTCCATTGGCAATAATTGCATTCTGGCCAACAATACCAATCTTGCCGGTCACATTACTATAGAAGACAATGCCATTCTTGGTGGTGCCTGCAACATTCAGCAATTCGTAAAAATTGGGCGGCATGCCATACTATCCGGAGGGAGTTTAGTGAATAAGGATATTCCTCCTTTTGTACGCGCGGCCCGTCATCCTACCTGTTATGCCGGGGTCAATTCTATCGGCCTTCGCCGCCGCGGATTCACTACAGAACAAATTAACCACATTCTGGATATCTATAGAATCATTTACGTTCGGGGGCTCAACGTTTCCAACGCCATTAAATTGGTTGAAACGGAAATCAGAGACAGCCCGGAAAAAGATGAAATCGTATCTTTTATTCGCGAAAGTGTGCGCGGTATTATGAAAGGATTCAACAGCAAGTTTGAAGAATAATGTCTGCTGCGGGTTTAACGATTGAATTACACGACGTAGCTAAAAAGTTTGGTGCTACCACCATTTTTAAGGAGATCAATGCCTTGTTCACTCAAGGAAATCGATATGCCATTGTAGGTGCTAATGGTTCCGGAAAATCTACCTTAATCAAAATCATTGCCGGGTATATGTCGCCCGACCGCGGAACGATTTCCTATCAACTGGTAAATCCGGTGCCTCCAGAGGAGGTGAGTCAGTTAGTGGCCATTAGTGCACCCTATGTAGAGTTACCGGAAGAACTAACAGTTGAAGAACTAGTTCATTTTCATGCCAAACTGAAAGGGTTATCGATTGCCGGGAACGATTTGATACAGGAATTGCAAATAGCACGTACCAAAGAAATCCGACATTGTTCTTCGGGAATGAAACAGCGGCTTAAGTTGGCACTTGCCTTGTATTCAAAGGCAACCATTTTGCTACTGGATGAACCTACCGCCAATTTTGACGATGTCTGGAAGCATTGGTATCACAACGAATTGAAACAACAATCGGGTAAACTGATTGTCATCGCGTCTAACGAACCTGCTGAATATGAAGGCGCATCCCAGGTGATTCAGTTGGGATTGATTTAGCTTATTTTTCCGCAGATTTATTCATCTTCGCCTGATGAAAAAATGGTTCGCTATATTTTTGTTTTCTTGTTCATTTGCGATCGTTTCCGCCGGAGGTGATGAATTTTCTAAACGCGACAACTGGATTAATTTGATTGCAGCTTCCGGAATGGCTCCTGCAAAGTTTCGATTGCTTTGCCCAAACTTTCCAAAGTATGAAAACGGATTTTCATCTGAACAGGATTATAAAAATTTTGTAAAAGCCCGGTATGAGTGGTTCAAAAGTTCGCCATCCGAGTTAACCAATTTCATGCACTCCCCTGAAATAGCAGCTATAAATCCAGCTCCTGGCGATTTAGGATTGGATGAGAAGTTGTATCGGGAGGAGTTATTGCCTGACCCCTTGTGGCAGCGCCTTAAGTACGCGTACATCAGCGAAAAGGAATTGCACAGTTTTGCACCACATTTTCCGAAGTGGTGGAATACTGGCGACACTACCCGTGATTTGCGCAATTTTCAGCGAGCTGCAGCAGATTGGAAGATTTTGTATGCCCAGGAATGGGCCAATTTTAACAATCACCCTAAGTTACATCCCAGTTCCGGATTAAAACCGGATCAAAAATATACTACCGTTCTGGTTCCAGCGGCCGATTTATTTCGTCAGTTACCGAAGCAAACAGGTGCCATACCTCAGGAAATAGACTTCCGATCAGGAAATGCAGAATTAGACCGTTTGCGGTATGAGACCTATTTGAAGAAATGGTATTTTGATAATCAGCCGCAATCCTATTACCGCTTGTACGAACCGAACCGGCTGATAGAATACCAAAAGCAGCATGCGTTTCCGGGCCCCGGAAATCCGTGAAAGTCAAAATAATCGGCGATTTACTCTTCCTATTTTCCCGCCGAAATGTATATTTAACGCACAAAACCAAGATATGAAGAAATTCTATAATTGTCTTCTGGGTGTAAGTCTGTTATCCACCCAATTACATGCGGCTGAACCCGACCGCTGGATTGCGCTCATTCAGTTTGCACGGTTAGAGGCCGCACAGTTGCACAAAGCAGCGCCTCATTTTCCAACATACACTACCGTGAAAACAGATAACCAAATGCTACAATTTGCGGCACAGCGCAAAGCATGGATGGTTGCATTTCCAAACGAAGTTGGTGCCTTTCTTAAATTAGAAGCTATTCAAAAGCTGAACCCCTCTTTAGTTGATTTGGGGTTGAAAAAGGAAAATGAAGAAGCGCCAAAAGCCTTTTCAAATCCTTTCATGAAATGGATTGAACGCAGCGGAATGAGTCAGGCAGAATTGTCCGCGGTAGCCCCTCATTTTCCAAAGGTAAATCCTGTGGTTGCCGTAGCGGTTGCCGAAAATCAATTTGCTGCAGCTTTATCAGACTGGATGGTACTTTACGTAAAAGAGTACGAAGCTATTTTGAATCATCCGAAATTGACCGCCTCTAATCCCTACTATCGGGAATACATCACGGTACAATCATATAGTACCGACTCGGCATATCTGGTTTTTGAACCAGGGAAGGTGGAACCACAACCGCAGGCCTTTCAATCTGGCAACCCAAGTTTAGACCAAGTCCGCTACGAACAATATCTGAAGGCCTGGTACTACCGGTATTACAAAGTAGGTTATTTCAAGAAGTATGATCCGGAACATTTGGACGGATATCTGAAAGAAAAAACCGACGAAGAAAACAATCAGGGAACCCATTAAATCGACATCCATGAAAAGAATTATACCATCGATATTTGTATTCGGACTACTACTGATTTCTGTTGTTTCATTAGCACAAGCTGGTCGTGACGGCAATATGCGCGTTACCGTAAAGGTCAATAACCTGTGGACCAATGACGACGGCCCGGCGGAATTGGGCGCGAACGAAATGCAACAGCGTTTTAAATTGCGTGACTATCCCAACCTCGACGGAAATGACTGGTTCTATTACCCCGGCGGCGGTACGTCGCAGGCCGCATCTCCCTATCAATATGATGTGGGTGACTTCGATGCCGTACCGTATACCAAGGGTATCAATGAGCAGAAAATTTTCACCTATGGATCTCCAAACACTTTAGGGCCAAATCCCGCTCCACTTGGTTTACAATGGGGTTTTGAAGGATGGCAAGCCAACTGCTATGATTGCTTTCGCTGCACCGGAACTTTTTTAGGAATTTGCACCAGCGGCGCATGCGATCAATGCCAGCGCGATGTATACCATAATCCGTGTAACTGCTCAACCGTCTTCAATATTTTCTGTCTTCAATGTTCTGCAGATAATGCCCATTGCGACAATCAAATGGGACCGAATAACTATAGCGATTTTCGTGTTGGGGTTCCCTACGTAGATATCTATCGCGGTATTTTCAATCAGAATTCTTACGGTTCGGCATGCGGCAGTGACAACTACGGGGTGACTTATTACACCAATTGGACTTCACCTTGCCCGGATACGCTATACGCTGATCAGCCCATATTGTGTGATCCCGGATATGCGACCATGCATACTGGCGGAGCGGTTTTTAACGGGGAATATCGCTGGTATCGAGTTCAAGGAGGAACAGAATATTTCCTGCAACAAACGCAGGATTCATTTTACACTGTGTTCACCGGCCAAACCACTACATACCGAGTATATACTTGTAATACCGATGACACCAAAAAAAGCTGGAGTTACAGAGAAATAACCATTCGCGTAGCCAAACCTAATATTCAGAATATTAGCTACATGCAACCTTCCTGCTTCGGTGCTAACAATGGTTCAATTACAGTAACTGCTTCGAGCCCGAATAGTTCTACACTTACTTTTTCTAAAGATAATGGTGCCACCTATCAATCATCCAACGTTTTCACTGGATTAGGTCAAGGGCTTTATTTAATTAAGGTAAACGATGGTATATGTCAGGTTCCCGATTTCGGCGCAACAGTTCAATTGAACGATCCACCGTTGCTTGATGCGTATCTCGAATCGGTAAATCAGGTTTTGTGTAATGGTCAGAATTCGGGATCAGTTAATTTAACCGTAGGCGGCGGTAGTCCGGGATACACATTCAATTGGACAAAGAATGGCTCGGCATACGCATCAACAGAAGATTTAACGCAATTAGGAGCTGGTAATTATCAGGTAACCGTAACAGATACTAAAGGTTGTACCGACACCGTAAGTACAACAATTAGTCAGCCTACAGCCCCATTGTCTGTTTCGGGCATTGCCACTAATGTAACCTGCAACGGAGCAAACGACGGCAGCGTACAGCTAACCGTTTCGGGTGGTACCACGCCGTATAATATCTTCTGGTCAAATGGTTATTCAGGCCTTAATCCGGTTGGTTTGGCGGCCGGCGTTTACACCGTAAACATCACCGATTTGAACAGTTGTACAGCCAATGCAGTATTTACAATTACATCTCCTGCTGCAATGACCTTGTTGTTTGATACGGTTCAACCAGTACTTTGTTATGGCGGAAATACCGGTGTGATTTCAACAGCAGTATCCGGTGGAAATGGAACCTATACCTATACCTGGAATCCAACAACTTTTTCAGGATCTGATATCACCAACGCCACAGCCGGTATTTATGCCTTGACGGTATCCGATGGGAACAATTGCAGTGCTACAGGAACCGTTACTATTACTCAGCCTGATACGCTGCAAATTGGCATTGAAAACATTGAAAACCAAAGTTGCTACGGCGATTCATCCGGCATTGTCATGATTAGTATCGCAGGTGGTGTACCAACCTATTCATTCAATTGGTCGAACGGTGCAACTACTGAGGATATTTCTCATTTGGCTGGAGGCGCTTATGCTGTAATAGTAACAGATAAAAATGGCTGCACAGCGAATGGCACTTTCAATATCACTGGACCTTCTGCGGCCCTGGGATTGCTGATAAATAGCGTAGATGCAAAATGTTATGGCGCTCACGACGGAAGAGCAGTTTCTATTCCATCTGGAGGCACGCCGCCTTACACTTATTTCTGGTCGAATGGAGCCACTACAGCTATAGCCGATTTGTTGCCTTCCGGATTCTACACACTTACTGTAACCGATAAAAATGGTTGTATCATAGCGGGTTCAGCCTTTATTGGCCAGCCCGACCAGATTATCATTACCGATTCTGTATCTGTTTTGAAATGTTTCGGTGATGCGAATGGAAGTATTACAACCAAGGTTGCGGGTGGCATTCCACCTTACTCCTATGCCTGGAGCAATGGGTTGGCCTCATCCTCAATTTCAGGATTAACCGGTGGAAGTTATCAGTTGACCATTACTGATTTGAATAACTGTACGGCTACCGCTTCATACACCATACAACAACCACCGGCGTTATTATCATCAGTAGCTGGGAATAATCCTGATTGTAATGGTAACGCCACAGGATTTGCGGTAGTGAGTCCGGCGGGTGGAACGCCACCCTATTCTTACCTATGGAATACCAATCCGGCGCAAACTGGCGTAATGGCTATTAAGCTGGCGGGCAATGTGACTTATCAGGTGGTGATTACCGATGGTAACGGATGTAAACATGCAGACAGCGTAGCGCTGATTGAACCAACTCCTGTTAATGTGAATTTCTTCCCAACCAACGTAACTTGCTTCAGTGGAAATGATGGAACGGTAACGGTACATGCTAGTGGCGGAAATCCCGGATATCATTATTACCTGAATGGCGTCTTCAACGGCGGCGATAGCGTGTTTCAAGGTTTAACTGCTGCCAATTATGTAGTGGTGGCCGAGGATATTAATAAATGCGCGGGATCAGCACTTTTCTCGATTGCCCAACCGTCCCAAATACGCGTTAATGCCGGAACAGATGCTATTGCCCGTAATAACGAACCCGTACAGTTACAAGCAACAGCTTATTCAATCTATGGCATCAAAGGTTTTGAATGGCTGCCGGATGCCCACTTAAGCTGCCTGAATTGTTCGAATCCCGTTGCCATTGTAGATAGCACCACTGATTTTGTGGTGAGTGCCATCGATAGCACCAATTGCGTGGAATTCGACACGGTTCGGATCACTGTTAAAAAGGACTTCATTTACTTCATTCCAACCGCTTTTACACCCAATGGCGACGGCCTGAATGATTACTTTGAAGTGAACATACTAGGCGCAAAACAAATTGCAACAAAGATTTTCAATCGCTGGGGCGAGCAGGTTTACGTAAATGACAATATGCCGAACGGTATTGTTGGTCAACCATGCACCGTGTGTTGGGATGGCAAGTACAAAGGCAAGGAAGTTCAAATGGATTCCTATACTTATCAAATCGAAGTGCAACTGTACGGCGAAACGGAGAAGCGTAAAATTACAGGTACCATCACGCCGATGCACTAATTCGCAAGATTTTTCTGATTACGGCAGTATCCTCGCGGTTCCATCTAAACTGTTTGAGGCTACTGCCGGAATCATACAGGAACATCATCAGTAACATGGCTGAAGTGATGAAAAAAGAAAATGACGCGGCCAGGCTGGCTCCCGAAAAATAATAGGTTGGAATTAAGGCATAGCAAAATGAAACCAGAAAGAACAAACCAACAATATGCGCGCCAATCAGCTTGCTATATTGCCCGCGACTAAGATAGTAGCTCTGAATCACCAAAGCAGCATTGTACACCCAAACACCAGGCAATAACCACTTCACCGTGTATTTTACATACATGAATTTGTTGCCAAAAACTATTCCGTATACAGAAATCGGACATGCCGCAACAAGAAACAAAATCAATCCTGATACCACTGCAGTAAACTTTATGTATCGGATGGTTTGCCTCACTTTAATAGCATGGCCGTTTTCATTACTAAAATCTGCATAATGAACGGTGCTCACACTTCTGGCAAACACCCATCCAAATTCAGCCAACGATACGCCAACGGAATACAAGCCTAAATCGTATGCGCCCTGCAGGTGATAGAGCAAATAAAAATACAATCGGAAACACAACAATTGCAGCAGTTCCAAGAGCTGATAACTACTGCCATGCTTCAGCGATTCATCAATATCATGAAAAACGTGATGCCAGTCAATCGCTTCTATCGCATGCCTGCAAAACCACAAGCTGATAACCAGCGTTATGCCATACGCTATGTAAAGGGAATAGAGATAAGGGTAAATACTATTGTTCGTTCCGAAGTATAAGAAAAACACCAAGGCACAAAGCGTAAGCAACACTGGTAAGGCATACACCCAATTATACTTGCTGATTTCCTGCCGGGCGAGCAGCACAGATGCGTGAATATTTACGCCAGAAAATAACAAAGACAACAAACTGATATTAAAACATCTTTTATACGTGAAAAGATGGAAAAATGACATCACCAGAAAGGATGCTGTGCAAACAACAAATGCCCACAGGTAGGAAGGCCAAACCAGTTTTGCGGCATTGAAACGCGGCATCAAATACACCAGTGACTGCCCACCAATAACTGAGCAGAAAAAAACAATGAAACTAATCGTGGTAAGAATAATGGTCGCATCTCCCTTGATTTTGGGACCCAGGTAACGTGAAATACCCATGGCAATCAGGAAATTGAAAACTGTTGACGCTAATCGCGTTAACGACGTATTGGTGATGGTTTGCTGCATGAAAATATGCGCAACTTACAGCTAATTTCTTTTGTATGTTAGTGGGCAGATGACGTTGCTATTTTGTTTCTATTTTATTGGATTTCTATGGATCATTGCCCGTGCGCCATTTTTCCACAGCACCGGATGGAGCCGCAAAACGTTATGGAGCTTGTTTGCCTTGAAGACTGTAGCTTCAATGGGCATTGTGTTGGTTTATACCGTTTATTACACCGACCGCGGTAATGCAGATATCTATAAATTTTTTGATGATGCTATGGCAATCTGCCAAAGCGCGGCTTCACGGCCACTGACGTTTTTAAAGATTGTAAGCGGAATACATTTCGATCGCACCGATCCGCAGGTTGCAGCAATTCTGGCCAAAACACATCATTTCGACAAATCGAACGCCGGATTTTTGGAGTCAAGCAACACCTTGATGATTAGAATCAACGCGGTTCTGGGTTTGATTTCAACAGGGTCCATTTACGTACATGCTTTATGGTTTGCGTTTTTTTCCTTCTGCGGCAGTATAGCCCTATTCAAGGGTTTAAGATCATACATCCCTAATGAACGGTTACACATCGCCATATTGTTTTTTGTTCCTTCCATTTTGTTCTGGACCTCTGGTATGTTGAAAGAAACCATATTGCTTACGGCATTCGGATTCTTATTCCTGGCGTTGCAGCGCTTGCTTTCGGGCAGTCACTTTATAAAAGCCAGCATAACGGCATTGTTTGCGTCGTGCATTATCTACATCACCAAACCGCTGTTTGCCTTGGCCTTTACCGGTGCTGCGCTATTTAGTTTAACAATTCATCTCTTTATCAGAAAGCAGCAATTGTGGCGGTGGCTCACTGTGCCTTTATGGATAGGAATACTTTTTTGGATGCAGCAGCACTGGTGTACATTAACCGTGGGAATGATACAAAAGCGCAATGAGTTCATCGCATTAGGAAACACCATGCACGCAGGCTCTCTCACGGATACCGTATTTGCGTCACCCTCCTGCAATAGCTGGCTGCAATATCTCCCTCAGGCATTCGTGAATACCGTAGTTAAACCCCTGCCCTTCTCAGGTGGTGCTATGGAGCGTCTATTTGGATTGGAAAACTTGGTGTTGCTAGTTGTGTTGCTGGCTGCTCCCTGGTGGTACCAAAAACCCGCACGAAGTGCCTGGCCTTGGTTGGTTACCCTCGTCGCCTTCTCCTTATCGTGCTATTTGGTGATCGGCATTTCCGTTCCAATTATAGGAGCTGTAGTGCGGTATAAGGTAATTCCGATGCTGTTCTTGCTGTTGGCCGGTGCAATGGGACTACGCAAGACGTAAATCTTTACATATTATATTTTTTTATATTTATATAATTCTACCGAAAACACATTAATTTTTCGTTAGGAAGGTCTATTTTTTAATATATCATCAATTTTTTACGTAGAATTGTCCCGAATTTTTAAAACAATTCTTCTAAAATGACCAACGCACGTAAAAAAGCAATTGAAACGGTGGTGAATCGCGAAGTGGTTCGTCCACGCCTTCCCGGCAGTAAAGTAAGCGACTACTATGCTGCCAATGTTTTCACCGATAAGGCCATGCGCGATTACTTGTCTGACGAAGCTTACAAAGCAGTTCGTGAAGCGGTAAAAACCGGGCATAAAATAAGTCGTGAAATCAGCGATTCGGTGGCGGCAGGTATGAAGCGTTGGGCCATGGAAAAAGGCGCGAACAGTTACACCCATTGGTTTCAGCCGCTTACCGGTTTGACAGCAGAAAAGCACGATATGTTTTTCATGCCAAAAGGTGATGGCGCTATCGAAGTATTCAGTGGCGATGCATTAGTTCAACAAGAGCCGGATGCGTCATCTTTTCCGAGCGGTGGTATTCGTGCCACTTTTGAAGCGCGTGGCTATACAGCCTGGGATCCGAATTCGCCAGCTTTCATTATGGAAATTGGTGATGGTAAAACGTTATGCATCCCCACCATCTTCATTTCTTATACCGGTGAAACGCTAGACTATAAAGCGCCCCTGATGAAATCGTCGGCCTTTTTAGAGCAGGCCGCTTTGCCAGTAGTTCATTTGTTTGATAAAGAAGCTACACGGGTAACGGCTACGCTGGGTTGGGAACAAGAGTACTTTCTTATTGATGAGGCCTTGTTTTATGCCCGTCCTGACTTAATGTTTACGGGAAGAACATTGATTGGGCATTCACCGGCAAAAGGTCAGCAACTGGAAGATCATTACTTTGGCACCATTCCTGAGCGGGTTTATGCCTATATGCTGGATCTGGAAGCAGAGTGTCATAAACTAGGTATTCCGGTACGTACCCGGCACAACGAAGTGGCTCCGGCGCAGTTTGAATGTGCGCCAATGTTTGAAGAAGTGAACGTGGCTGTTGACCATAATTCGCTGCTGATGGATTTGATGGAACGCGTAGCGCGACGTCACAAGTTGCGTGTGCTGTTACACGAAAAGCCATTTGCAGGAATCAATGGCAGTGGAAAGCATAACAACTGGAGTATGGGTACCGACACGGGCAAAAACTTGCTAAGTCCGGGTAAAACACCGAAGAATAACCTGCAATTCCTGACCTTCTTCGTAAACGTGATTAAGGCGGTAAGTGAAAATGCGGATTTGTTGCGTGCGGCTATCGCATCGGCCAATAACGATCATCGTTTAGGCGCCAACGAAGCACCACCGGCAATCATTTCGGCTTTTATTGGTTCTTACATGACCAATGTGCTGGACGAGATTGAAAAGCGCGTTGCCAAAGGAAAATATGATGAACTGACGAACGCCAATCTGAAACTGGATATTCATAACAAGATTCCGGATGTGATGTTGGATAATACCGACCGCAACCGCACCTCGCCTTTTGCGTTTACCGGAAACAAATTTGAATTCCGTGCCGTAGGCTCTTCTGCCAACTGCGCGCAATCCATGACCGTTATGAACACCATCATGGGTCAACAGCTCATTGAATTCAAAACAGAAGTTGATAAACTGATTAAAGGCGGCGAAAGTAAAGAAGGCGCCATCATGCGTGTGTTACGCCAGTATATTTCTGATTCCAGAAAAATTTGTTTTGAAGGCGATGGCTACAGCGAAGCCTGGGAGAAAGAAGCCAAAAAGCGTGGCTTGAACAACGTTAAAACAACGCCTTACGCGCTGGATTTCTACATCAGTAAAAAAGCGAAAGAGGTGTTTGTAAAAAATGGAATCTACAGCGAACGCGAATTGATTGCCCGGTACGATATTCTGAACCATAACTACGTGCTTAAAATTGATATTGAAGCCAAGGTTCTGGCCGACCTTTCTGTTAACCAGGTGATACCGGCTGCGGTAGATTACATGAACAAACTGATCGCTAATATTCAAGGCTTGAAGTCGGTGGGTGTTTCGGTATCAAAAACACAGAAAGATTTAGTATCGAAAATCAACACGCATGTAAATAATATTCAGCAAGGTGTTAACAAGATGGAGGCCGCTGTAGCCTCGGCCCATAAAGCGAAATCGGTATCTGATGAAGCCAAAGCGTACTGCGATAAAGTGAAACCGTTATTTGATGTTATTCGCGCTGAGGTGGATGCCCTGGAGTTGTTGCTGGACGACAATTTATGGCCACTGCCGAAATATCGTGAGATGCTGTTTATCCGATAAGAAACCAAAGGGCGCTTCGGCGCCCTTTTTGCTAAACTTCCGATTCCCCTTATTTTCACGCAAATTTCGTGCATGCAACCACTATCGTCAAAAAGCAAGTTTCTACTATATACGCTCGCCTACGCGCTGCTAGGAGCCGTTTTGTTCGCCTACTGGAATCACTTCAACAATCCTTTCCATTTTGACGATGATCACACCATTGTTTCTAATTACTGGATAAAAGACATTCACAACATTCCTAGATTTTTTACTGACGCTACCACTACCAGTTCACTGCCAGCCAATCAGGCCTACCGACCCGGCCTAACTACGCTCAACGCAATTGATTATTGGATTGGCGGAAAACCCGAGCCTACACCTTTCTATTATCACCTGCATATTTTCATTTCTTTTCTGTTGCTTGGGGTTTGTCTGTATTTTTTCTTTTTGAAGATTTTCAATGCCGCCCTTGACCAACCGTTTAATCCCTACCTCGCACTTTTATCGGTAGCAGTATTCATGCTGCACACGGCAAACGCCGAGACTATTAACTACATCATTTCGCGGTCTGATTCTCAGTCAACTTTATTCATCATAGTAGCCATCCTGGTGGTCCAATACTTCCCAACATGGCGAAAGTGGCAATTGTACCTCTTTCCCATGTTCATCGCCTTCATGATCAAAGAACCGGGAGTACTTGTTGGTCCGTTGGTTTTTCTCTACTTATTTTTCTTCGAAGAACAGGCCTCACTGGCAGACGCATTTACAACACGCAAATGGTTGCGGCCTTTCTTCTATGTTTTGCCGGCATTACTGCTGGCAGCGGTTTTATTTGCCTTTGCACAGTCAAAAACACCTGCTACCTGGACTTCCGGCGGATACGACAGATGGAGTTATCTGAAAACAGAAACCTTTGTGATGGTACATTACGTCAATAACTTCCTTTTCCCTTTTAATCTATCTGCAGATACGGATTGGGGGCTGATTACACAACCATTTGACGATCGCGCAGTAATTGGAACGGTATTTGTTTTGTTCACTGTTTACCTTGCATGGAAGGCTTCCCTGCAGCGCACCTGGCGGCCTGTTTCCTATGGCATTCTCTGGTTCTATTTAACCCTACTGCCCACTTCAAGCTTTTTTCCTTTCTCAGAAGTATTGAACGATCACCGGGTGTTTCTTCCATACATCGGCTTGACCATGGCGTTTGTTTGGTCGATTTATCTCGGTTTCCAAAAAATTACCGCAACAAAACAAAACACCACGCTTTGGCGAAATGGCGCTCTACTTCTAACTTTTGTGTTTTTGGCTGTACATATATACGGCATCCGGCAACGCGTAGCAGTGTGGAGTACGGGAGAAAGTTTATGGCGTGATGTAAGCATCAAAAGCCCTAAAAACGGCCGAGGGCTCATGAATTACGGCAATGCGCTAATGGCGAGAGGTAATTACGACAGCGCGCAATTGTATTTTGATCGAGCAAAAATAGAGTGGCCCTACTATTCTTACATCTACGTTAATTTAGGCGTTCTGCATGCCGCCAAAGGGAATTTTAAAGAAGCCGAATCAAATTACCGATACGCCATGCAACTCAACAATGGCAATCCCAATGCTTACTACTATTACGCGCAAATGCTGAAAAAAGCAGGGCGATATGCAGAAGCAAAGGCACAAGTTGACTTAGGCCTAACCAAAAGTCCACAACACATTTACCTGACGATGTTGCGTAACGAACTTCAAGGACCAATGTATGCTAACTCTGTAGCCGACCGGTTGGCAGGAATGGAAAAACTATGCAAAGAACAACCCACTGCCGACAATTTCATTAATCTCAGTTTGGAATATTATAACAACGGTAGGTATCTGGATTGCGTAAAGGCTTCTGAAGAGGCCCTTAAAATCAATCCGAAGTACGCCGCTGCCTACAATAATATCTGCAGTGCTTACAATATGTTGAAGGAATGGGATAAGGCCATTGATGCTGGCCAGAAAGGTTTGGCGATAGATCCTGGTTTCCAGTTGTTAAAAAACAATCTGGCTGCCTCAATAAAGGCTAAACAATCAGGGCAATGAGTAAGAAGATCAACACGCACTTATTGAAACTGTATATGACTGGTGCTGCTTCCCCTTCCGATGATATCAAATTCTCAAAGGCCGGAGCGGAAGTGGATTTGCACGTAAATGGCAATGATTTTAAAAATGGCAATCGCGGTGGGCAATATCCTATAGAATATCAGCTGGAATTGTTTGAAAAAGCGCTAGATGCCGCAGTGGCCGCCGGCAAATGGGAATTGCGCATTATTCACGGCAATGGCAGCGGCAAATTGAAAGCGGCGATTCACCAAATGCTCCGAAACAATCGTTTCGTAAAATCATTCAATAGCGATTACCACCCCAAGTACGGATTCGGAAGTACGGTTGTCTATTTTCAATGACAAATCAAACTCTACCTGTGCATAACCGAGATATCAACAACTTATGCACACTTTATCTTTGGCTATTGTAAAATTGCCAAAAATGAAAACAAAAAATATCGTTCTGGGCGCCGCCCTGTTGTTTACCTCAACCGCTTTTAGTCAGATTGCTTCAGCTGATGTTTCCATGACTGAGGAGAATAATCCAACAGAACTTACCAGGCCTGCCGCACCGGCTCCAATGGCTAAAAAAGAAGTAGTGGTACAACTTAGGAACAACTGCGAGCACACCATAGCCGTTTACAGCGGCGATAAAAAAGAAGTGTTCTCAGGAAAAGGAAAACTATTGGGTGGCCTCAGCAATAATCAATTGTTTTTGCTGGAAGGCGATGTAGTTTGTATCATGAAAGATCAGAAAAATATTCAGGCTTGTTCTATTATCAAACCTGAAACAACTCAGGTTGCCATCAATCAAAGTGGTAACGGATTTATCAAGTAGCGCATTCGGCTGCCATACCAGCTCATTCGTTCTCCATCAACTAAACATACTTCGGAATAGGCACCGGCTGCTTCGCGAAATTCATCAAAGTGTTTTTCACTAAAAGCATATGGTTCGCTGGATAGCATAATGTAATCTGGTTGAAGCGCCTTTAGATCCAATAGATTAAAGGTTGGATATCTCGGTTGATGCAGAAATACATTTTCTGCGCCCATCCATTCCAGTAAACTATTGATATAAGTCTGTTTACCTACAGCCATATAGGGCTTGCGCCAAATGATGTAAGCCACTCTTTTACCTTTTAAACAGTTCTTTACCTTTTTAAGCGCCTCGGTAACTTCTTGCATTAGCACTGCTGCATGTGCTTTTTTTCCCGTTATTTCAGCAATGGCTTCCATCATTTGATACGCGTCTTCAATACGCGTAATATCACTCATCCAAACGGGAAACTGCTGTTCTAGTTCATTTATTTGTATCTTATCATTCTCTTCTTTGTTTCCGATTATCAAGTCTGGCTGAAGTTGACGAATGACTTCGAAGTTCAGATGCTTAGTGCCTCCAACAATTGTTTTGTTCCGCACTAAATTTTCTGGATAAAGGCAGTATCTGGTAATTCCAATAACTTGCGATGACAACCCCAAATCCAACAACCATTCAGTTTGTGAAGGCACTAACGAAATGATCCGTTGGGGCATCAGCGGCAAATTGACGATTCTGCCCATTTGATCAACATACTGCTTCATGGCTGGTTGAAATTAAAAAAGGGCGCCGAAGCGCCCCTTTAACATTTCATTCGGAAACAATTATTCTGCGATAATAAAACGACGGGTAGCCAAATTGCGGCCTTCACCAACGCTGATAAAGTAAACGCCTTCAGGCAGGTTTCCTTTTTGGAAAGTAACTTCATTCTGGCCGGCTTTTGCAGCGATTTCCTGGAACAGCACTTCGCGACCAACCATGTTATACACATGAAGTTGTTGCTGGCCTGATTTCTCAGCTACGAAAGTAACATGCGCTTCGCTGGTTACCGGATTGGGAACAACATTCAGATTCTTGGCAGCAATAGTTGTCTCATCAATACCCAATGGGCATAAAGTAGATTGTTGCTTCAAATTAGCAGTTGCAGTATCTTTCGGAATAGTGCAATTGCTTCCTGAATTGATTACAGATAAATAAAACTTCAAACCAGCCAATTCCGATGAAACCGGACCTTGCTCCTGAGGCATAGTAGAAACTTTTGCATGCAGGATAATGTTCAGTTTGTAAGTTCCCGGATTATCATTTGAAGTTCCTGAAATCTTAATACATCCATCTTCACCTGCATTGAATTGATTATCGGCTTTGTTACTTGTCCAGCACAAGCCACATGGCAGGTTACCAATAGTATCGAAACGCATGTAGGTTACATTAAATGTACCCACACCAGGCACAACAATAACAGAAGGCACGTTGAAACGAATCGTTTCATTATATGCTTGTCCGCGAATTACACATGGGAAACTGTCGTAGTTCACAAAACGTCCTTGCGGAGGACTTGGCAGTACAGAACAAGTTGAAGATCCGCCTACTACACCGGGACATGCCTGCGCCAGTAACTGACCTGTAGTTAACAAAAACGCTGCTGCGTAAAGTAATTTTTTCATGCTTTTTCCTTTTTGGGATTAATTAAATCAGGGACGAAGTTAAAGCGAAATGCCGAATTTCTTCAACGAAAGGCTATCTACTTTTCCACAACGGTATACTTAGGTGTAAAAAAAAGCCCCCGCAAAGCGAGGGCCTTCCATTACATAAACCGGATAACGCTTACTCAATCACCACTTTACGGGTAACTGAACCATTGCTATTGCCAATAGTCATGAAGTAAACGCCAGCAGAAATTTGATTTCTTTCGAAAGTAATGCGGTTTTCACCTACATGCGCTTCAACTGATTTAGCTGACACCTCGGCACCTACCAGATTAGTCAGTTTCAAGGTATAGTTAGCTGATTTCTCAGATGAGAAAACTACTTCTGCTGCAGTTCCGAAAGGATTCGGTGTAACAGTCATATTTTGTACGTCTTTGTCGATATTATTAACCGCCAAAGGTCCGCAGCTAGTTTCGCTACCGTTATAAGCAATATAGAGGTTAGTTTTTCCACCAACTGTATCCAGGCAAGGACAAGTGGTTGCAGAAGAACTTACCAGACGAGCGTAATAACGGAGCGGTGTTCCAGCCAATGAAGTCAACGCTTCAGCATCACCGCTCTGCTGCAGGTGACCAGCACCGATATCAGCGGTGATATGGATGCGCAGCTTGTACTGACCAGGGGCACCGGTTGGTGTACCACTTACCTCGATACACCCTGTTGCACCACCTGCGAAAGTGTTATTCGCTACGTTCGTTTTCCAGCAAAGTCCCGGAGGCAAGTTGTTGATAGAGTCAATTTTCAAAGAGTTTACCGCTCCAAAACTTCCGAATGAAGTGAAATTTTCAAATTTGATTAATTGGGTGGTTGCCTGACCTACCTTTTGACAAGGAAGGCTGTCCGATGTTGGACGCAAACCGGCTGTGCCAGTTGGGGTTGGCGGGGTACATGTAGATGTTCCGCCACAAGCTTGAGCATTGGCAAAAACTGCCGCTCCTAAAAGACTAAGTGTAAAAAATACTTTTTTCATGAAATAAATTTTGTTTTAAAAAGTTGCAACGAAGAAAATTTTAACCCACGAGAAAACCAAATATTTAACAGACTATTTATGCACAGTTGAACGGAAAAAATCGACTGCTGATTGATTCTGCATCTTCATTTCAGGTTATTGATTTGATTTGTTCCAAAGAAGAAATTATGGTAGAATTTATAGCGAAAAACCTGCGCTGGATGCCGGCACCGGTAGCCCGTTTTCTAGAGAAACGTATTAAGAATAATGCAGTAACCAGGAAGCTGGTTGAGAAAGAAAATGCGAAGATCACTGCAGATATTGAACACTCGCTTAAACCCTACCGGGGAAAGTTTGAAAGTTTTGCCACCCTTCCTTCAACAGGACGCTCAAGAGAGACGATTCTGGCTGACATACAGGCCATGCATGATTTGGAATCCGGCAAATGGCAACAAGGCTACGTATCTGGCGGAATTTATCACGGTGATGCGCAGCATATCGACTTTCTGAACAAAGTGTACGCTTTACACTCTCAAAGCAACCCTTTACATAGTGATCTGTTTCCTAGCGCAACCAAATTTGAAGCGGAGATCATAGGAATGGTAGCATCATTTATGGGACAAGGAAAGACCACAGATGGCAGTGAGGTAGTGGGTGCCGTAAGTTCAGGAGGTACAGAAAGTATTTTGTTGGCGATGAAATCATATCGCGACCGCGCACGCGAGGAATACGGCATCACTTCACCTGAGATGATTTTACCTGATTCTGCCCACGCCGCTTTCGATAAAGCCGCGCATTATTTTGGAATCCGCCAGGTGCGCATTCCCTTGAATGCACAGTTCACAGTAGATCCTGCTGCCGTTCGGCAAGCAATCACCAAAAACACCATTTGCATCATCGGCTCGGCGCCTAGCTTTCCACATGGCGTTTTTGATCCTATTCCAGCGTTATCACAAATTGCTTTGGAGCACAATATTGGGTTTCATACCGATGCCTGCCTGGGTGGATTTATTGTGCCCTTCGCTGAGAAGCTGGGCTATCCAGTGCCGGTAATTGACTTTCGATTATCAGGCGTGACCTCCATGAGTGTAGATACCCACAAATACGGCTATGCGGCCAAGGGAACTTCGGTGGTTTTATACAGAAACGCTGACTTAAGGCGCTATCAATACTACACCACCACCGAGTGGCCCGGAGGACTGTACTTCTCTCCTACCTTAGCAGGCAGCAGGCCTGGGGCTTTAAGTGCTACATGCTGGGCGGCCATGTTAAGTATGGGCGAAGAAGGATATTTGCAGGCCACCAAAGCCATTGTTGAAACTGCGCAAAAACTAAAAAGCGAAATCGCAGGTATTCCGGAACTTAAAATACTGGGGAACCCGCTCTGGATTCTGGCATTAGCCAGCGATGAACTAAACATTTATGAAGTTCTTGATCAAATGACCAAGCGACAGTGGAATTTGAATGGCCTGCATAAGCCGGCTTGTTTTCACTTGGCGGTTACGTTGCGGCATACCCAGCCCGGCGTAGCCGAAAAATTTATTGCTGATTTAAAAGAAAGTGTAGCCTTTGTAAAAGCCAATCCCGGCCAAAAAGAAGGCATGGCGCCAGTTTACGGCATGGCTTCCAGCTTGCCCTTCCGCGGGATGGTGAGCGATATTTTAAAGCAATACATGGATGTAGTGTACAAAATATAACTTCGCCCGAAAATCCATCCATTGTCAGGCATCGCTTTACTTAGTGCTATTCCTATCCGAAAAGAACCTTCGCACCGTAGCGAAATGGTGAGTCAGTTATTGTTTGGTGAAGGCTATGATGTTACCGAATCAAAAGAAGACTGGATCAAGGTAAAGTGTTGGTATGATGGTTATGAAGGATGGATGGACAAAGCACAATCTCGCACGCTGGCGCCGCGCGATGTCTCCTCCTTGAAGTCTACCCCCTCAGGTATTGCCTTGGAAGTAGTCAACAGCGCCACCAGTCCGGAACGCGCCATAACGGTGGTTAATGGCAGCTCATTGCCGGGATACGATGGCATGAATTTCAAAATTGGGAACGAGAAATTCATCTATAACGGACAGGCGCTTTTACCGGGACAAATAGTACCTGGTGGTCCGATCAGTATGCTGGAAAAAATTGCGCTCCGTTACCTTCATGCCCCGTATTTATGGGGTGGGCGTTCTCCTTTTGGAATCGATTGTTCTGGATTAACCCAAGTGGTGTTTAAATGTTTAGGGGTGGCCTTGCCACGCGATGCCTACCAACAGGCAGAAATGGGAACCACCTTAAATTTTGTTGAAGAAACACAGCCGGGCGATTTGGCATTCTTTCATAATCCGGAAGGTAAGATAACCCATGTAGGTATCATCTTAAAAGACCAGCAAATCATTCATGCATCGGGGCGGGTGCGTATCGACCGATTTGATCACTTTGGCATCTACCGGCAAGAGACGAAGAAGTACTCTCATCAGTTGAAACTGCTCAAAAGGGTGCTCTAATCCACCATTATGCTAACATCCTGATAGCCTTTTCCAATGCGGTAATAAATCGATCAATTTCTTGGGCTGTATTGTAGAATGCAAAGGAAGCACGACAAGTTCCTTCTATACCCAAACGATCCATTAACGGCTGGCAACAATGGCTACCCGTTCTGATGGCAATACCTTGTTTATCCAACAAAATACCTAAATCATAGGCATGTATGCCATCCACATTAAACGAAATGACACTGCACTTATTCGCCGCAGTGCCTACTAACTGCACCCGTTCCACCTTTTTCATTTCTTCGGTGGCGTAAAGAAGCAGCTGATTTTCATAATGCGCTATGTGGTTTAGCCCAATGTGGCGCAAATAATCAACTGCTGCTCCCAATCCAATGGCGCCGGCAATATGGGGTGTTCCTGCTTCAAATTTGTACGGCAAATCCTGAAAGGTGGTACCGGAAACCGAAACCGTTTTAATCATCTCACCGCCGCTCATAAAAGGCAACATTTCCTTCAGCAGCGCTTCTTTCCCATACAACACCCCGATACCAGTTGGCCCCAACATTTTATGCGCACTAAAGCCCAGAAAATCGCAATCCAGCGTACTTACATCTACTTGTTGATGAGGCAATGCCTGCGCGCCATCTATAAAAACCACTGCACCTACACCATGTGCCGCGGCGATTATTTCCTGCACCGGATGAATAGTTCCCAAGGCATTAGATACATAGGCTACTGATACCAGTTTTGTTTTGGGCGACAACATCTGGTGAAAAATATCCATTCGCAGCGTACCCTCAGGTGTAAAGGGAATAATTTTCAAGGTTGCCTTCCGCTCTTCACACAATAATTGCCAGGGAACAAAGTTGCTGTGGTGTTCCATTTCACTAACCACCACCTCATCCCCTTCATGGATGAACTTCCTGCCATAACCGTACGCAACCAAATTAACCGCCTCCGTAGTTCCGCGTACAAAATTGATTTCATGGGAACCCGAGCCGATATGCTGCGCAATTTTACTTCGGCTGGCTTCATAAGCCTCTGTTGCCTGATGCGCCAGATGATGCGCACCGCGGTGAATGTTGGCATTGGTATGCTGGTAATAATTGGCAATCGCCTGGATGACCTGCACCGGTTTTTGTGAAGTGGCGGCGTTGTCAAAATAAACCAATGGGTGACCGTTTACCGTTTCGTTCAGAATAGGAAAATCACGGCGAATTGCTTGCACATCGAACATGCCGCAAAGATAGGCTAAATCAGCGGTTCAGGATAATCAATACAGGTAAATCATTGGCCGTAAAATTCAGGTCGTTGGCTGTTTTTTGCTTGAATAGTAGTGTAACGGCACTACTTTTGCAAAACAAATCACATGCGCTCCGCTTTCTTACTCCTATTTACGCTAATCGCGATGCTGTCGAGGGCAGCAGGCGAGTTACAGGAATTTTCGCTGGTGAAGCATTTTTCTGCTGATGAAATGAAGCAGTTCTTTGATGAACTGCGCATCCCGCGAATGTTTTTAGGAGCAAAAGATGGGGTGGCCGTGTACGAGATAATCTATACTACCACGTATGCCGACAGCACGCCCGTATTGGCTTCGGGCTTACTTTATGTTCCACTTCAGTTAAACCGTCCGCTGCCCACTTTAATCTATAACCACGGCACGCAAATTTGCCGCGACCGCGTTTTCAATGGCCGCGATGAACAAACCATTTGTCTGGGTTTCGCCACCGATGGCTATCTGGTGCTGTGTCCTGACTATGTGGGCATGGGAAAGGGCGAACGCACCCATCTCTACCTGAACGCCTTTACAGAAGCGCATGCCAGCGTGGACATGCTGATTAGTGTGGATACCTTGCTACCGAAACTAGGGGCTGCTCGCAGCAAAGAACTCTTCCTTAGCGGTTACTCTCAAGGTGGTCATGCCAGTATGGCTACTCACAAACTGCTTCAGGAGGAATATCACGATCGCTTTCCGGTAACCGCGGCATCACCCATGAGTGGGCCGTATGATATTCATCAAACCGTGTATGGCGAACGTTACAAAAGTTATAGGTATCCGGGCTACCTGATGATGTTGTTGCAGTCATTTGTAGAAAGTCATCATTCTATGCTGAAAATGCAGGAAATTCTGCGCGCACCGTACAATCAGAATATCCCGCCACTGATGAATGGTGCCTGGCCCATGAATGTCATAGATGCCTACTTGCCAGATACCGCTTTCAGATGCGTAACCGACAATTTTTTGAAGGAATTTGAAACCGATGAACAATCGCCATTCAGAAGATATTTGAAAGAAAACAATGTATTCGACTGGAAGCCAGAAGCCCCAACCCAATTGTGCTTCTGTGATGGCGATAAGCAAGTAACGTATAAAAACTCAATTACCGCATTTCAAACCATGCGCAGGAACGGAAGCGACAAGGTAGAATTGATGCGTGCCGGAAAGAAATTCGACCACTTCAACTGTGCCCTGTTCGCCATCATGTATACCAAGATGTACTTTGATGGATTTCGCCAGGGACATCCTGGTTCACACGGCCCCTATTTTCAACGACTGGTGCTTCGCATGGGCCGGCTGATTCACAAGAAGTAATCAGGGAATAATAGCATTGATTAACGGATACATCAACGGACGTAATGCTTCTATTTTTACCCTATCGGCCCAAATTGCCTCGTCAATATCTTCTTCAGTTTGCGGCTTAAGCTGATGCTGGCCTGGCAAAGCAGACATATCGAACCAGTGCGTTTCCTTGATACACTTCTTCCCCTTTAAAACATAGGCGTGGTAGGTCACCATGGCTTCGCCGGTAACGGGTGCCACGCGTACACCAGTTTCTTCTTCCACCTCTCGCTGCGCCGCGGCAATAATTTTCTCGCCTTTATCCACCTTTCCCTTGGGCAAATCCCAAAAACCGCGTCTATAAATCAATAATAATTGCCCTGTTTCATTTCTAACTAAACCACCGGCGGCAACAATACCATTGGCCACATCAAAAATTGATTCCAGGGTTTCAGCCACATGCGGTGTCACAAGTAATACATTGCCATCTGCAGGTTCAAACAACTGATGCGGATTCATCCTAAAAGCAAATACCGCATCTTCATCAGTTATCACATGATGAAATTCGTTAGTGTGAGGTGGCATTTCTGCTGCTATCAACAGCTTGCTGTTATTGAAAAATATGGTGGTTGCTGAAGGATTCATTTTATTTGTTCAATGATTTACAACAATGTGGTAGCGCGCGAAGTTGCCGAATACCTGCTGGAAATAAAAGCGGTAGTGCTGCAGCCTGCAGAACCTTTTACGTGGGCTTCCGGATGGCAAAGTCCGATATACTGCGACAACCGCAAAACGCTGTCCTATCCTAAAGTTCGGAATTTTATTAAAACTGCTTTTGCAGATATCATTTCCGAAGAATTTAAACAAACTGAAGTCATTGCCGGGGTAGCTACAGCCGGCATTCCACACGGCGTGTTGGTAGCCGATGTGCTGAACCTGCCATTTGTTTATGTGCGCGACAAGGCGAAAAGTCACGGATTAGAAAACCAAATTGAAGGACATTTGGAAAAGGGCCAGAAGGTGTTGGTGATAGAAGACCTGATTTCTACTGGCGGCAGTTCACTGAAAGCGGTAACGGCCCTCCGCGAAGCCGGGGCGGAAGTATTGGGGCTAGGCGCCATTTTCAGCTATGGATTTGAAGCGGCCAGCAAAGCTTTTGAAGCCGCCGCCTGCAGGCGATTCACCCTTTCTAACTATAACGTCTTAATTGAACGCGCTATCGCCAATCAATACGTTACCGAAAAGCAACGCGATGCGCTGCTGGCATGGTATCAGCAACCTGAAAACTGGAAGCCGTAACACTTATGCGTCAACGCGGGCGTATTTCGCATTAGCTTCAATAAACTCACGGCGCGGTGGTACTTCATCTCCCATCAGCATACTGAAAATGTGATCGGCGGCTGCCGCGCTTTCAATAGTAACCCGCTTCAGTGTGCGGGTTGCCGGGTTCATAGTGGTTTCCCACAATTGTTCTGCATTCATTTCACCCAAGCCTTTGTAACGCTGCACCACCACGCTGTCGGTGCTTCCTCCTTTGGCCAGTCGTAAAGTGGCTGCTTCGCGCTGCTGATCGTTCCAGCAGTATTCCTGGTCTTTCCCTTTCTTTACTAAGTACAATGGCGGTTGGGCGATGTAGATGAACCCTTTTTCCACCAAATCCTTCATATAGCGGAAATAGAAAGTAAGAATCAACGTGGTGATGTGCGAACCATCCACATCGGCATCACACATAATCACAATTTTATGATAACGTAAACCCGATACATCCAGCGCTTTATTATCTTCTGCCGTACCAATTTTTACTCCCAGCGCAGTGAACATGTTACGAATCTCCTGATTCTCGTAAATCTGATGTTCTAACGCCTTCTCCACGTTCAGAATCTTTCCGCGCAGGGGAAGAATGGCCTGAAAGTTACGGTCGCGACCTTGCTTCGCCGTTCCACCCGCCGAATCTCCTTCCACCAAAAATATCTCACTTTCTGCAGGATCTTTACTAGAGCAATCTGCCAGCTTACCGGGTAATCCACCACCGCTAAAAGCGCCTTTGCGCTGCACCATTTCGCGTGCTTTACGGGCGGCATGGCGGGCCGTAGCAGCTAAAACCACCTTATCAAAAATCAGCTTGGCTTGCTTCGGATTTTCTTCCAGATAATGATTCAGAACATCTGCAAAAATACTTTCTACAATACCCGATACTTCATTGTTACCCAGCTTGGTTTTGGTTTGACCTTCAAACTGCGGTTCAGGCACTTTTACAGAAACAATGGCGGTTAAGCCTTCGCGGAAATCGTCGCCTACAATTTCTACTTTCAATTTTTCAAACAACTTATTCTTATCGCCATACGATTTGAACGTACGCGTGAGGGCGCGCCGGAAACCGGCCACATGGGTACCCCCTTCAATCGTGTTAATGTTGTTGACATAAGAAAATACATTCTCGCTATAGGAAGTGTTGTATTGCAAGGCCACTTCCACAGCCACATTATCGCGCGCGCCTTCCACATGAATAGGCACAGGAATCAAGGGCTCCCGGGTACTATCCAGGTATTTTACGAATTCAGTCAATCCACCGGTACTGAAAAACGCTTCAGACCGAAATTCGCCTGACTCCTTCTTGTCGCGCTCATCCGTCAATGTGATATGAATGCCTTTATTTAAGTAGGCTAACTCTCGTAAACGGGCTGCCAGCGTTTCGTAATTATAAACGGTAGCCTGGAAAATAGTGTCATCGGGTTGGAAGGTAACAATGGTTCCGCGATAATCGGAAGTACCTACTTCTTTCACCGCATATAGTGGTTTACCGATGCTGTATTCCTGTTCGTAACGCTTACCACCGCGGTGAACCTGCACTTTCAAGTGGGTAGAAAGCGCATTCACGCAACTTACGCCCACCCCGTGCAGACCTCCGGAAACCTTGTAAGAGTCTTTATCAAATTTACCGCCGGCATGTAACACCGTCATCACCACTTCCAGCGCGCTGCGACCCTCTTTTTCATGCATATCTACCGGAATACCGCGACCGTCATCTTTCACGCTGATAGAATTGCCCTCGTGGATGGTAACAAAGATATTCTTGCAATATCCGGCTAACGCTTCATCAATCGAATTGTCAACTACTTCATATACCAGGTGATGCAAACCTTTTACGCCTACATCGCCAATATACATGGCCGGGCGCTTGCGCACCGCTTCCAATCCTTCCAGTACCTGAATAGAACTTGCACCGTAGTCCTTCTTTTCTTTCACCAAATCCATTTCTTCTGCAGTATTTGTACTCATGCTATCCCTTTTTTCGGGTGCCCGAAGATAGGATTTTTGAGGGGGAATTTTATGGTAAAATTTGTTAGTAAGTCGGTTAAAGCCGGCATTAGCTTAGTAAACAGAAAAAGTACTCCCAAGGATTTGGTTTTTACAAACCTTTGATTTTCTGTATATAAAAAGCCTTGCTTATGATTCTATTTACCAGCCATCCTCCAGCGCGTTAGAGGTTCTCCGCGTTAAGGGGAGCCATGTTGTTGGCGTTGTGAAACAATTGAAAACAGAAAAACAAATGGTCTCTGCCCGAATCTACGTGGATCATGGCAGTGAACTTGTCTATAAAAATCTGGACCGCTGGGCCAATGAAAATAATGTTACCCTAGATTTCTCAAGGCCCGAAAAACTTACCGATAATCCTCAGCGAATCGTTCAACGGGAATTTTCAAGATTGATATTAGAAGGTAAATTGGTTCCTTTCTTTGGAAGATGCTATTGAAAAATTGACGCATTCAAAGAAGAACATAATAACTACTAGCCGCATAGTTCATGGAATGGGTTAAGCCCGATGCTAGTTGTTGAAAAAGTAAAAAAGACCCGAATATCTCTACTTTATCGCTGTCTTAAATTGGGTGGGCAATCATTAGTTCATTCACTAGTTTTAACCTATCTTAGTTTAAAGGGGGGCTCCACCAGACATTTGAACGGTTTGAGCAGCGGATTCTATTTATTCGAGTTCGCGAATGAGGTAAAAGTCATTACAGGAAAATTGATTTTAAAATGAAAAAGAACATTTATAAAGTATTGCCCATATGGGTAATGCTTTTTTTATTTCTAGAGGGAAAATCACAGATACGATTTTTGAATCCTTCTTTTGAAGATAGTTCCAATTCAAATAGTGTTTGTTTCAGTAGTTTCGTAGATAATTGGACTGTGTGCGGAAGTGAAGTTGGCATAATAGATAGTACGCGAAGTGCGAGTTGTTATGCCAATCAAAACTTCCCTTCCAAAGGATATTTTTCCAATCGATATTTAATCATGGATCGAAGTAAAAGCCTTAGTGATTCGGGCGTTGTAGGGCAGAGAATTTATTGTCCTTTAGATTCCAAGAAAAACTATCAATTTACTGTTCTTTCCTCTGCTTTTTATAATAGCCCAACCGGTTTAATTTCTGGAAGATTTTCTGTTTGGCTCGGTAGAAAGGAATGTCAGAAAGATCAACAAATTTTTTTGAGTGACAGTTTAGAACTCGGATGGCATCAGGTTACTATTAGTTTTTCTCCTGATTCTAACTATGAATACATATTATTTATGCCTGAATTACTTCGTGCGGATTTTGCCGATGCTTTATTAGATTCTTTTTCTCCAATAATCTGCCTCAACGCCCACCAACTCCACGTCCGCGACACGGTGCTTTACCGGCATGGTTCGCAAACACCTTGCGTTAATCTAACGGCTACCACAACCCTTTCGCAATACGACAGCGTAAGGTGGTATAAGATCGAGAATGGGGCCAGGAAATTTCTGGCAAATGGGTTTACTACTTCCGTCTGCCCCGACAGCTCCACTACTTACGTAATCTCCATGCGCGACAGTGCCACCTGTGCGGGGGTAGAATGGAGCTGGGATACGGTGCGGGTGTGGGTGAAGGATACGGTGCTGGGAATAGGTGAAAGCTATCAGTTGAAAGGTGAACGGTTGGTGCTCTATCCTGATCCTGCCACGGCTTTTATTACAATTCAACCTGCTTTTGAGGAGCCTTATGATTATTCCGTGATCGATGAATTGGGAAGGGTTTGTTTGAGTGGCTCGGGAAGGAAAGAAAAGCAATTAGATATTTCTTTTCTTGCAAGGGGAGCTTACCTGATGAAGGTGGAGGGGAATGTTAGAAGGTTTGTAAAGGATTAGAGGTGTTGGGCATGAAGGCGATTTCCACACGCTATCCACACCAGGTACGCCCTTCTCCACATACACCGGCACATTTTTTTGGTTTAAAAGTGGAGAAGTGCGCCCTTTACCCACAATCCGCGAAGGTATATTTGCCGAAATTTCGGTGATGCAGTTAACCTATTTCGGTCATTCGTGTTTTTCAGTGGTATTGAACGGCAAAACGTTGTTGTTCGATCCCTTTATTTCCTACAATCCACTGGCAAAACATATTGATTTTAAGTCGATTAAGGCCGATTTTATCCTTTTGTCGCATGGTCATGCCGATCATGTGGCCGATGTGGGTGCGCTGGCCGCTCAAACGGGCGCTCTGGTTATTGGTTCGCATGAAGTAACCGAGTGGTTTAAAAAGAATGGCGTTGAAAACGTGCATGGCATGAATCCCGGAGGGAAAACCGCTTTCCCTTTTGGAACTTTACGGGGCGTGGCGGCTGTTCATTCCAGCTCGATGCCCGATGGCAGCTACGGTGGCAATCCGATGGGCCTGGTGATAGAAAGTAATGATGGTTGCCTGTATTACAGCGGCGATACGGCCCTGACCATGGATATGAAGTTGCTGCCCTTAATTTGCGCTCCTATTGATGTGGCCGTAATGCCCATCGGCGGGAACTATACCATGGATGCGGCCGACGCAGCCCTGGCAGCCGAATGGATACAATGTAAAAGCGCTATAGGCGTTCATTATAACACCTTCCCCCCTATTGCAATTGACATCACCGCTGCGAAGGAGGTCTTTAACGCTACAAAAATACCCTTGTGGTTACCGGCTATCGGTGAAACGATAACCATTTAATTGAAGATTATGGCTAAGAAAAGAATGCAAAAAGTAATAACGCTGGTAAACCAGAAAGGTGGTGTTGGAAAAACAACCAGTGCCATCAACATCGCAGCGTGCCTGGGGGTTTTGGATTACAAGGTTTTATTAATTGATGCCGATCCGCAGGCCAACGCTACCAGTGGTGTAGGCTTTGATCCCCGCAATATCAAGGTAAGTTTGTATGAATGCCTGGTTAACGAGGTAAAACCGCAGGATATCATTCTGGAAACAGAAACTCCTAATTTATTCCTGCTTCCTTCTCACCTCGATTTGGTGGGTGCTGAAATTGAGTTGATTAATCATCCTAACCGCGAGAAAATTTTTAAGGAATTGCTGGCCGATCTTCGTCCGGATTACGATTTTATTATCATCGATTGTTCGCCGTCACTAGGCTTAATTACTGTTAATGCACTCACGGCTTCAGATTCTGTCATCATCCCGGTACAGTGCGAATACTTTGCCCTCGAAGGATTAGGCAAGCTATTGAACACCATTAAAATTGTGCAAACCCGCCTCAATCCGGATCTGGAAATTGAAGGCATTTTGCTGACGATGTACGATCCGCGGCTGCGTTTATCAAATCAGGTAGTAGACGAAATCCGTAAGCATTTCGAAAACATTGTTTACGATACCTTGATTCACCGCAACACCCGGTTGGGCGAAGCACCTAGTTTTGGCAAACCGGCTATTATGTACGATGCGGATAGTAAAGGAGCTCAGAATTACATGAGTTTAGTTCGCGAGATTCTGCAGCGCAATCACGCCACCAATCTGCCCGAAACCAGCGATGAGTTTCTGGCCGCGAATAAAGACAACCCATCAGAAACAGAATTCAGTGCTAATTAGAAAATAATATTATGACAGATTTGAAGAAGAAAACCGTGCTAGGACGGGGTTTAGGTGCATTGTTGACCGATGAGAAAAGCAGCGGTAATAAACAGGTTGGCGCATCCTCCATTGCCAATCAGGCCGGGGTGGTTATTTATATTCCCTTAGCCCAGATAGAGGTCAATCCTTTCCAGCCGCGTTCCACTTTTGAACAGGAAAGTTTGGAAGAACTGGCTGACTCTATCCGTATTCACGGTGTTATTCAACCCATCACCGTTCGCAAAATTGAGAATAACAAATATCAGCTCATTGCAGGGGAACGGCGTCTGCGCGCCTCCAAATTGGCAGGTAAAGCAGAGATTCCTGCGTACGTACGGGCGTCGTCAGACCAGGAGAGCATCGAAATTGCGCTCATAGAGAATATTCAGCGTGAAGACCTGAATCCACTGGAAATTGCCATCAATTTTAAAAGGCTGATGGACGAATGCGAAATTACTCAGGATAAGTTGGCTGAGCGGGTCGGAAAAAACCGAAGCACCGTCACTAACTTTCTGCGCTTATTAAAGTTACCACCAGATATTCAGGCGGCCTTGAAAGAAGGTCGCATTACCATGGGGCATGCTAAAGCACTATTAGCCATCGACCATCTGCCCACACTGCTTTCGTCGTTTAAAGAAACATTAGAGAAGAATTTAAGTGTTCGCCAGACAGAAGAAATGGTGCGCAATCTGAGCGATAAACCTAAGCGCCCTGAGAAGGTGGTGCAGCGTTCTGAATCAGATGTTTTTTTACGCAAGATGCAGGATGAAATCGCCTCGTCGCTGGGTACACGTGTTCAGATTATCCGCACCCGCGAAGGAAAGGGCGAAATTGCCATCAAATTCTACAGCGATGAAGATCTGGAGCGCTTGCATGATATGCTGGTGGAATAAAGGTTGCCCCGCTCATCAGGTGAAGGCAATAGTTCTATTTGCTTCCATTTTCGGTTTTGTTGTGGCTGGTGCGCAGAACGCTCCAGGTGATTCTACCATGACCGGGCCCATATACACCCCCCTACCCGTTGTTACCGATTCTGCCGCCAAAGCAATTGAAAAAAAGCAAAGCAAATTTGAAGATAGTTCCATACCTTCTTCCCTGGGTAGCAAAGATTCAGGGCTTGCTGTAGTTGACACGGCAGCCAAAGATTCTACCCAAACAATTCCACCCCGAAAACTGAAGCGCCACAGTGCCGGAAGAGCTGCGTGGATGTCGGCGGTGTTGCCGGGATTAGGGCAGGCTTACAATAGAAAATATTGGAAAATCCCTATCGTTTATGGTGGATTTGCAGGTTTGGGTTACGCCGTTTACTATACAGCCAGCAATTTTACTGCCGCACGGAATGCCTATCGCGATGCAGTAGATGGCAATCCGGCTACCCAACGCACCTATCGCGGCATCAGCTCGAGTGCGGAACTGAAAGCTTACCGCGATTACTACAATCGGTACTTAAACATTGCCAGTATTTTCACCGCGGTATGGTATGCGCTGAATATTGTGGATGCGGCGGTGGATGGTCATCTCTTCCACTATAACATGAACGATAAATTAAGCATGGAATTGCAGCCGCAGGCGCCAGCTGCAGTTGCAAATACCAACGTAGCCAGTACTACTTTTGGTTTACAGCTTACTTTGAATTGGTAACCTCATTTGGTTTGCCAAAATGATATTCATACAGCGATGGGCGAGGTAGAATCTTTTCGATGGTCACGGTACACTTTCGGTTCCCGGCTTCTTCTTTTTCATTTTCAGAAGTAAATACCATACTGGTTCCCGAAAGGCGATTGATATCAATGCCAGCCTCATAAAGTAGCTTGGCAATCTTTACGGCCCGCATCATCTCAATTCTCAGATACCCCTTCTTGATGGTTTCGGGCATCACCTTTCTGAACGTGGGGGTTGAATCCAAAAAGCGCATCACATAACTATCGTTAGCCTTTTTGAATTCACTTTCATCTGCAAATCCGTTTATCTGTACATGATTATCCGGATTCACTTTCAACCATTGAATTAACTTCAACAACTGCTGGGTATTCGTATCGCCTTCCAAATCAGTTTTGTTTTGATCATAGTGAAAGGTGATATCCTCTACCGCCTTTTCCATTTTGAAATATTGCTGTTCGGGCATCACATTGCGCATAGAACCCGGAGGCGTTTCCAGTACCCGAACGCCGGCTCTGTTTACAAAATAATTCTGTACATAACGATCCATCATGGGCGCATTAATTCTACCCAAACTATCACCCAGATTAGCAAAATACATTTCATCATTTACAAAGCGATACCGCGCCAGCTGCTGCACGTACCAATGCGGATTGGCTTTTCTGTAATCGGAAATTTCATTGGCGATATTGTGAGCAGCCACCTCTATGAATCCATCTTTCCAAAATGATTTTTGGGAAATTTGCTGAACAATCTGACGTAGAAAATCAAACTGATCCATGAAATCGCGTGAATCGGAAGTTACAGATAACGTAAACGTTCCATAGAAGTTACCACAATCATATTGTGCACGGAGATTACTAAATTCTGTGCCTGTCAGTTGCTGCTGAAAAACACCGGATTTATCATTAATCAGTTGCGATAAGATAAATCCGCAAAAAGAACCATTCCGGTCTTGACGCGCACCGGGATTTTGATAGATGAGCCTGGTTTCAATTTTAGTTTTTCCGCTTTTATTATCCAGCAATTGTACATAATTCACCACCGGTTTAAATTGAATCACGCGTACAATTTGCTCAGGGTTAAACGGATTGGTACCGAAATCGCGGAACGATTCAACCAACATATTTAAAGTACTGGCAGGATTCAAATCGCCGGTAACAGAAACCGAGCTGTTAATCATTTGAAAATAGCGCGAATGATAAGAGCGTACATCGGCCAGATGTAATCTTTTATAGGTTTCCCCATCGCCTTGCGGCATCATACGATGAAAGTCGCCCTGCCATAACGTTCTACCAATTTCACGTTCCAGCGGAGGCAACGTATCTGAGTAATTATTTACGGCCGATATAGCTTGCTGCACTGCGGCTTCATCAAAACGCGCCACAGCCACTTGTTCTTTAATCAATTTCAGGATGGGGTCTAAGTCCGACAGCGCCCCTTGAAAACGAAAACAAAACTGGTCGGGAAACAATACACTTTGATACGAAATATTTGCCTTAGCAGGAATAGCTTGTTGTACCTGAGCATCTATAGCGCGTTGTACAACGGCCGAAATACCACTTACAGAATCAAATTCATACAGCGGGCCTCCTCTGAACCAGGCTTCTACAAACAAATTATTACCGCTGGCCTGCTGCGTTACCAGGTAAGTTTGCCCATTCAATCCGTTGGCCCGGGCCACCTCTCCCCCGGCATAGCAGCTAACGGTGCATAATAGCAACGCAACTGCAATGATTTTGTCAAAAAAATGCATGGTGTAAAAATAGACTTTTTGGCTTATGGCAATTTTTCTTTCTTAGCAGCTCAATTGAACGAAATGAAGAAGTTGACGGTTTTATTGTGCGCATCGGGTTTGCTGGCTATGGCTTCGTGCAATACTTGTTACGATTGTAAGAAAACTTTGGCCTCTAAAACAAGTGCAGGCTTCGACACTACTTTGTTATATCAAACTGAATTGTGTCGCAATGGTGCACAAGGTGCCGGAACCAATCTGCAAACTGCAGTTGACGATATCCGTGCCAACGGTTACACCTGCAATAAGAAGTAATCCTTACAGCCTAGAAGATTTATGGCGCAATAAATGGTCGGCTAAAACTAAGGCCGCCATAGCTTCCACAATGGGCACGGCTCTGGGAACCACGCAAGGGTCGTGTCTCCCCTTCATCTCCAATACAGCTTTATTCCCATTTTCATCTATCGTCTCTTGTGCTTGCATCAGCGTAGCTACCGGCTTAAAAGCCACTGAAAAGTAAATATCCTCACCATTGCTAATGCCGCCTTGTATCCCTCCTGAATAATTATTAGCCGAACGATAAATACCCTTACCCATTGGCTGCGGACTATCATTATGATCACTGCCGCGCATTGCCGCACCGGCAAAACCACTGCCGTATTCAAATCCGTGAACGGCATTAATACTCAGCATAGCCTTACCTAAATCGGCATGAAGCTTATCAAATACGGGTTCACCCAAACCCACGGGCACACCAGTAATAACCGCACTAATCACACCTCCTAAAGTATCGCCCGAACTTCGGGCTTCCTGAATCAGCTCGATGGCCGCTGCAGCCAGGGTTTCATCTGGCATTCGTACCAGATTCTTTTCTGCTTTGGTCAAATCTAATTGCCGGTAAGCGCGCTCTAATCGCACACTGCCTATCGCTGAAACATAAGCCTGCACTTGAATGCCGGCATGCTTCAGCAATTGCTTGGCTACCGCACCCGCCGCCACTCTGGCAGCCGTCTCCCGCGCACTGGATCTTCCACCCCCGCGATGGTCGCGACGGCCATACTTTTCGGCATAAGTGAAATCAGCATGTGAAGGACGAAAAACGGTGCGATTCTGCGCGTAATCATCCGGGCGGTGATCATGATTTTTAATGAATAACGTGAGCGGCGCACCGGTAGTGGCACCTTCAAATAAGCCGCTCAAAATAGTAACCTCATCAGTCTCCTTTCGCGCTGAAGTGATGGCCGATTGCCCCGGCCTGCGGCGTTCAAGCTCTGCTTGTATAGACGGAATATCGATAGTTAATCCGGCCGGACAACCATCGATCACTACACCTATACCTTCGCCATGGGATTCGCCAAAAGTGGTGATTCTAAAAAGTACTCCGAAGCTGTTACCTGCCATTGCGCCAAAGAAACAGAATTCAGTTCAAACTTTACATTGGGCAGTAGTTGCACAGCCAGCCCGGCCGGGGGAAAAATCTATCTTCGTTGAATGAAATCAGTGCTCTTCCGGAATATCGGTGCTATTGTTGGTATCACCCCTGATGGAACATCCATGGTTCAGGGTAAGGCCATGGCGGAAGCGGGCACTATTCCCAATGCCTTTTTGTTGGTAGAAAATGGGGTCATCACCGATTTCGGTACAGATCATGGACAACTAGAAAGAGCCGACGAAGTGGTAGATGCAACCGGCCGATTGTTGCTACCAGCCCTCTGCGATTCGCATACGCATTTGGTGTATGCTGCAGCGCGCGAACAAGAGTTTTTGATGAAGCTCAAAGGCATGTCATATGAAGCCATTGCAGCAGCCGGCGGCGGCATCGTGAATTCTGCCAAAAAGATGGCCGATGCTGACCCTAACGAGTTGTTCGAGGATGCCATGACGCGGATTCATCAGGTAATGCAAACCGGAACTGGCGCTATTGAGATTAAAAGCGGCTACGGCTTATCAGTGGAAGGAGAATTGAAAATGCTGCGGGTAATTCAGCAATTGAAAGAGGCTGCCCCCATTCCTGTTAAAGCAACCTTTTTGGGCGCTCATGCCCTGCCGCCTGATTTTCGCGAAAACCGCGAAGGTTATGTCAAATTATTGATCGAAGAATTACTTCCGGTCATCGCCGCCGAACAACTGGCTGATTTCATCGATTGTTTCTGCGAGAAAAATTATTTCACTGTAGACGATACGAGCCGTTTAATGGCGGCCGGTGCTAAATATGGTTTAAAAGCGAAGGTGCATGTGAATCAATTTAACGCACTGGGCGGAATTGCCGCAGCTGTTGCTGCCCATGCCCTTAGCGTCGACCATTTGGAACAACTCACGCAAGACGATATTGAGGCGCTAAAGGGTTCATCAACCATGCCAACAGCCCTACCCGGTTGTTCTCTTTTCCTCAATATTCCGTACACCCCGGGTCGTCACCTCATTGATGCCGGTTTGCCTTTGGCCCTGGCCAGCGACTACAATCCCGGCTCTTGTCCATCAGGTAATATGCAATTAGTGATGGCTTTGGGCTGCTCGCAACTGCGGCTATTACCCGATGAAGCACTGCATGCGGCAACCATTAACAGTGCTTATGCTATGGATTTATCTCGTTCCTACGGTAGTATTGAAAAAGGAAAAAAAGCAAATCTACTGCTCACCCAACCGGCCACCTCACTGGCACTCCTGCCCTACCATTTTGGCCATAACTGGCTACACCGGATGTTTACGGCTTGATTGTTAACACGCTTTAACTTGCGCTGGTAGCGTTCAAAAATTACCTTCGCCGCATGACTGTTTATACTCTTTTTGGATACATCGGCATTGCCGCATTGATTTTAACGGTGTTGCGCATCATGCTGAAAACAACCAACAATTGGTTGGTCACCTATTTGCAAAATTTTGTAGGCGCCCTATTTGTCTTCTCTGGCTTCGTGAAGGCCGTGGATCCAATGGGGACAGGTTTTAAGATGGAAGAGTACTTCGAATCCATGCACCTGGAAGTTTTCAATCCTCTTTCGCTGGGTATGTCAGTGGCCATGTTAGTGGCAGAACTGACGCTGGGTGTTGCGCTGCTGATTGGCTGGAAACCGCGTCTCACCACGATTCTCATGTTGTTACTGAACGTTTTCTTTCTGCTGCTAACTGGATACACCTACTTATCAGGATTCTCGCCAACCAATCTGTTTTTTGTATTCGCTTTAGCTACAGCCGGCGTATGGTGCGCTAGTGCCATTGTTGAAAAGAAAGGCCTACGCTATGGCTTAATGGGCGCTGGCGCATTCATGTTGCTTGTTTTATTAGCCACTGTTAAGTACAGTAATTTATTTTTTACGGAATCATTTGACGCCACTAAGATGAAAGTTACCGATTGCGGCTGCTTCGGCGACTTCATCAAACTTAAACCCTGGCAAACCTTCTATAAAGACGTCGTCCTAACGGCGATGATTTTCATTGTCACCATTTACTACAAAAGCATCCGTCCGCTGCTCAACGGCTTGTCCAGAATGGCCATCACCGCAGCCACGGGATTGGTAAGTTTATGGTTTTGCTGCTACAACTTTTTGTGGAATGAGCCGGTGATTGATTTTCGTCCGTATGCCATTGGCAACGATTTGAATGAGATGCGCAGAGAAATCAAGCCGCAAAAAGTGGATTTTGTTTTCGTTTATAAAAACAAAAAAACGGGTGCTTCCAAGGAGTTTAAAACTGCTGAGTTAGGTAATTTGACGGAAGATTGGGAATATGTTTCCAGAAAAGACATCGTGTTGGAAGAAGGCATTCCGGCGCGAATTTCCAATCTGTTTATCTTCAACGAAAACAAGGAAGATATTACAGAAGATTTGTTGCATGACGACAATTATACCCTGGTTGTTTTTGCTTATAAATTAGATAAGACGCATGCTTGCTGCTTCCGGAATCACCTGAATGAGATTGCGGCAAAAGCGAAAGCTAAAGGAATAACGATGTACGGTTTATCGAATGACGATGCCACACCGTTTAAGCAAAAGGAAGGCGTATCATTCCCCTTTTATACTGCTGATGCCACACCGTTGAAAACAGCCATGCGTTCCAACCCCGGATTGATGCTATTGAAGAATGGTGTGGTGGTAAACAAATGGCACCATCGCCATCTTCCAACCTTTGAATGGCTGGATCAACATTATTTCTCGAAATAATTATAGGGCACCTCTAAAAACCTAACATGGTGAAATGTTGTTATTGGTTGGCAAGGGGCGATAGCTTGAAGTCTTGAAAATTTGATGTAATACTTCGTTGCGCCTCATTTAGTTACATCATTAATGTAACTGCATTGGTTGCGCCTCGTCTTACATCAAATTTTCTGCGCATTTCACGCAAGCCAGGTTTTTAAAGGTACTCTATAAACGCGTCATCTTGTATAACACAGTCACCTTCGGTGCTGTGCCGGCGCTGTCGTAAGTGATGTTGAGATTAATGTTGCCGCTCGACATACTTCCTGAACCATAAACATCATCAAAATTAGGTGGCGTTTGGTGGAAAATGGTAATGCCGCTCTGGTAAGGCGTTACGGTACCGTAGATGGTCGTTCCCCGATACATTGGCGTTAGTTTCAATTGCAACAAAGATGGCGGACCATTCGAAGTAATATATGCAGTGTAAGTCCGTGTTTTGCCGGCTGCCGTTTCCACCACATTAAATGTATCAGCAAATTGAGCAGTAACTAATTGATCACAGACAGCGCCTTGATAACCATCGGGGCATTTGCAAACCCCGTTGGAACAGGTTTGACCAGAAGGACAATTCACGCCCGTGCAATTATCCTTTTCACAAAGCGTTCCGGTATAGTTTTTCTGACAAATACAGACGCCGTTGGCACAAGTTCCGCCGTTCTGACAATTAGGGCATTGTTTACAGGCGTTTAACAACAATACGGCTAGAATAACTGTTATAAGTCGCAAAAACATGCAGTGAAAGTAACAAATGTTATCTTCGCGGCCTCAAAATAACTATATGCGTTCCGATCTATATCAACACCACGATTATTATTTGGTAGATGACCTGTTAACCGATGAACATAAACTGGTACGCGAGAGTGTGTGCAGTTACGTAAAAGAAAAGCTAAGCCCAATAATCGAAGATTACGCCCAACGTGCCGATTTCCCCAAGCACATTATTAAAGAACTAGGCGATATTGGCGCTTTCGGCCCCAGTATTCCTGCGAAATACGGTGGTGGCGGAATGGATGAAATCAGCTATGGTATTATAATGCAGGAATTAGAGCGTTGTGATTCTGGCATTCGCTCTACGGCCAGCGTGCAGGGCTCGCTGGTGATGTATCCGATCTACAAATACGGCAGTGAAGAACAAAAAATGAAGTACCTGCCGAAACTAGCCAAGGGCGATATGTTTGGTTGTTTTGGTCTTACTGAACCCAACCACGGTTCCAACCCGGGCGGGATGGAAACGAACTTCAAAGACAAGGGCGATCACTACTTGTTGAATGGCGCCAAGATGTGGATCAGCAACGCGCCGCTGGCCGACATTGCGATAGTTTGGGCGAAAGATGAATCGGGTAAAATCCGTGGTTTGATTGTAGAGCGCGGTATGGAAGGATTTACAACGCCTACTACTCATGGCAAATGGAGTTTACGCGCCAGCATCACCGGAGAACTGGTTTTTGATAATGTGAAAGTTCCAAAAGAAAATCTGTTACCGAATATTGAAGGATTGAAAGGACCGCTGGGATGTTTGTCGAGTGCGCGCTACGGTATTGCCTGGGGCGCCATCGGTGCGGCATTAGATTGCTATGATACGGCATTGCGTTATTCTAAAGAAAGAATTCAGTTTGGTAAGCCAATCGGGCAATTCCAATTACAACAGAAAAAATTGGCCGAGATGATTACTGAAATCACGAAGGCGCAATTGTTGGTATGGCGTCTTGGTGTTTTGAAGAATGAAGGAAAAGCAACGCCGGCGCAGATAAGTATGGCTAAACGCAATAGCTGTGAAATTGCGCTTGATATTGCCCGCAATGCAAGGCAAATGCTAGGCGGTATGGGCATTACCGGTGAATATCCCATTATGCGCCATCTGATGAATCTGGAGACGGTAATCACTTACGAAGGAACGCATGATATCCATTTGTTGATTACCGGTATGGATGTTACCGGCCTGAACGCATTTTCATAATTGCCCGCATTTATTTACTTTCCGAAAAAATGAACCCATGAAAAAAATCGTTGTAGCCGTTACGCTTTTGGGCGCAATCATATTTATTCCTTCCTGTAAAACATCAAAATCTACTACTGATGCCCCTAAAGTAGATAAAGATGCACCATACGAGCCCGCACAGGCCAATGTAGCTGTACATCAATACGCCATGGAGGATTTACGGAAAGGTCGCGAAATTTTCATTGCGAATTGCCAGAAATGTCACCGTCTGTATCCTGCTAATCGTCATGATGCCGATGGCTGGCAAATGACGTTACAAAGAATGCAGCCAAAAGCTGGTATCAGCAATGAGCAACGCGATTTAGTGTTGAAATACCTTAGTAGCTACGCTAATTAAGCGCCGGGTAAACGAACTTTATCATTCTTCCTGTCATATTCAATCAGGCCATCGCGTAAACCCATGATGCGATGCGCGTACAGGGCAATGTCTTCTTCGTGTGTTACTAAAATAACGGTATTGCCTTTGGCGTGAATTTCCTGAAACAAACCCATGATTTCATAGGAGGTTTTGGTATCCAAATTTCCAGTAGGCTCATCAGCTAAAATAATGGAAGGATGATTGACTAATGCTCTCGCCACAGCCACCCGTTGCCGCTGCCCGCCTGAAAGCTGATTAGGCCGGTGATCCATTCTGTCTTTTAATCCTACCTGCACCATCACTTCTTCCGTCCTGCGCTGGCGTTCACTAGCACTCAGTCCGGCATAAACTAATGGCAGCGCCACATTCTCAAAGGCGGTTAATCTGGGCAAGAGATTGAAGGTCTGAAACACAAAACCAATTTCCTTGTTTCTAACGTAAGCCAGTTCATCATCCGTCATCTTAGCTACCTCCGTATTATTCAGCCGATAAGAGCCGGTTGATGGTGTATCTAAACAACCCAGAATATTCATCAGGGTAGACTTTCCTGAACCCGAAGGTCCCATTAGCGCTACATATTCATTGCGCGCAATATCCAGAGAAACATCTTTCAACGCATAAATCAACTGACTGCCCAGCTGATATTCCTTGCTAATATGAGATATGCTGATAACCGGTTCCGCCATTATTTCTTGATCACTTTCGGAACCTTGAAAAAATCAGAATCTTTTTGCGGCGCATTCAGCAAGGCTTCCTGTTTTGATACTTCACCCTGCACCACATCTTCGCGCATTAGGTTCAGTTCTTCCGACATATAAACCAACGGCTCTACGCCATCAACAGGCACCTCAGTCAACTTATCTACCATGTCAAGAATTTTCTGAAGGTCGCGCTGTATCTGCACTTTTGATTGTTCGTCAAATTGCAGTTTCGACAATTCCGCTAACCGGTTCACCAACGCATCATCTATCTTCATCGCTGAAATTCTTATATTTTCGCAAACCTAAGGAAAATGAAACAAACTACGGTCAGTGGCGTAAGGCCCACAGGAAAACAGCATTTGGGCAACTATTTTGGAGCGGTCAGGAATTTCGTGCGCATGCAGGAAGATTACCATGGGTATTTTTTCATAGCAGATTACCATTCCCTTACCACGCATCCAAAACCCAATGATTTGGCACAGCATGTTCGTCAAACATTAATAGAATACCTGGCTTGTGGATTGGACCCAAATAAATGTGTATTGTTCGCTCAAAGTAATGTTCCGCAAGTTATTGAGCTGTACCTCATCTTCAATATGCTGTCGTATAAAGGGGAATTAGAAAAGGTACCTACCTTTAAAGAGAAAGTGCGCAGCCAACCCGATAATGTGAACGCAGGCCTGCTTACCTATCCGGTATTAATGGCGGCTGATATTCTGATTCACAACGCAGACGTGGTTCCGGTAGGAAAAGACCAGATGCAACATCTTGAACTGACACGCAACATTGGTAATCGATTCAATTATCTATACGGGGTTGATTATTTTAAGGAACCGCAAGGATTCTCATATTCTGAGAAGCCGCTTTCTGTTCCTAGCCTGGATGGGGAAGGAAAGATGAGTAAATCGAAGGGGGAAAACACCGTTATTTATTTGGCCGATGAGCCTGAATTAATCAGAAAAAAGGTGATGAAAATGGTGACCGACAGCGGTCCAACGCAAATGAACCAGGATAAGCCAGAGGCAATCGAAAATGCCTTCCAGCTCATGAAATTAGTTTGTCAGGATGAAACCGTAAAATTCTTTGATGAGCAGTATAACAATTGCAGCATCCGTTATGGTGATATGAAGAAGCAGTTAGCGGAAGATATCGTAAATTTTCTGGCACCGATACGCGAAAAAATCAACGCACTATCTGCGGATCAACAGGGGCTTCAGAAAATTCTTGCATCCGGTGCTGAGCAAGCACGCGAAAGCGCATCGAAAACCATTCGCGAAGTTCGCGAGATTATCGGTTTACGTGTTTAAACCGATCCAAACAAAGTGCCCGTAGCCAACGCCTGCAGATGATAGCGTTTCCCCAGTAAAAGTGTGCGGTTATCGGGAATGTGACCAAACGGCATTCCAAAAACAACAGGATAGTTGAATTCCTTTACAGCATCCAAAATGATTTCCTCAGCCGATTTCCCAAACGGAACGGCATTGTCTTTCATATCGGTCATACCGCCAACCACCAATGCGGCCAACCGATCTAATTTGCCACTGCGTTTCAGATTCATCATCATACGGTCGAGGTGATAATAGTATTCATCCAAATCTTCTAAAACCAAAATTTTCCCATCCGTATTGAACCCCGATCGCGTTCCGGTAATGCTATACAAGATAGACAAGTTCCCACCAATCAGCGAACCCGAAGCATTGCCCAAACGGTTTAATGGATGCCTATCAGCTTCAAAGCTGCCGGCACCCGAGAATAGTGCCTGTTTCAGACTATCCATCGCGGCCGCGGTGTTGGTTGGAAAATTTACTGGCATGGAACCGTGAATCGTCTGCACCCCCAGGGATTGATTGAGATGGATATGCAGAAACGTAATGTCGCTGTAGCCCACAATCCATTTAGGGGATTGCAAAAACCCCGTCCAGTCGATGCCATCCATTATGCGTACTGTTCCGTATCCGCCGCGGCTGCACACCACAGCGCGAACATCGGGGTCATCAATGAACTGCTGAAAATCGCGAAGTCTGAGGGAATCGTCGCCAGCAAATTGATACGATTCCGCACCAATTGTTGCCCCTACTTTCACCTTTAATCCCCAACCCTCCAGCACTGTTATGGCTGGCGCTATTTCTTCCCGGGAAATTTTGCGTGCAGTAGAAACCAGCGCAACTGTATCGCCGGGTTGTAATAATGGAGGTTGCAGAAACATGTTTTCTATTGAAATTACGTGCTGTTTCGCAAATCTGCATAATTTCACGGCATTACAAGATGACGAACTGGAAACGATATACGATAACAGCGGCCTTGCCCTATGCCAACGGACCGCTGCACATTGGCCACATAGCCGGTTGCTATCTGCCTGCCGATCTCTATGTGCGCTACCTGCGCGCCCGGAAGCGCGATGTGCTTTTTATATGCGGCAGCGATGAGCATGGTGTGCCCATTACCATCAGCGCCCGAAAAGAAAACGTTACACCGCAGCAGGTGGTAGATAAATACCACCACATCATGAAACAGGCGTTTCAGGATTTTGGTATTCTGTTCGATAACTATGGTAGAACCTCGTCGAAAATACATCATGAAACAGCGGCTGCATTTTTTAAAAAGATGTATGATGCCGGACAATTTACGGAGCAGGAAACAGATCAATACTACGATGAAGAAGCAAAGCAGTTTCTGGCCGACCGATATATTGTGGGTACATGCCCTAACTGTGGCAACGAAAATGCTTATGGCGACCAGTGCGAAAACTGCGGCACCTCGCTATCACCAACCGATTTGAAGCATCCGCATTCCATGCTGAGCGGAACGAAGCCTATATTGAAAAAAACGAAAAACTGGTTCCTGCCGTTAGATCAACTTCAGCCTCAAATTCAACAGTATTTAGATCAACATACCGATTGGAAACCGAATGTTTACGGGCAGTGTAAAAGCTGGCTGGAACAGGGAGACGGCCTACAGCCTCGCAGTATGACCAGAGATTTGGATTGGGGAATTCCGGTCCCCGTTCCGGGTGCTGATGGCAAAGTGCTGTATGTTTGGTTTGATGCGCCAATTGGCTATTTATCTAACACCAAGGAAATTCTTCCGGATACCTGGGAAAAATACTGGTGTGACCCTGAAACCAGGCTCATACATTTTATTGGTAAAGACAATATTGTTTTCCATTGCATCATTTTCCCGGCTATGCTGATGCAACACGGTGGATTCATTGTAGCCGACAATGTTCCGGCCAATGAGTTTTTGAATTTGGAAGGAAAGAAAATCTCTACCTCCAGAAACTGGGCAGTATGGCTTCATGAGTATCTACATGATTTTCCGGGAAAGCAGGATGAATTGCGCTATGTGCTCACTTCCATCGCTCCGGAAACTAAAGACAGCGAATTTACCTGGAAAGATTTCCAAACGCGCGTGAATAGCGAATTGGTAGGCATCTATGGCAATTTCGTTAACCGCGTTCTGGTGCTCACCGGTAAATATTTCAACAATCAGGTTCCTCAGGCAAAACCTTGTACTGAATTACAGGAGTTTATTACCACGCAACGCCAGAAGATTGAAACGGCACTGGAGCAATTCCGCTTCCGAGAAGCGTTGGCCGAACTCATGCAACTGGCCCGACATGGCAACCAACTGTTAAGCGATAAGGAACCCTGGAAGTTATATAAAACAGATCCGGCGCAAACGGCCATTGTACTATATGATTGCCTGCAAATTATCAGCAATCTGGCATTGCTCAGCCGACCATTTCTACCGTTCACGAGCGCAAAAATTGAGCAGATGTTGAATTGGGATTCCACCCAATTTAACTGGGAAGATGGCGGCCGGCAAGATCTGCTAAAACCAGGCCACCTACTGGGGGACGCAGCGCTGTTATTTCAAAAAATTGAAGATGAAGCTATGGAACAACAAATTCAAAAGTTACACCAAAATGATGCGCCTAAAAGTGTACCGGTATCAGAGGTGGACGCTGCAACGCCCATTAACATTGACGACTTTGCAAAAATTGACTTGCGGGTTGGTACCATTCTAACTGCCGAACGCGTGGAGAAAGCGGATAAGTTGCTGAAATTTACGGTAGACCTGGGCTTTGAACAAAGAACCATTTTATCGGGTATTGCACAGCATTTCACCCCTGAAGAAACCATTGGAAAGCAGGTTTGCGTGGTTGCCAATTTGGCACCCCGAAAAATCAGAGGCGTGGAATCAAAAGGCATGATTTTGCTGGCTGAAAATGCGGAAGGCAGGCTGGTTTTTGTGAAACCCGAAATTTTAACGAACAATGGCAGCACAATACGATAAGAAAAAATTAACTTCGAATTAAAATATACGAAACCAATGAAAAAATTGTACTCCTCGGCGCTCTGCCTGATTGGTCTGGCGCCATTATTTAACGCCTCGGCACAATGTCCATCAGGTAGATATACAACTGCTCAATTCGGCGTAGATACCGCAAAGAATATTCAATATGGCTCTAACATCAGCACTCAGGACGGTACCACTACTATTGACTTATTCATGGATATCTATACGCCAAAAAATGATACCATGTCTAAAAGGCCGGTAGTCGTAATGGCTCATGGTGGCTCGTTTATTGGCGGCACCAAAACCGATGGTGACATCACCTACATGTGTACAGAATTAGCTTCGCGTGGATATGTTTGCGCATCTATCAGCTATCGTTTACAAACAGCCGCTGCGTTGGCAGTTCCGGCAACTGCGAAAGAGAAAATGGTGAAAGAGGTAATTGCCGCCGCGCAAGACGGCAAGGCAGCCGTTCGTTTCTTCCGCAAAGATGCAGCAACTAGCAACTCCTATAAAGTGGATGCGGATCAGATTTTCTTTGGTGGAACTTCAGCGGGAGCCGTTTTAGGCATTCACATGGCCTATCTGGATTCTACTGACGCCATGGATTCCTCCTGGCGCGCATGGGCCGTTCAAATGGGCGGTTTTGAAGGGAACAGCGGAAATCCTGGCTATCCAGCCACAGTTAAGGCGATTGTTTCTTATGCAGGTGCCATCGGTGATGTTAACTGGATCCATGGCGATGATGTGCCTTTTGCTGATTGGCATAGCCAGAATGATGCTACAGTTCCAGACAGCACCGGGTATCCTTTGGGATTACCGTATTTGCCTACTTTAACCGGTGGCCGTTTAATGCACCGCCGTGCTGATGCCGTAGGAACTTACAATTTCTACCACCAATACCCAGGTTCCAGCCACCCTCCATTTATTTCAGGAACTTCTATAGACCCAACCATTATTGCTGAAATGCGCGATGAAACAGTTACTTTCCTGTACTCACGTGTATTGTGCAACCCGGCTTACATCAGCGGTATTGAAGAAATCAACGCCGCAGCGATTCAACTGTCTCCAAATCCGGCTACCAGCCAAATCACCATTTCTGCCGATAAAGCAATACGCTCAATTGATGTGATTGACCAACTGGGTCGTACCATCAAAACCGTAGACGTACAACTGAATAATTCAACTGTTATCTCGGTTCGCGATTTAACTGCCGGTACGTACTTTGCCAAGGTAAATGGCGTTGCCAATACGATTGTAAAACGGTTCATCATCAACTAATTCGTTGTTGCAAATTCTTAAACAGCCCGGTAGGAAACAACCGGGCTGTTTTATTTAAAGAGAATTACAATTTCCTTCATTTATTTGTTAGATGGAATTGCGTCGTTTTAACATTCGCGTTTATGGCTTGCTCATTAATGAGCGCGACCAGATTTTGGTTTCAGATGAGGTGTTCAGAAATGGTGGCAAGGCTACCAAGTTTCCCGGTGGCGGACTGGAACTGGGAGAAGGGATTCGCGACTGCCTAATCAGGGAGTTTAAGGAAGAAACAGGCGTAGATATCACCGTAGGCGATCACTTCTACACTACCGATTTTTTTCTACCCTCGTCATTTGACAGCGAAAGTCAGCTCATTAGTATTTATTACTTAGTTTATTCAGAACAGTGGTTAGCCATTCCAACCTCTGGTGAACGTTTTAACTTCCCGCCGCCAAGGCCCGGAGAAGAAGCGGAAGCATTTCGCTGGGTAGAATTGACCGCTTTAAAAGATGAAGGCGATATCACCCTCCCGGTTGATAAATTAGTGGCAGAAAAACTGTTGGATCATTTTCCTAAAGTAGGATTCAGAAAGCGCTGATGAAACACGAACCACTTTCCATTTTCGATATTTTCAAAATCGGTGTTGGTCCCAGTAGCTCACATACCCTGGGTCCCTGGCGCGCGGCTGAAAAATTCATTCAGCGCTGTCAGCCGCTACATATTATACATCGAGTGGAAGTGCGCCTCTTTGGCTCACTGGCAAAAACTGGTAAAGGGCACGGAACAGATATTGCCGTAATGATGGGGCTCTCAGGATTCGACCCGGTGACTTTTGACACCACTACCCTTTCGGATGTTATTGATAGCATAAAAAAGAAACAACAAATCCTATTAGGGGGCAACCATGCCATTTCTTTCAATTATGATACGGATGTTTTATTCCTAAAACGGGAATCGCTGCCTTTTCATCCCAATGCCGTGACCTTTGTGGCGTACACATCATCTGGCAAACAGCATCAGACCTACTACAGTATAGGCGGTGGATTTGTTGTGCAGGAAAATGAGATCAACGACGGGCATCGGGTAACCGAGCGCTATCAGATTACAGATGCTGACACCCTGTTGCAATACAGCATGCGTGCTGGTCGCAGCATTTCAGCCATAGTACTAGAGAACGAATTGGCGTGGCGGCCCGCTCAGGAAACAGCTCAAGGTATTTCTCGAATTTGGGATACCATGCTACAATGTATTTACCGGGGCTGTCATGCTACCGGACATTTACCAGGTGGTTTGCATGTGGCCCGAAGAGCCGCTGCCATGAATACCAAGTTACTGAAAGGACAAGCATATTCGGACGTAACAACCTGGCTAGAGGCCATTAAAAAATCTTCATCCTTCCACGATGTGTTAAATTGGGTGAGTTGTTTTGCACTAGCGGTTAATGAAGAAAATGCCGCCTTCGGGCGCGTGGTAACCGCGCCAACCAATGGTGCCGCAGGGGTGATTCCTGCCGTGATGTTGTACCAACAGTTGTTTACTGCTTCTTCACCTCAGGATATCACGACCTTCATGGCCACAGCCTCTGAAATTGGCGCCATGTTTAAACGCGGCGCCACCATTTCGGCCGCTATGGGCGGTTGTCAGGCAGAAATTGGTGTGAGCAGTGCAATGGCCGCAGGGGCGCTAACGGAATGCGCAGGTGGCCATCCTGAACAAGTATTACAAGCAGCAGAAATTGCAATGGAACATCACCTAGGTATGACCTGCGACCCCATCGGCGGATTGGTTCAGATTCCTTGCATTGAGCGTAATACAATGGGCGCTATTAAAGCCATTACCGCTTCGCAACTGGCGTTGCAGGGCGACGCCTCTTTGGCCAAAGTTTCGTTGGATGCTGTTATCAAAACAATGTGGGAAACGGCCCGCGATATGAGTTCTAAATACAAGGAAACCGCGGATGGCGGCTTAGCTGAGCAAGTACCGATCAGCTTGCCTGAATGTTAGCGACTTATCGGTAAGTATTTGCAAAAAATGTCCTGTAGTTAATCATTTAGTGGCGTATATTTGCGCCGCTAAATTGAAAACTATGAAAAGAATCAGTGTGATGATGTTGCTTGTAGCCAGCTTCTGCCAAACAGTTTCTGCACAAGCTTTTGACCGCGGCACCCGGTTGTTATCAGTGGGTATTGGTGGAACCAACAGCTTTTTATTTGACCCATACAAAGGTTCGTCTTACTACGGCTATGGCTATTATCGTTCGTTTTACTCACGCCTAAGCGGGGTAGTTAACGTGCAAATGGAATTTGCCGTGCATCAGTACGTTGGCGTTGGATTTACCGCCGGAATAGGTGGCAATAACGGGGTAACTGGCTATGGATATTTCGGCGCTTATGATTACGCCTACGGTGACCCACAGATCGTTGTTCCTGTTGGTGCATTTGCTAACTGCCATTTCTATCAAATCATTGCAGATAAAACGGGCAAGGGCGATCGGATGCACGCCGATAAGCTGGATGTTTACGCAGGCTTAAATATCGGTAGCGGATTTGCAGTTGATTTCGATCGCTACAACAAATACGGAGGCACCCGTATTTTGCCGATGTTCTTCATCGGCCCGCAGGTTGGTGTACGCTATTTCTTTAAACCAAACATCGGCGTGATGGGAGAAATTGGCTACGGTAAAACATTTGTAAACGCGGGCATCACCTTCAAAATGGGTGGCGGAAGCAGTCGCACGGAAACCCAATCGAAGCCAAGGGTGGAAGCTAAGGAAACGCCAAAGGCAGGATTAGGTAAGGACACCAATTCCGGCAACAAATCAAATACCGGCTCGAACACCAAAACAGTTCCAGCCAACAACGGGAGTTCTAAAGTAGTAGTGACTCCTGCTAAGAAGAAATAGACCTACCGAATACGGCGCTTCTTCAAGAATTGATAGCCGCCTTTTACTGCGCCCCAAACTTGCGTACCGGCGGCATTCCAACCGCGATCCCAGCTAACAACGCGCTTTGAAGTGATGGTTACTTCGGAAGTGGCGTATGTAGCGCCCCGAAGCGATGACAAACAATCATGCCCGGGCGTGCTGCCACTATAAGATTTGCCATCTGCGGTATGCAGAAATATAGCGCACCCTTGGCGGTCAATCAGCGAATCAGTTGTCAATTTCCCCAAAATACTATCGTTGCCTGCTTTCCAGGCACCAATAAAAGCCTTGGGCTGCCTGATTTCATATACTTTACTAGCCAGGGTGGTATCATCGTATTGGTAAACGTGATAAACCCGCTGCCGGTAGGGCTTCTGCTCAGCAGCGGCAACTGCTTGTTCTACATACAGCCATTTTCCGGTCGTTCCAGCCATTTTAAAAGGCTTCATACGCAAAAGAATGTGAAAGTAATTGGTATCAGCGGCGGCTTGTGCGCCACTGCTAAAATCTCCCGACATCCACTGATAGAGTTGATTTAAATGCTTCTCAGTAACGCGCTTATTTTGGCTATATGCAGTTGTTGAACCGATAAGACACAATAAGAAGAAAATCTTTTTCATGGCTTCAAATAAAACCTTTCCCCGTAAATTTTGTTAACCTCCTTATGCGTTGCAGTGAACCAATCCACAAAACCTGTCAGTTTTTTAACTTTACCCGATGAAAAATTGGCTTGTTCTGCTTTTAATCACTGCGTGTGGCTCAATGGCCATGGCCCAAAAAGGACAACAATACAAGGTTGGCCTGATTGGCTTTTATAATCTTGAAAATTTCTATGATACCATTGACCAACCCGGAGTTGACGATGCTGAATTCCTCCCAACCGCCGAACGGCACTACAATTCCACAATTTATTGGGACAAAGTGGGCCGCCTGGCTGATGTACTTTCGGGAATTGGGACAGATATCTCCCCTGATGGTCTTTCGGCCTTCGGTTGTGCAGAGATTGAGAATGAATTTGTATTAAACGATTTGGTGCACCATCCGAAGCTGAAAAACCGTAATTACAAGATTGTCCATTACGATTCACGCGATGCCCGCGGGGTAGATGTAGCCTTCATTTACAATCCAAAGTATCTGACGGTAATCGACAGCAAACCACTTCATGTCAATTTACCAATAGCAAAAGGTGATTCATTTCCTCGCCAAACGCGGGATGTACTGTGGGTAGTGGCCAATTATGCCGGTGAAACCATTCATATTTTCGTGAACCACTGGCCGTCGCGCCGTGGTGGTGAAGAGGCTAGCCGTCCATTACGCGAAGCCGCAGCCCGCGTACCGAAGGCAATTATAGATTCATTGATGAAACTCAATCCTGAAACAAAAGCTATTGTGATGGGCGACCTTAACGACGATCCACCCAATACCTCATGTTCAAAAATAATTGGCGCTAAAGCCGATAAAGAAAAAGTACAACCGGGTGGCATGTTCAATCCTTTCTGGAATTTTTATAAAGATGGAATAGGAACCTTAGCCTACGACGACAGTTGGGATTTGTTTGATCAAATCATGATTTCGCATGGTTTTTTGCCAAAGAACCAACAGGGATTTTTCTTCCAGAAAGCCGGAATCTATAGTAAAGACTTCATGGTGCAGCAAACCGGGCATTTTAAAGGATATCCGTTGCGCACCTGGGACGGCACTGTTTATAATCACGGGTACAGCGACCACTTCCCTACCTATATCGTACTGTACCGGGCTATGCCATAAAACCGACGCATGAAAATTTATACGAAGACAGGAGATGTAGGGGAAACGGCATTGTTTGGCGGCAGAAGGCTGGCCAAGCACGATTTGCGTATCAACGCATACGGCACCGTAGATGAATTGAATTCCTGGATTGGTTTATTACGCGATGTTTTGGAAAACGAATCTTCCAAAAAGTGGCTGACAAGTATTCAGGAAAGATTGTTCACCTTGGGGTCTATGCTGGCAGCGGATCCTTATAAACCAAAATTAAAGCTTCTCGACATAACCGAAAACGATGTTGAGCTGTTGGAACAAGCCATAGATGAAATGGATGAACATCTGGTAGAATTACAATACTTCATTCTACCCGGCGGTCATCAGTATGTTTCCTATTGTCATATAGCCCGCACCGTATCCCGTCGCGCTGAGCGCCTGGTGGTAGCCCTGCATCACGAAGAACCTGTAGATGCCATTGTGCTGAAATATTTGAACCGCTTATCCGACTTTCTCTTTACCCTGGCGCGCAAAACAGCACATGATTTGAAAGTGGAAGAGATAGCCTGGAAAGGCCGCAAATAGGCGTTCTGGCAATGTTTACTCTACAATTGTAACCTTCACCATATTCGTTCTGCCTCTGGCCGCCAAAGGCATTGAACCGGTATTTACAATCATATCACCCGCTGCTATCAAGCCTTTATCTTTCAGCATCCTAATCACATCCCTGATAGACGTGTCTGTTCCCACAAACTTATCGTAGTAAAACCCGCGAACACCCCAGCAGAGGGCCAGTGTGCTAATCAATTGCTTGTTTTCTGTAAAAATGAAAATCTCAGCGCGCGGCCGATAGCTGGATAACACAAAGCCCGTGTATCCGGAAAACGTCATCCCCACAATCGCCTTAGCACCTAGTTCGCTACTCATGCGCGACGCATTGTAACAAATAGCATCCGAAAGAAATGATTCTGACGCCGGATCCGGAATCAATTGCTTGTTATACACTAACCCGGTACTTTCTACCTCTTTTAAAATCCGCTCCATGATTTCAATCACGCGAACAGGATATTTTCCGGTGCTGGTTTCACCACTTAACATCACGGCATCGGTCCCGTCAATCAAAGCATTAGCAACATCTGTAATCTCCGCCCGGGTGGGATTCGAATTTTCAATCATTGAATCCATCATCTGCGTAGCCACCACAACCGGTTTCGATTTCAGAATGCAACGCCTGATAATATCTTTTTGAATCAAGGGCATGCGCTCCTGAGGAACCTCAACCGCCAAATCACCTCGCGCAATCATCACCCCATCCGCTGCCTCAATAATCGCATCCAGTTCTTCCAACGCTTCCGGCTTTTCAATCTTTGCCATCACCTTCATATAGCTGTTGCGCTCACCAATAATGGCCTTCAAATCCAAAATATCCTTGGCAGAACGAACAAAAGATAACGCAATCCAGTTAGCGCCATTGGCAATTGCAAAATCCAAATCCCGCTTATCTTTTTCTGTAAGCGCAGGAACCTTGGTTTTGGTGTGCGGCAAGTTAACGCCCTTGTTGTTACTGATCTTTCCGCCAACAACTACTTTTGCCTTCAACAATTTATCGCCATCGGTAGAAAGAACCTTCAACTCCACCCTTCCATCATCAATCAAAATACTATCGCCGGGTTCAGCTTCTTTGGCAAGATTATCATAGCTCACATAAATCTTCTTAAAAGTACTCACACATGATTCCGTAGTGATTTCCAGCTCGCTGCCTGTTTCTAACACCTCCAGATTATCACGCACCAATCCCAACCTAATTTTCGGACCCTGCAAATCAGCCAGAATACCCACGTTTACGTTATTCGCTTCACATATTTTCCGCACCTTATTGAAGCCATCCAAATGCACTTCGTGCTTGCCATGACTAAAATTAAAACGGAACACATCTACTCCGGCCGCAATCATATCACGCATCGTTTCCTCTTCTGCACAGGCCGGCCCCCAGGTGGCAATAATCTTCGTCTTGTTTACTTTTACGTCCATACGGGCGAAAGTATCTGAATTTTTGCGATTCCGTATTTCCAATTTTCACCTTACTTCGCTTCGTGATTGTACAGGCAACACAAATCGCTAAGCGCTATGGCGCACTGCAGGTCCTCAATGAAGTTTCACTTGATGTGAAGCCCGGAGAGGTAGTGAGTGTAGTGGGCGCTTCCGGTGCCGGGAAAAGTACTTTTTTGCAAATTTTAGGAACTCTGGATAAAGCCGATAGCGGAAAAGTAGTTATCGATGGACAAGATGTAGCCAGCCTGCCAGAGAAACAATTGGCGCATTTCAGAAATAAAAAACTGGGCTTTATTTTTCAGTTTCATCACCTGTTGCCTGAATTCACCGGACTGGAAAATGTTTGCATTCCGGCCATGATTTTAGGCGTAAACAAAACTGCCGCCGAAAAGCGTGCAATGGAATTGCTGGAGATTTTAAAACTAACCAGTCGTGCCAACCACAAACCCTCGGCATTGTCAGGCGGAGAACAACAGCGCTTCGCTGTAGCCCGCGCACTGATTAATGCACCCGCTGTGGTTCTGGCTGATGAACCTTCCGGAAATCTGGATTCCGATAACGCAACCGCTTTACACCAGCTTTTTTTCGATCTGAGAAAACAATTCAACCAAACCTTCATCATCGTCACGCACAATACCGATTTGGCCAATATGGCCGATCGCAAAATCACGATGAAAGACGGGCGTATTCACAACGCTTGATATGATTACCCCACTTCAAATATTGCAGCAATACTGGAAACATGCGGCTTTCCGGCCCATGCAGGAAACGATCATCAACACCGTTGCAGAAGGGCACGATACGCTGGTACTGCTGCCCACCGGTGGTGGTAAATCGATTTGCTTTCAAGTACCCGCTTTAATGAGAGGCGGTCTGTGCCTGGTAGTTTCTCCGCTTATCGCCTTGATGAATGATCAGGTGCGCCAACTCACCGCGCGCGGTATCAAGGCCGTAGCTATTCACACGGGCATGCCGGCTTCAATCATCGATACTACACTGGATAACGCCGTTTATGGCAAAATGCAGTTTCTGTATGTTTCGCCTGAACGATTGGCCTCAGCCGATTTCAAAGCCCGCGTAACCCGCATGCCGGTAAAACTGATTGCTGTAGATGAAGCCCATTGTATTTCGCAATGGGGTTATGATTTCAGACCGGCTTATCTGAATATTCACCAACTGCGTGAACTGCTTCCTGATGTACCGGTGGTAGCACTGACCGCTACAGCAACTCCTAAGGTGGTAGCCGACATTCAGGAAAAACTGACCTTCAACAATGGAAAGGTTTTTACCCAGAGTTTCGTCAGAAAAAATCTGAGCTACGTGGTCAGAATGACGGAAAATAAATCGGATCAGCTCCTCGATATTTTAAAAAAAGTACCCGGAAGCAGCATTGTTTACGTTCGCAACCGCAAAGCCACTAAAGAAATCGCTACCCTGCTTTCCAAACATCGCATTTCATCGGGTTTTTATCATGCCGGCTTAGATACCGCCGTTCGCCAAAAAACTCAGGCTGATTGGATCAGCGGAAACCTGCGCGTTATGGTCTGCACCAACGCCTTCGGCATGGGTATCGATAAACCGGATGTACGTACCGTTATTCATCTGGAACCACCCGATAGCCTGGAAGCCTACTTCCAGGAAGCAGGCCGCGCAGGCCGCGACCAACAACGCGCTTATGCTATTCAGCTGGCTCATCCCGGAGATATCGCTCAATTGAAGGATAAGATGGAAACAGAATATCCTTCCTTTACTGAAATCAGAACCATTTACAACCAAATCGGAGAATTTCTTCATGTTGCCTATCATGAAGGAGAAGGAAAAACGTTTGATTTCGATATCAGCGATTTTTCTAAACGGTATGCCGTTGGCCCGGTAAAAGTGTTACACGCCCTGCGTTTACTGGAAACACAACAACTGCTGTTTGCCAATGAGGGCGTGCTGCAACGTCCCTTACTCAAAGTGGCCTGTAGCCGCGAAACACTCTATAAATTTCAGGTGGAAAACCGCCGGTACGATCCGCTCATTAAATCTATCCTGCGGGCTCTGGGCGGTGTGTTCGACCATTACATTGCTTTCGATGAACGACAACTGGCGCAGAAGACCGGACTCTCGGTTGAAGCGCTTCAAACGCAATTACAATATCTCACCGATATCGATATCCTGCACTACCAGCCGCGCAAAGATCAGCCACAGGTGCTGTGGTTGAATCAGCGTATTCCGCTGGCTGATTTGCAACTAGACAAACCCTTTCTGGAATCCCGCCTTTCCGATTACAGCACCCGTCTGCTGGCGGTGATTGAATATCTGCAAAACCAGCAACAATGCCGTAGTAGTCAACTGGTGCATTACTTCGGCGAAAAAGCCGCCAACGCCTGTGGGGTCTGCGATGTGTGTCTGTCGCGAAAAAAACAGGTACTCACCCAGGAACAAATGGAAACCCTAAGCGAACTTATATCCGATGTACTTCGACAAAACCCGCAAACAACTGCTGCATTAGCACTCCACCTCAACCTCCCGGTTAAAGATGTGGAAGAAGTTGTAATTTGGCTGCTGGATGCCGGTATCATACAGCGCGATATGAACGGTAAGCTGAGATGGGAAACCGAGTGAAAAGGCTGGTATTTTGTGTCACTAATGATTTGACTTACGATCAGCGGATGCAGCGCATCAGCCGTAGTATGACCACATTCGGTTATCAGGTGCTGTTGGTGGGAAGAACATTAAATACGTCGCTGCCCCTGCAGGAAGAACCTTTCCGGCAACACCGGCTCAATTGCTGGTGGCAAAAAGGAAAACTATTTTACTTTGAATACAACATCCGCCTGTTCTTCTTCCTGCTGTGGCAAACATTTGATGGCGTTTGCGCTATTGACCTCGACACCATGCCGGCTGCATTTTTCGCTGCTCGCCTGAAGCAGAAGAAAATAATTTATGATGCACACGAGTACTTCCCGGAAGTACCCGAAGTGATTGAAAGACCCGCCGTACAACGGTTCTGGCGCTGGATAGAAAAAACCTTCGTGCCGCGATGCGATGCGGTCTATGCTACCACCCGGGGCATTGCCGATATCTTTTCTAAACAATATCAAATCAACTGTGCCGTTGTTCGCAATTTGCCGGTACTGCGCGAACAACCCAATCTGCCGCGTGAGCCGCGGACCTTGCTCTACCAGGGCACATTGAATGAAGGCCGCGGATTAGAAGCCCTCATCACCGCCATGACCCAATTGGATGCGCAATTGTGGCTTGCCGGAGAAGGCGATTGCAGCAATGCCTTGCGCCAACTGGCCCAACAATGCGGCGTAACCCACAAAGTACACTTCCTGGGTCGCATCACACCCGGCGCCTTGCGCGATCTAACCGCCCGCGCCACCATCGGCATGAATTTGCTGGAACACAAAGGCATGAGCTACTACCTTTCCCTGGCCAACAAATTCACCGATTACGCCCATGCCGGCCTGCCACAAATCTGCATCAGCTTTCCGGAATATCAACGCATCAACCAGCAGTGGGAAATTGCACTGCTGATCCACCAAACCGAGCCCGATACAATTGTTTCGGCCGTCAACCGTTTACTGAATGACGAGGCCCTGTATCATCATCTTCAACAACAAGCGCTAGCCTGTCGCACTGTTTTAAACTGGCAGGAAGAATCAAAACTACTAAAGCCGCTGTATGACCAACTCTTCTGAAAAACATCTTCATATCGTTTCGTTCAATGTGCCCTACCCACCCGATTACGGCGGTATCATTGATGTGTACTACAAAATAAAAGCCTTGCACGATGCCGGTATCCACGTGCACTTGCATGCCTTCCACTATGGACGGGAAAAATCACCGGAGCTGGAAAAAATTTGCGCTTCGGTGAATTACTACGAGCGCAAAAAATTCTATAAAGCCATCTATTCTGCGGTGCCTTACATTGTGGGCTCCCGTCAGTCGGGCGAATTACTGGAGGCACTGGCTGCCGATAATCACCCCGTAATTTTTGAAGGGCTGCATACCTGCTTTTATTTGTCTCATCCTTCCTTGCAAAATAAACTCAAGGCGGTGCGCATGCACAATATCGAATGGGATTATTACAAAAGCCTGAAGGAAGCCGAGCGCAATTATCTCATCAAGTACTACTTCAATATCGAATCAAAACGATTGAAGAAATTTGAAGAAGAACTCAAGCATGCCGACCGGATCTTTGCCATCAGCAAAAGCGATTACGAATACCTGCGTCAGTTTTACGAGCACATCGATTTTGTATCCGCCTTTCATTCCAACGAAAAAGTAACGGCGCAGCCGGGCCGCGGCAATTTTATTTTGTACCACGGCAATTTGAGCGTGGTAGAAAATAACCAGGCGGCATTATTTTTAGTGAAGAAAATAGCAGCCGGTATGCCGCATCGTTTCGTTTTTGCCGGAAAAAATCCTTCAGCGGCACTGCGGAAAGAAATAGCGCAACTCGGCAATGTTGAACTAGTTGAAAATCCCGATTTCGAAACCATCACCCACCTCATCGCCGAGGCGCAGGTCAACCTCTTGAGCACCTTCCAGAATACGGGCATCAAATTGAAACTACTCAACTCACTGTACCGCGGAAGATTTTGCCTGGTGAATTCTAAAATGGTGAACAATACTGGACTGGAAACGCTTTGCATCGTTGAAGATAATCCAACGGCTACACAGCGCCTGATTACAGATTTGATGAACCGCGATTTTACCGCACACGATATTGCCAAACGCGAAGCCGTACTCTATGGCCACTTCAGCAATGAAGTGAATGCCGAAAAAATTATCAAGGCGCTGTTTTAAGTTCATCACAAGATTTTGGGCGCATCCCCTCGCCCGCTGCATAAAAATCCATCAAAGGCCGCGGGCTCGGGGTCGCGTGCTGCGCTTCAATCTTTTTTGAGCAGCAGCAATTGACTTACGATGTTTCCAGTACACTTTAGCCCACAACTCCTACCGTTCCAACATCGTAAGTCTTTACTGATGCTGCTCCAAAAAAGGATATCCGCTCCGCCCGCTTGCGCGAAAGCACTAGTGCGCATCAAAGCGCTGTTGAACCTTTTCTGCCATCATCCGTTTTGAAAACAGCCCAACATCAATTTCTTTGTACCATATACCAAAGACATGCAACAACTCATTGGTTTCCTCACTCCCGTTATCATTTACGCCATCATCTTTGTATTAAATGCCGTTTTACCCGGACGCTGGGTGGTAGGGTATGCCACCAAAGAAAATTCTACCGAAAAATTAAAGTATCGGCTCAACGGACTATTGGTGCTGGCCGTTATGGTTTTTGGCTGGGCTGCGCTCTGCTATCAAGGCATCATCCCATGGGATGGCTTGTACACCATTCGCTGGTATGCCTTAGCCGGAGCCATTACCTTCGGCCTGATTTTTTCTTTAGCCTTGGTGCTTCCTGCGCCGCCGGTGAAATCATCCTTCCTGGCTGATTTCTATCTGGGCCGCATTGAAAATCCGCAACTGTGGGGCGGGCGAATTGATGCCAAGATGTGGCTATACCTTATTGGCGCAGTGCTGTTGCAACTCAATATCCTCAGCTTTACGGCGCACCATTATCTGTTGTACGGCGCAGCCGCCAGCAAAGGATTATTTCTCTCAACCGCCCTGCTCACCTACTTCCTTATTGATTACCTCACTTTTGAGGAAGTGCATTTGTACACCTACGATTTGTTTGCCGAGCGCGTGGGTTTTAAATTGGGCTGGGGCTGTATTGCCTTCTACCCCTTCTTCTATTCCATTCAAATCTGGTCAACCGCTGCCCTGCCCGATCCCGGAACGGCAACAGGGCAATTGGTGCTGTATGCCTTGATTTTCTTCTGTGGTTGGGGATTATCGCGCGGTGCCAATCTTCAAAAATACTTCTTCAAAAAAGATTCAACGCGCCCGTTCCTCGGCATCACGCCTGAAACCATTACAGACGGTAAACGCACCTTACTGGTCAATGGCTTCTGGGGACTGAGCCGTCACATCAATTACTTAGGAGAAATTCTCATGGCCACGGGTATTATTCTTTGCGTGGGTTACCCGGCATTACCATGGCCATGGTTATATCCGTTATACTATGTTGTGTTGTTATTTCCGCGCCAAATTGATGACGATAAACGCTGTGCAGCGAAATACGGACCACTTTGGCAACAATACCTCGAACGCGTGCCAAAGCGCATCATTCCATACATCTACTAAAGCATTATAACCGGTACATCTGCCGCGTAGTATCACCCATAATGGTGATAGCCATTTTCCGCGACATTAGCCGCTGCATGAAAAAGGACGCTATTCTGTTTCCGGTGCCGGTGATATAGGAAGGACGTTTACCCAATTGCTCAAAACATTCGGCTACAACGGCTTCAGGCGTTTGTACTTTGGGCGCCAGAAAACTGGTTTTCCCGGGCTTGGTTTGCAGAAAATTGGGTGTAGCCGTTGCCCCTGCACAACAGGCCATCACATCCACTCCGCGGTCTTTCCATTCATACCATAAACTTTCCGCCAACACCCGGTCGAATGCCTTTGAAGCCGCATAGGCACTTAAAAATCCGCTCCCTTGAAAACCAGCCAAAGACGCCATTAAAACAATGGCCCCTTTTCCGTTACGCAACATTTGGCCACCGAAGGCGTGCATCAATTGCATGGGTGTGATCATATTCGCAATAGCCAATTGCTGATGCTGCTGAGGCGTGTTATTTTCAAACGGTCCGATGTAGGACAAAGCCGCATTGTAAACCAGAACATCAATGTTATTTCCCATTAATGCCTGTTGTAAGTTTGTTGCTGCATTAATATCCGCCAAATCGCAACACAAACAATCTACCTGAACAGCGTACAAGGCGCGCAATTCAGCGGCTAACAGTTCCAGCGGTTCTTTTCTTCTGGCCACCAAAACCACATCCATTCCGGCCCGGGCCAGATAGGTTGCAAATGCCGCCCCTAATCCTTCAGAAGCGCCAGCCACCAGGGCTTTTGAGCCGTACTTCTTTTTTAAATCAACTGCCATGGCGTTAAATGTAGTGAATGCTTAAGATTGCTAGTAAATAGAAATCAGCTTACTCCACTTTATCGAGTCATTTGAATGAAGAATATATAGCCCGGGAGAAAAGTTCATGTCAATGTAATTTTCACCTTTCGACAATACGGTAACACCAACGTTTTTCCCTAGCATATCATAAAGATGAATAACCAAACCTTCCTGAAATGGATTATATATTTTAAACGCACCATGACTGGGATTGGGATATACTGTCAAAGCCGATATAGGCTGAACGCCGTATTTCTCGACATAAAGCACGCACGATGAGTCTATTCCGTTAATCCCTTTTGCTACAACTCTATAATTACCCGTTTGATTAGCAACTAAGGACGGCGCCGACGTCGTGGCTAAATGAGTTCCATTTAAAAACCATTCGTAGGAAGAAAATGATGGCCCTGCTGGCACGCGTACGTGTAACGTAGAGTCTGTCAGGATGATGGAAATCGAATCGCCAGATTGGAAGGACCGCAATGATAGAATAAAAGTCGTATCGCAATAGTTCGACGGTAAGGAGTAGAAAAATACACCGTTACCCTGGAAGACGGAATCCCGAAAGGGATAATCACCGCAGGTAATGTCGTATAAATACGTATCAAAGGTGCCGTTGGGTATTAACGTCAGACTTGTGATGGAATCTTGACAAGATTGACTATTCTTCGGAGGAATGAGAAAAGTCGCGGCTATGTTTCCCATAAAATATGAACCGCCTCCATAGTCTATGAAGCTATTACGGCAGACGACTATACGCGCGTAATTCACCGGATTAGTCAGCAAGATTTCTTCAGTGATTATCGAGTCGATGCAAATACCGTTGTTATCCCGAACCGTATCTTCAAAAATACCCGGAACGCTATACGTTTTGCCACGAAGTTTTACTGGAAAATCAGTAAAGCATAAATTGACAATTTCATGCTTGCGGATGGGTTGGGTTACCGACAGTGTCAACTGTTCGAGGCTGTCACAACCTGCCGTAGAGGTGAAAGTATGTAAAAACGTTCCGAAATCACTCAGGGTATCCCCGAAATATACATATACCCCACCCAGGCAAATCACCGCATATTTATTATAATAGTATTGATGCGGATCCACGATATGCAACGTCCGTATTGAATCACATACAGCCATCGGCGCAAGGAAAGTATCCAGATAATACCCCGGCTGCCTGTATGTTTTGTGATTAAACCGTACGCTGTCGGAGCACAAAGGCACGACGGCGTCGGCTCCAAATGGCAATCTTACGGTAACGCCGAGCAGCACGATACTATCGCATCCCTGAATAGTAGTAAGGGTATCAAAATAGACGCCATCGGACGTAATAACGCGATTATTAAAAAACAATAAAGTCCCAGGGCAGATGGTGGTATCAAGGATGGTCAATTTCTTGCTTCCAGTAAATACCCTGAGGGTAAGGGTGGTATCACAGGAAGTAATCGCGGGTAAAAGGATGGAATAAGTACCCTTCCCATACCATTGCCCCCTGAAATTATAGGGCTGTCCGTTGCAAGTGTAACCGTTATGGTTAACTAAAACCTGGTTACCGGGTTTCATTATGATTTGAGTCACGATAATACTGTCGCAAAACCCGGTTTGCGTAAATAAGGTATCGGAGTAGAATCCGGCTTGGGAAAGTTGCTGGTTGGTGATAGGATTAACATAATACCCCCCGCTGCAAATGGCTTTCGTAATAGTATCCTGGCTATTCACGCATCCATAACTGCCATAGGCAATCAAAAAGGTTAATAAGCAGGTGATAGTTCTCATTTAATCACTTTTTGATGACCGATTCTGTAGCCGCGGTATTATTGGATTTAATAATTATCAGGTAGCGCCCGGCCTCCCGGTTAGCGAGGTTAAAAACGACTTCTGTCCCAGTCACTTTTCGCTGCTCGAGAATACTCCCGTTCTGATCCGTCATCGTAATTTCTGCATTTTGCATAGGTTCAGAGGATGTGAGTTTAAATAATCCATCTGTCGGATTCGGACTAAGTAGATAAATCTCTACCTTTTTCTCAGCTTCCTTTTTGGCAGTTCCATTTTCACACGCCACGTATGTGCGCAAGAACCGATCGCCGCAGGTGTTGTGAAAATACGTCAGACCGCAATCGTTTAAGTTCAAATCGTTTTCTGCATACAAAGAAACATACCCGGAAACAAATAACAAGAAAAAGTATTTTGTCTTCATTGGTAAAAATTTAAAATCATTGTCCTAATAAATAAGCTATAAACATTAACAAGAACGGCGAAAAATAAGAGAACATCAAATAAGACACAGCCAATTTTCCGTCATACGATTTATAACGCAGAAATAGTTTTTCAAATCTATTTCCCCTAAAAATCATTAGATAATTAAGACACAAGGGAAAAGCAAGATATAATAAAAAGAATTTTGCCAAACTATCCAATTTCTCACCCGGGAAAAAATTAAAATCAAGATTATAAAACGATTGCCCGATAACATGACTTTCTAATATAGTCATAATTACTATTAAATTTATTGCCATAGCCATGGACATAAATGTAAGGCCGTAAAGTTTCCAAACTCCACTATTTTTAGGAAGCGATCTTAATCTCAACAAACAATCAACCCAAATCATATAATACAAATTCATATCCTATTTTTTAGTTGCGATGTCATAAATCAAAGTAGTACCTCCATAGAGTAGCACGGCCGCTCCAACACCCCATCCAACAGGATTTGGAATCACACTTAAACTAACCAAAGCAGTTGCGCCAAGACCAGCGACACCCACCGTAGCATCAACAACATCGCGATTGGAAAACACCAAAGACATTCCTCCCGCCTGATATTGATCTGATACGTTGACTGCCGCTATTGACTTAATTACTACAGAGCCCGCGAAGCCCCCCCATTTTTGTCAACAGTCTCTAATCACAATGAGCACTCCTAATATAACCCAAAATCCAATCGGACTCTAATTATAGAACCAGGTAGACTACCCAATTCGAAAAGCTACTTTACGGGATGTTTAATTTGCCAATAATAAGCAAACAAAAAAAGCGATTAAGACTTTCATCTTAATCGCTTCATTTCGTAGGAGTTGAGGGGTTCGAACCCCCGACCCTCTGCTTGTAAGGCAGATGCTCTGAACCAGCTGAGCTAAACTCCTGTTCCCGTTTGGGACGGCAAATGTAATCGGTTATTTCAAAATTCCAAAAAAATTAACCGGGCTTCTTCGCGTTTTTTTGCTTTTTCAAGCGGAACAAATACCGTACGGTGGCACCAGCATAGGGATAATAGTGTTTTGGGTTAACCACCCGCATCCGGGTTGTGTAATTGAACTCATTAAATGGAATGGCTACCTGGAAACAGGCGTTGATATCCAGGTTTTTTATCCGCCAATCAGCTACCAGCCCGGGCTCTACATTCAACAAGCCAAAAAATCGATCGTACGAAGGCAGCGGAATGGAATCCACCGCAATGTTCTTATTTAAGAGTTGAGAGGATACGTTGCGCAAAACCGAAAGGGCGTTATCATTTCCAAACAACAAATTAATTTGAGGTGTAACCATAAAAACTGATGCACCCAAAATGTGATAGAACTGAAAATCGTGCTTCACGTTTAAAAACAAGGCGGTGGCGTTGCGGTTGTTTTGGAGATAGGCATTCGCAATCAACTGCTTCAACGGCCGGTTCGGAATTCTAACTTGCCGCACCGAGCTCCAGCTTTCCTGCACACCAAAACCTACTGAAACATAAGACCAGAAATCAAAGGCGTTGTAAAGGGTAAAACTGTTATCTAAGATCGACCGGTAAAATTTTGGCGAATACAAATTGAAATAATGCGAATACGCTGCGTTAATGGTCCACTTCCTGAAAAATATTTTATAGAAACCGATGGCAGGCGACACCGAAGGTACCGGTGCGGCCTGACTAATTGATTTATCAGTATAAAACCCTAAGCCCAGGGTGGCATACAAACCAATTCGGTGGTAAAAAAGCACCGATGGCGCAAAAGTTACTCCCGTGATACCCGTGGCTCTGCCGCTCGACAACACCCTGCTGGTAAAATCCAATCCTATCTCGAAATGGGTGGATCGATCCATGGCCGCCACTGTGGTATCGATTTTACGGTATCGCTTCTTGAACCACAGCGCACTTCGGATTTCTTTAACCTCGCGATCGAAGGAATCGCGGTACTCTTGCAGTAAATCCAGATCTTGCTGAGATAAACCGCTTAAAAAGCTACCCCTTGTTTTTAGTGAATCAGCAGGTGTTCCGGCCTCTGCTGCGGTGGTTGAAAGCAACCATCCCGCCAAAAAAATGAGGAAAATGTAGAAGCGCCTGAACATTACCAACGCTTACCCAGGTGGATGCCCAGATAAAATCCAAACATGAAAAACTGATTGGCATTATCATCTACCATAATGGGTACCTTTTTGTAATACAAATCCGCCTGAATACCGGCTTCTATCGCCTTCACAAACGCATCGCGTGAACCCCAGTCAAAATTCAATCCTGCCTTCAAATGCCCGCCAACAATTGGTTTCATCTCGCCTATTCCCTTATAAAAAGGCGCAGCTTCAATGATTCGCGTTTTATTCAAAAACACATCTTTATTGGCTTCGCTGTATTTCTCCGCCTTGCCATCCGGCACATCGGGATAATCCAACACCAGGTAGTAAGGTTTCAGCAAACCCAGTGAAACACCACCAAAAGCTACCCAGCTCAGTCGCACGCCATTGCGCGCTGCTTTATCGGCTATGGCACTTTCAAATCCGTAGCTAAATCGGATGATATGAAATCGATTTTGCAAGCCAAAGCGATAGGATCTGCCGCTTTGCAGAAACGATTTGGTGAGCTTCTCGCGGTAATCAATATTGTATTGGTATTCTGCCTGTAGCAGATGCGTACGGTAGATGTTCTTAATCCATCCAAATTCTGCGTACAACGAAAACCCGCTGGTTTGAATTTTCAATCCACCGGAAGCTTCCTTAGTAAACTGGTAATCTTTCTGAGCAGCCAGTTTCGGATTTTCACGTTCATCCTGCGCCTGTACACAGCACACCTGGAAAAACATCAACCCAAACCATAACAACCGCTTCATTGATTCAATATTAAATGAAATTGTGTTCAGATACAACCTTGTTTATCCTGTTGTATATTCACATCATGACTGCAACCATAGTTTATGAAGGACAATTGCGTACCCGCTGTACGCACGTAGAATCTGGCAACGCCATTATTACCGATGCCCCACGTGACAATCAGGGCAATGGCGCGGCCTTCTCACCCACCGATTTAACGGCCACCAGTTTGGCTGCATGTATGTTAACCACCATGGCCATCAAAGCCAAAAGCATGGATCTCGCTTTTGCATCTGCCGAGGCTTCAGTGAAGAAAATTATGGCTGCTGACCCACGACGCATTGCGGCTATCGAAGTACAAATTACGTTGCCTGCATCATGGGATGAGAAATTGCGCACCATTATGGAACGCGTCGCGCGCCATTGTCCGGTTGGGTTATCGCTTCACCCCGATGTAGACCAACGCATTTCCTTCTTATACAAATAAAAAAAGCGAAGGATGAGCTTCGCTTTATTCCGTCTTAACTGGGTTTAGTCTTAAAAACGGTAAGGCATTTGATACTTGATATCGGGTTGGTGGTCATATTTTTTACCTAAAACCACCACGGTGTTACCCTTATTCTTTTGCTTTTTAGTTTTTCCTGTTGCCGGATGCAGCACCGTAATTTCGTCGTTCAGCGATTTATTCGGACTCAGAAAATTCAAGGCATACATAGGGATATTAGTCATTTCAACTTCTACGTGCTGATCACCGAGTTGTGGTTCAACTTCAGCAGTTAACTCTTGTGTGGCTGGCTGGGCCGATTCTTCAACTGCCACAGTTGTTGATGCTTCAGCATCGCGTACAGGATTTACCACTTCCATCGGCTTTGATACGGCCTGGTTCAACCTGGCGGCCTTAAATGCAGTTTGTTGCGCTGGTTCAACAGCAACCACCGGGTTAGTAGCGGATAGCGTGGTGTTTGTTACCGGCGCCGAATTAATCTGGGTTGGTTGCGCTTGCCTAACGGCCACCTGAGTTTCGGCTGTTGGTGCATTAGCATGGTAACCTAAACCGATGATTAACGCCACGGAAGCGGCAACGGCCCAAGGGCGCCATGAGCGCACCGCAGCAGGTGACGAAACTGCAACTGTTGAAACGGGATCTTGTTCGAGTTCCATCGAAATACGATTCCACAGCGCATTGGGTACCGGCGGCTGGTATTCGGCAAACTGCTCGCGAACCGCAGCATCAAACCGCGCTTCTTTCTTTTCCATATCGTAAACTTCTTCCATAGTCAAAGTCCTTCTGTTTTGTTATCGGTATTTGGGGCGAAGTTGATGTTGGGCATCATCTCCATTACTTTTTTCTGCAACAGATATCTTGCCCGGGCCAATTGGGATTTTGAGGTGCCCTCTGAAATTCCCAGTTGCTCCCCAATTTCTTTATGCGAATATCCTTCTATCACATACAAATTGAATATGGTTCTATACCCGGTTGAAAGCGATTGTATCATTTTCACTACGTCTTCTTTCATCAACTTGCTCAATGCATTGTCATCATAGTATTCGTACTGCAAGCTTTGCGTATCCTGAACCACATGCATTTGCGCTTTTTTCCGATAGTGCTCAATGGCGGTATTCACAAAAATCCGGCGTACCCATCCTTCAAAAGAACCATCTCCGCGGTATTTATCAATATGCCGGAACACTTTGATAAAACCTTCCTGCAGCAGGTCTTCCGCAGCGGCGTATTCATTGGCGTAACGCATACAAACACCAAACATTTTCTGCGATAAGGCCGCATACAGCATCTCCTGAAATCTCCGCTCGCCCCGCTGGCAGCCGGCTATAATTTCAGGTTCTGAAAACGAACCACTGGTTACAAGAGCCATAGTCTAGTTTTTTGAAGTTACGAAATTTCGGAAACTTCAGGCTTTTCTCAGGTTGGCAAGAAACAAATCAAACGCCTTTTTACGGTGACTGAACTGATTCTTGTCTTCAAGACGCATCTCCCCAAAGGAAAGGTTGCATCCCGCAGGCTGAAAAATTGGATCATATCCAAAACCCTGATTCCCACGAGGCGCTTCAAGAATAGTTCCTTCACAAACGCCCGTATAATAAACGACATCAGGCCCTGAAAAGTGTGCAATCACGGTTCTGAAACGCGCCGTGCGCTGTGCCACGCCAGCCATTTCATGAAGCACTTTCGCCATATTTCGAGCCGGATCAGATGGCTCGCCAGCATATCTTGCACTAAACACGCCAGGCGCACCATGCAGCGCATCAATTTCTAAGCCCGTATCCTCTGCAAAACACGGCAATCCTAGCCGTTGAAAAAGAAACTGCGCCTTCAGCCGGGCGTTCCCTTCCAAGGTCAATTCCGTCTCCGGAATGTCATCGTAAAAGTGGAGATCAGCCAGACTCACTAATTCGATTCCCCCGGGAAGTAACGATTTTATTTCGCGTACTTTATTGGCATTATGCGTGGCAAAAAGCAGTTTCATTTCCCGAACCTAATCAAACCACTTGATTTTTAGTATGCAACCGGAATACCAGAAGGTGCGTCTAACACCCAAAAAACCGCCTTCCGAAGCACCGTTTCTACCTCAATAATCTTATTTTCGCACCGCAAAAATTACGTTTATGACAGAAACGGCTTTATCCCGCGCAGCGCACTTGATGGAATTGGAAGAGCGTTATGGCGCTCATAATTATCACCCCCTACCGGTGGTTCTGGACCGCGGGCGCGGTGTTCATGTATGGGATGTAGATGGAAAAGTTTACTACGATTTTCTTTCAGCCTATTCTGCAGTAAATCAGGGGCATTGCCATCCGCTTATCATTGATACGTTAAAAAAGCAAGCTGAAAAACTGACCCTAACATCCCGTGCATTCTACAATTCAGTACTGGGCGAGTACGAAAAATTTATGCACGAATACTTCGGTTACGACAAAGTATTACCGATGAATACGGGTGTAGAAGCCGTAGAAACGGCCATCAAACTGGCCCGGCGCTGGGGTTATGCTTCGAAAGGCATTGCCGATGGTAAGGCTAAAGTAATTTTTGCCGAAGGTAATTTTCACGGAAGAACCGTATCTGCCATTTCAGCATCCAGTGATCCTTCAAGCTATGCCGGATTCGGACCTTATGTTCCGGGCTTCGTTAAAGTTCCCTATAACGACCTTTCTGCTTTAGCAAAAGCCCTGGAAGACAAAGACGTCTGCGCCTTCATCGTTGAACCCATTCAGGGCGAAGCAGGTGTTTTTGTGCCCGATGATTTCTATTTGGCCAAGGCAGCCGAGTTATGTAAAATGGCTAATGTACTGTTTGTTGCCGATGAGGTTCAAACAGGCATCGCACGCACTGGCAAAATGTTGTGCTGTGATCATGAAGATGTTCGTCCGGATATGGTCATTCTTGGAAAGGCTCTTAGTGGCGGCGTACTGCCGGTTTCGGCGGTGTTGGCCGATGACGCCATCATGATGAACATCAAACCCGGTGAACACGGTTCTACCTACGGCGGTAATCCGCTGGCGTGTAAAGTAGCCATGAGCGCACTGCAGGTAGTGAAGGAAGAAAATCTGGTAGATAATGCCGAAATGCTGGGAAAATACTTCCGGAAAGAACTTTCAAAGATTAACCATCCATTGATTAAGCTAATCCGCGGTAAAGGACTATTGAATGCGATAGTATTGAATACGGATGATGAACACATGGGCTGGAACTTGTGCCTTAAAATGGCTGAAAACGGATTGTTGGCGAAGCCTACACACCACTACATTATCCGTCTGGCGCCGCCGTTGGTGATAACCAAGGCCCAAATTGATGAATGCGTAGCCATCATCAGAAAGAGCCTGGAAGCGATGTAAATCATCTTTTCTGTATGCTATAGTTTGTGCATCATTGCGCATGAAGAAGCAGGAACGCGCTGATTTTGTAGTTGCAAAACTTCAGAAAATGTACCCCCATCCGGCAATTCCGCTGGATCATGAAGATGCCTATACCTTGCTGATTGCCGTATTGCTTTCTGCGCAGTGCACCGATGTACGGGTTAATCAGGTTACCCCTTCCCTGTTTGCCTTGGCCAAAACGCCCAAAGCCATGATGCGCCTCAGCGTTGATCAGATTCAGGAGATTATCAGACCATGCGGCTTATCTCCTTTTAAATCAAAAGCGATTGCCGGATTATCTCAAATTCTGGTAGAACAATACAACGGACAAGTACCCGATACTTTTGAAGCGCTGGAAGCGCTTCCGGGTGTAGGACACAAAACGGCCAGCGTTGTGATGAGCCAGGCCTTTGGCGTACCTGCCTTTCCCGTAGACACACACATTCACCGGCTGATGACCAGATGGAAACTCACCAATGGAAAATCGGTGGAACAAACCGAAGCTGATGCCAAGCGCCTTTTCCCGGAATCACTTTGGAACACCTTACATCTTCAAATCATCTATTTTGGTCGCGAATATTGCAAAGCGCGCGGCCACGTAGTGGCAGATTGTCCGATTTGCAGTGTGATAACACCATGAAGCGATCGCTAGTATGGCTGCTTTTCGTGCTTTCGGTTTTTACCGTTTGGCAGGGTGCGGTGATTACAGCCGATCCCGATATGCGCTTTGAAATCGGGCGCGGTCCGCTTACTGATGAGGGTTGGCACAGTTATCAACTTCGAAATTACTTGAATGGTCACGGGATGGATTCGCGGGTTACTGATTCGTTCTTGAAAGAGCCCGGCTTCAATGCCTTTCTGTTTCCGTGGCTACTGCTCAATGAATCACCTTTGTTGCAACGATTCGCCGTTTTAGCGCTAATCCTCTTTTCCGTCCTGTTAATGGCTGGAAATAAAGGACAGCGCTTGTTTCTGGCCATATTCGTGATACTCGGTTTAATGCACCCGGTTTTGTTTCAATATGCGCACTACAGCATGGCGGAAATGCCCGTTGCCGTGCTGCTATTATTAGGTATATGGTGTTTTTGTACGCATTGGGAATCCGGAAATCAACGCATGCTTGTTGCTGGATCCGCGGCCTTCTTTGGCGCCTTCCTGATGAAATTGCAGTATGCCCCGGAATTAATGCTGGTGCCGCTTTACGGAATAATTTATGCCGTTCAAAAAAGGCAATGGAGGCACTTTAGGACCGTTATCAGTAGCCTGGCCGTTTTCATAGCGATTTACGCGGCTTTTTGGTGGTTACCTCATCGGGAAGATTTTTCTTACTTCATACAACTATGGACGAAAGACCAGTTTCTCAATACCGCTGATACCTGGGAGCGCGTCCGGTATTACTATCGTGAGTGGCTGGCACATGCCAGCTTTTGGCGCGGTTATTTTGAGGTTTTCTGCGTGGCACTAACCATTGGCTTATTTTTCTTGTTTCGAAAAGAATCCGGAACGTGGTTTCGGTTGCTATTCCTGTTTTCACTAGCCGTCATCATTTTGCAATGCCGTGTCTTCGTAACCGGATACGTTCCCTTGCGCTACCTCGTGAGTATGCTCTTTTTTGGCCTTGCATTGATTTCAGCAACTTTGGCCAACGCCTACCAAATTGCCAAACTACATCGGTCATATACCATTTTTCTAATCGTATTGTTTGCCGGCAGTGTATGGATCATCTGGAAGAATTTGGACGAGAACATTTTCACCACACAACATCTTCAATGGCAGCAGTATGCCGCGCGGCAATATCTAAAGCAACATTTGCGGCCGGGCGAGCGGGTCCTGGGCAACTGGGCGCCTTCTCTTTGCAACGGACTGCAGCAAGAAGTTCGCACCATTTCCTATGATGTAGCGCCTTATCGTGAAACGCTGCTACACTTCAGACCCAGATTGATTATTGCGGAAACCGACGAAGCCGATAGCGATGGCGCCTTTCTGCGGAAAGGAATTTCACTTCAGTCTATTGCAGACAGCAGTAAAACTTTTTCCATTGGCGGAAAAACATTGCGCTGTTATTGGCTGCATCCGGCTTCGTTTTCCTTAAATTCGTTTCATGAAAATGAATGAAACTGAAAACCCATGGATCACCCATGAACGCGCGGTGAAGTACGAAAACAAGTGGATCAAAGTGGTGGAAAATCAGGTCACCAACCCTGCCGGAAATCCCGGCATTTACGGCGTCGTACATTTCAAGCAAATTGCTGTGGCCATTATTCCGCTAGATGAAGCATACAACACCTGGATAGTAGGGCAATTTCGTTACACGCTAAACTCGTATGAATGGGAAGTACCAGAGGGCGGCTGCCCGCCGGGAACAGCACCCCTTGACACCGCAATACGAGAATTGCACGAGGAAGCTGGTTTAGCTGCCAAAGAATATAAAATGGTGTTGGAAATGCAGTTATCAAATTCCGTAAGCGACGAAATTAGCTATACCTACGTAGCCAAAGGACTTACCTATATTGGTGAACAACCAGATGAAGATGAAGTGCTCCATATCCGAAAACTGCCATTTTCTGAATTAGTAGAAATGGTGATGCGCGGAGAAATCCGAGATGCGCTGTCGGTTGCCAGTATTTTGAAAGTAAAACAATTGATTAACGCAGGAGAAATTTAGCGGTAAACAAAATACCGCACTTCCATCGTATCTACGGCATTGAGAATTTTAACGCGTTTGTGAACACGACTTTGATCGTCGATTTCGTATTTGTATAAAATAAAAAATGTACCATCTGGAGTAACCCAGGTTTCACCTTGCTTTAGATTTTTAGAAGAAGTTCCCAGAAAGGGACGGCCGTAATTATCGTTGCCCAACAGGTTTCGGGTATTGGCATAATAAGAAGCAGTTATGGTAGCGTTTCCTGAAGGATTGGCGGTATACTGAGCCACTTCTTCTACCACATTGCCATCGCTGATTTGATAGTGCCGGTAAGTTGCCGTATCCCCATCAAGCGTCAAAGCAGTCCGAAAACCATTGGCATCATATTGATAGCGGTAGGTACTGGTTGAAAAGGCGTCGCGCCGCACATATCCCGAAACATACTTTTTCGCAGCATCGAATAGGTAGGTATATCGATAACGTTCAACACCAGAAACAGTGTACTGCATCACAATAGAATCGTTAAAATAAGAATACAATTCAGCACTGTCGCAAACCATCGCCTTAACCAACCTGCTCTGATCATCATAACTACATACCGTTTCGCATGCCGCACCTAATGCCTTGTAGGATGCAATCAACTGCGTGGCGGGTGTAGTATCCGTTTCCTGATGGCATGCCGATAATCCACCCACAATAAGTACCGTCAACAAGCTGAATCGCCAAAACATAACCACGTACTTTTTTCTAAGATACATCGTTTCAGGCATTCTTACAATTTCCTGGCCCAAAGCACTAACGCATCTACTACATTTTGCAATGCTTTCTCGCTTAAACGCTCCGGCTGATCCAGTCTGGTATGATAGGTTTCATCCAGCTTCTTCATATCAATTCCGATAATAGAAACTGCCCGAAACCCTTGCCGCGCAAAGGGTACAGCATCAGTAGCACCAAAAGGCAACGGCGCTTTCTCACATGGATATCCTTGCGTTTTGAAAGCATCCTGAATTTGCTCTGTCATTTTTTTGTCATAAAAAGCACCGCTCATCCATTCTCCGGTTAACAGACAAACTTTCTCTTCTAACCGAACGGAATCAACATTTACTACAAAAACATTTTCGCTTTGTAAGGCGGTTGTATGCTTTCGAACATAAGCTGACGATCCGCGCAAACCCCGCTCTTCTGCGCCAAATGAAACAAATCGTATTCGGGTATGCGGCAACATGGAAAATCCAGGCTTCGATTTATCCCGCAATTGCTCAAATACATTCAAAGCAATCACAATACCACTAAGATTATCACAAGCGCCTGGCACTACGGTGTCATTATGAAAACTTAAGTACACCACCATGGCCGGAGATAACAACAGGAACATCAGGTACACCCCATTAGCCAAAAACAAGGAACCCGGCGCATACTTTTCTGCCAGTAAAAACCAAACCAGAAACAATGGCCACAACACAATCAGCACGCCATTCATGACGGTACATTGAATTCCCCACTGCTTCCATCGGTACCACCACTGGCATTCATGGGTAGAATCAATATGTCCTGTAATCAAGATCGTTTGGCGCACCTCGTCCTGTGGTTCCAGCGTTGCGCTGAGGTTCCAGGAGGTGTGTTTCTTAAACAGGAAATCGGCAACGCCGTCATTACGCATCAAATCGGCTACAACTACTACGGCATTGAGCCATCCCAGCACCATCGCGGCTATGGGTGAAAACCAGTAGAGTGCCAGGCCGATCATAAACAACAAACCGCACCATTTCATCTTGGTAAATTTTGCTGTTAACGGTGCTTCAAAAGCTTCTACCTGAACAGCATCCGTGCTGTGCAGCAATCGCGCTTGCAATACCTGCTGTGCCGCTAGTTCAGCCGCCGAACCCGCCGGCCGCGGACCAACGCGCCTGATGATCTCTTCAATTTGTGCTACTAACATGGTTGATGCAAGTAAGGGAAATTTCTATTTTTAGCCGAAACTATTCTATGGGAAAGTATATCGCTATTGCTGCAGCCGTAATCGCATTAATTCTAGGAGGTATTTTTTTCTATACGCAGTACACCTATAGCGAAGGAAACAGGGCTGGATTGCTCATCAAATTTTCTAATAAAGGCTACCTGTTTAAAACGTTCGAAGGTGAACTCAATTTAGGTGGAGTTAATACTGATCCGAAGGCTGGCTTGGTAAATAATGTTTGGAATTTCTCAGTCACCAATCGCGCCGTGGCCGATTCATTAATGCATTTGGAAGGAAAATATATCCGCCTGCACTACAAGCAAATTATTCATAACTTTTCATGGCAAGGCGAAACGCCCTACTTTGTAGATGCCGTGGAAGAAGTACAGAAGTAACCGCTTATGAGGAATAGTTTACTCATCATTTTTTGGTTACTCTATTCCTGCTTACTAGCACAAACAGCCACGCAAACAGTTCGCGGGCGTATAACCGATCGCGAAACAACAGCGCCATTGATTGGTGTGGCTGTAGCCGTTTACAATGGCGATAAACTGATTGGAGGCGCTGCTTCGGATGATAACGGCTACTTCAGAATTGAAAGGGTTCCGGTTGGACGAATGACGATTACAGCATCCTACCTGGGATACAAGAAGATTTTAATGCCCAACACGCCGGTCACTTCAGCGAAGGAAGTGATTCTGAATTTGGATATGGAACCTTCAGTTACAGAAATGAAGGAAGTAACGGTAGGTACCGGTAAAAAGCGCGGTGAAAGTATCAACGATATGGCTACCATCAGTGCCCGCGCCTTCACGGTTGAAGAAGCCAGTCGCTACGCGGGCAGTAGGAATGACCCGGCGCGTATGGCCTCTAACTTTGCCGGAGTTTCCGGTACTGACGATTCCAGAAATGATATTGTAATCAGAGGAAATTCCCCTTTCGGTGTGCAGTGGCGTTTAGAAAATGTCAATATTCCCAATCCCACACATTTTGCAGTAGCAGGAACAACAGGTGGACCGGTTGGTATTCTGAATAACCGCATGCTGGCGAACAGCGATTTTCTCACCGGTGCTTTTCCGGCGGAATACGGCAACGCCCTGGCAGGCGTTTTTGATGTACGATACAGAAATGGTAACGACCAGCACCATGAGTTTGCCCTGCAGTTTGGTGTACTGGGCGCTGAAGTATTTGCAGAAGGACCCATCAGCAAGAAAAATAAATCAAGCTATATGTTCAATTACCGCTACGCTACGTTGGATTTGCTGGTAGCCGCGGGAATTGATATCGGAACCAAGGCTGTACCGAAGTATCAGGATGCCCAATTCAAACTCAATTTCCCACTTAAAAAAGGAAACATTTCGGTTTTTGGTTTAGGCGGATATGCCACCGTAAATCTCATCACCAGTACCGATCAAAAACCGGGAGGTCGTGAAATTTATTCCAGCAAGGATCAGGATGAATTTTTTAGAACCGGCCTTGGTATCATCGGACTCTCCTACACCCGGCCGCTGAATGAAAAGGCTTATGCCAAAATCACATTCGCCGCTTCCACACAATGGATTCAAGACCGTTTCATCAGAGTTTTAAGGCACACCAATGCTGAAGGCAATTATGTTTTAGACGGAAAATATTATAAAACATACTTCAGGAATATTGAATCCAAGTTCAGTGCCAACTGGTTTCACAACTATAAGTTGAACGGCCAACAAGTGCTGCGATTCGGTATGAATACAGAATTGAATGTTTTCAATTACCTGGATAGCACCTTGAATGAAAACAACTTTAGTTGGCAGAAGCGTTACGATTACCGCGGTGCACATTTTATGTTTCAGCCTTATGTACAATGGAAATTTACCATCAACGAAAAATGGTCGATGGTAGCTGGGTTGCACGGCCAATGGTTTACGTTAAACAATTCCTGGAGTATTGAACCGCGGGCTTCTATTAAATACCAATTCCGGAAAAATCAGTCGTTTGGTTTAGGAACAGGTTTGCATAGCCAAACGCAGCCGATGTATATCTATTTTGTAAAAGACAATTACACCGATCCGTACAACCACGTGCTAAGGAATAAAAATCTGGGCTTTACACGTTCCTATCACCTCGTAGCCAGCTATGACGTATTCTTCAAACACGATGTACGTGTAAAGGCTGAAGCCTATTTTCAGTATTTATTTGATTTACCTGTAGAACAGCGTTCTTCTTCATACAGCATTCTCAACGAGGGCAGCAGTTTCGACCGCTTCTTTCCGGCTAAACTCGTGAACAAAGGTGTAGGAAGAAATATTGGCATTGAGTTAACGGTAGAAAAATTCTTTACCCATAATTGGTTCTGCATGTTTACCGGCAGTTTGTACGATGCGCGCTACCGCGCCAGCAACGGCATATGGTACAATTCCGATTTCAACGGCAACTACATTATGAATGCGCTGGGCACCAAAGAATTTAAATGGGGCAAGAAGCGTGTGAATACTATCGGACTGGGCGGTAAAATTACATTCGGGGGCGGACAGCGCTATACGCCATACGACACGGTGCTTTCTAAGTTAAGCGAAGACCCGGTGAAACAAGATGCCATGCGCAACAAATTGCAGTTTCATCCCTACTTCCGATTTGACGTACGCATCAGTTATTCGTGCAATACCAGAAAACACATCACCCATGAAGTGGGAATTGATTTGGTGAACATCACTTTTCAAAAGAACATATTAAGACTGCAATACATTGATGCGCAAACACCGCCGAAGGAAGTCTATCAACTGGGATTTCTCCCGTTGTTCTATTATCGTATCGATTTTAGTGTAGGGAAAAATAAATCATGAGCGACGAATTCATCTGGCACCCGTACACCCAACAAAAAATAGCAGGACCAAACATATCGGTTAGCCGTGCTTCCGGCGCGTATCTTTTTGATGAAAATAATTCCGCCTATTTAGATGCTATTAGTAGCTGGTGGGTTAACTTACACGGGCATTGTCATCCCACCATCGTAAAAGCCATTGCCGCACAAGCCGCGCAGTTAGAGCAAGTAATTTTTGCGGGATTTACTCACCCCAAAGCCATGGCGTTGGCGGCATCATTGCTGCAATGGTTACCCCATTACGGAAAAGTTTTTTTCAGTGACAATGGTTCTACGGCTACAGAAGCAGCCGTAAAAATGGCGCTTCAATTCTGGGCCAATAAGAATGAACCCCGGCATACCCTCATCGCTTTTCGGGAGGGCTATCACGGTGATACATTTGGCGCGATGTCGGTAAGTGCGCGCGATGTGTTTACGGCGCCATTTCAACGGTTATTGTTTGATGTGGTTTTCATTGATGCGCCCGTGGCCGGAAAAGAACTGCAAACCTTGCAACAGTTGGATGCAGCGCTGCAACAACAGCCGGCGGCCTTCATCTTTGAGCCATTGGTGCTGGGCTCGGCGGGCATGTTGATGTACAGCGCCGAGGTGCTGGAAACCATGATACGGCGCTGCCGGCAACATGGGGTGCTGACCATTGCCGATGAAGTATTCACGGGTTTTGGCAGAACAGGTAAAATGTTCGCTACCGATCATTTGTCGACGCGCCCCGACTTGCTTTGTCTATCAAAAGGTATCACCGGTGGATTTCTGCCCATGGGTGTTACGCTGGCCACGCATGAAGTTTACGAGCCCTTCCATCATCAGGAAAAATACCGCATGCTGTTTCACGGACATTCCTATACCGGTAACGCATTAGCCTGTGCGGCAGCAGTAGCCTCGTTACAGGTATTTGAAGAAGAAAGTACTTTGGAAAAAGTGACGCAAATTTCAAACTGGCAACAAGATGCCGTTGCTACCGCGCAACATTTCCCGCACTTAAAGCATGCCAGAAGTTGCGGAACCATCTTTGCAGTTGATTATGTGCTGCCCGGAAATGATGGTTACCTGCATCCGATGCGCGATCAACTGTACCGCCATTTTATGGCGCAAAAGATCGTGTTGCGGCCATTGGGAAATACGGTGTACATCGTTCCGCCGTATTGTATCACTATTGACGAATTACATCGGGTTCATGAAGCGATTTTTAATTGTCACTTGTGACCCCAATTGGTATTCAGAAATAATAAGCCGACCTTCGTTCCTTTACAGATTAAATCGCTTTTATCTTGCATCGATCCGGATACATCAATATTGTGGGATTACCTAACGTAGGTAAATCAACCCTGCTCAACGCCATTATTGGCGAACCCCTAGCTATTACTTCGGGCAAGGCGCAAACCACGCGCAACCGATTACTGGGGATTATCAATACGGATGAGGCACAACTGATTTTCAGCGATACTCCGGGATACATCAACCAGCCGGCGTACGCCTTGCATGAAGCCATGAACCATTATGTGCATCAGAGTTTTGAAGATGCCGATGTATTGTTGCTGGTAACAGATAAGTTTCAACGGATGGAAGAACAATCGTTCTTGATTAATCAAATGAATCGGGTGAACACACCGCAATTTGTGGTGTTTAACAAGATTGATTTATGCGATCAGCAAACATTGAATGAATGGCAGGAAAAATGGTCAGCGCAGCTACCCAAAGCTATCTTCTTTCCTATTTCAGCGCAAGAGAAATTTCATATTGAAGAATTAAAAAAAGCCATTGCGCCCCTGTTACCCGAAAGTCCGGCTTACTATGAAAAAGATCAGATTTCAGACCGACAGGTGCGCTACTTTGCTGCTGAATTTGTGCGCGAACAAATCTTCAATTTGTATAGTAAAGAAATTCCGTATTCGTGTCAGGTAGATTGTGAGGATTACAAAGAGTACGACGATATCGACCGTATTCGCTGTATTATTTATGTAGAGCGCGATTCGCAAAAAAACATTGTGATTGGGAAGGGCGGCGCGGCCATCAATAAAGTAGGCCGGCAGGCGCGATTGAAGTTAGAAGAATGGCTTGGCAAGAAGGTGTTTTTGGATTTATTCGTGAAGGTACGCCCGAATTGGCGCAGCAACGAATCGCAATTGCGCAGTTTTGGTTTTGGAAAAGGTAGTAATGACTAAGCGGCGGTATTCCGTACGCGCGTTCTTGATCAACCCAAATCAAGAAATTCTGCTATCTAAATGGGATTACCGCTTTCTTAAAAACGGCAAGATTATTTGGGTTACACCTGGAGGTGGCGCAGAAGAAGGTGAAAGTGATGAAGCCGCTTTAAGGAGAGAAATTCTCGAAGAAACCGGCATATCAGAAATTGAAATTGGTCAGGAGACTTTTTACCAGGAACTATCTTTCAATGAAGGAACACCAAACGCATTTATCAGTGCAGAGCGATTCTTTCTGGTACGTTGTTTCACATCAATAATTCGTCTTGACTTGCTTACGGCAACAGAAAAAAAATATCATCTGGAAACACGATGGTGGAAAATCGATGATATTGATTCATCGAAGGAAAATTTTGGACCCGATAATATCCCTGAGATCCTGAGGAGTTCCGGCACCGATAATTTATTTCCTTGAGTAATTCGGCGCCTCCTTCGTGATGGTGACATCATGCGGATGCGATTCATTCATACCAGCATTGGTGATGCGAACAAATTTCGCCTGTTGTAACTGGGCGATATTTTTAGCGCCGCAGTAGCCCATACCCGCACGCAAGCCACCCACATATTGGTAAATCACCTCAGCTACCGCGCCTTTGTATGGCACCCGCCCTACAATACCTTCGGGCACCAGTTTTTTGATATCATCTTCTGCATCCTGAAAATACCGATCTTTAGAGCCTTCCTGCATGGCTTCCACACTGCCCATGCCACGGTAGGATTTAAATTTTCTGCCTTCAAACAGAATCGTTTCTCCCGGCGATTCATCGGTGCCAGCAAAAATACTTCCTGCCATCACCGTATCGGCGCCGGCCGCCAACGCCTTTACCATATCACCCGTATAGCGAATACCGCCATCGGCAATTACCGGAATTTTCTTGTTGGTAGATTTTGCGGCTTCGGCAATGGCCGTTAACTGTGGTACACCAACACCGGCCACAATGCGTGTGGTACAAATAGAGCCTGGCCCCACGCCCACTTTCACCGCATCTACGCCGGCCACCATCAAGGCTTTGGCGCCCTCGGCGGTAGCGATATTTCCCGCCACCAATTCTACATTTCGGAATGTTTTGCGCGCTTTTTTTACCGCTTCAATAACGCCCTTTGAATGGCCATGGGCGGTATCGATAATCACCACATCCACGCCAGTATGTACCAGCGCTTCAATACGTGTTAAGGTATCGGCAGTAACGCCCACCGCCGCGCCGCATAACAAGCGGCCATAGAAATCTTTACTGGAATTGGGATGATTGCGCACCTTCAGAATGTCTTTATAGGTGATCAGTCCTACCAACTTACCGCCGGCATCTACCACCGGTAATTTCTCAATTTTATATTTCTCCAGAATAGTTTCGGCTTTTTTGAGGTCGGTTCCCTTGGCGGCCGTGATGATGCGTTCACTGGTCATGACTTCGCTCACCTTGCGTTTCTTATTTTTTTCGAAGCGCAAGTCGCGATTGGTGAGAATACCCACCAACTTATGGGCGGCATTCACGATTGGGATACCGCCAATTTTATTGTCGCGCATCAGCAGCAAAGCATCGCCTACGGTGGCATCTTCACGCAGGGTGATGGGATCGAGAATCAAGCCGGAATCGGCGCGTTTTACGCGGCGCACCTGTTCGGCCTGCTTTTCAACCGACATATTTTTATGAATAATACCGATGCCGCCTTCGCGGGCAATGGCGATAGCCATAGCTGATTCGGTAACTGTATCCATAGCGGAAGAAACCAGGGGAACGTTTAGCGTAATGTTTCTGGTAAAGCGGGTACGCGTATCTACATCACGCGGCAGCACTTCGCTGTAGCCCGGCAGCAACAGCACATCATCAAAAGTTATTCCTTCAAAAGAAAAGCGGGAAGATTGCTTGGGGATTGGCATAGGCGAATATAGTGAAAAGGAAAATGGAAGAAAAACGCGCAACAACTCGCCGCAAATCAACTTCTCTAATTAGTACAAATTAATTGAATGACTATAGGGCATCTCTAAAAACCTCTTGGCGAAATGTCCCCGCTAATTTGACCGGAATGTCTCTACTCAATCACTTACGTAATACGTCGTGGCGCCTCGTTCAGTTGTATGTTTTATGTAACTTCATTTGTTGCGCCTCGTCTTACGTCAAATTTTCTGCGCATTTCTCTGATGCCCGGTTTTTAGATGCGCCCTTAAACTGAGTAGCGATTTTGCACCAATCGTATTTCTACGATTAAAAACCGTAATTCTACTAATTCTTCCAGCGTATTTCTACGCATTAACATTTGCCATAGTGCTTTATCCAAATAAGCGTTTTACTTTTACCTACGCAATTTATTCCTAACCAAATTAAACCCCTTATGCGCTCTTTTCTGTTTACTCTGGCAGTAATCTTTTCCATTACTGCACAAGCTCAGTTTGTTTCTCTATCCTGGAAAGCTGACACCTTAATTGCTTGCGACAGCACCCAGCTCACGCTGCGCTTTAAATGTACAGCCGCAGATAGTTTTCGTTGCGCCTTGAATTTGTCGGGGCAAAGTACCGCCTATTCCCCCAGCAGTTACCAGGTTTTCTCCCCGGGATTTTTGGTGCGCGAGCAGGGTAATGAGTATATTATTTCGGATGCTGTGATACATGCCGTTGGCGATACTATTATTGTGCCATTGACCCTTGTACCCGGTTGTCCTACTATACTTAACAACAGCGCCACCACCTCGGCGGTGCTTGTTTTGGGATGCAGATTGGGAAATGTTTCAGATAGTGTAACGCATCCTTTCTTTTCTCCAACGTTAAGCTTTTTGCTTAACCAAACGTTGACCTTTACACCTGGTGCCGCTAACCCAATGGTGGCTAGTTTCACTAATAGCAGTCAGGTGCCTTTTCATGGTTATCTTCGTTGGAATTTTAGTCGCCCGGCAATTACCTGCGATACCTTCTTTAAACTGAGTACGCAAGTGCAGCTTCAGGTATTCAATGCCGCTGGTACGGCTATCGATGCGATTCGGAATTTTGCACTGGATTCTTCGGGAACCTATTTCATCGGGGGCACTTACCCTCCGGCTATTCCTCCAGGAGGGCGCGTAGTACTAACTATTGCCGATACGGTTAAGAATGTCAGTTGTACCAATTTCCCTATCATAGGTTGCCCTTTTTCTTTGAACGTTGCCTGGGGTTGCCGGCCTGCTGATGTATGTGTACCTTCAACGGTACCCATTCAGTTTACCTTTGTGAAAGGCGGCGCGCCCAGCTACATGCAGTTGTACCGGCTCTCACCAGCCACTTTTTCAGTTTGGGATAGCAGTTGTGTAGGTACAGAAACGAACTGGTCGTTTCTGTTTCGCAATACTGACTCTATTCAAACCGCTTCTCGTTGCTTTCTGGAATTAAGCCAGTTGTTTAGCGGAACCGCTGCCTATACCAGAATTCGGCGTAGCTCCATTCAACTCACCTCGTTGCTTATGAATGACACCGCACCAGTGCCGCTGCAACCGGTGCTTCGATTCGATTCATTGGCTTATGGTATCAGTACCGATACGCAGGCAGCCAAAGGTTGTATCGCACTGCCCGCAACTGATTATTGGGTAAAGAAGTGCACCTTGTATTTGGGAACCATGCGCCCGGGAGACGCCTATATTGTGCGGTTTTCGACGTACCGCTGTTGCCCGCAACCCGATACGCCGTATTTCACTACCTCTTCAGGTAACAAGCCATTTGTTTTTAACCATTGGAATTTGAAAGGCAGAGCAACCGCAGGTTGCACGCGCGATCACGAGATTCCGGGTAGTAATTTACAAGGACCGACATTTGATCCTGATGGCAGCGGTCCTTTGCCATCCTGGGCACTTTACCCTGTTCTGGCCAATACTTCTCAACCGGGAATCAGTACCCAATCTGGTCAAAGTTATCAAGACCCAGATTTGGTACTGACCCAAACGCATCAACAGGTGAATGTGGGCATTCGCGATGATAACCCAAGCCCCGATACTTGCTCGCCGGATGTCAGCAATACCATCAAGAACATTCAATTCCCGGGATTGCTCAATGATATAGGCGATTTTCAATTGATGACGCGTACCTCAACTGGTTTTCCGGGTGGCAGATTCGCGTTGGTATTTAATCTGCAACCTAATCTCACCGCCGGCGACAGTGCACCATTTATGTTCCATCCGGGCTACGCCTTTACCTGGCGGCCGTCTGGTTACTTCCCCAATATGCCGCCTACTTTCGATCACGATAATTTTACGCGAGGCTATGCGGTTTTCGATTTAGATACGCTGCGCAGCTTGCTGATGGCATCGGGCATCAGTAGTCCCGGCATTGCCGATTTCAACCGATTCTTTATCAGTTCAGAAATTAGGTTTTATGTGAAAGGCTGCTGCCCGCTTGATACGGCCTATCCAACACCTAAGGCCTTTCTGCGTACGTACTTCTCCCCTTCTCCAAATCCAGAATGTAATACCTGTTATATTCCGCTTAGTCAGCGTGTATTCCAATATGTGTTATTCTGCCCCGGTTGTGTTACCCCGGGTGTAATTACTACCGCGCTGCGTTTAGAGCGCGATAATTATGGCTTTCAGGATGCTGATGATAACGGCAGGACTGAGGGCGATACGCTGGGGCAATTGCGCTCTGCTGCCGATAGTGCCTATGCCCGTTTTGCCAACGTGAACCGCACGGCCAGTATTGCCGGCGATGTGATTCATCTGCAATCGCGCGCTTATTTGTTTGATGGTGCCTCACCACAAGGCTATAACTATGCACAATGGAAGAATTGTGATTCTATCCGAAAGTTTAATGATCTGTACCTGCAACTTAGTGTGTTCAACGGCGATTCCGTTGATTTTAGTGCGTTGCCCTATTACGGACAAACCGACAGCAGTTTACGATTAGTGCTTACCCGCAACAATACGAGCTTCACGGCGTATGCTCATCCTTTTGCCACCTTTACCCGCGGCACCCGGCGCATCCTGTATTATCATTTTACGCGCACTCAATTTGGCGGGTTATTGAATGTGGGCGATGTATATGCCATAGATGGTTGGTTCCATATCTGTAAAAATCCCAACAACCGGCAAAACTTATTGGTATTGCACTACCTGATGCTGGCAGATGGTGTGAGTGAAACAGCCATTGCCAATCCGGCTATTTATAATGGCGATTTATTCAGCAATGGCGGCGATGCGGGCTATTACAATAGTGTTCAACCTAACGCACCTTGTCTTTCGGCTCCGCTGCAAATGGGCTCCACCCCTGCCGATACGCTGGCGCATGCGCGAATCTTTATTTGTGAACCACGTGCCGCCTATCACACGGTTTATCCTATTGTAACCAAAGCCCCTAAAGAACTATGGTACCTCAATGGCGCTCAGTGTCATCAATACCTGGGCATGAGCACGGCCTTCGCGGTAGAAGAAGGTGGCTTAGGAAATGTGTTTAGCTATGAAGTGCGGCCCATTCCGGGTGATGTGGTGATGCATTTGCTGCGCGGTCCTTTGCTGAGCAATGGCTTGCCCTGGTCGTATCACGTCAACTTCCCGCAAGGGTTCCGCGGGCGTTTCCGTTATTGGTACACAGCTGCGCGAACGTTCAATGCGCGCCAGACCGACGGCATGTCGGTAACCACGCTTCCTTTCGATAGCGCCCGCCTCACCGTTCGGACCGGACTGCTTACTACCAGCGGTGCGCTGCATGCGCAATATCCGCAGCCTTATGCCCAATTCGGCTATGTGGCCGATGGTACTGTTCGGGCGGCTACCGATTCCATGCAATTCTATCCGTATCTGCAAAGCGGCAGTAACTTGCCCAACCCGCAGCCACTTTTCGATCCTAATTACATCTCTATTTGGGATACCCTGCACTTTTACTCCAATTGCCGCATTCCGGGTAGCGTGAAACCAACGCTGCTGCTGGGCGATGAATATTTGGAACAAGGGATTATTACAGAAGTGCTGCCTACCTGCACCGACACCGTAAAACCGTATCGTATTGATACGGCTGATTTTTATTCTACGGTGGCTAATCTGGAGCGTTATTGCACTGCCGGCGACCGTATCAATATGGGACCGTCCTTGTCTTTCGATACCCTTCGCCGACCCAATCTGGCCGTACAAATCAACACGGGCACACCGGCCTTTATGGGCGATACCATCCGCTATCCGTTGCGTATCCAAACCACGCCGCCAGCGGCCAATCCGGTGAACGACCAGGCTAACTTTTTTGTGCAGGTGAGTGTGCCGGTGCCTTGTCCGGCTACAGCGCAATTACCAGCTTTGATTGATAGCGAAAGAATTTCCCTGTTGCAAGTGTACGATTCGGCCATTGGTCGGATAGTACCGCCCGTATTGGTACAACAAGGGAATGCCTGTTTTCTGACGTTCAATTTACGCTATAACAATAATGCCGGACAAGGTTACCGCATTGATTTCAAGTTTGCGGAATGTAGAACCGGACAAATCACCCTTCCCATATTTTACGGATGGAGTTGTGATGATAATTACCCCCGGTACGACAGCGTTTACCAAACCTTTGGCAATACCTGTATGGGAGCGCAGTTGTTGCCGGTGGGCAATACCACCTTTACGGCGCCACAGGCACAGGTGCAGCCGTTAACGCGTGATAGCTTACCGCGGCCTGCCATTTGCCGGGATACGGCAACGCTGGTATATCGCATTTATTTTACCAATATCGGCAATGGCGGCGTTGGCAATATGAAGATGTTTTGGCCGGTGAATTCACTTTGGAATTGCACTTCGGCTACCCTGCAGCGCGCCACCACAGGAGCTACCCTGCCGCTTGTTTTTACCAACAATGGCACCCAATACACCGCCGATGCTACCGCAGCCACTAACTTCACTGCGGGTTCAGCGCTTGGCACCAAGGGGGTAATAGACAGTACCGGTAGTTTGGTGTTAACGTTGCGGTTTAAGCCAACAGCCTGTTTATTAGCTACACCATCCTTTGCCGTAGTGTGGAAGTATCAAAAATATTGCAGCTTAGGAAAGAACGACAGCACAGTGATGGTGTTGTCTAGTACTGCGGCGGATAGCTGTATGCCCAGGCTGTTACCCCATGGCGCGATATGTAAGGGCGATAGTGTCACCCTTACTGTGATGGCGCGCAGCGGCAGCACCTACACCTGGAGCACCGGCAGCACTGCTGCTGCTGTGCGTGTAGTGCCCGGGGCTACCACTATGTACACTGTTACGGTGGCGCAGGGCGGTTGTCAGGTTGTTTTAGCCGATACGGTGCGGGTAGATACCCTGCCGCAGGCGCGCATTACGCCTTATGGCGGCACGCTGTGCGCCGGAAGCACCCTAACGCTGACCGCTACCGGCGGTGGTACTTATCTATGGAATACGGGTGCCACTACGGCCAGTATTAGCGCCAGCGGTACCAGCGGCAGTTTGATTTATGTAGTGACCGTAACCAATGGCAATAATTGTCGTGATATTGCCCGCGACACCATTCTGGTGAAGCCGGTACCGGTGGTTTCGTTTGTGAATGCATTAGCGTGTCAGGGAATGCAAATAGGAAGCATTACGGCCAATGTTTCCTCCGGTCAAACGCCATTTCAGTACAACTGGAGTAATGGTGCCACTACCGCAACGCTAAATAATCTTGCAGCAGGCGTATATGCTCTAACAGTAACCGACAAGAATAATTGCAGTGTGTCTAAGAAGGATACCCTGGCCAATCAAAACTTCGGCTTCACACTGGCCAGATTAAACTCCGGTAATTTGTGTATCGGACAAAGTGATTCTTTATGGACCACATTAGCGGGCGCTACTTACAGCTACTTATGGAGCACCGGTGCCACTTCACAAGGTATCAGAATAAATCCGATTTCAACTGCTACCTATCGCTTAGTCATTACCAACGCCAGCGGTTGTCAGGCAAAAGATACGATAAAGATAACCATTGACTCTAGTAGTTGTTGTGTATATAATAGTAGTTTAACTCCTGCACAGAACAACGCATTAAAATATAGCAATGTGGGTGGTTCGCAGCTATTCGCAGCTATTTTGAACAATTTTGGTTCAACGTATGCAGTTCGAACTGCGAGCGGGTTGGTGCTACGAAATATTCCCTACACCATTAAGTTTACCGGCAACCTCTCAATTGATTCTGATTTAATTTTTGAAAATTGTCCGTATCTTGTATTTGATAGAAATGCAAAGGTGTTGCTCTATAAAAAATTGACGTTAAAAGGATCGGTGTTGCGTGCTTGCGGCGATACGATGTGGAACGGCATTTACTACACTGCCTCTGGCGCTGCGCTGGCAACCACCAGTGATAGCGCGGGCCGGCGGACGCAGATTTTTGATGCGGATTATGGTGCGAGGCTGGAGGTAACCAATGGTACGTATCAATTGGAGAAAACGGATTTTATTAATAACCGGGTGGGTGTTTTTGTGAATCAGGTGAAGCCGAATGGCAGCAGTTATATCAGGGGGTGTAATTTTTATACCGCAACCGATACGCAGCCGATCAAGAAGGTGCTGGCGGTATCAGTGACGAGTTACGACAGCCTGAAACGGAATAAAACACTGTTTGGGGTGCAGTTGAATCTGACCGATGGTGTGGTAGTGGGTTCGGCGGTGGAATGCCAGAGTACGCAAAATCGCTTCTTCAACTTGCATTGCGGCATGTATTCTTTCTCGTCGGGCTTTACCGCCTTGAATAATTCATTTGAGGGATCTACGGATACGGCGGTGACAACGGTTAACGATTGGTGGCGGACGGGCATATTTGCCAATGGCGATATTGCCCCTACACGACAGCAAAAAATTCAGATTGGCGATGGTTCAGATTGCGGCATGAATCGCTTTTATAATGGTCGATTTGGAGTTTGTTTGAAGAATAACAATGCATCGGATACCTTAATCATTAACCGCAACCGGTTTACACATGCGTATCTGGCGGATGTGAATATCAACAGCGCGCAGAACGCGCCGCGTGTGGAGGTGATGTATAACAGTTTGGATTCGGGAGAGTTGGCGGGTGATGGTATTCGCGCGCTGGGCTGTGTGAACAGCGCGTTGTACATTCATCATAATTTTATTGTAAATGTTCCGTTGACGAAGGTATATACGGCGGCCAGTCCGTACCCCAAGCGCAGTTGTGGTATTGTGGTGGCGGGAAGGATGAACTCGGTGGCGAACAGAGCGCTGAAGATTTATGAGAACTATGTCAATCAGGGTATTTATGGTATTTACAGTTTGAATAATAAGGCGGCGCAGATTTTTAATAACACGGTTAGTACGCTGCAAGTTCCCTATAGAGCCAGTAGTTATACCGTTGCGGACACAACACATTTGTTCAGCGACAATATTGGTATCATGAGTACGATGGATGATAGTACGGTGATTTCATCGAACACCGTTGGTGTTACCGGAGCAATTGCCGGATTCACACAACCGGATTCTTTGAAGAGCAAGGTGATTTCTGTGGGTGTGAATAGCAACAAGAGTACCACCTTGGTGTATTGTAATTACCTGAGTAGATCGCATTGGGGTGTTGTAGGATTTGGGACGAATACGAATGGTGTGAACATTAGAAACAATGTTTTGGATGGGCATTGGAGCGGCATATCGATTTTTGGGACGAATGCAAGTATTGGCAATCAAGGAGTAGTGGCAACGGCCAATTGTCAGCCGTTACCCAGTGCCTGTCAGATTAAATTGGTGGGCGAGTTTGCACCTGATAATCGTTGGATCAACAATACCTATCACTTAGGTGTATATGCCAGCGCGAATGGAAGCGGTCAGCGCATGTTATTGAGAGAGAATGGCATTCCTGCGGGCTTGGGAAGTCAAGTTAATCCGTTGTTGCCGAGTTATTGTGGGAATCCCTTGGCAAATTCAACCACTTTAACGCAAAATGTTAACAATACTTTACTTAAGTTTAACACAAGATGCGCCACCTTCAATAGTAATTTACATGAAGCATATCCATTCAATTATTGCGCAGATAACTCCGGTAACTTAGATGAACTTCCTAAATTTAGAATGGCGCAAATTGATTGGTGGGAAAAGATTGCGTTGGGTTTAGATTCTATAACGAATGTAGCATTAGAGCCAGATATTCGTAAATGGCGGCAGATTGAACTAATGGGAATTTTGTTTGAACATCCCGAGCTAAGAGATAGTAGCGCTGTATTAGATAGTTTTTACAACGTTCGCCTTCTTATGGACGCCGAGATGATACATTTGAAAGCGATATACGAAGCCGCAAATAAAACTACTGATAGCATAGGTCTACAAATGTTATACAATGAAAATGCGGGTGTTTATGCATCTGGCATACAAGAGCAGAACATGCAAATTTTAAACAATATCTACATCAATTATTTTGCCAACTACCTAGGTACAACCGCGATGCCTGATAGCATTAAGTTAAAGTTAAAAAACATCGCCTCTCAATGTTATGTTACTGGTGGCCCTTCGGTTTTCTATGCGCGCTCATTATATTGGAACTGCACAAATAACGTGGTTTGGGACTTTACGGACAATTGCTTGTATCAAACTGGGTTTTACAAAACGAATACTGCCCAAGTATCGAGTGAAAGTTCGAAAACGTCTCTTTATTTTAAGATTTATCCCAATCCATTAGACAATACGAAACATTTGGTGATTGAAGCTATTGATACTGGGGTTTTCGAATTATTCAACCCAATGGGACAAGAAATGTTTAGTATTAATTTAAAGAAAGGTGTAAATAAAAATTTATTGCGCGATATATCTGATGGTGTGTATGGCTATTGTGTTAAATTAGAAAATGGACATACTTTTAATGGTAAGCTTATTATTGTAAAATAATGAAACAGATTTTAGGAGTTTTATTTTCCTTAAATATGTTGAGTTGCCTAGGGCAAATATATTTTCAGAATCCCTCTTTTGAAGGGCCAAGTTGCGACTTTTGCCTACCTCCCAATTGGGTATATTGCGATTTTAACGTATCTACAGTAAGACCGCAATCAAGTATATACTTACCTATACCTAATAGCATCCCTGACGGCTTAAGTTATATTTTTTTGGAGAATGATACTCCGCCTGTACAATCTGGGGACGCCTGTCAACATATTAATTGTCAATTTATTGCGGATAAAGTGTATACATTTAGTGTGTACGCTGCAGCCTGGGGTTGTTACAATTTAGGGTGTTCATTTGAAAGAGGTTATCTTAAAATCTTTCTCGGAAAAGATAGCTGTAATCGACAAGAAGAAATATTTGTTAGCGCTTTACTAGATTCCTCTTGGAGTCGTCAAAAAGTTGTTTTTAGACCGCATCAAAATTTTGATTGGATTATTTTCAATGCCAAATACGGTGCGGCTAAATTCGCAGACATCGCCCTCGACGCGCTTTCCCCCATCTACCTCATTAACGCCAATGCAGTACATGTGGCTAGCAAAGACACGGTTGTTTACACCCAGCCTAATGAGCAGAAGTGTATTACGGTGAAGGCAACCAGTACGATTACTACTTATGATACGGTGCGGTGGTACAAGTTAGTGGATACGGTGAAAGTGCCGGTGGCCGTGGGTTTGCAGGCATCGGTGTGTGTGGATAGTAATACTACTTTTTTGATTGGTCTGCGCGATAGTGTGGTGGGCTGCGCGGGCGTTGAATGGAGTTGGGATACGTTACGGGTGTGGGTTCGAGATACGGTGTTGGGTGTTCGGGAAGTGGATGCGGTACATGCGTTTACACTGCAACCCAATCCGGTGGTGGATGTGTTGACGATTACGCCATCGTTTGACGGTCCGTACGAGTGGACCATCACGGATGCTTTGGGTCGGTTAAGTGCTAAGGGCAGAGGAAGAAATACTACCGAGGTACCGCTGGAAGGCTTGTCGCGCGGGGCGTACTTGTTGCAGGTTGAAGGTGTAGTACGGCGATTTTTGAAGGAATAGCGGAAGTAGTAACGAGAAGCGGCGAGCGTAAGCGATGGGAGCGAAAAGCGTTTTTGGCCAAGGCAGTTTTAAGCAAATGGCGAAAACACTGCGGCGATGATTTATTGAAACTGCAGGCGCGGCCAAAAACCTTGGGAGCGTACAGCGCGGCCCCGAAACCCGCATGAATGTTAGGTTTTGTGGAAGGGGCAGTATTACTTAGCGGGTTGAGGGGGTACGCCCAAAAAACATCTTTGGTTTTTCGTTATCTTGTTACCAACTAGTTTTGATAAGAAATGATGGCTCAACTGAAGTCTGATGAATTGGCTCAGCAATGTTATGTTACCGGTCAATTGAAAATTGAAGCAAGCGCACCCGAACGGTTAACTTTTTATAATATTTTAGGTGCTACAATTGCTGAAATTGATTTTATTGAAGGGATATCTTCGCTTGATATGATGAAGTTGCCAATTGGAGTTTTGCTTTATCAAGCCCGTCTGGGTGGCATTCATTTGTTCCAAGGTAAAATAGTTGTTAAATGAGAAAAATTGTAATTATTACGATGCATATTCTTTATAGTAATTATATCTATTCGCAGATTTATTTTAATAATCCAAGTTTTGAGGGGACGCCAGCATGTGGGTTTAATTACCCAAATTTTTGGAGTTATTGCGATTATCATATTGGATTAATTAACGATACGTTTTCTTTTCACTGTAGAAATAATTATGGGCCATCTCATGCCCAAAATGGATACTCGTATGTTGGTCTGGATCGGCATTTGCCAAATGCCAACGGATCTCTAAGTCAAATGGGTAGTTGTGTATTTAAAAAGAACTTTTCGTATTCGGGAGTAGTGTACGCCGCTTCTTTTCTCACCCCGCTTGATACTATTACCTTTTTGAATTTCAAGAAGGGAAGGTTGAATATGTATTTAGGCACTGATAGTTGCTCTAAATCGCAATTGATTTATCGAAGTCCAGTTCTAGATTCCATATGGCGGTTGTCGTTATTCGAATTCACCGCCCAAGAAAATTTCGAAATATTGAGTTTCTGGATTGAACCTGATACCAATGACGTGGTAGGCATATGCCTAGATGCCCTTTCCCCCATCTACCTCATTAACGCCAATGCAGTGCATGTGGCGAACAAAGACACGGTTGTTTACACCCAGCCTAATGAGCAGAAGTGTATTACGGTGAAGGCAACCAGTACGATTACTACTTATGATACGGTGCGGTGGTATAAGTTGGTAGATACGGTGAAAGTGCCGGTGGCTGTGGGTTTGCAGGCATCGGTGTGTGTGGATAGTAATACTACTTTTTTGATTGGTCTGCGCGATAGTGTGATGGGCTGTGCGGGCGTAGAATGGAGTTGGGATACGTTACGGGTGTGGGTTCGAGATACGGTGTTGGGTGTTCGGGAAGTGGATGCGGTACATGCTTTTACACTGCAGCCAAATCCGGTGGTGGATGTGTTGACGATTACGCCATCGTTTGAGGGGCCGTACGACTGGACCATCACAGATGCTTTGGGTCGGTTAAGCGCTAAGGGCAGTGGAAGAAATACGACATCGGTACCGCTGGAAGGCTTGTCGCGCGGGGCGTATTTGTTGCAGGTAGAAGGTGTAGTACGGCGATTTTTGAAGGAGTAGCGGAAGTAGTAACGGGAAGCGGCGAGCGTAAGCGATGGGAGCGGAAAGCGTTTTTGGCCAAGGCAGTTTTAAGCAAATGGCGGAAACACTGCGGCGATGATTTATTGAAGCTGCAGGCGCGGCCAAAAACCTTGGGAGCGTACAGCGCGGCCCCGAAACCCGCATGGGCGCTGGGTTTTGAGGATGGCGCCTTATTGCTTAGCGGGTTGAGGGGATACGCCAAAAAAACATCTTTGGTTTTCGTTATCTTGTATTTGATAGAAATGCATCCGTGTTGCTCTATAAAAAATTGACGTTAAAAGGATCGGTGTTGCGTGCTTGCGGCGATACGATGTGGAACGGCATTTACTACACTGCCTCTGGCGCTACGCTGGTGACCACTAGTGATAGTGCGGGCCGGCGGACACAGATTTTTGATGCGGATAATGGTGCGCGGCTGGAGGTAACCAATGGTACGTATCAATTGGAGAAAACGGATTTTATAAATAACCGGGTGGGTGTTTT
>JAXLUK010000005.1:0-280824 GCA_046329555.1 Chitinophagales bacterium
TGTTTAAGCAGGAAATGCTGTTCCAGGTGTTTGTAAAAAATCAGTCGGGCCGCTATGTGCGCTACGATAATTTTAAGATCTGTGCTGCCTCAGGCAAGCCCGGACCCAAGCGCCGCCAGGGCGATAAACAAATACCAGAGGGCTTTTACGAGGTAAAAGTGTTCAATCCCGAGAGTAAGTTTCTATTGTCGCTGGGCCTGAATTATCCCAATGCTGCTGATTCCGTCAAAAGCAAGGCCCTTGACAAAGGCGGCGATATTTATATCCACGGCGAATGTTCCAGCATTGGCTGTATTGCGCTGGATACGCGCATTGAAGAAGTGTATGTATTGGCCGTAATGGCCCGCAATGGCGGCTATGCGCTGCCCGTGCACATTTTTCCTTTCCGCATGAGCGAGAAAAATTTTGTGAATTATGTGGATGAAAAAAATCGGCATTTGAAGTTCTGGCGCAATCTGCAGCAAGGCTTTTTGTACTTTGAGGAAAAGAAACGACTGCCCGAAATTGCGGTTGATTCAAAAGGGAATTATCAGTTCCGGTAAGAAGAATATGCGGAACAATTTGCATTTTGCCTTCGTTATTGCATCATGAAGAAGTTTATCCGGTACAGTTTCTGGTTTTTGGTGGCGTTGGTAGTTGCTTTTCTGGCGTTCTACCGACTATGGTTTTTGCGGCAGCCCGCGCGCCATATTCCGCACCAGGCATCGGTGTTGGTGAGTCCGGCCAACGGACAGATTGTTTCCGTAACCCATTGGAACAGTGCCTCATTGATGGTTACCAAGAAGACGAACGGGTTTATCAACACGTGGACAAAAGATGTGGATACTGCCGGCACCATGATTTCGATACAGATGACGCCTATGCACGTGCATTATCAGCGGGCGCCATCCGATGCGGTGTTGCTGGCCAAGCAGCATGTGGCCGGCGATTACAACAATGCCATCAACATGAGCAATGAATTTGGCATCCGGCATGAGAATGAGCACAACGAGTTGTTGTTTGAGATGCCCGATCACCGGCGGTATAAAGTGATTCAGATTGCCGGCTTTGTAGCCAGGCGCATAGAAGACTACGTACAACCTCAGCAAAGTGTGCATCAAGGCGATGTCATCGGCTTAATCAAGCTCGGCTCGCAGGTCACCATCCTTTTTTCACACGATGTGGATGTAGTGGTGGATAAAGGTCAGACCGTGATTGATGGCGAAACTATTCTCGGCCAAATCAGGCCGTAGTCCTTTTTGTTTTACTGAATTAAAAAAGATGGCGTGCCCCCTGCGGCAGCGGTGCGGTGTGTTTAAACAAAAAGGAATCATCGCTGCCTGCGGGGTCGGGCGCTACGCTGCAAGTCCGCACTCGCTCGTACCTCGCTCGCTTGCGGGCTTTTCGCTGCGCTCCCTCACGCGGAGGGGAAGGTGCGCAGCGATAGGGCAGAAAAAAACACTTACGATATTTCCAACGCCATTAATTACAAATGGCGCTACACGATCCAATATCGTAAGTGTTTAAGGAGCGATTTTTTCTTTCCAGGAAGCATAAGTTTGTTTTTTATAGTACTTATTCATTCTTAAACGTATTGATCATTACCAGAGCAGGCTAATTGAAAACTCCTTCTCATGCGCGTCTATGAAATCCTAAAATCGGGAGCAACGGAAACAGGGGGCAATGTAGCGGTTTATTTCTACGACCCTGACTACAACAACGTAGAATTTTGCGGCGCGATGGATACGATAGAGAATTATTTCGCACGCAAAAATTAGCCAGGCGGAATACGAAAAGGAGTTTCGATATTTGGCCAGTCAGTGTATCAAAAAGCAGCAAATGAACTTTGAACAAAAGACGGTTTGGATTACCGGTGCATCATCGGGCATAGGCGAAGCATTAGCCTATGCGTTTTCTGCGAAAGGAGCGACAATCCTTCTTTCTGCACGTAATGAAACCGAGCTGAACCGGGTAAAGCAACATTGTGTTTTTCCCGAAAGGGTCCATGTGTTTCCATTGGATATTGCTAACTACAACCAGGCTTTTGAAACAGGCGCCAATATTTTGAAACAATTTGGTCAAGTAGATATTTTGGTAAACAATGCGGGCATCTCGCAACGTTCGCAAGCAGTAGGAACAATTTTTGAAGTAGATGAAAAATTGATCAACACCAATTTTTTAGGTACGGTTGCCGTCACCAAATCCGTTTTGAATAAGATGGTGGCCAGCCGGTCAGGAATAATTGTGGTTGTTACCAGTGTAGTAGGTAAAATAGGAACGCCGTTTCGGTCGTCTTATGCTGCTTCCAAGCACGCATTGCACGGATTTTTTGATTCATTAAGAGCAGAAATTTCTGACAGCGGTGTTCGCGTTTTGTTGGTGTGCCCGGGTTTTGTGCGCACCAGCGTTTCTATCAACGCATTAACGGCAGCAGGTACTAGGCAAGGAACTATGGACGAAGCAACAGACAAAGGTTTATCGCCCGATTATGTTGCCGAAAAAATCATCCAGGGTATTTGCAACAACAAAGAAGAAATTTGGGTAACCGGTTTCAAAGAGCGATTTGCCATTAACCTGAAGCGGTTTTTCCCCATAATTTTTTCGAAGCTCATCAAGCGGTCGAAAGTAACATAGCCCATAAACAAACGATTTGGCAGGAGCCCGGCACAATACAGCCATACTTTCTGAAATCAAGTGTTACTAAGGGTTCCGTCGCCAACGGAGGAAGTAAATCTGTGGGTAAAAGTTAGATGCGGTTTATAGCAGAAGTAATAATAACGCGGGCAACAAATTTTTAACTTCAAACATTGTTAACCGCAAAAAGTCTGGAAATACCCTTAATTAAAAATGGGGGGCTTCTAACACAAAAAATATCGATGACCCCAATCAGCTTTAAGGAAATTCTAAAATTTTTATCAGGTGCGTTTTTTGTTACTGCCGGAGCCAGTTGGTATTTTGCCTGGTATCAGGTTGATCTGCCTTTTCTGGGAACAACCATGACGCATGAATTCCTTTTCATTCGGGGCTTTGTTCATTTTGCCCTGTTTCTGCTTTCATTCTATTTCGGATATATCAAGAAAGCCAAGTAGTTGGAAGTCTATGTGGTGCTTATTTGTAAAGCCAATTCACTGGTTTGAATTAAACCGCCAATGCAGCATCAGCAAATCTTGCCAAACAAACCAGGTGAACGAAGCGGTTGATACATCCGACTTCAGGTGTACTGCAACACTATCCATTCCCAATGGTTCAGAAGCTATCACGTGCGCCGAAAAACACCAGTTGATTTAAAATCTACAGAATTCCGCGTAGAATGCAACAAAAAAAACACGCAAAAAACCGGATGAAAACCACTTAAAAACTTCATTTTTCGCAATGCCATATACCGATTACGCGCATCTACGGGCCGTTCAAAAAGCCCATCAACGCCTGCGAAGTATTTTAATCGGTCGCCACGTATTTGTACCTTGCAAAACACTTTAACGAAAAATACGCGCTATGAAAATCACGTCTTTACTTGTCGCATTCTCCATGGTGGGAATCATTAACGCGCAGCAACCAACCCTGTTGTTCGATTGTAATCCCAACGGAAATGGCTTTCCGGATAATTTCACCGCTTTAAATCAGCTCGTACTATTTAGTGCCAATGACAGTATACACGGTCAGGAGTTATGGGTTACGGATGGCACTACGGCCGGCACACAAATGTTGAAGGACATCAATACAACACCTGGCGCCAGTTCTATCCCAACACAATTCACACCCTTTAATGGCAAGGTGTATTTCAACGCTTTCGATGCTACTAATGGCAGCGAGCTATGGCAGACCGATGGCACGGCTGCTGGTACGCAAATGGTTAAAAATATCGCATCTGGAATAAATGGGTCTAGACCAATGGGAATGGCGGTGTATAACAACAAGCTATATTTTCAGGCAAACGACAATGTGAATGGTGCAGAACTCTGGGTAACAGATGGTACCAGCGCAGGCACCGTCATGTTGAAAGATGTTAATCCTAATTCAGGAGGGAGCAGTTATCCTGCCGAGCTGACCGTGTTAAATAATCGGTTGTTTTTTTCTGCTAACGACGGCACCCATGGCGCCGAATTGTGGATGAGCGATGGTACTGCTGGCGGCACACAAATGGTGAAGGATATTTATTCAACCATTGGCGGCGGATCTAATCCCTCCAGATTTACTCCCTATAACGGGAAACTGTATTTTAATGCTGTAGATAGCGCACATGGCAACGAACTGTGGTGTACCGATGGCACCACATCGGGCACGCAAATGGTTAAGGATATTCACCCGGTGAGTAACGGCAGTGCAGCGCCAACAGGTTTTTTTGTGTTTAACAATCAATTGTTTTTTAGTGCTATTGACGGGGTGCACGGTCGCGAGCTATGGACAACTGATGGCACTGCGGCCAATACCATGATGGTGAAGGACCTCTCGCCAACAGGCGATGGCGTGCTGCAGAGCCTCGGAGGACCAACATTTACTTTATACCAAGGCAAGCTGTTTTTTAATGCCACAGACGGCGTTCACGGCAATGAGCTATGGTATTCGGATGGTACTGCTGCTGGTACGCAAATGCTGAAAGATATCAATCCTACCGGCAATGCTACGGCATCGCGATATGGAAGCGCGGTTTATAATGGCAAGTTCTACTTTATTGCTACGGCCACCAGCACACCGGCAGACGATCAGCTGTATGTAACAGATGGCACTGCTGATAGTACTAAGGTGTTGACTCCTGCCGGGGCAGTCAATATTTCGCCCTTGTTTTTGCCGAACGCCTTTGTACCATTGAAGGCCATTAATGGATCTCTTTATTTTTATGCCAACTATAATAGTGCAGGTTGGGAGCCGTACATTTTGACAACGGCACCTACCGGCGTTGTGGATGTGCAGCAAGCAGGTGGTTTCGCGGTATATCCCAATCCGACCAGCGGGCTTCTCCACATTCGTCTTACTCCTACAGAAGCCAATCAGGAGGTTTTTCTTTATGATGCAACAGGCCGCCTGGTAGTGAAGGCTCTTTTACTAGAAGGAGCAGGGGTAATTGATTTAGGTATGGTTGACCCAGGTTTTTATTGGGTAACGACCAGCAACCGGCAACAACGAATAATGGTGGCGCATTAAAGTGAATTCGGCGATAGGTTTTATCTACCCCCTACGCCGCCGCTGGCAGGGGCTCCACCTGATCAATGAAGAACAGATTGGTATCGTAATCTACCTTCCAGTCGCCGGTATCGGCCTGATAGTAGGAGCGATCGAGCTTGAGTAAACAACTCTCTAAACAAACCGGACGACCAAAATGCTCCTGCAAATTGATGCGAACAGGTACTTCGTGCGGTTGCTTGAAAGTATCTACAATCAAGTGAATGATTTCCTGACCTAGCTTCCCCGAGTTTTTCAACAACCGGTACAGGGTGCGCTTGTCTGTAATGTATTGGGCCTGTTCTAAACCATGTCCCTCTTCAATTTGGCCGATTAGGGTAACTTCTTCAGGACTAAAAAACTCGATGACGGAGAAGAAAATAATGTCGCGATAAAATGATGGTTTCTTTAGCGTTGCCATACCTTTTTGATTTAGTAAATACAAAGGTGAGGCGGCACTGCGCAATATATTTGCGCAGTAAAAAGAAACTATAGCGTTATATACTGATGTGACGTTGTTTCAAGGAATTTAGTGAGCGCCTTAATTTCAGTATTAGAATAATATCAAGCATTCATGCGGGTTTCGGCCTAATTTTATTTCAAGCTCAAAGCCTTAACAAGGCAACTGCTTTTGCTCGACCCCTGGGGTCGCATCCCTGTAGCGCTTAAAGATGAAGCAAATCGTAAAATCGCAATAATGCGATAAGCAATAGTGCGGGTTCCAGCCGATGCCACCCCCAAATCGTAATATTACGATAAGGATTCATGCGGGTTTCGGCCAAATCGTAGAATCGCAATAGTACGGCAAACAAGCAATAGCAATGGTTTTGGCCTCAATCGTAGAATCGCAAAAGTACGGTAAACCAGCAGTGACGCGGGTTTTGGCTAATCGAATCGTAAAATCGTAATAATACGATAAGCAATAGCGCGAGTTCCAGCCGATGTCAACCCCAAATCGTAATATTACGATAAGCATTCATGCGGGTTTCAGCCAAATCGTAGAATCGCAATAGTACGGTAAACAAGCAATGGCGCGGGTTTCGGCCAAATCGTAGAATCGCAATAGTACGGCAAACCAGCAGTGGCGCGGGTTTTGGCTAATCGAATTGTACTATCGCAATAATACGATAAGCAATAGTGCGGGTTCCAGCCGATGCCACCCCCATATCGTAATATTGCGATAAGGATTCATGCGGGTTTCGGCCAAATCGTAGAATCGCAATAGTACGGCAAACAAGCAATAGCAATGGTTTTGGCCTCAATCGTAGAATCGCAAAAGTACGGTAAACCAGCAGTGGCGCGGGTTTTGGCTAATCGAATCGTAAAATCGTAATAATACGATAAGCAATAGCGCGAGTTCCAGCCGATGTCAACCCCAAATCGTAATATTGCGATAAGGATTCATGCGGGTTTCGGCCCAATCGTAGAATCGCAATAGTACGGTAAACCAGCAATGGCGGGGGTTTCAGCCTTAATCGTAAAATCGCAATAGTACGGCAAACAAGTAATGGCGCGGGTTTCAGATCAAGGCGCACTGGTTCCCATTCGCGCCAGGGGGCGCAGCGGAAAGCGTTTTTGGCCAAAACACTAATCCCTCAATACGCATAGCTCCTATCAAAAACATCTGTTGCCGCAGCAGACAGCCAAAAACCTTGGGAGCGGAGCACCCGGCCCCGCCGCCTCATCACCGGCTTAACTTAAACGCTGACCGGCGGCGGGGAGGCGCCCTAATCACCACCAGAAATTTTTCAACTTAGCCGCACAAAAAAAACTGTGCCACTCAATAAAGATGCTTACTCGCGCTACCGCTTAATTGACGAACGCCTGCGCCGCAAACCGCACCCTACCCTGGAACAACTGCAGCAATACGTGGGCGAAAAGTTGGGCCGCGCCTTGCCCAAACGCACACTGCAACTGGATTTGCAGGAAATGCGCTACAACCAATCGCTGCAATTTGAAGCGCCTATCGCCTATAACCGCAGCACGCGCACCTACCATTATGAAGATCCGGAATACTCCATCAAAAATCTTCCGGTAACAGCCGATGATTTGCACGGCCTGGATTTCGCCATAGGCATCCTTGACCAATTCAAAGAGTTGCCAGCCATACGCGAATTTGAAGATGCCATCAAAAAAATTGCTGATACTGTACGCTACAACCGCGAACAACAGGGCGAGGAAAAAATTATTCAGTTCGACCGGCCCAATTCGTATCGCGGCATCGAATTTATGGACGCCATTGTGCGCGCCATCCGCGAACGCCGCCGCATCCGCTTAATTTATCGCCGGTTCGACGATGCATCAGAAAAAGAACATGTGATTGAACCTTACCTGGTGCGCGAATTCAGGAGCCGGTTTTACCTGATTGGCAATGCGGTTTCGGCCAAGGGCGATAAGGTGCTCACCTTCGCCTTCGACCGCATCGTAGATGTTTTCTTAACCGAGAAAACCTTTGACGGAAAAAAGTTCGATGCCGAACGGTTTTATAAAACGGTTTTTGGTATTACGGCCGGACAAGGTGAAGCGGAAAAAATTGTGTTGTCGTTTACGCCCGCACAGGGGAAATATGTGCTGTCGCAACCCTTGCATCATTCGCAACAAGTGGTGAAAGAAACCAAGACGGAAACGCGGCTGTCGTTGCACGTAGCGGTGAATACCGAATTAGTAATGCAACTGCTGAGTTATGGTGCGCAGGTGAAAGTGCTAAAACCAGCATCATTGGCTGAGCGCATGAAGCGCGAGGCGGAATTGTTGATGGAGCGGTATCAAACCGGGTAAATGCAGAACCATTTGAAAAATCGAATGCCACCGCTCTTACTTTTTCTTCTGCCTGTTTTTGTATTGGCGCAACGTAAGTATCCGTTCGAATATAGCTTGCATTTGAAAAGCGACCCTTCAACGTTCACAGCACAAAGCACAGATACCACTCTAGCGCCTGACAATTGTCTGCTAACTTTTCAAATTTTGGATAAGGATAGTAATGCTCTTCCTTTCGCGATGGTCACTATAGGGCGCCCTATAAAAAATAGCGCAACAGACCGGCTGATGTCGGATATGAATGGTATTGCTACTGTTTCTTTGACTCCCGGTACTTTTTCAATTGGTGTTGTTAGTTCGGCGCTAACGCCATTAGCTATCGATAGTGTTGTGCTGAGAACGGGGAGTTCAACAAAGCTTAAAGTCATCTTAATGCCCTCTAAGGCACTGCGCATTGCTCATGTTTACAGCATCAGGAAATTAACGGAGAAAGAACTCGAGCGCCTTGTTAACGACTTGAGCCATGAACGAAAGGACATTAAGCTGATTAAAAAGAAAACCTGTCGCGTGACATGGGAAATCTAATGCGGTCAGAATTGCCTCCTTTTTTATAAATACTTTGGGGTGCGTTCCTTCGGGCTTCCCGGTTTATTGTTGCGCAAACAGTATATGGAATCCAAACAGTGGCTATAATTTAAACCTGCTGTTGTAAGATTTGGGCGAAGCGCCACACCTCTTCAAACGAGTTATACAAGGGCGCGGGCGCCACGCGAATCACATCCGGCTCGCGCCAGTCTGCAATCACGCCTTGCTGCGTTAACCGCTCAAATAATTTCTTGCCGTTTTTACCAGTTTGTAAAGATAACTGCGCCCCGCGCTGCGCCGGATCAGCCGGCGTAATGATGCGCACGTCAACGCCCTTCTTTGCTGCCGGCTGTTCTTGCAGCAACCATTGCAAATAGCCGGTGAGCAGCATGCTTTTTTGGCGAATGGCTTTCATGCCGGCAGCATCAAAAATATTGAGAGAAGCGCGATGCGCCGCCATGCTGAGCACGGGCGCATTCGATAACTGCCAGCCGGCCGCTCCTTCCTGCGGAACAAAGTGCTTGGGCATTTTAAAGCGCGTTTTCTCGGCATTGCCCCACCAGCCGGCCAGGCGCGGCAGCGTTTGATTTTTAGCGTGATACTGATGTACAAACACCCCACTCACCCCGCCCGGTCCGCTGTTGAGATATTTATAACTGCACCAGGTGGCGAAATCAATATTCCAGTCGTGCAGCTTCAACTCCACATTGCCAATAGCATGCGCCAGGTCGACGCCGAAAATAATGCCGTGCTCGCAACAGGCCGCAGCAATCTTCTTTAAATCGAATAATTGTCCGGTATAATAATTCACCGCGCTGAACAGCACCAGCGCCAATTCCTGCCGGTGTGTTTTTATCTGCGCGATAATATCTTCTGTGCGCAACGTCACTTCGCCCTGGCGCGGCAGCACTTCCAATAAATTTTTTTTGGGGTCGATGCCGTGTAGCCGCATTTGTTGTTCTACTGCATAGTAATCGCTGGGGAATTCGTTCGCCTGCATCAACACCTTGGTGCGCTTTCCCTTTGGACGGTAGAAGCTGATGAGCATCAGATTCAGGTTCACCGAAAGTTGATTCATGGCCACCACTTCCGATGGTTTGGCGCCCACCAATTTCGAGAGCGACTGCGCAAAAAAATGATGATAGTATAGCCACGGACGTGTAGCGTGCAGGTGGCCTTCTACACCCAGATTTTTCCAGTCGTTCAATTCTGTCTTTAGTTCATCAATAACCGTTTTGGGTTGTAGCCCCAATGAGTTTCCGCAGAGATAGATGGCCTCGCGGCCGTTCACTTTCGGAATAAAAAAGCGTTGACGAAAAGGGCGCAGCGGATCGGCCTGATCCATGGTGCGGGCGAAGGACAGCGAGTTTTGGAACGTCATACAAAAAAGTTTACACCATCTTCCTGCCCAGCCATTGCAGGGCATTATCGGAAAACAATTTTTTTTCAGTGGCTGCGGGCAGGTTTAACGAAGCAATTTCTTCTCCCGGCATAGCTTCACCTAATGGAAACGGATAATCGCTGCCTACACAAATTTTATCTTCTCCAATCAACTGCATCACATACTGCAGAAAATGCGGATCGTGCATCAGTGAATCTACCCAGAAATGACCGAGGTACTCGCGCGGGTTCACGGGATTGTCGATGGCCGTAAGATCGGGGCGCACCTTAAATCCCTGTTCGATACGGCCCACCGTGGCAGGAAACGAACCGCCGCCGTGGGCAAAGGCAAACCGCAGCTTGGGGAACTTACTAAACACGCCGCCAAACAATAACGAGCAGATGGCGCGCGTAGTCTCGGCTGGCATGCCCACCAGCCACGGCAACCAGTACCGGCTCATTTGTTTGGCGCCCATCATATTCCACGGATGAACAAACACCGCCATATCTAACGCCTGCAGCGCTTCGTAAATGGGAAAGAATTTTTCTTCGTTCAGATTTTCGTCATTCACATTCGAACCGATCTCCACACCGGCAAAACCTAGTTTTTTACACCGCTCTAATTCGCGAATGCTCAGCGCCGCATCCTGCAACGGCAAGGTGGCCAGTCCAATAAATTTTTTCGGATAGCGTTCCACTACTTCTGCAATATGATCATTGAAGAACATCGAAGTGTCCAGCGCGTCCTTCGGCTTGGCCCAATAGTGAAACAACACCGGAATGGTGGACAACACCTGCACATCTACCTTGGTATGCGCACACTCGTGTAGGCGCACCTCAGGGTCCCAGCAGTTCGATTGAATTTCGCGGAAGAATTCATTGTCTTTCATCATCCGCGCGCAGCACGGCTTGTGGTGATCAAGGTGAATAAAACCACCATAGCCGAATTTATCGGCCCACCGCGGCAGATGCTCGGGAATGATGTGGGTATGGATATCGATTTTCACGTAAGGAAGTTGCAGATTTAGCGAAAAAGCGCGAATCGCAAGGTATGCGCAGCCGTTGGTGGTAATTTTTTTTTCTTCTGCCCAAAGCATTGCATGTTTGCAGCATGAAAAAAGCTCCGGCCTTTACGCTGCCCGATGAAACCGGGCGCAAGGTGAAACTCAGTGATTTTTCCGGCAAGAAAGTGGCGCTGTATTTCTACCCCAAAGACGATACCCCCACCTGTACCAATCAGGCGTGCAACCTGCGCGACAACTACAAGCTATTGCAGAAACAAGGATATACCATTCTGGGCATTAGTTGCGATGCGCCCGAACGGCACGCGAAATTCAAAGCCAAGTACAAACTGCCGTTTACGCTGCTGGCCGATGAAGACCACAAGGTGCAGGAAAAATATGGCGTTTGGCAGGAAAAGCAACTATACGGCCGGAAGTATATGGGCACGGTGCGCACCACTTTTCTCATTGACGAGAAAGGGCGCATTGCCTCGGTGATCGACAAGGTAAAGGCCGCCGATCATGCCGCGCAAATTATAGCCGCCGGAGCAGGAGAAGAGTAGCCGGCATTCCCGTTTCCCTTCGTATATTCGTGCTCCAATTAAAAAAGCATGAAACATCTTTTCTCTGCATTAGCCGTTTGCGTGGCCCTTGGTGCTACGGCCCAACTGCAGCACCGCTGTGTTTACGACAAAGCTTTAAACCGCATGGAACAGCGGTTCCCGGGTTATAAGCAGCGCGTAACGCAGGCCTTTGACGACGCCAAAGCCAATAGCCATGCGGCTTCCAGAGCAGCCACCTATAATGTAGGCATTGTCTTCCACGTGTTGTACACCACGCCGCAAGAGAATGTCGACGACAGCGTTTTATTCAATCAACTCAAAGTGTTGAATGAAGATTATGCGCATACCAATCCGGATGCCGGCAATGTGCGCGCTATTTTTGATTCGGTAGCTGATGATACCGGCATTCGCTTTCATATCAAACAAATCAACCGGGTGGCTACTTCGGCTACCTTCATTGACGGTTTGGGTTTTCCGCTGGATTCGGTGATCAAATCTTCTGCCAATGGGGGCGATGATGCCGTTGACCCAACCCACTACTTAAACATTTGGATATTGAAGATTGAAGGCGGTTTTCTGGGCAATGTGTTGGGTTTGGCCTATCCACCTGCCGGCTTAAGCAACTGGCCGGCTAATTCTGCTGCTCAGTACTTAGGCTGGGAGGGCGTGATGGTTGATTACCGCACCGTAGGAGAAAACAATCCGGTTCCCTATCCCGATCCTTCCGGCGGCGGCGGTAATTTGGTGATCCGCGGTCGCACCATGGTGCATGAAACCGGACATTACTTCGGTCTACGCCATATCTGGGGCGATGGCGGCGGGTTTACCGGCACCAATAATTGCCAGCAAAGTGATGGTATTGATGATACACCTTTTGCCAATTCGCAATCTAATTTCAACTGCGATAAAACGCGCAACACCTGCTCGGGTGTTGAAGCGTACTATGGCATCAATGCGCCCGATATGGTTGAGAATTACATGGATTATTCCGAAGAAACCTGCATGAATATGTTCACCCGCCAGCAAGGCGCGCTGATGCGCAGTGTGCTGGAGCAGCAGCGTTCAGGATTGCAGGAAGTGGCCGGTATTACTTCGTTTGAAGCCCTTCGGCTGCAATTGTTCCCCAATCCATCTGCCGGCGCCTTTACCATCAGCGGATGGAAAGAATCGGCAAAAGTGCGCGTTACCTCTGCGCTAGGCGCCGGGGTGGCCGTTCAGGCGCAGCCAACAGCAGCCGGCATGCAATTCCAGTTGCAAAACGCGGCTAGTGGTATTTATTTTGTATCGGTAACCAGCGACGGCACTACTGCCGTGCAGCGCATTGTTGTTGAATAAAGATGAAGCCGTACAGAACATTATTGTATTACAAGTATGTGGCCCTGCCCGATGCCGGGGAGTTTGCCGCGCAGCACCTGGCTTTTTGCGAACGCATCGGTGTGAAAGGCCGCATCATTGTGGCGCCGGAAGGATTGAATGGCACCATTTCCGGCACGGTGGTGCAGGTGCAGAAGTACATGGATAAGCTGAATCAGCATCCGTTGCTCAGCGGTATTGATTTCAAGATTGATGATGTGGATGAAATATCGTTCAACGCCCTGCATGTTCGGTACAAAGACGAGATTGTGAATTCAGGCACCAAGTGGCTGAAGGATGTAGATCCTACGAAACGCACCGGGGTGCATTTAGAGCCGGCTGAGTTTGCAGCCATGAAAGACCGCGATGATGTAGTGGTGCTGGATGTGCGTTCGAAATACGAAAGCGATTTGGGTCGCTTTAAAAATGCGGTGGTGGCCGATATTGATAATTTCCGCGATTTTCCGGAGGAGATTAAGAAGTACGCGCACCTCAAAGACAAAAAAATTCTGACGTACTGCACCGGCGGCATCAAGTGTGAGAAGGCATCGGCGCTGTTGTTAGAGCATGGTTTTAAGGAGGTGTACCAACTGCATGGCGGCATTATTAAATACGGCAAGGAAGTAGGCGGAAAGGATTTTGACGGCGAGTGTTATGTGTTTGATAAACGCGTACACGTGCCGGTGAATGCGGTGAATCCAACCGTTATTTCTACTTGTAAGATTTGCGGTGAGGCCAGCACCCACATGGTGAACTGCGCCAATGCCGAGTGCAACGAGCATTTTGTGTTGTGCGAAAGCTGTGGCGAGAAGATGGACGGCTGTTGTTCAGACGCCTGCCGCCAGTCGCCCGCGCGCAGGCCGTATGATGGCACCGGTTATTATTCCCGGTACTAAAAGCGGAACACTTTATTTTTTATAGAAGATGATTTTGGCGGCTGCGGCAGCAGGCGCATTAGTTGCAGCGGCTGCCTGCTGCCGCACCGCGTTTTCCGCTGCAAGTCCTCACGCCGGCCGCACCAATCCGCCTCTCCTTTGAGTACCCGCTTTAATGACATCGTAAGTCTAAAGACCTACGAAGTCCTCAGGCCGGCGTTGTGGGCTTTCCGCTTCACCCGCTGCCGCTCGGCGTTAGGTGGGAGAGGGTAGTGTTTGATTTTGAAGGCAGCTGGGGAAATGTATGGTTGAGGCGGAGGTCAATACCCGCAAAAAGAGTGGAAATACCTTGTGTAAAAAATGGGGGGGTGCACTAACGTTTTGGCGCTTGGCGAAGAAGCGGATATCGAAGCACTAAACCATCTGCCAGCACTGAACTTGATACGAAGCACAAAGCTTCATTTAAGCACCGAACCGCCAATTTTGGGTAGGTGCTGTTATAGCTCGTTTTTTATTTTTGCCTGTTCAGTCTCTGGGATGTTTTCCCAAATTGTCTTTTCATTTAATTTTAAGTCAATATTTAAACTGCTTCTCACAATATCTTTAATATGAAAGTACCAAACAGAAACAGTCCATTCTTTTAATTCTGTCGATTTAAACCCTTTTTGTTTTTCGTCCCAATAAACCCCAGCAGCCTCACGGTAAACATATTGATACATTGACTCACCGTTGCTGTCTAGATGTAAAATCAATTCATTACTATTGTTCAGAACAATTTTATTAATGGTTTCAGTCTTCATTCTTCAATTTTAATTTCAAGCACTTTTTTTGTTGTCGGCCCGAGCATATCCCATGGACGCTTAAATATCTGTATCACAAAATCAATTTCAATCAATTTCCCGACTTGATAAAGACTGTCATTTCCTTCTCGTGTCCAAGTCGACAAGCCTTCCTTACTTTCAATCTCGAATTCAGGCCAGTCATTGTGACCCGACATATAAACTTTAGTAATTCTGCCTGTCAAGGTCTCTTTTTGAAGTCGTCCGTCTTCTGTTGCGAGGAACCATTCTTTTGTGCCAACTAGAAGTCCGTTCTCCACTTTTAGTCCATAGTTACTTTTTGGATCACTCGAAACTTCCTGAAGTCGTTTAATAGCTTCTTTGTCGTCTTGAAATTTATATGCTGATTGAAACTCGGTCATTCCTTAAATGCGCTATAACGGTTTGCAGCTACCCGAAGGGCGGGACTTTTACCACAAAACTTGATTTGAAAAACTAAACTTCCATTAACCGCTAAACTGTCTATGAAACACGAAACCCCGCCTTTTGGGTAGGTGCTGTTAGTGGCTGGGCTATTGTCTGTCGAAATTGTAGTTTTCATATTTGTCAGCACCAGTTTTTAATTTTTTCAAGTTGAGTTGTTTGTTCTATGGTCAGTCCTTTTAATGTAATGTCAGTTTTATAATTCATGTATTTTGGTTCGGTCAGTTTAATATCTACTTCTCCGTTTGCAATTTGATTAAATGTTATTCGGTCTGGTTTGTAAGTGTCAAGATAGTTAAAGATGTTTTTTGTTGTTGCAATGTCAGAGGTCAGCAAAACAGGAGCAAAGAAAACTTTGAAAACAAAATCTTGTCTGCGAACAATTGCAAGGTAGTTGTCAAACAAATAAAGGTCGCAAAGATTGTTTGGATAGATATATGTCTTTAGTCCGCTTGTTTCTGAGTAACGAAGTTTTATGTTTTGGAAAACGGTTGGTTTTAATCCGCTTGCTTGTCCAATAAATTTATCTATTGCTGTCCGTTTCCGCTTGTTGTAGGAAGTCAGAAATATATAAAGCCCCACCAAAGCGATAAAAATAAAAGTTGCAAAGAATGTCAAGATACTTACTATGGGCATTTTATTGTCTGTCGTTAATTGTCTATTTTTTGTCAGTCATTTTAGTTGTTGGTTGGTCGTCAAGCCTTGCCGCTTACGGCAGACTGTGAATCTACCTCAAAAAAATAGTTTTCCATAATACGGCTTAAGGCATGATTTCTGCTGATTGTCGGCATGAATTACGTTCAGGGAAGTAACCGGCTGCAAATGACCGTTTCCAGTCTGGAAGATCAGATAGAGGCTGATAATCCGGTGCGGTTTATTGATGCATTTGTGGAGAAATTGGATTTATCACAATTGGGGTATCAGGAGGTGGTTTTGAAAGAAGAAGGCCGGCCGCCTTTTCATCCCAAATTATTCCTTAAGATTTATTTGTACGGTTACCTTAACGGTATTCGCAGTAGTCGCAAGCTTGACCGCGAATGCTTTCGTAATCTGGAGCTGCAATGGCTCACCGGATACCTCTTTCCTAACTATCACTCTATTGCTGATTTTCGAAAACTCAATAGCCGCGCCTTGCGCAACACGTTTAAGTTGTTCGTTCTGTTTCTAAAGGAAGCCGATCTCGTTTCTGGTAAGCATGTAGCCGTGGATGGCACCAAGGTGCGTGCCCATAACAGCAAGAAAAACAACTACAACCCTAAAAAGATTGAACGGCATTTACTGTATATCGAAGAAAAGACCAGTGAATACCTGGCTGCCTTAGATGAAAACGACAAAGGTGAAGTGTCCGTGAATGACATCCACGCCAAACTCAAACGACTGGCAGAAAATAAAATCCGTTATGAGGCGCTGGCCGAACAATTAGAACAAAGCGGTGAACCCCAAATCAGCACCACCGATGCCGATGCGCGAGCCTTGCTGGTACAGGGGCAGGTAGTTGAGGTGTGCTATAATATGCAGGCCGCTGTTGATGAAAAACACAAATTGATTGTGGCTACCCACACCATCAATCGCAACGACCGCAATGCCCTTTACGATATCGCACTGGAGGCTAAAATCAACCTATCTGAAGAAGATCTGTTGGTGACCAGTGATAAGGGCTACCACAATGCCCGGCAATTGCAGCAGTGTAAGGATGCAGGTATCACCACCATCTGCGCGCAGCAGGAGTTAGTGAACAGCAACGACCATGGCACAACCCCAGCGTACCTCATTACCCAGTTTAAATACAACAAACGCACCGATACCTACCGGTGTCCCCAAGGAAGTATTTTACGCACTCAAGGCACCTGGCACGTAAAGGCCCGCGATTATACGCCTTACCGGTTTAAAAAGTATCGAACACCCGATTGTAAAGATTGCCCAGCCAAACACCTCTGTACCGGCCGGGCCAAGGGCGGCAGAGAGATAGAAAGAAGCGAGTTTGCCGGGGTGGTTGAAGAAAACGCCAAACGTTACCAAAAGAACTACGCCACCTACCGAAAACGGCAAGAACTAAATGAACACGTCTTTGGTTCCATTAAACGAAAGTGGGGCTATTACTACACCAACCTAAAGGGAAGAGAGAAAGTAAATGGCGAACACAGTTTAATTTGCCTCGTGTATAACATCAAACGCACCATCAACATCCTCGGGTTTGATGAATTAATGAAAAAACTAAAAAATTGGCAACCGAATTATAAGAGGATAGCTGTTTTGTCTTCAAAACAGGGCGATTTTAAGCCCATTACAGCGTATTTATTTTTTGAGCTTAAATTAGCAGCCTAAATTTAGCGCGGCTGTAATCGGCTATTTTTTAATTTAGGAGGAAATTAGGATTGAATTTTAGTGGAAAGCAGAATTAAACAGGGTTATTTCACATCCTGACGGTTTGCAGCTACCCGTAGGCGGCGATTACGAAGCACTTCACTGTCAACCAAGCAGAAACTTTGATAGAAGCACGAAGCTTGATTTAACCACTGAACCGCCAATTTTGGGTAGGTGCTGTTATAGGTAGGCTTAATTCTTCTCAAAGGTTAAATCTTTATTACTTGTAAAAATATCTACCAAGATGTCCATCACAAACTTGTCACCCCTTTTATCTTGTATTTCTAGCTTTGACTTACTGAATTCAGTCCAAACTATTTTTAAAACATTGTTATCTGGATTCTCGGTGTAGTTAAATGAACTTGAAACTATTTCATCTAATGAATCTAAATTTCTTCCCCAAGGACATTCTCCATCAATTAAATATTTTTCAATTTCATCATAAAAACCTTCCAAGGAAGAAAAGTTGTTTCCATTTATAACGATTGTTTTCATTTTAGAAGTTATGTCTTTCTCCATTTTTGTAGAACAATTTTTCGTGTGAAGGATTATTCCTGTCAATTATGAAGGAAATGAAGATGCCAAGTTGGTATTTCAAGTCATTTCCGATTAATTCAGTTGTGTATGCTTCTAATTTCAAGTAGTCATAGTCGTATGCAACTGAGCTTGTATTTTTCTTTACCTCAATTATGCATAAATTAAATTCATTCGTCCCTCGTCTATGTATAATAATGTCTGGAAAGGTTGCTCTTTCTGTTAGTTCTTTTTCCAAGTCGTTATTTTCAGCATCTCGTAAAAGTCCTTTTTCTCTTAGATGTTGTTTTACCAGCAATATTTTCTTTCGTCCATTAGGTCTGTCGATATTTCCATTGTATTCACAGTCGATATTGTAGTCGGGGAATAATGGTTGTAAATATTCTGCAAACTTGTGAGAAATACTCTGTTCGCTTAAATCCTGTTTAATAAGCCAATTGTCACGTTCAAAAAGAGAGGTGAGAGCAGTATCAATATGTTCGATAATTTCTTGGTCGTTCATAAGCTTACCTATAACGTCAGACTGTGAATCTACCCCAAAAAAATAGTTTTCCCTAATATATATAGAGGCACGCTTTGTTCCGTCATTCGGGGAAGAACCTGCGCACAAATGACCGTTTCCAGTCTGGAAGATCAGATAGAGGTCGATAATGCGGTGCGGGTGTTGATGCGTTGGTCGAGAAATTCGCTATAAAATGGTTCTGCATTGTTGCATTACTAAATTCTGGGAAAGTAGGTTGCGGGCAAAAGCAAGCTTGAGCTCAAACCGCATCTACCTATTTCCCATGAGTTCACTTCCGAAATAGGCGGGTTCCTCCGCCTGTGGGCGGAACCATATAGCGCCCGGGATTTCGCAGTTCAGCGCGGGAGGAGGTTGTGTTAGACTATACCTGCCAGAAAAGCAGCAACGATCGCAGCAGAACTACTCCGATACATCAAAAAAGGCTTCAAAAAGCCTCTTTTCCTTATTTTTTACCGATCACATCCACCGTACCGCTCCCTGTTATAAAAATTAAAACATACATCCCGAATGCTAAAAATGCTATTTGTGAATTTATTTTACATTAGTTGTGCAACAGCCACCCGTGTTATAAGGCGTTTTTCTATTCGTCAATCTATTCAAGTGTTAGTTCGTTATATTTATTTTCCAAGTCCATATTTGTCAACTGCGGGTTGACCCCAAATGTTGTCTTTTACTCTGTACACAGTTTCGCAGTCTGTCAGTTGTCCACATATTGCGTCTGGTCGTCCCCAAGCAAAATTGCATGTCCCGATTTGTTTTCCGTCTTTGTCGTAAACAACACTACCTGCGTCATATGCATTTAGTCCAGCACAATAAACAGTCTGTCCGTTGTGTTTACATTCATCAATAGAACCGTTTTTATATATCTTGTAAAGTTCTCTTAGCGTACTTTCGTTTGCCAAGTCGTCTTTCTTACAACTTGTCAGACCAATTGTCAATATTGTTATAAAGGTAAAAACAAATAAATATTTGATGTTGCTATCTTTCATTGTCTTGTGCTTGAAAACATTGTTTGGTTTCTATGTCAAAGTTATTCTTAAAATCAATTGTCATTTGTCGTATCTATGTTAGTTGGTTTGCGATTTGTCCTAAAATGCCCTATTGCGAATTCGGGCTTTGCGTTCGGGCGGGTTTCGGAGCAAAAAGCTTCACTTTATTACTAAAGTTAAAAAGCTACGAGTTTACGCCTGCCCGCCTGACGCAAAACCCGTGTTATGCCTTCGTGCTTTTATTTTGTCATATTATTTCAATATTCTTTCCCATAAAATTGTCGCAAATAACGAACCTCCTGTCCCTAATATAAATGCTGAAATAGTTGATATTATTAATGTCCCAATTGGATATTTCTTTACCAAGTCGGCAATTCTATAATAAGTCCCTTTTTTAATTCGCTTGATTTCTTCTTTTACCTTATTTATAGTGTTTGTCGGAACTCTCTCCGTTGTTAGTCTTTGAACACATTCGTCACAAACAATCGGTTGATTTGTTGAGTAAATTATGTCGCTTTTTATTCCGTTCATGTCAAATAAACACCCACGTGTTTCGTCATGTGTGAATGTTGTCACTTCGTCTCTTGAAGGAATTCTGTTTCCATGTTTTTTGTAAATGAGTGTGTAAGAATACAGTAGTCTATATATAAGGTTTTCGATTGGAATATTACTCAAACTTAGCATGTCTGCCATTTGATAGAAAGTCATGCAAATACGATTATTAGTAAATCTCCTTGCGTAATAATTATCTTCTAATGGAACATGAGTCATTGCGATTAAAAAGTCTCCTTCAAAATTGTTGGGTAATTGCGATTCAATATTGTCATCCGTAAACTCCCAACTTAATCCGTCAGCATTCTTTGTTATTGTATAGTTGTCAATCTGTCCAACTATTTCAAAAACTTCGGATTTCCACCTGGTCAATTTTATCTTGTCCAAATCAACAGGAAGTTGTCCAAGTATTATTAACTTGATTTTGACTTTACTCATTTGTTGTCGGTATTTGTAGCATGAGGCACAACTCATAAATAGGCAACTCCGCGCCTCTGGCTAATGTATCTATTTTTTTAAACAATATTGAAAATCAATTCCCTGAAAATTGCAGAGGTTGGCTAGGCATTGCCTAGCCAATTCTTAAAAAGTATTCACCTTCATCAACAAGCTTACTATTCCATGTGATGCGATTGGCACAAGGTAGCGAGAATTACCATCAAAACCCTTTATGCTTTCCGGATTTAAAAAACCACTCCTTAAACACATACGATATTGTTTCCATTTGGCGCCATTTGCAATTAATCGTGTTGGAAATATCGTAAGTGTTTTTTTCTGCCCTATACCAACGCACCTTCTCCTCCGCGTGAGGTGGCGAAGTGGAAAGCCCACAGCGCACGAGGTACGAGTGCGCGAGGACTTGCAACGAAGCAACCGACCCCTGCGGCAGCGATGATTCCTTTTTGTTTAAACACACTGCGCCGCTGCCGCAGGGGGCACGCCATCATCGGCTTACGCCATCTTTAACGCATCGCAACAACCCTTCCTCCTCAACCGAAACATTTGCGTAAACCGGAATTCCCGCCATTCCTGCCCAACCCCCATGGGGTCTGGCTTCGCCCACCTGGCTGTTTTTCTGCCGCCGAAACTTCCCGTTTGCCCGCATACCCTTACTTTTCGTCACGCCCTGGCGCCTTTCCGTCACGCCTGGTTTTTCCCGCCTCTCCTCCGCCTACTTTTGCAGCATGAAACATTCCTTCTTCATCGCCATAGCCGCCCTGCTGCTGATGGCTTCCTGCAAAAAAGAAACCCTGTCGGATAAGGGCGTATCCGAAAAATGGGATATCACCTCGGCCCAAACGGGTACCACCTATACCATGACGGTCTTTTATCCCGACAAAGAATTTCCTAAAACGCCGGTGCCGGTGGTGTATGTGCTGGACGGTTTTTGGTGGAGCGATATGGCCGCAGGCGTGCTGACCGATTATAGTCGCTCGGGAAAAATACCCAAATGCCTGATGGTATCGCTGGATTATAAAAAAGGCGATGGCGTTTATGCCCGGTCTACCGACCTGATCTACCCGGGTCCGGGTATCACCAACGGCGCCACCAAAACACCCGAAGCGCCTAAATTCTATGATTTCCTGCAACAGGAATTACTGCCTCAGGTGGAAGCCAAATACGCCGCTGATACCACCCTGCGTATTTTATTCGGCCATTCGCTGGGTGGCGCCTTTGTGCTGTACGCTACCCTCAGCCACGCGCAACACCCGCTGTTTACAAAATGCATTGCGGCTAGCAGCAGCATCGGTCTGGGCTCCGATAATTATATTTTTAGTCTGGAAGACTCGGTGGCCAAACAAGTGAGCGATCTGCCGGTGTCGCTGTACCTGGGCGTGGGTACGTATGTGGGCAGCGCTACGGTGATGCATGAAGAACTGTACCGCCGCCTGAAAAACCGACATTATCCTTCGCTGAAAATCGGTTTCGGCACCAGTAATTACGAACATGGTCCGGATGCGTATCCGGCCTTCCAGCAAGGCATTCAATTTATCTTCAACAATTAATTTATGCGTCAATTATTTTTTCTATTGCTATTGCCGGCGCTGCTGCCGGCTCAAACCCCAAAAACCGTAACCGAAAAACCGCGTCCGAAATGGGTGGTTCAAGCGGGTTTTTGTCTTCCCGAATTTTATAACCTGGGCTATGAAATTAACGGCAGCTATTTTCCGCTAAGCAAAAAACATATCCGCATCGGCCCTTCGCTGCAGTTCAACAATTTTTACATCGTTCAAAAAAATTGGTTTAACAGCAACAATATCGAAAAAGCCACCTCGGCCGAAGTGCGCCTGAATGCGTTGCTGAATGTGGAAATCATCCCGTTTAAGAAAAATACGTTTTACCTTGGCGTGGCGCCCTATGTGGGCTACCAAATGCTGAACAACCGGGGCACGGTGAAAAATGAGGTGAACCAAATCAATCTGAAATGGAATTATCTGCTGCAGAATTACGACTTCGGTCTGCGCGTTAAACTGGGCGGTTATGTAGATAAACAAAAGCGGTTCGGTTTAGAAAGTGCGTTTCAGTTTTCGGCCCGCGGTGCGGCCGATGATAATCCGGACACGAAAATTTTTAATATCGGTCTTCCCAGCTATAAAGCGTATGTTAGCGTGGGTGCCACGTATAGAATTCAATAATGGAAACGGCTGACCGCAACGCCAGATTGGTGTATTGGCTGCGCGAAAAGCGGCTGTGGCTGCATCTGGCGTTCTGGGCGGTTTTTGCGGTTACCTATTCGTTCGGATTAATTGGCTCGCGGTATTCGTGGCGGGTGCTGGTGCTGGATTATTTTGGCACGTTGGGACTGTACGCTTCGTTCATTTATGCTTGTCTGTATGTGGTGTATGCGCCTCTGGCGCGCCGCGGCAAGGTGTTGGCCGCGCTGGCCGTTTTTGCGGTGCTGCTGGTGGCCGCCACCCAGGCAACAGCCGCATTATACTGGTACACCTATGATGCGCGCAACGTAACACTGTTCAACTTTATGCCGTTTTACTGCTTCCTGGCGGCACTGGCGCTGGCGCTGAAAGTGGCGCGCGAAACGTATTTGAATTTATGGCAGGCGCTGGCGCGACAGAAAGAATTGGCCGATCAGAAAGAATATTTTCTGCGCTCGCAAATTCATCCGCATTTTTTGTTCAACACCCTCAATAATTTTTACGGATTAGCCTTAGCGCATTCCAACCAGCTTCCGGATCTGATGATTAAGCTCAGCAATATTTTGCGGCATCAGATTTACGATGCGGGAAAGGCACAGGTGCCGCTGCAGAAAGAAATTGATTATTTAAAAGATTATATCGAGCTGGAAACCATCCGGCACGGCAGCAATCTCTCGTTTCAGTTTTCTTTTCCTGAGGCTGTTCCGGCAAATATCACCGTGCCGCCTTCGCTGTTTATTGTGTTTTTTGAAAATGCCTTTAAACACAGTCAGGATTTATCTTCGCGTCCTATTGTTATTCAAGGTGCGATGCGGATAGCGGCCGATGGGTTACATTTTCATCTGGAAAACACCGTGGCCGAAGGCGTTGACCGGCGCGCCGCCGGCAGCAGCGGTCTTGGCCTGGCCAATGTAAAAAGCCGGATTGATTTAATGGGTGCCGACCGCTGCAAGCTGCAAATTGATTCGCAGCCGAAGCAATTTGCCATACACCTGCAAATGAAGTTGGAATGAAGAAATTTAATGTGCTGATCGTTGACGACGAGCCCATACAGCGCAGCACCATGCGGCAGTTGTGTATACAAACCGATGCCTTTGCGCATATTCAGGAGGCCGGCGATGCCATTGCCGCCATGAAGGAATTGCAGCAGCAGCATTATGATTTGCTGTTGCTGGATATCAATATGCCGCTGGTAAGCGGATTGGAGTTAGCGAAAATGACCGCCGGAAAAACGGCTATTGCCTTTGTTACTGCGTATTCTGAGCATGCGGTAACAGCCTTTGAGTTAGAGGCGTTAGATTATTTAGTGAAGCCCGTTTCGGCCGTGCGGTTGTTGCAAACGGTGGCTAAGTTGCAGCGGGTAGCGGTGAAGGAGCCTGCCGAGGCCGTGTTGGAGTTACGGCAGCATCGCAAGCGCATCAAAATTAAAGCGGCCGGACTAGTGTATTGTGAGGCGCGCGGCAACAATACCCTGGTGTATGTGCAGGATATGGAGCCGGTGCAGGTGTATGCGGCTTTTACGCGTTTTCTGGAGGAGTTGCCTGCGGGTGTAGCCGTGCGGATTCATCGCTCGTTTGCGGTGAATCCGGCGCATGTGTTGGCGGTAGAAGGCGGATTGGTGCATGTTACCGGCAACAGGACGCTGCCCATAGGCGATGGGTATCGCGAGCAGGCGGCGGGTTTGTAAGCAGGTGATGAGGATGGCGGCTGCGGCAGCAGGCGTATAATATGCAGCGGCGGCCTGCTGCCGCACCGCGCTTTTCACTCCAAGTCCTCACGCCGGCCACAACTGCATCTCTTTTGACGGCTCCCTTTGAAGACATCGTAAGTCTTTAAGACTTACGATGTCCTCAGGCCGGCGCTGCGGGCTTTTCGTTTCAATCGCTGCCGCTGGGCGTTAGGTGGGGGGCTGAGTGGTAAGTTTGTAGGAAAGGCCATCGCTAATTATTTTTGTATGGCGCTTTCCAGTATAGAAATTTTGTACTGGTCGCTGATGCTTAGTTTTAGCCAGCCCAACTTTTCTGATTGAGCTCCTTTAATTTTTATTCCGATATAACTAATAACATCACCCGGATAGGAATTACAAGTGAAATCAAAAGAAGTAGCGTTATACACCGTGGTATCATTTGATGTTGAGGATAATGTAGGATAGTTGTAGCGATCATCCATTAACGTGCAAGTGTCTGATTTAAAAAAATCCGACTTAACCAACTGATCACCTTTCTTTTTGGATATTAACTTAAACTGATCCAATTGTACATTGGTAATGGAATCGTTTGCAGCAATTTGAAGGCAAGAGTAAACCGCGGCATTATAAATGGATACAGTATTATTTGCACCGATTGTAGTGGTGGTTGACCGATGTAGATAGCTGGTGTCATTTTTTAGGAATCCCAACAACTCACAAGCTGGATTTAAGGGAATGATGGTTGACCGCGGATGTTCGCCTAAGCCCGGAGACCCCCATACCTCGCTGGTTAATCTGAAATCGGGATGTTTATCGTCATTCACATCAAGATCTAAATAAACCCGCTTGTGGTAGTCGCCTCTTAATACTGTATCGTATTGTTTAGTTAATAGATCGGTCGTTATCCCAACTACAAAATTATCGGTCGTCGAAGTAGTGCCTTTTTCTTTTGTACAAGTTACCAGGAAAAGGCAAGCTGCCAAACCTACTGCTGTCTTAATTCTCATAGGCGATTATTTTTTAGCTGCCAACTCAATAGTAAATTTACCTAAAAAAGCTTTTGATGAAACAGGCCATCTTGTTGCTCCCATGAATTTACTTCCGCCGTTGACGGATGACCCTGCCTTGTCGGGGGAACTGTAAATCCGCGGGAGTTCACAAGCCCGCGATAGAAAAGAATACACGGCATAAACTTCGGTCGAAGTTAGGGCTGCCTTGCGCTGATTTCGCCAGGTATCGTTAGAAAGTTCGAGCAGAGGGGGGTGCTGCCTCTTGCCTGCATTACAATCCAGCTATAACAACGCTTCTACTTCGGATTTCAATATCGGAAGGTGCTTAATTACTATCCCCCAGATAACATCGGCAGATACAGAATCATAACCATGAATAATCCGATTTCTTGCATCCACGATTTTTCTGGAGTTCGAAATTGCAATATCGTCTTGTAGATTTAAAATTCTATTTAGCGCTTCTCCAATAATTTCAATGTTTCTTTCCACGGCCCTTCTTGTCTTAATATCTGCCTCGAACCGGGCAAATTCTTTCGGCTGCCCAACGAAAAAACTCTCTATCTCGGTTATTGCATCAGAACTATCTTTCAACCAAACCTTTATCTTAGGGTCCATAAATCAATTCCCGATTTTTGTGAATAGCTTCAGTAAAATAGGGATTTTTCAATGCCTTCTCTTCCAAAAGATCTATGTGCCGGTGGAGGATTTTTTCAAGCTCAAATTTTAGGTCAAAGTAATTATCGGCATAGGTATCTACCGCCATCGGATAGAAATCGACAATAAGATCAACATCACTGTCTTCATTGAATCGCCCGGTTAAAACCGATCCGAACGCATACAACTCTTTAACGTTATGCTTTTCGCACAAGTTTGAAATCTGCGCTAAATATGGATGTAGCCCTTGCACCTTTCAAAATTACGGTTTTTCTAAGGTAATGGCAACCTTTCAAGGGTGTAATGCATTGCAGGCAACCTCAGACGGTGAGTCTACCCCAAAAAATAGTTTTCCATAATTCGGTTTAAGGCATGATATACGTGCGCCTTGCAGGGCGTTCAGGGAAGCGCCTTGTGCGCCTTCGGACGGCCCGCGTATAGCGATGCCGGATGCGTCTGTGAGCGGCGGCCGCACAGTGTTGGTTTTTCCTCCGCGCTCAAGCAGATATTTCTATCTGTTATAAGGATACTCATTTATCCAATGAAATCCACGTTTCACTAAGGGGTAATCACTAAGTTCCTTTCGCTTAAGCAAAACTGAAACGCTATCCGACTTATATTGTCCAGCCATTAAAAAGACACTATCTGATAGTTGCTGGTATTTTAATGCATATTTTTCGGTGGTGTCGTTATAGGAGCTCAGATGGATTGTTTGAGTAGCAGTATCTACTGTAAGCTGATAAAATTCGGATTGATCATTAGCAAACACAATTTGGGAGTAACTATCCTCAATAATCAACTTTTTCCACAAGGCCGTATCGGGTGGCTGATATGTTGAGTTATTAATTTTTAGGAGATACGGTTGCGTAAAATAGGCACCGTTTAATTTGTGCTTAGGTGGCGCTTCTTCATTTTTGAACACTTCCACGATCATTAAAGCAGGGAAACCCATTAGTATGACCGATTTCAATATAATCCGCCAAAACCTTACCCGTTTATTTGGGAAGATTATTGGTGCAACGCTAAGCGTACTTGATTTATTAAGAATAAAAAAGTTGAAAAGCGTTTTTAGGTTGGGATAGAATATGAAAAATGAAATTAATGCTAAATGTGTCGAGAAGAGTTTTACCGGAACATCATAGGCAAAGTTTAAAACCACAACGTTAGTCATCACCGCCAGAGAAACTAAGCTACCAAAAACGGTGGTCCGTCTAAAAAACAAAAGAACGCCGCCTAAAATCTCGCAGAGCCCGGTAAATATTTTATAGGTTTTGGAGTAGCCCATGAACGTCCATAACAAACCCATTGGCGATGAACTACCAAAGGTCTGCTCCATTCGGCTGATGTCTGGGAAAGGAAATTGTCCGTTATGCCATTTGGCAAGGCCATAAGTTATTAAATTAAGCCCTACATAATATCTTGCGTAAGTTGTAATGAAGACATGAAGTTGATTATCTCTGTTTTTATTAAAACCACAAACGTACAGGCTTGCGGAAATGAATATTGAAGCTACAGCTGTTACCAAAAGTTTGACGTAATCGAAAGTGGTGTCTCCGCTTCCGGTTATCTCCATCTTTTCTAAGGACGTTATTTGTAGCACCGTGTGCCCGAACCAAAGGGTAAGGAATTCAGTTGCTCTTTCATAGTAAATAAATAGGTCGCCTACCACAGGTATGTCGCTCAGCGGGTAGGGGAACATATAGAAAAACAGATAGGTCAGAACAAACAACCGAAAAAAGCCCCTTAGGTATTCCAAAAAGTTGTTTGTACTTGCTATGTTTTGGGTCATTGTGGAGCGCGTGGTTAGGATTACCGTCAATAGCCAAGCATGAATTTATCTTAAAATGGTTGTTTTCCCTAATGTGAATGGATTCCCTTTCCTAGAGAAGCCATGAATTAGGCCCTGGGAAGCTCCGTTGTACGCGACGGTTTCCGGTCTGTAAGTCCAGATAGAGGCCGATAACCCGGCGCGGGTGTTGATACGGCTGTGCAGAAGCAAGATTTAATTCCATCGCAGCACTAACGTTTGCAACAGCACAATATCAAGACCAACCTTGACCTGAAGCTGCTGATGTGGAAGCGGTCGCAAACTGCATTTACCAAGTTCCCGCGGGCTTTAAGGTTCCTCCGCCATGGCGGAGGAACCTTAAAGCCCGCGGGAGTTCAAAGACCCGCGCCAGGTGGGCATTATCTTCTATAGGTTGTTGGTGCTTGTTGCAATTTACTCTTAGTAAAAATCAAAGCCGTTTCTTCATTCTTCATAAACGGTGTTTCTTTTCCGTCCTTTTCATTGAGGAGTTCAACTGTTTCTGTCAGCACGCCCGCTTCGTAATTGTAGTTTTGCGTAATTCTGAATTTATTATACGGCATAAACTTACTTGCATTGGGAAGGTACATTGTCAGAACGGATTTGCGAAACTCAGCGTCGGTGGTTCCCGTTCCATTACCCAATGATGAATTGATTGCAGCTTGCACTTTTCCGTCGATGAGATTTTTGTAATCAACTTCAAAATACATGGTCTGGTCTCGGTCGCCCGCTTTACCGTCATAGTCGGGGTGAATACGGTGAAGTGATTTTACAGATTTCCAATGATTATCATAACGTTTCTGAACAACGTCAAACTGATAATCGTAACTTTCGGCTCTTAGCCATTGTCCATTCTCATAGCGGTATGCCTTGCTGATACCGTTCCAAATAATCGTATAAGTATCGTCAAACTCAACGGCACGACTAAGTGGTAGAGTTACTTGTTTTGACGTGCTGCAACTTGTCAAAAGCATCAAAGCAATTGCTGAAGCGGAAATAATTACCTTTTTCATTTTAAAACTTTTTTAGTGAAACATTAAAATTTACACAGCAAAAGTCTCAAAATCACATGAGGCCGAAATTGACAAATGTTACAATCGTTACTTGCCCGCAATTTTTTTTCTCAAGCGGCTTAAGCTTTCCCGTTCAAGTCCCAAATATGAAGCTATATGATAAAGCGGTATACGGTCAAAAATTTGGGGCTGGTATTTAAGCAAGTCAAGGTAGCGTTGCTCACCGTCTAAAAACAAAAAACTTTCCACTCGTTGGGTTGTCAGTTTGTACGATTGCTCAGCTATCATTCTGCCGAAGCGTTCCCAATTCTGTGATTGATTGTAGGCGTTTTGTAACGCTGATAAATTGAATGTTACAAATTCGGCGTCTTCCAGAGCCTGAATAAAATAGCGACTTGGCTTATTTTGTAAAAAACTATCGTAATCCGTTACAAATTCGTTTTCAAAAGTAAAATGAGTATTGATTTCTTTGCCTTCTGCAAGATAGAAGGTCCGGAAACAGCCTTTATTTATAAAGCCAATTTCATGACAAACTTTTCCTGCACTTAGAAAATGGTCCTTCGCTTTAAGTTTTTTTGTTTTTAAAAAGGGTTCAAAAAGCGAACAGTCCTTTTCGGTCAGGAAGGAGACATTGGTCAGCCAACTTTTAAAGATTTTAAATTCGTTCATTGTCTGTTTATTAGCTTTTCGGACTGTCAGCAACGGTCGCCTTTAAAAGGCAGCCTGTGAATTTACCTCAAAAAAATAGTTTTCCATAATAGGCATAAAGGAAGGGTTTCTGCCTTATATCATATATGAATTACGTTCAGGGAAGCAACCGGCTGCAACTGACAGTTTCCCGTCTGGAAGATCAGATAGAGGCCGATAACCCGGTGCGGGTTTTGATGCGATTGTGGTGATGCTTTTACGCGCCGATCTATTCCGCCCCTACGGGGCTACAAAGAATCAGATGCGCTTTCTTCTCTACGAAGACAGGTCCCCTACGGGGGCCGCCAGATTTCGGAATATTGCCGAGACAAGTATCGCTGCGCCAGCCGGGGTAAGGGCGGCAGCAAGATACTAAGATGAGAGTTCGCCGAGGTGATTGAGCAGAGCCAAACGCACCATCAACATCCTCGGGTTTGATGAACTCATGAAAAAACTAAAAAAATGGCAACCAAATTATAAGAGGATTGCTATTTTGTCTTCAAAACAAGCCATTTTAAAGCCATTTAGAGCGCAATTTATTTATGAGTTTAAATTAGCCGCCTAAATTTAGCGCGGCTGTAATCGGCTATTTTTTAATTTAGGAGGAAATTAGGATTGAATTTTAGTTAAAAGCAGAATTAACCAGGGTTATTTCACAGCCAGGGTTTGCAGCTACCCGAAGGTGGCGGTTTGGAACACTAAACTGTTTATATGCAATAATATTTGTTTGAAACACAAATGTTCATATTCGCACTTTACCGCCACTTTTGGGTAGGTGCTGTTAGGCACTGGGCATTATTTTAGTTTAACTTTAGAAAACAAACTTCCGTTGTCTGCTTTGTATAGAGGCTTGCCTTTTTCTCTGACAAATGTTAATGGTATTTTAGGATTATTGATGTCCTTATTGCCATCGTCTTTCCATTTTTTTAGCCACTTCTTATAATATGGCTCTAAATCTTTTGGGGTTAATTGGAAGATTTCAATTAGTTCGATTCCTTCATAAACTGCAAAAATCCAATCTACTTTTTTATATTTTTTTATGATAACAGGATTCATGTGATGATGCGTTGAAAAACTTGAAGTTAGCTTTATGTTTACTGATTTCAATTCATATTGGTTTCCTTTTTCATCTTCAGCATCATTACCTTCTCTGTCCACAATGTTTTTTAAACCCGTTACTAATAATACCTGTAATAGTTTACCACCGTTGTCTTGAAACACATCGTTAATACCACATGTGTCTTCAGCTAATTTTTGATATTTACGGATAAACGGGAAGATCTCATTAAGTTTTTCAATATCGGTTTTCGGTGTAATTGGCTTAATCAATTCCGATATGTCCGTATTTAGTGCATTGGCAATTTTGACGAGCATGCCAAGGGTCACATTATGTTTGGAATTTTCAATGTATCCAATGTAAGTGCGGTCAATTTCCGCCTTGAATGCAAGGTCTTCCTGTGTCATACCAAGCCTTTTCCGTGTGTCCTGTATGTTTTTTGCGATATTGTTCAAAAAATATTCTAAATTGTCTTTCATTTCCACGAATTATTTTGTTATTTCGAGGAACGAAGTTGAGGAAATGGGCTAAAACACACCACCGAATATATTCGGAGTTTTATAAAAGTTGAGATACCATTACCGCAAATATTCGGAACAATAATTTAGAAGACTTAATCTATGTTAAAGTCAAAAGATTACATATACAAAACCAATTTAGGTAAAGCCTTTTACGGCGATTCTTTGGAGTTAATCCCGAAGCTCGATGATGAGAGTATTGACTTAATAATGACTAGTCCACCTTTTGCGCTTTTGCGAAAGAAAGAGTATGGAAATAAAGAACAGGATGAATATGTTGAATGGCTTGCCGAGTTTGCTAGATTGGCTATGCCGAAATTAAAAAATACTGGGAGCCTTGTAATTGATTTAGGTGGTGCTTACGAACGAGGAACACCAACAAGGAGTTTATACAACTTTCGGGTTCTACTTCATTTTTGTGATATACTTGGTTATAATTTAGCAGAGGAATTTTATTGGTATAATCCTTCAAGGTTACCAAGTCCGATTGAGTGGGTAAACAAAAGAAAAATACGGGCAAAAGACTCCGTTAATACTGTATGGTGGTTTTCAAAAACAGCTTTTCCTAAAGCTGACATTAGAAAAGTCTTGGTACCATATAGCGATAGAATGAAAAAGCTGATTGAAAACCCTGAGAAATATTATAAAGCAAAAAAGCGTCCTTCAGGTCATGATATAAGCGATAGTTTTGGCAATGACAATGGCGGAGCGATTCCTTCAAATCTGTTGCAAATTCCCAATTCGGAGTCAAACTCACAATATATGAGTTTTGCAAAACGTCTTGGTTTGAAAACCCATCCAGCACGATTCCCAGTAAAATTGCCTGAATTTTTTATTAATTACCTCACAGATGAAGGCGATGTTGTCTTAGATATTTTTGGAGGGTCAAATACAACGGGTGAAGCGGCAGAGAAGTTAGGAAGAAGATGGTTGTCTTTTGAACTAGATGCTCAATACATTGCTGCGTCTGCTTTAAGATTTATGCCTAAAAATGTGTCAGACGAAGAACTAAAAGATTTTTACAAGTCTGTTTTGAGCGGTAAACAACAAGTTATAAATACCGAACTGGATTTATTTACCAATGATTTTGTCGTCGCGGAGAAAAAAGTCAAGTATCAAAGGGCTGTCTAGGTCGTTTGTCATGCCTTGTGCCTAGCGGCAGGATGTGAAATAACCCTGTTTAATTCTGCTCTCCACTTAAACTCACTCCTAATTTCCTCCTAAATTAAAAAATAGCCGATTACAGCCGCGCTAAATTTAGGCTGCTAATTTAAGCTCAAAAAATAAATACGCTGTAATGGGCTTAAAATCGCCCTGTTTTGAAGACAAAACAGCTATCCTCTTATAATTCGGTTGCCAATTTTTTAGTTTTTTCATTAATTCATCAAACCCGAGGATGTTGATGGTGCGTTTGATGTTATACACGAGGCAAATTAAACTGTGTTCGCCATTTACTTTCTCTCTTCCCTTTAGGTTGGTGTAGTAATAGCCCCACTTTCGTTTAATGGAACCAAAGACGTGTTCATTTAGTTCTTGCCGTTTTCGGTAGGTGGCGTAGTTCTTTCGGTAACGTTTGGCGTTTTCTTCAACCACCCCGGCAAACTCGCTTCTTTCTATCTCTCTGCCGCCCTTGGCCCGGCCGGTACAGAGGTGTTTGGCTGGGCAATCTTTACAATCGGGTGTTCGATACTTCTTAAACCGGTAAGGCGTATAATCGCGGGCCTTTACGTGCCAGGTGCCTTGAGTGCGTAAAATACTTCCTTGGGGACACCGGTAGGTATCGGTGCGTTTGTTGTATTTAAACTGGGTAATGAGGTACGCTGGGGTTGTGCCATGGTCGTTGCTGTTCACTAACTCCTGCTGCGCGCAGATGGTGGTGATACCTGCATCCTTACACTGCTGCAATTGCCGGGCATTGTGGTAGCCCTTATCACTGGTCACCAACAGATCTTCTTCAGATAGGTTGATTTTAGCCTCCAGTGCGATATCGTAAAGGGCATTGCGGTCGTTGCGATTGATGGTGTGGGTAGCCACAATCAATTTGTGTTTTTCATCAACAGCGGCCTGCATATTATAGCACACCTCAACTACCTGCCCCTGTACCAGCAAGGCTCGCGCATCGGCATCGGTGGTGCTGATTTGGGGTTCACCGCTTTGTTCTAATTGTTCGGCCAGCGCCTCATAACGGATTTTATTTTCTGCCAGTCGTTTGAGTTTGGCGTGGATGTCATTCACGGACACTTCACCTTTGTCGTTTTCATCTAAGGCAGCCAGGTATTCATTGGTCTTTTCTTCGATATACAGTAAATGCCGTTCAATCTTTTTAGGGTTGTAGTTGTTTTTCTTGCTGTTATGGGCACGCACCTTGGTGCCATCCACGGCTACATGCTTGCCAGAAACGAGATCGGCTTCCTTTAGAAACAGAACGAACAACTTAAACGTGTTGCGCAGCGCACGGTTGTTTACTTTTCGAAAGTCGGCGATGGTGTGATAGTTGGGGAAGAGATATCCGGTGAGCCATTGCAGTTCCAGATTACGAAAGCACTCGCGGTCAAGCTTGCGACTACTGCGAATACCGTTAAGGTAACCGTACAAATAAATCTTAAGGAATAATTTGGGATGAAAAGGCGGCCGGCCTTCTTCTTTCAAAACCACCTCCTGATACCCCAATTGTGATAAATCCAATTTCTCCACAAATGCATCAATAAACCGCACCGGATTATCAGCCTCTATCTGATCTTCCAGACTGGAAACGGTCATTTGCAGCCGGTTACTTCCCTGAACGTAATTCATGCCGACAATCAGCAGAAATCATGCCTTAAGCCGTATTATGGAAAACTATTTTTTTGAGGTAGATTCACAGTCTGACGTTGGCTACCATAATCAGATTGAATTGACATTTGCTATCAAAGATACAAATAAAGAGAGTATAATAAATGATGGAGGTAATAGGATAGCCACTAAGATGGCAGTTGGAAAATAAAACGATTATCAGATTATATATAATTAAACTACAATTATTTAGACAAAATTTTAAAAACCTATGAAATTTCATAAGCCAAAAATATTAGGGATTGTAAATATTACTGAAGATAGTTTTTCTGACGGAGGGCTTTATCTGGATTACGGTAAAGCTTTGGAAAAATCTCTCAAACTGGTTGAAGATGGTGCCAGTATAATTGATTTAGGAGCTGCTTCCAGTAATCCTTCCTCCAAAGAAGTAAAGCCTCAAGAAGAGATTGATCGTTTAAAACCAGTAGCCGATTACTTGCTTACTAAAAATATTCCTGTTTCCATTGATTCCTTTAAATCTACTGTCCAACAATATTTTTTAAATAGAAACGTCCAGTATTTAAACGACATTCAAGGATTTTCCCATCCTGAAATTTATCCCGAAATTGCAAAATCAGATTGTAAACTCATCGTAATGCATTCGGTTCAGCGTTTTGGACCAGCGACGGTTATCGAAACTAAACCCGAAAAAGTATTTAATGAAATAATCGATTTCTTTTCACAACGTATCAAATCGATTCAAAATTCAGGCATTTCATCCGATAGAATTATTTTAGACCCAGGAATGGGATTCTTTTTAGGTTCTAATCCAGAATCTTCAATACATGTTTTAAAAAATATTTCTCAATTGAAAGGATACTTCAATTTACCAATTCTTATTTCAGTTTCCCGAAAATCCTTTTTAGGAGCCATTGTCGGGAGAGAAGTCAATGAACGAACACCTGCTACTTTGGCAACAGAGATTTATTTAAGTTATATGGGTGTAGATTATATCCGGACACATGATGTTAGGGCTTTAAATGATGCATTAAAAGTACTTGAAGTATTGAATACCGGTGTGTAAATATTACTTGACAATTATTATAAAGTTTGATTTATATGAAATTACGGTAGCCAACATTTTGTATAAGTAATGGCAGGGGAAGTGGTAAATATCAAGGTTTGTAGCCCGCTCAAACTGCGTAGCGGTTTGATAGGAAAGTACCACGCAATCTGCCACTACTCATACAATTTACCGTTATGTGCAAGCACCAAAAAAACCGCTGACAGACAATGAATCCCCTAATCGACCAATTTAAAAAATATGGAAACCTAACTTTGGAATTGGAAGCCGAACTAAAAAGCAAAATCAAATTTCTGAAAAAACAAAAAGGAGATTTTTTATTGAAATCTGGACAAGTAATTTCTAACTTGTTTGTAATTGAGAAAGGACTTGTCCGCTCTTTTTACCAATCGAACGAAAGAGAAATAAATGTTTGGTTTGGTTTTGAGAATACAACATTAGGTTCTGTTATGCCTCTATTTTTTGATAAACCCTCAATCGAAAACATTCAGTTTTTGGAAGATTCAACTTTGTATTATATTTCGAGTAACGACCTAAACGAACTCTATAAAGTTTCATTGCAAATGAATATAATCGGAAGAAAAATGGCAGAAGAATATTGTAAAATTTTAGAAGAGCGTTCTTTTTCATTACAAACACATTCAGCCGAAGAACGCTACAATGATTTCCTGAAACGTGAACCAGAAGCTATCTTACGAATTTCATTAGGACACATCGCCTCATATTTAGGAATTTCTCAAGAAACACTCAGTCGTATAAGAAAGAAATAACGATTTTGACATTTATCAAAAAAGGCATCTCTATTTTATTGTTTCTTTGCATCAGTATAAATAATAGGACAATGAAATATTTATTTTTAGGGTTAGCAATCGTTTTTGAAGTTGTAGGTTCTAGTTTTATGAAAACCTCAAACGGGTTTTCAAAGTTATTGCCAACGGCTGTTACAGTATTAGCTTATATCACTTGCTTTTTCTTCTTTTCACAAGCATTAAAATCCATTAACTTAGCTATAGCGTATGCTATTTGGGGAGGTTTAGGAATCGTATTAACTGCAATGATTTCGGTAGTGGTTTTTAAGCAATCTTTGGACATTCCTGCAATAATTGGAATAGTTCTAATAGTTGCTGGAGTTATAGTGATGAACTTTTTTTCAAAATCAGCAATACACTAACAATGCCTGCACATAACAAGGTATTGCCAAAAGCGGGGCTGAAAGGCTTCGATTGAGCATTTGTGCAAGGTTCAACATTCGTACTTCGATTGAACTTTAGTGCTAAAAACCCCGCCTTCGGCAATACCCAAAACGTCAGACTGTGAATCTACCTCAAAAAAATAGTTTTCCATAATAGGCTCAAAGGCATGATTTCTGCTGATAGTCGGCATGAATTACGTTCAGGGAAGTAACCGGCTGCAAATGACAGTTTCCAGTCTGGAAGATCAGATAGAGGCTGATAATCCGGTGCGGTTTATTGATGCCTTTGTGGAGAAATTGGATTTATCACAATTGGGGTATCAAGAGGTGGTTTTGAAAGAGGAAGGCCGGCCGCCTTTTCATCCCAAATTATTCCTTAAGATTTATTTATACGGTTACCTTAACGGTATTCGCAGTAGTCGCAAGCTTGACCGCGAGTGCTTTCGTAATCTGGAACTGCAATGGCTCACCGGATATCTCTTCCCCAACTATCACACCATCGCCGACTTTCGAAAAGTAAACAACCGTGCGCCGCGCAACACGTTTAAGTTGTTCGTTCTGTTTCTAAAGGAAGCCGATCTCGTTTCTGGCAAGTATGTAGCCGTGGATGGCACCAAGGTGCGTGCCCATAACAGCAAGAAAAACAACTACAACCCTAAAAAGATTGAACGGCATTTACTGTATATCGACGAAAAGACCAATGAATATCTGGCTGCCTTAGATGAAAACGACAAAGGTGAAGTGTCCGTGAACGACATACACACCAAACTTAAACGACTGGCAGAAAATAAAATCCGTTATGAGGCGCTGGCCGAACAATTAGAACAAAGCGGTGAACCACAAATCAGCACCACCGATGCCGATGCGCGCGCCTTGCTGGTTCAAGGGCAGGTGGTAGAAATCTGTTATAATATGCAAGCTGCCATTGACGAAAAACACAAACTGATTGTGGCTACCCATACCATCAATCGCAACGACCGCAATGCCCTGTACGATATCGCACTGGAGGCTAAAACCAACTTATCTGAAGAAGAGCTGTTGGTGACCAGTGATAAGGGCTACCATAATGCCCGGCAATTACAGCAGTGTAAGGATGCAGGTATCACCACCATCTGCGCGCAGCAGGAGTTAGTGAACAGCAACGACCATGGCACAACCCCAGCGTACCTCATTACCCAATTTAAATACAACAAACGCACCGATACCTACCGGTGTCCCCAAGGAAGTATTTTACGCACTCAAGGCACCTGGCACGTAAAGGCCCGCGATTATGCGCCTTACCGGTTTAAGAAGTATCGAACACCCGATTGTAAGGATTGTCCCGCCAAGCACCTCTGCACAGGCCGGGCCAAGGGCGGCAGAGAGATAGAAAGAAGCGAGTTTGCCGGGGTGGTTGAAGAAAACGCCAAACGTTACCGAAAGAACTACGCCACCTACCGAAAGCGTCAGGAACTAAATGAACACGTTTTTGGCACTATCAAACGAAAGTGGGGGTATTACTACACCAACCTCAAGGGTAAAGAGAAAGTAAATGGCGAACACAGTTTAATTTGCCTCGTGTATAACATCAAACGCACCATCAACATCCTCGGGTTTGATGAATTAATGAAAAAACTAAAAAATTGGCAACCGAATTATAAGAGGATAGCTGTTTTGTCTTCAAAACAGGGCGATTTTAAGCCCATTACAGCGTATTTATTTTTTTAGCTTAAATTAGCAGCCTAAATTTAGCGCGGCTGTAATCGGCTATTTTTTAATTTAGGAGGAAATTAGGAGTGAGTTTAAGTGGAGAGCAGAATTAAACAGGGTTATTTCACATCCTGACGTTATGTGCCATTTTTGAATGACAATGCGAATAGATACAGACAAACAAATGAATTTACTTAGTGATAAGAACGTTGCAATAATTGGTGGTGGACCCGTTGGACTGACTATGGCAAAATTATTACAGCAAAACGGCATAGACGTTTCAGTTTACGAAAGAGACAACGACCGAGAGGCAAGAATTTTTGGTGGAACCCTTGACCTACACAAAGGTTCAGGTCAGGAAGCAATGAAAAAAGCGGGATTGTTACAAACTTATTATGACTTAGCCTTACCAATGGGTGTAAATATTGCTGATGAAAAAGGCAATATTTTATCCACAAAAAATGTAAAGCCCGAAAATCGATTTGACAATCCTGAAATAAACAGAAATGACTTAAGGGCTATCTTGTTGAATAGTTTAGAAAACGACACGGTTATTTGGGATAGAAAACTTGTTATGCTTGAACCTGGTAAGAAGAAGTGGACACTAACTTTTGAGAATAAACCGAGTGAAACAGCAGATTTGGTTATTCTTGCCAATGGCGGGATGTCCAAGGTAAGAAAATTTGTTACCGACACGGAAGTTGAAGAAACAGGTACTTTCAATATACAAGCCGATATTCATCAACCAGAGATAAACTGTCCTGGATTTTTTCAGCTATGCAATGGAAACCGGCTAATGGCATCTCACCAAGGTAATTTATTATTTGCTAACCCCAATAATAATGGTGCATTGCATTTTGGAATAAGTTTTAAAACACCTGATGAATGGAAAAACCAAACGCAGGTAGATTTTCAAAACAGAAATAGTGTCGTTGATTTTCTTCTGAAAGAATTTTCCGATTGGGACGAACGCTACAAAGAATTGATTCATACGACGTTGTCATTTGTAGGATTGGCTACACGGATATTTCCTTTAGAAAAGCCTTGGAAAAGCAAGCGCCCATTACCCATAACAATGATTGGGGATGCCGCACATTTGATGCCGCCTTTTGCAGGGCAGGGAGTAAATAGTGGGTTGGTGGATGCCTTGATATTGTCTGATAATCTAGCCGATGGAAAATTTAATAGCATTGAAGAGGCTGTTAAAAATTATGAACAGCAAATGTTTATCTATGGCAAAGAAGCACAAGAAGAATCAACTCAAAACGAAATTGAAATGTTTAAACCCGACTTTACGTTTCAGCAATTGTTAAATGTATAAAATGGAATAAAACGGCACATAACAAACAAATTGGCAATAGAGCCGGTGAAGTACTTCTATTGAACTTTTGTGCAATGTTGAAGATTAGTAATTCTATTCAACATTTGTGCTAAAAGTCGGCTCCATCGCCAATTTGCCAAACGTCAGGATGTGAAATAACCCTGTTTAATTCTGCTCTCCACTTAAACTCACTCCTAATTTCCTCCTAAATTAAAAAATAGCCGATTACAGCCGCGCTAAATTTAGGCTGCTAATTTAAGCTCAAAAAATAAATACGCTGTAATGGGCTTAAAATCGCCCTGTTTTGAAGACAAAACAGCTATCCTCTTATAATTCGGTTGCCAATTTTTTAGTTTTTTCATTAATTCATCAAACCCGAGGATGTTGATGGTGCGTTTGATGTTATACACGAGGCAAATTAAACTGTGTTCGCCATTTACTTTCTCTCTTCCCTTTAGGTTGGTGTAGTAATAGCCCCACTTTCGTTTAATGGAACCAAAGACGTGTTCATTTAGTTCTTGCCGTTTTCGGTAGGTGGCGTAGTTCTTTTGGTAACGTTTGGCGTTTTCTTCAACCACCCCGGCAAACTCGCTTCTTTCTATCTCTCTGCCGCCCTTGGCCCGGCCTGTGCAGAGGTGCTTGGCGGGGCAATCCTTACAATTGGGTGTTCGATACTTCTTAAACCGGTAGGGCGTATAATCGCGGGCCTTTACGTGCCAGGTGCCTTGTGTGCGTAAAATACTTCCTTGGGGACACCGGTAGGTATCGGTGCGTTTGTTGTATTTAAACTGGGTAATGAGGTACGCTGGGGTTGTGCCATGGTCGTTGCTGTTCACTAACTCCTGCTGCGCGCAGATGGTGGTGATACCTGCATCCTTACACTGCTGCAATTGCCGGGCATTGTGGTAGCCCTTATCACTGGTCACCAACAGATCTTCTTCAGATAGGTTGATTTTAGCCTCCAGTGCGATATCGTAAAGGGCATTGCGGTCGTTGCGATTGATGGTGTGGGTAGCCACAATCAATTTGTGTTTTTCATCAACAGCGGCCTGCATATTATAGCACACCTCAACTACCTGCCCCTGTACCAGCAAGGCTCGCGCATCGGCATCGGTGGTGCTGATTTGGGGTTCACCGCTTTGTTCTAATTGTTCGGCCAGCGCCTCATAACGGATTTTATTTTCTGCCAGTCGTTTGAGTTTGGCGTGGATGTCGTTCACGGACACTTCACCTTTGTCGTTTTGATCTAAGGCAGCCAGGTATTCATTGGTCTTTTCTTCGATATACAGTAAATGCCGTTCAATCTTTTTAGGGTTGTAGTTGTTTTTCTTGCTGTTATGGGCACGCACCTTGGTGCCATCCACGGCTACATGCTTGCCAGAAACGAGATCGGCTTCCTTTAGAAACAGAACGAACAACTTAAACGTGTTGCGCAGCGCACGGTTGTTTACTTTTCGAAAGTCGGCGATGGTGTGATAGTTGGGGAAGAGATATCCGGTGAGCCATTGCAGTTCCAGATTACGAAAGCACTCGCGGTCAAGCTTGCGACTACTGCGAATACCGTTAAGGTAACCGTACAAATAAATCTTAAGGAATAATTTGGGATGAAAAGGCGGCCGGCCTTCTTCTTTCAAAACCACCTCCTGATACCCCAATTGTGATAAATCCAATTTCTCCACAAATGCATCAATAAACCGCACCGGATTATCAGCCTCTATCTGATCTTCCAGGCTGGAAACTGTCATTTGCAGCCGGTTACTTCCCTGAACATAATTCATAGCATCAAGCAGGCAGAAATCATGCCTTAAGCGGTATTATGGAAAACTATTTTTTTGAGGTAGATTCACAGTCTGCCGTAGGCAGCGATGACTCATTTTGCTTCTGCGCACCGCGCCGCTGCCGCAGGGGGCACGCCATTATCCGGGTTCGATTTTCGACGATTCGAATTTCGATAATTCGATCAATTTGCGCTTGCGAAGTTAGGGCCGGATAATTATGGTTGAGTAAGGGAACGTTAGAAACTTCGACCAGATTTTGTTCGATTTTCGACGATTCGATTTGCGATCATTCGATTGGATTGCATTTTCGAAGTTAGGGCCGTATAGTTATGGTTGGGTAATGGAATGTTAGAAACTTCGACCAGATTTTGTTCGATTTTCGACGATTCGATTTTCGATAAATCGATTGGATTGCGTTTGCGAAGTTCGGGCCGCTTCGTTATGATTTGGTAATGGAACATTAGAAAATTCGACCAGGTTTCGGAGGAGGCAAGAGTATCTTTTTAATGCGGTTACATACTGTAACTACTTTTTCCACCAACGCTGCTAACGCAAGACTCCATGGAGTGATGTAGGACGGCGCGACCCCTTATGCAAGCTGGCTGTTTTACGCTGCCGCAACTATTCTGCGTGAAAATTGTTTTACATTGCTACAAATAAAATCCAACGATGCGCTACTTGTTGCTGTACCTTGTTGCCTTAATCACCTTGTTTGTTCTTGACGGACTGTGGCTGGGACTGATTGCCAAAAAATTTAATTACGAAAAACTGGGCTTCCTGCTGGCGGAACAACCTCGGTGGAGCGCCGCCATTGTATTTTACTTGCTGTACGCAGCGGGCATTTTATTTTTCTGTACCCGCGCAGCCATAGACGCCGCATCGTTGCAAACGGCCTTGCTACACGGCGCGGCGCTGGGCCTTTTGTGCTATGGCACCTTCGACCTTACCTGCGCGGCACTGGTGAAAAACTGGCCGCTGATTTTTAGCGTAGTCGATATGATTTGGGGTACGGTGATGACGGCTATGGCCAGCACGGTGCTGTTCTATGCCTCGAAATGGATGTAAGCGCCCCTTCGCTATTTCATGTTGAAGTATTTTGAAGAAGATAGCGGGTCGCATTACGACGCCATGAAAAATTATACTACCAAGCACAACACTTTATGGGATGGAGGTTTGTTGCTACCAGAATTCAAAAGAAAGTTGCAAGAATTGAACATACTTTAAAAAACTTTTGGCATTAGTGGAATATTATCATTCAAGCTAACTTTCCAGACGTTATCATTCCAATAAGCGTTAATAATCTTAGATATAACCGAAAACCAATACTATCACTGCAGTTTTCAACAGCTTAACGCAATAAATTTTGTAACTCCTGCTTTTTTAAATAAACAGCATATCGCCCAGCCAGTACTAAAACTTGATTCTCCCAATCGCCGATTATAATCTTTGTTTCAGTTTGGGCGGCCATTTCATATAGCGCTAACATTTGAACAACGTTCAGGCTGCTAAAGACGCTATCATCAACCTCCGAAATTTTGTTTGGTGCGAACTTGTTAAAATAACTATTCGTGCACAAAGTATTAAACGCATGGTACCACCACTTATCGCCCTTCTGGTGATTTCTGATGAACGCTTTTAATTCTCCAAAGTCATGCTGATCATTGGGTGCTGCGTATGGTAGTTGTTTAACAATGTTTTCTTTAATAGTAAGGAAACTCAATTCTTGAATATCCGTATTTACAAAGCCTCCTAAATCTATCATTTGTTTAATGCCTTGAGGGGCTGTCATAAGGTTTACATCTACACTTGAAGCCCCCCCTAAAACTAAGATAGGTTAAAACTAGACTGAAAGCACTAATTTCAGTTTTATGAGAAAATCAAAGTTCACGGAAGCGCAGATTGTAAAGGCGCTGGATGAGGAACAGAAAGGCCGTAAGGCCGAGGACATTTGTAGAGAACTTGGCGTTAGCCGGGCTACGTTTTACCAATGGAAATCGAAGTATGGCGGGATGGACGTAAGCCATTTGCAACAACTCAAGGCATTGCAGGAGGAGAACCGCAAGCTTAAAGCGATGTATGCGGATTTGGCTCTGGATCACCGCATTCTCAAAGAGGTCATCGAAAAAAAGTTGTAGGGTCTGAACGGAAACGGCAACTGGTACAACAGCTCAAACAAGAGCAGGGTATCAGTACGGTTCGGGCCGCACGGATTATGAATATATCCACAGCAGCCGTTTACTATCAATCGAAGAAGGATGACTCAGACGTTATCGCCAAGCTTAACACCCTGGCTGAGATAAAGCCAACCCGGGGTTTTGACTATTACTTTGGCCGTATACGCAATGAAGGCTTTATATGGAATCATAAGCGGGTGAAACGCGTTTATGATGCGCTACAACTCAATCTGCGGCGCAAACGCAAGCGAAAGTTACCAGTGCGTGAAAGAGTGCCCTTACTGCGCCCCAGTGCGCCCAATCAAATGTGGAGTATGGATTTTATGTGCGATACGCTGGCTTGTGGCCGCAAGTTCAGAACGTTGAACATCATAGATGAGTTTAACAGCGAATTGCTGGATATTGAGATTGACTTTTCGCTACCAGCCAAGCGCGTTATCCGTACGCTGGAAAGAGCCTTCTGGTGCCATGGCAAGCCGATGGCCATACGCGTAGACAACGGCCCGGAGTTCATTAGCGATGCGTTGGAATCATTTTGCAATCTACCGCAGAACAACATTAAGCTGTCATTTATTCAAAAGGGAAAACCAACTCAAAATGCCTATGTAGAACGTTTTAACCGAACCTTCCGGGAGGATGTGCTGGATGCGTACTCGTTTAGAACCATTTATCAGGCCCGCAGCGAAGCAGCTTGGTTCCTGGAGGATTACAACAGCCATCATCCTCATGAAGCCCTTCAGGGCATGAGTCCGATTGGCTATCGCCATGCTGTTGAAAGTGGAAAACTCGCCCCGCGCCAATCCCCGCCGAGTTTACCACATTGCAACAGCGGAACTAATAATAACACCGGTAATAAATTTTTAACTTCAAACATTGTTAACCGCGAAAAGTCTAGAAATACCCTGTCTTAAAAATGGGGGGGCTTCACACTTGTTAGAGCAAACTTTTCAAACATAGACAATAACTTGAGCTGCTTTCTATCCATTAACTGCTCGGCTTTTCCTAAACTAGACGAATTAATGAGGACGGCTCTTTTTTTATTGTTAGGAACTCTATTTTCTGAATTCAATAACTCGAGAAGCGTAAGATAGCCTAAATTATCTACGGCTCCACCGTCATAGACTCGAAGAATGTTCTTGGTGCTATCCAAAGTGAAATTTACGGTTGGCAACAATCCAGGAAAGGAAGCACTAGCTGTAACCGCATACAACAGAGGCAGCCCATACCCGTTACTGGCCATAGGGAGGTTTCCCTGAGGAGACTGAGTTCCATTTATTCGAAAGCTTGATAGTACATGCGGCATCATCGGCAACCGCTCCGAATTATTATAAATTGTTCCGTTGCAAACATACATAGGTAGCTGAGCAGGCGCTGTTCCTTTAGGGGAAAAAAAGTCAGATAATTTCAATGGTTTGATTGTGTCTTTATAGAAGACCTTTCCTTCTTGCAGGCAATCATGACTTAGCGCCTTTAAGTACTTTTTATATCCTACCTTGCTTTCGAATAACGGAACATTAACAATTTGATATTTGTGTGTTTTTTGAAAAATATACTCCGGCAATAAATCATAATGATCATTGGACTTCCAGAAATCAAAAAAACTCTGGTATCTATCTAGCACTCCATACTTCTTTAATACAAAATAGTAACCTAAAGCGTATCCTCCCCCGGAAACACTGGAAGCATAATCCATTTCACGAAGTAGATTTGTTTTTCCGTCACTAATTTTTTCAAGACCCATCAAAACGCCCAGAGTAAAATACTGCGCTCGAGACCCTCCGCCGGAAGCAGCAACCCCAAATGCCAGAGTGGAGTCCTGATTTGGCCGGCTTTGCACAGAGGTATATGGCGAAATGCTAACTTCTTTTACAGGTATATAATTGTTGTCAAAAAACACAGGGGGTAATGTTGATTTACAGCTGTTAAGCGAAATCGAGATAATCGCCAAAAGGAATAAACAAAAATTACGGTTCTTGGCCGACTGGTTGTTGAACTTTAAGCGGTTTGTCATGGGCGTTTTTTGCTGATTACCTGATTACATTTAATTCATATACACGTTTTAAAGATATAATATTTCGCGGGTTTTGAACCTGCTTATCCTATTCCCGTCAAAGAAAAATTGCCACCCCTTCCCCATCCCAATTATTTTATGGAATTATGCTGTTCAATCATCATTACTGTATGTGTAACCTGATTATATTACTGTGTTGCCTGCTCTCCCTGAATGGCGTGGCGCAGGTGAACTTTGAAAAAGTGGGCGAAAAGAAGAATATGCACGTCACCGTAAAAGTGCTGGGCCCGGAACTGGTGGTGGTGGTGCCCGACGATAACAGCACCCGCTTTAGCGCCGGCACCTTGCCCAAAGAACTGCAACAAGATGGTCTGCAACTTACCGTTAGCGGCGACATCGGAAAAATTCCGCCTAATGTGCGCATGATTGGCACGCCCTTCCGCATCACAAAAATTTGCCTCACTAAAGCCATGCAGCAGCAATACAAACTGAAGAAACGCAAGTATGCGGTGTCGTATTAGGCGATGAGTTGATGTTCGACGATTCGATATTCGACTTATCGACAGTTCGATAACCGATACTACTGGTTAGCGGGAGTGCTTTATTGCCTCGGAACGTTTCATCGAAACCTTGCGTCGGCGAAGCTTCTTAATGTACCTCAGGTTGAATAGAGCGGAGAATCACACTGAGGCGCAGGCACGATGTTCAGGTTCGCATCAAATCCAAAATCAACGTCGAAGATCGTACCGTCGCTAAGTAGAACATCGAACCATTGTTTAACTTTTTCTACTTTGCGGTATGTTCCGGCAACTGATCAGTTTCCTGCTGCTGCTTAAAGTGAAGTGTCTGGCGCGTTTGTTCTTCCGCTTTGAAACGCAATGGCCGAACAACAACCGCCAACTACCCTGGAACGAAGTGCGCCTGATTGTGTTCCTGAACCATACCTCGCTGTACGAGCCGCTTTTCCTGGGCATCCTCCCCACCTGGTTCCTGTGGCAACTCTCTAAACGCATGGTGGCTCCCGGCGCCGATAAAACCTTGAACCGTCCGCTGGTAGGCCTGTTCTACAAATTGGCTAGCCCGGGCATGGTGTCTATCTCCCGCAAACGCGATGATACCTGGCAGCAATTTATGGACTCCATCGTATCTGATGCTATCATTGTTATCATCCCTGAAGGACGCATGAAACGCAGCAATGGTTTGGATTTGAACGGCAACAAAATGACGGTGAAGGGCGGTGTAGCCGATATTTTAAAGGAATTGCATTCGGGTAAAATGCTGATTGCACTGAGCGGAGGCCTGCACCATGTGCATGTGCCGGGCGAATACCGCGTGCGCCTTTTTAAGACCCTGCACATGCGTATTGAACAAATGGACATTGATACCTACAAAGCGCAGTTTGGCAGCGACGTACAATCGCCTGAATGGCGCAAAGCCGTCATTGCCAACCTGCAACAGCGCCTGGAAAATGATATTCCGGGGTAACCCATAGGCGCAACATTGCGTCTTGCTGTTAAAACCATTAGCTTAGTCATCTGGTAACTGAGTAGTTTGACCTTTCGATTTACATGGTTGTTGCTATTGCTGCTGGCCGCATCGTTTTTGCGCGCCGCAGAAGAGGGGTTTTGTCCGCAGTGCCGCAGCTTAGTTTTTAAAGAAAACAAAAACCAGTGGCACCCGAATGTGCGTTTCCTGGCGGAAACGCGCACCGGTCAGATTTATCTGGAAGACCGCACCTTTACCTACGTGGTGTATGATACGCTTTCCCTACTGCGTTTTGCCGAAGCGCATCACGGAAAAAACATTCCGCCTGAAGCGCGCATCTTCCGGGCGCATGCGCTAAAAATGCGGCTGTTGAATGCCGCGACCGTACAACCGGCAGGTGAAGATCAGATCAGCGAATACTTCAATTATTTTCTGGGCAACGACCGCAGCCGCTGGGCCTCGCGCGTGCGGGGTTTTCATGCCGTGCGCTATCGCCAGTTGTATCCCAACATCGATGTACAGGCCTATTCTTCAGGCGGTAGTTTTAAGTATGATTTTGTAGTGAAGCCGGGCGGCAATATCGCATCAATTGCGATGCAGTACGAAGGCGCGGAAAAGATGCGAGTGCATCAGGGCGCGCTGTACCTCACTACTTCTGTTGGTGAGGTGATGGAAGCAGCGCCGTATGCCTATCAGTATGTTGATGGCGAAAAGCGCGAAGTGCGGTGTGGGTTTAAACTGGACGGAACAACGGTGCGCTTTCTCTTCCCCGATGGCTATGATGCCTCACGCGAGCTCACTATCGATCCTACGCTCATCTTTTCTACCTACAGCGGCAGCACGGCCGATAATTTTGGGTATACCGCAACGTATGACAGCCATGGCAATGCGTATGCCGGAGGCTCGGTGTTCCAGTTTTTCCAGTATCCGGTAACGGCCGGCGCACTGCAAACATCATGGGCGGGCGGCATTGGCTACAACATTCCGGGCGGACTAAGCGCCACGGGAACAGATATGGCCATCACCAAGTATGACAGCGCCGGCACGGTGCGCTTGTTCTCTACGTATTTTGGTGGCAATAAAGATGATTTGCCGCATTCGATGATTGTGAGTAGTTATGATGAGCTGCTGTTGTTTGGCACTACGGGCAGTACCAATTTCCCGGTCACGCCGAATGCTTTTGATACCACGTATAATGGCGGTCCGGATGCCGGCTTGTTCAACGGTATTGCGGTGCATTACCAAACGGGCAGTGATATTGTAGTGGCGCGATTTTCGCCAGATGGCACGATACTACTGGGTTCTACCTACATTGGCGGCAATGGTATTGATGGATTGAACTATCCCGAAAATCAGGGATTGAATTACAACTATGCCGATGAAGTGCGCGGTGAAATTGAAGTGGATGACAATAACAATGTCATTATTGGTACTTGTACGAATTCCAGCAATTTCCCAACATCTATTAATGCCTACCAGCATGTATATGGCGGCGGACAAGCAGATGGCGTTTTGTTTAAATTGAACAGCACGCTGTCGCAGCTTATTTGGAGTACTTATCTGGGCGGTGCGCAGGATGATGCGATTTACAGTGTAGCGTTTGACCGCAACAAAGATATTTATGTGTGCGGGGGAACGCGCTCGGCTAATTTTCCCACTACTACCGGGGTGATTCAGCCAACCTTAAGCGGCGGCAGGGCCGATGGTTTTATTACGCATTTGAATAAAACCGCCGACCACGTGTTGCATGCTACGTATTATGGTTCGAACACTTACGATCAGAATTACTTTGTAGAATGCAATAAGCAGAATCAGGTGTATGTGCTGGGCCAGACCTTTGCGCAGGATTCTACATTTATCAGAAACTCGCAATACAACCGCCTGCGCAGCGGCCAGTTCATTTCGAAATTTACACCCGCATTAGATTCTGTGGAGTGGAGCAATGTGTTTGGTTCGGGACGCGGATTGCCAGATATATCGCCCACCGCTTTCTTAGTTGATTTATGTAACAAGATTTATGTGAGCGGATGGGGCAGTGATTTTCGTCCCTTTGGCAGCACCTATCTCACCACCAAGGGGCTGGATATTACGGCCAATGCGTATCAATCTACCACCGATACCAATGATTTTTATGTGATGGTGATGGAAGATGATGCATCGCTGCTCAACTACGCTACGTATTTTGGCAATCCGGTTGCGGAAGACCATGTGGACGGAGGCACCAGTCGTTTCGACAGAAAGGGCGTGATTTACCAAAGCGTGTGCGCCGGATGTGGCGGCAGCAGTGCGTTTCCCACATATCCGGCCAATACCGTTTCGCCCACTAACAATTCCTACAACTGCAATAACGCCATCTTCAAATTTGATTTTAATCTGCCGGCTATTGTGGCTGATTTTTTTGCGCCGCAATCGGGCTGCGCGCCGGTGAATGCGCAATTCGTCAACAATTCGCGCTATTTCTCCACCACCCAATTTTCATGGGATTTCGGCGACAGTACCTATTCCAACCAAATTAATCCGCTGCATACGTACACCAAGCCAGGGCTATACACCATCACACTGGCATTGTTCGATCCTTCCAGTTGCAATTTGCGCGATACGATGCAGCGACAGATTTTGATTTTAAGAAGTTCAAAAGATACGCTGCCGGGAATTGAACTGTGTTCACCAGCGGCTGTGCAATTAGGCTTTCCACCGTTGAACGACACCGCAGTGCATTATCGCTGGACGCCGAACACCTACCTCAGCGACACGAATATTTCTAATCCGGTTTCTTCAGCAGATTCTACGATTCGCTATGCGCTGTATGCATCAAACGGCATTTGTATCGACACCTTCTATCAATCCATTCGGATTTTTAATGCGGCCTTTAGCCTGGTGAAAGACACGGCTATTTGTCCGGGCGACACCATTCACGTTACCGTGATTGATGCGCAGCATCAGGTGCTCACGTACCAATATAATTTGCAGCCCTACATCATTTCAGGCGACGGCACCAATAGCGTGGCGCTGTTGCCGCCAACGGATACCACCTTGCAGATTACTATTACCGATACGAATTTATGTGTGCAGCAGTTTAATGTGGGATTGCGCGTGTTTAATGGTCGCGCGGTGCAGGCGGCGTTTACGTTGCCGAACACAGGATGCGCTCCGGTTTTCGGCACGCTGCAAAATCAATCAACAGGCACAACGGCATCCACCACGTATCTGTGGCGGTTTGGCGATGGTACTACCTCAACACAAGTTAATCCGACGCATACCTGGAATAGTGCCGGCAACTACACCGTAACGTTGATTGTTCGCGACAACAACCAATTTTGTCATCCCGTAGATTCTGTTTCGCAGGTGATGATGGTGATGCAGAACAATCAACTGACGGTATTGCCCAATGATACCATGTGTTTTGGTCAATCGAATACCATTGGCGGTTATCCGGGCGTAGATACCACAGCAACATTTATCTGGACGCCAAACATTCATCTTTCCAACAATCAGATTTTATCGCCTGTAGCAAATCCAGATACCAGCACTACGTATACGCTAACTGTTACCAAGAATGGTTGTACGTTCCGCTACGTACAGCGAATTGTAGTGGTGAACGACCGCTTCTACACCCTTAGTGATACGGCAACTTGTCCGAACGACACCCTGCGTATTACGTTAGATCATGACGCATGGACATTGGGCTACCAGTACGATTGGCAGCCGGTGGGATTGTTTTTGAGTATTGATTCAAATTCGGCATTGGTGCGCGTACCGCGCGACACCACGATTACCATCACCGCTTCGAATATTTACGGCTGTAGTTATACCACGGTGCTGCGTTTGCATGCGGCTTCGGAACGTATTCTGGATGCCTCGTTCAATGCGCCATCTTCCGGATGTATGCCGTTCACTGCAACATTTACCAATACCAGTCAGGTCATCAACACCACGCTCACCAACTGGAATTTTGGCGATGGCTTTACCTCTACCCAATTCTCGCCTTCGCATACCTATGCGCGCAGTGGTGCGTACACCGTGCGACTCATCCTCACCGATCCGAATTCGTGCAACAAACGCGATACTGCTTTTAGAACTATTTTGTTGTTAGATGCGCATGCCGATAGTTTACCTGATAAAGTGATCTGTAAAAACCAATCGGCCACCATCGGAATCGCGGGTGTTACGGATACGGCATTGCATTTCTTGTGGCGGCCGGCGCAAACGCTTTCTGATTCTGTCATTCCCAATCCGGTTGCCGCGCCGTCAACCAGTACAACGTACCAGCTATTTGTGAGCAACGGCATTTGTACAGATACGTTCACCCAGCGGGTGCGCTTATTCAACGATATTTTTACACTGACGCAGGATACGATTCCTTGTCCGGCAGATACTTTCCATATTACCGCTACAGCAAATTCGTTGTTTGGTGTTGGATTTGCGTGGCAGCCCGCACCGCTCATTGTGCGCGTTACCGGCGGCAATCGCGTTACTGTGCGTACGCCGCAAGATACGGCTGTGTTCGTTACCATAACCAGTCCGCTGGGATGTGTAGTAGTAGATACGTTCCGCGCCCAGGTATTGGATGAGCTTTCGGTGCGCGCTTCGTTTAAAGTGCCGCTTCTGGCGTGCGCGCCATTCACCGCCTCTTTCACCAATCAATCGCGGGTGCAGAACAACCCTAACTATTCCTGGCAGTTTGGTGATGGCGGAACATCTACCGATGTGAATCCCGTACACACCTACGCAGATACAGGCGTGTACCGCATCTCGCTGGTGGTGGTTGATAACACGGCGTTTTGCGCCAAGATAGATTCCGTAGTGCAAACCATTCGCATTGCGCAGAACAACCAAACGTTTTTGCTGCCGCAGCTCGGCGTGTGCAAGGGTGATGCCGTAAAAATTGGCTCCAACCTGGGCACCGATTCACTGGCGCATTACCGGTGGTCGCCGAATTATTTTTTGAATAATGATACCTTGCCCAATCCGCTGGCATCGCCGCCAACTGATACCACCTATCTGCTGACGGTAACACGTGAAAACTGTACGTTCTTTTATCGGCAACCGGTTGAAGTATGGCATGATTCAGTTTGGATTACCGGACTGGATGCTTCTTGCGTAAGCAATGAAGTTTCGCTTACTGCGCATCATCGCGATAGTGCTGCGAATACGTATCAATATCAATGGAGCCCAACGGCATATATTGTAACTGGTGAAAATGCGGTAACCGCGGTAGTTCGACCGCCTTCCGGCACCCAGGTTGCCGTGCAAACCACCGACCAGCATGGCTGCATACTGCGCGATACCACCACCGTGTACACTAATGCGAACTGGAGTTCGTTGATTTCAGCCACCGCCGATCCAGCTTCCATTCGCTTTGGCAATACGTCGCAATTGCTGGCCACCTCAACTATTCCTACAACTATTTTCTGGCAGCCCGATTCTACCTTAAGCAATCCGAATATCGCGAACCCAAAAGCGTTTCCAACCCAAACACATACTTATGTAGTCACTTTTGAAGATGATCGTTTTTGTAAGAAGAACGATACGGTGATTGTAGTGGTGGAACGAACGCCCTGCGAAAGCAGTTTGTTTGTGCCGAATGCGTTTTCGCCCAATGGCGATGGCAAGAACGATGTGTTCCGCGTGCGGGGCAACGATATTGAAACCGTGGATTTGAAAGTGTTTGATCGGTGGGGACAATTGGTTTTTGAAACGAAGCATATCAGCGACGGTTGGGATGGTAATTTCAAAGGCGCGAAGTTGGATCCGGCTGTGTTTGGATGGATAGCAGCAGGTCGTTGTTCGGGAGGAAAAGCATTTGAGAAAAAAGGAAACGTAACGCTGTTGCGTTAAGCGATGAAAGAAAAGCACCACATCAGAAATTGTATCAGCCGCTTGTACAGCACGCTGCTGATTGGCCTGTGTTGTTGTGCAGGCGCGCAGGCGCAAGACATCCATTTTTCACAGTTTAATTTTTCTCCATTAAATCAGAATCCGGCCAACACCAATTTATTCCAAGGCGATATGCGCTTTGTGTTGAATTATAAAAACCAATGGCAAAGTGTGCCCGTGGCCTACAACACCGCATCAGCATCGGTAGATATGAATTTTGTAACGCTGAAGAATCACGATCGCATTGGCGGCGGTCTGTTATTTTATTACGACCGCGCAGGAGATTCCAAGTTTTCTTCCCTGCATGCTGCCTATTCCATGAGTTATCAATTGAATTTTGGCAAGAATGATGATCACGCCATCAGCGCCGGATATCAAATTGGTTTTGTGAACCGCTCGTTTAATTACACCGCTTTGTTCTTCGACAATCAATTTAACGGCGATGGTTTTGATCAGAAATTAAGTTCAGGGGAAGATTTTTCTCGCACCAACTTTTTCTTTTTAGATATGGGTGCAGGCCTGGCTTATCAGTGGCACAAAGGCATCCGCAATCAGATTACGGTAGGCGTTTCAGTGGCGCATCTCAACCGGCCTAATCAATCGTTCTACCAAAATGCCAGTGTTCGTTTAGACCCGCGGTACAGTGCGCATTTGCGCGCGCAGGTGAAAGTGGCGAAGCGATTGGATGTGGTGGGCGAGTTTTTGTATCAGCGGCAGGATGTGAAACAGGAGTTTGTTCCGGGCTTTCATTTCAAAACGTATGTGTATGTAAAAGGCGCTTCTCGCGTGGCATTGAACACGGGCGGTTATTATCGTGTAGGCGATGCGGGCGTGGTCTTGGTTGGAATGGATTACAACGATTGGCAAGTCAATTTTTCTTATGATATCAACCATTCTAAACTAACACCGGCCAGTCGTTACAATGGCGGCTTTGAACTTTCGGTTATTTACGTGCTTGCACGCTTGAAAAAAATTCCCGGCGCACATGCTGATTGTCCGATTTTTTAAAACCTTATTGTTTTTACTGCTGCCCGGTTTGCTATGGGCTCAACCGTTACGGCAATATTTGCAATACGGCAACGATGCATTCAAGCGCGGCGCTTTTTACGAAGCGGCCACGTATTACCAGCAGGGATTAGAACGCTATGAGGGCAGTTTGGAGTTAAAATACCGATATGCAGAGGCCCTGCGCGCATTTAATGATTATGAGCATGCCGCCTCGAATTACAAAGAGGTGTTGGCCGATGAAGATCGCCGCCAATTTCCGGCAGCGGGGTTTTGGTATGGCAAGATGTTGCAGCAGCAAGGCAAGTATGAAGCCGCGCAGGCGCAGTTCAAAAAGTATACGCTGAAGAATAGTGGCGATACTTTAGGTGTGCGCGCGCGCAAGGCGTGGGCGTCTTGTGCCTGGGCCATCGCGCAGAAAGAATTACCTGAACCCACAGTAGTTCATTTGGGAAAGGAGGTCAATTCTGAGTACACCGAATTCAATCCATTCTATCTCAACAACCGTTTGCATTTTTCTTCATTACGCAATATTGGCAATAGTAGTAAACCTGAATTTTTGTCGCGGGTGTATAACGACACCTCCTCCAAAGCAGTTCCCATGCCTGGCGCTTCAGCAGAAAAACATCAGGCAAATGCCGCCGTTTGTGCCGATGGCATGCAGTTGTTTTTTACGGAGTGTACAGGCGCCCATCAACCGCAATGCGCCATTTACCGAAGTGCCCTTCAGCAAGGCGTTTGGCAACCGGCAGAGCGACTGGGGCCGGCCATCAACGCCGACGGTTTTTCAGCTACGCATCCGCATTATGCGGCGCTGGCGAATGGTGAACGGTGGTTGTTTTTTTCCAGTAATCGGCCGGGCGGCGAAGGGCAATTTGATATCTGGATGAGTCGCGAAACCAATGGTGGGTTTACAGCGCCCGTGAATGCCGGGAAAAACATCAATACGCCAGATGATGAACTCACACCATTTTATGCCGCCAAAGAGCAGCAGTTGTATTTTGCTTCTGATGGTCGTTTAGGTTTTGGTGGATTAGATATTTACGCTGCGCGAATGAAGGGCGCTGTGGCCGATACGGCCATCAATGCCGGAAAAGGCGTCAACTCGCCGGCGAACGATTTTTATTTCTACCAGAACAATGACGGCAGCAAGAAGTATTTTGCTTCGAACCGCAAAGGATCTTTCTTCATCAAGGCGGCTACTTGTTGTAATGATATCTGGATGATATCAACCGACACGCAATATGTTCCTGTGCCAACCGATACATTGCCTGTTGCGCAGCGTCCAACCGATAGTGTGCGGCATACCGACACACCCACCTTGGTGCAGCGATTGATTGATTCGGTAGCGCCTGTTGCCGACAAAACCTATTTTGATTCGCGGCTGCAGAAGATGCGGCAGTTGTTGCCGGTAACTTTGTATTTCCATAATGATGAACCAGAATGTTGCAATCTGCGCGATACTACAGCGCTGAACTATGTGACCACCTATGAAGCGTATTGGCGGCGACTTACGGAATACAAGCGCGAGTTTGCCAAAGGTTTGGATGAAGGCAAGAAGCTGGAAGCGGAACAAGCGATTTTTGTGTTGTTCACCAACAAGGTTGAAAAGGGATATTATGATTTGATTCGGTTTAGTCGTCAGCTTTGGGAAGTACTGGAAGCGGGTGGGAAGGTTGAAATGACCATACAGGGCTATTGTTCGCCTTTGAATTACAATCAGTATAATATTCAATTAGGTTACCGGCGCATTGCTTCACTGCGTAATTATTTTTATCAATACCGCAATGGGGTGTTTATGCCGTTCATTCGCAGTGGCGCGCTAGTGTTGCGCAACGAATCGTTGGGTGAAGAGAAAGCGGAGAAGAATATCAGTGATCAGCGCGAAGACACACGCAACTCAGTGTACAATCCAGCAGCTGCTAAAGAGCGCAAAGTGGAAATCATTTCTGTTGAAATGAAGTAATAACTGCGCCTTCCTCAAAAAATCGACCGCGATATTTTTATATTCGTGCTCGCATGAAAAGGCCGGTGAAAAAAGAAATGAAAAAAGAAGTGGAACAGCCACATCCTTTTCAGCAATTTATACAGCGCAAACGAAAGCGCGTTGTTGAAGAGGAGGAAGTGCCACGGGAGAATAAAGCCGGGGCGAGAAAAAAATCGCCTCGCCCGCCACGCGATGAGCGACCGGTTGAACGTAAAGATGGCGATAAACGCACCAAGCGCCCGGCTATGAAGGGCCCAGCTACAGCACTTGAATCAAAGATCAGAACGCGCATTGGCAAATTAGATGCGCATAATAAGAAGTTAGAAGAGGCTGCTGCCAAAGAGAAGGCAGAGAGTTTTCGGTTGAATAAATTTCTGGCGCATGCGGGGGTAGCTTCGCGGCGCAAAGCAGATGAACTCATTGCGGCGGGAAGAGTGATGGTGAATGGCGAGGTGGTTCGCGAAATGGGCTACCGTTTAAAGGAAACCGACAAGGTGCAGTTTGACGGCAAGCGCATCACGCCGGATCAGAAAGTTTATATCCTGCTCAACAAACCAAAAGATTGTATCACCACCACCAGCGATGAACGCGACCGGCGCACCGTGCTGGATTTGATTAAAGGTGCTTATGCGCAAATCAAATCACTGACCAAGCCGCGGCTGTTTCCGGTGGGAAGGCTCGACAGAAACACCACAGGCGTATTGTTGATTACGAATGATGGCGAGCTGACACAAAACCTCACGCATCCTTCTAAAGAAATCAAGAAGATTTATCAGGTCACCCTGGATAAAAAGGTGAAAGCAGAAGATATGGAGAAGATTCAGCACGGCGTAGTGCTGGAAGATGGCATTGCTGAAGTGAATGAGATTGCTTACGTGAATGCACGAAATAAAGCAGAAGTAGGCGTAGAGATTCATTCTGGCAAGAACCGCATTGTACGCCGTATCTTTGAATCGCTCGGTTATGAAGTGGTGAAACTAGACCGTGTTTACTTTGGTGGGTTAACCAAGAAAGATCTGGCACGCGGCAAATGGCGTTTTCTCAGCGAGCCTGAGGTACTGCGCCTGAAGCATTTCAAAATTTAAGAAGGAAAGATTTAGTTAGCGGTGCTGGAAACGAAGCGCGTCTTCGAACAACAGGGCTAAAAACTAATATGAGTAAGAACAAAATTGCGCCATGCATTTGGCTGTCTGCGGATAATGGTCAACTGTCATCCGTTATGGCGTATTATCAGAATGTATTTGGCCCTAATTTTCAATCACAACAGATTGTTCCGTTGGGGCAAACACCAAGTGGCTATGCAGAGATGTGTGAGGTGGATCTGTTTGGTTCCAGATATACCTGGATGAATACGGCTCAGGAACATCATCCTATCAATGATGCTGTTTCATTGGTTATTTACTGCGACAATCAAAATGAAATCGACCATTACTGGAACTACTTTACTAAAGAAGGCAAAGAAGCGCCATGTGGTTGGTGCATCGATAGATACGGTCTTCGCTGGCAAATTATTCCCCGAAACCTGGGTCAGTTAATGACCAAACCCAATTCGCAGCAGATTATGATGAGCCAGAAAAAAATTATCATTGATGCTTTTCTGAAATAAAATCAAACCCAAAATGGAATTAACGAAAATCACTGTTGAGGCAATGGTGAAGGCAGACAAAAACAAAACCTGGGCATGTTATACCCAACCCGAACACATTACGAAATGGAATTTTGCCGATCCGAGTTGGCATTGTCCTGATGCAACAAACGACATGAAAGTTGGGGGCGTTTACCATGCACGAATGGAAGCACGTGATGGTAGTTTTGGTTTTAACTTTGATGCTGTTTATACCGCGATTGCCGAGGGAAAAAGTTTTACTTACGAATTTGGCGGGCGCACCGCATCGGTATCTTTCGATGAACATAACGGCGAAACGAAAGTTACTATAGTGTTTGACCCCGAAACACAAAACCCGCCGGAAAGGCAACAGCAAGGCTGGCAGGCCATATTGAATAACTTTAAGCAGTATACCGAGTCAAACTGATTCCAATCTTTGAAGCAACAGCGTGTAATTCGAAGCGGCGCTATTGCACTTCGCCTTATATGATTGCGACCAGGAAGAACGGCATAAAAAAAGCGGTGGCCTAAACCACCGCTTTTCTTTTTTCCTGATAAAGAAGATTAATGCATCACATTAAAAGTGCCCTTGCCCAATGCGTTGCCCTTAGCATCGCGCAGGTACAATACATAAGTACCTAGTGGCAACTGCTGCACCGGTAACACCGCGGTGTTGCTATTCAACACCTGAGTAATTACCATTTCGCCGTTGGCGTTATAAACTACTGCAGTAGCGTTGCGTACTAATTCATTTCCTTCAATCACCAATTGGGTGCTGGCAGGATTTGGATAAACAGAAAGGGTAACACCTTGCTGCAGCGCTTCGATGCCGTTAGAGCAGGCATGTACCACAATGCTTCGCGAAGCAGAACCTGAACATCCCGTTGTGGTATCGGTGTAAGTATAGGTTACGGTTTTGGTACCGTTGCCTGCTACAACCGGATTGAAGGCGTTATTGATTACGCCACTTCCGCTATACTGGCCACCAGCCGGAGAACCTCCGGAAAGAACCAGCGCCTGTGCATTGCGACAGATAGAATCCTGCAAGCCGGTAAAGGATACGGCAGGAGGAGTGCTTACAGAAACAACAACAGTGTCGGAATAATAAACCGCTCCTTGATGTCCAACCCGCACATAATAATTTCCTGCGGTAGTAATCACATTAAAGTATTGTGTAGCGCCGGTAATGGCAGTAGCGCCATTGTACCACTGGTACGTATTGCCGGGAATATTATCAGTGATAATTCCGGTGGTATCGCCTGCGCAAATTTGCTGATCGCTATTTGGATTCAAGTATACTTTGAAGGCCGTATCTAATCCTAAAAACTGCATATCATCTACCCAAAAAGTAGTTCCTTTTACACCCAGTCCGCCGGTTAGCGCACCGCCAAATCCACCCAAACCATTTAAATCGGCAGGAGCGCTGGCAGCAGCCACAATCAACAACGTATCGGGATTCATGGCAGAGGTGTACACAATTTTACCTTTAGCCGTTTGGAAGGAGGCCGAGTTGGTCACGCGTACAAAGGCGGTTCCAATTTCAATCGCTTGCTGCAAAAGATTGTCCCACTTAGTGAGGCGCACATAAACGCCACCCGTATCAGCTGCTCCGGCGCCACTTTGGTATTGATATTGAAAAGAAATAGAGTCTGGACGGCTGGTGTAGGCGTAGCCATCAATGCTTGGCGAAGTAGTTGCCAAATCAAAGCCAAGCTTCTGGCAAACGGCTAATCCCGGAATCAGCAAGGTTTGGCCTAACAGAGAAATCGTTACAGAATCTGTTTTTAATTTCATAGAACTGCTGCCGGCCGCTACGTGAGCAGCATTAGTTTCGCGGGTTACCAAACCCGGATTAGAGCCGAACTGGCCCAGCAGTTGGTCAATAGAACTCCAAGACGTAGGAGCCGATACAGTGCCGCTCCAGTTTTCAAAACCGCCGTTAGGCAGTGGCGTTTGGCCCACAGCCATCACCAGAGAGCATAAGGCCAGTGTGAACGTAAATACTTTTTTCATCGTAAATTTTTGTTGAGCGGTAAAGATAAATATCTGTACCAAAGCGAGAAAGCGGGGTAAGAATTGCCTACTTCCGGGTATTGCGGCGCAACTCCCAAAGTACAATGCCAGCCGATACCGCCACGTTCAGCGAGTGCTTGCTGCCCCACTGCGGAATCTCAATGGCATAATCGGCCATACGCACTACTTCGGCATCTACGCCATCTACTTCATTGCCAAAAATTACCGCCAGCTTTTCATGTGCCGTCAGTTGAAAAGCTTCTAACGAAATACTGCCTTTCACTTGTTCTACTACCGCAATTTTATACCCTTCAGCCCGCAGCGCCTCCAGTGCCGTTAGCGTTTGGGCTTCATATCGCCATGAAACCGTTTCCGTTGCACCCAATGCGGTTTTTTGTATGTCGCGGTGCGGCGGCGTGCCTGTTATGCCGCAACAATAAATTCCTTCTACTAAAAAGGCATCACAGGTTCTGAAAACACTGCCTACATTCAAATGAGAACGCACATTGTCTAATACGACAACTACCGGAAGCTTTTGCGCACTTTGCACTTCAACTTTCGATAACCGCAGCAATTCTTCGTTCGTTGTTTTTTCCCAGTTCATGGCAGAAAATTATAGCTCTTCCTTCAGGAACCGCGCAGTATGACTGTGTTTTACCTTCGCTACTTCTTCAGGTGTGCCTTCCGCAATCACCGTGCCGCCCTTGCTTCCTCCTTCCGGACCCATATCAATCAGGTAATCGGCAACCTTAATCACATCCATATTATGTTCAATCACCAACACCGTATTGCCCCGCTCTACCAAACGATTCAGCACATCCAGCAAAATCTGAATATCCTGAAAATGTAATCCGGTGGTAGGTTCATCCAGTATGTAGAATGTTTTGCCGGTATCTTTCTTGCTTAACTCAGCCGATAATTTTACACGCTGTGCTTCGCCGCCGCTCAAGGTGGTGCTGCTTTGCCCCAATCGCAAATAGCCCAACCCTACATCATTCAGCGTTTTTAGTTTGGGATAGATAGCGGGTACCGCTTCAAAGAAAGTAACCGCTTCTTCCACGGTCATGTTTAACACATCGTTGATGGATTTTCCTTTGTAACGAACTTCCAGTGTTTCTCTGTTGTAGCGCTTGCCGTTGCACTTCTCACACATCACTTCTACATCCGGCAGGAAATTCATTTCAATCACTTTCATGCCACCGCCCTGACATTCTTCACATCTTCCACCCTTCACATTAAACGAAAATCGTCCGGGCTGATAGCCGCGAATTTTTGCTTCGGGTAATAGCGCAAACAATTTTCTGATTTCATCAAACACCTTGATGTACGTCACCGGATTAGAGCGCGGCGTTCGGCCAATTGGCGTTTGATCAATCTCAATAACTTTATCAATATGCTCTAACCCTTTCACCGCTTTATACGTCAGCGGCTTGTGGTTGCTGCGATAAAAATGTTTGGAAAGAATAGGATACAACGTCTCATTAATCAGTGTGCTTTTGCCGCTTCCTGAAACACCGGTAATACCAATAAAACAACCCAGGGGAAAACGCACCGTTACTTCCTTCAGATTATTGCCGGCAGCCTTTTGCAATTCCAGCACCTTGCCGTTGCCGGTGCGCCTTGTTTTGGGAACAGGAATCGATTTCTTTCCACCTAAATACTGCGCCGTTACCGAAGGTAGTTGCTGAAAATCTTTAGGCGTTCCTTCTGCAATAATTTTTCCGCCGTGTTCACCGGCGCCCGGACCAATATCAATAATGTAATCGCTTTCCAGCATGATGTCTTTATCATGCTCTACCACCAACACCGTATTCGGCGCATCGCTGAGTTTGCGCAACGCCTGAATCAACTGATGGTTATCGCGCTGGTGTAAACCAATGCTGGGCTCATCCAAAATATACGTTATGCCAGAAAGTTGTGAACCGATTTGCGTGGCCAAACGAATCCGCTGCGCCTCGCCGCCGCTGAGCGATTTAGCCGGCCTGTTCAGCGACAAATAATCTAAACCAACATCCAGAATAAATTGAATTCGCGTTCTGATTTCTTTCAGCAGTTCTTTGGCAATGGCCACCTGCTTTTTATTCATGCGCGATTCCAAATCCTCGAACCAGTTGTACAAATCGGAAATATCCAATTCCGCCAATTCACCAATGTGGCGGTTGTCAATTTTAAACCATAGCGACTCGCGTTTTAACCGATAGCCACAGCAGGTTTTGCACGGAACTTTCTCCATGTAATCTTCAGCCCAACTGCGGATGGTTTCAGAAGTGGTGAAACGAAAACAACGCTTCAGCATGCCCGCTAATCCGCCTTTCGATAAGGTATACCATTTATCATCGAAATCTTCAATCTGTAGCGCTTCTTCCGGTTCAGGCGCCACTTCTTCATCACCAAACAAAATCCATTGCAGCACTTCTTCCGGCAACGAACCTACCGGCGCGGAAAGCGAAAAACCCATCACCTTGGTCATCTTCTGCAATTCGCGGAAAATGAAATTCTCGCGCGCTTCGCCAATAGGCGCAATGCCGCCTTTATTTATCGATAGCGACGGATCGGGAATAATGGTGTTGCGGTTAATTTCAAACTGTACACCAAGGCCGCCGCAATCGGGGCAGGCTCCGTATGGCGAGTTGAAAGAAAACGTATTCGGCGAAGGCTCTTCATACGATATGCCGCTATCTACACACATCAGGTGTTTGGAAAAACTCATCACCTCATGCGTATCGGCATTCGCCAATTGAATGAGTCCTTTCCCCTGTTTCATGGCCAGTTGCACCGACTGACGAATCCGGTCTTTATTCGCCGAATCCATCGTAAGCCGGTCAATCACCAATTCGATATCGTGAATTTTGAATCGGTCGAGTTGCATCTTCGGCTTCACCTCTACAATGTCGCCATCCACACGCACCTTGGTGTATCCCTGCTTGCGCAGGTTTTCGAACAATTCGCGATAATGCCCTTTGCGCCCGCGCACCACAGGCGCCAACAAGATCAACTTCTTGCCCTTGTGCTGTTCCAGCAGATTGTCGATGATTTGTTCTTCGGTGAACTTCACCATCTTCTTACCGGTAACCGATGAATACGCTTCGGCGGTACGGGCGTACAGCAGGCGCATGAAATCGTAAATTTCCGTCACCGTGCCCACGGTTGAACGCGGGTTGCGGTTGGTTGATTTTTGTTCGATGGAAATCACGGGGCTCAGTCCGCTGATTTTATCTACATCAGGGCGTTCAAGACCACCGATAAACTGCCGGGCATAAGCCGAAAAACTTTCTAAATACCGGCGTTGGCCTTCCGCATAAATCGTATCAAAAGCCAATGAAGATTTTCCTGAACCGCTTAATCCGGTAATCACCACCAACTGATTGCGCGGAATGGCGATATCGATATTCTTGAGGTTGTGCGCCCGTGCGCCGTATACTTCAATGGCATCGGGTTCGATAGCTGCAACAACTGTTTTTTCGGGATGGGATTTCCTGGCCATGAAGGCGCGCAAATTAGGATTTCAAAACAAGAAAACAGCAGAAAGGTTTGGAAAAGTTATGAGGCAGAAGAAGAACAGGAACATTTGCAAACCCCGCAACATTTTTCTATTTCGCGGCATGAGCATTTTGCAGCAGTTGAAGGTTGACCGTTCATGGACCTTGTTTCTTGACCGCGACGGTGTCATCAATCTGCACTTTCCGAAAGATTATGTGAAAGACTGGAGCGAATTCTACTTTCTGGAAGGCGTGCTGGACCACCTCGCCCGCTTATCTAATCAATTTGGGAAGATTGTGGTGGTTACCAACCAGCAAGGCGTGGGAAAGGGGTTGATGTCGGAAGACACCTTGCAGGCGATTCACAGCAATATGATGGCAGAAATTCAGGCTGCGGGAGGAAGAATTGACTCCATCTATGCCGCAACATCTTTGGCGCACGACGACCCCACCGGCCTGCGCAAACCCAAGATAGGCATGGCCATGCAGGCCGTGGAAGATTTTCCGGAAATTGAATTCGACCGATCTATCATTGTGGGCGATTCCATCACCGATATGCAATTTGGCCGCAACGCCGGCATGCATACGGTTTTTGTTACAGACAAGGAAAAATTAGACCCGCTGGAAAGTCTGCTGGTCGATTTTCGGATTACCTCGCTGGCAGAATTAAAATAAGCTTACAACAGGGTTGCCGCCCGCGCATAATCTTCCGGAATACCAATATCCAGAAACAGCGCATCGCTTTGAAAACCATACAGCGAACCGCCGGCTTCTGCTTCCAGAATTTCTTTTTCAAACGAAAACACCTCGGGTAAATGACGGCCTGCAAACACATCGCGGCGCAGGTAGTAAATACCGCCATTAATTAAACCACTGGCGCAATATTTTTTCTCTTCGAAACGAAGAATGCGTTGGCGCTCATCCAGGGCAACAGCCCCGTACCGATCGAAATCGCTCATGGGTTTCAGCGCCAGCGTGAGATCAGCTTTTTGCGCTTCCGAAAATCGTTTCATCGCCTGCAAATCCACATTAAAAATGGTGTCGCCATTCACAATAAAACAAGGCGTATCCACCAGCGCCACCGCCTGATTCAGCGCGCCTCCGGTGCCCAGCGGCTTGCTTTCAATGGTATAACGCAGCGACAACTGCTGATAACGATCGCCAAAATAATCGCTGATTTTTTCGTGCAGATAACCCACCGACAGCAACACCTCTTCTATGCCGTTTTGTTGCAGGTGATCCAGTACATACTGCAGAAAGGGAACGCCCTTTACCGGGGCCATAGGCTTGGGTACTTCGCTCACTACTTGCTGTAACCGCGTGCCCAAACCGCCCGCCAGAACAATAGCTGTTTGCTTCATGGGCGGCGAAGGTAGCCAAATGATGCCTTACCTCCGATATTTTCACCATATTCGCGGCGCAAAAAAACACGCTGTATGTCGTTACTTACCGTTGGCACCGTAGCCTTTGATGCTATCGAAACACCATTTGGAAAAACAGAAAAAATTGTGGGCGGCGCAGCTACCTATATCGCCTGGGCAGCCTCCTATTTCTCTAAGCGCGTGAATGTGGTTTCCGTAATCGGCGACGATTTTGCTATGCAGGAGCTGGATACGCTGCGCCAGCGCGGCGTAGATACCACCGGCATCGAAATTAAAGCCGGGAAAAAATCGTTTTTCTGGGCCGGGAAATATCATCTGGATATGAATACCCGCGACACCCTTACCACCGATTTAAACGTACTCACGGAATTCAATCCAATCCTGCCCGACAGCTACAAAGATTCTGATATTATTCTGTTGGGAAATATTGACCCTGCCTTGCAGATTAAGGTGATGGAGCAACTGCCCAAACGGCCAAAGCTGATTGTGATGGATACCATGAATTTCTGGATGACAGAACCGTTCCGCGAGAATCTGAATAAAGCCATTTCCATGGTAGATGTACTCACCATTAACGATGCCGAAGCCCGCCAGCTTTCCGGCGAATATTCATTGGTGAAAGCCGCTAAAGCCGTAATGGCCATGGGCCCTGAATACCTGATTATCAAAAAAGGTGAACACGGCGCCTTGTTGTTCCACGATACGCATGTGTTCTTCGCACCGGCCTTGCCCCTGGAAGAAGTTTTTGATCCAACTGGCGCAGGCGACACTTTCGCCGGCGGCTTCTGCGGCTACCTCGACAAATCACGTGATGTGTCGTTCGACAATATGAAGCGCGCCATCATCTATGGCTCTGCCATGGCGTCGTTCTGCGTAGAAAAATTTGGCACCACCAGGCTGAAGCAACTCACCAACAAAGAAATTGAAGAGCGCGTTCGCGAATTCATCGATTTGGTGCAGTTCGATATCGAGCTCGAATAATCCTCATCAGGCAAGGCGGAGCCTTCCGCAAAACAATAAAGCATGGCCGATTTAAATTTTGTGTTGGTGCGCCGGGTACTCCGGTTGGCGGCACCTTACAAGACTGCCTTTTATGGCGCGGTTTTGCTGTCGTTGGTGCTGGCTGCACTCTCGCCTATCCGCCCTTTCTTAGTTCAAAAAGCCATCGATCAATACATGAACACCACGGGCGCAGGCTTGTTGGAGCTGTCGCTAATCATGGTGGTGCTGTTATTGGTAGAAACGGCATTGCGCTATTACTTTACCTATCTCACTGCCTGGCTGGGCGCCAGCATCATCCGCGATCTGCGCAACCGCGTCTATCGCCACATCCTCTCGTCGCGCCTCCGGTATTTCGACACCACGCCTGTAGGCACCTCCACCACCCGCACCATCACCGATGTGGAGGCCATTAACGATACTTTTTCAGAAGGACTCATCACCATCTTCGCTGATATTCTCACCATTGTGATAGTGGCCGTTTTTATGTTCTGGAGCAACTGGCAACTGGCGCTGGTTTCGCTGGGAACATTGCCCTTGTTGTTGGTGGTTACGCGCTGGTTTCAGCGCGGCGTAAAAGCTTCATTTCAGGATGAACGAACGCAAATTGGTCGCCTCAATGCTTTTCTTCAGGAGCATATCACCGGCATGCGCATCGTACAAATCTTCAACAACGAAAAACGCGAGCAAGAGAAATTCGACGCCATCAACCAGGAGCTCACCAATGCCAATATCCGCGGCATCTGGTATTACTCCCTGTTTTTCCCGGCAGTAGAAATTCTATTGGCCGCGGCAATTGGTTTCATGGTATGGAATGCCACCCGCGATATTTTGCACGGAACGGCTACGCCCGGTGTGATTTCTTCCTTCATCATGCTCATCAATATGTTGTTCCGGCCGCTGCGCTTCATTGCCGATAAGGTGAATACCATCCAGCGCGGCATCGTGGCTGCCGAGCGCGTATTTAAATTGTTGGATGACGATCAGCGCATCCCCGATCACGGCACGGTGGTTCCCGGGCGCGTGAAAGGCGAGGTGCAGTTTAGCGGCGTATGGTTTGCGTATGAAGGCGACCACCACGTATTGCGCGATATCAATTTGAAAGTAGAAGCCGGCGAAACGCTGGCACTGGTAGGTGCCACCGGTTCCGGTAAAACCAGCACCATTGCGCTGTTGGGGCGTTTTTACGAAATACAGCAAGGCCAAATCACCATTGATGGCGTGCCCATTCAGGAGTATCAGCTGGCGGCCCTCAGGCGGCAGATGGCGGTGGTGTTGCAGGATGTGTTTTTGTTTGCCGGCAGCGTGTATGAAAACATCACCCTGCGCAACAACAATATTTCCAAAGCGCGTGTTATGGAGGCCGCCAAAGCCATTGGCGCGCATGAGTTTATTGAGCAATTACCCGGCGGTTACGATTACAAAGTAATGGAGCGCGGTGCCACCTTATCTATGGGCCAGCGCCAGTTGATTTCTTTCGCGCGCGCCCTGGTGTATGATCCCGCCATCCTGATTCTGGATGAAGCAACGTCTAACATCGATACCGAAACGGAAATGATGGTGCAGCGCGCTATTGAGAAACTGGTACACGGGCGCACGGCCATTGTGATTGCGCACCGCCTCAGCACCGTGCGCAAAGCCAATAAAATTGCGGTGCTCCACCAGGGCGAGCTCAAGGAGTTTGGCGCACCCGCCGAATTACTGGCGCGCGATGGGTATTACAAGAAGTTGTATGACCTGCAATTTCAGCAGAACGAAACCGAAGTCTAGCCGGCAATTTCGCGGGCCAGCAAGCCGGTGATTTCGCTTACCGAGCCTTCGCCCGGAATTTCCACCAGTTTATGTTGTGCGGCATAATAGTTAGCCAGTGGTTCTGTTTTGGTGCGGTATTCCACCACGCGGTTTTTCACAATGGTTTCGTTTTGGTCGTCGGCGCGGCCCGAGGTTTTACCCCGTTCCAGAATGCGGCGCGTCAGTTCTTCTTCGCTTACTTTCAGCGACAGCACCTTAAAGATAGGCGCCTGGTATTGTTGCAGCAACAGATCCAGGGCTTCGGCCTGTTTCACCGTACGCGGGAAGCCATCGAACACAAAGCCGGCGGCATCAGGATGTTGGCGTAGTTTGTTTTCAATCATGCCAATCACCACGTCATCCGGAACCAGTTCGCCGATGTCCATCAGTTTTTTGGCCGTGAGACCCAATTCGGTTTGTTGGGCAATTTCGGCGCGCAGCATATCGCCGGTAGACAGGTGGATCAGCTGAAATTGTTGAATGATATTGGCTGCCTGCGTGCCCTTGCCGCTGCCCGGAGGGCCAAAAAGTACGATGTTCTTCATGGTTGCGGCGAATATAGCGGAAATACAGATGAATTGCGGCCAGGGCGCAGGTTAAACAGGAAAAGCCAGTTGCTGAAAAGTTTTGAATTTTGTTATATTTGCGCTCCTTTCGCGAAAGCGAAATGGCCTTGCCCGATCGTCTAATGGCAGGACTACAGATTTTGGTTCTGTGTGTGTTGGTTCGAATCCAGCTCGGGCAACAAAAAAGACCGCTCCTCATTTGAGGGCGGTCTTTTTGTTTTCGGGGGTTCTAAGCGCACGCTAAACCTCCATCCAGTCTTGCGCAGCAGACCCGGTGGAAAAAGTAACTGCCGTCGGTAACCGCATTAAAAAGATACTCCTTGCCCTCCATCGAGTCTTGCGCAGCAGACTCGGTGGAAAAAGTAGCTGCGGTTTGTAACCGCATTAAATAGAAAAATCAAATGCAACAATCCGAAACCGGGTAGCGGTTTCTAACATTCCTTTACCCAACCATTACTATGCGGCCCTAACTTCGCAAACGCAATCCAATCAATTGATCGAAAATTGAATCGTTGAACATCAAACCCGAATGATGGCGTGCCCCCTGCGGCAGCGGCGCGGTGCGCAGGAACAAAAGGAGTCATCGCTGCCTACGGGGTCGGGTGCTTTGCTGCAAGTCCGCACTCGCTCGTACCTCGCTCGCTTGCGGGCTTTCCGCGCCGCCCCCTCACGCGGAGGGGAAGGTGCGCAGGGCGCATGATTAAGTCAATTTCCGGAAAGATTGACGCAATGCATCAATCATTTCCTAATCGCTGCTCTTCCTTTTGATGATTAGCGAATTAGGCAGAACCGCTTGGTTGATTGACGCCATTTGAATTGCGTATATTTGGGAGTTGGCAGAAACGCTATGGGCGACAGTGCTAACACCAAACGACACGACTTGACAACTGACACGACCAACTTTTACTCAACTTGCTGACCTGACTATGCCGACACACAGGCAACGCTTCAAAAAAATTAAAAACACCCCACCCGCAGAAAAAATAAAATTCTATGGCTGCCCGCATTTAGCACATTTGGTTTTGCCCGACACACAAGCCAACGCTTCGCAAAACCAAAAGAGCTAAATTTTTGCCTACGCTTTACAAAAATCCTATTAAAATTCCGACCTTTAACCACTGAAAATAACATTGACAAATGAGTGATAATATACAGCATACAAATCAAAATTTATACAATGCCATTGCCCGTATCATTGTAGAGGCAAGGGCAACCGCTTATCGAAGCAACAACACCATTCTGCTGAAAATGTATTGGGAAATTGGCAAGTTGATTATTGAGGACGAACAACAAGGAAAAATCCGTGCGGAATACGGTAAAGCCGTTTTAAAAAACTTTGCCACACAACTTACACTTGAATTTGGAAAGGGCTTTGACTTTACCAACCTTACCAATATGCGGAAGTTCTTCTTGGCTTTCCCAATATTTGACGCAGTGCGTCAAGAATTGAGTTGGACACATTACCGTATCATCAGCCGACTTGACAACCAACAACTTAGAGTGCAGTATGTAACTCATGCCATTGATGGCAACTGGAACACCCGAACCTTACAACGCAACATTGACAGCCAATATTTGGGACGATTGCTGAAACTTCCCGAAAACCCGACCGAACAACCCAAAACATCGCATTTCATCAAAGACCCATACATTTTTGAATTTCTTGGCTTGCCGACAGACACCAAACAAACCGAAACCAAAATTGAAACCGCTTTGATTACACACCTGCAACAGTTCCTTATGGAATTAGGCAAGGGCTTTGCATTTGTGGCACGGCAGCAACACATTGTTACCGATACTTTGGACTTTTATATTGACCTCGTTTTTTACAACTATTACCTGAAATGTTTCGTGCTGATTGACCTGAAAACGCACCGACTTACCCACGAAGCCATTGGACAAATGGATATGTATGTTCGGATGTATAACGACCTCAAAAAAGGCGTGGACGACAACCCGACTATCGGCATTATCCTTTGCACCGAAAAAGACGAAACCATTGTAAAATATTCCGTAATGACGGAAAATGAAAAACTGTTTGCCAGCAAATACCGCCTTTATCTGCCTGCCGAAACTGAACTGAAAGAACTGATTGAAGCCGACAGGGTTCGTTTAGAATTAGACAGTGAGGAAGAATGAAACGGATAATTCGGGATAACTAATAAAAACAGACATTCGCCACACTAAGAAAATTTGAAAATACTTTTTTATGATACTACCTGAGAATATTATTAAAACCTACCCTTTGCTTCCATCTGGCAAAAAGCCATTAACGGAAGAAGAAAAACTATGGTTCACTTCAAATGAAATAGAACAACGTAATAAAAGAGTTATACCCGAAATAATCACAGAGTTTAATGTTTGGGATAAAAACGGAATTGTTTCTGCACATAAACACAAAGAAAGTAACTACGATAGAAAAGGCAGGCAAACTTCCCGTTTTAGTTTTGGTTACAACGAGAGCCAAATTTTAGAGGAACTATGGAAGTTTAACGAAAATGACAAGTTAGATGAATATTTAAGAAGATACATAAGAGGCGAAGCGGATTTTACAAAGTTTATCTACAATAAGAATAATAAACTTGAAAAAATAATCCGTTTTGATTTAAGTGAATACGGAGCAACTACAAAATATTTGTTTGAATACAATGCGGATGATAATGTAAGCACCATTGTCAATATTGGCTTTGACGGCTTGCCCGAAGAAATAACGGCTTATACTTATGATGCCAATAAACTCCTTGTAAAAAAAGAAATACTTAATGCCAAAAAGGAATTGATAAAGTTCTTTGAGTATAAATACAATGCTGCAAAATTAGCTTTACAGGAAAGGATTTTTGTGGCTGACGGTAGTGAAAGTTCAAATTCAGTTTATACCTACGATGATTTTAACCGTTTAATTGAGAAAAAAACACAGTTTAAAACAGGCATTGAATTGGTGCAAAACAGTTATGAAGGCGAATACTTAATATCAACAGTTAAGGAACTTATCGCAGACGGAAAAATCCGTAAACGGAATGAATGGGTTGCCGATACGCACAATCTTACCGTAACCGAGAAAAATTTCAGTAACAGCATAAACTTTGAGCAAACAATTCAATATGATGAAAACTGGTTGCCGCAAAGAGGCGTTTTAAAATCTTTAAATGAGGAGATTGATTCTTATGAAATACGATTTAGAACTTCTATCCACGATTAACAGAGTGGGTATTTCCTTATGTTTCTCCAACGGATAACTTCGGATAACTCACCCAAATCTACCTTTGTGGCAGAAGATGAAAGAAGCGTTCGGGATAATTACAGATAATTTTTAGAAAAATACCTTTGTAACGTAAAATAGAAAAAGAATAAGTGTTTGTAAACAGCCAACATATCAGTTTCGCTTACACCGCTAATAAATCGGTGCTAAACGGCATTTCCCTTTCATTGGACAAAGGTGAAACTTTGGCTATTGTAGGTGCTTCGGGTTGCGGCAAATCTACTTTGTTGCGTATTCTTTCGGGAATTTTGCCCAATACAAAAGGCAACAATTTACAAGGCGAAATTTCAATAGACGACAAAACACCCGACCAATACCGCCAAACAGGAAAGTTGGCTTTTATGTTTCAGGAAGCTACGCTGATGCCGCATTTGACGGTAAAGCAAAACATAGAACTGCCTTTAAAAATCAAAGGAAACGCCAACGAGCAGAAAACAAACAATCTGATTAAAGCCGTAGGGCTGGAAGAATACAGCAATTACTTACCCAAACAACTTTCAGGCGGTATGAAAACAAGGGTGGCATTGGCTCGCAGCTTTACAACTATGCCCGAACTGCTTTTGTTGGACGAACCATTCTCTGCTTTGGACATTGCTTGGAAAAGCAAACTGTATGTGGAACTTGAAAAATTAAGAGAGGAAACAGATACTACGGTGGTAGTGGTTACGCATGATGTTCAGGAAGCATTGCTACTGGCAGACCATGTAATTGTAATGAACAGTTTTGGCGGCATTGAAACCCGAAAGGAAATAAAAAGCGATTACAGCATTACGCAAAGGGTAAACAATATTTCGGGATATATGAATAGCGTTTACGAGAACTATATGTTGCCTATACAGGATGCTATAATGAATGGACAAAACAGAAAAAATGAAAAACAAGATACTATACATATTGCTTAGTGTAATGCTGCTGGCGGCATGGCAGTATTTTGGCAGCACAAGCCAAACGGCAAGGCTGTTACTTTCTTCACCGTCTTTAGTGGCGGATTACTTTGGCGAAAATTCCGCTTCGCTTTTACAAGCCACGCAAACCACCTTGATTGAAGCCCTTGCAGGCTTATTGATAGCTACGGTTTTCAGTTTTGGAATCATGATACTTTGCTTTTACAAACCCAAACTCATTGATTTTGTATTGCCCATTATGATAACCTCACAGGTAATACCGTTGATTGTATTAGCACCGTTTTTTATCATTTTGTTGGGCATTGGCTTGGGTTCTAAAATAGCAATGGCAGCTTTAATGTGCTTCTTTCCCATTTTTGTAAATTTTGCACAGGGCTATAAAGCCATTAGCCAAAACATACACGAACTCATGCACATATACAATGCCGATACATGGACACGCATACGCAATGTATATTTCCCTTTGGCTATGCCAAGCATTATGGCAGGACTAAAAATAAGTGCAACGTTAGCGGTGATTGGGGCTATTGTAGCGGAGTTCAGTGGAGCAGAAATAGGGTTGGGCAGAAATCTTTATATAAGTGCATTGCGATTAGAACCGGAAATGATGATGAGTTCGCTTATACTTTCCGCTTTGCTTGGTCTTGCATTTTTTGGAGTTATTTGGTTAATAGAAAGAAGAATAAAATGGATGTAGTGATTGAAAAAATAAAACGTTGGATTGACGACATATCAAGAAACAATATGTATAATTATTTAGATACTATTGTGCGTGATATTCAAAATGACCAATTAGAACGAGAGGTAATACTTTTGGACAGAAAATTTATTCAATATCCGAATGTTTTCCCTGTTGATAAATTCGATGATACTAAATTCTTTTCCGAAGCGATAAAAATACAGCCTAATGAAGATTTTTTAGAAATTGGTGTTGGTGCAGGTGTTACTTCTGTTATTGCGGCATTAATTGGGGCTAATGTTACTGGAGTGGATATTAACGAAGATGCCGTATCTAATTCCAAAGCCAATGCAATTCTTAACGATGTTGAACACTCTACGGAGTTTTTTGTGTCAGATATATTCAGCGATGTTCCAAACAAAAAATTTAACACGATATTTTGGAATGTACCATTCTGTTATTCGGAGATAGATGAATTAAATATGCTTGAAAAGTCAGTATTTGACTTTCAATATAATTCGCTTGAAAATTTTGTCAGTAACTCCAAGTCATTCCTAAAACCAAACGGACGACTGCTGATAGGATTTTCTAATATATGGGGCTTACCCGATAAGCTGATTAGCATTTTATATGAGTACGGCTATACCGACATAAGAATTGAGAAGCAAAAAATGATTGAGTGGAACTCAATGAAATTCGATTTAACATTGTATGAAATTAAAACAAAATAGCATGAAAAAGTTAATCATCAGTTGCTTTATTGTGGGCTTGATTTCAAGTTGTAATTGGAATAAAAAAACGTCTGAAACCGAAGCAAGTCTTAGGTTAAACTGGCTTACCACCTGTTCTTTTGCAGGCGAAGTAGTAGGAGCAGAAAAATTTGCCGAAGAAAACTCGCTAAAATTAAAACTTGATAAAGGCGGACCTGGATTAGACCCTATTAAGTTGGTAGAATCTGGCGTGAATACCTTTGGTGTGGCGGGTGCTGATTTGGTGCTTTCTGCCAACGACAAAGGTGCTGATTTTGTAATTATCGGATTGGTAAATTACAATTCACCAGGAGTATGGGTATCAAAGGCAGAGAAAAATATTAAATCAGTTGAAGACATTAAACCAAGTACACGTATTGGAGAATTGCCGGGTGGTAATATTATTTATCTGTATGAAGTGATGTTGAAAAAAACAGGACTTGAACGAAATAAAAGTTTCAAACCTGTTCCTATTCCTTTTGAACTGAAGAACTTTATTTCGGGAGATGAGTGCGATTTAAGACCAATTTTTAATTACGAAGTGTTACCTGAATTGGATATGTTAGGCATAAAATACAATGTGCTTGAGCCTAAAAACTTGGGTATTGATTTTAAAGGACCTGCTTATTTCTGCAAAAGGGAAACAATAGAAAAAAATCCTGAGTTGGTGCAGAATTTCATCAATACGATGATTCAGGGTTGGGAATATTCACTTACAAATTCTAAAGAAGCAATAGCATCGTTGAAGAAGTTTGATAATTCAATTAACGAAGAAAAGGAATTGTTGGGTTTACAACTTGGCAAAAGCTACTTTGAAGGATATGACGAAAAAGTGTTGTATTCAGATAAAAATTCGTGGGAACTGATGATAAAAGATATGAAGGACTTGGGATTCTTGAAAAACGATGTGGAACTTAACAAGGTTTTAGACTTGTCATTTGTAGAGAAATACTATACGAATAAAAAAGAAAACTAATAGTGAAAACTGATAACGAAAAATTAGAAACAATATTCAATGCACTTGAAAACAAAGAATGTTTGGTACTGAAAGATTTTGTAAATCTTGACAGTCCGGGCAACTCTGACGTATATGCCATAGCCACACCTATTCCCATAGACTTTCTGAATAAGTGTGTAAAACACTTTACTATGTTAGAAGGCAAAAAAAGAGATTTGAATTTTTCCGATTTCAAATTAGGGCTTAACGTTGTGATTATTGACGGAAACGAAATAGCAAAAGAAGGACTGCACGTTCATTTATCACACATCATTGCCATTGTTTTTGACGGAGAAGGTGTTTTGGAATGGGAAAATTCCAAAGGAGAAAAATATTCTACCATTGCGGGGAAAGGAGATTGTGTGGTAGTGCCTCGTGGGGCTATGCACTATTTTACAGGGAAACTCAGTTTTTCGGCATTGGAGTTTAGTGATATAATTGATTATCAAAAACATCATTATTCAAATATTGAGTAAGGGTATTATAAATTTACATTATGGCAAATAATTCATTGATAGACCGATATATTAAGGAACTGAATGAAATACTTAATGATATTTCGGGTACTGATTTGATTTCTGCCAAGATAATTTATCCAAGTGATGTTAGTCTTAGAAAACTAACCCATAAGCTAATATTAAAAAATTGCTCCCTGTATGAAAAATACAAAGAATTTGAAAAGGATTATGTTGGGACTGATTTGAAAAAACTAAGAACGCTTACATTCTTGAAATATGAAGAAGCTACAAAATACGGTAGATTTACAAAAGCAGGAGGGACTTCTTTGGATAAATGTGAATGTAAAACACACCATGTTTATGATGAAGATGAATTTAACCTTGAGGAAAATACAGAGGAGTTTCGCAATAAAGATAAACTGAAACCTTTTTGGAATGCTTGGAAAAGAAAAATAAAAAAGTATTTCCCTGAAGCAAAATCTACGCTGTGGTCTTATGTTGTTCTTAGAAGACAAGAAGAACAAAGTGAACCAATTATATGCTCTGCTTATTTTATTTTTTCTGGGGATATTGGGAAAGATAAAAGCGTTATTATAAACAAGATAAATCAAGATTATCTTTATTTATTCGTAACGGAACATTTTTATAACGACATCCAACTTCAAGCTACAAAATCTTCTATTTCCGACATCATCAACCGAAATATGGCACATCATATAACAAGCCACGTTTCCAACAGAGCCACATTAGACAAAGTATTAGAACGCATCGGGAAATCTCATGCCGACTTATCAGATACAAAACTTTACCACACTATTTTAGACCTGCTAAACCGTTTCAATCAATACCGTGATGAAAGAAGCGAATACCTGACTTATATCACCAACTTTTCAAGTCCTTCATCGGCTTATTTTTTTCAAGATGTTATCCGTCCGTTTGTAGAGAATACTTTACTCATGGACAACATTGCCGCCAATGAAAATATCAATTATGAAAAAGACACCAACGGAAACCTGACAAACAACAAACTCCAACTAAGAGTAAAGTGGAATAACGGAAAGCAGGAAAATTTCTACGCTGAATATTTTGATACAAACAACACGAAACTTTATTGCAGCGAAAACCTACCTTACTTGCGGCTGAAAAATGATAAACTGGAATATCCTTATGACAAAATAGAATTTAGCAACAATCAAACAGATATTGAAGTATCGCTTCCCGGGACTTTGGGAAAACATGCTTTGTATTCCATACTTGAAAACTTTATCCGCAATTCTGCCAAACATGGCGGCAATACAAAAATTGACGGGTTAGAAATTATCCTGCTTTTATCAGATGAGAAAGATGACAGCATCACCGTTACACTTACAGATAATTGCAGTGTTGTTAGCGAAGAAAAAATAAAAGAGTTTAACGATAGTATTCAAACCGAAATTCTTAAACGAAAAGATTTAGGGCTGATAGATATGAAAGTAAATGCCTGTTTGTTGGCGGGCATGGAACTCAATGATGAAAACTGCAAGAAAGCATTAACAGCAGAACTTCACGAAGGCAAACTGGCTTACAAATTCAAAATTGCCAAACCCAAGAAGGCAGTTTTCATTGGCGATTTTCACGAAAAGGTAAATAATAACGGATTTTATCATTTCAAAACCATAGAAGATTACAGCAAGTCCGATATTCACAAGTCATTTGGGTTTGCTGTTCTTGTTGATGATTTGTATAAAAAAAAGAAAGCTGAAATTGCTTGCGAATTGCCTGCACGGGTTTTGAAATACAGCGAAGTTGAAAACGATAAAACCAAAGAAATTGAACATTTATACGAAGTATGGCTCAAAAAATTAAGAGGTGATGAAAAAGCAAATATTCATCTGTTTTTTGAGCAGAATAATAATACGCCACCAACCGAAAAGTTTAAAGCAAAGTATAAAGAACATCAGAACCTGAAAATATATTCTAATGAAGATTTAAACATAGGGCTAACGATAGCAGATGAAAAGAATGTCTTTTTTGACAGGCACGGTGGTTTGATTGGCAAGTTTTCAAAAGAAAAATCTTTTGTGGACACCAATCATTCATGGATATTGATTGACAAGAACAACCCCGATTTTGATTACATTTCCCGATACGATATTGAAAACAAGACCAACTTGTTGGCTTATGAATTGGAAGAAGCAGGGCTGCTGAAAGTGTTGGTGATTGATGAACGAGTTGCGGAGCAAAGTGTAAGAACAATAAACGATACTGACCAAGCCAGTAAACTACGAGAAGAACAACGCAGCGATTTTTGGAAATGGGAAAAACAAAACGGCAAATTCAATCTTACCTTGTTTGATTTGGCTTGGGCTTCCAATGTTTTTTTAGCTACACATTTGGGCGAGGTAGAACTGAAACAAAAAATAAATGAGAAAACCGAACATTGCCTGAAAGTGAAGTTTAACAAGGGAAATATTGAATTAGAAACCAATATTCCGTCCCATTCAGCTTGCAGAAAAAATCAAAAATGGAATGATAAGAAAACAGGCAACGAAATAAGTAGTTCCAAAATTGAAACGATAAGCATTAAACCTGATGTTATGATTATTCACCGAACAAAACTGAAAGAACTACTGACAGCAAACAGCAATTTTGTAAAAGAACTGCTGAATAAAAACGAGGGAATAAACCTTGTGGTAACAACAGGAAGCGGAACAACACACGGCATTGAAGGCGATTACAAAATTTTGCCCTTTGGCACTCTTAGTAAGTTGATACTTGGCAAACGAATCAATAAACTGCAACTAAGCAAAACATTACTTGAACTAACAAAAAACAAAATATAGCAACATGAAATATTTAGCAATCATAGCAACAAGCAAAGATTTTAATGGACTTTGGGGCTTTCAGAATGGCGGTTTTGTAAGTTTACCCAACAGCCCGTCAGACAAAAAACTGCTAATCTGGCTGAAAGATGATGAGTGTTCGTTTTCTGATTACACACAGAAAATTCAAGAGCAGATAAACGGCACAACAGATTTTGAATTGGGAGTAATATTCCACAAACTGAATGGCGATGCAGAAGCAAATACATTTAGGGAAAGTTTGAGAACTTCTTTTAATGGCAAACTTGCTTTTTGCGAATGGTATTCTGCCAACAAAACAGATTTTTGGAATGAAACAGATGCGAATGTTGACTTGCCTTACAACAACCTTAAAAAAGCATGGAAAGACGGCAATGGAGATAAAGAAAAAACTTTTGGGGCGGTGTGGGATTTTTTTTTGGTTGACCCTGCCATTGAAAACCCACTAAAAAAACTGGCAACTTCATTACCGTTTGATTATGTGTATGAAAACGATGCTGCATTACGAAATGCAAAGAGTGAATTAGAAAAAGCTGTAACGCAAAGACTGAACAAATGAACATTATTGTAGTAGATAATTTAGACTGGAAAAATGAGGGTGCTGATTTAGGCGGCAATCCACCTTTTCACATTGTAATTGTGTCAGGAAAAACTTTTGGTGCTACTATTAAAGAGTTAAGAAACTCAAAAGGTTTTGATGATGTAGTTTACTTAATCAATGTTCATTGTGTTTTTGATTCGGAAGATACTAATGAGGAATACAATTTTCAGCAACAAAACGGAGTTGCCATTTACAGGCATCTTTTAAAGATATACGAGGACAACCAAGAAGAACTGAAAGTTGCCTTTTTCTCACCCATCACGATTGAGAATTTAGTAAAGTTAAAACCCGAAAACGCTGTATTGGAACATCACCCTTTCTTTAATGTTCCTTTTAACTGGAATAATTGCGTTGCAGGATTGCAAGCAAAAAAAGATTGGAATATTTTCAATAATGCTTCGGAAAATCTATTGTCGGGTTGGTCTTTCAATGGCAGAACCAAAATAAACGCCAATGGTAAAAATATGGTGGTGATAGACGACCAAACTAAAGAATGGGAAACTGTTTTTAATACGATTTTTGACAATCAGAAATCACTATACTATGCTTCATACCAAAAGAATGAAGCACCCAATAATGAATTTAGCTTAGATAAAATAAAAGACACCAATTTCAAAACTAAAGTTCATCAGGCAGATTTAATTATTTCCGACTTCTATTTGCAAGAATCACACGAAACCGATACTTGGAAAACTTTTGCTCAATTAGAAGATATAAGCGGCTACCGCCTTTACAAGCACGTAAAAGAAAATATGAATGGCGGCATACCCATGCTTATACATTCGTCCAGCAGTAAAATTAGATATTATCAATTTTTAGACAGAAGCGGAATTGATGATTGGACAGCCAAAGATGCAAGGCTTGATGTGCCAAACTCACAAAAGCAATTCAATTACGAGTGTATAAAAAACAGCATTGAAAGGTTTACCGTTGGCGACCATGCCGAAATATATGAGCATTTAAAGGACTTTTGGCGAAGAATTGAGAAGTTGAAAAACTGTAATACCGCTAACTGGTGGTATTCTAACGACATTTATCCTTCTGCACCCGATAAAGGAATGAGAAAGGTAAGCAAAAACGAAAAGTCCCATGTCATTGAAATATTGACTGACGCATATTTTGCAATTCGTTCTTACCTAAAACGAGAAGATTTGTTTGCAAAAAGTTTCAGCAGCAAAGACAATAATTTTACAGCCACTTCTATTGCTTCTAATCTTGGAAAAATATACGAAGTATTTGAATTTAACCAAGATGATATAAGTTTCAATTTACATCAAAGGTTTTTTATGGCTGTCAGAAATGCAACAGCACATTACAAAAGCCATAGAGTGTTTTTTATGGATGATGTTATATTGTATTTTCATTATTGGCTTCTTGCATTAGAAGATTCGGAACAAAACCATGAAGTGAAATTCGCTATAGAATATAAACTGAATAATATCGGTGAAATTATAGTAAATGACAAAGGAGAGAAAATTGAAAAGTATAAAAGTTGGCTTGCACAACCAATTTGCAAATTTCGGTTATTATACATTTGGATTCAGTTTTACAATTCGCCATACAGACCTAAGCAGCAACCAGATGTTTGGGGACAAAAAATTAAGGAAAGAATGCACTCAATACTGAACAATATTGACCACAGAGAATTATTCACGGAATTAAATCAAGAAGGGCAAGTAAAAAGAAGGGTAACTATAAATTGGAAAGATGATGCTGGCAAACCTTTCAGATTTGTTTCCGAAGGAAATAACGGTAATCTAAAATTATCAAATGACTAAAACGATTTATCATATATGCAATGAAGGAACTCTGCAAATAAACGGAGGCGAAAATATTTATAGCATTTCAGCTATTCCAAAAAATATTGATAATGCACAAAGTATTTTCTTGGTAAATGTTCATTTGAATTGGGAAGGAAGACATCTAAGTAAAAATTACGGATTTGAAATTGCCAATGAACTGCGGACGAAACTAAAATCAAAAGCACCCATTATTTTTTACAGTCCGATACAAAAAGAATATTTTGAACAGAAAAGCGAAAAAGAAATTAAATACAAAATTCTTTTCGGCAGAGGTTCAGCATTTTTGGAAGCACCGTTTAAAGAGTCCGATTTTAAAAAGTTACTTGAAAGTATTGAACCGTTAAGCAATGCCGCTTTGCATGATGTTACTGTTTCGTCCTGCGATTTAAAAGGAATTGTGATTGAAAAACTGAAACACGACTTGAAGTTTGAACAAGGCGAAGAAGTTGTTGTAAAAACAATAAAAAGTGTTTCGCCTTATTTGAATGAAGCCCAAAAGAATGAAATAAAGTTAAGCACATATCTTACAGTTCTTTCCGATAAAGTAAAGCAAAACGACAAATCAGGTTTTGAAACGGAAAGAGAATCTTTTATTCGCCTATGTGTAAAATTCCTGACCAGTGATAACTTCCAACAGGATATTTCATCAACTAAAGAAGATAAGAATAAACACAAAGTTGTTGTTGTGGAAGATGAAACAGATTTTCTTCAATATGTAGTTGATAATTTGTCCGACAGCTTTATAGTAGTTCCATTTGACAATGCGGAAGATGCTTGGAAATACTTACAGTCAGATGACGGTTTGGCTGTTAGAGCAGTTGTATCTGACTGGCGTTTAAAAAATGGCTTGTATATGCAGCAAATGCAGGGATATGAATTGTTGGAGCATACAGGTAAGATTGGATTCAGGGCTTTGTTTACTCTTTCTATGCAAGCGGAATTTTTGGTTCATCAGATACGGAACAAGATAGGTGTTCGGTTTACGATGTATAAAAAAGATAATTTGGAAGAACCCGGACAATGGAAAGCATTTAAAGACTTGTTAGAGCAACAATGCAATGAAATGAATGAAGTGATTGCCGCAATGCCTGATAAGGCAAGTTGGATGAAACCACAAAAGAAACGCAAACACTCATACTATGAAGAGTATCTTGAAAAACGAAATTCAACAGAATGGGAATCATTTGAAAGTGGAATAACCGAATCAAGTAATTTAATTTGGCATGACTATTATTTGAAATACCTGAAAGGGGAACTGGACGAATCCTTACAGGATTTTTCAAAACGATTTGGGTTGCTGCTTAATTCTATTGAAGCCATACTAACAGCACGGAGAATATGTTTGGCTCTTTATTTCAAACAAAGTAGTGCATTCAGTAGGCTTTTCAAAGAAGATAATCCAAGAATACATACCTACTGCATTTTTAGAAGTAAATCTTTTGATGAAGAAGTAGAAACCAATCGTAACGAGCATGGTGATGAATACACAGACAAAGAGGGGAAAACATATTCCATTGAAGAATGGACAAAGAAACTTTTAAATGGAGCAGCAACCTCGCTATTAAATACTGAATTAGGATTTAACCTTGAGGAAGTTGTTTCGTTCAAAGGTATTTTACCCGAAGAAAAAAACTGGCTGAACAGGAATGGAATTGAGTTCAGCCTGCAATATTATGATTATGACCAAGAGGAAGATTCCGACCCCGAAGAAGATACAAACAAGAAAGAGCCAACGGATAAAGACCTGAAAAATATTGACGATTTTTTCAGAAATGGGAATACACTTGATGATGATGAGGCAGATAATTTCATCTAATTGAGTGTTTCTTTACTTTGCAATATGATTGAGAAAATACAAACAATAAAAGCAAAATGAGATTGCCAGCTAAATGTAGCTAAGTAGGCGTTTCTTACTTTTGACCCGTTCTTTGAAATACTTCTGAACAAAGCGATTTAAGCGAATGATACTCTGGGCTTATGCCCGCAGTCAACTATCCTAAAAATTCATTCACTTAAAAAAGCAATGATGATGAAGTATTTTAATTACACCAAAACAGTTTCAGCGTGGCTCAAATGCCAACTGCTGATGATGCTTTTGCTTGGTGCTTACACAGCACAGGCACAGAACAGCGTTTACAAACGCACCTTACAATGGAAGTATGGCGGGTATATTTTTACCAACGACTTTACTTTTAATTACAACAGTTACATTTACTACAAAGGGTTGTCTAAAACGCAACCCAAAGAAAACTATGCCACAGAGCATAGCAGCCACCCTTATTTATTGCAGTTAGCCAAAGTGCTTGACGAAGATGCTAAAGAACTTGGCTACACGGGTTTTACGTTGGCGGAGTATTTAACTGCCTTTGTGCAGCAAGCCATACCCTACAAAAGCGACCCTTACAATGGCGGTTGGGATTACCCCAAATACCCGATTGAAACCCTTGTAGAGCAAGGTGGCGATTGCGAAGATAAAGCCGCCTTATTGGTTGCCTTGCTAAAAACCTTTGGTTTTGATGCAGTAATGGTGAGTTTGCCCGGACACATGGCAGCCGCCATTAACTGTGCCAACTGCAACGGCTATTACACTTACAACGGTAAGAAATACGCCTTTATAGAAACAACCGAAAAAGGTTGGGGCATTGGCGTAGTGCCGCCTGATAGCAGAAATGTTGGAGCTACGCTGTTACAAACCGCAGCACTAAAAAAATACAACCGTGAGGATGTGTATGCGTGGAACGGCAAGAACAACATTGGCGAAACGCCTTACCTAAACAACGGTTGGAATACCACCAAGCCCAACAACAACGGCAACAACTGGAATGTGAACACAGTTGGCACAAGCAGCAGCACAACAACGGTAACAATTAACGGAACTACCTACCAGATAAAAGGTAGCGGCAGCACCACCATTACTGTAAATGGAGCTACCGTAACAGTAATAACACAGTAATCAGACAATAATTTTTAAAACAATTTAAAACAGAAAAAAGATGAAAGCAATTACAAAACACCTGCTACCACGTTACACTTGGTTTATGCTTTGGTATAAACAGTGGTTTAAGAATGCCGAAGGCATTAAAGGATTTGCAGCACAGGTTATGAACTGGCTGATGCAAAGCACAATGGCTTTAGCCGAAAAGCTAAAGAACCAAAACAAGAAATTGGCGGAAGCCATAAAAACAACAAAGGCGAAGTTGGCAAAGTGGTATGAACACCCGACCATAAATGCTGATGAATGGGACGAAATAAAAGGCAAGGTGAAAAAACTTGGCTTTTGGATTGTGGTATTGATTATTACCGAAGCGGCATGTAACTACTTTGCCGTAGAAACCTTAATGGAAGGAAAAGGTTGGTTTTGGATTACCGTTAGGGCGTTAGTTGCCATTGGTATTACAGGCGGTTGCCTTTACCTTTTTGAAAGATGGATGGCGGCAGTAATAAACAAACCTGCTTACAAACAAGAAGAAGCACCTAAGCGAAACTGGATTGAGATTGCAATACTTACCTGCATTTGCGTTGGAGTTGAAATTGCGTTTTACTACTTGTGCAAACGCAGAGGCATAGTGTTGGAAGGCAACAGTGGCGATGAAACCGCCAACAACTTTTTGATAATTTTTGGAATGATGTTGCCCATTTTTATTGGCTACCTTGCCTATGAAAGAAGCCGCTACACCAGCCCTTACAACAACACTTTGCGTATTGCGAAAGCGGAAAAAGCAGTAGCACAAATGGAAAGCAAGGTTGCCACCAACAACCAAAAAATGGAAGACCATTTTAAACGTGAAGTGCAAGACCGTTGGGCATTATTGCAAGAGTTTAAGGTTTACAAAGAAAACTACAACCTGAACAAAGGCATAGAAAAGGAAAATACTGCAGGACACTTTTGCGAAACCCACGACAGTTTTGAAAAAGAAGCAGTGCAACGCTACCAAAAAGAAGTATTGCACCAAACGCCAATACAGCCCACTTTGGTAATTGCCAAAGAGCAAATGAATGGACACAGCAAACAATTACCGCAAAACATTATTAACCGATAAAAAAAATGATGAACATGAAAAAGATAACATTGATTTTAATGAGTTGCACCTTGCTGATACTTGCGGGGTGCAACACCGAAAAACGCAAAAACTTTATTGTGCTGGTTGATAACTCAACCAGTGTGCCGCAAGATGTAATTGAACGTTACATTAAAACCATACAGGAAACTATTTTACCCAACATGGGCGAAAAAGACAAGCTGACGGTGCAGTTTATTGACGCTTGCAGCCAAAACAAAGCGGAACGCATTTACAGTTTTAACCTTGCTGAAACGGATTTTAGCAACAAAATGGACGGTGTAAACCATGCCGCAGACAGCAGCCGTGCAAGGTTAAGACGTTACCTTTTGCAGACGGTGAAAGACGAGCTTGCCAACACCATTGTTGCCAAACGACAAGAACGTAAACATTGCGGCAACTATACCGACATTGTGAACGCCTTGAACGAAGCAAAAAGTTTGGTGGAGAACGGCAAAAGCTACACAAGCAAAACCGACAAATTGCTGAACGATGCACAGGGCAACGACAACTACGAATACGAAACCTGCATTGTGATTTGTAGCGACATGGTGAACGAAAATGCTGCACGGACTTTTGACTTTACCACCTTTGGCAGACTGAAAGACGAAGATGTGAACAGGAAAGTAACCGAACTGAAAGACCTGAACAAAATACCCGACCTGCACGGTGTGAAAATTTTGGTTTACGGTGCGACAAGCACCAAAGAAGCGGGAGCGTTTGCAGGGCGACAAATTGAAAACGTAAAACTATTTTGGGACTTATTTTTTCATTCAGCAGGTGCTGACTTGAAAGGATATGGTTACGACACAGGTATGGAATTGAAAAACTACTTGGTAAAAAACGAATAGGCAACCGCACGAAAAGCACACACATTTTACAGCCGCTACAGGCCAACCCGCAAACCAAAGCTGCAAAAAGAGTGTGCTTTTTTCCTGCCCAATAAGAATTTTATTTTTTCTTTCCCCTCACTTCGTGTTTTTAATTTTTTTGCCACCGCACGGGCGACACTTGACCGGACTATTACCAACTTGACAAGTTTGACACACGATTGACGGGTAACAACCTGACACGACCGGAGACAGAAGCGCATCTGCCAACAGCGGTTTGGCGAAATGCGGGGTGAAGTGCTTAATTGAACGGTAGTGCTTTTTATTTACATTTGTGCTTAGTGAAAGTGTAGTGCTTCTAAGTCCCGCACTTCGCCAAGCCGCAAAACGTCAGGATGTGAAATAACCCTGTTTAATTCTGCTTTCCACTAAAATTCAATCCTAATTTCCTCCTAAATTAAAAAATAGCCGATTACAGCCGCGCTAAATTTAGGCTGCTAATTTAAGCTCAAAAAATAAATACGCTGTAATGGGCTTAAAATCGCCCTGTTTTGAAGACAAAACAGCTATCCTCTTATAATTCGGTTGCCAATTTTTTAGTTTTTTCATTAATTCATCAAACCCGAGGATGTTGATGGTGCGTTTGATGTTATACACGAGGCAAATTAAACTGTGTTCGCCATTTACTTTCTCTCTTCCCTTTAGGTTGGTGTAGTAATAGCCCCACTTTCGTTTAATGGAACCAAAGACGTGTTCATTTAGTTCTTGCCGTTTTCGGTAGGTGGCGTAGTTCTTTTGGTAACGTTTGGCGTTTTCTTCAACCACCCCGGCAAACTCGCTTCTTTCTATCTCTCTGCCGCCCTTGGCCCGGCCGGTACAGAGGTGTTTGGCTGGGCAATCTTTACAATCGGGTGTTCGATACTTTTTAAACCGGTAAGGCGTATAATCGCGCCTTTACGTGCCAGGTGCCTTGAGTGCGTAAAATACTTCCTTGGGGACACCGGTAGGTATCGGTGCGTTTGTTGTATTTAAACTGGGTAATGAGGTACGCTGGGGTTGTGCCATGGTCGTTGCTGTTCACTAACTCCTGCTGCGCGCAGATGGTGGTGATACCTGCATCCTTACACTGCTGCAATTGCCGGGCATTGTGGTAGCCCTTATCACTGGTCACCAACAGATCTTCTTCAGATAGGTTGATTTTAGCCTCCAGTGCGATATCGTAAAGGGCATTGCGGTCGTTGCGATTGATGGTGTGGGTAGCCACAATCAATTTGTGTTTTTCATCAACAGCGGCCTGCATATTATAGCACACCTCAACTACCTGCCCCTGTACCAGCAAGGCTCGCGCATCGGCATCGGTGGTGCTGATTTGGGGTTCACCGCTTTGTTCTAATTGTTCGGCCAGCGCCTCATAACGGATTTTATTTTCTGCCAGTCGTTTGAGTTTGGCGTGGATGTCATTCACGGACACTTCACCTTTGTCGTTTTCATCTAAGGCAGCCAGGTATTCACTGGTCTTTTCTTCGATATACAGTAAATGCCGTTCAATCTTTTTAGGGTTGTAGTTGTTTTTCTTGCTGTTATGGGCACGCACCTTGGTGCCATCCACGGCTACATGCTTACCAGAAACGAGATCGGCTTCCTTTAGAAACAGAACGAACAACTTAAACGTGTTGCGCAAGGCGCGGCTATTGAGTTTTCGAAAATCAGCAATAGAGTGATAGTTAGGAAAGAGGTATCCGGTGAGCCATTGCAGCTCCAGATTACGAAAGCATTCGCGGTCAAGCTTGCGACTACTGCGAATACCGTTAAGGTAACCGTACAAATAAATCTTAAGGAATAATTTGGGATGAAAAGGCGGCCGGCCTTCTTCTTTCAAAACCACCTCCTGATACCCCAATTGTGATAAATCCAATTTCTCCACAAATGCATCAATAAACCGCACCGGATTATCAGCCTCTATCTGATCTTCCAGACTGGAAACGGTCATTTGCAGCCGGTTACTTCCCTGAACGTAATTCATGCCGACAATCAGCAGAAATCATGCCTTAAGCCGTATTATGGAAAACTATTTTTTTGAGGTAGATTCACAGTCTGACGTTATAGCCAATTTTAGGTCGACAAAGCAAAATGCAAGACAAACAATTTGAAATAGATCTTTTGGACATTCACTGGTTGGAAGACACCCATGAAGAAATTGACTTATGTGCTCACGGACAAGTGAAAGTTAGAATTGGGAATGAAATTATTGTTGACCGCAGAGAAAAAGAAAATCACTGGACATTAAGTGCAATGTCAGTTCATTTATTAAGAACAGTTGACAACAATCACAACCCAGAAAGCTTAGTTGGTGAACATTTGATCCCTTGCTGCGGACACCATATTGATCACCTTGAAAATAATACAGACGTTCATATTCAAGGTTGCTTTGCGGGAATCAATTATTGGATTCAGCATATTGACCAAATGGTTAAGCTGACAACGGAATTAAAAACAGAAATCGTAATACCGAAAAAAGAGTACGAAATCGAGATAATAACCTTTGTTGACAAGGTAGAAGAATTTTACAAGAAAAGTAAACCTAAACAAATGCCTGACGACAATTACGACAGAACGGGATACGAAATGATGTGGAAAGAATGGAAACGAAGAAGAACTCAAATTGAAACGAAATGAAAAGAAAAACTGGCTATAACAGCACCTACAAGAAATTGGCGGTTCAGTGGTTAAATGGAGCTTTGTGCTTCATAGCAAGTTCAGCTCTGGCAGACAGTTTTCGTCTCCGAAAACGCCAACTTCTTGTAGCTGCAGAACGTCAGGATGTGAAATAACCCTGTTTAATTCTGCTTTCCACTAAAATTCAATCCTAATTTCCTCCTAAATAAAAAAATAGCGGATTACAGCCGAGTTAAATTTAAGCGGCTAATTCAAGCGCAAAAATAAATTGCGCTGTAAACGGCTTAAAATCGCCCTGTTTTGAAGACAAAATAGCTGCCCTCTTATAATTCGGTTGCCATTTTTTTAGTTTTTTCATTAATTCATCAAACCCGAGGATGTTGATGGTGCGTTTGATGTTATACACGAGGCAAATTAAACTGTGTTCGCCATTTACTTTCTCTCTTCCCTTTAGGTTGGTGTAGTAATAGCCCCACTTTCGTTTGATGGTACCAAAGACGTGTTGAAGCCCCCCTAAAACTAAGATAGGTTAAAACTAGATTGAAAGTGAAACCCCTGCAGCCCCCACATTTTTAATGCAGCAAATGACAATACCATTTTCTGCTTAGGGTTTCATGGTTTCAAAAATAAATACGGCTACACTTTGGTTTAAAGCCAATAGCCACCCCACCTAACGCCCAGCGGCAGCGATTGATACGAAAAGCCCGCAACGCCGGCCTGGGGACATCGTAAGTCTTTAAGACTTACGATGTCTTCAAAGGGAGCCGTCAAAAGAGATGCAGTTGTGGCCGGCGTGAGGACTTGCAGTGAAAGCGCGGTGCGGCAGCAGGCGGCCGCTGCAACTGATGCGCCTGCTGCCGCAGCCGCCATCCAATCAAATTATCGACTATAGGTACCCTATGGATTCAGGCGAGCAAAATTTTAAAAAAATTCCAACCTTCCTGCCACATGACCGTCCAGCTCATGCGGTGAAATTGCACGCCTTCACGCAGGTTCACCTCAATGGGCTTGATGCGTAAACCCGCGCGCGCACTGCGCGAAATAAACTCGAGATCAAATAAATACCGGTTGATGGTGGTTTGTAAAAACAGCGCCTTGCCCGCCGCATTAAATCCTTTTAATCCGCATTGGGTGTCATCTGTTGGCAACCGCAAAAACCGTTGAATACACCAGCGCAACCCTTTTGAAATAGCCACCCGGAAGGCCGGTAAGTTTTGGTAATACGATGCGTCTTTGATGCCCATCGCAATATCACATTGGTTGGTGGTTAATGCCGCCAGCAACTGCCCCATGCTGGCCGTGGTGTAGGGCAAATCAACATCTGTATACAAACAAACATCGCCCGTGGCGCGGGCAGCAGCGGCGCGCAGGGTAAACCCTTTTCCCGTATTTTCAGCGTGACGGAAAACCACGATGCTCCCGGGTAAAAGCTGCGGCACGCTTACTGCAGCATCGCCATCAATAACCGCCACCAACTCAACAGCCGTAACCCCGGGTTGCTGCCCGAGCCATTCAACCTGTTGTTGTAACGTTTCTAACCAATGCTGCGGCGGACGAAAAACGGGGATGAGCAGCGATACCTTCATCGCATCCACTTTTTGTACCAGTACTGAAACACCAGTAATCCCCAGATGCGCGCATGTACCTCGCCGGGATCGTTTGAAAACAATTGCTGCTTCAGTTTTGCCACGGCTTCCACCGAAAACAAACCTTGTTCCTGTATGAACGCATCGCTGAGCAAATCGTCGGTGATTAAGCTGCGCAAATGCGTTCGGAACCATTGCAGCAGCGGCACTTCAAAGCCGCGCTTGGGCCTGGTGAACAATTCATCGGGCAGCTCTTGCCGGAAGGCCTCTTTCAAAATTTTCTTGCCGGAGCCTTTCGCAATCTTAAACTGCTGCGGCAGCCGGAAGGCGTAATTCACCACGGTGTAGTCTAACAGCGGCACGCGCACTTCCAGGCTGTTGGCCATGCTCATCAAATCAACCTTGGTGAGCATATCGTTGGGCAGCACCATTTGCGTATCGGCCATCAGCACATCGTTCATGTTTTTTCCGGAAATGAACTGCAGTACTTCATGCTGCCGGCGTTCCATTTCCTGCCGGTTGGCATCGGCCGGCGAGCGCAGCAGCGCCAGCGCATCCTGCTGGTCGATAAACGCGCACCAGCGCCAGTAGCGGTCGCGCGCGCCCAGTTGCAGGCCGGTGCCGTAGCGTTCCAGTTGGCGGAAGAGATTACCGAATTTTGAATGACGGCTTTTGGGCAATATCCGGAACAGCGGCAATCCGGCGCGCACGGCCATGTTCACCAGGCTGTTTTCCCGCGCGCGCCATTCGGCCTGATGCTTGTTGTAGCCGCCAAATAATTCATCGCCACCATCGCCCGAAAGCGCCACGGTGACATGCTTCCGCGTATATTGACTGAGGATATATACCGCAATGGCCGAGGAGTCGGCAAAAGGCTCATCCAGATAATCCAGAATGTGGTAGAGGTTTTCGAACATATCGTTCTTGGATATGCTGAAGACGGTGTGTTTGGTGTTGAATTTCTTCGCTACCAGGTTGGCGTAAAAGGTTTCATCGAAGTAGGGCTCGTCGCTAAACCCGATGGAGTAGGTGTGCAGATCGGGTTGGTGCTTTACGGCCTGTGAAACCACGATTGAAGAATCGATACCTCCGCTTAAGAACGAGCCTAGTGGCACATCGGAAACCAACCGGCGTTGTACGGCGGCTTCTACCAATTGGCGTAGCTCGGTTTTTGCGCTTTCGTAATTGGCCGGCGTGGGCGCTACTTCCGCTTCGGGCTTGAAGGGCACCTGGTACCAGCGTTCTTCGCGAAAAGCGCCATTTTCTCCAATAATCTGATAATGCCCCGGCGCCAGTCGGCTGATGTTCCTGAGCATGGTAGCCGTACCCGGCACATAATTGAGTTGCAGGTACAGCGCCAGCGAGGCGTGATCAATTTGGCGGGCTACAGGAAACTGCAGCAGCGCCTTCATTTCTGAAGCAAAAATGAATTGCTGCGCATCGCGGTAAACCAACAGCGGCTTGATGCCCATGCGGTCGCGCGCCAGAAAAACGGTGCGCTCTTGCCGGTCGTAGATAGCAAAGGCGAAGAAGCCGTTGAGGTGTTGCAGGCAATTAGCGCCCATCTGGCGATACAGGTGCAGCAGCACTTCCGTATCGGAGGTAGAATGAAAATCGGTTTTATGCGAGAGAAACTGCGCTTTCAGCTCGCGGTAATTGAAAATTTCTCCGTTGAAGGCGATGGTGTACCGTCCTGAATCGTCGGTCATGGGTTGTGAGGCGCTGCCGGAGGTATCGATGATAGACAGGCGGGCATGGCCGAAGGCAGTGTGAGCAGATAGTTGTTCTGCGCGTTGCAGATCAGGCCCGCGCCTTTGCATTTGCTGCAGCGCTTGCTGCAGGAGGGCTATCTGGTTTTGGGCAGAAAAGGAAACATAACCGGCAATACCACACATCGTACAGCAAGTATAGTGTAAGTTCTTATTTTTGTTAGCTGCCAGATGGATTCATACGATAAGTGTTTTGAACATTTTGAACGAAGTAATTTTCTAGGGACGAACGACCTGGTATTTACGCCCATCTATTTGATGGTCATTTTGTTCTTCGCCTATCGGTTCCGTTCGGCCATGGTGCGCGATGGTTCGCCGCTGAAGGCGTATTTCATCAGGGGGCTTATGTTTAAGCTGATTGGCGCGCTGGCAGCCGGGCTGATTTACCAATATTACTACAAGGGTGGCGATACGGCTTATTATTGGTCGTCGGCCAGCACCATCTATGATTATTTCTTCAACGATTTTGATACGGCGGTAAAGTTGCTATCGGCTCAGCCGTTGATTGATCACCCTGATTTGGTGGGTTCCAGTTTATGTGTGTTGTACATCCGCGATATCAAGGCGTGGACGGTGATTCGTTTTGCGGGAATTTTCAACCTGTTCAGCTTTGACAGCTACATGGTAACGGCCCTGTTTTTTGCCTGTATTTCGTTCTACGGTAGCTGGAAAATTTTTACGCTTCTGGCCGATCTCTATCCCATGCTCACCAAGGAGTTTTTCAACTGTATCTTCATGGTGCCTTCGGTGATTTTCTGGGGAAGTGGAATTTTCAAAGATACGATTACGCTTTCGGGGCTGATGCTGATGGTATATCATTCGTACGATGCCTTTGTTCGGGGGCGTTTGAATCCGTTTAACATCATCATGATTGCCATTTCGGCCTATGTGGTTTCGATGATTCGATCCTTCTTCATCGTTATCATGGTTCCCTGTATGTTTTTGTGGTATTTTGTGAGTTACCGCGACAAAATCAGGAACCGCACTTTGCGAAGAATCGCGCTTCCGCTGGTAATTGTGGTATCGGTAGTAGCCATTTTCTTCGGTTTCTCCACCTTTGTAAGCAATTCGCAGGAGTTTAATCAGGATGCGTTGAAGGAGCGGACCAAGAGTATTCAGGACTGGCACGGCTCGCTGGGCGGTTCGGCGTACACCCTGGGAGATGACCTGGATTATTCGATGGGGGGTATTTTGCAAAAGTTCCCTTTAGCGGTGAATGTGACCCTGTTCAGGCCGTATATCTGGGAGGTGCATTCGTTTTTTCAGTTGATTACCGCCATTCAAAGTCTGTTTTTCCTCATCTATACCCTGCGTACTATTTTCAAAGCCGGGTTAGGTTATTTTTTCACGGTAATTGGCAGTGATTCATTGGTGATTTTCTGCCTTACCTTTAGTGTTTTCTATGCCTTCGTAAGCGGTTTTACCAGCTATAATTTCGGGGCTTTAGACCGATACAAAATTCCGTGTTTGGGGTTCTACATGGTGGCCATGGTGGTGATCAACATGAAGGCGCGTGTGTGGAAGTCGCGCGGGCGGGCCAAGGAAGTAAGTTTTTCCGCTGTAAATTCACGGAAATAGGTAGGTTTGGGCGAAATTCAAAGCGGAAGTTAGCAGCATGGCCTTATTTAATTTTTTCATGGAGGAAATTGCCATCGATTTGGGCACGGCAAATACCCTCATTATTCATAACGATAAAGTAGTAGTAGACGAGCCGTCTATTGTGGCCATTGACCGGCGCACCGACAAGGTAATTGCCGTAGGGCACCGCGCCATGCAGATGCATGAAAAGACCCACGAAAACATCAAAACCATCCGGCCGTTGAAAGACGGTGTGATTGCCGATTTTTATGCGGCTGAGAATATGATCAGGGAGATGATTAAGATGATTTTTCAGAAGAAGAAGTTTCTTTTTCCTCCCCGTTTTAAAATGGTGATTTGTATTCCTTCCGGTATTACGGAAGTGGAAAAGCGCGCGGTGAAAGACAGTGCTGAGCAAGCCGGCGGCCAGGAGGTGAAGATGGTGTATGAGCCCATGGCGGCGGCCATTGGTATTGGCATTGATGTAGAAGAGCCGAATGGCAATATGATTATCGACATTGGCGGCGGCACAACTGAAATTGCGGTGATTGCGCTGAGTGGTATTGTGTGCGATCAGAGTATTCGCGTGGCCGGTGATGAATTTACGCTGGATATTGTTGATTATATGCGGCGTCAGCACAATATGCTGATTGGCGAACGCACGGCAGAGAACATCAAGATTAATGTGGGATCGGCCATGACGGATATTGATTCTCCTCCGGATGATTATGCCGTTAACGGAAGGGATTTGATGACCGGTATTCCGAAGCAAATCATTGTGTCGTATTCAGAAATTGCGCATGCGCTGGATAAGTCGATTGCCAAGATTGAAGAAGCGATTTTGAAGGCGTTGGAAACTACGCCTCCTGAGCTGGCGGCTGATATTTTTAAGACCGGTTTATATCTCACCGGCGGCGGCGCCTTGCTGCGCGGGCTGGATAAGCGCATCAGTCAGAAAACCAAGCTGCCGGTGCATGTAGCGGAAGATCCATTGCGCGCAGTGGTGCGTGGTACCGGTATCGCCTTGAAGAATATAGACCGGTTTACGTTCCTGATGGACTAGTGCAATTTTTAATTTCAGATATTTTATTTGAAATTGAGTAAGCCTCGATCATGTATAATCTATTACGCTTCCTCGTCAGGTACTACCTGTTTTTCTTTTTCCTGTTGTTGGAAGGCGTATGTTTCTTTCTGATTTACGAAAACAACCGGTATCACCAGGCGGCGTATGTGAATGTGGCCAATGAGGCCAGCGGCCGCGTGTATCAGTCGTATGCCCGCGCCAGCGAGTATTTGTCGCTGGGTGCAGTAAACGATTCGCTGGTGGCGGAAAATGCCCGGCTACATGCACAATTGCTGCAATCGAAATATGAAAATGTGAAGATGGTGGGAGCGATAACCGATTCTCCCGAAATGAAATTCGAACAATTGTACACATACATTCCCGGCAAGGTGATTCGCAACACGGTGAATCAGGCATCTAATTACGTGTATATCGACAAAGGCTCGCTTCAGGGGATTCAGCCGCAAATGGGGGTGATTAATCTGAATGGTGTAGTAGGACAGGTGGTGAATGTAACGCCGCATTATTCCGCCATCATGTCGTTGTTGAACAAGAATTTTCGGGTGGGTGCCAAGTTGAAGAAATCGAAATATTTTGGGCCATTATATTGGGAAGGAAAATCGGCCACTGATGCGCGGCTGGAAGAAATTCCGAAGCACGTAAAGATAGCGGTTGGCGATACGGTGGTGACCAGTGGTTATTCAGAATTATTTCCGGAAGGCATTATGATTGGCCGGGTGAAACGGTTTAAGGCAGAGGCCGACAAGAATTTTCTGGACATCGAGGTGACGCTTTCCGCCAACATGAACAATCTGGATTACGTTTATGTTGTTAATCATTTACTGAAAAAAGAATTGGAAGTACTGGACACTTCCGTAGTGAAGAAAAAATGATTGCTACCATTCCCATCAATCTGTTGAGGCTGGTATTGTTACTGGCCGTTCAGGTATTGGTTTTTTCCAATATTCACCTGTCGCCCATGACCGCGATTTATATCTATCCGCTCTTTATTTTTTTGCTGCCCTTTGAAACGCCGCGCTGGTTACTGTTGATGTTAGGTTTTGGTTTTGGTTTACTCCTGGATGTGTTTTTAGGAACCATGGGGATGCATGCTGCAGCCAATACGTTGCTGGCTTACTTGCGGCCCTATCTCATTAAAATTATCACGCCCACCAGTACAGAATTTGAAATTTCTCCCAGCATTTATCTTCAAGGTGCCGGATGGTTTTTGATTTATTGCGGCATTGGCACGCTGGTTCATTTGTTGTTTTATTTTTTGCTGGAAAGCGGAACCTTTTATAACCTGTTTTACTTGTTACTGCGCACCGTGCTGAGCACGGCGCTATCGGTTATGTTCATGATGATTTTCATGTATCTTTTTGCCTCCAGCAAGAAACGCCGAATGACCTGATGCCGAATCAGTCGCCATACACCATCGTTGCCATGTACCGGCAAAGTTTCGAAACGGTAGCCAGCTATGGTTTCGATAAAAGAAAGTTATATGAAGAAGCGGGCATTGATTTGGACGCCTTGCCGGCAGAGCAACATCTTGACCCCAGGACGTGGAGTGATAAGATGTGGCGCGTGCTCACGCAATATATCAGCGAAGATGAAATTGCTTTCAAAATCATGGACCGCTTCAACATGGGGGTTTTTGGTGTTGCTGGATATGTGATTCTGAATTCACCCAACTTCATTACGGCATTTGCCAATTTTGTGCGCTACACCCATCTGCATACCAATTCTTACAACCTGCGGTTGGAACAAAATGAACAGCACATCACACTGTTGTTTGAACGCACCTTGCCGCTGATGTATGCCGACCGTTTCAATCTGGAAATGTATGTATTGGGATTCACCTTGAATATTTTGAAAGTGATGCCGGGGAAACAGTTTCCTCTGGAAGTACATTACGAAACCCCGCCGCCCGCTAACTTTGCGGCATACGATGCGCTATTTGGCAAGAACACTAAGTTTTTCTTCAACGCACCGGCTAACAAAATGATTTATGATGCCGCGCTTACGCATGTGCCCGTGCTGAACGCTAATGAGCAACTGTATCTGTTGTTTGATAAGATGGCTACCGATAGTTTGCAACAGAAAACCGGAGAATCGGCCATAGTGCGCGCGGTGAAATTAGAAATCAGTAAACGCATCAAGGGCGCGCTTCCCGCTATTGAAGACGTGGCACAGGCGCTGCTGCTCAGCGTGCGTTCGCTACAATTGAAGTTGAAGGCAGAACATTCGGGTTACCGCGAGTTGTTGGACGAAGTGCGCTGTGATATCGCTATTTCACACCTGCGCAACCGCACGCTGAACATCAGTGAAATTGCCTACTTGTTAGGCTTCAGCGAAGTCAGCTCGTTCTCTGCTGCATTCAGAAAATGGACAGGCAAGGCGCCATCTCAATTCGTTTGACTTTGCGCAATTACGCAACTCTTTTTCGTTTCTGAAAAAGCACCCCGTCTTCATTAGGCGCACTTTTGTACCATCAAACAAAAGCTATGCGACCACTACTACTTACGTTATTATTCGGGGCAACCAGTTTGTTTTTACGTGCCCAAACGGGCCTGATGCAAACGGTTCGGGGTACGGTTACCGACAAGGTAAGCGAACAGCCGTTAATTGGTGCCAATGTGATTCTTCAAGGCAGCAATCCCATCCTCGGCGCTACGACCAATGAAAAAGGTGTTTTTGAGTTACAGGCGCCGCTAGGTCGCCATTCCTTTTTGATTCAATATATCGGCTACAAGCCCGCTACCATTCCCGAAGTACTGATTACGGCTGGAAAGCAAGTTCAACTGGATGTAACTATGGAAGAAAATGTAACGGAGATGAAGGATGTGGTGGTGCGCGCCACCGCGCAAAAAGAGCGACCGCAAAATGAATACAGCGCGGTAAGTGCAAGAACTTTCAGTATGGAAGAAGTAACGCGTTACAGCGGCGGAAGGAATGATGTAGGCCGCCTGGTGACCAATTTCGCCGGTGTTTCTACGTCGAACGATTCGCGCAATGATATTGTGGTGCGCGGCAATTCGCCCAGTGGTGTGTTGTGGCGGCTGGAAGGGGTACCTATTCCTAACCCGAATCACTTTGCCACGCTGGGCACCTCAGGTGGCCCGGTGAGTGCGGTGAACACCAATTTGCTACGCAACAGTGATTTTATGACCGGCGCCTTTGCCGCCGAATACGGCAACGCCAACTCCAGTGTTTTTGATTTAGGATTCAGAAGTGGTAACACGCAAAAGCATGAATTCATGTTTCAACTGGCGGCGTTCAGTGGATTTGAGCTGATGGCGGAAGGGCCGGTTAACAAGGCGAAAACGGGGAGTTATGTAGTAGCCGCACGATATTCTTTCGCGGGTATTGGTGCTGCGCTGCACATTCCTATCGGTACGGCTGCGGCGCCGCATTACACGGATTTAAGTTTTAAAATTGATTTACCGCAAACCCGGAAATCAGGCAAGTTTTCACTTTTCGGTATCGGTGCTTATTCCTTCATTGATTTTATTGGGAAGAAGTTAACGTCAGAAGATCTGTTTGCCGATCCGTATAGCGACCGATATCCGCGCAGCGCCTTTGGTGTGCTGGGGGTTCGGCACAACATCTCGTTAGGAGAAAAAGCCTATGTAAAAACTACGCTGAGCGCCTCTTTTGAACATGCGCGTTTTGATCAGTACGATTATCCCGATAGTGTAACCCGTTTGCAGACCATCAAAAACCGCGACTACACCGCAGCGCTTCGTTTGAATTCATTTTACAACAGAAAATTCAATGCGCAATTGTCGATGCGCGCAGGAGCAACTATTGAAGCGTTCTATCTGCGAAATTTTCTGCAATCGCGCACCGAGACACCGGTATGGATAGATGTGCGTAATCACAGCGGCTTGCTGGGGTTGATACAGCCATATGCGCAATTGCAATATAAAATCACGGAAAAGTTTACGTTGAATGCCGGTTTACACGGCACCTGGTTAACGCTGAATAACTCATGGAGTTTAGAGCCGCGCGCTTCAGTGGCCTGGCGCTTTTTGCCCGGGCAATCACTCACGCTGGCTTACGGCTGGCATTCACAAAACCAACCCTTACCAGTATATTTTTATCAGGCTCGCCAAAGCGATGGCTCCTACAACACCAGCAACCGCGATTTAGGATTCACCCGAGCCCATCATCTGGTGCTTGCGTATGATGTGAAATTCAAGAACGACTGGCGCATTAAAGTGGAACCGTATATTCAGTTTATTACGAATGCGCCGGTTGAGCGCACGGCTTCATCGTTCAGCATGCTGAACGCCGGGGCAGATTTTGTGTATCCCGATCGCGGCTTTCTGGTAAACAAGGGCGTTGGAAGAAACATGGGTGTTGAACTGACCCTGGAGAAGTTTTTCAGCAAAGGTTATTATGGTTTGCTTACCGTAAGTGTTTTCGACAGTAAGTACAAGGGCAGCGATAATGTTTGGCGCAACACTACGTTCAACAACCGGTACGTAGTGAATTTTCTGGCAGGAAAGGAATTCCGCGTTGGTAAAGATAAGCGCCATGCCATTACAACCGATTTGAAGTTTACTACCAGTGGCGGGCGTTGGTATACGCCAGTAGATTTGGCGGCCAGCACTGTAGCGGGAAAGGAAGTTTTGGATGAGGCGCAGGCGTTCAGTAAGCAGTACAAATACTACTTACGACTGGATTTGAAACTGGGGTTCCGTTTAAACAGCAAGAAGAAAAAAATCAGTAATGCATTCTTTGTTGACTTACAGAATCTCACTTTTCAGAAGAACATTTTTGAAAGTCGCTACAATCCGCGCACGCAGCGCATTGACAATGTGTATCAGATTGGCTTTTTCCCGGACCTGATGTATCGAATTACTTTCTAAAATCATAATCATGGATAACAACACAAAAAGGATGTGCGGCCTGGTGCTGCTTTCAATGCCCACTATTGAGTTTGGCGGTTATTTTTTGTTGCGGGTTTTAAGCGGCGGGCATCAGGAGTTGGCGCTAACGCCATTTCAACAAAGTATGTTTCGCGCCGGCCATGCGCATGCCGGTGTGCTGGTGATTCTTGCGCTGGTCGCTATTCTGCTGGCGCCGCACAGTGGTTTAAGTCAGCGGCTGAAAGGGTTGGTGCAGTGGGCATTTCCCGTTGCGGCCATCTTGATTAGCGGAGGTTTTTTTGCTGCCGCATCCGGAAAAGGAATAACAGCGCCCACTGGTGGTATCGTTATTCTTTACGCAGGCATTGTTGTGTTAGCAACGGGCATGGTGTTACTTGGCGTTGGTTTGTTGCGGAATAAAGAATCGGTTTAATACAATTTCCGCCATAACAAATCGTCAGAATAGTAAAATTAAACCCATGCAAACTATTCTCGGCAGCGGCGGTGCTATTGGAACAGAATTGGCGAAGGCGCTTACTGCTTACACAACCGATATCAGATTGGTGAGTCGCCAACCTAAAAAAGTTAATCCCGGAGATGCCTTGTTGCCGGCCGATCTTACCAAGCCTGAAAACGTAGCGACGGCCATTGCAGGGAGTGAAGTGGTATATGTTACAGTTGGCTTTGCATACAGCACCCCGGTTTGGCAGCAATACTGGCTACCGCTGGTACAGGCGGTTACGGCCGCTTGTGAACAACAAGGTGCCAAACTGGTTTTTTTCGACAACGTTTATGCAATTGGAAAAGGTAACACGCATCATATCACTGAGGCGTCGCCCATAAGTCCTACCAGTAAAAAAGGCACCATACGCGCAGCAGTTGACCAACACATTTTGCAGCGTATAGAAAGTGGAAAACTGAACGCCATTATTGCGCGTGCCCCTGATTTTTTTGGTGCGAAGAAAGAAACCAGCATGCTCATGAATCTGGCCTATGATAATTTAATTAAGGGAAAGAAGGCGCAATGGTTGTGCAATGCGAAAGTGCCGCACACCATGGGTTATGCTCCGGAAATGGGAAAGGGAACGGCCATGTTGGGTAACACGCCAGATGCGTATAACCAAATTTGGAATTTACCTACTGATCGGGAAGCGTGGAGCGGCGAGCGTTGGGTGCATGAAATGGCAACCATCATGGGCAAAAGCGATGGCGTGCAGGTGCTTCCTGATTGGATGGCCGGCGTGATTGGCTGGTTTGTGCCTATCATGAAAGAATTGCGCGAAATGAATTATCAATTTGCAGAACCGTATTATTTTGATTCTTCAAAATTCAGCAAGCGGTTCAACTACGAGCCCATGTCGAATCGCGCCGCATTGGAAGAAACCCTTCGGATTTTAGCTGGTTAAACGCTATTCAAAAATTGTTCTCTTTCTTTTTGTAAGAAAACACCGTGTAAACATCCGGGGTGGGCGATGCAGTCCATTTTTATTTATTCTTGATAATCTTTTTAAAAAGCTCACTATGGAAACAATTTTATATTATGGATGGATACCAGCGCTGATTGTGTGTCTGGTGCTTTACAAATTTATTCTGCGCGTTTTCTTCGGCATGGTGATTGTGCCTGAAGATAAGATTGGTTTGGTGACGAAGAAATTCGTGTTGTTCGGCGATAAAAAATCGTTGCCCGACGGGCGCATTATTGCAACCGATGGTGAGGCGGGATTTCAGGCGAAGACGCTGGCTCCGGGTTTGTATTTCGGTATGTGGATCTGGCAATACGATGTAACGATGGAAGCCTTCACTGTTATTCCTGAAGGGAAAATTGGATTGTTATTGGCAAAAGACGGCGCAGAGATTCCCACCGGAAGCATTTTGGGTCAGTATGTAGATTGCGACAACTTTCAGGATGCTGCAAAGTTTCTGGCGAATAAAGGACAGCGCGGACGGCAGGCTGCCTATATCACAGCCGGATCATATCGTATCAATACGCTGTTGTTCCAGGTTTCTACCACCGATATGGTGCGTATTCAGGAAAGTATGGTGGGTATTATTACCACGTTAGACGGACAGCCCATTGAAGCCGGACAGATTGCCGGTAAGTTGGTTGAGGGACACAATAACTTTCAGGATTTTGATGCTTTCATCAGGAATGGTGGTAACCGCGGTTTACAGCCGCAAGTTATTCTTGCAGGTTCTTACAATTTGAATCCGTGGGCAGTGCAAATTGAAGAAACGCCAATGACCGAAATTCCAATTGGTTTTATGGGTGTAGTGATTTCTTATGTTGGACAGGAAGGACATGATCTTACCGGCGCTGATTTTAAACACGGCAATATTGTTGAAAAGGGATTTAAGGGCGTTTGGCTGGAACCGCTGGGTCCGGGCAAGTATCCCATTAACAAGTACACGATGAAAGTAGAATTAGTGCCCACTACTAATTTGGTGTTGAACTGGGCATCGGCGCGCAGCGAGGCGCATAATCTGGATAAAAACCTTTCTACCATTACCGTTCGTTCGAAGGACGGGTTCCCGTTCAATCTGGATGTAGCGCAGATTATTCACGTGCCCACTACAGAAGCACCGAAGGTAATTGCGCGATTTGGCAATATGGTGAACCTGGTGTCGCAGGTGCTGGAACCTACTATTGGTAACTATTTTAGAAACTCGGCGCAAGACAGCGACGTGATTGCGTTCTTATCTACCCGTAAAGAGCGTCAGGATTCCGCCAAGGCGCATATTAAGAAGGTGCTGGATGAATACAATGTGAATGCCGTGGATACGCTGATAGGCGATATCGTTCCACCGGAATCATTGATGAAAACCCTTACGGACAGGAAGATTGCCGAAGAGCAAAAAGTGACTTACGAAACTCAGAAGAAAGCGCAGGAAACCCGTCAGGGCATGGAAAAGGAAACCGCTATTGCTGATATGCAGAAAGACATTGTGAAGGCACAGCAAAGCGTGGAGATTGCCGAGCGCACGGCTAATGCCACGGTGAAGAAAGCCGAAGGTGATGCCGCCGGAGTGAAGTTGGCTGTTGGCGCCGAAGCGGAAGCTACCAAGCTGCGCGCTTATGCCGAGGCAGAGTCCACCAAGGCGCGTGCGCAAGCCGATTCAGAGGCTATCAAGCTAAAGGCTTCAGCAGAAGCAGAACAGATTTCCTTAACGGGTACGGCAGAAGCCGGAAAAATTCTGGCCATAGGTAAATCAACGGCTGAGGCCTATGAGTTGGCGGTTAAAGCAATTGGCGGCGAAAACTTCACGAAGTATAAAATTACTGAGGAGCTGGCTAAGGGCAATGTGAAATTAATTCCGGATGTATTCATTAATGGCGGCGGCAGTGGTAATGCTATGGACGGACTTTTAGGTTTGAAGCTGATGGAGATGATGGGCCCGAAGAAGGAAAGCGCTGAGGGCGAAAAATAGTGAGCCTATGTGTTATTAAAATTGGTTCAGAACCATGAGTATACCATTTCAGATTCATGATTTCATTTCTGGATTGCCGGAAGCCAAACAGGCGGATGTTTTATTTTTGCATACGCGTATACAGGAGTTAATGCCAGGATGTAAATTATGGTTTCTGGATGGAATTAAAAATGGAAAGGTGATAGCCAATCCAAATATTGGATATGGCCATCACACCATTAAATATGCCAACGGATCAACCAGAGAATTCTATCGAATCGGAATCAGTCCAAATAAAACAGGTGTTTCTATTTATATTATGGGATTGCCAAACAACAAAATTTTGGAAGAAAAATTTAGTTCTCGCATTGGCAAGGCTACCGTTAGTGGGTATTGTGTAAAATTAAAAACGCTGGAAAATGTCGATTCCGCAGTTCTCCATGAGATCATTCAGTTCGGCGCCAACCTGGGGTATTAACTTTTATAGAAGATAAATGCCGCATTAAAGGCCCAACCTGAAGCGCTCCAAGCGATCAGACAAGCCGCGAATCAAACTGCTGCTGCAAGCATAGTATAACAATCCGGGAATGAAGCAGAACATACCGCGTTTGAAGGAGCTTTCCATCAGGCTGGAAATAGAGGCTTCCTGCCGGGTTTCGTCAATGAGATAGAAAACCATGAAGTAGATAACAAAGCTGATAGCCAAAAATAAAAGCAGTTGCGGCCGGTCGGTTTTCCAGTTGCGGAAATTCAGTAAGATGATCAGCACTGGCAGCATCAATCCTAACCCGTACAACTGAATACCCGGTGGCATATTGCCAAATTGAATCCAACTAAAGTATGACAACACATAATTAGCCATCAGGCTGAGTTTTCCCATACTCCAACCCAAATGATCGCCAAATCGTTCCCCTTGAGAGGTAGCTAATTTTAATTTAAGGTAGAGAGTCCAGATGATGATGGGCGTTAATACTGCGGCGCTGTATGTCAAAACATTTTTCCATGGTGAGGGTGCTGCGTTGCGCCGGTTCCAGGCGTCGAGAATCAATACTATGCCGCCGGCTATGGCAAAGCCGATGGTATCATTTCGAATCCAAAGGGATAAAGCCATGAGGATGGCGGTGAGCCAGAAGTAGCGCTGCTCGCGGGTTTCCAGCAAGATGAAGAGCGCCAGGGTGGCACCGCCTACATACATAGCCGTAGGCATATTACCCAACAGCAAGGCGGCGTGAGAATACATTTCCGGAACCATCTCTAATAACAAGGTGAAGAACAGCGCCATCATGCTGCTCACATACCGCTTCATAAAGGCGTAGAAGCCCAACAGCATCGAACAGTAAAACAACGTAGTGATAATTTTGGGTTGATGCGCCCCGAACAAATAGCAATACGCAATGCCTCCGTGGAACAGTGGTGGGTAGATACCGCCGGCTCCTTGAAGTCCGTATTGAAACAAGCTGATTTTTACGCGGCCTTCCAGTGCCATAACGATGCCGAGTTTATCAAACGAACCAATGGCATCGTGCTCGGTAGTTGGCCAATACAGATTTTTTTCGGTGATGATATACAGTAAAATAAGGATGATGCTGAACAACAGAACGGCGGGATAATTGAGCGTTTTAAGCGACCAATTGCCCAGATGGATATCAGCTTTCTTTTTTTGCCAGAAGGCCATTAACGTATCGTAGCCGGCAATAACAACAGCAAAGCTGGCGAAGAATAAAACAATGTTGGAAAACTGAAAACCGATGCTGTCGCAGATCACCATCACCACGGTTTCTACCGCAATACCGATGGGAAACGAAAAGGCCAATAGTTCTTTCCAACTCCATTGCTGGCTGATGCGGGTAAGGATACCGGCGCCGGTGAGGTAAACCATTAATAGTCCTACAAAAAGCAACATCAGTTATTGGTGGATTTAAATTTATCGAAATCGAGACCTTGCGGTTTTTGCGCCGGACCTAGCGCTGTGGCGCTGTCAATTTTCGGCGGCTCTATAGAAAATACCGCTTCCGATGGTTGACTGGTAGGGGTGTATTTTAGTTTTTGGTAACCCCAACCATTCACTACGGCCACATGTGTTGCTTTGGCGTATAAATCGGCATGCGATGTTTTCCAGTCTTCGGAAACGCACAACCGCGGAAACAGGAAGTACTCCATGTATTCGGGGTCGTTGATCAGATTGAATTCAGGGGTAGAATCGACGGCTGTTTTGGGCGGAAGTAAAATGACGGCATTCATGGGCGTGTGTTCGCGCAGGTATTGGATATACCAGTAATCTTCGATCTTAAAGAGTCGTTTATTCTCTAGCGTAAGCTCTTCCATGCCAGCATTAAGTCGGCGTGTTTCAATGCGGTCAATCAGTTGTTTGTTTCGGATGGCCATTTCGGTGATGGCCCAGTTGTAGCCCGGCACCGCCACATACAGCATTAGGATGAGCAGCAACAGCGCGAAGGTAAGCAGCAAGTTACGCCGGAACACGGCATTAGCGCCCGTATTTTTAACATCAGACATCTTAGCGAATATCGGATTCCTGCCGATAATGAACTAACGCGCTACGGGCAAATAGCGTGCACGGTGTAGCTTGTAGCGTACAGTACGCGGGCCTCAGGTTGTTGTTTTCATTTTTTAACTAGAAGACAGGTGTTGCTTCTTTATGTTTCGTTTCGAAAGCAATATGCTTTCCTCAACATGCTCTTTTCATTCACCTGGATAAAAACCTTAATCATGGACGAAAATCAATTGTCGCACAAAATTATTGGAACGGCTATGGCGTTGCACAAAGCGCTGGGGCCGGGTTTATTGGAATCTGCCTATGAAGCGGCTTTCGCTTTTGATTTAAGGGCGGCTGGTTTAAAAGTAATGACCCAGGTGCCAATGCCATTGGTTTATAAAGAAGTGAAACTGGATGTGGGCTACAGAATTGATTTACTTGTTGAAGACAAAGTTGTTATTGAGTTGAAATCAATAGAACATCTGGCCCCGGTGCATTTTGCACAAACCTTGACCTACTTAAAACTATCTGAGAAAAAGCTCGCCTTACTAATCAATTTTAATAACAGGCTTTTAAAGGATGGGATACATCGGTTGGTGAACAATTTGTAGCATTTGTTTAAGCGCGGAAGTTTACACGCAAAGAGCGCAGAGGATATTCACGCAAAGAGCGCAATGGTTTATACGCAAAGGGCGCAAAGGATATAAACGCAGAGAGCGCGAAGGATATACACGCAAAGTACGCAGAGGATGTACACGCAAAGAGCGCAATGGTTTATACGCAAAGAACGCAAAGGACGGCCCTTTAGCTGGGGTTGGCATAGAAAAATCGGAATTAGTGAAACCTTTTTAAGCACCTGCCGTATTACTACTCACGAACACTTAACAATTTCCGAAAGGAGTGGCTATTAAACTATTGCTATATGAAAAATTGTATTACCTGTGTTCTGTTGTTCCTCGGTTTGGCCGCCATGGCCAATACGGCTAATGTAAGCTGGAACAATGCCGATTTTACCAAACACGTATTTAAAGTTAAAGCAACCATCAAGAAGGTAGGGAACGATTTTGTAATTGTTCCGGAAGAGAATAAAAATCAGCAAATGACGCCTACCTACCTGCCTGATGAATACAAAATCAACGGATTGAAAGTAACTTTCGATGGCGATGTTTCCAGCGCTGATGCCACCTTGAATTTACGCAAGATTTGGGTGGAATACGAATTGAAAGAAAAATACCGCCTCGCACATAAGATGTACGAGTTGAATTAAGATACTGCCTGGCCTTGGCGCGAGCTTCGCAAGAGTCGGGTTAAGGCCGGCACAACAAATTACGCACCACCGCGCATGGTGCAGAAAGCCCGGGTTCACCCCGGGCTTTTCTTTTTTAGCTATTGGAAGTTTTTATACTCGATAACGTAGCTATCGGGGTACGTCTTTTTCACTTTTTGGCGCAGCACTTCGGCTTCTTCAGCAGTAGCGAAGTTACCGGCAAAAATCCGGTAGAGGTTGCCGCGCAGCAGTTTTACCGATTGGATGAAGCACCATTCGTTATACTGCTGTTTCATTTCTCTTGCAATATTAAAGGCCAGTTTGGCGTCTTCGTAACTGGCAATTTTTACGCCGAAGTTGAGGTGCGTGGATGTGTCGGTTTCCGTAACCATCATCATCCTGGGGGCGCCCGGCGCAGCAGTGACGGTATCTTTGGGCGGTGCAGCAGCCACATCGCTAACCACTTCATAAGATACTCTTGCGGTGCCTTGCTGCAGATAGCCTAGAATTTTCGCAGCAGATTTAGAGAGATCCAGCAGCCGGCCTTTCACGTATGGGCCGCGGTCGTTCACACGCACAATTACTGATTTGTCATTATCGAGATTCGTAACTTTCAGGACCGTGCCCATGGGTAGTGTTTTATGGGCGCAGGTGAGTTTTTTTTCGTCATACAGTTCACCACTGGCGGTTCTTTTACCGTTAAAATAGTCATGGTAAAACGAGGCGGTTCCGGCCTCCTGAGAAAAAGCAGGAAGGCCAAAACTGCACAGGAAAAAAATAAGATGGAGCAGTTTTTTCAAGGAAAGCAAATTACAAAAAGATTCATCTTTGGGCAATGAGCGTGCCACAATCGCCATTGTCGCAGTTTTCAAGGCGGCGTATTGCGTTGCCCATAGCCATTGGTGTAGCAGTATCGGTGTATTTACTGTTTGGGATATCGCGCATTGATGTAGCGGCTTTGCGCGAGATAGCTTTGAGTAAGCATTTGTTGTTAGGATTAATTTTTGCGCTGGCCACGGTAGCCGTGCGCGATTTGGCCTATATCTATCGCATCAGGCGGTTGACGGGTGAGAAATTAAGCTGGCGCAAGTGTTTCGAGGTAATTTTTTTGTGGGAATTCGGTAGTAGTGTGACGCCGGCTTCCGTGGGAGGCATAACGCTGGCATTATTTATTTTGAAGAAGGAACATATTAGCTACGGCAAGGGAACGGCGGTAATCATGTTGTGTTCTTACCTCGATAACATTGCCTTTGTTACTGTTTTTGCGCTGTTGTACCTGGCTATGGGGCCTGCCATGTTTGATTTATCGGCCAGTTGTGGCGCACTGGCTGAAAGTAGCGCTATTAGCGGGTTTCGGGCTGTAGGGCAATATGTTTGGATTGGCTTTTTGGTGGTGGCCGTGATTGGTGGCTTGTTGGGCTTCGCCATCTTTGTGCGGCCGCACTGGGCGCGCGGCGTAGTGCGTCGCGTGGCTGGATGGAGCTGGCTAAATCGCTGGCATGCACAACTGGAATTACTAGGCGATGAAATTGAAAACACCTCAAAAGAATTCAAACATCAGGGCAAGGGATTTCTAATATCTGTTTTGATGGCAACTATCGTGAGTTGGTGTGCGCGTTATGCTTTGGCTAATGCCATCTTGTGGACTTTTAGCGATGGTGAGTTTTCGCAACTTGCCGTTTTTGCCCGGCAGTATGTGCACCGGGTGATTGTAATGATTCCCACTACACCCGGTGGCAGCGGTTTGGCAGAATGGTCGTTTATAGCCATGAATTGCGAGTTTATGAAGGAAGGGCTGGCCGGCGTTATTGCCACCGTATGGCGGTTATTTAACTTCTATTTCTACATCGCTATGGGGTTACTCATTCTTCCCGGATGGCTCCGGCGCGTGCGCGAGGGCCAATAGCTTTGTTTTTCCGGTGCTTTAGTTCCTTTTTATACCTTCGCCAGTCGTAAAAATCAAAACCATGGGAGAAAAAATTTCGATTGTCAATGGGACGCTGAATGTTCCTAACAATCCGATTGTGCCCTTCATAGAGGGCGATGGAACCGGTCCGGATATCTGGCGGGCATCGGTTCGCGTTATTGATGCTGCTGTTGAGAAAGCTTATGGCGGCAAGCGCAAAATTGAATGGAAGGAGGTACTGGCCGGAGAAAAGGCCTTTAACCAAACCGGCAACTGGCTGCCTGATGAAACGCTGGCTGCGTTTAACGAGTATCTTGTCGGCATCAAAGGACCGCTTACTACGCCAGTAGGCGGTGGTATCCGTTCACTGAATGTGGCCTTGCGTCAAATTCTGGATTTGTATGTGTGTCTTCGTCCGGTGCGTTATTACGCTGGTACGCCTTCACCAGTGAAGCGGCCCGAAGCGGTAGAGATGACCATTTTCCGCGAGAACACCGAAGATATCTATGCGGGTATAGAATACGTTGGCGGCAGTGCAGAAGCACAGTTGCTGTTAGATTTTCTAAAAACAAACTTTCCTAAAGATTTTGGGAAAATTCGCTTTGGCACGAAGGAGAAGGCGGCTGAGTTTTGGAGTAAAACGGGCTTGGCTGAAAGTTCCGATGTATGTGTAGGCTTGGGTATTAAGCCGGTGAGTAAATCAGGCAGTGTACGTTTGATTCAAAGTGCTATTGAGTATGCCATTAAGCACAAACGCAAGTCGGTGACCTTGGTACACAAGGGCAATATTATGAAGTATACGGAAGGTGGTTTCCGCGACTGGGGCTATGAGTTGGCCGAGCGCATGTATGGCGATAAGACCTATACCTGGAACACCTGGGAGAAAACGAAGAAAGAAAAGGGCGAAGCAGCGGCCAACGATGAAATGAAGGCAGCTGTGGCAGCGGGCAAGGTGATTGTTAAAGATGCGATTGCTGATATTGCCTTGCAGCAAGTATTGACACGGCCTGAAGATTTTGATGTAATTGCAACATTAAATCTGAATGGTGATTATTTGAGTGATGCCTTGGCGGCTCAGGTAGGCGGTATTGGTATTGCTCCTGGTGCCAACATCAATTACATCACTGGTCATGCCATTTTTGAAGCCACACACGGCACCGCTCCCAAATACGCGAATTTGGATAAAGTGAATCCAGGTTCGGTTATTTTATCGGGCGCGATGATGTTGGAGTATTTTGGTTGGCTGGAAGCTTCTGAAATGATTCACCGTGGATTGGGCGGTGCCATTAATTCGAAACGCGTTACGTATGATTTCGCTCGCTTGATGGAAGGCGCTACAGAAATAAAGTGTTCTGCCTTCGGCGATGAAATCATCAAGAATTTCTAAACAGCTATAGAACAAAATAGTAATCCGGTGGCCCATGGTCTCCGGATTTTTTATTGCAGCACTATGGGGATGTTTTGTTGCAAGATCAGTTTATGGGCAATGAATAGATGGAACTGGCGCAGCTTGGTTAACGTTAATTCGTTAAGCTGGAAGTGCAGCAGTTTATCTTTTTCAAAGCAATAAAGCAGCTCCGCTGCTTTCATTTCATCAATATGCTGCCAGATGGTAGCAGAAGCCAAAGGGATAGCGTCAAGAATATGCACATAGCTGATGGTTTTATTTTCCAGCAGCAGATTAATAATTTCGAGACGTGCCGGGTGGCCAAACGCCCGGGAAATGGCGGCAATTTCATTTTGCGCCGAGGGGAAGAGGTGTGTTTTTCGGGTGCCCATAGATGAACGGATGAGCCACAAAATTATTGGTTAAGGGAAAACCACGTATTAAGTTTTGTTAAATAGTTATCCTTAAGCTATTTATCGATTGACATGAGCCTTCGTCTCCGCATATCGTATTATTGCGATAGTACGATTCGATTAGCCAAAACCCGCACCACTGCTTGTTTACCGTACTATTGCGATTTTACGATTTAGGCTGAAACCCGCGCCACCGCTTGTTTACCGTACTATTGCGATTCTACGATTTGGCCGAAACCCGCATGAATGCTTATCGTAATATTGCGATACGACAAAAAAAGGGTAACCGGAAAACGCTAACACCCCAAAACTCGAATTAATCACCGGCGGCATGCACCTGTAAATAACATTATTGATGGCGGCCGCCGCGCCCGCCTGCGTACCTTGGCGGGGTGCGGCGCCAGGTGCTCCACTCCCAAGGTTTTTTGGGTGGCGGCGGCGGCGGAAGACTTACGATATTTCAAACCGTATTTACCCCATGAAGGGCTATTTACTACAATATCGTAAGTCTCGCTCGCCGCTCCCCAAAAAACGCTTTCCGTTTCGCCCCTTGCCGCATTTTAGGAACCACTGCGCCAGGCTCAAAAAATGGTGGAAATGCCCGATAATAAGTTTCAAATTGCTTCGCCCGATTTACCGCCATACGGCTATTTCCTCTAGTTCCAATTTTCAAACTAAGCCTTAGCTTTGCCGAAAACTCAGGATTGCGCGTTTTCCATAGTATTACAGACCTGCCAAAATTCAATCATGCCGTCATCACCATCGGCACCTTCGATGGCGTTCATAAGGGTCATCAGCAAATCATTTCTCGCCTGCACGAACTGCGCCAGCAAGTGGCTGGTGAAAGCATTATTATCACCTTCCACCCTCATCCTCGCCTGGTCATCAATCCTCAGGATGCCAGCGTTCAATTGCTTAACACGATTGAAGAAAAAATCGCGCTTCTGGAAAAGTATGGGGTCGATAATGTAGTGGTAGTTCCCTTCTCTCGCGCCTTCTCTGAAATGGAAGCCGAAGAATATGTGGCTGATTTCCTCGTAAAAAATTTCCAGCCAAAAGCCATTGTAATCGGTTACGACCACCGCTTTGGGAAGAATCGCAGCGGCGGACTGGAACTGCTGGAACAGTTGCAAGCGCGCTATCATTATCATCTGGAAGAAATCCCTAAACAGGAACTGGATGCCATCGCCATAAGCTCAACAAAAATCAGACAGGCGCTGAAAGATGGAGAAACAACATCAGCTAATGACTTGCTAGGGCATCGATACAGCATTTCAGGCGTAGTGGTAAAGGGGTTACAAAATGGAAGAAAGCTGGGATATCCAACCGCCAACATGCAATCTACCGATAACAACAAATTAATTCCCCGCAATGGAATTTATGCGGCAAGGGCGCTAGTACGCGGCCGCTGGCACGGCGGATTGCTGAGTATTGGATACAATCCAACATTTAATGGCACCGCCAAAACAGTTGAGGTGAACATCCTTGATTTCAATGAAGAAATTTACGGAGAAACCATCGCAGTTGAACTGATTCAATATATGCGCGATGAAAAGAAGTTCGATTCCATTGAATCGCTGATAGCCGCCATGGACGCAGATAAACTAGCCATTGAGGCGGTACTAAAAAATAGCTAAGCCTTAGAACGGAGGATCTTCATCATCCATCTGACCCTTGGCGAAATCATTGCTGCCGTGCTTTTTCTTAATTTCTACATCGTCATTCATGCGCGACTGCACGCGGCGGAAGATGCGCTTTTCGTCGCCAGCCTGAACTTCGAAGGTGGTTTCTTCCTTGGTGAATTCATCCAGGTCGGCAAACTTCGCGAAACGGTCGATGAATTTCGCCATCACCGTTTTCAGCGGACCGTTCCGGTGCTTCGCAATAATGATTTCTGCTAAACCGCGAATGTCGCGTTGCTCTTCATCTGTGGTAATACCGTAATACTCGCCGCGATATAGAAAGATGACAATATCCGCATCTTGCTCAATGGCACCCGATTCACGGAGGTCGGAAAGAATCGGCTTTTTATTGCCGCCGCGCGTTTCTGGCGCCCGGCTTAACTGCGACAACGCAATCACCGGAATATTCAACTCCTTGGCCAAACCTTTCAGAGACCGCGAAATCTGTGAAATCTCCTGCTCGCGGTTGCCGCCGCCCTTGCCGTCGTTGGTGCCGCTCATCAACTGCAGGTAATCAATAATCACCATGCCGATATCGTGTTTCTGCTTTAGCTTTCTGCACTTCGAACGCAGTTCAAAGATGTTGATGCCGGGTGTATCATCAATGAACAACTGCGCATTGCGCAACGTATCAATCTTAGTGGTGAGCTGCTGAAACTCGTACTGCTCTAAATTACCGCGCCTGATTTTTTCAGCAGAAATTTCTGATTCCATCGAAATCAAACGCTGTACCAACTGGTTGCTCGACATTTCTAAAGAGAAAATGGCAACGGGCTTTTTGTGATCCACAGCGCTGTTGCGCGCCAGCGCCAGCGTGAAGGCCGTCTTACCCATGCCCGGACGAGCCGCCACAATGATCAAATCGCTTTTTTGCCATCCGCCGGTGGCCCGGTCTAATTCCATAAATCCTGATGGCACACCATTCAAATGTTCATCGCTATTGATGCGGATGTCAATTTCCTCTAACTCTTTCTTGATAATCGAACCAATATCTTCTGTTGATTTCTTCGCGTTATTCTCACTAATGCGCATTAAATCAGATTCCGCGCGGTCTAACAACTCAAATACATCCGTAGTATCTTCATAAGCATCGCGAATGGTTTGAGACGACGAGTGAATCAACTCGCGTTGAATATATTTTTGCGCAATGATGCGGGCATGATATTCAATGTTAGCAGCCGAGCCTACTTTATTGGTAAGCTGCGCTACAAAGTACGCACCACCAACCTCATCCAGATGGCCATTCTTTTTTAACTGCTCACATACCGTCAGCAAATCAATGGGGTGCTCACCGGCGTATAACATGCGAATGGCACGATAAATTTTCTGATGCGCCTCCACATAAAAAGAATCTTCGTGCAGAATATCGATAACATCATCAATCGCCTTGCTTTCTATCATCACGCCGCCTAATACCGCTTCTTCAAAATCACGCGCCTGAGGCGGCAGTTTGCCAAACTCTAACACGCTGGCATCGTTGCCGGCGCTGCGGCGGTTACTGCCAACCGCCTTTTTAATTACTTCATATTTATCTGCCATAATAATTGCGAAAGGGCGACAAAAATATTTTTAGGAATATGGTTCACAATAAGAAGATACGGATAAAGTTCGGCACATGCAATCCACCGGGTTTTTGGACCAGTGTGGATTTTTATCTTCTTGAAAAACAAGCAATTGATAAAATTGCCTGTGCATAACTAAAAGCGCGCACAGCGCTGTTTATTCTGGGTAAAAAGAAGTTACTTAAGCGATTTGTACATGACTTTTTGAAGCGCACTGCGAATATTCATCTTCACCAGCTTACCATTGTCGGCCGTTGGGTAAACCCGGTTCGATAAGAAGATAAACGTAAGCTGATTGGTAGGGTCGGTCCATACACAGGTTCCTGTAAAACCGGTGTGGCCAAATACGGTAAGCGGAATACCTTCCAGCGCAGGACTTAATTTCTTCGAATCCGGCTCTGGCTTGTCGAAACCGAGTCCACGCCGCGAGCGCGACGAATATTGCTTCGTAAAATAATGCACCGTGCTATCCGAAAAGAAGCGCTGGCCGTTATACACCCCTTTATTCAGCAATAGCTGCATCAATTGGGCTAAGTCGAAGGCATTGGAAAAAACACCGGCGTGGCCGGCAACGCCCCCATAAAGTGCCGCTCCCGGATCATGTACAAAACCTTTTACTACCTGCTTACGAAATACCGTATCGTTTTCTGTTGGTGCAATTCGGCTTGCTGGAAATTTTTCAGTAGGCCGGTAAGTGATGCGCGTCAATCCCATGGGTGCATAAAAGGTTTCATCTACATACACATCCAAAGGCAACTGCGTTACCTGCTCTACTACTTTTTGAAGAATGTAGAAGTCAATATCGCTATATAAGTAACCCGGATCGTTCTTTATCGGACTATGCGCCATAATATACCACATGGTATCACGGTAATTCGTACAATACAAACCATGACAAACCGGAACAATAAAAGTATCGTTCTTCGCAAAGCGGAAAAACTTATTGAAGTTGCTATCGATGGTGTTTCGGTAGAATTCATAAAAAGCTTTGAGGCCGGCCTGATGTGTGAGAATATCCGCTAGTTTTAATTTGCGAATCGTAGCGCTGTCATCTAAAGCCACATAATCGCCAACAGTTTTGTTAAGGTCAATTTTCTTTTCATCATACAATTTCATGATGGCCAGTGTGGTTGCTGCTATTTTAGATACCGAGGCCAAATCGTATAAATGATTTTCATTGATTTTCTCCCGGGAATCTTCATAAGTCATACTGCCATACGCCTTATTCCAAACCACAGTATTGTTTCGTGCAATGAGCAACTGACAACCCGGATAGGCATGCGCGATGATGCCATTCAGCACAATATCATCCATCTCGCGCAGATAATCGGTGCGCAGGCCAGCTTCTTCGGGTACACCTTGTTTCAGCCGGTAGATAGAATCAAGTTGAAGTCCTGTGCCTACAGTGAATCGTCGGGAAGCGGAAACGGGTAATCTGCCCGACACTTTCATAGCGCCGACCGCGGCATTAGCGGCCGCGCGATTCGTAATCTCATTGTCTTCATAAGCGACCATCACATTATTCAGCGAATCGAAATTGCGCAGACTGTAAGGAGAGCCGAATAGCACTACACCCACCTTGGTTTTTTGGGCTAGTGTGTTGATGAAATTCACCGTGGCATCGGCCAAACCGTAGTTCCTGGATGATTGACGCGACATGCCATGCACATCAATAATTACACGGGAAAATTTCTGAAGAGAATCGAGTAAAGGATTTAGCGAGGCTTCGCTTTCATCTTTTGCCCGAAACAAAGGCAACTCTGCAACATTAAACAGGCTCCTTTGGAATTCAGAAGTGGCTTTGCAATCGATACAAACCGATGCAATTTGGGCAGAACGGAGTTCACGTATTGGAAAGAAGGTGTCTGTATTGGCAGCCAGAGTAAGCGCATTTTCATACAACTCGCGCCGTAAATTGGCAGCAGTATCATTGTTCAGATCGTAGTATAGATTTTCTGTTTCTACCGGGGTGTACTCTTTTAATCCTAACAGGTATTTGTACGCCAGCACTTTTTTTACGCGCTTTTCCATGTACGTTTCTTCCAACTTACCATTGGCCCAGGCGTTGGTGATTTTATCAACGCCTAGCTGACTATTTTTTGAGAACAGCAGAACATCGTTGCCCGCCATAAAAGCGATGCTATCTACCACACCGGGCGCATAATTGTCGCTAATGGCGCGCATGTTCAGCGCGTCAGAAAACACCAGGCCGTTATAGCCCATTTCCTTTTGCAGTTTTTGCTGAATGATGCGTGCTGATAACGAGGCTGGAAGTTTAGAAGCGCCATCTAGCGCTGGTACATTCAGGTGCGCTACCATCACCGAACCCACGCCATTGGCAAAGAGTGCCTTAAATGGAAAGAGCTCGAACTCATCTAACTTGTTTTGTGGTTTTGAAATAGTGGGCAAGGTGAGATGTGAATCCTTATCGGTATCGCCATGGCCCGGAAAATGTTTGGCGCAAGCCAGCACGCCTTGCTGCTGCATGCCATCCGCATATTCCACACCGCGCACCGCTACTTGCATTTTATCCTCACCAAATGAACGATCATTGATGACCGGGTTGTGCGGATTACTGTTAATATCTACATCCGGAGCAAAGTTCACGTGTACGCCGATGCGCTTGCATTCACGCCCTATTTCCTTTCCCATTTCGCGAATCAGGTAGGTATCGTGAATTGCCCCCAGGGTAAGTTGATGCGGAAAAATCGGCGTAGAATCTAACCGCATGGAAAGACCCCACTCTCCGTCTATACCAATCATTAGCGGCAACTTCGCTACGGCTTGCAAGCGATTGGTCCAGTAAGCCTGAGCGGTTGGATGGCCTCGAAAAAAAATAACGCCGCCGATACGCCCTTTCTTCGCCAGTGCTTCTACTTCCAGCATATTAAATTCAGGTGTATCGGTGTAGGCCGCAACCATAAAAAATTGGGCCACGCGCTGTTCTAAACCCAGCGCACCATACGTTTCATTGACCCATTGATTACAGGCAGAATCCGTTTCCCAATGCAGAAAATCGGGACTTTGTGCCTGCGCCACTTGCAGGCAATACATCGAAAGAAATAGCAGCAAACGCTTCATCCTTCAAAACTTCAAAAATTACGCCGGAATATTTCCCGGCTACTGCCACGTTATGTGTTAATGAAGCCCTAAAGTGTAGCACAAAGCCATCAGTTGAATCGATTAATGCTTCAACCGCTCTTTAAACACCTTTTCGAACTTCTCAATTTTTGGCTGAATTACAATTCGGCAATACGGCTCGTAGCCATGCTCGTTGTAATAATTCTGATGATAATCTTCCGCCTTATAAAAAGCGGTGAATGGCGATACTTCCGTTACTATTTTAGAAGGGTAGGCGCCTGTTTTATCCAATGCTGCTATAATTTCACGGGAAGCCTTTTCCTGTTCTGCATTGCGGAAGAAAATTACAGAGCGGTATTGCGTGCCTACATCTGCTCCTTGTTGGTTCAAGGTGGTGGGATCGTGCACCGTGAAGAAGACTTTTAGAATATCCTCCAGAGAGGTTTTCTTTTTATCGTAAACAATCTGTACTACCTCTGCATGACCCGTTGAGCCGGTACAAACCTCCCGGTAGCTCGGATTTTTGATAGAGCCGCCGCTAAAACCCGAAACCACGCTTTGTACGCCATCCAGGCGCTGATATATGGCTTCTACACACCAATAACAGCCGCCACCCAGCGTAATAGTATCCAGTATATGTTCAGAAGAAGATGGTGTTGCGTTAGCTTCCATAGTTGATTGATGTTTTTGTGCGCAGCCCGGCAAACTTAGCGAAAGCAGCGCTATGAATAACATGGCGTATTTCATATAGCGAATAACGTCAGAACAATTAATTCTGAATATGGTTTAACACAAATTGGCCTAATACTTTGCTATACGCGAGACAAAGCGTTGGCTCGCTACTAGAAGCGACACCTCGTAAATGCCTGCTGGCAAATGCTGATTATCTTCCCAAGTTACAATTTGAACGCCCTTTTTAACTGGTGTGTGCAGCGCTGAAACAACAGCTCCCTGCGCGTTACGCCATTCTATTACAGCCAATCCCTCTCTTTCCGCGGTGAACTGAAAAGTACAGTGGTCAGACACCGGATTGGGAAACACCTTGGCATCAAACTTTTCTATCGCTGCAATGCCAGTAGCTGCAGTATAAGTTTCGTATGTGTAATAAATATTTTGTTCTGATTGCCAGTTGCCAACCCATAGTTGGTACGCTGAAAGTGTTAGAAGCCTGTAATTGTTGTATTGATACAAATATTGCCAGGTGTTCGTCCAAACACCACTATTCCAAAGGGCCTGACTAAATGAAAGGCGGTTGTTCAGATTATCGTAGGTGTACGTACGCCGTTCATGCGGATTGCTTTGCAGCCAGTACGTTTCCGAAAGGCGATTACCCCGGGTGTCAAAAGTAAATTGCACTTGCGAAGAAGGAAGCCATCCAGAGGTGCTTCCGGTAGAATCCAGCATAGCAACTATAGAGTCTTTCGCATCATAAATAGTGATGCTTTTGTGATACGGATCCCACTGTGTTGTGGTTTGATTCCAGGAAAATGTTTCGTGTAGTGTTTCCAGATGATTTTGATATTGAAAAACCTCTTTTCGTTGGTTTACCCAGCCACCTCCATTATGGCCGTAATTAAAAACCTGTACCACATCAGTTCCTGAAAAAATGTAGGCGGTACTATCTGCAACATCAAGGTTTATTCCGGCCTCGTATATCGATGCTATTCGCAACCCATTCACAAAAACAAAACGAAAGCGGTAACTATTTTGCCAAACGCCGCCAACCCATTCCTGCCATAAATCGCTGGTTACCCTTCCCGCAGCATCATATTCACGTGTTTGCAAACTTATTTTTCCAAACACGCCAGAACTCACACCCTCTGTTTGTGCCGTGTGAAACAAACCATTGGCACCAGTATAGGTAAACGTACTTCTGCTATCAAGGGTCCAACCCGAGCCATCCCAAAACTCGAAACTCTGCAAAGTCATTCTGCCGTTACTGTCGAAAGTGTAACGTTGCCGGCTGTCATTTCTCCATTGCGCACCATCCCATACAAGATTGTCCTCACCCACTACATGTCCAGCCCCATCGTAGCTGAAAACGGTTTTCGAACTGTTCACAAAAGTATCGGCATTGGCATTTTGGGTTATTGAGCTCACTTTTCTGCCTTGTCCGTCATAGGTATTGATGTTCCGGCTTTCGGGTTTAAGGCCTTGAGCAATCAAACTGTAATGCGTTTTACTGGAAAAAACATCATTATTTTCAAAAGCCGAGCCGCGATGTTGTTCATACTGCCAGACGGTAGAATCAGTATGTATCATGGAGCCGCTAGCACCTTCAATCAGTTTTATAATCAATCTGGGAAAAGTGTTTTGAGCAGATACGTTAATGGCAAGCAGACAGCAGCCAAAAATTGAGGCAATGCGCATCGTGTTTTTTTTCTAATATAAGAAAACGAAATTCAATGGACCTGCGGCCATACGGCTGCCATAGGTTGCTGCTGCACATGCGCTTGTACCCAAAACACATATTGAAACATATTTAATACCGCTGATGAATCCGGCCTGGTGGCTTCGGGCAACAAGCGCTTTTCCAACAACCGCCAATGCTGTAAGCTAACGCCACCAGATTTACTTTGCCGCTGCAGAAACGATAACACCAACTGCACCAACGGCGGCAACGCAGACCACTGGCGCCGCACCGATTTTATCAAACTTTCTACCAATAACCAATCGCCCTTTTCGGCATGAGTAAGCAGTTGCAGCAGGCGTGCGCCCTGTTGCACTTGCTCGGCCACGGCACTTTCCTTTTCCTGTAAAATGGGTTGCAAATAATCCAATGCACGATCATACCGATGCTGTACAAAGGCCACATATGCCATCAGATATTGCAGCGTGATACGGTTGTGTTTTACAATGCGTTGGCCAAATTGTTGCAACCCTTTTTCAATAGCTGGCAATCGTTTTTCGGCTGCGGCAAACTGGCCCGTTGCCATTCGGTAATTCAATTCAAGTAAGGCGCCTAAGCGAAATTCATTGACATCAAAATTGGCTAACCGTTTAAACGCCGGCTCCTTGGCCAGATGACGCAATTGCGCCAGCCCCGTTTCTACCTCTGCATAATGCTTTAGCACAAAAGCATCAATTAAGTAATTATTCAGCACCGAAAAATATCGGTCGGCCAGCAATTGCTTCAATGGTAATCGTTGGTCGAGTGCAGCAAGGAAACGTCGGTTGAAATCAGCCGCCTTGGCCGTTTCGCCATTAGTAAAATGATATAGTGCCCGCACCTGGTAGTAATCAAGTTGGGCGCGTAGTGTAGTGGCATTTTTTTCTGAACGAAATTCCGGCAACCGAATTACTTCCCGCATACGCGCTGCCAATTCACTGCCGCGGGCACCCGCTTCGTATTGCATTTGATAAACCGTTGCACTTAAATACCGGTAGCGCGATGTGGTTTGCATCTGATGCAACACCGCTTCGGTTTGTCGGTGCCATTCAACAATGCCCGCAGCGGTAATGTTTCGGTAATAGCGCCGCGACATCAACTGCAGCCGCAATTGCTGCAACTGCCACAACACTTCTGGTAAATCTACTGACATGGCCTGCTCCCAAACTGCTGTTAGTCGCTTCTCGCACCAATCCAGGTGGCCTTTCTGTAATAATAACTGGCATTGATGCACCGACCGTTGTAATTGCTGTTCGGTATTGGTATGCAAATCATACAAGTGCAATGCCTGCAGCAATTGTTCTGCCAATTGTTTCTTCAACACGGCGTAGGCTGCAGGCTTGTTGTTGCATCTACAATGCCGGCGCGCCTCAGTAGCATCGTATTTCGGCGCCTTCAGCAGGTATTCGTAAAGCACTACATAGCGGTTCTTGCTCATATGCTTTTGCAGAAACAGCCGGCAATAGCGCTTCTCCGCCATGGTCAAACTGGCCACAAAATCGAATAAGGCAGGAGAGGAAGTGTTCACAGACCTTTAATAAATATTAATGGAAAGATATTAAAAAACGGAGAAAATAAGAATATAAAAAACGAAAATGATGCAATTCCAATCAAAGTAATCGCTTTACAGACTTTTAATATATCGTCAAAAAATGGTTTGATTTTATATAAGACAAAGCGTTCTTTCGTCACTAACAAAATTGCATGGCCATGAAAAAGACGATGACACTGATACTAGGCGCGATATTGCTGCAAAGCGCCTTCGCTGCCGCACCTACCTGGATGAACATATCGAACTACACCCGTGTAACCGCAGTGTTGGCGGATGGCAATGAGGTATGGGTTGCCGCTAAAGGTGGATTGATGAGGTATTCCACCAACTCTGGTAACCGCAATTTTTACAAAAAAGCGCCTGGCGCACTGCCTTCCTTGTCTATAGAAGCGCTGGCCCGCAATGTGGTGAATGGTGATATCTGGATTGGCACCTACGACAACGGACTGGTTAAATTTGACGGCAATCAGTTTACCACCATTCCTTTGCCATCAGGAAGCGGGAAATTATACACCATTAAAACTGCCCCTGATGGCGCGGTTTGGGCGGTTACGGAAAATGCGGTTTACCAATATAAAAACGGCACCTTTAACACCTTTCTTGCGGCAATGAATGTGTGGGATGTAGCTCCCATGCCGAATGGAAAGTTGTTTTGCGGAAATACTGCACCCTTCATTTTCGATCCGGCAACACAACAATCGCAAATGCTGCATACCTCCACCTTTTCTTACAGCCATGCTACCGTTGCTGCTTTCGACGATCATCACTTCGCTTTCGCCAGCGATCATAGTGTATTGGCCACCTTCGTAGATACCACCGAAGTAGATACAGTACAGGTAGGGTTGGTACAGCAATTGAAATATGAATCAAGTGGGAAGTTGTATGCGTTGAATAGTGAAGGACAGCTTTTTCTAATCGGCAGCACCGTTGCACCTGTTCCGCTGGTAGGTCAACATCCGGTGGCCGTAGATATTACTTCAACCGGTGTTATTTGGGGAGGAGCAACCGATACCAAAGGAGCTTGCAATTTGTTTGGGTTGGCAGGAGGATCGATCACGAATATATCTTTACAACAAAATCAGTTGGCTAGTAATTGGGTGTACCGCGTTACTCCCAAAAACAATAACACCTTGTTACTGCAAAGTAGCGCAGGAGTGCAGGAATATGATTTAGATGCACAGGCCATTTTAAGCATGTGGGACACCACCGGCATGCCCAATACCTATGGCGGTGGCATAGAAGTAAACGGAAAGAAGTATCTATATACCTCTTCACAGTATTTATGGGTGTATCAAAACGGACAATGGCAGCAGTTAGGGGTAGGCATTCTTCCTAGCAGTGAAATTCGTCGCGCTGTTGCCGATGCAGCAGGCAATTTGTGGCTTTGCGGATATGGATACATCGCAAAGTATGACGGTAATAATTTTACTGTGTATGATGCGTCAGACGATTATCATCTTACCCAGTATGTTCACGACATCCACATAGATGAAACACACGGCAATGTTTGGTTCGGAACCTATGATGGCATTTTCAAGCTTCATAATAATGCCCTCACTTTTTACAACGACAGCACACCGGGTATCCAACAATTTTATGATCCGATAGAATGTATTTCTGAAGATCCGCAACACAACATTTGGTTCGGAACAGTATATGGCGGCTTAATTAAATACGATGGCAACGGATTTTCTACGCAGCTATTGCCTTACCATGTAGGCAATCAGATGGTAACCGATATGGTGTTTGATGGCAACACCATGTATGTGAGCGATAATTTAAACAGCCTGTGGAAACTGGAAAATGGCGTGTGGGACAGTTTAAATATTCGCACCAGTGGTGTTACGTCGAACTTTGTGACCTCGTTGCTGCTTGATAAGCGCGGCAACCTATGGCTATCCAACCTGGAATACGGCATCGATATCTACAACAAAAACGGAGTGACACTCACCGGAGTTACGGAACCGTTAGCAATTTCTGCAGAGGTAATGCCCAATCCTTCTACCGGTCGCTTTCTGGTGCGCACCGATGGGGCAGCCCAATTGCGCGTCTGGGAAACAACCGGAAGATTGTTAACAGCAACTGAAATAGACCGTGAAGGCACGATTGATCTAACCAATTTTAGCAGTGGCTGCTATTGGTTAGAAATACAAACAGCAGCAGGTACTACAACGAGAGCCATCTTCAAGCAATAAACGCCAGGAAGGGCGCCGCAAGGCGCCTTTTTCTTTCTACAACAAACCGGGAATAACCGCCTTGCGCGATGCCGGATAGTCGGGGAATTTGGATTGATACCAACGGTGATGATCTAAGGCGCGGGGCAATAAATTCACCACCGTCCATAACGCAAATGAAAACGCCGGAAGGCTCCACACCATCACCGCAAAGCCGCACCATTCCACCATTTCCCCAAAAAGGTTCGGACAAGAAACCCATCTGAAAAAACCGCCTTCAGGAATTTTGTATCCGGTCTCTCCGGGTTTACGTAGCGACAACAATATATTGTCGCTTTGTACATTGATGAATACGCCGGTAAGAAAAATGGCAAAGCCGGTAAAAAAACGGGGCGAAGTAAAAAAGCTGTCGTCGTAATTTCCACCAACACTCCCGAAATAATAACCATTCAAAATGCCATTCCACAAATTGAAGAAAATGGCGCTGGCAACAATCAATACCGGAATAGTTTTGCCTTGTGTTTTCGTTCTGAATGGAAAAATAAACGAGCGGTGAATGTAATGCAGCGACCACAGCGCCCAGAAAAAATACGAAGCATGGGTCTTGGGCAACGAGCCGGTAAAAAAGAAGAAAGTCACTAACAGAAAGGAAGGCGCCTCCTGAACCACCCAACCCCAGGTATTGCTCATCACCGGGCCCCATTGGCGCGTGGTATGCCGGCCATAAGGCGCTGTTACTTTTAAAAGTATCGGAAAAATAACTACCGCACAGCCAATCCAAAACCAGGTGAACACATGGAAATAATCCATAACAAAAAATTTAGCGGTGAAGGTGCAAAAAATAAAATCGCTACTTCAAACGCACCGTCATGCGCACCGGATTGTGGTCGCTGTTGCGGAATTGCGCATGGATGCCCTGTACCGTATCCACCTGCACATTGGGCGATACAAAGAAGTAATCTATTACCGTGGTGAATGTAGTGGCCGGATCATAGGCATGATTATTCTTACGGTTAGAAGGGGTTTTGCCATCATACACATACTTCCATTCATGAATGTAGTTCGGATCGTTATTCATAAAGTATAGCGAATCAGAAATTTTCTCCTTCTCCCATTGATGTACATTAAAATCAGGTGGCGCAATATTCCAGTCGCCGCCAATAATCACATAGTTACCGCGGGCGTACTCTTCTTCTACAATAGATTTTGTTAACGCCATTTGCTTGCGCTTGATGTTGCCATTATCATACGCTTCAAAATGCGTATTCACCACAATTAATTCCTTGCCATTGGCCACCGGAAAACGTTGCATCAGCAAGCAGCGTTTCAGGTAGAACAACCGCCGGGGAAAATCAGTGATATTGGCCAATGCGATCCGCTCCGATTGCGTAGGCTGGTATGACGTTAAACTCAACAACCCGCCATAGATGCGCCCCAGCGGCTCTGTCCATGGAAACGGCAAATTCTTCACATCGTAATTAACCGCAAAACAAGAAGCGTGATCGGCTAGCGAAGCGCTGAGTGCCGCCGCTTCATCTATATAATAACTTCTTTTACTGCCGCGGTCAGCCTCCTGAATCAATACAAAATCTGTTTTCGCATGTTCGCGGATGGTAGCGTCGATACCCGCCATGTATTGCTTAACCAATGGTTCAGGTGTAATCACCATCTTTCCATCATCGTAAAAAAAGTCGGTCTCCGCACCTAATCCAGCATAGCCAATATTCCACGTGAAAAACGTCAGCGCCGAATCCACCGGAATTATTTTTTTTGACGAAGCCGGAATTTGCGCTTCCAGTTTTTCGCGGGGCTCCGGTCGCAATTGCGTGAAATACGCCACCGCAATATTTCCACCTACATACAACAACGGCAACCCAACCAAAACGAGCACCACCCAAAGTCCTTTCTTTTTCATAGCATGAAAAGGTATAGTTTTTTTATCAGCCCAGGTATTTTCCTTCAATATTCATTCTTCTGCCCATGCCAAATGCCTTTTGGGAAACGCGCAGGATAGGCGGCGCCTGAAAACGCTTCCATTCATTGCCATTCACCATCTTCAGCACACGCTGTACCAGCGCCGGCTCAAAACCTTGCTGCTCCAACTCGCGCGGACCTTGCCGTTGCTCAATATACTGATACAGCAGTTGATCCAGCAACGCATAATCAGGCAGTGAATCGCTGTCTTTTTGCCCCGGACGCAGCTCGGCCGAAGGCGCCTTGGTGATAATGTGGTTCGGAATTATTTCCGAAGAACGATTGATGTAATGCGCCAACGCATACACCTGCATTTTATATACATCACCCAACACGGCCAGTCCACCGCACATATCTCCGTACAACGTGCCATAGCCCACAGCCGCTTCGCTCTTGTTGGTGGTGTTCAGTAAAATATAACCGAATTTATTGCTCAGCGCCATCAGCAAGGTGCCGCGAACCCGCGCCTGTAAATTTTCTTCAGCTACTGAAAAGGGCAAGTCCTTAAAAATGGGTTGTAACGTATGCAGAAACGATTGATAGGTAGATTCAATCGGAATGATTTCATGTGGCGATTGCAGATTGTTCACTAACGCCAGCGAGTCATCTACTGAATGACCCGACGAATAACCCGAAGGCAGCAATACCGAAAGCACATTTTCCCGACCTAATGCCGCGGCAGCCAAACACAATACCACAGCCGAATCAATGCCGCCACTCAATCCCAGCACGGCTTTTTTGAATCCCAGTTTCGCAAAATAATCGCGGATGCCTAAAACCAACGCGTTGAAAATTCGCTCTGTTTCTCCCTGTGGCGTACTGGCAACAGATAGCTCCTGTTCTAAATCAACGGTAGTAACACGCTCTTCAAACATCGGCAACTGCGCCAGCAATTCACCCGATGCACTCATCACCCGGCTATCGCCATCAAAAATTAACTCGGTTTGCGCGCCTACCTGGTTCACATATACCATAGGCAATTGGTAGCGTTTGCAATTGGCACTTATCACATCGTTGCGCACTTCATGTTGGCGATAGTTGAAGGGCGATGCCGAAAGATTAATCATCACATCGGGCTGTTGTTGAATGAGCTGATCCATCGGACAAATGGTATACAGCGGATTTTCATTGCCGATATTCCAAATGTCTTCGCAAATCGTTACGGCCAGTTTGCGCCCTTTCCAGGCAACACATTCAAATACCGTGTTCGGTTCAAAATAACGGTATTCATCAAATACGTCGTACGTAGGCAATAGCGTTTTGCGCACCACTTGTTGCACGGCGCCATCAGCCAGAAAGTACGCGCAGTTATATAAATCTTTCCCATCGCGCTCCGGATTTTTCATAGGCGCGCCAACCAAAACAGCCAGCTTCGTGGCCGCGGCGGCGATGCGCAGTAATGACGACTCGCAGCGGTTGATGAAATCATCGAACTCCAAAAAATCGCGGGCCGGATAGCCGCACACCGCCAGTTCACTGCACACCAGCAATTCAGCACCCAGTTGTTCAGCCGTCTGTATGGCGCGGATAATCTTTTCGGTATTGGCTTCAAAATTTCCAACGTGAATATTGAGTTGCGCCAGAGCTATTTTCATGAGGTGAAAATAGCAAAAGCGAAGCGGGTTGTTGATGAAAAGAACGCTCATGAACCTCGTCAGCACTAAAGTTGTTTTCCGCCAATACCGGCTGTAATGGCCGTATGGCGGCGGCTCAACAAGGTGATGTAATTTTTCATTTGATGTATTTGGGCGTGCCCCCTCAGGCAGCGGCACCGTGCGCAGGACTCTAACAACACATCGCTGCCTTCGGGGTCGGTTGCTTCGTTGCAAGTCCTCGCGCACTCGTACCTCGTGCGCTGCGGGCTTTCCACTTCGCCACCTCACGCGGCATCTGTAAGCAATAATTAAAAAATAATCGAGGCGCTTGATCTTACCGATAAAGATTTGATTCAAGGCCAAACGGCGCGAGGGGGACCTCGATAAAGTATTTTAATAAAATTTTCTTATTAATTATTACTTTTAATAATTAAGATTAGATTTACAGTCAATTAAATTAATTCACCGTGAAAAAAATCGTACCGTTTTTATTTCTCGCCGTTTGCTTTTCAGTTAAAGTATTTTCCCAATGTCCGGAAGAGGGAACCCTTGTACCTATCCAAAAAGTAATGAATCCCGCTACCTCCAAAGATTATCAGTCGTGCGACATTACTATCGAGAGTGAATTTATATTCTCTACGGTCACCAACTTTCAACACCCGGGTAAAATCTCAAAAATGGTAGTGTTTCAGGTGGCCCCCGTTGGAGAAGGTGAAAATTATGCCGACCGTCGCGGACAGCGCGGCCTAATGGTGGCAATTGACAAGTCAAAATCTGACGAAATGTTTACTTGGAAGAAAGGACAGAAAGTCTCTTTTGAGGGGCATACTCAGGTAGTAATGGGTAGCATCGTTTATTTTCTTGCCGACTCCTATAAGACATTTTAATAATGATAACCATTAAATCTATCATCGTGAATAATCTGCTCCGTTTAATTGCTGTTGTTCTCATATTTGGCTCCTTTGCCTCTTCTTTCGCACAAATACCTCAAGCTATAAATTATCAGGCAGTAGTCAGGGATAACAGCGGAAGTATCATGCCTAACAAGGCGGTTGCCCTAAAACTGACCATCAGACAAGGAAACAGTTCTGGTAATGCCATATATCAAGAACGCCATGCGGTAACATCCAATCAACTCGGTATGGTAAATCTCGCTATTGGTCGTGGCGCTGCCTTATCCGGCACATTTGCGAATATCGATTGGTCGTTAGCACCGTTTTTCTTAGAGGTGGCGCTAGATGTCAACGGCGGCACCAATTATGTGGTGATGGGAACGCAAGAATTAATTAGCGTTCCGTACGCACTATATGCCAAACGAGCAGAAGAACACCAAACACTATCCATCAATGGCAATCAGCTGTCCATTTCTAATGGTAATTCAGTTAATCTGCCCACCTCCGGTGGCGGTAGCGGTGGTGTGTTCGAACAAAACTTTCAGCGCGAAGGAAATTTCTTTTTTATCAAATGCACCTCTGAGCCTGGGGTCGATTCCTTTCTGGCTGTGTTTTCAGCCCAAATAAGCAACATCAGTTACGGGTATGTTCAAGTAGTCAAGAAAGACCCCCTCACCGGAGCCTACCAGCTTTTTTACCGTGGTGGATCATTTAATGGTTGCAATAATGGCGTATTCATCAATAGCGCTACTACGCACCGAGGCGAGTTATATATAAATATCGACGATGGTTGCTCCAATAAGCGACTGACTACGCCAACCACAACGGTTACTTACGATGTACAGCCATCCAATAGCAACGGAATTATTTTTTCAGATGGACAATATCTCTACGTAAACAACAACAGCAATTACTTAAAATATACCGCCGCAGGAAACCAATTGACATTGGTAAGTACCCTCACCTTTACACCTCCTCTAAATAACAATGTTACCTCCGTCTTGTGCGACGGATCATACATTTATGCCCTTTCTTCTGTCGACTACTACTTGCTCAAATACACCCTCAGTGGCGCCTTCATCTCGCGCACTGAAATTTCGCCGGGAGCCGTTGGTTTAGTGAACATCGATGCCAGCAAAATTTACTTAGCCTTTGCTAATACACCATACTCCAACAACTCAGTTATAAGGGCGGGTTTTACCATTAAACCAATTTCTAAGCCGTAGGCTTCCCTTCGCTAGAGATATCCGGGTGGCCGCCAATCCACCTCCCGAAACGCTCAGGGGGATTCTAAAAACCCTCCCCCAATTTCCCTACCTTCACCCCATGCCGAAAGAAAAAATACGTTGCCTCTGGTGCGGTACCGACCCTATTTACGTAGCCTATCACGATGAAGAATGGGGCGTGCCGGTGCACGACGACCGCCTGTTGTTTGAATTCCTGGTACTGGAAAGTTTTCAGGCGGGACTAAGCTGGCTTACCGTCCTGAAAAAACGCGAAAACTTCAGAACAGCCTTCGCCAACTTTGATGCGAAAAAAGTAGCGAAATTCGACCAGAAAAAAATTGAATTGCTGATGCAGGATGCCGGCATCATCCGCAACCGCCTCAAAATTGAAGCCGCTATCAACAACGCCGCCCGCTTTCTGGAAATCCAAAAAGAGTTCGGCAGCTTTGATCATTATATCTGGAGCTTTGTCAATCACCAACCACTGATCAATCGCGTGAAAAGTATGAGCGATGTGCCGGCCAAAACAGCCCTTTCTGATGCTATGAGCAAGGATATGGGCGCGCGTGGCTTCAAATTCCGCGGTTCTACCATCTGCTACGCCTTTATGCAGGCTGTAGGCATGGTGAACGACCACCTCGATACCTGCTGGCGGAAGAAGGTATAGCGAATTTTTATCTTATGAAACTTTTTTAACTTGCAGGAATTATGCCATCCGGAAAGAAAAATAAACCCATTGCCGGCTACCATCTGCTGATGATCCTCTCGGCCGTTGACCACCAATTTACCGCCGATGAAGACCGCGTGATTGTGGATTACCTTACTGAAAACTTTCCGATTCCGGTGAGCTTAGACCGCGAATTGGAAGTTATCAGCGCCCTGCCGGAAGAAGAATGGCTGCCCCATTTCAAAAAGTGTATGGACGATTTCTATGAAGACAGCACCGAGAAAGAACGCATGGAGCTCATAAAATTCGCCATTGAACTCACCAAGGCAACCCTGCCCATCACCCGGGAAGAAAACCTGTACCTGAGCGAACTCTACAACGAATGGACCGAAACGGTCGAATAAATGCTTTCTGCCTACTGTTGCTCAGCGCCTTGTTGGCGCCGGTGTTGGTGTATGGTCAATCTGCCAATAACACCAGCAAAAAAGTAACCCCTAACTATACTTCTACCGATATCTATATTCCGCTTCGCGGCCGCGAAGAAGTGACCCTGGTTCCCTTGCTCGACACCTTGCTCTCGCAAAAGGAATACCGCTTCAAGATTCGTTTTTCCGACCGCTATAAATTCGCCGAATTGTTGTTCGACCGCGGCATCGCTGTACGCACCGATTCTATCATTCGCGTAGTGCCCAGTACGCACAAAACCTGGGGTTATGATACGTCTACCTTGCGCATCATCGGCTTTGCAGGAGGCTCGCGTATCCTGCTGTTTCACCAGTTTTATGTTGAACCCGCGCAGAAAGTCTATCCGGTCATTCCTAAAACACCCATGAATGTGGTGGTAGATCATCTGGCGCTGGAACGCAATGAAAAATATCAGCGCGATAACTTTACTGAAAAGTCGGTCTTCATGCTGGCCGAAGACGGCGACTTCAACCCATCTACCATCATCACGGCCATCACCATATCATTGATTCATCCTTCCGGCAATAAAAATATGTACGCCAAGGCCGATCGTCCTACCAAAGAAATGCTGCAAAGCATTCGCTTAGCCAAGCCTGGCTCGCTGTGTTACATTCGATTGGATGTGCGCAACGGCAAGAAAGCAAAAAGTTGCTGGACGCGTTTTACGCTGTTATAAATTTATTCCACCACCACCTTGGCGGCATAGCTGCCGGTATTGGCCGCATTAAACACCGATTCGTAAATAGCGAGATAAATAATTCCGGTGCCGGAAGCATGGCCCATATAATTATCGCCTACCTTCACCGGTACGCCATTCTCACCCACCTTCATTACCAAACAACCATACAGCAAATCGCTGCCCTTCGCGCCGGGCGAGCCATTTACACCGCCATCAGGAGTATAAGCATTGTTAGAAATGCTGGCCAGATTCACCACGCCGCTGGCATTGATTTTTATATTTTGTCCTTGCTTCACCAAAATGCCCGTATTGAGCCAGCCACTGTTCGTATTCCCCGAAATATGCTGATTAGCTTGTAGCTTGAAAGTGCCGCTGTTGGTGCTGTTTACATCGCGAAACACCACTTGCATCGACTGAATTTTTGAACGCGCCACCGAGATGCGGCCGTAATCGCTTTCCAACGTGATAGATTCAAAATTGTAGTTACCTTCAATAGAAGTAGCGCCTGTTGTTTGCAAAATATCCTTGGTAGAAAACGAGCGCTTCAGATTGTTTCTCGACAGCAACACCTCATAAGCCAGATCAACAGTTAAATCGCCATCGCGCTTTTTGTACGAAGGCGATTGCAGGTATTCGCGCAACACAGCCGCTGCACCCGCATCCATCTTAATTAATTTATCAAAGGCAATAGCCGCATCAGAAAGCGTGTAATTCTGAATGCGGTCGGCCAAATCAAACACCTCTTTTTTATCAATGCCGTTAGTATTTACGCCCAGCGTTATCTGCGCGACCTCGCGAACAGGAAAAGCCAGTTCGCCATAGCTGGTTTTGAACGTCACCGTGCTGATATCGGCAATGCCGCTTAACGCATCGCCATTATGCATGCGCACGGTGATTATACATTTCTCGTTTTGTGCAAAAGCGCTACCGCCCAAAGCCAGCAACAGCAATACCAACCAATTCTTCATGGCATCAAAGGTAAAAAAACCAAAGGCTTAGTAATCGGCGCCGGTATCCTGCAATTGCGCCAGCGCTGCTTTGAGCTGCTCGTCATTAGGCGCAACGCCATGCCATTTGTGCGTGCCTTCCATAAAATCAACGCCGGCGCCCATGGCGGTTTTCATGATAATGAAAATGGGCTTGCCCTTACCGGTACGGTTTTTAGCTTCCTGCAATCCAGCCAGTACCGCCTCCAAATCATTTCCCTTTTCAATGGTCAGCACATCCCAGCCAAAGGCCACCAGCTTGGCATGTAAATCGCCAAGCGACAGAACTTTGTCTGTTGGTCCGTCAATTTGTTGTCCGTTATAATCGCAGGTGGCAATCAGGTTATCTACTTGATGATGAGCGCCAAAAAGCAAGGCTTCCCAAATTTGACCCTCATCTAATTCACCGTCGCCATGAAGCGAAAAAACCAAGCGGTTATCGCCATTCAGTTTTTTGCTCAATGCCGCGCCCAGCGCCACACTCAGGCCTTGCCCCAGCGAGCCCGAAGCCATACGAATGCCCGGCAAATGCTCATGTGTAGTGGGGTGCCCTTGCAGGCGCGAGTTGATGCGACGAAAAGTGCTCAGCTCTTTAATATCAAAGTATCCGCGGCGGGCTAACGTAGCATAAAACACCGGCGAAATATGACCGTTACTGAGAAAAAACAAATCTTCTCCCACACCATCCATATTGAAGGATGGGTCGTTCTTCATCACCTCAAAATACAGCGCCACAAAGAATTCTACGCAACCCAGCGAACCACCCGGGTGACCGCTTTGCGGGGCGTGTACCATACGCAAAATATCGCGGCGAATTTGTGTACATAGTTGACGAAGTTCAGCAGTTGAGGCCATGCAAATTGTTTCAGGCGAAAGTAGGGAATAAAAGGAATTAGAAATCGGTAATGTGGAAGTAGGGCCACAGATATAAGCGCTCAGCCAGGTCAATTCGATTTAATGCCAGATGATGATTATGGCGGCTGCGGCAGCAGGCGCGAAAGTTGCAGCGGCCGCCTGCTGCCGCACCGCGCTTTTCACTTCAAGTCCTCACGCCGGCCGCAACTGCATCTCTCTTGACGGCTCCATTTGAAGACATCGTAAGTCTTTAAGACTTACGATGTCTTCAGGCCGGCGCTGCGGGCTTTTCGTTGCAATCGCTGCCGCTCGGCGCAAATACTTCGGGGCCACAACCAAAACAATCATGACCATCCAGCGCCTTAAATCGTAAAATCGCAATAATACGGCAAGCAAGCAGTAGCAAGGGTTCCAGCCTAATTTTGTTTAAAGCTCAAAACCTTAAATAGGCAACTGCCTTTGCTCGACCCCCATAGAGGTCGCATCCCTGTAGCACCGAGATTCATCGAATCGTAAAATCGCAATAATACGATAAGCAATGGCGCGGGTTCCAGCCGATGCCACCCCCAAATCGTAATATTACGACAAGCATTCATGCGGGTTTTGGCCAAATCGTAGAATCGCAATAGTACGGTAACCCAGCAATGGCGAGGGTTTTAGCCTAAATCGTAAAATCGCAATAGTACGGTAAACGTGCCGTGACGAGGGTTTCAGGCCAGGTTGTCCTTTACCGCAAATCATTAAATACAGATACGCCTTTCGATACCGACCCCGTAGGGGTCGCATCCCTGTAGCACCGAGATTCAGCAATTCGTAAAATCGCAAAAATACGATAAGCAATAGCGCGGGTTTCAGGCGATGTCACCCCCAAATCGTAATATTACGATAAGCATTCATGCGGGTTTTGGCCAAATCGTAGAATCGCAATAGTACGGTAACCCAGCAATGACGCGGGTTTTAGCATCTATCGTAAAATCGCAATAGTACGGTAAACGTGCCGTGACGAGGGTTTCGGCGCATCGGTAAATCTGAAATGCATACCCAAGCGCAGCAGTTTTCAATTTACCACCTACCATTTGCCCTATCTTGTGGCGCAGTGGCCCTTAAATCGCGGCAAGGGGCGAAACGGAAAGCGTTTTTTGGGGCGGCGGCGTAAGACTTACGATATTGTAGTAAATAGCCCTTCATGGGGTAAATACGGTTTGAAATATCGTAAGTCTAGCTCGCCGCCCCCAAAAAACCTTGGGAGTGGAGCACCTGGCGCCGCACCCGCCTGCGTACACCCGCCTCAACTCAAACACCCGGTACGCAGGCGGCGCGGCGGCCGCCATACTTTGATGTACATTCTCTTCAATTTCCCTAACTTCCCTTCATGAAATTATCGCGCATTGATACTCGTGCTCCGAAAAAGTTGCACAAAGACAAAATCAAAAATGAACTCATTAAACTTAAAATCAGGCTGGGCGAGTTGCAGAATGTTCTTTTCGCACAAGGTAAGCACAGTGTACTGGTGGTGCTTCAGGGCATGGATGCCTCGGGAAAAGATGGCGCCGTGCGCAAGGTGTTTGATGCGGTGAATCCCGCTGGTTGTAAGGTGTTCTCCTTCAAAAAACCTACCGATTTGGAAATGAAGCACGACTTCCTGTGGCGGGTGCACCAAGTGGTGCCCGAAGCCGGCATGATTCATATTTTTAACCGCTCGCATTACGAAGATGTACTGATTCAACGGGTGCATCATTGGGTAGATGAAAAAACCATTGCGCAACGGTTTAAACACATCAACGCCTTCGAAAAACTACTGACGCAAAACCATACCGTAGTACTCAAGTTTTATCTTCATGTTTCGAAAGAAGAACAGTTGGTTCGACTGAAAGAGCGCATCAGCGATCCTACTAAAAACTGGAAATACAACGCCAATGATTTGCAGGAGCGGAAGTATTGGGACGACTACCGCAAAGCCTATGAAGATGTCTTTAAGGAATGTTCCAAAGCTGCGCCATGGCATATCATTCCGGCCGACGATAACTGGTACAAAGAGTATCTCATTTGTTCGGCCATCGTGCGCGAGCTCGAAAAACTATCGCTTGCTTTTCCCAAACTGCCAGCGCAGCCAGCTACCAGTAAAAAAACTAGCTAAACACCGCCTCCAGCACTTCATGCGATTTCAGCGCGCCGAAACCATCGATGTGCAATTGATAATATCGAAGCAAGGCGTTTAAGAGCTCGCGCCGCGCCGACTTGGGTATTGATTGCTGCGCCACAGTAGTTTGCATCAACTGGTGTAAATACGCGCTTAACGATTGGTTCAGCACGCGGTTCGACATCGAGCCGGCCGCTACAAAAACGCCTTCCTGCAAATCGAAGCACGGGGTTTCCGGCTCGAAATTATCGTGCGGACCAAACCCCAGCAGATGCGCATATTGTAACAGGAATTGCAAATGGAAAAACGGGGCAACTGTTGCCGCTTCATCCAGCGCCACCAACTGATCATACACCAACTCGAACAACTCCTCATGCACATCGTGCTCTTTTAGCGTTTTCGACACCACCTCAACCAGAAACAACGCCAGTCCTGATTTTACCGTATCGTAAGGAATGGTTTGAAAAGTAAATGCCCGGCGGAATTCGCGGATGCGCTGTAACGATTTATTGTCGCGCTGCGTGACATCTAACTCCAGCAACGACAACGGCCGCATCATCACGGCCTTGCTGAGGGTGCGTTGCGACCGCACCCCATTCACCAGGTATGACACCAGACCTGCCTTTTCCGTAAAAATGCGCGCAATCACACTCGTTTCCGAGTATTTGATGGATTGTAATACAATGCCGCGCGTTTTTAGTTCCACCACGCAATATTAGAGGAAATCAGGCAGCAGGCCTTTCCTTTCCTACGCCTTAAAATGTTTCGCGATGATTTCCGCTTTGTGCTCGCGGATATTCTCCAGCAACGCAGCCGCGGCCGGACTCAACTTCTTCCCCTTCATCCAAACCAGGCGCCACATGGTTTGCAGCGGCAGGCCGGGATAGGGCAGCACCTGTAAATCGCCGCTTTTGAGTTCGTTCTTCAAGCCAATCAACGGCATTATCGAATAGCCCAATCCGGCCATCACCGCCTGCTTCACCGCTTCATTTGACGTCAGCTCCATAGCCGGTATTACCGAAGGCGCCTGTTTTCTGAGAAAGCGTTCCATCACCATGCGCGTAGCCGACCCCTGCTCTCTGAAAATCCAGGGCAACTGCGCCAGTTGCTTTCGCTGCAGGGGTTTTCGCGCCCGTTCTTTTCTTCCTACCAACACCAAATGATTGGGCATTAGGTTCACCTGGTCTAAGGCCAGCTTTTCAGGCAATACCGATACCAACGCAAAATCAGGCGTGTTTTGATGTAAAGCCTCTACTACCAATCCTTTGTTGGTAACATCCATAGCGATCTTCACCCGCGGATGACACTGCACAAAATCACTGAGAAAATAGGGCATTACATATTTTCCGGTCGACACTACCGCTATGGAAACGCGACCCGTTAATTCGCCTGCTTGCTGCAACACCTGCTCTTCTATGGCATCCGCTTCGCGCAGCATGGTAGCCGCATGACTGGCTATCTGCTGACCAAGAGCCGTTACATACACCTGCCGGCCCACCACTTCCAGCAAGGGTGCACCGCATTGTTCCTGCAGGTTTTTTAGCTGGATGGAAATAGCCGGTTGCGTAAGGTGCATGTCTTGCGCCGTTTTCGACATGCTGCGCGTAGCGCATACGCTTAGAAAAATGCGCAACTGATGTAAGGAAAGATGCATATCTCAATATAAATTAACGTTTATATTATAGATTAAAATTATAAATTTTAATTTATGATTAAAGAACCGCCTCTTTGCATCACAAAATCAAACTATGCAAAAAATAACTGTAGCCAAGGGCGATGGAATTGGCCCGGAGATTATGGATGCCACGCTGAAGATTTTATTCGCAGCAGGCGCCAAAATTGAAGTGGAAGAGATTGAAGTAGGCGAGAAAGTATATCTGGCCGGAAACACCGCCGGTATTGCCAAAGAATCATGGGATAGCATCCGCCGCAACAAAGTTTTCTTAAAAGCCCCAATCACTACCCCGCAGGGCGGTGGTTACAAAAGCCTGAACGTGACCACGCGCAAATTTTTGGGCTTGTACGCCAACGTTAGGCCGTGTGTCAGCTTCGATCCGTTTATCAAAACCAAGCATCCGAATATGGACGTGGTCATTATCCGCGAGAACGAAGAAGATTTGTACGCTGGCATTGAGCACCAGCAAACCGACGAGGTAGTACAGTGCTTAAAGCTGATTAGCCGGCCGGGCTGCGAGAAAATTGTGCGCTACGCCTTTGAATATGCCCGTCAGTACAATCGCAAAAAAGTGACCTGCTTCACGAAAGACAATATCATGAAGCAAACTGATGGCTTGTTCCATCAGGTGTTTGATGAAATCGCGAAGGAATATCCCGAAATTGAAAACGAACACTGGATCATTGACATTGGCGCCGCAAAACTGGCTGATACACCAGAAGCGTTTGATGTGGTGGTGATGCCGAACCTGTACGGCGATGTATTGTCGGACGTAGCTGCGCAAATTGCCGGCTCTGTTGGTCTGGCCGGCTCTGCCAACATCGGCGAAACCTGCGCCATGTTCGAAGCGATCCACGGTTCAGCACCGCGCCGCGCAGGCCAAAACATGGCTAACCCTTCCGGTTTATTGCAAGGTGCCATCATGATGCTGAGTCATATCGGACAAAGCGATGTGGCTGAAAAAATTCAAAATGCGTGGCTGAAAACAATTGAAGACGGCCTGCACACCTACGACATCTTCAAAGAAGGTGTGAGCAAGCAAAAGTTAGGCACTTCAGAATTTGCCGATGCGGTGATTGCGAACTTAGGACAACAGCCTAAAACGTTGAAGGCGGTGCATTATGGCGAAGCGAAGCCGATTCAACTACCAAAATACCAACGCAAGGAGAGCAAGAAAAAGGAGTTGGTTGGCGTAGATATTTTTGTTCAATGGAGTGGCTTGCGCGCCGACGAGTTGGCCGAAAAAGTGCAACAACTGAATGCCGATGGCGTGGCCTTGAGCATGATTACCAATCGCGGTATTAAAGTATGGCCAGAGGGATTTGAAGAAACCTTCTGCACCGACCACTGGCGCTGTCGTTTCAAGCCGGTGAACGGCCATCACATCAGCAAGCAGGAGATTATTCGGTTGCTGGCAAAGGCCGAGGAAATTCATTTGGACACCGTAAAAACAGAGAACCTGTATGAGTTCGATGGAAAGCCCGGCTTCTCGCTCGGACAAGGACAATAACGAACTGCAACTGCCGGCAAAATTCCCCTTGATTAAAGGGGAATTTTTGCCCTCGGAAGCGCGTGATTTACTGGTGAACCTGATTAACTCAAAAATTCAGTTTCATCAAATGCGTTCTTTTAGTCACCGCGAGCGATTCGGCGAAGTAGACCATGCTTCTGAACAACGCATTGAGCAGCTCACACAGCAACGCCGCAATCTGCAACAAATGCTGGAGCACGCGCAAGGCGTGTTATCGATTCGCGCTGAAATTGTGATGGAGAAAACGATTTAGTATCATTTACTTCTTAAAAGTGAAGTAAACCGCCAGCACCAGAAATCCAAAGCCAATGAGATGGTTGGTGCGCAGCGGTTGTTGCTTAAAGAATACCACGGTAAATAGCACAAAAACGCTAAGCGTAATTACTTCCTGAATAACTTTTAATTGCCACAAGGTAAATGGTCCGCCATTTTCAATAAATCCGATTTTATTGGCTGGCACTTGCGCACAATATTCAAAAAAGGCAATAGCCCAGCTGATGACTATTACCGCAAACAATCCTAACTGGCTAAACGCCGGATATTCTTTAAATTTCAGATGGCCATACCAGGCCATGGTCATAAAAATATTCGAGGTAATCAACAGAAGAATGGTGTAAATGCCGCGCATGATTCAAAGATGCAAAATTAGCGTACCATCGTCATCTTATTGTCCTGCAAGCATCGCTATAACTGAATAGTTATTTTTTGGGCGGCCGCCGCGCCGCCTGCGTACCGGGTGTTTGAGTTGAGGCGGGTGTACGCAGGCGGGTGCGGCGCCAGGTGCTCCACTCCCAAGGTTTTTTGGGGCGGCGAGCTAGACTTACGATATTTCAAACCGTATTTACCCCATGAAGGGCTATTTACTACAATATCGTAAGTCTTACACCGCCGCCCCAAAAAACGCTTTCCGTTTCGCCCCTTGCCGCGATTTAAGGGCCACTGCGCCACAAGATAGGGCAAATGGTAGGTGGTAAATTGAAAACTGCTGCGCTTGGGTATGCATTTCAGATTTACCGATGCGCCGAAACCCTCGCCACGGCTTGTTTACCGTACTATTGCGATTTTACGATAGATGCTGAAACCCGCGTCATTGCTGGGTTACCGTACTATTGCGATTCTACGATTTGGCCAAAACCCGCATGAATGCTTATCGTAATATTACGATTTGGGGGTGGCATTGGCTGGAACCCGCACCATTGCTTATCGTATTATTGCGATTTTACGATTTGCTGAATCTCGGTGCTACAGGGATGCGACCCCTATGGGGTCGGTATCGAAAGGCGTATCTGTATTTAATGATTTGCGGTAAAGGACAATCTGGCCTGAAGCCCTCGTCACGGCACGTTTACCGTACTATTGCGATTTTACGATTTAGGCTGAAACCCGCGTCATTGCTGGGTTACCGTACTATTGCGATTCTACGATTTGGCCGAAACCCGCATGAATGCTTGTCGTAATATTACGATTTGGGGGTGGCATCGGCTGGAACCCGCGCCATTGCTTGCTTGCCGTACTATTGCGATTTTACGATTTAAGGCGCTGGATGGTCATGATTGTTTTGGTTGTGGCCCCGAAGTATTTGCGCTGAGCGGCAGCGATTGCAACGAAAAGCCCGCAGCGCCGGCCTGAGGACATCGTAAGTCTTTAAGACTTACGATGTCTTCAAAGGGAGCCGTCAAGAGAGATGCCGTTGCGGCCGGCGTGAGGACTTGAAGTGAAAAGCGCGGTGCGGTAGCAGGCGGCCGCTGCAACTGATGCGCCTGCTGCCGCAGCCGCCAAAATCATCGGTAGTTGTAAATAAACTTAGATCAATCAAACTTGCGCTTCTGGAACCAAAGGTTGCTCAGCGTAAATCCGAAAAATACGCGATAGTAGTTTTCAGACAATAAGGTTTTGTCGCCTGTGTTGTGCGAGCCGATATCGGCGCTGATGTGAATGCGGGCCGCCTCGCGGAAGATAGCGCTGATGCGCACGGGCAAACTAATGCCTAAAGTACCGCCGTATTCTTTCAGTGTTTTTCCGGCGTAAACAATATTGGTATTGCCGTAGTAAGCACCGCCCTTGTATTGCACGCGCGCCAAAAAGTTTTTCGATTCCACATTAGGCACAATACCTAAGCCCAGCGATGCGCGCCAGCTATCGGCCAGTTTATCGGGATTGATTGGAGAGGAGAACTTACTCCATCCGGCATAGGTAAAATCAAATCCGGCAATCCACCACGCTTCATTGCCCACGGTGAAACCCAATCCAAAGTTATAAGGCATCACAATTTTTCCTTGCACATTGGCGTAACTCAGCGGCGTATCGATGATAATATCCGTTCCAGCCGAATTGGAGTAGTAGTAGCGTTCCCAGTTGTTGCTCAGTTTGGCGTTAAACTTAAGTCCGCCTGCGCCATACGCACCGGCGGTAAAATTGATATCGCTGTTGAGGGCGTTATCTGATGTTTTCTTCTTCAACCGTGTTTTGTATTGCACGCCAACGCTATAATTAAAACCGCCCACGCGCGCTTGCGCGCTGTTGCGTGAATTCAGCGCCAGCAGGGAATCGGTAAACGCAAATCCGCGGTAGTAATCTAATCTGCCAAAAACATAACCTACGTTGATGCCAAACGAAAATCCTTTTACTTTAAATCCGGTGCCGATGTACACTTGCGACAGGCTGCCGCTGCCACGGTACACCTTGAAGGTATCGATATTGCTTTGCGTAAAGTTGTAATTCAGATTGGTGTAAGGTAACAAACCAATACTCATGCCCCAGCGGCCACGCCATAGTGGAAAGCCGAGCGCCAAATGGCTCATAGCGCCATTGAAGCCATTGTAAAGCGAATCCTTGGTGCGGATGGTAGCAGCATGGAGGCCGGCGCCTACTTCGAAAGAGGTAAGCGTTAACTCGCTATACGAAGCGGGATTGGTGGGGTTGAGGTACATGTGGCTACTGTACCCGGCGCCTATTTCTCCCAGGGCGCGGTTGCTGCTAAACGCATTGTTGTGCAGATAGCCTAACCCAAACCGCGAAAACGGCGAGCTAGATTGCGCCTGTGCTGGTTGCACACAAGCCAGCAGGATAAAGCAAAACACCACTGCAGTACGGCAGGCGGTATTCATGAATCGCGCGGGCGACAAAAAAATACGATGCGAAAAACGGTTACGACTCATGATTGATAATTGCGTTCAGCCCTTCCAGGGCCAGCGCAGGGCGGGCAAATATGCTATTTTTCAGATGGGGCAGCAACATTGGCATATCGCCACCGGTCATAATAATCCTTAATTGAGGATAAAGCTGCTGATAGCGCTCACAGAATCCATTTATTTCCAGTGCAGCGCCCAGTTGTGCGCCGGTTTGTAAAGAAGCTTCTGTGGTGGTGCCGGTAAGTTGCGGTGAGGTGGCCATGGGCGCCTGCGGCAACCGGTTGGTGAAGGTATGCATGGCGCGCAGGCGCATGGGTACGCCAGGCGAAATGGCGCCGCCGGCAAATGTTCCTGAGGCATCCAGAAAGTTATAGGTGATACAGGTGCCACAGGAAATCACCAGGCAGGGTTGCGCCGGAAACAGCGCCTGCGCTCCGGCCACCACCGCCAAGCGGTCGGCACCCAGGGTATCGGGCGTTTCGTAGGAAAGGTGAAATGGCAGGGGCGTTTTTGCCGTTAACCGATTGGCCGGCAAGCCGTGTTTTTCCAGCAGCTGTTGAAGCCCGGCTTCTGCTGCAACCGCGCAGTACAACACCCGTAGCAGCCGGTGCTGCTGCAGCGCTTTTTCCAGCGCTTCCAGTCCAAACCCTTCTGCTATACATTCCTGCTGTTGAAAGAAGGCATATTTGAGTCGGGTATTACCGATATCTATACACAAATTCACCGTTGCAAGGTAGGAAAAAGAACCGGGCGCAGCCGGTCACCGGCGTTCCAACAGGGCAAAAAAAATCCCGCCTGAAAACTCAGGCGGGATGCTTTATAGCTGCGGGGATTGATTATGCCTCGCCGTTCTTTTCTTCTGAAGCTTTCTTGCTTTCCGCTTCCATGCGGTTTTTCAGATCGCTCAGTGCAGAAAGATCACCCAGGGTAGTTTTCTCGATACCTTTTTGAATGTCTTTCACTTTCTTAGTTGCTTTTTCAGCTTCTGCGCGTTTTTCCTGGCGTTCGCCTTCAACCGCTTCACGCTTCACCTCTTCCCAAATGCGCGCGTGGCTCAACATGATTTTCTTGTCGTTGCGATTGAAGTCAATCACGCGGAACTGCGCTTTCTCATCAGTGGCCAGGAAGCCACCGGCTTCTTTAGCACTATGCTTCTTGCCGCAGTAGCCTTCCAGTCCGTATGGCAGTAATACCACGCAGCCTTTTTCGTCGGCGTGAACTACAGTTCCTTCGTGCTGGCTGCCAATTGGGAATACATTTTCAAAAGTATCCCATGGATCTTCCTCGATCTGCTTGTGGCCTAAGCTCAGCTTGCGGTTATCGGTATCAATATCCAGCACTACTACATCCAACTCGTTACCTACTTTGGTGAATTCACTTGGATGGTTGAAGCGCTTGGTCCATGATAAATCGCTGACGTGTACCATGCCGCCGATTCCGTCGCCCAGCTCAACAAATACGCCATAAGGAGTCAGGTTCTTTACCAATCCTTTCAGGCGGGTGCCTACCGGGAATTTCTCGGCAATTTTAGTCCAAGGATCTTCTGTCAGACGCTTAATAGACAGCGACATTTTGCGCTCTTCGCGGTCCAGGGTCATTACCACAGCTTCGTGGATTTCGCCCATTTTGAAGAAATCGCGTGAGTTCATCGGTGCGCTTGACCATGAAATTTCTGATACGTGTACCAGTCCTTCCACACCCGGTGTAATTTCCAGGAATGCACCGTAATCTTCGATGTTCACCACTTTGCCTTTCACTTTTGAACCGATTTCGATTTCTGAAGTGAGGGTATCCCATGGGTGAGGCATCAACTGCTTCAGACCTAAAGAAATACGCTTCTTGGTGTCGTCGTAATCCAATACCACTACGTTCAGTTTCTGGTTCAGTTCCAGTACATCTTTCGGATGTACGATACGTCCCCATGAAATGTCGGTGATGTACAACAAGCCATCTACGCCGCCCAGATCGATGAACGCTCCGAAATCGGTGATATTCTTGATGGTTCCTTCCAACACCTGACCTTTTTCCAGTTTGCCGATAATGGCTTCGCGTTGAATTTCAATATCAGATTCAATCAGCGCTTTGTGAGACACTACGGCATTCTTGATTGATTCATTGATCTTCACCACTTTCAATTCCATGGTTTTACCCACGTACACATCGTAGTCGGTGATTGGCTTCACATCAATTTGTGAGCCTGGCAGGAAGGTTTCTAATCCAAATACATTGGCGATGAGACCACCCTTGGTTTTAGACGTAATTTTACCCATTACTACTACGCCTGAATCGGCAGCAGCAACAATGTTTTCCCAAGCCTTCAACAACTTGGCATTTTTGCGGCTCAGGATCAGATGACCTTTGCGGTCTTCTTTAGAAACTACGTAAACGTCGAAAACGTCGCCTACTTTAATTTCTTCCTGGTCGCCACGGAATTCTGAAATGGGCACCAGGCCGTCAGATTTGAAGCCAATATTGAAAACCACATCCGTATCGGTGATAGCTACCACCTGACCTTTTACGATTTCATTGTCTTCCAGTGTTTTTAACGTGCCGCTGTAGAGGTGCTCATACTTTTTGCGGTCGTCTTCAGTGTAATGCGCTACGTTCCGTTTGTCTACCGACCAATCGAAATCGTCGTGCGCGGTGGTTGGGGTTACTGCAGCGGTTGAATCGCTCATGTGTGAAACTCCGTTATTGTTTATTCCCGTCCGGAACACGGGTTTTGTTAATGAATTGGTTTAAGGGGGTGCGAAGATAGGAAAATAATGTCAAACCGACCATAGTCACAGGTCCTGGGATTTATAGTTTGACCTTAAAAGTTCTTGCTTGTTCAAGCTAAATTATAGCATCATGGGAAAGGAATCCCTTTCCGGGAGGTACCCACCCAGCATGAGCAGGTTATTGCGGACGATTCAGCCCAAAACTGCTAAGGAAAGAATGGGTCTTTATAATGCATAGAAAATCAGCGCAATGAAAGGCTTTCCTCAAATCCGAATACAATTTCTAAGGATGACGATTTACGGCTCCAAAACACATTTGAACACCTTCTGGTAACCATTCCCCGCATTGACCTTTATTAGGTAATGGCCCACAACCAGCCCATTCAAATCGCAGTTAATATTCCCACTCTTACCCATCCCAACATACATTTTTAATCGGCGCTCTTCCAGGTCAAATACACTGATGGTAAAGTTGGTTTCGCTATTGAATAGATAATTGAATTGGGCATCTCCGCGAATCGGATTTTCAACTAAGCGAAAAAATTGTGGCTCGCTTTTTTGGGTCTCAGCAATGTTCGTGGTAAAAGTTGTATCGCAGCCACTGCCAATTAGCTTGCCGGTTTTGTAGGATGGCAGATTGGGAAGTGGATAGGTTTGATGCAGCAAGGGTATGGCCATGGGTTCATACCGGCAGGCCAGGCCAGGGCTATCCGGCGCATGAATAACATGCAGCTTACTTGTTAAATCCCAGGTATCGTAATAGATTTCGCCAAAAGGAGTTAACAATCCATGGCCGATTGGATTAGGTTGCCCATCGTAGGTAGCCGAGTCCCATTTACAAATCAGTATCGCAGAACTAAGGATATCGGGGGCCTGTAAATCATACTGTCGAATAGTCCAGTAATTATTAACGTACAAATATCTGCCGGAAGGAGAGAACACGCTGGAAAGCGCCCCTGTAATCCCTGCAGGCACAACCAAAGTATCACCATGAGGGCCAATGAACGGAGGGGTAAATTGGGTGACTCCTGTAAACACGCCTTCACAGCGATCAAAATCCAAAATATTTATGGGTACATGAACTGTGCTAAAAACGTATTTATCGCCCTGCTCTGAGAATTTCGCATAACCATATCCTTCTCCCAAAATGGAATCGCCGATTACCTGGGTTTTCATTAGCCGAATCGTATCGGGGGTAACTAAAAAAATAAAGTATTTATTGTTGTAGCCTTCTTTTTGCACCAGCCACCAATCGCGGCCGTTGCCATGCCTTGTGGCGGTAATGTTTCTGGAAGTAGGTGCGTAGTTAATGCGGTTTCTTTTCGACTTAAGCACATAACCATTGTTTTGGCGTTGCACTACGGCATAGTACAAAACGGTTTGTAAAGTATCGTGTTTCTGATGAAAATCCTCATCGCTAACGGAGGGATATACCAAATAGAATTCGTTAGAATTCTTTGGGAGAAAAATAGAATTCTGAACGCCCTGATTGTTATGCGGGAAATACACAGCAAATGCCGTATCGGTTAAGGGGTAGGCATTGGCTAAGGTGTCAAAATTATCTGTTACAATATGTTGCCCTTCCGAGTATAGGGTGCGGGCAGTAACAGAATCGTATATGCTTGCTGCCGTCCCAATGGCAAACAAAGGGAGATATGGCGGATTGGTAACTTGCGGTGGATTAGAAGAAAAGGTTAACGAACTAAAAAATGAGGCAACCGGCCATTTATAATCAAATTGACCAAAAACGCTTAGGGAAACTCCCATAAAAAGCAATACCCCCAAAAGCCGATGCATAACTAAGGGATTAAAGTGAACTTAATCATATCAACCGCTCCGCTACCGTAGGTAGCTTTAATCAGGTAATTGCCTGAGCTGAGGTCGCCGATATCCCAAAATAGATTTCCTTCCAACCCGTGATTTTGGTAGTGCCTTAAAGGCCTGCCTTGCAGATCAATTACATCGATTTTGTATTCCATGGCACAAGTAAATTTATAAGCAATATTTAACTGGCCGTGTACTGGATTTTCAACTAAGCGAAAAAATTGTGGTTCGCTTTTTTGGGCCTCAGCAATGTTCGTGGTAAAAGTTGTATCGCAGCCACTGCCAATTAGCTTGCCGGTTTTGTAGGATGGCAGATTGGGAAGTGGATAGGTTTGATGCAGCAAGGGTATGGCCATGGGTTCATACCGGCAGGCCAGGCCAGGGCTATCCGGCGCATGAATAACATGCAGCTTACTTGTTAAATCCCAGGTATCGTAATAGATTTCGCCAAAAGGAGTTAACAATCCATGGCCGATTGGATTAGGTTGCCCATCGTAGGTAGCCGAGTCCCATTTACAAATCAGTATCGCAGAACTAAGGATATCGGGGGCCTGTAAATCATACTGTCGAATAGTCCAGTAATTATTAACGTACAAATATCTGCCGGAAGGAGAGAACACGCTGGAAAGCGCCCCTGTGATCCCTGCAGCTAAGGCCAGGGTATCACCATGAGGGCCAATGAACGGAGGGGTAAATTGGGTGACTCCTGTAAACACGCCTTCACAGCGATCAAAATCCAAAATATTTATGGGCACATCAACCGTACTAAAAACGTATTTATCGCCCTGCTCTGAGAATTTCGCATAACCATATCCTTCTCCCAAAATGGAATCGCCGATTACCTGGGTTTTCATTAGCCGAATCGTATCGGGGGTAACTAAAAAAATAAAGTATTTATTGTTGTAGCCTTCTTTTTGCACCAGCCACCAATCGCGGCCGTTGCCATGCCTTGTGGCTATTATGTTTCTGGAAGTAGGTGCGTAGTTAATGCGGTTTCTTTTCGACTTAAGCACATAACCATTGTTTTGGCGTTGCACTACGGCATAGTACAAAACGGTTTGTAAAGTATCGTGTTTCTTATGAAAATCCTCATCGCTAACGGAGGGATATACCAAATAGAATTCGTTAGAATTCTTTGGGAGAAAAATAGAATTCTGAACGCCCTGATTGTTATGCGGGAAATACACAGCAAATGCCGTATCGGTTAAGGGGTAGGCATTGGCTAAGGTGTCAAAATTATCTGTTACAATATGTTGTCCTTCCGAGTATAGGGTGCGGGCAGTAACGGAATCGTATATGCTTGCTGCCGTTCCAATAGCATACAAAGGGGGATGAGGCTGATAGGTAATTTGCGGCGGATTAGAAGAAAAGGTTAACGAACTAAAAAATGAGGCAACCGGCCATTTATAATCAAATTGACCAAAAACGCTAAGGGAAACTCCCATAAAAAGCAATACCCCCAAAAGCCGATGCATAACTAAGGGATTAAAGTGAACTTAATCATATCAACCGCTCCGCTACCGTAGGTAGCTTTAATCAGGTAATTGCCTGAGCTGAGGTCGCCGATATCCCAAATTAGATTTCCTTCCAACCCGTGATTTTGGTAGTGCCTTAAAGGCCTGCCTTGCAGATCAACTACATCGATTTTGTATTCCATGGCACAAGTAAATTTATAAGCAATATTTAACTGGCCGTGTACTGGATTTTCAACTAAGCGAATGGCATTATGCCGGGTGAGTTGCGCCATTGGCTCTACATCCTCATCGGGCGCACTGTTCTTGTAATAATTCAGAGAAGAGCATAATTCTTTGTCATCCACAAAAAAGCTATCGTTATAAAGTGCATAAAGGCCGCGTGCGCGAAAAACTGCCGGGCCCTTTATTATTCCAAAATTAAATCGGCGCTCAACACATCGATATAAAGATATTAAAATTTATTACAGGTGAGGCAAAAATCTAATGGCACAATAGTGCAACCTAAACCAGCACCAGAAATATAATTGAGGCCATGGTGGCCATACTGAAAAAAACACACGGCCACGTGTTACGCGGAATGGTAAAACCGTATCGCCTAGGTGTATCAGAAATGATTTATGTACCTGATTAACGCATTTTCAAAGTAGTTCGGCAACTATTGCCGCAAATTTAGCTGGTGCGCCAGATGGTATTACCCAAAAACCATAAAATGAAAATAGTATGACAAATTATACTGAGATTCTATTTGGCCTTGGGGTATGCCAGTTTATTCCTACCTTTAAACTTTAAAACACAATTCTATGCGAAACCTGTTGTATCTCTTGCTTTTAGTAGCTACCAGCGCCTTTGCGCAATCGGGTGTAAACGTCACCAACAAGGGCGCTTCTGCCAAAAACTCGCGGGGCGCGGGTGTGGAAGTGAAGAAAAATGATGTGTCTGCAAAAAACAGCAAAGGCCAGGGCGTCCAGGCCAATAAAAAAGGACTGGAAGTGAAAGGCTCGAAAGGCGGTATGAATGTAGATAAGAAGGGGGTGCGCGTTCAAAGCAAGCACTTCAACGTTAAACTGGGCAAGTAAGTTTTTCGGGGTTTACGTTGCCACATTCCGTGGCGGGTGTATTATATTTGCCGTATGAAAACCGAGCAAGTAGATGTATTGGTAATCGGTGCGGGTCCGGCCGGAACGGTAGCCGCTTCCATCATTAACCAGGCGGGCTTCAAAACCCGGATTGTAGAGAAAGAGCAGTTTCCCCGGTTTGTTATCGGAGAGAGTTTGTTACCGCGCTGCATGGAAGCGCTTGACGCTGCGGGATTTCTGCCGGCACTGAAAGCGAAGGGGTTCCAGGAAAAATTCGGAGCGAAATTCGTGGATAGCCATGGCGGGGTGATGGATTTTAATTTTTCAGATCAGTTTACGAAGGGCTGGACCTGGACCTGGCAGGTACCACGCGGCGATTTCGATATGACCCTGGCGCAGGAAGTAGAGAAAATGGGCGTTCCTGTTTCTTTTCAAACAACCGTTACCGGTATTGAGTTCAACGGATCTGATTCGGTGACCACTACGGTAGATGCTCAGGGTAACCAGTCTAAAATTGCGGCCAGATATATTGTGGATGCTTCTGGTTACGGAAGGGTTATTCCGCGGTTGTTTCAACTCGACCGTCCGTCGAATCTTCCACCGCGTAAAACCCTTTTCGCGCACATGCGCGATCCGCGCCGTCAGAATTACGTGGAACCGAATCGCATTCTGATTATTGATCACCAGCCCGGGGTTTGGATTTGGTGTATTCCTTTCAGCAACGGAACTACTTCGGTTGGATTTGTTGGTCATCCGGAATTCTTTGAACCGTTCACCGGAACACCGGAAGAACAGTTGCGGGCGATGATCAACAGCGATGCGCATTTAAAAGAGCGCTTTGGTGATGTGGAATTCATGTTCGAACCCAGAACCATTATGGGCTGGAGTGTGACCACCGAAAAATTCTTCGGCGATGGTTTTGTGCTAACCGGCAATGTGACTGAGTTTTTGGATCCGGTTTTTTCCAGTGGCGTTACGCTGGCAACGGTGTCTTCGCATTTGGCGGCCACCTTGGTGGTGCGGCAGTTGCAGGGAGAAAAAGTAGACTGGCAAAAAGAATATATGGATCGCGCCATGGTTGGCGTGAATGTGTTCCGAACCTATGTGATGGCGTGGTATGATGGCACTTTGCAAAAAGTGTTTTTTGCCAAAGAAACGCAGCCGGATGTGATTCAGAAAATTTGTTCTGTACTGGCGGGCTATGTTTGGGATATGGAAAATCCATTCGTTCGCGAACACGATACTCAGTTGAAGCGGTTGGTACGCTTAATTGATGTAGAACAGCGGATGCGCGAATCGGCGCAGGTTATTGACGAAGGTCGTTTTGTACCGCAGCCCTAGCGTTATTGCCCGCGCTTCAGCGTGAAGGTGAATGTGGTGCCAATGCCAACTGTACTTTGTACCGCTATGGTTTGCTTGTGTGCTTCCAGAATATGTTTTACGATGGCTAACCCTAAACCGGTTCCGCCTTTATCCCTTGAACGCGCTTTATCAATGCGGTAGAAGCGTTCAAATAATCTGCCCAGATGTTCTTGCGCTACACCCGGGCCGTTGTCGCTGATTTCTACTATTACCGTATCGTGGTGCGCGGTAAGTGCAACAGACACAAATCCGCCTTCATTGTTGTATTTAATTGCGTTGGAAATGAGATTGCTGATCACCTCGCGAATGCGCTTCTTATCTGCTTCCACCCAAAACGGTTCTGTATACGGCTGCCGGAAACGCAAATCAATGTGCCGCATCTGCGCTTGTAACTGAAACGACTCAAAAACCTCTTCGCATTGCAGCCTGAAATCATATTGCTCTAAAGTCAATTTCAGTTCACCGCTTTCGTACTGTGATATCGACAATAAATCATTGACAATATCACTTAGCCGATCAGCATTGGCCGAGGCCTTTTGCACATAACCCGTGGCGAACTGGGTATTGTCAAAACCATCTTCCAGCAAGGTTTCCAGATAACCCTGGATATTGAAGATGGGTGTTTTCAGTTCATGTGAAACGTTACCTAAAAATTCTTTGCGGTATTTTTCTAACCGTTTCAGTTGTTCAATTTCGGTGCCTTTGCGTAACGAAAACTCCTGCAGTTTTTCTTTTAACGCATCTAATGAAACTTCTTGTTTGTTGCCTGATGTATCTGAACCCAATTCATTCACTACGGCATGAATGGTTTCAATTTTTCGAAAAACCATGCGCCTCAGCAGCAAGGCCGTTACGGCATACACCACCAAGGCGGCCATTAAACCCGACAAAAAAATCACCATCCTAGTAGGCGGCTCCATCATGCCTAAGGCCACTGCTACAGCGGCAAAGCAGCCGCAAATCAGGCCGGCTAAAACGGCTATTTTGTTGGAATCAGACATTATCCCTGATATTCTCCGTACACGCCGCGCAGTACATCCGCAATTTCACCAAGGGTACAATACGCTTCTACGGCAGTAATTACAAAGGGCATAATATTCTTGTTTTCCATTACCGCGCTTTTCAATGCAGCGAGTGCTTCAGTGGCAGTGGTAGCATTACGGGAGGCGCGCAATTTCGCCAGTTTTTCACTCTGAATTTTCCGGATGGAATCATCAATGCGCAGCATTTCAATAGGCGCTTCTTCTTCTTCCGTAAACTTATTGACACCCACAATTACTTTGCTGCCATTTTCAATAGCGGTTTGATATTGATATGCAGCGCGCGCAATTTCATCCTGCATATAGTGTTGTTCAATAGCCGCCACGCTGCCGCCCAATGTATCAATATGGCGGATGTATTGCCATGCTTTCGCTTCTATGTCATCCGTAAGCGCCTCTACAAAATGCGAGCCGCCCAACGGATCAACCGCGTCGGTAACACCGCTTTCGTAACCGATGATTTGTTGCGTGCGCAAGGCCAGTTTGGCAGCGTGTTCTGTGGGCAGCGACAAGGCTTCGTCGTATCCATTCGTATGCAGCGATTGGGTGCCGCCCATCACCGCGGCCAGCGCCTGAAGGGTAACCCGCGCCACGTTAATCAGTGGCTGTTGTGCCGTTAAGGTGCTGCCGCCGGTTTGGGTGTGAAAACGCAGCATTTGCGCCCGCGCATCAGTTGCGCCTAGCTGCTGCGTGATTTGCGCCCACATCCTGCGCGCCGCTCTGAACTTGGCAATTTCTTCAAAGAAATTGTTGTGTGCATTGAAGAAGAAGGAAAGCCGTTGGCCAAAGGCGTTAATGTCTAACCCCTTCCCAATGGCCGCTTCGCAATACGCCTTGCCGTTGGCCAGCGTAAACGCCAGTTCCTGCGCTGCGGTAGATCCCGCTTCGCGGATGTGATAACCGGAAATGGAAATGGTATTCCACTTGGGCACTTCAGCGTGGCAGAATTCAAAAATATCGGTGATGATGCGCATGGATGGTTTGGGTGGATAGATGTAGGTGCCGCGTGCCGCATATTCTTTTAGAATATCGTTTTGAATCGTTCCGGAAATTTTCCGGATATCGGCGCCCTGCTCTTTAGCAACAGCAATATACAGCGCCAGCAAAATAAATCCGGTGGCATTAATGGTCATGGAAGTAGAAACATCTTCCAGTTGAATACTGCTGAACAGCGTGCGCATATCTTCAATGGAATCAATGGCCACGCCCACTTTGCCCACTTCTCCTTCGGCCAGCGGATGGTCGCTGTCGTAACCAATTTGTGTAGGCAAATCAAACGCCACACTTAAACCCATGACGCCTTGCGACAGCAGATACCGATAGCGTTTATTGCTTTCTTCTGCGGTACTAAAACCGGCGTACTGGCGCATCGTCCACAGTTTGGAACGATACATATCGGGGTGGATGCCCCTCGTAAACGGAAAGGTGCCCGGCGCTTCAAGCGGGGTGGTGCGCGGTGGATAGGTGGCTTTCACTTCAATGCCGGAGTCAGTTGTTCGTTGCATCCGGCAAATGAAGGGTTTGCCTACCACTTCAGCAAGTAGGCAAAAATAAGCGGTGCCACAATGGTGGCATCTGATTCAATAATGAATTTCGGCGTGGTGATATCCAGCTTGCCCCAGGTGATTTTCTCATTGGGAACAGCACCTGAATAAGAACCATAAGAAGTGGTGGAATCAGAAATTTGGCAGAAATAACTCCAGAACGGAACATCATGCCATTCCAAATCCTGATACATCATTGGCACCACGCAAATCGGGAAATCGCCGGCAATACCGCCGCCAATCTGGAAAAAGCCCACACCTTTGCCACCTGAATTTTTGCGATACCAATCAGCCAGCCATACCATGTATTCAATGCCGCTCTTCATGGTGGAAGCCTTGAATTCGCCCTTAATCACATAAGAAGCGAAAATGTTACCCATGGTAGAATCTTCCCATCCCGGAACTACAATCGGAATATTTTTCTCTGCAGCCGCCAGCATCCAGGAGTTCTTCGGATCAATCTCATAATACTGCTTTAAATCGCCGCTCAGCAACAATTTATACATGAACTCGTGCGGGAAGAAGCGCTCCCCTTTGTCATCAGCCTCTTTCCAAACCTGATGAATGTGCTTCTGCAACCGGCGGAAGGCTTCTTCTTCCGGAATACAAGTATCGGTTACACGGTTGTAGTGATTTTCCAGCAAATCCCATTCTTCCTGCGGAGACAAATCGCGGTAATTGGGCACGCGCTTGTAGCTGTTGTGCGCCACCAGATTCATAATGTCTTCTTCCAGATTAGCCCCTGTACAACTGATGATGGCTACTTTATCCTGGCGAATCATTTCGGCCAGCGACAAGCCCAATTCGGCCGTACTCATAGCACCCGCCAGGGTAATCATCATTTTTCCGCCTTCTGCCAAATGGGTTTCATAGCCTTTGGCCGCATCTATTAAAGCCGCTGCGTTGAAATGGAGATAATGCTTGGTGATAAAATCGCGAACTGGTGACGACATAGTTGAAATTTTAGGCCGCGAAAGTAAGAAAAGATAGGCAAGGCGCTATACAATCAACACCGCACATTGCACCCGGTGTTGCACGGCCCTGATGGTTTCGCCGAAAATAAAATCCTGTACCCCCGCATGGCCGTGCGAACCAAATACCAGCAAGCCGGCATTCACCTGTCGTACCAAATCGGGGATGACCGTCTTGGCATCGCCAAAGCCCAGGTGTAATTGTATCTGGAATCCCTGTGCGGCGAGCTGCGTTTTGTAGTGTTGCAGCATCTTCCAGTCTTCGTGCGTTTCCTGATCGCGCGTTTCGGCACCCGTGGCCCGCGCCACCGCCGATTCTACCACGTGAATGAGGTGATACTGCGTGCTGGTTTTGCTGCCATGCGCCAATCCTTCTAACAAAGCCTTGGTATCGCTGGAAGAAAAATCCAAACAAATCGCCACCTGCTGATACTCGCGTTTTTCGATAAGCGGCAACACATCCGGCGGCTGATGCATAGTGCCGGTTTGCGGTCTGGCGCGGCCCAGCAACGGATACACCGTAGCCACCACCAACAGCACAAACGCCACGGCCACCAACGGAAGAATAACGCCATCAAATAACCACGGCATGGCCGATAATTGCTGCCGCCATTCGACCAGCGTCTGAATCACTAAACGAATATTGAGCGCCACAATAATGATGGCCGACAGCCAGGCCGCGGCTTTTACTACGGGGCCAATCGCAAACTGGCCCATCGTTTCCTTATTACTTACAAAATGTATTAATGGAATGACGGCGAAACCTAATTGCAAACTCAGCACCACTTGGCTGAAGATGAGCATATCACCTACTTTTTCTTCACCCAAATAATAGATCACCGCTACGGCGGGAATGATGGCCAGCGCGCGGGTGATGAGGCGGCGCAGCCACGGCGCAATGCGTAAGTCGAGGTAGCCTTCCATGATGATCTGCCCGGCCAGCGTACCGGTAATGGTGCTGCTTTGTCCGGAAGCAATGAGCGCTACGGCGAATAGCACTGGCGCCAAAGCCTTGCCCATCAACGGTTCCAGCAATCCATGCGCATCCTGAATTTCTACAATACCGAAATATCCTTTGCTGTAAAATACGGCGGCCGATACCACTAATATGGCTGCGTTCACGAAGAAGGCGAGGTTGAGTGCAATGGCCGAATCAAAGAAATTATAGCGGATAGAGCGGGCGATACTGGTGGCATCGGTGCCGTTGCGGCGCGTTTGTACCAGGGATGAATGCAGATACAAATTGTGCGGCATCACCGTAGCGCCAATTATTCCGATGGCGATATACAAGGCCTCGTTATTCAGCGCACCGGGAATAAATCCGTGCAGGAGCGGCGATAGTTGCGGCCTGGCGAAAAACAACTCAATAAAAAAGCATCCGCCGATGATGGTCACCAGGCTGAAGATGAACAGCTCCATGTACCGAATCCCTTTTTGTTGCAGGTACAGAATAAGGATGGTATCCAGCGCGGCTAAGCCAACGCCATACAACAACGGCACATGAAAAAGCAGATTCAGGCCGATAGCCATACCCAGCACTTCGGCCAGATCGCAGGCCGAGATGGCTATTTCGGCCAGGATATACAACGCCAGATTGATGGCCCGCGGATACATCTCGCGCGAGGCCTGCGCCAGATCTTTGCCGCGCACAATGCCCAGGCGTGCGCTTAAACTCTGCAGCAACAGCGCCATGCCGTTTGATAACAACAGTACCCAAAGTAATTGATACCCAAACTTGCTGCCGCCGGCAATGTCGGTGGCCCAGTTGCCCGGATCCATGTAGCCCACGCACACCATGAAAGCCGGACCGATGAATAGCACAAAGCGCTTCCACCAACCCATGGTGCGGGTGGTGTCAATAGTGCCGTGAACTTCTTCGAGGGAGTGCGCCATCGGGGCATAAAGGTATAAGGATATCAGGCAAACAACAAGAAAGTTGCCTGCCTACGGAATCTTCTCAACAAAACGCACCTCGCTAGATGAGGTGAAATCGGCACACCTAATTTTGACTTTAGAAAAATGGAGGCCATACTTTTCTGAAAAGTAGATCAACAACGTATCCAGATGACGTAATGCCTTACTGAAATGTTTGCTATTCGTAAAGTACGCCTGATTATCACCTAACTTACCATCTTTTAAATTCACCAGGTAGCGAGACCTTCTGGAAAGCACTTGCAACTTTTGATAGGCGGTAAATACGTGTTCCGGAAGCGCGCAAGGTGAAAGCCGGTTGAATGGGTTTATGGCGTTTTCTACATCCTTATGCTTTCGAAACTGAAGATGGGCATTTGAAATATGAGCATTGATGAGATGCAATCCGGCGTAGAAGCAAGCCGTTACCTGCCAGTCATCACAATCCGGTACACTGGTGTTGATACGTTGCATGAAGGCAAGATTCCGCTCTGCCTGCAATAGGTGTTCTTTAAAGGAGGGCAAGGTTTAGCTGATTAGTGACTCGTAGTGATGGGGGATTTTGATATGGTCGGAAGCTTCAACAATCATACTATTCATCGTGAAGCCCGGATAAAATTCAGCATTAATTTTGGCTTCTGCCAATAAAAGCCTGTCTTCAGTAGCTTCGTCGCCATCTTGTATTTCAGCCCAAACCAACACTTCGCTTTCATTGAAATTAAAGGCCAGCTTTAGCGGCAATTGCCCTTTCAGCTCCTGTACATAAGCGGCAACAATTTTCCTGACAAAATATTGCTGGCGAGCCGATTCGTGCAGCTTAAACACATCGTCTAAATTTCCAGTAATCAAGGTGTCAAAAAACTTTTTGTCAGCAGCTGAGGCAGTTTCTGTTTCCAATTTCAACTGCTCCACTTTTAGCTTTGCAATGAAATCGGAAAACCACGCATCATACTTGCTTCCTAAAAGTTCAGGTGAATTGACTTTGGGCTGCATTTTTTTCAAATGAATAAATCAAATATAGGAAAAACGCCGTTGTGAAAGCTGCGGCCCGAATATAGTGTAGAAGCAATACCCGTAAAAAAAGGCTTTGGGGCCTAACCAATTTTACATCCCGCACCTTTCGCGCACGCGGCGCTTAAATTCCTCGCGCTCTTCGTCGCTCATGTGCTGCATCTTCATCTTCATTCGCTCGCGCCAGAAACGCTGGCCATTGCTGTTGTTCATCCACCTAAAACCAAATCCGCCAAACAACATCCGCGATATCACCAGCAAGCCCAGCGCCTGCCAGTACGTTATGGTTCCCAGATGCAATACATCCGGAATAATCGCATTCCACAGATACTGAAAACCCAGAATCAGCAGGAAGAAAAGCCCTACGGCCACAATGGTTAGCGCTATTCCCTTTACGATCCGTGTTAACATATCGGTGTGTTTAATCAGTTATTGAAAAACTTCTTCGTACAAGCCTTGCAACTCGCTTCGCAGAAACAATACGGCATATCGTTTTCTGGATAACAACGTATTCAGATTGGCACCGGTGATTTCAGCAATCTCCTGAAAACTTTTATCCTCCAGCTCGTGCATCACAAATACATCGCGCTGATCCTTCGGCAGTTTTTCCAGTGATTCCGTAATCGTTTTCATAATCAGCTCATTCATCATGGCCGATTCTGGCGTGCCGTCATTGGCCGGTAGCATATCGCTTAACGATAAGGTGTCGCCGTCTTCACTGGCGCTTACACGCTGATCATCCAGCAATCCGGCCCGTTTTTTCCGGTAGAAATCAGTAATGCGGTTTCTGGCTACGGTGAACATCCAGGAAGCTACCTGCTCAACCGGACGCATCACGCGGAACGAATTCACAAATTCATACATCACATCCTGCAAAATGTCTTCTGCATCTTCGGAAGTAGGTACCCGCTGACGAATAAAATTCAACAACCGCTTGCTTTCTTTACGAAAGGCGTTTACCACTTTTACGTTTGCTGAATCAGGCATGGTGAGCGCAATAGTAGTCATTTGAATGCTAATGTGGGATTGTAGACGCGCTGCGAAAAGGAATATTTTAATTCCTTCAACATTCTTTCCAATCAACAGAAAACCAGTTGCTTATAACTGCCTGAATACCCTGCAAGGGCAAGTCCTTTTTTAGCCTAAATTAACGCTTGCGGGCAGGTTGCTTCGTCTTTTTTGCGGGCTTCAGAATGTCATGCCCCATTTTATCGCGCTTGGTTTGCAGGTAGAACAGGTTGTGCGGATTAGGCACTACTTCCATCGGAACATTCTCTACAATCTCTAATCCATACCCAATTAAACCAACGCGCTTCTTGGGATTGTTGGTCATCAACTTCATCTTACTTACCCCCAAATCATTCAGAATCTGAGCGCCTACGCCGTAATCGCGGTTGTCCATGCTGAAACCCAGCGCCAGATTGGCTTCTACGGTATCCTTCCCTTTTTCCTGCAGCTTGTACGCATGCAGCTTGTTCAACAAGCCAATACCGCGACCTTCCTGCTGAATATACAGAATCACACCCTTGCCGGCCTTTTCTACCAAACGCATGGCGGCATGCAACTGATCGCCGCAATCGCAGCGCATTGAACCCAGAATATCGCCGGTAGCGCAACTGGAATGCACCCGCACCAACACCGGCTCATTAGGTTTCCACCTGCCTTTTACCAGCGCCATGTGTACATCCTGACTGTTCATCTGCGAATACGCCACCAGTTTAAAATCGCCGTACTTCGTAGGCATCTTCACCACCTCTTCGCGCTGAATCAGCCGTTCGTTCTTCATCCGGTACGCAATCAAATCTTTAATCGAAATGATTTTCATGCGGTACTTTTTCGCCAGTTTGAGCAGGTCGGGCAATCGCGCCATACTGCCGTCTTCATTCATAATTTCCACCAACACCCCGGCTTCCTCATAACCCGCCAGTCGCGCCAAATCTACCGTAGCTTCGGTATGTCCGGTGCGGCGCAGCACCCCGCCTTCTTTCGCAATCAGCGGAAAAATATGACCCGGCCGGGCGAATTCATCTTGCCTGATTTTGGGATTAATCATGGCCTGAATGGTTTTGGCGCGGTCTTGGGCCGAAATGCCCGTAGTGCAGCCATAACCTTTCAGGTCGATAGAAACGGTAAACGCCGTTTCGTGATTCGATGAATTCGTGCCCACCATAAAATCCAGGTGCAGGCGTTCGGCTATTTCTCTCGAGATAGGCGTACAAATCAGTCCCCGTCCCGCCTTCGACATAAAATTGATCATCTCGGGTGTGGCGTGGCGCGCGGCGCCAATAAAATCACCTTCGTTCTCGCGGTCTTCATCATCCACCACAATCACCAGTTTCCCCTTTTTGATTTCGGCTATGGCCTCTGGTATCGAATTTAATTTTGACTTCATGTTGTTTGGTAGGGTGGTTGGTTAACGTTCCTGATTCACATCATAGGTTTGGCGGGTTACAATAGAGCGCGCCAGCGTCATTTCATCGGTATATTCCAATTCGCCGCCAAAGGCCACGCCCCGGGCGATAGTGGTGATGCGCACGCCCGATTCTTTTAATTTTTTCGACACATAAAAAATAGTGGTATCGCCCTCAATGGTAGGACTAATCGCCATAATCACTTCGTTTACCGTGCCCCGGGCGATGCGCTGCATCAGCGAAGGGATGTTCAGTTGTTCAGGGCCAACGCCATCGATAGGCGAAATCACGCCGCCCAGCACATGGTAAGTGCCGCGGAAGCTGTTGGTGTTTTCAATGGCAATCACATCGCGGATGCTTTCCACCAGGCACACCACGCTGTGATCGCGGTGCGGGTTAGCGCACACATCGCATTCCTGACCGTCGGAAATATTATGACACTGCTGGCAGAAGCGGATATCGCGCCGCATGCGGGCAATGGCCTCGCTGAAAAATGCCACTTTATGTTCCTCCTGTTTTAGCAGATGCAGGGCCAGACGCAGGGCCGTTTTTTCACCAATTCCCGGCAGTTTGGCGAATTCACCAACGGCATCAGCAATCAGTTTCGAGGAATATTTCATTGCGGGGGCGAAAGTAGGCGATGCAATCGACTTTTGCGCAGGAAAATAGCCCGTTCTGCAGTTCGCGGGTCAATGGAATGAACAATCGCGTTTGAAATGCTATTTTCGCGCTCTTATGAAATTGTCTGTAGTGATCCCGGCGTACAACGAAGGCCGCACCATCCATCTCATTCTCAACAAGGTGAATGCCGTGCAACTCATTGGCGGGGTAGAGAAAGAAATCATCATTGTGAACGATTGTTCGAAAGACGATACCGAAGAGGCCATCCTCCGGTATCAGCGCGAGCATCCCGAGATGAATATTCAGTATAGAAAGCACGAAGTGAATCAGGGAAAAGGGGCGGCCTTGCACACCGGTATTCGCGAGGCTACAGGCGATTTTATTGTGATTCAGGATGCCGATTTAGAGTACGATCCGCAGGAGTTTAATATTTTATTGAAGCCCGTGTTAGATGGCTTTGCCGATGTGGTGTACGGGTCGCGGTTTATGGGCGGCAAGCCGCATCGCATTTTGTTTTTCTGGCACACCATAGGCAATAAGATGCTCACGTTTGCATCCAACATGTTCACCAATCTGAATTTGACGGATATGGAGACCTGTTATAAATTATTTCGGTCTGAATTTATTAAGCAGTTAGAATTAAAAGAGAAGCGGTTTGGTTTTGAGCCCGAGGTGACGGCCAAAGTGGCGCGTATTCCGAACGTGCGTATTTACGAAGTAGGCATTTCGTATTACGGCCGCACCTATGAAGAAGGCAAAAAGATTGGCTGGCGCGACGGTTTCCGGGCTATTTATTGTATTTTGAAGTACAATTTATTCAGCTAAAACGACATTTCAGGCGGGCACAAGCAAGTTTTAGAGGGGCTCTTATTTTACAGAATTTTTAGGCGCGAAAAAGCGCGATGTGTTGTTGCGCACCCGTTTAATTCGGTCATTCCGCCAGCGCGATAAGGCGGTTTTAAGTGGTTCACCACAGCAAGGAATTTAATTAAGGGTAAGGAGAATTTATAGCAGATTACTGCGTGTAATTACAAATTGATTATTGATGGCGGCCGCCGCCCGCGGCTTCGTACCTCGCCGCGCGTGCGGCGCCGGGTGCTATGCTCCAAGTCCGCACTCGCTCGTACCTCGCTCGCTTGCGGGCTTTCCGCGCCGCCCCCTGCCGCGAAAGGCAAAAGTGCGCAGGGCTAGGAAAAAAAAACACTTACGATATTTCCAAGGCCATTAATCTCAAATAGCGCAAATGGATACAATATCGCAAGTTTTTTTGGCAAGGGTTTTCATTTTGCTGCCTTACCGAGGTGATGCGCTGTTGCAAATAATTGAATTGCCCAACCACCAATTATTAGCTTAACACATTTTACGAATAAAATAGATGCATTGCCTATCCAGATAACTCAATTTTTAGCGCATTGATTTTCAATATTGTTCTAAAAAATAGATATATTAGCCAGAGGCCCGGAGTTGCCTATTTATGAGTTAGCAGCAATTATTTGGCGACCTACTAACTTAACATTTCAGAGAAAGATCATCAAACTTTAAAAACACTTGTCATGACTAAAGCAAATGCAACTGAAGAATCACTTTTTACACTGGCTTCGTTGTATGTTTTAATCAGACAACACTTCAATACTATAGTGTTTCATGAAAAGCATTTTTCTGACTTCATTAAGCAGATTGATAAAAATGAATTGCAAGATGATTCTTGGGTGATTGAAGATACAATTTATGAATCTTTAGTGCATCAAATAATTCTTAAATCTTGTGCTTTCATAGACGAGTGGCACAAGGTTTTCGGAATTAAAACTCTAAATGAGGATAGAAAGAAAATATTGCTTATAAAGAAAATTGTAAAACCTGCATCAACGCTTCTTAATAAAACCATTGATTCTTTGAGACCTTATAGAAACGAAGCTATTGCTCATAATCACAGAGACAAGAATGGAAATGTTTATTTAAGGAAGAAGAAATACGACGCTCCTGATTCGCTGCAAGAAATAATGTTAATTGTTTTCTGTATTGATGCTTGCGTAAATGAGTTAAGAAGTAATTTTTCATCGGAATTCTCTTCAATCATTAACAACTTAAGTTTACTTCACTCTGGAAAATTAAATCCTGAAGCACCAAAACGAAGTCGTACGGAAATAGAAAATATCATGAATACTATTGAGGAACAGATCAATTCAAGTCGTGAAATGGTTATTTAATTAATATTGTGATATAACAGCTGCTAACACGGGTTTTGCGTCAGGCGGGCAGGTGCAAACTTAGAGCTTTGTGCTCCGAAACCCGCCCGATCGCAAAGCCGAAACCGTCAGGATGTGAAATAACCCTGTTTAATTCTGCTTTCCACTAAAATTCAATCCTAATTTCCTCCTAAATAAAAAAATAGCGGATTACAGCCGAGTTAAATTTAAGCGGCTAATTCAAGCGCAAAAATAAATTGCGCTGTAAACGGCTTAAAATCGCCCTGTTTTGAAGACAAAATAGCTGCCCTCTTATAATTCGGTTGCCATTTTTTTAGTTTTTTCATTAATTCATCAAACCCGAGGATGTTGATGGTGCGTTTGATGTTATACACGAGGCAAATTAAACTGTGTTCGCCATTTACTTTCTCTCTTCCCTTTAGGTTGGTGTAGTAATAGCCCCACTTTCGTTTGATGGTACCAAAGACGTGTTCATTTAGTTCTTGCCGTTTTCGGTAGGTGGCGTAGTTCTTTCGGTAACGTTTGGCGTTTTCTTCAACCACCCCGGCAAACTCGCTTCTTTCTATCTCTCTGCCGCCCTTGGCCCGGCCGGTACAGAGGTGTTTGGCTGGGCAATCTTTACAATCGGGTGTTCGATACTTCTTAAACCGGTAAGGCGTATAATCGCGGGCCTTTACGTGCCAGGTGCCTTGAGTGCGTAAAATACTTCCTTGGGGACACCGGTAGGTATCGGTGCGTTTGTTGTATTTAAACTGGGTAATGAGGTACGCTGGGGTTGTGCCATGGTCGTTGCTGTTCACTAACTCCTGCTGCGCGCAGATGGTGGTGATACCTGCATCCTTACACTGCTGCAATTGCCGGGCATTGTGGTAGCCCTTATCACTGGTCACCAACAGATCTTCTTCAGATAGGTTGATTTTAGCCTCCAGTGCGATATCGTAAAGGGCATTGCGGTCGTTGCGATTGATGGTGTGGGTAGCCACAATCAATTTGTGTTTTTCATCAACAGCGGCCTGCATATTATAGCACACCTCAACTACCTGCCCCTGTACCAGCAAGGCTCGCGCATCGGCATCGGTGGTGCTGATTTGGGGTTCACCGCTTTGTTCTAATTGTTCGGCCAGCGCCTCATAACGGATTTTATTTTCTGCCAGTCGTTTGAGTTTGGCGTGGATGTCATTCACGGACACTTCACCTTTGTCGTTTTCATCTAAGGCAGCCAGGTATTCATTGGTCTTTTCTTCGATATACAGTAAATGCCGTTCAATCTTTTTAGGGTTGTAGTTGTTTTTCTTGCTGTTATGGGCACGCACCTTGGTGCCATCCACGGCTACATGCTTGCCAGAAACGAGATCGGCTTCCTTTAGAAACAGAACGAACAACTTAAACGTGTTGCGCAGCGCACGGTTGTTTACTTTTCGAAAGTCGGCGATGGTGTGATAGTTGGGGAAGAGATATCCGGTGAGCCATTGCAGTTCCAGATTACGAAAGCACTCGCGGTCAAGCTTGCGACTACTGCGAATACCGTTAAGGTAACCGTACAAATAAATCTTAAGGAATAATTTGGGATGAAAAGGCGGCCGGCCTTCTTCTTTCAAAACCACCTCCTGATACCCCAATTGTGATAAATCCAATTTCTCCACAAATGCATCAATAAACCGCACCGGATTATCAGCCTCTATCTGATCTTCCAGACTGGAAACGGTCATTTGCAGCCGGTTACTTCCCTGAACGTAATTCATGCCGACAATCAGCAGAAATCATGCCTTAAGCCGTATTATGGAAAACTATTTTTTTGAGGTAGATTCACAGTCTGCCGTTACCTGCAACCGTTGGGGGACACTGCCAATCCTAACTTTACGGCTTTGAATGAACAGTTTTAGAAACACTTCGGACAACAACCCACACCGCTTCTAAGGGCTGACGCAAGAAAAAATAAAAAAAGCCCACCCACAAAAAAAATCAAAGGCAAACGCACGTTGCACACATTTGTCTTTGCCTACTAACGCACAAACCCACCCAAAGGCAAAGTCAAAACAGTGCAATAGCCAACACTCTTAATTCAGATGAAAATCTTGCTTACGGAATGAACCATCTCCCAACAGTATCATGCAATCTTTATTGTTTTGTAATTCCATTGCAAAAAGAACTTCTCCGTCATTAGAATATTTATCTATCATTCCATCAAAGCGGAGCATCATTTCATCAAAAGTTTGCTGAATAGTTTTTGTTGTATTCAGAAACTCTCTTAAAGCGAAATTCTCACAATCAATATACACATCATAGAAGTCATCAAAGGTTGCAAGAGAACTCCATTCACAACCGATAAAACATCTACAGTTATTTGCTAAAAGTGTTATCCCTAATCTGCTTGCAACATTGCAAGCAGTAGTATAAAAAAAGGAGTTGCCAAAATTCATTGCATTGTTTTCACTAACAAAAACATCGTTATCAGTTAACAAACAAAGACCTAATTCATCACCGTGTGAAAATCCAATAAACAGAAATGGATTTGCATTAAGCGGAACAACTGCTGAATTTACATTAGCTTCTGTGCAATCCAATCCTCTTAAAACAACCGTTTGTGTTTCTTGTGTTGACTGAATAGATTGAAGAATGTTTTTGTAGCTTTCCTCAAAATAATCGGCTAAAGCCGAATCGTTATCATCGTATGCTACAACTATTTTAATCATCAATCTTTAATTTTTGGCGGCTGAAAAGGTCAATGGATAATTTCAGCAAATTTTTTTCAAAGTCAATTCCTAAAGCAGTCTGCTTTCTAATACTTTCAAGAACATCGTTCATTGAATAACTTCTACCTTCCTTTAGTTTAACCAAAGGTTGATTCCGTTTTTCAGGTGGGTGTTTCATTATCCACTCTTCAATAACACAGTCAATTCTTAGCTGCATTCTTTCAACAGCTACATCAATCAATTTTAGTATTTCGACAAAGTCCGAAGTGAAACGTATAAAAGCAAAAAGTTCATTGTTTATTAATGTTTTTAGATTTTCCTCACCTATATCTGAAATGTTACTAACAGAGGTGAGAATGACAGAAACTAAAGAAGTTTGTTCTCTAATTTCTTGAAAAACTTTTATTCCTGATTTTTCCTTCCCTTCATAAAAATTTTTATCCAGTAGTACTACCATTTTCTGACCCAAATTGTTTAACACATAATCAAGTCCAGGCTGTGAATGCTTATGTAGAATAACATTCTTCTTTCCATATTTCTTTTCAAGCATCACCATAATTGGTGAACCTTCTGAAACATCATCATGGATGACAACTATTTTTACTGGTGAATTATTCATTTGATATCGTTTTAGTGAATGGCAAAGTAATTTTGAAAGTAGCCCCTGTTGGCTTGAATTCACTTTCAACAACTTTAATAGTTCCGTGTAAAGATTTGATTTGCGTTTCGGCAATGTATAAACCAAGACCTGCACCACCTATATCTGCTGTTCGTGTATTGAACAATCCGAAAATCCAATCTTCATCGCCTTTGTCAATGCCAACTCCATTATCAGAAAAATAAATTGTGAAGTTTTCGGCATCCAAGTAACCACTGCATTTTATTTTTTTGTCTTTAGTATTTCGTAACGCTTTGATGGAATTTGAAACTAAATTTTGAAACACATCTTGAAATGCTTGCTTGTTTGTGTTAAGGATAAAATCATTTTTTATGTCAATCTGAAACTCGATGTTTTCATTTTTAAAAATCGTATCGTATGCTTTTGTCAAAAGTTCGTTTAACAAATCCTTAACATTGAAATCTTCGTAGTGCTTATCAGCACTAGCGTAACTCAACATAAACTCAGTAACCTTTAAAAGCGTATTCATCTCATGGTAAATCTGAGTTGCATACACTGGATAAAATTCTTCAAATTCCTTGTTGGGAAAGTTCAACTTGAAGAACTCTCCCAAGTGTTTCACTTTTGCAATTGAAGTTCTAACAGCATGAGCAATCATTGAAGCGAACTCCTGCATTGAAACCAAAGAACGAAGTATTCTTTCTTTTCTCTCAACATCCTTTTCAAACTTCTTTTGCTCACTAATGCTTTGCGTAATGGCATTTCGTAATTGTGATGCTTGAGCTTTGAGTGCATCAAATGCTTCTTTTACCTCTGGCTTTTGATCTATTACTAATTGCTCAACTTTTCTCAGAGTAGCTGAAAAAGTTTTTACTTCAAGACCAGCTTGAATAAGTTCCTTTTCTACAACTGACCTTTTAGTATCCTTCTCATATTTTTTTACAGACCCAAATACATCCAACTGCTGAATGATAAACTCCTTTAGTTCCTTGTAAGCTGCATTGTCAACAAAATCCTGACGGTTAGTTGCATCAATAATATCAGGGTTGTTCTCTTTTGTAATATCCAAAACGCCTATTACTTCCCGTGAGCCGACCTTGCTAAAAATATCTCTCCAAAGTCGCTTGTCAATTCCCAAAATATCCTTCTTGTAGTCAGGGTGAGAATTGTATTCAGCAAACGGAGTTGTAATGACACCATCTCTATAAATTTTTACGCCATCAATTCTTTCGTCGCTATTTTTATAAGCACTACCAAACCTTCTCTTTGCCGCCTGATTGAAGAAATAGATTTTGAATTTGACAGGACCAAATTTCTTAATTGGTATCATCTTCTTTTTAATCTCACCTTTTGCTTCGTCAAAGACCAACGATTCTTGTTCACCTTTTTCAAGGTCAAAATCTATCTCCTGAAAATGAGAGAAAAATTTTATCGGGTCTGGCTTGACTGGTTTGTTGGTGTATGCCGAGACATCATTTGAATTTAAGAAAATATCAAAAGGAGGATTTAGCGGATAGAACGGAGATACAAGTTTTGCAAGTTCATTGTAAAGTCGGATTATGTCCAGTTCTGACCATTCTTCACTCACATTTGAAATTATCAAGTCTGTTCCGTGTTCTTCCTTTTTACCTTGCTGAAAACTGTAAATGTTATCAACTTCAGTAAACAAACTCAATTGATTTCCCTTGGTAGAGGCAATAGATTTTGCTTCGTATTCATCCCAATTGATTATAACATCTAACCAGTTCTCTCCTTCAATTTCCTTTTTACCATCAATGATTTTTTCCGAATAAACTTGTTTGGTGTGAATCACTAAGCGTTCACCAAGTTTATCAACTGCAAAACGACCTACACCTTTTTCACCTACTAATTTCCGGTTAAATGGAGGGTCAGAATATTGTTTTGTTCTCTTGCTGTTTGTGCCGACAACCATCCATTTATCACGAATATCGGCGAATGACATTCCAGTCCCGTTATCGGAAATAATTATTTTTCTATCCTCTTTATTCTTTGAAGAAACATTTTGCAAATCAACTGTTACACTTGTTGCGTTGGCATCGTAACAGTTTTTAACCAATTCAAATACAGCAGTAACTCTATCTGTGATTAGTTCACGACCAAGCAAACGAAAAGTGTTGACATCAAAACGCCAACGCAAAATTTTATCATCACCTGTATTCGTTTTATTTTTTGTTGCCAATTTCTTTGATATGATTTTTTATACTTTTTGCGATTGCAACACCCAAACCCACTGGAACAGCATTTCCAATTTGCCGAGCAATTGTTGGAGGCGAAAAGGTTCCTTTTGGGTCAAAAAATTTATATGACTTTGGAAAACTTTGTATGAGTGCTGCTTCTCTCAAAGTAATGGCTCTATCTTGTTCGGGATGACCAAAGCGACCATTACCTAATCCTGTGCAGTATGTTGTCATCGTCGGTGCAACTTCATTCCATTTCATTCTACCATACACACTACGAAAAGCTTTTCCAGATTCTTTTTTATGACATTCAAGCCACAAACTTTTATCCCAATCTCTCCAAAAGCCGCCTTCTTTTGTTGCCTGTATTCTTCGCTTGTTTAAGTCAGTTAGCTTTCTTGCTCTATGCAAAGCATCTGATGGATGCGAAACACCATCTTCAACAGGCGGTAGTTTTCCAATTGCATCTTTTACTGTAACATACTTTTTCCCTTTGACAGTTTTTTCAATCAATTCTATTTTGCCATGTTTTGAACCAAACAAAACAAGTCGTCTTCTTCGTTGCGGAACACCGTAATCTTGTGCATTGACAATGTAGTAACTGACAAAATATTTCTTGTCTTCCAACCTTTTGACAAAATCATTAAACACTTTGCCACCATCAAACTTCATCAACAACGGCACATTTTCCATTGACACTATTTCAGGTTCTACTTCTTCAATCAATTCAGCAAACGAATAAAGCAGTCGCCACTTTTCATCGTTTGACTTTGTTTTTGTTTTGTTTGAACCTCTGTGATTGTAAATTGAAAACGGTTGACAAGGTGCACAACCAACTAAGATTTTTCGCTTGTTCGGACTATACATTTTAACAAGTTCATCAGACGAAAAATCGGTTACATCACGGTGAAAAAATTTTGACTTGTTGTTTTTTTCAAAAGCGTATTCACAGCTTTTATCAAAGTCAACTCCAGCATCAACTTTAAACTTTTGCTTGACGAAACCGTGTGTCAATCCACCGACACCGCAAAATAAATCTACAACTGAGAAGTCCTCATAAGAAATATTCATTACATTTTTAGCCATACAAAACAAATCGAGATTGCGGCAGCAAAGTTAGAACTTTTTACCCTTAAAACTAACAGCCAAAATCAACCCAAAAACATACACACTTTAAGCAGCCGCAGAACCCACCCACAAAGCAAAGCTGCTTAAAGAGTGTATATTTTTTTCAACCCTAGAATGAGTTTTTTGTCACCCCTCTTTTTTATATTTTTCTCCCACCGCACGGGCTTAGTTGTATCCCGACAGTTCGTGCATATAATGTAAATCCCATCGGACAAATTTTGTGGGGACTCGAAACGGACACATCATCGGACGGACAATACGGCAGCAGGTAACAACGGATTTGTGCAAGCGGGGATGTAGTGCTTCGTTTGACAATTTTGTGCATATTTGAAGTTCGGTTCTTCGTATTAAGTGCAGTGGTTGAAATCCATCTCACTCCATCTCGCGCGGGTTATATGGTTCCTCCATCTCGCGCGGGTCTTAGCCGCTCTCGCGGGTTTTACGGTTCCGCCCACAGGCGGAGGAATCCGCCAACGGCGGAAGTGAACCCGTAGGAAAAAGTAGATGCGGTTTGTAACCGCATCCTGCGCACTAACCTTTGCCCGCAGCTTCAGCTCAAGGCGGCTCTTCAAAACCAGCTAGTCAAAGAATTTATCAATGCAACTACGCTTAGCCTTGATTACAACTATTTTCTCTATAAACACATCAACACCCCCAACGCATTATCAGCCTCAATCTGATCTTGTAGCTAATGAACAGTCATTTCCAAACGATTGCTCCCCTGAATATTATTCATTACATCATACAGGCACTAATCATGCCTTCGAACATACCAGGGTTAATAAAATTGAGGGGTTAAGCTGACATATTGTGGTAAGTTTTGACCTGGACCATGGTGGCACGACGAAGACAATAAATTACTCGTCATCGTAAAAGGACGGCATCAGGAAGAAGACAGTATCAATGAACTGCAGCGTTCCTTCTTCCGTAAGCACGTTTTCGTCATGTAAGTCTTCTAATATTATTCCCAGACCAGGGTGATAGTAATCGTTCCCTTTCTTGTTCACAAAGCCGTTTGCAGACAAAAATTCCCTTACGTTTTCCAGATTGGTACTTTCTGTTGACTTTACAAATGGCTGTTTTACAACAGCAAATATGTTTCCTGCAGACCTATGAAAGCCAAGTAGCTCATAGGACAAGTGAGGAAAAAAGAAATTATGAATTAAAAGACTGTTAAAATAGTCGAGCCAGGAGGCGTAAAAAACTCCGTCATTCAACTTTATGACGAAATTTGGGTCATTGTGTTCGTAGATTTTTTGCTCGGCGCCTTCTCCTATATATTTAGACTCGTCAACGCCTAAAAACCAAAGGCTTTTGTTCTCAATGAACGTTATGAGGATCTGCGTTTCTTGCTCTTTGAGGAACTTTGTATTTTCAGTTTCTGAAACTGTTTTCTTTTTTCCTCTAAGGTAGTTGGCGACTGACTGGATAATTTCTCCATTCCTAACCGCTGCATTTCCTGTAATGATATGTTGTAATTCATGTTTAATAGACACTGTTACGAAGCTACGGATTTCTGACCTAAATGACAAAGCAACAGGAGCGCCGGGAGTCTGCGCAACTAAAACTAACTGGAGCAACCTCTATCTCGCGCTGGTCTTAGGCGCTCACGCGGGTTTTACGGTTCCTCCGCCACGGCGGAGGAATCCGCCAACGGCGGAAGTGAACCCGTGGGAACCAGGTAGATGCGGTTTGTAACCGCATCCTGTGCACTAACCTTTGTCCGCAGCTTCAGCTCAAGGCTGCTCTTGGCAACAGCGGTCATTCACAGAATTTAGTAATGCAACTACGCTTAGCCTTGATTACAACTATTTTCTCTATAAACACATCAATACCCGCGCCACATTAACGGCCTCAATCTGATCTTCCAGAATGGAAACTGTCATTTGCAACCGATTGCTTCCATGTAAGTCATTCATCCCTACAGAGCTGCGATCATGCTCTTGAGTGTAATGTGAAAGATTTTGTCACCGAACAGCGTTATGGCCAATGTACATATAGAAGGCAGCGGAATGGCAGCATTTGGAGAATTATTGTATAAATTAAATGTATGAAACACTATTCAGAGATAATCACGATTAACCCAAACGTACGGTTTGGGAAGCCTTGCATTCGGGGAATGAGGATTTCTGTTTATGATGTACTTAGTTGGTTTGCCGCCGGTATGACAGATGAAGAAATTCTAGCGGATTATCCTGAGTTGACTAAATAAGATTTGTTAGCCGTTCTGGCTTATGCTGCCGATAGAGAACATCGAATTAAGGTAGCGTGATGAAGTTGCTTTTTGACCATCTCACGCCGGTCTGTAAACTCCCGCGGTTTTACAGTTTCCTCCACCATGGTTGAAGAGTCCGCCCGCGGCGGAAGTGAACTTTTAGTAAATAGTGTGTGCCATTGGTAAATACGCCTGATATCGCTTCGTGCCACTTCCGGAAAATGTACTAACTTTGTAATTACAATTGGTGCTTATGACTGTTGCTGTTGTATCTATAGGAAATTCCAAAGGAATCCGACTGTCGAAGACGTTGTTGGAGAAATACAATATCCAGGACAAGGTGGAACTTGTGCTAAAGGAGGAGTGTATTATTTTGAAATCAAAGCCATCGGCGCGGGCTGGATGGGACGCAGCCTTTAGGGCAATGCATAGTAAGGGCGATGATAAATTATTACTCCCCGATCTATTTGATGACGAAAACCTTGAGGAATGGAGTTGATCCAATACCAGATTGTTTTGGTGAATCTGGATCCTACAGTGGGGAGTGAAATCAAGAAAACCCGACCATGCGTTATTATTTCGCCCGACGAAATGAACCGATATTTGCAAACTATCGTCATCGCCCCAATGACCAGTCAATCGCGACTTTATCCGACTCGATTGCCTGTAAAACATCGTGGAAAGAAAGGCTGGGTTATTGTGGACCAAATACGGACAGTGGACCGGCTGCGCATAATTAAGGTTTTGGGTAGACTATCGGATAAGGAAATAATTATATTGAAGGCAGTGCTTCACGAAACTTTTGTAGCTTAATCAAAACGGCACACAACAGGCAGTTTGGCAATAGCGGGCTGCGGGTGTTTCATGCAAGTTCAGTAATCGTTCGAAAATTTTAGCTTCATACAACAGAAACATTAGGCTTCGCCCGCCATCGTCAGGCAGCTTTCCGGTTGGTAATCGGCCTCCTGCGCTATCCACTTCGGGATTTTCCAAAACATCAAGCGCCCCCCTCCCCACTTGCCACGAGCGCAAGGTGGCGGAGCGAAAATCCTTTTTTGTAGCAGCAGCATTAGGAAAGACTTACGATATTGGGACATTGGTTATTTTGGGGCTAATGGTGTTGGAAATATCGTAAGTCTGCCCTGCCTGCTACAAAAAAGATTGCAGCGCAGCAACCGGCCGCGAGCTCAGGCATTCCTAAAACACGGGTCACCAACGGTTAGCGAGCGGTGCGCCATCATCATCTGATGCAACATCAAACGCCTGCTTTAGCCATTTGGCGTTTCAAATTCTGTATACTTGCCATAATGAAAACTGTTGTGACGGCGATGGCTTGCCTGCTGCTGCTATCGTGCAATTATTTCAAAAATCATAAACCGGCTGCGGGTCAGCAGGTGGTGGCGCGCGTGGGCAACGAATTCCTGTACATGAACGATGTGCTGGATCTGATGAAGGGCGTAGATGCGCGCGACTCGGCGGCCTTTGTGGCGAAATTTGCATCGCAATGGGCGCGGAAAAAATTGCTGTTGCAAAAAGCTGAAGATAATGTGCAGGCTAATGAATTAGGTATCGATAAAAAGGTGGAAGACTATCGCGAATCACTGCTGTTATATGAGTATGAAAAGGCGCTGATTAATCAAAAATTAGACAAGCAGGTGAAGGAAGAAGAGCTGCTGGATTTTTATGAGAAGAATAAGGCGACGTTTCAATTGGAATCGCCGGTTTATGATGTGAAGTACGCGCGGATTCGTATCGATGCAGAAGATATTAGCAAGATGGAAGGGGTGTTGATGCATCCGAAAAATGAAGATGAAGAACGGCGGCGCGAAGGCTATTGTAAAGCTTTTGCCACGGCCTATTCGTTTGCCGATGAAAATTGGATTAGTCTGCCATCGGCTACGGCTACTTTTCCGATTAGCGATGCGCAATGGCAGCAATTTGCAGCCGACCGCAACTGGCATGAGTTGAAGCTGGAAAACGAATTCATTTTTGTTCAGGTTTCGGCCTGGCGCGATAAGGGCGCTCAGGCGCCATTCGCCTTTATCAAAGAGCAGTTGCGCGAAGTTTATTTCAACAAGAAAAAAGTGGCGATGATTGAAAATATCTACGACCAGATTTTTCAGAATGCCTTGAAAAAAGGAGATTGCGAAGTACTGGCGGTAACGCCTAAAAAACCATGATAGCACATCCCAATACTTGCACCAGGCGCCGTTATGTTTTTCTGATGGCCATCTGGCTGTGGTGTTTACCGATGGTAATATCGGCGCAAACAGAAAAGGGAAAAATGCTGGGCGGCGGATCGGTTTCTATCAGTTATTTTAAGCAGGATACCATTCACAGTTTTGATTTCTCCGTGTCGCCTACGCTGGGCTTTTTTGTAGTGAAGAATTTTATGATTGGCACCAGTTTGGGTTTGGCTTTTACCAGCGATAACAGAGGCAAGAAGGGAACCAGTCGTTTGGTTACGACCACATCATTCACGCCGGCGCTGCGATATTATTTTCTGAAAGAAAAATTGCGGCCGTTTCTGTACGCTACTTTTGGCTATTACAGCAGCACGGTGCTGAATCAAGGCAATACTTCGGCCACCGAGGGCCTTGCGGGTTCTGGCGGTGCGGGGATTGATTATTTCATCAACCGAAATTTTGCGCTGGAGTTTGCCGGCGGTTATAATGGCCGGCGCGATACGGGCAAATCGCTGCAATCGCGCTTTGGTGTATCGCTGGGCACGTTGTTGTTTTTCGATCCAAAAATTAAATCGGTGAGCCGAAAAATTCTTGAACCAACCGAGTGAGTACCTCCAGGTTGGTTTGAGCGATAGGGTGTTGCGAATCAGGAATGGTTATCAACTGGCTTTTAGGCAGCCATTGCGCTGCGGTTTCAGTTTCTTCTTTGGTTACCATGGTGTCATGAGCCGCTCTTGCCAGTATGATGGGGCAGGTGATGGCATTAAAATCGGATTCCAGTAAGTGATGTTTTCCCAGGTCATGCATTAGATGCGCGGTTTTTTGCAGCACACTGCGCCATTCCTGTTCGCCGTGGCGCTGCGCCAGTTCATTGGCGAATGCGGGCACTTTCTCTGCAATTTTATCGGCATGGAGGCGCGAAGTTTCTTTGATTGCTTCCTGTTCGTTCCAGTGGAATTTGGTGCCCAGCGTGAAAACGCGCTGTACGCGTTCCGGATAAAACCGCGCCAGCCATAACGCTACATAACCACCCATGCTATAACCAAAGAAGGCAGCCTGCGGTATTTGCCGCGCATTCATATCCTGAAGCACTTCGTGCGCATAAGTTTGAATGGTGGCGGCATGCGTTTGCGATGGGGTGCGGCCATGGCCTGAAAATGTATATAGCTGCGTTTTGAAGGGAAGGCGATTGGCCAGCGGTTGTAATTCATGGCTGCTGCCCAGCGCGCCGTGTAACAGATAAATCATCGGTTAAATTATGATATGAAGAAAGCCAATGCGTTTGTTTTGAAGGTTACTGTTTCAGTGCATCTATGGCTGCTGAAGTTTTCTTGATGATTAAGTTGCATAGCGTATTCGTTTGCCGCAAATCATTCAAATCGTATTTTGATTTTACTTTTTGGCTGGATTGCAGTATGGAGTCGTTGAGTTGTTTTTTCTTTTGGAAATAATTGGCGATGCGCGTCATGATGCGCCTGGTGCCTTCGTGTTCAGTTTCGCGCAACGAGGCGGTAAGTTGATCTAATTCATGCAGCGTGGTAGCAGCGCCCTGCTGACACAAATAGTTGGCAAAGTAATAGCCCACCAGCACTCTTTTCCGACCCGATTCCATGCGCATCGCATCGCGATACCACTGTAGGTTAGCGGTGTCGCGGGATTTTTCATACACTGCTGCTACCGCCATACGCACTTCGGCTGGATAACGTTGGTACCATTCGGCAGCTTGTTGCAAACCCATCCGGGCATCTACATCATAAACGCCCTTGATTGCTGCGCGGACAATTGTCCAGGAAGAATCGCCAAGGCATTGCTCTAAAACGGGCAGTACGATTTTGCTATGGGTGGAGGCCAATTGTTCGATGGCTGCTTTGCGCACTTTCACCGAACGGTCGGTACTGGCCAGGCGCATCAATTCATTTCGCACCGAATCGCTCAGGGTGCCTTTCAATGAAATGTTTTCTGCTGCATAACTTCTGATGCCCACGCTGCTATCACGCAAGGCGCGCAGGAACACCTGTTCTGCCAGGGGCACCACCAGTTGAGAATCTGCCATGGCTTCCAGTGCTTCGCGGCGGGCGCGGTAGCGCAGGCTTTGGCTGAATTGCAGGGCATACTGGGCGGTGGATTGATTATCTGATTTCTCGCAGAGCAGTACGTGGTCATCGTCGCCATCCATCCACAGCGGCGCCGTAGTGCAGGGAAATGCGAAGGTCATTTTCTTTTTATTCAGCACCACCTGGTGGCGTTCGGTATGATCGCTGAAGTGCAGGGCCAGCGTGAGGGGCAACTCATACGTATAGCCGAAGTAGTTATTCTGCCGCTGTGAGATAGTGAAAAAGGCGCTGTCGCGTTCATACTCGTAATTAAAGCGCAATACCGGGTGCCCTTCGGTGTAATACCATTGTTTAAAGAAGATGTTCATATCGCGACCGGTTACTTCTTCTACTGCTAAGCGCCACTGTGTGGCTTCTGCGCTTTTGTAAGCGTTTGAAGTAAGATACAGGCGCATGGCTTGAAAAAAGGCGCTGTCGCCAATTTCATGGCGCAGCATGTGTAGAATTCGTCCGCCCTTTTCATAGCTGTGCGCATCGAACATGTCTTCGCGGTCGTTATACTGAAAGCGCACCAGCGGCTCTACTTTTTCAGTAGTGGCTTCATCAATATATTTTTCCAGGTCTTCATAATTCACTTCATCGGCATGCAAGGTGCCATATCGGTGTTCGTTCCACAGGTATTCGCCATAATTGGCAAACGATTCGTTGACGGTGAGATTGCTCCAGCTTTCCGCGGTAACATAATCGCCAAACCACTGATGGAATAATTCATGCGAGATATAGTCGTGATAATCGCCATCCAGGATAGTGCGTGAATCCAGATTCAGCGTTTCGCCGTGCAGGGTGGCGGAAGTATTTTCCATAGCGCCGCTTACATAATCGCGCGCAACAATTTGCGCGTATTTCGGCCATGGGTACGGCACGCCTAGCAAATCGCTGAAGTACGACATCATCGCCGGGGTTTCGCCAAAAATGCGGCGGGCCATGTGCGCGTAGCGCGGCTCCATGTAGTAATCAACCGGCAGTCCGCGCCAGGTGTCATGAGTTACTACAAACTCGCCCACAGCCATCATGAATAAATACGGAGCATGCGGCTGTTTCATTTGCCAATGGTCGGTGCGTAAATCACCTTGCGGTATTTGTTCTACCAGCAGGCCATTCGACAGCGTCGTCAATTTTTTATCTACCGTAATAAAAATATCATCGGTAGATTTTTGGTTTGGATGATCGAGTGTAGGAAACCAGCAACTGGCTGATTCGGTTTCTCCCTGCGTCCAGATTTCCTGCGGTTTATTGCTGTCGGTTCCCAGGGGATTGATAAAATACAGTCCTTTATCATCGGTGATGGCGGCGCTGCCGCCGTGGGCGTGGTCGTTTGGTTTGGCGGCATATCGGATGAATATTTGCAGGGTATCAGCGGCGGTGTACGGCTTGGGTAAGGTAATATGAATTTGTTGTGTATCGTACGCAAATGGCAAGGGTAGACGGGTGTTGTTGAGCAGTGCCACTTCGTGAATCTCCATGTTTTTTGCATCCAGATCCAGTGTTTGCTGTGGATAGCAATGCGGTTTTAGCTGAATGGTAGCAGTACCTAATAACCATTGATGTGTCCAATCGAAACGGGCGTCGATGCGGGTGTGAATCAGATCAAAAAACTTAGTTGCAGAAGCCTGGTACAAATCATTTTTTGGTTCCACCACGATGCTGTCGGCGTAGATGATTGTACTGTGTTGACGATTGGGCGCGGTGGTGCGACAGGAGGTCAGCAGCATGAGCGCAGCAAGAAGTAACAGGAAGTAACGCATAGCTTGTGGCGGAATTACCGCTGGAAGGTTACAGGTAATATTTAAAGTTGTTTTCCTCCAGGTGTTTTTCGTGTTGCTGGTAGTTGGGCATAATTTTAGCCACCAGCGCCCAGAAGCGCGGCGAGTGATTGGCGTGCACCAAATGTGCCAGTTCATGAATCAGTACGTAGTCGATGACCTCTTGCGGAGCGAACAGCAATCGCAATGAAATATTGATATTCCCCTGTGTAGAGCAACTGCCCCAATTGCTGGTGTTGTATTTCAGCCGCAGCGACTGAATATTTTTACCAAAATATTTTCGATTTAATTCCTCCAGCCTTTCGTTCACAATTGGGTGAAAGAATTTGGAGAGGCATCGCGCTACCATGTAGCTGTTGGTGTTGTTTTCTGCTTCCTTGGTTAAGCCGCGGGCCAGTGAAATCACGATTTGATCACCGAATAAGCGCGCAGTACTTTTTTCGTGTTCGTGATAGAAAATATTTATGCGGAAATCGTATTGCCCTACCCGCAGAATTTCGCCATTCACATAGGTGCGTTGCGGCAATGCGTCGAGCAAGCCCGGGTTTTTATCGAGGCGGGTTTTGGCCCAGTGCAGAAATTGCTGAATGTATTTTTGCTTTTCATCGCGGGGCTGTCCGGCGGCGATGCGCAATAAAATACCGTTGCTATTGACGGAAACGCGATTATTGAATCGTTTTTCGTAGATGATGTTTACCGGAACTTCGCGTTCGCCAACGGTAATGGTAAACGACTCCTCTTTAGGTTCATCCTTCTTCTTTTCATCCAATAAATCGAAAAGCGACAGCATCGGCGGCGGTGAAAATAAGCGAAATCTTGAAGCGGCAGGTAAGTTTACCAGCGCATAACTTCCACATGTGGAAATCTGTTCACTAAGGCGCTTCCATCACGCTACCGCATTGCGGACAAGTACAAAGCGCACGGTCGCCATAGAAGCGGTTCATCACCACGGGCAGGTCGCGTACAATATCCGTTACCGGAATGCGTGCTTCATGCAAAAAATGCCCGCAGTTTTCGCAGTACCATTGAAATCCGTCGAACTCATCGCTTTCGCGTTTAATTTCCATGACCAGTCCTACGCTGTTCGCCGGCCGGCGCGGAGAATGCGGCACATTGGCCGGAAGCAAGAAGATATCGCCTTCATTAATTTCGACATCCTTCATTTTTCCGTTTTCAATCACCTTCACTACGATGTTGCCCTCCAGTTGGTAGAAAAATTCTTCGGTATGATTGACGTGGAAGTCTTTGCGTTTATTAGGGCCGCCCACCACCATCACAATAAAATCTTCATTATCGGTATACACCACCTGATTCATCACGGGTGGTTTTAGCAGATGGCGGTGTTCGTCGATCCACTTTTTAAAATTAATGGCTTTCATCAGGCGAAGCTACGCGAAACTTCGGGTATGAAAAAAGGCCGGCTTGAAGGCCGACCTTTTCTCTTAGCGGTTAATTCAATTTTAGAACTTGTAACCTACCGATAAGCTCAGTGCTTCACGGAATTGCGGGCCGCGGCCCAGGTAGGTGGTATTATCGTTGCGATATTTTGGAATGGCGGTATCGTGGTCGTAGATAAACTGCGTTTCCAAACTAGCTGAAAACCATTTGTTTACTTTAAAAGTGATGGCCGTAATCCAGTTGATATCGGTGTTTTTGCGGTTGTCGTAAGTTTTGCGGCTGTTGTAGTCGGCTGCAGAAATTTTACCAGCGGCATAATCAGCGGCTACCAGGGCGTCGGTTTTGTCTTTTTCCAGGTAGTTCTGGAACAATTCCACCGAGGTTTTCAGGTTGATGTTTTTGAAGATATCTTTTTGGAAATCAGCGCGAAGGTAGGCGCCAAACTCGGCCCGGTAGCTTTTGCCCGCTTCCAAACCATAACGGGTTTCATCAACATGAACAGAGTCTTTTCCGCGGTGACCAACGAAGGTCATTTTGCCTGCTACCGGCGATAAATAAACTGAGAAATAAGGCACTGGTTTGTAGTTGATACCCAGCGAAAGGGTTAAGAAAGACGGTGAAAAAGGGGTAGCAATCAATTGGCGCGGACCGGTTCCGGCATCGTAGTTGGTGAAACTATAACCATTGGTCATGCTGGTTTTGTAATCCAGCAAGAAAGCGGCCGTCAGTGTTTTTTTCTTATCTATTACATAACCTACTTTGCTGGTGAACCAAAAGAGATCCACGTTTTTGCGAACCGGGTATTTGGCGCGTACGTTCGGGTCGCGCAGACGGCCCTGAGCAATAATACCATAGGAAACATTCAAGTCGTTATCCCAGGCCAGGCGACCTTTCAGGTAATGCGCGAAGGCGTTTCCGCTGATTTGAGCGGCAATACTGTTCTGACCGCCTGCAGCCCAGTTAACCAAAGCTACCTGACTGACATTCAATTGAATAAAGCCGCCAAATTTCCAGGCTTTGGTTACAGAATCGCCGGCAACGGCCACATTCATAGGCTTTAAAGCGGCTTCTTTAATGTTTTGGCCGGTTTCCTGGGCGTAGGTGCTTAAGGCGGTAAGAATGATTAATGTAGATAAAATTTGTCTCATAAGTTCTCTTTGCGCCGCGAATATCGAAATTCGTGCCAAATCGGCGAAAGCCCCGGATTTAACCTTCGAAAGCCTGTAAAGGTCATTTGTTTGTCATATTGACTATCAGGCCTTGTTTGTCGGTTTTAACATACTTTATCTTTGTAAAGGGAAAAAAATATATTTGTCGGCTTTTCGAAATCGTCAAGTAAAGATTAACTCAAGTTTCATGAAGAAGATTTTGACTCTTTTGGCAGTATTGGTAGGGGGAACAACCTTGTACGCGCAGAGCGGTGAGATTACCGGTAAGGTGCGTGAAGAGAACGGTGAGCCAGTGATGTTCGCCAATGTGGCCATTGTAGATGATGCCGGCAAATTAACCGGACGGGGCGTTCAGACAGACATGGACGGTAACTATTCTATTAAGCCGTTGCGCGCCGGTAAGTACAATGTGCAATTCTCTTATGTAGGATTGGCATCGAAAATCATTACAGGAATTATTGTGAGCAACGATAAAACCACTTTCCAGGATGTAACGATGAAGGTGCAGAATGAGTTGAAAGAGGTTGAAGTTGTGGTGTTTAAGCGTCCGTTAATTGATAAGGGCGAAACCAAGGTGGTTACCACTTATGCTGCGGAAGATTTGAAATCTCAAGGTATTCAGCGGGTAGAGAATGCGGTAGCGCAATCTGCCGGTGTGAATCAGGAGGATAAGAATAAGGGCGTCAGCATTCGCGGCGCGCGTACTGATGGTACTACTTATATGGTGGATGGCATCAAGGTTATTGGAACGCCTACGTTGCCGGTTTCTGCCGTAGAAGAGATTCAGGTAATTGTAGGTGGTGTTCCGGCGAAATACGGTGATGCCACCGGTGGTGTAGTTAACATTACCACCAAGGGTCCTTCTGGTGAGTTTCACGGCGGCGCCGAGGTGCAAACTTCGCGCGGGTTAGACGCCTTTGGTTATACCCAGGCAACAGCCAGCCTGATTGGACCTATTGCCCGTACGAAAGATAAGAAACGCACTATTTTCGGTTTTTCTTCTGCGTTTGAGTTTGTTAATCAAAAGGATAACACACCTTCTGCCGTTGGCGTATGGCAGGTAAAGCCGAACGTATTGGCCGATATTAAAAATGAGCCGCTGATTCGTCAGTTAACAGGTACTGGTTTCCATTCTAAATCAGAAACCCTGACTTTTGCGGATTTATATAAGACATCCACTCGTCCGAATACATCTGAAAATACTTACCGTGCGAATTTGGGGTTGAGCATTAGTCCGGTTCAAGGTATCAGCTTAACAATTGGTGGTAACGTAAACTACCGGAACTACCATGATTTGGTGAATGAATACACCTTGTTAAACGCAGAAAACAACCCACAGCGGCAGGAGTTAAACTATCGTGGGTATATTCGTTTCCAGCATAGCATTGGTGAAACGCTGAAAAAGAAGAAAGGTGAAGAAGACAAGGCAGAGGAAAGCAAGGGCATCAGTGTTGAAAATGCGTATTATTCGATTCAATTAGACTTTGAAAAATTTAAGAAGTGGTATCAGGACGACACCCACAAAGACCGTCTCTTTAATTACGGTTATATCGGTCAGTTCCAAACTGAAACCGTACGCAACTTCGAACGTACTACGCGTACTATAGATGGGGTAGGATATGATGGTTTTATTCAAACCGGAACACGCGATACGGCTGTAAGTTTCCTGCCAGGCACGCTCAATCCGTTAGGCACTAAATTCACTGAGCAATACTATCAGTTACTAGGGGCAACAAAGGATGATAAAGGATTCTACCATGTTCCCGGAAATGCGAAAGTAGGCTTCGCGCAAAACATCGATCAGGTTTCTCAAAATGGCGCCTTGATTAACGGTCAGCGTTCTATTCCGATTTACAATATGTGGTACAACGTAGGCCGCCAGTACAATGGTTATGGTTTCGACAATAACGACGAGCAATACCACGGTCGTGCCGAGGCTTCATTTGATATTGTAAAGGGCGGTGCTAATACGAACCGTCACTCTATAGAAATTGGTATCGAATATGAACAGCGCAATCAGCGCAGCTACACCATTAACCCACTTTACTTGTGGGATATTGCCCGCACTGCGGTAAATAGTAATCTGGTTCTGGATACTACTAATCCAATTTTTGTGATTCAGGGGCAGCAATATACTCGTGCTACAGTTAAGAATGCACCACAGTTCTTTGCTACCGATTCTATTCTTTATAACTACGCCAAGGATCCTAACCAAACGCAGTCGTATTTCGACTACAACCTGCGCAAGGCCCTGAATATGGACTATACTCAGAAGATTGACTTGTTTAATACAGATGTCAACAAACTGAATATCGGGTTGTTCTCTGCTGATGAAATTCTGCGCTATACACCATCTGCAGCAGGGGGCTCTATCATTTCGATGCGTGGCTATGACTACACTGGTAAAGTCATTCATCAGAAAACAACGTTGGACGGATTTTTCAATGACAAGAATGCGGATGGTCAATTTACCCGGCTGCAAGGTGCATTCCAGCCTATTTATGCTGCTGGTTATATTCAGGATAAATTCTTCTTTAAGGACATTGGTATCGTAGCTGGTTTAAGGATAGACCACTTCGATGCGAATCAGTACGTGCTTCGGGATCCATACTCATTATATGATATCAAAACGAAGTCGGAAACGCAGCAGATGTACAAATCTGATGGATCCTCATATAGTGTTAACCATCCTTCAAATATCGGCGACAACTACGCGGTATACGTGGATAAATACGGAGCAGGAGGAACCATTGTAGGTTACCGAAACGGAGGTGATTGGTACGACCGTTATGGAAACCCTACTACCGGCCGGCGGATTCAATTGGAATCACCGCAAGGGATTACGCCATTGGTTAATTTAGCTGATGTAGAAAAGAAGGCATATCAGCGTTCAGAAGTAATCAATTCTATTCAAGGTGACAACAGCATCAAGTTCGATCCTAATGCATCGTTTACAAAATACAAAGCGCAGTACATTGTGATGCCTCGCTTGCAGTTTGCGTTTAACATCAGTGATAAGGCTCAGTTTTTCGCACACTACGATGTTTTGTCGCAACGCCCTCGCAACAGAAACCAATTGAATCTGGCTGAATATTTGTACTGGAATAACTATGGTACCAAGCAAAATCCAAATTTAAGACCTGAAATTACCATTGACTACGAATTTGGATTTAAGCAGAAAGTAACAGAGCGTTCATCAGTAACTATTTCTGCCTATTATAAAGATTTCCGTAATCAGGTTCAGTTGAAGAAATACTACTACGCTTTCCCTGGTGATTATACTACTTATGACAATATCGACTTCGGTTCTTCGAAAGGGGTGAGTTTGACTTATGATTTCCGTCGTTTTTACAACGTGAAAATCATGGCTAACTACACCCTGCAGTTTGCGGAAGGAACCGGTTCAGATGATCAATCATCACAGTTCCTAATCAACTCCAATACGCCTAACTTCAGAACCATTGTTCCGTTGAGCTACGACAATCGTCATACCATCAACCTGAACATTGATTATCGTTTTGGTGAAGGCAAGGAGTACAATGGTCCAAAGACCAAGAATGGCTATGAGATACTACAGAACTTTGGTATTAACCTGGTACTGTTAGCTCGTTCCAGTGCGCCATATACCACGAATTCAGCGGCTCAGTCGGAGGCGTTAATTGGCGGCGGATCACGTGGCCGCACCACGTCGGTGGATACCCGTCTTGGCTGGTATTTCCGTGGCAATTTACGCATCGACAAATCGTTCACTTTCAAAATTGGCAAGAAGAACGAGGCAGAGGATAAGCGTACGCAATTGGGGCTTCAGGTTTATCTGTTAATTCAAAATCTGTGGGATGCCAAATATGCCCTCAAGGCTTACCGTTACACTTTGAATCCTAACGATGACGGCTATCTGAAGAGCGATGCTGCACGGGTGAATATTGCTACGCAGTACAACGCTCAATCGTTTATGGATCTCTATCGCGCCGCAGTGAATGATCCAAACAACTATAACCAGCCAAGAACTATTTTCTTGGGCGCATCTATCAACTTCTAATATAAATTAAGCAGGATATGAAAAAGCTTCTTTCAGTTATTGCCACTCTTGGAGTGTTGGTCAGCAGTGAGTCGGGCACGGCCAGAAATCCGCTGAATACCAGCAATTCCAAGCCGCAACAAGCGTCTTATAAGACGGAGGCAGGCGATTGCCGGATTCCGGTTTCGCAATACGATCTGAGCATCAATAACGTTCGTTGTAAGTTGTTGAATGCAGGCGATATGTGGTGGGATTTGGATAACGCCAAGTATGAGGTACCTAAGGGCGACGGACAAGGGGTAGCTATCAATGCAATTTTTGCAGGAGCCATTTGGGTATCGGCGCTTGATGCCGGTGGTAACCTGAAAATTGCTGCGCAATTGTATCGCTCTGGAAATACCGATTTCTGGGCGGGCCCGCTTGACGACCAGGGAAGCGTTAGCAGTTCTGTATGCGATTTATGGGATCGTCACTTCAATGTGATGGGTTCTGAAATTCGCGATTTGCAGAATAAAGGTGTGGTTTCTGATAATCTCGCCAACTGGCCAGGACGAGGCAACAAAGTGTTAGCGGCACAGGGATTCAATATGAACAACAACCTGGCTACCTTCTTTGATACAGATGACAACGGTATTTATGAGCCAGAAAAAGGTGATTACCCAGTGATTCCGTTTAATTCTCAGGCGAAGCCATCAACCTTTGCCGATCAGATGATTTTCTGGGTAATGAACGATAAAGGAAATGCTCACACCGCTACTACCGGCCAGCCGATGGGAATTCAGATTAACGCCCTGGCTTTTGCGTTTCAAAGTACTGACGACATCAACAACATGACGTTCTATAACTACGGAATTTGGAATAAATCAGGTGGTGTGTTCAACAGAACTTGTATGTCGCAGTTTGTGGATGCTGACTTAGGTTGTTCAGATAACGACCGCATTGGTTGTGATGTTGACCGCAGCCTGGCTATTATTTATAATGGCGAAAAAGCCAACGGTAAAAATCCAAAATGCGATGAAGGTACTGCCTGCTTGTCGGGAACTAACGGTTATGGTTGCGAATTACCTATTATGGGTCTCGACTTTTTTGAAGGTCCTGTAGATACCACAGGCCGCAAATTGGGCATGTCGGCTTTCACCTACTTCACTCGTCCCGATTTGGCACCAAACCCTGGGCAGGGTGACCCTACGCGTGCCGCGGAGTTCAGGAATTATCAAACAGGTTTTTGGAAAGATGGAACGCCAATTACTTATGGCGGAACGGGTTATGGTTTTAGCAGCACCCGCATTCCTTATGTATATCCGGGCGATCCGGCAGATGCTACGCAGTGGTCAGAATGTAATCCACAATTAGGACCAAACATTGTGGCCGGTGACCGCCGGTTCCTGATGACTGCCAGTCCGTTTACTTTCCTTGACGGCCGCAAGCAAAATATTACAGTTGGTGTGGTTTGGGTGCGCCCTAATGGCGGTATCGGATCTACCTGCCCGAATTTCAACACTGCTATCGGTCGTGCTGATGATTTGGCTCAGGCGTTGTTTGATGGTGGATTTAAATTGCTGGACGGTCCCGCTTCACCAACCCTGCAAATCCGCGAATTAGACCAGCAAGTCATTATTAATCTGGTAAACGAAGCAGGAACAAATAACTATGCTGAAAAATACGATGAAGTAGGCCGCCTCTTTGCTAAGAACGGTGTAAATGGGTTTACGTTCGGTATGGACTCGACGTACACTTTCGAAGGCTACAAAATTTACCAATTGGCTAACGATAAAATTTCGGCAACTGATTTGAATGAGCCAGTTGATCCGTCTAAAGCGGTACTGGTGGCGCAAATGGACGTTAAGAACGGCGTAGCTCGTGTGATTAATTTCGAAAAAGATCCGTTGACCGGTTTTGATGTGCCAGTAGTTAAGGTGGATGGACAAGACAAAGGGATTACACACTCCGTTCCGGTTAGCACCGATTTCGTAAAAGGGGGTAATCTGGTTAACTACAAAACGTACTACTATGCTGCGGTGGCTTATGCGGTGAATGAATACAAAGTTTACGATCCGAATAACCCTACTGCTGGCGGACAAAAATTCCCGTACCTTCAAGGCAGTAAGAATTTCGCTCGTTATTCTGCTATTCCGCACCCTACTGACCCTAGAAACGGAGGTACGCAACTGAATGCGATATGGGGAAGTTCTGCCATGGTTGACCGTATTGAAGGTCAGGGCAACAGCGGAAACAACATCAATATCATTCAGGCTACAACGGAAAATATTCTCGCTCATTCTAATCAGGGCGAATTGCCGGATACCCTGCATTACGAAGTGGGCTTCGATCCAATCGGACTGAAAATTGTGGATCCTATTATGGTGAAGGAGAACAATTTTGAATTGCGGATGGAAGAAGATTCTTTCTACACCTATCGTACTTTCTATAAAAACGTGCTTAACCGCCCTGGGCTTCCTGATACAACTGTATTCAGCACGGCCATGTTTGATGTGTTGCTGAAAGGTCAGGATCCTGCTGATTCTGCAGTAAAAGCAGGCTTGAATCACCCTGTTGATTCTGTGGCAGGTGTGGTGAGTCGTTCAGCCTCTTTACGCTGGAAGTTGAATGAGTATGATCACACCAACAACACACTGGTTCAAACAATTTCTGCAGAAAACTATCTCGATAAACCGTATGAGCAATTGATTTACGGTAAAGAAACTGGCTCATCAGATTTACGCAGCTACGGTTTTTCGTTGAAAATGGGTAATCCAAATCCGGTTTACAGCAAAACAACGGCTGGTAATGTACCAGTATACGGTCCTATTGGAGGAAGTATTGAATATGCCGACAGTAGAAATCCTTGGTTATCTTTCGTTAAAGATGCCGGACAGAACGACGCTTCTAACTGGATTCGCTCTGGAACCTACGCTGTGGGAACCAGCGACCCGATGAAGAATGTTTTTGATGACAACTGGTTTGGCACTATCGATGATAAAACAGATGCCAAGAAGTATTTTGAAAAAATTGCTGAAGGTACCTGGGGGCCATATTGCTTAACGCCAAACTTCAATATCGGCAGCAGCTCATTAACACAAGCGCAGATTGATGCCGGCGTACCGCCAGCAACTTATGGCCCGGGCTTCAAATGGCGCCGTTCAGGTTATCAGGATGCTGATCCTCCTCAAAATAATCTGGAACGCCTGCGCAGCGTTGATATTGTGCTGACTAACGACAAATCAAAATGGTCGCGTTGTGTGGTGTTTGAAGAAGGTGAAAACCCGCTTTCGAACGAGGGTTCTGCATTGTTCCCAAGTGTTACTTCTGTGAACGCCAAAAAGGGTATGATTAGAATGCATTTCTCATGGGACAAAAATACGAACCGCTACCTTGACGACATCACCCCTGGCGTAGTAGCTGATACTGGTCGCTCGTGGTTCCCCGGTTACGCGATTAATGTAGAAACCGGTGAAAGGCTGAATATCTGTTTCGGTGAAGCTTCTGAATGGGGTGATCAGAACGGTAGAGATATGTTGTGGAATCCAACAGCTAAGGTGTATGGCGATTTAAATACTGGTGGTTCTATTCCAAACCTGCCTTATTTCGGCGGCAAGCATTTTATCTATGTATCTGATACGAAATATGATGAGGGCGCCAGCATGCAACGGGTGTTGTTGGATAACTATCAGTTCATGGGCAATAACAACTCAGCCGACTTCCCGGCACCAGTACGCGAACTGTACAAAAGTTTGATGTGGACCTCTATTCCTTACCTCACTGCCGGTTACAAATTACGCTCGGTTGATGAAGGATTGATTCCAAGCAATGTGACCATCAGATTGCGTGTTGACCGTCCGTTGGAACGGCTCATGACCAAATCAACGCCTGTTGATGCCGACAGCCTGCCGCGCTATCGCTTCAGCACAGTAGGTTTGGGTGCGAAAGAAAATGTGGAGTCGGTTGCTAAAACAGCGCTCGACTTAATCCGCATCGTTCCGAATCCATATCTGGCCGCTTCGGCTTATGAGCGCTCTATCTCCGAAAATCGAATTAAAATCACCAATCTTCCGAATCGTTGTGACATTGCGATTTATACGCTAGATGGTACGCTGGTGCGAAAGTTGACTCGTTCCGTTTCGGGGGTTGATCCGGAAACTAATAAGCCAATTGATATTTCCGATGGAGCAAACATTGATGCAACCACATCTAATCCGGATAATACCATTTTCTGGGATTTGACGAATGATAAGAACACGCCTGTTTCAAGCGGCATCTACATCTTCGATATTCAGGCGCCTGGTATCGGACACAAAATTTTAAAATGGTTTGGCGCAATGCGTCCAACCGATGTTTCAAGCTTCTAATCCAGCAAACTCATATAAAGAGAAAAGAATGAAAAGAATTCTAAGTAGCGTTTCAGTGCTGTTTTTTACTACAGCGGTATTTGCGGGTAATGCTGATCGCCGCGGCGAGGCAGGAGCCTATGAATTAAACATGAATGGCTATGCCCGCTCCAGCGGTTTGTGGAACATGAATGTAGCTGGCATTAAGGGTTTGGAAGCCGAGCGCCTCAACCCTGCAGGTTTGGCGTACACACGCAAAACAGAAGTTATTGCGTCATATACTTCATGGTTGTCGGGGTCTGGCGTGAATATTGTTCAGGGCGGCATAGCGCAACGTATAAAATCAAATGCTGTAGCATTAACCGTTAACTCACTGAACTTCGGCGCTATTGATCGTACCACCACCGATCAACCACAAGGCGGATTGGGAACATTCAAGCCAACATTCCTTAACATCGGCGTTAGTTATGCCAAAAATTTCAGTTTGGGAACAACTGAAAAGATGGGCGCTAACTACATTACCGGCGGGGTCTCGCTTCGCTTGTTAACAGAAGGCATCCAAAGCGTAACCTCAACCGGCTTTAGTTTTGATGTGGGCTTGCAGTACACCACCGGAAAGAAGGAAAATATCCACTTCGGCGTGTCGCTCCGCAATGTGGGTACTTCTATGCGCTTCCGCGGTGATGCCTTAACTTATCAGGGTGTTTCAGAGAACAGCGACTTCTCTTACACTTACGATAAACGCTCCAACAAATTTGAATTGCCAACTCAGTTAAATATTGGCTTGTCATACGACCTTTGGATGGGCAAGAAAATTGAAACGGAGGGCGGCAACAAAACCAAGCAGGATTATCGCCTTAGTTCAATGGCGCAATTCTCTGCGAACGCTTTTGGTAACGATCATTTTGGCCTTGGCTTGGAATTCGCCATGCGTGAGTACTTCATGCTGCGCGCCGGTTATCGTTTTGAAAACGGTATCTTCAACAAAGATAAACGCACAACGGCTTACACGGGTCTGGCTGCCGGCGCATCGGTAAATATTCCGTTTAAGAAAGATGGAAGCGGACCAGCAATCGGCCTCGATTATGCTTTCCGAATGACCTCGCCAACAACCAGCTTTACGCATACCCATACCGTAGGTTTGCGTTTCGCGCTGGGTGGACCAGAAAAGGAGATGGAATTCCCGGTAAAGAAAAAGGCAGCAGAAGCTGATGCTTATGACAACGCCGGTTCTTCTTCTTCAGTAGAAACAAAAACAACCACCAAGAAGCGCTCCGGTAAAAAAGGGAAAGTAACGCTGGAAGATCTGGAAGAAAAAGAAGCTATTGTTGACTCATTAACCAAGCTGAATGCGGAACTGAAAGTGAAAGCGGAAACGCCAATCGTGAAGATTGATACGGTAACAGTAACCAAAACGGAAGTGCGTATCGAGAAGGACACCGTGATGATTCCTACAGTATATGAGAAGTCAACCTATTCTGGTGGTGATATCGATACCATTAAGAAAGGCGGTAAAACCATGCTGCAGTTTAATGATTACGAAGTGCTGGAATTTGAAACGGGCTCATCAAAAATTCAGGCGAAATCCTACAATTACCTGAACTATCTGATCAACATCATGAAACAAAATCCGAAGTATAAAATGCAATTGCAAGGGCATACGGATAATGTTGGCGATGAAGACAAGAATGTTCAGCTGAGCCAAAGCCGTGTAGATGCTGTGAAGGCATACTTCGTAAGCAGAGGAATTAGTGCCGATCGCGTAGGCGTAGAAGCATTTGGTTCTAAAAAGCCTAAATACAAAAATGACACCGCTGCCGGGCGCGCTAAAAACCGCCGTGTAGAGATTTTCATGGAAATGTAAATTGCGGTAACGCAAAAAGGTTTAAGCGCTTAAGGGATTAGTTCCTTAAGCGCTTAAAACGTTTAAAAAGGAGAGTTTATCATGACAGATATTAATTACATGACCAAGGAGGGCTACGATGCTCTGATGGCAGAATTAAAAGAAATGAAAACTGTGCGCCGTCCAGCTGTTTCCCAAGCTATTGCGGAAGCGCGCGAGAAAGGCGATTTAAGTGAAAATGCGGAATATCATGCCGCACGTGAAGAACTGGCCTTACTGGAGGCAAAAATTGCTGAATTGGAGGGAAAGGCAGGCAGCGCCCGCATCATGGATGAAAGCAAGGTGGATATTTCCAAAGTAGGTGTTTTAACCAAGGTGGAAGTAATGAATCACAAACTGAAAAAGCAGCAGGTGTTCACCATCGTTAGCGAAGCAGAAGCCAATCTGAAAGAAAACAAGATTTCCATTTCGTCACCTATAGGCAAGGCGTTAGTAGGCAAGGCGGTAGGTGAGAAGGCCGTAGCGCAAACCCCTGCGGGCCCAATGGAATTTGAAGTACTGAAAATCTCCTTGTAACTACAATCAGGCGTCGAACTTATAACCGATGCCCTTGATTGTTTTAAAGAGTTCGTCGCCAATTTTTTCGCGCAACTTGCGAATATGCACGTCGATGGTACGGTCGCCCACAATGGTATCGTTACCCCATACTTTATGAAGTATTTCCTCGCGCTTGAAAACCCGCCCTGGTTTCGAAACGAGTAAACTCAGCAGCTCAAATTCTTTCCGAGGCAGGGTGATTTCTTTTCCATTGGCGATAACTACATAACGCTCGCGGTTAATTTCAATGGCACCTGCCTTAATAGTGGTAGGCATCAACTTTTCTTCTAAACGGCGCATCAATGCCCGCACCCGACTTACAAAAACCTTTGGCTTAATGGGCTTGGTGATATAATCATCAGCACCCGATTCAAATCCGGCAATCTGCGAATAATCTTCATCGCGCGCCGTTAGAAAAACAATCAAGGTATCCTTAAACTGTTCTATGCTGCGTAACTCGCGGCAGGTGGTAACGCCATCCTTCACCGGCATCATAAAGTCGAGAACAATCAAGTGCGGCTTCATCTTCTTGGCCAGTTGAATGCCTTCTTCACCATTTGATGCGGTATACACCCAGAAGCCCTCCTTCTCCAGATTGTACTTCATAAACTCCAGCACATCGGGCTCGTCATCTACCAATAAAATTCGAAAGTCGTTTAATTCCATGGCCTTTTGATTGCTGCAAAGCTAAGCCCGCTCTATTAAGCGAAAGTTAAGTAAAACAGTGAGATTTAAAGGTGCGTAAAGTTAGCTTAACGCAGCCTTCATCATTAGCGAATATAACCCACCTACTTTCGCGGCAAATCCGTCAAATGAAGACTTTGTTTACACTGGTTGCAGCACTAGGTTTTGCAGCGGCGGCAATAGCCGGAGGAACCATTACCGGAAAAGTACTGGATGCTAATAATGCAGAAGCTTTGATTGGCGCTACTGTAGTGCTGGAAGGCACCACGCAAGGCGTAGCAACAGATATTGATGGTAATTTCACTTTGTTGGATTTGCCTGCCGGTTCGTATAATCTGGTGGTGAGTTATATCGGCTATCAGCAAAAAACAGAACGACAAGTGGCGGTGGTCAATGGGCAAACAACAACGGTATCACTGGCGTTAAAGCCTACGCAAAACGAGTTAAAAGAAATTGTCGTAAGAAAGGAAATTGTTCGGCACGATAATGCTTCCGCTATGGTCATCATGCAGCGGAATGCCACCGTTATCCAATCAGGTGTTTCACAAGAAGAAATTAGGAAGTCTCCGGATCGCAATTCAGGAGATGTTATCAAAAGAATGAGCGGCGCAGTAGTTAGCGAAGGAAAATATGCGGTGATTCGCGGATTAGCTGATCGCTATAATATGGCCATGGTGAATGGTATGATATTACCTAGCACCGAGCCTGATCGTAAAACATTTGCTTTTGATTTATTCCCTTCCAATATGTTGGATAATATGATTGTGTACAAAACGGCACAACCTGATTTACCCAGCGAATTTGCGGGTGGCATCATCAATATGAACACGCGCGACATTCCGGAAAAATCTTTTGTGCAGCTTACATATAGCAACTTATTTATTCAAGGCAGTACCTTCCAAAAATATCAGACAAACACCGGTGGCAAATACGATGCGCTTGGTTTTGATGATGGCAGCCGCCAACTACCGGCCAACTTTCCTTCGGTTGACTCTATGAGCGCATGGAACAATTATAACCCCAAAAAATATCAGGCGGCTAAGCAACTGCTCAATCGTTGGGGTTCAAAGCCGGGTAAAGGTATTGCTTATCCAGGTCAAAGCGTGCAATTCAGTGGCGGGTTTTCAAAGAAACTCAAACGGGCAGAATGGGGTGGTGTAGTTGCTGTAAATTATAAAAACGAATTACGCCAGCAGGCTATCGCACACCGCCAATCTATTGCAGGAAGCGATACGGATTGGGTGTATAACGAAACTCGATATATCAATGCCACGCAATTAGGAGCAATGGCTAATCTGGCGCTGCAAATTGATGGCCGTCTCAAACTGGCACTGAAAACGTTCTTCAATCAGCAAGGAGAAAATATCACTACCCAACGCCACGAAAAGGATTACAACACCGGCGATTTATTCGATCGCGAAATATATCAGTTCACCGCAACGCAATTGCTGGCGTTTCAATTATCAGGCGATCACTTTATGCCGAAATCCGGAGTTAAATTGCACTGGGCTGGCGGTATGACTCAGTTACATCGCAATCAGCCAATGACCCGGGGTATTTCCTATCGATACTATAATAACGATTACGATGATGCCGATACGCTAACCCGCCAGTTGGCTATCAGCAATTCCGTAAACCCATTGATGGGTGGACTGTTCTTCGCTAATCTTAAAGAACGCCAATACACGGCAGCGGCCGATGCCGCCGTACCTTTTCATATCAAATCGGAAAAGCAGTGGTTTAAAACGGGTGTTTACTTCCTGCAAAAAGAGCGCGATTATCAATCCAGAATTCTGGGCTTCATTAAAGGACCGCAGTATAAGCCGGCACATAATAGCGACAACTATGAAACCGCTTTTGATACGGCTAATCTGAATAAGCAAGGTTATGTACTGGCAGAAACCACCAATAAAAAGGAAAGCTATGGCGCCCGCTCCAGAACGGTAGCGGCCTTTGCCATGTTGGATAACAAATTCAGTATTTTTCATTTGGTGTGGGGCTTGCGTTTCGAACATTTTCGCCAGGAGTTGAACTCCTTTGACCAAACTAATCAGCCCGCCAATCGCAATAACACGTATCTCAACTTTCTGCCTTCTGCCAACGCCATCATCAGCGTACGCGAAGACATGAATGTGCGCCTATCGTACAGCATGACCACCTCACGACCTGAATTCCGCGAGTTGGTGGATAATGCGTACTACGATTTCACCACCAACTATTCAATTACCGGAAACCCTAACCTCACTCAAACACAAATTCATAATGCAGATGTGCGCTACGAATGGTTTCTGGGGCGCGGACAAATGGTGAGTGCCAGCGCATTTTATAAACGAATCTTACACCCTATAGAATTGCTGGCACAGGCCGGAACAGGAAGCGTGCAGGCCTTCCAGTTTAATAATAACAGCAAAGCACATCTGGCTGGTGTAGAAGTAGAAGTAAAGAAGAATTTTGACTTCATGAACCGCGCCATTAACTGGAAACAATGGGAGAATTTCTCGCTGTCGTTCAATGTAGCTTACATCTGGTCGCGCATAGCGGTAACCGATTCATCTGTTGCCGGAAATAAAAATCGCGCTTTATACGGACAAGCGCCTTACGTGGTGAATGTTGCCTTGCAGTATAATGAGCCAGTGCATCATTTCAGTTGCGGTTTACTGTTTAATATCAGCGGACCGAAAATTTTCGCAGTTAGTGGATTAAATCAATACGATATCTACGAAAATGCCCGCCCTCAACTTGATTTTCAAATCAGTAAAGGCTTTTTCAAAAATCATTTTCAGGCCCGCTTTGTTGCCGGCGATTTGATTGCGCGCCCAACCATTCGTTATTACAACGCGCCCAACGAAAACAAAAACTTCGATGGCCGTCGCGATCAGGTGTTCGGCATTTGGAACAATTACCGCACTTTCCAACTGGCGCTTACCTATTCGTTCTAATACTTAACGAATCGTTAACCACGGCTCTACAATTACGTAATGGCACAAACGTTTGTTTGCACCCATTAAATCATAATCATGAAAAAAGGATTACAACAATTATTTCTTGCTGTCGGTTTGTTGCTGAGCCTGATCAGCAATGCCGGTACAGTTACCGTTAGCGGAGATATTACCGCCAACACCACATGGACCAAAAACAATCAATACCTGTTAACGGGTTTTGTTTATGTGAAGAATGGCGCAACCTTAACTATTGAACCCGGTACAGTAATTAAGGGCGACCTGCCAACTAAGGGAACGCTGATTGTAACGCGCACCGGAAAAATTAATGCAGCAGGAACTGCTGCAGAGCCAATTGTATTTACATCCAACCAACCTGCAGGCCAGCGCGGTGCTGGTGATTGGGGCGGAATTATTTTGTTGGGCAATGCGCCACAAAACTTCCACGATACCGCTACCATGGTGGCTATCGATGGCACCATCGAGGGTGGCGTGAATAACGCAGCCGGCGATGGAAAATTTGGCGGTACTAATGCAGCCGATAACTCAGGTGTATTAACTTATGTGCGCATTGAATTTCCAGGAGTGGCCTTCCAGCCAAACAATGAAATTAACGGACTTACCCTAGGTGGTATCGGTTCAGGTACCACAATCCATCATATCCAGGTTTCCTATAGTGGCGATGACTCTTATGAATGGTTTGGTGGCACAGTGAATGCCGACCATCTGATTGCTTTCCGTAGCATTGATGACGATTTTGACACCGATAACGGTTTCAGCGGAAAAATTCAATTCGGTGTTTGTTATCGCGATATCGCGGCATCTGATGCGGTGGGCGCTTCTAATGGATTTGAATCAGATAACGATGCGAATGGTTCCGCTAACTTGCCTTTAACCGGAGCAGTGTTTTCTAACATGACCATCATTGGCCCGCGCGAAAACGCCTCAACCGATTTAACCGGCACTTATTTCAAACGGGGCGCGCATCTTCGCCGCAATACCAGCGAAAGTATCTTCAACTCGGTGTTTTTAGGTTTCCCAATAGGCTTGTTTATTGATGGAACTGCCGCACAAAGTAATGCTGCCGCCAACAATCTGGTGTTCCGTTACAATTCATTCTATGGCTGTCCTAAAATGGAAAAAGCATACGACTCTGCATTTGTAGGCGCAGCGCCCAATAACATTGTTTGGGGCGCCAATACTTCCGATGCCCAGCTTACCGCGCCGTATGCTGCCGCGCCAAATGCCGTTCCCCAATCGGGCTCGCCATTATTAGGATCAGCCGATTTCACCAATGGCAAATTGAGCAGCGGTTTCACTACCGTAACGTACCGCGGTGCTTTTGGTGCCAACGACACCTGGGCCCAGGGCTGGACAGAAATGGATCCGCAAAACCGCTCTTATGATGTGCTGGCCGTTAATGACATGAAAGAATCCACCAATATTCAGCTAATGCCCAATCCGGCTAAACAACGCGCCTATGTTCAATTGGAATCCGCTAATGCCGGTTCCGTGCAAATAAAAATTGCCGATGTAACCGGTCGCGTCTTATTAGTACAACAAAACACCATCTCTTCCGGATACAACCAATTAGAAATTGATTTGAGCCCATGCGCCGCCGGATTATATCACGTACAAGTGCAAACTGAGGGCACAGTTACTACTAAATCACTGGTGGTTGAGTAGGGCGGAAACAGTTTTTTCTTTCAAAAAACTAGCTAACTTCGCACTATTAATAAACCAAATAATAAACAACATGAAAAAATTCTTCGCAGCGTTGATGGTAGTAGCCGGATTGGCTTCTATGAACTCTTGCAAAACTTGCGTGAACTGCCGTCCAGTTGGTGGTGGAACTGCACAAACTGTCTGCAAGTCAGACTTTAACAACAACCAAACTTTATACGATGCAGCCATCACGTCTTACCGTGCAAGTGGCTACAGCTGTTCCTAAGTTTGTTGCTGATAAGTAATCCAAAAAGCGCAGTATTCTTACTGCGCTTTTTGTTTTAAAATAGATTCTTGTAGTTTTGATTATTCATTAACCAAAAAACTAACAAAATGAAAAAAGTGTTATTCGCTGTTGTGGCTTTTGCTGCACTCTCTACTTTCAACTCTTGTAAGAGCTGCGTTACTTGTAAATACGGCTCTACTTCCACAACCTTGTGCAAGAGTGACTATCAAAACAACCAAACCCTGTACGATGCAGCGGTTGCCGCTTCTCGTGCTGCTGGCTACACTTGCAGCTAATTCAGGTAACTGAAAGAATAAGAAAAGCGGGCCAACAACCCGCTTTTTTTATTTTTATCGCCAATAATCCTATGAAAAAGCATCTCCTCTTATGGGTAACAGCGGCATTGCTGACCGCAGCTACCGGTTGTTCGAAGTGTAAAAATTGCACCAAGCCTACCTGGCAAACGCTCCGCATCTGCCTGAGCGATTTCAACGGCAATCAGCAACAAATGGATTCTATGATTAACCGTCAGGAAAAAGTGTTCGGCTATGTGTGCGAACACTAAAGGGCACTTCTAAAAACCTGGCATGAGAGAAATGCGCAGAAAATTTGATGTAAGACAAGGCGCAACGAATGAGGTTACATAAATGATGTAACTAAATGAGGCGCAACGAAGTATTACATCAAATTTTCAAGCCATCACGCTATCGCGCCCCTGCTAACGATTAACAACATTTCGCCATGCTAGGTTTTTAGAGGTGCCCTAAATTACAGCCGCTTCAAATAAACGTCTTTTACCTGCGTGGTAGCCTTGGTAAGCTTAATGGCGAAGGTTGATTTGTCTAACACCTTTCCTACCGCCGGATAATTCAAAAACTTGCGCTGAATCATCGCTTTTAACTGCGGATTGGTAATGCCATTCACATTCTTCGAAACATTCTGGCACTCGTCTACAATCATGTCCTTAATCGTTTTGTAGTAATCAACCAGCATCTGCTCGTCTTTCTGAACCGGCCGGAACGTATGCGTTACCGGATCCAGCTCGGTAGATACGTACGGTTGCTGACCAGCCCAATCATCAAACTGCTGCTTGGTCACTTTTAAAGGTGTCAGAAATTTCATATTCGCATCAATGGCCTTCGCCAATGCCGCTTCATCATTCGCATTCAGTAGTAGCTTTGCACTGTCAAAATCCATGTTCATAATCTTGGCGTAGGCCAAATATTTATTAGCCAGATTCAAATTGCCGGCCTTGTCGTAAATACGGGAAGCCAAACTGTAATTCATATTGTTCACGTTCTCCTTACCCAGTTTTTCAATCGCCTCCGTATTGGCCGTCTTGGTGTAATTTTCTACCATCTTCACAAAAATATTCTGCGATTCTGTTTCCTGACCTAACTCAAAAAACTTATCGGCTACTTTCCGCAAACCTTCCGGGTCATCAGCGGCTGAATAGTATTCATACGCCTTGGTGTACTGCTTCATATCAAAACACAAATCACCGGCCTTTTTATTCATGCCAATGCGCTTGTATAAATCTACTGCCTGCATGGCCGTTTCGCCGCCCTTGCTCACAAATTCACCAGCCATTTTCTCAATAGAAGGCGTGTCGCTGGCCTGCAAATAAAAATCAATAGCCTTGGGCAAAAACTTATCACCGCGCTCGTAATATTTGTCGGCAATCACCTTCGCCCCTTCCTTTGCCTTGCCTGATTTGCCATAATAATTCAGCGCGTTCTTTACGTTTTTCGCTTCCTGCTTTTCATCGCTAAACGCCAGCTCAACATAAGCAGCAGCCAGCTTTTCATAACCTTCTGCTTTCTCGGCCTTGTCGCATCTACCGTAATAATTCGAAGCCTGTGTTAAATCGCTGTGCTCCAAAAACGCATCGCCAATCAACAAATTCATCTCGCGCTTCATGCCGCCTTTCTGAAACAACTCCGTAGCTTTCTGAATCATCTCGTTCTTCTTCGCCGGATCTTTTTGCGCAAAGGCCTTCCCTAAAATTTCCTTTCCTTTATCGATGTCTTTATTTTGTGCCGCTGCAGAAAACGCCAGAAAAAAGGCACAACAAATAGTGAGGAACAAATTCTTCATAGCAGCTAATTTTGTTTGTGGCCAAACTAGGAAAGAAAATTAAAGATTAAAAGAATATCAGATGCAAAATCAAGCGAAACGCGGGAAAAGTAAAGCAGCCGGTATAGCCGCCATCGTGGTGCTGCTGTTGCTGGTGGGCGCAGTGAAGGGATTCAAGGCTTGCCGCGCCGCGCATCCGGCCGCTTCCAATACGTCAGCCAGCGCATCCCAAACCTCGGGCACGGCAGACGCTCAACACGAAATTGACCCTGATGCGCGTCTTATTTTCACGAAGCATGCCCGCTGCCGTATGAACTGCCGCCATATCACTGAAGACAATATCCGCGAGGTGCTGCGCGAAGGCCACGTGAACTACGATAAATCGGAACAGAAACCCGGCCGCTGCCCTACCTTCGCCATTGAAGACGCAATGGCCGATGGCACCCAGTTGCGTATTGTGTTTGCTAAATGTGCCCGCGAAGTACGGGTGGTTACCTGCATCGACCGTACCCACGAGTATGAATGCCATTGTGAAGCCGGAGAATAATCAGGCCGGCTGCTCCGCTTCGCTACGCACCGGGCTGTTCGCTCCAAGTCCTCGCAAGGCTTCGTACCTCGCCTTGCTGTGGGCTTTCCGCTGCCATCCCTGCCGGACTTCAGGCACCGGCGCGCTTGTCGCGTAAACTTACTTCAAATCTTCCAGTCCAGCCCCATTGCTGCCCTCGCTTCTGAGCGTAAACTTTTCACCCTTGGCAAAGCTGGTCCACTCGGGCCGCCGCGATGGAAATACGGCGCCCTCCAAATTAAAAACGCCCGAAGCCGTGGTGCTGTTGAAACGTGTTTGCCCCAAAAAATAACTGTTCCGGAACTCGGCATTGCCATTCAGTTTTGATTGCATCAAATCAAACCGCCCGCGGAAATACGCATTGGAAAACACCGCCTGCTGATCAAAAATGCAGTAGTTGAAAAAGCCATGGCCGTTGAATTGTACTAAACTAAAATCAGCATACCCCCTGAAATGCACATTGCTGAACTGGCTTTCCCGGCCAAATACCGCACCTTGAAAACTCACGGTTTTGTCAAAGCCAGCATCCATAAAATTCAATTTATCGAAAGCCGCAAACTGAAAGCGCGCCTCATCGGCAAAATTGGCCTTGCCAAATGCGGCATCACTCAAAAAATGACTGCCTTCAAACGAGGCCGTCTTTTGAAAATCGGAACCGCTGAAATTCACCTTGCCATAAGCCGTCACCTCTCTGAAACTAACCATGTCTTTAAAATGACAACTCAAGAACGTGACGCTTTTCATAAATGTGACCAAGTGCGTTTTCTCTTTATCGGCGCTGTACGTGGTAAGCGCTCCCTTAAAATCGCAATTGATAAAGGTGAGCGAGCCATTTACATAATGGCGTTGTATAACCGGACTTTCCAGCGTGGCGTTCTCCATTTGGGTAAAATCCAGCCGTTCGATAGTTTTATTTTCTACCACTACATCCTTACCAGCGGCCAGTTGTTGCAAAATATCGGTTTCACTCATCCGGTAAATGGTTTTGTTGGAAGAACAGGCCGTAACCTGCATTAGCATCAGGCAGGCGAAAAAAAGGAGTGGTGTACGCATGGTTCAAATCTAAGTGAAAATTGCACTTTCTTCGCACCGCATGGAACTTACGCTATTGTACCTAATTGTGGCCTTTCTGGTGGCTGAATACGCCCTGGGCCGTGTGTTAGAATGGTTAAACCACAGGCAATGGGCCGCTCCCGTTCCCGGTGAAATCGCCGATTTGTTCAATGCCGAAGAGCGGCAAAAAGCCGTGGCTTACGCCAGCCATCAGTACTATTTCCAACTGCTGTCGTCCACTGTATCGCTGGCTATTACGCTTAGTTTTTTGTTGAACGGCGGCTTTGCCTGGGCCGATGCGCTGGTGCGCAGTATGACCAACAACGAAACCCTTCGCGGACTGCTGTTTTTTGGCGGACTCATGGTGGCGTCGTCGCTGCTGATGATGCCATTTACCATTTACGACACCTTTGTGATTGAAGCCAAATACGGCTTCAATAAAACTACAGCCAGGGTTTTTATAGCGGATAAGATCAAGGAGTTTTTGCTGGGCGCCATTATTGGCGGACTGTTGTATGCGGTGCTGGCCTGGTTATACCAACAGTTTGGCACCAGTTTCTGGTGGATGGCATGGGCGGTGGCCGGCGCCTTTGTGATTGGCATGGCAGCGTTTTATACTGCGGTGTTGCTTCCCATTTTCAACAAACTGACCCCGTTGGAAGAGGGGCCGGTAAGGCAGGCCATTGAAGCTTATGCCCAAAAAGTGACCTTTCCTTTGCAGAAAATTTTGGTGATGGATGGATCAACCCGGAGTTCGAAAGCCAATGCTTTTTTCAGTGGGTTAGGCCGGCAGAAAAGCATTGTGTTGTACGATACGCTGCTCACCACGCTTAGCACCAATGAAATTACGGCGGTGCTGGCGCACGAAGTAGGCCATTACAAGCACCGGCACATTTTGCAATCCATGGTATTGTCATTATTGCAGTTAGGCATTCTTTTTCTGTTGTTTGGCTGGGTAGCGGCGCATCCTGCGCTGCCTCATGCGCTGGGGGCACAGGAGCCGGCGTTTTATCTGTCGCTGGTGGCCTTTGCGCTGTTGTATAGTCCGGTTGCGCTGTTAGTAGGTGTTTTCATGAATCTTTTCAGCAGGAAGAACGAGTACGAGGCCGATGCCTATGCGCGGACCACTTATTCAGAGGAGCCGCTTATTTCATCGCTTAAAAAATTGTATGTCAACTCTTTAGGAAACCCCAATCCACATCCGGCCTACGTTTTTGTGCATTATTCGCATCCTACCTTAGTGCAGCGGATCCGCAAAATGCGGCAGGCAGCGGCGGGATAGAGAAAATTCCCCTTCGTTTTCAAAAAAAGTTTTCTACATTTGCCGTCCCAAAAAAATCGAGTATGTACGCAATTGTAGAAATCGCAGGGCAGCAATTTAAGGCAGAGGCCGGAATGAAATTGTATGTGCACCGCTTAGCAGGTAACGAAGGCGACAAAGTGACTTTCGATAAAGTGTTGATGACAGGCGCTGATGGCAAAGTAAAGGTGGGAACACCAACCGTAGCCGGTGTAGCGGTTAACGCCACTATCGTTTCGCACCGCCGCGGCGATAAGGTGATTATCTTCAAAAAGAAGCGTCGTAAAGGCTACCGCAAGACCAACGGTCACCGTCAGTCGTTTACGCAAATTTCTATCGACAGCATCGCATAATTCTATTTAAAAACATTTAAAGAGCACAAGCCATGGCACATAAGAAAGGGGAAGGTAAAGTAAAGAACGGCCGCGAATCGCATAGCAAGCGTCTGGGTATTAAATTATACGGTGGCGAAGCTGCCATTCCGGGAAATATTATTGTTCGTCAGCGCGGTACGGCCTACCATCCTGGTAAGGGTGTAGATATCGGTAAAGACCACACCATTTTTGCTGTAATTGAAGGCAAGGTGAAATTTACCCGCGGCGCTAACGACCGTCGCTTTGTGCATGTAGTTGCCGAAGCGTAAGTAGCAGATACTTTCAATGAAAAATCCTGTGTTTCGGCACGGGATTTTTTGTTTTAGCGCGGTTTGGGAAGTGGGCGTCGAGCGCGAAGGATGCGGCGGGCGAGGCGTAAGCCGAGGCCCGGAATGGCGCGAGGTACGAGCGCCATGCAGGGCGGGAGCGATAGCGTACCCCAGAGCAGCCTGGCCCGCCAGCAGGCGGGCGCGCCAAAAAAACCAGAATAATAAAACACCCGCAGCGCGCGATTACACTATTTTAGCGGGATGCAAAACATAGCCATAGCCATACACGGCGGTGCCGGTACGATTGACAAAAACCAACTGACGCCCGAAAAGGAAAAAGCCTATCGCGATGCACTGGAAGCCGCGCTGCGTGCGGGTTACAGCCTGTTGCAAGCCGGCGCCAGTAGTTTGGATGCGGTAGAGGCGGCGGTGATGAGTCTGGAAGATTGCGAGCTGTTTAACGCCGGCCGTGGCAGCGTGTACAACAATGCGGGCGGTCATGAAATGGATGCGTCTATCATGAACGGCAGCAATTTGATGGCCGGAGCAGTTTCGTTGGTGAAGAACATTAAAAACCCAGTGCATCTGGCGCGGGTGGTGATGGAACAATCGAATCATGTGCTGCTGGCCGGTGAAGGCGCCGAGGCGTTTGCGCGGCTGAAGGAGATTGAATTTTGCGACGATAGTTATTTCCACACCGATTTCCGCTACCAGCAATGGCTACGGGTAAAGGGTGAAGAGGGCGCGCACCTGGATCATTCGGTGGTGGTAGACGAGAAGAAATTTGGCACGGTGGGCGCTGTGGCGCTGGATGCGCAGGGGCATTTGGCGGCGGCCACCTCAACAGGCGGAATGACGAATAAAAAATTTGGGCGTATTGGCGATTCACCGCTGATTGGTGCGGGATGTTATGCCGATGACCAGACTTGTGCGGTGAGTTGTACGGGTGATGGCGAGTTTTTTATCAGAAGTGTGGCGGCGTATGATGTGGCCTGCCGCATGGCGTATCAAGGGCTTTCGCTGCCGGCAGCGGCCGATGAAGTGGTGATGAATAAGCTGGTGGCCATGGGCGGGGAAGGCGGATTGATTGCGATGGATAAGAACGGGCGGGTAGCCATGCCGTTTAATTCAACCGGCATGTACCGGGCTTTTATTAGCACCGATGGCACGGTAACGGTGGGTATTTACCGTTGAGGTATGGCCGGAATTCGCTACATTTAGTTTTATGAAAACAGTTTTTCTGGCCATTGCGGTATTGTTGTACAGCGGTGTTTTTGCTCAGGCGAAAGATCCTATTTGCCGGGTGTGGTACAATGAGGAAAAGGACTCGAAGGTGGAGGTGTATGCCACTGCCAACGGCACGTATCAGGCGAAGGTAGTGTGGCTGAAGGAGCCGGTGTTGAACGGCAAGACGCGGGTAGATGAGAAAAATCCGAATGAAAAACTGCGGAATCGTCCCATTATGGGATTGGTGTTTTTATGGAATCTGAAGAAAAGCCCCGATGAGAAAGATTTTTACGTAGACGGAAAAATTTACGATCCGAAAAACGGCAAAACATACGACTGCCGGATGACGTTCAAGGGCGACCACATTGATTTACGCGGTTATGTGCTGGGCATGCCTTTTTTAGGCAGAACCTCGGTATGGACTAAGGCCGATTAAGCGGCGGTTTATCCTTTTTCTTCGCTCACCAGGCTAGCCGAAATGAAATCGCGGTTCAGGCGGGCGATGTTGGTGAGTTTAATTTCTTTCGGGCATTCGGCTTCACAGGCACCGATGTTAGAACAGTTACCAAAACCTTCGGCATCCATTTGTTCCACCATTTTCATGGCGCGCAGATCGCGTTCTGGTTGTCCTTGCGGATACAGCGCCAAATGCGAAATTTTAGCACTAACGAACAGCATGGCGGCGCTGTTAGGGCAAGCTGCTACGCAGGCACCACAGCCGATACAGGCGGCCGCATCCATGGCTTTTTCGGCATCCAGTTTTTCAACCGGAATGGCGTTGGCGTCTTGCGCCTGACCGGTGTTGACGCTGATAAATCCACCGGCAGCAATAATGCGGTCGAAGGCGGAGCGATCGGTAGCCAAATCTTTTATTACCGGGAATGCTTTGGCGCGCCACGGTTCTACGTAAATGGTCTCGCCGTCTTTGAAATGGCGCATGTACAACTGGCAGGTAGTGGTGCCGTGCAAAGGCCCGTGAGCGCGGCCATTGATGTACATCGAGCACATGCCACAGATACCTTCGCGGCAATCGTGGTCGAACGCAATAGGGTCTTCGTTGCCTGCGATGAGTTGTTCATTGAGCACATCAATCATTTCCAGAAAGCTCATATCGCCGTGGATATTATCGATGCTATAATCTTTCAACTGGCCTTTTGTATTGGCATTTGCCTGCCGCCAAACTTTAAGATTGAATTTCATTGTTGTTGTTTGAGGATCAAAAAATCGCTTCTTATTTATTTATAACTACGAACCTGCAATTGAATGTTTTCATATACCAGATCTTCTTTGTGTAAGGCTGCTTCAGCGCCTACACCGCGGTATTCCCAGGCGGCCACGTATTTATAGTGTTCGTCGTCGCGCTTAGCTTCACCTTCATCCTGATATTCTTCGCGGAAGTGGCCACCGCAGCTTTCGTTGCGCATCAGCGCATCGTGCACCATCAGTTCGCCTAATTCTATAAAATCAGCCACGCGGCCTGCCTTATCTAATTCGGGGTTAAATTCGTTGAGACTGCCGAGCACTTTTACGTCTTTCCAGTAATTTTCGCGCAGGTTAGCCAACAAGCCCTTGGCTTTTTTCAGGCCGGCTTCATTGCGGGCCATGCCGCAGTATTCCCACATAATTTTTCCCAGTTGTTTGTGGAATTGTTCCACCGATGTTTTTCCTTTCACTGAGAGCAGTTGTTGCTGGCGGTCCAGCACCTGTTTTTCTGCTTCGTTGAAAGCGGGATGATCAGTTGGGATGGGTGCTGTAAAGATTTCTCCGGCCAGATAATTTCCGATAGTATATGGAATCACGAAGTAGCCATCTGCCAAGCCCTGCATGAGTGCGGATGCACCCAAACGGTTGGCGCCGTGGTCGCTGAAATTAGCTTCACCCAGACAATATAATCCTTGCACGGTGGTCATGAGTTCGTAATCTACCCAAAGACCGCCCATAGTATAATGTACCGCAGGATAAATCTTCATCGGTGTTTTCAGCGGGTCATCGTTGGTGATGTTCTGGTACATCGGGAATAGTTCACCGTAGCGTGCTTTCACCACATCTATTCCCAGGCGTTTAATGGCATCGCCAAAATCCAGAAACACCCCAAAACCACTTGGCACAATACCGCGACCATCGTCACAAGCTTCTTTAGCTGCCCGGGAGGCTATATCACGGGGACAGAGGTTGCCAAAGGATGGATATTTGCGTTCCAGATAGTAATCGCGATCAGCTTCGGCGATATCGGCTGCTGTTTTGCGGCCTTCGCGAATGGCTTTTGCATCTTCTTTTGATTTCGGCACCCAAACGCGGCCGTCGTTGCGCAGCGATTCGCTCATCAACGTGAGTTTCGATTGATAATCGCCGGTTACCGGTATGCAGGTAGGGTGAATTTGGGTGTAGCAAGGATTAGCGAAATAAGCGCCTCGTTTATGTGCTTTCCAGGCAGCGGTAACGTTGCTGCCCATGGCGTTGGTAGATAAGTAGAATACGTTTCCGTAGCCACCGGTGCACAACAATACCGCATGTGCGAAATATTTTTCGATGGCGCCGGTCACCAGGTTTTTGGCGATGATACCGCGGGCTTTACCATCAATGACTACCACGTCAAGCATTTCATGGCGGGAGTACATTTTTACGTTGCCCAGACCTACCTGACGTTCGAGGGCCTGATAAGCGCCTAAGAGCAGTTGCTGACCAGTTTGTCCGCGGGCGTAGAACGTACGCGACACCTGAGCGCCACCGAAGGAGCGGTTATCGAGCAAGCCCCCGTATTCACGGGCGAAAGGAACACCTTGCGCCACGCATTGGTCGATGATGTTGCGCGACACATCGGCCAGCCGGTACACATTGGCTTCGCGGGCGCGGAAGTCGCCACCTTTAATAGTATCATAGAACAGGCGGTATACTGAATCGCCGTCGTTTTTATAGTTTTTTGCCGCGTTAATACCGCCTTGCGCGGCGATGCTGTGTGCGCGACGGGGCGAATCCTGGAAGCAGAAGGCTTTCACTTTGTAGCCCAGTTCGGCCAGGGTAGCGGCGGCTGAGGCTCCGGCCAGGCCGGTACCCACCACAATCACATCCAGTTTACGCTTGTTAGCCGGGTTCACCAGCTTGGCGTGTTCCTTGTATTCCGACCATTTATCGGCCAGCGGTCCTGTAGGTATTTTTGAATTGAGAGGCATATTTTATTTTAAGAGGGTTGCTATTAATTGTTGAACATCTTCAAATTCTGCTTCAAGTTTAGTGAGATTTAATTTGGGAAGCATAGTAGCGGCATCTTTTACTTTATGATATTTTTTAGGTCGAACCAAGTTGGCAAGATATTGGTCGGGCTGTTCGATCTCTATGGCCTTTCTTGGAACAGTTGGGGTGTTTTGCAAATTGAAACAATCTTTAATCACTTCTGGTTGAGAAAGGAACCAAGATTCCATTTTTTGAACCATAAAAAACACCCTATTGGCGTCTTTAGCTTTTATTTTCAGGTTAGATAAGCGGCGGTTTCTGGTTTCCTGGTTTCCGTCTAAATCAACAACTAAAAATTTATGTTCACTGGTGTCAGGATGATAAAATTTATATGTAGCTTCTGAATCAGGACCCTCAAGGTTCAGTTTAAAGCGATTGCCCCTTACCTTTTGCTGAAGCAACTGGCTAAAACCCGGGCGCAATTGTTTGTCGCCTTCTATGAACAACTGTTTTACCATCGGTTACCTCCTATATTTCCCTTCATCCACATATCACCTAAAAGGTAGGTGTCATACCAACCTTCGAACTCCTGTTGTTTTAGTTCTTTGACGATAGTGGCATTGTTTTCATCTTTTTCGAACACGCGAATATCTTCAAAAGTAAACCAGTTAAGCAGTTGCGGGGAGTGAGTAGATAGGATGATTTGGGAAGTTTGTGCGGCGTATTGAATTCCTTCTGCCACGGCATGAAGCATATCGGGATGAAGGCCGTTTTCCGGCTCATCCAGGCAAATAAGCTGCCCGCGGTTTGGGTTGTAGAGGATGGCTAGTAAAGCCAAAAATTTAATTGACCCGTCAGATAGCAAATAGGCCGGGGTTGTTTTCTCAAAACCAGTTTCCTTGATTCCAAAAGTCATGGAATCCAAAACCGGAATGACCTTTAGTTTTTCATAGTTTCCATTAACCTTTTGCAAGTTCTTTTCAATCAAATCAAAATGCAAAGCATGATTTATCGAAAGGAAGTTGATGACATTGCTCAAGTTTCTTAAATCAGGTCGTAGGACTTTGTCGGAGGTGTACGTCAATGCTTTCCTAACTATTGCATCCTCTGACGTATCGAAAATCCCATAACTATAAATATTGTCTGCAGCGCTAATAAGATTTGCGAAAGCTACTGAAACGTCTTTTTCGCCTTCACTGTCATGATAGTTTGAGTATACCCGCTCTCCCCCGGCTAGAACTGTCGGAGAGAAGGAAAAAATCCCTAATCCCGGAAATTTGAAATTGGCGAGGTAAGTCAAGGGCCTAGGTGCTTCGGTATCATGACGCTTGTAACTCACAAAATTTTGATCGAACTCAAACAAAAGTTCCGAAAACGTCGTTCCGCTTTGATAGTGCATCATCCCGTTTTGCCCCTTCCATTTATGTAGAACCAAACTACCGATGTCTTCAATATTTTCTTTAGGAAGAATTTTGAATAATTCAATCGCCTTCAACAAATTACTCTTACCACTGCCGTTAATACCCACCAACACATTCACTCCGGGATTGAGATTAATGGTACAATCCTGAAAGCTGAAAAAATTTTGAAGGCGGATGCTCTTGATCATTTTATTTCACCAATTGGAAAAAAAACGCCAGCGGCATAGAAGCGAAAATCAGCGGTACGATAATCGAAAACGCCACTCCGGCAATATGAATAACCTGATTGTATTTAACATGGTTCCATCCCATAGTTTGGAAGGCGCTGCCAAATCCGTGCAACAGGTGCCAGAACAGCGAGAAGCAGCCGAGCAGGTAGATGACTACGGTATACCATTCCTGAAATTCAAGCTGCATCATGGTAAACAAGTTGAGTTCTTCACCGTGAAGGAATTGATAGGCGCGGTTCGGGATCCAGAAATGGGCAGTGTGGACCACTAGAAACAACAGGATGATAGTGCCTAACAATGCCATGCTGCGGCTGTACCAGGTGGTTTTTCCGTCGGATGCGGTTTTGGCGTATTTCACCGGCCGAGCGGCCCGGTTTTGAAAATAGAGCAGCAAGCCGTCAACGATGTGAATCAGAAATCCGGCAACTAGTCCGATTTCCATAATACGGATGATGGGATTGGTGCCCATAAAATGAGCGTATTTGGAAAAGGTAACGCCTCCATCGTTATAAAACACCATGGCATTAATGGCACAGTGTACAATCAGGAAGGTAATCAGGAAAAGTCCGGTAAGCGCCATAAACACCTTCTTTCCGATAGAACTTTGAAAGAAAACCGAAGGTTTGGCTGCGGTGGTAGTACTCATAGTAGATAATTACATGACAAACATAAGGCGGTAATCCAAATTAAGAAACAGAAAAAGAAGGAAATAGTTGAGTAATTGTGTTGAAATTAGGGCATTAGTGCTGTTGCAAACGGTACAATAAGCCCGGGCGTTTGCCGTTGTTTAGCTACATTCGCGGCCGTGAAAAAACCGGGTCATCTTTGTTTGGTGTTGTGTGCGCTACTGGCTGCAATGGCCGTGCGTGCGCAGTTTCACGAAGTGGGCCTTTGGGGCGGCGTAGCCAATTACTATGGCGATTTGAACCAACAATTCGGGGTGAAGTATGTGCGCCCCGCAGGAGGGGTTTTCTACCGCTACAACATCAGCTCTCGATTTGCCGCAAAAGGCTGTGTGAGCTACGGGGAGGTAGAAGGGCATGATGCCGCGTCTTCCAGCGCCCGGCAGCAATTGCGCAATTTGTCGTTTCGCAGCAGTATAGCCGATCTGACCGCCACATTTGAATTCAATTTTTTCAAATTCGATAAATCGAAACCCAAGAAATATTGGTTTTCGCCTTATCTGGCCACTGGTGTAGGCATTTTCTTTTTCAATCCAAAAGCGGAATACAAGGGGAAGTGGTATTACTTGCAGCCGTTGGGTACAGAAGGACAAAACGACCCCAGCTATTCAGGGGTGAAGAAATACAATCTCTATAGTTTTCATATTCCGATTGAAGGCGGATTTAAGTTTCATATCTATCAGAACTGGAACATCAATCTGATTGTTTCCGTGCATAAAACGTTTACCGATTATCTGGATGATGTGAGCGGGAATTACCCCACAACGGTATCGTTGCCCGGCGGATCACATGGCATTGCGGCGGCATTGAGCGACCGTAGCGGCGAGGTGAACGGCGGGGAAAATGCCGGAAGAGCCGGCTATCAACGGGGGGAAACCAGTAAGAAGGACGACTTCGTGTTTGTGGGCGTTTCTGTCTCCTACACCTTCATGAGTATGCAGTGCCCCACGCCCAGCAATGGCTGGACTTTCCGATGACACTGTCATTTTTTTGTAAAACCAACTGTACCCCAGTAGGAACCTTCGATTTTACTAATATATTCGTTTTCGAATTTTTCAACAATGAAAAAAATATACACACTGTACGCCATGATTTTGGCGATTACCGTTGCAAGCGCGCAACAAGCTTCAATGGGCTGTATTACCGATCACATGGATCGGAAATTGACGGAAGGCAATCCTGAGGCCATTGTAAGTAAGGAATTGCTGGATCAATTTACGGCGCAATTTGTGGCGACCTACAAAAAGAACCATCCGAATGAACGGGGTACGAACTACGTGATTCCGGTGGTGTTTCACATTCTTCACGACGGTGGCGCAGAAAACCTTACTGATGCGCTTATTCGTACTGAAATGAGCAACTGGAATGAGTATTACAGCAGAAGCAATCCTGAATTGCCATCGGCATCACCATGGTATAATTCCAGCGGCTTGAATTTGATTGCAGATATCGGCATTGAGTTTCGTTTGGCGCACCTAGATCCGAACGGTCACTGTACCACCGGTATTGAGCATATCTATACACAAGGTACTTATTATGGCAACGACGACGATAAAATGCGTCCTTGGCCACGTGAGAAATATTTGAACATCTGGGTGGTTCGCTGTTTACAGGGCGACTGTGGCACATATGGTACACTGGCTTACGCATACTATCCGTCTTCCGTTTCCACCTTTAACAACGGTCGCATTATCGATGGTATTATTGTGAAATACGGAAGTGTTGGCGGCTTTACCTTGCGCGGTACCATTGCCCACGAAGCTGGACACTGGATGAACCTGCAACACACCTGGGGAAATAACAATGATCCAGGGACCGTGTGCGGTGATGATGGTGTTGATGACACCCCAATTACTAAGGGTAACTTAGGCGGTTGCGATACGGCTCGCCGTGTGTGCAGTCCGGGTCGCCCTGATACTACTAAACCAGAAGCCGAACAGGACATTATGAACTATTCTGATTGTTCTGTTTATTTCACCGAAGGGCAAAAAGCGCGCATGCTGGCGGTTTTAGAAGATACTTTAAATGTTTCCGGAAGAAATACCATCTGGAAAATGCCGAATCTGATTGCAACAGGGGTGGATGGCTCCAATACCTGCGAGCCGGCGCCTATCGCTGAATACGGTGCTAATAAGCGCTATGTATGTCTGGGTTCACCAGTGAAGTTTACTGATTATTCTTACAATTATAACTCTTTAGATTCGCGTACCTGGACATTCCCGGGAGATGCCGATATTACTACATCTAACAATGCATCAGAAAATATCACCTTCAGTTCACCGGGCTTTAAAGAAGTACAACTGCAGGTGACGAATACGTCGGGATCTGACACCAAAATTAAGAGTATCGTTTACGTAGCTGACAACAGCAATCCAATTACTGCTCCGGCTATTGAAACATTTGAAGATCGCGGACTTTCTGAATCCCGTTGGGTGCCGTTGAATTATGATAATAACCAAACATCATTTTCTTATTTCGATAAAGTGGGTCATAGCAGCCGTTCTTGTTACAAACTGAACAATTATGATTCCCGCTATCGCAACGACCTCGATGAGTTGGTTTCTCCGCCTTATGATTTGTCTTACCTGACCGATGCTGAATTCCGCATTTCATTCCGCTATTCATTTGCTACTTTTAATTCCAATGGCGTAAACAATCCCGACGATTCTTTAGTGGTGTACATTTCAAAAGATTGTGGCGCTACTTGGAAAAGTATTTACAGCAATGGCCGTGCTGGATTATACAACGCTGGATATATTGCCGGGCCATATACCCCACAATCTGCAGAGGAATACTGGAGAAAAGTTTCTGTTAACTTGAAAACAGCCAACGGAATCGGAGCGCCGTATAAAGCGGCTGGTGTTTTGTTCAAGTTTGCTGTGTTTAGCTCATACCTGGGCAATAACTTCTATCTGGACAACATCAACATTGGTAATGTAGATGAAACTTTCCTGGGCATTAACGACCATGTTGCTATCGAAGGGTTATCTGTTTACCCTAACCCGGCTACTGACAAGGCCATCGTTGAAATCTCTACTTCATCACCAAAAGAAGTGAGCATGAAGTTGGTTGATTTAACTGGAAAAGAAATCAAGACTGTTTACGAAGGTGCCATTGATGGTGATCAACGCATCAACTTTGAAACCGGTGATCTGGCAAGCGGAATCTATCACTTGCAGGTTGTTTCCGGAAAAGACCGCTTGGTTCGCAAGTTCGTGAAACTGTAAATCATTAATTAAAGATTAATAGGAGGGCGAAAATGTTTTCGCCCTCCTTTTTTTTAGACTGCTTTAGATGGGCGGCAATGGCTTTGACCGGGTCTCAATACGCGGTAACAACGGCTTTACTTTATGGATGATTTGTTGTTGAAGTTTATTCAGGATACTTTTTTTTGCAAAGTGCCGGTGAACAACCAAGCCAACTGAACGGTAGGGAACAGGAGCACTGAATGCGGCCAGGTGCCTGTGATCCACAGCCCGGAAATCGAGGGTGGCTAAATACGGCAACAAGGTGGTGAGCCGATTTGCCTTTACAAAACGCACCAATCCATCAATTGAGCCAGCCTGGTATTCGAAGTTTAGCAGGTTTTTCTGCGTATTGCGGGTGTGCCGGCATAAACTGACTACCTGAGTACGCATACAGTGTCCTTCCTCCATCAGGCAAAGGCGTTCTGTTTTCAACGCTTTCGCCAGCACCTTCTTTTGGTTAATTTGATTTGGATCATAAAGCACAAAGGGCTCATGATACAATGGGGTTTCCAGTAGATCAGCGTCAAGAAGCGGGGTAGAAACGATACCGATGTCTAGCTCGCGTGATTTTAACTTTTTCGTAATTTCCTCAGTAGTTTCTTCCCGCACTACAATTTCAAGTTTGGGAAAGCTAGCGCCGAATTCCTGTAGAAATAACGGCAATAGAAAAGGCGCGATGGTGGGTATTACCGCAAGGTGCAGCGGACCAGATAGTTCTCCTTTGAGCCCCATGACCAAATCATTTAACTGCGCAATTTCACGCCTCAACACTTTGAGCTGTTCAATCAATTGAATTCCTTCCTGCGTGATGTCAACGGGCTTCCGTTTTCTGTCAAAAATGTGTAACCCCACCTCGTCCTCAAACCGGGCAATCATGGTACTCAAGGTAGATTGACTGACAAAGCACTTTTCTGCGGCCGTCTCAAAATGTCGGTATTCTGCTACCGCAAGGACGTATTCAAATTGTTGAAGATTCATCTATAAAATCGATACTAAAATCTAAAATATCGTTTTTGTAGAACTATTCAACATCCTACTTTCGCGTCATTAATGGTTAAACCAACAACAATGAAGACAATCCTTACGGCTGCGCTGCTGTTCGCTATGGCCATCACAACAAAATCTCAAAACATGGAAACAACAGGAAAATGCCCTTTCGGGCACGATAGTAAAAGCACGGTGCAACAACCGCCGGCTACGTTGCCCGCAAACGCTACTCGTCAACAGCCTAACTGGTGGCCCAATCAATTATATTTAAGTGTGCTGAGAAAAAATGCACCGCTATCCAGTCCGATGGCGCCTCAGTTCAATTACCGCAAGGCGTTTCTCTCTCTCGATTATTTCGCACTGAAAAAAGATATTAATACGTTGATGACCCAGTCGCAAGACTGGTGGCCGGCAGATTTTGGGAGTTATGCCGGACTATTCATTCGCATGGCCTGGCATAGCGCCGGAACCTATCGCACCGGCGATGGTCGGGGCGGATCGCGTGCAGGGCAACAACGCTTTGCTCCATTGAATAGCTGGCCTGATAATGCCAATTTAGATAAAGCAAGACGTTTACTGTGGCCAATCAAACAAAAATACGGGAATAAGATTTCATGGGCCGATTTGATGATTCTGGCGGGTAATGTGGCATTGGAAAATGCCGGGTTTAAGACCTACGGATTTGCCGGAGGACGCGAAGATGTATGGGAGCCGGAATCGAATGTGTACTGGGGTTCAGAAACGAAGTGGCTTGATGATCAGCGTCACGCGGCCGGCCGGCAGTTAGAACAACCTTTGGCCGCTGTTCAAATGGGTTTGATTTACGTCAATCCTGAAGGGCCTAATGGCAATCCCGATCCGGCGTTAGCGGCTAAAGATATTCGCGAAACCTTTGGCCGGATGGGCATGAATGATGAAGAAACGGTGGCGCTGATTGCAGGTGGTCATACTTTGGGAAAAACACATGGCGCCGCCAGCGCCTCCCACGTGGGAGTTGCTCCTGAAGGTGCTTCCATTGAAGAGCAGGGAATGGGCTGGAAAAGCAACTATCAATCAGGTAAAGGAAAAGATGCGATTACTTCGGGATTAGAGGTAACCTGGACGAAAACCCCTGCCCGCTGGAATCACGATTTTCTGACGCTGTTGTTTGCTTACGAATGGGAACTCACAGAAAGTCCGGCCGGGGCTCATCAATGGGTAGCAAAAACTACCGATCATCTGATTCCGGATGCTTATGATACTTCCAAGCTATATCGTCCTACTATGCTCACTACTGATTTATCGCTGCGTTTTGATCCGGTTTATGAAAAAATTGCTCGCAGGTTCAGAGATGATGAAGCGGCTTTTAACACCGCCTTTGCCAAGGCGTGGTTCAAATTAACGCATCGCGATATGGGGCCGAAAACCACCTATCTGGGCCCTGAGGCGCCAAAGGATGATTTACTATGGCAGGATCCTATTCCGCCGCTCAACCACAAAGTGGTGAACGAAAAAGAAATTAAATGGTTGAAAGAGAAGATAGCTACATCGGGATTAACTATTCGTGACATGGTGCTAACCGCATGGGCTTCGGCATCTACTTTCAGGGGCTCTGACCGCAGAGGTGGCGCAAATGGAGCGAGAATCAGACTAGAGCCGCAAAGACACTGGGCGGTAAATCAACCCGATCAGCTTAACCGGGTGTTAAATGCGCTGGAAAAAATTCAAAGTGAATTTCAAACCAGGTACGCACCTGCACGAATATCGATGGCTGATTTGATTGTTTTAGCTGGAAACGTTGGCGTTGAACAAGCCGCAGCCAATGCCGGGCATCCCATTCAGGTGCCTTTTACCCCCGGCCGCATGGATGCCACACAAGAGCAAACAGACACTCATTCTTTTGCTGTTTTAGAACCGATGGCAGATGGTTTTAGGAATTATGCAAAAGGTCAATACACAGTGCCTACAGAAGCTTTGCTAATTGATAAGGCGCAGTTGCTTACCTTAACTGCTCCTGAAATGACGGTATTGGTTGGCGGTATGCGTGCCTTGAACGCTAACTATGATGGCTCGAAAAATGGGATTTTTACCAATGACGCCAATCAGCTAAACAATAGTTTCTTTGTAAAACTATTGGAACCGGGAACTATTTGGGAAGCTGCTGACAGCTCAAAAGAAGTGTTTGTTGGTAAAGATGAAAAGACACGTCAGCCAAAATGGACCGCCACTCGTGCCGATCTCATTTTTAGTTCGAATTCAGAACTAAGGGCATTGGCAGAGGTGTATGCCAGTGATGATGCAAGAGAAAAATTTGTGAGCGATTTTGTAGCGGCCTGGACGAAAGTGATGCAGTTGGATCGATTTGATTTGAACTAAAAGTAGTTAGCAGGAACGCCGGCTGATGCCCACGTTAGGGTTAGCCGGCGTTCCTTTTTTAGATCCTACTATTCACCCAGGTGATTATGCCGTTCAATACTTTTTCGCGGTCGGCCTGTGGTTCGTTATGCAGTTCGTGATAGAAGCCATCCCAACGCTGAAAGGTGATGAGTTGCTTTGGTGCGTTCTTTACAAAATCTTCCGAACCGGAAAAGGCAATGAGCCGATCGGCAGTACCATGAGCAATATAGCAAGGAATCGTTAATGAATTCGCGTGCTCAATGGCCCATGAAGCGGCATGATGTGTGTCAAAAAACGTTCCGGCGCGCGCCGTGTTGTGTACCAGCGGATCTTGTTCGTACTTACGTACTTCGGCCGCATCCCGCGAAAGCGCACCCGTGTCTAAATCGGCTTTTTCAGGAAATTTAGGATAGACATTTTTCATGATTTTGGCCAGGAACAATTTAAAAGCAGGCGGCTCAAAACCCAATCGCAGCCAGGGTGCTGTGGCAATAACGCCGGCAATGGCCGGTTTCCGCCTGAGGGTGTAATTCAACACCATATTTCCACCCATGCTGTGACCGTATAAAAAACGCGGCAAGCCGGGAAAACGTTTGGCCGCTTCTTCCAACAGCGAGCCAATGCTATCCATAGAAGCCTCCAGCGATGGGGAATAACCGCGTGGCCCTTCTGTTTTACCATGCCCGTATTGATCGATCGCCAAAACAGCAATGCCGTTCTGGCAGAAGAAGTCAGCAACATGTGCAAACCGTCCGCCGTGTTCTGCGAAGCCATGGACCAGCGCAATAACTGCTCTGGGTTTTTCAGGAGCCCATCCTTGCGCGTATAGTTGATAGCCAGCGTGCGTCCAGTTCCATTCTATATGTGTCATAGTAGCTTGGTGTATTTTAGCGAATGTAGAAAATATTACCTGCCGATGGGGCCGCCACCGCGCTATTTGCGTTTAGAAATTTTGGTTGTTGACAGGAATTAGCAGGCGTTTTCGCGTTTTTGCGTTACTTCGCCACGCTTAAAAAAGACGAATGAATTTTACGCTTTCTGAAGAACACTTAATGATCCGCAAGGCGGCGCGCGATTTCGCTCAAAACGTTTGTAAACCCGGCGTGATAGAACGCGATACCGATATGATTTGGCCAGCCGATCAAGTGAAGGGAATGGCCGACTTAGGTTTTCTGGGCATGATGGTGGATGAAAAATATGGCGGCGCCGGATTGGATACCCTGAGTTATGTTATAGCACTGGAAGAAATTTCTAAAATCGATAATTCTTCCTCGGTACTAATGAGCGTGAACAACTCGCTGGTGTGTTGGGGTTTGCAGGAATTTGGCACCGAAGCACAAAAACAAAAATACCTGGTGCCATTGGCGAAAGGCGAAAAGTTGGGCGCCTTCTGTCTTAGTGAGCCCGAAGCAGGCAGCGATGCTACTTCGCAATCAACTACCGCAATTGAAAAAGACGACCACTACCTGCTGAACGGAACGAAAAACTGGATTACCAACGGTGGATGTGCTTCGGTGTATCTGGTCATTGCACAAACCCATCCGGAACTAGGTCATCGCGGCATCAACGTCTTCATCGTTGAAAAAGGCATGGAAGGTTTTGTTGTAGGAAAGAAAGAAGACAAGCTGGGTATTCGTTCCAGTGATACGCACACCTTGCTATTCAACGATGTAAAAGTGCCAAAGGAAAACAGAATCGGTGAAGATGGATTTGGTTTCAAATTCGCGATGAAAACTTTGGCTGGTGGCCGTATCGGCATTGCCGCACAGGCCTTAGGTATCGCGGCTGGCGCATATGAGCTGGCGGCCGCCTACGCGCAGGAGCGCAAGGCGTTTAAAAAGGAAATTATCCAGCATCAGGCCATCGCGTTTAAGTTGGCGCAAATGGCTACAGAAATCGAAGCGGCTCGCCTGATGGTTTACAAGGCGGCATTTTTGAAAGACCAACATCAAAATTACGATACCGCATCAGCCATGGCCAAGGTGTTTGCTTCTGAAACAGCCATGCGCACAACAGTAGAAGCCGTGCAGATTCACGGTGGATACGGATTCGTGAAAGAGTATCATGTGGAGCGTTTGATGCGCGATGCGAAGATCACACAGATTTATGAAGGCACTTCAGAAGTGCAGCGTATAGTTATTTCCAGAAGTGTGTTGCAATAATCCATTTCGTTTCCGCTGTTCTTTCGAAACCATTCGAAAGGCAGTTGCTTTTTGTTGTCTGCTGGTCTTGATGGGATGCCAGCACCACACATCGTCACCGCCACACCCACAGCATGCCAAAGGCCCGGTAAAATACGGCGGCGTTTTTCATATGAATGAAACGGAATATTTTCGTTCACTTTTCCCGCAAAACGTAACGGAAACAGTAGGTCATCGCATCACTAATCAGGTGTATGAAGGCCTGGTGATGTTGCGGCAAAGCGACCTAAGCGTGCAACCGGCACTGGCCTACCGATGGGAGATTGAAGACTCGGCAAGGCGTTTTATTTTTCATTTAAGGCGGGGCGTCTATTTCCACAATGATGCGTGTTTTAAGAATGGCCGCGGTCGCGAATTTAATGCCAACGATGTTGTTTATTGCTTTCAAAAATTGTGTACGCCCGATGTGCAAAATCAAGGTTTTTGGTTGTTTAAAGATTTGGTGCAAGGGGCGAATGAGTTTTTTGCCGATCGCGAAGTAAATGCAGGAAAATTGAGTCATGTAGCGGGCATTCGCGCCTTGAACGACAGCACGGTTGAAATAAAATTAGTACGCCCCTTTGCTGGATTTTTGTTTCGGTTAGCCATGCCGTTCACGGCCATCTTTCCGAAAGAAGCCGTAGATTATTACGGTATTGATATGCGCGAACACGCGGTAGGTACCGGCCCTTTTGTGATTAAAAAAATTATGCCCGATGCGGGCGTGTTCTTAGTTAGAAACGAACACTACTGGGGTGTTGATTCATTTGGCAATCAGTTGCCGTACCTCGATGCCATCAGATGGTCGTTCATTAAAGAAGAAAAAGTGGAGATGCTGGAATTCAAAAAAGGTAAGCTGGAGATGAAGTACCGCCTGCCATTGGATATGGTTACACAAGTGATTTCATCAGAAGGAAAACTGCAACCAGAATACAAGCGATTTCAACTGCAAACGGTTCCTGAACTGTCTACGCAATATTATGGGTTGTTGCACACGGGTAAAATTTTCAACAACGTTCATGTGCGCAGGGCCTTCAATTATGCAATTGACAGGCAGCGCATTGTTCGCTATACCTTGAAAGGCGAAGGCGTTCCCGTTACAGCGGGAATTGTTCCGGAAGGCATGCCGGGATATCGTTACGATAATATCAAGGGATTTACTTTTGATGTCCAAAAAGCGCAGACTGAATTAGCGCAAGCAGGTTATCCCAATGGAAAGAATTTTCCGGCGCTCACCTTGCATATTAATAGTGGTGGTGGAAGGAATGAAAAAGTAGCGGAGGCCATTACAGCCATGCTGAAAGAAAATCTGAATATCGATGTAGATATTTCTCAGTCGCTTTGGGCCCAGCATACAGAAAACTCGGAAATGGGAAGATTTGATTTCTGGCGATTAGGGTGGGTGGCAGATTATCCCGATCCGGAAAATTTTCTGAATCTGTGTTACGGAAAAAATGTTCCGGCAGATGGCGGCCGTGCCTATATTAATTCATTTCGTTATGTGAATCCGGCATACGACCGCTTATTTGAGCAGGCAATGGCCACTGCTGATGTAGAACAGCGCAACCGGCTCTATGAAACATTAACGCAAATTACTATTGATGACGCAGTGACGCTCAATATTTTCTATTCTTTGAACCGCAGAGTGCTACAACCTTATGTGCGCAATTTTCCTGCTAATGGTATGGAACAAAGGCTGTTAAAAGAAGTTTGGCTGGATCGTTAGGGTGTACGCTATACTATTCGATACACACCGCATACCCTGATTTTTTAATCATTCCCTGCTGCATTAATTGTATTTTTACCACAACGATTTTAGCATGAAAAAGTACTTACTCAGTTGTTTTCTTTTTTGCGCGGCTGCAGCCATTCAGGCGCAAGTGGCCACCAACTACGTCTTTTCGCAATTTAGCGGTAGCTATTCACCTATCTCAGGCGGCACCGTGTTATTTACGGGATCATTTGATGATGACGATCCGGTACAGGTTGTCATTCCGGCATTCACCATTGACGGCGTGGCACAAACGGATATGTGGGTGGATCCTAATGGATTTATCGGTTTTGGTGGTACCGGATGGTTCGGCGGCGATTCTTATACCCCGCTTTCGTCATCGTCAGCAACGCTGGATGCAGCGGCCATCATTGCGCCTTTCGGTCGCGATTTGGAAAATGCTGATGCCGGCAGCCCGGAAATTAGCTGGACCACTTTGGGTAATGAAATCGTAGTGCAGTATCAGGATGTGCATCGTTACCGGGCTTCAACCGTTACTGAGCAATTTAGTTTTCAGATTCGGATGAATACAGTTTCAGGAACAATTGATGTGGTATACGGCGATATTACCGGAACGTCTACAGCTACAGGGCTGCCTCAGGTAGGACTGCGCGGCCCTGATAATACCTTTGCTACAAATGTGAATAATCGTACTGTCGGCACATCGGGTCCATGGCTGGCCTCTACTTCAGGCACAGCCAACAACAGTACCATGGAATTCAATCCGCCGGTATGGAACCCAGGCGATGTGTTTGAATGGCAGCTTGCTCCGCCCTGCTCAGGACAGCCAACTTTGGGTACAGCGCAGTCAACGCTAACAAATGTTTGTCCCGGCCAGTTCTTCAGTCTGTCATTGGTCTCTAATCCGGCAGGAACGGCTATATCATATCAATGGCAGGTTTCTTCAGATAGCATCAACTTTACTGATATTAACGGCGCAACTTCAATCAGTTATTCCGACACACAAGTTGCTACTTCTTATTATCGTTTGGTGGCATTGTGCAATCCCAGCGGACAAAGCGATACATCCAGCATTGTAGCTATCTACCAAAATCCAGTTACGCTTTGTTATTGTCAGGATATTGGAGGTAGTTGTGGTGGCCGCAATATCACAAACGTAGAAATCGTTTCTACCACTTTGAATAACGCTTCCTCTTGTGGCACCAACGCCCTGGGTTCTTCACAAACTACATTCCCGGCAAGCGGCAGCTCAACAGCCACTTTAAACGTTGGTTCAACCTATACTATTAACGTAACCATTGGTGGAACCAGCATTGCATCTATTTGGTTCGATTGGGACCAAAGCGGAACATTTGATGCTTCAGAATGGACACAGATTGGTACCAATTTACCAGCCGGGGTGAATACGGTTTCGATTACCGTTCCAAATACAGCTACGCTCGGCCTAACCGCTATGCGTATTCGTACCCGTTCTACCGGAAGTGCCAATGGCAGCACCGATGCCTGCACCTATTTCTTCTCCGGTGAAACTGAAGATTACTTTGTTACCATCGCCAATGCTGTTGCCTGCACCGATCCGCCTGTAGCAGGTACAATTTCTGGCCCTACGTCTATATGCCCGAATCTTCCTTTCCGTCTTACGCTGTCTGGGCAAACACTGGGTACAACTATTCAGTGGCAATCGTCAAACGACAACATATCGTTTTCAGATATTGCGGGTGGCGTTAATCCTATTCTTAATGCATCCGGTTTTTCAGGAACACAGTACTACCGCGCCCGAATTAATTGCTCCGACACCGTTTATACTAATGTCTTAACCATTAATACCGCCGCTCCGGTTGCGGGTACTGTCAGCGGTCCAACGGTAGCCAATGCATACACTACCGGTGTATTTGTATTAAGTGGATTCAGCGGCGATACCATTCGCTGGCAATTCGGATTTACACCTAATGGTCCGTTCTCCAATATTGGAACCAATAATGACAGCCTCACTGTATCTTTAGATGTGGCCGATACGGTTTATGTAAGGGCTTTGGTTTTAAATGCAGGAGGCTGTAAAGATTCTACTAGCCCATGGAGCGTGATTATCTCTTTGCCTGGAAATGATGTGTGTGATGCACTGCCTATTGTATTGGGAACTAATGGTCCGTTCAACAATATTGCAGCCACTACACAAGCAGGAGAAGTGGTACCTCCAGGACTTGGCTGTCAGCGTCAGGATGGCTGGTGTAATACCAGTTTAAGTTTCTCTATGTGGTTCCGCTTTGTTGCTCCGGCATCCGGACGCGTTACCATTCAATCACCAGATTTCGACACGCAATTAGCCTTGTGGCAAGCGCCGGCCTGTGATTCGTTGTTATCATCAACGGGTGCCAAACTGTTGTTTGCCAACGATGATGATACGGCCTATGCTTCGCATAGTGGCGTACAATATTCTTCTTTCATAACAGCTACTTGCTTGAACCCGGGCCAAACCTACTACGTACAACTAGACGCCTATTCTACTTCAACCGGTGATACTACCCGAATCATCTTAACGGATATGGGTGCGTTAACATCTGCGTTCAACGGATTAGATTCAGTGTACTGCGAAGGCAGTGCTAATGTCATCATGCGGCCTGTAATGTCGGGCGGTGTTTTCTCAGGAACGGGCATTACGGATTCAACTTTCAGTCCGGTTACTGCTGGCATTGGAACGTTCCAGATCAAATACAAAATCAGCGCTTGTGATTCTACCGTGAAAACTGTTCGGGTAGTACACAAGCCGGTGGTAATGGGTACACCTGCTATTACCGATGTACCTTGCCGCGGTGGCGCCAATGGCATCATTAATGTGACCATTGATAGCGGCAGTGCGCCATATCGCTCTTTCTGGAGTAATGGCGCAACTACCGAAGACCTTACCGCTGCAGCCGGGGTTTACCGCGATTCTATTGCCGATGTTTATGGCTGTTCAGTTACAGCCGGGCCATTTACTATTAATGAACCGGCCAGTGTTGTTGCTGCCACTATCGACAGCACCCGTCATGTAGATTGTTTTGGCAATGCTAATGGCACGGTGTATGTTTCTGTTTCTGGTGGAACTCCGGGATATACTTTCTCCTGGAATAATGGCGCATCATCTGAAGATATTACCAGCTTGGCGGGAGGTATTTATGTGGATACGATTCGCGATGCCAATGGTTGCCGGGTCATTCTGAAGGATACGGTTAATGCTCCTTTAGCCCCTTTAAGTGGTGTGCTTGATTCGGTAAGAAATATTAAATGCCATGGCGCTGCTACCGGTGCTATTTTTACCACCGTTACCGGCGGTACCGCGCCTTATTCTTATCAATGGAGTCCGGCTGCAGCGAACGCCGGCGATGTGCAGAATCTGGTTGCCGGAACTTACTTCGCAACGGTGACCGACCGCAACGGTTGTACCTTCACCGCTCCTGTAGGTATTCCGGTTACTGAAAATCCGGCTATTGTAATTACGGTAGATAGTTTGAGTCAGGTGCGGTGTAATGGCCAACAAAATGGGTCAATCTACATTAGCGTTTCCGGAGGAGCAGGCAGCACCTATACATATCATTGGAATAATGGCACTAATACCCAGGATTTGATTAATGTGAGCGCAGGAAACTACATCCTGGGTGTGACGGATAGTCTGGGATGCCAGACCAATTCTTCTCCTCAAAATATTGTTCAGAATGCAGCCCTATTCGGATTGGTAGATAGCGTGGTGATGGTGAAATGTCACGGACAAGCTACTGGTGGGGTTTATGTAACAGTTACCGGCGGTAACGGTAATTACACCTACTTGTGGTCGAATGGCGCTGTAACGGCTGATTTGGCCGGCGTAGGTGCAGGTACCTATACAGGCACTATTACCGATGGCAATGGCTGTACTTACAGTATTCCAACAGGAATAACCATTAGTGAGCCATCGTCAATTACTGTTACGGCTATTGTTAACAATGAAATTCAGAATGGGAATTCCGGAGCAATTAATGTAACGGTTAATGGTGGTATTACACCTTATATATTCTCGTGGGATAATGGTTCAGTTACTGAAGATATTTCCGGCTTAAGTGCGGGTACGTATCAAGTAACCGTTACTGATCGCAACGGCTGTACCGCTACGCGGTCTGACACCGTGAAATTGGTTGTAACCGGTATCAACGAAGAAGAAGTTATAGCTCGATGTGAAGTGTTCCCGAACCCGGCAGTAAGTACATTGTGGGTGAAACTGCTCATGCAACAAGAAGGTGCCGCAGAGGTAATGCTTGAAAACAGCGAAGGCCGCATAGCCATTGCACCTCAAGTGGTAGCAGGAAAAGAAGTAGCGCTTCAACTCGACGTTAACGCACTTCCGGCTGGCATGTACCTGTTGCGCATTCGTGCGAACGACGGTGTAGCCGTGCGCCGAATCAGTATTGTGAAATAATTACGCCTGGGGTTTATCCCATTGCGCCATTTTCTTTAGAACAGCTGGCAGTTGCTTCAAAGCGGCCAGCTGTTTTGCTGTAGTAACTACTTCATCACAAGGCGAGCCGAGATACGTTTTCCCAGCCTTCAAATTCATGTTTACGTTACTGTCGCCTAAAACCGTAACGTGGTCTTCAATCACGATATTCTGCACTACGGCCGATTTGCCCATCATCTTCACGTGGTTACCGATGCGCGTGTTCCCCGCAATGCCTACTTGCGCACACAATAAACAGTGCGCTCCAATTTTTACATCATGCGCAAGCTGAACCAAATTGTCAATCTTGGTGCCATCGCCAATCACCGTGTCGCTGGAAACGCCCGCGTCTATTGTGGTGTTGGCGCCAATTTCAACATCGCTGCCAATTACCACCCGCCCAATCGAAAACATTTTTTCATAATGAGTACCTCTGCTTTTGAAATAGAAAGCGTCACTGCCAATTACAACACCTGAATGAATGATGGTGTTGTTGCCAATTACTGTAAATGGCCCGATGCTCACATTGCTTCCGATAACACAATTTTCCCCGATGGTTACACCTTCCGCAATCGATGTGTTTTTTCCAATTCTGGTGCCCTCACCAATTACGGGATCAGGATGCCGGCGCGCACGCAGTAAGGCGGCATGGTATTGCGCATAAGCCAGTTGATTGTAACAAGAAAAAGGATCTTCTACCAGCAATAGGGTTTTGCCATCCGGCACTTCCATACGCGCATTAATGAAAATAACACTGCCCGCCGATTGTAGCGCTTTGGCATAATATTTTGCATGATCCACAAAGGTGATATCACCGGCCTCCGTATTGTTCATTTCATTAATACCGGTAATCATTCTTCCGCTATCACCTAAACAGGTGGCTTGAAACTGCGCGGCTACAGCTGACGCTACTAAGGGCTCTGATAATTTCATAATCAATTATTGATTCATCCAATCATGCCAATACCCAGCTTTGTAAGGATATCGCTGCAAATACAACAACTTCACTTTTTCGAAAATTTTCTCGCGTAACTCAGAAGTGTTTCGATTCTGTGTGGCCGACATGAAAATCACATTGTCGTTCGTTTTCGCCATCCACGAATCCTGCAATTCTTTCAACAGCGATTTTTTTATTTCTGCCGGAAGAAACTCATCAAACTTCTTCTGTTCATACAAATCCATTTTGTTGAACACAATAATTACCGGCTTATCCTTCGCCCCTAATTCTTCCAAAATCTCATTCACCACCCGCATTTGCTCTTCAAATGCATTGTGCGAGATATCTACCACATGCAACAGAATATCGGCCTCCAGTGTTTCATCTAAAGTAGATTTAAAACTTTCTACCAAATGATGCGGCAACTTCCTGATAAACCCTACCGTATCACTCAGCAAAAACGGAATGGCATTAAACACCACCTTCCGAACGGTGGTGTCAAGCGTTGCAAACAATTTATTCTCGGCAAACACCTGCTCTTTTGCCAAAACATTCATCAGCGTACTCTTACCTACGTTGGTATAGCCTACCAACGCCACCCGAATCATTTCCGCGCGGTTCTTTCGCCGCGTTTCATTTTGCTTATCTATCTCTTTTAACTTCTGCTTCAGCAAAGAAATTTTCTTCTCCGCCATTCGCCTATCGGTCTCAATTTCCTTTTCACCGGCTCCACCGCGCGTTCCTGTGCCGCCTCGCTGCCGCTCCAGGTGCGTCCACATCCCTTTTAATCGCGGTAACATATACTGCAATTGCGCCAATTCTACCTGCGTGCGCGCCTGCACCGTCTGCGCCCGGTTCGAAAAAATTTCCAAAATCAACATCGAACGATCCAACACCTTCCGCTTCACCAATTGTTCCAGATTGCGCAGTTGCGAGGGCGAAATCTCATCGTCTATAATCAGTAAATCTACCTGCTTCTCTTCAATATATGCCGCAATTTCCTCGGCCTTGCCTTTTCCCAGAAAAGTTTTGTTGTCAGGCATGGGTAACTTCTGCCAGAACTTTTTTACCGTGCTAATACCCGCCGTTGCGGCAAGAAATTCTAACTCATCCAGATATTCTGTCAACTGCTCTTCTGTTTGCTGCCGGGTTACTAAACCCGCCAACACCGCCTTTTCTATTCTTACCGTCTTATTTTCTATCACTCCACGAAAGTAGAATTTTCGCAGCTTTATTACTTTCGCTTTATGAATCTTGATTTCTCGGTCTTCGCCCACGCCTCGGCCTGGGTGAGTTTGCTTACGTTAACTTTTCTGGAAATTGTTTTGGGGGTAGATAACATCATCTTCATTTCCATCGTTACTCAAAAACTGCCGCCCGATGTTCGGAAGAAAGGCCAGAACCTGGGTCTTTTCATCGCCATGTTGTTGCGCATCATCCTGTTATTCTTTTTGGGATGGATTATGGGACTGGAGAGTAATTTGCTGCCGGAAAGCTTTGGATTTGAATTGAGCGGAAAGGGATTGATCTTGTTACTGGGTGGCGTGTTTCTGATTTATAAATCTACTACAGAAATTCACCACAAAATGACGGGTGATGACGATGAATTTCACGAAGAAAATCCATCGAAGCGTAGTTCCTTTTTTTCTGTTTTAATTCAGATCGCTATTCTGAACATTGTGTTCTCATTCGACTCTATTCTCACGGCTATCGGCATTGCTGATCAGATTGCCATTATGATTGTTGCCGTCATTCTCTCCATCTTGGTGATGATGGTGTTCACCGACCCGGTAAGTAAGTTGGTGAACAAATATCCTACCTTACAAATGCTGGCCTTATCATTCCTGATCATGATTGGCGTCACGCTGATCATGGAAGGCTTTGGCCGACATGTAGAAAAGAATTTCGTTTATGTTTCAGTGGCCTTCTCGTTAATTGTAGAAGTGCTCAATATCCGGTTGCGGAAGAAGCAGGCGGCATTAAAAAAGTAGTGATGAGTAATCAGGCTCAGACCCGGCTTTTAGTAGCGCTGATGGTGCTGGCCTTGTTTCCATATATTGTACTGAGCGCTTTTGCTTTTCCAATGGCCGACGATTTTTGTTTTGCCTGGGAAGCCTCAAAATATACAACCTTATGGGATGCGTTAGTGGCCACCTACAAACACTGGACCGGGCGCTATACGGCAGCAGCATTAGTATTGTGGAACCCTTTCATGCACGCACCGCTTTGGATGTATCAAACCGCCGCCGCTGGCGTCATCGTTTCCGGCGTTTTGATGTACCGCTTGCTCACTGGTATTTTTCTGGAAGATAAACTATGGGCGTGGATGGCGGCCTTGTCAATGCAATTGCTGTGGTTACATAGCATGCCGGTACTGAGCGAAGGCGTGCTGTGGTACAACGGATACGGCGTATACTACGCAGGTATGGTTTTCTTCGCGGCATTGCTGTACAGCTTGTATCGAAGTGCCCGCACCGCTTATTGGCTGTTACCGGCTATAGCCTTTATGGCGCTGGCCATTGGTTGCAATGAACCTATGGCATTGTTGGTGCTATGGACCCTCTTGCTGCTGCGCCAAAAATTATCGCGGCAAGTGTGGTTGCTGCTGTTCATCATAGCGCTGTCATGTACAGCTATGGTGGTACTTGCTCCGGGCAATAGCGCCCGCGCGGGCCACGCACCTACCTCAGCCAATTGGATAAAGGCCATCGTCATGTCGCATGCGCAGATGATTCGCTTTTTAGCGCAATGGTTGGGTACCGCGCCCATGGCCATTGGGCTGCTCATCGCCGCTGCACATCCAACTGAACAAATCAGCAGGTTATTGAAAGGATGGTCGGCCTGGCCATTTTTACTTACTATATACATCACCTTGCTGGCCGCCATATTGTTGCCGTATTGGTTTACGGGCATGTTGGGTCAGCAGCGTACATTAAACGTAGCACTCGCCATCATCATGCCGCTTTCGGTATTAACCGTGGCGAAATGGTCGATGCAGTATCAGTGGCACAAGCACTTGTCGTTTCTTAAAGGAAGCGTATTGCGATACACCGTGGCCTCAGCCTTGGTATTAGCGCTATTTACCGGCAACAGCGCGAAAATTGCGTACGATTTTTCTACCAACACCTTGCCGCTATATCGCGCAGAAAAAATTCAACGCCACCGGCAATTGATGCAGCAGCAAGATGATGCCCTTTTACATACCCCCATACAACACCGGCCTACCAGTATATTTTTATACGATGAAAGCGATCCGAAAATTTGGTGGACGGTAAAATGTGAAGCGGAATATTATCAGATGAAGCGCGCTGAAACTACTTCTTCGTTACAAAATACACCCCGCCCAGAATAAGCGCCAATCCCAGCAACTGTACGGCTTCCAGTTGTTCGCCATCTACCAAACCCCAACCTATCGCCATCAGTGGAATTAAATACGTTACCGATGCAGCAAACAACGCATCGGTTTGTTGCACCAGGCGGTAGTACAAAATCCACCCAATCACGGTGCCGAAAAACGATAAAGCAAACAAGCAGGCCGTTCCTTTCCAGAAAAAGGGTGAAGCATAAGCCTGATGCGCATCTGTGAAAAATAAAACAGGCAAGCTCACACCGCCTAAAAAAAGCATGGCCATGGCGGTTACTTCTATCGCATTCGCATACGCAAAATGCTGCTTGATAAAATTTGAATTCATGCCATACATCAAGGTGGCCACCATCGGAAACAATGCATACGAAGCATCGCCTGTAAGCTGCCAACCACTACGCCCTAACACCAACACTACCGCTCCGGCTAAGCCAATAAATACACCGGCCACTTTACGCGGTGTTATCGCTACCTTCCAAATCAATGCGCCGGTAATGACTGTAAACAAAGGGGATAGCGAATTGATAATACCATTCATAGCGCTGCTGGTCTTCGTCATGGCGTAAGCAAACAAAAAGGCAGGTACCCCACTGGCTAACAAACCGGTGGCCATCACTTTCCAGTAATCGCGCACCGAAATGTTTTTGATGGCCTTGGGCAAAAAGGGCATGCAGCAGAGCATCGAAAACACCATTCGCAAGGCCGCCAATTGCAAGGGCTGATAAACCAGCAGCGCTTTTTTAATGAGGATGTACGAGGTGCCCCAGATCAACATCAAACTCAGTAGTAACACCCATTGTTCGCGCCCTGGCTTATGCATCATGCGAAACAAGAAAATTATTGCGGTTTCGTTATCATTGAGTGGTGATACGCCGTTTAATCATGGTCTTCAATGCCGTTGCCTGGGTGCTGCTGGTACTGGCGGTTGCGGCCTGTTATGTTAGTCCTGCCAAATGCTGGTGGCTGGCGTTGTTTGGTTTAGGGTATTGGCTATGGTGGCTGCTGGTGGTAGCGGGCACCATACTGCTGGTGCTGTTGCGCACCAAATGGGTAATGGTGAATGTGGTGCTTTTGCTCATCACCTGGCCCTTTACGCAACTTGTTTTCGGGTGGCCGGGTAAACAAATGGCATCGCGCAGCGCACCAAATTCACTTTCCGTATTAACCTATAATGTGAAGAATTTTGATTTGTATAACTGGACCGGCAACCGGCAAACCAGGCAACATATTTTTGATGTACTGCAGCGCGAACAGCCCGATATCATTTGCTTTCAGGAATTTTACACCGATTCGCTGACCTATCGAAATCTGAGCTATGTAGCGGATTCGTTGCACTATCCCTTTCATTTTTTCAAACCCTCGTATTCCTACTATTACGAAAACAGCCATCATCAAGACGGACAAACACTCAGCTGGGGACTGGCCATTTTTTCGCGGTATCCGGTGGTTGATTCTGGTGTAGTGTCATTCGAAGGCACCGGAAGCGGTCAGGCTATTTACGCCGATGTGTTGAAAGGCGCTGAACGATTGCGGATTTACAACACGCATTTGCACAGTATTCATTTAGGGTATGATGATTACGATACGCTCGACGAATTGCGTGAAACGCAGAACACACAATGGTTTCGGGTGAAAAACATTTTGCGAAAGATGCGCAATGCCTACCGCCGCCGGGCGTTGCAAGCTGAACGGTTGGCAAAAGCCATCCACGAATATTCCGGAAAGAAATTGGTGTGCGGCGATTTTAATGATCCGCCAACTTCCTACTCGGCTGCGCAAATTTCCGCTTCCATGAACGATATGTTTAAAGATCTGGGAACCGGTTTTGGAAACACGTATTTAAACAGATTCGGTTTTTTTAGAATCGACTACGTATTGTACAGCAATGGAATCACGCCGCTGTCGTATCAAATACTTCCCGATGCCTGCTCTGATCACTATCCGGTAAAAGCGCAGCTAGCCTGGTAAGTAAGCATGGGTGATACGTTGCGGCAGCAGCATAAAATTTCCATGATTTTTTTGGGCGTTCCCCTTCGCACCGCTAAGGAATGTAGCGCGGTGTTCACAACAGTTTGCTACAAGCGGTGCTCAGGGTCGCGTGCGCTCGGGCTACGCCCGCTGTGGCGGGCTTCGGTGCTTTCCGCCGATGGCGGATGCGCACGGCCTTCGCTGCGCTGCGGCCCCCTGTTGCCCGCTAACGCGAATGGGGGCTATCAAAAATTAATAAGGAACTCAGGTGCTGTACGGGTGGCATTTAAGCAGATGGTATTCAAGGCGCGCATTCACGACCCCGGCGGGGTCGCATATCCATCGGCAATTTTTGATAACGCGCACCCATCGTGGTTTGCGCCGAGCGTGAGGTGGCGAAGTGAAAAGCCCGCAAGCGAGCGAGGAACGAGCGAGTGCGGACTTGTAACGAAGCAACCGACCCCGAAGGCAGCGATGGGTTATTTCAATAACGCGCCCGGTGCCGCTGCCTGAGGGGGCACGCCAAAAAAATCTTATCGCATCCTGGGGCCACCCTCGCGGCGTTCGCGTAATACGCGCACTAAGTCGCGCTTGAAATTCTCTTCGGTGCGCGCCAGCCGGTTCACTTTCTCTTTGCCAATACACTGCTCGAACTGCGGCTTGTAACGCTTCTTCAAATCCAATTTCTTCTGCTCAAATTCCAATTGCTGATCGGCCGTCAAATCAGCCCCCTTGCCGCCAAAATTCTGCCTTAAGGTTCTTAAATCATGGTGAAACTGATTATACACCGGCCAGAACCGCTGCGCCTCTTCGGGCGACAACTGCAACTGGTTGGTGATGTAGGCTACCCGCAGCGCCTCTACCCGCTCGTGCCGCGCACCGCCCTCGCCGCCTGCAGGAGCCGGCGTTTGCGCCATAGCGCTATAGCCTACCAGCAGCACTATTACAAAAAACCAATTCGTTTTCATACGTAAAAATTTATTCAGTCAATACTTTCGTTTTCTAAAGCCGTCAAATCATTTTCCTCCAAATTGCTCAACACATCAATATCATTCGTTCCTTTCTGCAACAAATTCTCGTCGAACTCATCGGTATGCTGATCAATATACAGCGCAATTTCCTGATTGCTGAGTTGGTATAAATCAGCCTGCGGTACATTTTGCGGACCAGAGTAAAACACCGAACCCGCCATTATCACGCCGGTAAAAGCAGCCGCTACTAGGGCCAAACGCGGCTGGTACAACCCGTGCTGAATAGCGTCGGTTAGTTGTTGCAAACGCTGTTTCAGCACCTGCTGCCATTGCGGCTGCGCCTTTTTCTCTGATTGGTGAATACGCTGCATCACCGCTGGCGCAACTCCTTCAAAATAACCTTTTGGAACCGCATCCTGCGCGCCTTTATCCAGCGCCGCCAACTGCCGGAAGGCCGCCAGTTCATCGGCCACTTCTTCTTTGCGGATGCGCAGCAACAACTGCTCGCGCTGCGCCGCAAAGTAGCCCTCAGGCGCCTGGTAATGAGGGCGCAGCCGGCTGGCCAGCAAGGGCGCTACAGCCTTCAGTTCCTCAGCAATATGGTTACTTAAATGGTTCACGTCAATAGGACAATAACTATAGCGAAAGGTTTAATCTTCCAACAATAAAAACTTCTCAATCTTCTGCGCGGCGTGGAAATAGCTGGCTTTCAGCGCGCCTACACTGGTCTGCAAAATCTCACTCATTTGCTCATAGGGCAACTCATCGTAATAACGCAGGTTGAATACGATGCGTTGCTTATCGGGAAGCGCCTCAATGGCGGCCTTTAACCGCAGCGCCAGCCGGTCGGCATCCAGCGTGCTGCTTTCGGCTTTCAGATAATTAGCCGGCGCGTAACTTTCTTCATCATCGTCAGTTCCATCAAAAGTCACGTGCTGGTGTCGCTTGTTTTTATTCAGAAAATTGAGGCATTCGTTGGTGGCAATGCGATACATCCAGGTAAACAATTGCGAATCGGCCCGGAAATTTTCCAGCCCTTTCCAGATTTTTACAAAGGTGTCTTGCAACACATCATTGGCGTGTTCGTGTTCAATCACCATACGCCTGATGTGCCAATAGATGCGCTGTTGGTATTTTTCTACCAATAGCTTAAACGCCCGCTCGCGGCCAGTCTCGCTGTGAAAAAGCGCCAGTATCTCAGCATCCGTCATGTACGGGGTTTGACTGGTCTTTTGCTTAAAAGTTTAATGACTAGGCGCTTTTGCGCTGTAGTACGCGTTTCACCGCCGCTACTACATCGGGTGTATCTAATCCGTACTTCGCCAGTAGCTGGTCGGGCGTACCGCTTTCGCCAAACGAATCCTGCACCGCCACAAACTCCATTGGCGCCGGAAATTCTCGGCCCAGCAGTGCCGCTACCGAACTGCCTAATCCGCCAATCACATTGTGCTCTTCACACACTACGGCACAGCGCGTTTTGCGCACTGATTGGAGGATGGCCGCCGTATCCAGCGGCTTAATGGTGTGGATATTGATTAACTCTACCGAATGCCCTTCGGCTTCCAGCAGGCGCGCGGCTTCAATGGCTTTCCACACCAAGTGACCGGTGGCAAAAATGGAAACATCTTTTCCTTCGTGCAGCAGCAACGCCTTGCCAATTTCGAAGGTTTGATCGGCCGGAGTGAAGATGGGCCATGAAGGGCGACCAAAGCGCAGGTACACCGGGCCATCATACGCGGCTACGGCTAAGGTGGCTGCCTTGGTTTGGTTGTAATCGCACGGATTAATCACCACCATGCCCGGCAACATTTGCATCAGGCCAATATCTTCCAGAATCTGATGCGTAGCGCCGTCTTCGCCTAAGGTAACGCCCGCATGCGAAGCGGCAATTTTTACATTCTTGCCGCTGTAGGCTATAGATTGTCTGATTTGATCATACACGCGCCCCGTGGCAAAATTGGCAAAGGTGGTGGCAAACGGAATTTTGCCGCCAATGGTTAAACCCGCGGCCATGCCCATCATATTCGCTTCTGAAATACCACACTGAATAAAGCGCTCCGGAAATTCTTTTACGAAATCATCCAGCTTCAGCGAGCCCAGCAAATCGGCGCACAGCGCCACTACATTGGGATTGGTGCGCCCTAATTCCAGCATGCCCGCGCCAAAACCGCTGCGTGTATCTTTCTTTCCGGTGCTTACTAAATGTTCTAATGCCATGGTGTTTCGCAATTATTTTGATGATGTTTGGAAGCGGGTGTGCTGCTTACAGCTTCAAACTTACACTTCCGCCGCTGGTCACCTCAAAATCTTTTTCCACCGAACTGTGAATAGCTTTTGCGCTGCGCGCGCGGTACACTATCTTGTACTTGCCCGGCTGCAGCCACCACTGCATGGTTTTTTTGTCGTTGCGCAGGCGCTCCAGCGCTTCTAAACCATGCTGGCCGTAATACAGCAGCGCGCCTTCCATTTCCTGCATGCATTGCACCTGCAACAGGCCGGGAACCGGCACGACCAATTCGGTGTTTTTTCCCGGCGGAATAGTCAAAGCATGAAACTCAATCCGCGGCAAGGTAAGCAGCGAAACATCATACGTTCCGGCCAACAACGGTTCCGGACGGTTCATGGTCGATTTCAATAAAATAGTTCCGCTATCGGGCCGGTGAATCAACACAGGAATGTCTTCAGGAAGAAAATTTTTCGGCAACACCCCGCTGTACATCGGCAACAGCGTGCCACGTGCGGCATCGGCAACAAGGCGGTTGTGTTCATTTTTCTTCAACACAATATCGCGAATCACCAGCGGCGGCGTGGTGTGCACCGTAAGCTGGTACGTAAACAGGGGCGATAACGTCATCGTATCCGGCAGTCCATACGCATTCAAGGTGTGGAAGCACCGGTACTTCACCACGCCCGTACGGGCATCGCTGAACGTGAGCGGCACCGCGGTTTCCAGCGGTTTTCCAAATTCATTATTTAAATCCACCTGCACCGTAGTTTTAGCAATAGCTTCGTTCACGATGCGGTCGAGCTGCTCAGTAAATTCAGCCCCCGAATTTACATTCACCAAATCGCCTACGCATTGAAAATTGGCTTCGGCGCGGGCGTTTAATTGCAAGCCAATCACAAATGGTTTGAGAATAATACCGCGCTGTTGTAACAATAAACTGGCAGCGCACACATCGCCCTCGCAGGCTTCTTCACCATCCGTAATTAAAATCAAAATATTTCGCGATTCGTCGGCGCCAAAATCACCGGCTGCTTTTTCCAGCGCATAAGCAATAGGCGTAATGCCTTTTGGTTTCAGCGTTTTCAGTTTCGATAAAAACCGCTCGGCATTATTTTTCCCAATCGGAATTTCCAGTCGCGTGTCCTTGCAATTGTGTTCCGATTCATCGTATAAATCGCCAAAGGCGCGCAAGCCTGTTACCACATTCGGAATCTTACAGATACTGTCGGAAATTTGCGCAATGGTATTGATGGCCGTTTCCCACTTGGTGGCGCCATCCCAGTTTTTCTTCATGCTGAACGACGCATCCAGCACGTACAAAATTTTGGTGGTTTGCGCGAAGGTGGAAGTGCTGAACAACAGCAACCACAGCAACCAATACCGGTAAGCGCGGCGGCCTGTTGCCGGTGAGAGATGGATTTTTTTCGCGCTCATAAGTCAAGCACACTGGTTTTATTTTCTTCCATCACCACCGTGGTGGATTTTGATGATTCGGCATGTTGGGCGTTTAGCGGTTGGGTGAGCACCACATAAGTGCCCGGTTGCAGGCGGCACGATATACCGGCTTGACCAACTTCAGCTCGGTATTCCAGCGTTTCGCCTGATGCGCCCTGATGAAGAATGGCCAATCGCGCTTTTTCGCGCGAGGTAATCAGCAGCGTGCCGAAGGCGGGCATCGTCCATTCGTTGGCCAGCGGTTGCGTGAAAAGGGTATCGGCAATAGGCGTGGTCAGCACCTGCACCCGAAGCGGCGAGGCGGCATACTGCTCGGTTTCGTTCCTACTTTGTGTTTTGATGATGTTCGATTGGCGCACCACTACGCGCGCATCGTTTTTTGTTCCCGGCAAGATGGGCGCATTCACGCGAACAGGAGTCAGAAAGGCGGGCAAGGCCAGTACGTTATTTTTTCCAGGGTCAATGGTAATGTCATTTTTTTGCAAGGCAGGAAATGTATGCACGGTAAGCTGGTACGTTCCGGTAGGATTCATCCAAATGGTATCGCTCACCACGGGCGCGCGATGCGTCTGCACCAGATTATACAACGGCTGATGCGAGTAGGCATCGGCAAACGTCATCGGCACATTGGTGATGCTGTTGGTTTCTTGTCGGTCAACCAGATGCACCTGCACCGTGGTATTGTCGAGCGTTCGGCGCACCAGGGCGCCCACCGCCTGCTGTACTTCGTTGGCCGAATGCGTATTGATGAACGTGCCCACACATTGAAAGTGTGCGGTTAGTGCTTCGGGCACATCTACGCCAATGATGAACGGTTTTAGTGCAATGCGTTTTTCGCTCAGGCGCTGCGCGGCCACACACGGATCGCCCTCGCAGTTTTCGTTGCCATCGGTAATCAGGATGATGGCGTTTAGCGCTGTGCTGTCGGCCAAAAAATCTTTGGCGCCTTCGGCAATGCTATAGGCAATGGGCGTCATGCCTTGCGGAACAAGCCGGGAGGTGGCGGCTTTAAAGGCTGGACCATTTTGTTTGCCGAAAGGGATAAGCAGTTTTGAGTCGGTACAGTTTTTCTGGTTTTTCGGGAATTGCGCGCCGAACACCCGCAAGGCGAATTGTACGCGGCCCGTGCGCTCGAAAGAATCGACCAGATGGTACAGCGTGTTTCGGGCCACTTCGAAGCGCGATTGGCCCTGCCAGGAGGCCGCCATGCTACCCGAAGCATCCAGGATGAAGAGGATATGTTGTTGTTGCGGATGGAACGGTTGCGCCGGAAGGGCAACACGCAACAGCAGGAACCAACCAAGCAGCCAACGCATCTGCATAATAACGAAGCTAAGGAATTGTAAATTGTAGTAAAGAGCAGATCAGGATTATTTTGGCGTGCCCCCTCCACCCGCAAGGAAGTATGCGCCTGGTGCAAGGGCAACGCTAATGCGGGTTTCGGGGTCGCGCCCTCTGCTCCCAAGGTTTTTGGCCGCGCATTGTTTCTGCAAGAATTGCGGCGGCATCAAAATGAGCGTAAAAAGAAGCCGGCGTTTTTTTTTGGAGCCGGCACAGCTCATTTTCTTCTGGCCGGGTGAAGGCCAAAAACGCTTTCCGCGTCGGTCGCTCACGCTCGGCGCAAGGTGGGGAAGGGTAGTGCGGCCAGGCGAAGATGCGCGTTCCAATTCGCGCGTTGGCACGTGATAAATGGATAAAAATCCCGAAGGGATGAAATGATTATGGGGAATAATGTCACCCCTTCGGGGTTCATGATTTCACGATGTGGTGTTGCTACAAATATGCCAACCCTTCGGGTTTGGTTGGGCGCAGGTGTGCTCCATCTGGTTCAGTGATAAACGAGAGATGGATAAAAATCCCGAAGGGATGAAATAGTTGTAGCTGCGGAAATGGTGCGGAATCCAATCCCGAAGGGATGATAGGATCAGGAAGATTTTCGGGAATAATGTCACCCCTTCGGGGTTTATTATTTCACGATGCGGTGTTGCTACAAATATGCCAACCCTTCGGGTTTAGTTGGGCGCGGATGCGCCTTATCTGGTTCAGTGATAAACGATATATGGATAAAAATCCCGAAGCGATGAAATTGTTGTAGCTGCGAAAAAGGTGCGGAATCCAATCCCGAAGGGATGATAGGATAAGGAAGATTTTCGGGAATAATGTCACCCCTTCGGGGGTCATGATTTCACGATGTGGTGTTGCTACAAGTATGCCAACCCTTCGGGTTTAGTTGGGCGCGGATGCGCCTTATCTGGTTCAGTGATAAACGATATATGGATAAAAATCCCGAAGCGATGAAATTGTTGTAGCTGCGAAAAAGGTGCGGAATCCAATCCCGAAGGGATGATAGGATAAGGAAGATTTTCGGGAATAATGTCACCCCTTCGGGGGTCATGATTTCACGATGTGGTGTTGCTACAAGTATGCCAACCCTTCGGGTTTAGTTGGGCGCGGATGCGCCTTATCTGGTTCAGTGATAAACGATATATGGATAAAAATCCCGAAGCGATGAAATTGTTGTAGCTGCGAAAAAGGTGCGGAATCCAATCCCGAAGGGATGATAGGATAAGGAAGATTTTCGGGAATAATGTCACCCCTTCGGGGGTCATGATTTCACGATGTGGTGTTGCTACAAGTATGCCAACCCTTTGGGTTTAGTTGGGCGCGGATGCGCCTTATCTGGTTCAGTGATAAACGATATATGGATAAAAATCCCGAAGGGATGAAATAGTTGTAGATGTAGCAGATGGCGCAGATACCAATCCCGAAGGGATGATATGATGATTATGGGGAATAATGTCACCCCTTCGGGGTTTATTATTTCACGATGTGGTGTTGCTACAAGTATGCCAACCCTTCGGGTTTGGTTGGGCGTAGGCATGCTCTAAAACTGGCCCTTGCTTTGTTACTATCTCCTAAAGCAAAACTGTAGTGTGTGGCCAGCATTGGCCAAAGGATATTTTGATGAAGCGGCGACTATCGAAAAGAGCGTCGAGCGGCCGGGATGGTAGTGGAGCGAGCGTAGCGAGCTGTGCGGAACGAAGTGGAGCACCGCAGCGATAGCGGAGCCACGAACAGCCCGTAAGCCGCCCTAATAATTCAAAAATCGCATGAGGGCGTCGTAACGATCTTTCACGTCTTCGGTGTAGTTTACTTCGTTGTACACGCCGCTTACTACATAATCGTAACGCTCAAAGGCCGCCACAATGGGCGATAAATCCTGTAAATTAATTTTCAACGTCACCAGCGTCTTGCCCGAATGTTGGTTGGTTTTGGAATAGGCCGATAACACTTGTCCGTTGTTCTCCTCCACAATCCTGCACATTTCCGATAGCTGGTAATCTACCGGCGCTACTTCTACTTCAATCAGGCTGCCTTCCTGCATCACGCCGTTTAAATCGGCAAAGGCCTTTAAGCAACTTTCAGCCGATATCATGCCGATGTACGCTTCGCTCTCATCGTGTAGCACGGGTACCACCTTCACACTGTAGGCTACGGCAGCGCGCATCACCTCTAACAGGTGTGCGCTGGCATGGGTGTACACGCGCTTGGGTGCTGTGAAAAAACTGCCGAGGGTGGCACTCATATCGGGCATGGAAAAAATATCTTCCATGGCAATGAGTCCGACAAACTTCTCGCCATCTACCAGGGGCATCTGGTTGGCCATATAATCATGCATCAACAACACGGCCTGCTCTCCGGTAGTTTGTACCGTAAGGGGCTTGATGACATCCGAAACCAAATCGCGCGCGAACATGCTTTTCTATTAAACGCTTTTGTTACTGAATAAGACGAAATTGAACGAAAAAAGATGCGTCTCCAATTACTTAGACAAAATCCGTTCCAAAAAGTTGTCCATGATGGTATTGAACGCTGCGGGCTGCTCCATCATGGGTGCATGACAACATTCATTGAGGATGTGGAGCTCTGAATTTTTCAAGAGCTTTTTAAACTCTTCTCCTACAAAGGGCGGTGTAATGGTATCGTTGGCGCCCCAGATGAGGTTGCAGGGCACCTGGATGTGTTCAATTTCTTCGCGCATGTTGTGGCGCACGGCTGACTTGGCCAGAAACACAATGCGGATGGCCTTTTCGCGGTTGTTGACGATTTCATAGACTTCGTCAACCAGCTCTTTATCGGCCAATGCGGGATTATAAAATGTCTCGGCGGTTTTTTTGCGGATGTATTCGTAATCGCTCTTCTTGGGATACTGATCGCCGAGTGAACTTTCAAACAAACCGGAACTGGCGGTAAGGGTGAGTGAGCGCACTTTTTCCTGGCGGCGGAGGGTGTACACAATACCGATATGTCCGCCCAGGGAATTGCCGATGAGGTTGAGTTGGTTGTAGTTTTTATGGGCAATGAATTGATCGATATGATCTACCATGCCGGTTACGGAGGTTTGATCGAGGGGCAGGCGGTAGAGGGGCAGAATGGGAATGACCACCTTGTAGCGGTCTTTAAAATGGTTGATGGTATCGGCGAAGTTCGACAGGGCGCCGAACAGGCCGTGCAGCAGGAGAATTACTTCTCCTTCGCCTTCTTCAACATATTGAAATTCACCTTCGGTACGTACCTGAAACTGCATTGAGCGTAAAAGTAATTTTTTATAGTAAAAGGAAAATGGGAAAGCGGTTGTTTACACCTAGAGGGGGTTTGCACGCAAAAGGGGTTTACAAGCGAAGGGGATACACGCAAAGGACGCAAAGATTATACACGCAAAGAACGCAAAGATTTACGCAAAGACCGCAAAGGGGTTTACACGCAAAGACCGCAGAGGTTTACACGCAAAGAACGCAAAGATTTACGCAAAGGGCGCTGAGGGGATGGAAGTGGGGGGCGGGTCGATATTTTGTTTTACCCGGCTTTATCGCTCAATTCCAGCCAGCGAAGTTCTTTTTCCTCCAGCAGCCGGCCGATTTCGCCGATGCGGTGCGCCAGTTTTTGCAGCTCGTCGTAGGGCGCATCGCCCGAAGCAATTTTCATATTGATATCATCGCGCTCCTTTTCCAGTTGGGGCATTTCTTTTTCCAGTTGCTCGAACTCCAGCCGCTCTTTGTAGCTGAGTTTTTTGGGCTGCGCCGCAGGTGCCGCAACTACCGGTGCCGCCGCAACTTCAGGCGCAGAGCTGGCAAAATTATCTGCCAGCGTATCGTTCTTCTTCTGCATCCGGTACAAGGTGTAATTACCCGGGAAATCGCGCACCACGCCCTCGCCTTCAAAAACAAAAAGGTGATCTACCAACTTATCCATGAAGTAGCGGTCGTGCGACACAATCAATACACAACCCTGATAGGCACTCAAAAATTCCTCCAGCACCTGCAATGTCACCAGATCGAGGTCGTTGGTGGGCTCGTCGAGTATTAAAAAGTTGGGATTGTTGAAGAGAATCGACAACAGTTGCAATCGCTTTTTTTCACCGCCACTGAGTTTTGAAATGAAGGTGAATTGTTGTTCCGGCGGAAACTGGAACAACTGTAAAAACTGCGCGGCCGATACCTTGGTGCCATCGGCCAGCGGGAAATTGTCGGCAATGTCGCGTACATATTCAATTACGCGCTTGTCTTCCTTCCATTGTAATCCTTTCTGATCAAAATAACCAAACACCACGGTTTCACCAGGATTAATTTTTCCGGAATCGGCTTGTTCTAATCCTAACAAGATATTGAGAAACGTAGTTTTACCTACGCCATTTCTACCAATAATGCCGATACGATCGCCGCGTTTGAAGGTGTAATCGAAACCTTTCAGAATCACTTTCTCGCCATAGCTTTTATTCAGCTTTTTGAGTTCCAGAATTTTGCCGCCTAAACGACTCATCTTCACTTGTAATTCCAGTTCTAGTTCTTTCTTGCCGGAATTGGCTTTCTTTTCTAATTCGTAGAACGCATCGATGCGCGATTTTGATTTGGTGGTGCGCGCCTTGGGCTGTTTGCGCATCCATTCCAACTCTTTGCGCAATAGGTTGCGCGCTTTGTCCTGACTGCTGGAAGCCGCTATTTCGCGGGCTTCTTTCTTTTCCAGGAAGAATTCGTAATCGCCTTCGTAAGAAAACACTTCGGTAGGTGTGAGTTCTAAAATTTCGTTGCAGACGCTGTCCAGAAAGAAGCGGTCGTGTGTTACCAGCAGCAGCGTCACTTTTGAATCGCTGAGATAGTTTTCCAGCCACTCAATCATGTCGAAATCCAGGTGGTTGGTGGGCTCATCGAGTATGAGCAATTTCCGGCCTTGATCAAATTCAACATCAATCAGCGTTTTGGCTAGTGCCAGTCGTTTTTTTTGTCCGCCTGAAAGCAGCGAAGCCGGTTGGTTGAGGCGGTCTATTTTGAGACGGCCCAGAATTTGGTTCACCTTGCTTTCAAAATCCCAGCCGTTCAGTTCATCCATGCGGCCCATGGCGTTGGTGAGTTTATCGGCATCGGGATGTTCTTCCTGCAACAACACTTCGTATTCTTTCACGGCTTCAATCACCGGGTGGCGGTGTTCCAGAATATTTTCGATAACGGTTTTATTAGGGTCGAATTCAGGTTCCTGATCCAGGAAGCAAACGCGCACATCTTTGTGTACCCATACGGTTCCGGTTTCGGCGGTGTCGCGACCGGCGATGATATTGAGTAAAGTAGATTTGCCGGCGCCGTTGCGGGCGATGAGGCCGGCTTTATCGCCTTCGGATAAGTGAAAGGTAATACCCTGAAAGACTGGCTTTTCACCAAATTGTTTGGTCAGGTTTTCTACCGTCAGATAATGCATGGCGCAATGATACACTAACTTTAGGGCATCTCTATCAATCGATAGAAGGGAAATGTGCTGCTTCGCCGGCCGGGAAGTGATTATTTGATGAAGAAAAAGCGCGATGTGCGACTTCATGGCCTTTTAGCTAGTGAAATTTTCTTCGAATGACGGTTGAATTGGTGTTTCGTGGCGTGCTGGTGTGGTGATATGGTATTACGGTTGAAAGCACTTTTCGCTTAAAACATAGAAGGGTACAAGATTTTAGATAGCTAGATGTATGGTATGCTGAAGGTTGCCTTAGTATAACCGCACAGATTTGGAAGTTTGGAAAAAGAAGTTTTTCTTTGACTAACGAACGTTAGTTAGTGGAAGTAATCAACGGCATATCAGAACGGCGGAAGACGATTTCCAGGGCGGCGCGCAAGCTCTTTAACGAAAAGGGTTTTGCGGGCACCAGCATGCGCGATTTGGCGCAGGAAGTGGGTATTCGCGCGGCCAGTCTGTATAATCATGTTGCGGCCAAGGAGGAGCTGTTGCATGAGATTTGTTTTGAAATGGCTGATGCTTTTTTTGAAGGATTTCAGCAGGCCACGGAAGGGGATAAGCCGGTAAGTAAGAAGTTGCAGCAGGCGATTCAGGCGCATATCAACGTCATCAATAACCACCCAGATGCGTCGAAAGTGTTTTTTGAAGAATGGATTTTTTTGAAGGAAGAAGATTTGGTGCGGTTTAAAAAGATGCGCAGTCAGTACGAGCGCGGTTTTCGTCAGTTGCTGGAGAAGGGAATGGAAACCGGCGAGTTTCGCAAAACCAATGTGCGGTTAGGAACGTTTATGATTTTATCGGCACTGAATGCCATTTACGATTTAGAGCGGATGAAGGAGCGGTTGAGCGCAGGTGAAGTGGCAGAAGAAATTGGGATGTTATTAATGAAAGGATTAAAAAAGTAAATCATAGCAATATGTACGGAAATACCAGTTTAACAGCAGAGGAAGCGCGCCAGTTGAATCAGGGCGGCGATGATCCGGAAAAATTAGCAGCCTTTGAAGCGCGTATTGCGCGTGGCGAGAAAATTGAACCCGGCGATTGGATGCCCGAGCAGTATCGTACGCAGTTGATCAGAATGATTGAACAACATGCGCACAGCGAAATTGTAGGCGCGTTACCGGAAGGCACATGGATTACGCGCGCGCCGAATTTCAGGCGTAAACTGGCCTTGATTGCCAAGGTTCAGGATGAAATTGGGCACGGACAATTACTGTATTCTGCAGCAGAAACGCTGGGCAAAACCCGCGAAGAAATGCTGAATGATCTGATGAGTGGAAAGAGTAAATACAGCAATGTGTTTAACTATCCGGCAAAGACCTGGGCGGATATTGCGGTGATTGGATTTTTGGTAGATGGCGCAGCCATTGTGAATCAGGTCATCAACTCAAAAGGCTCGTTTGGTCCGTATTGCAGGGCGCTGGAGCGGATTTGCTATGAAGAATCATTCCACCTGAAGCAGGGTCATGATAATTTTGTGTATTTGGCTACAGGCACCAAGGCGCAGCGGGCGATGTTGCAGGAAGCGCTGAACCGCTGGTACCGGCCGTTGCTGCATTTCTTTGGTCCGCCCGACCGCAATTCGCAGCACAGCGAGAAGTTGATGAAGTGGAAGGTGAAGCTGGCTTCGAACGACGATATGCGCAACCAGTTTTTAGACCAGTACGTGCCAAAAATTTGGGAATTGGGATTGACGTTCCCTGATCCGAATTTGCGCAAGAATGAACAAGGTATTTGGGAATTCAGTGATCCGGATTGGGATGAATTTAAGCGCGTGATAAATGGCGATGGCCCTTGCAATGCCGAGCGGTTGGCGGTACGCCGGTATGCCGAGCAGGCAGGCGCCTGGGTGCGGCAGGCGCTGATGCAACCACAGGATAAATATGTAGTGCCTTTGGCGTAACGAAAGTAATAACGAAGCAACAGAAATAACTATGAATTCATTAGATCCAAGAGTACGGCGTTTGTCGATTTCAGGCGAAGAAGCTGCAGGAAAAACCAATACGCATCTGATTACGTGGGAAGTATTTCATCAGGAAAAACGCGGCAAGCAGGTAGAGCATGTTGGTATTGTTCATGCGGCATCTCCGGAAATGGCGCTAGCCATGGCCAAAGAAGTTTTTGGCAGAAGGGGAAAGACGACCAATCTGTGGGTGGTGAAATCCTCGGATGTGTATACGCTGGCACCGGAAGATGAAGAGATGTTCGCCACTACGCCAGAGAAACTGTTCCGCGATCCAATTTATTACAAGGTGCGCGACCGGATTGAAAAGTTTCAGCAGAAACAAAAAGAGCAATAACTCAAAAACAGATATCCAATGAATCAGGAAGCAATAAAGAATTTGATTGTAGCGATGGCTGATGATGCGCTCATCATCGGGCATAGAAATAGCGAATGGACAGGGATAGGTCCGTTGTTAGAAGAAGATTTGGCATTCTCTTCTATGGCACAGGATAAGATAGGTCATGCACAGGCCTTGTACGATATGTTACACCAACATTTCGGGATGCCGGATGCTGATCACCTTGGTTTCATGCGCAAGGAAAATGATTTCCGTTGCTGCCAGTTTGTTGAGTTACCCATCGGTGAATACGATTTCAGTTTGATGCGCCATTTTCTGGCCAGTCATGCTGATGTGATCCGTTGTCGGATGCTGGAACAATCGGCATTTGAGCCATTGGCGCAGTTTGCGCGCAAGGTTCGCGGCGAATTGCGTTATCATACGTTTCACGCCGATGTGTTTGTGAAACAGTTGAGCATGGGTACAGAAGAAAGCAAGGCGCGCATGCAACAAGCGCTGAATTACTGTATGCCTTTTGCGTTGGGCATGTTTGAGACAGTTGAAAGTGAACAGGCATTGGTGGCGGAAAATATTTTTGCCGGAGAGGCGGCATTGAAACAGCAGTGGATAGCCAAGGTACAGCCGATGGTGGAAAGTTTTGGGTTAACCTGGACTTCAGAGGAAACATCAAAAGTGATGAATGGCGGGCGTAAGGGCTTTCACACCGAATACCTAAAACCGTTATTGGATGAAATGTGCGAAGTAGTGCGCACAGATGAAACGGCGGAGTGGTAATATCATGGAAACGACAGTAGCCAAGGATGATATTGAGGCGCAGGTGATGGCGCTTTTAGAAACTGTTCCTGACCCCGAGATACCGGTGTTGAATGTGGTGGAAATGGCCATGATTGCAGGTGTTCGGGTTGAGGGTGAAAATAAGGTAGTGGTGCGTTTTCTGCCTACGTTTACGGGCTGTCCGGCTATTCAGTATATCAGCAATCAGATTGTAAAAACGTTGGAAGCGGCAGGTTTTTCGGCTACGGTAGAAGTGGCACGTGATAAGAAGTGGAGTACCGACGATATGACTGCGGCGGCTAAAGAGAAGTTGGAAAAGTTTGGTATTGCTCCGCCCGCAGCATTACACGGAAAAGAATTTACAGCAGAAGAACTCAATCGCGTGCGCTGTCCGCATTGCGGCAGTACCGATACTACGTTGCGGTCGGCATTTGGTTCAACCTTGTGTCGTGCTATTCGCTTTTGTTTTTCGTGTAAGCAGGGCTTTGAGCAGTTCAAGCCGCTATAGCAGAAGTAGAGTCTCCTATTTCTTACTATACTGAAACAAAAAGTCTTTGTCGTCTTTCGACAAGCTTTCATAGCCAGAGGTAGATATTTTATCCAAAATGGCGTCGAGCCGGGCCTGATCATCGGTTGATTTCGCCTTGGCAAACGATTGTCTGGTTCGTTTTTGTTGATTCCCCCCCCCGGGATTGGGTCGCTGCATCAAATAACCAATCCATTCAAACGGCCGTAGAATATTTCTTCCCTGCCGCAATTGGCTCACGAAAAGCCACCCGGTAAATGCGCCGCCGCAGTGCGCCAGATATCCGCCGGCATTACCATACGGAATCTGAACGATATCCAGCAATAGTAAACCTACGGTTACATATTTAATGGGCACCCTGCCAATCAACAGTAAATTTAACTCATGATCGGGATGCAAGGTGGTGGCGGCGAACATGATGGCAAAAATAGAGGCCGAAGCTCCAGCCATTAGCGCACTATTTCTAACCGCATAAAAGGCTGGAAAAATCTGATAAGATAACATGAACAACAACGCCCCGGCAATACCGCCGGCCAGATATAATGCGGATAGCCGGTCGTTGTTCATGTACAACTGATATACCTGCGCAAACACAAACAGGAACAGCATATTTCCCAGCAGATGCATGACACCTTCATGATAAAACATATAGGTAATGATACTCCACGGCTGATAGAGCAATTGGTGAAACGAGGCCGGCACCTGCAGGTGTTCATGTATCCATTGCCACAGTTGCAGGTTGTTGAACATGAATCCTAAAACCTTTACCAATCCTCCAATTACAAACACCAGCAGGTTGAGCGCTATCAGGCGCCACATGGCATCACTGCGAATACCGTCTTTGATATCATCAAACCAGCTGCTTGTCATTAGTAGAAATTGCTTCTGTCGCGGTTCCAGATTTTTACGATGATATAACCCATAAGGGCACCACTCAGGTGCGCCAGGTGTGCAATATGATCGCTTTTATGATCTAGTTGAGATACTAATTCCAGTACAATCATTCCGGCTGCAATATATTTGAGTGGCAGCGGGAATACGCCATAAATGTAAAATTCTGTGTTGCCAAACAACACGGCTGCCGCCGTCAACATAGCAAAAACAGCCCCTGATGCACCCAAACAACTAGACACCAATTGTACGGAAAGCGTTTCGCTGATCACGTCATGCTCGGCAACATGCGGCCAAAAGGTGCCGCAAGCCATATAAATCTGAACACCTTGCGCCAGCAGATACAATAAAGCGCCGCCAATTCCAGTGATGAAAAAGAAAAGTAGTAAACGCTGTCCGCCCCAGAACCGCTCCAGTAAATTGCCAAAAATGAAGAGGTTAAACATATTGAAGAACAGATGTCCGATGCTGGCGTGCGTAACCAGATGCGTCAGCAACTGATGCGGCATAAAAAAAGGAGAAGCGGGATAGTACAGCGACAATGCATCCATCAGCGGCATGCCCTTAATGCTGATGGGTACAAACGCCACTAATAAGTAAACGAAGAGGTTCAACACAATCAGGTTGAAAACGGCACTTCTTGTATCGATACGAAAATTCATGAGGGAACTACTTGTTTTTTCCTGACGATTGTTTTTTGAAAAATCCCGCGCCCTGTGGCGTTAGTGCGTTATAATATTTCATCTTGTCTTTCTCAAATACCAGATAACCGGAAGAGTCGCCGGTGAGGTATAAATCACCGCTTAAAAATTCGCGGCCGTTCCGCTGCCACATCAAAAAGCCGGTTTTGGGTACAGCAGCGGCTGAGGCAGGTTTCCAGTCAACAAATGAAGAAAAGAGAATAACACTTCTACCTTCCAATGAAAGCGAAGTTCCCGCGCTGAATACGACATCAATTTGTGTGCACGAATCGCGTAAGGCGTGGTACACCGGCATGGGCAAGGGCTTTGTTTTTGTTTGACCTTGCGCCCATATCGACAGCAGCAGTACAGTGCCTGCCAGCGACAATCGTATCATTTTCATCATATACAAACCTAGTGGTTTTCGTTAACGATATCGTTTCATTACGCGATCCATTTCCCGCTTACCTTCTTTTTTCTTAATGGTTTCGCGTTTATCAAATGATTTTTTTCCGCGACCTAAAGCAATTTCCAGCTTAGCGAAACCGCGTTCCGATTGAAACAATCTGACAGGAACAATGGCCATGCCTTTCTCTCTCACCTTACTATCAATCCGATCTAATTCACGTTTTTTAAGAAGTAATTTCCGCAACCGCATTGCCTCGTGATTCATCAGATTGCCGTGGCTGTATTCTGCGATGTGCATATTCTTGATGAACAATTCACCATCGCGCATGAAACAGAAGGCTTCGTTCAGCGACCCTGCGCCTTCGCGCAATGCCTTAATCTCGGTGCCTTTCAGCACCAGACCGGCCACCATACTTTCCGTTAACTCGTAATTAAACGAAGCCCGGCGATTCACAATTTCGAGCTTCTTCTGCGCCCCCATGTTACTCCGTTTTATACAACTCTTTTTCAGAAACAACTTCTACCAAATCTCCCGGCTTTAGTGATTTAGAGATGAGTTTGAACGGTGCTTTCACCACTTCCATTTTCTCATCAACACCCGTAACCTCTATATAGTTCGCATCCTGAATGCCGATGGTAACCGGAACGGCGCGCACCTTACCTTTATCTACCACAAATACAATCTCGCGCATGTCTTTACGCGCATCTGTTTCTTCTTTTTTGTCGGAAGAAGTATGCGCTACGGCATTTTCTTCCAGGTCTTTTTTCTCGCGGGGGGTAACGGCCTGAATAGGTACTGATAGTACATTTTCTTTAGCCTGTGTTTTAATATCTACCGTAGCCGACATGCCTGGCCGGAATGGATACGCCTGTCCATGGGCGGCATCAATTAATTCTGCATAACTGGTTTTAACCAGCTTTACTTTCACTGTAAAATTGGTGGCTTGCGAAGTGGAAACAATTGCTGTTGCTGTTGTGGAAGAGTAGGCGATTTCTGACACCACGCCTTTAAATTTTTTATTCAGATAAGCATCCACCTCTACTTCTGCGGTATCGCCAACCTTCACGCGAAGCACATCACTTTCATTCACATCAACCTGCGCCTGCATGTGTTCCAAATCGGCAATTCTGATTAACTCGGTTCCAGCCATTTGCGCTGTACCTACCACACGTTCTCCTAACTTTACATTCAGTAAAGAAATGATACCGGTAGCTGGCGCGTAGATGCGGGTTTTCTTCAAGTTGTCGCTGGCTTGCTTCAATTGCGCCTCGCCGCTATTGATAGTAAACGAAGCGGCATTCAATTGTTCCCGTGCAGTGGCCATCGCAGTTTCAGCATTTTTCAAAGCATTGGAGGCCTGGTCGAATTCTGCGTCAGAAATGATTTTTTCGTCGTGCAGTTGTTTGTTTCTTCCAAAAGTAACCACCGCCTGGTCATACAGCGCTTTGGCATTTTTATAGCTGGCTTCTGCACTCATGCGGTTAGCACGAACTTGAGAAACACTGGCTTGCGACTGGGCCACCACCGATTCATATATAACCGGATTGATGATTAGTAACAAGTCGCCTTTCTTAACGCTGTCGCCTTCTTTCACATTGAGTTGAATAATTTCACCGGAAACTTCCGACGAAATTTTCACCTCCATTTCCGGGTATAATTTCCCGCTGGCGGTAACCGTTTCCACAATTGAACGGCGCATCGCTTTTTCTACAGCAACCTGTTTCAATTCATCCTTACCCCACCAGCCCGCTTTCTTGCCGGCAACGCCAATAACAATGGCGAGCAGCAGTAAGCCGCCAATCACGTATAATGTACGATTGTTTTTCATGTTATTTCAGTTCAATCGGTTTTCCCATGTAAAAATCGAGCACCTTCATTTGTAAAATGTAGGTGTATTTGGCTTGAATCATTTGCGATTCGGCACGCAACAAATTATTCTTTGACTGTTGCACTTCGAATGTGTTCGCCAATCCTACAGCATAGCGCTTATCGTATGCATCGAAACTCTTTTTTGCAGACTCCAGACTTTTTTGGTTGGCGGAAAAATTTTGTGAAGAAGCTAACGCATTAGCATACGCTTTTTCAATATCCTGGCGCAATGTGTTTTTGGTGTTTTCTAAATCCAAAGACCGCATTTGATGGTTCAATCGGTTAACCGATAATGCCGTCATTTTTTGCCAGCCTGAAAAAATGGGCACGCTTAAACTGATGCTGACTGTTTTGGTTAAGTTATTTTTTAGTTGGTCGGAAAACGAAATCGGTTCAGTGCCCGCATATCCGATATTTCTGGCGTAGCCCACGATGGAGCTATTATCGGGATAGGCCGAACCGAAAATGGGTATATCGGTAACGGAGTAACCAGCGGGTTTCGAACTTTTATCGAAGTAATTGGAGCGTAAAGAGGCGCTGGCCGCCAGCGTAGGACTGAAACTTCCTTTTGCCATGCGCAAACTGAACATTGCGGAACGAACTCTGGCCTCAGCGGCGCGGATGGAAGGCTGATTCATCGCGGCGTAATCAAAAATGGCCGATGAAGAAATCCGGCTGATATCCGTAAGGTGGTCGGTAGTAACCGCAGGTTCACGAATATCAAAAGCTGTTTTTTCAGGAAGTTGAAGTGCGATCCGCAGCGAAAGCAGCGCCAGGGCAACATTGTTTTTCGCCGTTACTACACTGGCTAAATCGCGTTGTTGTTGCGCTTCAAATTCAAAGCTGGAGGCTTCAGCCAATGTGCCGGCCCGAACCTGCGCACGTGCCCGTTCTAATTGCGCTTCTGAAATCTCTAACTGCGTTTGGGCGACTTTTAGTAATTCTTTGTTGACGATAATCTGCAGGAAATAATTGGTTAGCGTTAGAGCCACATTATTGCTGGCATTTTGGTAATCCTGCTGAGCAGCTTCAAAATCGGCCTTACTTTTCTGAATGTTGTTCAACTGCTGTAAACCCGTAAACAAAGGAACGCTGCCGCTGAGCCCGCCCGTAGCAGACTGAGAGTTTTGCTGCACATACGAGTAAGTGGTAGGGTTTACCGAGTTGCCAAAATTGAAATTGTAGCTGGCATCAGCATTAATCGAAGGCAGCAATTTTATTTTGCTTTGGAGCAGGTAGGCCTTGGAAATAGCGGCGTTTAATTGCGCCTGCTTAATCTGAATATTATTTTCTGCCGCATATTTCAGGCAGCGCTCCAAAGTCCAGGCACTGTCGTTTTGGGCTTCTGCCAGTGTAAAGCTGAACAGGATAGAAAATAGCAATAAACTGCGTTTCACGGCATTATGATATGAAGGGGCAAAGGTATTTTTCTTTAGCATTAGTAGGGGGTACCGGAATGACCAGTAAACGGTAGGTAAGGCGAATCAGGGGCGCAAAAATTTTTGGAGCCTGCGCTTTTGTGCTTCATGATGGCGCATATGCATTTGGCAAAGCGTAACCCATTCTGCCGCATTAAGGTAACCCAGAAAAGGATGCCGCGTTTTCAGGGTAAGGTCGCTGTTGGGCAGGCGCTTTACATATTCATCGCAAAGGGTTCGAATTTCTTCGAACTTGGAAACAATGTATTCTTTTGACTCTGGCATTTTTGGCTCAACTGCTACCGACTCAGGCATGCGGATGCGAACCGCGGGCATGTGGCCAGTTAAAAAGACCAGTTTGCCCACCCATGTTTTGCCTTTTCCCCGGACGGCGCTATCGTTGCTTAGGCATTTTTCTGCATTTTTGAAGAAGAACCCTTTGGCGCTCATCCATAGGTGGATGTACACCTGTCCTAACGACCAACCGGTGGCAGGTCGGCGTTGTAACTCTTCAATTGTATAATGGCTGAGGTCGGTTAGGTACGCATCAATTGCCCGATTGGATTTGCTTAGAATTTTGGCAGCATTCATCTGCCGCAAGAATAAGAAACAAAAGCGGCGGTTCCCAACGTTAGAAGGCAATTATGGCAGGAAGCGCTTTTCAACCAAAAATTTCTATATATTTAAACGCTTATTTATGAAATACGTTTATCTGCTTGTCTTTTCTTGTAGCTGTTGGTTGACACAGGCGCAAACCGCACTGTTCAATAACCGTGGTGCAGATATGTATGTAATGCCGGGTGCTTATATGATTGTGAAGGCTGATTCTTTGCATAATCACACCGGAAGTATTCAGAATGCAGGTGATATTGTGGTGGAAGGAAATATTTACAACGATGCCACGCTAACAGGAGGTAGCAGTACGCCTACCGGCTTATATCAGATTCACGGCGATTGGATAAATAATGGTGTAGTCAATTCCTATAATGATTCGGTTCAGTTGGCTGGAGGGGCTCAATTTATTGGAGGCACGCAGCCCACGCCGTTTCATCATTTGATTCTTGCGGGAACACCGGGATCGGTGAAAACGCAGTTGGTAGATGCCTCTGTAGATGGCGTACTGAACCTGAGCGATCACGAGTTGGCTACAGAAAATAACGAAATGTTAGTCTTGAATACAGCGCCTTCAGCTATTGTAAAAGGCACTGGTCCAAATGGTTTTGTAAGTAGTTTAGGTGCGGGCCGGCTTACCCGTGCAACTGCTTCTACATCGCCTTATTTGTTTCCGTTGGGAACGCCTAGCGCTATTGCCGGCAAGCCATTTTATTACCGCCCGGTTGAAATGAAGCCCGCAGGCGCAGCCGCTAATCGCTTTGGCGGACGGCTGGTTCATGAACCGCTGGCTGATAGTTACGATCCAGAGTCTTTCGAAGACGCCTTGTGCAAGGTAAATCCATTATTCTATCATCGATTATACCATAGTTCAGGAGCGGATGCTGCTTCTATAAAGGTATTTTTCGATAAAGCGAACGACGGCGCCTGGAGCGATTTGGCGCAATGGCGTTCGGAATGGAAGTATATGCCGGTGGCTTCGGTAGCCAGTGCTGGTGGCTTTTCTACAGTAGAGGTTAAAAACTGGACTAATTTCTCTACATTTCCCTTTGCCCTGGCTTCCAAAAAGTTTGTTGTTGATGCCGGTGCCGATCAGGAAATTTTGCCCGGGGCAACCGCCAATTTGGATCCGGTTATTACCATTTCAGATGCAACGATTCAATGGATTCCCTCAACTTATCTAGATTTTGATAATATTGCACGCGCTAGGAGTACTCCTTCCGAAAGTTTGGAGTACACTTTGCAGGTGACGAATGCAGTGGGTTGCAAGGCTTCGGATCAAGTAAAAATTACGATTTTACCTGATGCGTTGTTGGTACCAACCGGATTCTCGCCCAACGGAGATGGAGCCAATGATTTGATGCGTCCTTTAAACACAAATCTGGACGAAGTAGAGTTTCAAGTCTTCAATCGGTGGGGAGAAAAAGTGTTCGAAACCACAAATACTGCTGATGGTTGGGATGGAACTTATAAAGGAGTGAAGCAGGATTTAGGGGTATATGTTTGGAAAGCGGTGTATCGGTTAACTGGAAGTTCAGAACGTCGTTCGGCCTCGGGTAATTTTACACTGGTGAAATAAAAAATTAGAAAAATAACGTCTCAAAATATGAGAAAGAGTTACGTGTTACTATTGTTTTCGCTTTTAGCAGGCTTTGGCTTGTTTGCGCAAGACAATGTTGGTATCGGAACGTTAACGCCGAGTGCATCGGCGAAGTTAGATATCACCTCAACCGACAAAGGTATCTTGATTCCGCGTATGGATTCTGTTCAGCGCAAAGCCATTGCTGCACCTGCCGATGGTTTGTTGGTATATGATACCGATTACAAATGTTTTTATTTCTGGAACAACGGTTTAGCCGGTGCTAATAAATGGCAAAGCCTTTGTTCTGTTGGCGGTTTAGTTGGCCCTCAGGGACCAACCGGACCTCAGGGCGTTGCTGGCCCAGCGGGACCGCTGGGGCCAACCGGTGCGGCTGGCGTAACTGGTGCTACAGGTATTGATGGGGTAACCGGACCACAAGGACCAACAGGCCTCAGTGTAACGGGACCAACAGGAGTTGGAGCAACTGGCCCAACAGGAGATGTAGGCCCAACGGGTCCTCAAGGAGCGACAGGTTTAAGTGTAACTGGCCCAACTGGCACGGGTGCTACTGGTGCAACTGGTGACACCGGTGCGACTGGTGCTACCGGTGCAACTGGTGCAACTGGTGCAACTGGTTTGAGTGTTACTGGTGCAACTGGCGATCCCGGTCCTACCGGTGCAACTGGTGCTACCGGAGAGACAGGCGCAACTGGTTTGAGTGTTACAGGCCCTACTGGAACCGGCGCTACGGGTGCCACTGGGGATACTGGTGCCACGGGTGCCACCGGCGCTACGGGTGCTACAGGTTTAAGTGTAACTGGCCCAACAGGTGACACAGGTCCAACCGGGGCTACTGGCGCAACAGGTAATGATGGTGCCACAGGTGCTACCGGTGCAACTGGCTTAAGTGTTACCGGACCAACAGGAACGGGTGCTACGGGAGCAACAGGCGATACTGGCGCAACTGGAGCAACAGGTGCCACAGGCGCTACAGGTTTAAGTGTGACAGGTCCTACTGGCGACCCGGGTCCGACTGGCGCTACTGGTGCTACCGGATCAATCGGTACTACAGGTGCTACAGGTTTAAGTGTGACAGGTCCGACTGGTGACCCGGGTCCGACTGGCGCTACTGGTGCTACCGGATCGACCGGTGCAACAGGTGCAACAGGTTTAAGTGTGACAGGTCCGACCGGCGACCCAGGTTCGACTGGCGCTACTGGTGCTACCGGATCAACCGGTGCTACAGGTGCAACAGGTTTAAGTGTTACTGGTCCAACAGGAACGGGTGCTACAGGAGCAACAGGTGATACCGGCGCTACTGGCGCCACGGGTGCCACAGGCGCCACGGGCGCAACAGGTTTAAGTGTGACGGGCCCGACCGGCGACCCAGGTTCGACCGGCGCTACTGGTGCTACCGGATCAACCGGTGCTACAGGTGCAACAGGTTTAAGCGTTACTGGTCCAACTGGAACAGGTGCTACGGGAGCAACAGGTGATACCGGCGCCACTGGAGCAACGGGCGCAACAGGCGCCACAGGATTGAGTGTTACCGGTCCGACTGGTGACCCGGGAGTTACGGGCGCCACCGGAGCAACAGGTAATGATGGAGCAACCGGTGCTACCGGTGCCACAGGATTAAGTGTTACGGGTGCGACGGGAGCTACTGGTCCAACTGGTTCCACTGGTGCCACAGGATCTACTGGTGTAACAGGTGCCACAGGAACTACGGGCGCAACAGGTGTAACCGGAGTTACAGGTGCAACTGGTTCTACAGGTGCCACAGGTAGCACGGGAGCAACGGGTGTAACAGGTGACACAGGAACTACGGGCGCAACAGGATCAACCGGGGTTACAGGGGCAACTGGTTCTACAGGTGCCACAGGTAGCACGGGAGCAACGGGTGTAACAGGTGACACAGGAACTACGGGCGCAACAGGATCAACCGGGGTTACAGGTGCAACTGGTTCTACAGGTGCCACAGGTAGCACGGGAGCAACGGGTGTGACAGGTGCAACAGGATCAACCGGATCAACCGGGGTTACAGGTGCAACTGGTTCTACAGGTGCCACAGGTAGCACAGGAGCAACGGGTGTGACAGGTGCAACGGGAACTACAGGTGCAACAGGCGCAACCGGGGTTACTGGTGCAACTGGTTCTACAGGTGCTACTGGTTCAACAGGAGCAACGGGTGTGACAGGCGCTACAGGAACTACAGGTGCAACAGGCGCAACCGGGGTTACAGGTGCAACTGGTTCTACAGGTGCCACAGGTAACACAGGTGCTACGGGTGTAACAGGCGCAACAGGTGCAACCGGAGTTACAGGTGCAACTGGTTCAACAGGAGCAACGGGTGTGACAGGCTCTACAGGAGCTACTGGAGCAACTGGTCCTTCTGGGGCAACAGGAGTAACCGGCGCTACAGGAGCCACAGGTGCAACGGGCGCAACGGGCGTTACTGGGGTAACAGGTGCAACTGGGGTAACCGGCGCTACAGGAGCTACCGGCGCAACAGGGGCAACTGGTGTAACAGGTTCTACGGGAGCCACTGGCTTAACCGGTACAACCGGTGCAACCGGAGTTACCGGCGCTACTGGTCCTAGTGGAACAACGGGTCAGGGAATTACTTCAACATCGGCTACAGCAGAAGTTCTTTGTTTAGGAAATAATAGCGGTTCATACTCTAATGCTTCCAGCGGAACAGGCATCAATGGTTATACGCCAGGCACCTTCCAGGCTGTTCCCGGTGGATTGTCAGTAACGCGGACTGTTGCCAGCGGAAGTTTTGTAGAAGTGCACTTCACCGCTCGCTGGGAAACAGATTTCTTAAATCGCACTCCTCCGGAAACAATTTTCTTCCGAATTACTAGAAATGGTACAGAAGTAGCAAGAACATCTGCCTGGACCAGCGATGGTGGTGCTGTTTTCTATATACTTACAGGAAATGTCAGTATCAACTTTAACGACACTGGAGCTGCCGCTGGTAGCAACACGTATACGGTGGAATATTGGGCTTCTAACTCAAGTACATTGTCTACGGAAAGTTTTGTGCTGGGCGAACGTTATTTGAGTGTTGTTGAAATCAGACCTTAATCTTTAATTACTAATCATTATGAAGAAATATATAATAGCATTGTTGATGTGCGCCGGAGCAATCACTTCGTGGGCTCAGGGAGAATCGCGGAAAATGCTGAATGATTTTCAAACCGGAGATATCGTAGCTTCTACTACGGCGCGCCTCGACGGGCAGTTCTATAAACCATCAACTGCCGGTGACATGAACATCATCGGCGTGTTTGGCGAGATGAATTCTCCCCGGATCGACCGCGTGATGATTACATCAGGCGTTGCACAGGTGAAAACGGCAGAACCTTTACGCAAAGGCGATTGGGTAACTACGAATGCTAAGGGAGAAGCTGTTAAGGCAACTTCGGGAATGATGTTGGGCGTAGTGCTTGAAGATGCTGCCGCAGGAACCGCCAAGATTCGTATTATGATTACTTACAAATAGGACCATGCTGGTCTCATGATAAGAAAGGGCGGTTTAACCGCCCTTTTCTATTTAATAAATATAACTTCTTTCAAACCAAACTTTAACTCCTTTCCCTCACTCTCGATAATCAATTTACCCTCCTTAGTAACGCCTACAATTTGACCTCGAAAACGCTTGCGTTGATGCTGAAAGTTTGCCGTTTGGTGATATCGGTACATTGACGACTCATACGCCCGTTCTAAAAAATTCCAATGGCCTTGTCGTAATTGTGAATAGTACTTTTCTAAATACCATGATATCGTTTCTACAACGCTTTCTATCGGATAAAACCCAAATTCAATATTTCTTAAGGAAGTTGCATTCGGCAGTGAAATGTCAAAGAAGGTTTGATTTACATTCAATCCAATGCCAACAACACAACTCTCTATCCTGCTACCTTGAATACTATTCTCAATAAGGATGCCAGCCACTTTCTCGTCTCCATAGTAAATATCATTTGGCCATTTAATATGAAACTCTTTACCCGTTAGCGACTCACAACTCTCTCTCAGTGCAAGACTGACGGCCATACTTAAACAGAACTGACGGTCAGGGCTTACCATTCTAGGATAAAAAACGTAACTCGCGGTTACATTCTGTCCGGATTCCGATAGCCATTGGTTTCCCTCTTGGCCGCGCCCGGATTGTTGTTCTCGGGCTATCACGACGGTACCTTCACTTAAGCGGCCCTCCTTCAACTTTTCTTTCAAAAAATTGTTGGTGCTGTCAACAGTTTCTAACCAAATTTTTTCCTGACCGGTAAATAATGTTTTTGTCATGTTCCTGCGGCTGCTAAATTAACCATCCCGAAAAATGAATTACTTTTAATCCTTCAAAAATTAAAAACTATTGCCGAAAAGAAAAAGCAGTGCAGCCGACCAGCTCAAGGCTCTTGTAGTGGATGCCATATTTGAAAAGAAGGGACAATCAGTAGTGAGCCTCGATTTACGGGGTATTCCAGATACCGTTGCCGACTATTTTATTATTGCTCACGGCGATTCGCCTACTCAGGTGAATGCGATTTTTGAGAGCATTGTGGAGACAACCAGAAAAAATGGTTATCCGCCTTATCATCACGAAGGAAAGAAAAATGGCGAATGGATTATTGTAGACTTTGTTGACGTTGTGGCTCATATTTTCTATCGTGAAAAGAGAGATTTTTATCAACTGGAAGAACTATGGAGCGATGCCATTATTACAGAACATCACGAAAGTGATGCAATAAAAACCACTGTAACCCGTCCTACTAAAACAGCAGCAAAGAAAAAAGTTGCTCCTAAGAAATCAACTAAGAAAAAAGCAAGATAGCGAACCATAGTATGGAAGAAAGGAAGACACAGGAGACCCCGGAGAAGAACGAAAAGCGACCAAAGAAGGAACCGCGTTTGTTTCGCGATAGCAATCCTCGAAAAGGTAGGGGAGAAGACGATGATGATTTCAAATTCAGCTTCTTTTGGGTGTATGCCTTTGTAGGATTGGTGCTTCTTTGGGGTGTGATGAACTATATGAATGGTTCTGTTTCTCCGATATCAACAGCGCAGTTAAAGGAAATGTTACTGCGTAATGATGTGAGCGAAATCAGAATTATTGGTGGCAAGGATGCGGAAGTGACACTATCTGATTCTGCGGTAAACAGCGGCTACTACAAAGAGGTTTCAAAGAACCGGTTCAATGGCGTAAACCGTGGCCCGCATTTCAGTTTTACTGTGGCTTCGAACGAAGCTTTCGATAAATTTATCACCCAATTCTATCAGGAAAACAAAGGATTGCGCGAGGCGCAAGTAGATTATGAGCCAGGCAAAGACTGGAGCAACCTCATCAGCATTGTGGTGATGGTAGCGCTCTTCATCGGTCTTTGGGTAGTTATGATGCGCCGGATGGGCGGCGGTGTGGGCGGTCCCGGCGGAAATATTTTTAATATCGGCAGAAGTAAGGCAACGCTATTCGATAAAGACGAAAAAATCAAAGTAACGTTTGAAGATGTTGCCGGTTTAGATGAGGCAAAGGAAGAAGTGATGGAGATTGTGAACTTCCTTAAAGAACCCAAGAAATATACAGCATTAGGTGGAAAAATCCCAAAAGGTGCGCTGTTGATTGGCCCTCCGGGAACAGGGAAAACCCTCATCGCAAAAGCGATGGCAGGTGAAGCGCAGGTTCCGTTTTTCTCTATTTCCGGAAGTGATTTCGTAGAAATGTTTGTTGGCGTAGGTGCGTCTCGTGTGCGTGACCTGTTCCGTCAGGCCAGAGAGAAAGCGCCATGTATCATTTTCATTGATGAGATTGATGCGGTGGGAAGAGCGCGCGGCAAAAATGTAGTTCAGGGAAATGATGAGCGCGAAAGTACGCTCAATCAGTTACTGGTAGAAATGGATGGTTTTAGTGGCGATAAGGGCGTGATTATGATTGCAGCCACAAACCGGCCTGATGTATTAGACCAGGCTTTGTTGCGCCCGGGTCGTTTTGACCGCCAGATTTCTATAGACGAACCAGACTTAAAAGGAAGAGAAAAAATCTTCAATGTTCACCTGAAAGGAATTAAAGTAGCTGCAGAGGTGGATCCCGCAAAATTAGCTGCTCAAACTCCGGGATTTGTTGGTGCTGATATTGCCAATATTTGCAACGAAGCAGCCTTAATTGCAGCCCGCAGAGGAGGAACAGATGTGACGTTCCAGGATTTTAATGACGCTATAGACCGTGTGATTGGGGGATTGGAAAAGAAGAATAAAATCATCCAGCCTGATGAAAAGAAGGTGATTGCTTATCATGAAGCGGGCCACGCATTATGTGGTTGGTTTTTAGAATACGCCCATCCGCTGGTTAAGGTGTCTATTGTACCTCGCGGTGTGGCCGCACTGGGCTATGCGCAATATCTTCCAAAAGAAAAATATCTAACAACAACAGAAGAGCTTCACGACCGCATGTGTATGACGATGGGTGGGCGCGCTGCCGAAAAACTAGTTTTTGGAAAAATATCTACCGGCGCACAAAGCGATCTCGACCAGGTGACGAAAACAGCCTATGCCATGGTAGCTATTTACGGTATGAGTGAGAAAGTTGGCAACGTGTCGTATTACAATATGATGAATGAGCAGGCCTTCAGCAAACCATTCAGCGATGAAACAGCGCATGTAATGGATGAGGAAATGAAGCGACTGATCAATGAACAATACGAACGAGCACAAAAGCTGCTTACAGAAAAACGCAGCGAACTGGATTTGGTAGCCAACGAATTGCTGCTTAAAGAAGTAATCTTCAAAGATGATTTGGAAAGATTACTGGGCAAACGGCCTTTTGATGAAAAGACTACAGAAAAACCAGCAGAAGAAAAAGTTGCTGATTTTCAACAACCATCAGCTGAAAGCAACACACCAATTGCAGAATAAGCAATAGGGCACTAACTCTTACTGAAGCGAATAACTTTGGATTGGTTGTCGAACCGGATTTGAGCCGTGTACTGACCTTGTGCCAGTTGCTTAACATCAATTGGTTGAAGATTATAACCTGCCTCTAATGAATACGTACGGTGAATAACCGATTCGCCAAGCATATCAGTTATGAGAACTTCAACAGATTGTGCTTTCGGGCATTCAGCCATCAGATTAATTTGATCCGTTGCAGGTAAGGGGAACAAACTAAATGCAGTGGCATCTTCAGTAGCATCTCCACCAGATACGGCAATGATAGCACTGTACTCAAATCGTCCATCCAAATCCACCTGCTTTAAACGATAGTAATTTACGCCACTTTCAGGATGCTGGTCGATGAATTGATAATTCGACATACTACTGCTATTGCCTCGCCCTCTTACTTCTCCGATAGTTACATATCCCGCAGCTGAACGCCGCTCTACATCAAACCCCCAATTATCAATTTCAGTTGCTGTGGTCCAATGAAGCTCGTTATACGAACCATTACGGTGACCTTCGAAATTCAACAGCTTTATAGGTAAAGCAGTGGTAGATGCAGACATGGCTGAAACATCGGCAGCTACCATTTTGCCGGTTTGTTGAAAGCCTTGCGTTAATGTGCCGCTATTATTTGTAAGGGTGGATACCATAGTCATCTCTGCTACAGTAGAGGAGATGCTTCCCCGCGCAGCGGTGGCGTAAATTCCAGCGGGAGCAATCACGTGCCATGCCCTAATCTGCGCCTGAGTCATGCAGGCAGATGCAATCATTCCTGAAATCAAAACGGGTTTTATCATAGCGATTGGTTAAGCAATTCGTTTTTCAGCGTTATTTTAAATGTAGTTCCGCCATTAACACCGTCAGTAATGGTGATTTTGCCATTCAAGCCATCTACAATTTTCTTGCAGATTGACAAGCCAATACCTGTTCCGGAATATTCTTTATCGGTAGTCAAACGGGTGAAGATTTCGAATACGCGTTCGCGGCTATGTGCTGGTATACCGATGCCATTATCAGAAATCAATAAATCAAAAGTGTCGTGATGCTGCACGTACTTCACTTTCACCACCGGATTTTTATTCTCGTTGTACTTCAAGCCATTCCCTATTAGATTTTGAAACAATTGCAAAATCTGTGTGCGGTCAGCATTAATCGAAGGAAGATTTCCGGAAATGATAGCGGCATTTTTCTCGTTCAATAGCAACGATAAATTCAGTCTGATTTCATCCACTACATTTTCAAGGCGAACACATTCAATACGCGGATTAGCGTCAACTTTTGCCAACTGTAACAAATCTACTATCAGTCGGTCCATCCGCTTGGCACCACCAACAGCAAAACCTAAAAACTCTCTTTGCGACTCTGTGACAGCTGAACCTAAGCTGCGTTCCAAAAGTGTGAGATAGCTTTGAATCATACGCACAGGCTCCCTTAAGTCGTGAGAAGCTACATGTGCAAATTGTTTCAGGGAATTATTTGAATGCTCCAGCTTGATAACGTATTGCTGAATCTCTTCGTTCTTCTGCTTTAATAGATGAGCCTCCTTTTCTTTCTGTTCAGATTCAAACTCTTTTTTAGCCCGCGCTAAAGCATTAGTTTTTTCGGTGTCAAAGAAATGCAGCAATGCCTCGTTATGCAATTGCAAGTAGTGATACGCTTTATTGCATTGGCCATCTTCTGCCAGTAATGCAGCCAGTTTTTTATGACATTCCGACAACTCCTGCTTGTTGTCCATGGCTACGAAAATCTTCTCGGCTGCATATAGCTGCGTTAAACCAACATCGCGTGCGCCAGTTTTAAAATAACATACGCCAATTCCCATCTTCGTCATGCCAATTTCAAATTGGCGTTGATGTCCTTCAAAGTATTGAAGCGCTGCAGAGAAATGAGATTCTGCTTGGCTATATTGACCCAGATTGTTGGCTACATAGCCCATATTTGAGCGGATAAGCGCAATGCTGTACTCATCGCCTGAAGCGGTACTGATATCCAGCGCTTTTCTGAATTCGCGCAGCGCGGCTTCATTGTTTCCCGCCTTCTCAAAAAAGGAACCATACACCAGGTAACACATCGACAACTTAAAGGGCTCCTGCAACTCCTCATAGATATCGATAGCCCGTTTCAGATAATCTTCAGTATCTAAACGGTATTGCGAGGCACAGAGCAACAACGCAATGTTATAGTAATATGCTCCGTGAAACTTTTTTTCTGCTGAAGAAATGGTGGCCTTATGTTCTAATAATCGAATACCTTTCAGATAAGTTTGCTGAGCCTCATAAACATCTCCCTTAAACTGAAAAGCATTTCCCAAAACCATAAAGAGCTTATGACCGATCTGCTCCAGATCATCACTCTCTAACTGATCTAAAAGGGAAGAGATGATGTCGATGGTATTGTCGTAGTTGTTTCTTACAAAACACTCGAAGTAAGCACGTAAATACTTTGAAGTAGCTACAGCAATGATATTGCCGCTTAAGGCCGCGCGCTCTTGGGCTTCCTCTACCAGCGGCAACGCATCCTCGTTGCGCATATCGCAAAGGCGCTCAGCCTTTGCCACAATTGCTTCAAATGGCTGGATTTGGGTTGCTACAGCTTCCATACTATTGATGGTTTTTATCGCTGCGGGCAATTTCCACCCAATAGGTGCCGTCCCATATCAGTGTGAGCATATCTGTATGCTGCAATTCTACATAGCCATTGTTTAAGCTGGTATTACCGCTGGTGGAAGCCCCTTGCGTGGCATCATTGATGCGAATGCCGTTTGATGAAGTGGGCAATGAAGCTAGCGCTTCGATAATTAAGATCTGCCCGATTTTCGTGCCATTAGCCAGAGTAAGTGGCACCGTAACCGGCAACGCGCCAGAATAGATACGTATAAATGATTTGTTCTGCGGATTGATGGTGATAGGTCCGGTAAGCGCGCCTAATATTGATCCTACTGTAGTATCCTGAACCGAAATATTTTGTGTTACCAAGGATGGAGCCACAATCCGGCCGCTTCTTGCAACGGTGAATGCGCTGGAACGCGCCGTATTCGATCCGTTGCCTACCTGGAACAACACTTCTGTTTTGTTAACGCCAACAGCAGCGGAAGTATCGTTGTAGGCTCCTACAATTGTGGAGTTTGTAGCCGTGGCCATTAAGCCATTACCCATGGCGATGGCATTCGCGCCCGACGCTAATACATCATTACCGATTGCTATCGATCCCGCGCCAATATTCGCATCGTCCCATGCTGTTCCAGATACACTGCCTACGCGGAATGCGCCTTTTGCGGGTATCCACATCAGGCGTTTGCCCGCACCCGCAACAGGGGTTGTACCTGTAGCGTCACCAGTAACCAGAAGCGCACCTCCAGTTGTGAGCCGAATACTTTCTTTTCCACCCCTAATCAATACTAAATCGGTATTGTCAGTAGTTCCAATGGTATTATTCGTAGCCGTCAAACCTTTATTTCCGCCAACCATCCATATGGGCTTAGCAGCACTGATGGTGTTGCCGCGGGTTAGCACATTAATGATGCCGGTGGTATCATGCGTAATGCTAACAATATCACCTTTAGAGCTGCCGGCATAGAAAGAATAAGGAACCGTTATCAATTGCTCAGTGCCCATGTTGGTGAAATTGGTGCCTCCGTTGAAATCCATTTCTACTTGCATGAATTTATCATTGCGACTCCAATCAATTCCGGTAAATGTGCCGTGGGTAACGATGCCACCGCCAATCACCACGCCAAATGTTCCGAACGCATTGGTTTGAACGGTATGCGTTTCGGTATATAGTGCAGGACCAGCCGCCACTGAATCGTGAATGGTGACGCGCAGCGATACCGGTTGGTTGATCAGCAAAAGACCCGAGCCGTTTCTGGCAACCGACTGATAATTAAGCCCTTGCGGAACTTGAGCAGAAAGGCATGCGGGTAGCAGGCCAACCACTGTCAGTAATAGATATAGTGATTTCTTCATGTATATGGAATGCAGGACTGGCATAATAAACTGGCTTAATACGTTTGTCAAGGGGTTTGGTCATTTTTTTCTCGCTACCATCAAACACCTTACAATTTACCGGAAGGTTACTCGTCTAACTTTTATAACATTGCAACAAATAGCACATTATGAAAAACATCCTGCGCTTTAGCGCCATCATCGTCATCGCCTCTATGCTTTCTTCATGCGGTTACAACGGCATGATTGAGCGCCGGGAAGCCGTTACAGCACAATGGTCGAACGTGGAGAACGAATATCAACGCCGGGCCAACCTGGTTGGAAATATTGTGGAAACGGTGAAGGCTGCCGGAAAATACGAGCAGGAAACGCTGGAAAAAATTATTCAGGCACGTGCATCGGCTACGCAAACGAAGATAGATCCCGAGAAATTAACGCAGGAGGATATCGATAAATTCCAGGCAGCGCAAAGTAATTTATCGCGCTTGCTGGTCACTTTCGAACAATATCCTGATTTGAAAGCAGTTCAAGGCTACACTGATTTGCGCAACGAGTTGACCGATATTGAAAACCGCATTGCGTTTCAGATTAAGAAGTACAACGATCTGGCCAATGAATACAATGCTTCCATTCAGACTTTCCCTAATGTAGTAACCTCTAAAATGTTCGGATTCCAACCGAAAGGATATTTCAAAGCCGAAGCTGGTTCTGAGGTAGCACCAAAAATTAAGCTGTAAAGTGATGTTCAGCGAATCGGAAAAGCAAGCGATTGTAGCGGCGATTCGCCAGGCGGAAAAGGCAACCTCCGGAGAAATCAGAGTGCATGTGCAGCCTAAATGTTCGGAAGATCCGATGCAGGATGCAATTGCTGTTTTTCATCGGCTGAAGATGACAGAAACGGCAGCGCGGAACGGCGTGTTGGTTTTTCTGGCCACGGAACACCGGAAATTCGCCGTGGTTGGCGATGAGGGAATTCACCGTTTCGTGGGAAACGATTTCTGGAACGAAACCGCGCAAGTAATGCGACAACATTTTTCGGGCAATGAAATGGTACAAGGTCTTTGTGCTGCTATTTTGTTGATTGGAGAAAAATTGAAACTTCATTTTCCTTATCAGCAACAGGATACAAATGAATTGAGCGACGAAATCAGCGAGGGCGAATAACGTGAATACAGGAATTACCATAAAGAGAAGAACGATCAGCAACAGTTTTCTGATGGTGTTGTTCTGTTTTTCCGTCTTGTTGAGCTGGGCGCAAAATATTCCTGCTAAACCAGATCCACCGCAACCGGTGAACGATTTTGCCGGCTTACTATCTGCCGATGAAGCCCAGCAACTGGATCACAAGTTGCGCGCCTACTACGATTCTACTTCTACCGAAATTGTGATTGTTACAGTTCCCTCATTAGAGGGTGCGCCTGAAGCGGAATATGCGGCTACGTTGGGCGAAAAATGGGGTGTTGGAAAGAAGGAAAAACACAATGGGGTGGTGATTCTTGTTTCGAAGAACGACCGCAAGGGATATATCGCAACCGGTTATGGTGTTGAAGATGGATTGAATACAAATGTCTGTCGTCGCATTTACCAAAAAATCATGGTGCCGAATTTCAAGGCTGGTAATTTTTATGCCGGTTTTGATGAAGCCACAACGGCTATGTTTGAAGTGCTTTCGGGAAAATTTCAGGCGGATGAAGACGATAATGAGCAAGCAGATAAAATACCGCTTCCGGTAGTTATCTTCCTGATAATAGTAGTTATAATCCTTGTAATTGTTTTGTCGCGTTTGGGCGGCGGCGGTGGCGGAACATTTTCACGCCGCGGATGGAATAGAGGACCGTTTTGGCCGGGCGGTGGATTTGGCGGCGGCGGCTTTAGCAGCGGCGGCGGTGGTGGTGGTTTTGGATTTGGCGGCGGTAGCTTTAGCGGCGGCGGCAGCGGCGGCAGCTGGTAAAAAAGAAGGGCGCTTAAGTAAAGCGCCCTTCTTTTTTATGAAATACTCATCTGTATTTTCTTTTGAATCTCACCAACCTGTTCGCGGAATTCTGTGTCGGTATCAATCAGATTCTGTACCGCCTGACACGAGTGAATAACGGTACTGTGATCGCGGCCACCAAAGTGTTTTCCAATAACCTTCAATGAATTCTTAGTATAGTTCTTAGCCAGGAACATCGATAACTGACGCGCCTGCACAATCATGCGCTTGCGGGTTTTTTCTTTGAGGTGATCCATTGGAACGCTGTAGTAATCACAAACCGTTTTCTGGATGTAATCAATAGATACTTCGCGTGAAATACTCTTTACAAAGTTCTTGATAATCTTCTTCGCCAAATCAAGATCCACATCTTTTTTATTCAATGAGGCCTGCGCCAACAATGAAATGAGCGCGGCTTCCAGTTCGCGGATATTTGTATTGATATTATAGGCAACAAACTCTACCACTTCACGCGGCAGTTCGATGCCATCGGCATACATCTTCTTTTCAAGAATTGCAATCCGCGTTTCAAAATCCGGAATTTGCAAATCAGCGTTTAATCCCCATTTGAAACGAGACAACAATCTTTCTTCCATGCCTTCCAAGTCGCGCGGAGGACGGTCGGTAGTTAATACCAACTGCTTTCCGTTCTGGTGCAGATGATTAAAGATATGGAAGAAGATGTCTTGAGTTTTTTCTTTGTTCGAGAAGAACTGGATGTCATCTACAATCAACACATCAATAAGTTGATAGAAATGAACGAAGTCGTTAACCGAATTGTTCTTCACCGCATCAAAAAACTGATTGGTAAATTTTTCAGAGGAAACGTACAATACGGTTTTGTTAGGGAAGTTTTGCTTCACTTCGTTACCAACCGCCTGAGCCAGGTGCGTTTTTCCTAAACCAACTCCACCATATAATACCAGTGGATTGAAGGCTGTGCCACCTGGCTTTTGTGCTACGGCAAAACCGGCACTGCGCGCCAAACGATTGCAGTCGCCTTCTACATAAGAATCAAAATTCAGATTCGGATTCAACTGCGAATCGATATTGATCTTTTTCAAACCCGGGATGATGAACGGGTTCTTAATAGAGTTGCCTTGCAGGAACAAGGGGAAACTGGAATCAGGGTTGGCGTTGTTTCCGGTATTGTAGTTAGGATAGTTTACGGTAGAAGGTTTGCTGGAACTGCTGGTGTTTTCTACCACAATGCGATATTCCAGACGGGCTTCGTTGCCCAATTCACGCTTAATGGTTTTGCGCAGCAGCGATACATAATGTTCTTCCAGCCATTCATAGAAAAACTGACTTGGAACTTGAATCGTTAATACCGTTCCGTTGATTTCTACCGGCTTGATCGGCTCGAACCACGTCTTGAAACTTTGTGCACTCACATTATCCTTTATAATCTCCAGACAGGCATTCCATACTTGCGGGGCCGATTTTTGCATCATGTTATTTATAACGAGTTTTTAAGTGTATAAAAAGGTAAGCGGTTATGGATTGTGTGTGTAAATGTAAAAAACGATGTTCAGAAAAAAATTTTTTCTGCTCTTGTTTTTTTAAAAAAATTATCAGTGAGACGCAATTAAAAAATCTTTCAAAAACTACAAGATGTTAGTTGAAAATTTTTTTAAAGTTGACAACGTGTTACTTAGTTTTCAAAAGGTCTTGCGTATTCATACGCCTTGCGCTCTTTCCACTCATGCCAATGGCGCGGTGCGGCTAGGTTACAGCCTTTGTCGATGGCAAAATGCGCGGCAATATTGAAAGCGCCGCGCATCCTTGCGCTGAAGTTGTTGTATGACCGCAAGGCCAGTCCGAAACTAAAATCAAGGTAATGCATGTAATGCCAGTAGCGCGAAGGCATGAAAATGGTTTCGCCGTGTTTTAGGATGGTATCGTAACCTTTTACCATTTTCAAGGCCGGAAACTTCTCATAATCAGGCTCGCGTGGGTTAATCAGCGATTTCACTGTAAACGGATGATGATAAATTTTGCGCGATTCTTCAGGAGCAAACAACACCACCCGCTTATGACCTTCAAACTGCGTCAGGAAAACATTGGCACAATCTATATCGTAGTGGAGCGTTACCTCGCTGCCGGCACCACCGAAAAACATAAAGGGAAAACGTGTCTCAAAGTTTCCCATGATGGTAGGAAACTGAAAGTGGTTGCGCAACTCAGGTGCAGGTTGGAAGATGTCGTAAAGAAACAAGCGCAAATCGGTGTTGCCTTGTTCGGTAGCTGCAAGAAAATCACGTAATGGCATTTTGGTGTCAGCTGCCATATAGCCTTTACCAGGCTTCGAGTAATTGCTGCTGTATACCGGCACGTCCAGATGGCCGTATTTTGTTTTGAAGAAGGAGGCGTTCCACTGTTGCAACGCAGGCCAGTTTTTGGTGAGATCGGTGAACACCACTGGCTTCCCGGGCAATAGATATTCTTCCCTAAACGCTTCAGGGGTGAGGTTACTGCGCCGTTCTACATCCTGCAAAAACATCCTGCAAATATAGCACGAATGCCGTTCTGCGGAAATAGTATCGCTTGTTTTCAACCACGCAGCAACAACAGAAACCCAAGCAGTTCTACCGCAAAATAACCAGCTAAAGTAAATGCGCCTGCATAATCTTTGGCAACGCGCTGGCCGAAAAAGAGCGCCAGTAGCGACAACGAACACAAAGTAAGCGAGGTAGCCATCACGCGCTGGTGGCCTCCGGTAATTTCCAAAATGGCCGCGGCCGCTGAGGTACATCCCGCTAATAACTCCAGCAGCGTAATCACTGGCAACAGTATGCCTACCGTTCCGCGAAGTATGCTGTTGGCAAAATGTCCTTCCAGCCAGCTTCGGTTGCTACTGTAATCAAAAACTTTATCCAATCCTGATTGTAGAAATAGTATAGCATTAAAGGTACTGATTAGGAAGAGCGCCATTTCCCATACCGAATATTGATTGAATAGTGTCATCTTTGTATGGTGTTGAGTCGTTTATTTATTCTTCTGATTCGCGGATACCAGCTCATGATTTCCCCGCACCTATCGCAAGCTTGCCGATACACGCCCACCTGCAGTCAGTATGGCATTGAGGCACTGAAAAAACATGGCGCGCTAAAAGGTTTATGGCTAACCATCCGCCGTATTAGTTCTTGTCATCCCTGGGGTGGCAGCGGTTACGATCCGGTACCTTAGCTATTCAAACTCAATCAGTAATTGCCCCTTTTCAACGGCTTGTCCCTTTTCTACAGCTACTCGTTTGATCACCCCTTCGCGCGGCGACTTCAACGCATTCTCCATTTTCATCGCTTCCAGAATCAGCAACATATCACCTTTTTGAACGGTTGCACCCGGTTGCACCACCACTTCTCTGATCAAGCCGGGCATCGGCGCCTTAAACGTATTCACCTTCACGCCGCTGCCGCCTGCCATGCCCATTTGCTGCAATAGTAAATCGTACTTGTCTTTCAGTTGCACTTCGTACTCGTTGCCATTCACCCGAATCACCACGGTTTTTTCTTCCTTATTAAAAGATAACACCGTAGCATTAAAGGAAGTGTTGTTCCGAATAATGTGGAAGGTTTGCCCATCTACTTGCAGCAAATCCCAATCGGCTTCCTTGCCATTGATGCCGTTCTGATCAATTACAAACGACTCGTTTCCAATGATGGCTTTGATCATATTGCAAGGATAAACAAAGTTGGGGTATTCGCGGAGGTAGAAAACTAATATCTTACCTGCATGGAATCCGTGGAGTTTTCAATTGCACAACAAACCGATGCGGCGGCTATAGCCCGGGTTCACATACGTACATGGCAAACTGCTTACGCCACGCTTTTGTCAAAGGAATATCTGGAAGCCTTGAATGAAACTCAGCGCTATCAGTGGTGGTTACAAATTCTTGCAACACCAAACCATGGTGTTTTCGTGGTGAAAATTAAACAGGAAGTAGTGGGCTTTATTTCCGTTGGGCCTGCCGAAGGACATTCTGGTTCGGCAGAAGTTTATGCCTTCTATATATTGGAAGAGGCGCAGCGAAGCGGTTATGGTAACGCACTTTGGCAAATGGCTAGGCAGTGGTTATCAAAACAGGGGTATCAAAGCCTGGTTCTTTGGGTTTTGAAAGAAAATCCCAGTGTGGCTTTCTATATCAAACAGGGTGGCCAACAACAGCACATCAAGCCGGTTACTATAGGTGGCACTACTTTAGACGAAGTTTGTTATGCCTTCCAACTCACGAAATAATGAGCGGCCTCCAGTGGCGGTAAGTGAACGCTTTTTTTGTCCTTCATTACCGTCTAAACTCTCCACATATTTGCTTCACAAAACATCATTATATGTATAAACAACTCAGTTACCTTCTGGTATTTGCTGTTCTATTAATAGCAGGTTGCAAGAAGAAAGAATCTAATCCGAATGTGCTGAAGCAGACCATTAAGTTGCATGGCACTGTGGTAGATCAGGATATGAAACCGCTCACTGGCGCCATTGTAGTGTTCGGATCAAAAACATTTATCAGCAACAACGGCTTTTATGTTTTTGATGAAGTAACGATGAATGCTGGTCGTCAGGTAGTAAAAGCGTCTATGCCCGGATACTTCGAAGCAGCTATCGGCTTTGAAGCCACACAAAAGGCTTCTGCTCAGGTGCGCATCGTTTTGGTAAAAAAGAATTTAAGTGGAACGGTAGATGCCACAACCGGTGGAACAGTTGGATCATCTGCACAGGTAGTGTTACCAGCGGGTGGATTACAGAACAGCGATGGATCGGCGTTCTCCGGAACCGCCAATCTCTTCACATACCATTTCAATCCGGGCGATGCGAATTTCTCGCGCATGACACCCGGTGGCGATTTGAATGCGCGCTCTTCATCAGGAACGGAGCGCCAGTTGATGTCGTATGGCATGATTGCCGTTAAGATGGAAGATGCTTCAGGTAATCAGTTGGAAGTGGCTTCCGGAAAAACCGCCACTGTGAAATTGCCAATCGACGCTTCGCAATTAGCAACGGCTCCGGCAACTATTAAATTATGGCACCTGAATGAAACAACAGGCATTTGGGAAGAAGAAGGAACGGCCACCAAGCAAGGAAGTTTTTACGTTGGAACAGTAACGCACTTTAGCACCTGGAATACCGACCGCGATGAAGACGTAGCTTGGGTAAAGGGCAAGGTAGTTGATTGCAATGGAAACGTTATTTCCTCGGCCGATGCCAATGTTGCTGATGCCACTCCGGGCAGTGGCAACCGCCCGCAAAACGGTATTCAACTGGAAAATCAGGGACTCTTCATTATGCGTGTGGCTTCCGGTTTCCCCTTAACCGTTACGGTATATCCATATGGCGACCGAAGCAATCCGGTTACGGCCAGCATTCCGGCTTTGTCGCCTGGCCAAACCTATGATATCGGCACGGTGGTAGGCCCATGCGGCAGCAAAGCCACAGGTACCTTAATAGATGGTAGCGGTAATCCGGTTAGTGGCATGGTGCATGTTGAATCAGGCGATTATCAAACTAACGTAGATGTTTGGAATGGTCAAATGTCACTTGATCTGGCTTTGAACAAAACCTATACCATTACGCCATACTGTATGAGCGGGGCCATTTTCGGCGATTCAAAAACCGTAACAACCGGAAGCTCGCCGGGCACCCAATCACTTGGAAATATCACTACCTGCCCGGCCAATGGCACTGGTAATCAGGCCGATATTTCTCAATGCTTTTTCACCGCCAATGGCGGCACCTTCAGCAACCAATCTTTTCGATTCAACACTACCGGATCCAGCGGTATAGCTGTGTACTCACCAACTGACACCTTGTACGCCATTTCCATTTCTGGTACGGTTCAGGGCGGTTCTGATAATCTGCAAATGACCATCACCTTGCATGGTAATAGCGCAGGTACTTATACTATCGACAATGGCAACGATGCGCAGGGGTATGCCACCGTGATTTGTCAGCAGTACAATGGCACCGCGCAAACACAGCGCGCTTTTACGGGTACTTCCGGTACGGTTTCGCTGGTATCCGTGGGTACTACCGGCCAAACAGTGAAAGGTACGTTTACCGGCACCTTTGATTACAGCGATAATAGCGGTACGCAGCAGAGTATTTCGGTTACTGGAAGTTTCAATACGATTCGGTTCCAATAATTGGCTTTTCAATGAAATATTGCGTGGCGCCGGAAAAGATCCGGCGCCATTTTTGTTTCCCCGTACTTCATGGCATAGGGCGTTTTTTCTATCTTGCCGCAATGCTTGTACGCTTCTTTTCCTTTCCCTTTTTTCTGGCGGTGTGGTTGTTTTTAGGCGCTGCGGTTCCCGCGTTTGCGCAAAAAAATTCCAATGAAGGTGCTCCGCAATTTTTTCTTCCTGCACAAATGGGCCACAGGCCAAATACGCCTTTTTCTTTATTGATTTCGGTAACAGGTAAACAAGCTATTCACATTACTACAAGCCCGCTTCCAGAAGGGTTAGTACTAGATGAAGCCAGTGGGCTTCTTTCCGGAAGGGTAAAACAATCTGGAAGTTACACGCTGGAAATTATTGCAGAAAATCCAGTAGGAAAAGCAACGCATTCACTCCGTTTATCAATAGGCGACACCTTGTGCCTGACCCCACCTATGGGATGGAATAGCTGGAATGTTTTTACAAAAGATATCGATGAAAATATGCTGATGCAAATGGCCGATGCCATGGTAGCTACAGGAATGCGCGATGCGGGTTATCAGTATATTAATATCGATGATTTCTGGCACGCTGAAACACGAGAGGCCGATGGCCGCCCGAAAGCGGACCCAAAGAAATTCCCGCATGGCATGAAGTACCTGGCTGATTATGTGCATGCCCGCGGGCTGAAACTGGGCATTTACAGCTGCGCCGGTGATAAAACCTGCGGCAAATGTTTTGGCGGATTTAGCTATGAAGAAATAGATGCGAAAACTTATGCGGAATGGGGCATTGATTTGCTGAAGTACGATTACTGCTTCGCGCCATGGAGCCGGAAAGCCGCACAACAGCGCTATCAGAAAATGGGCAGTGCGCTAAAAAACTCTGGTCGCACCATTGTCTTCAGCGTATGCGAGTGGGGGCTGCGCCAGCCGTGGAAATGGGCCCGTGCGGCGGGCGGCAGCTACTGGCGCATCACGCCTGATATTTTCGATGTGTGGAAAGGGGGCAACCCTTGGCAAATGAGCGTGATGCGCATTGTAAAAAAGGCGATGCGGCTGAAGCATTATAACGCCCCGGGTGGTTGGAACGACCCCGATATGTTGCTGGTTGGAAACAATGGCCAGGGAAAAGCCACCAGTGGCGGCGGCACCTATCACGGCATGACACCTGATGAATACCGCGCGCACTTCGCACTGTGGTGCGCCCTGCGTGCACCCTTGCTGGCCAGTTGCGATTTGCGTTCTATCAGTAGGCCAGACCTGGAACTGCTAACGGATCCGAAGCTATTAAAATGGAATCAGCAAGCCGTGCGCCCTTATCCGGAAATTGCTAAAAAAGGGAAACTGTTTATTCTCTCACAACAATTCAACGACGGTACTTCTGGTATGATGTATTTTAATTCCGGAGAAAAAGATATTACGGTTCCGGAAATTGGCATAGTACGTAAACATGCCGTAGTATTGAAATAATATGGAATCATCACATCACGCGGCCCCACCGGCTTTCACCAAACACCCCTGGCATGGCGTTTCTATTGGAACGCAGGCCCCGGAAATTTGCACCGTGTTTATCGAAATCGTTCCAACTGATACCGTAAAATATGAAGTGGATAAGGATTCCGGATTGCTGAAGGTAGATCGTCCACAACAGTTTTCAAATGTAGTGCCTGCTTTATACGGCTTCTTTCCTCAAACACTTTGTGACGTGGCCGTAGGCAACTTCTGCGCACAACAAACCGGAAGACCCCATATCATCGGCGATCAGGATCCGCTGGATGTTTGTGTGCTAACTGAAAAAATTATTGCGCGAAGCGGCATCCTGGTGCGCGCCATTCCCATTGGCGGCTTTCGCATGATAGATGGTAATGAAGCCGACGATAAAATTATTGCCGTATTGCAAGGCGATGAAGTGTATGATGAATGGCGCGATATAACCGATGCCAATGAAGCGGTGATCAAAAGATTGAAACATTATTTCCTGACGTATAAAAAAGGTCCGGATGAAGTGGGCAACCGCGTAGAAATTGCTGCCGTGTACGGAAAAGATGAAGCCTACGAAGTGATTCGAAAAAGTCAGTTCGATTATCAACAACGATTTCTTCAACAATCCATGTTACCGTGATGATGAAGAAACTGATTCCGTTAGTCGCGCTTCTGGCGCTTGGCCTGGGTTTGTATTACAAATACCGCGTGGCTCCGGCGCTTAATCTCGATGCCCTGCAACTCACTACACTGAATGGACAACCTTTCCAACCCGAAGCCACCACCACCTCGAAACGTGTAGTCAACTTCTTCCAAACCTGGTGCGGACCCTGCCGCGCCGAAATGCCCATGTTCGCCGCCTGGCAGCAAGCCGACCCTGAAAATCGCCAGGTGTGGTGCATCAGCGATGAACCGGTTGAGCGGCTAGAAATCATTCAACAACAAGCTGGCCCCCACATCATCGTATTGCATACGGCGCAAAAAATGAACGATATCGGCGTCCATACCTGGCCAACATCTTACCTGCTGGATCGCAACAATACGGTCATTATGAAGCATGTGGGACAACTACAACGCAGCGATTTGGATGCCCAATAAGACACTGCCTGAAACGGAGTCTGTAAATAATCTTAAACAATTTCGGTTTTTGCAGCCTAACGCCTATGTTTAATCCTGCGATGAAGCGCTTTTCCATTTCTTATTTTCTATTGGGTATGGCCGCCACGGTGCTGGCCACCGGAATTTTTGCCTTTACCAGCAATCCTTCCTTTTTTGAAGTTTCTAAAAATCTGGATGTATTCAATTCCTTATACAAAGAACTGAATACCTACTACGTAGATGAACTGGATCCGGAGAAACTAACCAATACCGCCATGTTTGAAATGTGCGGTTCCCTGGATCCGTATTCCGATTTTATTCCGGAAGAAGATATGGCGGAATACCGCCAACAAACAACAGGCCGCTATGGCGGCATCGGTGCCATCATCGGCACCCGCGGCGAGTTTGTGATGATTCAGGAACCGTATGAAGGATTTCCCGCCGCAAAGGCCGATCTGCGCGCCGGCGATAAAATCATGAGCATCGACGGCCAAACCGTTCGCAAGTTGAATAGTGACGATGTTAGCCGCATGCTGAAAGGCAAGCCGGGCACTACTGTCAATGTCAAATTATCGCGTTTACAGGCCGATGGACAGGAAAAGGAATTTGATGTGGTGCTGACGCGAGAAGAAATCAAGATTAAAAACGTGCCTTACTATGGCATGCTCGATAATCATGTTGGCTACATCCGACTGGGTTCATTTACTGAAAAAGCCAGCAACGAAGTGCGCAATGCCCTCAACCTGCTTTCTGCAAAAAATGAGTTGAAAGGATTGGTGTTCGATTTGCGTGGTAATCCGGGCGGCTTACTCAATGAAGCCATTTCAATCGCCAGCATCTTTGTAGACAAAAATACCGACATCGTTTCTACCAAAGGAAAAACAGAAGACCAAAACAAGAGCTATATGTCGCAGGCCGACCCCGTTGACACCAAGCTTCCGATGGTGATACTTACCGATGGCGGCTCGGCATCCGCTGCGGAAATTGTGAGTGGCTCGCTGCAAGACCTCGACCGCGCCGTAATCGTTGGCCAGCAAACCTATGGCAAGGGATTAGTGCAAAGCACACGGCCATTGCCATTCAATGCCAAACTGAAACTCACTACCGCCAAGTATTACATCCCTAGCGGCCGCTGTATTCAGGCCATTAATTACGCCGAACGCGATGCGAACGGATCTGTAAAACGCCGCGCCGATTCTTTAAAAGTAGCCTATAAAACGCGCAACGGCCGCACTGTTTACGATGGCGTGGGCATTAACCCGGATGTGGAAATGGAACCTGAAAAACTGAGTCAGGCCGCTATTGCCTTGCTCACCAAAAACATGCTGTTCGATTACGCCATTCAATACCGCGCACAGCATGAAAGCATTGGCAATCCCCGGCAGTTTTCATTGAGTGATAAGGAATACGAAGCGTTTATGAACTACGTGGCCGCAAAAGAATTCGCGTACACCACACAAAGCGAAAAAGATCTGGAACAACTCAAAAAAGTGGCCGAGAAAGAGGGCGTTTTTGCTGCCATCGGAAGCGATTATGAATCGATGAAGCAAAAAATGATGCACGACAAGAAACAAGATTTGCTGCGCGAAAAAGAACAAATCAAGGGCATTCTGGAAGAAGAAATCGCCAGCCGGTACGGATGGAACGCCGCCCGCATCGAAGCGTCGTTCAAAAACGATCTCGACATCAAAAAGGCGTTGTCGTTGTTAAGTGAAGAAGGCAAAATCAAAAGTTTGCTGAAGAAGAATTAATTATTGCCACAAGAAGATGAACATGTTTTTTTCAAATCATAAATGGATCAACGCAGTTGCCGGCGCAGCAGTAGCCATCGCCTGCCTGTCGTTCACCGACCGCTACTTCAATCTCTCTAAACAACTGGATATTTTCACTGCTTGCTACCGCGATATCAATATGTATTATGTGGATGATGCGGAGCCATCTAAACTCATGCGCACCGGTATCGATGCCATGCTGAAAACGCTCGATCCGTTCACTAACTACATTTCTGAATCGCAGATTGAAACTTACCGGATGCAGCACTCTGAAAAACTGGTGGGCATTGGCGCACAGGTTGAAATAATGGATTCCGTTCCGGTAATTACCGATGTGACGCCAAAACTGCCAGCCGCAAAAGCAGGCTTGCAACCCGGTGATAAAATTACCGCCATCGATGGCAAACCAACCTTTGGCAGAAGTAATGACGAAATTGGTCTTGCCTTGCGCGGACAAGCCGGCTCGGCCGTTACCGTTTCGGTAACCACCATTTCAGGAGAAAATAAAACGGTCAATTTGAGCCGCGAAGAAACTCAGGAAACCAACGTGCCTTTCTTCGGTATGCTGGATAGTCACGTGGGCTGCATCAATCTCAAAATCTTCAATCCCGATGCCGGAAAGGACGTGAAAAATGCGTTCGATAGCTTGAAGCGAATGGATCCTGAAATGAAAGGACTCATCCTCGATTTGCGCGGCAATCCCGGCGGATTACTACAAGAGGCCGTGAATATCGTGAACCTGTTCATCGAGAAAAATAAATTGGTAGTGACTACTAAGGGCCGCGTTCCCGAATGGAACAGCACCTTTAAAACACAGGCCGATCCGGCCGATACGCGCATCCCTATTGCCATTCTCACCGATAGCAAATCAGCCTCCGCTTCTGAAATTGTTTCCGGCGCTTTGCAGGATTACGATCGTGCTGTGGTAATGGGACAAAAAACCTATGGCAAAGGTCTGGTGCAGGTCACCAAGAATTTGTCGTACAACACCATGCTGAAAGTGACTACGGCGCGTTACTATATTCCCAGCGGCCGCTGTATTCAGGCATTGTTGTATGCCGAGCGCAACGAAGACGGCAGCGTGAAGCGCGTGCCCGATTCGCTCAAGAAAGAATTCAAAACTACGAACGGCCGCCGCGTGTGGGACGGCGGCGGCGTAGATCCTGATTTGCCCGTGCCGCATCCCGATGCGCCGGCAGTGGTGAAAGCGCTGCAGGAAAAACACCTCATCTTTGATTTTGCCACGCGCTACAAACTGCAACATCCCGCCATCCCTCAGGCTGCCAAATTTCAATTGACCGATGCCGATTTTGCTGATTTTGTAGCCTTCGTTCGCGGCAAAAATTTCACGTATCAAACCGAGAGTGATGCCGTGTTGAAAAAGCTGGAAACCGATGCGAAAGATGAAAAGTACTTTGAAGCGGTAAAGAGCGCTTTTCTGGAAACGCAGGCGCGTTTAGAGACCGGAAAGAAAGAAGCGCTGGAGAAAAGCAAGGCTGCGATGCTGCCTATTTTGGAAGCAGAAATTACCGGACGCTATTATGCGGCTCATGGTAAAATTGAAAAGCAATTGCAGTCTGATCCGCTGGCGCGCCGCGCAGTAGAATTACTAAATACGCCCGGTGAATACAACGACCTGTTAGCGAAGAAAAATTAATGGCGGCCCCTGCGGGCCGTGCTTTCCGCTTGTAGTCCTCGCCCCGCTCGTACCTCGCGGTGCTGCGGGCTACCGCTGCAATCACTGCCGCCCGGCGCCGTAAATAGCGCACTGGTAAACCGCCCGCAGTGCGCCGCCTGAAAAACCCGCTGAATAATTTAATTCACCTTCCTGCCCGAAGCTACGCGCTCGCTTTTACTGTATTTGCGGATATGCTTCAAATCAATCAGCAAAATAGCTTCACTACTTTCCGGTGAGGTGAAGTACTCCTGACCGGCATAATGCACCAACCCAATTTTGTTTTTCCAATTCGAAGCCAGCAATACATACTGCTGCCGCAAATCAGGGTTCGGACCAAAGCGTAAATAATGCGCATCGGTTTTTTCAAAACTCACCGATAATTTTCCTTCGCCATCAGTCACCAAAACGCCCGGTGTGCCCTTCGGAATCACCACTTCTTCCATCGATTGGCCGTTCACCAATTTCACCTTGCCATTCACCACTTGTGCATTGCCCACATCGGTTACTTTGCGCTGCAACGTAATGGGGCCGCTCAAATAAAATTGCACCCGCATCAAATCGCTGCTTTGCAAGTGATACTTGGTTTTCAGCGCATCAGAATACGGCACCAGATTTTTGCACGACGAAAGCAGTAGTAACGAGCCACAGAAAAGAAGGAAGCGTGTCATGAGCTTTTTTTTGAATTACGATATTCGAAGAAAGTGCCAATTGAACTCGCGAAAAACCATTTAAGGAATTTTGGGAAACAGCAGGCCATTAATAGCCATTTTTCAGGTCGCCGGCGGTATAGGTGTGGTTGCGGATGGTGAAGTAGGTAGCTTCTTTTTTCTTTAGTTGCAGCACATCTTGCCGGCTAAAAATCCGCCGCATCACGGCCATTGGCGTCAGCACCAGAAAGAACACTAAAGTAAGCAAAACCGCCGAACTGATACGGCCCAGCACTTGCGCTATCTTCATCCATAGCACATGGATACGCGCGCTTAACTGAACACTACCCAAAGCAATCAGTGCCAATACAGCAGCAGCAGCCAGCCAGCCATAGTGGTTTCTACCCGTAACAAAAAACAGTACCACCATGGCCGCAGTGAGCGTAAACATGGTTTCGTATATTTTTCGTGAATTGCCTTTCATGTTAAAACAAGGTATACACGAAAGGACCAATAGCCGTGCTGCCGCCAATCACCACCAATACGCCAATGAAGAGCAACACAATAATCATCGGCAACAGCCACCATTTTTTGCGTTCCATCATAAATCGCCACAACTCCAGCCAATTCTCCATGTGCTAAAAATAAGGTTTTGCAATCAGATAGATAAAAAGCAAGATTTTTACGTAGGCGATATAAGCAGCGCCCGCCTTCACCTGGTTTTTGGAGAATTGTTAAGCTGGCCATAGGAATTTGTTGAATCGTGTGAAGAGCACAGCAACTATCTAATCGGGCAGCGGCGGGCAATATTAAGTGCGACATTTGCTGGAAAGGCTGCAATTGAGGCAGTTGTCAGGTGTTGGAATCAATGACTTTGGTGATACTATTTCGAATCATTAACTTGCTGAAACATTATGGCGCGGACCCCAGCCAACTACAAAGACGAAGTACATCGTATCGTACAACAAAAAAAGCAGGCAATACCCACCGCATTTTCGGCTCCTGCTGTTACTGCTATTTTGGCGACCCTGGAAGATACCGTGCTGTACCTTCAGGCACTCGCCAGGAAGTTTGACGATAAATCTGCTAGGCTACCTATTGTTGCCGGTAAGCGCTCGTTCCGTGAAACATTAATCCACCTGCTCAATTTCGAAGCGCTTCATTACCATACGGCCTACATGGCGCTGTTGCTGCGGGAACCAAAAGTTTACCCAATTCATGCTGAACGCGATATAGCAAGGCTGAAGCTGTTCGCTGGATTTACCGTTGATGAATTAGTGCAATCGTTTTGTCTGGAACGCAAAAAGTATCTAAGCTTTTTACGCGCATTACAACAACCAGATTGGGCGCGATCAATTGAAGAGGCCGGCAAAGCTCGACATGAAAACATTTATTTAATGGCCAGGCGAACCGCAATTCACGATTATACGCACATTCAAATATTAATTTTTCAAACTGGTTTTACTGGCACCGCTTAGTGCGGTAAGGTGAAAATTGAGTTGCTAACCACCTCGCAAGCCTGCTTCCAAAAAACCTTGAGCGTGTAGCACCCGGCGCCGCACGCGGCGAGGTATGATGCCGCGAGCGACGGCCACCACCATTATTCCCTTATTTAATTTTGCGCTGTTGCTGCTTCTCAAACACCAGTGCGCCCATCACTAATACGTCCATTTCGGTTTGCATGAAACAGGCGTATGCTTGTTCAGGTGTACAAACCGGAGGTTGGCCGCGTACATTAAAACTGGTGTTGAGCAACACCGGGCAACCCGTAAGTTCGTAAAACGATTCCAGCAATTTTCGAAAGGCGGTTTGCGGTTGCGGCGCTACAGTTTGTACGCGCGCCGAGAAATCAATATGTGTGGTGGCGGGCAGATCCGAACGCTGTAGTTGTAAGCGCTCGCGCATGGGCCATTGCGCTTCATCTTCGGGCATGGCCTTGCGTATGGCTTCATGCACAGGCACCACGAACAACATATAGGGCGATGGTTGGTTGAGGTCAAAATATTGCGCGGCATGTTCTTCCAAAACCGCAGGTGCAAACGGCCTGAATCCCTCGCGGAATTTGATGCTGAGATTCACTTTCTGTTGCATGCCAGGCTGCCGTGCATCAGCTAAAATACTGCGACTGCCTAACGCGCGCGGACCATACTCCATCCTATCCTGAAACCAGCCCACTACCGCACCTTCGGTTATCCGGCGCGCGGTGTAGGCGTATAATTCCGTTGCATTTTCATACCGCGTGAAAACTGCGCCGCAGTTTGCAGCCGCATCAATGATTTCTTCAATAGAAAACGAAGGCCCTAGCAACGCGCCTTGCATGAAATCCGGTTCAGCTGTGGTTGTTTTGGCTTGATTGAAATAGATATGATAGGCCGCCTGTGCAGCGCCTAAAGCGCCACCCGCATCACCCGAGGCGGGCTGCACAAATAGTTCTTTGAAGATTTGTTGTTGTACTAATTTTCCATTGGCCACCCCATTCAGGGCTACTCCACCAGCCATACATAAATTATTGCTGCCGGTCAGGCGCTTTGCTTCGTTGGCCATAGCCGTAACTACTTCTTCAGTAATTTGCTGAATAGCCGCTGCCAGATGAACATGATGCGGCTCAAGGGCCGCTTCGGGTGCTCTTTTCTCAAAACCTAAGCAGGCCGCCCATCGCGCATCATGGGCCATGCGCGCGCCAGTAGCGTAATCAAAGTAATGCTGATTTAACCACAGCGAGCCATCAGGCTTCACATCCATCATCTGCGTGCGGATGCGCCGGGTAAGATCCAACACCTCTGGTGCTTGCCGGTTGGCGTATGGCGCCAGCCCCATGACTTTATACTCGCCTTCATTCACGTCAAAACCTAAATAGTACGTTACGGCAGAATACAACAGGCCCAGCGAATGCGGGAAGCGCAATTCGCGCAGTACGGTGATGTGGTTGTCTTTGCCGTGGGCGATGCTGGCCGTGGCCCATTCGCCCACACCATCAATGGTGAGGATGGCGGCATCTGTAAATGCGGAACTGAAATAGGCGCTGGCGGCATGCGAAAGATGGTGTTCCGGAAACAGCAGCTTGATGTTTTTGTGATAGCCTTCCAGTTGCGATAACTCCTGATGCAGCAAGCGGCGCAGGAATAATTTTTCTTTCAGCCATACCGGCATGGCTTTCAAAAACGACAGCCAACCTTTTGGCGCAAAGGCGTAGTAGGTTTCCAGCAGTCGTTCAAATTTCAACAAGGGTTTATCGTAAAAAGCAACCGCATCAATTTGGTGCAGATTGATTTGCGCTTCTTTCAAACAATACTGTATCGCGTTAACCGGAAATGCCGGATCGTGCTTGATGCGGGTAAAGCGTTCTTCCTGGGCAGCGGCGATGATGTGGCCGTTGTGAATGAGCGCGGCGGCCGCATCATGATAAAAAGCCGAGATGCCCAGAATCTTCATTCGGGCAATATAGCGGAAAATGGATTAGCGGGTAGCCACCACTTCGATGGAGTGCACTTCGCTGCCGGCGGTGAGTTTAATGATGGCGAAGCCGCTGGAAGCGTTTAAGCGCGCCACTTCCAGTGGAAGCTGGTACGAGCCTGCTGTCTTGTTTTGATTTTTTTCGAGCGTAGTAAGCAGTCGTCCGTTAATATCAAACACTTCCAGCGTTACCTTGGTATCGTTGGTGAGTTGGTAGGAAATGGTGGTTTTATCGACAAACGGATTGGGAAAGGCGGAGAGTTGCAGGTTAGCCACGCCCAGGTCTTCTTTAGCAGTGCCGGCGCTGAGGTGCAGATCGCTGTTATCAAGTTTGGTGAGGTCGGTATAGCCGCCGGTGCAAGGATAATGCGAATCGGCCTGGAAGCTTTCGGTAGCGCCAACCAGTTTAAGCGCGCCATCAGATTTGCGGATATTCAGTCCGCCCGATTTAAAGCACCACACCATGGTTGGGTCTTTGGCCTGATTCACTACTTCATATTCTTCAAAATACAGCACATCGCCCACAATGGTACCGCGGAGTTTGATATCGGCATAATCGCCATTGGATTTGATAATGGTAGAGGTGCCCGTGATGGTACGGCCTTCCTGATGCAGGTCGAATTCATATTCGAAGGTTTGCAGGATAGATTGATGATCGTAGGCGTATTGATGGCGCTTTCCAGAGTATTTTCCGGAGAGGTCGATGCGTTTGAGTTCATCGGCAGAAAGTTTTGAAACGGTTGGATTAACCACGGCGCCGGCCATTAAGGGCAGTGCCAGTAAAGCGAGGAAGAACTGTTTCATAGTCATGTATTTTTCACAAGGATGAAGATAAGGCAGAATTTCCATAATGTAAAAACAATTGTTTTCGATTGCACGGATGATTACATGCCCGTTTGGCGTAGACCTTCTGGGATATTGCCTTTCAGAAATTGTTAAATATATTTAGGCGCACAACAGAATTTTTCCAGCGAAATCGGTAAAGTATTCTTGTTTCATCTACAATTGAAGTATAACATGTTTATTGGGTTTTGAATAATTTGAACAACCAGCCGAATTCCAATCAATTGTGGGTGACGTTTCTATGCGTTACAACGGGAATATTCTTTGCTTGTTATGTTCTCTATCGGTCAATAGTTGTGCCTGCAACCTATGATGAGATTTCGACTTTAGATATTTTTTCTTCGAAAAGTTATTTTCTGATTTGGCTCTATAAACCTTGTGATGCCAACAATCATTTTTTGAATACAGTTCTGGTCAAATTGTTTGGTTCTTCACCATATTTTGTGGGTTTGGAGGTTTAGTTTACCCAGATGGAAATATATCATGATAATGAAGTTTTCCATATTTCTATACCCTTTTGCCATTCGTTTAATTTCCTGGATTTTGAGGTTTACGCGTTCCACATAACCAGACGTTAACCTACTTTCAAAATACTGAACGATACCGCTCCAATGTGCTTTTAGTGATTGGGCTACTTTTTGGATAGGCGCTATATTACTTCGTTGCGCTTTGTATAACCATTCTTTCATCAACCATGTAGCGGTGTTGGGATCGGCGCTATTGCATATTTCTTTAAACCACTCTTTAAACCTATACGTTTTACCCAATTGCGGATAGGTACTACTCAAAAACTGAAGTTGTTCCATTTGTTCTATACCTAAGTCGCTACCCCGTCGCAGCCAGAGATACTTCGTGTTTTTCAACTGCTTACTATGCGCCGCCTCTTTCCTGCGCACTTCATCTAAAGCCTTGCTCACTAGCTGTTCTAAATGGAACCGATCAAACACGATTTCCGCCGCTGCCAGATGGGTGGATACCGCTGCTTTGTAGCTGGGCGATAAATCCATTACCACCTTCTCTACTTTTTGAGGTTCAACCTGCCGTACCGCGCACTGTTGTAAAGCGGCTAAAAACGCTTTCTCGTTGCGACCAACGCCAATGCCAACCACTTTCTTTTGCTCCATATCGGTGAGCACCGTTAAATAGTTATGTCCCTTTCTAGATGAGGTTTCATCTACACCCATCACACGAACCTGTTCTAAGGGTTGACTATACCGGGCTTCTTCAACATAACGTCTTATTATTCGCCCAATGATTCTACCATCAATTCCTAACAACCTTCCTGCGGCCGACAGGCTCAATCCCGACTTACACAACTCTATTGCAAAGGCCTCAAACAAAAGCGTAAAACTGCTCCCTTCGCTGGCCCATGGTACCGTTACCATTTGCGTACTACCATCGTCTTGCCTAATCCGTGGTACAGTAGCATGTAAATAACACTCGTGCTGGAAAAAGTTTAAATGACGCCACGTCCGTTCAACATGATCATAGGCCTTATTGACCTTTCCATCTTTGCCTAAAAGGTCAATGCCCCTTTCATAATCAACAAATAGATGCAAGACCCTGTGGCTGCCTTCTTCCTTAAATTCAACTTGCTTGATAAACCATGGCGACTGAAGGCCGATAGCTGCTCCGAATAATTGTTCTGGTTTCATGAACCCGAAGATAAACTACCCACTTATAATGGCGAAGAACC
>JAXLUK010000006.1:0-79359 GCA_046329555.1 Chitinophagales bacterium
ACCGGAAGGCACGCCGGTAGAGCTGAAGAATGTATTGAAATTTATTGCTACCGATGACGATGCACACCGCACGGCAGCAGGTGGCGGCGATCCGGAACCGTACTTGCCGGCCAAGAATATTTACATCGATATTGATTCGCAGAAAGCTACCACCATGAATTTCGTGGATCCGCGCGACAATGCGCGTATCACCTCGCGTATGCAATGGACGCTGGGCAATATGCTGATGAAGAATGATCTAATTGCGCTGGATATTGTTGCTAACAATATCATGGAGCGGCCTATTTACTATGCCGTATCGGTAGCCCCTGATGCGTACGTAGGCATGGATAAATTCTTCCAGTTAGAAGGCATGACCTATCGTATTGTTCCTATCAGCGGCGGCACTGGTGCACAGGGAGCGCCTGTGCGTTGCGATGCTGCGTACAAAACCATGATGGAGAAATTCCGTTTTGGCGGCATGAGAGAACACCCGGAAATTTATCTGGATGAAAATATCCTGCGTATGACCATGAACCTGCGCGGCAACTATGCGCGTTTAGCTGATGCGTTGCTGCAGAAGGGAGAGAAAGACAAAGCGGTTCAGGTGATTGATCATGTGCTGCAGGAAATGCCAGGCAATTTGGTTCCGTATAGCATCTTCATGGTGAACTTCCCGGATATCTATTATCAGGCAGGGCAGAAAGAAAAAGCGCAGAAGTTATCGGATGAACTGCTGGCGCATGCCAAGGATGAATTGCGGTATTATCAATCTGCCTTTGGAGAAATTTTGGAACGCGCGCGCGATCATGGCGACCGCGCTGAACTGCAGCAACTACAGCAAGGCGGTTTTATGCAGCGCCGGGCTATTCAGGAGCAGCTCTATATGTTGCAGGAATTAATGCAAAGTGCGAAGAAATATGATTCGCCTGAGCGCGCTGCTGCTATGGAAAAGGAATTTCAGGCGGCGCAGGCCAGTTTTATTAAGAATGGATAATAATTTAAAAATGATGATAGAAGCCGCGAATCATCGCGGCTTCTTTTTTTATGATAATTTGAACACATGATTCGCATTGTAAAGATGACCTTCCAACCGGGTACTGAAGCGCAGTTTCTGTCGATTTTCGAATCGCGCCGAGAGCGCATTGCTGGTTTTCCGGGATGTACTGGGGTGAAGTTGTTGCGCAGTGGTTCTGTTTTCTTCACCTATTCTCATTGGCAAGGTGAAGCCGATTTAGCGCGCTACCGGGCTTCTGAATTGTTTCAGGAAACCTGGGCATTAGTGAAGCCCCTCTTCGCGCAAAAGGCCGAGGCGTGGAGTGTGGAGGAAGTGGAGTAGGAATTCATGTATAAATGGGACGTTTCTGTTTTTTTTAAGTTCACCGCATGATTCGCTCGCGGCTGGCACCAACGCCTTCAGGCTTTCTGCATATCGGCAATGCTTTCAATTTTTTGTTGACTCAACAATTGGTTCGTCGGCAAAACGGCATTTTGCGCCTACGTATTGATGACCGCGATATGCCGCGCTTCCGGCAGGAATACCTGGAAGATATTTTTGAATCATTGCATTGGCTGGAAATCGTCTGGGATGAAGGCCCGCAACATGCCGAAGACGAGCGTCTTCATTTCTCGCAGGAATTACAAACCGCCCGATACGATGCCTTGTTATCACAGCTAGTACTTACGGGTAAGGTGTTCGCCTGCAACTGCTCGCGCAAAACCATGCACGCCATGGCTTGTTCCTGCCGCGAAAAACAATTGCCGCTGCATACGCCTGATGTAGCCTGGCGCGTAGCAACTCCGGCAGATGATGTTTTGGTTCAAGATCAAAAAAGAGGCGATGTCTTCATTTCGCTGGAACGCGAAATGAAAGATTTTATCGTCAGGCGCCGCGATGGCATTCCGGCTTATCAGGTGGTTTCCCTGGCAGATGACCTGACGCATCAGATCAACTTTATTGTACGCGGTGAAGACCTGCTACCCAGCACGGCTGCACAATTATATCTGGCGGAACTGATCGGTGCAAACAGTTTTTCAGAAACACAGTTCCTGCATCATCCCTTGCTCACTGATAGCCACGGAGAGAAATTGTCTAAATCTTCTGGCGCTCCCAGCTTACAAATGATGCGCCGGAGTGGGATTACCAAAAAAGAAATTCTCGTACAACTGGAACCCTTATTGGCGGCCTGGTAGGCTTGTAATAATTTACCGTTTAATCTTTAGTTTGCTGTGTGAATTACGCTGAAGCTGAACATTACTTGCTGGAACAATTACCGATGTTTCAGCGCATTGGCGCTGCGGCTTACCGCGCCGACTTGGGTAACATTACCGCACTCTGCCAATTGCTCGGTAATCCGCAACAGGGGCAGCGGTTCATCCACATTGCCGGCACCAACGGAAAGGGCTCGGTAACCCACATCATCGCCTCGGTATTACAGGCGGCCGGATTCAAAGTTGGTGTATTCGCTTCGCCGCATTACCTGCACTATCGCGAACGAATAAAAATCAATGGCGCTTTCATTCCGAAACGCGCCGTCAGTTCGTTCGTAACCCAATGGCAGCAACAGTTTCAAAAAGTAAATGCGTCTTTCTTTGAAATCACCACGGCTATGGCTTTTTGGTATTTTAAAAAGGAAAAATGCGATTACGTGGTGCTGGAAACCGGCATGGGCGGTCGGCTGGATTCCACGAATATCGTTACACCGGTTCTTTCTGTAATTACTAACATCAGTTTTGATCATCAACAGTTTTTAGGCGATACGTTGCCACTGATTGCCGGTGAAAAAGCAGGCATAATAAAGCCCGGTATCCCCGTAGTTATTGGCGAAATGCAGGACGAAACAGCGCCGGTTTTTTTGAAGAAATTTCTGGCTGTCAATCAAACTTCCGATGATCGGGAAGCTTCGGTACCTTTAATTTTTGCCGACAAAAAATACCGGCTGCTACATTTCGAAACCACACTTAGCGGTTCTTCTTTTCAATTTGAAAAGTCATTGTTCAAAACCGATCTTTCCGGAAAATTTCAACAGAAAAATCTGACTACTGCCTTGGCTGCGCTTCGCGTGCTGATGCCTGAGTTACCCGCCCTTACCTTACAGCGCGGTCTTCGGCACATCGCCCGCGATACGTATTTCATAGGTCGACATATGTTGCTGCAAAAGCACCCCTTGGTGCTGGCCGATAGTGCCCACAATGAAGGCGGCATCAAGGTGTTGATGGAACAAATCAAAACGATCAAATACCGGCAATTGCATGTTGTTTATGGCACGGTAAGCGACAAGGATCTTTCTAAAATTTTCCCGCTGATGCCCCGGGCGCACTATTATTTTTGTCGGCCTGATATACCCCGCGGAAAAGATGCCGCGCTATTGGCCAGTGAAGCCCACGCTGCAGGCTTGAATGGGCAAGCCTATCCCTCGGTAAGAAAAGCATTAAAGGGGGCCCTGGCTGCCGCAGCAACGGGCGATTTGGTGTTGGTAACCGGCAGTATTTTTGTAGTGGCAGAAGTGCTGGCTCAGGAAAGGGCTGTATAGTCACCTGCACACCGTGTGCAATTTACAGCAGCCCATTTCGTCAATAATTCTACATTCGTATTTATGGATTCAAAACAAGCAAAGGATTTTCGGAATTACGCGGTAAAACACCACGGTATTGGCGGTATTCATGTAGATAAACACATGGAGCAGGTGAATCAGGCGGGTGTGTATAATCTCACCAGAACGGTGATTGAAGAGCGCCCCATGCCCTTCCGCGAAGTAGATGTGTTCAGTCGTTTGATGATGGATCGCATCATCTTTTTGGGAACCGACGTGAATGATTATATCGCCAGCATCATTCAGGCGCAATTGTTGTTTTTGGAAAGCAGCGATGCGCGCAGCGACGTGCAAATTTACATCAACAGTCCGGGCGGCGAAGTATACAGTGGTTTAGGTATCTACGATACCATGCAATACGTGAACATGGATGTGGCGACCATTTGTACGGGCATCGCAGCTTCTATGGCGGCAGTGTTGCTTTGTGCCGGAGAAAAAGGCAAGCGCACAGCCCTTCCTCATGCCCGTGTGATGATTCACCAGCCATTGGGTGGTATTGGTGGAAAAACTTCAGATATCCTGATTTCAGTGAATGAAATGCGCAAAATCAAGGATGAGTTGTATGAAATTCTGTCGAACCACAGCGGTCAGTCGTTAGAAAAAATAGCCATGGATAGCGATCGCGACTACTGGATGCGGGCGGCAGAAGCAAAGGAATACGGCATGATTGACGAGGTGCTCATCCGCAAAACCGCCAAATAATTCTTAATAAATTGAAAATGAAGGGCGCGGAACACTTCGCGCCCTTTTTATTTTCTCTTTGGAGGAACATTTTATCTAAATTTACGTTTAATCGAATCACCAATAGAGTATCATGGCGAATAAAAAAGATCCGGAACCAAGCTGCTCCTTCTGCGGCAGAAAGAAGAAGGATACGCAAATTCTGATTTCCGGAATTGAAGGGCAGATTTGTGATCAGTGTGTGTCGCAGGCGCAGCATATTATTGACGAAGAGTTAGTGCAGAAGCAGAAATCCGAGCATTTCCAATTACCTGGAAATGTGAAACCACGCGATATTTCATCGTTTTTGGATCAATATGTAATTGGTCAGGATGAGGCGAAGAAGTTTTTGTCGGTAGCAGTATATAACCACTACAAACGCCTGAATCAGCGCAAAGAAGATGAGATTGAGATTGAAAAATCAAACATCTTATTGGTGGGCCAAACCGGCACCGGGAAAACGTTGCTGGCGCGTACTATTGCGAAATTTCTAAATGTTCCCTTTACCATTGTAGATGCTACCGTATTTACTGAGGCGGGCTATGTGGGGGAAGATGTAGAGAGCATTCTGTCTCGGTTGCTACAGGTATGTAATTACGATGTAAAAGCCGCGGAGCACGGCATCATCTATATCGATGAAATTGATAAGATTGGCAGAAAAGGCGATAATCCTTCGATCACCCGTGATGTATCCGGTGAAGGCGTGCAACAGGGTATGTTGAAACTGCTGGAAGGAACGGAAGTGTTGGTGCCACCTCAGGGCGGCAGAAAACATCCGGATGCAAAAATGGTGAAAGTAGACACCAGCAATATTCTGTTTATCTGCGGCGGTGCTTTTGAAGGTATTGACCGGTTGATTGCTTCGCGTTTGAATCAGGCAAAAATCGGTTTCCGTAAGGGATTAGATAAACGCAAGGGCGATGAAGAAAATTATCTGAAGTATATCAGTCCTGCCGATTTACGCCATTTTGGTATGATTCCGGAGTTGATTGGTCGATTACCCGTTTTAGTGCATCTGGATCCGCTGGATCGAAGCACGCTGGAAGCGATTCTGTCACAACCCAAAAACGCCTTGCTGAAGCAGTATGATAAACTGTTTAAAATGGAAGGCATTAAGTTGGTATTTACGGAAGATGCTAAGGCATTCATTATCGATAAAGCACTTGAGTTTAAACTGGGTGCCCGCGGTTTGCGGTCGATTTGCGAAGCGGTGATGACTGATGCTATGTTTGAATTACCGTCGAAGAAAGACGTGAAATCTTTTGAGGTAACCCGCGAATATTGCGAAGAGAAGTTTACGAAGGAAAAGGTTCGGCGTTTACGCGCAGCCTAAGTCATTCGCGAATTCCGCCTACATTGCGGCATGCATTTCCGCACCGAAATACGGATACCAAAACCGCCTTTCCAGATTGGTTATAGCGATCAATTGATGAGCATTGGCTCTTGTTTTTCTGAACATATTGGCAACTACTTTAAGGAAGCGCATTTTACAACCAGCATCAATCCGTTTGGTCAGCAGTACAATCCCGCTTCAGTAAGTAATGCTATAGCGCGATTGCTGACGGGGCAATTGTACACCGAAGATGATTTGGTGTTTTATGAAGAATTGTATCATTCTTTTGATCATCACGGCAGCTATTCCCGACCAGATAAAGCGGCTGCGTTGGCATTGATTAATTCGGAATTGGAGCAACAGGCAGCGGCGTTGCGCAGGTGCACCGTGCTGTTCCTGACGTTTGGTACTTCACATGTTTTTAGAAGAAAGGATACCGGCATCATTGTATCGAATTGCCACAAAATTCCCGGTAGTCAGTTTGATTTTGAATTGATAAAGCCGGATGTTATCGTGGCGCTGTTGTTTCAGCAACTGACAGCTTTACGAGCGATGAACCCCAATATTAAATTGGTGTTTACGGTGAGTCCGGTTCGCTACTTCGCTTTTGGTCATTATGAAAATTCAGTGAGTAAGGCGCATTTGTTCACTTCCATTCACGAGTTATTGGCGTTGATAGATAATAGTTACTATTTTCCGGCTTATGAGTTGGTGATGGACGAGTTGCGCGACTATCGTTTTTTTGCTGAAGATATGCTGCATCCCAATTATCAGGCCACGCGATTTGTTTGGGAAAAAGTAGTTGACACCTTCTTCTCAAAAGAAACCAGGCAGGTGCTGATGCAGGTAGAACACGTAGTTCAGGCGGCAAAGCACAGGCCTCGCAATCCCAATAGCGAGGCGCACCGGCAGTTTCTGGAGCGTACGGATTTGTTACGACGCCAGCTAAATACGAAGTGGGGAATTCAGTTCTGAATTACTCTTTGGCGAAATGAAGTGTAGCGGTACCTGCTGTAGTTCGTACTTGTATCAGGTACAAGCCCGGATGTAAATCATGCACATTAAAGGCCACCGGAAACGATTGGCGGGAAACAACCCCGCTTACTTTTCTTCCGGTAATTTCATAAATATCGGCAGATAAGAACATGCCGTCGCCCTGGTAATTGACCTGTACTAGACCTGAAGCCGGATTAGGCGCAAGGGTCAATATACCATCCTGCAAGGCATCGTGAATACCTTCGCATACCGTGAATACATTATTGGAAGTATCGGCGCAGCCAAGAGCGCTAACAATTACTTTAACGCTAAGCGCGCCGAAACTCAATTCGATACAATTAGTTTTAAAGGTGTCTGTAATCGCTCCACTCACAACAGTGTAACCATTGCCCTTCAGTGAATCCCGAAGCCATTGGTATTGTGCGCCTGCAGGCTGCGCAACAACAACCAAATTCAATTGTGTACTCCATGGCGCCAATTGCGCGCTGGCGTTTGGAACCGCGTTCACTTGAACCGATTGCGTTCTGGAAACCGCACTATCGCAATTAAGATACGTGGTAACCGAATAGCTTCCGGTTTGAGCAACAGCAATGAGCCGCGTAGTATCACCGGTATTCCATCGATAACGAAAATCACCCGAATCGGCAGTGAGGGTTACTGATTTCCCCTGACAAAAAACAGTGTCGCCTGAAACGGCAATACCGGGTGTGGGAGGTCCGTAGGGAATAAACAAGCGCAGCGTCGTATCATTTAAATCTGGGCAAGCCATGCCACAATTTTTCACTACCCGCACAAAATAACTGAATAGATTTCCTTGATTGGCAGCGCGCATCAACGAGTCAATCTCCCCTTCAACAATAATTTTGTTCGTGCCCAGGCGAAGACTCAATCGCGTATATATTTTCAGTTTGTATTGCCCAGCGGTATCAGCGGTGTTTCCATAAACTTGAATACAACCGTTTTCGCCGCCCAGATATTTGGCCGGAGTTTTATTGGGTTGCGCCTTGATGCTATCAGGCAGATTCACAAAGTTGAGAAACTCCAGGGTGTCCATAATCAAATTCTGACCAAACACATTGAAATTCGTTCCGTTTTTAAAGAAAATGGTTTGTGCGAAAGAAGTGTTTTGCGTGATACAGGGAAAGTTGGCCGTAAGCGGTAATAAACCTGTGGAAGTAGGCGTGCCATTGGGCGTGCAAGTGGTTTGCGAAAAGCCATAGGCCAGACTAAGCATGGCGGTGAGTACAGCGTAAAGTTTCTTCATAATTGTTATCTTATGCTAAAATAACAATCTCATTATAATGGTTGTTGATGAAGCGGTGGTTGATGAAATTGGCACACTTCTTTCTATCTTTATCATATGCGTAAAATCACTTTTTTAATGATGTTGTTGGCTGGAGTTGCTTCGGCGCAAACTGCAGCCGATTATCTGGCGCGAATTCCTAAATACAATGAATCCTCGCAGTTTGAAGATGATAAGTATAAGGGAATGACCTGGCAACAGTTTGAGGCATTAGACATGGCTAAGGAATTTGTTGATCCTGATAACTACGATTACGATTTGTTGAGTGCGGCTATTTTCTTTGCTACTAATAAATACCGCGCTTCACAGCATATCGCGCCGCTGGTTTTTGAAGGACATTTACGCGATGCTGCCGCTATTCATACTTATGAGATGATCAGAAGGAAGATTTTTGATCACATCAATCAGGCCGATGCTAAATTGAAGATGCCCAATAACCGCACCGAACTTTGTGGTTATGCAGGTGAGCGCATTGCAGAAAATCTAGAACGCGATTATGTGGATTTGCAAAAACCACTAACGTATATGGAATTGGCAGAAAAAGCGATTCGCGATTTAAGTCGTTCAAAAGAGCATAACGCGCACATGCTGGACCCCAATTTGAAACAGGTGGGTTGCGCCATCATGTTTGAAGCACAACCAAATTCAGATGGATATTGGTTTTGGCGGTTGACCCAAGATTTTGGTAAACCCTGGGATCAATAATTTTAAAAGGTCACTTGCTTGTCTATCAAAGTGTCTTTTCGCTTGATTTGAACGTTGGCGGAATCGCCTTTTTTAAAGGAGGCCAGCAAATTCATATAGCCATAAATATCGCTAACCGGCTTGCCAGCGATTTGTGTAATGATATCGCCGGCTAACAATCCCGCATTGGCGGCGGGCTTGCCTGCGCTCACGCCATCGATGCGCAATCCGGGACCACTGTAGCTATAATCGGGCATAACGCCCAAAGTAACTTTAAAGCTGCTGCTCTTAGCTTCTTTCACCCGGGTAGCCTGAAACTTTAAATCTGCGATGCCGCTTAATGAATCAATTAATTGCCGGATATAATCCAATACCGCTACTTCGCCTTTGAAATTTATTTTTTCAGTAACATCAGAAGGTTTGTGATAATCGCTGTGCTGGCCGGTGAAAAAATGCATCACCGGAATTTGTTTCAGGTAGAAAGAAGTTTGGTCGGAAGGTCCAACACCACCCGAATCCAGCACTAACTGAAAGGGATTGCTGATACTTTTCAGCAACGGTTCAAAATAGGGAGAAGTGCCCGTACCATAAATAAGCAGTTTACGCGTGGAATCGTTTAATCTTCCAATCATATCCATATTAATCATGCAGGAAATTTGGGCGAGCGGCAACGTAGGGTGATTAACAAAGTACTTCGAACCAATCAGCCCCGCTTCTTCCGCAGAAAAATTTAAAAAGAGAAAATTGCAGGGTTCCGTAATTTGATTCGTGGCATAGTAGCGCGCCAGCTCCAGAACGCCTGCAGTGCCACTGGCATTGTCATCGGCGCCATGGTGAATCTTACCTTTAGGATTAGCCTCCAGCGAGGAACCTCTGCCATCGTTTCCCAAATGGTCGTAATGAGCGCCAATTGCAATGGTATATGGACTCCCATTGTCGAGAAACGCAATAACATTATGGCCGGTGTATTTTTTACCTGATGCCACGCTATCATGCGGACTTTTGGTTGTTTGGTAAGAAAAGGTTTGCACAAAACCTTTTTCACCTTTCGGCAACAAATGCCATTGCTGGTACTGTTCTTCCAAATAACGATACGCCTTCTTCTCTCCAGAGGTTCCGGGCGCCCTTCCCTGAAGCGACTCACCGGCAAGAAAGGCGATGTGTTTTCTTATAGTAGCTGAGTCAAAATTCTGGCCATCACTATGACGTGCAGTGATGAGTAGCATAACTAGCAGCAGTCCGCGCTTCAATTGAATCATTTCCATTCTGCAATAAAGATGTTCGTGTCGTGCGTGCCATGGTTGTTTCGGTTGGAAGAAAAAACCAGGTATTTTCCATCCGGTGAAAACATCGGGAACGCATTAAAATTACTTTCAGTGGTTATCTGCTCCAGCCCGGTGCCATCTTCTTTAATAACATACAATTGAAAATCGTAACCTCTGGCAGCGCGGTGGTTAGACGAAAAGATGATGTGCTCACCATCAGGAAGATAAAAGGGTGCCCAATTAGCTTTACCCAAATGAGTAACTTGCTTAAGATTAGTGCCATCGGCATTCACGGTGAAAATTTCCATTTCCGGAGGCGCTACCAAACTTTGCTGCAGCAATTCGCGATATTCTTTTCGCGCTGAATCTGTAGCCGGCCGGCTGGCGCGAAATACTAATTTTTTACTGTCGGGCGAAAAGAAAGCGCCACCGTCATATCCTAATTCATTGGTGATTTGTTGTACGTGCTTGCCATCCAAATCCATGGTATAAAGTTCCAGGTCTCCGGAACGCATCGAGGTGAAAACCATTTTTTTGCCGTTCGGTGCCACCGTTCCTTCCGCATCATACAATGGCGAATGGGTAATTTGTTTTGTTATGCGCCCTTTTTGATCGGCAACAAAAATGTCGAAGCCCGGGTATACTGCCCACAAATATTTAGGCCCATGTGGTACCGGTGGCGGACATTTTTCGTTGGCTAGATGGGTGCTGGCGTACAGAATTTTTTTACCATCCGGTAAGAAGTAAGAACAAGTGGTTCTGCCTTTTCCGGTGCTGACCAATTCAGGGCGGTAGTTGGTGTCGGCCAATGCCTTGGCAATTTCAATTTTGTAAATCTGATCACACGCAACACGCCAGGCGGGGTTGGTAATCTGACAAGTCAGAAATTTTCCATCCTTGCTGAAGTACGCTTCGGCATTATCCCCCCCGAACGTGAGTTGTCGGATATTAGAAAGATGGCGCGATTCAGTTTGTGAAAAGGCGGAGCAGGTAAACGTTAGCGAGAGGAAAATGGATAAGATATTTTTCACCATACTAAAGTACATTTTTGTTGCTGCAGATCGTTTTCTATTGATGACTACCTGGTTGCGGTTGAAAAAGAACTACGCATCATTTTTTGGTTTTGGTTGAACTCGGCAGTATTTCCCGGATGCTTCTACAGGATATTTTTTATCGAGATCAACATCATTGAAGCTTTTTCTTCCGCCCCAGCCAAAAACAGTTTCAAAAATGGGTAACAGTTTTTTGTTTTTAATTTTTTCCAGAAAGAAAACTTCGTGTTCTTTTTCCTTGATGCCCATGTCATAAAGAATTTGATGATGAGCAGTGATGCCTAATTCTTCAAAATAATGCATCATCCGGAAGTACTCACACACATTACCGCTTTCCAGCCTTTCGGCGAAGTAATACGGCATAAACCAGCCAATAACGTAGCAGGAATACGCAATCAATTTTCCTACCAGATGAAATCTGATTTCATAATAGGTGCTGGGCGCAATGCCGTACTGCTGCATCAGCGCCAGCACTTCTGCGCGGTGATTCCATTCGTCGTGTTCAATCGCACGAATCGGTGCTTTTTCTTCTTCGCTTTTGATAGAACCGGCATGACCCTGATAGGCAAATGCAGCGGCTTTCTCTGCCGAATATGCCATCTGCAGTAAATCAACAAGCGCCGGATGGTTTAGCTGAACGCCCATAACCGGTGCATAATTACTCTAAAATTACCGGCTGGTGGTAATCTTGTTCGTCAATGGTACATTTTAACCAATACAGCCCCCGCGGCAACTCACCTAACCAAAGCTCTCGGGTATATTGCTGGCGGGCAACCAACCGGCCCAAATCATCATACAAGCATAAATTACTGGCAGTTGCGGATAGGTGCAGTTGGTGGTGAACGGGGTTAGGGAATATTTGAAGTTTATGGTTAGAAGCATCCACAAAACCCGTCGGCCAATGCGCCAACACGCCAACCGCATCTAAATCAAATCCACCGGATGGGAAATTGGTAGGCCAGGGATCGTTTATTTTGTGGCCGAAGGCATCGCGCGTGGCGTAGCTGGAATCTATACTGCCCACTACATCGGTAATTCGCACATGGGTGATATGCTGAATATCAATTCCTGAACTATCGCGTAATTCATTTAAATCGAATGGGGTGCCAAAACCGCCGCGGTATTTTCCGGCCAGGTTATTGATTTTTCGCGCATCGGTAAGACCAAATGACTCAGTCTGCAGCGTGTCTTGAGTAAGTGATGTAGCCGGGAAACGAACAAAATGAACCCCATCACTGCTCACTGCTACCACAGCCAGTTCTAAAAAATCGTCGAGAAAAGAATTTTCAAAAACACAGAAGTCGAAGCCGGTGCCATCGCTGATAGCTGGTGAAAAACCAAGTGTTGCTTTGCCTCCATCGCCAAGGCTCACTACGCCATTGGTGCCAGCGGGGCCCACTGCTGAAACGCTATCGCCTACCGTAGCATAACCACTATCGGGTAAATTAATTTGGCGCAAGCCGCGCTGGATGCTGCAACTGCCAGCCCATTGAATGATGATAGGTGTGTCTTGCGGAATTGCTGTAGTTCCTGGTTGTCCGGCTGGTGGAGCGAATTGCGCCTGAGCGCTGATGCAACAGCATAAGGCGCAGCAATAGCGCAGTGCAAGCGCCCAGGATTTTGGGTTCAAACGTATCATGATTAGCGGGCGCTTACCGTTTTAAACAGGAGTTTTTCCCGTTCAGGCCCCGTGCTAAGCATGCTGATCGGCACGCCCAGGTAGTTTTCCAGAAACGCTACATATAGGCGCAATGCATCGGGAAGTTCATTCATATATTGAGCAGCGCCCAGATCTTGTTTCCAGCCTTCAAATTGCTGGTATACGGGTTGCACTGGTTGCTGGTCGAAATCAAAGGGAATGGCGGTTGTTTTCTGACCCGCATATTGGTAGTGCGTACAGGCTTCAATGGTGTCGAAATCGTTCAGCACATCGGCCTTGGTCATGGCAATTTGCGTAACGCCGTTCAGCATATTCGCATATTTCAAGGCTGGCAGATCCATCCAGCCGGTGCGCCGGCGCCGACCCGTAGTGGCACCAAATTCATTGCCAATTTGCCGAATGCGTTCGCCGGTTTCGTTGTCTAATTCAGTAGGGAAGGGGCCGCTACCCACGCGGGTGCAATAAGCCTTGGCGATGCCAATCACTTCGCGGATTTTGGTTGGCGGAATACCCAGACCGTTGCACGCACCTGATGAAATGGTATTGCTGGATGTGACATAGGGATAGGTTCCGAAATCAATATCCAGCATGGTGCCTTGTGCGCCTTCGGCCAGAATGTTCTTACCTTGAGAAAGGCATTCATTCAAAAAGTATTCTGAATTAATCAGGTTGTCTAAACTTCTGATAAAATCAATGGCGGCAAACCAATCTCGTTCAATTTCTGCCAGCTCAAACTGAAAATCAAATTGCTTCAGCAGGCGCAGGTGTTTTTCTTTTACCGTATGGTATTTCGATAAGAAATCGGGATGCAGGATATCCCCTACACGCAGTCCGTTTCTTCCGGTCTTATCCATATAGGTTGGCGAGATGCCGCGCAGGGTAGAGCCAATTTTTTCTTTTCCTTTCGCCGCTTCCGAGGCGGCATCCAACATTTTATGTGTAGGCAGAATAAAATGTGCTTTTTGGGAAATGAACAGCCGGTCTTTGGTGCGAATTCCTTTTTCATTGAGCTGTACAATTTCTCGCTGCAGCGTGATAGGGTCAATCACCACGCCATTGCCAATCACATTCACCGGACGTTCACACATAATGCCGCTGGGCACGGTATGTAAAACAGTTTTTTGTCCGTCTATCACCAGCGTATGTCCGGCGTTTGGACCACCCTGAAAGCGGGCAATTACATCGTATTGCGGCGCCAGGTAATCAACAATTTTGCCCTTGCCTTCGTCACCCCACTGAAGACCCAGAAGTATATCTACATGCATGGCTGAATAGTTCGGCGCCGGGCCATTTATTGGTTAAGTTGAGCGATGGCTGTAGCTTCGCTGTCGGCTACGACAAAGGCCGCATCCAGCTTCATCATCTTCAATAATTTCGACATGATTTCAGGAAGATTACTCAGAATCATTTCGCCACCGCCGTTGCGGGTACGCGCCAGTGCCGTCATCAGCATGCCCAGGCCGGTACTGTTGATGAACTTCAGACTTTGCAGATTGAAAACCACTTTCTTATTGCCGGCATCCAGTTGCTGCTTCAGATATTCCAATACAGGGCCATTGGCGTTTTCTCCCAGCAAATTGCCGGAGAGATAAATCACTACCACACCGTTCTTCACTTCTTTTTGAATTTCCATGTTACTTATTTTTGGCTTTTACTTCTACTTCGCGTTTCACCTGACAGCTACCGCAAATGCCGTAGCAATTTAATGAGTGATGGGTAATTTTAAAATTCAGCAACTCACCCATCATGGTTTTGATTTGCTGAATGCGGGGATCGCAGAACTCTACCACTTTGCGGCAATCCACGCAAATGATATGGTCGTGCTGTTTATAGCCGTAACTCTTTTCATATTGCGCGTGATTTTTTCCGAACTGATGTTTGCGCACCAGGCCGCAATTTACCAGCAATTCCAGCGTGTTATACACCGTGGCCCGGCTTACATTCACGCCCGATTGCAGCAAGTCGGTGTACAGTTGTTCAGCTTCAAAATGGTCGTTACGGCCGTAAATTTCTTCCAATATGGCGTAGCGCTCGGTGGTTTTACGTTGCCCCTTCTGCTCTAAATGGGCCGTAAAAATGTTCCTGACCTCTTCAAAATGATCCTTGACCTGCACGGCGCGAAGGTACCATTTCGCCGGTAATAACTAAAGTCATAATTTGTTCTGATTTTTATCATCCGGCCAAGCCTAAATTGGCGGCATTTTCGTACGATGGATGCAACCATAACCACCTGTTATCACTGCGGACTGCCCTGCGATCAGCACATTGGGGGCGAGGGTAAGTTTTTTTGCTGCGAAGGATGTCGTTCGGTGTATGAGATTCTGAAAGAGAATCATCTGGAACAATTTTACCAGTTGAATAAACGGCCGGGTACCTCCATGAAGGCTGCAGGCGATACGCGCTTCGATTTCCTGGATGATTTAAATGCCCAAAACCGTTTGCTAAAATACCGCGATGCGGCTGTGGCTAAGGTGGTGTTTCGGGTGCCGGGAATTCACTGTTCTTCCTGTGTTTATCTTTTAGAGCACATGCACTTACTGCATCCCGGGGTGGCTAGTGCTCAGGTAAACTTCCCTAAAAGGGAGGTGCTGATTACGTATTCGCATGAACAAATTAGCTTGCGTGAGGTGGCCGAATTATTGTGGCGTATTGGGTATGCTCCGGTTTTACAATTAGATAGTTTGGAGGAAAAGGCATCGGTGAATATGCGGCCGTATTACATCAAGCTGGCTATTGCGTTTTTTGCCTTCGGTAATATCATGCTGCTGAGTTTTCCTGAGTATTTGGGCCTGGCGGGAACAGATGCCACGTACCGCAAGTATTTTGGCTATCTGAACTTCGCGCTGTCGCTACCTGTAGTTTTTTATTGTGCGGAAGAGTTTTTTCGAACAGCGTGGTATGCAATCAAAAGCCGGTCGCTGAACATGGATGTGCCCATTGCTCTGGGCATTGCGGTGATGTTTTTGCGCAGCACTTACGAAGTGTTTTCACATCACGGTGGTGGCTTTTTTGATACACTGGCCAGTTTAGTTTTTCTGATGCTGGTAGGCCGTTTGTTTCAGAACAAAACTTTTGCGGCTTTGTCGTTTGATCGCGACTACAAGGCCTATTTCCCCATAGCCGTTACGGTAGTTCAGGAGGATGGCGAGAAGCAGGTGCCGCTATCAGATGTTCGAAAGGGCGATACCCTGATGATTCGCAATGGCGAATTAGTTCCTGCTGATGCCATCTTAGTATCCGGCACGGCTGCTATTGATTACAGTTTTGTTACCGGGGAAGCAACACCTATTGTACGCCGCCCGGGCGATTTGGTTTATGCGGGTGGTAAGCAGGTGGGCGGCATTATTACCTTATCGGTAGAAAAGGAAGTTTCGCATTCTTACCTCACGGAGTTATGGAATCACGATGCGTTTAAAAAAGATAGTAACCGCACCCTCACCTCATTGGCTACCAGGGTTAGCAATTGGTTTACCCCTGTCATATTGCTTATTGCATTAGGTGCGTTTTTATTTTGGTTACGGGTAGATGCGGCGCGGGCGGTAAATGCGTTTACTTCTGTGTTAATTATTGCTTGTCCATGTGCATTGGCCTTATCGTCGCCCTTTGCCTTGGGTACGGTAATGCGTTTGCTGGCGCGTAAAAACTGTTATCTAAAAAATACGATTACTATTGAGAAGTTGGCGGCCATTAATGCCGTGGTATTCGATAAAACAGGAACACTTACCGATACGAAGAAGGCGCAAGTTAGTTTTGTAGCCGAAATGGGCGCTTCGGCTGCACAACACCAGCAGTGGATGGTTTGGATAGCGGCGTTGGTGCGGCATTCCTCGCATCCGTTGAGTAAGAAGGTGTCTTCGCATTTGCAGGCGGTGCAGCTGGCTACGTTAACTGATTTTAAGGAAGAAGAAGGCAGAGGCGTTTCGGGTGTGGTGGATGGTCATCGCATCTATGCAGGTTCGAAGAAGTATATTTTCGGTGATGATTATCCGGGTGTTAATGCAGATTCAGATTTCCGGCATGCATCGAAGGTGTATGTAAGAATTGATGATCAGGTGCCCGGGTTTTTTCTAATTAAGAATGAATATCGCCAGGGATTTGCTGATTTAATGCAACGGGTATCGGCCGCATTTGATGTATTTATTTTGAGTGGTGACAATGATGCTGAACGGGGATTTTTGTCGAAATATCTTCCTGAGAAAAATCTTATTTTTCATCAGGATCCAGAAAATAAATTAGAATTTATTGATGATTTGCAGCAGCGTGGTCATCAGGTTATGATGGTGGGTGATGGATTGAATGATGCGGGTGCGTTGCGCAAGGCCGATGTAGGCATGACGTTAACGGATGATATCAATAACTTTACGCCGGCATGTGATGTCATTCTGCACGCATCAGAGTTTTCGCAAATCCCGTGGTTGTTTGCGGCAGCAAAGAAAAGTATTGGTGTAGTGAAGGCCAGTTTCGCCATTTCCCTTTGCTACAATGTGATTGGTTTATATTTTGCGATACAGGGGACGATGAGTCCGATTGTAGCGGCTATTTTAATGCCCATTAGTTCAGTGACCATCATTTTATTTACCACCATAGCCTCATCGGTGGTGCTACATCAGGCCAGGCGTAAAGAAGAATAGCCAGGTAGGGTAGCATGTTGGGAGTAGTTCTGCCAAAGCGGTTATATTTTGATTGGCAGTGTTAATCAAATTAATCCGTATTTTGGGAATGTAACTTCTGATATCTATACTAATAAAGTATGGCGAAGCCAGATCCGGGAAGCTGGTTATCAATAAATAAGGAAATGAATAAGGCCATCTTTTTGAGCTTTTTGTTACTTACAGGAAGCGCTTTCGCCCAGATTCCGATCCTCAATTCATCATTTGAGGATTCATCCTCGAATGACTGGCTATGTAGGGGGCAGTATATTAAAGATTGGATTATTTGTAATCGTTATGCTGCAGTTTTTGATTCGATTTCACGTTCTATTTGTGATCCTCCCAATGATACATTTTATCCTTCACACGGATATAGGTCGAAAAGATATTTGTTCATACAAAATCTGGATAATTCTTTATCCGGTACAGGTATCATGTCTCAATGGCTAAATTGCACATTGCGTAAAGGAAGGAGCTATTTTTTCAACTTGCATGCTACCCAAATAAGGCATTATATAGGCCCTACTCCATCAAAACTGGAAGTTTGGCTGGGTTCAGATAGTTGCCGAAAGGACCAGCTTATTCATGTAAGCGATAGCCTGCCTTTGGCATGGACCAGGTTGAATATTGAGTTTGTTCCGGATAGCAATTATCAGTACTTGATACTGACATGTCGCCACATGAATTACCCACCGCAACAGCCATTTGGCATTCTTGCGTTAGATTCTATTTCTTCCATATATACAGGTACATTACATCATGTGCATTTTGCAATTCATGATACCCTTATTGCTAAGAACCAATGTGTGCATCTTACCGCAGCGCCTACTTCTCCTTTCGATTCGGTTTATTGGTTACGCATTCATCCCAATGGCAAAGTGGATACTTTTGGTTATGGCCAAATGCAGATATTAGAATGTCCAACAGACTCCAATACGATATATGTAGCTGCCCTGGCTGATTAGGGATGGAGTTGTAGCGGTAAATGGTGGAGTTACGATACGGCACGGGTGCGCATGCAGCTCCATACCGGCATTTCGGATGTGAGCGAAGATTGGAGTAGTTTTCATATTTATCCCAATCCGGTTCGTGATAATCTTATGATACAGACCGGAAGGAAGGAAAGTTATTGGTATTCGATTCAGGATATGCTTGGCAAAAGCTATTTAGGGGGTCATGTTCAGGACGGTGCAGTAATTGATGTTGCGGGCCTGCCGCGCGGGATCTATGTTGTAAGCGTTGGCGGACGAGTATTCAAACTGATAAAGGATTAAAGGATTAAATGAGTTAATTCCCCCTGCTGTTCTACGTTTGTGTGAAATTTGGTCGAAGTTAGGACGGGATGGAGCTAATTTAATAAGGAATAGTTAGAACCTTCGACCAGATTGCGTCATTAAATTTCAGCATAAATGTATTACAAGTGTGCTACAAATGTTTGCAAGATGCTTGTTAATTGTTGTAAAATGCATTAAGTTTGCAAAGTGTTGATAAATAAGACTTTTGTAAGTCAAGATGTTAAGTCATGGTTTCTATTTACGCAAATCATTAAAGAGCTAATTCCAAATGTCAGAAGCAGGGTTTTTACATTACGATTTAAAATTGATAGAGCCGTCTTTTGGTTCTGAACTCACGGATTTAATTATTGAATTGGATTATCTCCGCAAGAAACCGCTTGGGGGTTCCACACACCCAAAGGTTTTTTTTCAGTTGAAACACATCTTTCATACACTTGAAAGTATTGGGTCAGCAAGAATTGAAGGGAACAATACAACCATTGCAGAATACATTGAAACAAAACTTGCAGGAAGTAAGAAAGTTCCACCAAGTATCAAAGAAATTCAGAACATTGAAAAGGCAATGGCATTCATTGAAGAGAATGTAAAAGATTATCCAATCAACAGAGCATTTTTAAGTGAGATACACAAAATGATTGTTGATGGATTATTACCGCCTCCAGATGGAGAAGGAGATGGAACTCCAGGTGAATACAGAAAAACAAACTTGAAAATAAATAAGTCAACACACAAGCCGCCTGAATGGTTAAGAGTAGATGATTACATGAATGAATTGATAGATTTTGTCAATAGAGAAGACAGTCCAAAATATGATTTACTTAAAGCTGCAATTGCCCATCATCGGTTTGTTTGGATTCACCCGTTTAGTAATGGCAATGGTAGAACAGTTCGGCTGTTTACATATGCAATTCTTGTAAGAACAGGTTTCAATGTTAATGTTGGAAGAATAATAAATCCTACTGCTGTATTTTGCAGTAATAGAAATGATTATTATGCAAATTTGTCCGAAGCCGACAAAGGAACAGATGCAGGAATAATAACTTGGATTGAATATGTTTTGAAAGGATTGAAAGAGGAGATTGAAAAAATTGATAAGCTTTTGGATTACAATTTTTTGAGAAAGGAAATTCTGATTCCTACAATCACTCACTCGTTGGAGAGGAAATATATCACCGATGTTGAAGCAAAAATTTTGAAAAAAGCTATTGACAAGCAAGTAATCCAAGCGGCAAATGTCAAAGAATTTTTTGGTGGTAAGGCCGATGCAGAAGTGTCAAGGCAAATCAGAAAATTGATTGACAAGAAAATGCTTGTTCCCGAAAAAGAAGGCACAAGAAAATATGTTTTGCGTTTTGATAATAGCTACTTACTTAGAAGTGTTATGAAGTCGTTGGGTGAAAAAGGATTCCTTCCTATCCGGGATGCAGTTTGATAGTAGCACTGTCGGTCGGAGTCGCGAAATGCTAACCGCATAACTCTGAAATATACGCAATTCAATTCCGGCAATCATTCCCCAAAAAGTAGGCGTGATCACCCATCCGTGCGCACTGATCCCTTCCGCGGCAGGGCGGCGCGGCGGCCGCCTGTCTCAACCCCTTATAAGTTGGACGATTTTTTCAAAATGGTTTGCTGGTTTTCGGTATTCGTTTCTGTGAGATTAGAAGAAGTTAATGTAATGGGTAGATAGCGTATTGTTCAAGACGTTGATCAGGTTGTGAATAGATTATTGTAGCGCATCACTTCCCCTATATTTTTTCATTTCCCCATCGCGTTAGGGATGGCAGCGGAAAGCCCCGGCTGAGGAACGAAGGCCGGGCTTGCAGCGAACAGCCCGACCCCGAAGGCAGCGATGATTTGTGATGGAGGTGGATGCGCGCCAATCCGCTGCCGAAGGGGGAACGCCCTAATCGTCTACTACTATCATTTCCTCCTCGCCAATCGCATGTGGCTGCTTGTACGTGAGTAAATGGTGGTGGCGATTACCCGCTGCATTCAGTTTTTCTATACGAAATTTTCGTCTTGTTGTCGATTCATTGGTCACCGCTAAACGACCATGATATCTGCTTCTCCGGAGCCTGGTGATTAGTGTATGACGAAAATCATATCCGGTACTGCGTGAAATCATTTCACCGGGGTATTCGCACGCCTACTATTGCATCTGTATTCGATATGAGTGTCATTTTCATTTTAATCGGTTTTAGTCTGCTGCTGGCCATCGGGTTTCTGATTGGTTTTATCATCAGCGTGAAGAGCGGTCAGTTTGATGATGACTATACGCCTTCAGTGCGTATTCTCTTCGAAGACACCAGGAAGGAGGATCAAAATAAATAATATGCAAACAGAAAAATTCAGCTACGACAACCGCATAGTTCGGCTCTTTGCCAACGCGGTTTTGCTGTGGAGCTTAGTGGGCCTGTTGGTTGGGGTGATTATTGCCCTGCAACTGATTATGCCTTCACTGAACTTCATGGAACAACTCAGTTTTGGGCGATTACGGCCTTTGCACACCAATGCCGTGATTTTCGCCTTTGTAGGTAATGGTATTTTTATGGGCGTTTACTACGCCCTGCAACGCCTTTGTAAGGCCAGAATGTGGAATGATACGCTGAGCCGTATTCACTTCTGGGGCTGGCAACTGATTATTGTGCTGGCCGCGGTAACGCTGATTTTTGGCTTTTCTACCGGTAAAGAATATGCCGAGCTGGAATGGCCCATTGACATTCTGATTACCCTGATTTGGGTGGTTTTTGGCGTGAATATGTTCGGTACCATTCTGGTGCGCCGCGAGCGCCATCTGTATGTGGCGATCTGGTTTTTCATTGCTACCTGGATTACGGTGGCGATGTTGCACATTGTAAACTCCTTAGAGTTGCCTGTGCACCTGCTCAAGAGTTATAGCATTTATGCCGGTGTACAAGATGCGTTGGTGCAGTGGTGGTATGGCCACAATGCGGTGGCGTTTTTCCTGACCACGCCGTATTTGGGTTTGATGTATTACTACCTGCCCAAAGCCGCCGGCCGGCCGGTGTATTCGTACCGGTTATCGGTCATCCATTTCTGGGCGCTTATTTTCATTTATATCTGGGCGGGTCCGCACCACTTGTTATACACCGCCTTGCCGGATTGGGCGCAATCGCTGGGCACGGTGTTTAGTGTGATGCTGATTATGCCGAGCTGGGGCGGTATGCTGAACGGATTACTGACCCTGCGCGGCGCGTGGGATAAGGTGCGCGATGATGTGGTGCTGAAATTCTTTGTGGTGGCGGTTACGGCCTATGGTATGGCTACGTTTGAAGGGCCGATGTTGTCGATTAAGAGTGTGAATTCGATTTCGCATTATACCGACTGGACCATTGCGCACGTTCACGTAGGTGCGCTGGGATGGAATGGCTTCTTCACTTTCGGGATGTTATTCTGGCTGATTCCGAGATTGTATCAAACCAATTTGTATTCAAAGCGGCTGGCTAATTTCCATTTCTGGATTGGCACGCTGGGGATTTTGTTCTATGCCATTCCGATGTACTGGGGTGCGCTTACGCAGTGGAGTATGTTGCGGCAGTTTACGGAAGAAGGGGTGTTGAAGTATCCTAACTTCCTGGAGACGCTGAAGGCGATTATGCCGATGTATGCGATGCGCGCTTTTGGCGGCACCTTGTATTTTGTTGGTGCATGTGTAGGTGTTTACAATTTGGTGAAGACGGCACAGCAAGGTTCCTTCCTGGCGGAAGAGGCTGCTGAGGCACCCGCTTTAACGGATACGCATGCGGTGCACAGCAACGAATACTGGCACCGTTGGATTGAGCGCCGTCCGGTGCAAATGTTGGTGTTCTCTTTCATTGCTGTGGCGATTGGCGGATTGATTGAATTTATTCCAACGTTTCTGGTTCAGAGCAACATTCCCACCATTGCCAGTGTGAAGCCCTATACGCCGCTGGAGTTAGAAGGCCGAGATTTATACCTGCGTGAAGGATGTTATGTATGTCACTCGCAGATGGTGCGGCCGTTCCGCGAGGAGGTAGCGCGTTATGGAGAGTACTCTAAGGCCGGCGAATTTGTTTATGACCATCCGTTCCAGTGGGGCAGTAAGCGCACCGGTCCGGATTTGGCCCGCGAAGGCGGTCGTTATCCGGATAGCTGGCATTATAATCACATGGACGATCCGCGTACGATGAGTCCGGGATCAATTATGCCGCCGTACGGCCATATGTTGGATCGCGATTTGGATGTATCGCATACGGCTGAGAAGATCAGGGCGATGCAGATTCTAGGCGTGCCATATCCAAAAGGCTATGATTTGGTGGCGGTATCGGATTTAGAAAAGCAGGCCAAGCAGATTCAGGAAAGCCTGCGCAAAGACAGTATTAAGACGTCGGAGAAGAAGGAGATCATCGCGATGATTGCTTATCTGCAACGTTTAGGAACCGATATTAAAGGAGAGAAGGCTGTAGCCGCTGCTCAATAACTCAATTAAACGCAATAACCATGTTTTCATTTATCAAGAAATATACCGAAACCCTTCACGGGGTGGATTGGTGCGGTGATATCGCGCTGGTGATTTTCGTAGCCATTTTTGTGGCCATGCTATATACCGCGTTGCGGGCCGACAAGACCTACATTGACGAATTAGAACAAATTCCTTTCAAATAAAACATTTCCTATGAAGCGAATTTTTGCTTTCCCCTTCCTATTTCTTCCCGTGCTGGCGATGGCCCAGGAGACCGCCGCCGCAGCCCCTCCGCAAGATAGCGGCGATGGCCTGATGTATCTGCTGGTTGGTGCAGCCTCGGTGTTGCTGCTGGCCATTCTGGTACTGGGCAATGTATTGATTAAACTCACCGAGCTGGTGATTAAAAAGAATGCAAAGGCGATGCTGGTGCTGCCCATGCTGTTGATGAGTGCGTGGGCTATGGCCGAGGGAACTCCGGCTGTTCCGGTTGCTGCTTCAGCGCCAACCAATTGGAATTACGTGGTAGCCGGTGTCGTTATTGGCATTGAATTGCTGGTGATTTTATTGTACTCGATTCAAATCAGAAGTCGCTTGCGCGATTTATCGGATAAGCCGGTGGCAACAGAAGCGCCAGTTGCAGAATTACCGCGGTTCCTGGATAATTTCAATGCTTCTGTGGCGATTGATAAGGAACACGACATTTTGCTGGATCACAACTACGATGGTATTCGCGAGTTGGATAATGATTTACCACCATGGTGGAAATACAGTTTCTATATCAGTATTGTTTGGGCGTTCTGTTACATCGTGTATTACTTTTTTGGTGGCCCCGGACAAATTGATGAATACAACAAGGCGGTTGCAGATGCCAAGGTACAGATGGAAGAATACGCCCGGAAAAATAAAGACCGCGTGGATGAGAATAATGTGAAGTTGGCAGATGCTGCTGGTATTTCAGAAGGTGCGGATATCTTTAAAGCGAACTGTGTGGCGTGCCATGGCAGCAAGGGTGAAGGCGGCGTTGGTCCTAACCTGACCGATGTTTACTGGTTGCACGGTGGTTCTATCAACGAGATTTTCAAGAGTATTAAGTACGGCTGGACGGCTAAGGGTATGAAAGCATGGGAGACCGATTTAAGTGCGGGTCAAATCAGAAATGTGGCCAGTTTTATTCACTCGCTGCAAGGTTCCAATCCGCCAAACGGCAAAGCACCGCAAGGGGAGATGATGGCTGCTGCTGGTGAAGCGAAGGGCGCTGACTCTTCAGTTGTAGCAGTAGCAGATACTACTAAAAAGTAATTGGCATGTCAAAGGCAGATGATACATTTCGGGATTCCATAGGTACCGTTACCAAGGAAGGAAAGCGGAACTGGATTTTCGCGAAACGGCCTGCCGGAAAGCTATACAATTACAGAAGTTATCTGTCGGTTGTTTATCTGCTATTGTTCTTTACGTTACCCTGGATAAAAATTCACGGCGAGCCGTTTCTGATGCTGAATATTGTGGACCGGAAGTTCAACATTTTCGGCATGGTATTCTGGCCGCAGGATTTCTTTCTGTTTGTGATTGCCATGCTCACTTTCATGGTGTTCATTGTGTTGTTCACGGTGGTGTATGGGCGTGTTTTTTGCGGCTGGGTGTGTCCGCAAACCATTTTTATGGAAATGGTTTTCAGAAAGGTGGAATACTGGATTGATGGCGATGCGGTACAGCAGAAAGTGCTGGCGCAGGCGCGTTGGAATGCCCGAAAAATCTATAAGCGTTCCTTGAAGTTTGTGTTGTTCTGGCTCATTTCTTTTGTGATTGCCAACTATTTTCTGGCCTACCTCATCGGTATGGATCAGGTGTTGTTGTATGTGAAGGAAGGGGTAGGGGCGCACCTCGGGATTTTTATTCCCTTGCTGGTATTTACTTCGGTCTTCTTTTTTGTGTACTGGTGGTTCCGCGAGCAGGTGTGCTTGATTGTTTGTCCTTACGGCCGTTTGCAAGGTGTGATGCTGGATCGCAACTCTATTGTGGTGGCGTATGATTATGTTAGGGGCGAACCACGTGGCAGAATTAGCCGGCACGGCGATCAGCAATTGGGCGATTGTATCGATTGCTTAGACTGTGTGAAAGTTTGTCCAACCGGAATTGATATCCGCAACGGCACCCAATTGGAATGTGTGAACTGCACGGCTTGTATAGATGCTTGTAATGCCGCCATGGAACGGGTAAATCGCCATCCCGATTTAATCAAGTTTGCTTCAGAAGCCACTATTGCCAATAACGAAAAATTGCGTTTCACGCCGCGCATGGTTGGGTATACTGCGGTGCTGTCGGTATTGGTGATTGTGCTTTGCGGATTTTTAGCTACGCGTAAAGATGTATCGGTAAATATTATGCGTGCGCAGGGCGCATTATATCAGGAACAGCCAGGCGGTAAATGGAGTAATCTATATACCATCAAGGTGTTGAATAAATCGCATCGCGATTTGCCGGTAGCGCTGAAGGTAGAAGATATGCCAGAAGGTAAAGCGTCTGTAAATATTGTGGGGCAACTCATTGCGAAGAAAGAAGGCGATGGCGATGGGGTGTTTTTTGTGATTGTAGATAAAGGGGTGTTTCATACCCGGAAAAATAAAGTAACCATAGGTGTTTATGCGGAAGGCAAGAAGCTGGATGCGGTAACCACCAGTTTTATCATACCAAACGAATAATTATGGAAAGGATTAATTGGGGATGGCGACTGGGTTTTGTGTATAGCGGTTTTGTAGTGTTTATGTTGTTCATGGTATATCGCTCCACCCAGATGAAAACGGAATTGGTTTCGGCTAATTATTATGATGAGGAGTTGAAATATCAGGAGCATATTGATGCGGTAAACCGAACAGCGCATTTGAGTGCGCCCTTGGCTATGGAAGTTGCTCATGGTGCGTTGCAACTCACTTTTCCTCAGGAAGTGGCCAATGCCCATGTTACGGCTGAATTACATTGGTATTCACCCAGTCATCAAAGCGATGACCGCACCATGAAGCTCACGTATCCTGAACAGAAGGAAGTGGCATTGTCTGATATAAAAAAGGGTCGCTACGAAGTGAAAGTAGATTGGTTTGCCAAAGGACGTCATTACTATAACGAGAAGGAGGTAACCATTAATTGATTTGATATGGAAGCGCTATTCCTTTCCGCATTTACCTTGGGTATTCTGGGCAGTTTTCACTGCATCGGGATGTGTGGACCCATTGCCCTGGCTTTGCCGGCGGCTGGTCCTACCATTGGTTCCAGAATTTATGGCGCTTTGTTGTACAATCTCGGACGCACCTTCACTTACGCCATATTCGGCTGGGTGTTTGGTTATTTTGGAAAGGCGTTGATTCTTTCCGGGTTCCAGCAATGGTTGTCTATTCTCACCGGACTGGCTGTTTTTTTAGTGCTTGTTTTTCCTTCTATCAAAATACCCAATCTGGTACCCGGGTTTTTGTTACAGCGAATAAAGAACAGCATCGGACAGTTATTCAGACAGCGAACCTATTCGTCGTTACTCGCTATTGGCGCACTTAACGGATTATTGCCTTGTGGATTGGTGTATGCTGCGGTTGCCGGAGCTATCAGCGCAGGTTCGCCGCTTTACGGTGCTGCCTTCATGTGGATTTTTGGAGCCGGAACTTTGCCGGTGATGTTGTTGCTGATTGTTAGCGGTCAACAACTATCGCTGCAACGCCGCCAATGGGTGAAGCGCGCTGTTCCTTATCTCGCTTTTTCTTTGTCTGTACTTTTTGTGCTGCGTGGATTGGATTTAGGTATTCCTTACTTAAGTCCGCAGTTCAGTAAAACCGATTGTACCCGTCATTCTTGTTGTTCTCATAAACCATCGGTATGGAAATAGCTATTCACGACAACAGAAAACTTCGCGACATTCAAAGCGAGTTCAGAACTTATTTTCCGTATTTGAAAATTGAGTTCTTTGATGTGCCGTATGAACCCGGTAAGGCGCAGCGCCGCGACCACTTGCTGATGCCGGAAAGGAAAGTGGGTGCCTGCCGCAAAATACACCGTGATGGCGCAATTGAAATTATTCCGGGAAAAACAGTGATGCAATTAGAAAATGAATTCTGGTCGCAATTCGGATTAAGTGTGCAAGTTTTCCGGCATTCGGGTAATGTGTGGATTGAGACTTCACTAACTGATTCCTGGAGTTTAAAGCGGCAGAACGATGAAGGTCGTGAATTAAGTTTCGGCCACGTGCTTTAGTCCTTTTTCATTGAGGATTTCAATCTTGCCTTCTACAATAGCAATTAGTTTTTCCTGCCTAAAATCACTGAGTGTTCTGATTAAACTTTCGGTAGCCGTGCCAACCACCTGAGCCAAATCTTCGCGAGCCATACCAATTTTACTTTGTGCCGGTTGTTGCCGGTATAGCGCCGCCACTTCCAGCAAACCATTGGCCACCCTTCGCCGAAGTGAATTATAGGCCAGCATCAGCAACTTCGCTTCTTTTTCGGCTACGTGGCGTGCCAGCAGTTGAACAAATTTCCGGGATACAGAAACGTCGTGATCCAGCAGGTTGAAAAAATCCTGTTTAGGTAGTAGCGCTACTTCTGCTTCTTCCAGCGCTTCTGCAGTTTCCTGATAAGGTGTGCCTTCCAGTAGCGCCAGATATCCAAGGTAGTCGCCTGCCGTAGCAATATGAGTGATTAGTTCCTTACCATCGTTGTTCGTTTTGAACACTTTTATTTTTCCGCTGAGCACCTTATACAAGTAGTGCGGATGTCTTCCTTCGGTATAAAGTATTTCTTTCTTTTTAATAGCTGCTTTTTCATCATTACCCTCAATATGGAAACCCGCATCTGGCGCATTGCCTGTAGAACCCGGCGCTGCAGAGCCGGTGTGAGCCGCGGGCTGCATTTCCTGCTTTTTGAATCGCGCCTCAATGGCATTTAGTAACTCCAGATTGTCAAATGGTTTGGTAATAAAATCATCAGCACCCATTTCCATGCCCTTGCGTTGATCGGCTCGATCTGCTTTTGCGGTCAGAAAAATAAAAGGTGTGGCCTGCGTTTTCGGATTTTTATGAATCAGGTGTAACACGCCATAGCCGTCTAAAACGGGCATCATGATATCGCAGATAATCAGGTGAGGCGTTTCCTGTAAAGCCAGCTCAACACCGGCTTTTCCATCTGGCGCTGTAACCACCTCATAGCCGGCTAGTTCAAGAATTTCCTGTGTATTCTCCCTCACTGCGGGATTGTCTTCAATGAGTAAAATTTTCTTTCCCATCAGATGATTATTGTTATCGTGGTGCCTTTCCCTAGCGCACTGGTTAAATGAATAGAGCCGTTCAGTAACTCAATATATTTAGAAACAATGTGCAAGCCCAGGCCAGTGCCTTGAATATTAATGGCATTCTTAGCCCTGAAAAAGCGCTCAAATAAATGTTGCTGGTCTTCTTCCGAAATGCCGATGCCGGCATCTTTTACGCTAATGGTCAGTTTTTCACCTTGCCCGGCAATGACTTCGATAGTGCCATTTTCGGATGAGAATTTAATGGCATTCGAAATTAAATTCAGCAAAATATTCCGAAGCAGGCGCTTATCGAGAACACTTTGTTCACTACCGCTCACTTGCAAGAGGAGCTGCTGAGTAGGAAGGGCAATTTCCCGCATTTCGCTCAGTAGTTCTTCCAGAAAAACACGTAGCTGGAACGGTTCGGGATGTAATTCAATCAAACCTTCATCAATCCGGCCAAGCGACAACAAATCTTCCATCAATCCATTTAAATGTCGCACCGAATCCTTAATTCGATCGATATGTCGTTGTCGCTTCGTGCCATCGGCTTCTTCATTGTATCGGGCTAAAAGTGATGCCGATGAAAGGACGGTGCTCAGCGGTGTGCGGAATTCGTGAGAAACGGTTGATACAAAACGCGATTTTAAATCGCTTAACTCTTTTTCTTTCTGTAAACTGATTTCTAATTCTTCTTTCGATTGTTCTAACTGCACTAGCGTCTCGCGCAACATGGTGGTGCGGTCGATGATTTTTTGCTCCAGCTCTGTATTCAGTAATTTGATTTGAGCAGAAACTTCTTCCAATGCTTTTTTTTGCGCCTCGCGTTCGGCTTCAATCTGCTTGCGCACACTAATGTCAATCACAAAAGCAATCACGAATAATTCGCCTTCTATATCAAAATGACTCAGGCTAATTTCCACTGGAAAAACAGAGCCGTCTTTTTTGCGGGCATGAAGGTCGCGGCCGTGTCCCATAGCCCGGTTCACCGGCTTGGCTACAAAATTGTCGCGATGTTGGTGATGATGTGCGCGCATGGAGTCGGGCAATAACAGGTCAACTGATTTGCCCATCAATTCTTCCGATTCATAGCCGAATAATTTTTCGGCACATGGATTCATCATCATGATGTTGCCCGCGGCATTCGCTACAACGATTCCTTCGGTCGCATTTTCGAAAAGCGAACGCATCATGCGGTTATCCTGCAGTTTTAACACAAAGCAATATTAGGGTTTGCCGCGCATTTGATTATTGTTATTTTAGAACACCCGCCAAGCCTTGTACGGCTTCATTACCGCTGAATCAAAAAAGGATAGAATTTATACTTGACCCGGCTTGCTGGGGTGAGCAGCACTTTTCATCCGAATTGTTCTATCGGTAAGGCACTAAAAATAGAGGAGAATGATGCTACAGTTTTTCTTGTATATGCACATTGCCATGGGCATGGCCGGGCTATTAACGGGCGCGGTGGTGATGGTGCTTTCTAAAAATCATCGGTTACACAGTAAGTTAGGTAATCTGTATTTCATCACTATGTGTTTGGCCGCATTGGCGGCCATTGTGCTTTCACACTTGCATCCCAACCTCTTTTTGTTTGTAGTGGGCGTTTTCACGCTGTATATGTTGTTAAGTGGTAAAAGGGTCATTCATCACTACCGTCGCACCAATTTTTATCCTGATTATGTGCTAACCACCGCCATGGCTATGGCTGCATGGTGGTTTTTAGGTTATGGCGTTTATCTGTTGTGGAATAAAGGAACCTTTGGTATTGTTTTCCTCTTTTTAGGATGGTTCAGTATCAGGTATGTTTGGACGGATATACAATGGTACCGGGGTATTTTGCAGGGTAGGGTAGAGGCCACTGTTTTGCATTTTCAACGTATGGCAGGAAGTTATATCGCATCGGCTACGGCTTTCACCGTGGTGAATAATAAGATTTTACCCGGACCGGTGGCCTGGTTGTTACCGGCTGTATTGCTGGTGCCGGTTATCATTCGATGGACCCGCCGCGAAAGAGCAAAGACCGTTTAATGTTTTAGGCTTAGTTGTTATTTTTTGAAAAAGGTAGTGCTGTAATGAAGGTCTGGAAGCGTTTTAGTTTTTCGGGCAATAATGATGGCGGCTGCGGCAGCAGGCGTATAAGATGCAGCGGCCGCCTGCTGCCGCACCGCGCTTTTCACTCCAAGTCCTCACGCCGGCCGCACCATTGCCTATCTCCTTTAAGATTACCTTTCAAAGACTTCCTAAGTATTAAAGATTGAGGAAGTCATCAGGCCGGCGTTGCGGGCTTTTCGTTTCAATCGCTGCCGCTCGGCGCTGATGTTTCCGGGATTAATCAAAACAATCATGGGTATCCGGCGCTATTAATTGTACTATCGCAATAATACGGTAAGCCATGGCGCGGGTTTCAGACGATGCTATCTTAAAATCGCAATATTACGATAAGCATTCATGCGGGTTTTAGCTAATTCGTACTATCGCAATAATACGGTATACCAGCAATAGCGCGGGTTTCAGCTTCAATTGTAGAATCGCAATAATACGGTAAACGAGCCATGGCGCGGGTTTCAGACGATGCCACCTCAAAATCGTAATATTACGATAAGCATTCATGCGGGTTTTGGTAAAATCGTAGAATCGCAATAGTACGGCAAACAAGCACTGGCGCGGGTTTCAGCTTCAATTGTACTATCGCAATAATACGGTAAACGAGCCATAGCGCGGGTTTCAGACGGTGCTATCTTAAAATCGCAATATCACGATAAGCATTCATGCGGGTTTTGGCAAAATCGTAGAATCGCAATAGTACGGCAAACAAGCACTGGCGCGGGTTTCAGCTGCAATTGTACTATCGCAATAATACGGTAAACAAGCCATGGCGCGGGTTTTGGACGATCCTAACTTAAAATCGCAATGTTACGATAAGCATTCATGCGGGTTTTAGCTAATTCGTACTATCGCAATAATACGGTAAACGAGCCATAGCGCGGGTTTCAGCTTCAATCGGACTATCGCAATAGTACGGCAAACAAGCACTGGCGCGGGTTTTGGAGCTTAAGTAAATCTGATTTGCATACCCAAGCCATAGCAGCTTTCAACCGACCACTTATCATTTTGGCGCCGTGGTCCCTAAAATGCGGCAAGGGGCGAAACGGAAAGCGTTTTTTGGGGCGGCGGCGTAGGACTTACGATATTGTAGTAAATAGCCCTTCATGGGGTAAACACGGTTTGAAATATCGTAAGTCTCGCTCGCCGCCCCAAAAAACCTTGGGAGTGGAGCACCTGGCGCCGCACCCGCCTGAGTACACCAGCGGGCATAGTACTAACACCTCGGGTACGCAGGCGGCGCGGCGGCCGCCCAAATTGTTTTTACCGATCTACGTAGACCACCGATGATGAATTGAGGTCTCCGCTTGATTTAAAATTTGACCCTTCTCCGCCAAAACTTTCGCTTGAATACTGCCAAAAGGTCCGCTTTTTAGCTTCGGCACCGCTTTTGCCCAAAACTCCCTATCTTCGACCGCTTTTTTAGAACTAGAATTTCCCGGAATGGCCAATTTTATTGAAAAACTGCTAGGCAGTTTTTTTGGAAACAAAAATGAACGCGAGCGCAAGGCGCTCCAACCCTTGGTAGATCAGATTAATGCCGAATATCAAAAGTTAAAGGCGCTGTCAAACGACGAACTGCGTGGAAAAACCATGGCGTTCCGTCAGCGTATAGCCGAGTATTTATCAGACATTGATAAGGAAATTGCCGGCTTGGAAGACCGCGCTAATCAGGAAGAAGACTTGCATCAGAAAGATGCCATTTTTAAGGAAGCCGATGCGGTGAAAAAACGCCGCGATGAAGCCGTAGAAGAGGTGCTGAATGAAATTCTGCCAGAGGCCTTCGCCGTGGTGAAAGAAGCTGCTTACCGCTTCTCTAATAACGAAACACTGGAAGCTACTGCTACAGAATTAGATCGGTTTTTGGCGACAAAAAATCCGGCTATCACGATTGCGGGCGACAAAGTGACCTATCGCAACGAGTGGATGGCGGCGGGTATTCCGGTAAAATGGAATATGGTGCACTACGATGTACAGCTCATTGGCGGTATCGTGCTGCACCAGGGCAAAATTGCCGAAATGGCAACGGGTGAAGGTAAAACGCTGGTGGCTACGTTGCCGGCCTACCTGAACGCCTTGCCGGGATTAGGTGTGCATATTGTAACGGTGAACGACTACCTTTCTCGTCGCGATAGCGAATGGAATGGTCCGCTGTTTAATTTCCTGGGGCTGCGCGTTGATTGCATCGACAAATACCAGCCGCATAGCCATGAGCGTATCAGTGCCTACCGCGCCGATATCACCTATGGCACCAATAACGAATTCGGTTTCGATTACCTGCGCGATAACATGGTGCGCAGTACGCAGGAACTGGTTCAAGGCAAGCACCACTACGCGATGGTGGATGAGGTGGATAGCGTATTGATTGATGATGCCCGTACGCCCTTGATAATTTCCGGGCAGATTGATTCCAGCGACGAACGCGAATTCTATGACCTGAAACCTAGAATTAGCAAGTTGTTTGAAACGCAAAAGCGCGTAACCAATGGCTTTCTTACCGATGCCAAGCGGTTGATAAAAGAAGGAAAAACAGGCTACAAAGAAGGAGAAGGCGGTATGGCGCTGTTCCGAGCCCAACGCGGTTATCCGAAAAATTCGGCGCTCATCAAATACCTGAGCGAGCCGGGTGTTCAGCAGATACTCCGAGAAACGGAAAATTACTACCTGGGTGAGCAACAAAAGCACATGCCTGAAGTAGATCGCGAATTGTACTTCACCATTGACGAGAAAAACAATTCGGTTGATCTGACCGATAAGGGTATTGATTTGATAACCGGCTCGGGCGAAGATCCGCACTTCTTCGTAATTCCTGATGTGGGCTCCGTAATTGCTGATTTAGAAAAGCAACAATTGTCGCCCGATGAGAAATTGGCGCGTAAGGATGCGCTGATGCAGGAGTTTGCCATTAAGAGCGAGCGCATTCACTCGGTAACGCAATTGCTAAAGGCCTACACCTTGTTCGAAAAAGATATCGAATACGTGGTGATGGATGGCAAGGTGAAAATTGTGGATGAGAATACGGGACGTATCCTGGACGGACGCCGTTATTCTGATGGTTTGCATCAGGCTATTGAAGCGAAAGAAAATGTAAAGGTAGAAGCGGCCTCTCAAACGATGGCTACGATTACGTTGCAGAATTATTTCAGGATGTACCACAAGTTGGCGGGTATGACGGGTACAGCAGAAACAGAAGCGCAGGAACTCTGGGATATCTACAAATTGGAAGTATCCAGCATTCCTACCAATCGGGATATTGTTCGCGACGACCGCGATGATTTGGTGTATAAATCGAGAAAGGAAAAGTTCAACGCCATCATCGATGAGATTGGAAAACTAACTGCAGCAGGAAGGCCGGTGCTGGTAGGTACAACCAACGTAGAAATTTCTGAATTGCTGAGCCGTATGCTCACTTTGCGCAAAATCAAGCACAATGTGTTGAACGCAAAGCAGCACCAGCGCGAAGCCGAGATTGTTGCTGAAGCGGGTAAGAGCGGCGCGGTAACCATTGCTACCAACATGGCCGGTAGGGGAACCGATATCAAGCTGGATGACGATGCAAAGAAAGCGGGCGGTCTGGCCATCATCGGTTCAGAACGGCATGATTCGCGCCGGGTAGACCGCCAGTTGCGCGGTCGCGCTGGTCGTCAGGGCGATCCGGGTTCGTCGCAATTCTATGTGTCGTTGGAAGATGAATTGATGCGTTTGTTTGGCTCTGAGCGCATTTCAAAAGTAATGGATCGCTTTGGCCACGAGGAAGGCGAGGTGATTCAACACAGCCTGATCACCAAATCCATTGAACGCGCCCAGAAAAAAGTAGAAGAAAACAATTTCGGAATTCGCAAGCGTTTGCTGGAATACGATGACGTGATGAACAAACAGCGCGAAGTGATTTACACCAAGCGCCGTCACGCCCTGTTTGGCGAGCGGTTAGCGCTGGATATTCAGAATTCATTCTACGATTTGTGCGAAGAGTTGGTAGAGAATCACCGCGCCAACAAAGATTTTGAAGCGTTCAAGTTGGAAGTGATTCGCTTTTTTGCCGTAGATACAGCTATTACTGAAGAGAACTTCTCCAGAGCATCGTCAGAAACGCTGGCCGCCGAATTGTTCCATGAAGTAATGGAAGCCTACAATAGGAAAAAAGAGTTTGTGCACACCAATGTGATGCCGGTGCTGCAGAGCATTAAGGCAGAACGCGGCGACGTGATTAAAAATGTGGCCATTCCGTTCAGCGATTCCCGCCGCCGGATTGATATTGTGGTAGGATTGGATGAAATGCTGAATACAAACGGGAAAGATTTGTTCACCCAATTTGAAAAGAACATCGCGCTGGCCTTGATTGACGATACGTGGAAAGACCATCTGCGCAGTATGGATGATTTGAAAACAGAAGTACAGACCGCAGGCTATGAGCAGAAAGATCCGCTGGTGATTTATAAGCAGGAAGCATTTGGTTTGTTTAAGAATTTGGTGGGAAGTATCAATCGCGAGGTAGCCGCCTTTTTGTTTAAAGGGATGATTCCTGTTGCTGAGCCGCAGCAGGTAAGCGAGGCGCGGCAACCACAAACCGATATGCGCGGTATGAAAACATCGCGCAATGAGGTGGGTGCCGGTGCGCCGCAACGCATGCCGCAACAAGGCGATCAAATGCAGGAACCACCGCAGAAATTGTCGCCGGTGCGGGTGGGCGAGAAAATTGGAAGAAATGATCCTTGTCCTTGCGGCAGCGGCAAGAAATACAAAAACTGCCACGGCCAGGGCGAGGCGTAATCCAACAACCGTTAAGCAAATGGAGTTCCGGATTATTCTTTCCGGAACTCCATTTTTATTTTCAGCCGCTGCGAAGTGCAGCGGGCATACGGTTCAAAAGGATAGCTGCGTTGCAGGCTGGTCGTTTCGGCGGAAAGCAGCAGTCGGTTAGCACTTAAAGCCGTAATATTAAAATCAGTAACGGTGGTTGGAAATAGTGCGGGCCATCCTCCTTCCAAACAAAGCTGGTTGTTGGCGACAGTCCACCGTTTTTGTTCTATGGTTTGTTCAGCGGGAAGATGAATGGCTTTCATGGCCACTAATTGATGGTTTTCAAATTCGCGCTCTTCGGTCTTTTCAAGATATACCTCGTTGCGGGCTTGTCCGGAAGGTTGCAGCGTCATAAAAACCTCGCAGTGCGCATCGGTTTCAGTGCGCCGGGGTACTTGTTGAGAGTGACTATATGTTTCAGCAAAAGTCCATTGCTGATAATAAAAGTCCATCGCGGTTTCCCGGCTGTGCCATACGGTTAGCGCCGTATCGGTGCGCCATTGTGCCGTGGAATCGATGTAAAGAAAGGAGCCCCGGGTTAACTGCCATTTGCCGTATAAGAGCTCGGCTTCAGATTGTTTTTTGCAGCCTGTGCACAGCAAGAGCAGGCACAAAGCATAGGTAGGGTAACGCATACTTTTGTGTTTTTGGTAAAATACAAAACACGAAAATCCTGCTGAGCCAAAATGTGAAATAAAGTGAAGATTACGGCACCACGAAGTTGATGGTGGTGCTGACTGCAGCAGTCTGCATATCGCCTAAAGAAAACGCGGTATTAGCGGTACTAACCGCGTCGCCACTGCTCAGAAAACCGTTGCTATCGTTATCGTAAAGCGCATACACATAATAACTGCCTGGATGCATGTAATTAAATGTGAAATCGCGATCAGCAGCGGAAAGAATGACGTAACGCGAGCGGAATTTCCAATTGGCCGCGTTGAAAGAAAATCCGGAAATGAGGGGCTGCGTGGTGATGAGCAAAAAAACTTTTTTGTTAGGATCGGCTGTAATGCCGCTGGCAAAAGAATAGCTGACTTGTGTTTTTCCTAGATAAGGCTGCGCCGATTCCGGGAACGGATCTACAGCAGCGCTGTAATAAATAGATTCAGATTGCCCCAGAAAGGTATTGGTGAAATCCTTCGTCAATTCTTTTTTCGGGAAGCTAAAATGATTGATAGCACTTTGGCAGGAAGTGGTATCCTGCAATCCCGCCTGCCAGTTCATGTGCAGCACGGGCGCACTGGTGGTGTTCGATTTGTTGGTATACGAGCGAAGCGTGATGCTGTCGTGCGTGAAAATCACTTCCGAGTAGGCACGAGAGCGGCCTTTAACGATTTCTGAAAAGCGGTAGTACTGTTGATCTGTTGTTTCAGACACACTATCGGCTATCAAGTACGACACGCGCTGAAACCCGGCAAACGAGCCGCCATTGCGGAAACACACGCGGTATTGGTCGTTGATTTTGGTGATGAAGAAGGAAAGAAAAATATCGTTCAGCGAATCCAGTTCATTCTTGGCAGAAATCTGACTGGCGGCATTTGGTCGGAAGTCTACTACCCATTCCGGAAAACTGCCCAATGCAGTGGAAGAGGTGACCGGCCCCGACCAAATCCCGCGCAGGTGTTTGAAAATGCCATAGCCCACGGTGTTTTCTAATGAAGGCTGGATGTTCGGATTGGGATTGGATTTATTCTGGCAGCCGCCTAAAACTAACAGCAGCAATAGCGGGAAAGCTTTTTTCATAATGGAAAGATAAAGAAAAGTGGATGGAAGAAAATGGCGGCCGCCCTGGCGGGACTTACGAAGTCTTTAAGACTTCGTAAGTCCCGCCAGGGCACTGCGCTATCCGTTCCAAGTCCTCGCGCCGTATGCCCTCCTCACCTGAGGACTTCGTAAGTCTTAAAGACTTCGTAAGTCCTCAAATGAGGGCGCTGCGGGCTTTACACTCCTATCGCTGCCGCTGGACGCTTTTTGTGGTACGGCGGCGGTAATTGGGCGCAGCAACAACGAAGCGTTCATTTTGGCAGGAAGGGACCCTTGTGCCCATCGCGTGAGGTGGCGCAGTGGAAAGCCCGCAAGCGAGCGAGGAACGAAGCGAGTGCGGACTTGCAACGGAGCAACCGACCCCGCAGCCAGCGATGTGCCGGCGTGCTTTTCCGCACTGCGCCGCTGGCTGTGGGGGCACGCCAAAAAAAATCAAAAGAGCTAGCTTGCTGGCTGTAGAAGCAAACAGGCGAACAACATCATGGGAAGTTGGAAACAAAAAAAAACGCCCGCAGCATGCTGCAGGCGTTTTACCGTGGTTTGGGAGGGAATTGAACCCCCGACACAAGGATTTTCAGTCCTTTGCTCTACCAACTGAGCTACCAAACCCCATTTTCCCCCGAAAGGGAGTGCAAATATAACAGAATGAACTTCTCCCGCAACTACCGCGAAATAATTTTCAGCTCGTACGGCTTACGCAATTTATTGGGCAGCGAGGTGCTGCGCAGCCAGGGGTTTAACACTTTAAGCTCTTTGTACTTGATGCCACAGCTTTCGGCAAAAACAGCCAAATCGGGAATGGTGGTATCAACGGTAACCGTGGTGTACCGATAAGGTTGGTACAAATCATCGGCGGCCATATAATAACCGGCGCGCTGCGGTTCCATAAAAATGACTTTCATGGCCAGCATTCTGAACACATACCGCGAGGTTTCAGAAGTAATGGCCAGGTCGTAATAATTTTGCGTATGCTGCGCTTTCAGCTTGGCGGCAATGCCATCAATACCAAAATTGTAGGACGCGGCGGCGGCCGTCCAGCTACCCAGTTTTTCTTTGGCTATTTTCAAGTAAGCGCAAGCGGCGCGCGTCGATTTTTCTACGTGATAACGTTCGTCAACCGCGTCGTTCACTTCCAGTCCGTGTATCTTTGCCGTTGACGATAAAAACTGCCAGAATCCCGCTGCGCCAGAGGGAGAAACCACATCTCTGAAATCGCTTTCTATGAGTGGCAGATATTTGAAATCGGAAGGCACGCCTTCTTCTGCCAAAATCTTTTCAATCACCTCGAAATAACGGTTGGCGAGCTTCATGTTTAACACCGTATTCGACTGGCGAAATACATTGATTTGCAATTCGCGGTCTAGGCGCTCGCGCACATCGGGTTCTTCCAGTGGAACCGATTCGCCCGCGAAGGTCAGTTTTCCTGCAATTTGAAACGGATACACGCGCAGGGTAGAATCGGCCAGCCACTGCAATTGGCGGGCTTCTTCGGGTACCGTACTGAAAATATTAGCGGGCCGGGGGCGTATTTCTTCATACAGCCGCGCCGAAGTGAACCCTGCTCCAAACAAGGCGGTCAAAATGATGATATACTTCGTACGGTTCATGATGGTTTATACATTTTTAAAAACCGGCACCATAGAACACGGCTCGCCGTAATTCAGGGCTTTTACTACACCAGCCAAACGCTGTGCCAAGTACACAAAGGCCGGGGTGTCGGTTGCGGCGTCGCCGCATCCTTTTACTACAACGCGCTTTCCTTCTAAATCGTTTACCGGCATACGGTCGATAGCGCGATACAGAAAAACTTCTTTAGCATGTTCAGGTGGCGCGCACACCACATCGGCCGCAATGCCCGCCAAATGCGCGGAAACAATCATATACGCCCAGGCGGGAATCAGCGCATCGTTGGAACAATGCAGCACCACCCATTTATTGGCGTAAACCGTCCAGTTGGTAGCGGCAATTTGTTTTCTGAAATCGGCCTCACGCAGCATAATTTCCTGCACCAGGAATTGCTTCATATCCAGCAATACGATGGCTTCGCGTGGCAGTAGCAGGTCGGCCAAATCCATCGACACAATGGCTTTTTGTGCCACTTTATTTTCAATTACCGACATACCACAAAGATAACGATTTCAGCCGCAAATTAATTTAGCGGATACGCAGCGCCCGTGCCAGCTTCACCGAGGTGGCCGTAAACACAATTTTGGGATTGGCATTGCGCGTTACATGATAGTGCAAATCGTTGATGGCCCGTTCCAGTTCACTCACGCCGGCCGTAGTGATAACACCGGCCAGTTTTTGACCAAATTCCAATTCGGCGCCTTCCAGCTTTTGTGAAGGCACGCCCACGCGCAGTAAATTAACTTCGCGCAGGAACCAGAGAAAATATTTTAGAAAAACTTTTTGCCCTTCTCTTCCAGCTTTCGCGAATTGGTCAGTCAGGCTCATTATTTTCTCAGATGCTTCGGCTTCATGCTTAGGAAGCCCCATGCGCAGGCAGGCCGATAGCCAATCGCGCAGCATCCGCTCGGTAGGATGTGCGGCTCCTTCGGCATAATCAAAGGCGGCATTCACATTGCCATCACTAATGCGCGCAATGCGCAACGCATCGGCTTCGGGCATATCAAATTTCGACTGCAGGAATTTGCCCAATAGGTGGTCGTCGATGGCATTTAGCTTGATGATTTGGGTGCGCGATAAAATGGTATTGAGCAGCATTTCTGCATTTTCAGCAACCAGAATAATCACGGTATTTTCCGGTGGTTCTTCCAGCGTTTTCAGCAAGGTGTTGCCTTCGCCGCCAAGAAATTCGGCCATCCAGATAATTTGAATTTTGAAATTTGATTCAAACGTTTTCAAATTCAACTGGCGAATGATTTCATGGCATTCTTTTACCGGGATGTTTCCTTGTTTATTTTCTGCATCAAGGTATGTTAACCATTGCGAATAGCCCAGGTACGGATTGTCGTGCAATGCTTTACGCCATTCGGTAATCCATTCTGCCGAAACACCTTCTTTCTTTTTATCGGTTTTAATGGCCGGAAAAGTAAAGTGTATATCAGGGTGAATAAATTGATTGGCTTTGTGGCAAGCCGGACAAGTGCCGCAGGCGTCGCGCAAATTTTCAAGCTGTTCAGATGCGGCGGGCGCATCACCAAACATGGAAGGCGCAGCGAATAAATCGTCGCTGGCTTTTTTGCCATGTCGTTTTTCACAAACCAGATTTTGCGCGATGGCTAAAGCCATGGGTAATGCGCCGCAACCTTCCTGACCTAGCAGCAGCAAGGCATGTGGAAGGCGCCCTTCTGCAATCAGGTGGCTGAGTTTATCCTTAACCTCGGTATGATCTAAAATATCGGCGAATTTCACTGACGCAAGTATTGCAAAAATTCCTGCAAAAACGCATGGAAACTATTCGTGGATAGTAGCGCTTTTGCCCTTTACTTTTTGGAGCAGGTCGCTGCGATTGGGTTGCGCTGCTGTTGTTGATGGAGCGGGATGTGCCATGGCAATCCAGTTAAAGGTTACTGCGCTGGCCGACGCACTGCTCATGGATACATCAAATCCTTCCTGGTTTACATTAGATACACTCAGTTGCTGTTGTTGGTCAACTGGTGTGGCTACCACTACCGGAGTAGTAGTTAGTTTTCCGCTGAAGGCCGTATTGAAATGAACCCGCACTATACGGGATGACAGTGTAGCGGTGCCAAAATCGCTGATCGGTTGTTGTTCCTGGTCCCGCTGCCGCTGATCAATTTCTTTAACCGCATTCACCAATAAATAGAATAGCGCATTAGGATTATAGCTCAGGTATTCTTTCACTGATTTTCCTTCTGCAGGTTGATATTGCCAACTGCCTACCATGTAAGGTGCCACGGCTTGCACTTCCTGTGCCAGTACACCGATGCCGTATTCTTTTGGCAAACCGGCTTCGCCGGTGTAACGGAAATACACCGGATGTAGTTGGCGCACAATATCCAGTCCATCGCCGAAATCGCGAACATCTTCTTTTAACCGGCTATCGGAGGCGATGGTCCAGGTTGCAGTACTGGGCTTGGCTGCAGCATCATTGGCCAGTTGCAGGTCATAGGATGCGGCGCTATTCAATCCAATACTGAAGTAGTTGCTCTGCCAATCCATGCTACCGTTGTAACAGAGGAATTGTCCGAATTTCCCAATTTTCACTTGAGTGCCTGAGTTGGCGCCGTTGCGCACGATCATCATAGGCGAAGGCATGGCGGTGTTATTATTTTCTATGTGTAGTTGTGCCAGCGGGGCGTTAATGGAAGGTGAATTCCCGATGGCCATATAGCCCGTGCCTTCCTGAACGGTAATGTAATTCGTTAAATCGGTTTCATTGTATAGGTAGAATTGGGAAGTGTTAGTTCCGTTGCCGGAATTGTTAGTGCCCAATAACCAACGACCTTCGGAGCGGTTGCGGATCCGCACAGCGGCATTGGTGCCCTTCGATTCAAAAATTCCCAGCAAGCCTGAATTGGCAGGCAGTGAATCATAGACGTGAAGCAGGGCATTGGGCGCGGCAGTGTTGATTCCAACAAAACCGATTTTATTGATGCGCACTCTTTCGCGCAAGTTGACTTTTGCGTCGGATGAAGTGGAGAAAATAAGACTGGCCGGGATTTGAGTGAATCCGGTGGTGCCATCCACTGCTGCTGCTATTCTGGCCGTGTTTTGTCCGGCAGCCGAGCCATCATTTCCAATGAAATTTAGTTGCCCGAGAATATCGGCATTATTCACTGAAGTAGGGAAGTTGGTAGCTGTACGAACGCGGTAGAAAGAGTAGGAAGGGGCATTTAAACTGGCGGTATGAAGAACATCTGTGTAGGCATCATCGCTATTGATTTCTACCCGGGATGTGCTGGAAAAAGCGCCGATTCCTGCTGATGAGGTATTGATGCCAAGCCGGCCATTCACATCTACACGAAGGCGTTCCGCGGCTGAAGTTTTGATAAGTAAGTCTTGTGCATCGCCAGTACCGATATAGTTAGAAGCAGGCGAGGTACCAGTGTTCCCTGATAATGCCCAACCGGAGGAAGCTGCGGCGCCGGTATTGCTGATTACATACCAATTGGGGTTAGTAACGCCGTATTGCAAAGTGACAGCGGCGCCCGCGGCCACGGTGAGCGATACGCCGCCAAATGTTTTGATGCGATTGCCTACTGCAGAAGAAGTGCTGTTGTTGGCGATGGAAAAAGCATTGGTTCCGGCGTTGTACAAAGTCACTAATCGTCCATTGCTGCCGCCGTTAAAGCCGGTAAGTACAGCGCCGGCGGCGGCTGTTACTTCAAAGTACGAGTACTTATTGGTGCCCAGGGTATTGATGTCGATGTTGTTGTTGTTGCCGGAAACAAAACTCAAAACGTTTCCTTCAAAAGCCACATCACCTAAAACATCTACCACGGTGCTCGGGGCATCGGTGTAGAAACCAGATAATCCACGCATAAAGATGCCGGCATATCCCAGGTTATTTCCATCAGCGTATAATGCAGCATCAACGTTTGAAGGAACGGTGGAAAGGGCGCCATTGCCCAGTGCAGCCAAAACCCCTATGGCGATTCCTGAGTTGGGCTGGTCGGCTGTACCGTGTACACCTACCGCATAGCCTGAAAATAAATTCTGTCCGGTTGCAAATCCCGCCACGCCGCCGTTAATGTAGTTAGCGCCAGATTGGGTTTGGCGGGCTTCGCCATAAATGGTGTATTTGTTGTTGTTGGCAGAACGATAAACATGCAGCGGTTGTAGCGGCAGGGTGATACCGATGCCTACATTGCCATTACTGGATAGCACGCGCATTCGCTCGTTATTGTTGGTTTTAACCACCAGATCCTGCCCATCTGTGGTGCCCACGAAGTTAGTGCCTGCCGTGGTGCCTGCATTGCCCAGTAAATTCCAGAAGTTGCCACTGGATGTAGTGGGAACCCATTGCGTTCCGTTGAACTGGAGGATTTGACCTGAGGTAGGAGCCGTGCTACTTACCGGATAAGTTTGAAGCGCTACCACATTAGGATTGGGGTAGGAGCCGCTTAAATCACCCCCGGCACTACCAAGCGAGCCAGTTGGGCCAGTAGCACCTGTCGCGCCATTGCTTCCCGTTAAACCAGTAGGGCCGGTTGCACCAACAGCGCCTGTTAATCCTGTAGGACCAGTGATGCCGATTCCGGTGGCACCCGTTGCGCCATTGCTTCCGGCTAAACCAGTAGGGCCGGTTGCACCAACAGCGCCGGTTAATCCTGTAGGACCAGTGATGCCGATTCCGGTGGCACCCGTTGCGCCATTGCTTCCCGTTAAACCAGTAGGGCCGGTTGCACCAACAGCGCCTGTTAATCCTGTAGGACCAGTGATGCCGATTCCAGTGGCACCTGTTGCGCCATTGCTTCCTGTTAAACCAGTTGGCCCGGTTGCACCAACAGCGCCTGTTAATCCTGTAGGACCAGTGATGCCGATTCCGGTGGCACCCGTTGCGCCATTGCTTCCGGCTAAACCAGTAGGCCCGGTTGCACCAACAGCGCCGGTCAATCCTGTAGGACCAGTAATTCCGATTCCGGTTGCACCGGTTGCGCCATTGCTTCCGGCTAAACCAGTAGGGCCGGTTGCACCAACAGCGCCGGTTAATCCTGTAGGCCCAGTGATGCCTATTCCGGTTGCACCGGTTGCGCCATTGCTTCCGGCTAAACCAGTAGGGCCGGTTGCACCAACAGCGCCGGTTAATCCTGTAGGCCCAGTGATGCCTATTCCGGTTGCACCCGTTGCGCCATTGCTTCCGGCTAAACCAGTAGGGCCGGTTGCACCAACAGCGCCAGTTAATCCAGTCGGGCCTGTATCACCCGTTACGCCGGTAGCACCAGTTGCTCCGGCAGTACCTGTTAAACCAGTAGGACCAGTAATTCCGATTCCGATGGCACCCGTTGCGCCATTGCTTCCGGCTAAACCAGTAGAGCCGGTTGCACCAACAGCGCCGGTTAATCCTGTAGGCCAAGTGATGCCGATTCCGGTTGCACCCGTTGCGCCATTGCTTCCCGTTAAACCAGTAGGCCGGTTGCACCAACAGCGCCGGTTAATCCTGTAGGCCAGTGATGCCGATTCCGGTTGCACCCGTTGCGCCATTGCTTCCCGTTAAACCAGTAGGCTACGGTTGCACCAACAGCGCCGGTTAATCCTGTAGGCCAGTGATGCCGATTCCGGTGGCACCCGTTGCGCCATTGCTTCCCGTTAAACCAGTAGGCCGGTTGCACCAACAGCGCCCGTTAATCCTGTAGGCAGTGATGCCGATTCCGGTGGCACCCGTTGCGCCATTACTTCCTGTTAAACCAGTAGGCCTCGGTTGCGCCAATAGCGCCAGTTAATCCAGTCGCCTGTATCACCCGTTACGCCGGTAGCACCAGTTGCTCCGGCAGTACCTGTTAAACCAGTAGGACCAGTAATTCCGATTCCGGTGGCACCCGTTGCGCCATTGCTTCCCGTTAAACCAGTAGGCCCGGTTGCACCAACGGCGCCGTTAATCCTGTAGGCCGGTTTCACCTGTTACCCCTGTATATCCTGTAATGCCGATTCCAGTGGGACCTGTTGCACCAATAGCACCAGTCAATCCCGCAGGCCCGGTATCACCTGTTAACCCGGTAGGTCCGGTAATGCCAATTCCAGTGGGACCTGTTGCACCAATAGCACCAATCAATCCCGCAGGCCGGTATCACCAGTTAACCCGGTATATCCGGTAATGCCAATTCCAGTGGATATATTGCACCAATAGCACCAGTCAATCCCGCAGGCCGGTATCACCAGTTAACCCGGTAGGTCCGGTAATGCCAATTCCAGTGGGACCTGTTGCACCAATAGCACCAGTCAATCCCGCAGGCGGTATCACCTGTTAACCCGGTATATCCGGTAATGCCAATTCCATTGGGACCTGTTGCACCAATAGCACCAGTCAATCCCGCAGGCCCGGTATCACCTGTTAACCCGGTAGGTCCGGTAATGCCAATTCCAGTGGGACCTGTTGCACCAATAGCACCAGTCAATCCCGCAGGCCCGGTATCACCTGTTAACCCGGTAGGTCCGGTAATGCCAATTCCAGTGGGACCTGTTGCACCAATAGCACCAGTTAATCCCGCAGGACCGGTATCACCTGTCAACCCCGTAGGTCCTGTAATGCCGATTCCATTGGGACCTGTTGCACCAACGGCGCCAGTTAATCCCGCAGGACCGGTATCACCTGTCAACCCCGTAGGTCCGGTAATGCCGATTCCTGTTGCGCCGGTAGCACCAGTGGGCCCTAAGGTACTCTGGCAGAGTGATATCCAGCTATTGGTGGTTCCATTAAAAAAATAAAAACATTGTACGGTAACATCGAAAACCATCAGGCCCGCAGCGGGATTCGCAATGGCTAACCGATCGGTAGTCGTCATCCTGGGCACCAAAACGCCCTTATTTCCTGAGGTAATATCTAAAACGGCTGATGGATGCGGGTTGGGCGTGCCAATACCGATGTTATTTTGCGCCGCCATGTGTAACGACAACGCCAAGCCACCTAGCAGGAAAAGTTTTTTCATATGGTTAATATCGAAAGATACGGCAAAAGCGCCTGTTGCGTTGCTTTTTCCTACATCAAAAAGCTAACCAACTGCATTTTCTTGTTTCAAAATCCGTACATACGGCTATATTCGCAGTCCGTTTTTTACGGGTATGGCGAGGTAGCTCAGTTGGTTAGAGCGCAGCACTCATAATGCTGAGGTCGGGGATTCGAGCTCCCCCCTCGCTACGAAATGGCTCCAATCCGGAGCCATTTTTTTTGTGGCTATCCTGTTGGCCTAACCCATCTCCTTCTTGCTACATTCGCGGCGTGAAAATTCTGCTGCAATATCTCAAGCGCTACAAAGGCCTGGTCATCCTGTCGTTTGCTTTAGCACTGGTCAATCAATGTTTCTCGTTGATGGATCCACATATCTATGGCCGTCTGATTAATCTGGTTACCACATTCCCTAAAGATCAACCCGCTGGTGAATTTCTGCGCGCTGCGGCTATGCTCATTCTTGCCAATATCACTGTGGCGATGATTAGCAGGATAGCCAAAGCGTTTCAGGACTACACTTTAAGTCTGGTGATTCAAAAGTTCGGTGCTGATGTGTACACCGATGGATTACGTCATTCCCTTCAATTGCCATTTCAGGATTTTGAAGATCAAAAAAGTGGTTCCACCTTAAATATTCTACAACGCGTACGCACCGATTCTGAAAAATTTATGACCTACTTCATTAACGTCTTTTTTTTCGGAATAGTGGGAATCGTTTTCGTCCTTATCTATTCTATCCGGCTTTACAGCGGACTGTTCTTCGTTTACTTCGTGGCTTGCACTGCTCTCTATCTGGTGATTAATGTGTTGTCGAAAAAAATTAAGGCGGTTCAAAAGAATATTGTTCGGGAAACAAATATTCTGGCCGGAGCAACTACAGAAAGTTTGCGCAACATCGAATTGATTAAAAGTTTGGGTTTAACGCATCAGGAAGTCAAGCGCCTGAATGTGGCTACCTTGAAAATTCTGCAATTAGAACTGCGGAAGGTACGCACTCTGCGAAGCATTAACTTCGTTCAGGGCACCTTAGTGAATTTATTGCGACAGGGCATTCTTTTTCTGTTACTGTATTTGGTGTTCCGCAATCGTTTTTCAATTGGCGATCTGGCTACCTTACAGATGTATTCCTTCTTTATTTTTAATCCTTTACAGGAAATGGGAAATGTGCTGTTGAGTTATCGCGAAGCCGAGGCATCTCTTCAGAATTTTCAAAGTATACTGGAACGCCCGGCAGAGCCACGCCCATTACATCCTGTGTCGCCCGGTGAATTGACCGCACTGCGCTTTGATGGTGTATGGTTTCAGCATCGTACGGCCAGAAATCAGGCGCTTAGCAATATTACTTTTGAAGTAAAAAGCGGTGAAACCATTGCCTTTGTAGGGCCCAGTGGTTCTGGCAAAACAACCTTGGTGAAGTTATTGGTTGGTTTATACCAGCCGGTGCGGGGTCACATAACTTACAATCAAACGAAAGCAGAAGATTTGGATATGGATTCGCTGCGCAAGCAGATAGGCTTTGTAACGCAGGATACGCAGCTTTTCGCCGGAACGATACGCGAAAATTTATTGTTTGTTCAGCCGCGGGCCACCGATGAGCAATTGCATCAGGCATTGCATCAGGCTGCCTGTGATTCTTTGTTACAACGTGCGGAAAACGGAATAGATACCTTTATTGGTGAAGGGGGGATGAAAATTTCAGGTGGAGAAAAGCAACGACTTTCTATTGCCCGGGCGCTGTTGCGCGAACCTCGTTTAATGGTTTTTGATGAAGCTACTTCCGCACTCGATTCCATTACGGAAGATGAAATCACCAATACGATTCGCAGTTTATCAGGTATGCGTAAGCATATCACCGTAATGATTGCGCACCGATTATCTACCATTATGCATGCCGATCGGATTTATGTACTGGAAAAAGGTAGCATGGTAGAAACTGGCGGACATGAAGAGTTGCTTTCGCAGAAAGGTCTTTACTACGCCATGTGGCGCCAGCAAATTGGAGAGAACCGTTAGTGAGGCTCCGCTAAATGGAAACCGGAATAGCGGTAACCTGATTGGGACTTCCGGAAATAGTAATCACTTTTTGATGACCATCGCGTTCTACCAGCGTTAGCACGCCGTGTTGCGTATCAGACCAAACCAATCTAACATTAGTAGAATCCAGTTGATCTGCCTGAAGTTCTAATTGCAACAGACCGGCATCAATATCATATCCCTTTACCTTCACCTGCACCGTAAACGGATCCATCGGTAAAGAGCGATTTCCTTCTACCGTTACTTTAATTTGACCGTCAGGAGAAGATAAACTAATCAGGCCATTCTTTTTCGCATTACATGCGCTTAACAACAGCAATAAAACAAACAGACAGTACTTCATATTATTCATTAACGACTACTCTTTTTCAATAGTGTAAGCCCAATACATCAAAAGAAATTGCATCGGTAAACGCAACAACAATCCCCACAAGGGCAAGCCATATTGCTCATGATGTATGGCCATATGGATGTTGGCCGGAAAAACCGCTAGTAAAAGCAGAATAATTCCTGCTGCGGCGTAGCGCCGGGTTACCGTCCAAATAACGCCCAACCCAAGCACCACCTCGGCAATACCGCTTACCGTAACGGCTAAATCATGATACGGAATATATGGAGGCATCATGGCCGAGTAAAATTCGCTATGCCAGAAATGATTCAAGCCTGCAGCGATATATAGGACGCCCATAAGAAATGGTGTTGCTCTGCGGAACATAGGGGAAAGGTAAGAAAAATGCGATACTACTCAACCATTAATGAACCCGGTCGCCGCGAACTTCCAGACCCTGCATCACAGTGCTTTCATAATGCAACCATTCTTCCCATCTTTTCAGCACTTCGGCTTCTTCGCCTATACTAACAGCCAGTTCTAAAAATAATTTGTAATGCCCGGCTTCACTAACCATCAGGTTTTTATAAAACTGACGCAAGGCGGCATCGCTGATTTCTTTCGATAATAACTTAAATCGCTCGCAACTACGGGCTTCAATCAGGGCCGAGAGCAATAATTTATCAATCAGTTGTTCATGCCGTGAACCGCCTTTTTTTACAAAAGTGAGTAAGGCATTCACATACAAATCTTTTCGTTGACGGCCCAATTTCAAACCGCGTTTCTTTAGTTCTTCCAATACCAGTTTAAAATGCCCCCATTCTTCAGTCACTAAAGGCATGATTGCTTCCACCACTTGTTCATATTCGGGGTAATTTTGAATGATGGAAATATTGGTAGAAGTGGCCTTCTGTTCACAATAGGCGTGATCCGTAAGGATTTCCTCCAGCGATTTCTCTGCTAAATTGACCCAGCGCGGGTCGGTTGGTAATTTTAATCCTAACACAGAATGATGATCGAAAATTCAGCGCAATACTAACGCATTTCTACTATTGAAAATTCCAGTGATGACGTCCAGGTTCGGTTACCGGTTAATCTTATGATACCTTCTTTTTGCTCAACGGGCGGCAATATTCCTTCATTATCGGCACAACCGAGCCACGGCTCAATACAAACGTAGGGCGCACCGGGCTTCGTCCAGATGCCCAAGTAGGGGAACCCATCAAAATCAACCTGCAACCGATGTTGGTGAAGTGTTGAGCCGATGGAGATGCGGCGCGAACGATGGTTTTTAAAGATAAGGGCATCTTCTTCAAACAATGTCGCACTGAGCCCTAGTCGGCGATTGCCGTGCAATACTTCCCGCGTTTCACCTGTGAAGAAGCCCGCTTCGTTGATGAGATGCCTTTGCAGTTGTTGATCTTCGCTAAATTCAACGAAGTAATCGTTAAACGATTCATTGGTATGGAATGGCACAGCAAAAGCCGGATGCGCGCCTAACGAAAAATAAAGTTCACCATAGCCTGGATTTTTTACCGTGTAGCGCGTAATCAAACGATTAGCTGTAATTTGATAGGTAATCCGAAATTCAAACGCAAACGGATACATGGGTTCGGTTCTTGCCGAATGTTGTAACAGAAAAGTAAGCGAATCATCGGTCTGACTTTCCAGATGAAATAAGGATCGGCGCCCGAAACCATGCTTTTCCATCGGATACTTGCCGCCGTGAATGGAAAGCTGGTCGTTCCAGCAGCGCCCAACCACCGGAAACAGCACCGGCGCGTGCCAATTCCAAAACTGCGGATTGGCCTGCCACAGATGTTCAGTATTGCTGGTTTTGCAGAAGAAAGAAGTCAATTCTGCGCCCAGAGATTTGGCGCGAACGCGCAACTTATCGTTTTCTATTTCGTACACCTCCATTTGTAACTGTGATTAGATGAATCAATAATCCGTAAAATCCACTCTTTATTTGACACAAATCCAAGTACTATGCGACATTGTCTGCTCCTGATTTTTTGTTTGTTAGCGGTTTTCGGTCATGCTGAAGACTTTTCGAAGAAGGACAAAAAAAAGGTTTTAAACGAGTTAAAGAAATACAAGAAAAATCCGCAGGCTTATCAGCGGATGATTAATGAATACAAATCTACTATTGATTCAGATCAGGTAGCCATCAAGAACTGGCGCGATGAGGCCTTATCGGCGGCTACCAAGCAGGTAGAATTAGAACAAAAAATGGCGAAAATGGCCGGCGAATTGGAAGCCTGCCAATCGAAACCGGTTCCTGAATGCCCGAAAGTAGGGGTGGTACCGGCAACAGGAACGATTTACAAAGTTCAGTTGGGCTTGTTTGATAAGTTCAACATCAATAATTATTTCACCGAAGTGAAGGTCATTACGCCGGAGGAAGTAGAAGGCATGAATCGTTATGTGGTGAGCTACTTTCCTGATGAAGAAACAGCGAAAAGTTTTGCGAACGACTTACGCAAACTGGGTTTGAAAGATGCTTTTACCGCGAAGTATGTAGATGGACAGCGTGTTTACGAATGGGATAAGAACGATAAAATGAAAGGAAAGCGGCCGCCATCCAGCATACGTGATATGGTGAATGAAAAACCTAAAGCGAAAACTACTGCACGAAAACAAAACAGCGAGGCGGTTTCAAACTATTCTGCAAAAAAGAATTGGGAAAAACCTGCACCCGCAGCCAAAAAAGCGGCGGCTGCTCCAGCAACGAAGCGCACCGTGCGTTAATTTCAACTGCTTCAAAAAGAAAAGGCCGGCACATGTGCCGGCCTTTTCTTTTTATACCGTTCGGACTATTGTTGAGCTTCTACCATAGTCTTGAAAGCATCAAAGCCAATGCTGGTATCAGTTAACTTCACCCGCGACTTGATATACATTAAAATCTTATCGGTCATGATTTCTTCATTCAGCCGGCGAACATGTTCCTTGTCGGCTAATTGTTTTTCCACAAATCCTTCCATCCAATCTTCTCCGAAATTGCGCATGCCATACTGATACAATTGTTGCATTAATTGCATCCGGGTACGTTCCTTAATTTCTTCCAGTGTGATTTGATAGTTTTCCTGGCTGGCTACTTTATTGGTGATGAGCTGCCAACGCAATTGCCGGGAAAACGCGGGATAATCACTGTCAATTTGTTCGTCGGTGAGTGGCTTTTCGTTAGAAAGCTTCACCCAACGCTTTAAAAATTCATCAGGCAGGGGGAAAGAAGCGGCGTCAAGAACACCTTTGTACAGTTCATTCACCAATAAGGCATCAGCGCGGCCGTCGAGATAAGCTTCCAACTCAGTGCGGATATTCTCACGCATATCGGTTTCATTATTGATCCCGTTTTCGCCATACGCTTTTTTGAAGAATTCGTCATTCAATTCAGCAGTAACAGCGCGTGTGATGTTATTTAAGGTGAGGCGGAATTTATTTCCTGCTTCATCCGCTTTTGCGATATCGCTCAGATTCAAAACATGCTTGGCCACATGCTCGCGCTCGCGGTCAAACAAATCATAAATATCACGATCCATCGATCCGTGTTTCTTCATGACAAAGAAATCAGATTGATATTTCTCTTTAACCATATCAGGCATCACCGAAGATACGGTGCTGATGCCACCTTCGCGAATATTACCAGCTTCATCCAATTCTTCGATGGTGAAAGACAGGATGTCATCTTTCTGAACATCCTCAGGATATTCATAAGTGGAGTGACGCTTGCGCAGCCGATTTACTTCATCATCCACCATGGCGTCGGTCACTTCAATCTTGTAACGCGTAAATGCAGGCAGTTGGTCGATGAAGTTCAGTTCAAAATCAGGTGCATGTCCTAATTCATACTGGAAGTTAATGTCTTTAACCGCATTGATATCCATATCCAGCAGTGGCTGTTCCTTGGCTGGAATCGGTTGGCCCAGAATGTTGAGTTTGTTTTCTTCCACATACTTCCACATCTGATCGTTCAGTTCGCGGTTAATTTCTTCCGCAAGAACGCTGTTACCATACATTTTTTTCACCACTGGTGCTGGCACCTGACCCGGCCGGAAACCTTTGATGGCCACCTGCTTCGATAATTTCTTCAGGGCGGCGTTAACCTTTCCTTCGATATCCTCTTTTTTGAGATTTATCGTTACGATGGAGTTCAGGGCGCCGTTTTTTTCAGATGTGATGGTCATGTACAATATGCTTGTAAAAAAGTGCGGGCGGAGGGACTTGAACCCCCATGGATTGCTCCGCTAGATCCTAAGTCTAGTGCGTCTGCCAATTTCGCCACGCCCGCAAAGGGGCGCAAAACTAATAAATAATTGTAAGCAGACAAGTTATCAACTACAGCTTTATAATTCAGGGAAGAGCGCGGCTACCTGCTCGCCGGCTTCGCTGGCCAGCGCAACACCCATTCCGCCCATGCGCAAACAAATAAATTGCCTGGGGCTAACTTGTTGAATTAATGGGATTTTATGCTCACCAAAGGCCATTATACCTGACCACTGACGGTCGATAGTGTAATTGATTCCGGGAAGAATGGTATGATTAAGATGATCTTTTAATGCCGATATAATGGTCGCGTTCGGGCCCATCAAGGTGGTGGTTTCTCCCGCAAAATCTAAATTCCTGCCACCTCCGAACAACACCCTGCCATCAATCTCACGGAAGTAAAAATAGCCGGCTTCAAAGTGGTAAATGCCTTTGAAGCGAAGACCTGGAACAGGGTGTGTTATTAACACCTGCCCTCGTCCGGGTGTTACTGCCAATTGCGGCAATAACGCACCGGCAAACGCATTAGTGCAATGTACTACCTGGCCGGCTTTGAAGCGGTAGCCATTTAGTAACAAAATCATTTCGTTTGCTTCTTCTTCAATCTGAATTATTTCAGTACCGGTACGAATGTCGATATTATTCAACCGACATAATTCAGTCAGCCGGCGCATCAGTTTTCCGCTGTGCAACTCACCTTCGTAATGGTTTTCGATAAGTACAGTGATCTGGTTAGAAAAACCTTTTTCAGCGGGTTTCTGTTTGGAAACGGAAAAAGCCCGGCCTCCTAATAGTGGCTGTAAGGTGCTATTCCAATCTTCCAGAGCGTTTAAGGCTCCTTCGTCACCTTGCTGAAGCAGTTCAAAACTTCCACGTTGTGTATAGTCAATCGCTGCATCACTGCATCGCTGCCGTAAGCGCTGCAGGCCGTTAAAGCGCATGGCGGCTAATTCCAATGCCTGTTGGCGCGTCAAAGTTCTGGAATCATCTATTAACTCTGTAAGACTGCCAAAGCAGGCAAAACCGGCATTGCGCGTACTGGCACCAGACGGCAATAAGCCTCTTTCAAAAACAATAATGGAATGATTGGGGAAGCGCGCTCTTAAACTCAACGCAGTCGAGAGCCCGGTGATGCCACCACCTATGACGGCGATGTCGGTGTGCAACAGCGCTGTTTGTTCCCAATAACTGATCATGCAGTGAAGAAAGGAAAAAGGGATTTAGGCCGGAAGTGAAAAAAATACACTGGTTCCGAATCCTTCCCTTGATTCCAGCCATAACCTGCCGTGATGCAATGATATGATTTTTCGCGCCAGCGTTAACCCAACGCCACTGCCGGGATACTTGTCAATGCGATTCAGTCGTTTGAATGGAAGGAATACTTCTTCATGAAACTTCGGTGCGATTCCCATGCCGTTATCACGAACACAAAAAACGTGTTGGCTGCCTTCTTTCGCCCAGTTTACTTCAATGTATGGCCGTTTGTCTTTTTGCCGGAATTTAATGGCATTATCAATCAGCGCCGTCAATACTTTTTTCAATTCCGAACTATCAGCCTGTAATTCTGGCATAGCTGAAATATTAATCATCGCATCGGCTGCATCAATTTTAGGTTTTAGCTCTTGCAACGCTTCCTGTAATGCAGTTAATACATTGATTTTAGTGGGCGCTATAGTCCGCTGTTCCAATGCCATCACTGATTTCATGTCGATCAGAAATTGATCGGCTTTGTGTATTTCATCGCTGATAACGCGCGTATATTCCTCCAGCTTGTCATCACCTTTTTTCTTCAATCCATCCTGCAATAATTGAAGATAACTGGTGCTGGTACGCAGCGGCTCTCGCAAATCGTGAGAGGCAATTTCCATTAAACGGTGAGGCGATAAATGATCTTTAGTAGCATGTTCTTCCACCAGAACTGCAAATACGATATGCTCCTCACCATGATGTAAATCGCGACGATGTAAACGCATGGGAGTTGGAAGCGCCATGTCTGCCAAATGGGTGATTAATCCTGAAGTTGCAGCATCTTTGTCTTGGTGCCAGCGCTTCGGAAATACATCGCTCCACGATTGTTGAAGCAATTGGAGCTGATGCGCCTGCGACCAATGTTCCAGCGTACTGCTCATCACCCGAAGCTGCCGGTTGATAAACAACATGGAAAACACCGGCATACTGTGCACTACCGCGTGAGTTAGCGCATTATTCGCTGCGGAAACGTGGCCATGACGGGTCACGCAAATGGCAGTGGACTGGTGTTTCTCCCATATAACCGGATACCATTGTGCGCGAAAAGTGACGCCATGCCAGATCAGCGAAAACGGTTCCGGGTCTTTTACGGCCAAACATTTATCCACCAATGCTTCCAGCATCGGTTGCAATAACATCTCGCGCCCTGAAGCATTAGCGTAGAGCAATTGCGCTTCCGGGCCATACACCAGCCAGCCTTCCGCAGATTGCTGCAGCAAACTAAGTGCATCGCTAAGATGCCCTGTTATGGGCGTGTTTGACTCCAATGGTGGTAATACACAAAAAGCGCAATATAGAACGCCGGGCGTCCCTTGTCAAATTTTACTATCCACTATGTGGAGAAGCGCCTTATTCCTGAAAAACGTAACGCAGGATGTTAGCGCCCATTTTTAGCGCTTTTTCATGGGTAGCCGGCGGGTCTTTATGCACCTCGGGATCTTCCCATCCGTCGCCCAAATCGCACTCGTAGGTGTAGAGCGCTACTAAACGCCCTTCGTGAAACAAGCCAAAGGCCTGCGGCGATTTGTTGTCGTGCTCATGGATTTTGGGCAACCCCGCAGGAAAATCATACTTCTGATGGAAAACAGGATGAGAAAATGGCAGTTCAACCAGGTTGGTACCGGGAAATAGTTTTTCCAACTGCGGACGAATAAACGGATCCATGCCGTAGTTGTCGTCGGCATGAAGAAAGCCGCCTGCAGCAAGATAGGTGCGCAGGTTATCGAGTTCCTGTTCCGAGAAAACGACGTTGCCATGCCCGGTCATGTGCACAAAAGGATAATTGAATAACTCGGCGCTACCCACTTCAACCGTCGGTGGCTCCGGATCCAGATTCATACCTAATTGACTGTTGCAATATTTAATGAGATTGGGCAGAGAAGTTGGGTTGGCATACCAATCACCGCCGCCATTATATTTTAAAAGGGCAATTTTCAGGGGCTTTTCCGGTGCGGCTAAAAAACTCATCAGCACCAGTATCAGCGGCAAAACCGCAATTTTCTTCATCGTTGCGAAGATAATTACCAACTTCGAAATTCCATGTACCTGAATTGTCACTCGTGGTTTAGCTTGAATTACGGTACCATGTCGGTAGAACAACTACTGGAGTGGGCTTCGCAGCACGGCATTAAGCATTTGGCGCTAACCGATATCAACAATACTTCGGGGGTGCTTGATTTTCTGCGTCTGGCGCCGCGTTTTGGGGTAACGCCTTCGGTTGGTGTGGATTTTAGGAATGATAATGGACAACAATTCATTGCTATCGCCCGAAACAATCAAGGGTTTCAGGCCATCAATGAGTTTCTTTCTTCTTTAAATCGTTTGAAACAACAGGTTCCTGAAACGGCGCCGCCTTTAGACGATGTAACCATCATTTATCCGTGGAAGAAAGATCAGATGCGAACCCTTCGCAGCGATGAGTGGATAGGCCTGAGGCCTGAGCAAATTGCTGCCTACCGGCTTTATGGAAAATATCCCGAAACGAAACTGGTGGCGCTGGGTGTATTGAGTTTTCGGCATAAGCGCGATTACAATACGCACCGTTTGTTGCGCGCTATTCACCACAATGCGTTGTTGAGCAAATTAGCGCCTGATCAACATGGAACCATTCATGATCAGGTTTGGACCGAGGCCATGCGCACGCAATTTTTGGAAGAATGGGAGGCGGCGATGCATCGCGCGAATGACATTTTGCAAACGCATCGGGTGTCCTTTGTTTTTGGTAGTTCGAAAAACCTGCAGGTTTTTGGTGATAACAAGGAAAACGATGAACAGTTGCTTCGGCATTTGGCTGAGGAAGGGTTGGCTTATCGATATAGCGAAATCACCACGGCCATTCAGCAGCGGTTTGAAACCGAGTTAAATACTATCATAGAATTAGGGTTTACCGCCTACTTTCTAATCAACTGGGATATGGTGCGCTTTGCGCGCGAAAAAGGTTTTTATTATGTAGGAAGAGGTAGTGGCGCAAATAGCGTGGTGGCCTATTGTTTGCGCATTACTGACGTAGACCCCATTGAGCTGGATTTGTACTTTGAGCGGTTCATTAATGCCTCGCGCGAAAACCCTCCCGATTTCGATATAGATTTTTCTTATACCGACCGCGATGTGATTCGAGATTATTTATTTGAAAAATATGCCGGGCGCATTGCCTTAGTAGGTAGTTATAGCACTTTTGAACGTAAATCGGCTATCCGTGAAATAGGGAAAGTGTTCGGATTGCCGCCTCATGAAATTGAACAACTGCAATCAGAGCGGCTGGATAAAAAGCAATTAGATGAATATGGAAAGTTAGTGTTACAGTATGCTGATTACATCTATCAGTTTCCTAACCAACTCAGTGTTCATTCTTGTGGGATATTGATTGCGGCGGAACCCATTACTTGTTTTTCCGCGTTGGAATATATGCCGGTTGGTTATCCTTCCACCCAGTTTTCAATGCTGGAAGCAGAAGATGTTGGTCTCTACAAGTATGATGTGCTTAGTCAGCGCGGGTTGGGGCACATACGCGATGCCGTAAATCTGGCTGAGGCGCGAACGGGGCAATCCATCGACATTCACCGCATTCAGGCTTTTAAGGAAGATCAGGTCATGAATGCGCGCTTGCGCGAAGGCGATACTATTGGTTGCTTTTACATTGAATCGCCGGCGATGAGGCAGTTGCTCCGCAAGCTGGAAGTACGCGATTACATTGGATTGGTGGCGGCAAGTTCTATCATTAGACCGGGCGTATCGCAGTCGGGAATGATGCGCGAGTATATTCTTCGTTATCGCAACGACCCGCGGCAAACAAAACCACATCCTGTACTGCTGCAAATTATGCCTGATACTTATGGGGTGATGGTATATCAGGAAGATGTGATGAAGGTGGCGCATTATTACGCTGGTCTTAGCTTGAAAGATGCTGATGTGATGCGCCGGGGCATGTCCGGTAAATTTCGTTCTCGGGAAGAGTTTAAAAGAGTGAAAGAGAAGTTCTTTTCTAATTGCACGGCTAAGGGTTATGCTGCGGAAGATGCGGCAGAAGTGTGGCGACAGATAGAGAGTTTTGCAGGCTATTCATTTGCCAAAGGACATTCTGCTTCGTATGCTGTAGAGAGTTATCAAAGTTTGTTTCTGCGTACCTATTTTCCGTTGGAATTTATTACCGGTGTGGTCAATAATTACGGCGGATTTTATTCCACCGAATTTTATTTACATCAGGCCCGGATGTGGGGAGCAGATGTTCAATTACCTTGTATCAATCACAGCGATGTTCATGCGGTATTGCTTGGTGAGAAATTGTACATCGGTTTTGGATTGGTTCACGATTTGGAGCAACAAACCATTCAAGCTGTTTTATCGGCGCGCCGGCATGGTGCTTTTAATGGATTAGCTGATTTTTTACAGCGCGTATCCATTTCTTTGGAACAACTGAGATTATTAATTCGCATCAAGGCCTTTCGGTTTACCGGATTAACCAGCAAAGAGTTATTGTGGGAAGCGCATTGGCGCATGAGCAAATCCAAGAAAACTTCACCTCGTCGGGAATTATTCCCGGCAACATCGGAATCTACCCATCTACCGCCACTGGAATACGATTCGTATGAGGATGCGCGTGATGAAATGAAGTTACTGGGATTCCCTTTACAGTCGCCTTTTCACCTCTTGAAAAAGACGTATAAGGGGACGGTGTTAGCCAAAGATTTACCAGCGCAATTAGGGCAGGTGGTCTACATTGTTGGCTATACCATTTCAACCAGAAGAGTGACCACTGTACTGGGAGAGACCATGTATTTCGGCAACTTCTTTGATGAGCAGGGTGATTTGTTCGACTCCGTTCATTTTCCGCCGTCTATAGCTAAATATTATTTCACTGGTAAAGGGTGTTATTTGATGAAAGGAAAAGTGGTGGAAGATTTTGGAGTACCTAGCGTAGAGGTAGAAAAGATGGAACGTATTCCCTGGGTTTTCGGCGACAACTTACCCGGCTGAACGTAAAATAGCCGCTGCGTAAATTCCCGCGGTTTCGGTACGCAACCTAGATGCACCCAATGAAACGGCCTGAAATCCGGCGGTAAGTGCCAATGAAGTTTCTTCTGGTGTAAAATCACCTTCCGGTCCAATCATTATCAGATGCGGTTGGCCGGCTTTGACTAGCGAAGAAAACTCGACATGCGGCTGGGCGCATTCTGCTATACATCGCGTACCTTCAAATGGCATTGTTAAAATCTGACGAAAAGTTTGTGCCGGAAATAGTTTCGGCAGGAAAAGTGATTGCGACTGTTTCGCTGCGCTAAGAATAACTTTTTCCAGCCTTTCGTTGCGCAGTTCCTTGCGTTCTGACCTTTGGCAGATAATTGGGTAGATGGCCGCCACGCCTAATTCAGTTACCTTTTCGCAAAACCATTCCATCCGGTCAATATTCTTGGTGGGTGCAATGGCAATATGAAGGGAAGACGGTTCGGATGCTGATTGAATGCAATCGCCAATCTGCACCGATGCGGTCTTTCGGGTCAGTTCAACCAACCGACCAACATATAGCTTTCCTTTACCATCCATCAGGTGAATGGCATCTCCCGACTGCAATCGCACTACTTGGGCGTGATGCGCTTCCTGTTCTTCCAACGCTACAATTGCGCCTGATGCGGCATGTGGTGTGTAAAACAATTGCATGGCTATTGCGTATTAAATCCTTTTATTGCGGTTGTTGTATATGCGGCTTTTTGGGTTTTCAATCTTACTGTTTTTCACGCAAATACTTTACGCGGAAAATGAAAACCGCCTGCGCGAAGTACTGATGGCTGCCGCTTGCAGTGCTGATGCTACTGCACTTTGTGCCATCGCCGATGATCATGGTGTGATTTCATTAAACAATGATTACAGTTTAAAGGTAGATCGCGAGGTGATGATTCGATTTTATGGCGAGCGGAAGTTGGATCGCCAACTTTGGCAGCAGTTGTTCTATATGAATAACGACCACCAGCGCTATTATGCCGTAAAGGCTGAGATAGCTCAATTGAATGCCACTACGAAGGAGACTGAAAAGCGCGATGTTACTGCGGTTTTTACGAATGCTTACAATGAGCAAAATACCACTCGTTTCAGGAGCGGTCAGGTGCTGCTGCTGCGTTATTCTGTGAATTTTCCCTTTGATGGTAAGGTGCCTTCATGGCGGTTTCAATCAGATTTTCCGGTAGAGCATACCACATTGGATATTGATCAACCGGAAGTGCTGCGTTTGCAAATGAACTTGCTAGGCGCTTTTGTTCCGGATGAACAAGACCATAATACCTCAATGTCTTCTATTCGGTTATCAAACAAACCGAACGCTATGAATATTCAGCATCATCATTGGAGTTTTACGCATGTGCCAGCCTGGAAGCGCGAGCCATGGGCAGATGCCTCTCCTGAGGTGTATGCGCAAATGCATCTTGCGGTTTTATCGATGAAGAAGGACGGTATTGAGCGTTCGGAATTTTCTGAGCGGATGGCGGATAAAATTATCGAGCAGTTATCTACCCATGCTGCTTTTATGGGTCGGTTGTTTCCGGAATTCGATTTGCGCAAGGACTTTGACAACCGCTTACAAAGTGTAGAGGATTCGTTATTTCGGATGGCGCGCATCTACGATTTAGTGCGAAGGCATTGCCAATTTACAGGCCGTGATTCTTTATTTAGTTCACAACCGCTGCAACGACTTTGGAGTGATAAAAAGGGCAATGCCACCGATATCAATTTATTGCTGATAAAATTATTGCAGCGTTATGGCTATGATGTAGCGCCCTTGCTGGTGGCCAAGCGTAGTTTTTCTACAGTCGATACCTTGAATTTCGCAATAGATGATTTTAATCGTTCTGTAGCCTTGGTTCGTTTTCAGGGACGACAATTTGTTTTAGATGCCTCTAATCGGTCGGTTGATTTTCCAATGACCAACCCGGAACTGCTAAATACTTATGGATTATTAGTTGGGATGGAAGAGCAACGATGGATTTGGATAACAGATACGGCTGCCCGATATAAAAATGAAACAATACTGCTAGGTCATCTTTCAGGAGATTCTGTATTTCGAACGAATGTGTACGTAAACAGTTATGCGTATTCAAAAGCAGAGCGCCTGGCCCGATTAGAGCGTGATAGTGTGAAGGGTTTGCAGCGTTTCTACTTTTCTAAAAATGCACGCGAGCTGAAATTGAAGCATTTCATTGCAGCCAACGAATACGTAGATACCCTGCCGCTGGCACAGGAGTTTGACGTGCAATTGGGATTAGATCGGAAAGAAAATTTGGTAGGTGTTCACGCCACCTTGTACACCGCTCCGGATAGTTTGTTTGCGATTGAAGCGAATCGGCTCCTTCCGGTGAATTTTGGTTACAACCAAACGTACTCGCTGGTGAGCCAGTTTAGTTTCCCTTCAAACTATGAGGTGTTTCTGATGCCCAATAACCTGGCTTTCTCTGCATTTAACGGCTTGCTTACTTTCCAACGGGAATTTCACAAAACTGATGATGGATTTTCGCAGCGTTTGTGGCTGAGGCTCGATAAGAGTTACTTCGATTTGAAGGAAAGTAATGAACTGGTTAGGTTCCTAAAAAAGGTTCAGCCGCTCTTGGAACAACAAGTGTTACTGAAGCGGCTGAATTAAAAGTATCGCAATTTATTTTGTACCTGTTGGAGCGGCGGCAGCTGGCTGTTGCTGTTGTTGTTGAGGGGCGGCTGCAGGAGCGGTGAACCCACCGGTTTCATTCATACGCTTTTCCAACTCCGTTTTTTCTGTTTGAGACGTAGCTTGCTTGGCGTTCGCTGCGGTCATTGCCTTACGATCAATAAAGCGAGCAGAAACTAAGCTGAAAACAATCATCAGAGCGGCTAAAGTCCAGGTAGTTTTTTCAACTACGTCGGTAGAACGGCCTGCGCCGAAAATTTGTTGGCTGGTACCACTGAAGGCTGCATTCACACCACCGCCTTTTGGGTTTTGAATTAAAACAACTGCGCACAACAGCACGCAAACGATAATCACCAGAATAGTTATGAAGATATACATCTTATTTCTCCTTTAATTTTTCAATGTGGAGCGCGAAGAAAGCCTTTTTTTCAGGAAATTTCAAACTCAACTGCTCGTAAGCAGTGATGGCTTTATCGGTAAGTCCTTGCTTTTCATAGATTTTTGCCAGCGTTTCGGTGATGAGCGGGCCAGATTGCGCCTGTTGTTTATGGGCAGCCCGCATCTTTTGATCTTCTATAAATCGGTCTAAATCACGGGTATAGTGCGTTTCCTGCCGCAGCGATTCGGTGAAAAACTCGGCTGCAGCATTGGCGGTAATCAGGCGGTTGATTTCGTCGTCGGCGGTAGATTGTGAGGTGTTTTCCGGAGTTTCTGCGATTACCGGGCGCTGCGCCGAGAAAACTGTTAACCAATCATCGAATGTGCGCGGCTGATTCAATACAACTGGTTCCGGATCAGAAGGAACATCAGTGGAATCTTCGTCCTGAACTGTTGAGTTTAGCGTTACCGTTGGCTCCTGAGTAAGGGTGTTGATGTAGGATTCGGTTTCCTCGGTATCAATTGAAAGGATAGCCGCTGAGTTATCCTGAATTTCCTGGTTGCTGGCCACTGGCTCAATAGATTCCTGTAATCCTACCTCACTTACTTTGGTGTTTTCCCCTGCAAATACCGTTTTTTCATCGGTATCAATAGTTGCTGTAGGTTCATTGGATGTACCTGCCACAACAGGTTCTTCCGAATGATAATCCGTACCATTTTCAAGAGAAGTAGTTTCGGCATCGTGTTTTTCTGGCTGTATCTCATCAGCACTATCAGCAACTGCATCAGCAATCCATGTTTTAATCACCGGAGGAGTAACGGCATTTTCCTGCTGTAGCAGTTCCTGTAAGTGTTGCCGGTTTGCCGTACGTAGCGCAGCCTTGTTCAGCCAGTTACCGCGATCGCGAAGCGCCAAAGCTTCATGAACACCGGCAAAGAACGGGTAGCGCTCAGCAAGCGCGCGTAACTCATCATCGCCCAAAGCACTGAAATCAGTCAATTTTGAAAATTGCGGCGCCTTCATACTTACCATTTCACCAAAGCCTTGGTAAAGATATCATCTACCAGCTGCTTGTTAATTTCATCAATCAAACGGGTTTCCACGGCCGATAAATTCTCTGAGCCATTTACCTCTGCGTATCGCGAAAAAGTTTCCGGTTGTTTCCAGCTTTCAGCCGGGTAGCGATTATTCTGAAATGTTACCAATACCGTAATCGTCAGGCGGTTGACCCCACTTTGTACTTGTGCTGTAGGCGCCTGCGAGGAAAAGGTGTAGCCCACAACATTTCCTTTGAAAACTAAATCACCATCAAAATTTACCTGACGCAAATTGGCCTCGGTAACCATTTTATTCTTGAGCTTTTCTGTGATTAGTTGACCGATGTTTGCCGGGCCGTTATTAGCTCGGTTCTGAAATAAATCAATGGTTACGGTCTTGATGTCAGCCGGAATATTCGCTCCGGTAAAAGAATAGATTTTGCAGGCTCCCAACATGCCGATACCAGCAAGCAACACCAAAAAAGTGAGTTTGCCTACGGCAGATTTAATGTATGCATAGCCCTTAAACATGATTACTCTAATCCGTATTCTTTAATTTTACGGTATAAGGTACGTTCAGAGATACCCAAATCAGCAGCGGCATCACGGCGGCGATTTCGATGCTTTTTCAAGGCCTTTACAATGAGCTCTTTTTCCTTAGCCTCTATGCTCAACGATTCTTCAATAGTTTCGTGCGGCTGATAAGCGGCAGGTTCATGGTGAATCACTAAATCATGATCTTTGTTTACTGGCAACAGCGGGGTAGCCTGTGGTTCATTAAAGAAGATGTTGTTGGAATGCGCCTCACCAGCAGGCATACCGGCGTTCAGATGATTTTTTGATAGTTCAAAAACGAATTGCTTTAAATCTTGAAAATCTTTTTTCAGATCAAAGATTACTTTGTAAAGAATTTCGCGCTCCGAGAATTGGTCGGTTCGCTGCACATCGCGCGTTAAGGCGGGAAGTCGGCTTTCGGCAATATCAGGAACAATGCGTACCAAATCAGCGGCAGAAATATCGCGGGCATCTGCGAGGATGGAAAGTTGCTCGGCAACGTTTTTCAGTTGTCTTACGTTGCCTGGCCAGGTGTATTTTAAAATTAGAACCCGCGCATCCTCTTGTAGTTTTACCGGCGGCATGCGCATGCGTTCAGAAAAATCAATACAAAACTTCCGGAACAACAGATAAATATCTTCTCCGCGCTCGCGCAGCGGCGGAATATAAATGGGGACGGTGCTGAGTCGGTAATACAAATCTTCCCGGAATTTACCGGCACTAACGGCTTGTTGTAAATTTACGTTGGTTGCTGCCACCACCCGCACATCAGTCTTCATCACCTTGGAAGAACCTACGCGCAGGTATTCGCCGGTTTCCAAAACGCGCAAGAGTCGTGCTTGTGTACCCAAGGGCAATTCACCAACTTCATCCAAAAAGATGGTGCCGCCATTCACCGTTTCAAAATACCCTTTCCGGGCTTCTGTAGCACCGGTGAAAGAGCCTTTCTCGTGACCAAATAGCTCTGAGTCAATGGTGCCTTCAGGAATGGCGCCGCAGTTAACCGCAATAAACGGGTGATGTTTTCTGTTTCCGGTTTCGTGAATGATTTTTGAAAAAACTTCTTTACCTACCCCACTCTCACCAGTAATCAGTACAGTAAGATTGGTTCCGGCCACACGCTCAGCAATCCCCACTGCATGATTGAGTGCAGGTGAATTGCCGATAATGCCAAATCGGTTTTTGATGGTTTGAATTTCCATGCCGAATTATTCTGCCATGGCGATATCACCATGACCCTTGTAGAATTCGAAATTTTTATACCCCGAGAAAATGTAATACATGCGATAGTTGTCGCCTTTGTTAAAGTTTTGAGTGGGAACTTTAATGGTGTTATACCCAAGGTTGAGACGCGCTGTTCGCATGGGTAAAATTACTTTTAGTTTGTCATCAGTGACCACATAATTCAGCTGACATTTACCTGCTGATGCGAAGCGCACCCGAAACGTATCTGTATTACATGGATTGGGATAACCGGGTTCTACCGTAACGTATGTTTTAGTGAAGGTACTATCAATGGGCTCGCTGGCCTGCTGGAATAAGTTTTCTTCACTGGTATTCCAGTCTTTATCTTCAGTCCAATCTGAATTATCCACGTTGGTATAGTCCACATGGCCATTGGCATCAGTTCTGGTAATATTGGTATAACCGGGTTGTATTTTTATACAACCGGAAAGAAGCACTACGGCAATTAAGAAGAAGGGGTAATAATATTTTGTTGTAGTCATATAAAAGCTTTACTGGGGCACTATGGTTCCTTTTAATGTAGCAGAAGTGCATTGCTCTATTTTCACCTGTACGTACGTGCCCGGAACGCTATTCCCTTTAGGGAAAATCACCATTCGGTTTTGAGTAGTTCGGCCGCAATGGTCGTTGTTGCTGCGGTGAGAAACACCTTCTACCAACACTTCTACTGTTTTGCCGATTTCTAACTGATTCCGGTAAAGCGCGTGTTTCAACTGCAAGTCAACAATTTCTTGTAACCGCCTTTTCTTTACAGGTTCAGGAATATCATCGGTATATTTTTTTGCCGCCAATGTGCCCGGCCGCTCACTGTAGCAGAACATGTAGGCGATATCATATTTCACTAACTCCATTAGTGATAAGGTTTCCTGGTGTTCTTCTTCAGTTTCTGAACAAAATCCGGCAATAATATCGGTGGAAATGCCAGCTTCGGGAACAATACGCTGTATGGCTGCAATGCGCTCCAAATACCACTGACGGTCATACGTTCTGTTCATCATTTCCAGAATTCGAGAATTGCCGCTTTGTACCGGAAGATGAATGTATTTACAGATATTATGATACTTTGCCATGGCATGAAGCACGTCATCGGTCATGTCTTTAGGGTGCGATGTGCTGAAACGCACTCTTAAATCGGGCGCTACTTCCGCTACTAAAACCAGTAATCTGGCAAAATTAACCACGCCCTCATCATACTTCGCCTCTTGCAATTTCTTCCCTACTAACTTCGGATCATCAGAATACCTATAGCTATCCACATTCTGCCCCAGCAGGGTTACTTCCCGATACCCTTTATTGTACAAATCGCGGGCTTCTGCTACAATGCTGCGCCAATCGCGAGAGCGTTCCCGCCCGCGGGTGTGCGGTACCACGCAGAAGGCGCACATATTGTCGCATCCGCGGGTGATGGAAATAAAAGCGCTGATGCCGTTTGAGTTGAGGCGAACCGGATTGATTTCGGCATAGGTTTCCTCTCTCGACAAAAGCACGTTGATGGCTTTCTGTCCGGTTTCTGCTTCTTCTACCAACGATGGTAACGACCGGTAAGCATCGGGGCCGGCTACCAAATCCACAATTTTTTCTTCTTCCAGAAATTTTTCCTTCAGCCGTTCTGCCATGCATCCCAAAACGCCTACCAAGGCGCTTTTCTTCTGTCGCTTCACAATATTGAAATTCTGCAGGCGGTTGCGCACCCGTTGTTCGGCGTTATCGCGTATGGCGCAGGTATTCACTAAAATCAAGTCGGCATCCAAGTAGTTCGGCGTGGCATCAAAGCCGGCATTGGCCAAAATGGACGCCACCACTTCGCTATCTGCAAAGTTCATCTGACAGCCATAGCTTTCTATATAATATTTCTTGCCATTGGAAGCCACCTGAGCCGGACGCTCAGCAGCTACGGTTTCTCCCTGACGCGCCTCGTCAATTTTCTTGGGCGTCAGTTCGAAAGCGGTCTCGTTTTGGTATAATGAATCCACGGTGTAAAAGGAGGGCGAAGTTAAGGAATTTCAAGCGGAACCCCGAAACTTCAATTGTTGTTGCGGTTTTATGTTTATTTGGCGGCAAATCTATTTCCAACATGAAAAAAATACTCACTGTTATGGTGATTGCCCTGATGGGCGCACAACTTTTCGCCGGTGGCGATACTAAAATCAAATTCGAATGGGGGCCTGAATACAAAATCCCCAAAAAGCACGGTGACCTGGGATTCGTAGGAAACTCAGAAGTGGGATACACCCAGATTACCCATAAGTATGGTGCTGATTTGACGCTACAGCATTTCGATACCCGCTTGAATTTAGGTAGCACCAACACATTGAATTTAAAATCAATGCCTAAGGGGTATATGAGTGAGGCGTTTGTAGAAGCGGCTGGAGGGAAAAACTACTGGTTGTTTACTACCTGGGATAAGAAAACGCAAACAGAACGCTTGTTTAGTTATGAGATGGATGTGAAAAAGGGCGCGTTCATCGGCGAGGCTAAAGAGTTGATTTCAGTAGTGGGCAAACTCTCGGGTAACTTAGTGATGACCGGCTATATGAAGTTTAACACCGGTGATAAATATCAGGTGGTACTCTCAAGTGATAAAAAGAGAATTTTGGTGTATTACCGCAGAAAGCCTGAGGAAAAGCGCGATAAACTCAACAAAGACAAGATTGGGTATTACGTTTATGACGAAAACATGAAGGAATTATGGCATTCTGAGACCGAAATGCCTTATACTGAGGCTATGATGGATAATGTGGATTATCAGGTAGATGCATCCGGAACCATTTACTTGCTGGCGCGGGTGTACAATAGCGAACCGGAAAAGCATAAGGAGCGCGTCTATCATTTATCGCTGTTGAAATGGGCGAAAGATGATAAGAAAGCTGTTGAGATCAAGGTTCCTGTAGATAAGAATTTCTTACGCGAAACAGTGCTTACAGAGGATAAAAACGGAAAGCTCATCATCGCTGGCTATTACTCCAAGGATATGAAAAGAAGTGGTGTGGATGGCGCGTTTGTGTTGAAATTAGACGAGGGATCAAATACTATTTCAAATTTAAAGAAAGGATACTATGAATTCCCGGCGTCGGTATTGGCAGAGTTTGAAAGTTCCCGCAGCAAGCGTAAAATGGATAAGAAGGATGCAAAGGGTGATTTACAAGCCGATAACCTGTTGTTGCGCAAGGTGGTGGTAAATGATGATGGTTCCATCGAAATGTACGGCGAACAATATTATTACACGATGTATGTAGTGATGACCAATAGTGGTCCGCGAACCAATTACAGTTATTTCTTTGATGATGTAATTGCTTTACGTATCCGGGAGGATGGTGAACTGGCATGGGTGAAAAAAATACCTAAGGCACAAATGGGTAACAATACTACCATTGGCCTTGGCATCAAGCAGTTTAGTTATGCAGGAAATTCGTATGTATTCTTTTTAGACAATGAGAAGAATACCAATATCACGCCCGACAAGGCGCCAGCCCGTCACATGGCCGGTCATGGCGGATTTTTGATGGCGGTGAAAATTGGACCTGATGGCACGATGAGTAAATCGCAGGTATTTGATATCCGTAAGGAGAAGTTTCAGGTTCAACCTACCAATTTTGATAAGGTAGGTGACAACCAGATGATTGTTCGCTGTACCAAGGGTTTGTTTGGGGGCGGGCCTAGCAAGGCAGCGCTGATTACCTTCTAGTTATACCAATCGCAAAGTATGAGAACCGGCCTGGCCTCTGCCAAGCCGGTTTTTTTTTTGCGCCCTTTTTCGCAACTTCGTAGTCCTGAAAAAGATAGTGTCATAAGTACACTAAGAAACTAAAACGAAGTTCTATGAAGAAAATCCTGACACTTGTCGGCATTTTTGCTGCGGCCTTTACCATGGCGCAATGCCCCAAAACATTAGCTTTTGATACCAGCGTTTGTGCCGGAATTAATCGTAGTGTGGATGCCACTATTCTCAAAAGCCGGTTGTGTGGGGATAGTATCCTAATTGTTTTCAACGCTACAGGAACAGCATTAGCCGGCGACACCAACGTGTATATGCACTCCGGTCCCGAATTTCGGTCATTTACCGGTTGGCAAAATGCGTACACTGCCGGAACTTGGGGTACCAATAATGGCGTAGGGCGTATGACCAGCCTTGGTACTAATCTTTGGGGCATTCGCATTAACCCGCGCACGTATTATAATTTCTCTGCAGATTCTTGTCTGGAAGGATTGTTTATGGTGTTCCGCAATTTTGACGGAACCAAGGTGGCCAAGGATGGCACTAACGATATCTACCTTTGGATTAATAACAATCTGGCCAATCCTTCAACGACCTACGCCGGTGTTACAGCCTTCAAAACAAGGAACAACAATATCACTTACGCCTGGAGCGACGGCCCCACCGATTCTGTACGCACGTTTACAACGGGTGGATTCTACACCGTTACACTAACAGGAATTGGCGGTTGCACTGCCACTGGAACCGTTCGGATTCGCACGCCGCATAGCCCGGTTTCTATTGGAAACGATTTGGTGCGTTGCTCAGGAGCTCCGGCAACAGTTTTCTCTGCTTCAACGGGTTTTGTTAGTTACCAGTGGAACGACCGGCCAACGGCATCTGCAGTTAACACATACACCGCTACAAATTTCGGAACTTATTGGGTGAAAGCAATAGACAGTGCCGGATGTATCAGCAGAGATACGGCCAGGATTTTACTGACGGAGGTGAACGCATTGAATTTGCCGGATACAGTGTCGTCCTGCACTGGTAATCCTGTTAATGTAGATGCAGCAGTTTCTATTGATGCTCAGGGCGATTCTTTGGTGATTGTTTATGATGCTACTCAGGGTCAAACTGGATTAATAAATGTGACTAAGGTTTATTTTCACTCTGGGCCTGAGTTTCGTCCGTTTCAGGGTTGGCAAACGCAATATACCGCTGGTAACTGGGGGCAGGATGACGGCATCGGCCTGATGACATCACTGGGCAATAACCGCTGGCGGATCGCCATTGATCCACAAGCTTATTATGGCTATTCACCAGATTCATCTTTAAATGGAATTTTCATGGTATTTCGGAATGCGACCGGAACGGCCACAGGAAAGGATAATTCAGGGAATAACATCTTTGTTAACGCTGCAGGCACTACACCGTTTAGCGCATTCGCAGGCGTAACAGCGTCGCGCAAGGCGCGTGGCCCGTTGTCTTACAATTGGTTCAATGGTCCAACTACTTCGGCTATTGCTATATCTGCTAGCGGCGTCTACCGGGTAACTGTTACAGATGGAAGTTGTTCCAAGGTGGACTCCGTTCGCGCTGTCTTTTCTTCCTCTCTCACATTAAATCTGGGGCCGGATACAACAGTATGCACTGGACAAAATGTGTTGTTAAATGCGGGCAGCGGTTATGTTCGCTACCAATGGAGTACTAGCGCCAATGACACACTCAGCACGAAGACGGTAAATACCCCCGGAACTTATACTGTAACGGCTACCTTAGCCAATGGCTGTCAGGCTACGGGTTCTCGCATAGTGAGCAACCCAACTAAAAAGGTAAATCTGGGTGCCGATATCACGCGATGCGCCAATGCTCCTTCAACTAGTTTGAATGCAGGAAGCGGATTTCTTTCTTACCAATGGTTGAATGGCACTGCTGGCGCTTCAAGTACCTACGCAGCCGTAAAAGCTGGAAAGTATTGGGTGAAAGCTACTGATAGCATTGGTTGTGCTTCTTACGATACCATACTGGTTACCACTTCAGCAGTGGCAGGTTTGAATTTGCCAGATACGCTATCTACTTGCCCGGGTAATACGCTCACGGCGGATGCGAACACTTCCATCCAGCAAAATGGCGATTCGCTGATTATTGTTTACGATGCCACTCAGGGACAAACTGGTTTGGCAGGCGCTTCTAAAGTTTACATGCATTCAGGAGCAGAATTGCATCCTTTCGGTGGTTACCAATATTTGGTAGGTAACTGGGGCCAGGATGATGGCATTGGAAAAATGGATTCTCTGGGCAACAACCGGTGGAGAATCGCGATTGTGCCGCAATCATATTATGGCTACCATCCCGATTCTTCTTTGAATGGCATTTTAATGGTTTTCCGCAACGCGAATGGTTCTGCCACCGGAAAAGATGGCGCGGGCAATGATATTTTCATCAACATGGCAGGTGCTACACCAGCATCTTCATTTGCCGGTGTAACGGTAACACGTAAGGCCAGCGGCGGAGTAACTTATAACTGGTCAAATGGACCAACTACTTCTTCCAGTAGCTTTACTACCAGCGGCGTTTATTATGTAACGGCTACGCAAGGGGTTTGTTCTCGTGTAGATTCTGTTCGCGCTCTTTTCCTGAATGGGGCTGCTATCAATTTGGGCGCTGATACCACCATTTGTGCCGGTACCACCGCCCGATTGCGCGCACCTTCAGGCTTTGTTCATTATAGCTGGAGCACCGGTGATACTACTTCTTCTATTCTGGTTAATACGCCAGGTCTTTACTCGGTAACAGCATCTTCAGCCGGTGGTTGTAATTCCATTGGTTCACGTCGCGTAAGTATCAGCAGCCGCACCGTTTCTCTTGGAAACGATGTTCACCGTTGTAATTCAATTACCACCACATTAACCGCTACTTCAGGTTTTGCTTCCTATGTTTGGAATAGTAACCTGCCTGTGGCTTCAAACACTTTCGCCGCCGTTCAGGAAGGGCAATACCGCGTAAAAGCAATCGATAGTTTTGGTTGCGCAGCCTACGACACTGTTTTGGTTGATCAAACCGATGTGTTGAATTTGGCTATTCAGGATAGTGCGACAGTTTGCCCGGGTACTTCATTCTATGTAAATGCCAGTACGCGAATTGAACAATACGGTGATTCCGTAGTGGTTTGGTACAATGCCGCCGCGGCAACCGGGGTGTCGCAACTAGCCGGTGCTTCAAAAGTTTATTTCCATTCAGGACCTGAATTCCGCGCCTTTACGGGTTGGCAAACGGCGTACACTGTTGGTAACTGGGGCCAGGACGATGGCATCGGAAAAATGGATTCACTGGGCAACAACATCTGGCGTTTCGCTTTCGTTCCGCAGCGATACTACAACTACAGCCCCGATTCTTCCCTCAATGGCATCTTCTTTTTATTTAGAAATGCCAACGGTACTTCAACCGGAAAAGATAATGGTGGTGCCGATTTCTGCCTGAACTTATCTAACGGACAATGTACGCCTTCAAATGGTCTTGCTGTTACAGCAAAGCGCAAGTCTGCAGGTAATATTACCTACCTGTGGAGCAATGGCGCAACTCATGATACGGTGTATTTAAATACGCCGGGTACCTATCGCGTTACAGCTACGGACGCTTTCGGATGTTCAAAATCCGATACAATAGTACTTCGCAATACTTCTGCAGGCATCATCAACTTAGGCCGCGATACCACGCTTTGTGCCGGTCAATCGCTGGTGCTCAATGCGGGAACGGGCTACAACAGTTATAGTTGGTCATCGGGCGATACCACCCGAACTAAGACGGTGACTGCCGCTGGAACGTACACCGTTACGGCATTCAACGGCGCTTGCTCTTTCACCGGTAGTATCATCGTAACCTACAGCGGCAGAAAAGTAACGCTGGGAGGTGATGTGACCCGCTGCGATACCTTGCCTGTTACTATCAATGCACCTGCAGGTTTTGTTTCTTACAAATGGTTTAATGCGGGAAATTCTTCCGCCAGCCGTGCTGCGGTGAAGCCAGGGAATTATTGGGTGAAAGCCACCGATAGTATCGGCTGCGTTTCATACGACACCGTTCGCGTGCGTGAATCCTATCTGAGCAGATTTAATCTTCCGGATAGTGCGAAGGGCTGCTTGGGTGATTCAGTTTTGCTCAATGGAAGCGTGCAGGCCTATTCAAAAGATGACTCTATTGTCATTGTTTACGATGCCACGCAGGGAACGTCCACGTTGCAAACCGCTACAAAGGTATACATGCACAGTGGGGTGCAATTCCAGCCATTTGGTGGTTGGAATAACGTAGTAGGAAACTGGGGACTGGATGATGGTGTTGGTCAGATGCGCTCATTAGGCCAAAACCGTTGGACCATTACCATTGATCCGGCGGCTTACTACAGCGTAAATCCCGATTCTACTGTTCAAGGTCTGTGGATTGTTTTCCGCAACGAAGATGGTACCAAGACTGGAAAAAATGCTACTAATGGAGATATCTTCCTAAATCTGCAAAGTGCTACGCCAGTATCAACTTTTGGAGGGATAACCGCTTCCTACAAACCTACCGGAACGCTCACATTCAACTGGAGCAATGGCTCAAATACACCAGTAATTCGCATAACCCAATCGGGCACTTATAAATTAACTGCAACTGATGGTATCTGCACCAAATCAGATTCCGTTGTAGCTTCAGTGGCGGCATCACCAACTGTTAATTTAGGAAAAGATACTTGCGTGAAATCAGGTTCGCCTATCGTCCTGAATGCAGGCGCCGGTTATGCTTCCTATACCTGGAATACGGGCGCTTCTACTCAAACCCTGAATGTTAGCGCAGCAGGCACGTATAGCGTTCGCGTAACCAATAGCAACGGATGCGCCGCGCGCGATACGGTTGTGGTAACTTCATGCACTTCCGGAACGTGCACGAACTTCAATGCGCAGTTTATGATTATGGCTGTTTCGCCAAACAACCAAATAACCATTCGCGACCAATCAACCGGTCAGGCGCTGAGCTACAAATGGTATTTTGGCGATAACACTACAGCTACCGATTCCGGTAATGTAACGCATACCTACGCACAAGGCGGTGTGTACACCGTTATGCTGGTGTTGTCTAGCCCGGGTTGCGGAACCGACACTTTCCGTGTTACACGCAATGTGAATGGTATTGAAGAAATCGGTTTCCAATCAGTTAGTGTGTATCCTGTTCCAACTAACGGACAATTTACGCTCTCTTTAAACAGTGAGCGTGCGCTTGAGTTAACCTTGTGCTTACGCAGTATTACCGGTAATCTGGTGCAAACAAAGCTGCTGACCGTGCCTTCAGGCGAAAGTGAGTGGATCATGGATGCAACCGGATTGCCTGCCGGATGCTACTTCTTAACTGCCGACGACAAACAAACAGGAGCGCATTTTGTTAAACGTATTCAAATCATCAAGTAAAGACAACAACGTGAAGAAATTAAATGTAATACTGGCTCTTTCGGTTATCACGCTGGCGTTGCCCGCGCAGGTAACCAATTACCTGCAAGTAACCATTAACAAGGGTCAGCTAGAGGGCTTTTGCAACCTCGGTGGAACCGATACGGTATACATGCACTCTGGATTGGGTACTACAGATGCCACTTCCGTTTGGGAACACGTTGTGGGGCACTGGGGTCAGGCAGATGGCATTGGTAAAATGACAAAAATCGCCGATAGTACCTATCAGATTTGTATCAATATTCGCGATTACTACACCAATCTCGCCAGTGCCGATTCACTCCATGGTGGCGAAGGAACCGGCCCTATGCCTAATGGCGCTACGCCTTATAATATCGGCGTGGTGTTCCGCAATGAAGGGCCTTGTCCGGTAACACCACAGGGAGAAATCAATTGCATCGAAGGTAAAGACCAAAACTGCAAGGATATTTTCATTCTTGATTTGCCTAGCGGAAACCCATTGGCCTACAACCAGGCCGGTGATCCATTTCCCGCAGTAACCGCGCGCTATGTTTCCGGTTGCGCCGCTGCCGTACGCGATATTTCAGCAACATTGTTTGGGGATATTAAAGTATATCCAAATCCGTTCTGCGAACGACTGGATTTTGAATTCAATATGGTGCCCGATGTGCGCAAGGTTTCGGTTGAATTATTCGATGCCATGGGTGCTAAAGTGGCTGATTTATCAGAGCGGGTGCGCGGTGGCTACAATTCGTTTACCTGGGTGCCCCGTCAGTTACCTACTGGCGCTTACGTACTGAAGGTGAGCAACGGCTCGGCTACCTATAGCAAGCGAATCATCAAAAATTAATTACATTCGTGGAAACGCGTTTTCCATGAAATACCTGTTACTTCCTGTAACGATTTGCTCTTTCTTAACCGGCTTCAGCGCCGGCAGTTATGATTTGGTGTATTCTATTCTGAATACGAAATGCCAGAACGGTGCTTGCCATAGCGCTACTGCCGCTGAAGCACTGAAGTTTGATGGCACCGCTGCCGCAGTTTATTCGGCCTTGGTAAACACCACACCTGGCAATGCCGCGGCTGCTGCTTCAGGCGATAAAATAGTGCGCATGAACCAGCCTTATAACAGCTACCTGTTGCGTAAATGCGCCAGCTGGTTAGATAGCGACTTAAGTCTGCGTACCGGCGAAGGTGATTCCATGAAAACCGTTTATGGCACTAATATCAGCAAGAAAGAAGCTGAATATATCCGGCAGTGGATTATGACTGGAGCCCCACAAACAGGAAATGTAGTGGATACGGCATCTATAAATGCGTACTACGATGACCCTACTGCTATTCCGTTTGCAACAAAGCCTATAGCGCCAACAAATGGGATGCGTATTCACGTAGGGCCGTTGTTCGTTCCAATCGGTACGGAAAAAGAGTGGCTGCTGAAAAGCGAAGTGGTTTTTCCTTATGATGCTGAAATCAAAGAAATAGATGGACAACTGAACATTCAGTCGCATCACTTCCTCTTGTTCCGTTTTGATGATTCAACGCAGGCTGCGGCCATGCCTAATGGATTGCGTACGGTTTCCCTTTCCAACGGAACTACTTCCTTTGATGGTAATAAACAATTGACCGGGGCCTGGCAAACTTCTGAAGAAATTCATCTTCCTCAGGGAACCGCGTTGTTCTGGCCCAAACATACCTGGCTCGACTACAACTATCACTCAAAAAACGCAACCGGTCATGTACTCCCGGTTGATTTCTATTTGTCGTTGGCTTATACCGAGCACCTCCCTACTTCTACTACTATAGAAATGAAATCTAACCTGGTGAATAATCCGTTTTTCACCATTCCGGCGCAATCAGTGAAAACGCTCACTATGAATGACAACGACAATGGTAATAATGAAACGCGCTATATCTGGATGATGTCATCGCATACGCACAAGTATGGCACCGGCTTCAATATCTTTAAGAAAGATCCGGCCATGCCAGGCAATATTGGCGACACCATTTACAAGGGTAACTTTGATTATAAAGACGGTGTCGATCGCGGCTATTACGATTGGGAACATCCTTCTATCCGCTATTTTCAGCCGCAATACCCTATTGATATGACCAAGGGGATTTTCTGCAAAACCAGTTACAACAACACTGGGTCTTCTCCGGTTTTCTTTGGTTTAACCACCAACGATGAAATGCAGCTCTACTACTACATGTACACCAATTATCTTCCCGATGCCAATGGAATCAGCAGCGTAGATGCGAATCAACTTTTCCGCATCGTACCCAATCCGATGGACCATAGCGGAATGTTAGTGTACGCCCTGGATAAAGGTGCCGCAGTAAGTGTGGTGGTAACCGATATCAATGGCAAAGTGGTAGCGCAGCAGACCGCCTTGCAACAAGCAGCCGGTGAACAGCATTACCAGCTGCCTGCCGACCTATCATCAGGTATGTACCTGGCCGCTGTAACGGTTAACGGTCAGCGTTCGGTGCAGAAGTTCGTGGTGCGTTAATGCAGTTGTCATGCCTGTACATCGCGCCAGCTGCAGGAAAGGGTAGGGGTGTTTTTACCAATGAGCCTATTGCAGCCGGTACGTTGGTTGAAATTGCTCCCGTAATTGTACTTCCGGAAAAAGATAAGGCGCTGATCGACCAAACCTATCTTTACAATTATTATTTTCTGTGGAATGAAGCACCACAAACCTATGCCATCGCATTAGGCAATGTTTCTGTTTACAATCACGCCGCGCATTGTAATTGCGAATATCTCACCTATTACGAAGATGAGGTGGTGCATATTGTAGCACTGCGCGATATTGAAGCCGGTGAAGAACTAACCATCAATTACCACGGCGAGCCCGGTAGTACCGACCCGGTATGGTTTGAAAAAGGAGCAAAATAAAGCTCAAAACCAAGTAACCCAAGGAAGCACCAGGTGGATGTTGATGGCGTGCCCCTTCAACCCGCAAGCTACTAACCGCCTTGCTCAAACCCAGTGCTGATGCGGGTTTCAGGGTCGCGCTGTACGCTGCAATCTCCGCGCCGGTATGGTGTGCTGAAGAAGGTAGCCTGGCCGGCGCGGAGGATTTTCGCTCCCATCGCTCACGCTCGGCGCTTCTTGTTATAGCTTGCGCTACTCCTTCAACACCCTACTTGGCGGCATTCGCCTGGCGCCTGCTCAACTCTGAAATAACATCCGGATAGAGCTCATTCATCAATGCCGGATGCTGCTCGTAATAATGATAACTGGAATAAAACTGCTGGCGCGTAATGCCATGGTGTTGAAATATTTGCTGGTACATGCCTTCGGTTAAGGCCGTATCCGGCCTCTCAGCACTGCTCTTTTTTTCTACTACCGCATCGGCAATATGAATATCACTGAGAATTTGCACCATGGTATCGCGCTGAACAACATCAGAAGGAATGCGCTCCTTGCCTTCCTTGCAGCTACTCCAAAGGAACACCAATACCAATATCCAACTTCTCCTGTACATTTGCCCAAAATAGCAACCTTGAGCGCATTCCACCAAATTTCAAATGAAGCGGCAAAGGCCGGCGCGCAATTAGTGGCGGTGTCGAAAACCCGACCCAATGAAGCTGTGATGCAAATTTACAATCAGGGTCAACGCCTGTTTGCCGAAAACCGGGTGCAGGATTTGTTAGATAAAGCGGCGGTTTTGCCCAACGATATTCAATGGCATCTCATTGGCCATCTGCAGACCAACAAAGTGAAATATATTGCGCCCTTCATTGCCATGATTCACGCCATCGATAGTTGGAAACTTTTAGAGGAATGTCAGCGCCAGGCCGCAAAACACCAGCGCAACATCCGCTGCCTGCTTCAACTGCATATTGCTGAAGAAACCACCAAGTTTGGCTTCAGTAAGGAAGAACTCATTGAAGTGGCTTCGAAATTTGCAGCGCAGCCAATGCCCAATATCATCCTGGCAGGTATCATGACCATGGCCACGAATACCAACGACACCCAAAAAATTTCCAGCGAATTTGAAACAGCGCATCAATTGTTTTTGGAATTGAAAAACAAGGTATTTCATCAGCAGCCTGAGTTCTGTGAACTTTCAATGGGTATGAGCAGCGATTATCGCATCGCATTGCAACACGGCGCTACGCTCATCAGGGTAGGCAGTTTGTTGTTTCAAGAATAGATGATGGCGGCTGCTGAAAAACAACTTACGATGTTTTCAAAACATCGTAAGTTGTTTTTCAGCACCGCGCTTTTCGCTTGTAGTCCTCGCGCGGCTCGTACCTCACCGCGCTGCGGGCTACCGCTGCAATCGCTTCCGCTGGTGAGCGCTTGAAACGGCTCATCTCCTGCAATTGGCCAGGAACCGCTGGCTGTCACTCAGAAAAGTTTCCCTGGAAATAAAGGCTTGATGCCATTTTCAGCCGCCAGCGCCCGCCTGATAGCGGCAATTTTCGACTTCACGCTTGCTACTTGTTTTGGGGTCATACAGTGCTGCTTAGAGGTGCCCTAATGGTATGAAAGTACTAAAAACTTCACTGAAGCAACGCCCGTTCAGCAAGCTATTCGTTGATGCGAATAGCCGAGGTCTTCCTGGTCTATATCGGTGGAAGTCCCAATTCCTTTAAAAATTGGTTATGAGCCGCTCTTGCTTTGGTTATGCCCTTTTCAAGGTTAACCAGTTTTTTATTTACCTCAATTAAATCAATTAGTTCTTCATCTACCGCGGTGCTTATATACCGTGAAATGTTCAAATTGAATTCGTTATTCACGATTTCTTCCATGGTCACTCTACGAGCGTACCGGGTTTCTTCTTTCCTGTTTCTGTAGGTATCAACAATTTTGTCAATGTTTTCCGGCAATAGATTGTTCTGCCGCTTTCCTTTTTCAAAATGGTCAACGGCATTGATGAACAAAACATCGTCAAACTTTTTGCACTTCTTTAATACTAAAATGCATACAGGAATACCGGTTGAGAAAAACAGATTTGCCGGAAGGCCAATAACGGTGTCAATGTTCCCGTCTTCTAAAAGCTTCCTTCTTATTTTTTCTTCAGCACCGCTTCTGAATAAAACACCATGAGGCAAGATGATGGCCATGGTTCCCTCTTTACTCAGGAAATGGAAACCGTGTAACAGAAAAGCAAAGTCGGCTGCCGACTTTGGTGCCAATCCATAATTTTTGAAACGAAAATCTTGTCCCATTTCTTCCGTTGGTTCCCAACGGTAGCTGAAAGGTGGATTGGCTACAATAGCATCAAACTCAATTTTCTTTGAAGGATTTATTTCATTTAAAATCTCCCAATCATTGACCAAAGTATCTCCGTGGTAAATCGAAAATTCTGTGTCTTTCACCCCATGCAACAGCATATTCATGCGGGCTAAGTTGTAGGTGGTGATATTTTTCTCTTGTCCGTAAATTTTACCGATTGTTCCCTTGGCATCCGTCATTTTTTTGCGGACATTAAGTAACAACGAACCCGAACCACAGGCAAAGTCCAACACCCGTTCAATCTTTTTCTTTTCGCCCTTGCTGGGGTCTTGGCTATCAAGCGTCACAATTCCAGAAAGAATATCAGAAATTCTTTGTGGTGTATAAAATTCACCAGCCTTTTGTCCTGAACCTGCTGCAAACTTGCCAATCAAAAATTCGTAGGCATCGCCCAGGTAGTCAACACTTTGCCCTTTATCAAATGCTTTGATGCCTTCGGCAATGGTCTGGATGATGTTGCAAAGTTTTTTGTTTCGTTCTTCGTAGTTTTTGCCCAGTTTATCTGAATCTAAATTGATTTCTGAAAACAACCCTTGAAAAGTGCTTTCAAAAGATTCGTTTTCGATGTATTTAAAACCTTCTTGTAAGGTGCGAAGCAACTCCTTGCTTTGGGTTTTAGCCAATTCGGCAATGCTATTCCATAAATGTGATGGCTCAATCACATAGTGCACCTTTCGCCTCATCTGCTTTTCAAAATCCTTAATGTCTTTAGGATTTTCTTTATAC
>JAXLUK010000007.1:0-62494 GCA_046329555.1 Chitinophagales bacterium
TAGGCCGTTCCATGATATTATTAGCAACAATATCCAGCGCAATCAAATCATTCTTCATCAGCATATTGCCCAGCGTCCATTGCATGCGCGAAGTGATACGCGCATTGTCGCGCGGATCAACAAAATTCATGGTGGTAGCTTTCTGCGAATCAATATCGATGTAAATATTCTTGGCCGGCAAGTACGGTTCCGGATCGCCGCCACCCGCTGCCGTGCGGTGCGCATCATCATCGGTAGCAATAAATTTCAATACATTCTTCAGCTCTACCGGCGTGCCTTCCGGTAAACCCGGAGCCGGACTATACCGTAACACATCGCGGTTGCTGGCTTGCACCTGTTCGTCGGTAAAAGTAATTTTCACCGGGGCCGATTGATTCCAGCGATATTTCAATTGCTGGATATACCAATCAACGCCTAACAGGCTCAGGTTAATTACGCGAACATCCGGACGAACCCCTTCCACTTCTTGTGCATACCACAACGGATAGGTGTCATTATCACCTTGTGTAAATAGAATTGCATTCGGCTGACAACTTTCCAGATAATCTACGGCAAAGTCGCGGGCTGTTGTGCGGTTGTGGCGGGAATGATCATCCCATCCCTGAGATCCCATAAAAAATGGCGCTAAGCAAGAAAGCGCTACCGTTCCGGCTGCCACCGGCATTTTCAGATTGGCATTCTTCAAACGCGTCCACAAGAATTCGATTATCGCGTATACGCCAAATCCAATCCAAATGCAGTAAGTCCAGAATGAGCCGGCTTGGGCATAATCGCGTTCGCGGGGTTCAATAGGTGGTTCGTTTTGATACACAATTTGCAGGATACCCGTAACGCCAAATAATACCAATATGGCCAGGAAGGTTTTGTCGTCTTTATATAACGTATATACAAAACCGATCAATCCCAGAATAAGCGGTAACATGTAAAACTTGTTGCGGCCTTTATTCTCCAGCATGGTTTTGCTGAGATTTTTCTGTGGCATTTCAGGAGTAAAGAAGGCACCTGAGTTATCGATGAAAGGAATACCGCTAATCCAGCGACCATCGTCATTGTAATAGGTTCCTTGAATATCGTTTTGACGGCCCGCAAAATTCCACATGAAGTAGCGGAAGTACATATAGCCAATTTGATATTTAAAGAAGAACCAGATGTTATCGCCGAACGAAATTTTATCTTTTACGATGTAACGGCCGGGCTCGCTCACATTGCGCTGCTGTGCCAACTGATTCGCCATATCGGCCTGGCCCGGATCAAACTCCTGAACTACTTCCCCGGAACGGCGGTCAATCAACTTCGCACCCGGGTTGAGCCATGCGCGATAGCCTGCTTTCTTTCCTTCTTCCTGCCAGAATCCTAAGCGTGGGAAAGGCATACAAACTTCATCTTTGAATTTATAGTCGATCTTCTTTCCGGCAAACTCATACTTATCTTTACCCTTGTAATATTTATCGCCCAGTTCTTCCACCTTTTCAATATCACCAGAGCCGGCAGTGTAATCTGGGCCATACAACAGCGGACGGTCGCCATATTGTTCGCGGTCTACGTAGGCCTTGATGCTATATGGATCAGTTGGACGACCCATATTGATAGGCGTATTAGCCAATGCGCGAATCGGCACCATGGCATAGCTCAAGTATCCGATGTAAACAAATGCAGCGGCCAGAACAAATGTATTGGCCATACGATACCCTCTTTGCTGCGTATACCAAATGCCGCCAGCCAATGCGGATATCAGCAACAGGAAGAAAAGTACCACACCGCTGTAGAAAGGCATTCCCAGGCTGTTTACCAGCAAGCGGTCAAATCCCGCCATGAACATTTGGGTGTAAGAAATCACAAACTTCATCGCAAAACCCAGCGTTACAAAACCCACAACCGTAGCCAGAAAAAAGCCAATTACATTCGGCTTGGCGGAACGTTTGTAATAATAGACTACCGCAATGAACGGCAACGCCAGCAAGCTAAGTAAGTGTACCCCAATAGATAAACCCACCATGTAGGCGATGAACAGCAGCCAACGGTCGGCATATTTATCGGCTTTATGATCCAGTGAATCCCATTTTAGAATGGCCCATACAATGATGGTGAGGAAGAACTGTGATAAGGCATAAACTTCCCCTTCAACAGCCGAAAACCAGGCGGAATCCAGGAAGGTGGCGCAGGCTGCAGCGATGATACCGGAACCTATTACCGCCACCATATTCGGGAGGGTGTAATCGGTTTCCTTGTTCTTGAATACAAAACGGGAAATGAGCAAGGTGGTGCTCCAATAGCAGAACATAACGCTGGCGCCGGTAGCCAAACCCGACATAAAGTTGACCATGATGGCCACTTTGTGCACATCGCCGAAGGCTAGTAGCGTAAATAACCTGCCTAACATCAGGAAGAAGGGCGCCCCCGGTGCGTGGGCTACCTGAAGTTTATAGCATCCCGGAACAAATTCGCCGCAATCCCAAAAACTGCCGCTGGATTCCAGCGTTAAGGCATAAACGATAGTGGCAAGGGCGAAAACCACCCATCCTACCCAATTGTTGATCTTCTTATACTGTTGCATGTAGTGCTTTTAAAGCTGGGCGAAAATAGAAACATTTGTCAACGTACCACAGCGCCCGCCAAGGCGGGTAAAACGCCATTGGCCGTAGTTTGGTGTACCCAACAGGATGAATTTTAACCGCATTGCGCCGTTTTATGATTTTTTAGGGCGACTGATTTTTGGTCGGCGCTTGCTTCAGGCACAGTACCATTTTTTGGCCGCTATACCGGAGGGCGCTGAAATATTAGTACTTGGTGGTGGCACCGGTGCGTTTTTAACGGCACTAGATGAAGACGGCGTAAAAATTGATTTTGTAGAACCATCGGCTGCGATGATGGAAAGGGCACAACGTCGTTTCCGCCGCCCTGTTGAGGATGCGGAAGTATTTATTCCGATCCGGTTTATAGAAGGAACACACGAGCAAATTCCGCTAAAACAATATGATGCGGTAATTACGTTCTTTGTTTTCGATGTGTTAGGTTCAGAAGCATTGCACGCCATGATTGCGGCAGCCGGGCAACACCTCAAACCGGGCGGCTGCTGGTTGGTTGCCGATTTTATGGAAAACGAGAAAACAGCCTGGCATCATCGCATGGCAATAAAATTAATGTATTTGTTTTTTGGTCTGATTGCGGGCGTTAAAGGCTGGCGAATACCCGATTATTCAGCAGTATTAGCACAGCACGGGATGAAGCTGGAACATTACCACGAGATTACTCCGCATTTTATAAGTACTGCGGTGTGGCGCAAAGTTTCTTAACTTCGCGCTCCATGAATTCGGGCCGAAACTCCACGTATTTCTATGCCATTTTTGCCACTACCATAGTTTTAATGGTATTGGGCGTAGTGGCTTTCATTGCGTATGAAGCGCGTATTACCACCGCGCAACTGCGCGAAGAAATGGTAGCCGAGGTAGTGTTGCGCGATGATGTTTCTACTGAAGAAGCCAATCAAATGAAAAGCGAACTTTCTAAGAAGGAGTTTGTAAAAAGTATCCGGTTTGTTTCGAAGGAAGAAGCAGGGGAATCATTGAAGAAAGAATTAGGAGAAGATTATCTCGATATTCTGGGGTTCAATCCGTTGTACCCATCCTTCAGAGTGAACCTGCACGAATCATTTGCCAACAACGCGGGGTTTGAAAAACTGCAGCAAGCGGTAAGCGCCGACACGCTGGTGCAACAAGTGAATTTTCAGAAGAATATTGCGAACCAGTTAGACAGCACGCTGCGCACGGTTACTTTCTTCGGATTAATTATTGGTACCATCTTTTTAGCATTTGCCATTTCATTGATTTTTAGCTCGATTAAGCTGGCTATTTTTAGCAGAAGACAATTAGTAAAAACCATGCAGCTGTTCGGTGCTACACGGTGGTTTATCAGCAAGCCGTTTTTAGGCAGAAGCATTGTCAATGGCATTATCAGCGGATTGCTGGCCTCGCTAACCCTGTTTGCGGCCGGTTTTTACTTAAATTATGAATTCCCTATGCTTCAACTCACCCGCAATCTGCCTATATTCGCTTTGTTATCGGCGTTGCTGATGGTATTTGGAATACTAATTTCCTTCTTTAGCACGCTGATTGCTTTAACCCGGTATTTAAATTACCGGCTTACCGATTTCAATTAATTATGGCACAAAAACCAACTGTGAAAAAAGTAGCTACGGCTACCGTGAAAAGCGAAAGCAAAAGTTCCTCACCAACCAGCTCGCTTCCTTTTTTGTTTGACAAACAACACTATCTGATTATGCTGGCGGGCGTAGCCGTAATTTTGGTGGGCTTTGTGCTGATGCTAGGCACTAACAATACCGATCCGGCCGTTTTTCCTGCTGATGAAATTTATAGCTTCAGAAGAATCACCCTGGCACCAATAGTGGTAATGTTTGGCTTCGCCATTGAAATTTTTGCTATTCTGAAAAAGTCGGCCGAGTAATGTCCAATCTGGAAGCTGTTGCGTTGGCCATTGTAGAAGGGCTTACTGAATTTCTACCCGTTTCATCCACTGGTCACATGATTATTGCGCAGGGAATCCTGCACATTCAGGGTAGTTCATTTGTGAAAGTGTACCTGGTTAACATTCAGTTCGGTGCCATCATGGCCGTGCTGGCGTTGTATTATCGTCGCTTTTTTCAAGGGATTGATTTTTACAAGAAATTGCTCATTGCTTTTTTACCCGCGGCCATCATTGGCTTCGCGCTGAATAAATACATTGATCAGTTGTTAGAAAGCGTTCCTGTGGTAGCGATATCGCTGATTGTTGGTGGCGTTATTCTGGTTGTTACCGATAGATTGTTTCATCACCAGATTGTGGAAACGCCAGAAGCGGAGGTTGAAGTAACCCCCGATAGCGATGACATTGATGCGAAACCGAAAATTGTAGTGACGCCGCTGCCCCTTACTTATATACAATCACTGAAAATTGGTTTTGCGCAAACCATTGCCATGATACCGGGCGTTTCCCGTTCGGCGGCAACCATCATTGGTGGATTAACGCAAAAACTGACGATGCGGCAAGCGGCCGAATTTTCATTTTTTCTGGCCGTGCCTACCATTACTGCAGCGGCTTTGTATAAAACCTACAAAGGTTTTGATCAGATAAAAGGAACAGATATCGAGCAATTGATTATTGGTAATGTAGTGGCTTTTATTGTAGCCATGATTGCCATCCGGTATTTTGTGAATTTCATTTCGAAACATGGTATGAAAGTTTTTGGCATCTACCGGATTGTGGTAGGCCTGGCCTTGTTGGTGGCCATGTATGTATTCCATATTCCACTTGAAATTATCAAGTAATGAACTTCGCGGAAGGTGAAGTGTTACTGGTGAACAAGCCCATCGGCTGGACCTCATTTGATGTAGTGAATAAATTGCGCTATGCGCTAAAGCCCGCTTATGGCAAGTTGAAAGTGGGTCATGCCGGCACATTGGATCCGCTGGCCACGGGCTTGCTGTTGATTTGTACCGGAAAGAAAACGAAGGAAATTGATTTGTTGCAGGCGCAGGAAAAAGAATACACCGGAACTATTGTTCTAGGCGCTACTACCCCTACTTATGATGCCGAAATGGCACCTGATGCATTTTTTGAAACCAAGCATATTTCGGAAGGACAGTTATTGGCTGCGGCACAAAGTTTTCTTGGGTATATTCAACAGATGCCGCCTATTTTTTCTGCGATTAAGGTAGATGGCAAAACGGCCTATCAGCAAGCGCGGAAAGGCAAGACCATTGAATTGCAGCCGCGGCCGGTTACCATTCATGCTTTTGAAATAACTAAAACAGAAATGCCAGTGGTACATTTTCGGGTGCGCTGTAGTAAGGGCACATATATTCGTTCGCTGGCGTATGATTTTGGCAGAACACTGGAGAGCGGCGCGTATTTGGGCAGTTTATGCAGGACGGGTATAGGGGATTACCGGTTAGCAGATGCGTGGCAGCTGGAAGATTTGCTGGAGAAAATTAAATCGTCCTGATTTCAAAAATTTAACTTTTGAAGATTTTGAAGGGTACTTTTTTATGCTCAATTTTGTAACAAGGGCACCTCTAAAAACCTGTAATGGCGAAATGTGGCAATTAGTTGGCGAGGGAGCTATAGCTTCAAGTCTTGAAAATTTGATGTAATACTTCGTTGCGCCTCATTTAGTTACATCATTTATGTAACTGCATTCGTTGCGCCTCGTCTTACACCAAATTTTCTGCGCATTTCACTCACGCCAGGTTTTTAGAGGTGCCCTCCAGTAATTTAAAATGGATTATTGGAACCATTTTCGGTGCAGTGGGTGTGCTTATTGCAGCTATGGGCATTATGGTGCGTACACTGCACTAGAGTCAGTTTTTTTATTCAGACTTTTTAAAGAAGGCGCTACGCGTTAGCGATGGAAATGGTTACCCGCCCTGGCGGGTAAGTGCGCAGGCGGAGTGCAACGGAGCCGGAGCACCGCAGCGAAGCGGAGCCATGCACAGCGCGGGCCGGAGCGCAGCGGAGGCAACGCACCAATTATTTTCGTTGTTCAAACAGTTGTGCGAACTGCTGGTACAGTGATAACTGCACTTTTGATTTAATGAGTTCCTGCGCATCGGCATCGTCATAATACGGTTGCAGGTGCCCGGTTGCGATACGCTGGCCGAAGCTAAACGATAATTTCACCGGTTTGGGCAGCACCGTGCCGCCGATACCGCTAACTAGTGGCGGCAGCAAATCGCCGTCTTTGAAAACGGTATGCGCCAGTCCGGAAAACTTTAAGAACTTACCAAAAACGGTTTCGTTGAGAATTTCGTTGGCGTCTTTCACGATGGTGAAGGCTTCTTCAGCGCCCACGGCTGCAACGGGAATGATATCATAGCCGTATTGCATGGCCATGCGCGTAAATCCGCTACGGTCGCTCCATTTCAGCTCGTATTGTTCCCCTTTTTTCTTGCACACTTCGCGGGTGCCGCCCGGGTACACCACCAGGTTTTCGTTGCGTTCCATCACGGCGGCGCAATTGGCACGGGAAGCTTCCAGCACGCCGATGCGCTTCGTTAAAAAATCGCGCCAGAGCGGAATTTTAAAATGGTTGGAATCGGCCAGGGCGCGCAGCACAATGCCTTTGCGCAGGTACAGTTCGATAGCGAACGGATACACATCCAGCACGCCCAATACGGCGTGATTAGAGACATACATGGCCGGGCGCGAAGTATCCAACTCATCCAGCCCAAAAAATTCGGGATGGAAGTAATTTTTGAAAGGGGTGATGAATTGTTGGGCAAACTCTTTTGAGGGCGGATGGAAATCGAGATCGGGATGCGGCTTCATCGGGCGAAAATAAGCATAGTTCCCAATCGCTACTACCAGCCAAACCGGCGCCAGCCGCGGTGTGGGCGCGGCGCATAGACCCTGGGGCGGCACACGGGTGGTGGTGGAGCATAGTAAACCGGTGGTGGCGGGGCGTAATACACTGGCGGCGGCACTACCTGCCGGTAGGGCGCATAGTAGCCTCCGCCATAATATCCCCTTCCGTAAAAACCGCGGTGCATGCCCCGGCAGCCATGATGGGCAGAGGCCGCTGTAGATGTGAATACCAACACTGTGGCCAGTATCCAAACCCATCTGTTTTTGTTGCTTTTCATAACCCTGATTTTATAGATAAGACACCAATGTGATGCCAATGTTTAACCCACCCAAACCGATTTTATTTTTTTAGGAAAAAGGGGGTGGCAGCATCCCGGAGGTTGTTGTAGATTTCAAAACTTCTTTTACATTTGCACTCCCCAAAAGGGAAAAACGTTCTGAGAAAACTGCGGGAATAGCTCAGTTGGTAGAGCGCCACCTTGCCAAGGTGGAGGTCGCGGGTTCGAGCCTCGTTTCCCGCTCGCAGAAAGGTTTGAGGTTAACTCAAACCTTTTTTAATTTTTGGAAGTTTTTCCGGGCCGTGGTGGTGGAACTGGTAGACACGCAGGACTTAAAATCCTGTGAAACTTAAATTTCGTGCGGGTTCGATTCCCGCCCGCGGTACAAAAAAAGCCCCGTAGCAATACGGGGCTTTTTTATTTGAGGTGAGCGCTTATTGCCAACCACCGCCTAAAGCTTTATAGGTATTAATTTCAGCGTTCAGTTGCTTTTTCTTGATTTCAATCAATTGCATTTTTGATTCCAATGCCTCGCGCTGAGTCAGCAGCACTTCCATATAGTCGGCCCGGGCTGATTTGAACAGGTTATCGGAAATAGAAACGGATTGTGTGAGGATATCTACTTCATTAGACTTTGTTTGAAAACTGCGCGAGTACTTATCGATACCCGAAAGCTGATTCACCACTTCTATATAACCATTGAGAATGCGCTGTTCGTAGGTATACACCGCCTGAATTTGCTTGGCGCGGGATGTTTTATAGGCCGCTACCAGCGCATTCCGGTTGATGAGTGGTGCCATCAGATCACCCAGTACATTGTACAGAATAGATTCCGGGCGGAACCAAACGGCGGGATTGAAAGCCTGAAAGCCAACTCCGGCCGACAAGCGAACGGATGGAAAGAAACTGGCTTTAGCCACTTTGATATCCAGTTTTGAAGCGATCAGTTGTTGTTCAGCCTGCCGGATATCGGGGCGATTTTCCAGCAACTGACTAGGGATACCAGCTGAGATAGAATCAAACACCATGCTATTGAAAGCAGCGGCGTTGCGCTTGATTGGCTGGGGGAATCGGCCCGTCAGGAAATTGATTCGGTTTTCAGCTTCCACGATTTGCTGTTGAATATCGTATTGCAGATTTTGGGTGTTTAGCAATTGCGCTTCAAAACGATTTACCGCTAATTGAGTAACACGAGCAGCTTCTTTTTGTTGCTTCACGATGTTCAGCGCATTTTTCTGGATTTCGATGTTTTTATCGATAATCTGCAACTGGTTATCGAGCGCGAGTAATTCGTAATAAGAGCGGGCAATTTCAGCAACCAGATTGCACACCATGAAGTTCTTTCCTTCAACAGAAGCCAGATAACGGGCCGCAGCAGCTTTTTTCGCATTGCGCAATTTTTTCCAGATATCCAGCTCCCATGAAAAAGCCGCACCAATCATCACATCGCCAAGTGGCTCCGGAAATTTCTTTCCCGGCTGCACCTCAAGCTGTTCTTCTACGGCGCCGTTGCGTGTGTAGCGCGCCGATTTATCAACGCCGCCGCCGGCCGTAATGTTTAAGAAAGGCAGGTATTCCCCTTTTCTGGCGCGCACTTCATTACGCGCCACTTCTATTTCCTGCATCGTTACATTCAATTCCTGATTGTTGCGCAAGGCGGTATCTATCAAAGCCACCAATTGTGAATCTTTAAAGTAGTTCCTCCACGGCATGCGCGCGCTATTGACCGTATCCAATGCAGTGTAGAACGATTTAGGAACCTGACGATTTTCGGTGCGGATAGGCTCTTTAAACATCTTGCAGCTATTGAGTGACAGCAGCAAGAGGAGAAGTGCTCCACTGATGATTCTACTACTCTTCATTTCTCTTATTTCGCTTAATTAATTTGATAATCATTTTTCTCAAGCCCATAGGTAACAAGGTGGACTCTTCCTGACTGGCTACGAACTCTTCACTCAACGGCATTTCCTGTTCATCGCGGATGAGGTGCTTACCTTCTGAGAGTTTCGCGAAGATGTAGTACAAGCCCGGTACAATGATGACCCCGAAAATGGTTCCGAACAACATGCCACCCAAAGAAGAGGCGCCGATGGTTCGGTTGCCCACCGCACCAGGACCGGTAGCCACTACCAGCGGAATCAAGCCGGCGATGAAGGCGAAGGAAGTCATCAGAATGGGGCGGAAGCGCACCTTGGCGCCCTCAACGGCTGCATTGAAAATAGTTTCCCCCTGTTGCTGTTTCTGCACGGCGAATTCTACAATCAGAATGGCATTCTTTCCTAACAAGCCCACTAACATAATCAAGCCCATTTGGGCGTAGATATCGTTGGCTAAGCCCAGCATTTTCAGCAGCAGGAAAGAGCCAAATACACCCGGCGGTAGCGACAACAATACTGCAAATGGAATCACAAAACTTTCATATTGCGCTGCCAGTACCAGGTACACGAACACCAATACCACCAGGAAGATATACAAGGCTTCATTGCCCCGGCCGGCCTCGTCGTACGACAAACCTTCCCACGCAATATCATAACCCTGAGGCAATGTTTTGCGCGCTACATCCTGAATGGCTTTAATGGCATCACCGCTGGTATAGCCCGGTGCGGGCACGCCCTTAATAGATGATGACATGTACAGGTTGAATCGCGTAATTTCATTCGGGCCCATGGTTTTGCGCAAGGTCATAAATGCCGAGTAAGGCACCATCTCGCCGCGGTCGTTCTTGATGTACAAGTTGAGAATATCGCTAGGCAGTTTGCGGAACTGTGGGGCGGCCTGTGTATACACTTTGAAGAAGTTATTGAACCGCACAAAGCCTTGCTCATAGGTACTACCGATGAGAATATTGATATTCTCCATAGCCTTGCCGATAGAAACCCCTTTTTGCATGGCGCGTTCGTTGTCAATAATCAGCTCGTATTGCGGATAGTTAGCAGCGAAGAAGGTGAAGAGACCACTTAATTCTTTGCGCTTCTTCAATGCTTCCATGAACTCCTTATTCACCCGGTCAAATTCCTGATAATCGATTGTGGTATGTTTGTCGAGCATCCGCAACGAAAAACCATCAGAAGATCCGTATCCCGGAACGGCTGGCGGTTCAAAGTATTCCACCACCGCGCCGATGTCCTTTGTTTTTTCTTCCAGTTCTGCAATAATCTGCTTCACCGAATGTTTGCGTTGCGACCAGTCTTTGAGGTTGATGATACATGTACCGGCATTCGAACCACGGCCTTCAGTAAGCACCTCATAACCTGCCAGCGATGAAACGGATTGAACGCCTTCCACGCCTTCTGCAATTTTTTGCAGGCTACGCGCCACATCATTAGTTCGTTCTAAGGTGGCACCCGGAGGGGTTTGAATGATGGCATACACCATACCCTGGTCTTCATTCGGGATGAAGCCCGCCGGCAATTTTTCGTTTACACCAACAACGGCCAGCGCAAACAAAAACAACATGCTATAGGTCACCAGACGGCGGTCGGCAATGCGACGCAGCAAGGAGGTGTAACCGCCAGTTGCTGTCTCGAATTTTTGGTTGAACCAATCGATAAACATATTGATTGGCGTACGGCGCTTTGGCTGGCCATGGGTATTGCGCAGAATCATAGCGCATAGTACAGGCGTAAGCGTTAAGGCCACCACACCCGAGAGCACAATGGCGCTGGCCATGGTGATTGAAAACTGCCGGTAGAAAACACCAACCGGACCGCTCATAAACGACACCGGAATGAATACGGCTGTCATCACCAGCGTAATGGCGATAATAGCGCCGCTAATTTCACCCAATACCATCTTCACGGCGCTGAAAGGCGACACATGATCTTCCGCCATCTTGGTATGCACCGCTTCTACTACTACGATGGCATTATCTACCACAATTCCAATGGCCAGTACCAGGGCGAACAAGGTCACCAGGTTAATAGTGAGACCAAACAATTGCATGAACAAGAACGCACCAATCAGCGATACCGGAACGGCCAGGATTGGAATGAGTGTGGAGCGCCAGTCACCCAAAAACAAGAAGACCACAATGGCCACCAGGATAAAGGCTTCCAGCAGCGTATGCATCACTTTCTCTACCGACGCATCCACGAATTTCGACACATCGTAATTAATTTCGTAGTTCATTCCCGGAGGGAAATCTTTTTTGAGTTCTTCCAGCTTTGATTTTACGCCATCAATAACCTTGCTGGCATTACTTCCAAAGTTTTGCTTTAAGACGATGGATGCTGCAGGATGTCCGTCTTTATTGGAATAGATGTCGAAGAATTCACTACCCAATTCAACATCGGCCACATCGCGCAGTTTTAAAATTTCGCCATTCGGGTTGGCGCGTACAATGATGTTACCGTATTCTTCCGGCTTGTTATATCGGCCTTTATAGATTAGCACGTATTCCAATGATTGCGCCGTTTTACCTGATGCCTGGCCGAGGCGCCCCGGCCTGCCGATCACACTTTGTTCGTTGATGGCCTCCATCACTTCTTCAGTAGAAACGTTGTAGGCGCGCATACGATCGGGCTTCAACCAAATACGCATCGCAAACTGCCGGCTTCCCAAAATTTGCGCACGACCCATGCCGCGTATCCGCTGCAACTCTGGAAGAATATGCACGTTGGCGTAATTGTACAAGAACTTCTCATCCGCATTTTCATCGGTACTATAAAGGTTCACATACATCAACATACTGGGCTGAATAGGTGAAATAACCACGCCTTCGCGTTGTACCAATGGGGGCAGGTTATTCATTACCTGATCTACCCGCGTTTTCACATTCACTACGGCCGCATTGGGGTCGGTACCGGGTTCAAATACAATTTGAATGGTAGCTTCACCGGCACTGGTAGCATCAGAGATAATATACTGCATGCCCTGTACGCCGTTGATAGCGCGTTCCAGGGGCGTGAGAGTAGTACTGACCAATACATCGGCACTGGCGCCCGGATAGGCGATGAAAACCATCACCCGCGGCGGTGCAATAGAGGGGAATTGAGAAATAGGCAAGGTGGTGATGGCCAAAATACCCATCAGGATGATGGCCAGAGAAATGGCGATGGCCAGGACCGGCCGTTGAATGAATTTGCTAAACATAAAAGCTGCTTTTGGTGAATTAATTACTCAGCGTGCAGCTGGTTCAGGTCGTTCACTACGTTTTCAAACGGTTCAAATTCCGCCTTGATTTTTTCGCCGTTCTTCACTTTGCGCAAACCTTCAACCAATACCTGGTCGGTAGTTTTCAAACCGCTGGATACGACGTAGAGATGCGGCATTTCCTGCGAAACCGTGATTTGTCGCGAGCGCACTACACCTTGTTCGTCAACAACAAAAACAAATTTCTTATCCAGAATTTCAAAGGTTGCTTTTTGCGGAATCAGCAAGGCGTTCTTGAGTTGCACCGGCATCTGCACATTGCCGGTTTCACCATGGCGCAGAATTTTTTCAGGATTATCGAAAGTAGCGCGGAAGGCGATATTACCCGTTTCATTATTAAAATCTGCCTCTATCGTTTCCACAATTCCTTCGTGCGGGAACAGTTCGTTGTTCGCCATTTTTAATTGCACATGTTGTTTTCCTTCTTTTTGAACGCGGGTGATGTAATCCAAATACTCTGATTCCGGAACATTGAAGTAAACCCACATCTTGCTATTATCAGATAGGGTAGTCAGCAATTCACCTTCTTCAACCAGGCTACCCAGTCTTTCATAAAACCGATCCATGATACCATCAAAAGGCGCTTTGATTTCTGTAAATGCGAGGTGCGCTTCGGCCAGTTGCAATTCAGCGCGTTCTTTATCCAAACGCGCCTTGGCCAAAGCCAGTTCATTTTTAGAAACGATATGACTGTCGGCAAGGTTCTTGGTATTCTGAAATTCAATTTCAGCAAAGCTCACATTTGCTTTTGCTTTTTCCATTTCAGCCTGGTAAATAACCGGCATGATACGGAACATGGATTGTCCCTTGCGCACGAACTGTCCTTCATCTACATAAATATTCTGCAAGTAGCCTTTCTCTTGCGAGCGCATTTCGATGTGACTAATGGCGTGAATCTGACACACATAATCTTTATAGATTAAAGTATCTTTTTGAATCGGGCGAGTAATCAGGAATTTCTCTTCTTCCTCTTTTGCTTTTTCGCCTGTTTTACAACCTGTGCTAAGTAATACTACAGCACCAATTACGAGAATTGCTATTCTCTTCATGAACCATAAATTTTTAATGAAAAAAGTAGGATAGGTGACGAAGTGCCGACTTTAGCAAATGGCGTTCTTCCAACTGCAATGCAGTACAAAAAGCGGAATCAAGGCAGCCTTGGTAAAGCTGCCATCATTGAAGCAATAAGAAGATGCCGCGCTGTTGTTGAATTGTGCCAGGGTATCGTCATTCGCATCAGGCAGGTTTGCGGCATCTACATCTGTGTCATCCTCCTGATCTTCTTCAAGCCACATATAGCCATCAGGCATTGCATCGGAAGCAACAGGAGGCGTTTCCCAACTTAACTCATGATGTGGCGCCACCTGGGCTATCAAGCCCGGAGCAGTTATGGTTGTAGTTGATGATTTAGAGAAATAATGGACAGCACTTCCGGCAAATGCAGTCATCACCATGCCAAAGCACAGCATGAACACCATCATATGGGGCCTTAACCCGTTGAATACACTCCGGAGATTCATTTCAGCGGCCGAATTTAATATCCCGCTAAGTAATCTTTAATAAAATAACGTTTTTTAAAGATTAGCATAGGATTAGAGCGATAGAAATAAAAAAGCCCCGTATCGCTACGGGGCTTTTTTATTTTTCTATCGCTATCTTTTAGTAGCGATAGGTTTCTTTCTTAAACGGTCCTTTCACTTCAACGCCTATGTATGACGCTTGCTCCTCAGTAAGCGTTTCCAACTTGGCACCAATTTGCGCTAAGTGCAACATAGCTACTTTCTCATCCAAATGTTTAGGCAACACGTAAACTTTGTTTTCGTACTTGCTGGCATTGTTCCACAATTCTATTTGTGCCAATGTTTGGTTAGAGAATGAATTACTCATCACAAAAGATGGGTGCCCCATGGCGCAGCCCAAATTCACCAAACGACCTTCAGCCAACACGATGATTTCGTTTCCGTCAACATTGTACAAATCCACCTGTGGCTTGATGGTGTCTTTTGTATGACCATAATTTTTGTTCAGCCAGGCCATATCGATTTCATTATCGAAGTGACCGATATTGCAAACGATAGATTTATCGCGCATTCCTTTAAAATGGCGTTCTGTGATAATACGGAAGTTACCGGTTGCCGTTACGAAAATGTTAGCACGCTTAACGGCTTCGTCCATAGTAACTACTTCAAAGCCATCCATAGCCGCCTGCAGCGCACAAATTGGATCGATTTCAGTAACCAACACACGGCAGCCTGAACCGCGAAGACTTTCTGCGGAACCCTTTCCTACATCGCCATATCCGGCAACTACGGCTACTTTTCCGGCCATCATGATATCGGTAGCACGACGAATCGCATCTACCAGCGATTCTTTACAGCCGTATTTGTTATCAAACTTCGATTTAGTTACCGAGTCATTCACATTAATAGCTGGCAACGGCAGGGTACCCTTGTTCATACGCTCGTACAAGCGCAACACACCCGTAGTCGTTTCTTCCGAAATACCACGTATATCCTTCACCAACTCAGGATAGCGATCCAACACCATATTGGTTAAGTCGCCGCCATCATCCAAAATCATATTTAAAGGCTTGCCACCTTCGAAAGCAAACAAAGTTTGTTCGATGCACCAATCAAAATCTTTTTCGTTCTGACCTTTCCAGGCAAAAACCGGGATGCCAGCAGCGGCAATTGCAGCAGCGGCATGATCTTGCGTAGAGAAGATGTTGCAAGAACTCCAGGTCACTTCAGCACCCAAATCTTTCAAGGTTTCAATCAAAACCGCCGTTTGGATGGTCATGTGCAGACAACCTGCGATACGAGCACCTTTTAATGGCTGTTTTGGGCCGTACTCCTTGCGGATGGCCATCAGGCCAGGCATTTCTGCTTCAGCCAACTTAATTTCTTTCCGGCCCCATTCAGCCAGAGCTAAATCTTTTACTTTGTACTTCATTGCTGTTTCTGTTACAGTCATAGCTTATTTTTTGCGGGGGCAAAGATACTAAAAACAGGCGAAGTCCCCCCTTCCTTCTAACCTGCTGGTTAACAATATATTTTCGCACTAGTTCCCGGCCTTCGACTATATCAATTGCTCTTGCCGTGGCCTACCTGTTGCGGCAATTCGGGTGGATGATATCGCCCACCATCATCTGCCTGAGGATTAAATTGAAACAACTCAGCCCTTAATAAGTTTGATGAAGGCCCTAAAAAAACTCCACGAACAGCAAGCGCAGACGTTATCATCACGATTTACAATTTTGAAGACAACGCATCCGTTTGAAATATATGTGGGTAGTTTTGCTTGCCGTGTTGTTGTTTTCAGGAAATGCCGTGAAGGAGACGGTATCGCTGCGCATTGAGAAACATGCGCAACGCTTGATGGTATTGAAAGGCAAGCAATTGATCGGAACATACCATTGTGTGTTCGGCGGCAATCCTGTTGACGATAAACAACAACAAGGTGATGGCTGCACCCCAGAGGGTGTGTTTAAAGTTTGCGGAAAGTATCCGCATGCCAAATGGCAGAAATTTATCTGGATAGACTACCCCAACCAGGAATCGAAAAAACGATTCTCAGCCCGTAAAAAAGCAGGAACCATTCCCGCAAATGCTCAAATAGGTGGTGATATTGGCATTCACGGCACGCCCAACGACCAGTGGGTGCGCACAGGTGAAAACTGGACTTTGGGCTGCATATCGCTCACCAGCGCGGATATTGAAGCTATCTATCCCCTGGTTTCTGTTGGCACTACTGTAGAAATAGTTCACTAGCCGGATGGCCGGAAAATGCTATCTTCGCCGCCCCAAACGGCATAATTTTATGCCCGAAAAAAGAGAGGTGTCCGAGTGGTTGAAGGAGCACGCCTGGAAAGTGTGTAAACGTGTAAAAGCGTTTCGAGGGTTCGAATCCCTTCCTCTCTGCAAATAACTGAAGCACCATGGTTCAACATTGGAATGATGCCGAATTTGCCACCCACATCAAAACCGGGAAAGTAATCGTAAAATATTACGCCGACTGGTGTGGTTCCTGCAAATTGTTCGCCCCAAAGTTTAAACGCTTATCCGGTGATGAGCGCTTCACCGGTGTTACTTTTGCCGAGGTAGATGCGGAAAACAATCCGGAAGCGCGCAAAGCTGCGGGCGTTGACAATCTTCCATTCATGGCTATTTTTGAAAATGGCCAACTCATCAAGGGTGAAGCCACTTCTAAAGAAGAAGCGGTTGTAGCGCTGCTTCAACAATTATAAGTTATGCAACTTCCGGTAATCAAAGACCTGGTAGAAAAGTACGACCTCGGCGCGCTGCGCGCTGCGGAGGACGCACTACTCAATGAACAGGAGCCCGCGATATCTATCATTGGAAAGGATGAAGGCGAGCGGCTAACACATATTTTGGCGGCTATGGAAATCCTCCATGACATGGAAAAGAATCAGCTTGACTACCGCACGGCATTGCGCAATTACACACAACGCGTACGCAACTCCATCAACTAATGTATAATTCTTTAAAAGGTACAGGTGTAGCATTGGTAACGCCATTTCAATCATCCGGCGAGATTGATTTTCCTGCTTTAAAACGGTTAATTGATCATTGTATAGAAGGTGGTGTTGATTATCTGGTGACCATGGGTACCACTGGCGAATCAGCAGTGTTAGATAAGGAAGAAAAAAAGGCAGTCATTGATTTTACCTTGAAAGCCACAGCTTCACGCATACCCGTAGTGGCGGGTTTTGGGGGAAATGACACACGTGCCTTATTACGTGATCTTGAACAATTTTCCTTCGAAGGAATTGCCGCTGTGTTAAGTGTTTCACCGTACTATAACAAACCCACACAGGCTGGCATCCGCGCGCATTATCAGGCAGTGGCGGCGGCTAGTCCGCGTCCGGTGATTTTATATAATGTTCCCGGAAGAACGGGATCCAATATCACGGCAGAAACGACCATTGCGCTGGCTGCCGAGAAGAACATTATCGGAATCAAAGAAGCCTCTGGAAATTTTAGTCAGTGCATGCAAATTGTACAGGGTACTCCAACAGAATTTTTAAAGATATCGGGAGATGACAACATTACCTTGCCGCTATTGGCACTGGGTTTTGATGGGGTGATATCCGTTTCAGCTCAGGGATTTCCCGAGCGCTTTTCACAAATGGTGCGCGATGGCCTTAAGGGCGATTTTGCCGCTGCACGGGCTAATCATTATCCCCTGGTTAAGGTCACGGATATGTTGTTTGCCGAAGGCAATCCAGGCGGCATTAAGTACGTGTTGCAACAACGGGGAATTATGGAAGCGCACATGAGACTGCCATTAGTTGGCATTTCCGAAACGTTGAAAAAACAAATTGATACGGAGTTGCGTCAACTGGTTTAGACTATTTGCTGATAATCCGTTTTTCATTCGCCTTAGCGAACTCGGCCCATCCGCCAAATTTCTTTCCAGCCACTAGCTGATTTCCATTTTGAAAATGATGACATACTGCAGCCGCTAAGCCATCGGTGGCATCCAGAAACTTCGGCTGCAAAGTAAATCCACACAATTGCTGCAACATTTTGGCGACTTGCTCTTTTGAAGCATTTCCATTACCAGTAATACTTTGCTTGATTTTTCTTGGTGAATACTCAGTTACACCAACGCCTCGGGTTAGTGCTGTAGCAATGGCCACGCCCTGCGCCCTGCCCAACTTCAGCATACTTTGCACGTTCTTCCCGAAAAAAGGCGCTTCAATAGCGCAATGCCCCGGTTGATATTGCTCGATTAAGCCGTTTACTTTTTCTGCAATAATTTTTAATCGGATTAAGGAGTCTTCGTGTTTTGATAACTGCACCACACCCATACTCAACAAACGCATTTGCCTTTGTTGTACTTCAATAACACCATATCCAAGCACAACGGTACCCGGGTCAATTCCAAGAATAATATTACTGGCAGACATTACGATGTTGCAAGTTGCAGAATATCGCTGATTTCCCCGGCATTTTCTTTCGTAAGAATGTAGGAGATATTCCCGATGTTCACGGCGCTAACAGATGACGCTAAGTTCTCTTTTCCGCATAGCCAAATTGCTATTCTTCCTTTGGATGACCTACGTGGTGATTCAGCGGTTTAGCGATGCTCCGTTAAACGGAAATGAGGTTACTGCTTTACTTCATCTTATAGAAGGGCAGCCATTGACTTTTTTTATTGTTGTCATGCTCATGCCATTGAATTGGCTGTTAGAAATGGTAAAATGGCGACTTTTATTTCCTACCAAAACATTGTCGTTTTCGCAGGCCGGTGTTTCTGTGTTAGGTGGTTTAGCCGCAGGATTTGCATCGCCTGCCCGCATTGGTGAATTTGCCGGACGCGCCCTTTTACTTCCAGCGCCGCTTCGCAAGCCCGCTGTTTACCTTAGTGCGCTTAGTGGCTTGTCGCAAAGTGTGGTGACCATTGGCGCTGCCATAATAGGCTGGTGGATTTCACCTCTTGTGGCAACATCCTGGTGGTGGCTAAGTTGTGCCGTTATATTCATTCTTTTAGTCGTCTACTTCCAGTTTTCTGCATTTGCCGCAAGACTAAACGCGTGGCCTGTTTTAGCGATTCCGGAAAGCGATATCCCCACAACGAAAAGAAAATCATTGTTGCTAGGTGTTAGCCTTATCAGATATGCGGTTTATGTCATTCAATATGCGCTCCTTTTCCAACTAGTGGGTGTGCATATTAGTATCACTGCTTTGGCCTCAGGCGTATCTTTCTTGTTGCTGCTGCAGGCGGTTTCCCCTTTGGCGCCGCTATTTGATATAATTACACGCAGTGGCACGGCCATTTTATTGTTTGAACAGCACACGGCACATCCACAGTTTTTGGCCTTAGTTCCCTTAGTTATCTGGTCGATCAACCTGGTGCTACCTGCGTTCGTGGGTTATTACTTCATTTGGCGCTGGAATTATGGTAAAGAATAAAGACGAATACTATATGCAACTGGCGCTGAAAGATGCGCGTTATGCGCTGGCACACGACGAAGTACCTATTGGCGCAGTAGTAGTTTGCGATGATACTGTTATTGCCAAAGGATGGAATCAGGTGGAGCAACTTTGCGATGCTACTGCGCATGCCGAGATGATTGCGCTCACCGCTGCCGCCAATTATCTGGGCTCGAAATTTTTGGAACAATGTACACTGTATGTTACGGTTGAACCCTGCCCTATGTGCGCCGCAGCGCTTCGCTGGGCGCGAATAGGACGTGTAGTTTATGGCGCGGCCGATGATAAATCAGGATATTCCCGCTTCGGCCCCACCCTTTTCCATCCCAAGACGCAACTGCAGGGTGGTGTTTTGGCGGATTCGTGTAGCGAGTTGATGACCGCCTTCTTTATTAACAAACGGAAAGGTGGATAACCTTCGTTTGCCCATTTTTTTATCCAAAAATTTTTGCGGTTTGGGATAAGTTCATAGTTTTAGCCACGAGAAACCTTAAAAAGCAGAATTGCTTATGAAGAAAATGATACGCCATCTTTTAGTAGTAACCGCTATTGCTTCATCGCTTGGTGTTTACGCACAAGACCCACATTTTAACCAATACTACACCTTTGCTTCGCAGTTGAACCCTGCCTTGGTTGGTAATTATAATGGCAGCTACCGTTTGGCTGTATTATACCGAAACCAGTGGGGTGCCGCATTAAGCAAATCTGCTTACGAAACCGTAGGTGCTGATGTAGATTTTTCGTTTTTGGAGGGCTACCTGCGCCGGTCTAAGCTGGCGGTGGGTGTGGGCTTCTTTAACGACCGTAGCGGTCAGGCCGGATTATCTTATCTGAACGCCTCTTTAAGTTTGGCTTATCACCAGGGTTTTGGCAAAGACGGCAACCACCGCTTGTCGCTGGGGCTTCAGGGTGCTTATGTTCAGAAACGCCTCGACAATCCTTTGTTTGGTGATCAGCATGAAACTGATTATAGTGTTCGTCCGGTATCTGCTGAAGATTTCACCAGTGGCATCCACAACTGGGATTTCAACTTTGGTTTGTATTGGAAATCTAACTTCCGCGACCGCGTGAAATTCGGCTTAGGAATGGGCGCCTTCCACCTGATTGAACCGAAAGAGAAATTTGTGCGCAATGGACTAGCAGGAAATCTTTACCGCAAGTTCAGCATCGATTTCAATTTGGAAGCTTTCTTCGGAAAGAAGCGCAATATCTCGTTATCACCTGAATTGTTGGTGATGCTGCAAGGTCCGGCTCGTGAAATTACACCAGGTGTTTTTGTAGGTTACTATTTTCAAACAGGTTTCCGCAAAAACAATAGCATTCATGTCGGTTTGCGTTATCGTGTAAACAACACTATAGGCGATGCCGTAATTCCTATGGCCATGGTTGAATTCCGGAATGTTCGTTTAGGTTTCGGATATGATGTGAATGTTTCCTCATTAAGTAACTCTACTAAAAACCGCGGTGCATTTGAAATTTCATTGAGTTATGTTGGTGAAAGCATCAAATATTTCAAGGGCAGCAAGTCGCTCCCAAGCCGCAGGTTCTAAGAAAAGATAATTCAGGGTACCACATGGTGGTACTTTTTCATAAAACCTGCACCCATGGTGCAGGTTTTTTATAAATGATAACAATATGAAGAAAATACAAGCCCTGTTGGTTACTACTTTGCTGTTACTACAAACAGCCCAAGGTGAAGGCGGACTGTTTAAAGAACTACCTAATGGTTTAAATAAACACGAGACGTTAAAACTAGCTGACCGATATTATGCGGAATCTTTGTTTTACTCTGCGGCTGATAACTATAAATTGTATTTACAAAAAGAGCCGAAGGATTTTTATGCAAATTTTTGGTTAGCCCGGGCGCTGTACGAAGCTCGTGACTATGTTAATTCCGAATTGTATTTTGAAAAATTCTTTGCGCTCAATCCACCTGCAAAAACTGAAAAAGAATACTTCAAATTGGGTAGGCTGGTATATGGAATGGTACTACACAGAAACGGCAAGTATACCGAGGCCAAAGAGCAATTAGCGAAGTTCCGAAATCAAATTTACACCACGAACCCAAGCGACCAGGAAGCACTGATTAAGCTGGCTAAATTGGAAATGGAAGGCTGCGACTCGGCTCTTGTTCTGCCAAAAGCCAAAGTAAAAATCAAAGCATTGGAAGGCGATATCAATAATCCTTACAATCAGCAAGCGCCGGTTATGGGACCCGACGGGAACTTATACTATACCTCACTTAGCGCGAATGGTCTTCAAAAATTTGAAGGGTATAAGAATGATAAGCACACCTTCATTTACAAAGCTGCAGGTGAAAAGCAACGTTTTGATCACGGCTCCAAGCTTCCACTTCCGGTAAACGAAGAAAAGTACTGGACAGGCAATGGTGTGTTTAATGCTTTGGGCAATCGTTTCTATTTTACCAAATGTTTAGAAATGGATGACGACCGTCCACTTTGCAATATTTTTGTAAGCGAGGTTAAAAATGGTCGTTTTCAAGAGCCAACGCGCTTACCAGAGGGTATTAACTTTGAAATTAATTTTACCAGTACACAACCGGCAGTTCACACCATTGATAAAGATCGGGAGGTGCTTTACTATGTCAGCAATTGTCCGGGCGGAAAAGGTGGTTTGGATATTTGGTACACCACCAGAAAAAAAGACGGCACTTATACCGAACCAAAGTTGATGGGCGGCAAGGTGAATACCGTTGGCGATGAAGTGACGCCTTCTTATAACGACAGTACAAACACTTTATATTTTTCCAGTAACGGACTGCCTGGCATGGGTGGTTTTGATGTTTTTAAAGTGGTTCAGATTGCCGATAGTAAAAGTTTTAGCGACCCGGTGAATGTGGGCAAGAAAATTAATACAGGCGCAGATGAATTGTATTTCTCCAAGAGTGCCGATCAGGAATCTGGTTATTTTGTGTCGAACCGCGAAGGCGGCGTTGCATTGAATAATATTCCAACCGCTTCAGACGACATTTATTACTATGAAAATCTAAAGTTTGGGCTAGAGGGCGAAGTGAAGAAGAAAGATGATCCTAAAGCCGATATGACCGGCTCTCGTTTCAACTTGTATCGAAAACTACCTGATGGTGAAAAAGTTCTTTTCGCAGTAGATTCAAATCCTCAGAATGGCGCTTACTTCTTCAAATTACAACCTGATGAAGATTATGAAGTGGAAGTAATTAAACCGGGATTTTTACCGCAGATTGAAACACTGACCACAAAAGGATTAGACGACGAAGATACGCTGGATAAAAGTTTTGTAGTAGCGAAAGACGCCTACCTGGTTTATGGCAAGGTGTATGAAGATGACTCCTTAAAACCTTATGGCATCATGAATTCCAATATTCTGGTTTATCAAATAGTAGATGGTCAGGAGCGCCTGTTCCGTGAAGCGGTGGCGCAGGATAGCTTCTATTACCTGAGCCTGCCAACTGATAACGACTATAAAATTATGGCGCGCCATGAAGGCTATTTTGCCGGAAACACGCGCATCAGCACTAAGAATATCGACAAACTGGACTCGCTTCGTGCCGATATCAAGCTGAAGAAAGTAATCATTAATAAAGAATATCGTTTATCGAACATCTTGTATGAATTCGATAAAGCAACGCTGACGGAACCATCGAAACTGGTACTGGATACATTGTACGGCATTTTAGTGGAGAATCCATCTTTTGAAATTGAGTTATCTTCTCACACTGATGGAAAAGGGGCTGAGAAATACAATTTAAAGTTATCGCAAGCCCGAGCTAAGAGTTGCGTGGATTACTTGATTTCGAAAGGTATTGCTTCCAAGCGGCTCAATCCGCGCGGTTACGGCATGAGTAAGCCAATTGCACCCAATACGAATCCCGATGGCAGCGATAATCCTGAAGGCCGTGCATTAAACCGACGCACGGAGTTCAAGATTGTGAAGATGTAATTCAAAAACTAAGGGCGATTCCGAAAGCGGGATAGGTGCTACCCCAAATTGTAGGAACGGCATCAATGGCTGGCGCATAAGTGATGTGAGACTCCTTTTTTAATTGGAGTGCCTTTCGCTTATAAGTCAAACTCTTTTTGATAAGAATAGCGCCAATGGTTCCCAAAGAGGCAGCCGTAAAAACAAAACACAAGCCTGTTACAAAAAGACCATTATCCGTTGGCCTTGCTACCCCATTGGTCCTGATAAAATTTGAAGCACCTAAACCGATTAGCGTGCTACCAGTAGTAGTAAGCGGCACAGCAAAACCGCAGGCAATAATACCTCCTGTGAGATGTTGTCGGTATTTGAGTCGCAGATGATGATATTTTTCTTTGATGGCAAACCGGTCCCTTTCCTGAGCATGTAATAAACTATCAGAAATTACTGGCCTCGGTTGGTTAACTTCGGGTGATTCCTGTGCTTTTATTCCCTGATAAAAATGCACGCCGATGATTCTATCCGGATACTCAATATAGTCGGGTCCATCAGGATTGCTGGCCTTCTTAAATCGAATTTCCGAGGCGGTTACACTAATTACACGAGCCAGAATTTTCTCGCCATTTTTCAACATAATAGTATCCTGACTAAATGCTGAACTGACCGCTATAAAAGATGTAACAAAGGCAAAAAGCGTTCTGAGCATAAGCTTAGTTTTTCAAGGAGAAACAATAGAAATAGGCGCCGCGAGAAAATCCAAACTCACCTGCCCACATCGTTGAGAAAGGCTCTATGCGCCACCAGCCATTCCCTAAAGCCTTTATACTGTAGTGAATAACATCACTTGGTTCAACGCCTTCCAGAAAAGTATAGTTGCCGATCTCCAAGCCCGAAAGCTTTTTCGATTTAAGCTTCGTTCTAACATAAAACATGAACCGCCGCTTACCAGTTACTTCCGCATGGGGAATAATTTCACGGAACTGAACTAAACGCATGACTGACATATCGGTAGTGTCCTGCCGGTAAATCAAAAAAGAAATTTTAGGCTGAAGCTTACCAACCACATTCGACTTCTCACCGCCAATATCCCAAAAATTTCTGGCGGCCATCATGGGGGCGCGTTGGTAATCAATCTGACAAGCTGCCTTTTCCAGCATTTGGAGCTTGCCATCAGGTTCCAAAATGTACATGGCATCGTGATTTAATGAGGCCAGCAGGGAAGTCCAATTTTCTTCAATTGATTTTTGCTTCGTAGCCCTGGTAAAACTATCTACAGCACCATTGGCATATCGAATTCTGTAGATTCCTGCTTTGGCAATAGCGAGAGCGCCCGATTGCGGAGATTCCTTTGGAATCACATAAACAGAATCCTGTGACACTTCAGTAACTTTGCCGCTAATCATCTGATCACCAGAAAGCAAAATCTGATCCTGCGCATGGCATAAAATACCCACTGAGCAAAGGGTTATAACAATAAGATGTTTCATATTTCAAAATGCGATATTAATTGCCACAGCCGGGGTACAGGGGAAGTTGCCACCCGGAGCCACGTATTGCATGGTGGGGCCAAAGCCCACCAACTTCGCTTTTTCTTCCGCAGCTAATTTTTTGAAGTTGCGGTATTTCTTAAAGTAAATACCTGAGGGAGCCAGAAGTCCAACACTGCCCGCCGTCAACAAACTTCCAGCAACAAATAAGCTCACATTAATAGGATCACCTGCCCTACCTCCCGTAGATAATATTGCTCCTGTACACAACATGGCAACACCTCCTAGGGCAGGATGAATACCAAGGATTAGCAATCCTACGCCTCGACTGTAATATTTCTTTTCCATCTTTTTATAATAGTCGAAGGAAGCACGCGCTTGTTCTGTTGCCATCCTGGCTTTTCGTTCCTCTTCAGTAATAGCTGGAATCGGCGCAGCCACAGGCGCACTACTCATCACGTCCTTTGTACCGTTCTCATACTTAATCATAAATATATCCGCCTTTGAAACACGATATAACGGTCCATCCTGATTATCCCACACCTTATACTTGATTTCAGTTGGTGACACTTCCGTTACTTTCGCCTTAACTTCATCACCATTTTTGTAGGTTATTATATCCTGAGCCTTCACGCTGACACAAGCCAAAAGCAATAACATGACAATTAAACAATCAGCCAGACGATTGTTTTGTGTTCTACTTATTGAGTCCAAATTTCGATATTGTTATCTACAGTTTACAAAATCACCTAACCGAACATCAATTCAAATAGCATGGCAATAAATTTCTATCTTTCCTTGATACAGTTATCACACGAAATATAATTACTTCTATGCAATTTACTTTCCCATTTGCTCCAAAAGCAATTCCTGCGCGCCTTTATCTGATCATATTAATGGCTTTCGCTCAGCCAGCGTTTAGTCAGGACATTCACCGGGTCTTGTTTATTGGAAACAGCTATACCTATTACAACGATTTGCCTAAAATGCTTCACGATGTTGCCCGAAGTACTGGCGATTCCATCTTCTATGACAGTAATGCACCTGGCGGTTATACCTTCCAGCAACATCTTAACAATGCTACGTCTACTACAAAAATTGCCGCTGGCAATTGGACGGAAGTGGTACTGCAAGAGCAGAGCCAGTTGCCATCTTTTCCAATTAGCCAGGTGGAAAGCGATTGCTTCCCTTATGCAAAATTGTTAGATAGCCTGATTCACGTTGGCAGTCCGTGTACATCAACCGTTTTCTATATGACCTGGGGAAGAAAAAACGGAGATGCCTCTAACTGCAGCGGATGGCCGGTGGTATGTACTTATGAGGGAATGGATAGTTTGCTTCGCGAACGCTATATGACCATGACCAACGATAATCATGCATTGGTTGCACCGGTTAGCGTTGCCCGCAGATACATTCGTACGCATTCGCCATCAATTGAGCTGTATCAATCCGATGAGAGCCATCCAACAGTAGCAGGTACATACGCAGCGGCCTGCACATTTTACAGCATCATTCTCCGCAAAAACCCCTTGTTGATTACTGAACTTGCCGGATTACCGGCTGCTGATGCCGATTCCATCAGAAAAGCCGTTAAAGTTACGGTGTACGATTCGTTGCAGAACTGGAAGGTTGGCGCCTACGATCCCATAGCTAATTTTAGTTACACCCTAAATGGTTTCGGTCCCTCCGGAACACTCACCAATTTATCAACTCAGGCAGATAGTTTCAAAATCACCTACGGAAATGGTGATTCTATTTTGAGGTTTGAAAATACTTTCAGTTATCAAACGTGGGGAACCTATACATTAACGCTTACGGCTTATCGCTGTGGAAAGCAGCATTCCAAATCAGTGACCCTTCACTTGTGGCCAAACAGCATCACAGAAACTCCGATGAGTACGTTACAACTATTCCCCAACCCCACCGATAACATCATCAACACTAATGTGTCGTCAGGAACCCGGTATGACATTCTTGATCTTACAGGAAAAATTTGCGCCTCCGGTATATGTAATAACAACGGTATTATTCCTGTTTCGTTTTTGGCTTCAGGTTCCTACTTGTTGCAATTACAGGGAACCGCTGAAAGAAAGATGTTCCTGAAATATTAAAAACAGTTATTGCAAATCGACTTTTACATGCAGAAAAACTATTCACCTACAAATTGCTTCACCTCGGCCAGCGCGCGCGTAGCGTCCTTCATCGAAGCAATTCCTTCTACATGAAGGATTAGGTACTTATCTGTTTCCCGCAGGTAAATCCCTTTCTTATGCTGTGATACAAACTGCAGTATTTTCGTAAATACTTCCGACTTAAAGAACGCCGATTCCTGATTAGAAATAAAATAACAGCGAAGATGTTTGTTCTTTATGATGAGTTGTTCCATACCCAATTGAGTGGCCAGCCATTTCAATCTTACCCCATTAAACAACTCCTTAACCTGAGCAGGAATTTTCCCGAATCGATCTTCCAGCTTTGCAGCATAGGATGCGATACTCTCTTCCGTCTTTAATTCATTCAAATCTTTATACAACACCATTCTCTCCGCAGAACTTCGCACATACTCATCGGGAATCAACATTTCCAAATCTGACTCTATGGTGCATTCTTTGGTGAATTCCTTAGTTGCCGCAACTTCTTCTGCGTATAAATCCTTAAACTCGGTTTGTTTCAACTCACGAACGGCTTCATCAAGAATTTTATGATACACATCGTATCCAATTTCTGCAATAAATCCGCTTTGCTCTCCGCCCAGCAAATTACCGGCACCGCGAATATCCATATCGCGCATGGCAATATTGAAACCACTTCCCAGTTCGGCAAACTCCTCAATAGTTTTCAGCCTTTGTCTGGCTTCCTGTGTTAAGGAGTGTTTGGGTGGCGCCAGTAAATAACAGAACGCATGTTTGTTAGAACGGCCTACCCTTCCGCGCAATTGGTGTAAATCACTCAATCCAAACTGGTGCGCGTTATTGATAATTATGGTATTGGCATTGGGTATATCAATTCCCGCTTCAATAATGTTGGTGGCCAGCAATACATCAAATTCCCGATTCACGAAACGGGTCAGCACATCTTCCAGTTTATCGCCTTCCAGTTGTCCGTGCGCTACGCCAATATCAATATCCGGAACAATTTTCGTCAGCATATTGCGTACTTCCAGAATATCTTTTACGCGATTATGGATAAAGAATACCTGTCCGCCCCGGTATACCTCATAGGTTATCGCATCGCGAATCACATCAGGGTTCAACACATGCACTTCCGTAACAATAGGCTGACGATTAGGCGGTGGCGTATTGATAATACTCAAATCACGGGCACCCATCATGGAAAACTGCAGGGTGCGCGGGATGGGTGTAGCAGTAAGCGTTAGGCAGTCGATGGTATTACGCAACTCTTTCAAGGTATCCTTGGTTTGCACACCGAACTTCTGTTCCTCATCTACTATCATCAAGCCCAAATCTTTAAACTTTACCGTTTTCCCCACCAGCGCATGCGTTCCAATAATGATATCCGTTTTGCCCTCTTTCAACAGATCTAGTGTCTCCTTTTTCTCTTTTCCGGTTTTGAAACGATTGATGTAGTCAATATTCACCGGAAACCCCGAAAGCCTTTCCTTAAATGTTTTGTAATGCTGACTGGCCAGGATGGTAGTAGGCACCATTACAGCAACTTGTTTGCCGTCGAGTGCAGCTTTAAAAGCAGCGCGCACCGCAATTTCTGTTTTACCAAAACCCACATCGCCGCACACTAACCGATCCATTGGCGAAGATCGCTCCATATCGCGCTTTACATCTTCTGTTGCCTTCGCCTGATCAGGCGTATCTTCATACATGAAAGAAGCCTCCAATTCTGTTTGCAGGTAATTATCAGGGTGGAAGGCAAATCCCTTTTGCGCCCGGCGTTTGGCATACAACTGAATCAGATCGAAGGCAATTTCCTTTATCTTCTTCTTGGTTTTCTTTTTAAGATTAGCCCACGTCTCTGTCCCTAGCTTGTGAACTGCGGGCTTTTCGCCATCCTTTCCTACATACTTTGAAATTTTATGCAACGATTGAATACCCACATATAGAATATCATTGCCCGCGTAAATCAATCGCACGGCCTCCTGCGTTTGTCCACCCGATTCAATTTTTTCTAAACCCGAAAACACGCCAACCCCGTGATCAATATGCGTAACAAAATCACCTGGCTTTAACTCTCGCAGTGTTTTCAGCAACAATTGGGTATCCCGGGAAAAACCTTGTTTGAGGTTGTACTTATGGTAGCGATTAAAAATTTGATGGTCGGTATAACAAACCAACATGGCTTCATGGTCAATGAAGCCACAGTGAATAGCCACATAGACCGGTGTAAATTTCACTTCGGCTTTCATATCGCTGAAAATGGCGTAGAAGCGCTCCATTTGCCGGGCATTGTCGGAAAAAATAAGCGTGCTGTAACCATTGCGCTCATTCTCCTGCAAATCCTTAATCAGTACGTCAAAGTTCTTATTGAAAGAAGGTTGCGGCGCAGCATCAAAATGCACCACATGGGGTGTCTTAAAAAAATTGACGCCTCCAAACTCTACAATCCGGAACCGCTTGAGTAATTGCATCACATCGCCATTACTCAGGAAAACATCCTGAACGGCGCCTGTTTTCAACGGGTGACGATCATCTACATCAAACTGGGTTATCTGCTCCTGAAATTTAGCAGCCTTCTCCATAGCCACCGTCAGAATCTCTTGCATTTGTTGTACATCCTTCACCCATACCAGGGTGTTATCGGTAAGCACATCAAACAGCGGCGCCTTACTCTCGTTGGTAAAATGCGTTTGTATGTTGGGGACAATGGTAATGGAAGAAATTTTCTTCAGTGATAACTGAGAAGTGGGATCGAAGGTCCGTATACTCTCAATATCATTATCGAATAATTCAATTCTATAAGGATATTCATTTCCGAATGAAAATATATCAATGATGCCCCCGCGAATACTGAACTGTCCCGGTTCGTATACAAAATCGACCCGCTCAAATTCAAACTCCACCAACAAATCAATCATGAAATCAACATCCAGCGTGGCATTCGTTTGCAGGCGCAGTGTTTGTTCTTCCAGTTTCTCTTTCTTCACCACTTTCTCCAGCAGCGCCTCGGGATAGGTGACCGCCAATTCTGCACGACTGGTTGGATTAGACAGCCGGTTAATGGTCTCTGCGCGTAACAACACATTATTGTTGTTCAGTTCCTCAAACGCTTGCGGCCGCTTAAATGAATCAGGAAAGTAGAACACCTCTTTTTGAGGCAATAGCGACTTTAGGTTATTCTGAAAATAGGCCGCATCCTCCTTATCTGACAGCACAAAAAGGTGGTTATACTTACTTTGCTGAAATACCGCTGCCGCTACAAAGGCTTCCTGCGAGCCCACCAAACCCGTCAATGCCATTTCAGCAACATGTGCATCACCATTAATCCAGCTTAGCAACCGGTCAACCGAAGGCAGTATGGTGTATTTATTGATAATCTCTTCCGTAGTCATAAAATAATTTAGCCCCGCAGGGTGCTGCGGGGTATTTCACGCGCCGAAGATAACGGAAATCGCGCCTTACTTCAGCGCGTAGAACAACAATTTCATGTATTCATTGTTCAGGGCCAGCATGCCGTATTCATTTTTCCACCAATAATTTTCATCGAAGAAAACAGACGATGACCCACGCATTCGAACCGAAATACCTGCAGCGGCAAATTTCTTTTTATAAACATTTCTTGCTCGCCGGGTATGAAATTTACTGGTAACTACTAACAAGCGATCAATCTGCTTCTCTTTACAATACCGCAGTACCGCATCGGCCTCCTCGGCGGTACTCGTTCCCTGGTGCAAGGCTACCACCTGATTACTATCTACACCTTCTTCAATAATTTTTTTCCGGCATAACTCACTTTCATAGATACTATCGCCGGTTACAATCAACAGATTATGTTCAATATTCCCACCCGGGCAAATGACCAATGGCGCCAAGCCTTGCTGATAGAGGCGGGCTCCTTCATGCCCGCGCATAAACGCATCACCCGAAAGCACCACCATGGCATCTGCTTTTTCCGGAGCGTCTTCGCAAATCAAGAAATTGGAGAAGGCCCGCAGTGCGGTAGTTTTAAATGTAACCACCAGTGCAACCAGCATAACTACCAATGCGAAGAATGCAAACCATTTTTTCATGGAGGTTAAGGTAGGGAAAAATAGTTAGTCACCTTTTCATGGCAACCATCAATACGCTATCAACTTTTCTAAAACGCTATTTAATCTGCTTTTCGCCAGAAAATTGTTTTCCAGTGGTATAGCAAAGGGCACCGGGGTATCCAGAGATGCACAGCGCATCACCGGTGCATCTAAATATTCAAATAGCGATTCGTTAATGAAAGCGGCCAATTCGGCGCCAATGCCGCCAATCAGCGTATCTTCATGTAGCAAAAGTACTTTGCCCGTTTTCTTTACTGAGATAGCAATGGCTTCGCGATCAAATGGCAACAAGGTGCGCAGATCTACAATATCAGCATCAATTCCCATTTGCTCCGCTGCGGCAAGTGCCCAATGCACGCCGGCACCATAGGTAATTATCGATAATTCCTCGCCGTGGCGCACCGTGTTGGCCTTGCCAATTTCAAGTGTATAATACCCTTCCGGCACATCGCCTTCCACACTTCTATAAAGCGCCTTATGCTCAAAAAACATCACCGGGTTAGGATCATTGATGGCGGCGCACAACAATCCCTTTGCATCAGCCGGGAAAGCGGGATAAACAATTTTTAATCCGGGCACATGAAAGAACCAGGCTTCATTGCTTTGCGAATGAAATGGCCCTGCGCCTACACCAGCCCCAGTGGGCATACGCACCACAACATCTGCAGGCTGCCCCCAGCGCCAATATGATTTTGCCAGATTATTGACAATTGGATTAAATCCGGTAGAAACGAAATCGGCAAATTGCATTTCCACAACAGCCTTCATTCCTTTCACACTTAAACCCAGCGCGGCACTCACTACACCACTCTCACAGATCGGTGTATTGCGCACCCGCGCTTTTCCAAATTCTTCAACAAAACCTTCTGTAATCTTAAATACACCGCCATACTCAGCAACGTCCTGACCCATGATCACCAAATCTGAATGACGGCGCATACTTTCGCGCAAGCCATCTGATACGGCATCAACCAGGCGCTTCGGCGTTACCATTGTGCCCGGTGCCACTACATCGGGAACATAAGGCGCATATACCTCCCGCTCTTCTTTTTCTGTATCAGGCACTACTTCGGGTTGACGATCGGCAGCATCAAAAGCAGCGCGCACTTCTTTATCATACTCTTCGCGCAACATTTCCGGATAGTCATTGCTGATAATTCCTTCTTCAATCAACCAACGTTCGTAATTGTTCACGGGATCCTTTTTCTCCCAAATTTCAAACAACTCCTTAGGCACATATTTCACACCACTGGCCTCTTCATGTCCGCGCATTCTGAACGTCATACATTCCAGTAAAACCGGGAAAGGTTGCTCACGCATTTGTTCCGCCAATTCCTTCACCGTATGATATACTTCCAGAATGTTGTTCCCATCTATGGTCATACCTTTCATGCCATAACCCACTGCACGATCGGCAAGCTGTGCGCATTTGAACTGTTCATTTACCGGTGTAGATAATCCGTAGCCATTGTTTTCAATCAAAATAATGACCGGTAAATCCCAAACCGCCGCCAGATTACAGGCTTCGTGAAAATCGCCTTCACTGGTGCCGCCGTCGCCGGTAAAGGCTACCGTCACCTTTTTTTCTTCACGCAATTTAGCGGCCAGCGCAATGCCATCGCCTACGCACAACTGCGGTCCCAAATGCGAAATCATACCAACGATATGATGCGCGTTCGTACCAAAATGAAAACTGCGCTCGCGGCCCTGACTGAACCCATTCAACTTGCCCTGAAACTGTTCAAAAAGTTGCTGCAAGTTGCATTCGCGCGTGGTAAAAACGCCCAGATTTCTGTGGAGCGGACAGATATATTCATCAGGCTGTAATGCAGCAGTAACGCCAACGGCTATGGCTTCCTGGCCGATTCCGCTAAACCATTTACTAACGCGACCCTGACGCAGCAATTTAAGCATGCGTTCTTCAATCACGCGAGGCTTCAAAATGAGTTGGTATAATCTGATTAACTCTTCGTTAGAAAGATTTTTACGATTGAAGATCATGGCAGGAGTGGAAACATCAGTAGCTGTCATACGTTATCTTGGAATTTTAGCGACGCGGCGCTCGTGGCGACCACCTTCGAATTCTGTTTGCAGAAAGAGATGAACAAAGTGCGTAGCGGCTTCCAATGAAATAAAACGAGCCGGCAAACAAATGATGTTTGCATCATTATGTTTTCTGGCTAATTCCGTTACTTCCTCATTCCAACAAATTGCAGCACGAACTTTCTGATACTTGTTGGCCACCATGGCAACGCCATTGGCTGAACCGCAAATGAGCACACCAAAATCTGCTTTACCGGCGTCTACTGATTTCGCTACGGCATGCGCGAAATCGGGATAGTCGCATGATTCATTGGTAAAAGGGCCCAAATCATCTACCTCAATACCCTCTTCCATCAACAGCGTTCTGAGCTGTTCTTTATATTCGTACCCGGCGTGATCGCCGCCCATAACTACGCGCATCGGCCTTAAATTTTGAGCCGCAAAGGTAAGCGTAATTTACCAATTGCCGGCGTTACCCAGTAGGTGATGAGGAATCCTTACCCAACCCGAACCTGAACCATCTCATTCCACCGCAAATACTGCTGCGCCAACTCTTGAATACGCTGCGGCGTGATGGCATGAATTAATTGCAAATACCGGTTGAGATAATCACCATCGCGCTGATACTGAATTAGACCGCGCAACACCTCGCTGTATTTCATAGGGCCATCTATGCTGCGCAGAATTTTTCCTGCCATATAATTCTTCACCGTCTGCAATTCGTCATCCGGCACTAGAGAACTGTGCAATCTTTCTATCTCACGCGAAATTTCTTCCATCGTCTGCGCGGCCACTTCTACGCCTACATCCGCAGTAATTTCAAATTGTCCGCCATGCTGAAAAGATGACAGCGCCGAATAAATACCGTAAGTAAATCCCTTGTCCTCTCGAATATTAGCCATCAGCCTGGAACTAAAGTAGCCACCAAACAACGTATTCAGAATACTCAACGCATCGTAATCGGGATGATATTTGTTGATGGTAGCCATGCCACATTGTACCGACGATTGTACAGCATTGGCTTTAGGCAGATAGAAGTTGCGTTGCGCTGCCGGCGCAAGAAAAAAAACGGGCTCCTTCGGCAGTTGTTCAATGGGCGATTTTTCCCATTGCGACTGACCGAAAATCTGTCGAAACAATTGTTCGGCCTCGGCGGTAATTCTTCCGGAAATAATCACAAAAGCACGCGAAGGCTGGTAATAGGTTTTGTAGAACGCTTCCAGATCTTCACGAGTTAGTGCATCCAGATCTTCACGTGTAGTTAGGCGTCCGTAAGGATGCTGAGGTCCCCAAACAGCCGAAACAAAGGTACGGTTCGCCACAAACTCGGTTTTTGCCAGCCGTTCCTCTAACTTTTGCTTTCTATTGGTGATTAGCTTTTGCAGCTCGTCCTGCGGAAAACTGGCTGCTGTAAACAACTCAAACAGTAGTGGCAGTGCGGTATTCAGATGTTTTGCGAGGGAATACAGCTGGATATTGGAATGGGTGTAGGATATACTGGTTTCCAGATTACAGCCATAAAACTCAAACTGAGACGCAATTTCAAAAGCTGATTTACCAACCACCCCTTCGCGTAGCATGCGGTTGGTGATTTCTGCAACCAGATTTTTTGTTTCGAACCATTTTCCTGCTTTAAAAGCAAAATCAATCTTAACTACTTCCTGATCGCCGGCATCTAGTAAAAAAACACGGAGACCGTTATCCAGAATATAAGATCTTACTTCCGGCAAACGTACCGCTTGCGGCAGCGAAACGGCGGGTGCAACGGAGCGGTTGATTGATTTCATCATGAAGGCTAAAAAACCATCTTCGTCTTGTTACAGCCCATGGCTGCAACGTGTTAATGACTATTTGGAGGCAGAAAGTACTACAGATTCAATTCCCGCTGTACAGGCGTAAGGAGACCCTGATGTACTGGTTGAGTTCACCGAATAAAACAATGAAATATTCCCTCCGGAAACTGTCCCTGTACCACTGATTGTTTCAGTACCATCGCAAAATCGACCTGGAATAGTAATGGTGTTTAGCGTGAATGCTGTCTCTGAATTCATGGTAACTTTTGTAAAGGCGTAAGAAGCTGAACTGGCCTGTTCAACAGCTATCGAAACCGTTTTATCATCTACCTTATTAACCGTAATTTCAACTTTAGCAGAACCGCTTCCTGATTGATATTTACCTACAATCTGCGTGGTTAAATCAGTTGTCTTTTTACATCCGGAAAAAAACAAAAGAATCATGAAGGCGACAACTGACAGTAGCGTACTTTTTTTCATACTTGCGTAATTTTGGCCGGTGAACATAATCAATTTCCAGTCAATGACTTTTCTCCATAAACGAAGCGGGGATACCAGTACGAAAGTTAGCTAGCTAGTTGGGCTGCGATTGGGGTAGATAATAAATCGTAGCACATTGATTTTCCTGTAGCACTAAATTCGCCACCCGGCGAATATCTTCCAGGGTAACCGCATTAATTTTATCTAACTCCTGATTGGCGGCATGCGCATCACCTAGCATTTTGAAGTATGCCAGATTCATAGCGCGGTTCAAAATATTGGTTTCGCCAAAGGCGTGATAAGCTTCCATTTTGTTCTTCACCTTCTGCAACTCGGCATCCGTCACAGTTGTAGCCAACGATTGTATGCATTGTTGAATGGCCGCGTCCGCTTCTTGCAACGAGAACCCTTCATTCAGTTTTCCTTCTACAATCAGCAACCCGGCATCAATCGTCTCGGTAAGATAGGCGCTAATGGAGCTAAACATCGGACGTTTCTTGACTAGCTCTTCATACAATCTGGATGAATCACCTGTTGACATTACATCCCGAAGCAAATCGCAGCAATAATAATCGGCATCTATTCTTCCACACATCTTATATGCCTTATAAATAGCTGGCACCGGAACATCGGCATGAACTTCCAAAAACCGCGGATGCTGTTGTTCGGGTTCCTGCTGAAGGCGGCGTTGTACAGGTTCACCTGCGGGTATCTCACCAAACCATTTTTCTGCCAAAACTTTCACCTGAGCGGTGGTAACTCCACCTGCCACAACCAGAATAGCATTACTGGGGCAATAAAACTTTTTAAAGAATGCTTTCACATCCTTCATCGTAGCTTGCTCCACATGGCTTAATGTTAAGCCAATAGTTGGCCAACGATAAGGATGTACCTGATAAGCTAATGCACTCAATTTGTGCCATACGTCGCCATAGGGCTGATTGATATAATGCTCTTTAAACTCTTCACAGACCACTTTCTTCTGGGTATCCAAACTTTCCTGATCAAAATCCAGCGAAAGCATGCGATCACTTTCCAGCCAGAAAGCCGTCTCGAGGTGAGCAGCGGGAAGAATATCGTAATAGTTCGTGATATCAGTAGAGGTGAAAGCATTGTTTTCACCACCTGCCAGTTGCAGTGGGATGTCGAAATCAGGGATATTCACGGAACCTTCAAACATGAAATGTTCAAAAAGGTGAGCGAAGCCCGTTTTTTCCGGGTCCTCATCGCGTGAACCCACCTTATAGAGCAGATTCACTGCGGCCAAGGGCGTGGCGGGATCTTCATGAACAATTACTGAAAGGCCATTATCCAGGGTGAATTCTTGAAATGCGATCATCGGGCGAAGGTAGGAAAGGCGCAACAAGGGGCAAGACATTCAGGGAATCTGGCTGCGAAATTGGCAAAACAAGAATCCGGCGATGCCATTGCAACAGATTCTATGAACCAGACGGTATTAAAACCCTCACCTGCTACCCCTTTGTTCTTTGCCCTTTATTTCTACTTTTGCACCGCCAAAAAAGCGCTACGGCGCTATTAGCATTAATAACCAACAAATTATTCAAAATGGCTGACGTAAAACCGGATGAAATTTCGGCGATCTTAAGAGAACAACTTTCTAACTTCAAATCGGCTGCTGAACTGGAAGAAGTAGGTACGGTATTGCAGGTAGGTGATGGTATTGCCCGGGTTTACGGGTTAACCAACGCCCGAGCCGGCGAACTGGTAGAATTTACTGCCTCAGGTATCAAAGCCATCGTATTGAATCTGGAAGAAGATAACGTAGGGGTGGTATTGATGGGACCATCTGAAAAAATTAAAGAAGGTGATACCGTAAAGCGTTCAGGTACCATTGCCTCTATTAAAGTAGGCGAAGGTATGTTGGGTCGCGTGGTAAACACCCTGGGTGAGCCAATCGACGGCAAGGGCCCTATTGGCGGTGAACTGGTAGAAATGCCATTAGAGCGTAAAGCGCCTGGTGTAATCTACCGCCAACCGGTAAATGAGCCGCTGCAAACGGGTATCAAAGCCATTGACGCCATGATTCCAATCGGCCGCGGACAACGCGAATTGATTATCGGCGACCGTCAGGTTGGTAAGAGTGCTATCGCTATCGATACCATCATCAACCAAAAAGAATTCTACGAAAAAGGTGAACCGGTATTCTGTGTTTATGTAGCCTGCGGACAAAAAGCCTCTACGGTTGCCCGCGTCGTAAAAACCTTGGAAGAAAACGGCGCTATGCCTTATACGGTAGTAGTTTCTGCTTCTGCGGCTGATCCGGCTCCTTTGCAGTTCTACGCACCATTCTCTGGCTGCGCTATCGGCGAATATTTCCGCGATACAGGCCGTCCGGCATTGATTGTTTACGATGACTTGTCGAAGCAAGCCGTTGCCTACCGCGAAGTTTCCCTGCTGCTGAAGCGTCCTCCAGGCCGCGAAGCGTATCCTGGCGACGTATTCTACCTGCATAGCCGTTTATTGGAACGGGCCGCTAAAGTAAACGCTAACGACAGCATCGCTGCCGCCATGAACGACCTGCCTGATTCCCTGAAATCAAAAGTGAAAGGCGGTGGTTCATTAACCGCGCTTCCAATCATCGAAACACAAGCTGGTGACGTATCTGCGTATATTCCAACCAACGTAATTTCGATTACCGACGGACAAATCTTCCTGGAATCTAACCTGTTTAACTCAGGTGTGCGTCCGGCTATCAACGTAGGTATCTCGGTGAGCCGCGTGGGTGGTAATGCGCAAATTAAATCCATGAAGAAGGTGGCTGGTACGTTGAAGCTCGATCAGGCGCAATACCGCGAATTGGAAGCCTTCTCAAAATTCGGTTCTGATTTGGATGCCGCTACTAAGGCGGTGTTGGATAAGGGTGCCCGCAACGTGGAAATCCTCAAACAACCTCAGTTTTCTCCGTTTACAGTAGAAAAGCAGATTGCTATTCTGTATATCGGCACAAAAAATCTGGCCAAAAACGTTCCGGTGGCCCGGATGCGTGAATTCGAAAAAGAATTTTTATCACAGCTCGAAAGCCGGATGGGCGATGTACTGAAGAGCCTGAATAAGCCATTGTCTGACGAAACAGAAAAGAAACTGGCTGATTTGGCTGCAGAAGTTTCCTTGCACTTTAAAGCGTAAATAATCCGACTTACGAAGTCTTAAAGACTTCGTGAGTCCTTTAACATACCATGGCGAATCTTAAAGAAGTACGCAACCGGATTGGTTCAGTAAATACCACGATGCAGATTACCAAGGCGATGAAGCTGGTAGCCGCATCTAAGTTGAAGCGCGCGCAAGATCGCATCCTGCAAATGCGCCCTTATTCTGAACAACTGAATTATATCCTGGGCAACATTATGGATGCCCTGCAGGGAGAAGACATCTCTTTGGCAGTGAACCGCAAGCGCGATGTGAAAAAGGTGCTGGTGGTTCTTATTACCTCCGATAAAGGACTTTGCGGTGGCTTCAATTCCAATTTATTGAAGACGGCTAACCGTTTGATTACCGACACCTACGCCGAACAGCGCAACGCCGGTAATGTAACCTTGCTGCCTATTGGCCGGAAGGGTTTAGATTTCTTCCGTAAAATGAAGCAACTGAACATCAATAGCGATTACGTGAGCTTGATGAACGGCCTGTCATTTGAGAAATCTCAAACGGTTTCTGAGAAAATTACCGCTGAGTTCTTATCAGGGCAGTATGATGTGGTGGAGTTGGTGTATGCCAAATTCATCAATGCTGCTACGCAACGCTTTATGGTGGAGCGCTTTTTGCCAGTAGAAAGTCAGCAAAAAGACACGGCTAAGAGCAAAATGCGCAATGAGTATATCTTCCAACCTGATAAGCAGGCCTTACTGGAAGAATTAGCGCCTAAAATTCTCAATACGCAGTTCTTTAAAGCATTGCTGGATACGAACGCCTCTGAACATGGCGCCCGCATGGTGGCCATGGAATCAGCTACCAATAACGCCAACGAATTGATACGCTCGTTGAAAATTCTCTATAACCGCGAACGTCAGGCAGCTATTACCAAAGAATTGGGCGAGATTGTAGGCGGTGCAGCGGCATTGGCCGAAAACGGTTAAGCGCTTAGCGTCTCTTAGAAAAGGCTATGCGGAAGGGCATAGCCTTTTTTGTTTTGATGAATGCCCCGCCTTCCCTTAATTGAAAATGCGCTTGCTATCAAAAAAGGTAGTAAGCCTAATTCATCTACTTCCCTATTTTCGTTTAAACTTTATCGTTATGACTATTGCCATTATCGGCTCAGGAAATGTGGCCGGCGCACTGGCGCAATCCCTGCTTCGCGCCAAACACACAGTACTTATTGGCGCGCGATTCCCCTTGAGTGAGAAATCACTTAAACTGGCTGCCCTTATCGGGGAAGATCGCTTTACTTCAATAGAAAACGCAGCCGCACAGGCCGAGGTGATTATAATCGCCGCTACGCCGCCCGCCGTACCCGCTATCGCTACAGCACTTGGCGATGTTACTAACAAAATCATCATCGATGCCATGAACTCGGTGCGCACCCGCCCGGAAGGATTTCAAAATACCACCGAGGCGCTCACCGCACTCACTAACTGCAAACAAATCGTGAAATGCTTCAATACTACCGGTGCTGAAAATATGCTGCATCCGCAGTACGGCAACACCGCTATTGATGTTTTTATGAGCGGCGATAACGAACACGCCAAATCGGTAACGGCCCAACTGGCGTCCGATATCGGTTTTGGCAACTGTTACAATTTCGGCACCAGCGCACAATTTGCGTTACAGGAACAACTGGCGCTGTGCTGGATCAACCTGGCCATGCAAGGCCACGGCCGGAACCTGGCGCTAACCGTTGTGAAAAGATAAAAGATAAGGGCGGCTGCCTCCGCTACGCTGCGGCACCGCGCTGTTCGCTGCAATCTCCGCGCCGGTGTGGCGTTGATAGCTAAAAAAAGTGTAGACGGCGCGGAGGATTTTCGCTGCCATCGCTGCCGCTTAGCGCTTTTCGTCTTAGCTAAAATTGCTTCTCCCCAACAATCAAAAAATCTTTGGTCACCGGAGGTTTGTAATAAATACCACCAAACAAAATGCGCCAACGGATGCGCCAGTCGCGATTATGCTGCCATTCATACCATAACTGCTGCCAGCCACTTAACACAATAGCCAGCGGGCTGAGCCGGATGGGCGGTTGACCTGTAAGACCAACAGGCGGGGCTTCAGGCGTAGGCGCACAATAGGTGCCGAACACCCGATCCCAGAATAAAAACGGACCGCCGCCAATGTTCACCACCTCATGACCGGGCACCGCGCTGTGATGCATGTAATGATAAACACCGCCGCCAAAATACGCCGATAACCAGCGCACTGGTTTAAACCCAAAAGCAATGTCATATCCGGCTGTAGAGTGATTAAATTTTTCAATCAAAATATTGAGAAACCCTAGTAAAAAAGTATCCGCTAATAACGGTTCGTAGTAAAACAACTTGCTGCAAACCGCACCTAATAAAGCCGAAGGTATATTGCTGAATAATTCCGGTAAAAACATAAACGGACCGATTCCCGCAGGATGCATCACTTCAGCAGTGTGATGACAACGATGATTCAGATACCAAACCAACCGCGACTGATGGCCCAGCCAATGCGCCAGATAACCCGGCAATCCGCCCATAATCATACCCAGCAACAACGCCAGAGGATACGGTAGGATAGTTAATGTTGGTACCTGATGACTAATAGCACCAGAAAGTAGCTGATACAGATGACCGATACCGTCATAGCCTGCACTAAAATCAAAACCGCAAAGCCATGCCGCAACACCTATCAAACTAAAAAAAATGAGCGTAAGGAGCGTGGAAACTACATTAGAAAGTAAATGCGTAATAAAGATACGATGAAAGGTAGGCGCACCGTACCGCTTCTCAGTTAGAAAAAAGGTAATCAGCGAAAACGCCGAGATATATACGGCCAGAACCGCAAACAACACCCAAACTAAGACCGGTAAATGCGCATCGGAAATAAATGCGGCCAATGGATTTTCATGACGACTGAGCCAGCCACTGAGTTGATGATAAAATCCGCTGCCGGTATCAAACAATAAATCATAAACACCAAAAACTACCAGAAAAATGGTTCCTGCTAAAGTCCATTTCCGCAAGGCCGCCACCGAACCTGCACTGAAATCATAATCAAGCCATTTCTGTATCGTTTCCATTAAATCGCAAAACTTGCTTCAACCAATTCGTTAACTAACCGCAAACTAGACTAAAAACAATCATAATTGTCCGCGCTTGCCCATTTCTATGGCTTCCATATCCAGTACCTTCCCGTCATGAATGGAAAATCGCAGCAAAGTCTTTACCCGATGAAAGCCGTGGATGCCGGCTGCGCCAGGGTTCAGCACCAGCATTTGACCAAAGGCAGGGTCGCGCATCACCCTAAGGATATGCGAGTGCCCGCAAACAAAGATATCAGGCGCACGAAGGGCCAGTTCGCGCCGCACCCGCGGCGAATAATGCCCGGGATAACCGCCAATATGCGTTATCCAAACCGATACGCCTTCTACCGTAAACCGGGCATCTTCGGGCCATTCTGCCCGGGCCCGGCTATCGTCGATATTCCCAAAAACAGCCCGCACCGGCTTGATGGCTTTCAAAGCATCAGTTACCGCCAAATCGCCAATATCACCGGCATGCCAAATCTCGTCCACCCCCGAAAAATGCTCCTTAACGGCGGTGTCTAAATACCCATGAGTATCTGAAATGAGGCCAATACGCTTCATTGTTCAGGAATTTTTATTTTCGGCGCACAATTCACGGTCATGCGTAAAATTACGTTTCTATTCGCCATCATCGCCCTGGTTTTATCTTCTTCCTGCAAAAAATCTTGCGTGCAGTGCCATGCCGTGGATGCCAGCGGAGTTACAGTGAACACGTCCAACAAAGTATGTGAAGCCAATCCAAACCGCAAAACCTTTGTTGATCGCTACCACGATATTTTTGCCAGTTATGCCGTAGGTTGCGTAGAAACCGACAACTAATCACGCTTCGGCGGTATTCCGCTCGTAATCAATAATCAGCCAGTAATACCAGGCTACTCCAATGATATACAGGCCAACCGTTAAGAAAATGATGTTGCTGTAGGCGATATCATTTTCGCGCAGGATGGAAAAAATCTTCGCACTGGCAAACCAACTACCACTCCAAATGGCTGCTGTTATGGCAGAAATCATTTCCCGATTGTTTTCTCCAACATACTTCATAGTAAGCTCTGATGTAAGCGGACCGGCAATACTCATCAGCGGTTGCCGTACAATAAAAAAAACCGCCGCCAACCAGGCCGCATAAGGCCATTGTTTATACCATTCCGTTGTTCCTAATGCAAACAATACGGCAATAGCCAACACCTGAAACAGCGTGATTGCCCATTTGTAGCCATATCGTTTCTTCAGCGCCGGTATCAGCAGGCTGCCTAAAGCCACCAATAAAAACGCAAAAGTATTCATGATAGAAAAAGCACCGGCTTCAACACCGTGCACCTGCTTAAAAAACAAGTTAATGAAAGGAATGGTAAAGCCCGCACCAAACGCAATGAGAAAAGTGGGTACCAGCGCCTTCCCAATCAAAGGCCAATCGTAATCTTCATAAACATTCTGAATCGGCATTTTACTTCCTAACACTTCGCCATCAGGTAATTGCCGCGCAAACCAAATTCCGGCAAAACCGATTAACGTGTATAAAATCAATAAATGTTCTACTGAGAAAAACGCACTCACCTGGGGCAAAACGTAATTAAAGAATCCGCAGATGATGAGGGTGAAATTGCCAGCGGCGAAGAAGAGCGCAATGGCTTCTGTCTCCACCTCCTTATTGCCGTTGAGCAGGATGTATGGCATCACTAAAATCTGTAACATCGCAAAAGCAATGCCCCAAAGCGCCATCAGCCATCTGATCAACTCAGCCTGGTGAATGTGGATGGCTCCAATCAATAGCAACGCTACAATTGGCGCGCTGATAGCTCCCACCAACAGCACTGGCTTCAATCTTCTTCCTTTAACCAAAATAGCCAGCGGCATAGCGCATAGCAGCACCGTGAGGTAACGATTACCAACCATCGAGGTAATCTCAAAATCACGGAAGCCGGCATCCAACATCAGATAATTCAACAACAGCGTAAAAGCGGCATTGATTACCTGCAAAAAAACATCTGCAATAATCAAATACACCACCGCTCGCGGTATCAGTTTATAAGGACGCAGAATAGCTTTCAAGCCCGCGAAGAAAACCAATTTCAGTGAACTGCCTTCCGGCGCTCATCAATATACGCCAGTATAGCCGCCACATCATCTGGCGAAAACCACTGATAGGCATCATCCTTCCTAAACCAGGTCATTTGACGTTTAGCAAATTGGCGGGTATGCAACTTGATCAATGCCACCGCTTCTTCCAGCGTACAACAGTCATCCAGATAATCAAACAGTTCTTCATAACCCACCGTACGCAATGCATTGCGCTTGCGATGCAGGTACAATTGCTTCACCTCATCCAATAGCCCTTGTTGCATCATCGCATTAACACGAGCATCAATACGTTGGTTCAGCACGTCGCGTGGCAGTGTTAACCCGATGCGAATCACTTCAAATGGTCGCTCTGCCTTGCGCCCGATGCGTTGCTCGGAATATTTTTTTCCGGTGGTATAAATCACCTCTAGACCGCGCTTTAACCGCGCCGGATTTTTCTGATCTACCCGTTCGAAATATTCGGGATCTAATCGCTGTGTCTCCTCCTGTAGCCAACTCAAATCTTTTGAATTCAGCAATTCCCGAACGGTATTAACTTGCGCTTCATCTGCTTTTTCAAACGCATCGAAACCGTTGCAAACAGCATTGACGAACAATCCTGAGCCGCCGGCCATCACAACAATATCATGATCGGCAAAAAACGTTTCCAGAAATTGCAACACTTCCGCTTCATAGCGCCCTGCGCTGTAATGATTCACATGAATGGAAAGTTGATCTACAAAATGATGCGGCACAGCAGCCAACTCTTCTGCCGAAGGTTTGGCTGTACCGATAGCCATTTCCCGATAAAACTGGCGGGAATCTGCCGAGATGATTTCCGTTTGCAAGGCCTGCGCCACAGCAATGGCAAGCCGCGTTTTCCCAACCGCAGTTGGGCCGGCAATAACCACCAGAAATTTCTTAGGCGCTTGGCTCATCACAACCGCAAGGAAGAAAAAAATCACCGACCAACGCAATCATCGTCCCCAAATTTTGTATATTCACGGATATGGAGTCTCCGTCGCTTTCTATTGATCTTGAAGCTGAAAAGAAGCTCATTCTAAAGCACTACCGCGCCTTGCTCCGGTCGCTGCGCAATACCATCACGGCGCAGGACAAGAAAAATATCCGAGAAGCGTTCGACCTGGCCATGGAAAGCCATCAGGAGATGCGCCGAAAGTCTGGTGAGCCCTATATTTTGCATCCATTGGCTGTTGCCGAAATTGCCAGTAAAGAAATGGGGCTGGATGTGACGTCTATCATTTGTGCATTGCTGCATGATGTAGTGGAAGACACCGACGTTACGCTGGAAGATATTGAAGGACACTTCAATAAAGAGGTAGCCAAAATTGTAGATGGCTTGACGAAAATCAGCGGCGTTTTCGACATGAATTCCGCCAACGCCTCTATTCAGGCTGAGAACTTCAGAAAATTACTCCTAACCCTGAATGATGACATCCGGGTGATTCTGGTAAAGCTGGCAGACCGGTTGCACAATATGCGCACGCTGGATTCGCTAAAACGCGAGAAACAACTCAAAATCGCCAGCGAAACTATTTTCCTGTATGCGCCGCTGGCTCACCGCATGGGTCTGTACAACATCAAAACAGAACTGGAAGATCTTTCCTTAAAATACACGGAGCCCGACTTATATAAAGACATCGCCAAAAGATTGGCGGAAACAAAGCGCGAACGCACCAAATTCATCAACGATTTCATTCGACCGTTGAAAGAACTGCTGGAGAAAAAGGGATTCCATTTCGAAATCTATGGCAGACCGAAATCTATTTTTTCCATCTACAACAAAATCAAAAATAAAGGCGTACCCTTTGATGAGATTTATGATTTGTTCGCCATTCGCATTATTCTACATTCTCCACCAGAGCGTGAAAAGGAAGATTGTTGGTCGGTATATTCTACCATCACCGATTTATACCGACCCAGCCCCGAGCGATTGCGCGATTGGTTATCGAACCCTAAAGCCAATGGTTATGAAGCGTTACACACTACGGTCATGAGTAGTTCCGGTAAATGGGTGGAAGTACAAATCCGCACCGACCGCATGCATGAGATTGCGGAGAAAGGTTTTGCGGCACACTGGAAATATAAAGAGAATGCAGCCGACAACGCGCTGGATGAATGGTTGGAAAAAATCAGAGGCGTGCTGAGCAATAGCGATAGTACGGCACTGGATGTGGTGAATGACTTCAGGCATGAATTGTTAAGCGATGAGATTTTCGTTTTCACACCAAAAGGAGATTTAAAACGCATCAGAAAAGGAGCTACAGCATTGGATTTCGCCTTTGAGGTGCATTCGGCCATCGGCAAAAAATGTATTGGTGCGAAGGTCAACACCAAGCTGGTTCCGCTCAGCCATAAACTAAAGAATGGCGACCAGGTAGAGTTACTGACGTCAAACAAGCAGCACCCCAATGAAGACTGGTTAAATTATGTAGTTACCGCCAAGGCTCGTTCCGTAATTAAACAATCGCTGAAAGAAGAAAAGCGCGCGGTTGCCCTGGCGGGTAAAGAAGAGTTAGAAAAGAAATTGAAGTCTTTGAAAATAGAAGTCAACGACACCAATATCCAACAGCTTTGTACGTTGTATAAAATGGTTTCGTTTATGGATTTGTATTTTGCTATTGCCAATAAATCTATCCCGCTCCATGATTTAAACAAGCTGGAGATTATTGCCGGTAAAATCAAAATACCTCGACCGCAATCGTCAACAGAGGCGGCGGCAGATATCGACACGGCAGTACGCGAGGCATTAAAGAAGAATGCTGAGTTGCTGATTATGGGTGAAACCAGCGACAAAATTGATTACAAATTTGCGCCCTGTTGCAACCCAGTACCCGGCGATGATGTTTTCGGATTTCTCACCGTTGGCGAAGGCATCAAAATTCATCGTACCAACTGTCCGAATGCCGTGCAACTAATGGCCAAGTACAGCTACCGCATCGTGAAAACGAAGTGGACCAGGCAGCATAATATTGCCTTTCTCACCGGCATCCGTATCAATGGTATTGACGATGTGGGCCTGGTTAATAAAATCACCAATGTAATTACCGGACAAATGAACCTCAATATGCGCTCGGTATCGTTCGATAGCGAAGACGGTGTTTTTGAAGGAAACATTATGGTATATGTGCACGACACCAAGGAGCTTGACGATTTGATTGCACGTCTTAGCACGCTGGAAGGTGTGATGAGTGTGGAACGTTACGACACCGAGCAAAAACAGCCCAAGGCCTGATTTATTTTCCGGAAAAACTACATTTGAGGAGGCATTAAATTAAGTGGATGAACAACACCTCACGGGATCAGTTATTAGCAGATTTAAAAAACTGGAATCAGGTTTTGAAGAAGTATCAGATACCAAACACCAGAAAGGCAATCATTCAAATAGCGAATAGCTTTAGCTTCTACCTTGGCCTTCTGGCGTTGCAATTCTATCTTTACGACAAATCGGTTTTGTGGTCGGCCTTGATTGCTATACTGAACGGATTTATTTTAGGTAGAATTTTTATTATCCAGCACGATTGTGGCCATAGTTCTTTTTTGAGAAATAGTACCGCCAATAATATCATTGGTACGGTTTGCAGTTTTTGTACCCTCATCCCCTATCGCTATTGGGCGCGTAATCACAGCTTTCACCACGCGCACAACGGCCAGTTGGAATACAGCGACATTGGCGATATTGAATGCCTCACTGTTGATGCTTATAAGCAATTGAATTGGCGCCAAAAGTTATGGTATCGGATTTACCGCAATCCATTTTATTTATTCACTATTGGCGGCTTTATTTATGTGGTTGTATACAATCGCTTCGCGTTACTGAAAACCGAATACTTCAAAAATGTAAGGAAGGATGTAACGATTAGTAATCTCATTTTCCTGGCTGTTTACGCCTTATTCGCGTGGTGGTTGGGACCCAAGCGCTTTTTGATTGTGCAAGGTGTTAATCTCTTATTTTTCGGATCGTATGCGCTCTGGTTTTTCTACATCCAGCATCAATACGAACACGTTTATAAAAGTGGTAAAGACAATTGGAATTATGTGATTGCAGCCATCAAAGGAAGCACTTACTACAAACTTCCATGGATTGGCCATTGGCTAACGGGCAACATTGGATATCACCATCTGCATCACCTTAGCCCCGCCATTCCGAATTACAATTTACGGCAATGCAATCAGGAGAATCCCATTTTTGAGAAACACACTAATGTGATTACCTTTTGGCAAAGTTTGAAAACGGTACAAGCTAACTTGTGGGATGCACAACGCCAGAAAATGATTTCATTCGCTGAATACAGCAGAAGTAAAAAGCGCCGATCTTAAGAAGCGCATAGATGCAGAAAATAAAAAGCGGCAACTGAAAACAGTTGCCGCTTTTTATTTCGCCTGAAGCGCTTTTATTGTCTGGTTACTTTAAATGTTTGTGTTCCCATTTCATTGGTCACCTTCAATAAGTAAACGCCCCTGGGAAAATCTGCAGCTGCGATGTGATTTTCTGAAGAATTCAATGTGCCACCCGCAATCGCAACACCTCGCATATCTACTATTTGATATTGATACGACGTAGATTCCAGCAAGCCGCCTATCATAATGTGATCATTGAAAGGATTGGGCATTGCGGCCAAACCTAAATCCGAATGCAGATCCTCTATACCAGTGTTGATACCGCTGATGATCCATAATTCCTGACCTATGGAATTCCAATTAGCTGTAAGCGCCAGGCCGGCAGGAATAGTAGCAAAATCAGGAAAACCATTTCCCAACGGATCTAAATTAGGTGCTACTGCCGGCGCCATAACCGTTGTTCCCGCAACAGTACCATTTGAAGCATATAACTGACGCCCAGCAATAGTATCGGTGCTAGCGGTAAACCAAATCAAGCCATTATATCCATACCAATTAAATGGAAATGCATCGTGCCGATAAGGCGATAAATTTTTAAACATTGAGGTTCCAGACGCAGTGCCATCAGAACTCCAAAGTTGAATACCATGTACAGAATCTGTAGCAGCGAAGTACATCTTGCCGTGATAATTCACTATGCCATAAGCACCGGCAATTGAGTTTCCGGGACCTGGCCAAATATCAATTACCTGAGTTGTGCCAGAAGTAGTTCCATCTGTTTGCCACAACTCGAAACCATTCCCAGCGGAATTTCCAGTAAAAAAGAGCTTGCCGCCAAATTCAGTAAAACCAGAATAATAGCCTGCATAAGATCCATCGGTGCCGGTAATAATGTCTTTCAGTAACGAGGTGCCTGCGCTGGTTCCATCGCTAACCCAAATTTCCAAACCGTGTGCGCTATCATTACCCAGCATTATCATTTTATTGTTATATATAGTTTGCAGGTACCCGCCTCCGTTACCGGGGCCAGGTGTGGCATCAACTACCATTTGTGTACCCAAACTGGTTCCATCTGTACGCCACATTTCACCACCATGAATACTATCATTGGCAGTAAAATACAACTTCCCATTAAACTCAAAAAAACGATTAATAAAGGTTCTTGACGTCATAGCGAGGTTCATCGGATCACTTGAACCCGGCCCCAGCCGGATGTCTTTCAACAAGCTGGTACCACCTGGTGTGCCATCGGAAATCCATAACTCGTTTCCATGAGTGCCGTCATTAGCGGTAAAAAACAGCTTACCATTAAAGGCTGTCATATTTCCCGGGCCAGAATTACTGGGACCAGGATTGATATCACCTACCATCATAGTACCAACAGCAGTACCGTCAGTAACCCACAATTCAGTACCTTCTCCCGGAGTATGAGCCGCAAAAAAAACCTTGCTGCCCACCGTCACTAAACGATCAGGACTGCTACTATCAGTGCCAGATACGATATCCTTAACCATTGAAGTACCTGCAGATGTCCCGTCACTTATCCACAACTCCCTACCATTAGCTGGTGAAGTTGCCGAGAAGATGATTTTGTTGCCTAATGCACACATTTGCTGCGGCCGGCTGCCGTAGGCCCCCGATGCCACATCTATCGGTGTAAATGTTTGAGAAAAACAGGTGACAGCCAGCATGAGGGCTATCATTGTGAAGTAAACTTTGTTCATGTGATTGGATTTTATAGTACAAAGTTAACATCCTAATTCAACACCAGGTGTTAAATACGCACATATCCTCGTGCTATTGCCGATAATTTCATTTCTTCGATATCATCATGCACCGGAAAACATGGCTTCAACAAATGCTCTGGCTGCCGGTGATGACCCGCAGCATGTCATTCTCGTTGATACAACAATTAGCTTCAGGTGAAAGCACGGAAAAAATGCCGGTATTGTTTCTTGGCCATGGTAGTCCGATGAATGCCATTGAAGACAACCCATTCGTTCGCGGATTTCGAGACTTAAAATATCGCCTGCCGGAACCTAAAGCAATTCTGTGCATCAGCGCCCACTGGGAGACCAGGGGCACCTTGGTTACCGCTATGGAACATCCGCGCACCATTCACGATTTTGGTGGATTTCCGCAGGCTCTTTATGAGGTCAAATATCCAGCACCAGGCAGCCCTGAGCTTGCTGCCACAACCAAACAAATAGTACGCAGTACCACCATTGGATTAGACGACCAATGGGGTTTAGATCATGGTGCATGGACCGTCATCAAGCATTTATATCCGGAGGCCAGCGTTCCTGTGGTTCAGCTAAGTCTTGATTACACCAAACCACCCGGCTATCACTATCAACTGGCAAAGGAACTTGCCTTGTTACGCCAAAAAGGTGTATTAATCATTGGCAGTGGCAATCTGGTGCACAACCTTGGCCTTGTAGCGTGGAATCAACTGAACACTGATGATTACGCCTTTGATTGGGCAAGTTCCGCTTCTGCTATAATCAAATCGCATATTCTGAATGGAAATCATCAGGCTTTAGTCGATTACAGACAGCTCGGCAGAGAAGTACTGTTAGCTATTCCCACACCTGAACATTTTCTACCGCTACTTTATGTATTGGGCTTGCAGGAAAAAAATGAAGCGCCGGAGTTATTCAATGACAAAGCGGTTGCCGGTTCACTAACTATGACCAGTGTGGCCCTGGGTTTAAAGAAATAATTATGCAACACGATTTTCTTTCCACGCTTCATTACGCCTGCGATTCAGCCGGTAAATATCTGAAGCAACATTTTGGCGGTTTTCCGGAAATAGCGCAGAAAGAATCTCATCACAGCATCGTTACTGCACATGATCTGGCTGCAGAGCAAATTTTGATTGAGTCCATATCCCGTGATTTTCCTGATCATGCTATTTTATCGGAGGAAGCGGGATGGATAAGAAAAGGGGCGGATACCATTTGGGTAATCGACCCCTTAGATGGCACTAGCTATTATAGCCGTGGAATTGGAAACTTTTCTGTATCCATGGCCGTTATTCATCAAAACAACATCATTGCAGGCATGGTTCACCTTCCGATGATGGATCATTTTGTTTATGCCGAAAAAGGGAAAGGTGCCTTCTGTAACAGAAAACCAATACACACTTCTTTAGTTGCCACTTTAGAAGAAAGTATCGGCAGTTTTGGTCATCGTTACATCCGATTACCAGAATACGAACCCCGGTCGCGACAATTGCTACAGCGTGCCCGTTCCATTCGCGGGGGCGGTTCATGCGCCATGGAACTAGCCTTGCTGGCCATGGGTAAAATTGATTTTTTAATTACCGTCAATCAATCCTTTTGGGATTATGCAGCAGGAGCGCTGTTAGTAAAGGAAGCAGGCGGACATTTAGTTGACTTGAACGGCCAGCCACCCATTATAGCCCACCACATAGATTCGCGCTTTGATGTGGTGGCGTCGAACCACCCGCTGCGCCAACAATTATCAGGGCTTTAAATCTTTCAGCCGCTTGGCCTCGGCGCGCTTACCATTTTCATAAACCACTACGAATGCGCCCTTATACCCCAGGCCTTCAGCCTTCTTAATTTGAGCGGCTGCCTTTTCATAAGATTCAAACTCGCCTGCCATATAGCGTACAATGCCATCGCCAACGGTTTCTTCAATAATTGCCGGGAAGGCACTTTGCAGTTGTTTGTAGTTGGCAGGCTGATGGTGGGCAGCAACTAATTGCAACCGGAATACCAAGCCATTCGCATTGGTCACCGGCTTTTGGGCTGCCTTTTTTTCTGAAGCTGGAGCAGCCGCTAAGCCCCCCTTAGGTGCTGGTTTCTCAACAGGCTTTTCAGCTGGCTTTGCCTTCGTTTCCACAGCTGGAGCGGGAGACGGTTTCACAACTGATTTTTCAGGGCCGTTTTTCACCGGCTGATCGATGTTTGAATTCAACGGCACTTTGGGCTTTTCTTTGGCTTGCGGCGCTGACATTTCTTTCACCACTGGCCTGGCCGGCTTCTCTGCAGTAACTACTTCTTTGATTCTTGGCTCAGATGGCTTTGTATCAGGCTTTACTTCGCCCTCCGGGCTCCAGGCCCAACCGCCTTTTTCCTCGGTATGCGCTGGTTTTGCTGGCTCTTGTTTAGCCGCAGTATTTGCGGTTTCCTGCTTCACCGGCTCCGGTTTTACCGGCTCCGGTTTCACCTCTTGCTTTACTTCTTGCTTCACCTCCTGCTTTACCGCTTCCTGACGGGGTTCGGTTTTCATTTCCTGTTCGGCAACTTTTTTGAGATCTACCTTGGGTTCGTTGGAAACTTCACCCATCGGTGCCTTGGCTTCTTTTTTTGCCTCCTGAATTTCCTGTTTCACCACTTGTGGTGCCGTGCCTCCTTCAATATCCGTTTTGTAGGCTCTGAAGGCTTTAAAAATAGAAGTGCTGATAGCTTGTTGACCGCTATCGCTGGCCAGATAGCGCTCTTCGTTAGGGTTCGATATAAAACCAATTTCTGCCAGCAACGAGGGCATAGCGGTTTTGTATAACACCCAGAAACCCGCCTGCTTCACACCACGGCTTTTCCGTTTCGCCAGCGCCGCCAATTCATCTTCAATTTTGGATGCAATAAGAATACTTTGATCCAGGAAGGCGTTCTGCTTCATGCTCATAATGATATGCCCTTCCGGTGAATTTGGGTCGAATTCGTAATTCTTTGATCGATCTTTGTCATTTTCCAATTCCACCACACTATTCTCCCGTTTAGCAATTTCCAGGTTATCATCGGTTCGGTGCAATCCCAGCACATAGGTACTGGTGCCATAAGCGTCATGATTGGTGGCTGAATTGAGGTGAATACAGATAAATAAATCGGCTTTTGCCTTATTGGCAATATCGGCGCGGTCGGCCAGAGAAACAAACTTATCAGTGGTTCGGGTATATATAATTTTCACATCCGGGTAAGCCTCCTGCACCATTTTGCCGAATTTCAGGGAAACAGCCAGTGCCAAATCAGCCTCATGGTGATTTCCCGGGCCGATTGCGCCCGGATCCATACCGCCATGGCCGGGGTCAATAACCAACGTTTTGACGGCTGCTCCCTGACCTGCGGGCAGCGCCCATCCAAAAGAAGTTAAAAGCGAGGTGAGGAAAATAAAGAGAAACTGCTTCACGATGGTGTTTTTATATTTTTGTTCGTTTCCGAATAATCGAATTCTTGTTCATCAAATATACAGATTCCCTTGCGGCGGAATGGAAGCACACCAGCAGGCTATTTTTCACAATAGCATTCCTAGTGTCTATTTCTGTAACATCCTTAGCGCAAACGAAGAAGGTTTCGAAATTCGAAGAACCCCCTTCCGTTGCCGCCGATACCGCCCGCATTCCAGTAACTGATTCAACCCGTCTTACCCGCGACAGCTTAGCCGTGGTTGATTCCCTAAACGCCGACTATGCCGATAGCGATGTAAAGAGCAAAATAAACTATGAAGCTCAGGATAGCATTGTATACGATTTGACCTCTAAAAAGATGTATCTGTACAATAAAACGAAGATGGCCTACGACAAAACCAAGCTAAACGCCGACCATACTGAGTTTGACTGGAACACTTTTACCCTGACCGCAGAAGGACAGAAAGATAGTGCGGGCAATGAAACCGGAACGCCTGAATTCAGCGATAACGACCAGCCCTACCGGGCCCGAAAAATGGCCTATAACTTCAAAACCAAGCAAGGAAAGGTGTATGAAGTAAGTACGAAAGAAGGCGAGGCGTATCTGCACAGTGTTGCCGTAAAGCGCAATGAAGATGAAAGCTGGTTTGGATATAAAACGAAGTACACCACCTGCGATCTCGACCATCCGCATTTTTACTTTCAGGCAAAACGAGCGAAAGTAGTTCCGAATAAAGTAATGGTTACGGGCCCGGTAAATCTGTGGATTGCAGACGTACCAACACCATTGTACTTGCCGTTTGCCATGTTCCCAATTAAACAAGGACGACGGTCGGGTGCCATTATCCCTAAATACGGAGAGGCCGCCGGCACCTTCTTCCTGCGCGATGGCGGGTATTACTGGGCTGTAAATGATATGCTGGGTATCAAGTTAACCGGCGACATCTTTCTTAACGGCACCTTCGGGGCGCACATCGCAGCCAACTACCGCGTTAATTACAAGGTAAGTGGCAACGTTGGTTTTGATTACATACGCACGCGTCCTGCCGACCCGGATCTACCCCGACAACGTTCCACCAACAGCTTCAACTTCACCTGGCAATTGGCTTTAGATCCAAAAGCACGGCCAACGAATTCATTTAATGTAAATGTGAATGTAAACCTCGGTGATTACTATCAGGCCGCCCGTTCTACCGATAATTCCATCTTCCAAACGGCATTCAACTCCAATATCAGCTACGCAAAATCATTTCCGAGAGCACCGTTTTTGTCGCTGGCAATTAACGCCGCACACAATCAGAATATCGCCACCAAAACATTTAGTATCACCTTCCCAACTGTCCGCTTTGCGATTACTTCGGTAGCGCCGTTTAAATCAAAATTTTCAAGTGGCGCTCAGAAATGGTACGAACGTATTTTGGTGAATTACGCATTAGATTTTAAGAATCAACTGAACACCTTTGACTCTTTACTGAATAAGCCGGAAACATATAAAAACATGAATTACGGCATCAACCAAACCGCCAATATTTCTGCACCTTTCACGCTGTTTAAATATCTCAACATCTCCCCTTCTTTCACCTACAATGAACGCTGGTTTTTCAAATCAGTAGAACATGGATGGGTAAACAAAGACCAGATACTGCAACTGCCCAACGGTACTACAGTGATTTTGCCTGGAGCCAGTAGCTACCTGCAAACCGACACCATTTATAAGTTTCGGGCTATGCGCGACTTTAGCGCTTCTATTCAGTTTTCTACCAAACTTACCGGCATTTTCAATTTTAAAGGAAAACTATTGAAGGCGTTACGGCATACTTTTACACCGGCCATGTCGGTGCAATACAATCCCAATTTCAGTAAGCCATTTTGGAATTATTACCAACGCGTTCGAACTGATCTTAATGGCAATACAGCTTTGTATAATCGTTTCGATATTAATGCACCACTGGGTTATGGATCAGCGCCATCGGTGCAAAGTGCTTCCCTTAATTGGTCGTTGGGAAATTCCTTCGACCTGAAAACTTTTTCTAAATCAGATTCTGTAAAACACGAAAAAACCATTAACAACTTCCTGCGGGTGAACATTACCGGTGGCTATAACTTCGCCGCCGATTCGCTGCGCCTGCAACCCTTCAACATCAGCGGAGGCATTCAATTTCTGCAGAACATCAATGCCAATTTCAATGTGCAGTTGGATCCCTATGCCGTTGACAAACGAAATGTACGCATCAACCAATTCTATTGGAACACCAACCACAAATTGTTGCGATTTACGAATGCCACGTTTAGCATCACCGCGTCATTTAGAGGTAAAGCAAAAGCAACGGCAGCAACCAACGAAGTGTCGAAACTTCCGAAAATGATTGCAGATTATGTGGTGTACAATCCTGACGTCTATTACAACTTCGCTATTCCATGGAGCATTGCGCCCAACTATTCCATCCTGCTCAATAGCACCAAGAGCGCCTTCACACAGCAGGATACAATCATCTTCACCCAAACGCTGAATGTAAGCGGAGATGTAAATATCACGCCAAAATGGAAGGTGAGCGCACGCACCGGTTATGATTTCCAGCAAAAAGATCTCACCATCACGCAACTCACCGTGATCCGCGATTTACATTGTTGGGAGCTGAGTTTTAATTATACGGCTTACCCCTTGCGTTATCAGCAATTTGTGATTGACCTGCATATCCGATCATCTACTTTAAAAGATCTTAAGTTAACGAAGAAGAGCGACCCGCAAATAATACAACGCTTTTAAAATGCGAAAAACCAATTGGCTTCCTATTTTTATACCATGAAAGATGTACTTCTCTTGTATAACAGACTATCGATTTCAGGCATCATTTTACTTTTCCTGCTGGGCTCTTGCAAAGACCCCAAAAAAGTAAAAGTGGATTGGGAGTCTAATCGATTCTATGCCGACTACGTAAAAATTTATGAGGGCTATGGGGTGAAACCCTTGGACTCAACCAAGCTGGCATTAAACGATTTTCTAACCGCCTTCCCCAATGATGCAAAGGCGTGGGCTTTTTACGGAAAAGTTTTGCTTGACCAAGACAGTCTGGAAGCTGCACGGAAAGCCTATGAGCGTGGCTATGCGCTGGACTCACTAATGCCCTGGAATTGTTCAGGGCTGGGTGTTGTTGCCAGCAGAACGGGTGATTATTCCAGCGCTGAGCGATGGTTTACCCTTGGACAAAAATTGGGCGATAGTACGCTGTTGCTACCATTAAATTTATCTATTGCAGAACTGATGTTAAACAAAAAAGAAACTGCACGTGTACAGGCCGATGTGTTGGCCAAACACGATTCGCTTGACAACTATTTTAAGAAGCATTTGTTCGTAATCTATTCTGAATTACAAGTACCCGAAGTGGCGGCAAAGTTTGCACCTGAGGCAAATGATTCCAGCGCTGTGGCACTTTATCAGCGAAAAGCCATTTCTGCCATAGATTTCTTTTTACGTGAACGTCATGATTATGATGGAAGAAAGTAAAAATCGCTTGTTGTTTATAGTGCGCGAACTATTATGGTGGCTAATTGCTGCTACAGGTGCGTGCACGGTGTTAATGCCCTTGTTCCTGCATTTGCATTATCCGTACGCCCGCATCAATGGCCTGCTATGGTTTGTGGCTATTCTTTATTTCCAGTATGTTATTTTCTTCCGTCAATCTACTTTGCTAAAGCCAAAATGGGTGCGTTTTCTGATAGTTGTGGTGAACCTGAATTTCTTCATTTATGTATTGCGGCAGTATCAGTTTTTCAGATCAATGTACGACTCTTTTACCCCGGCTGATTTAGGCGCAGCGCGGCACGACATAACCTATACCCAGCTCGAATTCCTATATCGTTATTTCAGAATTGAAACTACGTTGGCAGCAGTTGCGTGCCTTTTGTTATCGATGGCCTTTAACGGCCGGATTCTGATGAACTATTGGCGTACCGCTAAAACGAGATTGAATTCGGGTGATACTACCTGATTAGTCAATAAGTATCTTTTTCCGATAAATTCGTTGCTGACCATCTTGTAGCGTAGCGAGGTATAATCCGCGAGGTAAATCTGTTAACTTCCAATTTGCCAATCCTTCTGGAACCCGCCAGGAGTGCACTATCTGGCCATTCATGGTCAATAACGAACATTCACTTTCATGAATGCAATTGGTAACCAAATCCGTTCCATTCCAAAACAGATTTTGGTCTTGCATGGATTGTTCATTTATCCCTGTATAGAAATACTGTCCTGCCTTCATAGCGCCGCCTTGCGAATCGTATGCGCCCCAACAAACATACATACCCCCATAGAACACCTGCAATTGTATCCATCCATAGCGAACCTGACCATTATCAAAGAATTTGATTCCAATGTATCCAACACTGCTACCATCACCAAAGTTTCCAGTGGTATTTGTTGACCCCACCGCGTAAGCCAGGCGAGCCGAATCCCCCCAGATATTATTACCAATGGCATTCCCAGCTTCTAGTCTGTTAGCATCAACCCCACTCTCAATTTCAATCTTGTTACCATTGCGCCCTACTACATACATAGAACAATCTAAGCCTGATCCATTCTTACTTCCGAACCAATAATCCTTTATCCCGTCATTGTTCAAATCCAGCTTATAGGGAGTTGTGTTACCTGTTTGGCAGCCGATATCTTTAATAATAATTTGGGCCTGAGATAAATAGGTTAAGGTTAGCGATAATAGTAGTGCAATCTTATTCATAAGTGGTTGTTTACCGCAAAGTTAACAATTCTAATCCTTATCATCAGTATTGCTATTATTCAATTCCGATTACCTTCGCCCCGCAATGAGTAAAATAAAATTTGCCGTAATTGGATTTGGGCACATCGGAAAGCGTCATGCCACCATGATTCGCCAAAATCCCGCCTGCGAACTGGTAGCAGTTTGCGATATTGATGAACAACAGCGAAAAGCCGCTGAAGCCGATTTTCAAACCGCCTTCTATACGCAATTAGACGAGTTATTCGCCAATCATACCAACATTGATGTAGTAAATGTTTGCAGCCCGAATGGATTTCATGCGGAACATTGCCTGAAGGCACTGGAACACCATTGCCACGTGGTTTGTGAAAAACCGATGGGCTTGCGCAAAGCCGATTGTGAAGCGGTTATTTATAAAGCGCTAAATGTTTCTCGCCAGGTGTTTGGTGTGATGCAAAACCGATATAGTCCGCCATCGGTTTGGTTGAAAGAGATTGTGTCGAATAAAGTGCTGGGAGAAATATTCATGGTGCAGATTAACTGCTATTGGAATCGCGACGACCGCTATTATTCCAAAAGCGCCTGGAAAGGGAAACTTACACTGGACGGAGGTCCGCTGTTTACGCAGTTTAGTCACTTTCTGGATATCATGTACTGGCTGTTTGGCGATATTGCAGAAGTAACAGCGCGCTTTCAGAACTTCAATCATCAGCATAACACCGAGTTTGAAGATTCAGGCTTGGTTAATTTTAAATTTGTTCAAGGCGGCATGGGCTGCATCAATTACTCCACTTCTGTTTGGGATACCAACCTGGAGAGCAGTATGACCATTATCGGGCAAAAAGGTGCGGTTAAAGTAGGCGGACAATACATGGATAAAGTGGAATATTGTCATGTTGAAAACTACACCATGCCCGAGCTGGCACCGGTGAATCCACCCAATGACTACGGCAGCTATAAAGGCAGCGCCGCAAACCACCATTACGTGATTCAGAATGTGGTAGATACCTTGCAGGGCAAATCCACCATTACCACTAATGCTTTGGAAGGCATGAAGGTGGTAGAAATTATTGAACGCATTTACGCTTTGAAAAAGAGCGCATGAAACTCAACGAAATCATCCGGTTTCTGGAGCAAGTAGCGCCCCCTGCGTTGCAGGAGGGCTATGACAATTCCGGATTGTTGGTGGGCCATCCCGACCACGAAGTAAAAAAAGCGCTCTTATGCCTGGATTGTACGGAGGCCGTTATTGAAGAAGCGATGGCTACTGGCTGCGACCTGATTATTGCACATCATCCCATTGTTTTTTCCGGTTTAAAGCGATTCAATGGAAAGACTTATGTTGAGCGGGTAGTCATGAGCGCGATCCGGAACCAAATTGCGTTATACGCCATTCACACCAATTTTGACAACGTAGCGCATGGAGTCAACCAAATTCTGGCTGAAAAACTGGGCTTGCAGGATGTGAGGATATTAAGGCCAAAAACGGGACAATTACGTAAAGTGGTAGTATTTGTTCCTGAAACGGCAGCCCAGCAAGTAGCTTCAGCCATGTTTGCCGTTGGTGCGGGGCATATTGGTAATTATTCAGAAACCTCATTTCGCAGTTCGGGAACAGGTACGTTTCGGGGAAATCATCAAAGTAATCCCGCAATTGGTGAGGCAGGCAGGTTAGAACAAGTTCCGGAAATCAGGTTGGAAACCATTGTGGCCACCCATCATATTCCACAGGTGATTCAGGCCATGATTCAGACTCATCCGTATGAAGAACCTGCATATGATATCATTCCAATTGAAAACGCTCATGCGCAGATTGGCTCTGGTATGGTGGGCAATTTGGCTCAGCCGATGACCGAATTAGATTGGTTGCAACACATTAAAAAAGTGTTACATACCGGCTGCATACGGCATACGGCGCTATTGGGCCGACCGGTTAAAAGGATAGCCATTTGTGGGGGATCCGGGCAATTTTTGCTTCGCGACGCCATTTCACAACAGGCTGATTTTCTGATTACTGCAGATTTCAAGTACCATGAATTCTTTGATGCCGAACAGCGCCTGGTAATAGCCGATGTAGGCCATTATGAAAGCGAACAATATACCGCTATGCTACTTCATCAGGTGCTTACGGAAAAATTTCCTACATTCGCACTCCATTTGTCAGAAGTTAACACCAATCCTGTAAAATATTTCATTTAGGTATGGCAGCAGTAAAAGAGAAAGAATTATCAGTTGAAGAACGCTTAAATCAGCTTTGGAATCTTCAGCAAATTGATACAAAAGTGGATAAAATCCAGATTCTGAAGGGCGAACTTCCAGAGGAAGTGCGCGTTCTGGAAGATGATATCGCCGGATTTAATGTTCGTCTGTCGAAATTAAATGAAGAAGTTGCTGAATTAGAAGAAGACTTCAATAACCGCAAGAACGCTAAAGCGATGGCGAAGGAGTTGATTACCCGTTACGAAAAACAGCAAAATTCTGTCAAGAATAACCGGGAGTATGACGCCCTTTCAAAAGAAATTGAATTACAGAAACTGGAAATTCAATTATCTGAAAAGAAGATGGGTGATGCCACTGCTAAAATTGAACTGAAGAAATCTGCCATCGAAGAAACTGAAGAGCGCATCAAAGGCCGTGAAAAGGATTTGAAGGCGAAGAAGAAGGAGTTAGACAAGATTATTGAAGAAACAGAGAAAGAAGAAGCTGAACTGCAGAAAGAATCAGCCAAGGCTTCGAAGAAAGTAGAAGACCGTCTGTTAAAGGCCTATGTGCGTATTCGCGGCGCCTACCGGAACGGTTTGGCAGTTGTGCCTATTCTGCGCGATGCCTGCGGTGGTTGCTACGCTAAAATTCCACCACAACGTCAATCTGAAATTCGTTCAAAGCGCCGTATCATCACTTGCGAGCACTGCGGTCGCATCCTGATGCCAATTGACGTAGAGTAAATTAAATAACATCGAAAAAAATCCGGGGCATGCACCCGGATTTTTTTTTATCAGTATCTGTTTAAAGCCTTACACTCCCACAAGTTTTTCGCTTAATCGTATCTTCCCAAAATGAAAACCAAAATTCTGGTGCTGTACTACACCCAAACCGGTCAATTACAGGATGCTGTTAACCGTTTTACCCGGCATTTATCAAACGATGCAGCATTTGAAGTATATATGGAAAGACTGGAATTGCAGGAACCCTTTCCTTTCCCCTGGTCAGCCTTTCGTTTTTTTAATGCATTTCCTGATACGTTCCAACAAAAACCCTTGCCTTTAAAAGCATGCAGCAGCAGGTTAGAAGAAGATTGGGACGTAGTTATTCTGGCCTATCAGCCTTGGTTTTTAACGCCCAGCCCGGCTATGGCTTCATTTTTACAATCAGCACCAGCAGCAAAATTATTATTAGGGAAGAAGGTAGTGACGTTAACCGCATCGCGCAATATGTGGTTGGGCGCACAGGAAAAAGTAAAGGCGCATTTACACCGCTTACAAGCTACATTAATTGGCAATGTAGCTTTAGTAGATAACGCACCCAATGTAGTGAGTTTAATTACCATTCTGCGTTGGTTATTATGGGGCAAGAAAACGGCCACTTCCCTTTTGCCTGCTGCCGGAGTGGCAGATGCCGATTTAGAAAAAGCAGTTGTCTATGGTGATATTCTGAAAAATGCAATTACCAATAACCGTTTTGAATGGATGCAGGAACAACTCAATCAAGCGGGTGCGGTAACTATTAAACCTGAATTGGTATTGATGGAAGCCCGCGGTAAGCGGGCCTTTGGTATTTGGTCGAAATTTATTGGTGGTGCTGCAAATGGAAGTATGCAGCGTGCCATCAGGGTTTACGTGTTCATGTTTCTTTTACCAACTGCCGTTTTGATTTTATCACCATTGCTGATGCTGATCTCATTTCTAATGCTTCGGCTGAAGCGCGAGAAATTAGATCAGGAAGTGGCGTACTTCAGTCAGAATAGTTGGCGCGGCAATTAAAGGGCACCTCTAAAAACCTGTAATGAGTGAAATGCGTAGAAAATTTGATGTAAGGAGGCGCAACGAAGTATTACATCAAATTTTCAAGCCTTGGAGCTATCGCTCCTTCGCCAACTAATTGCAACATTTCGCCAAGTGGTTTTTAGAGGTGCCTTAAAGATATCGCTGGCTAATCACACGGCGGTGATGTAATTCATGGCCCGCTATCATGTAACCCAATGCACGCACCGAAACGGCATGCCCATTTGCAGAACCCCGTAACCGCGACATCTCCTCCGTAATTCCTTCAAAAAACAAGATACTT
>JAXLUK010000008.1:0-39287 GCA_046329555.1 Chitinophagales bacterium
AAAAAGAAAAAAAAGCACGCCCTGCGTGCCGCAATAGCTGCCCTGATATTGGCGGCTACAGTGGCGTTGGCATTGGTGTATCAGAAACAATTGGTTCGCTACTCATATAAAGTGTACCGCGTGTACAGGCGACTGACGCATCATCCTGCCAGGGTGCCCTTTCAGGCAATTCGCTTTCCTGAAGGCTACCCGGTTCACGGAATAGATGTTTCACACCATCAGGAAGAAATTGACTGGAGCCATCTGCTCTCCCGCGATCAACTAGGCGATACCGTGAAGTTTCAGTTCGCATTCATTAAAGCTACTGAAGGCAACTGGTCGGTAGATGTAGCCTTCGCCGATCATTGGGAAGAAGCGCATCATAACAAAGTAATCTGCGGCGCTTATCATTATTTCCTTCCAGACCGCGATGCCATCAAGCAAGCGCAGAATTTCTGCAGTACGGTCGATCTGCAACGCGGCGATCTTCCTCCGGTAATTGATATAGAAGAAACCCGAGGAAAATCAAAAGCAGATATTGTTCAGGGCGTGAAGTCAATGGCGGAAGTGCTGGAAAAACGCTACGGCGTAAAACCCATTCTGTATTCCAACATCAGTTTTATTGAAGATTATCTCTCTGATGATTTTGCGGATTACTATTTCTGGGTGGCGCATTATTATGAAGAAGACCTGAATATTTCCGGTGATATCAAATGGCTCTTCTGGCAACACAACGATAAGGCGATGTTGTTTGGCGACGATGATAAGGTTGATGTGAATGTGTTCAACGGCAACAGAACACTGTTGAAAGAATTTCTGATCAAGGGCAATCCGGTAATACGGCCGGCCAGTTAATCGGTAATAAACAACGAAGCGGCAATGCCATCGGCGAAGAATTTCCCTTCATCGGTCAGCAGAATAGTTTCGTCTTTCATTATATAATAAGAAGCGGGAACTGCTTTTAGGGCATCAAGAATGTTTTTGCGGTAAGCTACCACATCGGCATCACCAAGCCACAATCCCCACATGGTGCGCAATGCGGTCATGATGCGCTCGTTAGCCCGGTTTGCGGCCGTTAAAATTTCAAACTCAAATGAACGCCGGCCTTCGCGCAGCGCCGCTATGTAATTGTTATTGTTCCGTACATTCCAGCTTCGCTGATGGCCATTATAAGCATGTGCCGACGGCCCCAGGCCTATATAGGGAACACCGCGCCAGTAATTGGTATTGTGAACAGCGTAATGGCCCGGGCGCGCAAAATTGCTAATCTCATATTGATCATATCCCGCTTCGCGAAGTACCTGCTGCAACAACCGAAATTGACGCCCTGCCTGCTCATCATCTACTCGTGGCAAATCGCCTTCACGAATACGTTTAGCCAAAGTGGTTTTGGGCTCCACCGTTAACGCATATGCCGAAAGATGCGGTAACTGATAATCCAGAAATATCTCCAGATTTTTTAACCATCGCTGGTCGTTCATCGTCGGTGTACCGTAAATCAGATCGATGGTAATTTTCTCGAACCCCGCATCCTGTAAGCGTTTCAGCGCATCACGCGCCTCCGTACCCGAATGCGCCCGGCGCATATACGCCAAATCTTCATCAAAAAAAGATTGTACGCCAACCGAAAAACGATTCAGCCCGCGCGCGCGAAGCGAACGCAACGCACTCACGTACGCGGCATCCAAATCATCCGGATTCGCCTCTATCGTAAACTCCTGTAATGCGCTGAAATCAAAACGTTGTTCCAGTTGGTCTAACAGGCGATGCAATTCTTCAGTTGTCAGTAAGCTGGGCGTACCGCCTCCCAAATACAACGTCTGCACTTTTGGCTGACCGCCCACTGCGGAAACAGAAACTGGCGCGGCCACCAGCGCAATTTCCTGCGCCAATGCTTCCAGCAAGGCCGGCTTTCGGTGTAGCGAAGTGGAAAAATAGAAATTGCAGTAGGTGCAGGCCTGCTTGCAAAACGGAATATGTATGTAGATGCCGAACGCCACAATAGTTCCGGTGAAAATAAAAAATCAACCGCGCCGTTAGGTGCCTAAGCGCGCCAATGCGCGGTTTACTATTTTAGTGTGGTGAAAAAATGGATCTGCTGCTTCTTGTTGCTGCTCGGCGCGATGCCCATGCGCGCCCAGCAATTGCAATTAACAGTACAGGCCGCTGATCAACCGCCCGATTTTTTCAAAAAACAATACGCCTACAAAACTGCTTTCCGCGATACGGCCGGCGCGCAAAAAGAAGTGGTGCGCCTCTGGCGGCGCTTGCGCGAAACAGGTTACGCAGGCGCGTCCTATGATAGTATGTCTATTATCGGCAATCAGGCCACAGCATATATATATGTAGGCGCGAAGTCTGATTTGTTCCTCATTAAAAATGGCAACATTCCACCTGCCTATCTCGATGCTATCGGTATGAAGCATGCGCCCAACACCAGACTCATCGCGCCAACGGCGGTGGATGTGCTAAAAGCCAAATTGCTGCAATCAGCCGAAAATACGGGATACCCGTTCGCTGAAACCTGGCTGGATAGCTTCCGCACCGGCGGTCCGCAAATGGAAGCGCAATTGTTTATCGATCGCCACCAACTCATCCGCTTCGACACACTGGAAACAATCGGAAAAACAAAGGTGAAGCGCATCTTCCTGCGCAACTACCTGGGCATAAAACCAAACCGCGCCTACAACGAAGCAACCGTGAAACGAATCACGCAACGCCTCAATGAACTACAGTTCGCCGAAGTGCTGCGACCGTATTCTATTACGTTCGACCGCGACCGCGCTCGGGTCAATGTGTTTATCAAAGACAAAAAAGCCTCGCAGTTCGATTTGCTGATTGGTGTGTTGCCGGGTAGCTCAGGGCAAAAAGTGCTCATCACCGGCGATGTGAAAATTCATCTCGTTTCGCCCCTTGGCCTGGGAGAAGAATTGTTTCTTCAATGGCAAAAATTGCAGCCGCAAACGCAAACCCTGGATGTGCGCGTTATCTATCCGTACGTGGTGGGCTTGCCGCTGGGCGTGAATGTGCAGTTTCAATTGTATAAGAAAGATACTACCTATCTTGATCTGAATGGCGACTACGGCGTGCAGTACCAACTGCTCGGCAGTAACTATCTCAAAGCATCCTTCCGTCAGAAAATAACCATACTGCAAACGGTAGATACCAACTTCGTAAAATCAAACCGCGCATTACCGCTGGCGCAAGACCTCACCACATCGCAATTTGCGCTCGAACTGTTTCTGCAAAAATTAAACTACCGGTTCAATCCGGTTTCTGGTTATGTACTTAAAGCCGATGTAGCACTTGGCGTGCGCAGCATAAAAAAGAATAACGCTATCGTTTCCTTACACGATGAACTTACCGGCGGCACCTTTGCCGGGTTATATGATACGGTTGCCCTGCGCTCGTTTCAACTAAACATCGGCGCTGCAATCGATAAATATTGGAAGCTGGCACGCCGCATGACGCTGAAGACGGGTTTCGAAGGACGATACTTCTATGCGGCACGTGTTCTTGATAACGAAAAATACCGCATCGGCGGAATCAACTCATTGCGCGGCTTCGATGATCGCTCTATCTTCACCCCGTACTACCTCATGGGAAATATCGAGTATCGCTACTTGCTGTCGAAGAACTCGTATGCCTACGCCTTCTTTAATGCAGCCATGGTACAAGATACGCGGCATTTCAAAAACAAACCGTTTGATTTTCCATTCGGCTTCGGCGCAGGTGCTGCATTTGAAACCAAGATTGGTATCTTTGGGCTCAGCTATGCAATGGGTAGGCAACTCGATAATCCCATCAATTTTAAATCCGGAAAAATTCACTTTGGCTACGTCAACTATTTCTGATGATGCAGGCAATACGTTGCGTCATGATGGGCCCTATACATGGAGTGGATGGTGGCGGCCGCGGCCTGCACAACAGCAGTGCTTAAGCGAACTAGGTTTGTGCAGGGGCCGCGCCGCGCTGTTCGCTGCAAGTCCTCCCCGCCGTAGCAACAGTGGCCATCGCGTACCTTTTTACGCTGGCGGCGGGTGCGGGCTTTCCGCTGCCATCGCTGCCGCTGCCGCATCGCTTCGTGATATTGCGCTATACATCATGATAGGTTGTTGTTTGTTGTTGCCGATGGTAAGCCATGCACAAAACGATTCCGCAACTACTGCCACCGCCGTAGTAGATTCCAATCTTGCTACATCCGATTCATTGCTTGTTTTAGATACAACCGGTATTCAACAAAGTGTGGCCATGGCATCATGGCGAAGTGCAATCACATCTGCTGATAAACCCTTGCGATGGGATTTGGAATGGCCGCAACCAGACAACAATCAGGTGCTGGCATTTAGTATCATCGTTGGTTTGCTGTTGTTGCTTACTTACCTGAAACTGGCCTACACCAACGATTTCAGCGATATCTACCGATCGTTATTCAACGCTAATATCTCTGCACAAATCTATCGCACACAAACTAACGCCATCAGTTTTTCTTCCGTGTTGTTGTTGCTGATGAGTGTAGTGAGTTGTGCTGTTTTCACACGCGAACTGTGGTTGCATTGGGCACCAACTACGTTCGTTGAGTCGAAATTTTCAATAGCAGTATTCATTTTTTTATTCACATCTTTTGGTGTTGTTCGCTATCTGCTATTGAAAGCAACCGGTGCATTGTTTGAGGTAGAAGAATATGTTGATGCATATTTGTTTCATCTTTCCGCATCGCTCAAAACCCTTGCTGTTATTATGATTCCGGCCATATTGATATTGCTTGTTGCAAAGGCCGCAGTGTTTCAGGTAATCGCATGCATTACCTTGATTGCAATAGTAGCGCTAATCTTGTTAGCGTATATAAGGGGGTTATCCACAGCGTACAAATTGTTGTATAAGAGTGTGTATCATTTTTTGCTATATGTTTGTGTGCAAGAAATACTACCGGTATTTCTGTTCATAAAATTGTTAACCAAAACAGCTATTTAACATGGCAACAAAATCAACAGCCAAGAAAGCCGCTAAGAAAGCTGCTCCTAAAAAAGCCGCTAAGAAAGTCGCTAAGAAAGCTGCCAAGAAAGCTGCTCCTAAGAAAGCCGCTAAGAAGGTCGCTAAGAAGGCTGCTAAGAAGGCTGCGCCTAAAAAAAAAGCGTAAGCAAGCTTAAGCAACATCGTAACAGCAGCAGCACTTCTGGCCAAAAAATCAAGGCTGATGTGAAATCAACTAAGCAGAGTGCTGCTGCTTTTCTTCCTAAATCAAAAACCGGTAATCATCGCGCTACTCCAGCCAAACCCGCCTCATCTGCTGCTTCAGCAAAGAAATCTTCTTCAACAGCTCCAACTCCTGTCAAGCCTGCGGCAACTGAATCAAAGCCAAAGCCTGTCCGCATTGCTGATTTACTAAAACCTCGTAACGAAAAAAATTATGCAGCACTTTTAGCTAATGAGCCAAAAGTGAAGCTCAAAAATATTCTGGTCGCCCAGCCGCAACCCGAAGCGCCCAAATCACCTTACTACGATCTGGCCGCTAAACACAAAAGCAAATTTCATTTCACGCCATTCATCACCGTTGAAGGTATAGCCGGCCGCGACTTTAGAAAGCAACGCCTCACTATTACCGATTTCAGCGGCGTCATCTTCACCAGCAGAAATGCGATCGATCATTTTTTCCGCATTTGCGAAGAACTGCGCGTCAAGCTGAGTCAGGAAACAAAATTCTTCTGCACCAGCGAAGCCATCGCGCTATATCTTCAGAAATACACCCAATACCGCAAACGCAAGGTTTTCTTCGGCGATGCGAATAACAATAAAGAAATCCGCGCGCTGCTGCTGAAACACCGCGATACAACCAAGTGCTTATACATCTGCCCGGAAGTGCGCAGTAAGGATGACATCACCTCATTCATGGATGAACAGAAAATTCCTTACGTAGAAGCCGTGATGTATCGTACAGTTCCATCCGATTTGAAATCCATCAATTTTAGTCAATATGAAATGATGGTACTCTTTAGTCCGTCAGCGGTACATTCGTTGTTTCACAACTTTCCAAAATTTCAGCAAGGCAATTTACGTATAGGGGTATATGGAAAAACTACAGCGGATGCAGTTCTGGAAGCTGGCTTGAAAGTTCACGTGATGGCACCGCTGGAAGGTTCGCCATCAATTATTGCTGCGCTTGACCAATATATGCGCTAAGTTGCGCATCACCACGTAGTAAACCGATAGAAAATCAGTGCTTTTACTATCTTCCGTTTCGAAATATGAAGCGGAGCCTGTTTTTGTTCTTAGCCGGAATGGTTCATCTCACCATGTGGGCGCAATATGAACCGCAGTTCAGCCATTACCTGCTTTTCCCCCTTCAATTTAATCCGGCCTATGCCGGCAGCCGCGAAGGTGTAGAATTCGCTTTTCTGCATCGCAGCCAGAATGTTGGTCTTACCAATCAGGCCACCGCTACACAATTTGCTAATATTCATGCACCCGTTTCAGCCATTAGTAGCGGACTGGGCCTCACCCTCATCAACGATTTGATAGGCTACCAGCGATCTACCTCAGTTAATGTGAATTACGCCTGGCGAAAAGAGTTGCGCAAAGGTACTTTTTCGATAGGGGTGGGCGTGGGATTTATTCAAACCGGTTTGCAGGGTAACAAATTGGTAACACCGGGCGGCGACTATACCGGAGGAGTAGATCACCGCGACAATTATGTTCCTGCCACGCTTCAAAATGGTATCGCACCTGATTTTTCGGTGGGGCTGCGCTGGGGGAATTCAAAATATCATATCGGTTTGTCGGCCAATCACCTGTACAGTTTTGCCACCCTGAAAACTTCTTCTTCAAAAACCCGTATAAACTATGCCAGGAATATGGCTTTTACGGCAGCGTATCGGTTCGATGTTTCGAAAAATTTTAACATCATGCCGGCTGTTTTGGTAAAAACTGATTTCAGGCAGTATCAGGCCGAATTATCGGCGCTGATGCAGATTAAGCGCAATTTTTTAACAGGAATCGCGTTTAGAGGATATGAGGGGAGAGCCGTTGATGCGGCGGTGTTTTATATCGGATTGGATTACAAAGGGTTGCGTGTCTTATATTCGTACGACGCCAATGTATCTTATCTGACCAAATTTAACACCGGCAGCCATGAAATCAGCGCTTCATACTTGTTGCCCTTTAAGAAAAAGCAACGGCAAGGGTATTATTACCACAATGCCAGATTTTTATAAATGGGCGGAAGTGTAAGACGACGTGAAACAAAGAAGGGTTGCAAAGCGTATAACGGATTAGAAAAATTTAGTTTGGAAATTTAAGAACAGGTTCATTATATTTACGACCTTCAAAAAAGAGAGGGAGGATTAACAACTTGAAAACGATGAAAAACATTAAGACCATTCTTTGCATCGCATCGGCAGCTACCGCTTTAATTCTGGCGGGATGTAAGGGCGGATACAATGGCCAGCTTCTTGGTGAGCAAGACCGGCCGCGTTGGAACCCGGTTATGCCCTATGGAATGGTGTTCGTACCATCCGGGGTATTGCACATTGGTCCGAGCGATCAGGACGTCAATGCTGCTAACGTGGCCCGCGCCAAGCAGGTGTCTATCGTAGGTTTCTACATGGATGACACCGAAATCACGAACAACGAATACCGTCAGTTTGTGAATTGGGTGCGCGACTCTGTGGCTCACGTGATGTTGGAGCATACGAAAGAGGATGCCAACAGCGGAAAAACGCAGATTGACTGGAATCAAAAAATCGACTGGAAGAAAACAGAAGGCAATGAACAACTGGAAGAAATCTTCGTTCCGGAGTCTGAGCGCTTCTGGGGTCTGAAAGAATTAGATGTGAACAAGTTGTGGTATGTATATGACTGGATTGATTTCAAAGCCGCTGCCCTTTCAAAGAATCGCGGTGCTGCTCGCAGCAAGTTTATCCGCCATGAAAAATGCCAAATCTATCCTGACACTTTAGTATGGGTGCGCGATTTCACTTACTCTTATAACGAGCCAATGACGCGCAACTACTTCCACCACCCGGCATTTGATGATTATCCGGTAGTTGGTGTAACCTGGCCGCAGGCTAATGCCTTCTGCGCATGGCGTACCCGCTTGTGGTTAGACTATAAGACCGTGCGCGGAGAGCCTTTGATGGATAACTTCCGCCTGCCAACTGAAGCCGAATGGGAATACGCAGCCCGCGGCGGCAAGAAATTGGCGCCATATCCTTGGGGTGGCCCTTATGTGCGCAACTCAAAAGGTTGTGTTCTGGCAAACTTCAAGCCTGGTCGCGGAAATTATCCTGAAGACGGTGGATTCTATACCGTTCGCGCTGATGCTTACTGGCCAAATGATTATGGCTTGTATAATATGGCCGGAAATGCCGCAGAATGGACTTCTTCTGCTTACTACGAAAATGCCTACTCTTTCATTCATGATTTGAACCCCGACATCCGCTACGATGCCGAGAAGAACGAATCAGAAACGCTGAAGCGGAAAGTAATCCGCGGCGGATCATGGAAAGATATCGGCTACTATATCGAAAATGGTACCCGCCACTGGGAATATGCCGATTCAGCGAAATCGTATGTAGGCTTCCGTTGCCTTACTACCTTCCTGGGTCGCGATATCTCTGATCACTAATACAGGCCACGCCTTAGTGTACCTATATTGTATTGTATCTATTTGTAACCAAATATTTAAAGTTAACCCCGTAAAAATTTAGAAAATGGCTCAACAGCAAAATCAATCCTTCTTCCTGACCAAGAGCGGAAAAACCATTCTGAACTATGTGTACTCAGGCGGTGCTGCCGTGGTAATCGCAGGCGCCCTCTTTAAACTGATGCACTGGCCTGGTGCGAACTGGATGCTGATTATCGGAATGGGAACAGAAGTAGGTATCTTCATCGTTTCTGCCTTCGAACCTCAATTCGCTACGCATCAGGAATATGAATGGGAGCGCGTTTATCCTGAATTAGCATCTAATGAGCCTGTGGCGAAAAAAGGTGATAAGCCTTTGACGCAACAATTAGACAAAATGCTTTCCGATGCTAAAGTAGGTCCGGATTTGATTGGTAGCCTGGGTAAAGGACTATCTTCATTAGCTGATAGCACCAACAAATTAAGCGATTTGACTGACGCTTCAGTAGCGGTAAACGATTTCGCTAAAAATGCCAAGTCAGCTTCTGGTAATATTACCACTTTCGCTGCCGCTGCCGCAAATGCTACTAACGCAGTAGGTGAAATCGGTAAAGGCGCTGAGCACACTAAACAATACCATGAGCAAGTACAAAACATGGTGAAGAATTTGGGTCAGTTGAATACCATTTACGAATTGGAATTGCAAGACTCTAATAACCACCTGAAAGCAATGAACAAGTTCTTCGGAAATCTGAATACTGCTGCTCAGGCGTTGTCGGAAACGGCTAACGATGCCACTAAGTATCGCGATAACCTGGGAACATTGAACAAAAACCTCTCTGCCTTGAACGCCGTATACGGAAACATGCTTTCTGCAATGCGTGCCAATAACGGCTAATTAACCAAAGGAAAAGAATTAATTCTTAACCCTTAAAAATTGAAAAGAAAACATGGCAGGTGGTAAATTAACGCCCAGGCAGAAGATGATCAACATGATGTACCTCGTGTTGACAGCCCTCCTGGCGATGAACGTAACCAATGAAATTCTCAATGCGTTCAAGACGGTGAACAACAGTATCGCCAAATCGAACGAAATTGTTACCAGTAAAAACACAGCTACCTACGATGCTTTCGTAGAAGCTGTTAAAGATCCGCAAACAAAAGCCAAAGCTGAATTTTGGAAGCCTCGCGCCGATAAAATCAAGGCATTGGCCAGTGAACTGAGCGTTTTTCTGGAAACCCAGAAAACGGAAATGAAAAAACGGTCAGGCCTTGAAATTAATCCCGAAACAAAAGAGGAGGAATTCAAGGTTGATGATTTGGAAGCGCCAACATACTTCCTGATTGAACAGAAAAAGGGTACGGAAATTTATGACCGTATGCTGAAGTTTAAAAAGGACTTGCTGGCGGTAATTAATCCGAATGATTTTGAAGAAGGTAAAGCTCGCGATGAAATCAAAAAGGCGTTAGCCGAATTTGACAAGTCATTACCGATTAATCTTCCAATTCCGAAATCTGAGAGCGGTGAGAAATATTCTCAGGACGGTGCTGGTTGGTCTCAGGCTAACTTCCACATGACACCTACCATTGCGGCGGTGACTATTCTTACCAAGCTGCAAAGCGACGTGAAAAGTTCAGAAGCGCAAATGGTAGACTATTGCTTCAAGCAAATTGGCTCTGTAAAGGTCATCTACGATAACTTCCAGGCTATTGCTTCTGCTAGTACTAACTATTGTATGCCTGGCGACCCAGTTGAAGTATATGCCGGTGTAGGTGCCTTCAGTGAAGCATCTAAACCAACTATTACCATCAATGGCTCTCCGGTAGCGCTGCAAGATGGTATGGCTACCTTCAAAACAACCGCTGCTGGTGCCGGTGAACATGCAGTTCCAGTTACCATCAGCTATACTAAGCCTGATGGAACGATTGCCTCTTTGAAAAAAGACATCAAGTACACCGTAGGTACTCCCGCCGGAACAGCGGTGATGTTGGATAAGATGAACGTGGTTTATATCGGCGTAGACAACCCGATGACTATTTCATCTGGTGCCGGTGATGAAAAAACTAGCGTATCTGGAAATGGAATTACGTTAACCAAATCTGGCCCTGGTAAGTATATTGCACGCGCAACAGCACCTAGCAACACTAGCGGTATTACCGTTTCGGTTGCCGGCGGCAAGTCTACCCCATTCCCAATTCGCGTAAAGCGGATTCCGGATCCGGTTCCAACCCTGGGTGGTAAAATGCGCGGAGGTAACTCGCAGCCTGGTACCATTAAAGCGCAATCAGGTATCGTTCCATTGTTGGAGAACTTCGACTTTGAAGCAAAATTCAATGTGCAGTCGTTCAGCATGGTATACGTAAGCAAGGGAGAAATCTTCCGCGCTGAAACAACCGGTCCATTGTTCAACTCACAAATGCAAAGCTTCCTGAGCCGCGCAAAACCTAAAGACGTAATTTATCTGGAAGATATTAAGGTGGTTGGTCCTGACGGACAATCACGTAAACTCGGACAGATTGTGTTTACTATTATCTAAGCAAGAAAACGGCAATATTATGATACAGTTGGCGAAAAAATGGATGGCTATCAGCGCGCTGGCGCTGGCCCTGCCCGCCATAGCCCAGGAACCGCTGGATGGTGCTTACCAAAAAGTGGTGACTAAGGAAAAAGAAATCATCCCGTATGATTTCCTTCGCGAGGCAGATGTGTTTTGGCAAAAGCGTATCTGGAGAATTATCGATACACGTGAGAAGATGAATCTTCCCTTCCGCTATCCACAACAGCCGCTGATTGAAATTATTCATACTGCGGCTAAAAATGGTGAGTTGACTGTGTATGATAATGCTGTAATTGATGGCGATCAGTTTAAGCAAGTGCTGCCAGTTGAAGACGTAAAAAAAATCGGTACAAAAACCGATACGGTAACACAAATCAACCCGGTAACTTTGGAAGAAGAAACCAAGGTGATTAATAACGAATTAACTTGGGATAAGATTTCAAAATACCGGATTAAGGAAGACTGGGTTTTCGATGAAGAAACATCTACCATGATGGTGCGCATTATTGGTCTGGCTCCGGTTATGGAAAACTACGATGAAACAGGAACTTATCGTGGTGATGAATTGATGTACTGGTGCTACTATCCTGATTTGCGTCCGATTCTGGCCAAATACGAAGTGTTCAATCCACAGAATGATGCCGTGCGTTTAAGCTGGGAAGATTTATTCGAAGCGCGCCGCTTTGAAAGCTATATCTTCAAAGAATCTAACGTGTACGACCGCAGCATTCAGGAATACGCCACAGGCCCTGATCAGTTGCTGGAAAGTGATCGTATCAAACAACAAATGTTCGAGTTCGAACACGACTTGTGGAATTACTAGAATAAGCCTTTATAAAAAGAGCCGCTTCAAAAACTGGAGCGGCTTTTTTATTTCCCGGAAGAATAGATGGAAATTGTAATTTTAAGAGGTGAGCTTAACCCAAATCATCACCTCAAAATTTGCAAGTATCAAGCTGCTCGCATCTTCTTTGTGTATGCTTCTGGCATTAAATGCACTTGCTTCTAACAACCTGGAGGATAGTTTGTGGAGACGGTTTTCAGAAACCAAGGCAGCATATTCGCGTTACGAATACCTATCTGTAATTGTCTCCCGTTATTTAGATAAAGGGACCGCAGAATATAACCCTCATAAGGCTATCAAAGTAATCGACTCTATCTTACCTGGGTTAATTATCAAAAAGGACACTGAAAACATAGTGCGATTTCTCCGTGCTAAAGGCAATTTTTATAAGGAGACAAATCAAGATAGAAAAGCAATATCGATTTACCACGAAACATTGAACTATTTAGACTCTGTTAGAGATTGGGTATGGATGCAAAATATCTATTTCGATTTGCAGTGGAGCTACGGTAATTTGGGTGCTGATCAAATGGCTGCGCAGTATTTATTCCGAGGGTTACAATCCTCCTTAAAGCATCAAGATACGGCAAGCATTAGCACGAATTATTTTATGTTGGGTAATCGTTATCGATTCATCAACAATTATTCAAAAGCATTGGATTATTACTTGTTATCGAACCGATACCGGCAGTATGCCGATTCCATGGGCTCAGCTATTGGCTACGCCATGTGTTCAAACGTGGCCTTGGCAATGGGTGATATTGAAAATGCTGGAAAGTACATTGAAAAAGCTGAGCCGTTGATCAACAGCCAGGTACTGTACCAACCGTTTTATTACTATATCAACTACGGTAAATGGCTACTGGCGAAGGGCGATCTATCGAAAGCTAAAACCGCGTTGGAACTGGCTTGCCATTGGTGCATTAAAGGGAATCAGCGATATCAAAAACCATTGGCGCTATCGGCGTTGGCTACTGTTTACAGAAAGGAAAATCAACCGTTACAAGCTGAAGCATTACTCAATGAAGCTACTCAGATTGCGGAAGAAGAGAATAATATCCGGTCGCAATACGGCGCGTGGAAGGCATTGGCAGATTTTTACGAATGGAACCATCGCCCAAAGGATGCGCTGGCAGCATTTAAAAGAGCACAAATATTCGCTGATAGTATTAATCAGGCAGAACGAGCCGGGGCGCTACTAACTAGTGAGTTGCAACAAGAATTTGATCACTTACAGGCAGAACGGGCTCGCGAACAGCAGCAAAAAGACTTTGAGTCGGTTGAAAAAATGAAGCAGCAAAGGTACATCGCTATTGCAGCATTTGCCGGTTTCCTGGCAGCGCTGATTATAGGGTTGTTGATTTACAGGAGTTACCAATTACAACGCCGAGCGAATAAGTTAATCACCAAGGAAAAAGAACGTTCTGAAGAGTTGCTGTTGAATATTCTTCCAGAAGAAGTAGCCAACGAATTGAAAAGCAGAGGCGCTGCAGAAGCACGCTATTTTGATGAAGTCACGGTCTTTTTTTCCGATTTTAAATCATTTACTACGGTCAGCGAGCAGTTAACGCCTCAAGAGTTGGTTAGTGAACTACATCAGTGTTTTTCAGCATTTGATGCTATCATTTCGAAATATAGCATCGAAAAAATAAAAACTGTGGGGGATGCGTATCTATGTGTTGCCGGCCTGCCCCGCGCTAATCCTCATCATGCTTCAGACATGGTGCGCGCGGCCTTGGAAATTCAACAGTTCATGGCCAACCGAAAGCAACAAAATGCGCATCGGAATGGCTTGTATGACATTCGAATAGGAATCAACTCAGGGGCCGTTGTTGCCGGTATAGTTGGGGTTAAGAAATTCGCCTACGATATCTGGGGCGACTCGGTTAATGTTGCTGCAAGGATGGAACAAAATGGCCACCCGGGTAAAGTGAACATTTCTGAAGCAACTTACACATACGTAAAGGATCAGTTCACATGCTCGTATCGAGGCGAGATTGAGGCGAAGAATAAAGGGAGATTGAAAATGTATTTTGTAGAACTTGAGAAAAGTAGTGACGGGAAGATTTAAGTTATTTTCCGAATGAAATCACAAACGAAAATCGATTTGCTTCCATCATAGCGGTGCGCGCAGGAGCAGTGGCGTTTCCGTTTTGGTCGTCAGCAGCGGTTGGATTGTAGCCATTGGTGTTGTTTACTGACCCCGGATAGCCGTTATTCAATCCATTGTTCAATCCATTGGCACCATTTTGATACGGATTCATACCCCCGCGATGCCGGTCAAAGGCATTCTCACCAGTACCGCCATTGTCACCCAATTGTGGCATTTGTTCCGGCGGTAAAACGGTTACCGCGCAACGGATACTTTGAATGGTGGCGCCTAATCGGCTAAACGGTATTTTAAACTCCAGATTCAAATTGTGCAACGAATCCCACCCGTAAGCAGCAGCAAACGATGTATCAGAAACATAAGCACCTTCCTGCAAACCCATAAAACCCTTCTGATAAAACTCAGGCTTTAAAGTAGTTTGTACAAAACCTGATCGCATTTCATTCAACGTGGTGCGATTGCGCTCTTCCTGCCGGTTGCTGAAGTAAGGATACAATAGGCTTGCAGTGTGACTCTTTTTCTCCTTAACATCAAAGGTAAGTTGTATACCCGCGCGCAGAATTTTCAGTTGCGCCTGTTGGTCGTTTGATTGAAAACAGAAATACAGCGCCGCACTGTCATAGCGCAAGGCGTACTGCAAATGCGCGTTTCCATCAAAATACCGGAACTGCTCAGGCCATTCCCTGGCTTTGCCATCAACCTGTATGGGCGCCGAAAGTCGCTCCGCAATCGCCACATTTTTCTGTGCGTATAAAGCCCAGCTTCCTGCCAGCAGTACTGTTAAAAACCAATTTTTCATATCCTCAAACTGATTAACCAATTTTATCCGGAACGTTTTCGTTCCATCCAGGCCTGAACAATACGAACATCGCTGTAATCTATCGCTTCTCCGAATACAGATTTAACATGCGCATACGTCCAATCATTATCCCGTTCAAAAAACGGCATAATTTGCTCAATAGTTCTTGAATCCAGCGCTTGTTGTAATTCCAGTTGTCCTTGACCTACTAAGCGCGCCAAATGTCCTTTAATGGTGCTTTTCGCCATACCCCTGGTGGTGGCAATTTCATCTACACTGAATCCTTTCTGCAACAATTCTAACGTATCGCGATAGGTGCTACCGGCTTCCCGCTTTGCGGGTACCGCTGGCGCTTTCAGCATTTCAGGGAAAAAACGCACCGGCCCCTCATACAAAGGTGCGTCTTGCCAATGTGCCGCGTACAACTGATTCACTTTCTTCCATCCGGCCGCTAACAACTCATTCAAAAACACCACATAGCCCTTCATGCGCTTGCGCAATGCCACCGCGCTGGCATGGGTGTGTATGGGCGTCAAATAATGCGTAAACAAAAACTCGGTGAAGTAATCTACCGCCTTGCCACAACGTTCCCGCAATACTTCCCGCTCAGCGTAATTCATCGTGGCAATTTGCTGTCGGAATTTGTTCGCAATGTCGGTCATGCTTTCCAATTTCCGGAAAACATTTTCATAAAGCTGCATGGTCTCTTGCTTGCCTTCAAATTCTTTATCAAACAGATTCACGCGCCATTCTTCTACCCGGGTGGTTAACGTCTGAAACGTGAACAGCTTCTTCAACAAGGCTTCGCCATATCGCTCCTTGGCTTCTTCCAATGTGTTTTGTAGCTCGCGCGAGGAATGATGCGATTCAGAGAACGCATGAATGCGCGGATCGCCATGAAGTGATGCTTGCGTAATCATAGAATGTAACACAATACCGTCTAAAGTGCGGCATCGGCTCAGCGCCACATACACCTGGCCAGCCGCAAATGATTTTCCAGCATCGATAATCACTTTGTCAAAAGTTAACCCTTGGCTTTTGTGAATCGTGACGGCCCAGGCCAACCGCAGTGGATACTGACTGAAAGTGCCCAAAACATCTTTATCCAGTGATCCGGTGTGGTCATCAACCTTGTAATTAATGCTTTCCCACTTCTCCTTTTTCAATACATAATCAGTTCCAGAATCCTGAAACGTAACCGTGATGCCGTTCTCATCAATAGTCTTGATACGCGCAATTTTTCCATTGAAGTAAGCTTCTTCCTGATCGTTTCGAATGAACATCACCTGCGCGCCTACCTTGAGTTGTAGCACGCGGTCGCACGGATAGGCGTGTTCCGGAAAATCGCCGGTAACTTCTGCCTCAAATACATGCATCCTTCCAGCCAACTTGCCTAATTCCTGCTCATTCACCGCATCAGCCTTCGCATTGTGGGTGGATAACAAAATGTAGCCCGGCTCTTTCGGGTCAAACTGAGGCTGATACCGCGCACGAAGCAATTCGAAATCGTCTTCATTCAATTCCTGATTCCGGATGTTATTCAATAGTGAAACAAAGCGCGAATCAGTTTGCCGAAACACTTTTTTTAACTCAATTTCTACGGCATTTAATTCTTTCCATACCAATGAATCAAAGAAGTACGGACTGGTATAATAACGCTGCATAATAGCCCAGTCGTTTGGTTTTACTACCGGCGGCAACTGATACATATCGCCAATCAGCATCACTTGTACCCCGCCCATCGGCTCGCGAATCCGGCGAACGGTGCGCAGTACAAAATCAATGGCATCCAATACATCGGCGCGCACCATGCTGATTTCATCAATCACCAATAAATCCATTTCACGAATCACGCGCACTTTATCGCGCCGCAGTTTCATGTGATCTAACAACGCCCTGCGGTTCGTGCATTGATTAGGATCTACGGGATCATTAGTGGGAATGAAGGTAGTTAGTGGCAATCCAAACATCGAGTGGATGGTGACACCTCCGGCGTTGATGGCGGCAACCCCGGTGGGCGCTACAATCACGATGTTTTTGGTGGTGTTCCCGGCAATGTTTTTCAATAGTGTGGTTTTGCCACTACCTGCTTTACCGGTTAAGAAAAAAGATTGCGCGGTGTGCAGCGCGAACTGGCTGGCCAGTTCTAATTCAAGGTTTTGCATAGGATGAATATTGAGGTGAATGAAAAGCGATTAGCGGGGTTCTGTTGGCCACCATTGATTTCCCCATTGATCTTCAAAACCACAGGTTTTTCCATAGGGTTGCTCTCCAACTGGCATCAGCGAACGAGCGCCATGGTGCAATGCTAGTGCATAAACAACATCTACATTTTCTACATACAAAAACATACCTGATGGGCGAGCCTTAAACGAATCCGTTGCTTCGGCTACCATAATCACGGCATCACCCATGCGCAACTCAGCGTGCTGAATTACGCCATCATCGCGTTTTACCAGATATTGTTCAGTAGCGCCGAAAACGGCAGCAGCAAAATCAATAAACCCGGCCGCATTGGAAAGCAGCAGGTAGGGCATTACCGGCAGATATTGTTTAGGTATGTTCATTTCAGATAATTAGCTCGATAGAATGCGGCGTAATTATTAATTTTTTTAGTACTCAGCAATGTGCTATAGTTTAATTGTGAAATAGCCATAACGTCAAACTGATTCGGCTGTAGGCCGTCAAACAATCCTGTCGCCGAAGCAATATCGTGTATCAGGGCCATAGCTGCGGCCTTATCTTGCACCGGTTTGATATTGATTAAACGGAAGGAGCCATCAACCATCACACTGCGCACACTCAGCGGCGGATCCTTCATTTTGGAAATGGCATTTTCAAGCTTTGAAGAAAGGGTTGGCGTAAGAGCAGCCGGATCCCTACAGAAAATAATTACCGCATGCGGCGCATTATCGCTTAGACCGTAAATCGCAGTAGTTGTATCGGCATCAAACACAGGCAACACAATTGGTGCAGATTTTTTGAGGGTATCTGCAGCCACCTTTTTCGCGGTGTCTTTCGCCAATGGTTTTACCGCTTTTTTCAACGCCAGTGAATCAGCCGTCTTTTTGCGTTGCAAAGAATCCATTACATGTTTTCGTTGTAATGAATCCAGCGTTCGCTTCCTTCCCAGCGAGTCTAACCGCGCCTTCCGTTGCAGCGAATCTTTTACAGCAGCAACTGATTTGCCGACTCCCGACTCAGGCTTCACCACCACCTTTTTCGCTGTGGTATCCACGCCGCGTGCGCGCTTTAACGAATCCACAAATTTCTGTCGCGCTATAGGGTCTTTGGGCAATGTGATATTGTTGGTAGCGTTGGTAGTTGTTGCTGCAGAAGGAGTGGTTTGCTGATTGCGCGCGGTACGAAGCGAATCCACAAACTTCTGTCGCGCCACAGGGTCTTTGGGCAACGTGATATTGTTGGTGGCGTTGGTAGTTGTTGCTGCAGAAGGAGCGGTCTGCTGATTACGCGCAGTGCGCAAAGAATCCACAAATTTCTGCCGCGCTGCTGGATCTTTCGGCAACGTGATATTGTTGTTGGCCGTAGCTGCAACCGGTTTGCTGGCTTCCTTACTAGCCGCAGAATCAGGTTTTGAAAAATTCACCGGTGGTTTGTTGGTAGAAGCAGGTTCTACGGCAACTGATTGTGGCTTGTTCTTCGCCGCTTTCTCAGCGCGCATGATGCTGTCCAGACGTTCAGCGCGCGATAATGGTTTTTTCTCTGGTACCGTAACGGATTCTTTGGCCGCTTCCGTTTTTGACTCGGCCAGTTTCTTAGCTGTATCGGCTACAATGGCCACCGGCTGTATCTTTTTTGCGGTATCAGAAACGGTAGCGATTGTAGTAGTGGTAGCACTTGGTAAAGCAACGTGGCTGGTATCGGTCTGTCCTATTGCTGCAGTATCCGGTTTTTGCTTACTCAAATCAATCTGCGGCAATTTCGAAGCGTTTAGATTGGCCAGTAACTTGGTGGCTACCTCTTTCTCCAGCGATGGCGGCAATTTTGAAATCAGCTTGTTCAGTGCCTGGATATAATCATCCAGACGATTTTGCTTGCCTAGAATCATGACTTGCAGCAAATCAAACTTTGCCTTTAATGAATTCGGATTAAAGCGCACATCTGCCATCTTAATTTTTTCTTCTGCCGAAGCATATTGGCCTGAAGCATAATCGCTGTAGGCAGAAGCATAATAATCTTCAATAGCCGTTTCTTTTTTCTTCAATTGATCAAGATATCCGGGGTCTTTTAGGTATTGGGCAATAACGCTATTTGGGTAATCGTTGAGGATGGTGGCTTTGTAACCTTCCGCCTTGGGTGTATTTCGGTTGTTTTGCGCCAGCAAATACAACTGATACAGTGTTTCCAGTTTAAATTTATGGTCTGAATACTTCTTATTCAACTCTTCAAACATGGCCGTAGCCTTGCGATAGTTTTTCAGATCATCTTTATAGATGGTTCCCGCCGTGTAATAAGCCTCTGCCATCTTTTCGTCTGAAACTTTCATTTTCTCAGGCGTTAGCGGCAAGCCCGCAGCCAGTTTTTCTATACTTTGATCGGCAATCTCATCGGTGCCGTTCGCGGCGGTGCTATCCTTTTTTGCATCATCAGCAGAAGCATCCGGAGCCGAAGAACTTTTGTCTTTGCGGCGCCAGTTGTCTTCCAGTTTTCTTCTTCCCCAACGCTTAATAAAATCATTGTACCCGCTGCTGCGCAATGTAGGATTGTAGAAATACCAGGTAGGTTCGTTGTTATCGCCACCCTGGGTAACGCCGGGAAGCGGATTGGCGCCTCCCTTGGCAAAATCGGTTGTAGCTGCTCCTTTAGAAGCTGATTTTTCTTGTTCACGGCGTTCAGCTTCTTTTTCTTTTTCAGCTTGTAGCTTCTTCAGAAATTTATCGCGCTCTGCTTTTGGCATCCGTGCGATCCGTTGCAAACTATCTTCTTGAGAAATCACCGTCAGTTGCGCCACCAAACGCGTTAGCATACGATTGCGTGCCTCAACACCGGCATAAGCGGTATCGTTCTTCGCCATCGCCGTTATAGTGCTATCGTAATAATTCTTTGAACTCACATAAACTTCATCTTCATAATCCATTCGCGCTAACTGCAAAAATGATGCGGCCAGTTGTTCCTGATTTTTGGTAGAAGAAGCGACTGATTTATGGAAATATTTGCGGGCCTGTGTGCGGTCGTTTTCGTTCAGCGCAATTTCTCCCAGTTCGTAATAAATCTGATCCAGATAATCGCGGTATTTGCCATCATGAGTCATTGAAGCCAACAGCTTCTTGATTTCGTCTGTTCCCTGCTTTGATTTTCTACCCAAATTAGCGCGTTTGATCTTGGCGTAGAATTCCATATCGTAGTTCGGATTGCTTTTCAACGCGCGCTTGTAGTAATCACCGGCCTTGGTATAATTTCCTTCTAATTCATAAATCTGCGCCAGAATAAAGTACGGTCTGATGCGCTTCTTCTTGCCCTTAACCATCCCAATATACTTCTCCAAGGGCTCAATAGCAGCGTGGTAATTTTTCTGTCGAAGTTGATTGTCGGCATCGGCCAACTCCACTTGTGGATCCAAATTTTTGTAAAACTTATCATCGCTACGGGCGTACTGTAAAACCGTTGCGGCCTCAGCATATTTAGCCTGAGCAGTATAGGTTTTTGCAAGCCAAATCAAGGCTTCTGCGCGGGCAGGCTCGTGAATGAAAAGTTGGTAGTGCGGACGCTCATCAATCTTCTGCAGCACCAGATTCTGTTTTTCATCCAAAACCTGAATAAATTTTGGCTTAGTCGCTTTTTTCTTCCTTTTATTTGGCGTAGCCGTTAAACCGTTTTTACGCCTTTCTTTTACATAGTCCACGCCATCCTTAAACTCGGTGGTGGTATACTTTAAAAATCCAGCAGCCTTTTCATAATCACCCTTTAGGTAACTGGCTTTCCCCATCAGCAGGAAGTGGTCATCTACATAATTGCTGTATTTGTGAATCTGAACCGAAGTGGTGCTTTTCTTCTCCACTTCGTCTAGTTCACTGCTAAACGAACCGGTTTCTTTGGGATCGGCATAGGTGTGCAGGGCAATAACTTCCTTGTAGTTATCCTTATGGGTTTTATCTACCGCAACAAAAACGCCTTTCAGCTTTTCCTTAGCGTTGAAATAGGCATTATAATGCGAGGTCAGGTCGCCGTAATACTCAGCAACAACCGGAGGATGATTTGTGGTGGAGCAACCAGATGCGCCAAGCAGCAAAAATGCTGCACACCAATACTTTAAACGCGATAACAAAATCAGGCGCTTGTTTTGATTACGTAGCAATGCTTCATCGCAGGATGCCAAATTTAGTTTATTCTTGGAGATTGTAAATTACCAATTGTAAATTTAAAATTTGCACTGTGCCTCGGGGGGCTGTTTCCCGGTTAAAGGCGTTCGGGCAGTAACATATTCAGGGTGAAGGCTAAACGCGACAATACACTTAAAAACAAGTTCCGCTTCGTAGTGTTGAACGACGAGACTTTTGAAGAAAAGTTCTCGCTCACGCTCACGCGCCTGAACGTATGGGTTTTTTTGAGCACCTTGGTAGTAGTGCTGGTGTTATTGACGGCAAGTGCCATCATTTACACGCCCTTGAAATACGCTATTCCGGGGTTTGGTGATTATAATTACCGGTCGCAGATTGTTGGGCTGACCTTCAAAACCGATTCGCTGTCGGAGGCCATGGAGGCGCGAAAAATGTGGCTGGATAACATCAGCGAAGTGGTTTCCGGAAAGATTGACTCTGCAGCCAGTGCCAAGGCGGCTATGCAGGTGCGGCCTTCAACAGTGAAAGAAAAAAATGTGGAAGGCCCTTCAGACGAAGAATTGAAGCTACGTAAAGATATTGAGCAGGAAGAGAGTTATTCGCTGTCGTATAAAGGGGAAAAAGGGGCCGGGGCGCTGAATTTGAATCAGCTACATTTTTTTCTTCCGGTAGAAGGTTTTGTAACGGAAGAATTTGACCCTGCACGCGAGCATTATGGGGTAGACGTGGCAGCGCCACGCGATGCTTCTGTAAAAGCGGCGCTCGACGGCACGGTGCTGTATGCCGGCTGGTCTTTGGAAACCGGTTATGCCATAGCTATTCAACATGCCGATAATCTGGTGACTATTTACAAGCATAACAGCAAGCTGTTTAAGAGTGCAGGTAATGCCGTGAAAGCCGGCGAAGTTATTGCCACAGTAGGTAGCACAGGCGAGTTGTCATCTGGCCCTCATCTTCATTTCGAATTGTGGCATAAGGGTGGGGCGCTGAATCCGCGCGATTATCTGGTACTGGGAAAGTAACCAATGGCATCAGATACCTTTCATTTCAAGCAATTTTCAGTTGGTCAAGATAAAACCCCTATGAAAGTGGGAACAGATGGTATTTTGCTGGGATCGTGGGCTGATATGGAGCTAGCGAAGACCATTCTGGATGTAGGCACAGGCACCGGCCTCCTGGCCCTGATGGCGGCCCAACGCAATGAACGAGCTGCTATTATTGCCATTGATGTAGATGCGTATGCGGTTCAGCAAGCTCTTGGCAATGTAGCGCAATCGCCCTGGCCTAACCGCATTGGGGTGATGAATGTTTCGTTTCAAGACTGGTTACAGGAAGAAAGGATAGCTGTAGATCATATCATCTGCAATCCACCCTACTACGAAGTCAGCGCATTGCGAACTACAAAAGCGATGAGTACAGCACGCCATACGTGGCAATTAGAACATGCTGAACTAGCCCTAGGGGCGGCTGCAATACTTTCGGAAAAGGGCACCTTGTCTTTAATACTGCCGGCTGAAGAAGGACAGCGGTTTGTAGCCATTGCACGGGATGCCGGGCTGCAACTGCAACGTAAAACGGTGGTTTACCCTAGGCCCGGGAAAAGGGCGCTGCGTTGGTTGCTGGCCTTTAACCGTGAGGGGGGTGATTTCGAGGAGAATGAACTGTATCTTCAGGAACATTCTCTGGCTAACCAATATACCGATGCGTTCAAGCAGTTAACCCGGGATTTCTACCTGCATCACTGAGTTTCTTCCTCTTTTAAATTCCAGTTTGCCCTGCCGAAAGGAATGAGGGTTGCCCATACTTATTAGAGGATGGTCGAATTATCATAAAACTCAGAAAATTTTATTTAACTGATAATCAGTATTATAAATAGATTTTTTAGCTTAGCATGGTACTTTGTATTGCATAATACATGATAATGGATATATCTTTGCAGTACAATATTTAAAAGGTTTCTGAACGAAGCCTGAACCAAGATAAAAACGCTGATTATGGACATAGAAAATTCTAAAGCTCAGATGCGCAAAGGGGTACTGGAATTGTGCATCCTGGCGATTCTCTCGCAGGGCGAAAAATACCCCAGCGATATTCTGGATGTGATGACCAGTGCTCAGTTGCTGGTAGTGGAGGGTACGCTTTATCCGCTGCTCACCCGGTTGAAAAATGAAAATCTGCTCACCTACCGTTGGGTAGAAAGCACTTCAGGACCGCCGCGGAAGTATTTCACCCTAACCAGCGAAGGACAGCAATTTTTGGATCAGCTCTCTGAAGCGTACAAAGCACAGAATGCTTCCGTAGAAAAAATTTTAAACGCCCAACCTTTAACCATTAACGCGTAACCCACCTAAAAAATTCAACTATGAAAAAGACGATAAACATCAATTTGAGCGGACAAGCCTTCACTATCGATGAACCTGCATTTGAAATTCTGCATAGTTATTTTGAAACGTTGAAGCAGAAATTTAGCAACGAAGCCGAACGAAAAGAAATTCTGGAAGACATTGAAAGCCGCGTGGCAGAAGTTTTTCAACAGCGGATGGGTCGCCAAAAGGAAGTGGTTACCGAAGCCGATGTGGTACATGTGATTAGTGTATTAGGTAAGCCTGAGGATATTGCAGGCGATGAACAAGCCCCTGCGGCACCTGCACCTCCAGCCGGACCTACTGCTAAAGTTGAAAAGCGATTGTTCCGTGATACAGAAAATCAATTTGTAGGAGGCGTAATTTCCGGATTGTCTCACTACTTCGGATGGGGCGATCCTACGCTGATTCGTGTGGCGGTGTTAGGAATCGGCATCCTGTCGATGTTTTTGCATCTGCATCTGGGATTTCCAATGGGTGTGGTGTACTTTATCTTGTTGGTAGTAGTTCCGGAAGCCAACACAGCTTCTGAAAAACTACAAATGCGGGGCGAACCGGTTACGCTTCAGAATATCGAAAAGCAGGTTAAAGATGCCATGAATACCACCCAGCAATCGGTTAACAACACCTTTGCTCAAATTACCAGTGGTAAAGCGCGTTCTGCCGGTGAACGCCTGCTTTGGTTCTTTGTGAAATCATTTTTGATTTTCACCCTGATTTCCTGCTTTTTCATGTTGCTGGCGGTAGCTTCTGTGTTCTTCAGTTTTTCATTTGCCAGCTCGGTGTTACCCGTTGAATTAATTACCATGGTAGTAAGCGGCCGGGGCTTCTTGTATTGGGCGCAGATCGGTTTCTTCCTCACGTTTGGTATTCCCTTGATCAGCATCATGTATAAGAGCCTGCGTATTCTTACTGGTAGAAGAGGGCGGAATCGGGTGGTTTCAATTGGATTAACTTTAGCCTGGATAGCTGGCGTAATTATTCTGGGCGTTTCCTGCAGTAATACATTGCGCGATTTCAGTTCATCAGTAACACAAGTGCAATCGGTTAATCTGATGCAGCCTTCCGGCAAAAACCTCTACGTGCAGTTGTCGGATACCTTCAATCAGGGTTTTGAACGTCATACAGAACATAGTGATTTCGAAATTTCAAGTTTACCCGAAACAGATTATGGATTTGCTCTGGGTGAACCTAGAATTGAATTGGCCGTATCGCCCGATAGTAATTTCCATTTAGAAAAGGTGATGTTTAGCAGAGGTCGCAATATGGCTAATGCGAAAGCAAATCTTGAAACCATGCGCTACAAATTCTCGCAGACCGATAGTTTGGTAAATCTCGATAGTCGTTTTGAAATTGGTAAGACTGGGAAATGGCGCGCGCAGCGGTTAAGAGTGCGCTTCCTCATTCCCGAAGGAAAGCAAATCGTATTCGGAAGGAACATTGATGAATTGGAGGCCGTAGTGAAAGGAGATTCTAAATTTGATGATGTCTTGTTTGCCAATAAACATTTCTCTGCCGAAAATGGGAAAATTGTGTGTTCAGATTGCAACTTCGACGAGCAAGAGCATGCTGAAGAAGATGATGAATTTTAATTAAAAACATTTTAACAAGATTTTATATGGAAGTAGTATCCAGTCAGCGATTTGCCGGTTTTACCCGCCGCTTCATCGCCTTTATCATAGATCGTTTTTTTATATCCATTGTTGTTTACGGATTGATTTTAGAATTTGCCGATGGTCCGGATATGTGGAATTTGTCTAATTTGTTCAGCATTCATTCATTAGCTGCAGAAGCGCTCATTATGCTCTATTTTGTATTGATGGAAACGTCGAACTGGCAGGCTACACTGGGCAAAAAGCTGATGGGTTTGCGTGTTGTTGATCAGGGATTTGGAAAGATTACGAACCGTCAGGCCTTCTATCGTTTTATTTCAAAATACTTATCAATGGGGGTGCTGTTACTAGGTTTTATCTGGATTATTTTTGATGATCGCAAGCAAGGCTGGCACGATAAGATTGCCGAGACCTATGTGATTGTTTAAGCGCACTCTTCTTTTTTACAATTTCTTCACACCAGAACAAGTATTTTTGACCAACCACTAAAGCGAGAAGAGCGGCACCCGCTCTTCTCTTTTGTCATGAAACAAAGCGTACTCCTCTTATTGCTGCTATCTACATTTGCAGGTTTTGCATTTGCTGTTGATTCGTTGCAGCGCGATTCAATGCAGAAATCAGTTGAGATAAAGGAAATTTCGGTTGTTGCTAAAAAGCCAGTAATAACACGCAATTCCGAGAAAACCGTTTTTAATGTAGCGCAAAGCCCTTCTCATCAAACAGGTTCGGCAGAAGACGCACTGCAGAATATGCCAGGTGTGATTTTAGATCAGAAAGGCAATGTGAGTATTGCCGGTAAACAAGGCGTGAAGATTTATGTAGATGGAAAACCTTCGGCGCTGGCCGAAACCAATCTACAAGCCTTTCTAAAATCCATTCCGGCTAACGCCATTGAAGCCATTGAACTCATCACCAACCCATCATCTAAGTATGAGGCCGAAGGCAACGCTGGCATCATCAATATCAAAATGAAAAAAGGAAGGGCAGATGGATTCAACGCCAGCATCAATGCCACCTATGGTTACACGCAACGATTTAATGGAAATGTAGTATTAAACTATCGGAAGAAGCGATGGAATTGGTTTGGTACCTATGCGCCAAACTATTCGCAAAACGGGCACACCTTTGTTGAGTTTCGGAAGATTACCATCGGCGATTCTACTACAAACTATAAACTCTATAATCCCAGTAAGGAAACGCAGTGGGCGCATAATATCAAGGGGGGATTTGATTTCTTCATCAATGAAAAAAATACCCTTACCTATACCTTAAATGCCAATGTTAGCAGGGGTTATTGGCCCGGCTTTTCTAACGCAGGAAATGAATCGGGGTCTGGTGCTATCATCGGTCGTTACCGCTCTGAATCATTATCAATCGACAACAATTTATCTATTACCAATGATTTGCTTTATACGCATACTTTCGATTCTACCGAACGTAAAATAACGCTGGATGTGAGCCACACCTACGTGCGGGCAAAGTCATTCAGTAATTTATATTCTTATGGGTTGAATGCAGCACTTCAGCCCGATGCAGCACAATCGCTTTTCCGCAAAAGTTATCCGCTGAATAATATTCACAACGTAGTGGTACAATTTGATTATGTGGAACCGTTAAAGCTTGAAGGCTTTAAAATTGAAACGGGTTTGCGCAATGAAACTACCTTCAATAAAAATCAGTTTGAAGTAAGCGATAGTACTTCAGCAGGAGTGGCCAGGAATAGCTTACTCTCCAGCGGATTTTCGTATACAGAAAATATCGCCGCCTTCTACGCCTTGTTATCGGGCCCCGTTACAAAGTGGTTTGATTTTTCAGTGGGATTGCGAACCGAGCATACGCTCATTAAAAGCACTTCCTCGTCGGTGGAACGCAACTACTTGAGTTTTTTTCCCAGCGCCTCTTTGAATTTCAATCTGAATGAAAAAAATAATTTCAGTGTGAGTTATGCGCGTAGAGTGCAGCGGCCGGCATTCCAGCAACTGAATAATACAATCACATATTTTGATCAATACAGTACGTGGGAAGGGAATCCATATTTGCGACCAAGTTTCCGCGATAATGTCAGTGCATCATATAATTTAATGTTAGGTAAGCACATGATATCCATAAGTGCAGAAGGATATTTCGTAAAAGATATTTTCAATGAGTCTACACGAATCGACTCCAATCGGGTGGCGCGCGGCGGCGTGATTAATGGAAGTGATAACAAAGGATTCAACGCTTCTGTTTATGCCAAGATTCAAGTTACCAAGTGGTGGGAATTGCAAATGAATCACCTCTACATGTATCAATACTATTCTTACAAGCAAGGCGTTAACTCAGGCCCCATTGCCGCTTCCACCTATCAGTTTTGGGGTGATATGAGTTTCAAGTTCTGGAAGAATATGGTTATTGATATCAACGGGAATTACAACAGCGGAGAAGCGTTCTTCCAGGGCAAAACAAGGCCGTGGTGGTTGTTGAATGCAAGCGTAAAGAAGTCTTTTCTTAAAGATCATCTAACCATTGCCATAGTGGGCAACAACTTACTGGAGTCGATGCGCTGGCAGTGGTATGTGAATACAGGCGGCTTGCACACAGAGGGAACCTGGTCGAATATCAATCGAAGCGTTTATCTTTCTGTAACCTATACTTTCGGCAACAAAAGTGCACTGAATCGTCGAGAATTGGAGAATAACGAACGCCTGAGCGGGGGAGGAAAAGGAAAGTAATCAGTTCGCTGGTAATTCCACCGTAACCGTAGTGCCTTTTCCCGGGTGAGCGTCAAACTGAACTTGTCCGTGTAAAAACGTTACCCGGGAACGGATATTTCTGATACCCAGGCCTTCTTCCAGTTTATTCTGATCGAAGCCAACGCCATTATCTTCCACCATTAAAGTAACTTCTTGCTGGAACCGTATGAGCTGAATCGTCACTTCAGTGGCGTTTGCGTGCCGGATGACGTTTGTCAACAACTCCTGTAGTACACGGAACAAAACAGTTTCGGTTGTAGGATTGAGTCGCGTTTCAAGACCTTCTATATGAAGATGTACCCGCAGTTGGTGGCTATTGATTTTCGAAATGAAAGTGCGCACCGCTTGTTCTAACCCATATTGCACCAATGCCGAAGGCATCAGATTATGAGAAATTTGCCGAACTTCTTTCACTGCTTCATCCGCCAATTGCATAGCCTGATGAATTGGCAGCGGAAGATTAGACGCATCTGCGGCGGCGTCTTGCAACGACAAGTTCAGCTTCAAGGCAGATAACAGTTGCCCCACACCATCGTGTAATTCTATACCGATGCGTTGACGCTCTTCCTCTTCCGCCTGTAGCACCGCTCTGGTTTGCGCTTCGCGCTGTACCCTTAACGCTTCCTGCATCCGTTCTTCCTGCCGGCGCCGATATCGCTGATACAGCAGGAAAGAAATCAAGGCACTGATAACAAATAACAAACCAATGGCACCGATGATAAAATTACGGCGAACTAGTTTCAGTTGCTGAATCTTGATTTGCTGCTCTTTCTTCTCTGTTTCGTAGCGCGTTTCCATTTCTGCCGTTGTGGCGGCCAGATCTTCTTTAAACAAGGTATCGCGAATAGCCACATAAGCTTCCAGAAAATAGTTTGAACGATTGTAGTTTCCTTTCTGCCGGTAATATTCGGCCAAACTGGCGCTGGCGCCTTGAATCACCGTTTTCTGACCAATAGCTACCGCGGTCTGATAGGCTTTTTCCAGATAAGGCGCGGCTTCATCGGCGCGTTTTTGTTGTAGCAGGTTCAGGCCAAGGGCATTGGCATTCCGGCAAATGCCCGACTTATTCTGTTGTTGCTCGGCAAGGGCTAATGCTTTGCGGAAATAAACCAAAGCAGAATCAATCTGATGGTCAGTTTCATAAGTACTAGCAAGATTATTGTAGATGATACAGGCTGTATATTGATCGTTAATGGCAGATGAAATGGTCAGGGCCTGGTGATACAGCATCCGTGCGCTATCGTTATGGCTGATAGTCATTTGCGCTCTGGCCAGTGTAGTAAGGGCGTTTTGAAGAATTTGTGGATTGCTCAGCTTTGCTGCGGCAGCTGAGCCCAACCGAGCGTATTCAAGGGCTTTTTCGTTGTTGCGAAGTTCAAAATATAACGTAGCAATGTTGGAAAGCGTCATGGCTACTTTATCTGGCTGATTGCTTTTTTCGAAATGACGCAAGGTTTGCAATTGCGTTTCCAGCGATTTTTGAAAATCGCCACGCTTGGTGTAGAGCGTACTTAGTTTGCTGAGAACAGAAATGCGACCCTCTTCGTCTTTTAATTCTACACGCAACTTTAAGGCGCGTTGCCAAAGTTGTTCAGCAGCATTAAAGTTGCCCATCAGAAACTCAATAGTGCCCGCGTCATTTAACGCAAAGGCAATCCAGCGCCGGTCGGTCAGTTGCTCAGCTAAAGCAACTTCCCGTGTGGCCAGGCTTTTGGCCGCAACTATATTGGACGTTTTAAGCGCCCAGGCAGAATCGCCAAGGTTTTTAATGAGCAGCGTATCTGATGCCGAACCGATGCCGTCCAGACAACAGAAGCAAACAAGCGCGCCAAGCCAAAACCGAGGCAATTTTTAATCCTTTACAAAAAAGTACCGATAAGATCCCGGCTTATCAGATTCTGAGGGTAACACCGTGATAAGCCTAAAGCCCGCCTTGCCTAAGTTGCTGATTGCCAATCCGGCTAGCATCCCTTGTTGCCATAACCCTGAAACCTCCACTCCTTGCGGCTTAAGGGCAGCATTAGCTGTTTCATTTACCATTTTTGATGTTTCGTCAACAACTACTACTTCCACCCCGCTTTCGGAAGATGTCTTTAAAACCATATAGGTATAGGATTTCCCCGGTGTATTAGAGGATGTTGTTGCAACAGCCCTGGGAGTAGATGCCCCGGGAGTACTTACGAGCTGTGGGCTAGACAGTTCATTTTTGTTATTTTGAACTTGAGCTTGCACTGCTAAGGCAACCATGGCAAGAAAACAAGAAAGAAACCACTTCATAATTCCGAATTTTCAGCGAAAGTAGGTTTTTGGCTGTATTTTCAAATGCTCAACAGCTAAACCGCGCTGTCTGTTGTTCTATACAAAAGCTCACGGCAAACTAGAAAAAATGGGCGGATAAATGAATGGTTACTAGCTCCATGTAACCAGGCTGGATGTTCTGGCATGGTTTTTTCAACTCTTTTTAACAAAACATTTTATCGGAAGTAACGTACAAGTTGGATTTATTTTTTTTCAAAATAGCTTTTGAATTTTGAAAACATAATTTAGATTTGTTCTTCCCTTAACTTGTAACAACAACAAAAAAGAATTAAAAATTTCTATTTATGACGAAATTTACCTTGAGAGTTTGGTCGGTGATTGCACTTATGGCTGCTGCTATAACGGGTTATTCGCAGACCTACCTGAGTCAGGATTTTGAATCAGCTTGGACTGGTTCTCCTGCAGCTCCTTCGGGCTGGTCACAAACCCGCATTATTGGAGCAAACGGTAATGCCGCAGTTGGTGTTACGCCAACTGTTAACGGAACTTCTGGCGAAAAGGATTGGCAACAGAATACAAGGTCCGGAGGGGCCTGGACTGTGCCAACCTACACTGGAAACTCCAGTTTTATGAACGCGCAATCCGGAACGGGTGTTGCTTATTTAGAAGACGGCAATTTCAACGGCAGTAGCAACCCTCGTTCAGCGAGACGGTTGGAATCACCGTCGTTCAATTTGACAGGTTCCACAAGTCCGTACCTGCGCTTTTTCTTTTTCAGCAGGCAGTCTCCTGGCCAGAATTTAAATCTTCAGGCGATGATTTCAGGTGACGGGGGTACAACCTGGAAGACCTTAGCGCCAATTATGGCTGGCTGTACTTCCAGAGACAGTACTTGGTCTCCGGTAAATATATTAATTCCAGCGGCATACCGCACGGCGAACTGCAAAATTGCATTCAATCTTAACAACCGTTGGGGTAGTAATGACGTGTTTATTGATAATGTTCGCGTCATGGAGTTTACGCCATCTACCATCACCTCTGCAGCGGCGGGTGACTGGAATTCACCAGCCACATGGGTTGGCGGTGTTGTGCCTACGGCTGATAATAACGTAGTAATAGCGCATAATGTGGTTATCAATAGCGCGATTAACACCGCTAATGCTAACATCGTTTTCAAATGTCAGGATTTGACCGTGAATTCAGGAGTGACACTTTCTTATGGGTCAACTACCACTCAGTTGTTGCAAGTTTTCGGTAATGTAACCGTAAGTGGCACCTTGAATGCTTTTAACCTTACCTCTGGACGTATGCTGATGGTAGGGGGCAATGTAAGTGTTCCATCAGGGGGTACATTGAATCTGAGTACTTCCACTACTGCTTGTTCGATTTCATCGGCATCCTCATCATCGGTTATTACTACCGGAGCTTCAGGCTTAATCACGGCTGGTGCTGCTTCTCAATCTATCACCATCTCCGCTGTGGGAGGACTTTCTACCAACACCATTAGAAATTACTGGAGTGTTGGTTCTGGTTCGGTTAGCTTCAGCTACGGAACCAATATTGTTATTCCACATACTATTGGCTTGTTTGATGGCTCTGTTAACCCGACGGGGCTGGCTTTTGGTTTAGCGGCAACCGCTCAGGTGATTCAGGTTGGCTATGGAACGTTATCGGCAGATCCATCTTCATATGTGGCCGGTCTTACTCGTACCTTCCACTACTTGTCCCCTGGCTGTGTTCCGTTTATAAAAACGGATGTGAACATCGGAAGAGAAGTGGAAGTTATAAGTGGAAATAGAAATATAACAGGAACATGGGTGGTCAACACCTTCAACCGTTTAAATTTAACATACCCGCTGTATTTGGGTACCGCAACAGCGGCGGTAACCACAACATTTACCCGTGGTATCATCGTATCTTCTGCTACCAATCCTGTGGTGTACAATGCCGGTCATGCTTCAATTGCTGGTACAACGCCTTCATTAACCACAATGTCCACAAACAGCGGCGCTTACATCGCTGGCCCCGTTAGGGTGATTTTCAACTCAGCTAATGCCACAAGCAGAGTTATTCCATTAGGGGAGGGAACAGCCTTTTCCAATGATGATGGAAGCATCAATTCTAACGCTTTCAGGCCTTTAACATTGGCTAATACGGCAAACTGGGCGGCTAATCTGGATATCACGTTCTCTATCGGTGCCGCCCCTTCTGGTACTCTAAATGGTAACCTTACGTCATTATTAGGGGTGCGCTCATATAGGTTGCAAAGGAACAATACTGGCGATTTGCCTGCTACAGCTACGCTTACCGCAGGATTCATGAATGTTGTGTCTCCAATACCAGGAGGCGGAGATGCCTTAAGTGTGGTAGCGCCAGATAGTATTCGTTTGATTCAGTCTACTAGCTTGTCTGGAGCGTGGACCGCTCGCTCGAACCCTTCCAATGCAACTATAGGAACTAACACTTCTTATAGCAGAACGTCTATTTCCACTGCTTTGGGTAGCACGCCCGGTGCTATTGGCCCGTTAGCAACCAATGGTGAATATTTCGCCTGGGGAACCTCAGCTTTAATCTGTACAGGTACACCGGGAGGTTCATTGGCTGCATCTTCTGCTACGGTTTGCCCTGCAACTACTGTAACATTTACATATACACCAACTGGTAATACCGCGGGACGTATTTATCGTTTTCAGGTTTCTGCCGATAACAGCACATGGTTTACAGTACAAACAGGAAGTGGTACTACATTGGCCTGGCTAGTACCCTATAACGGAGTTTACGCCCGCGTAATTGACTCTTGTTCATTCAGTGGCTTGAAAGTTACTAGTTCGTCTGTTAATGTCACTCAAACTAATCAGCCGGTTTTTGCCAGTCTGCCATTCAAAGAGAGTTTTGAAAGATGGCAAACTCGCTGTACTAACGGTACAACCGATTCTTTAGATGTGCCAGGCGCGTCTTGGGTAGGTACTCCTGCAACAAACCCGGCGGCGTCACCTACCGCTTCAGGTAATCAGTCTTGGAGAAGAAATGATCAAGGTGCTGCTGCTAGATGGGGGGCACTTACGTCCTATGCTTATTCACCGGTTTCTACAGATACTAGTTATTCAGCGCGTTTCCACTCGGGAAATACCTCAGCTGGTAACCTGGGTGCATTGGATTTGTATATTGACTTGAGCACTGCGGGTACGAAAAGGATTAGTTTTGACTATATTAACACCAGCGGAACTGACACTTTGTTTGTTTCGATTTCTACTGACGGTGGATTTAGTTTTGGTGCGCCTTTGGCGTTTCCTTCAGCTGCCGGTGGTTGGTTCTCCTGGACATTTAACACAACTGCAACGGGGGCGCAATCTGTGATTCGCTTCCTGGCAAGAGCTGACTTTGGAAGTACAGATATTGGTCTTGACAATGTTACCGTGCTGTTGCCTTGTACTGGCGCTCCAACAGCGGGCACCTTGTCAGCAACGCCATCGCCGGCTTGTGTGGGATCAACAGTGTCTTTGTCGCTTTCAGGTCACACTACTGGTGCAGGGGTAACCTACAAATTCGAGAGAGAATACCCTACTGGAACAGGAATTTGGGATAGCCTTGGTGCACGGTCGCCATTTAGCTTCGCCTTTACTACAATGCCAGCAGGTAATGTAAATTACCGGGTAAAAGTATATTGTTCATTCTCTGGTGATTCAGCTACTACAGCAGTGCAATCGGTGACTGTGAATTCACCAACCTATATGACATTACCTTATACTGAAAGCTTTGAAGGTACTTGGATTAATGGATGTGGAACACGTGACATTCCAAATAATTCTTGGCGTCAGCGCTGGAATACGGGTGATTCGTCTCTGCGTCAGGCTTATGACTCTGTAGGTGCAAATTGGAGAAATAATGCATCGTATGCCTATACACCTAGAGGGTCTGTAGGTAACACATCTGCACGTTTCCACTCTGGATATGCAGAATCAGGACGTGTTGGCTGGATGGACTTGTATGTAGATATGAGTACCGTATCTGGACCTAAGTTCTTGTCTTACGACTTTATAAACACATCAGGTTCTGACTCGCTGCAGCTGCAGGTGTCTACCGATGGAGGAGCCACTTTTGGTCCTTACATAGACGCACAAAACATTGCGACGGCGTGGACCACAAGAGGCCCATTCACAATAAATAGTAACTCGGCTACGGTAATAATTCGTTTCCGTTTCCGTGCCGACTTCGGATCAACCGATATCGGATTGGATAATGTGAATATAACGTTACCATGTTCCGGAACTCCAACGGCTGGAACTGCCTCTGCTTCTAATACCAGCATCTGTAGTGGTGCAGCGGTGACGCTTACAACGGTAGGCGCCGGCTCTGGAGGTGGTATTACTTACCGTTGGGAGCAATCAACAGATGGCGGTGCAACTTGGGATACTGCTGTAGGTGGAACTGGACGTACTTCTTTGAGTTACGCCACAGCGAGCCTGAGTGCTACAACACAGTTCCGCCTGAAGGTAGTTTGCCCTTATGCAGATTCTTCATATACTAATGCGGTAACGATTAATGTTAATAATCCTCAGGTAACACCAACATCTCCTACGGTTGTTTCAATTTGTGGAACCACTGATGTAACATTTAGCGGTTCAGCAGTTTCGCCAAATACTATCACTTGGTATGATCGAACTGGATCGATTTTGACAACTAATGTAAATTCATTTACTACCGCATTCACTGCAACTGATACTGTCTATGCAGGGGCTGGAACTTATTCGGCTAGTATTACGGGTGGACGTCCTGCACCTGCTGGTGGTTCAACCGGAACGGGCGCAACGTCTTCTGGATGGGGTCTGGTGTTTAACTCTAATGGTATGTTATTAGATACAGTGGATGTGTATCCATCGGCCGCAGCTGGAGCTTTAACTATTCAGTTATGGAATAGTTCGAACGTGGTATTGCAGTCAGCCGTTGTGAATATACCAGCGGGCACCGGAACAACAGCGTTCCCAATTGCTCTTGGTTGGAATGTTCCTTCCGGAAATGATTATCGCTTGGTGGCGGTGTCAACTGCTCCTAGTTTGATAAGAGAGTTTTCAGGGTTTAGCCCATCCTTCCCATTTAGTTTGGGTTCGGCTGGTTCTATTACCGGAGGCTATCTTGGAGGTTCCTCTTCAACTTATTATTACTTCTATAACTGGCGTGTGCGTGCAGCCTGCGTTGGTACCCGCACCATGTATCGGGTGGTTTACAGCGCACCTCCGGCTGTTACCTTAGGTGCAACATCTACAAATATTTGTCAGGATCAATCAACAACAATTACGGCAACAAGTGCTAACCCGGCCTACAGTTATGCATGGAATCCTGGAGGTTTATCGGGTTCATCTGTAACTGTTGCGCCAACTGGTACTACTACCTATATCGTTACAGCTACTGATAATACTTCATCTCCTGTGTGTTACAACGTGAAGAATTTGACTGTAACGGTGCGCGTTTCTCCTTCTAAGCCGGTGTTGGCTGGCGACCCTACTATTTGTATTGGAGTGGGAACACAGTTGAACGCCACTAACGCTTTGACTCCGGATACCTTGCCTGTTGCTACTATATGGAGTTCTAACTTTAATACCAGCTTGGCGGGTTGGGATACTACAGTGGCTGTCTTAGCTACGGCAGTACCAGACTCAGTATTCTGGCGTCAGGTGAGTGGCCCTCGTGACTTGTTTACAACAACCAGTTATCCTGGAATTACTTCGCCTGCTTCGGGATACGCGTTAATGATTCCGGATGATGGTGTATCAGGAAATATTACTCGCGGTATCATGACTACCAGTGCTAACATGAGTAACGTGGGATATTTGAGAACAGCTATTACATTCCTGCATGTTTACAAATACTGGAATACTGGCGATACTACAGCTGTGGAAGCCTCTAAAGATGGCGGTTTAACTTGGACGCGTTTGAAAGCCTATACTTCTAGTCAAGGTGATGCCGCTACTAACGTTGCTGCACGCGATTCGATATTCCTCCCTGCATCATTTAATAACTCAACTACGATTAAGGTACGTTTCTACTATAGAAGTAGCTGGGGTTACTATTGGGCAATAGACAATTTTGAATTGGTAGGTTATAGTAATACTGGCGGATGCCGGACATGGACGTCATCTGCATCCCCTACATACATCTATAATGATGCAGCTTATTCTGTAGGGTACACACCAGGATCTTGTAAAGACACTGTGTTCGTCAAACCAATAGCAAGCCAGTCTTACTATCTGACGAATACTGCGGTAAATGGATGCTCTCGTCGCGATACGGTGAATGTTTTTGTATCTTCAACCTGTGACGTGGTTTGGAATGGTTCAGTGGATACAAGCTGGCATAACGGTGCTAACTGGACTCCTCCGGTTGAACCAAATACATGCAATTTTGATGTGACAATTCCAACTGGTTTGAGCCGCTACCCAAGCATCTCTACCAAGAACATTCAGGTGGGTAAAATGACAATGGGCACTGGAACAAGAGTGAAATTGTTGGGTAAGGATCTTTCTGTTTGTAAAAACTGGAATTCTTCTTCTTTATCTGGAACAATGACATACGTTTCAGGTTCTGGTAAAGTAATATTCAATGGAACTGTGTTGCAGGATTTGTATGGTAACGTGCAATATGATGAAGTTACCTTTAACAATGCTGCTGGCGTTAAGATTAATTTGCCGACTGCTACTAATGTACGCGTTTACCGCGGTATTAACTTGCAGTCTGGTAACTTTGACGTAAATGGCTCTTATGTTACCTTACTGTCTAATAGCACAGATACGGTTGCCTGGATTAAAGACTTCGGTGGATTTACCGGTACTTTAACAGGAAATGTAACTATTCAACGTTATGCAGCAGGTGGTGGTGTATGGCAACACTACATCTCCTCTCCTGTAAATGGTAACGTAATGTCTGATATCGGAGTAGGTGCTTATGGTGGTGGCCATAACAATTGGTTGACACCTTCAGTAACTTGTTCAGAAGACACCTTGTTGTGGAGTTCAGATTACAGTTCTTACTTCCAGTGGGATGAATCAAATGTGTTAGCTAGCTCTTCTCCTGCTTATTGTATAAGTACAGGTTGGAAGGCATTGTCTTACACTGCGCCATTTGACGTAGCACGTGGTTATTCAGCTTACTTGAATTCTAACACCACATTCGACTTAACTGGTGCTCCAAATACTGGTAACAAGTCTATTGGTGGTTTGACTAATTCAAGCTGGACGTTTACTTCACCTGAGGGACATACATTTACCAGCGGTTACAACCTGGTAGGTAACCCTTATCCTTCTTCTGTGGATTTATCTGCAGCTAGAGCAGGATTTAGTCCGAACATCTCGATTTATGTTCCAACAGGTCCGTACAAAGGAACTTATCAGACGAAGACAGTAGGTACTAATGCCCAAATCCCTGCATTCCAGGGCTTCATGGTGCTGCGTACTGGTGCCGGTGCTGGTTCTTACAACTTCCTGCAATCGGAACGTAATACGAACCAAGGTGCTTCTTACCGTTTCAACAAACAAAATCCACAAAACAGCTTGGTGATTGAAGTTGAAAACGGCGGAAATGTAGATCGCACTGAAGTGAACTTTAATACAGATGCAACTGCTGGCTTCGACGCAGATTACGATGCGCGTAAGTTCCATAGCTCACATGGCTATGCTACGTTGTACACGCTTCGCGATGCGAATAGCATTGAATGGATGAGTATGAACTCATTCCGTACAATTGACGAAACACCATCAGTACGCTTAGGCTTTGAGCCAGGTGTTGCCGGAACGTATACTATGCGTTTTGACCAACAGGCTCTGGCTGGCTTTGATCCTACTTCTTACATCTTCCTGGAAGACACGAAGACTGGAGGTAGCTGGATTGATGTTCGCGCAAACAACGTGTACACCTTCCAGGCTGCAATGAACGATAACTGGAACCGTTTCGTACTGCACTTCACACCTCCTGCTGAAGTAGCTACCGTTAACGCTTCTTGTTCGTCAGCCGGTTCAATCCAATTGTCTCAGGCCGGAACTTCAAGCTGGACGTACACCGTGAAAGATGCTGCCGGTACAGTGGTAAATAGCGGTAACTTGAACAGTTCAACGCCTGCTAATATCACGGCTAACGCGGGAACTTACACCGTTAACTTTACCGATGCGAACGGATACGTTGCCGTGAAGACGGTAACCGTTGGAGGTAGCCAGGCTATAGTAGGCTCGTTCACTGCATCCGCTTCTTCTGCTCATGTGAATGATCAGTTGACTTTCACGAATACAACTGCAAACGCAGCTTCTATTCAGTGGAACTTCGGCGACGGAGCTACAGGAACAGGTGCTACAGCAGCTCACCAGTATGCAAATCCTGGTGTATACACCGTTACATTGCAAGTGACCAATGCTGATGGATGTACTTCAACTGCAACTCAAATGGTAACTGTTGCTGCCATCTCTGGTGTGAAAGACATTGATTACACTAACGGTGTAAATATCTTCTCTTTCGAAAACCGCGTGATGGTTGACTTTACCAAACTGAAAGCTGTAGATGCAACAGTTCAGGTGTACAACCTGATTGGTCAGGAATTGTCAAATGAACACCATACCTCATCTTCTACTTACGTGAAAACTATCGATTCTATCGAAGCTGCTTACGTAATCGTTAAAGTGAAAATGGGCGACAAACTGGTTTCTAAGAAGGTGTTCATTAAGAACTAATTCTTAGCTACGGATAATACAGAAAGGGAGAAGCCAACGCTTCTCCCTTTTTTTTGCCTAGGGCCTTGAACGCGTTTCAAGAAGTTTTGATCATAACGGCATGAATAGGTGGGCAGATATGATGGCGGCCGCCGCGCCGCCTGCCTGCTATGGAATTGCGTTGTTATCTTTATGGTTACGATACAGGCAGGCGGGTGCGGCGCCGGGTGCTACGCTCATATCTTTGCATTCAATTAGATATAAGACGCTTTGAACAAGCATAGAAGTATCTCATATCTTGGCTGGTAGTAGAAAAAGCAGGTGCAGCAACTTGGGTGCTTCGCACGCGCATTGACGCTCTATTGTAGGTTAATCTGCACCTGTTTTCTCTTTTTGATTCCCAATAGTACCTAATCGATAG
>JAXLUK010000009.1:0-29242 GCA_046329555.1 Chitinophagales bacterium
GCAATCTTTTTTGTAGCAGGTACAGCCTTACGATATTTCCAATCCGCTTGAGTTCACACCTACATTAAAATGTAGGAAGTCTTCCTTGATCTGCTACAAAAAAGGATTTACGCTGCGCCCCCTTCCGCAATGGCAACTGATGAAACACCGTACAATTAAGTGAGTTTAGCAAATGAATGTATAACGCAGATGGTGGTTGGGCAGCCATCCAGCAGTTAGAAGGTTCTTTATCGCTAACCTATAACAAAGATGCAATAGCGCTTATGTAACGATGGCGTATCCTTGCGCCACTCCTTAACGGTCTTCATCTGGATATACTCAGTGGACAGCGTTATATCACAAGCGATGCTCAGCCGTGTATTTTCCTGTAGCTGCGCTAACAGTTCCTTCAGCAACTGATCATTCCTGAATGGCGTCTCCATAAACAATTGGGCGCCGCCTTTTACTTTAGCTTCCTCCAGTTGTTTTATTTTCCTTTTACGATCAACCGATTCAATCGGTAAATACCCATGGAAGGTAAATTGATTTCCACTGAAGCCAGAGGATATAAGTGCCAATAAAATTGAGCTTGGACCAATCAACGGTACAACCTGAATGTGGTGTGCATGCGCGAAGGCCACCAGCTCATATCCGGGATCGGCAATGCATGGGTTCCCGGCCTCGCTAATTAAACCAACATCCTTGCCATTGAATAACGCATCCAGCAGTTCCTTCGATGAGTTAGAAGCATGCTTGTTGAGCTCTTTAATAACAACTTCTGTATCGAAATTGCGGGTATAGCCCATTGCTCTTAGAAATCGCCGCGCCGAACGCGCATTTTCAACTACAAACTGATTTAATTGCTTTATGGCTTCCAACGCCTGATTACTAAGCAAGGCGCGGTTATCTTCACCTAAGCAAGCGGGTATCAGAAACAACCGCCCCGTCATGCTACATCACAATTTTAAGTACCTGACCTTTCTGTAGATTATTGCCAATTCGGTTATCGCTGCGCAATTTGCTAACGGTCAATCCGCGGTATTTCTGTACAATGCTCCAAAGGGTATCGCCACTTTGAACGCGGTAATACAGCACATTGGGCTTTTTTATAGGGGCGATTGCAGCCTGGGCTGCCGGTTTAGCCGCCTGCGACTGAGCAACCGATTCTTTTTCGGGATGGTTGGTACTGTCGTCATCAGCCAGGTTTTGACTAGCGCTGTTGCTATCAGTTTTAACCGGAGCTGCCGAATTCTGCTGCGCCATGGCCGGCTGTTGGTATGCTGGTACCTCCTGGAAAATCTGAATTTTGATATTCTGACCGCGGGCTACGGTGTTACCGCGTAAGTGATTCCACTTCTTGATTTCACCGGCAGTAACGCCATAACGGTGCGCAATGCTGGCCAGATTGTCGGAACGGCGAACTTTATAATAAACAAAGCGTGGCACGCGTACCATTTGCGGATGTGCGTACATATCAGCAGTATTAGCCTGAAGCGCCAGCTCAGGATCGTTCATCAATACCTCTTTTTTTGCTTCAAAAAGGGCGAAGTAATTCACGGGCATATTTAAAGGGAAGCCGCGCTCGGTAGGTGGCACAATGCCAATCTTCAGCGAGGGATTAAGGAATTGTAATTCCTCAACCGGCATACCCAGGGTGTTGGCAATATGCTTCAAACTGGCTTTAGCCGGAAACATTATGGTGTCAACCGCATACAATTCATGTTTTGGCTCTGCCGATTCAATTTTATAATCGCGGTGATAGTACATCGCATAAACCACAGCCAGAAAGGTAGGCACATAGCTGCGCGTTTCTGCCGGCAGTAAATGTTTAATGGCCCAGAAATTTTTGACGCCGGTACGCGCAATGGCTTTATTCACATAACCCGGACCGCTATTATAAGCAGCCAGTGCCAGTTGCCAATCGCCATACATGCCGTATAACTGTTGCAGGTACTTGGTACCGGCATCTGTAGATTTTACCGGATCGCGGCGTTCATCTACGTACGAATTAGCATCCAGCCCCATGAATTTTCCTGTTCCCAGCATGAGTTGCCACAAACCGGTAGCACCAGCCGAAGAGACAGCCGTAGGATTTAGCGCTGATTCTACAATGGGCAGGTATTTGAGTTCATCGGGCATGCCCTTGCGGTCAAGCGTTTCTTCAAATAATGGGAAATAAATCTGCGAGTTGGCCAGTAAACGCGCCATTAACTCGCGGCGGCGGTACACAAATAAGTCGATAAACGCCTGTACATCGGCATTATAATCCATTTGAATAGCCGAAGGAATGCGCTGCATACGGGCCTTCATCTCCTGTTCGGTGTAATGGGGCAGTTGCTCTGGTGGCAGTTTGATGGCGCGCTGTAACTCATCGCTGGTAGCGAAAAATTTATCGCGCGTAAACATCTGGAACGACAAACTATCCAACGAGGCTATTACCGGATCAACATCGGCTTTAACGATACTATCGTGTGCCCAGGGCATCACGGCGTGAATAGCCGAAAACCCCATCATTAGGGTAAAAAGTGCTATGCTGCTTTTCAGTTTCATCTAAACAATAATTTAACATACCCGGGAAACCCGGATGGCTCACCAGCCAAAGTTATCGAAAATAGCCGGGCAAGGAATCGATTTTAACGGTTGTGGACATTTTTTAACATGCCTGCAATACCCGTTGTACAACGTCTGCCAAAACCCGCATGGTTACTATGTTTGTAACGAACCAGCACTAACAAAATTGCAGGGTGCAGCGGTAGAATTATTTTTCCACGGGTGCCGTGGGCTGGTGTCCTGATTTGTAGTGGGAAGGCCACCTGGCGGCTTGCTACGGGTTGCCTGCATTGCTTGGGAAGTAAGCGCTAAGCGGCAGCGGTTGGAGCGGGTAGCCCGGAGCGAGGCGAGGTACGAGCCGAGTGAGGACTACGAGCGTAAAACGCGGTGCGGGCGCCGCACACCGGCAAGGCCGCAGTGTGGCGGCCGCAGCCGCCATCATTATTATTCTTAGGGGTTGATGATTGCCTTTTAGCGCGGCATGGCGAAGATAAGTGTAGCATTACGCCGGGTGCAAAATTTCGGCGCGATTTTTGCTATGAAATTAGAACGCTTTTGTACTTTCGTGCAGTTCGCTATGCTGAAACAGCACCTCAGTCAAAAGCTGCTCCAAAAGCTATCGCCACAGCAGATTCAACTTATGAAGCTGCTGCAAGTGCCTACGGCACAACTGGATCAGCGCATCAAGGAAGAGATTGAAATTAATCCGGCACTGGAAGTGGCGGCCGAAGAGGAGGCCGAATTCGATCAGCAAGATGAAGTAGCCGAAAATCTGAACGATACTACCGAAGAAACGGAAACCGACGACTTCTCGGAACAGGAAACCGATACGGCAGAAACGGAAGAGCTGGATATGTCGGAATACTACGATGAAGATGATGAGCAGATTGCCGATTACAAAACCCGTGATCCCAATGAGTTCCCCGATCCGGATGACGATAACAAGACCATACCTGTAGCCATCCGCAGCACCTTTCACGATTATCTGGAAGAGCAATTAGGTTTGTTGGATTTAGACGAGCGCCTTCAGCAAATTGCGTTTCACCTCATTGGTAGTTTAGACGACGATGGCTATCTGCGCCGCGAGCTGGATGCGGTGGTTGACGATTTGGCGTTCTCACAGAATATTACCACCAACGAAAATGAATTGGCAGCGGTATTGGAGCAAATTCAAAAGCTGGATCCGCCCGGTGTTGGCGCACGCACGCTGGAAGAATGTTTGCTGATTCAGCTCAGGCGAAAAGAGCAACCCACGCCGTACACGGCAACGGCCATCAAGGTAATTGAAAAATATTTTGATGCTTTTGCGAAGAAGCATTACGACCGGTTGGAAAAGGCGTTTGATTTAAAATCGGAAGATTTACGCAAGGTGCTGGATGAAATTACGCATCTGAATCCCAGGCCGGGCAATGCTTTTGGCGGCGGCATGAGCGGCCAGCAATTGGTGATTCCGGATTATTTGATTTCGAATAACAATGGCGAATTAGTGTTGACGCTAAATAGCGCCAATGCACCTGAATTGCGCATCAGCAGTTCGTTTCGGGATATGATTAGCGACTATAAAAAGTCGAAAGTAAAATCGCGCGACCAGAAAGAGGCCTTGTTGTTTATTAAGCAGAAAATAGATTCGGCCAAGTGGTTTATTGATGCCATCAGGCAGCGCCAGCACACCATGCTGATTACCATGCAGGCGATTTTGAATATTCAGTACGACTTTTTTGTTACCGGCGATGAAACGCGGTTGAAGCCGATGATTTTAAAAGATATTGCCGAGCGTACGGGTTTGGATATTTCTACTGTTTCGCGCGTGGCCAATTCGAAATATGTGCAGACCGAGTTTGGTACTTTTTTATTGAAATTCTTTTTCTCGGAAGCGCTAACGAATGATGAAGGCGAAGAAGTATCGACCCGGGAAGTGAAGAAAATTCTTTCCGATGTAATTGGTGCGGAAGACAAGAGTGATCCGTTATCTGATCAAAAGTTAATGGAGATTTTGCAACAGCGCGGTTACAATATTGCGCGCCGTACCGTGGCCAAGTATCGCGAGCAATTGAATTTGCCTGTGGCGCGGTTGCGCAAAGAGCTATGATGCGCGGTTAGCGTTTTGTTCAGGCCGGCACCGTCCGAATTTTTAGCTGTTGTTGCGCGGTATACGCGAGCGGCAGCGGTTGAAGCGTAAAGCCCGCAGCGCGGCGAGGTACGAAGCCGTGCGAGGACTTGCAGCGAAAAACGCGGTGCGGCAGCAGGCGGCTTTAAACTAACGCGCCTGCTGCCGCAGCCGCCCAAGTTATTGCTGGATCAGTCGTTCCCGGATGCAGTTGCAGCGCGATGTTGAAATTAGATGTGGATGGCGGGTGTTAGAGGAGCATGTTGTCGATAAGGCGCACGCCATCGAGCCAGGCGGCAGCCAACACCACGGCCGGTTCGTTGTGGTTGCGCAGCGGCTTTAATGTTTTGGCGTTGCGGATGGCGATGTATTCGGTGTTGAAAGGCGCCGCTTTGGCATCTTGCCGGGTTTGTAGCCGGTCGATAGCCGCAATTTCCAGCGCGGTTACAGCATCGCGAAAACTTGTTGACGACAGCTTGTGAAACTCGCGTTTGACCCATTTCAGTGTTTTGCTGATTTCCGGGGCACGCATTCTGGCTTTGGCGGATAATCGCACATTGCGGGAGCTCATGGCCAGCCCGTCGCGCTCGCGCCGGGTATCGCACACCACCAGTTGTATTGGCATGCGGCGTTTACGGATCAATTCGCCGCAAATCATGGCCTGCTGATAATCTTTGCTGCCCATATACAACCGGTGCGGCTGCACCGCGCGCAGGAGCAATTCTACCACCCATGCCATGCCGGCAAAATGACCTGGCCGGAATTCACCCTCCAGCGTTTGGGCCAGAAAACCAAAATCTAATGGGTTAGTCTGTTTAAAACCCTTTGGATACATCTCTTTTACATTGGGCAGGAACACGATATGGCAGCCTGCCTTTTTGAGGAGTTTTATATCGCGTTCATGATCAACCGGATATTTGTCAAAATCGCGTTTATCGTTGAATTGGGTAGGGTTTACGAAAATGGAACAGACCACTATATCGTTTTCCTGCCGGGCTTTCATAATTAATGATAAATGGCCGGCGTGCAGGGCACCCATAGTGGGTACAAAACCGATGGTGCCGCCGCTCTTTTTTTCGACAAGAATTTGATTTTGAAGCTGTTGGATATTGTAAAAAATATTCATGTGTAAGGCCGTCCTGATTTTGGCGGCGGAACCTTTTGTAAACTTTAAAAAAGTTATTAGTATCTTTGCAGTTCGCAATTAAACCAAATATTGTTCAATAACAAAAGATCGCTGGTATGGAGAAAAAACGTATTCTGATTATCACCCATGAAATGGATCCTTATGTTAACCTTTCTGACATCTCTAAGATAGCCAATTCGCTTCCTAAACATTTGCTCAACGCCGGAAATGAAATCCGCGTTTTAATGCCCAAGTTCGGCAGCATCAATGAGCGCCGTCACCGTCTTCACGAAGTAGTTCGTCTTTCAGGAATCAATGTGATTATCAACGACGAAGATTATCCTTTAGTGATTAAGGTGGCTTCTTTGCCCGGGGCGCGTTTGCAAGTGTATTTCTTAGACAACGAAGATTTTTTCAAGCGCAAGACAGTTTTTGAAGATGAAGGCAACAACTTCTACGAAGACAACAGCGACCGCATGATTTTCTTCTGCAAGGGGGCGCTGGAAACGGTGCGGAAATTTGGATGGGCGCCAGATATTATTCACTGCATCGGCTGGATGACCAGTCTGATTCCGATGTATATTAAAACCACTTACAAAGACGATCCGGTATTTAGCAGCAGCAAGGTGATTTACACGGTTTCTAAAAACCAGTTCAATAATAAATTGAAAGCGAATTTCACGGAGCAACTGCAAATCAGCGACGATATCACCAAGAAGCATTTGGAATTTTTCAAAGACGGCGATAACAGCAGTTTACACATTGGTGGTTCTGAATTTGCGGATGCGTTGGTGGTAAGTAATGAGACACCTGATAAGAAGGTTTCGGATTTCGTGCAGAAAGTGAAGAAAAAACCCGTGTTGAAACTGCAATCTGCAGATGATGATTCACTGCCGATTCTCACTAATTTTTACCAGGACATTCTGGCCAATTAATCCCTTTCCGGCACAGCGTTGAAAAAGAACATTTTTACAGTAACGGTTGGCATCCTTATGGGATGCCTTGCCGTTTTAAGTGGTTGCAAAGACCCGGTTATAGATGATAACAGCCTGACCCGCAATCCCGGTGATGCGCTGAACCTTAACCAAACCGACACTTTCACGGTGTATGCGTTCACCGTTGCGGATGCACCGAATCCTTCCTACCGTGTAGCACAAGGTTTGTTAGGTAGTACTAATGACCCTGCCTTTGGTAAGACTTACGCTTCGGTGTACGGGCAAGTATTACTGCCCAATCTGAACGTACGGTTTCCGAATGCTACGGTAGATTCGGTAGTGCTTGGTGTGGTTTACGGCGGCAAGTACGGTAAATTCAGTATCCCTCAGGATCTTGCCGTGTATGAGTTATCACAGTACATGGATCCCACTTCTACCGCGTACACTACGCTGGATGCGTTTCAGGTGAATGGTTCACCCATTGGAACTGTGAATGGATTTGTTCCGAATTTGACTGACAGTGTGGTGGTGAAAGGGATTGCGCTGGCGCCGCAACTGCGCATCCGCCTGAGCAATAGTTTGGGTACACGTTTGTTAACGGCAGATTCGCTGAGCTATGCTGATAACGCTTACTTCCTGCAATATTTTAAAGGTTTCTATTTAACTACCAGAACTTCTGTAGTTGGCGATGGTATTGCGTTGTTGAATATGCACGCTTCGGGCATTACGGTGTATTATCACACACCAACGGTGGCAGATACATCAGTAGTTTTTTCGGTAACTGAATCTTCCCAAACTGTCAATCATATCGACCATAATTTTTCTGGTTCGGCTGCGCAACAGGCTATGAACATCACAGGGGCATCGGGCGGTCAGAAAGTATATATTCAGTCAGGTGGCGGCACCTTCGGAAAGCTAGTGTTGCCATTTTTTGATCAGAATACCTTGAAAAATGCGGCGATTAACCGGGCGGAATTGATTTTTACCCTTGACGATGATCCTACCGGATTAGACACCCTATTAGCGCCTCCTCCGGGGTTGTTGCTTTATGCATATGATTCCTACAATACGCCGGCCAATTTGCCAATAGGACCTGATCAGCGTATTAACGAGGGTATTTCAACCCTTACCACCCGCGTGGAAAACGGGAAAACGGTACGCCGCTATACGGTTCCAATTACTACCTTTGTGCAGCGGCTGGCGAACGGAACCACTCCGAATTATGGCTTAAAAATTGCCTATTCATTCGGTCAGCGTACCAATCGGGCTGTCATCAATCATCTGCCTAACGACCCGAACCGGATTAAATTACGAGTGACGTATACAAAACTTTAAGTTATGTGCGGAATAGTTGCCTACATCGGCGGTCGGGAAGCATACCCGATTCTGATTAAAGGGTTAAAGCGTTTAGAATATCGCGGATACGACAGTGCCGGTGTGGCGCTGTTAAATGGCGATTTGAATATTTACAAAACCAAGGGTAAGGTTTCTGATTTGGAAGCTGTAGCCGCGCAAAAAAATATTCATGCGCATATTGGCATGGGCCATACGCGCTGGGCTACCCATGGCGAACCCAATGACACCAATTCGCATCCGCATTTATCGCAAGACGGCAATCTGGCGATTATTCACAATGGTATTATTGAGAATTATGCGACGTTGAAAGAGGCTTTGATGGCGCGCGGCCATGAGTTCAAGAGCGATACCGATACCGAAGTGTTGGTACATCTGATTGAAGACATTCAGAAAAATACCGGAACGCCGATTGAAGAGGCTACGCGTTTAGCACTGAATGAGGTGGTTGGAGCCTATGCTATTGTGATTCTTTCGAAAAATGAACCTACCAAAATGATTGGTGCCCGTAAAGGGAGTCCGCTGGTAGTGGGCATCGGTGCTAATGGCGAGTATTTTATGGCATCTGATGCGTCGCCGATTATTGAGTACACCAAGGATGTTACGTATCTGGGCGATAATGAAATCGCCTTTATTCACAATGGAAAGTTATCGGTAAAAACGATTGATAACATTGAGAAGACGCCTTATATCCAAACACTGGAAATGAGTTTGGAAGCTATTGAGAAAGGCGGGTACGAGCATTTCATGCTGAAAGAAATTCACGAGCAGCCAAAATCAATTTTTGATTCGTTGCGCGGCCGTTTCGATTCGCAAACCGGGCATTTTGCGATGCGTTCATTGAAAGAATACGAGCATAAAATCAAGAATTTGCGCCGCATTGTGATTGTAGGTTGCGGCACCTCATGGCATGCCGGATTAGTAGGTGAGTATTTATTTGAAGACATTGCGCGCATTCCGGTTGAAGTAGAATATGCGTCGGAGTTTCGTTACCGGAACCCGGTTATTTATGAAGATGATTTGGTGATTGCTATTTCACAGAGTGGTGAAACAGCCGACACGCTGGCGGCTATTGAGATGGCCAAGGAAAAGGGCGCTACCATTTTTGGATTGTGCAATGTGGTGGGTTCTTCCATTCCACGTGCATCACATGCCGGTGCGTATACCCATGCTGGTCCGGAAATAGGTGTGGCATCTACCAAGGCTTTTACTGCTCAGATTTCAGTATTGTCGCTTTGGGCTATGGGTTTTGCCGATATCAGAGGACGGATGACGCGTTCTGAGCTGCGCAATATGATGGCGGAAATGGATGTAATTCCGCAAAAGGTAGAAGAAACGCTGGGTTGTGAAGAACAGATCAAGGAATTGGCGCGGCAGTATGCTCAGGCGCGAAACTTCCTGTACTTAGGTCGCGGATATGGTTTTCCGGTAGCGCTGGAAGGCGCGCTGAAGCTGAAGGAAATTTCTTACATCCATGCTGAAGGTTACCCAGCTGCTGAGATGAAGCACGGGCCAATTGCATTGATAGATGAAGAAATGCCAGTAGTGGTGATTGCTACCAAGAATGCGCATTACGAAAAAGTAATTAGCAATATCCAGGAAGTAAAAGCCCGCAAAGGCAAAATTATTGCCATTGTAACCAAGGGCGATACCAAGGTGCGCGGCATGGCGGATCATGTGATTGAAATACCTGAAACCAGCGAGTTCACCGAGCCCATGGTGGCTACTATTCCATTGCAGTTATTGTCGTACTATATCGCTATTGAACGGGGTTGTAATGTTGACCAGCCGCGTAATCTGGCGAAGAGTGTGACAGTAGAATAAGCATGTCAGATTCCGGTAAAAGCGCTTCCTTTTTTCTCCGCTTTTGGAAGCGGTTGGGTCCCGGTTTAATAACGGGTGCCAGCGACGACGATCCTTCCGGAATTACCACTTACACGCAGGCTGGTGCGCAATTTGGCTTTGGTACGCTTTGGACGGCCTTGCTTACTTTTCCTTTAATGGCAGCGATTCAGGAGATGTGCGCCCGGATAGGCCTGGTGACCCGTCGTGGTTTAACAGGCACGCTGAAAACCTATTACCCGAAGCCGGTGCTGGTGATTATGGTGCTGTTCAGCGCGCCGGCTATTGTGATGAATATTGGCGCTGATATTGCCGGCATGGGCGCTGTAGGTAATTTGTTGTTTCCGGAAATAAAAGCGGGCTTCTTTTCAGTGGGTTTCACGCTAATGCTCATTCTGGCCATGGTATACTTGCCATACCGGCAAATTGCCACTGTTTTAAAATACTTGTGCTTAACGCTGTTGGTGTATCTGGCGGTACCCTTTTTTACCCGACCTGATGCATTGGCCGTGCTTCAAAACACTTTTATTCCGCATTGGCAGTTCACGCCCCAGTATATCAATATGCTAGTTGCCGTGCTGGGCACCACCATTTCGCCTTATCTTTTCTTCTGGCAAACCAATATGGAAGTAGAAGAGCTGGAGCATAACCCCACAATTGTTGTCGATAAGCGCTTACTACAATCCGTGCGCAGCGATGTAGATAGCGGCATGTTGTTTTCCATCGTGGTGATGTATTTCATCACGTTAACGGCAGGGTCAGTATTGTATCAGGGTGGTGGCGCTTCTATTGAAACGGTAGAACAGGCCGCCAGGGCGCTGGAGCCTGTTGCGGGCCGATCTGCTTATTTGTTATTTGCCATTGGCGTTATTGGAACCGGATTATTGGCCATTCCGGTACTCAGCGGTTCGCTATCGTATATTGTTTGTGAGTTATTTGATTGGCGGGAAGGGTTAGACAACCAATTTCACGAGGCGCGTCCTTTTTACGCCGTGATGGCTATTTCTATGATTTTGGGCTTGTCGATGGAATCACTGGGTTTGTCGCCGGTGAAAGCGTTGATTTATGCTGCCGTGCTTTACGGGGTAACCGCTCCGGTGCTGATTGCCATTGTGCTGCATATCGCCAATAACAAGCGTATCATGGGTGCTTATACCAACGGTAGGTGGTCAAACGCCATGGGTGTGGCCACACTGGTTTTAATGACATTATCGGCTTTGGCCTTGTTGTATTTTCAGTTTCACTGAGCCATTTATTCGGGTCTGTAACGGGTATAATTTCGGCGATTCAGGTATAGATTATTTTTAATTTCACGCCGCGCGAGGGCAGCATTACCGCTGCACCAACGCCAACCGCCCTCGGTCGTAAAATACAAGTCATGCTTACACAAGAACAAAAAGATTTCTACGAAAAGAACGGGTTTTTAAAAGTGCCGAAGCTATACAGCAAGGAACAAATTGCGGCTATCAGAACAGGGCTTCTGCGTATTTTCAGTACAGATGACTGGAAAAAGAATCCTTACAATACCGAAAAGTGTTTGGTTGACCTGTACGGTTATTTCCCAGAATTTCTTGATATCATCTTAACAAAGGAAGTTGTTGAGGTGATCAAAGATTTGCTGGGCGAAAATCCAATCATGTTTCCCGAGTATCCGGTTCATTTTCGCGAGTACGCCGGCGGATGGCATAAAGACGCCACCACCCAGCATCGCGAAGGCCACCGCTTTCAGTTAAACCCTACGCACCGCGTGGCTAAATTCGGCATCTATCTGCAAGATAATAACGAATACGGTGGCGGGCTAACGGTAATACCCGGCTCGCATAAAACATCAGATGAATTTGCGCATATCGACTATTCGGCACCTCGCCCGCTGGTGCGCCGTGGAATGGACAAGGCAGTCATCATGATCAAGAATAACAATTTGTACAAGTATAGCTTGCTTCGTCCTTTCATTGATTGGTACCTGAACTTTGCTGAGCGTACGGATAAGCGGGTGAACCCACACGGCGGCGAGATTTATGATATTCCCAGTGAGGCGGGCGACTTTTTAATTTTTGATCATTTGCTGGATCATCGCGGCACTTTTCCAAAAATTTGCCAAATCAAGGATATACCCGAAGACAAATGGAAGCTCTCTATCTTCCATGTTTGGGGAAGAAATAATGATGATTCCAGGCAGTATATGGACTTTCTGCGTTCGCGCCCTGAGCCGTTTTATCAATCGATGGCACATAAGGCGCCGCCTGCCAATCTGGTTAAGAAAGGACAAGAGTTGGGATTTACGCCTTGGTAAATAGGCTTATTGAAAAGCAACGCATATCAAAAGGTTTTTACAAGCGTCGGCCATTTATTCAGTCTTAGGTGTGCTGCCTTTGGCTTCGCGTATTGTATTGGTGCCGGTTTATTTGAAGTACCTCACCCAGCGTGACTTTGGTATCATGAGCCTGAACTCCACCTTGTCGGGCACCCTGATTATTTTTTTATCACTAGGTCTTGATCAGGCTTTCGTTCGGTATTATTTCAACTACAAGCATCGCGAAAATGTGTTGAATGCGTACGTGTCTACCATTTTTCTAACCATTGCCGGATTTGCTTCTGCGGTAACCGCAGGCTCGCTTTTTTTTGGCGATGCGCTGCATCATTTACTGTTCAATGATCCCACGTTTACCTATATCCCTTTTGGTGTAACGGCTTTTCTATATGCTATTGCCAATATTCTGAACGGCGTGGTATTATCTTATTTCAGAAACAGGAAGGATGCGGTGAATTACGGCATTCTGGCGGGCGGTTCATTCGTTATCAGCACCATTGCTGAGTTTCTGGCTATCGTTTATTTCAAGTTAGATGTGGCTGGAATTATTTGGGTGAAAATTCTGTCGCTCTTTGCCTTCTCTTCTATTTACTGGATTTATATTCTGGGGAAAACAAGACTGCGTTATGATCACCGGTTTCTGAAAAGTTCCTGGCGTTATTCGGTTTGGATGATTCTGTACGTGATCATGAGCAGTATATTTTCTTCGCTTGACCGCATCCTCATTGCGAATAACTTCAGTATGAGTACACTGGCGGTGTACAGTCTGGCCATGAGTATTTCTCAGTTTGTAGAGATTAGTATTGTATCGGTGCAAAACACGCTCTACCCATCGGTATATGAAATGTTCAAGGAGGATTATACCAAGCGCAGTGCGGCCATCAACCAGATTTTTCGTGGTATGGGTTTGGTGATTCTATTGGTGATTGCGGCGCTTACAGTGGCTACCCCAGTGGCGATATTTAATTTCATCAAACATGCTGATTATACAGGTGTAGTTTATGTAGTTCCTTTTATCATGGTCAGTTTTGTGTTTCGCTATTTGTATGTTACCGTTTCTATCCCACTATTTTATTTCACTTCACAAGCCTGGCGTTTATTCTTGCTGAATGCAGTGCTGGCGCTGGTTTCGCTGCCGTTGAATTTTTTCCTGATACCGCGCGTTGGTTTATTAGGCGCAGCATTTGCGAACGTAGCGGGCCGAGCGGCACAAGTTGCGCTTACCTATTACTGGGCACATCAGGTCAGTAGCTTCCGGTTCGATTTTCAACGTATTAAGCCGCTTTTAATAGGCATGTCGCTGGTGTTGATGGCAGTTGCCGTTTTCATTTCGCAAAACCGCTGGGGTCATCTGTATACCTATATAGCAACATCTGTTCCGCTGGTAATCATGATTGGTTTTGTATTCTATTTGTTTTTTGTTCGCCAGCGTGAAATTCCGTTATTCGAAAAACACAAACACCTGCGTGATATTATATGAAAACGAGCTACAGCGGGTTTTTTCTTAAAGCAACAGCACTATCCCTTCCGGCATTGCTGCTAACATTACTGTACCTGATCAGCGATCCTTACAAGGTGCTGCGGCATTACCATTTCGATAATTACTACAACTGGCAACCCAACGAAATTAACCGCGATTACATTTCTTTCGAAAATCTATCTGAGCGCATCCATAAGGGTGATGTGCCAACCGATTTTATTATGGGGAATTCGCGGTCATTGGCTTTTCATACCGATGCGTGGCAAAAAATTTGCCCTGACGTTGAGCGCCCATTTCACTACGATGCCGCTTCAGAAACGTTATTGGGGGTTTACCAGAAGGTCAATTATCTGCACCAACACCGCATTCCTATCCGGCATGTACTGCTGGTGGCTGATTACACGCTGCTGAGTAAAGACAAAAATCAGGACGATGCGGTGCACATTAAGCATCCCGCAATTTCGGGAAGCTCTTTGTATACTTTTCATGGAACGTTTTTGAAAACATTTTTCAGTTCATTTTTTTGCTTTAAGTGGATTCATTATCAACTGAATGGCCATCGTATTCTTTCCTACATGCGCGATGTGTTTGCCATTGAGCCGGGCTATATTACTACCGAAGCCTACACCAACAATTATTATTACACGGTGTATGAAAAAAAGCTAAAGGAAGATAGCCTGCATTATTATCAGGAATACAAGAAGGCTGAGTTTACCGAGCGCCCACAACAGCAACAAGTACTTTCGCCGGCGTTGGGAGCTGCACATCATTATTTATTGAGTGAAATCAATCGAATGGTGAAAGCGGATAACGGGCGGTTCGATTTAGTTATTAGTCCGCTGTACGATCAAAAGATAATGGCGCCCGATGACAAGGCGATGTTGCAACAGGTTTTTGGCGAAAACCGGGTACATGACTTTTCAGGCATCAATGCTATTACAGCAAACAAGGGGAACTATTATGAATCGTCGCACTATAAACCGTATGTTGCCGATTCTCTCATGCAGGTAGTTTATCAGCGCTTATGACACTGTTTCACATTACGGATGACGAAGCGGCTTACCGGCAACTACCATCGCCCAAGTGCTGGATACAGCATGGTTATATAAAAGAGAGCGATTTTTTTTCTTCCGAAGAATTAATGCAATTGAATGCAGTTGCAATAACGCTGGATTTTGATGCGGTAGAACTCATGAATAAGGAATTGCGTTATGTGCTGCTTCAACTTTCAGGAAAGACGTTTCGCGCCAATGCGGCCATGAAAACACGGGCCGCTGCAGACGTTACGTACAGTCTTCTGTTCGACACATTTAAGAAGCTGGTAACGGAAAAGTATTTTCTGCAGTGTATGGTGCAACAGGTTACCAACGCCTTGAGCAGTCGCGGCACCTTTTCACTTTCTTTTGTTTTGACAGATAAAATGCGATTGGCCGATTCATCCTTATCTGAAAATATTCCGGCTGCTTATCGATATCTGTCGCCTGCCGGAACGGTTTCGCCGCTTTCGCAAAAGAAGAAATGGTTTTATCGGCTTTGGCATTGGAAGCAGGCGCTCCTTTTCCGGCAGCCCGCCGGCAATCGGCGCCATGTGGTATTGTACTTGTATGATACGCCACACTATGTTACGTTGCTTTCCCGCTTTTTTGAAGCGGTGCGCCAACGTTCTGATATTCATCTTTCTATTGTAAAAATCACTACTGGCATAGAAGCCAGTCGCGCTGCCGATTTCAGCACGTTACGCGGAGAAAATATTTCAGTCTACGACATTGCTGATTTTCGGGCTGTTCCGTTTGAGGGGCATGACGATTTGTGGGATGCGCTGGAAGCGCTGGATGCCAGATATACGGTGTTACGTCGTTATCAATCACTCGATAATCTGGAGGTTTACTATGCCTGGATAAGCGCCTCTATGCAGTTACTCAAGCCAGCTTCCGTATTGTTTCTTGGTCATACTGATATGGGTAGGGCGGTGAGTGATAGCGCCCGTTTGCATCAGGTGCGCAGTGTGAATGCTGAATATGCGTTCATTTTTGATGCGCCTATTATGGATATCAATACATGTTTTGACGTTCGAGCCAGTATCGGTCAAAGCAGCATAGATACTTGGAAGAAGCATGGCGATCCTTCTTCTAAAAATGTACCAATAGGTTATTTGCGTTTCGATGAAGTGCCTGCCACGGGCAACAAATCGGAATTCTTTCAAAAGCATGGTTTAGACCCTGATCAGCGCACGATTTTTTTTGCCAGTACCTGGGGTGCAGCCAATAAAATTCACGATGAAGAGAAGGCATTGATTGCCGGTGATATTTCCCGATTATGTGGTGAGAAAGGGTGGAATTTTATCGTCAAAAAACATCCATCTGAAGCTGATACGGGGGTGGCGGATGTGATTCAGCGCAATGGTTATTCAGGTCAGCGGTGTTTTGCCCATGAAGAAATTCACTTAAATGATGCTGTGTTCTGGAGTGATTTGGTGTGCACCCAGTCGTCGAGCATTGTTTTAGAAGCTATTTACTTTGAAAAGCCGTTTTGCTTTGTAAGCTATTACGGTGGGCGCTCTTTGGCTGATTACTTTCCTTTTGGTCAGGAGCCGGCATTGGCGAACCTTAAGTCGATGGCAGCATTTCGTTCCTTTGCGGAGCAAGTAATGGCGGCAGGCCAGCAGGCCAGCAGCGCTGATTACAGTCGTTTAAAGAAAAAATTTTTATTTGCAACGGATGCCGGTGCTTCCGAAAGGCTGTTGCAGGTACTCTGTGATTAAATGAAACAAAACTACTTTTTGCTGTTGCTGAAATGCGCGCTGGTAGCAATGCCTGCAGGCTTGCTGGCGCTGGCTTATTGGTGGTTTGATCCGTACAAGGTAGTTCACCCGCAGGGGTTCGATAATTATTACAATTGGCAGCCTTTTGAACTCAACCGCGATTTTGTTTCTACCCAAAACTTCAAAGCAGGGCAACAAAGCAAACCCTTTGATGCCTTTATTTTTGGCAGCTCGCGCTCGTTCGTTTATAGAACGCAGGTGTGGGAGCAGTTTCTGCCTGCTGGTTCCCGTGCGTACCACTTTGATGCCTTATCGGAAACTTTGTTTGGTGTTAGCGGTAAAGTAAAGCTGATTCTTGCTTCTGGTGCGCATCCCAAAAATGTATTGCTGATTCTAGATGAATCGCTGTTAAAAAGTATCGCCAACGATAAAGATGTGATTCATATCAAACACCCTGACGTAAGTGGTGAAAGTCGATATGCTTTTCAATCTGTTTTCTTAAAAAGCTATTTCACAGATTTCTTCTTCAAAAGATACCTTCAATTCAGGTTAACCGGTAACCGCGACGCTTTCAAGGGAACCGCCTTCCAGATAAAACCCAACTACTTTACTACGGAGGGCGAACGCAACAACTTTTATTATACCGGTTACGATAGCTTGTTGCACGCTGATAGCGTGGGCTACTATCGCGAACATGCCGATGTGTTTGATGTGCGTAAGGGCAAGACTCAAAGTGACGCGGTAATTGGCGAAGCACAGCAAGCCATGTTGCATGAAATCGCCTCAGCACTTCAAAACGAAAACACGCGCGTAGAAGTGATTGTCAATCCGCTGTATGATCAAATCCGCATGCATCCCCGTGATTGTGCTGTGCTGGAGCAGGTTTTTGGTGCTGCGCATGTACATAATTTTTCAGGTGTGAATGAATATACTTCGTTCATGGGTAATTACTACGATCCGATGCACTATAAAGAGCCGGTTGCCATTTCTATTCTTCAAAAAATTTACCGCTGATGCTGTTCAATTCCCTCGAGTTTCTGATCTTCTTCCCGGTGGTAACGCTGTTGTACTTCCTGTTACCGCATAGATGGCGCTGGTTGCACCTACTTATTGCCAGCTGCATTTTCTACATGTTCTTCATTCCGGTGTATATTCTGATTTTGATTTTTACGATCATCATCGATTACATCGCGGGCATTCTGATTGAAGATGCGCAGGGCAGCAGGCGAAAGCTGTATCTGATGATGAGCCTGGTAGCGAACATTGGTGTTTTAGCTGTTTTTAAGTATTACAACTTCTTTATCGGTAACGTGAATGAGATGCTACATCACATCGGCATGCAGGCTCATAACATTCCGTTGCTCAATATCATTTTGCCCATTGGCCTATCCTTTCACACTTTCCAGGCGATGAGTTATACCATTGAAGTTTATCGCGGCCACCAGCCTGCAGAGCGGCATTTTGGTATTTATAGTTTGTATGTGATGTTTTATCCGCAATTGGTAGCGGGGCCTATTGAGCGTCCGCAAAATTTGTTGTGGCAATTTCGGGAGGAGCATCATTTCGATTATCGGCAGGTAGTTAGCGGCCTGCGCCTGATGGCGTGGGGGATGTTCAAAAAGGTGGTGATTGCCGACCGCTTGTGTATCCTGGTGAATGGCGTTTATAATGATCCGCAACATTATCATGGTGTGGCGGTAATTCTGGCCATGATATTTTTTAGTATTCAGATTTATTGCGATTTCAGCGGATATAGCGATATCGCTATTGGCAGTGCCCGTGTAATGGGTTTTCATTTGATGCGGAATTTTAACCGTCCTTACTTTTCTAAAACCATTGCAGAATTCTGGAAGCGCTGGCATATATCGCTCAGCACCTGGTTTAAAGATTATCTCTATATCTCGCTTGGTGGTAACCGCGTGGCTCGTTGGAAGTGGTACCGCAATATTTTCATTGTGTTTATGGTAAGTGGTTTATGGCACGGCGCTAACTGGACCTTCATTGTGTGGGGCGCGCTTCATGGTATCTATCAAATTGCGGGCAGTTTGCTGGAACCCGTAAAGAAGCGGTTGAGAGAGATGGCGCATGTTTCAGAAAAATCGATGTGGTATCGGTTGCAGCAAATGACGGTAATCTTTGTATTAGTAACCGTAGCCTGGGTGTTTTTCCGGGCCAATACCTTTAGCGACGCCTTCACCGTACTTCAGCATTCGGTGATGGGACTGGGCAGTGATATTTCCACCATCATTCACACCCATAAAATTTTCCAGGTGATAGGATACTTCAAGGGAATCGAACTGCTTGACTGGATGATTATTCCTGTAGCTCTGGCGCTACTTTTGGCCGTAGATAAGATGCAAAGTCATGTCGGCATGCAGGAGTGGTTTAGTCAGCGGTCGCCGGTATTGCGCTGGTGCGTGTATTTCGCCGCAGTTTATGGTATTTTGTTTTTCGGAAAATTTGAAGAAACCCAGTTCATTTACTTCCAGTTCTAACACTTGGCAGCGGTGGAGGGGTTACCGCGAATTGTTATATTCGGCCCGAACAAAAAAAGGAGGAGCCTTCGGCGCGGTATGCTACGGTATACCAGCTAAGCCGGTGCTAAAATATGTTGCTATCCATTATCATTCCCACCTTCAACAGAGGTGTGGTTTTTCAGCAAACGATTCGCGCCGCCATTACCGCTGTTCAGGGGTTGGATGCTGAAATTCTGGTAGTAAACGATTACAAAAACGGAGCGCCTGATATGCCTGTTACCAATGAGCAGGTGCGGTTGATGTCAAACCCAAAGGCGGGTGTTGCATCTGCACGTAATTTTGGTGCAGCCAATACCACTGGTACGCTGTTGTTGTTTTTGGATGATGATGTACTGATTACACGTGAAAATTTGGAGCGTACTCTGGAATTGTATCGGGAACATCCTGAATGGTGTGTCAATCCTAACTGGGTTTATCCTGAAGCGTTGCAGCGGGAAATGGATCAATCTAAATTCGGGCGATACTTGCGCCATTATCAATACGACTCGCTGCAAGGTTGGCGAAAGACGATGACTTGGCAGGAAGATCAACCGTTTGCCGCTGGCCACGGCGCCAGTTATTATCTGGCTATACCCAGAGCAATTTTTAATTCCATGAACGGTTATGATGAGCGATTCCCTTTTTCCGGAGCCGAGGATTATGAATTCATGGAACGATTGCGCAAAGCAGGGGTTCCTGTAATGATTGATCCCTTATCTATGGTGTATCACAATGAAAGCGACCGCCTGGATATGGATCAATGGCTGGCACGCAAAGAGCGCACGGGAACCACGCGCCGCCTGGCAGCCGATTTCGGATACGCCGACATGGCGCTTCATTATGAAGGCCTAAAAAAGTACTATTATCGGATAGTTAATCAGTGTTATCCGATTTTGAAGGGTCTTTTCTCTATTCTTCCAAACGCTACATGGTGCGATGCGTTGAGCATCGCCGTTATTGACCGACTACATGCCATCCGCCTTTATCGGGGATATACAGCTAAGAAATTATGAAACAACTTTTAAAATCATTAAGAAATGCTCCGTTGCTGAATTCGCTGGTGCGCCAGATGCTTCGCGGGATGCACCGCCGATGGACGTCTTTTTATCACTGGATAACATTGCATTGGCCGGTGAGCGGCAATGTGAAGATAGAGGTGCCAGGAGGGTCGTATCAAGTACTGAGTAAGGGAGACGATTACATCGCTAAAGCGGCATTTTTCAATATCGATTATGAAGTGGGTACCGACCGTTTTGTGGCCATGGCGGTAAAACGCTGTTCCTGCCTGCTGGATGTTGGTGGCAATACCGGCCATTTCAGTTTAGCAGCTTGTGCCATGCAGCCGAAACTGGTAGCCTACGCCTTTGAGCCGGTGCCTAGTATCTTCAACAGACTAAAGCAAAACGCAGCACTTAATCCGTTTCAAATTCATCCGCAACAACTGGCTTTATCAGATGCGGAAGGAACCTTGTCGTTGTTTGTGCCGAAAAGCGAAATCAGCTATTCGGCCTCCAGCAATGCCGATTTCCATCAAACAGATGTGGCCGAAGTAAGTATACGGGCAACCACGATGGATCAGTTTGTAAAGGAAAATCAGTTGCGGCCCGACTTTATTAAGATTGATGTAGAATGGCATGAGTTAAGCGTGCTTAAAGGTGCAGTGGGCACACTGGCAACCTGCTCGCCGGTGCTGGTAATAGAGGTGTTGTTTGCAGAAATTGAAGCCTATAAAAACCCGGCGCTAAAAGGAAAGTTGCGCACTGATCACGCGCAGCAAATCGAAGCATTCATGCGCGAGCAGGGGTATACCTTCTACAAGCCGCTACCCGATGGATTAATGCGCATTGATTCACTGGAACTGAATTATGATGAGCGTAATTATGTATTCTCGAAGCATAAAAGTTCGAGGCAGTTTATTTCTTATCACGAGAGCGATGTGCTGTATAGCCAGGTGATGGGTTTATGAAGAAGATCAGGGTAACTTCCATTTTGTCAAATATCGATAAGGCGCTGGCCTTTGAATGGATTGCGGCCAATATCAACCACAATCGCTTTGAAATGGATTTCCTATTGCTGAACCCTGGTGATTCGGTGCTTGAAAACGAACTTAAGTCGGCAGGTATTTCCGTGAAGCGAATTTTGCTGCGCGGAAAAAAAGATTTGCCGCTGGCCTTTCTTAAAGTGTTCTGGCATTTGCTGTGGCATCGTCCGCGGGCGGTACATTGCCATTTGTTCGAGGCTAATTTATGTGGCTTAACAGCCGCCTGGTTGCTGCGCATTCCCAAGCGCATTTATACCCGTCATCATTCCACCTATCATCATCAGTTTTTCCCTGCTGCTATTAAGTATGATCGCTACAACAATGCGCTGGCTACCACAATCGTTGCCATTACCAACAATGTGAAACAGGTATTGATTGAGATGGAACAGGTGCCTGCAAAGAAAGTGACCATCGTACATCATGGCTTCAAACTGGCCGATTTCGCCACAGTTCCGCCTGCTGATATCGCTGCGCTTCAGCGCCAATATAACCCACAAAGCCGACGTCCGGTTATTGGCTGCATCTCGCGCTTCACTTACTGGAAAGGGGTGCAGGATATTATTGCAGCATTTAAATCTGTACTGCAAACACATCCTCAGGCTTTGCTGATTCTGGCTAATGCCCGCGGCAACTATAAACAGGAAATTCATGCGTTGTTACGGGAGCTTCCCGAGGGTTCTTACCTAGAAATTCCTTTTGAAAACAACCTGTTTGCGTTGTATCAGTTGTTTGATGTGTTTGTTCATGTTCCAATCGATAATCACAGCGAGGCTTTCGGACAAACCTATGTAGAAGCTCCGGCGGCCGGTATTCCCTGCGTATTTACCTTGTCAGGTATCGCCAACGATTTTGTTCGAAATGAAGAAAATGCATTGGTGGTGCCTTATCAGAATCCGGCGGCAATAGCCGGTGCGGTAAACCGTTTACTTTCTGATAACACCTTGCGAGAACGCCTGATTACCAACGCCAGAACCAGCGTGGTGCACGATTTTGATTTGCCCGTTATGATAAATGCCTTGGAACAACTTTATTCGTAGCCGATGGGTGTTTTTTTCAGTATCGTCATTCCCACATACAATCGGGCCGGTTTTATTGAGAAAACCATTCAAAGTGTATTGGAGCAAACCTATGGCAACTTTGAGATAATTGTAGTTGATGATGGCAGTACCGACAACACCGCCGAGGTGATGCGCGGTATCAAAGATCCTCGTGTACATTATTATCCGAAAGAAAACGCCGAACGTGCCGCCGCCCGCAATTATGGCGCAAGGCTGGCCAAAGGACAATACATCAACTTTTTTGATTCCGACGATTTATTGCTGCCTCATCATTTATCTACAGCCGTGGCCGTAGTTGAGCGCCACCAATGGCCTGATGTATTCTACCTAAATTACGAAGTACGCAGCGCAGAAGGTGAACGGCTCCGCCAACCCGATCATTTTGCAGGATCGTATTTCGATATGAATGAAATGGAGAAGGGGAATCTGCTCAGTTGCAATGGCGTTTTTCTTAAAAAGGAAGTGACCGAGCAATTCCGGTTTAATGAAGACCGGCAACTTTCTGCATCTGAAGATTATGAACTTTGGCTGCGCATCGGCTGCCATTATCCTATTGTGGTAGACAATACCATCACCTCTTTTATTGTAGTGCACGACGGCCGTTCGGTACTTACCAGCAATGAGCGCGGACTAATTAAGCGCAAGAATTTGTTGCTCTATTACGCCTTCTGCAATCCCGCGGTATCAAAGCGGTTCAGCAATAAGCTGCATGTGTTTGAAGCCTATTCAGATAGCTATATCGCGCTGCATTTGGTTTTGGCCGGAGAAGTGAACCGCGGTTGGCATTACCTGATGATGGCGCTGAAAGCCCATCCTGCGCTGATATTTAACCGGCGCACCATCGCCATCGTGAAGCATACCCTCCTTTATCCCTTTATAAAAACTCAACACTGATGTGCGGTATTGCCGGATATTATTCTACCAATGGACTTCTCAACCGGGAGTTATTGCAGGCTATGACTACGGTAATTCAACACCGGGGGCCTGATGCATTTGGTTATTTTTTCAGTGATGCCCGAGCAAAGAGCGGCGAGCCTCTTTGTGGATTGGGGCATCGCAGGTTGAGTATTATCGATTTGCAGGCCAGGTCTAATCAACCGATGCACTCGCAATGTGGCCGATATACCATAGCGTATAACGGAGAGGTCTATAACTTTCAGCAAATAGCTGCGGAATTACAACAGGAAGTGCCAGACTTTACCTTCCGTACTACCTCTGATACGGAAGTAATTCTGGAAGCCTATGCGCGATGGGGAAGAAAATCATTTGAAAAGCTAAATGGCATTTTTGCTTTTGCCATTTTCGACCGACAAACAGAGCAACTGGTGCTTTGCCGCGACAGAGTGGGCGTGAAGCCGCTCTTCTATTGGTGGAATGGAAGTGATATTGCCTTCGGATCAGAATTAAAAACGATTCGGCAAATACCGAATCTGAAACTGGAACTTAACCACGCAAAAATTGGCGACTTTCTGCATTTCGGATTTATTCCAACCCCTTTTACCATTTACAAAGACATCTTCAAGCTTCCCGCAGGTTCCTATGCGGTGATTTCTAAAAATGGCATGCGCTGGCAGAAGTACTGGGAGCTGGCTGATAAAGTTGCCCCGGCAGTGACTACCGGAGAAACCCGCAGTAAAAAGCAGTTATCTGATTTGATGCGCGATGCGGTGCAACTGCAGTTAATCAGCGATGTGCCTATTGGGGTGTTCTTAAGTGGAGGCATCGACTCCAGTTTGGTTACCGCTCAGGCAGTAGAGCTTTCTCCGAACAAGGTAAAGACATTCTCTATCGGGTTTAAAGAAAACCGGTTTGATGAATCGCGCTACGCCGTTGAAGTGGCCAAACATTTAAAAACTGATCACCACGAATACATTGTCTCCTATCAGAATGCCATGGAGCTGATGGATAATCTGGATGATGTTTACGATGAGCCTTTTGCAGATTCTTCCGCCATTCCTACGTTGCTGGTATCCAGCTTAGCCCGGTCGCAGGTAACGGTAGTGCTTTCTGGTGAAGGTGCCGATGAATTGTTTTTTGGATATGGTTCCTACAGGTGGGCGCAGCGGTTAAATAATCCAATCATTAACCTGAGCAAGGGCTTAATGGCTGCGGCTTTGCCTTATATGCCGAATCGCTACCGTAGGGCCACCGAGTTATTCCGCAGGGTGCCTAAACGCGACCTGTATTCGCACATCTATTCACAAGAACAATATTACTTTTCTACCTACGAAGTGCAGCATATCATGAAAGATGGCGTTCTGGTGATGGAGGAAGATCATACCAGCAGGCACTTTGAAGAAGAACTGTTTTTTGAAAACTACTCTAAACTGATTGCGCAACTTAGAACGGCCCGCGTACTAAACCCAATGGAACAGCAATCGCTGTTTGATGTGTATTGCTATCTGCAAGATGATTTATTGGTTAAGGTAGATCGCGCCAGTATGCGCTACGCCCTCGAGACCCGCGTACCGTACCTCGACTCCCGCATCGTAGAATACGCGCTGAACCTCGACCCTTCGCTGAAATACAAGGGCGGTGTGGCCAAGTACTTACTAAAAGAAGTGTTGTACAGCAAGGCACCCAAAGCACTTTTCGATCGGCCCAAACAAGGCTTTGCCATTCCACTTCAGGATTGGTTGCTCAATGAGTTGTCATTTCTGATTGATGACAACTTGAATTATAGTATTGTTAGTCGCTATGGTCTGGTGCGGCCCGATATGGTGCAAATGTTGGTGCAACGCTTCCGCAATGGCGAGCACTATTTGTATAATCGGCTGTGGTTGCTGATTGTGCTGCATAAATGGCTGAGAAAAAATATGCCGTGATGGATGTGCTTTATCTTTCTTATGATGGCATGACCGATCCGTTGGGCCAGAGTCAGGTAATGCCTTATTTAATGGGCTTGTCGAAAAAAGGATTGCGTTTTCATTTGATTAGCTTCGAAAAGCCGGAGCGTATGCGTACACGGGGTGAAGAAATTGCGCAAATCATGCAACAGGCCGGAATCGATTGGCAGCCACTGCCCTACACCAAACAACCGCCGGTTCTTTCAACCCTTTTCGACATCTGGAAAATGCGGCGTAAAGCGCATCAATTGGTGAAGCAACACCATATCACTGTGGTGCATTGCCGCAGCTACCTCAGCGCACTGATTGGCCTTCATTTGAAACGCCGCCTGGGCCTGAAGTTTATTTTTGATATGCGCGGTTTCTGGGCCGATGAGCGCGTAGAAGGCGGACTCTGGAAACTGAGCAACCCTATCTATAAAACCATCTACCAATTCTTTAAAAAGCAAGAAGCGGCCTTCGTACGCGAAAGTGATGAAGCGGTTTCCCTCACCTATGCCGGGCGCGACATCATCAACAACTGGTGGCCCAATGCGGCCAAACATTTTGAAGTGATTCCTTGTTGTGCCGATATGGATTTATTCCATACAGATAATTTAAATACCGAACGCCTTAACCAGTTACGCGCAGCAATCAACCCTTCCGGTGGATTGCTGTTAAGCTACCTGGGCAGCCTGGGCACCTGGTACATGGTGAAAGAAATGATGGATTTTTTTGCCGTCCTGCACCGCCGCCGCCCCGATGCCCGCCTGCTTTTCATTACGCAAGATAAACCCGAAGAAATTTACGCGCACGCAGCAATAAGCGGCATTCCGCCCGATGCAGTTGTGGTGCGCGCTGCCGCAAGAACGGAAGTGCCTTATTATTTGGCATTAAGTCAATACTCCATTTTTTTCATCCGTCCCACTTTTTCCAAAAATGGCTCTTCTCCCACCAAGCAAGGCGAACTAATGGGCATGGGAATTCCACTGATTTGCAATACGGGTATCGGTGATACGGACAGAATTGTGGAGCAATACCAATCAGGCTTGCTGGTGCGCGGATTCAATGAATCGGAATATGAAAAAACGGTTACGGAATTGTTATCCCGTCAATTCAAGCCTCAAGCTATTCGCAGCGGCGCTATCGACTATTTTTCGCTCGACAAAGGCGTAGAACGCTACTGGGGTATTTATCAAAAATTCAAATAGATTCGCACTTCATTTATCCGGCCTTTTTAGCAAGCATAAAAGAACGTATGAAATCACTAGTTACCGGAGGTGCCGGATTTATCGGCGCCCATGTTACCAACGAACTCATTAGTATGGGCCACGATGTGGTGGTTCTCGACGACCTTAGCGGTGGCTTTCAGGAAAATGTAAATCCAAAAGCGCGCTTCATACAGGGCAGCATCATGGATCACGAACTGCTGGCCAAATTGTTCGCAGAAGAAAAGTTCGATTACGTCTATCATCTGGCTGCATACGCCGCCGAAGGATTGAGCCATTTTATTCGCCGGTTTAACTATAACAATAATCTGGTGGGTTCCGTTAACCTGATCAACGAATCCATCAAGAATAAAATCAAGATGTTCGTGTTCACCTCATCTATTGCCGTTTACGGCGCGGGCAAACCGCCATTGCGCGAAGATATGGTGCCGGTTCCCGAAGATCCTTATGGTGTGGCTAAGTACGCCGTAGAAATGGAATTGCGCGTAGCACATGAAATGTTCGGTTTAGATTATGTGATCTTCCGTCCGCACAATGTGTATGGCGAATACCAAAACCTGGGCGACCGCTACCGTAATGTGGTGGGTATCTTCATGAATCAACTCATGCAAGGCAAACAGTTGAGCGTTTTCGGCGATGGCTTGCAAACCCGCGCCTTTAGCTACATCGGCGATATTGCGCCCCTAATTGCCAATTGCGTAAACGTGCCCGCTGCACGAAACGAAATTTTCAACGTAGGTGCCGACAAGGAATACACAGTGAAAGAACTGGCGGAAACGGTAATGGACGCCATGAACATGCGCAGTGAATTGCGCTACCTCGAAGCCCGTAATGAAGTGGTACATGCCTACAGCGACCACTCCAAGGCGCGCCGGGTTTTTGGCACTGGCACCAGCACTACCTTGCGCGACGGCCTCAATAAAATGAGCGGCTGGGCCCTTAAAACCGGCATTAAGAAAAGCAGCAAATTCGAAAACATCGAAATCCTGGAAAAACTGCCTAAATTCTGGTTGGAAGACTAGTTCAATCCTTATTACTCAATAAAAAAGCGGGCTGCATTCTTTCGAAATACAGCCCGCTTTTATTTTGCAGCTATGGCTTAAACAGCCAGCGTCTGCAACACTTCATTCATGCTGCGCACCGCATCAGCACTCTTGTTGAAGGCATCCTGCTCTTCAGCGGTAAGCTTGTAATCAATGATTTTTTCCCAACCCTTGGCGCCAATCACTACTGGTACGCCTAAGCAAATGTCTTTCTGACCGTATTCGCCATCCAGCGCTACACAGCAAGGATATACGCGCTTCTCGTCGCGAACAATGCTTTCAACCAAAGCAGCTCCGGCTGCGCCCGGTGCATACCAGGCCGAAGTGCCAATCAGCTTCGTAAGCGTAGCGCCACCCACCATCGTATCAGCAGCAATTTGCTTTAGCTGATCGGCGCTCAGCAAGTTGCTTACCGGATGCGAGTTCAGCGTAGCCAAACGAGTCAATGGAATCATGGTGGTATCGCCATGACCGCCAATCACCACCGCTTGTAAGTCGTTCGGAGAACACTGCAAGGTGTTGGCCAGATTGAATTTGAAGCGCGAGCTATCTAAAATACCACCCATGCCAATGATGCGGTTCTTCGCAACACCACTGGTTTTCAGCGCCAGATAAGTCATCGTATCCATCGGATTTGAAATCACTACGATGATGCAATCCGGAGAATATTTCAATAGGTTTTCTGTAACGCCTTTAACAATAGAAGCATTGGTGCTGATTAACTCCTCGCGCGTCATGCCCGGCTTGCGCGGAATACCCGATGTAATCACGGCTACTTTCGAACCAGCCGTTTTCGAATAATCGTTCGTGCTGCCAATCACCTTGGTGTCAAAGCCGCACAGGGTGGCGGTTTGCATCATATCTGCGGCTTTGCCTTCGGCAATACCTTCTTTGATATCCACCAGTACCAGCTCCTGGCACAGTTCACGGCGGGCAATGTTGTCGGCTACAGTGGCGCCCACGGCACCGGCTCCTACTACGGTAATTTTTGTCATGTTTTATTGTTAAGCGCGGCAAACGTAAAAAAGAATGGGCAATTTGGGAATGAGAATAATCAGGGGGGTGGCATAGCTAACACAGGGGAAAGTTCTCTTTGATGGATGCACCGGCTAATTTTAATGGCGGCCGCCGCGCCGCGGCTTCGTACCTCGCCGCGGGTGCGGCGCCGTGTGCTCCACTCCCAAGGTTTTTTGGGTGGCGGCTCGGAACACTGTCGATATTTCTTTACCGCATTAAGGGCAATCCACTACGTATCGTAAGTCTTACGCCGCCCCCAAAAAACGCTTTCCGTTTCGCCCACTGCCGCGATTGGGGAAAAGCGCGCTTTTGCTTAATCGTACTATTGCGATTTTACGAATTGGCCGAAACCCGCGCCACTGCTGGTTTACCGTACTATTGCGATTTTACGAATTGGCTGAAACCCGCATGAATCCTTATCGTAATATTGCGATTTTGGGATGGCATCGCCCGAAACCCGCGCTATTGCTTAACGTATTATTGCGATAGTACGATTCGATTACCCAAAACCCGCGCCACTACTTGTTTGCCGTACTATTGCGATTTTACGATTGAGGCTCAAACCCTCGCCACTGCTGGTTTACCGTACTATTGCGATTCTACGATTTGGCCGAAACCCGCATGAATGCTTGTCGTAATATTGCGATTTTGGGATGGCATCGCCCCAAACCCGCGCTATTGCTTATCGTATTATTGCGATAGTACGATTCGATTACCCAAAACCCGCGCCACTATTTGTTTGCCGTACTATTGCGATTTTACGATTGATGCTGAAACCCGCACTACTACTTATTTACCGTACTATTGCGATTCTACGATTTGGCCGAAACCCGCATGAATGCTTGTCGTAATATTTCGATTTTGGGATGGCATCGCCCCAAACCCGCGCTATTGCTTATCGTATTATTGCGATAGAATGATTCGATTACCCAAAACCCGCGCCACTACTTGTTTACCGTACTATTGCGATTTTACGATTGAGGCTGAAACCCTCGCCACTGCTGGTTTACCGTACTATTGCGATTCTACGAATTGGCTGAAACCCGCATGAATCCTTATCGTAATATTG